>NZ_JBSRXT010000001.1:6615000-9004519 GCF_054055915.1 Bradyrhizobium sp. USDA 4516
TTCATCGACATCATCGGCCTTCCGTTTACGCCGCTTTCATTCGCGGGCGTTGCGCGACGCACGGCCTATCGAGGTGCGTATTATGCCGGAGCCGCCGCGGCGGCTGGCGCTGCGGCTGCCTACGCGTACCACCCGTATTACTATCGGCCGCCCGTTTGCGGGTACTATCCCTATCCCCCGTGCTACTAGCGGGACCGCGCGGAGTTTGGCCTGGCGTCCTTGCGCCGGGCCAGCCTCTGGCTGATGCGCCTTGTGTACCATTTGCGTCCAGCCGGCACTGGACGATGATTCTCTCGACTCGAGGAAGCGCCGGCCCGTCCAGAAACGAGCCGATTTCGAGTCTTGGCGCTACAACGCGAAAGAGCCCGGCTGAGCCGGCCGCTTGCTACGGATTGGGCTTGTGGTGACTGAGGTCATGCAGTGAAAGGCGGGCCTCGCGCACCAGATCTACAAGCGAGAGCGTGAAGAAGCTGAGAGCGACAACAAAGAGCAGTGCAACGCCGTACTCATGCTGGAATCGAAAGAAGGTACACACGAACGCCAGGATCACCAGCAGCGAGGTGACGATTGCGCTGACCGTCGCGAGAACGATTGCCTTGTTCAGAAGCACAGCGCGACGCCTGAGGTGTGGGATATCAGGGTGCGTTCCGGAACGGTCGTCGTCGGCCGTAGCATGCAATGCCTGTAGCCTATCGACGACGCGATTCATGCGCCCTATCAAAAGCGACACGAAGGCCGCAACTGCGCCAAGGAGAAATGCGGGCGCCGCTACTTGCGAAATGACCTGCGACAGGTGCGCGGCGGTCGGTGTGTCGATCAGCATGGCTACTTTTCTCCGCGACCGGTACCTGCGCCGCCGCCTACATTGGAGTCAGGGCGAGCGCTCGCAACGAAAGCTTAGCGCATCGTTGGTCACGGGGAGCTTTTTACAACGATGTGAGATCGTTTGCTCAAGATAATCGCTGCGTAGCGTGACGGGCAAGGGGACGCCGCGAAGCGTCCCCTTGCCCGTCGCTTAAACTTACGTCGCTTTTTTGGCCGCCGGGATCGACCAAGTGCCGTCGAGGATCGACGGGTCGTCCTCGTTCGGCCAATACATGCGCAGCATCAGGATGAACTTGCCGGTCGGTGCAGGCAACCAGTTCGACTCCTTGTCGGCCCCCGGGGATTGATTCTGGATGTACAGGTCCGTTGAGCCGTCCGGATTGACCTTGAGGTTCTGTCGCGGACTGATCGAGTACCGATTGATCGGGTTGGAGACGAAGAAGTAGTTGGCATCGTACATGGTAACAGACCAGAAGCCGCTCACCGGCGGCAATTGGCCCTTTGAAAAACGCATGACGTATTTGTTCGAGCCGTGATAGTCGCTACCGTCTGCATCCTTTAGCGAAAGCGGATAAACCGCGTCTCTGTTGCGGTTCGCGCCGAGCCCGATCGCGGTGACCAGCGCACGGTTGAGATAGTCGGTCCCGTAGACGCCGGTCTTGGTGTCGTAGATCCATCCGTTGACCTTCTTGATGGCGTCGTTGACCTTGAGCTGGAGCATGATGCGATCGAAAGCGGCGCGGGGAATGCGCTTGACGAAATCCGCGTCCAGCTTGCTGGCATCGAAGTCCTGGCCCGGGACAAGACCGATCTTGGCGAACCGCGCGAGTTCGGGCGCGTCAGCAGCAGAGGGAGGGTTCACTTTCATCAGCTGGGCGAGCAGGCTGAAGTATTCAGCCGCATCCATGCGGTTGACCTGTTCGCGCACGGCCGTCTTCATGTCGATGGACGGATCGACCTTGCCCGAGGGCGGCGTGTAGTCCTTTCCGTAGGAACTCAGCGGCACCAGCTTGAACTGGTCCTGCAAGGCGTGGACGGCTGCGTAGTCTTCCGGAGTGCCCGTGCAGTAGATCCGGCCGAGCAGCCAGACGATGTTGGTTGGGGCCTTCAATTCCTTGACGCCGGACGGAAGCGTGCCGCTCCAGCCCGGACCCGTGATTGCATAGGTCTGCGCCCCGGTGCCGGTTGTGCGTTTTCCGGGCACGGCGAACACATTGGTCCAGCCGTCGAGCATCGGCAGCAGGAAATACCGGTCCTTCATGTCGGGAATGCTCAACACCCATGGCTCCTTGCCGACGTCGAAAAATGCAGTGGTGTAGAGCGTATCGGCGTTCGGTGCTGTCACATCGCGAAACGAGGCATCCGGATACTGACGCAGCTTGATGATTTGCCCCATTGGAGCGCGCGTGCCCTCCGCTTTGACGACGTTGGTGAAGACCCGGCGGGTCATCTCGATTGTGACGAGTGGATAACCGAACACATAGGCGTCGGTGGCGAGCCAAAAATCTTCCGCCCCTTCAACGATATCAAATACTGGGCCTTCGTGCGCTCGGAGGATCGACGGGGTCAGTGCAGTGGAAGCGGCGGCAAGTCCGGTCTTCAGCGCAAAACGGCGGGTGATGTCCATCGTTGTTTCCTGGGGTTGGTTTCGTTCAAGCCGGCTTTTTGGCAGCGTTGCGGCGCTCCATCTCGTGCCGCGCAAGGCAGGCTAGCCCGTACTTCCCAGCATCGGCTATGCAGTTTCTGACCTTGATCGGGGGCCCATCCGACCAATCGCTTGGCGAGCCGGGGATCCGAGCGGGCGCATGCCGAAGTCGAAGACCACGCGCTGGCAATAACTGAGCGCGATTTCAGACCATTGCTTCGCGCGGGGATGGAGATTGCCGAATTTGCATAGTGGGTGGCCGCTTTTTCGTTAGGTTGGCGAGCGGACGAAAAGACGCTTGGCGTGTCAGGCCCGTCCACCACGGAAACGGAGTAGGTTGATGCAAAAGCGATCGAGCCCGAACATGCTGACGAAGCGCGATTTGCTGAGATCTGCCGCGCTGGCAGGCGTCGCCGCTGCTGGCGCCCAATCAAGCCAGGCTTGGGCCCAGTGGTCGGAACGTCCGGGATTCTTCAAGGCCAAGGACATCGCAGAGGCCGGCTTCATCTATGGCCTGCCGATGGTGATGGCCTACGGCGTCATGAACGAGTACGCTGTCGACAAGTCGTCGGGCCAGTACAAGGCGCCGTTCAATACACTGTTCAACGAGGCGCGCGTCTTCACATACGAAGATACCGCCGTGATCACCCCCAACAGCGACACGCCGTATTCGTTCGCTTGGCTGGACCTGCGGGCCGAACCGCTTGTCTTTTCGGTGCCGGCGATCGGCCCCAAGCGCTACTATTCGCTGCAGTTGAACGACCTCAACACGTATAATTTCGGCTATGTCGGGACGCGCGCCACCGGCAGCGATGCCGGAAGCTATATGATCGTCGGCCCGCGATGGACCGGCGTGACACCGGCCGGCATCAAGAAGGTATTCCGGTCGACCACCGATTTTTGCCTGGGGCTCTTACGCACGCAGCTGTTCGACCCGGCCGATATCGAGGCCGTCAAGAAGATTCAGGCCGGCTACAAGGCGCAGCCGCTTTCCAGCTTCCTGAATCAGCCGGCGCCTGCGCCGGCGCCGGCGCCTTCTTTCCCCAAATTCGAGAAGGACCTCGTCCGCACCGAGTTCTTCGAATACCTTGATTTCGCGCTTCAATTCGCGCCGGCGCTGCCGGAAGATCGCTGGATCCGCGAGCAGCTGGCGCGGATCGGCGTGGGGCCAGGGAAGAGCTTCGATTTCCGCAGCCTGTCGCTGGAAGACAAGGCGGAGATCCTGCTTGGCATGAAGGAGGGCGAGCGCAAGGTCAGCGAGGCCGTTGCGACCCTCGGCAAGGACATCAACGGCTGGCGCGTCGGCGCGCCGTTCGGCGATGCCGCATTCTTCCATGGCGACTGGCTTATGCGCGCGGCAGCCGCGAAGGCCGGCATCTATGGCAACGACGCGGTGGAGGCCATGTATCCTTTGGGCAAAGTGGATGTCGATGGCAAAGAACTCGACTGCTCGAAGTCGAGCTACACGCTTACCTTCCCGGCGGAGCAGCTGCCGCCGGTCAACGCCTTCTGGTCGGTGACGATGTATGACGGCAAGACGCAGCTTTTGGTGAAGAACCCGATCAACCGCTACCTGATCAACTCGCCGATGCTGCCGCACATGAAGTGCGGTTCCGACGGCTCGCTGACGATCTACGTCCAGAACAAGTCTCCGGGAGCCGACAAGGAGGCAAACTGGCTGCCGGCGCCGGATGGCCCGATCTATGTGGTGATGCGACTGTACTGGCCGAAAACCACGCCGCCATCGATTCTGCCAGCTGGTGAAGGGACGTGGAAGCCTCCCGGCTTCAAGCGCGCGTCATAGAGATCGAATTTTTATCGGCCGGATGCGCGGCGACAGAGTCGCAATTGCACGCATCCGGCCGGCACGGGCATGGCACCGCCCTTGTGAGTGTTCAATCCCGGTGCACGACAGATGCAGGAGATTATCGTGCTCATCATCCTGACGCTCTATTTGGTCCTGGTCTGGCTCGTCTTCTCGAGGCTCAAGCTGTTCCGATGGGGCTGGGCGTCCGGCACCGTCACCGTGCTGCTTGGCGCGTTCATCCTCGCGGTATTCCTCGCGATGTTCAACTACCTGACCCCGTCGGGAAGCTTAGTCGTGATTTCCCGCGTCATGGAGGTCGCGCCCAATGTCTCCGGCGAGGTGATCGAAATCCCGGTCAAGCCAAACGAACCGGTGAAGGCCGGCGCGGTGCTGTTTCGCATTGATCCGGCACCGTTCCAGTACAAGGTCAACCAGCTCGAGGCATCGCTCGCCCAGGCACGCCAGCAGGTCAAGCAACTGAAGGCCAGTTACGAGCAGGCGACGGCGAATGTCGATGGACTGACCAAGCAGCTCGCCTTTCACACCCAGCGGCTTTCCGATTACCGCAAGCTCGTCAGCGAGGAGGCGCAGACCGCGTTTCGTCTGCAGGACGTCCAGGTGCAATACGACACGGTCGAGTTTCAGCTTCAGGCGGCCAAGGCCGCACAGCTGAGCGCACAATTGGCGATGGAGTCGGAAATCGGCGGCGTCAACACAACCGTCGCACAGATCCAGGCCCAGCTCGACCATGCGAAGTGGGAGCTCGAGCAGACGACGATCCGCGCCATCGGCGACGGTGTCGTTACGATCATGGCGCTGTCGGTCGGCGACCGCGCCATGCCGGCGCGCTCGGTGATGTCGTTCATCGTCGCAAACGATATCGTCATCACCGGCATGTTCCCGCCGAACGGATTCCGCACCATCAAGCCCGGCGCGCGGGTCAAGCTCGTCTTCGACGACGACCCTGGCCGCATCCACGAAGCGACGGTCATGGCTATCCCCCAAGGCGTGGGGCAGGGCCAGATCGCGGTCTCAGGTACGCTGGCGCGGGTCGGCTCGATCGGAGGCGCGAAGGCTTATCCGGCCGCTATTTCGATCCCGAAGACCATCGACCGTAGCCAACTCCGGCTCGGAATGCCGGGCACCGCCACCGTGTTCGCGGACAACGCCGGCGTCATCGGCCTGTTGATGTCGATCCTGGTCTGGATCGGTTCGTATACGGCATATTTATAGCCGCCTTCCATTTCACTCTCGGCTCCAATTGGTAGCTCATCCAGATATCTCCGGAGAAAAAATGGGTCTTCGATCTGCAGGCAGTATTGCAGCCCTCGTTTCGGTCACTCTTCTTGTCCAGTTGTGCTCGGGTGCTCGCGGTTACGCCCAGCAATCAACTGGTCAATTGTTGATCTCATCGGGATTCAGCCCTGTCGCTGCGACCACGCCGGAGCTGTTGAATCGGCTGATGTCGTTCCCGTCCAATCAATTTCAGCTGCGGCAGAGGAGCGGACGTCCCTACTACGTTTACGCGGATCCCTCCGGATGTACCTGTGCGTATGTCGGCAGCGTGGCCGCTATGGACAAATATCGCGCCAGTTATGGTGCATTGCCGGCAACTACGCTCTCGGCAGGCGGCTTTACGAATCCCGAAGAGAACCTGATCAACAGCATGGAAAACGATGACGCTTCGGCCCAGTTCAACGATGACGTATTTGGTCCGGACTTTTAGGTTTGCCTGATGTGCGTTCGAGCACGAGGGCCCCGCGCGTTCGCGGCACACGCACCGCACCGACCTGACCGTCGGCGGCGTTCTGTTGATGGAGACCGGCGCTTCAGCTCCTCGGCGCAAAGGAGGAGGGATCTATCCCGTCCGAAGTCGTGGCGCTCCCATCCAGCGAAGCCGGGTCCGATCGATCGACGTTGATGTCGTGTCGAATCAAGGATGCCTTCAATCATTCGGGCAGCATGGCGCCCAAGGCAGGCGCTTGTCCCGGCCGCGATTGCGCACGAAACTGCCGCGGCGTAACGCCGGTAATGCGGCGGAAGGCGCGCGTAAAGTGCGCTGGATCCGTATAGCCGGAGGAGAATGCGATTTCGATGATCTTGGAATCCGTGTCGCGCAAGAGCTTGCTGGCATTCTCGAACCGGATGGTGTCGAGCAGATCCGAGTATGTCATGCCGGCGTACGCAAGCTTACGTTGCAAGCTCCTCGCGCTCGCGCCAGCCATCTCCGCAACCTGAGCGAGAGCCGGAAGTCCCTGGTCGAGGTAGGACGGCAACATCAACTTGAGCGTTGCGATGATGTCATGACCTGACGGGCCAGCCTGATCGTCTTGCAAGGAGAGCACTTGCTCCTTTGCGCGATTGGGAAGGCTGAGGAGCGAGATCGGCACGTCGATCCACGATGCGTCCTGTCCAGACAGGAAACGCGTGTTTGGCCAGAATGAATGACATGCAGGGCTCGGCGTATACCGGGCTTCAAAGGCGATTGTTGCAGGAGCCCAATCCGGTCCGGCGAATTGCCGGACGATATATATAGGGAAAATATTCTGAAGCCACTGTGAATGCTCGAGATGCAGGAGTCCTTTTGTTCCAGTGAGACTGCTGCAAAACCTCACGTGATCGTCGTGGCGCTCGATCCAGTTCTTCAGGTTCGAGTCCTCGATCGATGCCCATTTGCAAGCCTGTTGCAACGCGACCAACAGCGTTGGGGCATGGCCGATCAGCGTCCGGGTTTTCTCGCTCAGGTGACAATAGTGCAGACGTTGGGAGGCGAGGAATCCAAAATCCGGAATACCTTGTGATCTCCGGGCGATTTCCGCGAAGTCGATTGCTCGCAGAATCGGAACGTAGTGATTGGCCTTTTCTTCCAATGACGTCGGAAGATGAAATTTTGCCAGAAACGAACCCGTCGACGCGCCGATTTCGCTAAGGATATCAGCGAAGGGAATGAGGAACTGGCAGCGCGTCAAATGAATATTTGCCACCGGGCCGCCCCTCGATCGTAAAATGGATGCTGCATGTCGGCGGGAGTTTCGCTGGGACCGGGCGTTGGCGCGGCCGGCAAAAATGGAAGAGTTCGCTGCCCCCTCCCGGCATGCACCGTTCTCTGCACCCCAGCGATCGGCTGCGAGCCACTCCTTCGATGCGGGTCTTGCCGGCTTTTTTGGCGGCTTATGGCCAGACGGCCAACAATTCGCTGCATAGGCTTACTTGAGATCAAGACTACGACCGCAATGGAGGAAAGCTGAGCCCGTGCTGCGTTTCGATGAATTCTCTCTCCGCACCCTCGCAGCATTACGTGCGCTCGACAATGGTCGAACGAGAGCCGCTGGGTGATCGAAAGGCGCCCCGGTTTTCCCGGACAGTCGGCCGGAAGGAGGCCCGGAATGCCCATGGCGTCGAAGCATCTGGTATTCTCTAGACGGAGCATAGACTTCGTGCCTCACACCAACAGATGAGAGCCGTCCGTTTGCCTTCGTCCGAGGCGATCCGCGCGGCCATTGTCGCGTCGCTGCGACACGGTGACGCAACCATAAATGGCACAGCTCGCGCCTGCAAGATCAGCGCGCGGACGTTGCAGCGTCATCTCGGTCGTATGGGCACAAGCTACCGCGCAATGCTTGCGGAGGTTCGCTTGAATTTGGCTTGCCGGCTGCTCGTAGACTCGAGTAAGCCCCTGTCCGACGTCGCAAAATTCCTCGGCTATTCCAGTGCAAGTAGTTTCAGCCGCACTTTCGCGCGTTTGATGAAAGTCCAGCCCGTTGTCTACAGGCGGCAGCAACTTGCTGGTAAACGTCGGCACGCGTCCCATCGCATATGACCTTGCGCGATCGATAGCTGAATTATTCCACAAGATTGGCGTGAAATGGCAAGACGTACGATTTGAATTGGAGGGAAACGTTCGCCGAGATTTCCGGGCTCCGTAAGGAGCCATTTTGCTTTTTTTGACGTTCAACAGGCGCAGGGACGCTACGGGAAGCTATATGGCCCGGCCGAAGCAAAAGCAGAGCGACGCAGGCTGGCGAGCACGGTAGGCATCGCGTCATGCAATCACGTCGCCGAGCACGAGCGGCCAGCCGCCGAATCAGCTCCATCCGTTCGCGACAAACAGAAGGCGCTAGGGCTATCCGCCAGACGACCTTCGTCGCGGCGTCGGCGAGCCCTGAGATCGTCCGGTCGGTGCCTGCACAGACCGATCTGGGCGCTTACGCCAGTCTCGACCAGCGCATTGTCGATGCGATCGCGGTGGTGTGCCTGGCGCATGGGATAGGTTGATCGTCCAGGCGTCATCGACCCCGACCTTCTGAATATGGTATCGTCGCGACAGCGAGAGGTCTGGCGCGATCTGGTCGGACCTAAGAATTGGCCTTGACCTGACTAGGTCAGCTAGCCTGCTCATGTAGCGGACTCCCGCTACCATTGGCCACGATTTGCTCCGTCACGGCGCAGAACGGGAATTACAGCGGGCCATGACGTGCTGCTGGCCGCTTCTGACGAAGCTTAGGTGCCTTGGCTCGGGAGGCGTTCTGATCCTCCTGAAGTTTGAGCGTCGCTCTGGCGTGTTCGGCGAGTTTCAACGCGTTGTCGGCGTTCGAAGCGAGCCGTGACAACAACTGGGACAGCACTTTGAACTCCTCACGCGTCAGCATGCTAAACAAGGCGTCGTTGACCGGGCGCTGCAAAGCGGCAAGGCGGATTAGTAGGCTCATTCCGCGTTGGGTGAGCGCAAGTTGCACCCGTCGTCCGTCTTCGGGGTGGGGGCTTTTCTCGAGCAGGCCGTCGGAAACCAGCTTGTTGATCTCGTTAGTGACGAAGGCGCCGCTCAGATATAGCCGCTCGGCGACCTGATTCACGCCCATCGGTTCTTCCGCAGTCGAATTCTTGATCGCAATCAATATCAGATATTGGGTGGGCGACAGGTCGACGAAGCCCGCGAATATTTCGCGGCAGGCCTCAAGACTGCGTCCGAACGCGAAATAATCGTAGAGCAGGCCGCGAAGCGTGCGGTCTCCTTCCTTGTCGAGCAGTTCGGGTTTCGACGCCGTCAGGAGTGCATCGTTCACGCGGTCAATCTCCTCGCCAAATCATGGCATTGCGAGCGCGGTGTTCGACAATCCCCTGTCGAGCCGCTTCGACGAGGATGACTCAGTTCTCTGCTTCGACGACGTGAAGGTGCCTTGGGATCGCGTCTTCATCGAGGGCAACGTCGAGATGTGCCAGAAGCAGTTCCACGCCATGCCTTGTCACGTCTACCAAAACTACCAGGCGATGGTCCCTCTCAGCGTGAAGCTCACGTTCCTGACTGGCCTTGCGCATCGGATCGCCGAAATGAACGGCGTCACGCAATTCCCGCAGGTTCGCGAAATGCTCGGTCAGCTCGCAGCCGAGACCGGCATGGTCGATGCGCTGGTGGCTGCGATGGAGGCAAAGGGCACGCAGGTCGGTCCCTACTTCATCCCGGATCGGCACACGCTCTATTCCGCACAGGTCCTGACGCAGCAGCTCTACGCCCACATCATCAATACGCTGCGCGAGCTCGCCGGCGGCGGCATGATCATGCTGCCTTCGTCGGTGGCGGACTTCGGCAACCCGGAGATTGCTGCCCTGATCGACCAGACGCAGCAGTCGCCGAAGGCCAATTCGCACGACCGCGTGAAATTCTACAAGCTCGCTTGGGACGCCGTCGGCTCCGAGTTCGGGTCGCACCATCAGCAATACGAGATGTTCTACGCCGGCGCGACTTTCGTTACCAAGGGCCATTCCTATCGCACCTACGACTGGACCGGCGCCGATCGGTTGGTGCAGACGATGCTCGATTCCTACGACCTCAACGGCGTCTCGACCTCCAGCAGCCGCCTGAATCAGGGAGCAAACACATGCCCGTCAACAAGAAGCACGACGAATTCTACACGCTCGTTAAGACCACCGGGTGGGAAACGCCCGCGGGCTATCCGGCCGGCATCCAGCAGAAGATCATCGCCGGCGGCCGAGATGAGGAGAATCGGCACGGTACGAGAACCCGGCTGCTCCGTTTTGCGCCCGACGTCTATACGACGGCGCCGTTCTCGCACGAGTATTGGGAAGAGGTCTATCTCGTATCGGGCGACCTGATCGTCGGCAACGATGACAAGGGCGAGGGCGGCGTGAGCTTCCCGCCGAACACTTACGCCTGCCGGCCTCCGCACGCGCCGCACGGTCCGTTCAAATCCGTCGGCGGCTGTCTGCTCCTGGAGATGCACTACTTCGATCCGGTTTGATTCCGGTTCGCTAGCAACCGCCTGCACCGGGAGTTCGACCCGCAGGCATCGAGCGAATATGTCGGATCGCACGTACGGCGTCTGGAGGCGATGCGGCGTGAGGCAATGGTAAGCCGTCTTGCCGACGGGAGCTGGAATGTCGGCGACGACTATCTCGACCGGGCGCTCCGATACGAGAAGCTGCAGCGCTCGCGCAATCCGGTACGCGTCGCGGTGTTGTCATGGCAGAGACTCGAAGATCTGCCGCAGGCGCTGGGAGCAACGTGGCTTGATCGCAAGCTGATTGGCAAGGAGCCCGATGGGTTCGTGTCGGCTGGCTTCGGGGCGGAAGTCGAGACCGCATTGCGACCAGGCGGCAATGGCTGATCGAGCAGGGGCTGGCGCGAGAGCAAGGGGGCAAGCGCGGTACGCGCGGAACATGCTCGAGACGCTCGAGGCCCGTGAGCTGGCAAGGACTGTGGCGGATATTTCCGCGCGCACCAGGCTTGAGCATGTCGACGTCAAGGCCGGCGACAAGGTTGAGGGCGTCTACCGGCGCGTGCTCACGCTGCACAGTGGGCGGTTCGCCTTGATCGAGCGATCGCATGAGTTCGCGCTGGTGCCCTGGCGGCCGGTGCTGGAGCGGGCGCGCGGGCAATTGGTCACCGGTCAGGTCGGCGGGGAGGGCATTTCCTGGTCGATCGGCATCAAGCGCGGAATTGGACGCTAAGTGACCGGATTGCTCGGAAAGTCGGTCAATTTCCGTCCAGGAGCGTTCGTGTTCCATCCAGGAGCGTTCGTGGAATTCATCTGTTGTGTGTCCAAGGAATTGAAATTAATGAGTATTATACTATTTTTGCGAGAATAGTATAGCTGAAATGTTCCAGAATACCGGTGGTTATACTATTCTCGCGAAAATAGTATAGCGAGGTTCCAAGATGCCGTCGAACCAAGCCCTCGATATCAGCTACCAGACGCTCTATTCGGAGCTTGTCCAGCGAAGCCTGGACGAGAGCTTCACCTCCGAATTTTCCACGAGCGGCCGCTTCGTAGCGGTCGAGGTGAAGGGCAAAAAATACTGGTACTTCGACACGCCGAAGCCCGAAGGCGCGGGCCAACACCGCCGCTATGTCGGTCCCGTCGACGATCCAGAGATCACCAAGCGGGTCGAAGCATTCAAGGATCTGAAGGCCGATCTGAAGGGACGTCGCCGTCTCGTTTCCACATTGACGCGCGAGGCCTATCTGCCGCGTCCCCTGCCGATGGCTGGCCAGGTGGTGGAAGAATTGGCGAAGGCGGGCTTCTTCCGCATGAGGGGCGTGCTCGTCGGCACTGTCGCTTATCAGTGCTACGCCGCCGTGCTTGGCCGGCGCCTTGATGCGGCCGCCATGCAGACCGGCGACGCCGACTTTGCGCAATTCCACGAAATCTCGGTGGCGATCAAGGATTCCATGCCTCCCATCCTGGAGGTGCTGCGCCAGGTCGATCCGACCTTCCGCGAGGTTCCGAGCCAGGCCGACGGCAGGGTCTCCACCCAATTCACGTCGAGGAGCAACTTCAAGGTTGAATTCCTGACGCCGAACCAGTGGTCGGACGACCAGGCAGGCAGGCCGGTCCCGATGCCGGCCCTGGGCGGAGCAGCGGCACTGCCCCTCCGCTTCCTCGACTACCTGATCTATCAGCCCATCCGCGCGGTGCTGTTGCACGGTGCGGGCGTGCCGGTCCTCATTCCATCGCCCGAACGCTACGCCATCCACAAGCTGATCGTCGGCTCCCGCCGCAAGGAGGACCGCGATGCGACCGCAAAAAGCGCGAAGGATCGGCTTCAGGCCCGATCGATCATCGAAGCGATGATCGCCAACAGGCAGCACGCGGATCTTGCCGCCGCCTATACGGAGGCATGGGATCGCGGCGATCAGTGGAGAGCGGCGATCCGCACCAGCATCGCGACCTATGATGACAGCTTCCAGACGTTGCTCCGGACCGAACTAGGGAAGGGTGTATCCGAGCTCGGCTCCGATCGCGCCGCCTACGATCTCGCAGAAAAGTCTACCGACGCGCCAACCTCTCGTCTACAGTGATCCGCGGATTGCAGGCTCAACACCGACGCGGCCGCAACGCAGTCTCGACCGGCAGCGGCGGCAGCACAAGCTGGGCGCAAGAAGATAGGCTCGGCCAGGCGTGCTCTGCCGACGACGATCGAATGCCGAGCATGTCGATCGTCAAACAAGCTGCTCCCTGCGCGCCGGGACCAACAAGCCTGAGTTGGTCGGCATGCGCACGCCTTGCGGGGCATTTCTCGAACGACATGCTCATCGCTGATCCATCCGGCACTCCGAAGCCCGCGTACAATGAGAAGCAGCTTGGTCATGCAGAATCGAGGCGCGACCACGCACCGCCTGCCGACAGAGGCAATATCTCTTCGCTGTTGAGTAACCGATCGCCCGGTGGCTGAGCGCGACATGGCAACGAGATGCAATCTGCGCCAGGTGTTCACGCGCTGTTGAAGCATTCGATGACGCTGTGCTGATCTTGATCTTCAACTTCGGCACTTGATCGGGCTTGATCGAAATCGCGCTCGCTGATGGCGCGACTTTTTATTTCGATTGAAGGCTCGCCGAATTTCGCCGTTCTCATCGTGCCGCTCACGTCGCGTGGGCGGATGGGGCGGCGAATGTTTCCAGCAAAGATCTACATCGGTCAGATCACGATCGTGTTCGGCATCGTCGTCGCGTCGACCTGGGGAGCGACGCAATGGACCGCGGCAGCCCTCGGCTTTCAGCAACGGCTGGGTGAACCTGGTTCGCGATCGCCGGCTATCCTCGCCTGTTTAGCTTTTTATCGCGGCGGTGCCCTGATCGCTGAGGTCATCTTTCGGATTTCAAATCTCACCCATGCCCGCCGCCGTCAGAACGGGAAGCATGTCATGGTTTCGACGTAGCCCATCTGGTGAGATTCTGAACTCAGCCGATCCAGCGGACTGACGATGAAGCGCCTAGCTCTGATGTCCCGCAAGACCCAGCGAAGTCGGATAGCCTCGCCCAAGGGCAAGCTCTCCAACTCACTCATCAGCTGGTTTGATCCTACGGTAGTGCATCCCCATGTCACGTCGCACGAGAGATCTGCGCTGGCTGCCGAAGGGTATCCAGCAGCTGCTGCTCTTCATTGATGCGCTGGCGAAAGCGCTCGCGCTCCCGTTCCGAGGTCGCGTATCGATGAGATACTGGTAGTCGCCGACGATCTTCTCGCTAACGCGAATGAGTAGCTTTTAAGGTTCGATCATGGATGTTTTTCTCCCGATCTCCCGGCGGCTGGATGACAGCCGGCATATGCCGAGAGGCGGAGCGTCAGAGGCCACGCCTTGCGTGGCCTCCAGTTCCTCGCCGATGCGCCTTTCGATGAACTGACGCTCCAAGTCGGAAAGCTGCGTTTTCAGAAGCCACCGATAATGGCGGATGTTGGTGCGGTGCGCTTGGAGTTGCTCGAGCCGCTGGTCGATCAATCTGGAGTATGGCTTCTCCATCGGGCCGTACCTTGAGACTGCCGGGCTTCAGCCAGGTTATCGAGGAACATCGCGGTCCCCCCAATTGTTATCTAAGCATCATCGGCAACTATCAATTGGGCGCCGGTGGCTGAGAGTGTCGTGCTCCCGATCATTCGCTGGCGAAGCAGGCATTTCACCGCCGGCGCTACGCTCATTTCCTCCAATGCGGGGAGAACGCCGATGGCTTCAAGCACCGCGACTAGCCTGATCACAAAGTTAACTGCCTCCAACCGGCTCGACAGCGATGACATTCAGGCACTTGAGCAGCTGCCGATCCAGGAACGACAAGTCCCGGCCCAGCACATTATTGTCGCCGATGGCAGCCGGCCAAAGGAATGTTGCCTTCTCGCCGAAGGATTTGCGTACCGTGCAAAAATCACGCAGGACGGCAAGCGGCAAGTCCTCTCGTTGCACATTCCCGGCGAAATACCGGATCTGCAGAGCCTCTACCTCAACGTCATGGACCACGATTTCACGACGCTGACATCCTGCACGCTTGGCTTCATCCCTCATGAAGCGATCAAGGCCTTGTGTAAGCAGCGCCCGAATGTGACAGGTGCGCTTTGGCGCGAAACGCTCATTGACGCGGCGATTTTTAGGGAATGGATCGTCAATGTCGGCCGCAGGTCCGCGGACGAGCGTATGGCCCACCTTTTCGCCGAAATTCATCGTCGATTGAGGGCTGTCGGTCGAACGAGCGACGGCGATTTCGACTTCCCTATTACGCAATCCGATCTTGGAGATTGTCTCGGACTTTCGACGGTCCACGTCAACCGCACGCTGCAGGAACTGCGGCAAGAAGGTATCATGCAAGTCGAGCGGCCACACTACCGCATTCTGGACCACGATAAATTGGAGGAATTGGCCGGATTCGATCCGGCCTATCTTCACTTGCAGCCGACTGGCTAGCTCGAAGGGGAGACGATGCGCTTGGCGGTGACGTCGATCTGAAAGATTGCGTTTTGTTCCTCCCTTGACCGCGATCGACCAACGATTGGATTTGTCGAGGTCCAGATTGGACCCGATATCGCGAACCGTCGTCACGGCCTTCTGCCAGGCCATCTCGTCGTTCAGCAGTTCCTCGCCATCGGGATCATCAAACGGACGGTCATTCGAAATGAGGAGCGTAGCCGGCAACTCGTCGTCGAACTAGAGGCGTCTATCTCACATTCTTATTTAGCCGAGTGTGCTCTAGGTTTTGTACAAGCCACACGGCTGGTCCGAGCGGGCCGCAGCCGCCGCATAGTACCGGGGAAAATAGCAACCGATAGAACGATTGGGTTACCTGATCCGGGAGCCAAATGCGCTCCGCTAGTGTCTACTACTACGACAAGGCGCGCCCTGTCATGCCCCAGCGCTGAGCAATTGTCGCGGAAACCCGTAGCCGTCCGGTCTCGACTATCGTCGCCACCGATCTAAGCCAGCTCGGCCTCGCGGTGTGATCTCGCGGTCCACTAAGAGGACGGAGCCGCCAAGCCCGACCGTACCCGGATTGGCGGTTCTCTTTTGCACCGAATGCAAAATTAACAGGCAGGTCGCGGCGGCGAGCCTGAGCCTTTGTCGCAATTTATCTGGAAATCGGAACCCGCGACCTAGCAGCTCGGTTTAACGCAAAAGCCCGGCCGTCAACTAGGACGGCCGGGCGAAAGTGATACGAGCTCGATGAACGCTGCGGATATGCTGCGGCGCGGCAGGGCGGTGGGTACCTCGATTGGAGGGTGTTTAGCCGCCGGACTGAGGCACGAAAGCATTCACGTATGCCGCTATTCGCGCCGCCGGTGGCGGTCGTAGCCGACGGAATGGAGGCGGCCAATCCGCACCAGCGGTACAATCGCAATTGCTGCGAGATGATCGGTGCTCATGGCGATGTCCTTGCATCGCCCCCATCAATTGGTCTTCGAGCGCGAGCTATTCCTTATAGGCGCCAGGCGTACCCGCCACTTGCAAGATCAATGCGTCGGCTATGGGCGTTCTAGGTTCCTCATTCCATTCGTGATGAAAATTGGGGAACGAAGACGCCCCGCCAGAAAGCAGCAGGCCCCCATAAGCGCGTTTCACATGTGCTAATGACGCGGTGCCCGCATGATAGAAAACTCGTCTTCGCGCGTGGCGCTCATATGGCGTGGGCTACCGCTCGACCCCAGCGTAAATCGATCGCAGCTTCAGATTACATTTAGGATAGTTGCGTACCCATGAACGAGTTTTTTGACTGCAGCAAACGCGCTTTAAACATCCTCTCCGAACTTCATGCTTCCGAAAAAGAGTTGGTGGGCAAAGGGGTCGTCTTGTCCGATGGGAAAGCCGGCACAATTGAGCACGTATTTGTAGATGATGTCCATGGGCTCCGCATTGCAATTGCGGGACATGAAGGTCGATGGCCAATAGCGATGGTCAAGCAATTGGAAGGGGATCTCTCAAGAAAGCCAATCGCCAAAACCAAATTACGGCGTGCGATTCACGAAGGTTAATGACTCCGCTGCTGCACACTGCGACGATAGGCTTCCTACGAGCGAGCTTAAAACCATGGAACGCATGAATGGAGTGGAGCGGACATTTGCGTCTGTTACTGCGCTGAGTGTCTTGGTTCTCGTCGCTAGCCTGACCGCATATGCGTTTAGCTAGTGGAGCCAGAAAAGTAGCGGCATCCGAACAATAGGGTAGATAACTTTCATTTCGTATTGTTTCAGCCTTGGAAACAGGCTCGCTGCTTCTCGGCGGACAGCGGTCCTCGATCTGGCCTGGCCCCAGCATGATCCGGATGCTGGGGCCATCTTTTTTGTGCTGCCTAACAGGACGCGCTCCCAGCACAGGCCGATTGCGCCCAAAGCCTTTTGGCCGTCCTTTTCATAGGAGCGGGCCTGACGAAGTTGGGTTACTCTGAAGCCAGGCGCTGATCCCGCCCCACAACGTCTGACGCCGCAGTATGTAAGCAAAGCCCGGCCTCAGCGATTCCTACCGCGCTGAGACCGTTTTACTTTCAGGAACAAGTGGCAATTTGTGGAGTTGCAAGGGAGGTTGCTCTCGGGAGGTGGGACGGGCATCGGTCTCAGTGCTCTCCCGGGGCATTGGGCAGTTCGCTTTCGTGAAGGCAGCTATGACAGAAGAGCGCCGAGACTGGACTCTGATCGTCGGATTTCTCAGTATTGCGGCTCAGCGCCATGCTTGATTAGCCGAACCCAGGTTCAACGGCTCCGAAATGCCTGTGTCGTCTTTCGCGGCCGGCTCAAACGCGAACTGCGGTTCTGGACGTCAATGTTACTCGGATTTTCATGTTACTCGGATTTTCGCCGCTCTGGATCGTTGGCGGAGCTGCTGATTTTCTTCAGGTTGTAACCGTTCCGCAAGATGCAGCAAATTGCCTAGATCACGGATGCAAAACAGAAAGCAGACGTTGTCGACGTTGCTCGCGGTCAAGTTGATCTTTTCGCATCATCTCGAACTGCGCTTGAGCCTTGATGGTGCTTTCGTTTGACCTCTTTAACTCGATCAGCAACGCCTCCTGCTCCGCGAGTCGTTTTTCTCCCTCCACAACATCAAGTTCAATCTGCCGCAACTCGTCCATGATCGAGTCTTTGTGCATCTTAATCCATCGCACCCGTGCAGTTACAGCCGTGTGAGCTTAACCATTTCCAAGAGCTAGCCGTTCCTTGAATTCGACCTTGCGCTGCAGGATTTTTCGGCAGGCCATGGTGGGAATAAGTTGCAATAGGAACGGCAGGATGAAACGGCGGTCTTACTCTGCCGGCGTCGAACGCTACGGTCGCCGGCGACGACCAAAAAGCGGAGACTTGGCTTCAGCGCCTTCGGCTGAAGCCATTTTTTTGGAATAGATGGCAATTCCGGAGACAGAGGCCTCGCTTAATTGTCGACAAGGGTGGCTCGGCGACAGGCCGCTTCCGTTGTTCGACAAGGCTCAGTTCGGATTTCGCTGATCCAAGGGCCGCGCTCGCTTTCGAATATGCCTGCGCTCGTTCAAAATGATCCCAGCGCGTGTCATCGCAGCAGTTGCAGCGCGGTAGGGTCATAGGTCCTCCCGCACGCCGCGAAAGAACGGATGCCGTACCTTGCCCTCGGCGGATTTGGAGCGGTACTCGATCTCGGCCAGTACTTTCGGTTCAACCCAGATCGCCTTGTGTGCAATGCGCTTGGTATAGGGCTGCTTCTTGCGGATCAGCGGTGCCAAGCGTTTGCGGAGATCGGCGGGCGAGGCCTTGTCGAAGCCGTGGTCGACCTTTGCGAGCGTAGATCAGCTCGTCGCCCTTGCGTCGGCCGACATGGATGCCGTCCCATTCATCGCCGTCGGGCGCAAAGCCCGCGATGTCAGCATCTCGTGCTGGGCGCAGGTCTTCTTCACCCAGTCGTGGCTGCGGGTGCCGGTCGGATAGGCGCTATCCGCCACCTTCGACACCACGCCCTCATAGCCGAGCCTACAGGCATGCGCGAACATCTTGGGGCCGTCCACCTCGAAGCTTTCGCTGAACTGGACCTCGGTGCCAGCGACGAGCTTCTTCAGCAGCGCTTTGCGCTCCTTCAGCGGCAGCTTCCGGAGATCGCGGCCATTGAGATAGAGCAGGTCGAAGGCCACCATCACGATCCTGGTCGACTTACCGCGCAGCTCGCTCTGCAGCACAGAGAAGTCGGTCGTGCCGTCTGCCGAGGGAAATCTCGCCGTCGATGATGGCTGATGTTGCTGAAATCGGCCAGGCGTCTTGGGCCACCTTCTTGAAGCGCCTGGTCCAGTCGTTGCCGCGCCGGGTGTAGATCTTCGCCTCGTCATAGGCGATGTGAGTCTGGACCCGGTAGCCGTCGAACTTGATCTCGTGAATCCAGCGTGCGCCGCGCGGGACTTTATCGATCGGCGATGCCCGGGCCGGCGCGATGAAGCCGGGAAAGAGCGCCTTGGTCCCGATCGCTTCGGGCTTCCTCCGTTGAAACGCCACAACGCCATCCAATAACAGCGACCTGATTCAAATTTGAGGACTTGGCAATCGTTCCGCGCGCGGGGTCCGCTATTGGAACCGCTGATCTTAGCCTGCGTTGGCGTCTTCCAACAGGGGGGCCAGAATGGCAAGGAAAGCGAAGAAGCAGACCGCGCGCGGTCGCAAGCAGGACCGAGCGCGCGTCGTCGGCGGGCAGGATTACGAGGTGCGCTACGAGGCGAAGAAAACCCTCGGCAGCGTCGGTGAAGAAGCCGTCAAGAAGGTCGGCAACGGCCGCAAGCGAGTTGAGCGCCGGCTCGGTTCGCCTTGAAGAAGTCGTTGGGAACGACACCTTCGAAGCGTCGTTAGCAATCGCCGCTCCTCGGCAGACCGGAAGTGGCAATGAAGGTGCCCCCTCTCGCCCCGAAGACCCGGGGCACATTCTCGATCGGCTCACAGTGGAATTCGCCTCGAAATGGCTGTGCAGCCCCTAGGGTTCCACCATGATCCGGAATGCCTTTCCTGTTAGGCGGTCGCATGGGCTCGCTCCAGCGCCGCCTAGATCATCTGCTCGTTGAGCTTGACTTCGTAAAGCAGGGCTCCGGTCTCGGAGACAGGGTGAATTGCCGGACCCGGCGTCCGGACGGCGGGTGGCCATGTTCGCGTTCGTAGCGGCCCGTGTAGACCTCGATTTCCATCGGCTTGGCCCCGTGGGGCTCGTTGAGAGATAGATAGTGGATGGCGGTTCTACGAATCAGCGCGGGGCGGGAACGGTTGCGCGGCAACTGCCTCGGCACTAGCCTCCGGGCCCAGGAAGCGCTGGGGCCGTTATCCGGCCAACTGAGGCGGCCTGATTAGGCGAAAATGCTCGTCAGCAGCGCAGCAAGCATTGTCGCGCTAAATATCGCAACGCCAAGACAGATGCGCGCTGCCTTCGAATAGGGGTCGAAGTGAGGCTGGTTGATCATGGGCGGCCTATATTGGCGCCTGCAGAGCTTGGGGACATCAGCCACTCGGTCAGATGAGCCACCGCTTCGTCTTGCCGGCCCCCCTCAGCAGGGCCTCTTTCTTGGCTAATGGAGGCACCGCCTTGGCCTTCGAGCGCAGGCGCATGGCCTCGTCAGTCAGACGTTCTCCCAGTGATCGGGTTTGTTTGAAACGACGCCGCTTGCTAGTCATAAAGCTGTTCCTGTTTGTGTGGGGCGGGAGCGCGGTGGCGGCGTTCTCGTCACCGATAGTTACCGAGGGCCGTGCGGTGATGAACTGACAATGACCCCGCGGAAGCTGGGTTTCCATAACACCCGTTAACTGTCTGAAACTCTGACAAGCCTGCTCGGCCGCGGAACGCACGACAGGAATAAGGGCATAGGCCCAGGCGCGGGAACGGAGTTGTCACGACAACTATAGTGCCATGCATTGCAGTCCAAACGCGTGGTTGCCGCTGAGGCGCCATCACGCACGCCCGACAGATTCGATCCGCGCTGACAAATGGCCTCGGTGCCGAGATCAAAAGCGATCTAAGTGAGCGGAAAGCCGTTGTGATGCTCGAGCCTAATCTCGGGCGGCGCCGGGACCACAGCTAACCGATTTGATCTGTCCAGCTGCATTGAAGATCAGAAGCGCGCTAACTAAGCCACTGGTCGTGATGTAAGAGACCGCGACGTAATCGCGGTTTGGCTGCATGTCGTTCAACCCGAAGGCGGGATAACGCTTGAGCCTGTCGACCCAATAAGCCCGGAGCGCTTCCCGGCCAGTCAGCGTCTTCTGGCCTCCACAATCGCAATGGATCACCGCATCATCGGCAAACATGCCAACGATATCTTCAATGTCGCCAGCGCGGTAAGCATCAAGCCAATCAACCGCCGCGGCCATCGGGTCAAAGGACATATTCCTCACCTACATGCCTAAAGAGGTGAGATTAGAGCGTTTCTAGAGGCGCCGCCTACGAATAGATGTCTGCTTAGCCTGACTTTTTATTTCGGTTCTCTAACAGCCAGCTCTGCGCGATTTCTGAGGCGTCAAACAAGCCGCAGGGGCAGTTGCAGCCGATCGTCGAGATGTCGAACGACAAAGCCCCGCAGGGCCGTCGGCACGTTGGTCTGTGCAGATCGCAACGGCGCTGGATTTCGCGGGCGACGTCTTCGGATACGTCTCCCGACCAGCGCTCGGCGGTGTTGAAGCCGATCAGCCGAATCGAGGTCGGTCGCCACGATGTCGGCCTCGCGCCGCGCGCGGCCGATCGCCCCGAAATCGTCGGCGACCAGGTAGATGGTCTGATCCGTCGATGAAACGATCGAGGTGCCTAGCTGGGACCGACGCATGACGCAACTCCACGCAACAAGGGAGCGGGCTCGCCCCTTGTTGCCAATCCGCAGCAGAGGCCCCGGCGTGGCGCGTCCGGGGCCTCGCCTTGTGCGGTAGGGTTCTCGGCTTGGAGAGAGCCGAGAAGTGAATTCAAACCCCCATCGAAGGTGGCGTCAAGTCTCGGGAAAAAGCGGAAATTGTCTCGCCAGGATTCACATGGTTTATTTTCGGACCGGAGCGTCGTTGGGATGATCCGACCAACAGGGCAGGTAATTTTCATCTCGTATTTTTTCAGCCCTAGAACGACGACCGTTGCTTCCTGGCGGACAGCGGCTCGGCGACCCAGCTTGGCCCCAGCATGATCCGGATGCTGGGGTTTCTTTTATGAGTAGGAACGAAGCGCAAGCATTGGCATTTGTCGCCCTGTTCGGTGCCGCACCGCTACAGGCACTGAGACGCCCAGCTGCACACTGGCCCCAGCTTCACTGCTGGGGCCCTTTCTTATCACGCCGTCTAGATAGGGCACTGCCGCGACAAACGACAAACTAAGACATCCAATCGCATCGGGAAGGAGTAGCAATTTCTGACACCAGTGTTAGTTTTAAAGCCTCGGGTCACGTCCCGATTCATCAAAGGACGACTGGCCCCCGCGCCAGTCTCTAGGCCCCCAAAGGTGCTGGGGCCGTTTTCTATTAGAGGCCGCCAACTGGGGCGGCCTACACAGGCCTAATTTTTGTTTTCAGCTTACGATCGATCAGCATCTCGGCCCGGCGCTTTGCCAGTTCTGCCAATCGTGTGCGCACGGTATGGCGGGTGGTTTCTCCGCCGATCTCAATGATGATCTCGAACTGATCATCATATAGGCGTTTTACGTCGAAGGTGACGCCCCTGTGGGTGAAGGTGCTTGGCATACGCAGAGGATAGCAAATCGATGTGCGGTCCTTGTACCGGAATGCTACGGGAAATTGTCCCGGTGTAGGAATGGAGCCATGCAAGGCCACTTGCGGAGGTGGCCTTAATCTCCCGCGTCGCTGGTTAGCGGACTTCCTAGGCCGAGGCCTTCATGGTCCGCTCGACCTCATCAGCTAGCTCCGGTGGTGTGCCGCCAGCTTGGCAAACAGGTCTTTCCGTGTCGGATTGGTCGCCAACTTGCTGATCAGCTAGCGCCGCGCTGGATGCGAAGGTCCAACTCGGCCTCGACGCGCTCGGACTGCGCTGGGGCCGTTTTTGCGAAGAGGTCGCCAACTGAAGCCGGCCTCAATTTGTCGCCGGGTTCGTTTGGTTTGCTTATCGTCCCGGTGGCCGCGGATGCCTTCGGGCTCGAAGAGATCACGCCGCAGGACGACGGGGTGCTGGATTATCTGAGCTATGAAGGCAAGGGGGTCGGATCATCTTTGTATTCGATACCCTTGGTAAGATTTCGCATATGCGGTGCGCCCCTTCCTCGCGGTGATGACGCGTCCTTATCGCGCAACATGGTTCTGGAGTGGAATTCGGCAACGCACGATGGTCTGGCCTTGCTCGCGCACCAGCTGCAGCGTTCCGTCGAGCGCGCGCACCCGTTCGTGCATGCCGGTCAGGCCTCTCCCAAAGGTCAGGTCCGGCGGCAGGCCAATGCCGTCGTCCGAAATCTCGAGCTGAATTTGATCGCCGTCGACGATCGCGGCGACGCCCATCGTGGTCGCGTGAGCGTGCCGGAGCGCATTGGTCACTCCCTCCTGGATAACGCGGTACGCGGTTTGCGAGAGCAGGGCATCGAGCTCATCCAGACGATCGTCGAGCCGGGATGTCACGCGGAGGCCGGGCGCCTGGGATCGGGCGTTTCGCAGCAACGTCTGTACGCTTGCGGCTAATCCAAGATCCGCAACATAAAGCGGGCTCAGTCCCTCGAGGACGCGCCTATTCGCCTGTTGCAAGGCTTCGGCTGCGCTGAGGATGCCATGCGCCGGCGAACCCGGCTCGGGCGGGCCCTCCGCCTCGGGATCCGACAGCGCGGTAGCGTTGGCGCGGATCGCGAACAGAAGCGGGCCCATCTCGTCATGTAGCTCCCGGGCGAGTTCGCGGCGCTCCTCGTCCTGCACGGCGACGATCTTGCGCAGCAGGTTCCGATTGTCTTGGCTAAGCCGCCTCAGCGTCACTGCAAGCTGATTGGCTTCCGCACAGCTCTTGCGGATCTCCGGAGGGCCGGCCAGCGGAATGGCGGCATCATAATCGCCGTTTCGCATCCGGGTCAGTCCGGCGCCGAGTTGAGCCAGCGGCCGAAGCGCCGCGCCGGTCGTGAAATAGGCGCTCAGCGCGGCGAGCAGCATCAGCGCCGAGCTCGACGAGACGATCGCAACGAAGCCTGCCCATTTCTCCTCGATGTCCGGCGACAGGTCGGGACTGAAGATGATGTCCCCGACATGCGTCGCTCCGATCCTGATCGGATGCGTGGAGCCGAGCTCCGGAACCTCGAGCAGGGCAGTAAACCACGCGGGAATGTTGCCGTGGTGGCGGTCTGCCGCGCTGCGCTGCGGCCGCGTTCCAGGCGGCACGAATGCGATAGTCTCGGACCTCCCGAGCTTGTCCGCGAATGCGGCGAGGGTTTGCGGCGGATTGCCGGCGACTGCGAGCGCGGCATTCAGCGCATTGGCCACCAGCTCGGCGGAGCGCGCGGCCTGGGCGTTCTCATTCTCGAACTGCTCGGGGGAGACGATCTGCAGGGCGAGGCCGCCGAGCAGCAAGGCGCCGACCACCATCGCGGCCATCGGCAGCAACAGCCGGGCACGAAGTGAGAGGTGGTTCCAGAATCTGTTCCAGAGTCTTGTCACGTCGGGCTCCGTTCAGCGATTCTTCTCTTTCAATTTCCGCGCGAAGTTCTATCAAAGGCAGGGCAGAGAATGATGCACGATACCTCCAAATCGTCCATGAGAGTATTGATCGTCGACGACCACCCGGTGGTGGTGTCGGGCTGCCGGTCCCTGTTTGCTTCCGACAAGACGGTGAAAATCGAGGAGGCCGCCGATGCCAAGGCCGGCTTGCGCGCCTTTACCCAGAAGCGGCCGGACGTGACCGTGATCGACATCAAGCTTCCCGATGTCTCCGGATTCGAGCTGCTGCGCAGGATCCGGAAAGACGACCCGGTCGCCCGGATCATCATGTTCAGCATGAACGACGATCCCGCCTTCGTGGTGCGGGCGGTGGAGATGGGGGCGCAAGGCTATCTTTCCAAGAGCGACGATCCGCGCCTGTTCGTCAAGGCGGTGCGCAAGGTCGCGGCAGGCGAGCGGTTCATTTCGCCGCATCTCGCGGAGGCGATCGCGTTCGCCGGCGCCGCGATCAAGGCCAGCCCCGCCTCGCAGATGTCGGCGCGGGAGCTAGAGATCTTGCGGTTGCTCGGCCGCGGCGACAAGATCGTCGAAGTCGCATCAGCGCTAGGCATCTCCTACAAGACTGTCGCCAATGCCACGTCGCTGCTCAAGCAGAAGCTCGGCGCGAAGAACCACTCGGACCTGGTACGGATCGCCGTCGAAATGGAACTTGGCTGATCCTTGCATAAATTGAACTGGCCGCGTTCAGTGATGCGGACAATTCTTCATTGCCGTACACCAGGCGGGATTCATCGGGGCAAATCGACGCGACGAACGCACCGGTGCGACAATATTCAAGCAAGAGCTTTGCGGCTCACCAGCTCGGGAACGACCGGCCCTGCCATTCCGGCTCGCGATAGCTCGCGAAGCGCTGACCGCGCTGTGCAAGTCGCTGGCGTCTCTCGCGCTGCGCCTGCCGGGTGGGCTTTGCATGTCGCGCGCTGCGCTCAAGGCGCGCCGGCGGAGCTGCCCGCGACGCATCAACCTGCGCAATCGTCGCGGGCGGCGCAGCGGGGACCGGCGCCGCGACAGCCGCCGAAGCTGTGGGGGCAGGCGCGGCGGCAGGGAGCGGGGTGCTCGTGTCCATGCGGATCGCCTCCGGCCATTTGTGCTGCGAGCGAATGCGGATGATCGTGCGATCGATGTCGTTGCGAGCGACGGTGACTGGCGCCGGGGCTGAAAAATACCAGTCGGTGAGAAGCAGCAGGCCGAGCAGCGTCGCGCCTGTGAACAGAAAGTACCGGACCAGAGGCATCAACAACCTTCACCGCAATCCCGGACCGC
This sequence comes from Bradyrhizobium sp. USDA 4516, assembly GCF_054055915.1. Classification (NCBI taxonomy): domain Bacteria; kingdom Pseudomonadati; phylum Pseudomonadota; class Alphaproteobacteria; order Hyphomicrobiales; family Nitrobacteraceae; genus Bradyrhizobium; species Bradyrhizobium sp. USDA 4516. The sequence goes on from NZ_JBSRXT010000001.1 coordinate 6,640,414, forward strand.
ATATCGGCACCGGCGCCGATCAACGGGAGAAAATGGCAAACGTTCCTCGCCGATCGCATGCGCTGAAACAGCCGCCCGCGGGCGGCCTCATCACGTCGTCGGTACGCTCACCAGGTCACCCAGTTGCGGCCGCGCCAATAGCCGCGCCCTTCGTGCTCGCGGAAGGTGAATCCCTCGCGGCCCCCAGCGCCAATTGTCCTCGGAACCACGACGCGGGATTCACGCGGATAAGCATAGGTCTCATGGGTGTGCCAGCACACCCGCCCAGCGCACGCGATTGCCGCCGATGCGCGGATCGCGGACGGGGTCAGGAAGCCAGCGCCAAGGATGGCGCCCGCGGCCGTCTCGCCTAGCGGTCTCATCTCATACCTCCTCAGGTCGGAACCTTTGCCGCTGCGCCAACATCCCGGTTTTGCTGCCGTCCCTTTATGTCGGGAAAAATATGCAAATGGCTGGGAACGATTTGCCTCGGTGGCGGTTGATAACCTGCTTAAACGTACGCAATCAACTTCCCCAAAGGCTCCGGCGCGGTTCCCCGCTGCGCCGGAGCCAATCATTGTGCCGGGTCGCGGCGAACGGGAAAGTGCGCCGACCGCGCGTTTGGCGCGGTAGGGAATGTTGATCAAACAAGTCAACCGGCTGCTTTCTCAAACCACACGATGGCTGCCGGCTCTGAAGCGGGATGAGGGCTATTGCCTGCGCTAGACGGAGCGGCAACTGTTGCCGCGGCAGGCATCGCCAGATTCTTTGTCGCCCTCGATTGGACGAACTGGTTCGATATCACGATCAGTGCAAGCGAGAAGAATGCCACCACCGACATGGATGCGACCTGGTCGCCAGCGCCCATCTCAGCCACTCCGTGTTTGCCTCGGACGGTGAACGTTGCAGAAACCGGTTCGTTCCTGGAGGCGGGAAAAACCGGCAACATGCGGGCGCCGCCGCCGGCGCTGCTGGCGGCCGGCTGATGAAACCCGCCATAAGTCGCATGCGGCAGCCGCGAATCGACAGCGTCCGCCTCGGCGCGGCTCCTGATCGGCACGACCCTCGCCTGGTATGCGATGCTTTTGGTTTTCGTCGAGTCAGGACCATGCCAGTGGCGCCGGCCTGCCTGGTGCTGGTCGGCACGTCGGCTTCAACGTCAGCTTAGCGCCTCGCCTGCGGCGCGCTTCTCGGCCGCTCGGGTGGCAAGGATCGTGGTCACCGCCCGGGCGCGCGCCAGCTCCTTGGTTCGCCTTCCGCTTATCCTGGAGCGGCAAGCCAGCGGTCCTTTCCTTTTGGGCGGCAAATGCAAGGGCGCCATGGTGGCGTTCGAAGCCGCTCGCTGACTGATGGCCACCGGAAACAATGTTCGTATGGTCGCGATGATCAACCCGCCGACGGTCAATGCCGTCCGGCGACCCGAGCGACCGTCAAGCTGATTAAGCCGATCGTCTCGCGCTACTTTTTACGCACGAGTTTTGACGGCGCCATATCTTCTGGCACCGCTCGAGGTCTCCGCGGCGTCTTACTCCGCCGAACACGAGGGACGCAATTGACGGCGCCTCTATTCTCAACTCGAAGTGTCCAAGTGCCTTGGGGGCTGCATGACTGTCGGTGCGAAGCGGCTGGTTGATCACCTGCGGCGGAGAATCGACGCGCTAGCTGCGTGCCTTCGTCACAAGAAATCCACCGTCTATGACACTGTTCGCGCCGTCGACCGGCTTTTGCGGAGCCGTCCTTAGGGGCCGTGATGGCCAGATCATTGCGCTGAATCGGATCCGCGATCACGCGCGGGCGAAAGCTTTCTGATCGGCCTTTCGAGCGCTTCTCCACCAAAGGTCGAAGATTCGGAGAAAATTGGAAACTTTTGCCATCGCGCTGAGTTGGCAGCGACTGGATGCGGTCGCTTGGAGCGTGAGGATGGCCGACGAAGTCACGGTGAGAAGGGCGGCAGAGACGGCCTGGATCGTGTACCGGGCGGCGCACCCTGACGTTGACGTTCACGACAGCCGCCGCTGCCTGCTCGAGCGCAATTTGCACAGGAGACGGGAAGAGCGAGAGAGCGATGCCGAAGATCTCGCCAGCTTCGGGATAGCCTACTTGCACCAGCCTCCCGAAGACGAAGGTTGACGGGCGTGAAGATGTTCGTCGCGCGGACGGTCTGCGAAAGCACAAAGCCCAGTTGGACGCCGCTAGCGATTTCATACCTCAGTTCCGCGGTCGTTGTGATTGCCATGCAGTCCGTGGTCGGGGCCTAGCATGCGGATCGCCCAGCTTGCTCCATTGGCCGAGAGCGTTCCGCCGAAGCTCTATGGCGGCACGGAGCGCGTGATCGCCTGGCTTGTCGACGAACTGGTCGAGCTCGGACACGACGTCACCCTGTTCGCGAGCGGGGATTCGAAGACAAAGGGAAAGCTCCATCCTGTCTGGCCGCGTGCGCTGCGCCTGGGGCGAAGGGGAACGGATCCGAACGCCGCATGCGCGCTGCTGATCGAAGCCATCGCCGATCGCGCGGGCGATTTCGACGTGATCCACTCCCACGTCGACTGGTTGCCTCTTCCGGTGCTAAGCCGGACCGGCGTGCCGTTCCTGACGACAATGCACGGCCGGCTCGACCTTCCCGGGCTGTCCGATGTGATCGGGGCTTTCCCAAACGCGGCCTTCGTCGCGATTTCCGACGACCAGCGTCGACCGCTTCCGGATGCGAACTGGATCGCGACGATCCAGCATGGGCTGCCCAATGATCTGTTTAGGCCGTCCTGCGAACGTGGTTCGTACCTGGCCTTCCTCGGGCGGCTGACGGCGGACAAGGGACCGGAGGCCGCCATACGCATCGCACGCGCCGCGCGGACGCCGCTGCGGATAGCGGCCAAGATACCGCGCGCGGAGACGGCCTACTTCAAGAAGAAGCTCGAGCCGAACATCGATGGCGGGGAGATCCAACTTGTCGGCGAAGTGGACGAAATCGGGAAGCAGCCGTTCCTCGCCGGGGCCGCCGCGTTGCTGTTTCCGATCGCGTGGCCGGAGCCGTTCGGGCTCGTCATGATCGAAGCGATGGCGTGCGGGACACCTGTGATTGCCTACCGAGCCGGCTCGGTGCCCGAAGTGGTGGAAGACGGCGTCACCGGCTTTATCGTGGATAACGAGGAGCAGGCGATCAAGGCAGTGAACGAACTGGGCCGGCTGGACAGAAGAGTGGTCCGCGCCCGGTTCGAGGAGCGCTTCGCCGCAAGTCGGATGGTGAAGGAGTACGAACGCCGATATCGCGAGCTGCTCGGCCGCGGAGGACGCGAAGGATTCGAGACGGGGTCAACCATATCGCGCCCGGAAGTCGGCACGGCTTCAGAGTTTCTTCGTTGAGTCGCCGATCAGGAGGCTCGCATGAAAACCATTCTTTCCACGGCGGCTTTTGTTCTTCTCGCGACGGCCGCCCTTGCGGACGAAGTGCCTCCTCCACAGCCGGAGGTCCAGCAGGCCGGCGACTCCGCAAAGCAAGCGGAAGACTGTTCGAATGAGGTTTGGCAGCTTTGCCTTCACTCCCAAGGCAAAGGAATTGTCGTCCGGCTCGTGAGCATCGAACATCGTTAGTGGACCGGATCCTGACCCCCATCAAGCATGGGTAGAATCCTTTGCGCCCCGTTTCGACTGAAAGGAGCGATCAGGAACAAGTGGCAATCGCGGGCGTTGGGGCCCGGCATCTTGAACGGGTGCGGCTCACGTTGGAGGAGATAATCGATGAAAAGCTTTCTTGCCGTCGCTCTGCTTGGCACTGCCGTGATCGGCGGCGGCGCGTTCGCGCAATCCACCCAGCCCGCCGATCGCGCCGCGCCGGCGGTCACGGCCCAGCCGGCCGATGCGAAGATGGCGCTCAAGGGAAATTGGCGCGCTTCGAAGCTGATAGGCCTGAACGTCTACAACGAGGCCAACGAGAAGCTCGGAGACATCAACGAGCTGCTCGTCGACAAGAGCGGCAAGATCAACGCGGTGGTGATCGGTATCGGCGGCTTTCTGGGCATGGGCGAGCACGACATCGCCGTCTCGATGGACAAGCTGAAGTTCGTCGAAGAGCCGGTCCGGACCAGCTCGAGCAGCACGTCGACCAACTCGCGCGACACCACCACCGGCGCGGCTTCGACGAATACGACGAACCGCAACGCGAACGATTGGGTCCCGGACCACGCGGTCATGAGCGGCAACAAGGAGCAATTGAAGGCGCTCCCGCAGTTCAAATACTCGGACTACAATTAGTGCGGCGAGAACTCACGGAAAAAGGGCCCCCGCTGGGCCCTTTTTTCTGCCGGGCCCAATGGTCCAAAAAAATCGCCCGGTTTGCGGGCGAGCCTTTCATGCGGACTGTTCGCTCAGTGCATGTGAACTATCCAATAGCCGACGCCGCCAACAACGAGCACGGGGGAACGGCCCATAAAGTCAGTACAAGCATTTTCTCCTCCAATGGCCTTCAGAACGTTTTCGCGAGGCCGGCTCGGCCCTGCGATGGCCGTTTACTGTTCGGTGCAGACCTTGGTGGTCTTCACGGCGGACTCGGCTTCCGTCTTGGTCTTGTAGACGCCGTCGCCCACGACCGTCGTCGTGGTCGTCGTCGGCTTGGTGTCGACAACGGTGCACTTTTTGGTCGTTGCATCACGAACGATGTAGAACTCGGCGGCGCTGGCGGCCTGGGTGCCGAGGGCGAAGGCGGCGAGGCCGCCGCACACGATCAGCTTCTTCATTAACTCCTCCAATGGTCTAAGTAGTCACTGCCAACGGGCAGGCGGGCGCGAAGTTCCGTTTCTTCCCGGCAGTCGGAAGGCACACCGCTCATGTCGCGAGACTGATTTCTCGCGGAGAGAAGAATTTCCACCGGCGCCGTCTCAGCCGATTTGCCGAAACTTCCCGTTCTGGAACCTGGCCCTTCGTCCGGTGTTGTTCGGCGACCAATTAGGAGGATTTCAGATGAACAAGCGTTTATTGTTGGCTACGACCGCCGCAGTTGCGCTCGCGACTTCGGCTCTCGCACAATCTTCTCCGAGCACGTCGAGCTCCAATCCGTCGGCTACGCAGCGTCAACAGGATTCCACGTCGGCGCCGCCGTCCTCTTCGACGTCGACACCGTCGTCCAACTCCGCTCCGGGATCCGCGCAGACCAACCCTTCGACGAATGCGGCCCAGACGCAGCCTCCGCCAGCGACCGGCCAGAGCGCTGCAGGCCAAACGTCCAACTCCGGCACGGGCACCAACACCACGCAGGCGCCCACGTCGAACAACTCTACCAACCAGGCGCAGACGAGCCAGCCCTCCAACCAGACTAATCCGCCTTCGAACCAGGCGCAGACCAATCCGCCTGCGAACAATCAGACACAGAGCGCGAACCCACCGGCTTCGGGCACCAATCAGGCTCAGTCTCCGACGGGTAGCAATCCGACCACCACGGCCCAGCAGCCGAGCAGCCAGCAGAACACGGCCAATCGCTCGTCGAGCACTAACGTGAACGCGTCCGTGAACATCAACGATCAGCAGCAGACCCGGATCAGCACGTCGATTTCACACCTGAATGTGCAACCGCTCAACAACGTGAATTTCTCGTTGTCGATCGGCACGGCCGTGCCGCGCGATGTACATCTGCAGCCGCTGCCTGCGGAGGTCGTCGAGATCGTACCCCAGTACCGGGGCTACAACTTCGTGCTGGTGAGGGACGAGATCGTGATCGTGGAGCCCTCCAGCTACAAGATCGTCGCGGTCCTGCCGTACTCGGGCCGCTCCACGGCGGCCGCGCCGGCGCGCACCGAACAGAAGACGACCTTCAGCGACAAGGACCGCGAGGTCATCCGCAAGCACGCCAAAGCGCGGCCGGTCGAGCGCGAGCGTCGCACCACCACCGGCAGCTCGGTTCGTACCGAGATCCGCACCGGAGAGCGCGTGCCGGAAGGCGTGGAGATCGAAGCGTTTCCCGAAGAGGTCTATCGGGATGCTCCGAGCCTTCGCGAGTACCGGTACATCAACCGGGACAGCCGGACCTACATCGTCGAACCCCATGAGCGTCGCATCATCGAAGAGATCGACTGATCTCGCCAAGGAAGGAGAATATCCATGAAGAACATCGCGCTTGGAGCTCTCGCCGCGACTTTGATGGCGTCGTCTGCGAGTGCGGCACCTCTTGCACCTGCAGCCATCGCGTCGACTGAGGCTGCGGGCATCGAGCAAGTCCGTCTTGTCTGTAACGAGTATGGCCGCTGCTACCGGACCCGCGGTCCCCGCTATGTCCAACGCTACTACGGCGGAGACGACGGCTACGTGGTTCGCCGCAGCTACGGCTATTACAATGGTCCAGGCTACTACGATCGCGGCTACGGCTACTACGGCGGTGGCCCAAGCATCGGTTTCAGCTTCGGCACCCGGAGCTGGTGAACTAGAAATGGGGCCGCTCTCTGAGCGGCCCTTTCGCCGTCGATTACGTTTTCGCGGTGATGAGATGTCTGCTATTGCGAAGCTCCTGGGACAGAAAGAGCAATTACCGGCGCGGCTCGAAGCCGGTCTCGGCCCGAACGAGCGAGCCGAAATCCAGGCGCTCGCTCCTCGCCAAGATCGAGACTGCGCTGAAGTTGCTCGGCACCCAGGATTCCGCCGCTGCAGGCGAAGAAAGACGGCGCGTGTCGTGGTTGTTGTTCATCACTCGCTCTTCCACCAAGCGCTAGCGGCAGATATCCTAGGAAGCAGGACGCGCTTTGATCTCTGGCTGGCAGCGGCACATGTCCTCGCCAAGCGATACAGATAAAACCAATGACGCTGCCCGCCGACGGCGGAGAAGGAGCAATTCATTGCTGCTTGTCCTGGCCGTTGGATTTCTAGTCTTTGGCGCCGCAGCGGGCGCACTGTATTATGCGCTGCGGCCGGAAGTTCTCCGGATCGCAGTTGGACCTCCCGGAAGCGATGATCACAAAGTAGTTGAGGCGATGGCCGATGCCTTCGCCAGCGAAAGCAGAACTGTCAAGCTGTCCCCGATCAAAGCCGACGGGGCGGTCGAATCCCTCGCGTTGCTTCGTGCTGGAAAGGCCGACCTTGCGGTCGGTCGCGGCGACCTGGATATGCCCGCCGACGCGCAGACCGTCGCCACGCTGCGTAAGAACTTCGTTGTGCTGTGGGCGCCTTCCGGACTTGCGGGCAAGGCCTCCAAAAGAAAGCACGCGCCGAAAATCAAGGAGATCGCCGATCTCGCAGGGCATCGTGTCGGCGTAATCGGGCGGACCCAGGCGAATGCTGCTTTCCTGCGGGTTATCCTTAGCGCCTCCGGCGTGCAGGCGGACAAGGTCGCCATTATGCACTTTGGAACGGACCACATCGAGGAGCTGGCACGCGACCCGACCCTCGATGCATTCATGGCGGTCGGTCCCCTCGATAGCAAAATCACCTCCGACGCCATCGCTGCAACGACCCGCGTGCGAGGCGCGCCGAAGTTTCTCGCGATCGAGACATCGGAAGCCATCGCCCTGAAGCACCCGCGGTATGAATCCGAGGAAATTCCGCCCGGCGTCTTCAATGCCGATCCGGCTTGGCCTGATGACAAGGTTGAGACGGTCAGCGTCAGCCATCTGATCGTGGCGCGAAAGACATTGTCTGAAGCGACGGTGGCGGCCTTTTTCCGGCAATTATTCGCTGTCCGTCAGGCGATTGCCAGACAAGTGCCGGGGGCTGCACACATTACCAAGCCTGACACCGAGAAAGATGCCGAGCTGCCCGTGCACCGGGGAGCTTCGGCCGTCATCGAAGGTAACGAACGCAGCTTTCTTGACAGATACGGCGACTACTTCTGGTTCGCTCTCCTGCTCCTCTCCGCGATCGGTTCGGCCGGCGCCTGGTTGCGTCGCTATTTGAATCGGGACGAAAGGGAGGAAAACACCAGCCATCGCAACAGGCTCCTGGCCATGGTTTCCAGCGCGCGGACCGCGGAAACCAACCAGGAACTGCTAGCCCTGCAGCGCGAGGCTGATGCAATCATCGCGGAAACGCTCGAAAGCTACGATGATGCCGCCATCGACGAAGAAGAGCTGGCAGCCTTTGGCCTGGTGCTCGAACTGTTGAACCATGCCATCGTCGAAAGGCGAGCTGCGTTGCAACGAGGTCCCCTTGAACCGGTTCGAGGCGCGGCAGTGAGTCACAGCCTTGCGCCTCGGGGATAAGGTCTCGTATGAGAAGACTGCACCTTGGGAAAATGATTCTGCGGCTGCCTTCTTTCGGTACCTTGAAAAGTAGACAGTACTCGAACTCGGGCGTGTGCGTCACCAGCGGATTAGGGGGCCAACGCGTCCGACGAAGCTGGAACTGGACCACCAGGGGGCTCGATAGTGTGGCGTCCGTCGCTCCCGGATGTGGCGCGTCGATAGCCTCGATATGAAACGGTGTGCGGTTGCCGGAAGCCACCCGAACAGCCTTTCCAGCCCGCTGCGGGATCATCGATTCGCCCATCGACCTGCTTGTCAAAGAACCCATCGGATAGGGCACACTCCACGGCGCAGCTCGAGATCGGCGCGAACGACATCGGCCGTATCGTCAAAAGTGCGAATGGGCCCGAGGGCGGTGTTGTGGGTCATCGCCGAAACCAAAGATCTCGGCACGTGATTACGGAGCATCGTATGCGTCGTCGTGGGCGTATGGCCCGCCTTAGTACCCGGCGCCATTGTACCTTGGACCGTAGTCATAGCAGCCCGGACCCGGTCCCCAGGCATACGCCGAGGAAGCAAGCCCTCCGATGACCGCGCCGGCGATCACGCCTCCGGTCGCCCCACCATTGCAAACTTCCTCATCGGATCATTCCTTTCTCGTTTCTTTCCCGGCTCGACAACGGGAAAACCAGGCATTGGTTGCTGGTTGTCCGCAATGCCTCGGCGCCGGGGCCCGCGCAACAGCTTGACCGAAGGCAGGTTCAATCTGCACTGCGGTGCGGCCACTTTCTGAGCTGGCCGAGCCGGATCTCGAGTGTAGACTTGGCTGGATATTGGGGCGCTAAACACTTTTGAATTTGGCGCCCATGTGATTGTGATTGCGTTACAATCTTTTTCCTTTGGGGGCCTCATGTTCGATCCGGCAATGACCGCGCTTCTGCGTATCGTCCTCGACGAGGTCTGCGAAGACGTGTCGCGCTATGAGACCGGCGCACGCACCCACGTAGCTTTAAGTATTTTGGAAGCCGCGACGAATGGCGACACCTCGCCCGAGCGGCTGAGGCAGGTCGGCCGCGAGGCTCTTCACGGCGCGCCGACGATGTGGCGATAGCGGGCGGGAGCGGGTGGCCTGAACTTCCAGGTCACGGTGCTGAAGATCCTGGTGAGCTATCCCGACGGATTCGCCGTCATGCCGGACCTCAAGCGCGACCTGGCGATCCTTGCGACGAGCGGACGGGACTGGGGCGAGCGGACCAAGCGCTTGGCCGCACGCATGCCGGATCTCGACATCTTCTCGCAAGGACTGGTGGAGCGCCTGAACGGCGGTTGGCGCATCACAGAGAAGGGCCGCGCGGGGCTGGAGCTCATGGAAGCCGCCCGGCCTTCCGACGTAGAGCTGCGAAGCGAGGGACCCCGGGCCGAGTCTTCGCCTGCAGCGCCCAGATCTCCGCTTCCTGGCTCAACCCGCGAGGGCTAGACCCAACAGCGTCAGCGGCGTCGACCCGTCCGGGAGCGGGCGCGGGCGAAGGCTTTCTGACTCCGCCACGGGCCGCCGTACTGGCGGCGCTTCGGGGAATTCGAAGACTTTCATCACCGTGCTGCGCACCGGCCCACAATCGCAAGGTGGGAGCGGCGCGCCGTGCGTCGTTCCGCTGCGGCAGGAATCCTAGACCCGGGGGTAGGCGTTGCGGTCGCGTCCCGGCCGAATGCTGCCGGAGGGCGAGAACGACGGCACCGAGGCTTCAGCCAAGGAACGGAGCCATGGTCGTCCGGTTGACTTCTGAAGACAAACTTCAGGAGGTCAACATGGCCATGGAAGATCGCGAGACGTTCAGCTTGATCGGAAGTGACAAGGTCGAGGGCACCAACGTGTACGGGGCCGACGGCGAAAAGGCCGGCTACATCGAACGCGTCATGATCGACAAGATCAGCGGCAAGGTATCCTACGCGGTGCTGAGCTTCGGCGGTCTGCTCGGCATCGGTGATGATCACTATCCGCTGCCGTGGCAGGCACTGAAATACGACACCAACCTTGGCGGCTACGTCACCGGCATCACCCACGACCAGCTCCGCGGCGCTCCCAAATATGCCGATGAGAGCAGTTGGAACTGGAGTGACCCCGCGACCACGCGGGCGGTGAATGCCTATTACGGTGTGCCGGTGGCTTGAGGCGGCACTCGGGGCCACGACCCTGCCGTTACGCGAGACCCACCCGCCTTTCCGCCTTGGTCCCGATGGAGACTTAAAAGTGAGTGCTGCAATTCGCGTTCTGGTCGTGGACGATGAAGCTCTGATCTGCAGCTTCATCGAGGACGCCTTGTGCGACGGCGGTTTCGAGGCTTGCTCGGTCCATTCGGGGGAGGTGGCCCTATCCACCTTTCGCGATGGGCGAGAGGGGTGTCGGGCGTTGCTGACGGACGTCAACCTGGGTAGCGGCATCAGCGGATGGGAGCTGGCGCGGCAGATCAGGGAAATCACGCCTGGCTTTCCTGTCATCTACATGACGAGCGCCAGCGCGCCAGACTGGAAATCGCAGAGTGTCGATGGCAGCGTCCTAATCGAGAAGCCCTTTACGCCTGCGCAATTGGCTGCGGCCGTCTCGCAGCTACTCGATACCGGCCTCTCGCCGGGTTGAACCGGGATCATTGTGAGCTTCCGATCCTTCGATCGAGCCCGCAGATGGTGGCTATGCCGTGAGGGCACTGGCGATCGGGGCCCAACCTCGCCAAGAAGCCGCGCAAGGCATCAAGCGGGCAGAAGGAAATGCTGATGCCGATCAAGGCAAGAAGGCCGCGAATGAGGCCCCAGTGAAAAGCCGACGGCCAGGCCGGGGAAGTCTGCCTGTGTCACGGGCCCCATGGAACGAACGGGCTTACCGCGCGTCGAGTCACTTCCCCCCGGCGCACTCCCCCTAAGGCTTCGCCGGGAGAAAGCCTGCCCATCAGCGTTGGCGGTCCTGATGCACATTATTGGGCGAGGACCCTCGGAGGAGGGGCAATGAGCAATGAGCAATCGCATATCGGAGCGGAGAATACCGACCCCGACCGAAGGAGAAGCTCGAAAGGTCTTTAGTGACGCGGATGCCAAAGTGGCGGTGTCGAGTATGAACGCGCCCAGCAGGCGTTCCATGCGAACCGGGAGTGCCTGAAGGCGGAACGATTGGCCCGCGAGGCGGCAGCGAGACATCTAAGGCCTGAACAGCCAGAAAGTCTGAAGATCCGCAAGGTCCGATTCGGCTTGCGATGATGCAGCGACGGTGGGAACACTGTGCATGAGCAACTGAACGGCAAGCCCGCGGTTGGGATCCAATGAACAGGCTTTACCCCCTGGTTCTGGAGCACCGGCTTCCAAGCCCGGTCCGGTACGGCATCTCCGCCTGCATCATGGTGGTGTGCGCCGTGCTGCAGACGGCGCTGCAGACTCAGACCGGGGCGCCTGGATATTTCCTGCTTTTGCCCGGCGTTTTTCTCTCGGGCCTGATCTTCGATCGCGGCTCTGGAATATTCGCGGCCTTCATCGCTATCGGCGTGGGCGCCTACCTCAGCTACGCAGGTGGCTTCGGCATCGATTTCCTCGCGACGAATGCACTGTTCGCGATCACCGCCGCCGGGACAGCCATCGTCGCCGAATTTCCGCGCGCGGAACTCCGACGCGTCATGCAGGCGGACAAGACCAAGACCTTGCTGCTGCAGGAGATGGCGCACCGGACGAAAAACAATCTCGCAATCCTTGGCGGCATAATCCGGCTGGAGGCAAGGCACGGCGGGCCGGAGGTCGCGGCTGCGCTGGAAGCCACCGCCCGCAGGGTGCAAGTGATGGCGGAGGTCTACGACCATCTTGCGCTCAAGGAGGACTCGCGCTCGGTCAACATGCGCTACTTCCTAAATGACGTGGTTGAGAAGGTCTTCCAGTCCTTGGCTCCATCTGGGCCGGTTGCCTTCCAGGTGGTCTGCGAGGACATTCTCCTGCCGAACAACCACGCGCTTGCGATCGGCATGATCACGAACGAATTGGTCACGAACTCGCTGAAGTATGCTTTTCCTGGCGACAGGCCAGGAAACGTCGTTGTTTCTTTGTCGAAAGGAGACGGCATCGAGCTGTCGGCGTCCGATAATGGCATTGGCCTGCGGGAGGGAGCAGAGCCGGGCGGACTGGGCTCCCGCATCGTGCACCTGCTCACTCAGCAGCTCGAGGGCGAAATCACATACGAACGGCTGGACCCGGGTCTGCGCGTCCAGGTGCGGGCGCATCCGCGTTAGCATTCCTTATCGCTAGGGACAGGTCCATCTGAAGGGGAATTGGCATTGCGTCAGGAGCCGGTGCACCAAGTCCTTCTTGCACCTGCTTGCCTGGCAACGGAGGAGGGCCCAATGTCGACCGTCGCAAAGCTTCTTGCACGGAAGCAGGCGCTCCTGCAGCGACTACAGCGTGATCCCGGACCGAACGAGCGGGAGGAAATCGAGGCGCTGATCGCCCAGATCGAGACAGCACTAACGCTTCTCGGCGGCGGAAACGATCATGCGTGCGCTCAAGGACGACGACTGGATGGTGCGCGAGATGGCGGCCGAGACGCTGGGGCTCAATGTCAATGGTGGGTTGGTCGCCGCCGCCGCCGCGTTGGGCGAGATCGCTCATCCGGATGGCGAAGTGTTCCTGGCGGTCATTGCCGATGACTCGGATCCAGATGTCAGAAAGAACGCGCGCTGGGCCCTGCAACAGATCGTGGCGAAGAAGGCAAAGGCGAATTCGTAGGTTTGTACCCGAATTCTGCGAATGAGAGCAACTGCGCTCAATCGGTTGAGGCAGTGGGTGGAACAGCGTTCGTACGTCGGCTAGGGGCCAGAGTATTTGCTTGCGTGCCGTGGGTCGCGGCCTTGAAGAGAAGCTGCGCGGCCAGCTCCTCAACTCGGGGGCTCCAGCGAACGGGCGAGCCAACCAACCCGATCCGTCTCCGTGGGATCAACGGCAACTGAGACCTTTACGGTCCCGCCCACAGGTGGCGCACTCGAACATGCGCTCCTCGAATCCACGCTTGCCGGCCGAGACGCGCGCTAGAGCCATTTGGTGCTTGCACACCGGACACGTCGGGCGATCGTTGGTTGTCGGGCTCACGGAGCTGGAATGCGGCCGTAGTAGTCGTCGACCGATCGGGCGACCGAGGGGTCTGACCAGTTCCAACTGCTCTCGTTGCTGTACCTTGGCGCTCCGCGCAACTGGCTGTCGTTAAGTCCCGTAACGTAGCCGCCGAGGTTGGTGTCGTATTTGAGCGACTGCCACGGAAGGGGATAATGATCGTCTCCGATGCCGAGGAAGCCGCCGAATCCCAGCACTGCGTAGGAGACCTTGCCACCAATCTTGTCGATCATCACCCGTTCGATCGAACCAATGCGTTCATTGTCGGCACCATAAACGGCGGTCCCTTCGACCTTATCGCTGCCGATCAGGTTTCCAGTCTCCCGTTCTTCGTAAGCCATGCGATCCTCCTCATGATGGAGCCCAACCCTGGATAATGGAGCCCAACCCTGGGCAGTTGTGGTCGTTCCTAAGAGACCTTTGGCTCGCCAATGCTTTCACCAAATTTGAGCTAGGCGCACCGGTCAGCGGCCGTCTCAAAACATCGAGTGGCGGAAAGGTACCTCATCCTATTCACCTGAGCGCCGGCGGTTTGATTTGGAAGTATGTACAAACCTGTACACTGGAGGCGAAGGTGCGCGCGTCGCCGCGCGGGTAGGATTAAAGGTGAGCTATGAGGCGAAGAAAACCCGGACTTCGGCAGCGTCGGTGAAGAAGTCCGTCAAGAAGGTGGGCAATAGCCGCAAGAGAGTTGAGCGCCGGCTCGGGTCGGCGATGAAAAAGTCGTTAGGAACGGCACCTTCGAAGCGTCGTTAGCAATGCGTCGCTCCTCGGCAGAGCGGCATTGGACGAATGAAGGTGCCCCGGCTCTTGCCCCCGAAGACCCGGGGCACATCGATCAGTTTGGAGCGGCCCCGGCCGCAAGCGCGTCGATCGTCGGCCGAGTTGCGGTGCCGGTCGGAGTTAGGGCCTGGTCGGCAGCAATCAACTGGTGCTAATTCGATCCCGAAAGCGCGCTCGTTCGGAAGCGGAATCGCCGCGGGCTGGTCGCAGTCTGTCGCCTATCTGACGTCGGCGATCGTGGCGAGTGAGACAATGATCGGCCTCAGTGCTCTCCCCGGGGCGCTGGGCCTTTGCTTCTTCAAAGGTGCCGGATCTCCGAGTGTGGCGGTCGTGCGGACCCCCGTGCTTGCGGCCTTGACCGGCTTCGACCAACGCGAGGCGCAGACTGGCGGGATGGAGCCCGAGACCGGGCAGGACGCGCGCAATGCGACCGTCTGCCGTCACGACAAACGCGGCCGCGGGATGCGCGTAGCGGCCGTGGTCGCGGTCGTAGACCGCTTCAAATCCGAATGCTCGTGTCAGTGCCGCGATATCGCCGGCATCGCCGCGCGAGACGTGGGTGGCGTCGCCCAGCGCTTCGAGGCCGACTTGCGCCTGCTTCATATCCTTCGCGTTCTCCGGGGTATCCTGCGGGTCGAAGCTCACGACGTGCAGATCGAAGTCCTGACCGGGACGCAGGCCGGACTGCCGGAGCGCATCGGAGACGGTGCTGACTACCGGGCCGCACAACGTATCGCAGGTAAAATCTGCGAGGACCCACACGCCAGGCTCGCCGGTGAGCCATTCCCGGATCGGCCGTGCGACGCCGTTTTCGTCGCGCAGGCGGACGCTCAGCGGTAGCACGGCGCCGAGCCGGGGCGATGCCTCGACTCCGGCGACATCGGACTTGGTCAACTCGGCGCGCGCCGGCGCCAGCCCTGCGCAGACCAAATAGACGGCAAGCATCATCTGGCGATGCATCGCTTCTGGCCTTCACTTCTCCTTGCCGGGCAACACGGTCTCGAGCAGCTGGCGCGCTGCGCCGCGGATGACGCCGACTTCGTTCGGGTCGCCCTTGGCGAGCGCGATCGAGAAGTTCTTGGCTTGCTCGAGCGTGATATGCGGCGGTAGCGGGGGCACTTCCGGATCGGTCTTGACTTCCAGCACCACGGGGATGTCGCTCGCGAGCGCCTGATCCCAGGCCGAGCCGAGCTGTGCGGGGTCGTCGACATAAATCCCCCGCAGCCCGATCAGGTCGGCGAAACGCGAATAGGAAACGTTGGGGATGCGTTGCGATGCCTCGAACTTGGGATCGGCATTGATGATGCGCTGTTCCCATGTCACCTGGTTGAGGTCTTCATTGTTGAATACGCAGACGATCCAGCGGTGATCGCTCCAGTCGCGCCAGTATTTGGCGACCGTGATAAGCTCGGCCATGTTGTTCATCTGCATGGCGCCGTCGCCAACCAGCGCAATGACGGGACGATCGGGCGCTGCATATTTGGCGGCGATTGCGTAGGGAACTGCCGCGCCCATCGATGCCAGGCCGCCTGACAGCGAGGCGATAAGGCCGGGACGCATCTTCAGATCACGGGCAAACCAGTTGGCGCAGGAGCCGGAATCGCTCGTGATGATCGCGCGATCGGGAATACGCGGCGACAGCTCCCATGTCACGCGCTGAGGATTGACCGGCTTGGCCGGCTGGTGCGCGCGATCCTGCAATGTCTTCCACCAGGTCCGGACGTTGTGCTCGATCGTCTTTCGCCAGCTGCCGTCGCTCTTCTGCTTCAGGCGCGGAAGCAGCGCGCGCAGCGTCTCCCCGGCGTCGCCCACGAGGCCCATCTCCATCGGAAAGCGGATCGAGAGCATGCCGGCGTCGATGTCGACCTGGACGCCGCGGGCCTGGCCCTCCTTGGGCAGGAACTCGGAATAGGGAAACGCCGAGCCGATCATCAAGAGCGTGTCGCACTCCATCATCAGGTCGTAGCTCGGCTCGGTGCCGAGCAAGCCGATCGAGCCCGTCACCCATGGCAGGTCGTCGGGCACCACGGCCTTGCCGAGCAACGCCTTGGCGCATCCGGCCGACAGCCGGTCGGCGACAGAGGTGACCTCGTTGGTCGCGCCAAGCGCGCCGGCGCCGACGAGCATGGCGACCTTCTTGCCGGCGTTGAGAATGTCGGCGGCGCGATCGAGGTCGGCCTCTGCCGGAACGATCCTCGGCGGAGTGTATCCGACGCCGGACCGCAGCGTGCCGTGTGCGCGCGGCGGATCCTCGTAATCCTCTTCCTGCAGATCATTCGGCAGGATCAGCGCGGTCACGGTGCGCCGGGCGAGCGCAATGCGCGCGGCGCGGTCGATCAGATGACGGACCTGAGCGGGCGAGGAAGCCTGCGCGACATACGCGCTGGCGACGTCCTTGAACATCGAGACCAGGTCGAGCTCCTGCTGATACTGCCCGCCCAGCGCGTTCCGCGCCTGCTGGCCCACGATGGCGAGCACCGGCTGATGGTCGAGGAGGGCATCATACAGACCAGTGATCAGGTGTGAGGCACCGGGGCCCGACGTCGCGATGCAGACGCCGAGGCGGCCGGAAAATTTGGCATAGGCACACGCCATGAACGCCGCCATCTCCTCGTGGCGCGCCTGGATGAAATCGACCTTGCCTTCGGCGCGATTGAGCGCACCGAACACGCCATTGATGCCATCGCCGGGATAACCGAAGAGATGCCGCACGTCCCAATCCTGGAGGCGCTGCACTACGAAATCGCCAACGGTCTTGGACATCGTGCATATCCCGAAAGTTGAATGTGAGCGGTGAACGGCGGGGATTGGCAGCCGTTCCAAAGCGACCGTCCCTCAAGTAGGAGGTGGCATCGGAGAAGAGATAGGCAGGCGCAATGGTCACCGAACGTGTGACGATCCGCCGCTACATGATGGGACGCAGCTGCTTGTTCGAGCAGACCTACCCGAGCTTAGCGAGAGCCTTGGTGGCTCTCCGCCCGCAGTCTAGTCTGGTCTAGTCGGCCGATAGAGGAGCGCCGGTCAAGGACCAGCTTTCTCCATCAAATGTCGCAATCCGCAGAGCTCTGAAGGGTGTGTAGTCTCCGGGCCGGGTGCCGATCGCGACGCCTGGGAGCATCATCGGCAATCGTTCGCCATTCAGCGAGGTAGCCTGCTTCATGAGGTTCTCGCGGGTCAGGTCGTCGCCGCATTTGCGCAACGCTAACTCCACGGCGTGCACGTTCATATAGGCCACGAGCACAGAATAGTCGTCCGGGTTGGCTGAAGGTGCGTATGCCTTCAAGAACTGCTTGTAGGCCTTGACCTCCTCATCGTTGGCCCACGCCGGGTCGCCCGGTTGCTTGAGGAATTGCGTTGTAACCAGCCCTTTCGATGCTTCGAGGCCCGCGGGCTTCAGGATAGTTTCGACCGATGCGGTCGAGCCCCCGATCACGTGCAGGGGTTTCCAGCCGAGCTCGTAAACCTTGCGGATCGATTGCGCGGCGGCCTTCGACGACGACTGCTCGATCAGGGTGTCGACGCCGGCGGCCTTCAGCTGCACGATCTGCGAGTCGATCGTCGGATCGGCGAGCTCGTAGGAGGCCTGGGCGACGATCAGCTCGGCCTTCGGACCGAGGCCGGCGCGGAGGCCCTTCAGGTAGTCCTTGCCATAGTCGTCATTCTGATAAAGCACGCCGATTCTGGCGTCCGGCTTTACGGTGAGGATGTATTTGGCGACGACGCGGCCTTCGGTTTCGAAGTCCGGATAGAGCGGGATCGTCCAGGGAAAGGCCTTGGGATCGTTGAAGCGGCGTCCGCCGGCGGTGATGAACAGCTGCGGCACCTGCTTGGCGTTCAGGTATGTCTGGATCGC
Source organism: Bradyrhizobium sp. USDA 4516 (assembly GCF_054055915.1). Taxonomy (NCBI): domain Bacteria; kingdom Pseudomonadati; phylum Pseudomonadota; class Alphaproteobacteria; order Hyphomicrobiales; family Nitrobacteraceae; genus Bradyrhizobium; species Bradyrhizobium sp. USDA 4516. The sequence goes on from NZ_JBSRXT010000001.1 coordinate 6,658,318, forward strand.
GACGTTGGGCGCGGTGCCGATCGTGCCGACCTCGGCCAATATGCCGACGTCCTCGATCAGCTTGCGCGATTGTTCGACCGCCTTCGGCGCGCTGTAGGCATTGTCGAGCTGCGTGAAGTTGACCTTGCGGCCGTTGATGCCGCCTTTGGCATTCAGCATCTCGAAGTAGCCGACCACCGCCCGCCCGGCGCCCGCGCCGAACGCGGATGCGGGACCACTCAGCGGCGTCGATTGGCCGAGCTTGATCTCGGTATCGCTGGCACCGGGACCGTAGGCTTTCTGAGCATAGGCAGGTACCGCCAGCAGTGCTGACACCGCGCCGGCCATCAGCGCCCGGTTGATGATGTGGTTCAAGTTCGTTCCTCCCTGCAATTGCTTCTTCTTGAAATCGATCCGCGCTAGCGCAGCAGCTCGCGGGCGATCACCACGCGCTGGATCTGGTTGGTGCCTTCAAAAATCTGGGTCAGCTTGGCATCGCGCATCATGCGTTCGACCGGATAGTCCATCGTGTAGCCGTAGCCGCCGAAGATCTGCACCGCGTCGGTCGTCACCTTCATCGCCATGTCGCTGCCGACGCATTTGGCCATGCTGGCAAGCACGTTGAGCCGCTTCCAGTCGCCGGCATCGCCGGCGCGGGCACATTCGTAGACCAGCGCGCGGGCCGCCTCGATCTGCATGGCCATGTCGGCGAGCATGAACTGCACGCCCTGGAACTCGGCGATCGGTTTCTTGAATTGCTTGCGCTCCTTGGCGTAGGCGACGCAGGCATCCAGTGCGCCTTGTGCGAGGCCGACGGATTGCGCGCCGATGGTCGGCCGGTTGAGGTCGAGCGCGCGCATCGACGCGCGAAAGCCCTTGCCTTCCTCACCGACGAGGTTTTCGGCGGGAACGCGGACATTGTCGAAGAAGATCGGCGTGTTGGGCGCGCCGCGAAAGCCCATCTTGCGCTCGTGGCGGCCGAACGTGATGCCCGGCATTCTCTTCGGCTCGACGATGAAGGCGCTGATGCCGTCCGCACCGGCGCCGTCACTGGTTCGCGCCATGACCACGATGTAGTCGGCCGCGACACCATAGCTGCACCACTGCTTGCGGCCGTTCAGGACATAACTATCGCCGTCCTTGCGGGCGCGGGTGTTGAGCGCGGCGACGTCGGAGCCGGCCTGCGGCTCCGAGATCGCGATTGCCGTGACCACGCCACCCTCGGCGATGATCGGCAGATACTTCTTGCGCTGCTCCTCAGAGCCGAAATGCAGCAGCGGCATGATGAACATGGTGTTGAGCGCGGCGATCGACGCACAGGCAGGGGAGACCTTGGAGATCTCCTCGCGCGCGATGCAGGCCATGGTCAGGTTGCCATTCGGGCCGCCATAGCGCTCCGGCACCCAGAGCTGCATCAGTCCCATCTCGCCGAACAGCTTGACCAGTTCGAGCGGGAAGCGGTCGGTTTCGTCGATCTCGGCGGCGATCGGCGCCACGTGCCTGGCGACCATTCTGCGCACGTTGTCACGGAACGCGACCTGCTCCTCGGAAAAACTCATGCGAACTCCCGTTTCGTTTTCTTTTGCCGGAAGCAAAAAAGGGCTTCCATTGAATGGGTGATCCATTTAATAATTCACCGCATGAGCATCAAGTCAAGCCCTCGCGCGCCGCGGCGCTCCCGTGCCGCCTCGCCGAGCCGCCGGGAGCGGGCCACCGATCATCGTGCGGCCGGCTCGCCGTCCGCGCCGACATTCAAGCCGATTCACACCAGGCGGACGTTCGAGGAGATCTGCGAGCGCATTCGCGAGCAACTCGCGCTCGGCGTGCTGAAGCCCGGCGACAAGCTGCCGGCCGAGCGCGAACTGGCTCAGCAGCTCGGCGTCAGTCGGAATGTGCTGCGGGAAGCATTGCGCAGCCTCGAAATGGCCGGCGTGCTCCGGCTGCAGAAGGGCGTCAAGGGCGGCGCCTTCATCCAGCAGGGCGACACCCGCCGCATGAACGAGGTCATGCGCGACATGCTGAGCCTCGGGACGATTTCGGTACGGGAATTGTCGGAGGCGCGGGTCCACGTCCTCGACCTCGTGGTGCAGTTGGCTTGTGCCAATGCCCGCCGGGCCGATCTCGATGCATTGGAAGCCAATATCGAGCGGACGGAGCTTGCGACCAAGGAGGGGCGGCTGCTCGACCGGGTCGAATGTTCGCGCGAGTTCTACAAGCTGCTGGCGGCCTCGACCGGCAACAAGGTGATTGCGATGATCGTGGACTCGGTCACCGAGATCCACATGCGCTTCGTCTATGCCAAGGTCGCTTCCAGCGGGGTCGCGATGGCGCGGCTGGCCGAGAAGCGGCGGCAGTTCCTGGCGGCCCTCAGCGAACGGAACGTCGATCTGGCAAGCCGATTGCTGCGATCGCATCTGGAATCCGTGCAGCGCATGCTCGAGCAGGATCCGGGCGCCATGTCGCTTCACGTCGCATTGGCGGATGTGCAGCCCGGAATGCGCCGCTAGCGCGCGCCTGCGTTGCCAATAATCAACAACTCAAACAGCGAAACAATGGAGGCAAACGTGTCCAATTACGCCAAATATGAATGCCTGACGGTCGAGGTCGCGGACAAGGTCGCGACCGTGACCTTGAACCGCCCGCAGGCGCGCAATGCCATCAATCAGAAGCTGATCCGCGAGTTGCGCACGATCTGGGACGACCTCGCCGACGATCACGCCGTTAATGCCGTGGTGCTGACCGGGGCGGGCGACTTCTTCAGCGTCGGTGGCGACGTCAAGGCGATGTCCGAGCGGCCCGGCGGCGACGTGCTCGAAGAGGGCGAGGTACACGATCCCATGATCAGCCGCCGCGGAGTCACCCGCCAGCTCGAGCTCGACAAGCCCATCATCGCGGCGATCAATGGCGATGCCATCGGCCTTGCGGCGACCCATGCGCTGCTTTGCGACATCACGGTGATGGCGGAAGACGCGCGGATCGGCGACACCCACGTCTCGCGTGTCGGCCTCGTCGCCGGCGACGGCGGCACAGTGATCTGGCCGCTGCTGGTCGGCATCAACAAGGCCAAGGAATTCCTGATCCGCGGCACGCTCCTGAAGGGAAATGAGGCGGAGCGGATCGGGCTGGTCAATCATGTCGCGCCGCGCGCGGAGGTGTTGGCCAAGGCCCGCGCGATCGCGGTCGAGCTCGCCAACGGTCCGACCTGGGCCATTCGCTGGACCAAGCTGTCGATCAACCAGATCGTCAAGGAGCGCGTCAACATGCTGCTGGAGGCGTCGATGGCGCTGGAGCAGGTGACGTTCGAGACTGCCGACCACAAGGAAGCGACTATGTCGTTCAAGGAGAAGCGGAAGCCCAGATTCGGCCAAGCATAGCGCGGGCCTCACCATGGCGGCGATCGAAGCCTCGAATGACGATGTCGCAGGAATGCTGCGCGATTCCTTGCGCGGTTTCCTGGACGAGCATTGGCTTCCACTCGGTTTAGCCGCATCGTCCTCGCCGGACGAGGTGTCGGCGATCTGGCGCAAGCTCGTTGGGCAGGGCGTCGCCGCGCTTGGTGCGGAGAGCAGCGAAGGCGGGCTCGCCGAAATCCTCGTCGTCATGGCGGAACTCGGCCGGGCCGGCTGCACGGCGCCGATGTGGTCTGCGGCGCTCGCCAATCTTGCGATCTCCGGATCGCAGGTCGACGTCGCGGTGGATCTGCTGGAGCGGCTGCAGTCCGGGGAGGCGACCGTCGCCTTCTCATTTGGTGCGCTGGATCCGGACGCCGGCACAGGAGCGGTTGAGGTCACGGACCTCAAGGCAAAGGGCGTGCTTCGTTTTGTCGAGGCTGCCGGAGGCGCGACGCACCTTCTGGTCGTTCTTGACCAGGCCCAGCTTGGGCTGATCAATCTTGACGGTCCCGGTGTCGAGTGCGTCGCAACCCGCGCGATGGGAGCGTGGGGACTCTACGAGGTCCGGCTGAACGAAGCGCCGCTCACGCGCATTCCCATAGATACAGTCGATCTCGACCATCTCCGCATCAAGGGCAGAGCGATGTTGACCGCGCGTGCCTATGGCGCGGCGCGGCGTGCCTTTGAGCTCGCCGTGGACTACGCCAAGGAACGGCACCAGTTCGGGCAGCCGATCGGTAGGTTCCAGGCCATCCAGCACAAGCTGGCCGACTGCCTGATTGCGCTCGAAGGCGTCAGGTTGATCCTCGACCATGCCGCCAGACTGCATGACGGCGGCGAGGGCGGCTGGCGCTACTTCGCCGATTGCGCATCGGCGTTCTCCGGTCATGCGCTACGGCAGGTGTCGCTGGAGGTCCAGCATACGTTCGGTGCGATCGGTTATGCCGAAGAGCACGAGGCGCCAATCCACTTCAAGCGCGTGCATCTCGATACGATCGCGCTTGGCGGCGCCTCGGATGCCAAGAGCAGGCTGGCAGCGCGCCTGCTGGATGCGGGCGGCGTCGGGCTGCCGCAATATGACCTCGGGGCCGCTGGAAATGCGTTTCGCGAGCAGATCCGGCTCTGGCTCGAGCAACACTGGACTGGAGATACGAAGCAAGCATTCGACGGAAGGCCCTTCGCCAAGCGTGAGTTCGATGCCGGCTTCGCCCGCGACATCGGTGAGACCGGATGGATCGGGCTCGGATGGCCAGAGCAATTCGGCGGCCAGGCGCGCTCGCCGCTGGAGCAGATCGCCTTCATGGAGACGATGGAGCGGGGCGAGGCGCCGCGGATCGGCGCGGCGATCCAGGCCAATGCGCTGATGATGTTCGGCACGGCAGCGCAGCAGCAGAAATACCTTCCGGAAATCCTGCGTGGCGAAGCGATGCATGGCATGGGCTACAGCGAGCCGCAGGCAGGGTCGGACCTTGCGGCGCTGCGCACCAGTGCGGCCAGGGACGGCGATCACTGGGTGATCAACGGCCAGAAGATCTGGACCACCACCTGGTGGGGCAAATACATGTTCCTCGCCGCGCGGACCGACAAGGACGCGAAGCCGCCGCACGCGGGCATCAGCATGTTCATCGTGCCGATGGATGCGCCGGGCATCACGATCAGTCCATCAGCAACCATGTATGATGGCTCGTTTGCCAACATCTTTTACGACAACGTCCGCATCCCCTCGGAGAACCTGGTCGGCGAGGTCAATGGCGGTTGGAAAGTGTTGACCGGCGCGCTGGCCTTCGAGCGCGGGCTGGTTGGTGGCGGGATCGTCCTGAAGGTCGCGCACGCCTTCGAGCAACTGCGTTCGCACGTGATGGCGAAGCAAGGTGATCGGTCTCTCGCCGATGATCCAATCATCCGCGACAGGATGGTGACCTTGGCGTCAGAGATCGAGATCGGCCGTCTCTTGATGATGCATTGCGCCGAGCTTGCCGCCGACGGCGTGACGCCGCCGGAATATGGCGCGATCAGCAAGGTGTTCTCCGGCGAGCTGATGGAGCGATTCGGCGAGGCTGCGCTCGACATCCTTGGCATGCGTGCCGCGCTGTCCGAGCAGATGCCGGGCGCGATCGACAACGGTCGCTTCGAGCAAAACCTGCGGCATTCGCTGATGTGGGTCATCAGCATCGGGACCAACGAGATTCAGCGCAGTCTGATCGCGCAACGCGCGCTCGGGCTGCCGAGATAGGAGAGATCGGATGCAGAAGGATGGCGACAGGGCGCCGCTCACCGGCGTGCGCGTGCTCGATTTCTCGATCATGGTGGCGGGGCCGTATTGCGCGCGGCTGCTCGCCGATGTCGGCGCCGAGGTCATCAAGATCGAGCCTCCGGAAGGCGATGACATGCGGTTGCGAACGCCGCTGCGCGAAGGCCACAGCACCTATTTCGGCCAGCTCAATGCCGGCAAGCGTAGCCTGGCGCTGGACCTGAAGAATGCCGACGCCACCAGGCTCGTACATCGAATGGTCGCGGAGGCGGACATTCTCGTCGAGAATTTCCGCCCTGGCGTGATGGACCGCCTTGGTCTTGGTTACGAGACGCTTTGCGAGATCAACCCGCGCCTCATCTATTGCTCGATCTCGGGTTATGGCCAGTCAGGCCCAGCAGCCGAGCGCGCGGCTTATGCGATGATCGTCCATGCCGAGAGCGGATTCGATCACTCTCTGATGCGTTATGCCGGTGACCGGGAGCGTCCCGCGCCGGGCGCGATCTTTGTCGCCGATATCCTCGGCGGCATCTTCGGCTATTCCGCGATCCAGACCGCGATGGTCCAGCGAACGCGCACCGGGAAAGGACAGCGCGTCGATGTAGCCTTGATGGACTGCATGATGAATCTGCTGGTCTATGAGCTTCAGGAGGCGCAATTCCCGATCCGTTCGCCGCGCCCGACCTATGGGCCGGTCCGCGCGCGCGATGGCGATATTCTGATCGCCCCGGTCACGCCGCGTAATTTCGCGGCGCTGTGCGAGGTGACCGGGCAGGAAGAGCTGGTGAACGATCCGCGCTTTTCGACCATTCCAGCGCGCGGCGCCAATTGGACCGCCATGATGCAGGTGATCGAGAAATGGACCGAACGCCACACCGTTGCTGAATGCATCGCGGCGCTGGATCGCGCCGGTGTTCCCTGCGCCGAGTACCGGACGCCGGGCGCGGCGCTGACCGATGCCCATTTGCGCCAACGTGGGGTGTTTGGGACCGTCTCGGACGGGGCAGGTGACTTCATCGGTGTCAATGCGCCATGGCAGATGTCCGGGGCCGATACGCCGATGGGACGTCGAGTTCCCGGGATCGGCGCGCAGCGGGACGATGTGCTGTCGCGGATCCTGGGCCTGTCGCCGGACGCAATCGCGACGCTCGCCGCTGCGGGCACGTTCGGGAAGGTGCAGGCGTAGGGCCGCTGGACGCCGGCGATTTCACGTATCGGCCGGACTGTCCGGCGGCGGAGCCTTCGCGATCGCCAGCAGGCATTTCAGGAAATGCGCGCGGTCCTCCTTGCGAAGGGGGGCCAGCATGATGTTTTGCAGCTCGGCGGCGGCCGGAATGACGGCGAGAAGCGCTTCCTCGCCTTTAGCCGTGATCTGCACCTGGAGCGAGCGGCGGTCGTCCGGATTGTCTTTCTTCGAGACCAGTCTGCGCGCGACCATGCGCTTCAGCATTTCGCTGAGCGTGTTGCGGTCGCAGCTGATCCGTTCGGCCAACACGGAGGGGGTTAGAGGACCTAACTGATACAGCGCCATCAGCACACCGAACTGCCGCGGCGTGATATCGCTCTGGCGCGTCATGCTTTGATAGAGCCCATCGTAGCGGGCCTCCAGCAGACGCAACAAGAATCCGACACCACCCTCGAGCTGCCAGTCGCGTGCAACGTCTGCCGCCGAGGTTGTCTGCTTGCCTTTATCGGCTGCCATGCCGTTGTCTGGATCCCAGCTGCGTTCTGCGAATTGCGTCCTAGCCGTTAGCAGCTTGGCTGATCGTCCTCAACCCTGTGGCGAACCACGTCACCAGCCTCTTCTGAGGGAGACAGGGTCGCCCTCGGCTCTTGTCAGCCTTCCGAAAATGTAGTACGTATACGTATCAAATGCGATGCGAAGACGTCGTTCAGGGAGGTTGAAACTTGGACCTGCGTGAGCTGCTGTCGATTCCCTATTTGCTTGAGGCGGAGGCAGTCGAAACCGAGCCGGGGCAGTGGCGGGTTCGCCTTGCCTATCCGGAGCTGCCGGGGTGCACGGCTGAAGCCGCCGTCGTCGAGGACGCTCTGCGCGAGCTCGAGCGGCGGCGCATCGAATTGATTGTCGGCCTGGTGGAGCAGGGCAAGCAACCTCCCATCCCACGCCAGCCGCTCACCGCATCCGATCCGCTCTGGACCGCCCAGGATCTCGGACTGTCTGACCGTGTCGCCGCGCTTCTCGGCGGCGCGGCAGGCCCGGCCACACGCAATTGAAGGAGGCGACCCCATGCTCTCGCGCGAAGACAATGAACGGCTGGTGAGGGTCGGCAAGGGAACGCCACTCGGCGAACTTTTCCGCCTGTACTGGATTCCTTTCCTGCCGTCGGCTGATCTCGCCGCGGACGGGCAGCCGAAGCGCATCCGGCTGCTGGGCGAGGATCTCGTCGCCTTTCGCGATTCCGAGGGGCGCATCGGGCTGGTCGACCAGGCCTGCCCGCATCGCGGAGCGCCGCTGGTCTTTGCGCGAAATGAGGATTGCGGGCTGCGCTGCGTCTATCACGGCTGGAAATTCGACGTCACCGGCGCCGTGACTGACATGCCGGCAGAGCCTGTGCGCAGTCGCCTCAAGGAGCGGGTGCGGATCAAGGCCTATCCCTGCAAGGAGCGCAACGGGATGATCTGGACCTATATGGGTCCCGACCAGGCTGAGCTTCCGCCGCTGCCGAATCTCGAATGGAATCTGGTGCCTGCCGAGCAGGTGCACATCTCGGTTCGCGTCCAGGAGTGCAATTGGCTGCAGGCGGTCGAGGGTGAGATCGATTCAGCGCACGCGCCGCTGCTTCATGGACGACTGGATGCGCAGGGCACGACGAGCGCCTGGATCCAGAAGCGCGACCTGCGCCCGACCTTCGAATGCATTAAGCAGGATTTCGGCATGAGCATCGCCGCGCGGCGCAATTACGATGCCAACACGCTGTACTGGCGGGTCAACCAGTTCCTGCTGCCGTTCTATACGCTGGTGCCTCCGCTGTCTCCGTTCCCGGATTTGAGCGGGCACGCCTGGGTCCCGATCGATGACGAGAACACGCTCTGCATCATGTTTTCCTATCATCCATCGGAGCCGCTGCTGGAGAAAACCCGGCAGGTCTTCGCCGAAGGACACAAGGGCCGCGAGAGCGGTCATGCCAGCCGCCACGCGCTCGTCCAGCACCCGGTGACGGTCCCATACGCAGGCTACTGGACGAAATACAATCCGCAGAACGGCTTTCAGTTCGACTACGAGGCGCAGCGGACCACCTGGTTCTCGGGCCTGCCGGGGCTCTGGGTGCAGGACGGCGCCTGCCAAAGCGGCGTCTCGCCGATCTTTGATCGCACCAAGGAGACGCTCTGCTCAAGTGATACCGGCATCGCGATGACGCGACGTTTCATTCTTGAAGCGCTTGGCGCCTATCGCGATCACGCGATCAAGCCCAAAGGAGTCTTGGACCCGGACGTGTTCATGGTGCGAGCGGTCTCGCTGCGGTTGCCGCCGGAGGATTCGTGGGTTGACGTCGGCGCGCCGTTCATGCGCGCGAAGCTTGGCGCCGATTTCGGGTACGAGCTGTGAGCGCATTCAAACACACGGCTGGTACGCTGGAGGTGCTGGTCAAGCGCATCGGATATGAGGCCGAGCGGATCAATTCGTATGAGCTGATTGCCCCGACGGGCGGCGAACTGACGCCGTTCACGGCCGGGAGCCACATCGACCTGCATCTGCCGAACGGCATGATCCGCAGCTATTCGCTGGTAAACGACCAATGCGAGCGGCACCGGTATGTCATCGCGGTGAACAGGGATGGCGAGAGCCGGGGTGGGTCCAGCTTTGTCCACGACACCGTCAGGGTCGGGAACATCATAAGGATCTCCGAGCCGCGGAATAACTTCGCGCTCCGTGAGGAAGCCGACCATTCTGTCCTGATCGCCGGGGGCATCGGCATCACGCCGCTGCTGTCGATGATCCGACGGCTTGAGGCGCTTGGACGTCACTGGGAGCTGTTCTATGCCGCGAGGACGCGCGCCGCTGCCGCATTCCTCGACGAACTCGGCACGTATCGATCGAGGGTACATCTTGATTTCGACGACGAGCGATCGGGGCGGGTGTTCGATCTCCCGGCGCTCGTCAGGAACGCTCCGCCTCGCGCGCATCTCTACTGTTGCGGTCCGGTGCCCATGCTCGAGGCGCTCAAGGCGGCGACTGCCGGTCGCCCGGCCGATCACGTGCACGTGGAGTATTTCCAGGCACGCGAAGCGCCGGCCACTGAGGGCGGTTTCGACGTCAGGCTGGCGCGAAGCAACCGCACGATTGCAGTCGAGCCCGGCAAGACGATCCTCGATGCGTTGCTGGATGCCGGCATTGCCGCGAACTATGCCTGTACCGAAGGTGTCTGCGGCACCTGCGAGACGCGCGTGCTCCAGGGCATACCCGACCATCGCGACCAGTTCCTGAGCAACGAAGAGCAGGCGGCGAACAAGAGCGTCATGATCTGCTGCTCGGGCGCCAAGTCCCGGACGCTTGTGCTCGATCTCTAACACAACAACATACGACGGGTGGAAACAATGAAGTATCTTTCGCAGATAGCCGGAATAGCTCTCCTGGCCTTTTGTGCCGGTTCGCCGGCGACGGCGGTCGCCGCGCGGTCTCTGAAGATCGGCGTGCTCAACGACGCGTCCGGCCCTTACTCGGACAATGCCGGCGAAGGTTCTGTGACAGCGGCCAAAATGGCGGCCGAGGACTTCATGCGGCTTCATCCGGATTTCAAGGTCGAGATCGTCTCGGCGGATCACCAGAACAAGGCTGATGTCGGCGCCGCCATCGCGCGCCGCTGGATCGATCAGGAGAAGGTCGATGCGGTCGCCGACGTGCCGAACTCGGCCGTTGGGCTGGCGGTCAACGAGGTCATGCGCGGCACCAAAGCGGCGCTGATCGCATCGAGCGCGGCGTCGTCCGACCTGACCGGGAAATACTGCTCACCCAATACGATTCAGTGGACCTTCGATACCTGGGCGGCCTCTCACACCATCGGCGCCTATCTCGTGCATCACGGCGGCAAGAAATGGTACTTCATCGCCACCGACAATGCGCTCGGCAAATCGATGGTGCGCGACGGGACGGCGGTGATCGGTGCCGGTGGCGGGACCGTTCTCGGATCGGTCAATGTACCCATCAACAATGCGGACTACGCCTCGTTCATCCTGCAGGCCGAAGGGTCCGGCGCGGACGTGATCGCGTTCGCGACCGCCGGTGGCGACACCGTCAGCCTGATCAAGCAATCCGCCGAGTTCGGGCTGAAGCAGAGCGGGCGCACCTTTGCCGCGCTATTGACCACCACCAACGATGTCGAGTCTAGCGGGCTTGCGGTCGGGGAGGGGCTGATCATCACGCAGCCGTTCTACTGGGACCTCGACGATGCCAGCCGTGCCTGGTCGGCCAAATTCGGCGAGCGGCAGCATGGGCAGTCGCCGACCGCCTTCCACGCCGGCGTCTATTCCTCCGTGCTGGCCTATCTGAACGCGGCGCTGGCGGCGGGAACCAATGACGCGCCGGCGGTCGTTCAGAAGCTGAAGGAGAAGCCGATCGACGACGCCTTGTTCGGGCCGGTCGTGGTTCGCGCGGACGGCCGCGCCATCCACAACATGTACATCTTCAAGGTGAAGAGCCCGGGTGCCTCGAAGAGCAAGTGGGACCTGCTGGAGCAGGTCGGCGCGCTGTCCGGGCCGGAAGCCTTCCGGCCGCTCGACCAGGGCGGTTGCTCGCTCGTCGACCCGCCGAAGAGCAATTGACGACGACGGCCGCGATCCTTGGATCAACACTGCTCAAATTGACGGATATCCCGATGCTGGATCAGCTTGAAGCCGACTTCCCCGAGCACACGCCTCGTCCCGCCGGCGCGCCAAGAGCGCTCGAGGGGATCCGGGTGATCGATTTCTCGCATTTCATCGCAGGGCCGTTTGCCACCATGATCCTCGCCGACATGGGGGCCGAGGTGATCAAGATCGAAGCGCCGGGCCGCGGCGACGATCTGCGCCGTTATCCCCCGGTGCATCCCGATCTCAGGCACGGCGCGCCGTTCCTGTGGACCAACCGGAACAAGCGCAGCGTCGCCCTCGATCTCAAATCCCTGGAGGGCCTGAAGATCGCGCGCGAGCTGATCGCGACGGCGGACGTCCTTGTCGAGAATTTTTCCGCGAGCGTGATGGCGCGGCTGGGGCTCGACTACGAGAGCTGCCGCAAGATCAAACCCGAGATCATCTACTGCTCCGTGTCGGCCTATGGCCGCGACGGGGCATTTTCGGACCGGCTTGGCTTTGATCCGATCGCGCAGGTCGAGAGCGGCTTCGTGTCGATGAACGGCTATGCCGACCGCGAAGGCGTGCGGGCTTTGTCGCCGGTGATGGACATCAGCACTGCGATGATGGCCAGCAATGCGATCCTTGGCGCCCTGTTGGCGCGCGAGCGCAGCGGGCACGGCCAGGCCATCGAGGTGTCATTGTTCGAGAACGCCGTCCTGATGACCGGCTACGCGACCACGCAGTCGCTCTTTAGCGGTGTCGATCCGAGGCGAAGCGGCAACACCAGCCCGGACACGTGTCCGTCGGGGTGTGTTCCAGGCCAGCGATTGCTCCTTCTATATCAACTGCGGCAACGACAAGATCTTCCAGCGCCTGACGGCGCAGGTTCTCGAGCGCGAGGATCTCGCGGGGGCCGAAATCTATGCAACCGGCCCCGATCGAATCCGCCGGCGCGAGGAGTTGTTCGCGATCCTCGGCGATGCCTTTGCCCGGCAGCCCTGGTCGCACTGGCAGTCGCGGATGCGGGCGGCCGGCGTGCCCTGCGGCCAGCTGCGCACCGTCGGCGAGGCGATCCGTTCGCCCGAGGCGAGGGAGCGCGGGATCGTCACCCGGATCCCGCATGAGACGGTGGGGTGGGTGCCGAACGTGAACCTGCCGATCCGGTATTCGCGGACACCGATCGTGGATCCCGTTGCGGCACCGGCAGTTGGGCAGCACACCGAGAACGTGCTGCTTGAGTTGCTCGGCTACGACAAGACGGAGATCGCGCGCCTTGCCGGAGGCGGAGCCTTCGGCAGCGAGGCTTCGCGACAGGATGCCAAACCGTGACCGGGCGCGCGCGAGACGAGCGGACGCTGCGGGGCCGTGTGGCCGTGATCGGGATCGGCGAAACCGAATATTATCGTCATGGCGCTTCTCCCGATCCGGAATTGAAGCTCGCGTTGAAGGCGATCCTGGCGGCTTGCGAGGATGCCGGGCTCGATCCCCGCGAGATCGATGGCTTCTCGTCCTACAGCGACGATCGCAGCGAGGCGTCACGGCTGGCTGCGGCGCTGGGTACGCATCGACTGCGCTCCGCGACCATGCAATGGGGCGGAGGCGGCGGCGGTTGCGGCGCGGCGGTTGCCAACGCGGCCGCCTCGATCGTCGCGGGCCTTGCCGATTGTGTCGTGGTGTTCCGCTCATTGGCGCAGGGCCAATATGGCCGTTTCGGACAGGCAGCCGGGATTCACACCGTTTCGGGCGAACGGTCCTATCTGATGCCCTATGGGGTGCTGGCTCCCCCGCAGCGCTTTGCCATGCGGGTGCAACGCTACATGCACGAGCATGGCGTGCGACAGGAGGCTTTGCGCGCGATTGCGCTCGCCTCCTATCATCATGCCCAGGCCAACCCGCGCGCGGTGATGCGAGGCAAGCCGCTGGATATCGAGAAGTACGATGCCTCGCGCTGGATCGTGGAACCCTTCCATCTTTACGATTGCTGCATGGAAAATGACGGCGCAGCGGCATTGGTGCTGGTGTCGGCAGAGCGCGCCAGCGACTTCCGGCACAAGCCGGCCTATCTGCTCGGTGCGGCCTTCGGATCCGGGCATCGTGCGGCGGCAACGGCGCACAATGCGCCGCTCTACGCCACCGCGAACTTCGGCACCGTCGCGCCCGATCTGTACCGCATGGCCGGGGTAGGGCCGTCAGATGTCGGTGTGGTCCAGGCGTACGAGAACTTCACCGGCGGTGTCGTGATGGCGCTGGCGGAGCACGGCTTCTTCAGGCCCGAGAAGGCCAACGACTTCCTGACTTTCGACAATTTGATCGCTCCATCCGGGAAGCTCCCGCTCAACACCAGTGGCGGCAACCTTGCCGAATGCTACATGCACGGCTTTGAGCTGGTGTTGGAAGCGGTTCGCCAGGTGCGTGGCGCGTCGGCGAGCCAGGCTCGACGAAATGATGTGGCGCTGGTGATCGGCGGCCCGATGGTGACGCCGGCCAGCAACCTCATTCTGGGTTCAGAGGCGACGCTATGAGTGGGTCTTCACGTGCGCACTGTCTTCCTGCCGGGTTGCCCATTCCGGTCAGTGACCCAGATGGGCTTTCGGCACCGTATTGGATGGGCCTGCGGGAAAACCGCCTGCTGGTGCAACGCTGCGCCCGCTGCCGTTCCTGGCAGTTCGGGCCTGAATGGATTTGCCACAATTGTCATTCCTTTGACCTTAGGTGGACGGACGTCGAGCCGACCGGCCGCATCTACAGTTGGGAACGCGTGTGGCATCCGTCACACCCGGCGCTAAAGCAGCACGGCCCGTATCTCGCGCTGCTCGTCGAGCTGCCACACGCCGGTGGCGTGCGCATGGTGGGTAATCTGCTGGGCGATCCGCGCCAGACCGTGGTCATCGGAACTGAGGTTGGAGGAGTCTTCGAACATCACCCGGAGTCCGATCCATCCTTTTCGTTGCTGCAATGGCGGCTGAAGCAAGGCGCTGACCGGGTGGACGGTCACTCGACCGGCTAACAAGTTTTGTGGATTGGCAAGAATAATCCAGACGCAGACGAGCCGGACCCGGTGTGTCGACGTTATTTCTCTTGGCTTAAGCTGGCTCAAACGAACGCAGGATGGATGGGGCGAAAGTTCAAGTATTGCTGTGACTTAGAAGATCGCTTGAGCAGCGAGAGATCAAGAAAAATCCATCGCCAGCTAGATGACGTTGGATGCAGGACCGAAGGCGGGCAATCAATAACGGCCACCGTCGCGCTTCTGCTGGGCGATCCAATCCGACAACGTCTTTTTCGGCGTCGGCGCTGAGGTCCGGCTTGGCGATGTTCTCGGGTTCTCGCCCGCGCCCCTTGCCGAGCGGGCTCGCTGCTTATCCGTCCGGTTCAAGGCAGCACTCGAACTTTCTGCAGCTTCCTTCTCAAGACGCAGCTTTTTCAATCGCGCCATCTTGTCGCGTTCCGCATCTGCTTCGGGTCCCTCGGACAAGAGCGTCCTTTGCTGAGCATCCTCCGTCGAGACCACGATGCCCACAACCGTCGTCTCTCCAAGCGCCTTGCAAGCTTCGAGCCGCTGTAGTCCCTCGACCAGAACGAAGCGGTCTTCGTCGGGCCTGACGAGAATGGGGGTTTGTTGTCCGATTTCCAGAATGCTTCCAGCGATCTCCTCGACGACTTGAGGCTTGATTGCCTTCCTTCTTTTCACGGGAACGTAGATCTTCTCGATTGGGAAGCTTTCCGGCTTGGGCATAACGTCTACTCCGCTGTACAGGCCCGTCCGAAACGTATGCCGGGGAGGCAGGATATTAAGAATGAACCGCGCGGCTGCAATGGCAATCTTAGCGCGCCGAGGCTTGATCGGTGCGGGAGCCGGGCGCATTCTGAGCGGTGCAGCGCCAACGCGTGATTGTCCGGCGAGCGGTTGCAGTGAGAGTAGGCTATGCGCCTTGTTTCCATCCAGGATCACGACGCGATCCGTGTCATCACCTATGCTAACGCCCCATTCGGCACCATGACGGCCGTCGGGGCGGCTGAGATGTTCGATGCGGTAGCCGCTGCAGGGATGGCCCCATCGGTCCGGGTCATTGTCATTACAGGGGGGCTACCTGGCATCTTCATCCGTCACTACGACGTTGCGGAACTCTCCGAGGCCGCTGATGCGATTGAGCGCGGAGCGTCTCGCGCCGCGTCGTCGCCTGGTCCTCGGCCACCTGGTTTCCACGCGCTGACGGATGCGATTGCAGCGGTCGACAAGCCGGTCATTGCGGCTATCAATGGCCTGTGCATGGGAGGAGGCTTCGAGCTTTCGCTGGCCTGCGACCTGCGCATCGCCGGGAGCAGTGGTACGGCGATCGGGCTTCCGGAAACGCGCATCGGCATCTTTCCGGGTGGTGGCGGTACACAGCGTTTGCCCAGGATCGTTGGAGAGGCCAGGGCGCTCGAGATGATCCTTCGTGGCCTGACAGTGACGGGACAGCGCGCGCACGAAATCGGAATTGTGCATGAGGTCGTCGCCGACCCGCTCGCGCGTTCCCTTGAGATCGGCGCTGAGCTATCGGGCCGAAGTGCCGAAGGCCTGGCCTTTGCCAAGCGCCTTACCCGGTCAGCTCTCGACCGTCCGTTGGCCGAAGGCCTGGCCGACGAGCGCAAAAGCTTTTCCACCGTGATGAGGACAGCTTCGGCTCGGGAAGGCCTGCGGGCCGGCCGACCACCAGCCGAAATCCAGAAGCTCTAATGTCACACGGCTCCCCTTGAGGTAGCCGGACGCTCGCACGCGAGGGCTTCCCGGTGAGCTTGAAACGTGGCTCACGAGGGCTGAAAGTCTTAATCTCCCAACGAGAGCACCTAGCAGCTATGCTTGAGCGGGGATGGCGCCATGGCGTAAGGGTACACGACCATGCTCATGATGAGGTCAGTCCTCAGGTTCACGACGGGGCGTTATCTTCAGCGCAAGAGCTTCAAATTGCCGGTCAGCGACCGAACCCATTTCTCGGGCCCGTAGAAGCCCAAGCCGTCAATCGTCTCGTTCGAGAGCGCGCGCAGCGGAAATTCGGCGAGATAGTCCTCAAAGCGGTGGAGTCCCCTGGCGAATTGAGGAAAGGGGACCAAAACGGCGCCGCTCGCCAATGGCTGCGCGCGCGTCAGCAGTACGGACAGCGCTTCGGGCGTGGCTTGCAGAATTGGTACCGGACGGTTTGCACTGGTCCAGACGGTGAGCCCGTTACCGTCGGTCAAGAGGTTTCCTCCGAGGTCCGGCTCTGCGGCGCCGATACCGATGCTCAAGGCCGCAACTGTGTTCGCAATCAACCCAAGCGGCAAGGCTGGATTCACAACAATGGCGATGCGCGCGCTGGCGGTATTCATTCGGAAACCATTCCTGCAGCCGGGTAAGTCCCAGTACACCTCGATGCTTCCCCGCCGGGAAGCTTTCCCTGATCGTTGCTGCAGTCATTCGATCAAGATGTCTGGCGCTAGCTGGCTGGCAGGATCTATTGCATAGACCGACAGGTCGTCGACACCCCGCGCACGCAAAACCTCCTCGTCGATCAAGGTCTTGCCCGAAAATGCGCGACTGTCTTGCGTAACGATGAAGTGTGCCGCATCGGCCATGATTGAAGGCGAGCGGCTGCGGCGATAATCCGACTGGTAGTGCACACGCACGGCGTCGGTCGCAATCATGGTCTTTGGCCAAAGAGCATTAGCGGCAATTCCAAACGATCGAAATTCCTCGGCCAGCGCCAGAGTGTACATCGTCATGCTGTACTTCGAGGTGGCGTACGCCGGATACTTGCCGAGCCAGATTGCCGACTTCGGCAGTGGCGGTGACAACGTGAGAACGTGGGGATTTGACGACCGCTTCAGGTGCGGTACAGCATGATAGGCACAGATGTAGGTCGCCCTGCCGTTCACCGCACTCAGCAAATCGAACTTTTTGGCCGGAGTATCGAGCAGGCCGGTCGGACTGATGGCGCTGGCATTGTTCACGAGGATGTCCAACCCGCCGAATTCCTGAACCGTCCTTTCGATGGCGTTTGCGAGCGCATCGGCGTCGCGTACATCGACACGGAGGGGAAGGGCGGCGGTACCGAGCTTACGAATGTCCTCGGCCACTGTATGGATAGTTCCGGGAAGAGTTGGATGGGGCTCGCTCGATTTGGCCGCGAGCGCAACTCGCGCTCCTTCCGATGCGAATTTGAGCGCAATCTCCCGGCCTATGCCGCGGCTCGCGCCTGTAATGAAAACGACCTTACCGTCCAGGGATCCCATTTTCTCACTCTCCTGCGAATATCGGCGGCCGCCTATCGTTGAACGCCTTCATGCCCTCGCGAAAGTCCGCCGAGGAGGCGCAGTCGACGAATGAAGCTAGCTCGGCCGACAGTTGTTCGTCGAACGTTGCGGTATCGGCGCTCCAGACCAGGGCTTTCACCGCACGGCTTGCGGCGGGCGAGTTATCGGCTAGCGCCCGCGCCATTCGGGTCAGCTCGGCCTCGAGCTCCTGCTCTGCACATACTCTCGTGATCAATCCGCGCGACAGTGCCTCGCTTGCGCTTATGCGGTCAGAGAGGAGCATCAACTCCAGCGCTCGTCTTGGCCCCGCGAGGCGCGTCAGCGAGTGACTCATGCCGCCATCGGCGGGAACGCCCAGCCGCCGGTAGGCCACTGAAAAATGCGCCGTGTCGGCGGCTAGAACGAAATCACAGGCCAACGCCAGGGACATTGCTCCGCCGGCGCAAGCCCCGTGCACCGCGGCGATAGCCGGCTTTCCTGAGCGTCTCAGTGAAACGAGTGCGTCGTGGAAAGCAGTGATGATGTCCATTGCAAGCCGCGGGAAGGTGGCGCCGGCAGTGGAGAAAGCTCGTAGGTCTCCGCCGACCGAGAAATTTGCTCCGCGGCCTCGGATGACGATAACCTTGACGCTGGCGTCACCTTCGAGGTCGAAGGCAGCTGCCCTGAGCGCAGTCGCCAGCCCGAGCTCGACCCCATTGCCTCGCTCCGGCCGGTTCAGCCAAATCGTCCCGATCCTGTCGGCAACGACGAGTTCGATTGGAGATGGTGCTGTGGTCACGAACTGATCGTCCTTCTGATGTTCGGCAATGATTTGCCTTACTTGTTTCCCAAAATCCGCCCGGCCAAGCAGTGGCCTTCGCTCGCTCTTTGCGCCGATCAGGTCGTTTCACTGCTTGAGAAGCGCGCACTTCGATTCGCTGACAGGCCGATAGGCGTCTTCACCCCGGATTGTCTTGACGATCTCGAGATAGTCCCACGGCTCCTTGGAATCTGATGGCTTCCTTACGCGCGCCAGGTACATGTCACGGATCACCCGCCCGTCCTCGCGCAGCCTGGCGCCATGTACGAATGTGTCCTCGACCGGAAGTTCGCGCATCTTGGCCATGACCGCGGCGGGATCATCTGTTCCGGCGGCCTTGATCGCCTTGAGATAGTGCAGCACGGAGCCGTAGACGCCGGTGTGAATCATGGTCGGCATGACGTTGGTCCGGGCGAAGAACCTCTTTGACCAGGCGCGGGTCTTGTCATCCATGTTCCAATAGGAGGCCGTCGTCATGTAAGTGCCTTGTGCGGCCTGCAGGCCGACAGCGTGCACGTCGGTATCGAACATCAGCAGGCCAACAAGCTTCTGGCCGGCCTGAACCAGGCCGAATTCACCGGATTGCTTGATGGCGTTGTCGGTGTCCTGGCCGGCATTGGCAAAGGCCACAACATCCGCCTTGGAGTTTTGCGCCTGCAGTACAAATGACGAGAAGTCGGCGGTGTTGGTCGGATGCCGCACGTTGCCGAGGACCTTGCCGTCCAGCTCCTTGATGAAGCGCGTCGCGTCTTTCTCAAGTTGCTGGCCGAACGCGTAGTCGGCGGTGACAAAGAACCAGGACTTGCCACCCTCCTTGATGACAGCCGACGCCGTCACTTTGGACAGCGCGTAGGTATCGTAAGAAAAATGTACGGTGTTGGGGCTGCACAATTCGTCGGTCAGGGAGCTCGCGCCCGGGCCGGACAGCAGCGCGATCTTGTTGCGCTCCCGCACCATGTTGTGAACGGCGATCGCAATACCCGAGTTCGGAATGTCCGCTACCGCGTCGACCTTGCCGTTGTCGAACCAGTCGCGAACGATCTGCAGGCCGACGTCGGTCTTCATCTGGTGGTCGGCGCTGACGATTTCGATCGGCTTTCCGAGTACTGTCGGGCCGAATTCCTCAACGGCCATTTTTGCTGCCTCGACCGAGCCGGGACCGCTGTTGTCGCGTCCCCAGCTTGACAGGTCGGTCAGCACGCCAATCCGGACCACGTCATTCGAGATTTGGGCGGAGGCGGTCGACGCTGTCGCAACCAGGATGGCCAGGGCCAGGAAATTCCTCTTCACGTGTTCTCCCTCATTTTTTTATCGTACAGTGGAATGGTCGGCCGCCCAGATGTCTGCGCGACGATGTGGTCGGGCCGAACGCAGCCGTTACAGCTACGTCTTATCGAATCGCGGCTCGCGCTTTTCCCGGAATGCATCGATGCCTTCGCGTGCATCGGCGTGCATCAGCAGGAACGGAAACCCATCGATCGCATGGCGCATCTCGTTGCCGCCAAGACCGCGATTGTAAAAGGACTTGGCCATCTGCACGGCAAGGCGAGGCTGTGAGGCGATGCGTTGCGCGAACGCGATTGCGTCGGCGAGAAGGCGTTCGTCGGGAACGACGCGCGACACGAGCCCAAGACGACTTGCTTCCGCGGCGTCGACAGGCTCGCCGAGGATGCTCATTTCCTTGGCTTTTGCGCGCCCGACGATGTCCTGAAGCCGAACGATAGCGAAGCCGGGCAGCAGCCCGAGCTTGATCTCGGGTACGGCAAAGCGAGCGCTCTCGGCCGCCAGGATGAAGTCGGATGCAATGGCGAGCTCAAATCCACCGCCATAGGCTATTCCGTTGACCGCGGCGATCACCGGCTTGAGGGCCCGTTCGGGAGCGCTCAGGACCTCCATGGCGTCGATGAAGAACGCGCGCGCTTTCTCCGGATCGAATTCGAAGGTGCCGATATCGGCGCCAGCGCAGAATGCCTTGCCACCGGCGCCGGTGATGACGCTGACACGCACTGCATCGTCCTGGTCGGCCCGCTGTAGTCCTTCACGGATGCCCATGCGAATGCCGCTGGTCAGTGCGTTCAGCTTGTTGGGTTCGTCGAGCGTCAGGATCGCGATGTTGCCCTGAACATCATAATTTACACTTCCCAATCGTAACATGTGCGTTCCTGAAGGGTTCGTGAGGAGGTGGCTACTGCGGGATGAGGTCAGGCTCGACGACGGCGACGACGGCGTTTCGCTCGACGGCGTCGCCGGGTTTGAAGTGGACGGCGGTCACGACGCCGTCCACCTCGCTGGCAATGCGCAGTTCCATCTTCATGGATTCCATGACAACGGTCGGATCGCCTGCCTTCACGCGGCCACCGACCGTGACGTTGATCTTCAACACCACGCCGGTCATCGGGGCGCGCAGTTCGCCGCTGATCTCGGCGTCGGTGCTGATGTATCTGAGGTAGGGGATCGCGGTCATGGTATGGGCGCGGCGCGGATCGTGCACGAAGATCGCCTGTTCGTTCTGTACGATCCGCACGGTCTCACAGCGCGCGTTGACTGCGGCGGCGAACATGTCGTCGGCAAGCGGCGAAAGCTGCACCCGAATCCTGTCATCGTCGACACCGATCAGCATCGAGCCATCTGGCTGCAAGGGCGCAAAGCGGATCTCCGCGCTGTCGCCTGCGGCCTCGAGGTGGAGAATGGGGATCGGTGACAAGCCGTCATCGGCTGCCGCCATCTGCCAGCCGGTCAGACCGTTGGACTGCCAGGGGTTGCTGGAAGCGGCAGCGCGCTGGCGCATCATCCAGAAATACGCGCCAACCGCCAGCGCCTCCGGGTCAATGTCGCCAGCGGTGGCCGCGAGCGCATCGATCCGTTCGTCGATCAAGCGGGTATGAAAAGTCGCGGCGCGGGTCGCGGGCAAGGCGATCAATCGACGGAGAAAATCCCGGTTGGTGACAACACCGAAGATCGAGGTTTCGCCGAGCGCGCGATCAAGTTGGTCGAGCGCCTGATCGCGGGAGGCGGCATGAGCAATCAGCTTGGCGAGCATCGAATCGTAATAGGGCGTAACGATCGACCCGCTTTCGACGCCGGTCTCGACCCGAATGCCGCTGGACGGGAACCTGACATGGGCGAGCTCTCCAGTGGATGGCATGAAGCTGTCATTCGGATCTTCGGCGCAGATGCGCGCCTCGATCGCGTGACCCTGGCACAACACTTCGCCCTGCTTCATAGGCAGGCCTTCGCCAGCGGCGATGCGGAGCATAGCCTCGACGATGTCGATGCCGGTAACCATTTCGGTTACGGGATGCTCGACCTGGAGCCGGGGATTGACCTCCAGGAAATAGTAGTCGGTGCCGGTGACGATGAATTCGACCGTGCCGACGCCACGATATCTGAGCCTGCGTCCGAGCCGGACGGCATCGTCGAGGATACGCTGGCGTAAGGCGGGAGCCAGGTTGGCAGCTGGCGCTTCCTCGATCAGCTTCTGGTGGCGACGCTGCAGCGTGCATTCACGTTCGAACAGGTGGATCACGTTGCCGTCGCCGTCACCCGCGATTTGCACCTCGATGTGCCTGCCTTGCAGGATCAGTTTCTCGACGATCAGCCCTGTGTCGCCGAAAGCATTCCTTGCCTCGCGCATCGCGGACTCGATTTCGTCGGCAAGTCCGTCGTAGGTCGAGATCGCCCGCATTCCCTTGCCGCCGCCGCCGGCCGCGGCCTTGAGCATGACCGGTAGTGCGAGCCGGCGGACGATGCGTTCGACTTCGAGGCGATCCTCGCTCGGAGCTTCGCTTCCGGGTACCGTGGGGACACCGGCGGCGGCGGCTTCCCGCTTCGCGGATGCCTTGTCTCCCAGCCGCTCAATGGTAGCCGGCGTCGGCCCGATGAATACCAGTCCGGCTGCTTCGACCGCGCGGGCAAAGTCGGTGTTTTCGGCCAGGAAGCCGAAGCCAGGATGGATCGCCTCCGCGCCGGTGGTTTTCGCGGCGGCGATGACGGCATCGATCCGCAGATAGCTTTCCGATGCCGGTGCGCCGCCGATCCCGATGGATTCACCGATAACCCTGACGTGCAAGGCGTCGGCATCTGCGGTGGAGTGCACGGTGGAGACCGCAACGCCGAGCCGTTGGCAGGTGCGGGCGATTCGGCAGGCGATTTCGCCTCGATTGGCAATCAGAATTTTCCTGAACATGGCGGGCCCCTTCGTCTACATCCGGAACACGCCGAAATCGGTGTGCTGACGCGGGACGCGCCCGGCGACGTCAAGCAACAGCGCCATCACGCTGCGAGTTTCGAGCGGATCGATCACCATGTCGCACCAGGTGTTGCGGGCGAAATTGTAGGCATTTGCGAAATCCTCGAACGTTCGCCGGGTCGGCGCCATGTAGGCCTCGCGCTCGGCGTCCGTCCAACTCGTGCCCTCGCGTTTGTGCACCTCGTCGCGAACCATCGCGAGCGTGGTCGCGGCCTGGTCGGGACCCATGATGGCGGAACGGGCATTTGGCCACATCATCATGGCATTTGGCCGGAACGCCCGGCCGCACATCGCGAGGTATCCCGCGCCGTAGGCATTACCCATGATGAGCGTGTATTTCGGGACATTGGCGCTTGCCATTGCCGTGATCATTTTTGCGCCGTTCTTGGTGATGCCGCCTTCCTCGGCTTCACGGCCAACCATGAAGCCCGTGACATCCGCCATGAACAGCAGCGGGATGTCGCGCTTGCAGCACAGCTCGATAAAGTGCGTCGCTTTCAGCGCGCTTTCGGAGAACAGCACGCCGTTGTTGCAGAGAATGCCGATCTCGAAGCCCATGATTCGCGCAAAGCCGGTCACCAGCGTATCGCCATAGAGCGGCTTGAACTCATGGAATTCACTGCCGTCGACGAGACGCGCAAGGACATCGCGATTATTGGTGGGAATGCGCGGATCCGAACTGATCAGGCCGTAGATCTCGTTGGGGTCGAAGTGTGGCTCGCGCACCGGGGCGACGGTCCGGGTTTGCCGGGGGATCTCGCCGAGACTGGCGACGATCTCGCGCGTGATGGCAATTGCATGGGCGTCGTTCTCGGCGAGATGGTCAGTGACACCGCTCACTCGGCTATGCATCTCGCCGCCGCCGAGTGCCTCGATGCCGACCTCTTCGCGGGTCGCCGCATAGACCAGCTGCGGCCCGCCTAGGAACATGGCGCCCTGGTTTCTGACGATGACGGTCTCATCGCTCAACGCGGGAATGTAGGCGCCGCCTGCGGTAGAGGGACCGTGCACCACCGCAATTTGCGGGATGCCTTCAGCCGACATCCTGACCTGGTTGTAGAAGATCGAGCCAAACTGGCCATCGTCAGGGAAGATATTGGGCTGGTCGGGCAGGTTGGCGCCGCCGGATTGGACCAGGGTCACGCAGGGCAGGCGGTGCTGCCAGGCGAAGCGCTGCGCACGAACATGCTTCTTGCAGGTGATACCATAATAGGTGCCGCCCTTTACGGTGGGCTCGTTGGCGATGATCATGCAGGGACGATCGGAGATCATTCCAACGCCGGTAATGATGCTGCCGCCGGGCGGCACGCCTTCGTACAGGCCGTCGCCGGCCAGCTGACAGAATTCGAGGAACGGTGATCCGGGATCGATCAGTGCCGCGATCCGCTCGCGCGGCAGCAGCTGATCGCGTTCCTTGTGAAGCTTGCGTGCCCGTTCCGGACCGCCCAGTGCTGCCGCGGCCCGGCGCCGCCTGAGATCCGCAACGCGTTCGGCGTAGGCGCTGCGGTTGCGGGCGTAGTCCTCGGTCGAGGTGACGACATCCGATTTCATGATTGCCATTGCGGGTGGTCCTGGCGGCTGCGCGGCAAGCCCGTCGGTGACCTGCCGCTGGTGTAAATCGACCGGTGGGTCGGCGGTGCGAGCGCCACAAAATCGAGGCGCTGCAAAATTCTAACAACTGTTAGAATCGATCGCGCGCGGATGCAAGCAGAACTCATGCGGATCCCTCAGGCTTTCCGGAAGCGCGGCAGAGTTATGTCGTCAGAGACTTGGTCGAATGCGAGCTCGACCTCCATGTCGAAGGTGACGTCCGCCGGATCGCTCCCCGTCAGGGTGCTGATCATGCGCGGCCCTTCATCGAGTTCGACGAGCAACACGGCATAGGGGACATCCGCCTTGAATGCGGGGCCGGGAGCCCGATAGACCACGCTGAAGGAGTGCACCTTGCCGCGGCCGGTCGCGGGCCTGTGCACGAGCTCATCGCCGCCGCATTCGCGACATGTGGTTTGCTGGTAGTACTGCACGTTGCGGCATCGGCGGCAGTGCTGCAGCAGGAGCTTGCCTTGTCGCAAGCCATGCCAGAATGCGGTCGTATCGGCATCCGGCGCGGGCAGGGGCTTTCGAGTGGAATTCTCGGATGCCATCACAGCGTTCCCTCAGTGCCCAGGATGGTCGTGGCATTGGTGGCGAATCCCGCTCCGAGGCTGTGCACCAGCCCAAGTGCGGCGCTGTCGACCTGCCGCTCACCGCATTGGCCGCGCAGCTGCGCGATGACCTCATGGAAGTGAAATAGGGCGCCAGGCATTCCGGAATGCGCGAATGACAGCAGGCCGCCATGGGTGTTGGAGGGTATTTGGCCGCCGTAGCTCATTTGTCCGTCGGCGACGAACGGGCCGCCTTCACCCTTCGGGCAGAAGCCGAGGTCCTCAAGCATCATCACCACGGTGCCTGTGAAGCAGTCATAGATGCCGGCGACATCGATATCGCGCGGCTGGTAGCCAGCCATCGCATAGGCCCGGCGGCTGGATTCGACGGCACCGGTCGTGGTCAGGGACGGCATCAGGAAGATGTGCTCGTGGGTGTAGCATTCGCCGCAACCGAGGACGACAATCGGCTTCTCGATCCCGAGGGCCTTCGCATGTTCGGCCGACGTGAGGACAAATGCCGCGCCGCCGTCCGAGATCAGCGAACAGTCGAGCTTGTGATAGGGCGTGGTGACCATGGGCGAATTCAGCACGTCCGCTGCGGTGATCGGCGCCGTCTGCTGCGCGCCGGGGGTCCGCACCGCGTGACGCCTGTGCACGACGGCGACCTCCGCCAGCTGCTCGGGCGTGGTGCCGAACTCCCTCATATGCCGGTGCGCGGTCATTGCGAAGGTGTTGGCAACCGGAATGCCGAACGGCATCTCGTATTGCTGATCCCGGCTTTCGGTGAGCGAACGCAGCGCCAGATCCGGCGTCAGCCCCGTCATCAGGCTGTCGGCTGCGACCAGCAGCACCACCTTGGCGAGGCCGCCGTGAACGGCGGCCGCACCAATGCTGAACATCGTCGCCGCCGTGGCGCCGGACACCTGCAACGTGTTTGAGAAGGTCGGACAGATTCCAAAATATTCGCTGAAGGCAACGCTGAAGCGATGGAACGGGGAGGCGAAGGCATGGCTCGACAGCACGCCATCCACCTGGCTCTTGGCGAGGCCGGCGTCGGCGAGTGCGTTTGCCGCGGCCTCTGCCGCAAGCGAGAGCGGACTGCGGCCTGGCACCTTGCCGACCGCCGACAATCCGATGCCGATGACGGCAACCTTTCCTCTCAGGCTGGTGTCGCTCATGTGGAGGCTTTCAGCAGGCGTTCGAGTTCGTGGCGCTGGACCTTGCCACTTGTCGAGCGAGGGAATTCACCCAAGGCAATGAAACGGAATTCGCGTGGCCGCTTGTAGCTCGCCAGCTCGCGTCGGCACAGTTCGGTGAGCTCAGCTTCCGTCACTGCAGCTCCTTCGCTGCACGCGACAAAAGCGACGGGGGCCTCCCCCCACCTTGGATCGGCAGCGCGGACGACTGCGACTTCCGCGATCCGATCGTCGCCTAGCAGGACGCGTTCGATTTCGGCGGGATAGATATTCTCGCCGCCCGACTTGATCAGGTATTTGGCGCGGTCGACGAAATCGAGCGATCCGTCGGTGTTGCGCCTGAACACGTCGCCCATGTGAAACCAGCCGCCGCGGAAGTCGCGCGCGTTGGTCTCGTCCGCGCGCCAATAGCCGGAGAATAGTGTCGGGCTGCGGATGGCCAACTCGCCGGGCTCGCCGGGCGCGACCTCGTTGTCGGAGGTGTCCACCAGCTTGATCTGGCAGAACGCATTTTGCCGCTTGGACAGGCTGGCCGGCACATCGCCTGGCGCAATCAGCGCCCGCGTCGCCGGCGGCAGGCCGGTCTCGGTCGAGCCGAAGCTGTTGAGATAGGGGGCGCCGAGCATTTCGGTGACCTCGGCAATGGCGTGCGGGGCGACCAGATCCGCCATGGCTCCGCACACCCGCACTCCCTTCACCTTGATGCGTTGCGCTTTCAGACCATCGATAAGAGCCTCTACCATGCCGGGAATGAGGACCAGCCAGCCGATGTCGTGTTGGGAAACGGCCGTTAGCAGCGGTTCAAGCTGGAAGCCGTCGATCACAACGACAATTCCGCCGCGCAGCAGGGTGGCGAGGGCATGATCGGTCGAGGCCATGTGGAACAGGGGGGCCCATGCGACGAATGTGTCGTGCGGAGCGATACCGAGTTCGGAGGAGAACACCAACGCCCGCATGACCATCGCGCGGTGCGAAATCACGGCACCTTTCGGCAGGCCGGTCGTTCCGCTGGTGTAGAGAATGACGAGCCCATCTTCCGGTTCAGCGACAGACGGGGATGCCCGCCCGTCTGCTCGCGCGAGTTCGCTTTCGTATTGAGATCCGATCTCCAGGACTGGATTCGCCTTCGCGGCCGGCGGGAGGCTTGCTGCGAGGTCGGCCTCGACCAGCAGCAGCTTGGGCGACACCAGTTCGATGCAATAGGAGAGTTCACGCTCCGACAACCGCCAGTTAAGGCAAGCCGTGATGATCCCGAGATTGGCGGCCGCCAACTCGATCTCGAGATATTCGGGACGGTTGCGCGACAGCAGGCCAAGCCGGTCGCCGCGTTGCAGGCCCCGCGCGGCAAGCACGACAGTCAACCGACGGACCCGGTCGCGCAACTCCCCATAAGTCACGTGCCGGCCGCGGTATTCGATCGCAGGCCTGTTGGCATGAAGCTCCGCACAGGCCTCGAACAGTGCACCGACGGTTCCGATGCCGGATCCGCCGCCTGTCTGGATATTGAGCCCGGTTTCCATCAACGTTTCCTTGAGCGCTGTCTTTCGACAGTCTTGTTTCGAGCCAGCGCTTGCGCCGGCCGACTACAAATTCTAACATCTGTTAGAAATAATTGGTAGCGCTTCTTAGGCGCCAAAAGCGGGAAGATCAATATGTCCAATCGGTACGCGGCCTACACGAGGTTGAAGCTCGACTATCCGGCTGAAAGGATCCTTCGGATCACTTTCGACCGACCGGAGACCTATAACTCCGTCGACGCCGAGACCCATACACAGCTCACTCACATCTGGAGAGACATCGACAGCGATCCCGACATCAGCGCGGTGATTGTCACGGGGGCGGGCAAGGCATTCTCGGCCGGCGGCGATTTCGAGTTGATCAAGTCACTGCTCGACAATCCGGCCGCGCGGATGGCGACCTGGAAAGAGGCCAAGGATCTCGTCTACAACGTCATCAACTGCAACAAGCCAATCATCTCGGCGATCAACGGCGTGGCCGTGGGCGCCGGCCTCGTCGTCGGGATCCTTGCCGACGTGTCGATCTGTGGCAAATCGGCGCGGATCGTGGACGGCCACACCCGGCTCGGTGTCGCCGCTGGCGACGTCGCCTGTATCATCTGGCCGCTGCTCTGCGGACTGGCGAAGGCAAAGTACTATCTGCTCACGTGCAAGCCGCTGTCGGGTGAGGAAGCCGAGCGGATCGGCCTGGTTTCGCTGTGCGTCGAAGATGCGGAGCTGCAAGGCGTCGCGTTGGAAACGGCGCAGGATCTCGCCACCGGTGCACAGAGTGCGATCCGCTGGACCAAATATGCGTTGAACAACTGGCTTCGCGTCAACGGGCCGCTGTTCGACACGTCAACCGCCCTCGAAATCCTTGGCTTTGCCGGCAATGAGGCCCGCGAAGGCCTGGCCTCGCACCTTGAGAAGCGCAAGCCAGCTTTCCCCAATGATTGCCCGATCTAGGATCGTCTGATCCCCGTCAAGGCAACCGACCTGAGTGGTTGCCTTGATGTCTGGCTTCACACCATCCGACGTCGCCTGGTCCGGGCCAATCCGGGCCAGCAGCTATCCCTTGAGCTTCTGACGGATATGGTCGATCGCCTCAGGGTTGGCGAGCGCCGACAGATCGCCGGGGTCCTTGCCTTCGAAGATTGCGCGAAGCACGCGGCGCATGATCTTCATGTTGCGCGTCTTCGGCAGGTCATCGACCAACAATACCCTTTCCGGGCGGTACGAGGTGCCCATTCCGTGCACCAGGGCCTGGGCAAGCTCTTCCGACAGCGCGCGGAGGTCTTTCGCACCAGGGCTCGGCACGCAAGCACAAACGATAGCGGAGCCTTTGACCGGATGCGGGACGCTGAAGACGGCAGCTTCCGCGACCTTGCCGGTTGCGGTCAGCACGCCCTCGAGCTCTGCCGGACCGACGCGCTTGCCCGAAATCTTGAGGGTGTCGTCCGAGCGGCCAAGAATGTAGTAGAGACCGTCCTTGCCGCGCATGGCAAAGTCGCCATGCACCCAGATTCCCGGAATCGTCTTCCAGTAGCTCTCGAGATAGCGCTCATCGCCCTTCCACAGGCTCTTGGTGAGCCCGATCGATGCATGACGCAGCACCAGCTCGCCGACCTCGCCGTCGGGGACAGGGTTACCCGCCATGTCGACGATATCCGCGCCGACTCCGAGGGCCGGCCGGGAGAACGAACATGGGTTCATTGGATGGTTCGGGGTGCCGGTAAAGATGCAGCCGCCGACTTCCGTTCCGCCGGAGATATTGATGATTGGGATCTTTGACTTGCAGACGTGTTCGAAGAACCATCGCCACGGTGCCTCCGTCCAGGCCTCGCCGCCTGAAGCAGTCATTCGCAGACTCGAGAGATCGTACCGTTCGACCTCCTCGCCATGGCGCATCATGCCGCGCACGATGGTCGGTGAAACGCCGAGATAGGTGACCTTGTGATCGGCGATCAGGCGCCAGAAGCGTCCTGTATCGGGATAATCGGGCGTCCCCTCGGCCACGAGGAGTCTGCCGCCAGCGAAGCTTGGAATGCAGGCGCACATCGCGCCTACCATCCATCCCATGTCGCTGAAGAAGAAAAACAGGTCCTTTGGCTTGAAGTCGCCGCAGATGATCATATCCCGCGTCACCATTGAGCCGATGAAGCTGATATGCGTCCACACGCATCCCTTTGGTTCACCGGTCGTACCTGACGTGTAGAGAAGGATAGCGGGATCTTCCGCGTCCATCTCGACGGTCGGACGGTTTGCCTCCTCCTTGGCGATCTCATCCCACCAGTGGTCGCGTCCCACCTGGATGGGGGTGTCGATGCCGAGCCCGCCGCGGTTTGCCACGATCACATGCTGGACGGTTGGTGCGGTCTCCAGGGCCTCGTCGAGAACCGATTTCAGCGGAGCTGGCGCGCCTCGGCGCCAGGTACCGTTCGCGGTGACGACGGCCTTCGCCTCACCATGGTTGAGCCGCGCCCTGATCGGGTCGGGACCGAAGCCGGAGAACAGTGGCATCACGATCGCCCCGATCTTCAGGATTGCAAAGAAAGCCATAAAGGCTTCGGGCAGGTTGGGCATGTAGATCGCGACGACGTCGCCCTTGCCGATGCCGAGCTTGCGCAGGCCCGAGGCTAGCCGTTCGACAGCGGATGCGAACTCGGCGTAGCTCAGTCGCCGCTGCTCGCGCCTGTCTTCGCCTTCCCAGACCAGGAATGTCCTGTCCCAGACTTCAGTTCCGCGGTGCTTGTCGATGCAATTGAGGACGATGTTCGTGGTCCCGCCAACGCACCAGCGCGCCCACGGTTCGCCCCGTGCAAGATCAAGGATCTTCCCGGGCTTGCGATAGAAGCGAACGTCACAGAACCCGAACACTTCCTGCGCGAGCCAGGCTGGATCGATGTCGGCCTTGGCCGCCAGCGTGTCGTAGTTCGGCTGCCCGGTGGCGCGAAGAAACGCGCTCAGGTTGCTCTGCTCCACCAGTTCCGCGGGGGGCGTCCAGAGATACGCCATCTTGCTTCCTCCTGCCTCAAGAGCTGCGCCATGTTCTTGCATCTGGCGCGTGGCGATGTATTCTAACAAATGTTAGAATTCAAAGGAAGAAGATATCGTGGCTGAAAAAGAGCAAGTCCGCTATTCGGTCGAAGAGGGCATCGCGACCGTGACCATCGACCGTCCCGAATGTAAGAACGCGCTCTCGGTCGAGGCGATGAACGGCCTGACCGACGCGTGGAGCAGGGTCGAAACCGACGCCTCCGTCCGCGCGATCATCCTGACCTCAGCGGATTGCGGGGTATTCTGCGCAGGGCTGGATCTGAAGCAGGCCGCGGAAATCCGGGCGAGGGACGGCGTGGACATCCTGACGCTGATGCGGGATCCCATGCAGCACGCGATGCAGAAGGTCTCCAAGCCCATCATTGCTGCCATGACGGGATCTTTGATGGCCGGCGGGATGATGCTTGCGCTGAAGTGTGACTT
Organism: Bradyrhizobium sp. USDA 4516; assembly: GCF_054055915.1. NCBI lineage: Bacteria > Pseudomonadati > Pseudomonadota > Alphaproteobacteria > Hyphomicrobiales > Nitrobacteraceae > Bradyrhizobium > Bradyrhizobium sp. USDA 4516. The sequence goes on from NZ_JBSRXT010000001.1 coordinate 6,689,370, forward strand.
AAGGATCGGGCTGCGCGGCACCCGTGCGGGAATAACCGAGGTCAAGATGGGGCGCGGGTCCCCGTGGGCGGTGCCGATGCTTTGGATGGTGCCGCAACCCCTGCTGATGGAGATGGTTCTGACCGGCGAGACGATCGCGATCGAACGGCTCGCGGAGCATGGTTTCGTGAACTCGCTTGAGGATACACCAAAGGCCGTGCGCGAACGTGCGCTTGAGCTGGCGCGGAAAATCGTCGAGGGCGCGCCATTGTCGGTCAAGGCGGCCAAAGCGAGTGTGCTTGCCGCGATGGACCTGGGGCTTGCGCAGGGCCTCGTCGCGGCCGAGCGCCTGCATCAGGAAGCCTATGCCAGTCTCGATGCGATCGGAGGGCCGAAAGCGTTCGCAGAGAAGCGCAAGCCGGTCTGGCAGGGCAGATAGATTGGGATCAGGGCTTATTGACGCCTTCGAAGATCAGCGTCTCCGTGCGACGGGCCAATTCAAGCACGGCATCCCTGTTTTCCAGCCTGAACCATTCGATTGTCCAGTTGAGAGCCCCGATCACGAACATACGCAATGGTACCACCTCCATGTCGGCGCGGATCTCGCCGGCGCGCCGGGCATCGATGAAGAGCTGGTCCCAATATTCTGCGTATGCGCGCCGCAGCGGCCGGTGCGGCTTCTTCAGTTGCTCCGGCAATTGCCCGTAGATTCGAATGTTGGCTGAAGTGAAGTCGCTCGTCTCGAGGAGCGCGACGAGGTGGGCCTCGATCGCAAGACCGATCTTGCGCCGGTGCGATACTTTTCCGGCGCGCTCGACCGAGTTCTTCACGGTCTCGAACACGTGGCGGAGGCCGCGGTCCAGCACCTCGTCGAGAATCTGCTCCTTGGAGTCGAAATGGTAGTAGATGCTACCAGCCTTGATCTTGGCCCTGGCTGCGATCTGGCGCAGCGTCGTGGCCGAAAATCCCTGGCGGCGGAACAGCTGGGCCGCGGAATGCAGGATGAGGTCTCGCGACCGCTCGGACTTAGGGGTTGCGATCGCAGAGGTTTTTTCAGGCTCGGCCTTGCGCCCTCGGCTGGTGGATGGGACTTTCGGCCGGCGCGCCGCCGGCCTCGGGCCAGACCGGTCACCGGAACGCAGGGATGACCGCACCGTTTTCATACCTCCCGCAAGCTCCGTGTCGACATACCAGGCTGCCGGATCGTGCAACCAATGATCGTTGTCGAAGCAGATTCCGCGGAGCATGGCAATATCCGGCAGGTAACAGCCCGATGGTACCTGACGGCATCAAAACACAGGGCCCGCAAGCCGCGCGGCTGTGGCGGCTCGCTGACAGGCGGCAGGCGACATTAGGCACAACCTCCGATGCCGCGGGAGTTGAGAAGTCATTCCTGGCTAAGCGGCGTTTCTGTCGCCGCCTCTTTCGCGCTCAGCTAAGTTCAACGTTGTCACTCACTTAAGATCGGCTTTTCACCATCCCGCGGTGGTGACCAGTTCCTGATGTCAGCGCATGGAGTGGCCGGCTCGGGGGCGGCTATCGCTTTGATGCACCTTTGGGCGTGCCGGTGTCACGCTTCGGCTAGCCCCCGATCGGTGCGGGAAATAGAACCGATATGGCAAGAAGATTCGCGCCTGCCGGCAAATTGATCGGCTGTGTGATTGGATCGATGATTTGCCGCACGGCAAAGAGAATATTTTCAAAGTTGATTTTGGGGCATGGCAAAGATGGAGTAAGCTGGCCCCGTCGGGGTGCCCATGGCAAATGCACTTACGATAAGGAAGGATCACCTTCCAAAAGGTGACATGGAACGGCGAGCGGCGCAGTACGTTCGCATGTCTACCGAAAAGCAAGTCTACTCAATCGCAAACCAGATGGCAGTGATCGCGGCTTACGCCAGCGCGCACCGTCTGGCGATCGTCGAGACCTATGCGGACGAAGGCAAAAGCGGCCTTCAGATCAAGAACCGAGCAGGCCTTCGACGGTTGATAAGCGATGTCACAACAGGCGCAGCCGATTATGGTCAGCTTCTCGTATACGACGTGAGCCGGTGGGGGCGGTTTCAAGATCTAGACGAAGGTGCTCACTACGAGTTCCTCTGCCGGCAAGCCGGGGTGGAGGTCGAATATTGCGCCGAGGGATTCAAGAATGACTTCAGTTTGGCCTCTACATTGGGAAAGTATCTCAAGCGAACGCAGGCCGCCGACTTCAGTCGCGATCTATCCGCCAGGGTGCATGCCTCCCACTCGCGGGTTATCCGGCAAGGGTTCTCCGTAGGCGCTCCGAAGACTTACGGTCTCAGACGCGAGCTCGTTGACCAGAAGCAGCGGCCGAAGATGTTTCTGGAGAAGGGCGAGGTCAAATTTTTGCAATCCGACCGCGTGAAGATCCGGCCGGGGCCTCCGGATCAGGTCACCATCGTCAAATGGATTTTCGCGCAATGTCTCAAGGGAAAATGCGATGCATGGATAGCGAGAGAGCTGAACCGCCGCAATGTGGAGACATCCACGGGGCACCCTTGGAATCCTGCGCTCATCTATCGCATTCTCAAAAACGAAGCCTTTATCGGAAACCTCCTTTACAATCGAGTCTCGCGCAAACTCAAGGGGCCAAGAGTCATCAATCCACCCGACCAGTGGATTCGCGTGGAACGGTGCATTGACCCGGTGATCAGCGTGTCCACCTTCGAACGCGTCCAAAAAATTCTTGCTAATCGGCGTGTCGAGGTATCAGAAACTGAAATGCTAGTTCGATTGCGCCGGACCCTCAAAAAAAGAGGACGGTTGAGCACCGGTATCATCAATAGCACCGTAGGATTGCCGAGCTTCCACACTTTCATTCGCCATTTCGGAACTATTCGAGAAGCTTACCGGTTGATCGGTTATACTTCCGAACGGGACCATACATACATTGATGCGAAAGAGCATTGGGCAGAGGAGATAGGGGCGCTGTGCCGGGAGATCGTGGCGGATCTCAAAACGCTCGGCATAAAAGCAAACTCAACGGACGATCAACTCCTTATCGGAAGGGAGGTCTTGCTGGACTTTCGCGTTGCTCGCGCATACCGCTATCCCGGGTGTCTAAACCAGTACCGCATTCCATTCATTCGAAAGGTGATCGGCCGCTGGGTCGTCGTCATCAGGCTGACCAACGACGCCAAGTCGGTGCTCGACTACGTGCTGATCCCGAAAACGGGCTTGGTCAAACCAGATACGAGAGATGGCGTAAGAATAAGCGATGCTGCGCGAGACCGCCTTGGTTTTGAGATCTTCAAGTCGCCGCATACCCTGTCAATGGGGATACATCGAAAGCTTTCGCTTGTACGAACCGGAACTCGCAAGGTCAAATAGCTGGCGCCGCTTCCGGAGCGCTTGCCAACAGCAAGACTCATGACGTAGCCGGGTTCTCGTTCCGTCCCTTGGTTCACAGTCGCAAAGCTTTTCGTCCCGCAAAGGTCGTTGCAGCGCTCTTGCCTCATCTCACGGCGCTCCGCATCCATACATCGCGTGAGGACAACGGGCATGACCTTGAGGTGGATTGACTCAACGACAGCGTTCGCCGGCCTCGCCAAAAAGCCATAAACGTTGTGAGGACCTGGGATCGACTTTGACTTGGCGCCCGATCACCCCCTGAACGTGGTCCAGATGCCGGCGAAGGCCGTCAGCGGCCGATCGTCGTCAAGCGCGAACCAAGCCGTGTCCTTTTTCTTGGTCTCCAGGCTCGGCTCCGGAGCACACCGAAGCTATTGAACGGCACTAGGGAGCGGTTCTCCGGCTTAAGCCAGCCCGCAGCACATCGCTCAAGCATGAGGCTTTCCGCCTTTGTCGTCGAGGACCTTGTCGGCTACGCAACCTTCGGCCATTGCCTCGACAGCCTCGACAACGTTTCGCCGCGCGGCTCGATCCTTAATCGCGCGGAATGCCCGTAGCAGTCGGAAGATGTCTGCCGCGTCTCGAGCGAGTTGCTCCTTCGTCAAAGGTGAATCCCCGCAATGGCCGCTGAAACGGACCGTGGAAACGAAAAGGACCGTCCAAGGGGCGGTCCTTTCCGGCCGGCTGCAATGGGCCTGTAAAAACTCGAAAGGTGAAAAATGCTCTGCAAGTTACGTTAACATCGGCAGGCATTGTATTACGGCCGTCCTGCCTCTCCCGAAATCCGGATCAATACGGTGTTCTGGCCGTCGAACGAGACGTGGCTGGGACAAGTGCAGTATGCGGCGATCGGACAGCGGCGGCAGAAGCCTAACAGGCGCTTGGCGGGACCCTCACTGGAGGACCTTCGGTAGCACGACAACGACATTGATTTCCCGGCCGACGATCTGCGACGCAACGATTGCGATCGGCAGGGCGAAATTGTCCTCGATTTCGGCTGCGCTCGATTCGTCTCTTGCGTAGACATACAGAAGATGCCCGTCGATCTCCGCAAAGCGGATGCCGGCGAACACGCGGTCAAACGTTCCCGCGCCAACGATGAACGCCATTCTCGCCTGTATCGCGTAGTTCTGGATTTCGGTCAGGTCCATCTTGTTACCGTTAGGGATATTGCGTTGCTCGACATGATAGATGTTCACGCCTCCTGCTGGCGGCAAGGGCGTTTTTTCAGAATTGAGCCGAAGGGCGGGCTCCGGATTGGGTGAAGGCGGTCCGCTTTGAGTTACCAACGGAAGGGCTCCTGGCCTATAAGAGGACGAGGTCACCGGTTAAGCCCGGTTACCTTTGACCGTCTCATGGTTCAGCAAGGCGTGCAGAGTGAACAACCCAGAAGCCGTCGCCGCATCGTGTCGGCCCTCCGGGAGGCGCACGGGGACAACGTAGCTCGCGCCTTCCTTGCTGATGCGTAACCCTTGCGGCGCTTGTCGACACAGTTTTCTCGCTCCCGATAAAGAATAGTGTGGCAGTCAGAACGATCGCCCGCGCGCTCGAATCCGGAGATTTTGTTATCTCACCCGACGTCGGGCCGCTTTGGCACGTCAGATATGTGTACAGCCACCCGGCGATGACCGTCGTAGACATGGTGGTGCTGACACCCGAGAGAACGTTCACGAGCACCGAGATCTCGTTGCAGCTGCGCGGGTGATCCCCATTGCGGTTCGAGCCTCAAGGACTCTATCGCAATTCCTGGATATGGCCGGTGCTGTCGACGAGAATGGACCGTTCCTTCCCATCCCGTGTGGCCTTGAACGTCTTGATCTTGCCAGATGGCACTTCGCGGATTTGCGTATAGCCAGCTGCTTCAAGCCTTGCCTTGATATTTTCCAAGGTGAGGGAAGATGCTGCCGGCAATGCGTTGAAAGCCGCCAGAAGACAAAGAGCGCGACAAGGATTGCGCATGTTCATAGCCAACAGGGGGGCGGGCGATTGCCGCCTTGCGTCCGGTAATTTTGGCCTAATCGTTCATGAATGACTAGCGGCAGGATCGAGGCCAGCGGGCAATTCCGAAGGTGGCCGGCAGGAGCATTCGTCGGCCGTACGTTGGAATCCAGTGAAAGCTACAGTTGGTCCTTAGACCCGTATGGAAAATCGGTCGAACGCTGTGAGTGTCTGGATCCGGATCTCGACGTCTTTTTGGTAGATCGTTTCCTGCAAATACTCGATTTCGGCAGACTGATTGCCATCATCGACGTCGATGTACCAGGACCGCGGCCGGCCATCGGCGCCATCGCTCCAGCGGTATCCGCGTCGCTTGAGCTCGTCCTTGAGCTCGAAGGGCGACTGCTCGGCCCAGATCCTGATCGTCTTGCGGCGGGCGCGCTCGAGCAGCACCGAGAGCACAGTGCGATTGAGCTCGGGCAGGGCCATCGCCAGGATCTCGAGCAGCGCCTGGCAATCGTCGACCGCCCGGTGTGCCTCGTGAAACAGCCCGGCTTTCATCAAAAGATAGGACAGGCGCGATCCCTCAAAGCCGTGGCTGCGCCATTCGACCTCGCTGACCGAGCAGGCCCAGGCCTTGTGCACGAACAAAGACGCGTAACGCTCCATGAACTTGCGGTCGAAACCGGCATTGTGTGCGATGACGACGACCGCCTCGGAGGCGAACGCGTTGATGCGGTCTTCATCGAGACTGTGACCAGCAACCATCGCGTCGGTGATGCCGGTCAGCGCGGTGATCTGGGCGGGAATTGCGATCGACGGTTGGTTGAAGCCGCTAAGGGTGTCGATGACCCGGCCGATCCTGCCGTCGGCAAGATAGCTGAACTTGACCATCCCGAGCTCGATGATCTCATCCTTGGCGGTATCGAGGCCGGTGGTTTCGACGTCGAGCAGGATCGCGATCTTCTCTGGCTGTTCGTGTGGCGTGAATTCGGCGCGTGGAACCAGTCGTCGCAGCACCCGGTAGTCGGGCGACTGTTCCAGCATGGCGGCGATCTCAGCGAGGGTCGGTTGAACGGTCATTATCGAGTGTGATCGGGGTCGGGCCTGGTGGTGGGGGGCAAGCTTACCCGATCAAGCCGGAACCGGCATCGCTGCGCCTGTGGATAGGTCCTGGCTCACTGCCGGCACCCGGCAAAGAGAAGGCCTTGCGTGAAATTGGCCTGGTGATGGAGCGGTTTGAGCGCCGGCGGATGCGGGCCGGCTCTCGTGATCGTGCCGCTTCGCGTCACGGCGTCGCTGCCTCGATGCCTCGCGCCGCAACCGGGCATGCCTTGATCACATAATTCGGAAAAGACGAAATAAGACTCGACGAAACACCCAACTCACTTTTATCATGGTGCCTTCGGACGGTTAGGTGGTCGTGATGGCAGATCCGCAAGTCAGGTCTTCGGACCTCGTTGAAATCGCTCGCAGAAGCGGTGAGTTTCGCAAGCACTATGGTGTCGTGCTCGGAGCATTTCTGTACCTCAGTTCGATCAGCGCCGCGCGGCCGCGCTCGATCTGGTGGAGTGGAGTGCTGACGGCCTTGGTCGGTGCAATGGCCCTGTGGATCAAGAGCCGCAGCGGCGGTGGCTGACCTGCGGTCTAGAGTTCAAGCGGCGGCGTGACGTCCTCCTTATCAGGGCCACGCATTACGATCTGCAGCAGATCATCGGGCAGGGGGCGCTGCAGCGCCTTCGCCTCATCCCAGGAAGCGCGCATCCAGACGTCACGCTGCTCCGCGGTGGTCAGGATAACAGGCATTGCCTTTGGATGGATCGGCTCGACAATCGCATTGGGCGACGTCGTCAGGAAGCCGTAGACGAGGTGAGGGCCGGGGATCGGCTTCGACTTGGTGCCGCGGTCGCCTCTGAACTCGGTCCAGATCCCGGCGAAACAGAACAGCGGCCGGCTTTGCTCGAGCGCGAACCAGACGACGTCTTTTTTCTTGGTCTCGGGAATTGGCTCGGGGGCGTACTCCGCGAAACTGTTCGCCGGCACGAGACAGCGATGCTCCGGCTTCAGCCAGCCGCGCCAGTGCGGCGAGGAGGTGTTGCGGATGTTGGTCACCGGCGGCCCCCCGGTCTTGGGTGGAGGCGGCATGCCCCAGCGCATCAGCATCATTTCCGCGGCGTCGCTGGCATTGCGGATCACCGGTGCAGGGTAGTCTGGAAACACACCGGGCATCGGCGCAAGATTGCCGACATAGCGATTCATGTGCCTGAACAGGCCGGCGATCGCCGCCTGGTTGGTCGTGATCGAATAGAGATTGCACATCCGGCGTCGTCTATCTCGTGTGGGTCCGAAACCGCCCCCGCGTGAAGGCGTGCGAAACTGCCTTTCTCAATTCTAGAATCTCGGCTTCCAGGAAATTGTTCGCAACGATCTGGGTACGAATGGTCGCGCGCAGATCGCCGCCGCAAGCAGCGATAGCCTGATCGACGGCAGCCTCAAGTCCATCGTCCTGTTCGTTCGGCTTGGAAACCGAGGACATTTGGTCTTGTTTCCGGGTTGACCGTCGATGACTCATGTTCTTATTTTGTTCTCATGGAGTCAAGCTGTCCGTAGTTGAGCCCCGGTGTCCTAAGTTGATTTTGGGAGTGTCCTAGTTCGGATTAAGCGAACGGAAGCCGTAGCTTGGCCGCTGTTCTCAGTAGGACCACCGAGAGCGCCATTGGATGTTCTGGCCCCATCAGTTTCCATGGGACGCCATCCGTTCTTGATTTAGCTCAACGAGCGGAACAGCGATGGTGTCCGGGGTTCTCCGTGCGTGAACGAAGTGCCAGTCCCCCAGTTAGCGCGGTTTGTATACCGCGATGACTTGGTGGAATTCGTCATCGTCGTCGACGGTCAATAGACCAACGATCATCCAGCCTGCGCACAAGCCGAAAACCATCAGCGCCATTTTTAGCCACGGTCTCATAAAGGCTAACATGCTCCGAGAACCAGCTATTTACCACCCCACGGCGCTTGCCATGGCACAAATTGCACTAGCGGCCATCCGGCATTCGGGAATAGGATTTTAATCCCCAACCGGAGGGGTTGTGTCATGGGCAGTGACACACTTAAAGGCGCTTGCATTGTTCTGTTCGGACTAAGTCCACTCATCATCGTCGGCATAGTGATGTTCGCGCCGTGACGGCGCTGATACTGAGCCCGCGTGAAAAGAAGCTCCTGAGGCGCATGGCTCTCGGGCGGCGCGATGCTGAGATTGCCGTGCAGATCGGCGGCACCGAAGCGCAGGTATCGGTTCAGCGCCTTCGCTTGCTTAGGAAGCTAGAAATCCATTCTCAAACTCAGATCGTGGACGCAGCGAAAAGATTGGCTCGTTGGCCAGCAGTAGCCTTTCACAAACCTGGCTCGGAGCATCGGCCTCGGTAGATGGCCCCAGCAACGGCCCCCATGCCCCCAAAGTTGCTGGGGCCACTCAATAGTAAGGCCGCCTCAGTTGGCGGCCTCTTCGTCTGATCCGGTCATACCACGAGCGGGCAACGCCCTTAAGAGAAACGGCAAGTCGACGCCACCACGGCGCGAGCCCGGAATATCCCGCAATCGGCCTTAAGGGGCCGTCGAGTGGGTCAAGATGCTTGGGATACCAAAGTCACAGAGATTTCTGGGTGGTGCATACAGGCACAGCTCCGCCAGCGCCATCATCGATGGCACTGACCAAAGCAACCACAGGCTAAGGAAAGCTGCCTGATCCGAAAGTCCGCCGCGATGGCGGGCTTTTTTGCACCAAGGAAACGACCCCAGCGAGGGCCAAATGAAAAGGGGCCGTGTCGCGAGACGGCCCCTCTACCGGAAATTTGAAAATTGCTTCGGAATGAAATCTAGCCCCGGCAAGAGCAAAATTAGCGCCCAATGACGTAGAGGTGGATTCCGTAGAATCCCGGTGACGAGATGTCGCCCAAAGAAAAGGCCCCAGCGCCCGGGAGAGCGCTGGGACCAAGTTTGAGTCACATCCATGAGGTACGACAGTTCAGGCGATCAGAAGCCTGCCTAGGCTGACGATGAACGCGACGAGCGCATCCGTCTCTGGGGAATTGACGCGCCGGAGAGCAGCCAGTTCTGCCGCGGCGAGGACAAGTCTTCAGTATCGCTGTGGCGCGCAGGCGGCAAACGACCTCGACGCCTTATCGGCCGACGATCGGTCGACTGCATACCGCTCAGCCTCGATCCATATGGTCGGACGGTGGGGACCTGTTCGGTCGGCGGTGCCGATCTCGGGGAATGGCTTGTGCAGTGGCCTTGCACTGGATTGGCCTCGATACTCGAAGGGCAGATATGAGGCAGCTCAGCAGGACGCAGAGCGCGCCGGTCGAAGAATCGGGAAGGGGAGCTATGTGGAGCCGTGGCTGTATCGCGCCTGCATCCGGGCGAATGGTAAGCCGTCCTCCTGCTTGGACGATGCGAACGCGCATCCTTGATACAGGCGGACAATCCGGTTGTTGGCGGAAGTGACGCTAGCCTGGTTTGGGCGACTCACGTTACCAAATCGCCCTCGATTGCCTTCACTGCACGACGGGGACGACATGGTTGCAGCCACTCCTAAATTACCAACTTCGGGTTACGGGCTCGAAGTGGATGGCCGGTTGAAAGTCGAATTCTCAACCCAGGCCGGCGCCAGGGCAGGTGGCGAAGAGCTCAAGAAGCGTTTTCCGAGGCTTCAGGTGAGAATCTATGACGCGGAAACCAAGGCTCGGGAGGAAATCCGGATTCCCTGAACCCCGCGTCTTCTCAGGATTTAGTTTGCGCGCGTGAGGCTTCGCCGCGGCGGGCCCTCGTGAACCGAGCCGCGTGGCGGCTCGGCCATCCGGCTTCGATCCCTCGCGCGCCATCATGTGTCGCTCGCCGGAGGCGCTCGCCCGCGGGCCCCGCCGTCATTGCATGCCGGCGTCGTTATCACTGTCCCCCGTTCGGGTCCCTTGTTAACCGGCTTCGCGACCGCAGTCGCCTCGGTGCCCGCGGGCATTGCATGCCCGCGTCGCTATCACTGCGCCTTCGTCGGCTGCCCTTTGTCAGTGAGCTTCTACCGGAGTGGCATCACTACGTCGGCTTGCAATTTGCATTTCATCCAGCACGATCCGTCGTACCTCAGTTTCGTTGACCTTGCCCGGCCGCGTGTTCCGATTACACAGAGGACCTGACGTAACCCTCAAAGAACGGCCGCACGAATAGATCGGCCACGTTGTCGACGGTCAAGTCGGGGACCCACGTGCGCAAATCGACGGCCGCGTTGATCATCGATGACAGCATCCATGCGGCGACGACGGGTGAAGTAGTTCTGATCGAGCCATCCTCCATACCCTCGCTGAATAGTAGAGCAAATCCATTCGTGATGCGGTCGGACTTGTGCAGCAGGTCGGCGCGGATGTGCTTGGGAAGCGTCATCAGAGCGGACATCGACAGCAGTGGTGCTTCTCCAAGCAGCTGGTGTTCGATCAGGTGGACGGCCAACGCCCGGAGTTTCTCTGCTCCCGGAGCGGAGAGCCTGGCTGCGTCTTGCTTTGCCGACTGTACTAGCGACAGGGAGCGCTCGAAGCATGACACGACCAGATCATCCTTCGCCTCATGGTGGTGATAGAATGAGCCCTTTGTCACGTTCAGCATCGCTGATATGCGCTCAACCGACGCACCTGCATAGCCCTGCTCATTGAGTACTTTGGTCGCAGCTTTCAGGAAATCCTCGGCCCGATCATCCCTGCGCGGAGACTGGTGTGCCAAGGCGCGAGGCCGTCCGCCCGTCAAAGGTTGCGCTGAAACTCCCTCCAGCCATAGTCTAAGGACGATGCCGGCTATTGCCTCATATTCGTCCTCGGAGTGCCGTTCGAGCAGCGCCGGCATCCAGAAAATCCAGGAGAAGAGCAGGTGTGCGTGGGCGTTGGAAACACGGCTATTCCTGTCTGCAGGATTGCGCAGCAATTGACGGAATTTGCTGAACGTTTGAGCGATTGCATCGTCTACAGCAGAGTCTGCCAGTACCCGCACTTCGTCGAAACGTACGATCGCAAGTGCGCGCCCCGCCGTAGCATCCGCAAGGTAGCGGCAATAGATGGACAGGAAGGCCCGAAGTCGTGCTTCGACAGTTTCGCCGCTCGTCGAAGCGATGAAGCCTTGGATGCGTTGCAAAGACGAAATATAGCAGGCGCTCGCCAATTGCTCCTTGCGACGGAAATAGTACGCAATACCGGTTGCTACGATGCCAAGTTTGTTTGCGACTTCGACAAAGGTCATTCCTCTCAGGCCGACCTCATTGATCAACTGGATGGCGACGCCAAGCACTGCCTCGCGCCGGCGAAAGCGTTTCGGCTTGGCTTCGATTGCAACGGAAGGCGTCATCACTCTATCTACCTTCAAGGGTCAGTCGCTCATCGTTTGACATGCGCGGCGCCTCGCTGGAAGCCGCTCCTGGTACACGGTCGGCCCTCAATTGGAATCGCCGTACCTTACCGGCATCGTCTCGCAACGGATAGGCGACAATCTCGATGGATCGTGGGCGCTTGTAGCTGACGAGGCGTTCAGCCAGATGCCGGTTGAGCTCGTCCAGATCGATTGTCGAGGAGGTTTGGACGATGGCATGAACGCGATGGCCAAGGTCCTCGTCGGGAAGGCCGATGACCGCGCTTGACGTAACAAGCGGATGTTCTTCCAGGGCGGCTTCGACTTCGGCAGGGTAAACGTTGGCGCCGCCGACCAGGATCATGTCGGTGCGCCGATCCGTCAGGTAGAGATAGTCGTTCTGGTCCATCCAGCCGAGATCGCCCAACGTCTCCCACTCCCCGATCCGCTCGGCGCTGGCGCCGATGTAGCGATAGGTCGGCGCGGCATTGCTGGGCATTCTCAGGTAAACGGTGCCGACGGTTCCTGGCGCCAACCGTCGTCCCTCGTCATCAAGAATCGCAATCTCGCCGATTACTGGACGGCCGACCGATCCGCGGTGCTCTAGCCAGTCCTGGCCCCCGATGACCGTTACTGCCTGGCTCTCTGTCCCACCATATAGTTCCCATAGTTTCTCGGCGCCGATCCATCCGATCCAGGCTTCCTTGAGCCGCGGAGGGCAGGGCGCGGCCATGTGCCATACCTTGCGCAGCGAAGAAATATCGCTCCTGTCTCGAGCCTCCTGGGGCAGTTGCCAGATCCGATGCATCATTGTGGGTACGAGATAGAGCCAGGTAGCCTGGCGGCGCGTAATAATTTGCAGAAGGTTCTCAGGATCGAACTTGCGCATCAGCACAAGATGAGCGCCTGCGAGTATTGCAACGAGCGCCAGGGAGAACGGGGCATTGTGGTAGAGGGGAGCCGGCATGACCGCGATGTCGCTTCGCTTGATGCCATAGAAATCCTCCTCACCCGGCAGGACGATACCTGCACGACCGGACACGATCAGCTTCGGCTGTCCCGTGGATCCTCCGGACGTCGGAGCCTTCAGGGCAGGGGAGATCCGATCGGGTAGATCCGTCTCGTCGATGGTTTCCGCAATCAGTATCCCGGGTGTGACGTCCGAAGGCCGTGTCGCCGCAGCGCGGATTACCACGCGAGGGCGGGCAAGGGAGATGATTGCCTCGAGCTCCCTCTCCGGCAGCTTTCCGGAGACGGGTTGCGGTATGGCTCCGAGCTTCAGGACAGCAAACGTCGCGACCACGAAATCGAGCCCATTGGGCAGGGCAATGCTGACAAAATCGCCGAGCCCGACGCCCCTCGCTGCCAGTGCGTGAGCCATCCGGTTCGACGAGAGATGTAGCTCCTGCCGCGTCAGTGTGACGCCTTCGAAGGTTACGCAATCTGCCGACGGTGAATCCCAGGCGAGGTTCGAGATCTTCGCTCCGATTGAGATTGCGTGGGGTATTTCGGTCATTGCGCTCTGCCTGTCTTGTCGTTTGCGGATCATCCCACCATAAGCTGGATAACAACAAACCCAAAACAAAAATCATAGGGGTTGTTTGCCGTGAAGGCCGACTGTGCTGCAATGTCTATCGCGCTATCGGTTTGGTTTTGCCTGACAATTTGAGGAAATAGCCAGAAAATTCGGTTGATGTGACGATTTTGCGTCGACGCTTGACGAGCTGTCAGCCCGCGCTGTACAGGATACCCAGAACAAAAAATAACGTACTCAAAACATAAAATAAGACCAGGGAGGATGAATTATGGACGGGCTTGAGAGAAATTGTGGTGGTGGGAAGCGCAAGTTTGGCGGGTGTCAGGCGCGCTTTGCGGCCGATGGCGCAACCGCGCGGGCGACGGCGTGGACCCACACTGGGGTTGCCGTGTGCGCATCGCTTGTCCTGTTCATCGGGTCGCCGGCGCATGCCGCAACTGATGACGATACCGGGAAGGCGAAGATGGCCCGCGCGCCTGTGAAGCCAGCAACAGGGCGCAAGAAGCCGGCACAGGCGGCAGCGCCAGCCGTAGCTCCGTCGCAACCGGGAACTGCTGCGCCTGCAACGGTGTCGCGAGCTTGGTCGGCGGGTCCAAGCGCAGCGCCGGCGCCATCTGCTGGCGGTGCCGTGTCCCCGGAGGTCGCGAACATGATCAAGTTTGCGGCCTTCGACAAGCTGTCCATGAAAGGCTGGATCACGACGGTTCCACCCGCCGCGGAATCGATCTTCCAGGATCCCAACGGACTGAGAACGGCGCTCGCCGAATATGGCATCGGCTACGTCGCCTACAGCACGAACACATTCACCGCCAATATGCTGAACAATGCTCCGCCCAAGCCGCAGACCTATCAAGGGCAGATACCGACGACCTATTCCTTTTCGGAAGTGACGCTCAGCTACGACCTTGGCCGGCTTGGCTTGACAGGCGGGCAGCTCTCCGTCGGAGCCATGCTGACCGGGACGACCTGGGAGCCGCTCGGCCCCTCCGGAGCCAAGTTTGCGAACCTGTACTACTTCCAGTCCTTGATGGACGATACCGTGCAGCTTCAGGCCGGTGTGTTCTACAATGCGCAGAACTACCTCGGCTTGCTTGTCGCTGCCAGCATGGCAACAGGGCCGCAGGCTCTTGTCCCATACGAGCTCGGACTTTCGCGACAGGGCGTGCCCGCGCCCGGCGCCAACCTCATGATCAATCTGCCACACAATTTCTATAACAAGGCAGGTGTGCAGCGGAGTATCTCTCCGGACGGAGCGGACGTCGAGCAGCAGGCCAACCCAATCGGCCTTGGGTTCTCCAGTCCGGACGCCAAGGCTCTGTTCATCGATGAGTTTGGCTACAAGACGTTTGCATCACCCACGCAGGGATCGGTCTGGGTCCGCGCTGGCGGCATGTACAACACGTCGCCCTACTTCGATTTTTCCGCGGGGCGCAAGACCGATACGAACTGGGGGTTTTACGCGGCGGCAGACGTTCAGGTCTCGCAGATCTCGTCCGCCCCCTATGAGGCCTATCAAGGCTACTACGTGGGAGGTTTTTACATGACCTCCGATCCCGACAAGAACATGTATCAGAACTACTATGAGGGGCGCGTCTACGGCATGGGAATCATTCCCGGACGACCGATGGACCAGACGGCTCTCATCTTTGGCTACACCACACTGAGCAAGTCAGCTCTCGATTTTCAGGCGCTACTGACCGGGATCAGGCCCTTCGGTGATTATGCATCGGTCACGGTCAGTAACTCGTTTCGTCTGAATCCCGGCGTCTATCTCATGCTGGGGACGAGCTACAACGTTCATCCGAGTGCGACGCCGCGGCTTAAGAATTCACTCAACTTCATGGCGAGCTTGACGACGGCGTTCTGAGCTCTTCAGCGCGCGAGCGTAGCGGTCGAAGCCCTCAGGCGAAGTGACGAAGACGTGGGTGTGGGCTTACGAGCCCTGCCAGACACCCGAAAAAGGTCTCCAACATGAATCTCAGAGCGAATTTTGATAGGCAAGGTCTGTTGCCGTTAGCGACGAAAAGACCACCGATCAGCCCGGCCACGCGTATGCTCTATGGCGTTGGCTCCCTCGCGTTCGGCATCAAGGATAACGGCTTCAACGTCCTTCTGCTGCTTTACTATAACCAGGTAATGGGGCTTTCCGCCCAATTGGTCGGAACCATCGCGATGATTGCCCTGCTGCTCGATGCATTGATCGATCCGATCATCGGTTACGTTTCGGATCGTTGGCACTCCAGCTGGGGGAGGCGTCATCCATTCATGTATGTGGCTGCGATACCGGCCGGTCTAACCTATCTCCTTCTATGGAATGCGCCGTCGAGTTGGAGCCACCCGGCGCTTGCGATTTACCTGCTCGTGACCATCATTGTCGTGCGCAGCGTTCTGGCTCTCTACGAGATACCAAGCTCGGCCTTGGCCGCTGAGCTCTCCGATGACTACGACATCCGGACAAGCCTTCTCAGCTATCGGACGTTCTTTGCATGGTTCGGCGGTGTCAGCATGGCATTCGTGGCCTTCATCGTCTTTCTGCGTCCGGACATCGATCATCCCGTCGGCCAGCTCAATCCAGATGGATACGCGCACTACGGCGTAGTCGCCAGCGTCGTCATGTGCGTCGCCATCATGGTGTCTGCGGCCGGTACGCAACGACATATTCCCTGGCTTCGGCAGCCCGTGCATCGGGCGGGAGGTCTTGTTGCTGCCTTGAAGGATATGATCGGGAGTTTCTCAAACCGGGCGTTCCTGATCCTGCTTGCCGCCGGCGTATGCAGTGCCATGGCAGCTGGAATCCAGATTACGCTGAGTACCTACTTCAACACCTACTTCTGGGGCTTCGACTCGGATCAATTGTCGGCTTTGATGCTCGGAGTGCTCGCAGCGTCAATCCTCGGAGCAGCCGTCGCGCCACGCCTTTCGCGCCATCTGGGCAAAAAGCGATCGGCCATCGCGCTTTGGCTGCTGTCGATCGTCTTCTACTATGGTCCGTTTGTGCTGCGGCTTTCCGGCTATTTTCCCGCCAACGGATCCCCACTGCTACTGCCTGTTCTCCTGATCGCGATGACGATCTCTCTGACGTTGATCGTGAGCTCGTCGATCCTCACGGCGTCCATGCTTGCCGATGTGAGCGAGGCGAGTGAGCTGTCGACCGGTCGGCGTTCCGAAGCATTGCTCTTCTCGGCGAACACCTTCGCACAGAAATGCGTGTCGGGCGTAGGCCTCTTCGTGTCGGGCATGATCCTGACCTTTGTGCATTTCCCGGAAGGGGCCGTGCCCGGTCAGGTCAGCGCTGAGGTCTTGAGAGATCTGGCTCTTACTGCGCTTCCGATCCAGGCGGCGCTGTATCTGCTCTCGATCGCCTTTATCGCCGCGTTTCCGATCACGCGCGCAATCCACGAAGCGAATCTGGCGCGCCTCGCATCACGCGAATAAGCGCCCGCATGGGTGGCTTCGCGACAACGAGATCACGCGAATTGAGGAACGGATGGGCGTTTTTGATGTTCTCAAGAGGGTCGGCGGCAGTCAGATCGAAGGCCGCTACGACCGAAGTTTCGAGCCGGTTATGCAAGCCTTCTGCGCCAATTTCGCGGAGCGTGGTGAGCTCGGGGCCAGCGTTTGCGTCACGCACGAAGGCAGGAAAGTGGTCGACCTCTGGGGCGGGCAGGCGAGCTCCAACGGGGCGCGCTGGACGCGAGATACGATCTCGCTGGTATTTTCGGCGACGAAGGGGGCGACAGCGCTCTGTGCCCATCTGCTCGCCGAGCGCGGCCTTCTCGATTTCAATGCCCCCGTTGCCCGGTATTGGCCGGAATATGCGCAGGCCGGCAAACGGGAAACGACTGTCGCAATGGTGCTCAACCACACCGCGGGCTTGCCGCACTTGCGTGAGCCGGTCAGGCGGGGCGGCTTTTACGACGCAGCATACATGACCGACCTCGTTGCGCGGGCGGAGCCGTTTTGGCCGCCAGGTTCGCAGTTGGGATACCATGCGTTTACGTTCGGATGGATCATCGGCGAGATCGTGTGGCGGATCACTGGACGCAGTCTGGGTCGATTCTTTCGGGAAGAGCTGGCCATCCCAAACGGGCTCGACTTCTGGATCGGTCTGCCGATCGATCTCGAAGACCGTGTGGCGGAGCTTCACCAATCGCAGCCCGACGAGACGGCTTCGGTGTCGCGATTCATGCTCGCAGCGCTCCAGCAACCAGAATCGCCGGCGCATCTGTTCCTCGCCAATACGGGCGGCTTCGACTTCACGAGCCGTGAGGCGCGTGCGGCAGAGATACCCGCAGTCAACGGTGTCACGAATGCGCGCGGACTTGCCGGTCTTTATGCGCTGGTCGCAAACAGACGCTTATTGGCGCGGCCGGCGATCGCGCGCCTGAACAAAGTAGCGGTGACGACCCGGGAGGATGCTACGCTTCTGATGCCGACCCGGTTCAGCTTCGGTTTCATGAAGTCGATCGATAATCGCAGTCTGCCGGGCGCGGACCAGAGCTGCGTTCTCTCCGGCGCGGCCTTCGGCCACGCGGGAGCCGGCGGATCATTGGGATTCGCCGACCCCCGGGCGCGCCTGAGCTTTGGATACACGATGAACCGGTTGGGTAGGGGGATTCTCCTCAACTGCCGGGGACAATCGCTGGTGGACGCGACCTATCGAGCTCTCGGTTATCGATCGAATCTCGGAGGCGTCTGGAAGATCTAACACTCGGAATCATCGTCGCTCCTGCAACCCACTCCTTTCCGGATCATTCAACATGTATTCGCGTCAACGATTAAGGCCTTCCATCGACAAGAAGCGACCTCTGCAGGGAAAGGTCGCGTTCATCGCCGGTGCGTCCGGTGGGATCAATCTCGCGATCGGCCGAGCGCTCGCCAATGCTGGCGCCAGGATCGCCGTTGTCAGTCGTAGTCAAGAGAGGATAGCGAAAGCGGCCCGAGATCTGGTTGCCGATGGACACGAGGCTATCGGGCTCGTCGCGGATGTACGGGACTATGGTCCGGTTGAGTCTGCCCTGGCCCTGACGGTCGAGCGGTTCGGAAACATCGATATCGTGGTGTCCGGAGCCGCCGGAAACTTCCTTGCTCCGGCGATGGGCATGTCTGCCAACGCTTTCAAGACAGTGGTCGAGATTGACTTGATCGGCACCTTCAACGTGCTGAGGGCGGCATTTCCATATCTGCGCCGGCCTGGCGCATCTCTGATCTCGATAACAGCACCGCAGGGCACGACACCGAGCATGTTTCAGGCCCACGCCTGCGCCGCGAAGGCCGGAATCAACATGCTGACGAAATGCCTTGCCATGGAGTGGGGGCCCGCCGGTGTGCGCGTGAATGCAATCTCACCGGGGCCGATCGCAGAGACCGTCGGCATGGCAAAGCTTGCGCCTACGGCCGAGCTCGAAGCACAAGCGAAACAGCGAATTCCCTTGCGGGACTACGGCACCAAGGACGACGTGGCGAATCTTGCGCTATTTCTGGCATCTGACCTGGCAAGCTACGTTACGGGGGCAATTCTTAACTGCGATGGGGGTGTCAGCCTCGGAGACGCCTCTGCGGACGCGATCGACGTCTCGCACGCGGTACCCGAGCGGGCGAACGGGCCCGACCGCCTCAAAGCCGATGGATCCAAGCCGGCAGAGCCATGATGTTTTTGCAGGCGAACCTAGTCCCGCATCTCCGTGGTTCCTTTGACCGGACGTAAGCCATTTGGGCTGAGCCGGTTTCTCGCGGGCACGCTGGTGTGACTGCATCTCCTTCTCCTCACGCGAAAGATCTCACACAATGGAAGGTCCGGCATCTTCGATGTGGTCGACGGAATCGCCCGGTTTCACTGCAGCCCGGCACGTGCACAAGAGACTGAGGGCCTGGTTACTGGATGAAGCCGTTCCGTTGTGGATGAGGATCGGTCTCGATGTGGCCGGCATCTTCTCGGAGGCGATCTCCCAGGGAGGGCATCCGGTGGTGGCTGCTCGGAGAGCAAGAGTACCGGCACGACAGATTTACGCTCTCCTTACGGCCTATCGACTTGGCGCTCGGTTGGACGTCGAGCGGCTGCTGCGCGGCGTTGACAGGTACTTCGTCGATTTTCTGCGCACAGATGGGCTCTTTCGAAGTCTACTCTCTCACGATGGCATGATCCTGTCAGAGGGCGCTGCACTTTACGATCAGGCGTTTGCCATGTTGGCTGGCGCTGCCGTGTCGAGGCATTCCCGGCGGCGAGCTGAACGGCTTGCGTATTCGGTACGCGATTGTCTGATCGGCTCGTATCGGCATCGCGGTGGCGGCTTTGTGGAAAGCGACCGGCCAACCACCCAGCGATATTCGAACCCACACATGCATTTGCTTGAGGCCTGTCTCGCCTGGATCGAGCTCGACGACAGCGGGACCTGGCAACAATTGGCGCATGACATTGTTGACTTGGCGCTTACACGCTTCGTCGGACGCGGAGGGGCGCTTTACGAATGCTTCAACCCTGACTGGTCGCCTCAGGTCGGTATTGCCGGTCGGATCGTTGAACCCGGACATCAATTCGAGTGGGCGTGGCTTCTGACCAAATGGGCCAATTTGACGAGGAATGACTCGGTTTACCCGATCGTCGATCAACTGCAGAAAATCGGCGAAGAGCATGGCATTGCCCGCCCTCGGTCTGTCGTGGTCGATGCTATTCTTGACGACTTCACGGTGCTTGAGGACACGGCCCGTCTCTGGCCCCAAACGGAACGGCTCAAGGCGGCGGTTGCGCGCGCCGCGCGCGAGGGGGATGGGTGGTGGGCGATAGCTGCCGAAGCCGGCAAAACCCTCGAGCGATTTCTCCGGACGCCCATCAGAGGGCTATGGTGGGACCAGATGTCAGGGAACGGCGAACTTACAGGGGCAGCTACTGCGAGTTCACTTTACCATCTGGTATGCGCGATCGATGCTCTCGATAAGGCCATCCATCGGCGTTTGGCGCTGCTGGAATCCAGGTCTTCGGAGATTGCAGTGATCGGATCCGGCGCCGGCCGCAATGCCAGCGCCGGTGCAGGTGAGGAATGATCGACAGAGCAGACCAACCTGCGAACGATCCGCCAGTCGCACGGGCTCGCGGGCGCTACCCGAGCTACACCCGCGGTCGGTTGCAACGCTTTGCGCAAAGGTTGCTGCGCAGGGTTCACTCCGATCGGGTGCCGGTGGTTTCTCTCCAGCTTGCCGGACCGACCGGGCGCATCAGTCTGGAAGAGGCCCTCCGGCTGGACTATCGGCCAGTCGCTCTGGGCGAGAAGCTCGGGCCGCTTTGGGCGACTTATTGGGTCCGCGTCGTGGCCGAAGTACCGAAGACCTGGGCGGGTGCGAGAATAGATCTCCATTGGGATAGCCACTCGGAAGCCTTGCTCTGGCTGGACGGACGCTCGTCGCAAGGTCTCAATCCCGGTCGCCACACCGCGCCGCTGTTGCAGTCGGCATGCGGCGGGGAGCAGCTCACCTTCTACGTCGAAGTAGCCTGCAACGGCCTGTTCGGCGCGTTCGGCAGCAAGCCGCAAGGCTACGCGTTGGCCGCTTGCGAACTGCGTCGCTTTGATCCAGAGGCGTCGGCGTTCTATTTCGACTACAGCGTGCTTCGCCAGCTCGAAGCAGACAGGGATCCTTCGAACAGGTCCCGCTCCTACGGCGGCGTAGGTGAGGTCGTACAACCTGCCTTGGACCGAACATGGGCCGGCCGGCTGCTGCACGAGCTGAACCGCGTGTGCAATATCGCTGATCCCGACGATCGCGCGACCTGGCCCGCGGCGCGAGCGATTCTCGACGGCCTGCTCAACGCACGCAACGGCACCGTCGCGCACGAACTATCGGCGATCGGGCATGCTCACCTCGATACGGCCTGGCTATGGCCATTGGACGAAACGCAGCGCAAGGCGCAACGCAGCTTCTCGACCGCCGTTGCGCTGATGGACCGCTATCCCGACTTCAAGTTCGCCTGTTCTCAAGCCTATCAATACGCCGTCATCGAACAGAACGATCCTGGCCTGTTCGCGCGCATCCGCGCCAAGGCAGCCGCCGGACAATGGATCCCCGTGGGCGGCAGCTGGGTGGAACCCGACTGTAACCTGCCGTGGGGAGAGTCGATCTGCCGCCAGTTCTTGTACGGTCAGCGTTACTTCGAGACAACATTCGGGCGACGCTCGGCCGTATTCTGGAATCCGGATGTCTTCGGCTATGACGGCCAATTGCCCCAGCTTATGCACCAGGCGGGAATGTCTCGATTCCTGACTCAGAAGCTGTCCTGGAACAAGTTCACCTCGCCGCCCCATCACAGTTTCCATTGGCGCGGCATCGACGGCAGCACGGTGCTGACCCATTTCCCGCCCGCGGATACCTACAATGGCTCAGCTGAGGTCGCGGAGCTTCGCTATCACGCGGCCAACTACAAGGACGCTGACCGGTCGGCCGACGCACTCTATCTGTTTGGACATGGCGACGGCGGCGGAGGTGCCGATGAGACGATGCTCGAGACACTGCAGCGCGTGAGGGATTTGCAGGGGCTTCCAAGGATTCGGATGCGGACCGTGGACGAGTTCTTCGATCGCCTTGCGATGTCGGCCGAGGATCTCGCCACGATCGAGGGTGAGCTCTATCTCGAATATCATCGCGGCACCTTCACCACGCAGGCTGAAATCAAGCGCCTCAATCGTGCCTGCGAGGCCGCCCTTCAAGCCCTCGAATTCGTGGCCGCGCTTATGTGCGCCTGGAAGCGGCCAGCGCCGTCGGCGGGCGACATCGAAGATCTGTGGCGCACGGTCTTGGTCAACCAATTTCACGATATCATTCCGGGCAGCAGCATTCGCGAAGTATACGAGAGGGCGGAAGCCGACCTCGCTGCGGTGGAGGCAAAGGCCAAACGCCGCAGCCAGCTGCTGCTCGCAGCATTGTGCGACGCCGGCGGAGCCTGGTGGACGCCGGTTAACCCCCTCGGTGTCTCTCGCGCCGAGGTCATGTCCGATCCAGAAGGCGCACTCCGCTATGTCGTTGCGCCACCGTTCGCGGCCGGTGAGGTGGTTGCGACGGATGAGCGCGTCACGATGTCGGCCGGTCCGGACGGGTTCGTCCTGACGAACTTGTATCTTAGAGCGCGAATCGACCGCAACGGCCTGGTCCAGTCGCTGGTCCATCTGCCGACCGGCCGCGAAGCCTTGGCATCGGCGGGTGCCCGGTTTCTGCTGTATGATGACAGGCCGCTCGACTTCGAGGCATGGGACATCGATCCGTTCGCGCTGGAGACGGCGCGGGAGCTGACCGGAGAGGTGAGCTTCAGCATTCTGTCGGATGGTGGCGTCAGGGGCGAGATCCGCTTCGAGCGGGCGCTCGGGAAAGCGAGCCAGCTTGCGCAGGTCATCCGCATGGACGCCGGAGCACGCCACCTCGAGTTCGAGACCTCCGTCGACTGGAAGGAGCGCCGGACCCTTCTGAAGGTGATGTTTCCTGTCGCCTGCCACGCATCGCGTGCGACCTATGAAACCATGTTCGGTGCGACCGAGCGGCCGACGCACGCCAATACGGATGCTGACGCGGCCAGGTACGAGGTTCCTGGCCATCGATGGTCGGATCTGTCGGAGCCGGATTTCGGCGTGTCGTTGTTCAGCGCCTCCAAACACGGGTATTCGACGTTTGGCAACCAGCTTGCCCTCACACTGCTGCGCGGCGCTGTATCTCCCGACCCGAACGCCGATCTTGGACGCCACTGCATGCGCTACGCGATCTATCCTCATGAGGGCGATTGGCGCGCCGCCGGCACGGTCCGGCACGCCCTGTGCTTTGCGCGTCCGGTGCTTTGGACCAAGGGGCAACCGCATGAACCGCTGCGACAATCGTTTCTGCGGGCGTCTCCGTCCAGCGTGATCGTCGATACGATCAAGCCGGCGGAAGATGGAAGAGGGTGGGTCGTCCGGCTCTACGAAAGCTCAGGTGTTCAGGTGCGCGCGATGCTGGAGTTCAGGGTCGACGTATCGTCGGTGTGGGCGAGCAACATCCTCGAAGATCGAATTGAGCAGTTAAGGATGGACGGTCGTACCTGCCGCCTGTCGCTGCGCGCGTTCCAGGTCATGACCATTCGCGTGTTTCCGGCGCCGTTGAATCGCGAGTAGCGGCGATGCATCAACCTGCTTGCAGCCGTCGAAGACTGGAGGGAATGGCCGCCGCACATTGGCGCGTGCGCGCATCGAAAAGCCCTGCCAATGTCCGGTATGGGCGTCGGTTGCACAGGGCTGAGCAACTTCAGCGAACCAGGCTGCAAGCTCATGGGAGCCTTTGAACGTCTGCTCGAGGAGTTTGCCGATGCCGTCAACACGGCTGAAGGAGCGAGCGGCTTTGAGAAGGTCGCGCGGCGTACGGCTGAGCAATTGGGATTTCGGTGGTTTGCCTATCTCGATATTGTGAGCGGCCAGCCCGCGATCGTCTCATCCTATCCCAAGGCATGGACACGGCGATATGCCGAACGCGACTATCAGCGGCTGGACCCGGTGGTCCGCCGCGTGTCACGTGACAAGAAGATATTCAGCTGGAGCAGCAGCGCGCGCGATCGATCGGTGAGTCAGGCAGAACGCCAGTTCTTTGATGAAGCCAGTACCTTCGGCATCAAGTCCGGTCTTACGATTCCAATCAGGGGCGGATTTGGGCGAACGGTGGCCTTTACGCTTGCTGTGGACGAGAAGGCGATGGTGATTGAGCGTCCGGCTACGGAGCTGCTCGAGATCGTTCACGTGATCGCAGTTTATTTTCACGCGCACCTTTCTGCCGAACGACGCCGATGTCCAAGGATTTCAGATGGACAGGACATCCTAACCCAACGAGAACGGCAGTGCCTCACCTGGACTGCGCAGGGCAAGACAATGACGGACATTGCGGTGCTGGTCGGGATATCGGCACGAACCGTCTCCTTCCATTTGGAGAACGCACGCGCCAAGCTCGGAGCGGCGTCGATTGCGCAGTGTGTCGGCGAGGCGTTGCGCCGAGGACTGCTCCAGTGATTTCATGCGGATGAATTAGGACAGCGCCAGCTCTTCCAAGAATAATTCCAAAACGGATGTCATCGGCTGGTCCTAGCTTGACGTTGATGGATCACGTTTCCCTTTGAAATTGCCTCCTGTAAGATTCAACAGGTGAAGCGAACAACACGCTCTGATTGTGTGACGGCCTCTACGGAATGCGGAGGTCAGGCGTGCAGATCGTTGCCATCGAGAGCCATCAGTTCAGTGAGCACTTCGACGTGCTGAGGCAAATGTATGGACTCCGACGTCGAGTATTCAAGGATCGCCTCGGATGGGAAGTGTCGATCGGCAACAATATGGAACTCGATATCTTCGACACGCTCAATCCATCGTACCTCGTGATGCTCTCCAATCGGAAGGACGTGTTGGGATGTGTGCGTCTTTTGCCAACCACAGGGCCGACCATGCTCAGCGAGGTGTTCAGCTCGTTGCTTGAGGGGGAGCCAATGCCGCGGGATCAGCAGGTCCTGGAGAGCTCACGCTTCTGCGTCGATACGGAGCGGCTCGGACATTCGCCAACTGGGGGATTGAGTCGCGCGACCTTCATGTTGTTTGCTGCAATGATCGAGTACTTGAAGTGCACCCAATCCAGGTCGATTGTCACCGTGACCGACGTTCGCATGGAGCGGATCCTGCGCCGCGCCGGATGGCCGCTCGAGCGGATTTCGTCCCCCAGACCTGTTGGCACAACAATGGCGCTTGCCGGTTACCTCCACGGTGACACTGCGGCTTTCTCGACCCTGTGTCGGCAGGCCGAGATCTCGCCGCCCGTCCTCAAAACCCTCGCTCGGTCGGAATGCGTCTGATGCGTGCGCATTCGAGCCGCAGGACGACGCGAGCCTTCGATGACTCGATGGTAACTCTTATCCGCGGTAGGGCCCGCCGCCGTCCGGGCGCTTCGCAGCGGTGAATGGTAGCGGTCGTGGCGATAACGCTATGGGTTGTAAGGATGCTGGCAGATCCCCAGAGGAGCCGCGTCGTTCTTGTGAATCCCGCGCGGACCCTGTCGTTGGGGGCAACCGGCGAACGGGCGGCGAGAGCTGCTGAGCGTCTTGAGCTGCTCTCCACATGCCGCGAATGGCTTGCCGTGCCGACCTTTGCCATCGGGGAATATGACTCTGATGCCATGCCCGTCACGTTCGGCGCCGGCGTCTGTCATCTCGGCGGTCAAGCGCTGGATCTTTGGTCGGACACGCAATTTACTTCGGATCTGGAGGCGTCGGCAGGTCATTGCATCTTCCTCGGCGGATTCTGGCTCGACGAGGACGTCCTGATACTGGCCCTGGAGGGTGTTTGGCTTGGCTATGATATCCGTTTACTGCTCGATCTCTCATGGCCGAGGCAGGATGGGGACCTGTTCCTGGTGATCCAGCGCCTTATGCTTCACGGCGTCATCCCGACAAACGTGCGCCAGATGCTGCTGGAATGGACGGTTCATACCGGAAATCGTGATCTGAGAGACAAGGTCATGCGCTTGCTGGGCTGATATGAGCCGGCCGGCTGCGGCCGGCGCTCCTTGATCGGCTCCGAACGGCGGTGTGGGCGGCGCTCCCTTGTAGCCGCGAACCGGCAAGCCGCAACCGCGCCCCATCGATCTTCTGCTTGACCATCTTGCCGCTGAGCGCGGTCCTCCGCTGTCGCTCCGGCCGTTGCGGTGCGCCGTGCCTCGAGCGTTCGCGGCTATCCGGTCGCTCTTCGCCGCCCACCCCGCCAGCGGGGACCGGTGCGGGGAAGTGAGCAAGGGACAGCATCATGTTACACAAACGAAGCCGCAACGCGGCCAAGCCGCGCACGACGCTCTATGAAGAAATCACCGCCCGGATCGTCTCCGAACTCGAACAGGGCATCGTGCCGTGGGTGCAGCCCTGGGGCCGCGGCAAGGAGCAGTCCGTCGTTGGGTTGCCGCGCAATGCGGCGACCGGCCGGGCCTATTCCGGGATCAACGTCCTGATCCTGTGGGGCAGGCTGTTCGATGCGGGGTATCGCACGCAGCAATGGCTCACCTTTCGCCAGGCCAACACTCTCGGCGGCACGGTTCGAAAAGGTGAGCAGGGCTCCGCCATCTGCTACGCCGACAGGTTCGTTCCGAGCGACCGGCAGACGCAATCGCAGGATGATTTGCCATCGACGCCGGACCAGGCGAGCGGGCCGGAGACCGTCGCCTTTCTGCGGCGCTATACGGTATTCAACGTCGCGCAATGCGACGGCCTGCCAGGCTATTGTCATGACGCGCCATCAGTTCTGCCGGAACGCGAGATCGTGCCGGAGGCCGAGGCGCTTGCCGGAGCAACGCTTGCCGACATCCGCCATGACGGGGCCGAGGCGTACTATGAGTGCGACCGTGATTGCATCCAGCTGCCGCCGCAGCCGGCGTTCTTCGATCAGATCAACTACTATCGCACCCTGTTCCACGAACTCGGGCACTGGACAGGACATCGCAGCCGTCTGGACCGCGACCAGACCGGCAGTTTCGGCTCAAGGCCTTATGCCAGCGAAGAATTGGTCGCGGAGATGACGGCCGCATTCGTTTGCGCAACCCTCTCCATATCTCCGACGGTTCGACACGCCGACTATATCGGCAACTGGATCGAGGTCCTCCGCGCGGACAACCGCGCGATCTTCCGCGCCGCAAGCAGGGCTTCAAAGGCTGCAGACTTCCTGCTGGCCTTCCGCCCGCCTGTTCTCGCTCCCCCGGCGGCGGCCGTCGATTCGTCTGACATGATCCCGGATGCAATTGAGGATCACCCGCGGCAGCCCGGCTGACGCAGGATGGCAAGGAGCAGGAGCGGGGGCTGTCCCGTATGGCCCTCCAGCCCCAACTCGTGAAGCCGCCTGGACGCTGCGTGCGGCCGGAGCAATCATTTGGCCGGCCCCCGGCGCCGACGCATCAGGTGCTGATCGGCGGGATCGCCGCGAACGGCAGTCTGCAAAAGGACCGCCAGCGCAAAGAAACCGGACCCATGTGCATCAATCCAGTGGCTGCTCGAGCCGTGTGCACATGGGGCCGGCCTGATCGTCGCCGCAGCCTCGCAAGAGCATCTTGCGATGCATCCGGTCGCCTCGTCGCCATGATCGGCGCGACCGGCGGATGCCGCGGCGGCTTGGGCGCGCGGAAAACCGCGCGCTTACTTCTTCATCTTCTTGGTCTTCTTGGCGACCTTCTTGGTCGCCTTCGCCGTCTTCTTCGCCTTCTTCGCTTTCTTGGCCATGTCGTCCTCTTGGTTCGGTTGGCTCGAGGAATATGCGAACGCCGTGAATCTGCGTGCGCACCATCAAGCTAATCTGAAACTAGCAAGATTGATACCACGTTGGGTTAACGCGTAGCCTGGCGTTGCGGACCGAGCAGCGATGCCCGCGTGCTGCTCTTGCTCCGCAGATGTTTTCATATTCCCTTGCCGGCGAGATGGCGCGCCGATTTGCCGACGAGCCGCAGGCCCCTCGAGCGTGCCTTGCGTTCGACATGCCAAGGCCCGGGAGCCGTGCTCTTGCCCCAATCGGCCGGAACGATCATAAGCGCAACCTCAAGGCGTGGTGGGCTCTCTTGAATATGTCGCATCACAGGCGAGCTCGGCGCGACGGCGGCGAAGCGGCTTCAAATCAGGTCCGCTTCGACGCCGCCGACTGGGCATGGGAGTTCCTGCGGCGTAACGCCGACTATGCCGCAGACTGGCGGCGCTCCGTCCCGCGTCATCTTCCGTGCCTCGCGTTGAGCGACGGCACGCTATTGTTGCGGCTGCCGCGCCGGTTCCCGCAGGCCGAAAAATGGGGCCTGCTGGCTTTTTCAGACCCTGCGCTCGCCGCGCGTGACGCGCCGGTGTTCTGGCATGCGCGCGCGCTGAAACGCGTGGCGCGGCTCAAGGCGTTGCCGCCGCGCGAGGGCGACGAGGAACCGCCGAACGTGCTCGCCGACTTCAAGGTCGAGCGCCATGCGGTCATCGACGCTGACGGCCGGCCGCTCGTGCTGTTGAAGGGCCACGGTGTCCACGTCGCGGTCGAGCTCCATGATCTCCCGGTTCTGACCCGCAGGTTCCGGCCGGTGTTCGAGCTCGAAAGACTGTCGGAGCTTGCGGCCCAGACCGAACTCTTGAAGCGCCTGCAACGTTTCATGGTCAAAGAGACGGCGCCGCCCGAAACATCACCCTTTGGCGCCGACGAGCGGCTGCGCCAGGCGCTGCTTGCGCTGGACGAAAGCCTGAACGGCAAGACCTATCGGCAGATCGCGACCACGATCTTCGGCGCGAAGATGGTTGCCAATGAATGGCAGGGGCCGAGCCAGTTTCTCAAAGACCGGACTCGGCGGCTGGTCGCCAAGGGCACCGAGCTGATGAAGGGCGGATACCGCGATCTGCTCGGCTGAGCGGGCGGCCTGCCTCACGGTGGACGAGACCTGCCCGCACGGGGTGGCAAACCGCGCTCGCTGATCTTCGCCACTCGAATTTGAGCGCGATCTGACGACGCTTCTTCTCGCATCCTGCGCGTTGCGCGGGCTCTCGCGAGAAGGAGTGCCGGACAACATGACGAAAATGGAAGACAAGCAGCCTGACAAGCCGTTCCTGAATACGGCGGAGGCGGCAGCCTGGCTCAGGCTCACCAAGAACACGCTGGAGAAAATGCGCGTGCAAGGGCGCGGACCCGCCTACCGGAAGCACGGCCGCTACGTCCGCTATCACATCGAGGACCTCGTCGAATTCTCGCAGGCCAGCAAGCGGAGGTCGACCTCAGATGCGGATTGATTCACGCCGTCGTTTCAGAAGGGCCGCGATCCTCGTAGTCATGTGCGGCGGCATCGTCACGCTGTGCATGGCCTTTGCCGACCGCGCGCCGCTCCTGATCTACAATGCTTCCGGCAGCGCGCCGCTCGGCTTTTACGTGCTCGAGCAGCGCTTGCCGGTGAGGGGCGAGCTTGCGGTGCTGAGGCCGCCGCCTTCGATCGAGCTTCTGATCGTGGCGCACGAGGTCGCGCCTCAGGCGGTGCCGCTGCTCAAGCAGGTGGTTGCGGTTCGCGGCGATGAGGTCTGCCGCTCAAAGGACCCGACGGACGCGATTTCGATGGGCGGCAAGGTCATTGCCGAAGTGCAGGCGAAGGACCATGCAGGCCGGCCGTTGCCGTCCTGGGAGGGCTGCATGCGGCTCGTCGACGGGGAGTATTTCCTGCTGCAGCCGCATCCTCTCTCGTTCGATTCTAGGTATTTCGGTCCGGTCCTGCGCTGCGATATCCTTGGCGTCGCTCGTCCGCTCTGGACGTGGAAGCCGGACGTATGAGTGGTGGGTAACGGTGCGCGTTCCAGCGGAGCGCGCGCCCTTCCTCCGTTTCTTAGGCCTGGCACGATCGGCGGCGTCCAGCCACGCTCTTTCAATGAGATCCCACGCCGATCGCAGTGTCGACCGCTTCGCTATGGTGGACCCCGATGGACAGCAAAATGCACTTATCCAATTTCTGATCGTCTGTCGAAATCGAAGCCATCGAACTCGCTGGCTGAGCTTGATATCGAGCGGCGAGGTCAGATCCGGCACTTCGCTACTCGAATTAGCCAGTCTTGGTTCAGAGCAGTCTCGCGCAGTGGTCGACATCCGCGGGCCATGCCTGATCCATTTCGCCATTAGTCATTTGGTAATTGCGATCTTTGATCGGAGGTTAACCTCTCTGGCCGAGACTTTGTATCCAGCCTGACCGGAGACGTGGAAGTTGTCCTTCCAGCTGACCGTCCTGAAAGTGCTGGCCGGCCAGCCCGCCGGGCGAGCCTCCGTTGCCGAAGTTCGGCACGCGGTCGAAATACTGATGAACAGTGGAAAAGATTGGACTGATCGCATGAAGCGATTGGCCGAACATGCGCCTGACCTGAATATCTTCTTGGCCAAATTTGTGGTTCGCGATGCGGACGGTTGGGAGATCACGGAAGAGGGACGGCAATTCCTCGCCGCGCTTCAAACGGCGGTCGCTGTTCGAAGGTCGTCGCTTCGCCCAGTCGACGATCCGCCAACGAGCGAGCCCGCCGTAAGGAACGCGGTGAAATTGCCTGATCCTCCGCGCGGGCACCGTCGCAACGGGCCGCGGCGCCGTCGCGGGAAAGGTCGATCCAACCGGCGTACAGCGTGAAGCATTACTCACAAAGCACCGATCTTTTTTGCATTAGTTATTGATGGACATGGACATGAATGCTCTTCCGGACAGGCGAAAGTCCGTGCGTAATCCATCGCTGGACAATGCGTTGATCAGGTTTGGAGACCTGTCATTATGCTGTGTCGTGCGCGATATCACAGAGAGTGGCGCAGCGCTCAGGGCAGAAGATCCGCCATCCTCGCTTCCCGACCAATTCACCCTTATCGTTCCGCCCAGCAGGACCTACTCGTGCAATGTCGTTTGGCGTGAAGACGACTGGGTCGGCGTCGCGTTCGTGGTGTGACGACTGCTTCCCAAATGCACGTGAATTGCGTGGAAAACCCATGGCAATATGATCTACGTCACATTGGTCCTGCCTAACTGGCACTATCCTGCTGATTTCAGCGGGACGCCATGGACGACGACTTTTGCAAAGAGAGAGCACGGACTGTGCGGGCGCTCGCCGAACAGGCTGATCCTTTCATCAGGAAGCGTCTGTTGCAGCTGGCCGATCACTACGAACGGCGCCTCGTGATTCAGCCAGATGGCGCCGATCGCGATCCAAGGGAAGGCGCAGGACAGCGAACCACGTTCGCAGGCTGCGGAGTGGAACCGCAGGGGCCACGTGAGCGGCACGAGTAGGCTCCAAGAACCGGCCGCGCGCCTGGTGGAGCGCGGCCGATTTCATAGATTAAAGTGGCTACTCCCAACGCAAGCCCTTCAGGGGCACGATCCGTCCGATCCACGCCAATTGCTGCGGCCAGAGTGCCTGTGTCGCGCCTCCTTTTACGTGGCGAGGCGGCCAGGCCGGACGGGTTGATCCTGTCATGACGCCGCGCTTCGAGAGCGCGCTCTGACGGATGTTCTGGCGGTGCTGCGGGTTCATTTGCGCAAAAATGCGGCCGGGTTCTTTACCCTGGTCCGTCTGCGTCCTGCCTGCGATTGATGCACGGGCATCGGCTTGTCTTCGGCCGATCCGGCCGTGTTCTCGTGCTGCGCAGGCGGCGGTCGCCAAGGTCATCTCCGTCGGTTCCGTCATGAGCTCGCGTCCAACGCAGTCTCGATTGGGCTGATCAAGCCCGAGGGACGGCAAGAGCCTCGATCGCCTTCCCGCAACGGCTGCGTCTGCTTTTTTCCCCTGCCGCGAAGCGGCGGCATTCCTCGCGAAGCACAAAAAAGCAGGCTTGTCGCCGTCCTCCGCTGGCGCTGCGGGCCTTATGGCTGCGGGCCGATCGCTCCCCGGGCCAGGGATCGCCATCGAGGCTGCGATGGACGCGGCCCGAGCAAAACAGACGGAGATTATCATGGCGACCATCGGCACTTTCACGGCTTCCGACAACGGCTACACCGGCTCGATCAAGACGCTGACGCTCAACATCAAGGCCAAGCTCGTCGCATCCGAGACGGACAACGACAAGGCTCCCGACTACCGGATCTTTGCGGGCAGCACCGAGTTCGGCGCCGCCTGGAAGAAAACCGCCCGCGACAGCGAGCGCGAATATCTCTCGGTCAAGCTCGACGATCCGAGCTTCCCAGCACCGATCTACGCCTCGCTGGTGAAGGTCGAAGGCGAGGAGGGTTTCAGCTTGATCTGGTCGCGTCGCAACGGCGACTGACCCTGTCGGATCATCGGCCCCGCCTCCCCGGAGGCGGGGCCTTTTTGCGTGTGTGCCGAGCATGACCGGCAGCTTGGAGGTGGAAGTCCTCTATCCAGCCTGATGACGGTGAAGGATTAGCGAAGCGCAAGGGCGTCATCGCGAGGTGGGGTCTGAAGGAAGCGTGGACCAAAGCCGCGGCCCGATGGACAAAAACCGGATAACGAGGCCTACCCGGCCGGACGAGCGAGCACGTGATCGCGAAGTCCACGGTCATCAAGGGCCGGGGTGGTAAATCCGGCGGGCGTGCGGCGAAGGCGGTCGATCTTACCTCGGGAGATCTGCGCTGCGTCTCGGCAACGAGACTGAGGTCGTCGTAAGGCGATCTGACCGCAGTGCAGAAGTCAGCAGAGGGCATAGTAGGCGGAACGAGTTTCGCCGAAGGCCTGAACGCTGGAAGTGACGAGTAGATGCAGCGATATCGCATCGGCCATGCGACTGAATTCCGGGCAACTGGCCTCGGAACGGCGGGAAGGGGTGAAACCCTGACTGACGCTGATCAGAGGAGTCGAAGCTGGCGCGACGATTGCTGACACCCAAACTACGGCGGCAACAGAACAACTCTTGCCGCTTAATCCAGCGAACCGCCGTATACGGACCCGTATGTACGGTGGTGTGGGAGGGGAGGGGCTGCGAGGCTCCCCCCTATCCCGATTTCTCGCGTCGCTTTGCAAAGAGCAGAGCAGTATTTTCACGTTCAGTAGAGGGCTTTTCCGCCGGCCAAATACGATCAGTCGGACGGATTTCGTGCGCGGCGTTCCGCGCTGATTTCCCGGAATTCCATGTCGCTTAAGGCTCCGATTGCGCGCGCTGTCTCGCCAGTTCGAACACCGGCCGCGCCCTGCGCGCGATTGCTCTCTGAGCCCGAATTGCTGTTCGGCCGATTGCTGAAATCCAATCCCTCGGGACTTGCACCTTCGGACCTGTGGCGATTTAAGCAAAGTGAGAGACAGCAGGGCTGAGGGCGGAGCAGAGTGTGGCGTAAGGCAAGATTAAAGCACCGGCGTTCGACGAGCTCCAAGTCCTTGTCTGCACATCAAGGAGTTGGCGATACGGCGCAACGGGATGTCGCCAATCAGGCTTCAAGGCGATGCCAGTGCTCGTCGTTCGCGTCTGCGACTTGGCGAGGGATCTTTGGCTTCACATATCCGCGGTCTTCTCAAGGGGAGCCCGTGTCATGCATGACATCGATGACGACGAACTCGAACCGAAGCTCGGCCGCATCGGCAACCGCAAGGCCAGAAAGCCTGCCGGATACCTTCGACGTGTTCGGCAGGCCGCAGAACGCGCCGGCCACACGGCTCATCACGCGTCGAACTTCTCGGGCGGCCGGATCGGCCGCGGATACGCGCAAGGTGCGGTGCTTGCCGGTCGGGGCCGGAACAAGAGGCAGCGCCGGGTCGTGGTCAAGGCGCGGATCGTGCGCATCAAGGCCGGCGACGCAGGCGCCGTCCGGGCGCATCTGCGCTATGTGCAACGCGACGGCGTGACGCGCACAGGTGAACCTGGCGAACTCTATGATGCAGCCAACGATCGCGCCGACGGCAAGGCGTTCACTGAACGAAGCGCCGGAGACCGCCACCAGTTTCGCTTCATCGTGGCACCGGAGGACAGCGCGGAGCTCTCTGATCTGAAACCCTTTATCCGTGACCTGATGCGGCAGATGGAGAGTGACCTCGGTACCAGGCTCGACTGGGTCGCGGCGGATCATTTCAACACGGGCCATCCGCATAGCCATGTCGTGCTCCGCGGCAAAGATGCCGCGGGGCATGACCTCGTGATCGCACGGGACTATATCGCCCACGGTCTTCGGGCACGGGCTTCCGACCTCGTCACCCGCGAACTCGGCCCTGAGACCGAGATCGAGACCGCGCGCAAGCTTCAGCAGGAAGTCACGGCCGAGCGGTTCACGCGGATTGACCGGGCTATCCTGCGCGATGCCCGTGATGGTGTCCTTGAGCTTGCACAGGCCGCGCGGGATCCGGTTTGGCACACGATGCGCATGGGCCGGCTGCGGACGCTCGAGCGGATGGGATTGGCGGAGGAAGACAGTCCCGGCCGCTGGCGTCTTGACGGGGAGCTCGAATTGAAGCTCCGGCGGATGGGCGAGCGCGGCGACATCATCAAGACCATGCATCGCGAACTGCGTGCGGCGGGTATCTCGCGGGCGGCAGCCAGCTATGCGATCTTCGATCCGCGGAGCGAGGGCCGGCACCTGATCGGGCGGGTCGTTGGCGAAGGGTTTGCGGACGAGCTGACGGAGCGCCGCTATGTGGTGATCGATGGGGTCGACGGGCTGGCGCACTATGCCGAGGTCGGCGCTCTCGGCGCCAACGAAGAGCTGCCCGCGCGGAACACGATTGTGGAGCTTAGGCCGCGTTCGGCGCAGCTGCGCCCGGTGGATCGAACGATTGCCGAAGTGGCCGCGGCCAATGACGGCTTTTACAGCGAGCGCCTGCACCGGGAGTCGGATCCGCAAGCATCGGCCGAATATATCGGAACCCATGTCCGGCGACTGGAGGCGATGCGTCGGCAAGGGACGGTCAGCCGCCTTGCCGACGGCGGCTGGAAGGTCGGCCAGGACTATCTCGATCGGGCCTTTCGGTATGAGGAACTCGAGCGCTCGCGCAATCCGTTGCGCGTTGCGGTGTTGTCTTGGCAAAAGCTCGAAGAGCTGCCGCAGGCAGTCGGTGCGACCTGGCTCGACCGGAAGCTCCTCGCAAGGGAATCCGATGGGCTCGCGTCAACCGGTTTCGGCGCGGAGGTCGAGACGGCATTGCGGGCGAGACGACAGTGGCTGATCGAACAGGGGCTGGCGCGAGAAGAAGGAGGGCGGGCGCGCTATGCGCGGAACATGCTGCATATCCTTGAAGAGCGCGAGCTGGCGAAAACGGCGGCGGACATTTCCGCTCGTACGGGGCGCGAATATCGCAACGTCAGGGCCGGCGACAGCCTCAGCGGCGTCTACAAGCGAATGCTCACGCTCAGTAGCGGACGGTACGCGCTGATCGAGCAGTCGCGCGAATTCGTCCTGGTGCCCTGGCGGCCGGTTCTGGAGCGCGCGCGTGACCAACTCGTCAGCGGCAGCGTCGGCGGAGCGGGCATTTCCTGGTCGATCGGAATGAAGCGCGGCATCGGACGCTAGTCCAGAGCCTCCCCGACTTCGACGGGGCTAGCCGGGTGCAAGCCCGACCCTGTACCGCTGTGCAAGGCGCCAGAACCAGTCCTGATCGAGGTCAGTCGATCGATTTCTCTGACTGAGCTGCGTGCGCGATCGAACAGCGCATAACAAAGACCTTCGTCGTCGTGGCGGGCGTAATAGGCGATGCCGTCGGGACTGAACGGATGATTGAAAAGCGCCTTCGACCAGGCCTGCGGTACGTCGTAAGGCAGTCCGCCATGCACCACCTCGGCGGTCGCGCCGAAAATGGCGAGCGAGGGGCCGGCCAGTCTGGCCAGCGAAAGATCTGATGTGATCTCGAGGCGAGCATAGGCCTTGCGACGGAGCAGGCGGGGATCGAGCAGGGTCCGTCCCGGCACGCGCAGGAACGTCTCCGCGAAGGCGCCAAAAGGCTCCCGGGCGGCATAGAGAACGCCATAGCTCCCGTCGGGCGCGTTCAGCCGGCCGAGACGCGATGTGTCGAAGAAGATCGGATCGTACCCGGCGGTGTAGAACCGGTGAACAATCGTACCCGTCCGCAGCCGGACCTGGCGGGGACGGCGGCGATCGAGATCGTCCGGCCGCAGCGGAGCGCTCACGCGCCTTGCTGAGCCATGCGCCGGGCGGCCTCGACCACAAGTTCAACCTTGCCTTCCCTCAGGAGGTCGATCGGCTTGCGGCCACCCAACCGGTCGTCAGGCTGGGCGAGGAAGTTCAGAACCGTCCAGGGGTTGTTGGTCGGCAGCGCCTCCTGGACGGACTTGAGACCTTCGACGACGGTGCCGTCGACGTTGAACTGAAGCGTCGGAAAGCTTCGGTGGTTGCTGGGACCCGGTACCGCAAGGAGGCTGCCTTCCTGCACGCGCTTGTCGACGGCCTGCCGCGAGATGCCCCGCAGGAGCGTTCTGACCTGGTCCAGATCATACGCACCGCCGGATCGCCGAAGATCCTCCTGCGCAATGCGGACGCCCTCGAGAACGGCGAGCGCGCGGGCATCGGGCGCGAATGCGTCCTTGTTGACGACAGCGGTTTTCTTCGCCGCCTCGGAGAAGAACCGGAATGCTTGCCCCGTTAGTTGCTTGTTCTGCTCACGCACCTTCTGCAGTGCGGTCACGCTTTTGGAAACGATGGCGACCTGCGCGCCGGCAGGGAGCGCGAGGCTCTTCAGGGCCGCGGGTTTCTACTTAAGTACCATCATCACACCGTCCTCGTGGACGGACAGATCCTCGGTACCGGAGGGCTTTGACTGTGCCTTGGACATGAGCTGAACTCCGCCTTCAATATCGGTAAATGCAACTTTGTCAACTTTGACAAACCACAACAGAGGTATTATAGTAGTATAATTGATCCGTGTACGAGATCGCTGCCATCGCGCAGCCCGTCGCGCGGCGATAGTGCTTTCGTCCCCGTGCGCCCTTTTTCAGGCTGACGGTCGATGCGACCATCGACGTTGAAGGCACAAGCGGCCTTCGTTCGATTCGTTCATTCGCTGGGTGTGCGCATGCGCGATCACCAATCCTGGGCAAGCCCGAACCGGTGATCCAGTTTGATCATGCCATTCACCTTCAATTGAGGAGCTTCCTCACCCACGCCGAGACTGCCGCGACAATGATCTTGCTTCGATGGGTTTGATCGAGCCGGATCTCGTTGCCGACGGCGATTTTTATTCAGGTTGAATGCGAGCCGTCATCCCGCTTTTCATCTCGCCGCGCTCGTTGCGAGCGTCGAGTGGGGCGGACAATGTTTCCGGCAAAAATCTACGTCGGTCAGATCACGGTTGTCTTCGGCATCGTCATCGCGTCGACATGGGGAGCGACGCAATGGACGGCGGCGGCGCTCGGATTTCAGGCGCGGCTTGGCGCGCCGTGGTTCGCCATTAGCGGCTACCCGGTCTATCTGCCCTGGCGATTGTTCGAATGGTGGTTCGCCTATGAGGCCTATGCGCCCGAAATATTTGAGGAGGGCGGGGCTATCGCCGCGGCTGGCGGCATTGCGGGCGCGCTGTTTGCAATCGTCAATTCGGTGTGGCGGGCGCGGCAAAACCAATTGGTCACGACCTACGGCTCCGCGCGCTGGGCCAATGTGAAGGAGATCCGCGCTGCCGGCCTGCTCGCGGGCAGGGGTGTGTTCCTCGGGCGATTTGAAAATTACTACCTGCGTCACGATGGACCCGAGCACGTCATGTGTTTTGCACCGACGCGGTCGGGCAAGGGCGTGGGGCTGGTGCTTCCGACACTGCTGTCCTGGACTTCATCGGCGGTCGTGCATGACATCAAGGGCGAGAACTGGGAGCTGACGTCCGGCTGGCGCTCGACCTTCTCGCATTGTCTGCTGTTCAATCCGACCGATCCAGCAAGCGCGCGCTACAATCCGCTGCTCGAGGTCCGCAAGGGCGCGGCCGAAGTCCGCGATGTTCAGAACATTGCCGACATCCTGGTTGACCCGGAAGGGGCATTGGAGCGTCGAAGCCACTGGGAGAAGACCAGCCACTCGCTGCTCGTCGGCGTCATCCTCCACCTCCTCTATGCAGAGCAACAGAAGACGCTGACACGGGTCACCGAGATCCTGGCTGACCCGGCGCAGTCCTTCGAGAAGACGCTGCGGATCATGCTGGCTACCAACCATCTCGGAACAGAAGCCGAGCCGAAGGTCCATCCCGTCGTCGCCGCGACCGCGCGGGAGTTGCTAAACAAGTCTGAAAATGAACGTTCCGGCGTGCTGTCCACCGCCGTGAGTTTCCTGGGCCTCTATCGCGATCCGGTCGTCAGCCGGAATACCGAGAGCTGCGATTGGCGCATCGCGGACCTCGTCGGTGCGGACAGGCCGGTCACGCTCTACCTGGTCGTCCCGCCGTCAGACATCAGCCGCACCAAGCCGTTGATCCGGCTGATCCTCAACCAGATCGGCCGCCGATTGACCGAGTCCCTAAACGTCAGGGCAGGCGATGCAAAGCATCGCCAGTTGCTCCTGATGCTGGACGAATTTCCTGCGCTCGGCCGGCTTGATTTCTTTGAGAGCGCGCTCGCCTTCATGGCCGGCTATGGCATCCGGGCCTATCTGATCGCCCAATCGCTCAATCAAATCGCCAAGGCCTATGGCGATAACAACGCGATCATGGACAATTGCCATGTCCGCATCGCCTTTGCGGCCAATGACGAGCGAACTGCGAAGCGCATTTCGGATGCGCTCGGCACCGCAACGGAACTTCGGGCACAGCGGAATTATGCCGGTCACCGGCTCGCACCCTGGCTTGGCCATGTCATGGTCAGCCGCCAGGAAACCGCCCGGCCGCTGCTCACTCCAGGCGAGGTGATGCAGCTGCCCCAAGATCAGGCCATCGTGCTTGTCTCGGGGCTTGCGCCGGTTCGGGCCCGCAAGCTCAGGCACTACGAGGACTCAAATTTTGTGACGCGCTTGCGTCCGTCACCGCCCGTCGGTGCCGGCGAATACCGCGATCGCCCGGCTGCACGTCCGAGCGATTGGGGGCGCCAGATCCGGGCGGTCGATCTCCGGTTGGCAACGCTTCCATACCGCGACCTCATGCAGGCGGGCGCGGAGGAGGGCGGGCTCAAACAGCAACTGCCGCTGTTTGAGGAAACAGCTCCCCAAGCCGAGGCGACGCGGTTTGCCGAGGAGCGGCTGCTCGACGACGACGCAGATGTGGCGGCGGATCGCAACCAGATGCAGCGGGCGGCGAATGCCTCCAGCGCCATCCGCAGCGCTCATGCCGCCACGCGCGATGACGACGATCTCCTTCCCGCATTCTGAGGGGCACTCGCAATGAAACCAAAGCTATCCGCCTATGTCTCCGACAGCGTGGCGCAACGGCTCGAACTCGCGGCCAGGCGGCCTGGCACCAACAAGTCGGCGATCGTCGACGCCGCCCTCGACCGCTTTCTCAATCCGGAGCGGGATGCAAGCGGAGACGCAGCCCTGATCCGCAGGCTCGACCGGATGAGCCGGCAGCTCGATCGGGCAGACCGTGATCTCTCGATCATGGCGGAAACCATCGCACTGTTCGTTCGCTACTACCTGACGACCACGCCTCCGCTGCCCGCTGGAGACCAGGACGCCGCGCGTGCGCTCGGGCGCGAGCGGTTCGAGATGTTCGTCGCGCAGGTCGGCAAGCGTATCGCCTCGGGCGGCCGGCTGGTTGCCGACGTCATGGAACAGGTCTCGACAGCAAATCCGGACCTCTTCATGCGGCATCTGGAGGAGGGCGCTCCACTCGGCGCCGGCGAGGCGCAGACCACGACAACAGAATCCCGCTCGCACCACGCGGCGGGCCAGCAGCCGGAGCCGTCTCCGGCTGGGCGAGAGGAGGTCGGCAATGTCTGACCTTCTCTCGCCCGAAACCCGCGAGCGCCGCCGCGGCATGCTGCGGACCGCTATGGGGCCGGCGATCGCGCTGGCGCTGGAAGAGGCCGAGGTTGTCGAGGTGATCGTCAACCCGGACGGCAGGCTCTGGCTTGAGCGGCACCGGTCCGGACGCACTGATACCGGCGTCATTCTGACGCCACAGGAATCGGAGCGGATCATCCGACTGGTCGCAAGCCATGTCCGGGCCGAGGCCAGCGCATCCTTCCCGATCATATCGGCCGAACTTCCCGAGACCGGCGAGAGGTTCGAAGGCGTGCTGCCGCCGGTCTCGCTCGCGCCCTGCTTTGCCATCCGCAAGCCCGCTACGACGACGTTTCTTCTCTCCGACTATGTCAGGGCGCAGATTGCCTCGCCACTGATGGCCAAGGTGCTGGCGGCGGCCGTAGTCGAAGGCCGCAGCATCCTGGTTGCGGGCGGCACCGGATCGGGCAAGACGACACTCGCCAATGCGCTCCTGGCCGAGATTGCACGCCTCGATGAGCGTATCGTCATCATCGAGGATACCCGCGAGCTGCGCTGCGAGGCCAAGGACGTCGTGACACTGCGCACCAAGCCGGGCGTCGCGAGCCTTGCCGATCTCGTGCGCTCAACGCTTCGCCTTCGTCCCGATCGAATCATCGTGGGCGAGGTGAGGGGCGCCGAGGCCCTCGACATGCTGAAGGCCTGGAATACGGGCCATCCCGGTGGGATCGCCACGGTTCACGCCAACTCGGCGCGCGCCGCGCTCTATAGGATCGAGCAATTGATCCAGGAGGCTGTCGCCACAGTGCCGCGCCGGCTCATCGCCGAGGCGATCGACCTCGTCGTCTTCATCAGGGGACGGGGTCCTGCGCGCCGGATCGAGGCGATCGCCGAGCTCAAGGGCCTCGATCCTGCCGGCGATTACCTCCTGGAGAACCCGCCAGGCCTTCCAAACGGTTCGCATCGTCCCTGATCTACACGGAGAATACGACATGTCTGGTTTGCCCCGTTCAACGGCGCATTTCTGCTTTCGCCGAATTTACAAGCGTTTCCTCATCGAGCTGGGAGGAGGCTTCGCTTGCATACTCCTGACGGGCCCGGCTGCGCACGCCGCAGGCTCGGGCATGCCGTGGGAAGCGCCGCTCGAGCGCATCCTGGAGTCGGTGCAGGGACCGGTCGCGAAGATCGTAGCCGTCATCATCATCACGGTAACCGGGATTTCGCTTGCGTTCGGCGACACCTCGGGTGGCTTCCGCAAGATGGTCCAGGTCGTCTTTGGCCTCTCCATCGCTTTCGCGGCGAGTTCTTTCTTCCTGTCGTTCTTCTCATTCGGCGGCGGAGCGCTGATCTGATGCGTCCCGACGGCTTTGAACTCGTGCTCCATCGCTCGTTGACCGAGCCCATTCTGCTCGGCGGTGCGCCGCGTTCTGCGGCCATCCTAATCGGCACCCTGTCGGCCGTGCTGGCGCTCGGGCTGCGGCTCTGGCTCGCAGGCGTCGTGCTCTGGATCGTCGGGCATGCCATCGCGGTGTGGCTTGCCAGGCGCGATCCCGCCTTTGTCGAGGTCGCAATCCGTCACACCAAGCACAAGGGCTGGCTCGCATGCTGAACTTGAGAGAATTCCGTCCTCATGCCTATCGTCTGGCCGACTGGTTGCCCTGGGCGTGCCTCGTCGCGCCCGGCGTGGTCTTGAACAAGGACGGCAGCTTTCAGCGTACCATCCGCTACCGGGGCCCGGATCTCGACAGCGCGACCGAGGCCGAGCTCATGAGCGTGACCTCGCGGGTGAACAACGTCTTAAAGCGCTTTGGCTCGGGCTGGGCCTTGTTCTTCGACGCCACGCGAATTGCGGCGTCGGAGTATCCGCGCTCACGCTTTCCGGACGCGGTATCGTGGCTTGTCGATGAGGAGCGGCGGGCCGCCTTCGAAAGCGTGTCCGAGGCCTCCTGGGACGATCCGTCGCGTCCGCGCGGACAGCATTTTGAGAGCGTGCTGCATCTCACCTTGATGTACCTGCCGCCGGCCGAGCGCGTGTCGCGGCTGGAGGGACTATTCCTCGAGCGTTCGCGAGACGAGCGGGGCCCGGGACGATCACGCCGTCAGCGCCATGTGCAGCATGCTTCCGAGGCTGATCGAAAAAGCGGCCGGCCGGACGATCGGGCCGGCACGTCGGCTCGTGAGACTGACCAGCCCCTGCCGTCGCGGGAGCACAGCTATCGTGATCATCTCGAGCGCTTTG
Source organism: Bradyrhizobium sp. USDA 4516 (assembly GCF_054055915.1). Classification (NCBI taxonomy): domain Bacteria; kingdom Pseudomonadati; phylum Pseudomonadota; class Alphaproteobacteria; order Hyphomicrobiales; family Nitrobacteraceae; genus Bradyrhizobium; species Bradyrhizobium sp. USDA 4516. The sequence goes on from NZ_JBSRXT010000001.1 coordinate 6,731,098, forward strand.
TCCAGGAAACGGACCGGGCGATTGATCTTCTGTCTTCGGTCCTGCCCGAGATCTGGCCGCTCGATGACGAGGAGATACTGACCTACCTACATAGTTGCATCTCGACCAAGCGGCACCCGGTCGCCGTGCCCGAGATTCCGGCCTATCTCGATTGCTTCCTCAGCGACGAGCCGTTGACTGGTGGATTGTCGCCGGCGATCGGCCGAAGCCATCTTCGTGCGCTGACCGTGCTCGGCTTCCCGCACGTGACCTTTCCCGGATTGCTGGATGAGCTGAACCGGCTTGGCGTTGCCTATCGCTGGGCCACCCGATTTCTGCCGCTCGACCGCACGCAGGCGCATTCCTCGCTATCGCGGTACCGCCGCCAGTGGTTTGCCAAGCGCAAATCGCTGGGAGCAATCGTGAAGGAGGTCATGTTCAACGAGCAGGCGGCGCTCGTGGACACGGACGCCAGCAACAAGGCTGCCGACGCGGACACTGCGCTGACGGAGCTCGGCGATGATCTCGTCGCGTTCGGTTACATCACGACGACCGTCACTGTCAGCGACGAGGACGCGCGCGCCGCCGACGACAAGATCCGGCTCGTCGAACGGGTGATCAACAGTCGGGGCTTCACCACGATCCGGGAAAGTGTCAATGCGGTCGAGGCGTGGCTTGGCAGTCTGCCAGGACAAGCCTATGCGAATATCCGCCAACCCATCGTACACACGCTCAATCTGGCGCATATGTGCCCGTTGTCGGCGGTGTGGGCTGGCCCAGCGCGATGCGAGCATCTCGATGGACCGCCGCTTCTGATCGCCAAGACCAAGGGCGCAACCCCTTTCCGGCTTTCACTGCACGCCGGGGACGTTGGGCATTGCATCGTTGTTGGGCCGACCGGCGCCGGCAAGTCTGTGCTGCTCTCGATGCTGGGCCTGCAGTTCCGGCGCTATCCGAATGCCCAGCTGATCACATTCGACAAGGGCCGCTCCTCGCGCGCGACAACGCTTGCGCTGTCGGGCGCGTGGTACGAGCTTGGCGCCAAGGGTGGCATCGCGTTCCAGCCCCTGAAGGATGTTGCGGAGGAGGGGGCGCGGCTTTGGGCGCTCGACTGGCTTTGCGGCGTCCTTGCCCACGAGCGGGTGAGCGTGACGCCGGAGGTCAAGGAAACCATCTGGTCGGCACTCAAGAGCCTGGGTACGGCGCCGGTGTCCCAGCGCACGATGACCGGGCTCGTGGCCTTGCTCACCCGGGACGCCCTGCGTCAGGCGCTCCAGCCCTACACGCTGGAGGGACCTTACGGCCGCTTCCTCGATGCGGACGCCGACCGCCTTTCGGGCGCCGATGTCCTGACCTTCGAGATGGAAGAGTTGATGGCGCTGCCGGCGCTGGTCGCACCGGTGCTCACCTATCTGTTCCACACTCTGGAGTCGCGTTTCGATGGGCGGCCGACCCTGCTGGTGCTCGATGAGGCCTGGGTCTTCCTTGACGATCCGCTGTTTTCGAGCCGGATTCGCGAATGGCTGAAGACGTTACGCAAGAAGAACGTGGCGGTGGTCTTTGCCACGCAGTCGCTTGCCGACATCGCGGACAGCGAAATCGCGCCCGCGATCATCGAGTCCTGTCCGAGCCGCATATTCCTGCCCAATCCCCGGGCCCTTGAGCCGACCCAGACCGAGACCTATCGGCGCTTCGGCCTGAACGACACGCAGGTGCGCCTGATCGCCGAAGCCTTTCCCAAGCGGGACTACTATCTGCAGTCTCGTGCCGGCGACCGCCTGTTCGAACTTGGTCTCGGACCGGTGGCCCTTGCGCTCGTCGGAGCTTCCTCGCCGGACGATCAGCGCATCATTGACGAGGTCCTGGCCCGTTCGGGGCCCTACCATTTTGCCGAACGCTATTTCGCTGAACGCGATCTGCACTGGGCGGCCAACCTGATCAGCACCTTTGAACAGGCCCACAGGGCCTGACCCGATCTCAATCTCCGGAGTCTTCCATGCTCGAAAGTGTCGGCCGCCTGGGCGCGCGTACAACTACAAGAATTATCGTGACGGTAGCGCTATCTGTCGTCATCGCTGTGAATGGATCGCGGCGGGTCGGGGCGTTCGATATCGTGTTCGACCCCTCGAACTACAGCCAGAATCTTCTGACTGCCGCTCGCGCGCTCGAGCAGATCAATAACCAGGTCAGGAGCCTCGAAAATCAGGCTCAGTCGCTTCTCAATCAGGCAAAGCATCTGGCAAGCCTCCCGACCAGTGTCCTCGGCCAGCTCACTTCGACCATAGGTCGGATGAACAGCCTCATTACACAGGCAAAAGGCATCTCGTTCGACGTTCAAAAGACCCAGCAGGATTTTGCGCAGCTCTATCCTCGGCAGTATGGCGCCGCCACCTCGTCGGACAGGATGGTCCAGGATGCAACCGCACGCTGGAACAACAGCTATGAGGGGCTCAATCAGGCGCTGATGATCCAGTCGGCCATTGTCAGCAACCTGGATCAGGACGGCCAGACGCTTCGCACTCTGATGGCGAATTCATCAGCTGCGGTCGGCTCCTTGCAGGCCCAGCAGTCCGGCAACGAGTTACTGGCTTTGCAGATCAAGCAGGCACTGCTGACGCAGGCGCTGCTGGCAACTCAAGCCCGCGCCGAGACGTTGAGGGCGGCTGAGGAGCGCGCGTCCGCGGCGGCCGCCCAGGAGCGCTTTATCCGCTTCATCGGCGATGGCCATGCCTACGCCGGCGGCAGATAGGAGGGGGCCATGACTGATCTCTCCGTCATCGATCGCTTCACCGAGACGTTCTCGCGCTATATCGATTCTGGCTTTGGTCTTCTGTCAGGCGAAGTCTCGTTCCTGAGTTCGACACTCGTCGTCATCGACCTCACGCTTGCCGGGCTTGCCTGGGGCGTGCGGGCCGACGACCAGATCCTGGTGACGCTTGCCAAGAAGATCCTCTACGTTGGTGCATTCGCCTTCATCATCGGCAACTTCAAGGGCCTTGCCGACATCATCTTCAACTCGTTTTCTGGCATCGGCCTGAAAGCGTCCGGCGGCACATTGAGCCCGGCTGATCTGGCCCGGCCGGGTTTTGTTGCCGCCGCCGGGTTCACCGCGGCGCATCCGCTTCTCGAGGAAGCGAGCCAGTTCTCCGGCTTCGATGTGCTGACGAACCTGCCGACGATCGTGATCCTCTTGTTCTGCTGGATCGTGATCGTGCTCGCGTTCTTTGTGCTGTCGATCCAGCTGTTCGTGACCCTGATCGAGTTCAAGCTCACGACACTCGCAAGCTTCATCCTGGTGCCGTTCGCGCTCTGGGGCAAGACGGCCTTTCTTGCCGAAAAGACGCTCGGCAATGTCGTTGCCTCAGGCGTCAAGGTGATGGTGCTGGCGATTATCGTCGGCATCGGCTCGACTATCTTCGGTCAACTCGCGAGCACTTTGACACGGCCGGTCGATATTGCGTCGGCCATGAGCTTGTTGCTTGCGGCGCTCGCTCTGTTTGGACTTGGAATCTTCGGTCCGGGCATTGCTGCGGGTCTCGTATCCGGTGCGCCTCAACTGGGGGCCGGGTCGGCGGCGGGTACGGTCGCCGGTGCTGCTGCTGTCGCAATCGGGGGCGGAGCGGTCGCGATGGGCGGCCTTCGCATGGCCGCCGGCGGGTCGATGACGGCGGTCCGTTCCGCGGCGTCGCTGAGTGGAACATCGTCGATTGGCGACGGTGCGGCCCGCGCGGCCGCGGCCGAGCAGCCGGCAGGCGGAGGCGTTGGACGAGCGGACGGAGCCGCGGCCGCCGGCCCTTCGCGCGCAACCGCGACCCCCGCCCGACACGCCAGGGAAGCCGCACAGGTTGCTGCCCATACCCTGAAAGAAGGGGACAAGGGCGGCCATTCCTCGGGTCCCAAGCTTGGGGAGGACTGAGATATGGCCGGCCCTCCATTTCAACGCGTTTCGGTTCGGTACGGAGAAACGCCGGAGCCCGTGACGCCTTACCAGAAAGCGGGACAGGTCTGGGACGAGCGGCTCGGGTCCGCGCGAGTTCAGGCGAGCAACTGGCGGCTCGCCGCGCTGGGTATCACTGCAGTGTGCGGTGTTCTCGGCTTGACCCTGCTCACCGTGATCGGCCGCTCAGGGATCGTTCCCTATGTGGTCGAGGTCGACCGGTTGGGTGAGGTCCGCGCAGTTGGACCTGCGCTAGAGGCGTATCAGCCGTCGGATGCGCAGATCGCGCACTTCCTGGCGCGATTCATCGAAAACGTGCGTTCGTTGTCGATCGATCCCGTGATCGTCCGCAGCAACTGGCTACGGGCCTACGACTTCGTCACCGATCGGGGCGCGCAAGTTCTGAACGACTACGCGCGCGAAACCGATCCGTTCGCGAAAATCGGCTCCAGGACGATCACCGCAGAGGTGACCTCGGTGGTGCGTGCGTCCAGCGACAGTTTCGAAATTCGCTGGAAGGAGAACAGTTTCGAGAATGGCTCGATTGCTAAGACCGAGCGGTTCACGGGTCTCGTAACCACGGTTCTCAAGCCGCCGGCGGACGCCGAGACGCTGCGAAAGAACCCGCTTGGCCTCTACGTCCATTCCCTCAACTGGTCGCGCGACCTCATCGGAGATGCGAAATGAATTCTGCTGCTTCAACAAGGCGTGCATCGGCCAGCATCCTGACCCTGTCGCTTGTGCTCGGAGGATGCGCCACAAAGTTCAACCTCGAAGCGCCCTATGACGAGATGACATTCGAGCAGGCTCTCCCCGAGGCGGATCCGCCGAAGCCCGTCGAGATTGTTGAAAGGCCCAAGGTCTTGCCTCTGCCTGGCCAACTCATGCCCTATCCAAAGAAGGGCGGAAAGGAAGAAAAGCTGCCACCGGAGCAGGCGATCGCCAAGGCGAACAAGGCTGCGCGGATGGAGCCGACCCGGGCGGGCTACATCAATGCGATCCAGGTCTATCCATGGACCGAAGGAGCCCTCTATCGGCTCTATGCGAGCCCCGAGAAGGTCTCGACCATCGCGCTTCAGGCCGGCGAGGAATTGATCGATGTCTCGACGGGCGACACGGTTCGCTGGGTGGTCGGCGATACCGCGAGCGGTCAGGGTAGCAACCGGCGTGTTCATATCCTCGTCAAACCGACGCTGCCGGACATCCAGACCAATCTGGTGGTCCTTACCGACCGGCGCGCCTACCACCTCGAGCTGGTCTCAACCAAGCAGACCTACATGGCATCGATCTCCTGGACGTACCCAACGGATACGCTGGTTGCACTTCACAAGCAGAATGCAATCGCCCAGGCAAACGAGGAGCGGGTTGCCGATCGCGGCGTGCGGCTCGATAGCCTGAACTTCCGCTACCGTATCGAAGGCGATGACCCACCGTGGCGACCGGTGCGTGCGTTCGATGACGGCCGCAAGGTCTATATCCAGATGCCATCCGGCCTGTCGCAGGGCGAGGCGCCGCCTCTGTTCGTCGCGGGCGCCGATGGCCGTCCAAATCTGGTCAACTATCGGGTCAGGGGCTCCTACTACATCGTCGACCGCATGTTTGGCGCCGCCGAGCTCCGTCTCGGCGAGGGTCCCCAACGTATCGTCCGGATCATCCGCATCGATGCGCGGCCGTTGTCGCAGGCCATCAGCAGTGGGAGCGCCTCATGACGAGTGGGTTGGATCGGGAGCCACCGGAGCCTCTGGAGCTGCGGGCACGGCCGCGATCCATCCGGCGGTTGAACAGGCGCGCGCTCATGATCGGCTGCGCTGTCACTGCACTGTTCATCGCCGGAGCGACGATAGTTGCGCTGCGGCCGCTGCGGCCTTTGAAGCATGCCGATCGCGCAGAGCTCTACAACACCGACCGGAAGCAAACGGCAGAGGGCCTGAACAAGCTGCCGGCATCTTATGAAGAGCTTCCGCCGTCAACGCCGCGGCTTGGACCGCCATCCCCGGGCGATATTGGACGAGCTTTCGCCGAGAACGAAAAGAAAGTCGGCATCGCGCCGTCATCGGATCCAGGCTTCCGCAGCAACCCGGAAGAGGACGCAGAAAGGGCGGAGCGCATTCGGCAGGTGCGCATCGCGCAGCAGGCGAGGGAATCGGGCTTGTTCTTCCGACTGTCGGAAAAGCAGGACAGGCGAAAGCAGGCCGCTGTCACGGACGTGGCTGCCAGCCAGCCGTCCCCGTTTCGGCCGCACGCGGCCGATTCCGGGCCGTCCGCGGCGGAGCTTGCGAAAACCGCGCGGGCAATGGTTGATCGATCAGACGAGATCGTACCCTCGTCGCAGGCACGAAAGCTCGCCTTTGTGGGAGCGAAGGCCGACACCGAGACCACCAATCCGCACGCGTTGGTCGCCGCGCCCTCCAGCTATGCCGTGATGGCGGGCTCGATCATCCCAGCGAGCCTGGTGACGGGGCTGAATTCGGACCTGCCGGGCGCGACGATCGGTCAGGTCACGGAGAACATCTATGACACGGTAACGGGCGAGCATCTGCTGATCCCGCAGGGGACAAGGCTCGTCGGCAAGTACGATAGCGTCGTCGCCTTCGGACAGAAGCGGGCACTGGTCGTCTGGACGCGACTGATCTTGCCGAACGGAAATTCGATCGTGATCGAGAACCTTCCGGCCACGGATGTTGCCGGCTATGCCGGGCTCGAGGATGAGGTGGATTTCCATACCTGGCAACTGCTCAAGGGCGTGGCTTTGGCGACGCTGATCGGGGTGGGTACACAGCTCTCGATCGGAAATGACGAGAGCGATCTCGTGAAGGCGTTGCGGGAAAGCACGCAGCAGACAACCAATCGTGCGGGCCAGCGCCTGGTGGAGCGCCAGCTCGACGTGCAGCCGACAATCACGGTCCGACCGGGATGGCCGCTACGGGTGATTGTTTCTAAGGATCTGGTGCTAAAGCCGTACGAGGACGTTCAGACGGTCGCGAAGGGCAGGTGAAATATGAAGCTTGCGAAACTGCCCGATCGGACTCCCGCAAAGATGAGCATTGTCCTGGCGCCGAGCCTTGCCAAACGGTTGCGTGAATACGCTGATTTTTACGCCGAGACGTACGGCAGTCGGGAGGAAGTTGCGGAGCTGATACCCTTTATGCTCGCGGCGTTCCTCGATAGCGACGCAGCATTCAAGAAAATAAGAATCGGTGGCGCCAGCTCTTCGTCGGGTCGTGAGTAGTCACCATGGTTACGCCCGTGCAGTAGCTAGCGTCTGGAGATATTCCTCGAGAGTTGGCTGCGGCGCAGTTTGCAGCTTGTGGAGTTCTTCCGGCTTTAGTTTTGTGTAACGTCGCAGCGTACGCCAGTCCTTGTGACCAGTGACCAGTGCGACTTTTTCAATCGGTAGTCCCGCTTCAAAAAGGCGGCTGGTGCCTTCGTGGCGTAGATCATGAAAATGCAGATCGTCAATTTTCAATTCATCGCAGGCCCGCGTGAATGCCGCGCTGACTGAGCGGTGGTTATATGGAAATACCCGGCCCTGACCTCTGGTGATAATGCGCTGCTGGAGCAAGATCTCCCAGGCATCATAGCCGGTGAGGTTGAGAAGAGGGACTTTCTGGTCGTTGCCGTCCTTCTTTCTCGGGTCCTTGCGATCGACAATCGTTAGAATCCGCGTTTTCATATCGACATGTGGCCAGTCCGGTTGGCAGATTTCCTCTTGCCGCATCGTAGTCGCAACGGCGTAGCGAACGATGCGGCCCATGGGGATGACCTGTCGTGGATTGGTCTCGAAGTATTCGATGAGCTCGTCGAGCTCATCCTGCGTTGGCCGGCGGTCTCGCTCGTCTGATTTTCCGACGAGACCCAAATGCTTCAACGCGAAGCGCGCGAGGCGAACCTCCTCGGCAGAAACCTCAATTCCGTGGACGGCCGCGGCGTGCGTCGCGAGTGTCCTGATGAAAGCCATATCGATTGCGAGGGTCGCCGGCCCGGCGCCTTCCTTCGCTCGCTTTCGGCCATATTCAATAAGCCGTTCTCGGTCGAGCCGAGGTATCTTGGTGCATCCGAGCTCCTCCTTGAGCGCCTTCAGTACGGCCGCTTTGGATCGGCGAGGGGGGCGTCCGACGTCGCGCATGTCTTGAATGTGCAGATCAATGATGTCGCCGAAGGTCTTCGCTTTTACGGCAGCGCGCGGTTTGGGTGACCCGCTACGATCAATATTGCGCTCCACGTCGAGCGCCCATTCCTCGCCGTCCTTGCGGCGGCGAAAGGTCTCTGCCACATAACGGTTCTTGCGGCGAACTTGGACCCGCCAGTTCCCTGACGGCAACTGAGTGAAGGTGGCCATTGTCGTGTGCCTTTCCCAAATGGTGTGCGATACGTGTGCGTCGAGAGGTCAAAACGGGTACAAACGTGTGCAAATTCGGCAAATTTGGCGGGTACTCGTTCTTGTTACATCCCATTGAGAGCTTAAGGTAAATCATTGGAATCGCAAGACTATCGCTTTTCTGTGGCACCCATGATGGACTGGACCGATCGGCATTGCCGCGTCTTCCATCGGCTGATGTCGCGGCGGGCGCGGCTTTATACGGAGATGCTGACGACCGGCGCCATCATCCACGGCGATCGGGCCCGGCTGCTCGGCTTCGATGCCAGCGAGCATCCGGTGGCGTTGCAGCTCGGCGGTTCCGACCCGCGCGATCTGGCGACCGCCGCAGGGATCGGCGAGCAGTTCGGTTACGACGAGATCAATCTCAATGTCGGCTGTCCCTCCGATCGGGTGAAGGATGGCCGCTTCGGCGCCTGCCTGATGGCCGAGCCCGCGCTGGTCGCCGAAGGCGTTGCGGCGATGAAGCGGGCGGTGCGGATTCCCGTCACGGTGAAATGCCGGATCGGCATCGACGACCAGGATCCGGAAGTCGCGCTCGATACGCTGGCGCGCGCCGTGATTGCCGCGGGCGCGGCCGCGCTCGTCGTGCACGCGCGCAAGGCCTGGCTCAACGGATTGTCGCCGAAGGAGAACCGCGACATCCCGCCGCTCGACTACGATCGGGTCTATCGCCTCAAGGCGGCGTTGCCGGATGTGCCAATCATCATCAACGGCGGCATCACGAGCCTCGCCGAAGCGAAGCAGCATCTGGCGCATGTCGATGGCGTGATGCTGGGGCGGGCGGCCTATCAGGAGCCGTGGCGGCTGCTCACCGTCGATTCCGAGCTGTTCGGCGAGACTGCGCCGCACGTGACGATGAAGGACGTGTTCGCGGCGATGCTGCCCTATATCGAGCGGCAGCTTGCCGAAGGCACGCGACTGCATTCGATCACGCGGCATTTCGTCGGCGCCTTCCATGGCGTCCCGGGCGCGCGTGCGTTCCGCAGGCACCTCGCGGAGAACGGCGTTCGGCCGGCGGCTGACATCGATGTGCTGCGCGAGGCGATCGCATGCGTCGACGATCGCGCGCCGGCGGCGGTCGCGGCCTGAGGGCGATCGTTACGGCTTGCGCTGACGCCGCGTGACGTCCTGTGCGACCTTCAGGAAATTGAACAGATGTGGCATCCGGTTGTCGCGCCGGTAGTTCAGCGACAGCGCGGTGCCCGGATTGTGTCCCTCATAGGCGCGGTAGGCGACGCCGGGCCGCTCCGCCTCCGAGACCGATTTCGGCACCAGCGCGATGCCGACGCCGACCGACACCAGGCTGATCGCGGTCTGATAGTCCTGGGCCAGCACCTGCGATTTCGGAATGAAGCCTTCTTCGAGGCAGATGTTGAGGATGTGGTCGGCGAAGCTCGGGCGCGGCTTGCGCGGGTAGAGGACGAACGTCTCGGCCTTCAGCGCCGCCAGCCGCGGGATCTTTTGCTCGAGCAGGGGCGAAGTATCTGACAGCGCGAGGATCAGCGGTTCCTGCAGCAACGGCTCCGACTTTAGCTCCTCGTCGTCGAGCGAGGGGCGGGCGATGGCGATATCGATCTCGCGCTGGATCACCGCGCGCTTCTGCTCGGCGTTGTTCATCGCCGACAGCGCGAGCTCGACGTCAGGATAGGCCGACCGAAACGCCTGGATCACGCTCGGCAGCACGCCATAGGTCGCCGATCCGACGAAGGCGACGCGCAGGTGCCCGGAAAAGCCTTCGCCGATCCGCTTGATCTCGCGGTGCGTGCGGTCGAGCCGCTCCAGCACGTCGCGAGCCCGCTCCAGCAGAACGCTGCCGGCCTGGGTCAGCCGGATCTGGCTGCGGCTTCGGTCGATCAGCATGACGCCGAGATCGCTCTCGAGTTGCGCAATCTGCCGGCTGAGCGGCGGCTGCGCGATCGCGAGCCGCGATGCAGCACGGCCGAAATGCAATTCCTCGGCGACGGCGACGAAATAGACCAGCCGCCTGAGATCCATGACATCGTCGCGATCGGTCACGGCTAGCCGAACGCTTGCTCGCGCGCTTCCGCGGAAGCGGCGGAAAAACCCTGCCGGGTTCGATATCGCGTGGTCATGTGCGCACGATCGAGACGATGGTTCCGACGCGAAGACTGGGCGTGGGTCCGTGGATTGTCAATTGTCCGCGGGAACGACGCCATCCGGTTAGTCCTTCCGGGCGAAGGTGCGGATCTTGTCCTCGTCGACCTCTACGCCGAGACCGGGGCCATCAGGGACGCAGATCTCGAACTCGTCGAATCTGATCGGGTTGACGACCAGATCCTCCACCAGGATTCGCGGACCGAAATGTTCGGTGCCCCATTCGAGCCTGGGCAGGGTGGCGAAGGCGGCGAGATGCGCCGCCGCGCCGATGCTGCTCTCCAGCAGGCAGCCGCCATAGAGCTCGAGCCCGTGCGCGGCCGCGACCGCAGCGGCGCGCTTCATCTCGAACAGGCCGCCGCTCTTGACGAGCTTCAGCGAGTAGACGCTGCCGCAGCCCATCGCGCCCGCGCGCGCGATTTCCTCCTTGGTGAAAGCCGCTTCGTCCACCAGCAACGGGATCGAAGTGCGGGCCGCGACCCGCGCCATCGCTTCCAGTTGCAGCGCCGACACCGGTTGTTCGATCAGGGCAACATCCAGCTCCTCCAGCGCGGGCATGAAACGGATGCATTCGGCCTCGGTCCAGCCCTGGTTGACATCGACGATCAGGCGCACCTCGTCGCCGAGGCCGGCGCGCAGCGCTTGCAGCCGCTTCAGATCGACCTGCGGCCGGTTGAAGCCGAACTTGATCTTGAACTGACGGTGTTCGCGGCGCCGCAGCTTCTCTTCCGCTTCTTCCACCTCCTGGCCGCTGTCGCCCGACGCCAGCGCCCAGATCACCTCCATGCGTTCGCGCACGGCGCCGCCGAGCAGCGCGCTGGCGGGCAGGCCGAGCGTCTTGCCGGCGGCGTCAAGCAGGGCGGACTCGATGGCGCCCTTGGCGGCGAAATTGCGGGTGGCGGCCTTGCTCATGCGCAAGGCATTGGCTTCGAAGGCGAGGGCGGGCTGTCCGAGCAGCGCCGGCGCCAGATAATTCGTGACCGTGGCCTTGATCGACTCCACGCTCTCCTCGGCCCAGCGCGGCCCGCCGAGCGTCGAGGCTTCGCCGATGCCCGTCACGCCGTTATCGAGCAGGACGCGCACCAGCACGTAACCCTGATGCGTGACTTCCGTGTTCGAGAGCTTGTGCCGGCGGCGGGTCGGTGCCTCCACGATGGTCGCGCGGATGCTGCGGATCGCAGTGTCCTTTGCGTGAGCCTGCACGCGCTCCACGGGCTCGGCGATTTCGATCACGGCACGACTCATATGTCCTCGCAGGTCAGTTCAGAATGAGCCCTGCCAGGCCGATGGCTTGGCAGGACGTAACGGGTATTACTCGGCCGCGACGAGCCGTTCGGCGGCGGCTTTCTTGAGCTTGAAGTCGAAGTTGAGAACCAGATCGGTGTCGGCGCCGGCGGGGGCCTTGGCGAACCTGCCGATCAGGCTCTGCTTCACGGCGAACACCGAGTCGTTGTCGAGATACTTGGTCTCGGAATCGTAGATCTGCGAGATCAGCGATTGATAGCCGTCCTTCGAAAGCATGAAATGGATGTGGCCCGGACGCCAGGGATGGTGGCCCATATATTTCAGCAGCTCGCCGCCGGCGCCGTCATAGGGGATCGGGTAGGGTTCGGGGCGGAGCGCCACGAAGGCATATTCGCCGTTGGCGTCGGTCGTGAAGCGTCCGCGCAGATTGTAGGCCGGCTGTTCCGGATCCTGCAGGTCGTAAAGGCCGTTCGGCGCGTCTTCCCAGACGTCGATCGTGACACCCTCGATCGGCCGCCCAGCAGTGTCGCTGATGCGCCCTGAGACCTTGACGGTCTGCGCGTTGTCGAACGTCTTCTTGATGATGGAGGCGCCCTTGGGCAGCACCGGCGGGTTTTCCCGGTAGAACGGTCCGAGCACGGTCGACTCGCTCTCGCCGTCGGTGACCCGATGATCGAGCATGTCGACCAGCACCTCGACGCCGAGGATGTCGGCGATCAGGATGAACTCGTTGCGCTTCTCGTCCGAGATGTCGCCGGCGCGGCGCAGGAATTCGCATGCGGCGAACCACTCGGCGAAGGTCAGGTCGACCTCCTTGCAGAAGTTGTGCATGTGGCGGATCAGGCTCGTCATGATCTGCCGGTTGCGATCCGGAATGTCCTTGGAGAGCGCGGCGATCACGTGGTCGGAGATGGTGTCCTTGTTGACGTTCAGCATGGTCGTTCCTCCTTTTTTTGCATTTTCCTCAAACTTGCATTCCCGTTCTCGGGAATATCGATTGCTGGTCTCACCAGACAAATTCGTAAGCGGCATTCTCCAGCGTCGCGGGCGCAGGGTGCGGATCGGCAAGGCCGCCGAAGCGGCCGCGGCAGAACAGCAGCGGCTTCTTGCCGGGCTCCAGCGCCATCTCGCGAACATGGCCGAGGAAGATGGTGTGGTCGCCCGCGACGATCTCATCGGCGAGATCGGTCACGAAATACGCTGCCGCGTTGGCGATGACGGGCAACTCGTTGCGGCGCTCGAACACGTCACAGAGGTCGAGCTTGGGCTTGCCCGCGAAATGCCAGGCGAGATCTTCCATCCCCTCGGCGAGGACGCTGACGGCAAAGCGGCCGGTGTTCTGGATGTTGCCAAGCATCTTCGCGCTTTTCGCGATCGAGATCGCGACCAGCGGGGGATCGAGCGAAACCGACATGAAGGCGTTGGCCGTCATGCCGTGATCGCGGCCCTCGCAATGCGTCGTGATAATGGTGACGCCGGTGCCGAACTGGCCACAGGCGTTGCGCAACTCTCGCGGATCGATGGCGGTCATTGGCTTGCGACCTCCAGTTGGGCCAAACCGGATCGGTTGGCCGGTGGCGCGGTCACGATATCTCGCCAGTTTTCCAGCGTCGCTGCGGCGGCGGCAAGGCCGGATCGTCGCAAGGCGCGAATCCGGCTGCTGGAGACGATCTCGCCATTGCCGCAGCGCACCGGCGGAAGGATGCGGGTGTTGAAGTGCTGCCGCAGCAGCAGCGCGCTGCCGCCCTTGCAGGACCCGAAGCGGAAATCCTCGCCGACGATGACTTGGCGTGGCGCAGAGGCTGCAATTCGGCGAGGAAATCGAGCGCGGTGCGCCGGACGTAGATCTGGTTGAAATCGGCGACGACGACGTGGTCGGGCGCGAAGGTTGCGATGCGCTCGAGCTTTTCGCGAAGCGAAATCAGCGGCTCGGCCTGGCCGAAATACACTTTTGGCGGCGGATCGAAGGTGTAGACCACGGCTGCAATGCCGCGGCGCCGCGCTGCCGCGATGGTCTGCCGCAGCAGTTCCTGATGGCCGCGGTGGACGCCGTCAAATGCGCCGATGGTCACGACGCAGGCGTCGAGGGCCAATTCCCCATCGCGATGGAAAGCGACAGCGCTGCTGTCAAAACCCCTGCCCATGGTTCGCTCCCTTGCCGTGCTGCATTAGCTGCGGCGTTGCGCTGGCCGAACGATTGTTGCCATCCGGTCCGTGCCATCGAGTCATAGCCCGAGCCGGGCCGGTCAGCGCGGTATGGTGTGATACCTTTCGCCCGCTTCGGGTGAGCGCGTAGCGTTTCCTCCGATGTCACGCCGTCCAAGAGCGTGACGAGATGGTCTTAAGGCCGGTGTGGCAACGCCGCCGGTCCAACGACACAAGCGGAGGAGAAGCCCATGACTACTGCAGCTGCCCTACGGGCCGACGTGCCAGCGTCGACCACCAGCGTCTATACCGGTGCGGAATTCCTGGACAGCATCCAGGACGGCCGGGAAATCTACATCTACGGCGAGCGCGTCAAGAACGTCACCCAGCATCCCGCTTTCCGCAATTCGGCGCGGATGGTGGCGCGCTGGTACGACCGTTTCCATGAGAAGAAGGATCAGATCGGCGTCCTGACCGACACCGGCTCGGGACAGCTGACCCATCCGTTCTTCCTCGGCTCGAAGACGGCCGACGACCTCGTCAAGGGCCGCGATGCGATTGCCGAATTGCAGAAGGTTGCGTTCGGCTGGATGGGCCGCTCGCCGGACTACAAGGCGTCGTTCCTCGGCACGCTGGGGGCGAATTCAAGCTTCTATGGCGATTACGCCGGCAATGCGAAGAAGTGGTATGCCCGGACCCAGGAGCGTCTGGATTTCTGGAATCATGCCATCGTCAATCCGCCGATCGATCGCGACCGCGCCATCGAGGAGGTGCGCGACGTCTTCATGCATGTCGAGAAGGAGACAGACGCCGGCCTGATCGTTTCGGGCGCGAAGGTGGTCGCGACCGGCTCGGCGCTGACGCACTACAACTTCATCGCCCACTACGGTATTCCGATCAAGGATAAGTCGTTCGCGCTGATCTTCACGGCGCTGATGGATGCCAAGGGCATCAAGCTGATTGCCCGCTCGTCCTACGAATTCACGGCGGCGGCGACCGGCTCGCCGTTCGACTATCCGCTTTCCAGCCGCTTCGACGAGAACGACTCGATCCTCGTGTTCGACAAGGTGCTGGTGCCTTGGGAGAACGTCTTCATCTATGGCGATGTCGACAAGATCAACCAGTTCTTCCCGGCCTCGGGTTTCATCCCGCGGTTCACGCTGCACGGCGTGACGCGGCTTGCCGTCAAGCTCGACTTCATCGCCGGCCTGTTCTCGATGGCCGTCGAGGCGACCGGGTCCAAGGATTTTCGCGGCGTGCAGACGGCAGTGGGCGAGGTGATCGCCTGGCGCAATCTGTTCCACGGCATTGCGGACGCCATGGTGAAGTCGCCGATCGCCTGGCAGGGGACCGACGGCTACAATCTGCCGAATCTGAACTACGGGCTGGCCTATCGCGTGTTCGCACCGATGGCCTATCCGCGGATCAAGGAATTGATCGAGCGTCATGTGGCGAGCGGCCTGATCTATCTGCCGTCGAGCTCGGCCGATCTGGAGAGCGAGGCGATCCGGCCCTATCTCGACCGCTTCGTGCGCGGCTCCAACGGCTATGCCGCGATCGACCGGATCAAGCTGCTGAAGCTGCTCTGGGACGCGGTCGGCTCCGAGTTCGGCGGCCGGCATGAGCTCTATGAGCGCAACTATGCGGGCAATTACGAGAACCTGCGCGTCGAGACGCTGATGGCCGCGAGCGCCACCGGCGATCTCGGCGCCATGCAGGATTTCGTCCGCAATTGCATGAGCGATTACGACGTCTCCGGTTGGACGGCGAAGGACCTCGTCAACCCCGACGACATCAACCTCGTCAGCCGCGGTCTGGTGCAGGGCTGACGATCTGTTAGACGGATCAATGGAGCCGCCACAGTTGCGTGGCGGTTCCACGCCGTTCCATCTTGTCGCAGAAGGGGTTCACTTGCCATGCTGTTCCACGTCGAAATGGATGTGCGGATTCCGCACGATCTCCCGGTCGAGAAGGTCGACGCTCTGAAGCAGGCGGAACGCGTCCGCGCCATGGAGCTGCAGCGCACGGGGGCCTGGCGCCATCTGTGGCGGGTGGCGGGGCGCTACGCCAATGTCAGCATCTTCGACGTGTCAGGCGCGCAGGAATTGCACGACATCCTGTCGAGCCTGCCGCTGTTTCCGTTCATGGAGATCCAGGTCACGCCGCTGTGCCGGCATCCGTCGTCGATCCACGACGACGACCGGTAGCGGTGGGGTAGGCGCCGTCCCGCTAGTCGACGGCCGTCCGCGGACGCCGGTGGCGGCTTGAGGTGTTGATGCTGCCGGTGACGTCAGGGTAGCCGGTCAGGCTCAAGGTGTCAGCGCGGACGCCCCAGCTCTCGAGCCGATCGAGGAAGCTCATGCCGAGCAGGTTGGTCTTCATCTGCCCGCGCTGCACCACCAGCGCCGGCACCGATTTCTCGACCAGCTTGCCGACCGCGAGCCGGTCGAGCGTCAGTCGCGCCGCCTTGGTGTGACCGCCGGCGGTCTCAAGGTCGACATTGTATTCGAGCATATCGATCGGCAGCCCGATCGCTTTCGCGGTTTCCCAGGTGAGCACGACCGAAGTCGCGCCGGTGTCGATCACCATCGGGGCGCTGACGCCGTTGATCTTGGCGCGGAATGCGAACTCGCCGCCCTGGCCGCGCGCGATCTGCACCGCGGGGACGGAGCTGGAGGTCGAGGCTGAGGCGGTGATGCTGCGGCCGAAGATCTGGGTCAGATTCTCCCTGGCGCGCGCAATCTGCTCGGGGTCGCCATAGGCGACGACCGCGCCGGCGGTTGCCATCAGCAGCACGATGACGAGGAGGATACGGGTCACGGCGCAACTCCCGCCGCAACGCCGATCACGCGCGCTTCGGACGCGGCTCCATGCGCTCGAGCCCAGCCTCGGCCATGCGTGCCGGCAGCGTCGCCATCACCGACAGCCGCTCCGCGCGGTCCATCTTGTGCCAGCGCGCGATCTCCGGAAGCGTGCGGCCACAGCCGAAGCAGAGCTTCGTTCTGGGGTCCATCATGCAGACTGCGATACACGGCGTCTCTGAGCTCATTGTTCAAGTGTTGAACGGTTTCGGCGGCCGGTGCAAGCCGGTTGACGTGGGATGCTGCATCACGCCTCGGCTTTTTGTCGCGAGCATGGTCCCGGCGCGAACGCCTTGGGTTTATTGCCAGAGCGTTTTCGAGCGAAGTGGATACCGGTTCGCGTAAAGAAAGCGCGTCAGAGCCAAAATCTGGAGCCCCGTTCCGAATCCATCGGAACGGAAAGGGCTCTAGTGATAACCGCGTCACGATCTTCCGCGACATGCTCTACAATCCGGTGCCGGCACTCATGATCGACTTGCGGCGCACGCGTTTCCGGTCGGCGCCCATCGCGGGCTCGACGGGCTCCGGCGGCTGCATCGGCGGTGCTTCTTCCGCCATTGGCGCCAGCGCGCTCATCACCCGTTCCGGCGGCAAGGTCACGATCACCTCGGTGCCGATGCGCAGCTTCGACTTCAGCGTGAAGGTGCCGCCATGCATGTCGATCAGGCTTTTCGCGATCGGCAGGCCAAGGCCCGCGCCCTGTTCCGCCGACTTGATCGAGTTGGAGCCCTGGCCGAAGGAGGCCAGCACGACCGGGATCTCGTCCTCGGCGATGCCACTTCCGGTGTCCTTGACGCTCAGATATTGCCCGCCCGACGCGGTCCAGCCGACCTTCAGCCAGATTTCGCCGCCCTGCGGGGTGAACTTGATCGAGTTGGAGAGCAGGTTGAGCACGACCTGGCGGATGGCGCGCTCGTCGCCCCAGATCCTCGGCATGCCGTGCTCGAACACCTCGTGGATGGTGATGCCGCGGCTGGAGGCGCGCAGCTTCAGGAGATGGTGGCAATCGGCGACGACATGCACCAGCGCCACGGCCTCCTCGTTCAGCTCGTAGCGGCCGGCTTCGATGCGCGACAGGTCGAGGATCTCGTTGATGAGATTGAGCAGATGCACGCCGGAATTATGGATGTCGGCGGAATATTCCTTGTAGACCGGCACGGTGTGGGCGCCGAAAATCTCGCTCTTCATCACCTCGGAGAAGCCGAGGATCGCATTGAGCGGCGTGCGCAGTTCGTGGCTCATCTGGGCGAGGAAGCGCGACTTGGCGACGTTGGCGGACTCGGCGCGGTGCCGCGCCTCGTCCGAGATCGCCTTGGCCTGTTCCAGCTCGCCGATCAGCGCATCTTTTTCGGCGCGGGCCTCCAGCGTCGCCAGCGTGGTCGAATGCAGGCGGTGCGCGAGCAGGGCGAAATAACCTTCGGCCGCAAGCGCCAGCAGTGCCAGCACGTAATTGTCGAACGCGCCATTGAGCACGAGGTCGAGCGCGATCCCGACCGTCACCGGAACCGTTGCCGCAAGGGCCGCGATCGGCAGGCTCGCGGCCAGCATGCTGGAGACCGCGATCACCAGCAGCATCAAAAACATCATCAGCGTGTTGGAGGCGAGATCGCGCCCGGCGGGGTGGATCAGGATCGCGGTCCAGCACAGGCCGTAGAGCAGGTCGAGCAGCACGAAGCGGGTCCGCCATTTGCGGGTGACCGCGACCGAGGTTGGTTCGGCGAGGAAGCGGGAACAGCTGCGGATGATCGCGAGATGGACGCAGAGGATGCCGACCGTCCAGGCGCCGGCCACGATCGGCTTCATCCAGAGGCCAAACAGCACGCCGGTTGCCACCACGAGCAGCATCACGACGTAGGACGCCGAGATCCGGGTCTGGGCGTATTGACGGAGCAGTTCGGCGTCGAACGCCGGGCGGGTTCCACTGGTTGACGTTAACCGATCCCGCGCCTCGCGCACCCGCTGCGCGGCGACGCGCCGGCTGTTCACCGGCACCGTCACCTGAGGTCCTGCCGGAAGCGCTACAACTTCAGGCTTTTCTGCGGGATTACTCATCAACAACACAAATCCTGCCCACGAACCGCGCGGGCTTTTTGCATTGTCTATCTGTGACGCTAAATCATTAAGCGTTGCCTTAAAGAGCTAAGGAAAAGCGTAAACGGGGAGTTAAATTAACTTTTGCGCGGGGGTCCCGCTGTTGTGCGATGGCGGGCGCACACGCGCACGCCGGTCCGACAAATTCCATGTTGTCATGGCCGGGCTGTCCCGGCCATTTACGTCTTGCTTCTCGTGGATCCAAAGACGTGGATGCCCGGGACAAGCCCGGGCATGACGAAATGGTGGGAAGTGTTACCGCTGCAGCCGCGCCAGCAGGCTCGACGTGTCCCAACGCTTGCCGCCCATCTTCTCGACCTCGGCATAGAACTGGTCGACCAGCGCGGTGGCGGGCAGGGTGGCGCCGTTGCGGCGGGCCTCCGCCAGCGCAATCGAGAGGTCCTTGCGCATCCACTCGACCGCGAAGCCGAAATCGTACTTGCCCTCGTTCATGGTCTTGTAGCGGTTCTCCATCTGCCAGGACTGCGCCGCGCCCTTGGAGATGGTCTCGATCACGGCGGCGACGTCGAGGCCGCTCTTCTTGGCAAAGTGGATGCCCTCCGACAGGCCCTGAACCAGACCGGCGATGCAGATCTGGTTGACCATCTTGGTGAGCTGGCCGGCGCCCGCCGGCCCGAGCAATTTGCACATCCGCGCGTAAGCGCCGGTGATGATCGGCTCGGCGCCCGCGTAGGCGTCTTCGCTGCCGCCGCACATCACCGTCAGCACGCCGTTCTCGGCGCCGGCCTGGCCGCCCGACACCGGCGCGTCGACGAATTTGAAGCCGGCCTTGGTGGCGGCAGCATCGAGCTCGCGGGCGACCTCGGCGGAGGCGGTGGTGTGGTCGACGAAGGTCGCGCCCTTCCTGATCCCGGCGAAGGCGCCGTCGGGGCCGATCGTGACCGCGCGCAGGTCGTTGTCGTTGCCGACGCAGCACATCACGAAATCCTGGCCTTCGGCGGCGGCCTTCGGGGTCGGCGCCGTCTTGCCGCCGAACTTGTCGGCCCATTCCTTCGCCTTCGCCGCGGTCCGGTTGTACACGGTGACCTCATGGCCGCCTTTTTTCACGAGGTGTCCCGCCATCGGGAAACCCATCACGCCGAGACCGAGGAAAGCGACTTTAGCCATATCTGTTACCTTGTGATTTGCCGTGGTGATCGCCCCTTGAGACCGCCGGAAAACGTCGCGGCGGGCAGGGCATTCCGTCCATGGAAGGAGCCGCACCATACCCCCTGTGCAGCGGAGGGCAACGGCCTTGGTGGGATGGCAGAACCCGGTTTTGTGCTAGGATTGGGCCACCAACGAACTTCACAAAAAAGGGAGTGTATCGCATGGGCATGAGCGTCGGTGTGCTCGATCATTTCAATATCCGGACCCGGAATCTCTCCGCCACGGTGCGGTTCTATGAGGACATCCTGGGCCTGGAAAAGGGCGCGCGGCCGAACTTCGCGTTCCCCGGTGCGTGGATGTACAGCGAGGGCAAGGCGGTCGTGCATCTGGTCGATATTTCGGCGACCGACGAGGCACAAAAGCCTGACTCGGGCGTCGTCCATCACGTCGCCTTTGCCAGCCAGGGCTTCGATGGGATGCGGCAGCGGCTTCAGTCCAAGGGCATGGAATTCGACTCGCGCCAGGTTCCCGGCGGCGATCTCTGGCAGATCTTCGTCAACGACCCCAACGGGGTCATGATCGAGCTGAACTACGAGGCCGCCAAGGAAGGCGGCTCCGCCGCGCCGGCCGAGCGGCGGGACGACGTCGGAGCGAGGTAGCCTTTTGCGCTGCAACGCTCTATGGGTCGGTCTCTTGAACTTTCCAGGAGATGCGCGGTGAGCGTGACGCAGCAACAGGTCCTCGATTGCCTTGCCAAGGTGATGTCGCCACGCGGCACAGCCTTGACCAACGCCAATGTGCTGTCGGCGATCACGGTCACCGACGGCAAGGTGTTCTTCTCGATCAATGTCGACGCCGCGGAGGCCCGCGCCTGGGAGAGCGTGCGTGCGCAGGCCGAGAATGCCGTGCGCGCCATCCCCGGCGTCAGCGTCGCGATGATCGCGTTGACCGCCGAGCGCAAGGCGGGCGCTGCGGCACCGGCGCCGCGGCCGGCCGGCGGCGTCCCGCCGGCGTCCGCCCATCGCCATCCGCATCCGCCCGGCGGGCAATCGCCGATGGCCCGGCAGGCCGAGATCCCCGGCATCTCCGCCGTCATCGCCGTCGCCTCCGGCAAGGGCGGCGTCGGCAAGTCGACCACGGCGCTCAACCTCGCGCTCGGCCTGCGCGACCTCGGCCTGCGCGTCGGGCTGCTCGACGCCGACATCTACGGCCCGTCGGTGCCACGGCTGACCGGCATCCGCGAGAAGCCGCAGCTCAATGACGACAAGAAGATGGTCCCGCTGCAGCGCTTCGGCCTGTCGATCATGTCGATCGGCTTCCTGGTCGAGGAGGACACCGCGATGATCTGGCGCGGGCCGATGGTGATGTCGGCGATCACCCAGATGCTGCGCGACGTCGCCTGGGGCACGCTCGACGTGCTCGTGGTCGACATGCCGCCCGGCACCGGCGATGCCCAGCTCACGCTGGCGCAGAACGTTCCGCTCAAGGGCGCCGTCATCGTCTCGACCCCGCAGGACCTCTCGCTGATCGACGCCCGGCGCGGGCTTGCGATGTTCAAGAAGGTCAGCGTGCCGGTGCTCGGCATCGTCGAGAACATGAGCTATTTCCAGTGCCCGCATTGCGGCACCCGCTCGGATATCTTCGGCCATGGCGGCGCCCGCCACGAAGCCGAGAAGCTGGGGGTGCCGTTCCTCGGCGAGATCCCCCTGCACATCGCGATCCGCACCGCCTCCGATGCCGGCAACCCGGTGGTCGAGAGCGAACCGGACGGCCCGCACGCGGCGATCTACCGCGCGATCGGCGGCAAGGTCCGTGAGCAGCTGCAAGGCGTCATCGCGGCTGCCTGAGCCTGCGCTGCTGGGCCGATTGGTCGCGAAGCGTCGGGAGCCCGGCGGGCTTTCTTCACAGGCCCGTGGCCTTTGGACGATTGCTGAATCGGTTCCGGCCTGTATGTTTATGCAGGAGTGGCCGAATCGTACCACCCTTCGATCAGCGGAAGGCGGCCACGGGTGAAGCCAAAACTGCGGGAAGGGGCCGTGAGGCGACCATCGACATGGCAGCATCACGCGAAGCAAACAAGCAGCACCGCAAACATCTGACGCGGGAGAAGCGCGCAGAGGCCTCCCGGCTGGCATTCAACATGGCCAAGAAATCCGACTCGATCGGCGAGGCTGCCGAGGTGATCGCCAAGACGTATGGTGTCAGCAAGACAACCGCGCAAAGCTGGATCCGGCGCGGGCGGTATTTGGCTGATCAAGCCAAGAAGGCGCGGGCGACGACGCGGCGCTGATTGCTCCCGTAACCCGGTGGTTGAGAGCGGGCCGGACGGTCCGCACGCGGCGATTTACCGCGCGGTCGGCGGCAGCTCCGCGGCCACCTGCCAGGCGCCATCGTCGCTGCCTGAAGGCGCATTTTCCGGCTGATTTCCAGCCTCATCAGACTTTCGTTTAATTGGCGCGGTCATGCCATTGTCGCGTTTCCGTGACGCCGCCTTCCGTGTTAAAGGGCCGACCCAGAGCGCCTCGGCAAGCCTTTCAAGCGCCTGCCGGAGAACTGCTTGCGGTCACTGGGAAACGCCCCTGAAGGAGAAGTCTTACGATGAAGCGTCGTGATTTTTTGAAAGTTTCTGCGGCCGGTGCTGCCGCGACGGCGGTTGCCGCGCCGGCGATCGCGCAGTCCTCGCCTGAAATCAAGTGGCGCCTGACCTCGAGCTTCCCGAAGTCGCTGGACACCATCTATGGCGGTGCCGTCGAGCTGTCGAAGTACGTCGCCGAAATGACCGACAACAAGTTCCAGATCCAGGTGTTCGCGGCGGGTGAGGTCGTCCCCGGCCTGCAGGCGCTGGACGCGACCTCCAACGGCACGGTCGAGATGTCGCACACCGTCGCCTACTACTATGTCGGCAAGGACCCGACCTTCGCGATCTACGCGTCGGTGCCGTTCGGTCTCAATGCCCGCATGCAGAACTCCTGGTGGTATCAGGGCGGTGGCCAGGAGCTCGGCAACGAGTTCTTCAAGAAGTTCGGCGTGATCGGTTTCCCGACCGGCAACACCGGCACCCAGATGGGCGGCTGGTTCCGCAAGGAGATCAAGACCGTCGCCGACATGTCGGGCCTGAAGATGCGCATCGGCGGCATTGCCGGCCAGGTGCTGCAGAAGGTCGGTGTGGTGCCGCAGCAGCTCGCCGGCGGCGACATCTATCCGGCGCTCGAAAAGGGCACCATCGACGCGGCCGAGTGGGTCGGTCCCTATGACGACGAGAAGCTCGGCTTCCAGAAGGTCGCCAAGTACTACTACTACCCGGGCTTCTGGGAAGGCGGTCCGACCGTGCACTCCTTCGTCAACCTGGAGAAGTGGAACGCGCTGCCGAAGAACTACCAGGCGATCCTGGCCAACGGCGCCGCCAACGCCAACAGCTGGATGGCCGCGCGCTACGACATGCAGAACCCCTCCGCGCTGAAGCGGCTGGTTGCCGGCGGCACGCAGCTGCGTCCGTTCACCAACGAGGTGCTCGAGGCCTGCCTCAAGGCGACCAACGAGCTGTGGGGTGAAATCTCGGCCAAGAATGCCGACTTCAAGAAATCGATCGAGGCCATGCAGGCGTACCGCTCCGACCAGTATCTGTGGTGGCAGGTCGCCGAATACACCTTCGACAGCTTCATGATCCGCTCGCGCACCCGCGGCTGATCGGCGTCTAGCCTTTTGGACGAGCGTTCGCGCGACGCGAACGCATTGCCCGGCCTCCGCAAGGAGGCCGGGTTTTTTGCGTCTGGCATTCGTGAAGGGGATGCTCCATGCTCGCATCCGAAGCCTCGGCACGAAGGCGGCGTGTGATCGGTCACCGGTCATGACGGCAAAAAGAAAAGCGGCGCGACGATCGAAAGCAGTCGACGCTCGGACAACACAATCGAACAGGGCAGGATTCAAATGAAGCGAAGAGATTTCATCAAGGTCACGGGTCTGGGCGTCGCCGGCGCCGCCACGGTCGCAGCTCCCGCGATCGCGCAGTCGATGCCGGAGCTCAAGTGGCGCTTGACGACGAGCTGGCCGAAGTCGCTCGACACGCTGCACGGCGGCGCCGAGCTGATGGCGAAGGCGGTCGGTGAAGCCACCGACAACAAATTCCAGATCCAGACCTTTGCCGCGGGCGAGATCGTGCCGGGCCTGCAGGTGCTCGACGCCGTGCAGAACGGCACCGTCGAGATGGGGCACACCGCGCCCTATTATTATTTCGGCAAGGACCCGACCTTCACCTTCGGCTCGGCGGTGCCGTTCGGGCCCAACATGCGCCTCAACCAGGCCTGGTTCATGCTGGGCGGCGGCAAGGACCTGCTCAACGAGTTCTACAAGAGCTACAACGTCACCTCGCTGCTCGCCGGCAACACCGGCTGCCAGATGGGTGGCTGGTTCCGCAAGGAGATCAACAGCGTCGACGATCTCAAGGGCCTCAAATTCCGCATCGGCGGCTTTGCCGGCAAGGTGATGCAGAAGCTCGGCGCGGTGCCGCAGCAGCTCGCCGGCGGCGACATCTATCCGGCGCTCGAGAAGGGCACCATCGATGCGGCCGAGTGGGTTGGTCCCTATGACGACGAGAAGCTCGGCTTCTACAAGGTCGCGCCGAACTACTACTTCCCCGGCTGGTGGGAAGGCGGCCCCATGCTGGTGGCGATGATCAATCTCGACAAGTGGAACGCGCTGCCGAAGCATTATCAGTTCGTGCTCGAGCAGGCCGGCCATCTCGCCAACAACTGGATGATGGCGCGCTACGACCAGGCCAATCCGATCGCGCTGAAGAAGCTGCTCGCGGTCGGCACCAAGCTGCGCCCGTTCCCGCCTGCGGTGATGGAAGCTTCCTTCAAGGCCGCCAAGGAGCTGCATGCCGAGGTTTCCGCGACCAATGCCAACTTCAAGAAGGTCTATGACTCGCTGACCTCGTTCTCCAACAACGGCTATCAATGGTTCCAGGTCGCCGAGGTCGGCTACGACAATTTCATGGCGCGCCACTCGCAGGCGTGATTGCTGCGAGTTGGACAGGAAATCAGCCTCGGAGCGAAAGCGCCGGGGCTTTTCCATGCCGCGATCGCGGCCGCGGCGCGACGCGGCTTGCGAAGACGCATGACCGCCGGTCGCTGGCCGTGGCGGCAGCTGCCAGTTCTCGATCTCCGGGCGCGAACGCGCAATCCGTTATGTTATCATGGCTAGCTGACGTCAGCCTTACACGGGAGCAATCAAAGGCGCCTGGCGTAGATTTTGATTGCAGCGGGGAGGCGGTATCTGTTTTCAGGGCAGTAACACGAGCTGGAGCAACATGCGCTTGTGTCGCCATCGAGACGTCACCTTCGCATGCGTCTTGTTTTGACGACAGCAAGCAGAAGATCGATTGAATGAAGTCAGGATTGCTGCGATGCGCCTTCTGATCGTCGAGGACAATGTCGAGCTCTCGCGGCTGCTCGCCAGCGGGCTGATGGCGGCGGGATATGAGTCCGATGTCGTCAACAGCGTTGCCGAGGCGCGCGATGCGCTGCGCAGCGTAAGTTATGCCGCCATGATCCTCGATCTCGGTCTGCCCGACGGCGATGGCTTGTCGGTGTTGTCGGAGCTTCGCCGCAAGACCGACCCGCTGCCGGTCCTGGTACTGACTGCGCGGGGCGGCCTGCAGGATCGGGTCAGTGGCCTGCGCAGCGGCGCGGACGACTATCTGGCGAAGCCGTTCGCGCTGGAAGAGCTGGTGGCGCGGCTCGAAGCCATCCTGCGCCGACCCGGCCAGCTGCTCGGCTCCTCGCTGAAGCTCGCCAATCTGGTCTACGACACCGAGAGCAAGCAGGTGTTCGTCGACGGCGCTCCGCACGTGTTCTCGGCGCGCGAAACATCGGTGCTGGAGATCCTGTTGCGGCGGCAGGGGCGGGTGGTGCCGAAGAAGAATGTCGAGGACCACATCTTCGGCCTCGCCGGCGAGGTCGCCTCGAACGCGGTCGAGGTTTACGTGTCGCGGCTGCGCAAGCTGCTCACCGAGCACCGCGCCAGGGTCATCATCCATACCATTCGGGGCGTCGGTTATCTGATGGCGGAGGAGAAGTAGGCGTGTTCCGCTTCAAGTCGCTGACGTCGCGGATCGTGTTCCTGCACATCGTGGCGGTCGCGGTCGCGGCGATCTTCCTGCCGCTGCTGCTGCTGTGGCTGTTGAATTCGGAGATCAATCAGCTGCATCGCGAAGCGATGCGCGACCAGGCCGCCGATCTCGGCCAGAACCTCTCGGTCGATGCCGCGGGCAAGGTGCAGCTCAGCCTGCCGGACAGCCTGAGGGGGCTCTATTCCGACGCCTATGGCCGCTACCGCTACGACATCTACGATGCCGACGGTCATCTGCTGTTCTCGTCGCATCGCGAGGCGCCGCGACTGCCGGCGTCCGCCAACCGGATTTCCGGTGCCAGCGTCACCAAGCTGCTCGGCGGCCAGACGCTGCGCATCCTGGTCGCCGAGGACCTGTCGCATCGCGACGTCATCATCGACGACATCGTCTCCAACTTCTTCCGGCGGGTTGGCTGGATCACCATCCCGATCCTTCTGATCCTGCTTGCCACCGACATCCTGATCTTCCGCCGCGCGGTGACACCGCTGTTGCGGGCCTCGGAGGAGGCGAGAAGCATCGGACCGGCAAGGACCGATATCCGCCTGCCGACGGAGGGGATTCCAAGCGAGATCCTGCCGCTGGTGACCGCCGTCAACCAGGCGTTCGATCGCCTTGAGGAAGGCTTTCACGTGCAGCGCCAGTTCACGGCCGATGCCGCGCATCAGCTGCGCACGCCGCTTGCGATCCTCAGGACCCGAATCGAAACGCTCGATGCGGCCAAGGGGACCAGGGAGCTGCATGCCGACATCGAGAGCATGAGCCGCATCGTCAGCCAGCTGCTCGAGATCGCCGAGCTCGACACGCTGGTGCTGGATCCCGGCGAGACCGCGGATTTGCGCGCGGTGTGCGCCGAGGTGGTCGGCTCGATCGCGCCCTACGCGCTGGCGCAGCGGAAAGATATCGCGTTGCGCGGCACCGACAGTCCGGTGCAGGTCAGGGGCAATGCGGAGATGCTGCAGCGTGCCATCTTCAATCTGGCGGAGAACGCCATCAAGTACACCGCCGAGAGGACTTCGGTCGATGTCGAGGTGCACGACAACGGTTCGGTGCAGGTGCGCGACTGCGGGCCGGGAATTGCGCCCGCCGAGCAGGGCCTGATCTTCCAGCGCTTCTGGCGCAGCGATCGCCAGCGCACCGACGGCGCGGGGCTCGGGCTCTCGATCGTGCGCGGCGTCGTCGACGATCACGATGCGACGGTGAGGGTGGAGAACCTGCCGTCCGGCGGCGCCCAGTTCACGCTGCGCTTCCGCCTCGCCAAGGCGGAGCCGGCGGCGTCCTGAGCCGGCCCGCGAACGTGCCGCGGCCTTGCCGGTCTACTTCACCTTGCCGTCGGACAGATCCATGATCATGCGCGTGGTCAAATAGAGGCGCGGCACGATGCTGTTGATCTGCACGTATTCCGCATCGTTGGAGTGCGCGCCGAAGCCCGACAGGCCCATGCCTTCCACCACGGCGCCCTTGGTCTTGAGGGCGGCAAATGCCGCGTCGGTGCCGCCGCCGGTTGCCCGCTCGGCCACGTTCAGCGCCATGCCGAGTTCCTGATAAATCGTCTTGCCGTGGCCGGCCACGCGGCGCGAGGCGTCGCTGGCTTCGAGCGGGGGGCGGCGCACCTCGAACTTCACGTCCACCCTGGAGTCCGGCAGCAGGCGGTTCTTGATCCTGTCCTGCAGGGCTTTCTCGGGCTCGTCGAAATCCGCCATTTTGAGCGCGCGCGCATCGGCCTGGGCGGTGGCTTCGGCGGGGATCACGTTGCGGTTGGTGCCGGACTTGGACACCGTCCAGTTCAGCTTCAGGCCCTGCTCCGGCTTGGACAGGTCCTTCATCTGCAGCACCTGGTGTGACAGCTCATAGAGCGCATTCACGCCGCCTTCGGGCCTGGCGCCGGCATGCGACGACTTGCCGTGCACCGTGAGGTAGGCCGAGCCGATGCCGCTGGTGGCGAGGCGCAGCGTGCCGTCGGTGCCGCCGCCCTCGAACGAGAACACGGCATCCTGTTCCGCGGCGAGGCGGGTGATGGTGCTGCGCCAGCCGGGCGAAGAGATCTCCTCGTCGCCATTGATCAGCACGGTGAGCGTGCCGTAATTTTTGAAGTTCAGCTTCTGCAGCAACGCCACGGCGTGGAGGATGGTGGCGACGCCCTGCTTGTCATCGGCAATGCCGAGCCCATAGGCCTTGTCGCCATCGATGCGGAAGGGTTGGTCCTTCAGCATGCCCTTGAGATACACCGTATCCATGTGCGCGATCAGCATGATCTTCGCGCTGCCCGTGCCCTTGAAGACGGCCTGCACGGCGGGACCGATCTTCTCCGGCGTGTCGTCGAGGCGGTAGATATCGGTGGTCTGCAGGATATCGACCGTGCCGCCGAGCTGCTTGAGCTGGCCGGCGACGCGCTCGGCGAGCTGGTTCAGGCCCTCGATGTCCTTGCTGCCGGATTCGATCTTGCACGAGGTCGCGCAGGGTGTCGAGCAGCGGCTGCTGTTCCTGTTGCGCCAGCGCGCGAATGTCGGCTGCATGCGCTGCGGGCGCGGCAAGCGCCAGACCAAGCGACAGCATCAGCGGGCGAATGAGCGAGCGGGCGGGATGCAATTGGGGCATGGCGGCGATCTGTGAGTTGGAGGACGATCCGTATCCCCGTCTTCACAGGCCTCGCCGGTGCCGTCAACAGCGGCGTGCCTCGCGCCCGCGAGCGTTTTCGAGCGAAGTGGACGCCGGTTCGCGTGAAGAAAACGCGACAAAACGAGAATCCAGGGCTTCGGTTCTGATTTAATCAGAACCGAAATGCTCTGGGCACGCCGAATGCGCTGATGCCGGGCTACTGTTTCGGCTGTCCGAAGTCGAGCGGCGGCAGGTCGATCTGCGGCACCTCGATCTTGACCTTGTTGAGGTCGACATCGAGCGGCTTGTCGAGCAGTCCGGTGACGACGACCGGGAACGCGATCACCAGCGCCACCATGATCGCCTGCAAGCCGATCCACGGCATTGCGCCCCAGTAGATGTCCGAGCTCTTCACTTCCTTGGGCGCCACGCCGCGCAGATAGAACAGCGCGAAGCCGAATGGCGGATGCAGGAACGAGGTCTGCATGTTGACGCAGAGCATCACGCCGAACCAGATCAGCGCGGCGTCGGGGCCGACCACCGGCGCCAGCACCTTCTGCGCGATCGGCGCGACCATCGGCAGGATGATGAAGGCGATCTCGAAGAAGTCGAGGAAGAACGCCAGGAAGAAGATGAACAGGTTGATGAAGATCAGGAAGCCCCAGACGCCGCCGGGCAGCGAGGTCAGATGGTGCTCCAGCCAGGTGCCGCCGGATACGCCGAGGAACACGACCGAGAAGCAGGTCGAGCCGATCAGGATGAAGGTGACCATGCAGGTGATCCGCATGGTGGTCTCGTAGCCCTGCTTGATCAGGTCGCGCAGGTCCGGGATCTTGACGGCCTCGAGGCAGATCCAGACCACCGCGGCGTAGGTGATCGCGAAGGCGAGCTTGAAGAGCAGGTTCTCGCTGTAGAGCATCGCGATGATGGTGCCGATGCCGCCGGCGATCACACCGACCATCAGCACCTTGTTGCCGGTGGCGCTGAAATCCTTGTGGTGGATGGCGGCGAGCACGATGGCGCCGACCGCGCCCATGGCGCCGGCTTCCGTCGGGGTCGCAAGGCCCATCATCATGGTGCCGAGCACGACGAAGATCAGTACCGCCGAGGGGATGATGCCGAGCAGGCACTTCTTCCACAGCGCCCACCCGGTCAGCGTGCGCGCCTCGATCGGCACCGCCGGCACATGGCTCGGCTTGAAGATGCCGAGCAGGAAGGTGTAGCCGGCGAACAGCAGGATCTGGAACACCGATGGGCCCCAGGCGCCGAGATACATGTCGCCGACCGACTTGCCGAGCTGGTCGGCGAGCACGATCAGGACGAGAGAGGGAGGGACAAGTTGCGTGATGGTGCCGGAGGCGGCGAGCACGCCCGTGATGTAGCGGATGTTGTAGCCGTAGCGGATCATCACCGGCATCGAGATCAGCGCCATCGCGATCACCTGCGCCGCCACCGTGCCGGTGATGGCGCCGAGGATGAAGCCGACGATGATCACGGAATAGCCGAGGCCGCCGCGGATCGGGCCGAACAGCTGGCCCATCGAATCCAGCATGTCCTCGGCGAGCCCGCATCTCTCCAATATCGCGCCCATGAAGGTGAAGAACGGGATCGCCAGCAGCAGCTCGTTGGACAGCACGCTGCCGAAGATGCGGCCCGGGATCGCCTGCAGGAAGTTGAGGTCGAAGAAGCCGAGATAGATCGAGAGGAACCCGAACGACAGGCCGACCGCGGCGAGCGTGAACGCCACCGGATAACCGATCAGCATCGCTACGATCAGGCCGCCGAACATCAGTGGCGGCATCATCTCCAGCGTGATCATTGAGTCGGCCTCTCATACTTCGCGTCGATGGTCACGTAGCCCTGCAGCGCGGCGATCCGCTTGATCACCTCTGAGACGCCTTGCAGCGCAAGCATCACGAAGCCGGACGGGATAACGAACTTGATCGGCCAGCGTAAGAGGCCGCCGGCGTTGCCGCTCATCTCGCCGACTGCATAGGCCTGGTAGAAGAACGGCCATGACAGATAGGCGAGCAGGAGGCAGGCCGGGATCAGGAAGAACAGCGTTCCGATCAGGTCGAGCCAGAGCTGGCCGCGTTCGGACAGCATCAGATACATGATCTCGACGCGGACATGCTCGTTGCGCTTGAAGGTGTAGGAGGCGCCGAACATCACGAGGATCGCGAACATGTACCACTGCGCCTCGAGCCAGCCGTTCGACGAGTAGCTGAACGCGTAGCGGATCATGGCGTTGCCGGCGCTGACCAGGCACGAGATCAGCACCAGCAGGTTGCAGATGTAGCCGATCTTCTCGTTGAGTTGGTCGATGGCCTGACTTAATGCCAACAATGGGCGCATCACGATCTCCACGGTCGCGCCATCCGCGCGCCGAATATCTCTTCAAGCATCATCTGGCCGCCGCGCGCATGCGCACGGAGCCACGGCTCACTTTCAGGAGCAGTTGCAAACGTTCGTCCTCCCCCGAAATCCGCTTCAGCCGTTCTTGGCTGCCGGGAATCGTCGACAGGAGCCGACGGAGGGCAGCGGCCTATGCTGGCCAGACTAGCGTGAAAGCTGATTCACCAAATCAGCGCCATGGAACGCCGTCAATCGGAAAATGGACAAATTGACGCCGCGGCAAACTGTTGTCCCGCCTTGGTAATCGGGGGACAGGCCGCGCGTCGGGAGGGAGCTTGAAGACTAGCCGCCGGTCACGCTCATGTGGCGGCTGACGCTCGGACGGTTGTGGCGGCGGTCGATGATGAAATCGTGCCCCTTCGGCTTCAGTCCGATGGCCCGGTCGATGGCCGCCGCCAGCAAATCGTTGTCGGCGGAGGCACGCAGCGGCCGGCGCAGGTCGGAGGCGTCCTCGTGGCCGAGGCAGGTGTGCAGCGTGCCGGTGCAGGTGATCCGCACCCGGTTGCAGGATTCGCAGAAATTATGGGTCATCGGCGTGATGAGGCCGAGCTTGCCGCCGGTCTCGGCGACCCGGGCGTAGCGGGCGGGGCCGCCGGTGTCGTCGGACAGATCGGTCAGCGTGTAGTGCTTCTCGAGCCGCGCGCGCATCAAGGACAGCGGCACGTACTGATCGATCCGGCCTTCGCCGATGTCGCCCATCGGCATCACCTCGATCAAGGTGAGGCCCATGCCCTTGCCGTGCGCCCATTCCATCAGCGCCGGTATCTCGTCCTCGTTCAGGTTCTTCAGCGCGACCGCGTTGATCTTGACCGCGAGTCCCGCCGACCGCGCCGCCTCGATGCCCGACAGCACCTTGTCGATGTCGCCCCAGCGGGTGATGGCCCGGAATTTTACGGGGTCGAGGGTGTCGAGCGAGACGTTGACGCGGCGCACAACCGCAATCGGCCAGCTCCTGGGCGAAGCGCGCCAGCTGCGAACCGTTGGTGGTCAGCGTCAATTCGTCGAGTGCGCCCGTGGTCAGATGCCGCGACAGCGAGCGCACCAGGCCCATCACGTTGCGGCGGACCAGCGGCTCGCCGCCGGTGAGGCGGATCTTGCGCACGCCCTTGGCGACGAACGCCGAGCAGAGCCGGTCGAGCTCTTCCAGTGTTAGCAGATCGGCCTTCGGCAGGAAGGTCATGTCTTCCGACATGCAGTAGAAGCAGCGCAGGTCGCAGCGGTCGGTGACGGAGACGCGCAAATAACGGATGGTCCGGCCGAACGGATCGGTCATCGGACGAAACAGCGTGTCGGAATGTGCTTGCGTGGATCCGTTCATTCAGTTCGGGCCTTGCAATCTGTTTCCTGCCTGCCGCGCCGTGATCGGCTCCGGCATCCGCAATCTATGCATGTTGGCGCGTTGTCACAATGCGTCCCAAGGGATGATCGTATGGATGATCCGCAGCATGCAAAGCGATAGGCGAGGCAGATCGCGCGATGCATGATCGCAATCGCGGATGTGTCTCGACCAAATGCAAAAACCCGGCTTTGGGCCGGGCTCTTGTGCAGTGCAAATGCGGTTCGGCCGCCCGCGCTAGCGCGACGGCGCCGGCGCAGCCGCGCTCGGGGCGGGGAACGCGGAGTCCGCAGCGGCGGCGGCAGGCGCCGCAGCGGCAGCCGGTTTCGGCTTCTTCTTTTTCGGCCGCATCTTCGCCGCGCGCGGCGGCGGTGCGGCCGGCTGCAGCTCAGCGAACACCGGACTCGGATCCAGCGTCGTGGTCGCCGGCGTGGTGAAGTCGCCGGGAACGCGGGTCACGGTGACCGGAACGGTCGCCGGCTGGAACTTCGGCATGTTGAAGGTGACGGAGAAGTTGGTCTCCGGCGCCGGGATCGACACAGTGCAGGGCGTCTTGCAGCCCGGTCCGAGCGAGGTCACGGCGTCGGCGCCCGGCGGGTTTGAATCCAGCTGCACCGGCATCGGCGGTGGCGCCGACTTGAACGAATCCAATGAGAAAGAGGAGCAGCCGGCCAGGCTCAGCCCGGCGGCCGCAATTACGATGATACGACGCATGATCCACACTCTACTGCGGCAATCAGCCACAATCCCCGGAGCGGACCATAGGTGCGTCGGAACAGAGGCGCAACAGCGGGGGCCCTGCTCGTTAAAGGATGGTTAATGGTGGAATCGCATGGCTAAATATTGCCAAGCGATATCAGTGTGTTGCGGAAAGTTTATGCCGCGCTCAGGCTGGCGACGGCGTCCGGCAGATCGCGCATATGGCTGATCAGCCGGTCCGGCTTCAGCTCGGTCATCGGAACGTCGGTATAGCCAAAATCGACGCCGATCACCGGGACCTGGGCGCGCCTTGCGACCCCGACATCGGGGCCAGCATCGCCGACCATGATGGCGCCGGGCAGCCG
This sequence comes from Bradyrhizobium sp. USDA 4516, assembly GCF_054055915.1. Lineage (NCBI taxonomy): Bacteria > Pseudomonadati > Pseudomonadota > Alphaproteobacteria > Hyphomicrobiales > Nitrobacteraceae > Bradyrhizobium > Bradyrhizobium sp. USDA 4516. The sequence goes on from NZ_JBSRXT010000001.1 coordinate 6,764,502, forward strand.
GCCGCCGGCGCGGGCCACCGTCTCGCGCAGGAACGTCGGATCGGGTTTTGCGATGCCGAAGGTATCGGCGCCGCAGATCGCGGCGAAGCGCTTGGTCAGGCCGAGCCGGTCGAGCAGCAGCTTCGACAGCCATTCCAGCTTGTTGGTGCACACCGCAAAGCGATGGCCCTTTGCCTCGAGCCGGTCGAGCGCGGCCTCGAGCCCGTCGAACGGGCGCGAGCCGTCGGCGATATGCTCGGCATAATAGTCGACGAAATCCGCGGTCAAGCGGTCGAGGTCACCGACGCTGACCGCGCGTCCTTCCACCTCGAGCCCGCGTTCCAGCAGCTTGCGCGCGCCGGCGCCGATCATGTTGCGCGCGGCCGCCAGCGGCACCGGCCGCAGGCCCTCGCGGTCGAGCACGTGGTTCAGCGCGCCGATCAGATCGGGCGCGGTGTCGACCAGCGTGCCGTCGAGATCGAATACGACGATGGGGGGAGAGGAGGCGGACATGATGCTTTGGGCTATCGGGCCGGGCGCTGCGATGCAAGAGTAGATGTGGGCACGTCATGAGATAGGGGAGGCTGAGATGCGGGAACTTGCCGGAAAAGCCGCTTTCGTCACCGGCGCGGCCAGCGGAATCGGACTGGCGATGGCAACCGCCTTTGCTCGCGAGGGCATGAAGGTGATGCTCGCCGACATTGAAGCCGGTCCGCTGGACAAGGCCGTCGATGCGCTGCGCGCCGGCGGCGCGGATGCTCATGGCGTGGTCTGCGACGTTGCCGATCCCCTAAGCGTCGATCGCGCGGCGGAGGCATCGTTCCGCGCCTTCGGCAAGGTCCATGTCGTCTGCAACAATGCCGGCGTCGCGGCCGGCGGCGGCATTGACCCGATCTCGGTCGACGACTGGCGCTGGGTGATCGACGTCAATCTGATGGGCGTCGTGCACGGCATCAGGAGCTTCCTGCCGCACATCCGCGGGCACGGCGAGGGTGGCCATATCGTCAATACGGCTTCGATGGCCGGGATGAATGCCGGGCTTGGCTTGAGCCCGTATTCGGCGACCAAGTTCGCCGTCGTCAGCCTGTCCGAAGGGCTCGCCATGCAGCTCAGGCCGCTCGGGATCGGCGTCAGCGTGCTCTGTCCGAGCTTTGTGCGGACCCGGATCGGCGAGAGCGGGCGCAACCGCCCGGAGCAGTACGGCCCGACCCGTCAGCTCGATCCGGCAAGCCCGATGGCCGCTGTCGTCGCCGAGATCGCGCGACGCCTGGAGGCCGGTCTCGATCCGGCGTCGGTTGCAGGACATGTGCTGGCCGCGATCCGCGACGACCAGTTCTACATTTTCACCCACCCCGGGATGCGGGCCGAGGTCGAACAGCGCTTTTCGGCGATTTTGGCCGCGATGGACGCCGTTTCGGCCTAAAGACTGGTCCGCTTGCCGCTATTCCTGCCTGCAAAACGACGCTAGATATGCGCCCGCCGGGCCACCCGATGGCGGCCCGTAACGGACCAATCGAGGGGCTATCGGCACGTGGACATGGACGCACTGAAACGCCAGGCGGCGGCGCGCGCGCTCGAAGAGGTGCGCGACGGCATGAAGCTCGGGCTCGGCACCGGATCGACCGCGAAGCATTTCGTCGAGCTGCTCGGCGAGAAGGTCCGGTCGGGCATGAAGGTGATCGGCGTGCCGACCTCGGAAGCGACCCGCGCGGATGCGATCCGCTGCGGCATTCCGCTGACCACGCTGGACGAGATCGACCATCTCGACCTCACCATCGACGGCGCCGACGAGATCGACCCGGCGCTCAACCTGATCAAGGGCGGCGGCGGGGCGCTGCTGCGCGAGAAGATCGTCGCGGCCGCCAGTGATCGCATGATCGTGATCGCCGACGACAGCAAATGGGTCGACGTGCTCGGCCGCTTTCCGTTGCCGGTCGAGGTGATCCCGTTCGGGCTCGCCGCGACCCAGGCCGCGATGGCGCGGGCGTTTTCAGAGGCCGGCGTATCCGGCGAAATGCTGGTCCGTCAGGGCAAGGACGGTCACGTTTTTGTCACCGATGGCGGCCACTGGATCGTCGATGCCCATCTCGGCCGGATCGGCGATCCGCCGCGTCTTGCCGATTTGCTCAGCGTGATTCCGGGCGTGGTCGAACACGGCCTGTTCATCGGGCTTGGCAGCGTCGCCGTGCTGGCCGGCGCGCAGGGAATTCGGGTTGTTGAACGGCCATGAGGCCGCAAGCAAGGAGACTTGGAATGAATCGTTTTTCGGGACTTTTGTCGGCTGCGGCCCTGGCGGCTGGACTGGCGCTCGCACCGGCGATGGCGCAGCAGCCGCAGCTGCCTCCCATGCCCCAGGTCAAGCAGTCGACCCCCGCGGCGATTGGGTACGCCAAGGAAATCCTTCAGATGAAGAACGTGCAGGTGATGTATGCCGGCGCCGTTCCTGGAATCATCGAGAAGACCAAGACCGGTCTGCTCCAGCAATACCTCAACTACCAGAAGGACCTCAACGAGGTCGCGCTCGTCATCGCCAAGAACCTGGGTGGCAGTGAGAAGGAAATCGGCGAAGGCATGGCGCAGCTCTACGCCGCCGAGTTCACCGAGCAGGAGCTGAAGGATCTCGTGATCTTCTACAAGACGCCGCTCGGTCAGAAGCTTCTGACCTCTGAGCCCAAGGCAATCAACGATTCGCTGCAATATATGCAGCAGTGGGCGCAGCAGTTTGGCGTGATCGTCAACGCCCAGTTCAAGGCCGAGATGAAGAAGCGCGGCAAGGATATCTAAACGACGCCTCAGCATGACGGGCGTCAAGTTGAGTGCGCCGCACTATCTACGTCATTGCGAGCGAAGCGAAGCAATCCATTGTCCCAAAAGCGGAGAGATGGATTGTTTCGTCGCTATCGCTCCTCGCAATGACGGCGGTGAAAGACTAGATGCCCTCAAGATGAGGGAAAGCAGTTGATCAAGCCGAATTCCGGCGATTAGAGTTGAGATTTACCATGGCCGAGTTTGACGTCGACCTGTTTGTCATCGGTGGTGGTTCGGGCGGCGTTCGTGCTGCCCGCATCGCCGCGGGTTACGGCGCGAAGGTCATGGTCGCCGAAGAGTACCGGATGGGCGGCACCTGCGTGATCCGCGGCTGCGTGCCGAAGAAGCTGTTCGTGATCGGCAGCCACGTCCACGACGAGATCGAGGACGCGGCCGGCTTCGGCTGGAGCATCGGGCAGGTCTCGTTCGACTGGGCCACTCTCGTCGCCAACAAGGACAAGGAGATCGCCCGGCTCGAAGGCGCCTACACCACCAACGTCGAGAAGTCGGGCGCACGGATCGCGAAGACCCGCGCGGTGCTGGAGGATGCCCACACCATCAGACTCGCCACCGGCGAGAAGGTGACGGCGAAGTACATCCTGATCGCGACCGGCGGCGCGCCCAATCACGGGCCGATCGTGCCCGGCATCGAGCACGTGATCTCCTCCAACGAGGCTTTTCACCTCAAGGAGCTGCCGAAGCGGATCGTGATCCAGGGCGGCGGCTACATCGCGCTGGAATTCGCCGGCATCTTCGCCGGCTTCGGCTCCGACGTCACGGTGATCTATCGCGGCGACAACATCCTGCGCGGCTTCGACGAGGACGTGCGCAAGCATGTCCGCGCCGAGATGGAGAAGCGCGGCATCACCATCATCACCGGCTGCACGGTGGCGAAGGTCAACAAGCACGGCCGTGACTTCACCACGCATCTGTCGAGCGGCTCGAGCATCGCCTCCGACCAGGTGATGTTCGCGATCGGCCGGCATCCCAATGTCGCCAATCTCGGGCTTGAGACCGCCGGCGTCGCCATCAATCCCGCCAATGGCGGCATCCAGGTCGACGGCTGGTCGAAGACCTCGGTCGACAACATCTATGCGGTCGGCGACGTCACCCACCGCACCAATCTGACGCCGGTTGCGATCCGCGAGGGCCATGCCTTCGCCGACACGGTGTTCGGCAAGCGCCCGGTCGAGGTCGACCACGCCACGATCCCGACCGCGGTGTTCTCGCAGCCGGAGGTCGGCACCGTTGGTCTGACGGAAGAGGAGGCGCGGGCGCAGTTCAGCCACGTCGACATCTACAAGACCGATTTCCGCCCGATCAAGGCGACGATGTCCGGCCGCGACACCCGCGTGCTGATGAAGCTCGTGGTCGACGGCGCGAGCGACCGCGTGCTCGGCTGCCACATCGTCGGCGATGGCGCCGCCGAAATCACCCAGGCCGTCGCGATCGCCGTCAAGATGAAGGCGACCAAGGCCGATTTCGACGCCACCATCGCGCTGCATCCGACCGCTTCCGAAGAATTGGTGACGATGCGGACGCCCACCGCGCGCCACGTGCGCCAGGCGGCGGAGTAGCGGTAGCCCGCAGGCCGGCGCTGCCGTCCTGGTGTTCTCCTGGCGATGGGGAACGGGGAATGAGCCCTGCCTGACAGCCCAACGCCGCCCGCTTAAAATACATGCGGACGGCGCTGTCTCTAGCCCCAGGAAGGTTGGCAAAATCCTGATGAGTTTTTGTCTGCGGAAGCGGGGCAAAGGTTTCATACCTCGGAAGGGGTAGCGCGCCTCCGCAAGACCGGCGCCGACGGCCGCGCTTCGTGCCCGGGAATTAGGGCACCCTTGTTGACATGCACATCCACCCGGGACTTTTCCTCAGGGCCGCTTCGCGCGCTCAAATCGAACGCGGTTTCCGGCGAATGGTCTGCGCAACGGCGCTTGTGCACAGGCGATGCGCCATCGGCGCGCGGCCGTCTCGCGCACCCTGGAACCTTGCGCTATGCTGTCCGTTCCACTCTCAAACAGTTTGATGTCTCAAATTGAGGGAGCCGCGCATGAGAGGCCCAACCGAGCAGGAGATCCGGACCCGCGCCTACGAATTATGGAAGGACGCCGGCGAGCCGCCGGGCAAGATGGATCAGCTCTGGTATCAGGCCGAAAAGGAACTGCTGGCGCGGCGGGCCACCAACGGCGAAGCGCCTTGCGACATCAACGGGCACAATGGGCCGAGTACATATCCGGAGAGGCTGAGGGGCGTGCATTGAGTGCGTCGCGCGGCTGAGCTAACGAGTCCGGCAGGCTGGCCCGGACCCGGAGGCATCATGAGCGGCGCGATCGATCTTTCGCAGAAACTGTCGACATTCAGCGATCACTGGTCGCCGCGCACCGTGGCGCAATTCAATGCCTGCGACGTCATGGTGGTAAAGGTGCAGGGCGAATTCGTCTGGCACAAGCACGACGACACCGACGATTTCTTCCTCGTGCTGAAAGGCATCCTCGACATCGAGCTGCGCGACCGCACCGTGACGCTAACGCCCGGCCAGATGTACATCGTGCCGAAAGGCGTCGAGCATCGCCCCGTCGCGCGGGAAGAGGTGCATCTGCTGCTGATCGAGCCGACCGGGACACCGAACACGGGCGATGCTGCGACGGCGGCGCCGCGGAAGGTGGTGTGAGGCTGGCAGGATGGGTGGAGCGAAGCGATACCCATCATCTTGACCGCGAATCCGAGTTGAAGAGCAAAGCTCGCGCGATTCATGTCGCGAGAATGCGAAATTATGACTCACCAGCAGCGCAATAAATGCGGCGTCGTCCCTGCTTTCGCATTGCGAAAGCAGGGACGACGACGGAGAGTGCCGCGTCTATCCCTCCGCCTCAATCCACTCCGCGACCACCGCGCCACAGCGCGTCGCGGTGGTCGCTGCGGAAGAAGCCGAGATGGCCGATCGCTTTTGCGCCGGCGTCGGCGGGACGGATCGAGATGATCTCCGGCGTGATCGACGTGAAGGCGGAGCACAGCAATTCGACCGCCGGCCGCGTTGCCCAGGTGTCGTCGGTCATGACAAGCGCGCGGAGCTTGCCCTTGAACTTCGGAAAATTCTCGCGCGCTGTCAGCGTGGCATCATCGAGCAGATAGCGCTCCCGCATCACCCAGCTCCGCCATTGCTCGAACGCGCCCCTCGGCAGGTCCATGCCGAGGCCGGCCCAAGCGGGGAGGTAACCGAGCGTGCGCGCCAGCGGCAGGCCGACGCCGGTCATGAAGGCGACGACGCGGTAGCGCTCGGGCGAGGCCATCAGCTTCCAATAGGCAGCCTGCGATGCGATCAGGAGCGCGCGCGGGATCTCGGCATTGTTGGCAAGCAGCCCGAGCGCCTGGCCGCCGAAGGAGTGGCCGACATAGGCGAAGGGGAGGCTGCGATAGCGCTCGCGCATCCAGCTCACCGCCGCGGTGGCGTCGAGCGCAGCCCAGTCCGCCATCGTGGCCTTGAAGCCGGCCAGTGATTTCGGCTTGTTGAGGCCGGTCGCCGCCATCGGCCGGCTACCGCCGGTGCCGCGGTAGTCGTAGGTCAGTACCGCGGCGCCGCGGCGGGCGAGGTAGCCGGCGAAGCCGCGATAGACCTTGCGGGGCACGGCAGTCGCCGAATTGATCAGCACGGCCTGACGCCGCGTGCCGCGCGGCAGGAACAGCGTCGCGGCGAGCGGATAGCCGTCCGCGGCCGGCACGACGATGTCGTCGCTAAAAACGTCGTCCAGCGCGGCGGAGGCCACGGCGATTTCTCCCGGCATTCATGCTATGCTCTACCAAATGCGAATTCGGATTTCCCTGCAAGGGTTTGACCAGATTGCAGGAATCCTTCTAGCGGGAAAGCGGGGCCCTGTGTATAAGCCGGGCTTTCGTCATGCCGTGATTAAGTTGCGGTTTTTGCTCAGGAGTTGACCTCATGTCCGAGCGGTGGACACCCGATAGCTGGCGCGCCAAGAAGGTGCTGCAGGTGCCCGATTATCCCGATGCCAAGGCATTGGCCGATGTCGAGGCCCAGCTGGCGACTTTTCCGCCGCTGGTGTTCGCGGGCGAGGCGCGCAGCCTGAAGAAGGCGCTGGGACGGGTCGCCGCCGGCGAGGCCTTCCTGCTGCAGGGCGGCGACTGCGCCGAGAGCTTTGCCGAGCACGGCGCCAACAACATCCGCGACTTCTTCCGCGTCCTGTTGCAGATGGCGGTCGTGCTGACCTATGCCGGCGCGCTGCCGGTGGTGAAGGTCGGCCGGATCGCCGGCCAGTTCGCCAAGCCGCGCTCGTCGCCGACCGAGAAGCAGGGCGACGTCGAGCTGCCGAGCTATCGCGGCGACATCGTCAACGACATCGCCTTCACCCCGGAAGCGCGCATTCCCGATCCGCAGCGCCAGCTGATGGCTTATCGGCAATCCGCCGCGACGCTGAACCTGCTGCGCGCGTTCGCCACCGGTGGTTTCGCCAATCTCGGCAGCGTGCATCAGTGGATGCTCGGCTTCCTGAAGGATTCGCCGCAATCACGCCGCTACAAGGAGCTGGCCGACCGTATCTCGGATGCGCTGAACTTCATGCGCGCCTGCGGCCTCGACCTCGAGAGCCATCCCGAGCTGCGCGCCACCGATTTCTACACCAGCCACGAGGCGCTGCTGCTCGGCTACGAGCAGGCGATGACGCGGGTCGATTCCACCACCGGCGACTGGTACGCGACCTCCGGCCACATGATCTGGATCGGCGACCGAACCCGTCAGCTCGATCACGGCCATGTCGAATATTTCCGCGGCATCAAGAACCCGATCGGCCTGAAATGCGGCCCGTCGCTGAAGCCGGACGAACTGTTGAAGCTGATCGACATCCTCAATCCCGACGATGAGCCCGGGCGCCTGACCCTGATCAACCGGTTCGGCGCCGACAAGGTCGGCGACCATCTGCCAGGCCTGATCCGCGCCGTGCAGCGAGAAGGGCGCAAGGTGGTGTGGTCGTGCGATCCGATGCACGGCAACACCATCACCTCGACCTCGGGCTACAAGACGCGGCCGTTCGATCGCGTGCTGTCGGAGGTGAGGTCGTTCTTCCAGATCCACGCTGCCGAAGGCACCCATGCCGGCGGCGTGCACCTGGAGATGACCGGACAGGACGTCACCGAATGCATCGGCGGCGCGCGCGCCATCACCGATGAGGACCTCAACGACCGCTACCACACGGTCTGCGATCCCCGTCTTAATGCCGAACAGTCGATCGACATGGCCTTCCTGATCGCCGAACTCCTGAAGCAGGAGCGCGCCGGCAAGGTCAAGCCGATGCCGGCCGCTGCGGGGTTGTGATTGGGGCTGTGGCTTGGGCAGGCAGTGACTTGGACTTGGGGGCCGTGACTTGCTGAGGTTCTGGCGAGCCACCATCAACTCGCGCAACGGGCTGGCATTCGCCATTCGCTCGGAGCAGGCGATTCGCGAGGAGGTGGTGGCGCTGGCGCTGTCGCTGCCGCTGGCCTGGCTGGTCGGCGCCACCGTGATGCGCCGGGTCGAATTGGTTGCGACCGTGGTGCTGGTGCTCGTCATCGAGCTGCTCAACACCGCGATCGAGAAGCTAGCCGATCGCCTGACCATGGATCACGATCCGCAGATCGGGCGGGTCAAGGACATGGGCTCGGCCGCGGTCGGCGTCGCGCTCGTCATGGCCGGGCTGTTCTGGCTGTTCGCCCTCGCCGAACGCATGGGCGCGTTCTGATTCCCGAGCATGATCCGGAAACGTGGGAACCGGTTTTCCGATCAGATCATGCTCAAAAGAAGCTCCCGCCGGTCATGGCGCGATTTCTGCAATCGCACCATGACTGGAAGATGATTGAAGTTTGCTGTTGTGCAGGACAACTTAAGCGTATGAGCGAACAACAGATCAAGATTACCCTGGCGCAACTCAATCCGACGGTCGGTGACGTCACCGGCAACGCCGCGAGGGCGCGCGCCGCGCGCGAGAAAGCCAAGGCCGACGGCGCCGACCTCGTGGTGCTGTCGGAACTGTTCATCGCCGGCTACCCGCCGGAGGATCTGGTGCTCAAGCCGGCGTTCCAGTCGGCCTGCCGCGCCGCGATCGAGGAACTGGCGCGCGAGACCAGGGATGGTGGCCCAGCGATGCTGATCGGCACGCCGTGGGTCGAGGACGGCAAGCTCTACAATGCCTGCGCGCTGCTCGACGGCGGCCGCATCGCCGCGCTGCGCTTCAAGGCCAATCTGCCGAATTACGGCGTGTTCGACGAGAAGCGGCTGTTCGCGCGCGGCCCGGCGCCGGGCCCGGTGACGGTGCGCGGCGTGCGTATCGGCGTGCCGATCTGCGAGGACATCTGGCTCGAGGAGTCCGAAGAATACGAGAACGTCGTCGAATGTCTCGCCGAGACCGGCGCCGAGATTCTCGTGGTGCCGAACGGCTCGCCCTATGCCCGCGACAAGGCCGACCTCAGGCTGTCGATCGTCGTCGCGCGCGTCACTGAGAGCGGGCTGCCGCTGGTCTATCTCAACGAGGTCGGCGGCCAGGACGAGCTGATCTTCGACGGCGCCTCGTTCGCGCTGAATGCCGATCTTTCCGTCGCGGCGCAGCTTTCGGCGTTCGAGGAGAACATCACGACGCTGACCTGGCGCAAGACCGCCGACGGCTGGCGCTGCAACGGGCCGATCACGGCGCAGCTCGAGGGCGACAAGGCCGATTACGCGGCCTGCGTGCTCGGTCTGCGCGACTATGTCCGCAAGAACGGTTTTCCCGGCGTGCTGCTCGGCGTCTCCGGCGGCATCGACTCGGCGCTGTGCGCGGCGATCGCGGTCGATGCGCTCGGCGCCGACAAGGTGCGCGGCGTGATGCTGCCGTTCCGCTACACCGCGCAGGTGTCGCTCGACGATGCCGCCAAGCTCGCCGCGGCGCTCGGCATCCGCTACGAGATCCTGCCGATCGCCGATGCCGTGAACGGCTTCGAGACGATTCTGGCGCCGGTGTTCAAGGGGCTGGACCGCGACATCACCGAGGAGAATTTGCAGGCGCGCGCCCGCGGCACGCTGTTGATGGCGATCTCCAACAAGACCGGCGCCATGGTGGTGACCACCGGCAACAAGTCGGAGATGTCGGTCGGCTACGCCACGCTGTACGGCGACATGAACGGCGGCTTCAATCCGATCAAGGACATCTACAAGACCGAGGTGTTTCGCCTGTCGAGCCTGCGCAATGGCTGGAAGCCGGACGGCGCGCGCGGGCCGTCAGGCGAGGTGATCCCGGTCAACATCATCATCCGGCCGCCGACCGCCGAGTTGCGCGAGAACCAGACCGACCAGGATTCGCTGCCGCCCTACGACGTGCTGGACGCGATCCTCGAGCGGCTGGTGGAGCGCGAGGAGCCGCTGGCGACCATCATCGAAGCCGGCTTCGACCGCGACGTGGTGGCCCGGGTCGATCGCCTGCTCAACATCGCCGAATACAAGCGGCGGCAGGCGGCGCCGGGGGTGAAGGTGACGCGGAAGAACTTCGGCCGCGACCGCCGCTATCCCATCACCAACCGCTTCCGCGATTTCGGCAAGGCGCTGCCGGCGCCCGACGAGACGCTGGTGGCGCGCACCTCGCGCGCGTCGGCGGAAGCGTTCGAGGGCTGAACTCTTCTTACCGCTTGGGAATGAAGGTCGGGCCGACGGTGCGGATCTGGCCGTCGCTCGCCGGCGCGGCCGGTGCCGCGGCGTCAGCGGCGGCGGGCTGCTGTTGAGCTGCGGCTGCGGGCGCGCCCTTCTTGCCGGCGGCGGCCTTGGTCTGGGCGCGCTGCTGCATCTTCCGCGCGCTCTCCTCGGTGACGATGATGTCACCCTGCTGCTCGGCGGACGCCTTGTCGTCGACCGCCTTCAGCGCCTCGGCCCAGCTCTGGCCGGCCGGCTTGCAGGAGCAGGACGGATTGAACTCGGTGCGGTACTTGAAGGCGTTCGGCAGCGACGAGTAGGACACGCCGCTGATCGAGACCGCCTGGTTGATGTCCTCGCCGGGATTTCGGTAGGTGAACAGGCTGGCATCCGCGGCAGGGCACTGCGCCTTGCAGATCTGCTCGTCGGCGGCGAAGCGCGCCTGCACGGTCGCGAACGAGATCGGGAAATAGGCGCCGTCGCAGGTGCGGACGCAGACGGTGCGGAAGGTCCCGGACTGGGCGCCATACTGCGCATCGGGCGGGGGCAGCGGATTGTTGGGATTGCCGCCGCCACCGCCGCCGAACAGGTTCTCGAGGAAGTTGCCGGGGCCACGCGCGGCCGCGGCATATTGCGGGCCGCAATTATTCTGCGCCAGAGCGGTCAGGACCGAACGGCGCTGGTTCTCGCGGTCGGCGCCGCCGAGCCCGCCCGAGCGCAGCCGCTCGAGATTGGCGGTGATCTGGTCGAGATTGGCGCGCATCTGCTGGATCTGGGTGTTGACCGGACCGCACTGCGCCGAATTGTTGTTGAAGAGCGAGAAGAATCCGGAGCTGTCGCAGCCCATGCGCCGGGCCTGCGCCGTCACGCGATCGAGCTCGCCCTGCTGGCGGGTTGCCGCGTCCTGATAGCGGCGGATCTGCTCGTCCTTGGCCGGGTCGCCGGAGCCGCCGCCGCGGTCGATCGCCGCCAGCTGGCCTTCGAGCCGGCCGCACATCGGATTGGCCTGCGGATTGGGCTGTGGCGCGCCTTGCGGAGCCGGACCGGGCGGGCCGGGCGGCACTTGCGCCAGGGCATGCGTGGCGGGCAGGGACATGCCGGCCAGCACGGCGCAACTCAGAAACCAGCGGGAGAAGCGAGAACGGGAGCTATTGGGCATATCCGGCCATTAAAACGACGCCGCGCGGCGATCAACGCCAAAGCGCGCGGGCAAGGCCGCTGCAATAGCCGTTTCTCGGGGCAGCGTCACGTCGTTTCCGGGGCGCCGGTGTGGCAATAACCCCGTCTGGCCAGCGGCTTGGCTCAGCGCTGGCAGGTGATGGCGACGAATTCACCACAGCTGTTGCCGTTGCATTTTTCATTCGCGGCGTGCGGAACCGCACCGGTGATCTCGTCGGGATCGACGCGGCGGTAATTGGTGGCCTGCGCAAAATCGCGTGACCGGCAATAGGCGCGGGCGGCGGAGGCACCGCAGCGATCGCCGCGGGCGAGGCACTGGTCGATGCCGTAGCCGTCGGCCTGGTTGGCGACGATGAAGACGCGGCTGTCGGCCAGCGCGGCCGAGGAAACAAGGAAGGACGGAGCAACAAAGAGCGTGCAGGCAATCAATGCTGAAACAGGCCGCATGGTGCACCAGTGAAAATGGCGGGGAATCCGCAAGCGACCGGATACGCCCAAATCCTTAATAATGATTAACCATGAGGGCGTTGACGTGATTTCGGTGCGGAGCGGGTGGCTAACTGCCCGAAAACAGCCCCTTGACGCAATAATGGGGCCGTGAGACATGGTGGAACCATGAACGGCCACCTCGCCATCTGCAGCATTTGCCGCGAGATTATGAGCTAGCGATTCGCTGGCTGAGGCCGTCTTTTCTCAACACATGAGAGCATTGGACCGCCCGGCCGCAAGGGAACGGTTTCCATGGATTTGCGCCTCTACGATACGCTGACCCGGGAGAAGCGGCCGTTTGTGCCGCTCGATGCCGAAAACGTCCGCATGTATGCCTGCGGACCGACGGTCTACGACTTCGCCCATATCGGCAACGGCCGCGCCGCCATCGTTTTCGACGTGCTGTTTCGCGTGCTGCGCCATCGCTATGGCGCCGATCACGTGACCTATGTCCGCAACGTCACCGACGTCGACGACAAGATCAACGTCCGCGCCGCGCGGGATTATCCCGGCGTGCCGCTGAACGAGGCGATCCGCAAGGTCACCGAGCAGACCTATCAGCAGTATCAGGACGACGTCACGGCGCTCGGCTGCTTGCCGCCGACCGTGCAGCCGCGCGCGACCGAGCACATCCCGGAGATGCGCGCCATCATCGAGAAGCTGGTTGCCGGCGGGTTTGCCTATGTCGCCGAGGATCATGTGCTGTTCTCGCCGCAGGCGATGAACGCGGCCAATTCGATGTTGCCGCGTTACGGCGCGCTGTCGAAGCGTTCGCTCGACGAGATGATCGCCGGCGCCCGCGTCGATGTCGCGCCCTACAAGCGCGACAACACCGATTTCGTGCTGTGGAAGCCGTCGAAGCCGGGCGAGCCGTCATGGCCGTCGCCCGCAGGCATCAAGGTCGAGGGCCGCCCCGGCTGGCACATCGAGTGCTCGGCAATGGCCTGGAAGCATCTCGGCGAGAAGTTCGACATTCACGGCGGCGGCATCGACCTGGTGTTCCCGCACCATGAGAACGAGGTAGCCCAGACCTGCTGCGCGTTCCACTCCGACCGCATGGCCAATGTCTGGATGCACAACGGTTTCCTGCAGATCGAAAGCGAGAAGATGTCGAAGTCGCTCGGCAACTTCTTCACGATCCGCGATCTGTTGGCCGATTGGCCCGGCGAGGTGCTGCGGCTTGCCATGCTGAAGACGCATTATCGTTCGCCGCTCGACTGGACCGCCAAGGCCACCGAGGAGGCCGCGAAGACACTCGACGACTGGTACGCGGTCGCGGCCGACGCCGATCCCGGCGCGCCGTCGCCGGCGATGGTCGAGGCGCTCTACGACGACCTCAATACGGCGCAGGCGATGGCCGTGCTGCACGGCCTGCGCGGTGCTGCGTCGAGCAGCGAACAGAGCCGCAGGGAGTTTGCCGGCTCGCTCCGGCTGCTCGGCTTCCTGTCGGAGAGCGCGGCCGCGTGGGAGGCCCGCAAGCAGCAGGCGAGCGGTGTCGATGCCGCCGCGGTGGAAGCACTGATCACCGAGCGCACCGCGGCGCGGGCCCGCAAGGACTTCAAGGAGTCGGATCGGATCCGCGATCAGCTCGCCGCGATGGGCGTGGCGATCAAGGACGGAAAGGATGCCGAAGGAAAGCCGATCACCACCTGGGAGGTCGCGCGATGAGCCGCTCCGCGCCCGCCTTGCGCCCGTATCTGCCCGACGACGCGCCGCTGCTGGCGGCGATCTTCGCGGCCTCGATCATGGACCTGACCGGCGACGACTACAGCGAGGCGCAGCAGGAAGCCTGGGCGATGGCCGCCGACGACGAGCAGGCGTTCGGCAAGAAGCTCGCCGGCCAGCTCACGCTGATCGCGACCTTGCAGGGCGCCCCGGTCGGTTTCGCCTCGCTGAAGGGCGCCGATCTCATCGACATGCTCTATGTGCATCCGAGCGCGGTCGGGCAGGGTGTCGGCAGCGCGCTGTGCGATGCGCTTGAGAAGATCGCGAGTGCCCGCGGCACCAAGACCCTGAAGGTCGATGCCAGCGACACCGCGCTGGAATTCTTCCGCAAGCGCGGCTACGTCGCTCAGCAGCGCAACTCGGTCACGATCAACGACGAGTGGCTCGCCAACACCACGATGCAGAAGCAGCTCGATGGTGTCGCGACCCCGGGAGGCCACGCGTGAGCCGCGAGCGCCTCTATCTGTTCGACACCACGCTGCGCGACGGCGCGCAGACCAATGGCGTCGACTTCACCCTGCAGGACAAGCAGGTGATATCAGGCATGCTCGACGCGCTCGGCATCGACTATGTCGAGGGCGGCTATCCCGGCGCCAATCCGACCGACACCGAGTTCTTCAGCAAGAAGCCTGCGTTCGACCACGCACGCTTCACCGCCTTCGGCATGACGCGGCGGCCGGGCCGCTCGGCGTCGAACGATCCCGGGCTTGCCGGCATCCTCGAGGCCAAGGCGGACGCGATCTGCTTCGTCGCGAAATCCTCCGCCTACCAGGTCCGCGTCGCGCTCGAGACCACGAATGAGGAGAACCTCGCCTCGATCCGCGACAGCGTCGCTGCCGCGAAGGCGCTCGGCCGCGAGGTGATGGTCGACTGCGAGCATTTCTTCGACGGCTACAAGGAGAACCGCGACTACGCGCTCGCCTGCGCCAAGGCGGCCTATCAGGCCGGCGCCCGCTGGGTGGTGCTGTGCGACACCAATGGCGGCACCATGCCGCATGAGATCGAGACCATCGTCGGCGAAGTCATCAAGCAGGTGCCCGGCGCCCATCTCGGCATCCACGCCCATAACGACACCGAGCAGGCGGTGGCGAATTCGCTCGCCGCGGTGCGGGCCGGCGCGCGGCAGATCCAGGGCACGCTCAACGGCCTCGGCGAGCGCTGCGGCAACGCCAACCTCTGCTCACTGATCCCGACCTTGAAGCTGAAGCAGGAGTTTGCCGACAAGTTCGAGATCGGCGTCACCACGGAGAAGCTGGCGACGCTGATGAAGGTGTCGCGCACGCTCGACGACATGCTGAACCGCGCGCCCAACCGCCATGCGGCCTATGTCGGCGAAAGCGCATTCGTCACCAAGACCGGCATCCATGCCTCGGCTGTCATGAAGGATCCGCAGACCTATGAGCACGTGCTGCCGGATTCCGTCGGCAATCACCGCAAGGTGCTGGTGTCCGATCAGGCCGGCCGCTCCAACGTGATGGCCGAGCTCGACCGTGCCGGCATCGCCTATGACAAGAGCGATCCGCGGCTGATGCGGCTGGTCGAGGAATTGAAGGAGCGCGAGGCCGCGGGCTTTGCCTATGAATCGGCGAACGCCTCCTTCGACCTGCTGGCGCGCCGCACGCTCGGCAAGGTGCCGGAATATTTCAAGGTCGAGCAGTTCGACGTCAATGTCGAGCAGCGCTACAACGCTAACGGCCAGCGCGTCACCGTGGCGCTCGCGGTGGTGAAGGTCGATGTCGACGGCGAGCGGCTGATCTCGGCCGCCGAAGGCAACGGCCCGGTCAACGCGCTCGACGTCGCGCTGCGCAAGGACCTCGGAAAATACCAGAAATATATCGATGGCCTGAAGCTGATCGACTACCGCGTGCGTATCCTCAATGGCGGCACCGAGGCGGTCACGCGCGTTCTGATCGAAAGCGAGGACGAGACCGGCGAGAGCTGGACCACGGTCGGCGTCTCGCCCAACATCATCGACGCCTCGTTCCAGGCGCTGATGGATTCGGTGTTCTACAAGCTGGTGAAGTCGGGCGCGCAGGCGTGAGTGATTGAGCCGTCATTCCGGGGCGATGCGAAGCAGCGAACCCGGAATCTCGAGATTCCGGGTCTGGTCCTTCGGACCATCCCGGAATGACAACGGGGAGGAAGTATCCATGATCGACCACGTCTCCGTCGGCGTTCGCGATCTGGAACGGGCCGCGCGGTTCTACGAGCCGACGTTGGCCGCGCTTGGCCTGAGCCGCCTCGTCACGCGGCCGGCGACGGTCGGCTTCGGCAAGGCCTATCCAGAATTCTGGATCAATCTGCGCGCCACGATGGCGCAGGTGCCGCATGAGAGCGGCACCCATATCTGCCTGCGCGGGAAGACTACCGCCGAGGTCGACGCCTTCCACGCCGCTGCGTTGGCGTCCGGCGGCCTCTCCGATGGTCCTCCGGGCCTGCGCCCGCACGACCGCGTGCGCTACTATGCGGCCTTCGTCCTCGATCCCGACGGCAACCGCATCGAGGCCGTGACGTTTCCGAGCGAGTAGTAAGGATTTCAGGCTAGCACTTGTCTCGACCCGTCATCCTGAGGAGCGCGTAGCGCGTCTCGAAGGATGCACGGCCACCAGCGGGGCGATCGTGCTTCGAGACGGCCGCTCCGCGGCCTCCTCAGCATGACGGTCATGGAGCCGAAAGTGCGGCGAACAGTTACAGCCGACGCGCGACTTCGGGCGCGAGTTCCTTCGCGGCCTCGGGCGTGCGTGCCACTGCCGAACGCAGCCGCGGCAGGATCTCGTCGATGCGATCGGCCATCAGCACGTTGATCGGCAGCGTCGGGCGGATGAACTCGGTCATGCGCATGTGGTTGAGCAGCGAGAGCAGGGGCTCCCAGAAATTGTCGATGTTGGCGAGCAGGATCGGCTTGTGGTGACGGCCGAGCTGCTGCCAGGTCAATTGCTCGACCAGCTCTTCGAGCGTGCCGATGCCGCCGGGCAGCGCGACGAACGCATCCGAGCGCTCGAACATCAGGCGCTTGCGCTCATGCATGTCGGGCGTGACGATCATCTCCTGAACCGAGGTCAGCGCGTTCTCGCGCGCGCGCAGGAATTCGGGAATGATGCCGGTGACGGAGCCGCCGTGATCGAGCGTGGATTTCGCGACCGCGCCCATCAGGCCGATCGAGCCGCCGCCATAGACCAGGCGCACGTTGTTTTCGGCAAAGCTCTTGCCGAGCGCGACGGCAGCTTCAACGAAACGGGGATTGTTACCGGGGCCGGAGCCGCAATAAACACAGACAGTCTTGATTTGGTTCATACGTTCCTTGTGGCACTGCAGCGTAAACAGGGTCAAGACTCGCATATGGGGATGGAGGGCCAAAAAATCCCGTAAATTCCCGCGAATCGCGAACAATTTTCGTCATAAGCCTGTACGCCGCGTTCAAACGATCTATATGACGGGCACAATGGCAAACCGTGGAAAAGATGTGGCAGCGGACCGCCGCGCCGTGACCGCGCGGGCGGGCGCCTGATGGTGCCGCCGCAACAGAGTGTGACCGGCGCCGCACAGCCCTCGGCCACGCCGCCGGCCGCCGAGAAGGGGACGCTGCTCGGCACCCTCGTTCATCTCTGGCCCTACATCTGGCCCGGCGATCGCGCCGATTTGAAGACGCGCGTGATCTGGTCGGTGGTGCTGCTGCTGTTCGCCAAGCTCGCGACGCTGTCGGTGCCGTTCACCTTCAAATGGGCGATCGATGCGCTGAACGGCACCGGCTCGGCGCCGGTCGCGGCCTCGAACTGGGTGGTCTGGCTGATCGCCTCGCCGGTGCTGATGACGATCAGCTACGGCGCGGTGCGCATCATCATGGCGGTGCTGACGCAGTGGCGCGACGGCATCTTCGCCCGCGTCGCCATGCATGCGGTGCGGCGGCTCGCCTACATCACCTTCGTGCACATGCACGAACTGTCGCTGCGCTTCCATCTCGAGCGCAAGACCGGCGGCCTGACCCGCGTCCTTGAGCGCGGCCGCTCCGGCATCGAGACCATCGTGCGGATGGTGATCCTGCAGTTGATCCCGACCATCGTCGAGGTCGCGCTGCTGGCGGCGGTGCTGCTCTGGCAGTTCGACTGGCGCTACGTGCTCGCGGTGCTGCTCACGGTCGTCGTGTTCATGTACTTCACCTATATCGCGACCGAGTGGCGGATCGAGATCCGCCGCAGGATGAACGATTCCGACACCGAGGCGAACACCAAGGCGATCGACTCGCTGCTCAACTACGAGACGGTGAAATATTTCGGCGCCGAGGAGCGCGAGGCGCGGCGCTACGATCGCTCGATGGAGCGCTACGAGCAGGCCAGCGTGAAGACCTATACCTCGCTCGCGGTGCTCAACACCGGGCAGGCGATCATCTTCACCGCCGGGCTGACCGCGACCATGCTGATGTGCGCGTTCGGCATCCGCAACGGCACCCACACTGTCGGCGATTTCGTGCTGATCAATTCGATGATGATCCAGCTCTACCAGCCGCTGAATTTCATGGGCATGGTCTATCGCGAGATCAAGCAGGCGATCATCGACATCGAGAAGATGTTCGACGTGCTGGCGCGCGATCCCGAGGTGAGGGACATTCCGGGGGCCAAGCCGCTCGCGGTGTCATCCGGCAGCGTGCGGTTCGAGGATGTCCGCTTCTCCTACGAGGCGGACCGGCCGATCCTCAAGGGCCTGAGCTTCGAGGTGCCGGCCGGCAAGACGGTTGCGATCGTCGGTCCCTCCGGCGCCGGCAAGTCGACGATCTCGCGGCTGCTGTTCCGCCTCTACGACGTCTCGAGCGGCCGCATCCTGATCGACGGCCAGGACATCAAGACCGTGACGCAGGCCTCGCTGCGCTCGGCGATCGGCATGGTGCCGCAGGACACCGTGCTGTTCAACGACACCATCCGCTACAACATCCGCTATGGCCGCTGGGATGCCGGCGACGACGAGGTGGAGGAGGCGGCGCGCCTCGCGCAGATCGACGGCTTCATCCGGATGTCGCCGCAGGGCTATGAGACGCAGGTCGGCGAGCGCGGCCTGAAACTCTCCGGCGGCGAGAAGCAGCGCGTTGCGATCGCGCGCACGGTGCTGAAGGCGCCGCCGATCCTGGTGCTGGACGAGGCGACCTCCGCGCTCGACAGCCACACCGAGCACGAGATCCAGGGCGCGCTGGAGCGGGTCTCGCGCAACCGCACCTCGCTGGTGATCGCGCACCGGCTGTCGACCATCGTCGGCGCCGACGAGATCATCGTGCTGGACCAGGGCCGGATCGCCGAGCGCGGCACCCACGCGCGGCTTTTGGCCGCCGACGGCCTCTATGCCAGCATGTGGAACCGGCAACGCGAGGCCGAGGAGGCCCGCGAACGGCTCGCCCAGGTCGATGACGACGGCACCGCGCCGAATCGGCTGCCGCCGGCGGTCACCGAAACGTCGGAGGATTCCAGCCCTGATGCGGGTGAGAAACCCTTGCCGACCGCCGCGGAATAGTCGATTTAGGGCCTCTCCCGCCAAATGGGGCGGGGAAACGCAAGCGAGCTCTGATGTCGATCGCCAATTCCATCCGCGCGCAGATCCCGCCGATCCACCCCGAGGGCTATCCCTTCATTGGCGGCTTCGCTCTGGCGAGCCTGATCCTGTTCTGGATCTGGACCCCGCTGGGCTGGATCGGGACGCTGCTGACCGTCTGGTGCGCGCTGTTCTTCCGCGATCCGGTCCGGGTGACGCCGCTGCGCGACGGCATCGTGGTATCGCCGGCCGACGGCCGCGTCTCGATGGTGGTGCAGGCGCTGCCGCCGGCCGAGCTCGGGCTCGGCGACAAGCCGCTGCCGCGGGTCTCGGTGTTCATGAGCGTGTTCAACTGCCATGTGAACCGCAGCCCGGTGGTCGGCCGCATCGACCGCATCGCCTACCGGCCCGGCGCGTTCATCAATGCCGAGCTCGACAAGGCGAGCGAGGACAATGAGCGCAATTCGCTCGTGATCTCGACCTCCAACGGGCGCATTGGCGTGGTCCAGATCGCAGGCCTCGTGGCGCGGCGCATCGTCTGCTTCGTCAAGGAGGGCCAGTCGATCGGCGCCGGCGAGCGCTTCGGCCTGATCCGCTTCGGCTCGCGGCTCGACGTCTATCTGCCCGAGGGCACGAAGGCGCTGGTCTCCGAGGGGCAGACCGCGGTCGCCGGCGAGACGATTCTGGCGGATTTCCGCAACGCCGATCCGGGCCGAACCTACCGCGCCGATTAACTCTGTTTCGCCAGCCCCATCAGCCGGTTCCCGCCGCAATGGCGGAGCCGGGCGGCGCTTGCTATATTCATCAGGCCATGACGCCATTCGATCCGAATTCCACCGAGTATCGCCGCCGGCGGTTCCGCCCGATCCCGGTGCGGATGCTGGTGCCGAACATGATCACGCTGCTGGCGATCTGCGCCGGCCTCACCGCGATCCGGCTGTCGACGGAAGGGCGGATGGAGCTGGCGGTCGCCGCCATCGTGTTCGCCGCGATCCTCGACGGCATCGACGGCCGCGTCGCGCGCATGATCAAGGGCCAGTCGAAATTCGGCGCCGAACTCGACAGCCTCGCCGACTTCGTCAATTTCGGCGTCGCGCCGGGCCTGATCCTGTATTTCTGGCAGCTGCATGAATTGAACAATGGCGGCTGGATCGCCGCGATGGTGTTCGCGATCTCCGGCGGCCTGCGGCTTGCGCGCTTCAACGCCTCGATCGACGATCCGAACAAGCCGGCCTTCGCCGCCAACTATTTCACTGGCGTGCCGGCGCCTGCCGGTGCGATCACCGTGCTGCTGCCGATCTATCTCGCCTTCCTCGGCGTGCCGATGCCGCCGGCGACGCTGACGGCGTTCTACACGCTGTTGATCGCCTTCCTGATGGTGTCGCGGCTGCCGGTGTTCTCCGGCAAGACCGTGAAGATGCGCGTGCCGCCGGAAATGGTGCTGCCGGTGTTCGTGTCGGTGGTGTTCATCGTCGCGCTGCTGATCGGCTATCCCTGGCACATCCTGTCGGCGGGCTCGGTGCTCTATCTGATCAGCCTGCCCTGGGGCTGGAAGTCCTACCGCGACCAGGAGCGCCAGCTTGCCGCACAGACGCAAGCTGCGGGCGCGCCGGTGGCGGCGCAGGCCGCTGCTCCCTATACGGCGCCGGTCGCGGAGAGTGACCACGACGATCGTCCGACGCATCTGCACTGAGTGCGCCCTCGGTAGTCGACCGTCATCCTGAGGTGCGAGCCTTGCGGCGCAATTGCGCCGCCGGGCGAGCCTCGAAGGATGTACGGCCCGGCTCCGAGATTGGGGCCGTCGACCCTTCGAGGGCCGCTGAAGAAGCGGCCACTTCCAGCGACAACGGTTTCGCCGTTGCGCGGGGGTGACGGTGATAGAGTGGTTTCGTTCCAGCAAATATCAGCCATGAGCGTGCCTCGGTTGGGTTCGCCTGCGATCTCGGCTATAGGCTGAGACGGCCCGCTCGAGCATGATCCGGAAAAGTGGAGACCGGTTTTCCGAAAAGATCATGCTCAAACAAAGAAATGAGATCATGATGCGTTTCCCTGGAAACGCATCATGATCTGACGCCAAAAATCAGGAGAGAAACGCCGTGACGACATCCGCTTCCGCCCCGCTTCCTGCTTCCGTCCTTGAAGCGTTGGCGCGCTACGACACGCCGACGATCTGCAACGCGATGGAGATCGTCGCGCCGGAGCGCCGTCTGATCGGCTACACCGTGAAGCCGCTGGTCTGCCCGTTCCCGACGCTGCCGCCGATGGTCGGCTACGCCCGCACCACGACGATCCGCTCGGTGCTGAAATCCGGCCTCTCGGCCGAGGAGCAGTCGAAGCGCCGCATCGAATATTACGAATATGTCGGCACCGGCTTCGGCCCGCGCATCTCTGTCATCCAGGACATCGACGGCCCGGACGTCGGCTATGGTGCGTTCTGGGGCGAGGTGCAGAGCAACGTGCACAAGGCGCTCGGCTGCCTCGGCGTCATCACCGACGGCTCGATCCGCGACATCCCGCAATGGGCGCCGGGCTTCCAGGCGCTGGCCGGCTCGATCGGCCCGTCGCACGCCTGGGTGCATGCCGAGAGCTTTGGCGGCGAGGTCCGCGTCGCCGGCATGACGGTGCGATCCGACGATCTGATCCACGCCGACAGCCACGGCGCCATCGTGATCCCCTATGAGGTCGCGGCGAAGCTGCCCGAGGCCGCCGAACTCTGCGGCCGCCGCGAGACCCCGATCCTGGACATCGCGCGCAGCAAGGATTTCTCACTGGAGAAGCTGAAGGACGCGCTGAAGCGTTCGGCGGAGATCCACTGAGGCAGCACGCGTTGTCGATTTGCAGAGCGGCGGGCCGGAGGGCCCGCCGTTTTGCTTTCGGTGTCAGGCCGGAGCCACCTTCGCGATCTCGTTCGCCCCGCGAACCGTCATGTCGATGGCGACATAGAGGATCACGGCGAGGCCGACATAGGCGATCCAGCGGTGGTTCTGCAGCAGCCGCGCGATGAAGGAGGCGGCCGCGCCCATCATCGCGATCGAGAGCGCGAGGCCGAACACCAGCACGATCGGCTGCTCGCGCGCCGCACCCGCGACCGCCAGCACGTTGTCGAGCGACATCGAGACGTCGGCAACGATGATCTGCGTGGTGGCCTGCCACAGCGTCTTGCGCTGGCCCTTTGCGCCATCGGCGTGTTCGGCCGTGGTCTCGTGCGCGTCGGCGCGCAGCTCGCGCCACATCTTCCAGCACACCCACAATAGCAGGATGCCGCCGGCCAGCAGCAGGCCGACGATCTGCATCAATTGCGTGGTGACCAGGGCGAACAGGATGCGCAGCAGTGTCGCGGCACCGATGCCGATCAGGATCGCCTTGCCGCGCTGCTTCTCCGGCAGGCCGGCCGCGGCAAGGCCGATCACGACGGCGTTGTCACCGGCCAGCACGAGGTCGATGACGACGACCTGCAGCAATGCGCTGAGGGCGTCGAGTGAAAACAACTCGGGCGAAAATAGTTCGGACATGGGTCATGTTCCCCTTGAGGTCGGGGAGCGGACCCTTTCGACGAAACCGGCTCTTGCCGTCATGCGGACGGCAAATCCACCGCGACACTTATCGCGTCACGGGTCGAAGCAGGGCCACTCCAACTGAGTTCCAGTCCGACATCGCAGCTTGTGGCTGCCAGAGGGGCCCGGCCTGGGATTACGGTCGTGACACCGGACGCATTGCTGCTTCTTCCTCGAAGAACAGCGCCGCCTGATCCGGTTCGCCGAGGATCGCCGCTGCGCACCCCATGAAGGTGAACGCGCCGGCAAAATCCCACAGCGTGAGGTTCGCCACGGTTGAGCGTGCGTGGATCACGCGCGCCGCAATCGCAGCAATGGCTGCCTGGACGAACAACAACAGGCTGAGAACGGGCAGCACGAGTGCAGGCTCAACCAGACGGAGCGTCAGGACGATCGGCAGCGCGGTCAGCGCGCCGAACAACAGCAGCATGCCGAACGGCTCCAGAGAGGGAGTCTTTCGCAGCATCGTGTCTGGAATGATCGAGGACATTCCGGTCCTTTACCGATCCTGACTTGTCGTTCACGTCGAGGATATCAGAACGCGATCTCCTTGACGCGCGACGCGGCGCCGCGCGACCGCCGGCCGCGCGACAAGATGTACTTATGCGGTTCCGGAGAAGGCCCGAGCCCCCGGGGGGGGGGGGTGATCTTGGACGCCATTTTGGCACCGCCAGCGCGGTGGCATGCCATGGCAAAGTCCGTGCGGCGCCTTTATCTTTGCTGACAGCGCTGGGCGAACGATCGAAAGGCAATTTCGATGAATATGGCAGGCAAGACGGTGCTGATCACCGGTTCCACCGACGGCGTCGGCCGCTACGTCGCGATGAAGCTGGCGTCTGCTGGCGCCCGGGTCCTGATCCACGGCCGCGATACCAAGCGGGCGCAGACGCTCGCCGACGAGATCAAGCGCCTCAGCGGCCGCGAGCCGATGTTCTACCAGGCCGATCTGTCCTCGCTCGCCGAGGTCCGCGAGTTCGCCCAGCTGGTGCTCGACGACCAGGAACGCCTTGATGTGTTCGTCAGCAACGCGGGCATCGGTTCGCAAAACGAGGGGCCGGCGCGGCAGACCAGCAAGGACGGCCACGAGCTGCGCTTCGCGGTCAACTATCTCGCCGGCTTCCTGCTCGCGCATCTGTTGCTGCCGCGGCTCAAGGCGAGCGCGCCGGCGCGCATCGTCAATGTCGCGTCGCTCGGCCAGCACCCGATCGATTTCGGCGACGTGATGATCACGAAGAACTACAGCGGTGCGCGCGCCTATGCGCAGAGCAAGCTGTCGCAGATCATGTTCACCATCGACCTGGCCACGGAGCTGGAAGGCTCCGGCGTGACCGTCAACTCGCTGCACCCCGCGACCTACATGAACACCACCATGGTGCGCGCCAGCGGCGCGACGCCGATCTCGACCGTCGAGCAGGGCGGTGATGCCATCCTGCGTCTGGTCCAGGACGACGATGTGGCAGGCCGGAGCGGGCTGTTCTTCGACGGCAAGCGCGAGGCGCGCGCCCATGCCCAGGCCTATGACGCCGAGGCGCGCAAGCGGCTCAAGGCGTTGAGCCTGACGCTCACCGGGCTGCGGGCTTCCTGATCCGGCGCGAGACCGGCGCACTTTGGACGCGACCTTGGGCGCGGATCGCCTCGAACAGGCGCTTGCATGCGGCCGGAACGCCGCGATCCGGCACCGTTGCAATGCCGAGCAAGAGACCCGGCTGCGCGCGCTTCGGTGAGAAATACCAGGGCGAGAGCGGGGCGGGCGCCAGCCCGTGCGCGAGCAGTGCCCTGACGATCTCGACATCGGCGGTCTTGTCCGGCAGCGTCAGCATGACGGCGAGGCCGGCAACCTGCACGTCGTTGCTCCAGCTCCGTAGCGCCGTCGTTAGCGCATCGCGGTTGTCGCAATAGGCCCGCTTGGTTCGCCTGAGATGGCGGATGTAGTGACCGTCGCGCATGAATTCCGCGGTGGACAGCTGCACCGCTGGGCCGGGAGCGGGGACCAGGCACGTCGCGACATCGGCGAACTGCGCCGCCAATGGCTCTGGCGCAACCAGGAAGCCGAGGCGCAGCGTCGGCGAGATCGTCTTGCTGAAGGAGCCGAGATGGATCACCCGGCCGGCGCGATCGAGCGAGGCGAGCGCCGGCGCGGCACGGCCATCGAGCTGCAATTCGCCGAGATAGTCGTCCTCGATGATGAAGGCTCCGGTTTGGGCGGCCCAGTCGAGCAGCTGCGCGCGACGTTGCGGCGACAGCGGCGGGCCGAGCGGCGCCTGCTGGCCCGGGGTCACGACCGCGAGCGCCGCGTCGGGGGCGTGCTTGAGACCGTGCTCGACATCGATGCCGTTGGCATCGACGGGCATCGGGACGACCTCCAGCCGGCCGAGCTCGAGGCCCTTTCGCGTCAATGGAAATCCCGGGTCTTCCATCCACGCGCGGCGGCCTTCGAGGCCGAGCACGCGCATCGCGAGGCCGAGTCCTCCGCTGAATCCCGAGGTGATGACGATCTGCGCGGGCGAGCATTCGAGCCCGCGCGCGATCGCGAGATGCGCCGCGATCTCGCGTCTCAATTCGAGCTCGCCGCGTGGATCGACATAGCGCATCACCGCGCTCAATTCCGCCCGGACGGCGCGCGCGCGGATTCGCGCCAGCAGCTTGGCGGGGAGGGTATCCTGCGCGGGGACGCCCATCCGAAAGTGTCCCTGACCGCTCAGATCGCGAAACATCTCCACGACCGATCCGGGAGCGACCGGCGCATCGGGCTTGGCGGCCTTCCTGGGCCGCCTCGCGACGGTGGTGCCGCCCGCCTTCGACGACACGATGTGCTGGGCGTCCGACAGCTTGTCATAGGCCGCCCGCACGGTGCCGCGCGCAACGCCGAGCTGCGCGGCAAGGTCGAGCCACGATGGCAGCCGGGCGCCCGGCACCAGCACGCCGTTGTCGATCGCCGCCGCGATCGCCTTGCGGATCTGCTCGGAGAGCGGCGTCCTGGCCGACCGGTCGAGCGCGATGGGAAGCGGGTTGGGCATGGCTCGTGGTACACCAATTCGGTTCATTCTTGGTGCTTCTTTTTGGCCATGCGTGCCCGCATCTATCCGGTAGCAATGGAGGCACGAGATGAAGACCTTGATGACAACGCTGCTGGCCTGCGCGGGCCCTTGCGACTCCGGCGATGGCGCAATCGGTGACGCCGAAGTTCGAGCATATGATCACGAACATTCCCGGCAAGTCGCTGATCGCGGTGGAGGTGAACTTCCCGCCGGGCGAGCCGTCGGCGCCGCATCATCACGCCAAATCGGCGTTTCTCTATGTCTACGTGCTCCAGGGCGCGATCGAGAGCCAGCTGGAAGGCGAGGCCGCGCATGTCTATCGGGCCGGCGACAGCTTCTTCGAGCCGCCCGGCGCGCATCACGTGCTCGGGCGCAACGCCAGCGCGACCGAACCGGCGAAGCTGCTTGCGGTGTTCGTCGTCGACAGCAACGACAAGGCGCTGACTGTGTTCGACAAGGAAGGACACAAGCAATGAGCATGCGGATCGATTACAACAAGGTCGCCCCCGCGGGCATCAAGGCGCTCGGTGGCGTCTATGGCTACATCACGCAAAGCGGGCTTTCCGCGCAGCTCGTCGAACTGGTCTATCTGCGGATATCGCAGATCAACGGCTGCGCTTATTGCCTGGACTCGCATACCCGCAGCCTGCTGAAGATGGGCGTCAAGGTCGAGAAGCTTGCGGTGCTGCAGGTCTGGCGCGAGGCGGGGGAGCTGTTCGACGCCGAGGAACGCGCCGCGCTGGCCTGGGCCGAAACCGTCACCCGCGTGGCGGAGACCGCGATTCCGGACGACGCGTATGAAGCGGCGCGCGCAACCTTCAGCGAGAAGCAACTGGTCGACCTGACCATCGCGATCGGCCTGATGAACACCTACAACCGGATCGCCATCGGCTTCCGCAACCCGCCGCAGGCTGTGGTCGAGCATTCCGCTGCGGCGGCTTGATCTTGGCAGGATGGGTCAACTCCTCGACAGGAGCAACTCATTCGTTGCGGGCCGCATGCTCAGCAGCAGGAGTGCGCCGGAGAGCAAGTACAGCGCCATGACGAAGTACATGCCATAGATGTTGTCGCCGGTGTTCCGCACGATGAACCCGGTGATCGACGGGCTTACCGCCGGACCGAGATTTCCGAGGCTGGTGACGAGGGCAAGGCCGCCGGCCGCCGCGCCTGCTGAGAGATACTCACTGGTCAACGCATAGAAGAGCGGCGGCGCTGACACAAACCCGATGACGGCGAAGGAGAGAGCCAGGATCGAACCAACAAAAGTGCCGTGGAGCAACATGAGAAAGAACAAGCCGCCGGCGGCAATCGTGACGCAGGTCGCATAGTGCCAGCGGCGCTCACGCCGCTTGTCCGAATGACGACCGATCAGGATCATGCAGACGATACCCGTAGCGTTGGCTACTGCGTGATAGACGCCGACCAGTAGCGGATCCTTTACTCCCCAGCTATGGATCAGGGTCGGCATCCAGAACACCATCGTGTAGTTGGCGCCCAGCAGACAAAAACAGGCCAGCGACAACAGGTAGACCTTCGGGTCTCGCAGCAGCTGCCGGAACGTCCCCGAGGTCGCCTTCACGATGTTCTCTTCGTGATGCTGTAAAGCATCGTCCAGCAGCGCCTTCTCCCCCTTCGAGAGCCACGCGGCCTGGAACGGCTTGTCCTTGAGCAGGTAATACACGAGAACGCCGAGGATTGGCGCGGGCAACCCCTGGATCAGAAACAGCCATTGCCAGCCGTAAAGACCGCTGACGCCGTCGAAATACTTCAGGATCGAACCACACAGCGGACCCGCGATGAACATCACAATGGGGGGCGCCGACGCGAGGATCGCGATGACCTGCCCGCGCCTCACCGACGGGTACCAGTATGTCAAGTACAGCAGCACGCCCGGGGCGAAGCCGGCCTCAAAGACACCAAGGAAGAACCTCGCCGCATAGAACTGGAGCGGCGTCGATACGAACATCATGGCGGTCGCCGCCAATCCCCAGAGCACCATGATCCGCAACAGAGTCTTGCGCGCGCCGATCCTTTCCAGAAGAAGATTGCTGGGCACCTCAAACAGGAAATATCCGACGAAGAAGATGCCTGCGCCGAGTCCGTAGACTGCATCATCAAACGGCAGTGTCTGCTTCATCTGAAGCTGTGCGAAGCCGATGTTGATGCGGTCGAGAAAGGCGACCATGCTGGCGATCAGTAGCAAAGGCATAAGGCGCCAGTCGACCTTGGCGAACACTGCCTTGTACGCCGGGTTCTCCAATATCGGCGACGACGACTTGCTTGCAGCAGGCAGATGCATTCTTGTTCCTTCCAAAGTATGCTTTTGCCTATGATGTCCTTCAAACCAGTCGCTGCTCCATTGCGCGCGAGTAATGGTCTGACCTCGAAAGCTCAGGTGACCTTTGCCTCGATGACGCTGAGACGCCCGGCCGGACAGGTCGCGGTGTGAGTAAAGCCGGATTCGCGAAACAGCCAGGCGTACTGCTTTTCCGTTCTTTCGAGACCGCCAGGACCGCGAAGCATGAGCAGATCGGTCAGCGTCTGTTCCCTGTGCGCATCGCTTACGCTCGGGAATTCCGGCATGACCCGTTCGATAAGCAGGAGCACGCCCCCTCCGGGGAGCGCCCTTCGACAGTTTGCGAGGATGACCATGCTGCGCTCATCGTTCCAATCGTGAATGATGTTCTTCATGACGATGGCATCCGCGATCGATGGAATCGTCTGGAAGAAATCGCCGGCCATGAATTCGACGCGATCACTGAGCCCGCTGCGCCTCAGATGGCCAGTCGCGGATTCGGCGCAGCGCGGAAGGTCGAAAATAGTCCCTCGGATATGCGGATGCTGCCCGGCTATGGCGCCAACGAGTTCGCCGGAGCCGCCGCCGACATCCATGAGATGAGCGAACGCACCGAAGTCGTAGGCCCCCAGGATATCCGGAATCGCCAGACGGGTCCCCTCCGTCATAGCCGCATTAAATATGCTGACCATCTCCGGATCGCGCGCCATCAGATCAAAGCTGTTTTCATGGTCAAGCAGTTGCGCGGCGGTCTTGCCGGTCATGATCGAGTCCAGCAACCCGGTCCACGATTCGGTCAGAAACTGGCCTTCAAAGATCGTCCAGTTCTTGAGGGACTGGGTTGCGGCCCCGTCAAGGCAAGCCCCCAGTTCGGTCAATGCGTATCGCTCTTCAGCGACCGTGCAAATGCCTATGGTCGAAAGCGCGGTCAGCAGGCGGCGGAGCGCCTGCTTGTTCGCACCGGTCGCCTCGACGAGTTCGCCAAGGGGCCGCGATCCATCGCGCAGGAGCTCGGCGATCCCCAGCTTCGCGGCGACGTAGATGACCGCGGTCACGCGCTGCGACTGAATAAGGTGCAGCAATCTTGCGGATGCTTGGACAGAGGCCATCGATCATTCCCCCTCATGTTGCTCGTTGGTGCCGGTCCAGCACTCCCGGGCAAACCTGCTCAGGCTCGAAAGCGGCGCGCTGCGCGGCATTGATTGGCCGACCCTGATCTCGGTGTCGCTGACGCCGGGACCGCATCGCCGGTCCGTCCCCGCAATTGGGGAAGGGTTGAAACCTGAAATACTTAGCGCAGTATGGATGACAGAACTGATCATGGAGGCCTGCCTGGCGCTGACCGCTTTTGGTGAATCGCTGCTCGGGACGGTTTTGCTATCCCGCGCCGCAAGATGATGCTGTACAATTGCCGCCAGGTCCCGAAACCTCGCCGATATTCTGCCGATATTTTCCGAAATGGCCCAACGAGGCGTTCTTGCTTAAGTCATCGCAGCCTTCGATTGTGATCGGCGACCGGACCTTGGACCTGGCCCGCGAATTGCTGCTCGACGGGCGCGGCGACATCGTGCCGTTGCGTCCTCAAGCCTGGGCGGTGCTGCGGCTCCTCGCGCAACGTGTCGGGCGCCTGGTGCATAAGGACGAGATATTGGATGAGGTCTGGTCGGACTGCGAGGTCACGGAAGACTCGCTTGTCCAGGCCATCGGCGACATCAGGCAGGCCTTGGGAGGGGCGGGCCGATTGGCCCTGAGAACCTTGCCTCGCCGCGGCTACATGCTGGTCGTGGATGGCGAGCAGGCCGACCGCCCGGCTTCTGCCAGTGTCACGACCTCGTCGATGCCGGACAACGCCGGAAGGCCAGCGGGTTCATCTTCGGTCCCACACCTGTCCATTGTTGTTCTACCATTCACAAATATTGGCGGCGATCTGGAGCAGGAATATTTTGTCGATGGCGTGACTCACAGTCTGACTACCGACCTGTCGCGCATCGCCGGCGCGTTCGTCATCGGCCGGGGCACTGCGTTCACCTTCAAGGGAAAGGCGGTGGACGTGAGGGAGATCGGTCGCG
Source organism: Bradyrhizobium sp. USDA 4516 (assembly GCF_054055915.1). Lineage (NCBI taxonomy): Bacteria > Pseudomonadati > Pseudomonadota > Alphaproteobacteria > Hyphomicrobiales > Nitrobacteraceae > Bradyrhizobium > Bradyrhizobium sp. USDA 4516. The sequence continues at coordinate 6,794,798 of NZ_JBSRXT010000001.1, forward strand.
AATTGAATGTCCGTTACGCGCTGGAAGGGTCGGTGCAACGCGGCGGCAATCGCTTTCGCCTGAACGTTCAGTTGACTGACACGGAAACCGGAGCCCATGTGTGGGCCGAGCGCTTCGACAAGCCCGCTGCCGACTTGCTGGACATGCAGGATGAGATCGTATCCCGGCTCGCCAATACATTGAACGCCGAGCTTATCAAGGCCGAAGCACGACGGGCAGAACGGTTGCCCCAGCCGGACGCGATGGATCTCTATTTTCAGGGCGGGGCTGTCCTGAATAAAGGAATAGCGCCAGCGGTTATGGCGCGAGCAAGGGATTTCTTCATGCGCGCCCTCGCGCTTGATCCCGACAATATTGAAGCAGCGGTTGCCGCGGCTCAGGTCGATTTTGCGATCGGTTCTTCCTCCATGGCCGATGACGGACCGGCATATTTCAGGGCCGCGGAGAAGGCGCTGAATGGCGTGTTGTTGCGTGCGCCCAATCACCCCAGAGCCCACATGTTGCTCGGCGCGGTTCAAATTCGGACGCACCGCGCTGCAAAGGGTATCGCTGAATGTCGCCAGGCGCTGGCGCTCGATCGGAATTTGGCCGATGCGCATGGGTTTATTGGCCTCGGGAAGCATGCGCTGGGGCGTGGTGAGGAAGTCGAGGGGCATATTCAAGAGGCGTTACGACTGTCCCCTCGCGATACGCGTGCCTTTCTCTGGATCATGGTTGTCGGGATGGCCAAGTTGATGTCCTGCACCAATGCAGACCTCGAGGCGCTGGACTGGCTTCGCCGGAGCATTGAGGCTAATCCCAATTTTGCGCTCGCTCACTTTCACTTGGCTGGCGCGTTGGCCATGATGGGAGACCTCGAGGAAGCACAATCCAGTGCCAAAGCCGGACTGGCGCTCGATCCCAACTTCAGCATTCGTCGATACGACGTCAATGTCGTCTTCCTGTCCGACAATCCGGTATGGCTCGCCAAGCGTAAGCGCTTTTATGAGGGAATGCGCATGGCCGGCGTGCCGGAGAGCTAGTGCCGCGTTCGATCATCTGCGTGAATGGGATAAAGCTGCGACGAGGAGCTACATTTGAGCTCCAGCAGCGGCGCGCCATACTCCCGTCTTGGTCAGCGGCGGAGCAGGAGCACCACTCACGAACCCGGCTTCGCCTCGACAGGCTTCTGCGCGAACTGCGGAAAGGTCTCGGCGACGACAGGCCCATCCAGCCGCCATGAATAGCAGCCGCCGACGAAGAATGGCGGCTCGGTGACATCGCGCTGATGATCGAGCGCGCCGCGGCCCTGCGGGTCCTTGCCGGAGGTTGCGGTCTGGAACAGCGTCGTCACCGCGGGACCCAGCAGCTCGGCGAGATGGGTGCAGGTTTCGAGCTTGCCAATCTTGCGACGGACCAGTTCGCGCCAGCCCTTGCCGATGCGTTCGCCGACCAGGCGCTGCAAGATGCCCTCGACGTCGAGGCAGGACGGGTAGGGCGTTGAGGCCATCGTGGTGCCGGTCTCGCGGATCGTAAAACTGTCGTCGACCGCGAGCCGCAGGCGGATGTCGTGCACGGGATCGTCGGGCTGCTGCAGCCCGCGATGCTTGTCCTGTCGGGCATAGGGTTTGGTGTCGACCAGCTGCGCCTCGACTTCCCACAATCCGTCGTCACGGAGATAGCCGAGACATTCGACGGAGCGGCGGTGCATCAGGCGGCGGGGCTTGCCGTCGGCATTGGTATCGGGTGCGGACATCGGAACTCGCTGGATTGAATCTAGAGCTGATCCAATCGGCCGTGCGCTCCGATGTCAACGCTCGCGGTCGAATGGCGTCATGAGAGGTCGTCATTCCGGGATGGCGCGTTAGCGCCAGACCCGGAATCTCTAGATTCCGGGTTCGATGCTTCGCATCGCCCCGGAATGACGGGGGTGACGTTGAGAGCATCCCTCAGCTCACCCGCCGTTCGCGGTTCTCCCAATACGGCTTGCGCAGCTCGCGCTTTAAGATCTTGCCGGCGCCGGAGAGCGGCAGCGGCGTCGCGGTGATGTCGACGCTGCGCGGGCATTTGTAGCCGGCGATCAGCATCTTGCAGTGCTCCATCAGCTCTTCCGGCGTGGCGCTGACGCCGCTCTTCATCACCACGACGGCGTGAACCTGCTCGCCCCAGCGTTCGCTCGGGATCCCGATCACGGCGCATTGCGCCACCGCCGCGTGCTGGGCGAGCGCGTTCTCGACCTCGGCCGAATAGACGTTCTCGCCGCCGGAGATGATCATGTCCTTGACGCGGTCGACGACGTAGACAAAGCCGTCCTCGTCCATGTAGCCGCCGTCGCCGGTGTGCATCCAGCCGTTGATCACGGCGCGCGCGGTCTCCTCCGGACGCTCCCAATAGCCCATCATCACCATGTCGCCACGCACCGCGATCTCGCCGACGGTGCCCGTCGGTACGACCTTGTCCTCCGCATCGACGATCTTGACCTCGGCGCCAAGCGTCGCCCGGCCGGCGCCGCGGTGCCGGCCCTTGGCGCGGCCGTCGCCGATATGCTCCTTCCAGTGCAGCAGGGTCGCGATCGGCGACAGCTCGGTCATGCCGTAGGCTTGCGTGAACTCGACATGCGGCAGCGCCTTCATGGCGCGCATCAGCACGGCGTCGCTGATCACGGAGGCGCCGTAGGAGATCCGCTTCAAGGACGACAGGTCGTAATTGCCGAGCGTTGGGTGATCGACGAACATCTGGATCATGGTCGGCACCAGCAGCACGTCGGTGATGCGCTCCTTCTGCACGGCGGCCGCGACGCCGTCAGGCGTAAAGCCCTGGATTACGACGTTGGATCCTCCGGACAGCAGCACCGAATACATCGCCGCGCCATTGGCGAGGTGGAACATCGGCGCCGCGTGCAGATAGATCGTGCTGCTCGGCCATAGGCCTTCGCCGAGCGCGTTGAGCGCGTTGGCCATCAGATTGCCGTGGCTCAGCATCACGCCCTTGGAGCGGCCGGTGGTGCCGCCGGTGTAGAAGATGCCGGCAAGGTCGTCGCGGCTGCGCATCGCATCCGGAACAGGCGCGCTGCGCGCGATGAGCGTCTCGTAATTCGCCATGCCGGCAGGCGTGTCGCCCTCGTCGGCATAGACCAGCCGCAGGCCGGGGACGGCGCCTGCCAGCGCCGTGCCGACCGGCGCGAACGCCCTGTCGACGAACAGGATCGTTGCGCGGCAGTCGCGCAGCGCGTCCTCGTTCTCGATCGGAGACCAGCGGATGTTGAGCGGCACGATCACGGCGCCGGCCCAGCCGACGGCGAGGTAGAGCTCGAGATAGCGGTCGGAGTTCAGCGACAGGATCGCGACGCGGTCGCCGTCCTGGGCGCCGAGGCCGCGGATCGCGGCGGCGAGGCGGGCGACGCGTTCGCCGACCTCGCGCCAGTTGCGCCGCCGCTCACCGCAGACGACCGCGAGCCCGTTTGGATTGACCTGCAGCGCGCGCCGCAGTCCGTGCGTGATGTTCACTCGTCTCCTCCCTTGATGCGTTTCCCTTGTGAGGCGGTTTGTCCGCCTTCTCGTGCGCCGTTGTCTTGCGCGTTGATGTCATTTGCGTTGTTGTTTTGGCGATGCCTTCGGTGAGGCGGATCGCGAATTCCTCAGCGACGGCACGTCCGCTCAGCTCGCCGCCCGGCTGGAACCAGTGGCCGATCCAGTTCAGCGAGCCGGCGATCGCGAAAGCCGCGAGCTTCGGGTCGCACGGTTTCACCGAACCGTCTTCGACGCCCTGTGCGATATAGTCGCGGAAGGCGCGGTCGATCCGCCGCTTGGCAGTCTGCACGATCTTGCGGTTGTCCTCGCTGAGATCGCGGATGTCGAAGCGGACCAGGCTCTTGCCGTAGTCCGCGGTCATCAGCTCGGCATAGCGGACGGTGAGCTTGCGCAGCTTGTCGAGCCCCGAGCCGCCGCCCGCCGACGTCTCGGCAATGCATTCGTCGACCAGCTCATTGCCGATCGACCAGCACTCGAACAGGATCTCGTCCTTGCCGCGGAAGTAGTTGTAGAGCGCCGGCTTGGTGATGTTGAGCCGCTTGGCGACGTCGTTCAGCGTGGCACGGTGATAGCCCTGTTCAAGGAACAGGGCTACGGCCGTGCGCAGCACTGCCTCGCGCTTCTCGTCGCGGGCGCGGCGCCGGCTTTCGAATGGCAGCCACGGCGACTCGTTGCTGGAAGAGGGGGAGTGGGCGTCCATCGCGTCGGCTGTTGTCGCATTGACTCCGGAAGATCGCCCGTATATTACCCATGGGTAACAAATAGTCCAGTGGGTAATTTCCGGGAGGACACGCGATGACGTCACGCACCTATATTGCCGGGGTCGGCATGATCCCGTTCGTCAAGCCCGGCGCCAATGCGCCGTATCACGTGATGGGCGCCGAAGCGGCGAAGCTGGCGCTCGCCGACGCCGGGCTCGACTACGGCCGCGTGCAGCAGGCCTATGTCGGCTACGTCTATGGCGACTCCACCTGCGGGCAGCGCGCGCTCTATCCGGTCGGCATGACCGGCATCCCGATCGTCAACGTCAACAACAACTGCTCGACCGGCTCGACCGCGCTGTTCCTGGCGCGGCAGGTGATCGAGTCGGGCGCGGCCGATTGCGTGATGGCGCTCGGCTTCGAGCAGATGAAGCCCGGCGCGCTCGGGGCCGTGTTCACCGACCGTCCCAGTGCGTTCGACGATTTCGACGCCGCGGCCGACAAGCTGGTCGACGCGCCCGGCGTGCCGCTGGCGCTGCGCTATTTCGGCGGCGCCGGCCTCAGCCACATGAAGAAATACGGCACGCCGCTCTCCGCCTTTGCAAAAGTGCGCGCCAAGGCGAGCCGTCATGCCAAGAACAATCCGCTGGCGCTGTTCCGCAAAGAGGTCACCGCCGACGACGTGATGAACGACCAGGTGATCTGGCCTGGCGTGATGACGCGGCTGATGGCGTGCCCGCCGACCTGCGGCGGCGCCGCCGCGATCCTGGTCTCGGAGAAATTCGCCGACCAGCACGGCCTCAACAAGCAGGTCCGCATCGCGGCGCAGGCGATGACGACCGACACGCCCTCGACCTTCGGTGCGTCAGACATGATGCAGGTGGTCGGCTACGACATGGCGCGGGATGCCGCGCGCAAGGTCTATGAGGCCGCCGGCATCGGGCCTGATGATCTCGACGTCGTCGAGCTGCACGACTGCTTCGCGCACAACGAGCTGATCACCTATGAGGGGCTCGGCCTGTGCGGCGAGGGCGAGGCCGCGAAATTCATCGACGACGGCGACAACTCCTATGGCGGCAGGATCGTCACCAACCCGTCCGGCGGGCTGCTGTCGAAGGGTCATCCGCTCGGCGCCACCGGGCTTGCGCAGTGCTATGAGCTGACGCGGCAGTTGCGCGGCACCGCTGCGGCGACGCAGGTGGAGGGCGCGCGGGTCGGCTTGCAACACAATCTCGGCCTCGGCGGCGCCTGCGTCGTGACGCTCTACGAACGCGCTTGAGGTACTCATGGTCGATCAATCCGCTGTCGGGCGTACATTTACGCCCGTGACCGCGCGCGTCGAGCCGGGGCGGCTGCGCTTCTTCCTCGATACGCTCGGTGAGACGAATGCCGTCTATCGCGACGAGACGGCCGCGCAGGCGGCCGGCTTCACGGCGGCGCCGGTGCCGCCGACCTATCTGTTCTGCCTCGAGATGATGGATGCGCCGGACCCGTTCGAGTTCCTCACGGCGCTCGACATCGATCTGGCGCGCGTGCTGCACGGCGAGCAGCGCTTCGACTATCATGCGCCCGTCGTGGTCGGCGACACCCTGACCTTCCGCCCGCGCGTCACTGGCGTGACCGACAAGAAGGGCGGGGCGATGACGCTGATCGTGGTCGACACCCCGGTCACCAACCAGAACGGTGTCCATGTCGCCGATGTCTCGCGCACCGTCGTGGTACGCAATGCGAGGCCGTCATGAGCAGCTCTCCCTCTGTCGGCGACCGCATCGTCCACAAGGAGTTTCCACCGATCACCCGCCATCGCCTCGCGCTGTATTGCGGCGCCTCCGGCGATCACAATCCGATCCATGTCGACATCGATTTCGCGAAGGCGGCCGGCTTCCCCGACGTGTTCGCGCACGGCATGCTGGTGATGGGCTATCTCGGCCAGGCGCTGACCGACGCGGTGGCGCCGTCGCGCATCCGCTCGTTCTCGACCCGCTTTGCGGCGATCACCCAGCTCGGCGCGAAGCTGACCTGCGAGGGCACGGTGACCGAGCTGGTCGAGCAGGGCGGTGAGAGGCGCGCAATACTCGCGCTGACTACCAGGGATCAGAACGGCGAGATCAAGCTCGCCGGCGAGGCGGTTATCGCGCTGTAGCGCGAAAGGTCTCGCCACGAAGGATTGTGCGCTCCCTCGCCCCGCTCTTGCGGGGAGAGGGTTGGGGTGAGGGGCTGCTTCCGCGCACTCTGGAGGTGGTGAGACCTGTACCCCCTCACCCGGAACGCATCTGACGATGCGTTCCGACCTCTCCCCGCAAGCGGGGCGAGGTGAGGCGGGCATACCGCAAAGATCACGTTGTTTGAGGGAGGTTTGAATGTCAAAGCTGCAAGGCAAAGTCGCGCTCGTCTCAGGCTCCGGCCGCGGCATCGGGCGCGCGATTGCGCTGAAGCTCGCGAACGAGGGCGCGCGCGTCGTGGTCAACGACCTCGATGCCGAGCCGGGCGATGCGGTCGTCGCGGAGATCAAGGCCATGGGCGGCGAGGCGATCGCGGTCAATGGCAGCGTGAGCGAAGCCGGCTTTGCCGATCGCTTCGTCGGCGCCGCGATCGAGCGGTTCGGCGGTCTCGACATCATCGTCAATAATGCCGGGTACACCTGGGACTCGACGATCCAGAAGATGACCGACGAGCAGTTCCAGGCGATGCTGGACGTCCATCTGGTCGCCCCGTTCCGCATCATGCGCGCGGCGTCGGAGCCGATCCGAGTGATGGCGAAGAGGGAGGCCGAGGCGGGCCGCGAGGTGTTCCGCAAGGTCGTCAACATCTCCTCGATCGCGGGCCTCTACGGCAATGCCGGGCAGGCGAGCTATTCGTCCGCCAAAGCATCGCTGATCGGGCTGACGCGCACGATGTGCAAGGAGTGGGGCCGCTACAAGGTCAACGTCAATTGCGTGGCGTTCGGCCTGATCAACACCCGCCTGACCCAGCCGATCGAGACCCAGCAGAAAACCATCGACGTCGCCGGCCGCGACATCAAGGTCGGCGTCCAGCCGCAGATGCTGGAGGCGATGGGCCGCATGATCCCGCTCGGCCGCGGCGGCACGCCGGAGGAGGCGGCCGATGCGGTCTATCTGTTCTGCGCTCCGGAATCGAATTACATCAGTGGTCAGGTGATCGTCGCCGGCGGCGGTCTTCTGATTTAATACGAGGGCAGAATGCACTACCGATCGTCCTGGATGACCGAGGAGCTGGACACCTTCCGAGACCAGTTCCGCAAATTCCTCGCCAAGGATCTGGCGCCGCACGCCGAAAAATGGCGCGAGCAGAAGCTGGTCGATCGCTCGGCCTGGCGCGCGCTCGGCGAGATGGGCGCGTTGCTGCCGAGCGTGCCCGAGGCCTATGGCGGCTTAGGGGCCAGCTTCGCCTATGACGCCGCCGTGCTCGATGACCTCGAGAGCACGGTGCCGGAGCTGACCACCGGCGTCTCCGTGCACAGCGCGATCGTCGCGCATTACATCGTCAACTATGGCTCGGAGGAGCAGAAGAAACGTTGGCTGCCGAAGATGGCGTCGGGTGAGATGGTCGGCGCCATCGCGATGACCGAGCCCGGCACCGGCTCGGATCTGCAGGCCGTCAAGACCACGGCGAAGAAGCAGGGCAATTCCTACGTCATCAACGGCCAGAAGACTTTCACCACCAACGGCCAGGCCGCCGATCTCGTCATCGTGGTGGCGCGGACCGGGGCTCCGGGCGCCAAGGGCATCTCGCTGATCGTGGTTGAGACCGCGGGCGCCGAGGGGTACCGGCGCGGGCGCAACCTCGACAAGATCGGGCTGCACGCATCAGACACGTCGGAGCTGTTCTTCGATAACGTCACGGTGCCGCCGGAGAACCTGCTCGGCGCCGAGGAGGGCAACGGCTTCGTACAGCTGATGCAGCAATTGCCGCAGGAGCGGCTGTCGCTCGCGATCGGCGCGGTCGCCTCGATGGAGCGCGCGGTCAGGATCACCGCCGAATACACCAAGGAGCGCACCGCGTTCGGCAAGCCGCTGCTCGAATTCCAGAACACCGCCTTCAAGCTTGCCGAGCGCAAGACCGAGGCGATGATCGCCCGCGTGTTCGTCGACTGGTGCGTCGAGCGCCTGGTCGCCGGCGACCTCGACACCGTGACGGCGTCGATGGCGAAATGGTGGTGCTCGCAGAAGCAGGTCGAGACCGCCGACGAATGCCTGCAGCTGCATGGCGGCTACGGCTACATGCAGGAATATCCGATCTCGCGCATGTTCATCGATTCCCGCATCCAGAAGATCTATGGCGGCACCAACGAAATCATGAAGCTCCTGATCGCGCGTTCGCTGTAGGCGGGCGCGTCTTTGGCCGTCATTCCGGGGCACGCGAAGCGTGAACCCGGAATCTCGAAGTTGCGGCTTGAGATTCCGGGTTCGATGCTCGCGCATCGCCCCAATGACGCGGAGGGGTGAGTGCGCGCTCATCTCCTTCGGCCGTGCGCCGCTACATCGCCCGTACGTTCTTGAGGAACTTGTCGACCTGAACTTCCAGCTCTGAGGCGTTGCTGGCGAGCTCTCCGGAGGCCGCCAGCACGTTCTCGGCGGCCTTGCTGGCATCGTCGATCGCCTTGGTCGTGCCGTTGATGTTTGCGGTGACCTCCTTGGTGGCCGCGGCCTGTTCCTCGACCGCGCTGGCGATCACGGTCGAGATCTCGCTGATCTGGACGATGACCTGCGAGATCGCCTTCAGCGCCGTGGCGGTGTTGCCGGTCGCGGCCTGCATCTCGTTGATCTGCGCCGAAATGTCTTCCGTGGCCTTGGCGGTCTGGTTGGCCAGCGCCTTCACCTCGGAGGCGACGACGGCGAAGCCGCGTCCGGCCTCACCGGCCCGCGCGGATTCGATGGTTGCGTTGAGCGCAAGCAGGTTGGTCTGGCCGGCGATCTGGCTGATCAGGGCGACGACGTCGCCGATCTTCTGCGCCATGGTCACGAGACCCGCGACCAGCTTGTCGGACTTCTCGGCTTCGTCGACCGCCATGCGGGCAATGCGGCTCGCCTCGGCCACCTGGCGGCTGATCTCGTTGACCGAGGACGACAGTTCCTCGGACGCGGACGCCGCGCTCGCCGAGCGCTGATTGACGAATTCGGCGGTCGTCGTCAGCGATCGCGCAGTGCCCTGCATTTGCGTCGACGCCGACGCCAGCATCCCGGCAAGGCCCTTCACGTCCTTCTCGAAATCGTCCGCCAGCTTCACATTGCCAGTCACGACCGACCAGCTCAGCATCGCGCCGGTGTAGTTGCCGCGCTTGTCGGTCAGCCCGGAGACCCGCAGGTCGAGCGTTTCCGGACCGAGCTTGATCTTGGCCGCATGCGGCAGGTTTTTGGGATCGCCGACGATGCGGCGCTGGTGCGCCGGGTTCTTGTGGAAGATGTCGAACGAGTTGCCGAGGATCTTGTCCGGCGCCACCGGAAGCAGGTGCTTCACGGTGTCGAGCGTCTTGAGGCTGGTCTGGTTGATGTAGGTGATGTTGAAGTCGGTGTCGCACATCATGATGTTGATCGGCATGTTGTCGAGCATTTGCAACAGCCGTTCGGTCTGCGTTTCAAGCCGCGCCTTCTCGGTCGCTAGCTCCCAGGTCAGCATCGGGCCGGTGTAGCGGCCGCGCGAATTGGTCATGGCTGTCACGGTGAGATCGAGCGTCTCGCCGCCGATGGTGATGCGCGCCTTGTGCGGCAGGTTCTTCGGGTCGGACAGCAGCCGGCGCTGATGCTGCGGGTTCTTGTGAAAGATATCGATCGATTGCCCGATCAGCGCGTCGACCTTCACCGGCAGCACATGCTCGATCTTCTTCAGGTTCTGCCGCGTCGACTCGTTGATGTAGGTGATTTTGAAATTGTCCAGCTCGCAGAGCATGACACTGATCGGCATGTCGTCGAACAGCCGGTACGAACTGTCCGAGCCGATCACGCTTGCGACGCTCTTCATCCCCAACATGCATTGCCTCCAGCCTTGATAATGATCTTGGTGAATTGAAACGTTGCACCTGATCGGCGACGGAATGCCTTCCACCGCCGGCCCCACGCAGGTGCGCTACACGATTTACAATTTCTGACTGCGTGGAACGGTAGGCGATTCGAGTTCCACCAAGAAGGGCGCGCAATGCGCCGCGTGCGCTCGCGCAGGTCGAACGCGCGATGCTCGCGATGAGCGCAGACGAAAACGTCGCACAACACCGCGATTTGCCGTGAAATCCGCGCGATCCGGCGACGAAGATGTGAAGCGGCCGATCGCTGCACCGTAATCTTACGGAAGCACACGCGTGCGCTCCTAATGATTGTTATCGTGCACATAACGTGTGGCTCATGCAGATTGTGCCACGCCATCGCGCGCAGCGGAGAGCTCTTGACTGCAATCGTCTCGGCGGCCACGCGCTGTCGGTCTTGGCGATGTGGCGTGCGAGCATTCTTTCGCCTGCGCTCTGTTGAGTCGATCGGCGCCTCGTGATGACAGGGCGGCCGCATCGTCGATGCGGGTGTTCATGAAAGAAGCCCGCGCAGGTTGATCATGCCGCGCGAGACCCGATCGGGGTCACAGACCGGCGTCGTGGTCCCGCGCGAGCGCAACGAGATCGCCCTCGAGCCGGACGATCGTGACCTGCGTTGCTTGCCGGCCGGCGGCTTCAATCCTGCCGGCGATCGTCCGCTCTGCGGAAATCGATGACGAAACGGCGTCGCCCATTGCCTACCGCATGGCTTGGCGCCGCTGCGCGCGGGAGACGCAGCTTCGGCCTTGCACCCTATTTCCGTCTATCATACCCCGTGGGACGACGATCCGCGCGAAGCTCAAACGCGCGCCAGTACTTGCATGGAGCCCTCATGACCAAAAGCAATGCCCGCACCGGAGGCCAGATCCTGATCGACCAGCTGGTCGCGCAAGGGGTGGAGCGCGTCACCTGCGTGCCGGGCGAGAGCTATCTGGCGGCGCTCGACGCCTTGCACGACAGCCCGATCGACGTCGTGATCTGCCGCGCCGAGGGCGCGGGGCCGCGATGATGGCGGAGGCCTATGGCAAGCTCACGGGACGTCCGGGCATCTGCTTTGTCACCCGCGGTCCGGGCTCGACCAATGCCGCCCATGGCGTGCACATCGCGATGCAGGACTCCACCCCGATGATCCTGTTCGTCGGCCAGGTCGACACCGGCATGCGCGAGCGCGAGGCATTCCAGGAACTCGACTACAAGGCGGTGTTCGGCACGATGGCGAAATGGGCGGTCGAGATCGATCGTCCGGATCGCATTCCGGAACTGGTCGCGCGCGCCTTCCGCGTCGCGCTGCAGGGCCGGCCCGGTCCGGTGGTGATCTCGCTGCCGGAGAACATGCTGACTGAAGCCGCCGCGGTCGCCGACGCGCCGAAGGTCGAGCCTGCAGCGACCTGGCCTGCGCCGGCCGATCTCGAGCGCCTCGGCAGCATGCTCGCCGGCGCCAAGGCGCCGATCGTGGTGCTCGGTGGCTCGGCCTGGACCGCGGAGGCCGCCAAGGGCATCGCGCGCTTCGCCGAGCGCTTCGACCTGCCGGTTGCCACCTCGTTCCGCCGCGCCTCGCTGTTCGACGCCGACCACTCGCATTATGCCGGCGATCTTGGCATCGGCCCGAGTCCGAAGCTCAGGGATCGCATCACCGGCGCCGACGTCATCCTCCTGATCGGCGGCCGCATGTCGGAAATGCCGTCCTCGTCCTACACGCTGCTCGACATTCCGGTGCCGAGCCAGAAACTGATCCATGTCCATCCCGGCGCCGAGGAGCTCGGCCGTGTCTACCAGCCGGCGCTGGCGATCCAGGCGACGCCTGCGGCCTTTGCCGCCGCGGTCGAGACCATGATGCCGGCGGCAGTGCCGGCCTGGAAGGGCGAGGCGGCCAAGGCGCACGCGGATTACCTCGCCTGGACCGACAAGCCGCGCGAGCTGCCGGGCAGCTTCCAGTATGGCGAGGTCGTGACCTGGCTGCGCGATCGCCTGCCGAAGGATGCCATCGTCTGCAACGGCGCCGGCAATTATGCCGGCTGGATTCACCGCCACCATCGCTTCCACGCTTTCGCCGCGCAGCTCGCGCCGACCTCGGGCTCGATGGGCTACGGCGTGCCGGCGGCTGTGATGGCCAAGCGGCATCATCCGGACCGGGTCGTCGTGGCGTTCGCCGGCGACGGCTGCTTCCTGATGAACGGGCAGGAGTTCGCCACCGCCGTGCAGTATGACGCGCCGCTGATCGTCATCGTCATCGACAACGCGCAATACGGCACCATCCGCATGCATCAGGAGCGCGACTATCCGGGCCGCGTCGTCGGCACCCAGCTCAAGAACCCGGACTTCGCGCTTTACGCCAAGGCGTTCGGCGGCCATGGCGAGCGGGTCGAGCGCACCGAAGACTTCGCGCCCGCGTTCGAGCGCGCGCTGGCCTCCGGCAAGCCCGCGATCCTGCACTGCCTAGTCGATCAGCGTGCGCTGTCGGTCGGCAAGGATTTTGCGCCGCAGGCCACGCGCTAGGGCATGATCCGGAAAAGTGCGAAGCGGTTTTCCGAGGAGATCATGCCCAAACAAAAGTCCCGTCACGTCGCGATCATCGGGGCCGGCGCGGTCGGCGTCATCAGCGCCATCGAGGCGCTGCGTGCGGGCCACAGCGTAACCTTGATCGATCCGGGCGAGCCCGGCGGCACCCAGGCGGCGAGCTACGGCAATGCCGGTTGGCTGTCGTCGCATTCGGTGATCCCGCCGGCCGAGCCGGGCACCTGGAAGAAGGTGCCGGGCTATCTGATGGATCCGCTCGGGCCGCTGGCGATCCGCTGGTCGTATCTGCCGAAGGCCTTGCCGTGGCTGGTCAAGTATCTACTGTCGAGCCGGACCGAGGCGCAGGTCGAGGCCACCGCGCGGGCGATGCGCGATCTCCTGAAGGATGCACCGCTGCTGCACTGGCAGCTCGCCGAGGAAGCCGGCGTGGGCGAATTGATCGAGCGGCGCGGGGTGATGCATGTGTTTCCCTCACGCGCGCCGTTCGACCGCGATCTCGGCTGGCGCATCCGCAAGCGCGTCGGCATCGAATGGCTGGAGCTCGATGAAGACGAGATGCGCCAGCGCGAGCCCGATCTGCATCCGCGCTACAAATTCGGCGTCGTGGTGGAGGAGGCGGGCCGCTGCCGCGATCCCGGCGCCTATGTCGCGGCGCTTGCCGCGCACGCCGTCGCGAACGGCGCCGAACGCGTCGCCGCCAAGGCAACGGGCCTCAGGCTTGCCGGTGACAGGCTTGTCGCTGTGATCACCGAGAGCGGCGAGATCGCCTGCGACGCTGCCGTCGTCGCCGCGGGCGCGCGCTCCAGGCAATTGACCGCCTCGATCGGCGATCCGCTGCCGCTGGAGACCGAGCGCGGCTATCACGTCATGATCGAAAATCCGGAATCCGGCCCGCGCAATTCGATGATGGCCTCCGATGCCAAGATGGTCGTCAACTGGACCGACAAGGGCCTGCGCGCCGCCGGCACGGTGGAGATCGCGGGGCTTGACGCCGCGCCGAACTGGAAGCGCGCCGAAATCCTGCGCGAGCACCTCTTCAGTATGTTCCCGAAGCTGCCGACGGATATTCCGCCATCGCGGATCAAGACCTGGTTCGGCCATCGGCCGAGCATGCCGGACGGGCGCCCCTGCATCGGTTATGCCCGTGCCACGCGCGATGTGGTCTACGCCTTCGGCCACGGCCATGTCGGCCTGGTCGGATCGGCCCGGACCGGCCGGCTGGTCGCGCAACTGCTGAGCGGCAAGGCGCCGGAGATTCCGCTCGCCCCGTTTGCGCCCTCGCGCTTCCTGTAGGAAGCAACGGCGGCGAAGCCTCAGCTGTCGCCGGCCCAGGCCGTGATCGCGGCCGGTGCGATCACGCGTCGCGGTGCGTGCGGATTGATCGTTCCGGCGCTGACGTCCTGCGTCTGAACGAGCAGCGTGCGCGCAAACGCCTTGGCGTCCTGCTCGGTCGTGAAGGTACGGGTCTGGCGCGCGAAGCGGTGATGTCCGGCGTCAGGATTTCGCATGGCGAACGAGACGTACCAGATGGCCTTGTCGGTCTTCATCGCGCCTCTTTGGTGGTAATCCGCCCGCGCGATCGCGACGTGATGCTCGATGCTCGATGTGCAAAAAGTGCCAAGACAAAGAATCCTGAAATACAACACATTGCGGCGAATAGGCTCCTCGGCGAACCAGCAATGCTACAGCATCGGCACGTCTACCGATACTGGCGGCATATTACCTGTCAACCGATGGGTGAAATGACAATGCGCCGTTGCGACGTTGGTTCCATCCGGCAAATTGCCATGTCGGACGAGGCGCTGGTCGCGGTCCGCGAGGGCGAAGCGGCGGCCCTGAAGCCCGTGAACTGGTGGCGAGCCGTCACGACAAGTGTCGATACTTTTGAACGCTCGACGTAGGCCTCGCTAGATGACTTGGTCCTCCTTGCGGGCTGCGTTGATGGTTTCCTCCACCTCGGCGGCAAGGGCCGTGAGATGTTCGGCGAGCTTGCTGAACAACTCGCGCTTGCGCATGTCAGTCGCCAGGTCTCGGATCAACGCACATTCCGCCGCGTCGCGGCGAAGCTTTTCGAGATGCGTCAGCATGTCCTGCATTTTTCGTCCCCGAATGCCGTACTCCGCAACGCTAAGGCGGCACAGAACCGCGTAACAATAACCTGTGATAATTTTCGCGAACCTTGGCGAGGGTCGCGTATTTTTCTGACCCTCAAGGCAAGCTTGGCTTGCGACATTCAGTGTCGTCCCTGCGAAAGCAAGGACCCATAACCACAAGCGCTGATTGGTGTGTTTCGCTGGAATGACGAGCCCTGTTCACGACGTCCGCCGCGGCGTATGGGTCCCTGCTTTCGAAAGCAGGGACGCAGCGAGGATGAGGCGATAGCGCTGCCTCTCTCACGACCCGATCCGCACCACCATCTTGCCGAGCGCCGCGCGGGTCTGCATGGTGGTGAAGGCCGCGCGAAAATCGTCGAATGCGAACACCTTACCGACAACAGGCGTCAGTCGGCCATCGTTCAGCCATGCCGACAATTGCGTCATCACGCGTGCCTGCGCGTCGGGCTCGCGCCGCGCGATCTGGGCGGCATCGACGCCGATCAGGAAGCCGCCTTTCAGGAGCGGCAGATTGAACGGCAAAGCGGGAATGTTGCCGGCCGCGAAGCCGACCACGACATGGCGGCCGTTCCAGGCGATCGAGCGGAACGCCTGCAGCGAGACCCCGCCGCCGACCGGATCGAAGATCACGTCGGCGCCGTGGCCGCCGGTCGCGTCCTTCAGCGCGTCGCGCCAGTCGGGTTTCGTGTAGTCGACGACAGCGTCGGCACCGAAGCTTGCGGCGAAGTTGCGCTTCTCCTCCGTCGAGGCCGCGGCGACGACGCGCGCGCCGAGCAGCTTGCCGACTTGAATGGCGGCGATGCCGGTGCCGCCGGCGGCGCCGAGCACCAGCAACTGCTCGCCGGCCTTGAGCGAGCCGCGCTCGCCGAGCGCATAGAGCGCGGTGAGGTAATTGGTGCGAAAGGCCGCGGCGGCCTCCATCGACAGTCCGTCGGGCATGATCTCGACGGCGTCGCGTGGCACCACGATGTGCTCGGCCAGCGCGCCCGAGCGCGCCGCGCCCATCACCCGCATGCCCGGCGCGATGCCGGCGACGTCGCCTGCGACCGCATCGACCACGCCGGCGAATTCCGCGCCCGGCGTGAAGGGCAGGGCATCCTTGGTTTGGTAGCGGCCCTCGACCTTCAGCCCATCGACGAAGCCGATGCTCGCGGCGTGGACCTGGACTCGGATCTGTCCGGGGCCGGGTTCGGGGGTGGCGATCTCCCTCAGCCCGATCTGATCGATGGGCGCGTATTGCTCGACGACGACGGCCTTCATCCTGTCCTGCTCATTGGTTGGTTTCCTCGAGAGCCTTTTCCGCTCCGATTGAATCGGAATGGGGCCCCGGATTCTTGTGTTGACGCGTCTTCTTCACGCGAGCCGGTAGCCAGTTCGCGCGAATGGCTTCGGGCAAACCTATCCCATGTCCGTTGTTCTACGGGGAGGGGATTTGCGCATGCGACGGCAGGCTCGCATGCGGAAAGCCAGCATCTTCAACGACATCGCGAAAAGACCGGCGTTTACCCGTTGTTATCCCTACCAAATTCGGTAACGCGTCCTTAATGGCGTTAACGTTAGGGTTTTCCACGCGGCCCGCCTTGGGCTGCGCGCCGTCCAGGACGGGCAGGTTGCGTACGCGTTGGAGTCTCCTATGGATATCATGACTGGCGCCGGGCTGTTGGCTGGCATCATCGTCATCGCGGTGATGATGTTCATGGGCGGCGACCTGCACATGTTCATCTCCGAACACGCCATGATCATCATCTTCGGCGGCTCGATCGCGGCGACGATGATCCGCTTCCCGCTGGGCGTGATGCTGCATGGGCTGCCGCTCGGCGCCAAATTCGCCTTCACGATGAGCCGGCTGTCGGCCCGCGACCTCGTCGACGAGCTCGCCCGCATCGCCGAGATCGCCCGCAAGCAGGGGCCGGTCGGCCTGGAAAAGGTCGAGACCGACGAGCCGTTCCTCGCCAAGGGCATCCGTTACGTCGCCGACGGTTACGACCTCGAATTCATCCGCGACAACATGGAGCGCGACCGCGACAACTTCCTGATGCACCTCGACGAGGGCAGCAAGATCTATCGCGCGATCGGCGACTGCGCGCCGGCGTTCGGCATGATCGGCACGCTGATCGGCATGGTGCAGATGTTCGCCAACATGACCGACCCCTCCAAGCTCGGCCCGTTCATGGCGACCGCGCTGCTCGCGACGCTGTACGGCGCGCTGGTCGCCAATTTGTTCTGCCTGCCGATCGCCGACAAGCTGCACGGCAAGCTGCTCGACGAGGAGACCAACCGCACGCTGATCATCGACGGCATCCTGATGATCCGCGACTCCAAGAGTCCGGCGCTGGTGCGCGAGATGCTGCTGGCCTATCTGCCGGAGAAGCATCGCCAGGAGGAAGGCGAGCCGGTTCCGGCCTGACCGGACCGCGCTTTCGGGAAACGCAGCGATGGCCAAGAAAAAGCGCGGCGACGCCCATACCGGAGGTCACGGCTGGTTCGTGACCTTCGCCGACCTGATGGGCCTGATGATGAGCTTCTTCGTGATGCTCGTCGCGTTCTCCACCATGGACAACAACAAGCTGAAGATCGTCGCCGGCTCGATGCGCGATGCCTTCGGCGTGCAGACCAATGTGCGCTATTCCGGCATCGTCGAATCCGACGGCCTGCCGACCCGGCCGAAGCTGAAGAACGTCGAGCACATCTCGCCGGAGGACTCCTCGGCCAATCCGACACCGGACGAGAAGGAGCGCAGCCAGATCAACGGCGCGCGGCTGAAGATCGACCGCGAATTTGCGCTCGCCTCGGCCTCGCTCCGCCAGGCGCTGCAGGACATGCCGGAGCTGACCGAGATCTCCAAGAACATCATGTTCGAGGAGACCAAGGAGGGGCTCAACCTCGAGATCGTCGACCAGGACGGCCGCTCGATGTTCGCGGACGGTTCCAGGGAGCCGTACGACCGCACCCGCCGGCTGATCCAGAAGCTGGCCGCGCCGCTGAAGGCGACGCCGCTGAGGGTTGCGATCGTGGGGCATACAGCCGCAGGCTTCGTGCCGGCGCGCAGCGATTATGACGGCTTCGACCTGTCCGCGGACCGCGCCAACGCGGTGCGGCAGATCCTGGAGCGGGAAGGGCTGCCGCCGTCGCATATTTTCGCGGTTTCAGGCAAGGCCGACGGCCAGCCGCTGTTTCCCGACGATCCGACGCTGCCGGCCAACCGTCGCGTGACCATCACGTTGATGCGGGAAAATCCGCCGCTGCCGCCGGATCTGAAGCCGTAGCTCTGGGTTACCATACTACCGTCAACTACCATTGTTGCGCGGTTGACACGCGATGCGGAAGCGTCGATAGCCGCGCGGATCAAATCAACCGATCGGGCGTTCCAACCTCGCCATGGCTGTCAGCGTCTCATCTACCGAAGCTCAGGAAGGACAACCGACCTCCAGCTTCTGGGCCCTGACACTCGGCAGCATCGGGGTGGTGTTCGGCGATATCGGAACTTCGCCGCTCTACGCATTCCGTGAGGCGGTCGGCGGCGCCGCGCACGGCCAACCGGTCACCCGCATCATGGTGCTGGGCGTGCTCAGCCTGATCCTGTGGGCGCTGTTCACCGTCGTCACCGCGAAATACGTGCTGTTGCTGCTGCGCGCCGACAACAATGGCGAGGGCGGCACGCTCTCGCTGATGGCGCTCGGCCAGCGCGCGATCGGTCGGCGCAGCTGGCCGCTGCTCGCGCTCGGCGTGGTCGGCGCCTCGATGTTCATCGGCGATTCCATGATCACGCCGGCGATCTCGGTGCTGTCGGCGGTCGAAGGCCTCAAGCTCGCCACCCCGCATCTCGAGCACTATGTGGTGCCGCTGACGATCCTGATCCTGGTCGTGCTGTTCTCTGTGCAGAGTTCTGGCACCGCGCGCGTCGCTTCCGCCTTCGGTCCGGTGATGGTGGTGTGGTTCGCCTCGCTGGCGGTGATGGGGCTCGTTCACATCATGGACGACCCGTCGGTGCTGGCGGCGATCAATCCCTATTACGCGCTCCAGTTCATGCTGACCCACGGCACCATCGGCCTGGTGACGCTGGGCGCGGTATTCCTCGCGGTGACCGGCGGCGAGGCGCTGTATGCCGATCTCGGGCATTTCGGCCGCAAGCCGATCCAGTCCGGCTGGCTGTTCTTCGTGCTGCCGTCGCTGCTGCTGAACTATTTCGGGCAGGGCGCGCTGGTGCTGTCCGATCCCAGCGCGATCGAGAACTCGTTCTACCGCATGGTGCCCGACGTGCTGCTGCTGCCCCTGGTCGGGCTAGCCACCGCCGCGACGGTGATTGCAAGCCAGGCGGTCATCACCGGCGCCTATTCGCTGATCAGCCAGGCGGTGCAGCTCGGGCTCTTGCCGCGCTTCGAGGTTCGCTACACCTCGGAGACCCATGCCGGTCAGATCTATCTGCCGCGCGTCAACCGGCTGCTGCTGATCGGCGTGCTGCTGCTGGTGCTGCTATTCCGCACCTCGAGCGGGCTGGCGTCGGCCTATGGCATCGCCGTCTCCACCACGATGGTCGCCGACGGCATCATGGGCTTCATCGTGATCTGGAAGCTGTGGAACTGGCGCGTGGCGTCGGCGGCGGCATTGATCCTGCCGTTCGTGATCGTCGACATGACCTTCTTCAGCGCCAATCTCCTGAAGCTGTTCGAGGGCGCGTGGGTGCCGCTGCTGTTCGGCGTCGTGATGGCGACGATGATCTGGACCTGGCGCCGCGGCGCCGCCATCCTGGTCGCCAAGACCCGACGCATCGAGGTGCCGCTGCGCGACCTGATCCACAGTCTGGAGAAGCGGCCGCCGCATATCGTCAAGGGCACCGCGGTGTTCCTGACCAGCGATCCGAGCTTCGTGCCGACCGCGTTGCTGCACAATCTCAAGCACAACAAGGTGCTGCACGAGCACAACGTGATCCTGACCATCGAGACCGCACCGACGCCGCGCGTCGATCTATCCGAGCGCGTCAACATGGAGAAGGTGAGCGGCAAGTTCACCGCGGTGCGGCTGCGCTTCGGCTACATGGAATCGCCGAACGTGCCCAAGGCGCTGGCGGTCGCGCGCAAGCTCGGCTGGCAGTTCGACATCATGTCGACCTCGTTCTTCGTGTCGCGCCGCTCGCTGAAGCCGTCGGCCCAGTCCGGCATGCCGCAATGGCAGGACCACCTGTTCATCGCGATGAGCCGGTCCGCCAATGATGCCACCGACTATTTCCAGATCCCGACCGGCCGGGTGGTTGAAGTGGGTACCCAGGTAACTATCTGACCGGGCGCAGGATTCTGACATTGATCGGCCGTGACCCATGCGTGATGTGCATGGCGGAGGCCTGAATCCGGGCTAACCTATGCATTCCTGCCGGGAGTATAGCGCTGCGACCCGGCATTGTGCGGTGCGGCAGAAGACAGAGGCACAGCTTCCCCATGTCATCCGAGAGTGCGATCACCGCGGCGGAAACGCCGGCGGCAAACGGCAATGGTGAGGCGCATTCAACCGCCACCTTCAAGGCCCTGATGCTCGGCGGCATCGGTGTCGTCTATGGCGACATCGGCACCAGCCCGCTTTACGCCTTGCGCGAGGCCGTCGTTGCCGCCGCCGGCGGCGAGGGCGCGGTGACGGCGCATGCGGTGCTCGGCGTGCTCTCGCTGATCCTCTGGGCTTTGATCGTCGTCGTCACGCTGAAATACGTCGTGATCCTGCTGCGCGCGGACAACAATGGCGAGGGCGGCACGCTGGCGCTGATGGCGCTGGCGCAGCGCGGGGCGACCAAGGGCGGCGCCGCGATCGTGCTGCTCGGCATCATCAGCGGCGCGCTGTTCTATGGCGACGCCGTCATCACGCCGGCGCTCTCGGTGCTGTCGGCAATCGAGGGCATCAAGCTCGTCACCTCGACATTCGATCCCTATGTCGTGCCGCTCACGGTGGTGATCCTTGTCGTCCTGTTCGCGGTGCAGTCGCGCGGCACCGCGCGCGTCGCGGCCTTCTTCGGCCCGGTGATGTGCGTATGGTTCGCCCTGATCGCGGTCGCGGCGCTGCCGCAGATCGCGCGGCATCCCGAAGTGCTATACGCGCTCAATCCGATTCTCGCGGTGTCGTTCATGCTGCATCACGGCGTGATCGGCTTCATCACGCTCGGTGCGGTCTTCCTCGCGGTGACTGGCGCCGAGGCGCTCTATGCCGACCTCGGCCATTTCGGCAAACGCCCGATCCAGACCGCGTGGCTGTTCATCGTGCTGCCGTCGCTGGCGCTGAACTATCTGGGGCAGGGCGCGCTCCTGATCGGCAATCCCAAGGGCATCGAGAACCCGTTCTTCCTCATGTTCCCGGACTGGGCCTTGATCCCGATGGTTGCGCTGGCGACCATGGCGACCGTGATCGCGAGCCAGGCCGTCATCACCGGCGCGTATTCGCTGACGCGGCAGGCGATCCAGCTCGGCCTGTTGCCGCGGTTCGAGATCCGCCACACCTCGGAGGCGCATTCCGGGCAGATCTACATGCCGCGCATCAACCGTTTCCTGTTCATCGCGGTCATCGTGCTGGTGCTGATGTTCCGCTCGTCGAGCGCACTGGCATCGGCTTACGGCATCTCGGTGACCGGCACCATGGTGGTGACGGCGATGATGGGTTTTGTCGTGATCTGGAAGGTCTGGCGCTGGTCGCCGATCGCGGCCGCCGCGCTGGTCGCGCCCTTCCTGTTCCTGGACATCACCTTCCTGGCCGCCAACCTGCTCAAGGTGTTCGAGGGCGGCTGGGTGCCACTCGCGCTTGGCGGCGCCATGATCGTGGTGATGTACACTTGGCGGCGCGGCAGCCGCCTGTTGTTCGAGAAGTCGCGCAAGCTGGAATTCCCGCTCGCCGATCTCGTCGCGATGCTGGAGAAGCGGCCGCCGCAGCGTGTCACCGGCACCGCGGTGTTTCTGACCAGCGACCCCGTCAGCGCGCCGACCGCGCTGATGCACAGCCTCAAGCACTACAAGGTGCTGCACGAGAAGAACGTCATCCTGACCATCGAGACGGCGCCGACGCCGCGGATCGATCCGTCCGAGCGGGTGCGGATGGAGCAGCTGAGCGAGACCTTCTCCAAGGTGACGCTGAAGTTCGGCTTCATGGAACAGCCGAACGTGCCGAAGACGCTGGCGATCGCCCGCAAGCTCGGCTGGCAGTTCGACATCATGTCGACTTCGTTCTTCCTGTCCCGCCGTGCGCTGAAGCCGGCGGCGCATTCGGGCATGCCGAGCTGGCAGGACCATCTGTTCATCGCGCTGAGCCGCTCCTCGAACGACGCCACCGACTATTTCCAGATCCCGACCGGGCGGGTGGTCGAGGTCGGCACGCAGGTCACGATCTAGCGGTCCTGCCAGTCACATCCTGCGAGTCATCTAACCCGTTTCGGACGCTTGATTTTCTCTGCGCAAGAGGCGACTTTGCGGCCCGGAACGGCGGGCCGCGCGACGCTCGCCAAGCTGATATCGGGAGGATATTTCCGTGGCGGACCACAAGGTGGAAGATTTGTTTCCGGACGAGGTGTCGAAGGGCATAGCGGAAGGCCGCTATCTGCTGGTCGACGTCCGCGAGCCCAACGAGGTCGCCGTCGAGGCCTATCCCGATGGCGTCGTAGTGCCGCTGTCGACGTTCGATCCGGCGGCGATTCCCGATCCGCAGGGCAAGCAGGTGGTGTTCGCCTGCCGCTCCGGCAAGCGCTCGGTGACGGCTTCGCTGGCCGCCCAGGCCGCGGGCCTGCCCTACGACAAGCACCTGGCGGGCGGCATCATCGGCTGGAAGGCGGCGGGACTGCCGACCAAGACCGGCGGCTGATCCCTGACATGACCTCCATGAACAAGGTCTTCGCGGACCTTCCTGTCACCATCTTCGAGGCGATGTCGCAGGCCGCGCGCGACAACAACGCCATCAATCTCGGCCAGGGCTTTCCCGACGATCCCGGTCCGGAGGACATCCGCCGCGCCGCCGCGGACGCCTCGATCAACGGCTATAATCAATATCCGTCGATGATGGGCATCCCGGAACTCCGTCAGGCGATCGCATCGCATTACGGCCACTGGCACGGACTCAAGCTCGATCCGATGACCGAGGTGATGGTCACCTCCGGCGGCACCGAGGCGCTGACCGCCTCGATCCTCTCCGTGGTCGAGCCCGGTGACGAGGTGGTGTGCTTCCAGCCGGTCTATGATTCCTATCTGCCGATCATCCGCCAGGCCGGCGGCATTCCGCGGCTGCTGCGGCTCGAACCGCCGGAGTGGCGGCTGAGCGAGGAGATGCTGCGCAGCGTCTTCAATCACAAGACCAAGGCGGTGCTGTTCAACAATCCGCTCAATCCGGCGGCGGTGGTCTATCCGCGCGAGGACCTCGAACTGCTGGCGCGGTTCTGCCAGGAATTCGACGCGGTCGCGATCTGCGACGAGGTCTGGGAACACGTGGTGTTCGACGGCCGCGAGCACATCCCCCTGATCACGATCCCGGGCATGCGCGACCGCACCATCAAGGTCGGCAGCGCCGGCAAGATCTTCTCGCTGACCGGATGGAAGATCGGCTTCGTCTGCGCCGCGCCGCCGCTGCTGCGCGTCGCTGCGAAGGTGCACCAGTTCCTTACCTTCACGACGGCGCCCAATCTGCAGGCGGCGGTGGCATATGGCCTCGGCAAGCCCGACGACTATTTCCTCGACATGCGCAAGGACATGGCGCGGAGCCGCGACCGCCTGACCAAGGGGTTGGAGAGCATCGGCTTTCCGGTGCTGAAGTCGCAGGGGACCTACTTCCTCACCGTGGACCTGTCGCCGCTCGGGCTCAACGAGACCGATGCGGAGTTCTGCTGGCGGATCGTGCACGACTACAAGGTCGCGGCGATCCCGGTGTCGGCGTTCTACGAGCAGGATGCGGTGACATCGGTCGTGCGTTTTTGCTTCGCCAAGAAAGACTCAACGCTCGACGCCGCGCTGGAGCGGTTGTCGGACGCCGTTCACCGCCGCAAGAGGTAGGCCAGAATGCGAGAGCAGAACCGTCGTCTCGTCAGCTTCGTCGGCGCGGTCGCGACGGTCCTGCTGCTCTCGGCCTCCGCCGACGCCGAGGAGCGCACGGTCAACTTCTACAACTGGTCGAACTACATGGCGCCGGGAGTCCTCGAGGACTTCACCAAGGAAACCGGCATCAAGGTGGTCTACGATACGTTCGACGCCAACGAGACGCTGGAGACGCGGCTGCTCGCCGGCAAGTCGGGCTACGACGTCGTGGTGCCGACCGGCTACTTCCTGCAGCGCCAGATCACCGCGAAGGTGTTCCTCAGGCTCGACAAGTCGAAGCTGCCGAACCTCGCCAATGCATGGCCTGTGGTGACGGATCAGCTTGCGACTTACGATCCCGGCAACAATTACGGCGCCAACTACATGTGGGGCACCACCGGCATCGGCTACAACGTCAGGATCGCGCAGAAGATACTCGGTCCGGACGCGAAGATCGACAGCTGGGACATGGTGTTCAGGCCGGAGAACCTCGCCAAATTCAGGGATTGCGGCATCCACATGCTGGATTCCGCCGACGACATCCTGCCGGCGGCGCTGAGTTATCTCGGCCTCGATCCGAACTCGACCAAGCAGGCCGACCTCGAGAAGGCCGCCGATCTCGTCATCAAGATCCGGCCCTATGTGCGCAAATTCCACTCGTCCGAATATCTCAGCGCGCTGGCCTCTGGCGAAATCTGCTTCGTGGTCGGATGGTCGGGCGACATCATGCAGGCGCGCAGCCGGGCGGCGGAAGCCAACACCGGCGTCGAGATCGGTTACACGATCCCGAAGGAGGGCGCGCAGATGTTCTTCGACGATCTCGCGATCCCCGCGGATGCGAAGAATGTCGCCGAGGCCTACGAGCTGATCAACTACCTCTACCGTCCCGAGGTCGCGGCGAAGAACTCGAACTTCCTGTCCTACGCCAATGGCAATCTGGCGAGCCAGAAGCTGATCGACCCGAAGATCTTCAACGACAAGAATATCTATCCCGACGAAGCGATGCAGAAGAAGCTGTTCGTGATCACCGCGCGCGATCCGGCGACGCAGCGGATCATCAATCGCCTGTGGACGCGGGTGAAGACCGGGAAGTAGGTCTATCCGTCATTGCGAGGAGCGAAGCGACGAAGCAATCCATCGCTCCGTATGCTCGGAGAAATGGATTGCTTCGCTTCGCTGCAATGACGAGTGTCGGGCCTACCGCCAGCGCCGGTGCAGCCAGAGCCATTGATCGGGATACTCGCGGACCCAGCCCTCGACCACGTCGGTGATCGCCTGCATGGTGCCCTGGATGTCGATCTGGCCGGATGCGTCGAACACCGGCTTGACTTCCTCCGTGACCCTCGCCGCGGAAGCGGCCGTCGGGCAGGCGGATGATCCGCGTGCCGTGGATTGGGCAATCGATCTGCCGGCGCAGGCGCGCCAGCAGCGGATTCGCCGTGGTCTTGCGGCCGAAGAAGGTGACGGGAACGCCGTTGGTCAAATACTGATCGACCAGCATCGCGACGTGCTGGCCGTTCTTCAGTGCTTGCGCCAGCTTGAGCGGCGCGTCGCGGCCAGCCGGCACCAGCGTGCCCAGATTGACCGCGCGGATGCGTTCGATGGCGCGGTCGGCGGCTTCGATGTTCGGTCGCCGAAACAGGATGGTGGCGTCGAGCCCATGCGCTGCGGCGGCAATTGGAGAGAGCTCCCAGTTGCCGAGATGTGCGGCGAAGAACAGTGCCGGCTTGCCGTCGTCACGCAACTGGTCGAACAGCTGCTTGCTGCGCGCCGAGAATTCGACGCGACCCGGCTTATCGGGATTCTGGGGGTCGTGGTCCCAGATGCGGTCGATGTGCGCGAATTCAGCGCCGATGCGTCCGAGGTTGTGCCAGACGCCCGTCAGGATCTCCTCGATCTCCTCCGGTGACTTTTCCGGGAAGGCGGCCGTGAGGTTCTCGCGGCCGATGCGATCCTCGCGCAGCCGGCGGCCGATGAAATGCGCGGCGCGGCCGAAGAATCTTGCGGTCTTCTCGGGATCGAAGTAGCGCGTCGTACGCAACAGGCCGATCGTCAGCCCGCCGATCGCCGCGTCGGTCACGGGCTTCGCGGCGTCACGCAGGTGCGCCCTGGTGCGAAGGAGCAGACGTTTCATCTGATGAGGCGAGGGCGCTAGGCCGGCTCGCGCGTCAAGATCAGTGAGGCGTTCTGCCCGCCGAACCCGAACGAGTTCGACATCACGGCGGTCACCTTGGCATCGCGCGCCTTGTTGCCGACCACGTCGAACGGGATCGCGGGATCAGGCACCTCGTAGTTGATCGTCGGCGGAATCCGCTGATGCTCGAGCGTGAGCAGCGAGAAGATCGCCTCGACTGCACCGGCGGCCGAGATTGTGTGGCCGACCATCGACTTGTTCGACGACACCGGAATGTTTTTGGTGTGTTCGCCAAACACGGCAGACGTCGCAAGATACTCCATCTTGTCGTTTTCCGGCGTCGAGGTCCCGTGCGCGTTGATGTGATCGATTTGCTCGGGCTCCATTCCGGCATCGGCGAGTGTCTTGCGCACGCAGCCGATCGCCGGCTTGCCGTCCGGGGCCGAGCGGGTGCGATGGAAGGAATCGGTGAGCTCGCCGCAGCCGGCGACGACGCCGAGGATGCGCGCGCCGCGGGCCATCGCGGCCTCGTAGCTCTCGAGCACCAGCGCGCCGGCGCCTTCGGCCATCACGAAGCCGTCGCGGTTCTTCGAGAACGGTTTCGAGGCGGCCTGCGGCGGGTCGTTCTGGGTGGAGAGAGCCGACAGCAGCGAGAAGCGCACCATGGCTTCCGGGTTCACCGAGCCGTCGGTTGCGACGCACAGCGTCGCATCGGTTTCGCCGCGGCGGATCGCCTCGACGCCGAGCTGGATCGCGGTCGCACCGGAGGCGCAAGCCGTCGACAGCGAAATCGGGGACCCTTTGGTACCGAAGGTCTCGGCGAGGTTGAGCGCGACGGAGCCGAAGGTGAAGCGCCGGTGAAAGTGCGCGAACTTCCCGCCACTGCAGGTCGCCAAGTATTCGATGATTCCAAAGTCCTTGGTCGGAACCTCGCGCGCGACTTCGAGCCGCTGCGGCCACTCGGTCTCGATCGGGGCGACTGCCAGAAACAGCGGGCCGGGAAAGTCGCCCTTGCTGCCGATGCCGGCTTGCTCGAGCGCTTCTTCGGTCGCGATCTCCGCCAGACGCTGCGACAGGCTGGTCGAGGAGAACGGGTCGACGGTGACGAAATCGACGGCGCCGGCCATCGTCGTCTTCATACTGTCGAGCGGGAAGCGTGTCACGGTCTTGATGCCGGACTCACCCGCGGTGAGGCGCTTCCAATTATCGGTCTTGCCGCCGCCGAGCGACGTCACGATTCCCATGCCGGTCACGACAACGATCGGTCGGCCGAATTTATCGCGTGGTGCTGTCATGGTGTCCCCGTCGGTGCTTGCGCCGGACTTAAAGTGCGATGAGCTTCATCGCACCCTAGTTGTTTGTTCGAGCATGATGTTCGGAAACAATTTTCCGGATCATGCTCTAACTGACGGCCTCGACCAGTGCCATGCCTTCGCCCTGCCAGTGGCCGACCCCCAACACCACAATTTGGGTTGGTGCTTCGGTCTTTTCAACCTCCAGCCCGGTCGGGTCGTTGGCCGGATAGAGCGCGCCGCGCGAGATCGACAACGCGGCCAGCGCGAGCCCAAGCGGGAACTGCGCCTCCATGGTGTGGCCAAAGGTCGTTCCGGTGGCGCGGACGGCTAAGCCGGCATGCTGGCTGAGGAATGCGCGCTCTTCGGCGGTCGCAGGCTCGGCGCCGGTCGCGCCCGTGATCAGGATACCGTTGTCGCCGCTGACGCCGAGCTGCGGCCACAACGCCTGCAGCGATTTCGTCACGGCGCCCGGCTCCTTGCGT
The DNA here is from genome assembly GCF_054055915.1 of Bradyrhizobium sp. USDA 4516. Classification (NCBI taxonomy): domain Bacteria; kingdom Pseudomonadati; phylum Pseudomonadota; class Alphaproteobacteria; order Hyphomicrobiales; family Nitrobacteraceae; genus Bradyrhizobium; species Bradyrhizobium sp. USDA 4516. The sequence goes on from NZ_JBSRXT010000001.1 coordinate 6,822,610, forward strand.
CGGGCAAGGTCGGCGACAACCTTGGTCAGCTTGGCGTACGGCTTTGCGCCGCGGGCCTCGGCATGTTCGCGCGATTCCATCACGAGGAAGGCGCCGGCGGAGCCGATGGCAAAGCCCGGGTTGTTCCTGCGGGCCCAGACCGAGCTATGCTGGTCCTTGAGGGCGAGATCGCCGAATGCATAGAGCATCAAGAGGTCGCCGCGATCGCCGTTATGAGCGGCGCCGACCAAGGCGATGTCACTCTGGCCGGCCCCGATGCGGGCGACCGCGATCCGTGCCGCGTCGATGCTCGAGGCTTCCTCGCCCATGAAGGTACGCGAGGTCCCGCACACGCCGTGAACGATCGCGATGTTGCCGGCGAGCAGGTTGGAGAGCTGCGCCAGGAACAGCGTCGGGCGCAGCTCGTTCATCAGCTTCTCGTTGAGGAGGGCTGGCGGCAACTTGCCCTGTGCGTCGGCGTTCATGATCGCGAGGTCGACAGTGAGGTCACGCTCGCCGCCACCGGCTGCGATGATCATGTCCATCCGCGACAGGATTTCCTGATTGCCTTTGACGCCGGCGGAATCGAGCGCCAGCCCGGCGGCATAGGTGCCGATCCGCTGCCACGTTTCCATCTGACGCTGATCGCCCTTCTTCGGGATCTGGGCGTCGAAGCTGACGGGAGCGATCGGATGGATGACGTATGGCGCGAGACGCTTCTCGTCGGCATTGACGCGCCGGGCGCCGAGCGCCTCCCAATGCGCATCCAGTCCCTCGCCAAGCGAGGAGAGCAGGCCTACGCCGGTGATCCAGACTTCCTTCTCAGCCATTACTCATTGCCTGCTGCGGAAACCCGATCTTGGCGGCCATCGCATCCATGTGCACGCGCAAGTCCGGGCTGGGGAAGGGGATGTGACGGAAGGTCAGCTCGGCATTGCACTTGAGCTCCTTGCCGACGCGAACCTTCGCCGAGGTCACGGCGAAGCCTGAACCTTCGTGCTCGATCTTGGCCTCGATGGTCAGGACCGAGCCGGGGCTGACGAAGCCGCGCATCTTGGCTTCCTTGACCATGGCGAGGAAGGGCATGCGCTCGAACTTGGTCAGACCAAGGATCAGCCAGCCCGAGCTCTGGGCCATTGCTTCGGTCAGCAGCACGCCGGGCATGATCGGGTAGCCCGGGAAGTGCCCCGCGAACACCGAATGGCTGTCGGGCGGAACATCCGCCTCGACGACAATGGTCCTTGCGTCGAGGTTGAGGTCGACGATCCGATCAATCAGCTGAAAGATCTCGAGCTGCATGATGGGCGATTACGAGCCCGTGCCCGTGCCCGCGTTCTTGGCTGCAACCAGCTCGTCGATGCGGTCGGCGAGATTCTTCAACACGAAATACTGCTCCGTCGTGGCCTTGCCGTCGTTGACCTCCTGGGTCCACTTTTCGAGCGGCATCTTGATCCCGAAGGCCTTGTCGATGGCAAAGGCGATGTCGAGGAAGTCGAGGCTGTCGATCCCCAGATCGTCGATCGCGTGGCTCTCCGGCTTGATCGTGTCGCGCGGGATGTCGCAGGTCTCCGCGATAATGTTGGCGATCTGCTCGAATGTGGAGGACATCATTAAGCCTTTGATATATTGAAGGTAATTCCGGGTCGGCTCAGAGGAGGCGGGCGCGTTGCCCCGGAATGCCCGATTGCTGGTGCCGGAGTCGTGTGCCCGTATATCGGAGCAGGGCCGTTAGTTCAATGGAGCTTGGCCGGCATCGCAAGGACGGTTTTTGGGCAGGGTTCCGGCCAGCCTAGCTGCGCGGCATCACCGTAATCTTCGCGCAATCCCGGCGGCCCATCAGCACGCAATCCTGGGTCTTGCGCAAATCGGCGATGCTCATGGCAAGCCAGATGCCGATCGCGGTGAGCGCCACCGTGAAGGCGAAGGCGGCGATGTTGGCGAGCATGCGCTGGCGGAAATCGTCGGGCTCCTCGCGCGGCTTCTCATAGCGAGAGAGATCGTTGGCAACGGAAGCCGGGCGCGTCGTTCGGTGCGGCTCCTCGCGCTTGCCGGGCGGCTGCGCCGAGGTACGCGGCCGGAATTTGAGCACCACGTGCTCGGCATCCGAGGAGATTGGCCGCTGCGTCTTCACTGTTTGTCAGTCCGGTCGCGTCGCCGGTTATGTTTAGCATGTTCGCTGCACTTCACACCTAAAATCTTGGTGCGCGCAGAGGTGGTATTCATGCGTCGATCACCTCCAGGAACTGGCTTGCCGTCGAGGCGGCTGCTGCGGAGCGCGGGATGCTCGGCATTGCGATGACCAAGCCGATGTCGACACACTCGTTCGACCTTCGCGCATGCACAGTTTGCGCTGCAACGCCGTCACGGAGGTTGAGGCTGCGCGCCCGGGCATTGGCAGCCCGGGCATTGACAGCCCGGGAGCATCGACAGCCGAGGGCGGACCATCCGGCCATCGGCCCCCACCGCTTCGTGAAGCCATTCCGGCACACCGGACTCTTTCACCCGCCTGCGGGCTCATGACATAGTGGAACCCGTTCCGGAGTGCCGGTCAAAAGGGAGCATAAGTCATGGCCCACACGCGCGAGCCTTACGTCAAACCGGTCCCGATCCTGTCGCTGCGGCCGACCCAGATGACGGTCGGCATGCAGGAGGTGACGGAGAAGCGGAAGCGCTGGCGCGAGCACAAGTCGGACAAGAAGCGCGCCGAACTGCTGGGCAAGCACATGATCCCGGTCGTCCATGGTCCCGACGATCGCTACTACGTGGTCGATCACCATCACATGGCGCGGGCGCTGCACGACGAGGGCGTCAAGGACATCCTGGTCACGGTGATCGGCGATCTCACGATGGTCGAGCGTGACGTGTTCTGGGGCGTGATGGACAACAAGCGCTGGGTCTATCCCTACGATTCCAAGGGCGAGCGCCGCCACTTCAAAGACATTCCGAAATCGATCAAGGACCTCAGGGACGATCCGTTCCGCAGCCTCGCCGGCGAGATGCGCCGGGCGGGCGGCTTTGCCAAGGACACGACGCCGTTCAGCGAATTCCTGTGGGCCGATTTCCTGCGCCGCCACATCCCGCGCAAGACGGTGGAGAACAATTTCGCCAAGGCGCTGGAGAAGGGACTGGCGCTCGGCCGCAGCAAGGACGCGGTCTATTTGCCCGGCTGGTGCGGGCCGGCATCGGACGACTGATCTGCCGCGACCGCCGGCCCGTGTTGATCCTCCCTGCCGCCGAGCAAGTGGTGCAGCCACCGCTCGGTCCGCTTGCCGAAGGTCAACAGCAGGAACGCCAGCGCGACGGCGGTGACGACGATCGGCCAATGTCCGGCGCCGCAGACGATGCCGACGCAAGCGGCGAAGAAAGCGCATGCGGCGCTGGTCAGGCCGCGGACCTGGAAGCGGTCGCCCTGCCGCACGATCACGCCGGCGCCGAGGAATCCGATGCCGGTCAGCACGCCCTGGATCACGCGGCTCACCGCGTCGGTGAATTTGCCGGGCTCGACGGCCTGCAATGCCAACAGCACGACCATGGCCGTCGAAAGGCTGACGAGACCCAGCGTCTTCAGGCCGATCGGCTTGCCGCGCAGGTCACGGTCGAGCCCGATCGCGCAACCGGCAAGGGTGGCCGCGCCGAGACGCAGGACGATCTCGCTCCAGTCCGCCAAGGCGTCCTCTATTTCGGCTGCCGGCCGAGCATGTAGAACTCGCTGTTCGGCCGCATGCCGGTGACGTTGGCGAGCCGGTTCGACAGCGCGAAGAATGCCGCAACCGCGGCGATGTCCCAGACGTCGTCGTCGCTGAAGCCATGGGCCGCAAGCGTGGCGAAGTCCGCCTCCGAGACTTCCTCAGCGGCGCGGCTCACCTTCATGGCGAAGTCGAGCATCGCGCGCTGCCGCGGCGTGATGTCGGCCTTGCGGTAGTTGACCGCGATCTGGTCGGCGATCTCCGGATTCTTGGCGCGGATGCGCAGGATCGCGCCGTGGGCGATCACGCAATACTGGCACTGGTTGGCGGCGCTGGTCGCCACCACGATCATCTCGCGCTCGGCCTTCGAGAGGCCGGAGTCCTTTTCCATCAGCGCGTCGTGATAGGCGAAGAAGGCGCGAAACTCGTCGGGGCGATAGGCCAAGGTGAGGAAGACGTTCGGCACGAAGCCGGATTTCTCCTGCACCGCCAGGAGGCGGGCGCGGATGTCCTCGGGGAGCTTGTCGAGAGCGGGCGTCGGGAAGCGTTTTGCGGTCGGCTGCGTCATGAGATGGTTCCGGCGTGCCGCCTGGATGCGGCGTCACGCGAGACCATAATGGATGACGCCTTGGGCGCAAGGCGCATCGGCGCCTTGGCGGAATTCGGCTAACGCAGCGGCTTCTTCAGCAGCGAGAAGCGGTCCGGATCGAGGCCGAGCGAGGGCTGCAGCATCGGCGCCTCGGCCGGCGCCATGGTGCGCGCCGGCGCCGGAGAGTTGAAGTTGGCGTCGCCGCTCGGGCTATCGCGATGCGAGGTGGCGCCGCGCCAGCGCTCCAGCACGGCGCTGACGAAATGCATGTCATGGCCGGCGGTGACCGACGGTACCGTGGCGATGGTGGCCTCGCCGCGCGGCAGCTGGTGCGGCGGCACCTCCTTGAAGCGCAGCCGGGTCGGCAGCGCCACGCCTTCGCCGAACGCCAGCACCTCGCGGGTGCCGAGCGAGGGCACGAAGGACAGCAGGTTGGCGGCGGCATCGGAGACCGCGGAGCGTAGCAGCGCCTGGTCGCGGTCGTTGGCGAGGCGCATCGTGAACAGCGTGTTGCACTGAGAGATGATGGTCGCGTCGAGCTCGGCCGGACGCTGGGTGATCAGGCCGAGATAGACGCCGTATTTGCGGCCTTCCTTGGCGATGCGCGACACCGCCTTGCGGGTCGGCCCGAAGCCGATATTGCGGTCGGCCGAGGCGTAGCGGTGCGCTTCCTCGCAGACGAACAGCATCGGCGAGACGCCGTCGCTCCACAGCCCGAAATCGAACGCCATGCGGCACAGCACCGACACCACGGAATCGACGACTTCGGCGGGGAAGCCGGCGAGCTGCATGATCGTCATCGGCTTGCCGTTGGCGGGCAGGCGGAACAGATGGCTGATCACCTCGGCCATTGTATCGCCGCCGACATTGGCATTATCGAACATGAAGGCGTAGCGCGGATCGTTGCGCACCGCGTCGATGCGCGAGATCAGCTTGTGATAGATGATGCGCGAAGAGCGGTTCTCCAGCTTGCCCATGCGCTCGTCGATCAGCGAGATCAGGTCGACGAGGCGATAGGGCACCGGCGTATCGACGGTGTAGCCGACCTGCTTGGGGTCGATGCGCTTCAGCCCGAGACCGACCCGGTCGGAGTTCTGGTACTGGGTGTAGATGCCCTTCGCCATCGGGATCACTTCGGCGAGGATGTCGAGCTCCTCGGGCACGCCGGGCCGGCCGCCGAACAGCACGTCGACGATCTCTTCGAAGTTGAACAGCCAGAACGGCAGCTTCAGGTTCCGCGGGTTGAGCACCTGCGCGCGCTCGCCGAAGCAGCGGCCATATTCGTTGTGCACGTCGAGCAGGAAGATGCGCAGGTTCGGCCGCGACTTCAGGATCTCGTTGAGCAGCAGCGACACGCCGGTCGACTTGCCGACGCCGGTCGAGCCGAGCACCGCGAAGTGCTTGGACAGCATCTCCTCGACGTCGACATAGGCGATGACAGAACGATCCTGCTGCAGCGTGCCGACATTGATCTGGTCCGAGCCGCTCGGCGCATAGACCGTGCGCAGCTCCTGGTTCGTGATCAGATCGGTGCTGTCGCCGATGGTCGGATAGTGGGTGACGCCGCGCTGGAATTTCGGGCGGTCGCCGCCCAGGATCTCGCCCAGCAGGTCGACCGAGGCGGTCGCCATGTATTCGTCGGATGCCGGCAGGTTCTCGCACGTCACTTCGGTGATCATGGCGACGATGACCGAGCTCGCGCAGCGGATACTGACGAACCGGCCGACGGTCGCTCGCATCTCTGAAAGTTGCATCTGGCCGCCCGCCAGCAGCCCAACCCGGGCCTGCGAGCCGCGCACAGAGATCACACGTCCGAAGGGTGTCACAGTTCCGCCTGGCTCGTTCTCAAAATCTAAATGTCCGGACCAATATGCCCGCCCGGGATTGGAAAAACCGTTAAATCGCCGGGGTTCCGCATCGGCTAAATCTACACCTTCCCGGTGACGATTTGTTTCTATCGTACCGGGAGATTACGCGCTGTCGCGCGCATCGGCGGTGGAATCGTCGCTTTCCGGCACAGCCGCCTTTGTTTCCCGGTTTTTCCGTTAAGGCGGGATTCACCATCTCCGAGGAGTGCATCGGCAGCTCCGTAGGTTTACGGGGCAATGGGCGCGATTTGTCATACGCTGTCGCCCGGTATCGCGTAACCGATTGCTAACTGCGAGTTGTAACGACCTTTCCATTTGTGCTGCGTAACGATGCCGCGCCCTGGGAGAGATCAGCGTGCGCATCGAACACCGCAATTCATCGTCAGGAAATGCCGATGCTGGCTCGACCAAGGGGCTGGCGTTCTGTGCCGGCCTGTTGGTCGGCAGCCTGCTCGGAAGCGCGACCGCGCAATGGAGTGAGCGCGAAGGCCTGCTGATGGCGGCATTCGCGATCATGGCCGTGATCGTCTTCCTGTTGCTCAAGCGGCACGAAATCTCCGACGAGCGGCTCGCCACCGAACGTCGCAATCTCATGACCGCCGTGAACAACATTCCGCAGGGCCTCGTGCTCTACGATGCATCGGCGCGCATCATCATCTGCAACCGCCCCTACATCGAGATGTTCGGGCTTTCGCCCGACGTCGCCAAGCCCGGCTGCACGATGCACCGGCTGATTGCGCATAGACAGGAGACGGGCTCGTTCGACGGCGATGTCGACGACTTCTGCGACGCCATCATCGGCAACGTGAAGCTTGGCCGCGCCACGCGTCAGCTGACGCAGGCGCCGGGCGGGCGCGCGATCGAGATCGTCAACAAGCCGCTGCCGGAAGGCGGCTGGGTGGCGACCATCCAGGATGTCACCGAGCGTGCGCGCACCGAGAACAAGATCGCCCACATGGCGCATTATGATGCGCTGACCGACCTGCCGAACCGCGTGCTGTTCCGCGAACGCCTGGAGCGGGCGCTGAAGGCGATCCGGCCGGATCAGCAGCTCGCGGTCATGTATATCGACATCGACGAGTTCAAGGCCGTCAACGACGCGCTCGGCCATCAGATCGGCGACGAATTGCTCAGGGCGATCGCCGACCGCCTGCGCGGCTGCGTTGGGGACACCGACGTCGCGGCGCGGCTCGGCGGCGACGAGTTTGCCGTGATCCAGACCACCGTCCGCGATCAGACCGAGACCATGCAGCTCCTCGCTGCGATCTATCAGTCGATCCGCCGGCCGATCGACTGCAGCGGGCATCTGATCACCACCGATGCCAGCATCGGCATCGCCGTTGCGCCCGCCGACGGCCTCGACATCGATCAATTGCTGCGCAATGCCGACCTCGCGCTCTACGGGGCCAAGAGCGACGGCCGCCGCACCTACCGGTTCTTCGAGACCGGCATGGATGCACGCGCCAAGGCGCGGCGCAGCCTCGAGCTCGAGCTGCGCCAGGCGATCGCTGACGGCAGCTTCGAGCTGCACTATCAGCCGCTGCTCCATCTCGAGGAGGGCCAGGTCAGTTGCTGCGAGGCGCTGGTGCGCTGGCGTCATCCCGAACGCGGCACCATCTCGCCGGCGGATTTCATCCCGATCGCCGAGGACACCGGCCTGATCAACGATCTCGGTCACTGGGTGCTCAACACCGCGTGCCGCGAGGCGATGAACTGGCCGGAGCATGTTCATGTCGCGGTCAACGTGTCTCCGATCCAGTTCAAGAGCCAGACGCTGGCACTCAACGTCGCCGCCGCGCTCGCCGCGACAGGTCTGGCACCTTCGCGGCTCGAGCTCGAGATCACCGAGGCGGTGCTGATCCGCGACGACGAGGCTGCGCTCGATATCCTGCATCAGCTGCGCGAACTCGGCGTCCGTATCGCGCTCGACGATTTCGGCACCGGCTATTCCTCGCTGAGCTATCTGCAGCGCTTCCCCTTCGACAAGATCAAGATCGATCGCGCCTTCATCAAGGATCTCGCCGGGACCGGCGCGTCGTCCACGATCGTCCAGGCCGTCGTCAACATCGCCGCTGCCAGCGACATGACCACGACCGCGGAGGGCGTCGAGACCGAGCAGCAGCGCAACCTGCTGCGCATCCTCGGCTGCACCGAGATGCAGGGCTATCTGTTCAGCCGGCCGGTGTCATCGGCTGAAATCCGCAAGCTCCTGTCGTCGGATCACGAGAAGGCCGTCTCGGTCGCCTGACGCCTGCCTTGACCGCTTTCACGAGGTGATTCCGGCCATGGAATGCCCTGCGAGCGCAATTGCCGTCGCCAGTAATTTGTTGACGGGACCTAATCATTTGTACACTAGTACAAATCGGCGCGCCGCTCACCTGTCCAACCGCAAGTCGTCGATCCGGCGTCGTCGCGGAGGGAGACCGTCCATGCAGCCGGAACCGATCTTCGATCTCGCGCATCTCGGGCACATCGAGCTTTTGACGCCGAAGCCGGACGAGAGCCTGAAATTCTTTGTCGACGTCATGGGCATGACCGTCAGCGGCCGCAAGGGCAAGTCGGTCTATCTGCGCGGCTGGGACGATTACGAGCGCTATTCGCTGAAGCTGACGGCGTCGAAGACTTCGGGGATGGAGCACATGGCGCTGCGGGCGCGCAGCCCGCAGGCGCTCGAACGCCGCGTTGCCGCGCTGAAGGGCTCGGGCTTCGATATCGGCTGGATCGACGGTGACATGGGGCAGGGGCCGGCATTCCGCTGCCGCGATCCCGACGGCCATGTCATCGAGCTCTATTACGAGACCGAGTGGTACGAGGCGCCGGCCGAGCTGAAGCCCGCGCTGAAAAACCAGGCGCAGCGCTTTCCGGCGCGCGGCGTCAATGTCCGCCGGCTCGACCATCTCAATTGCCTCGCGGTCGACATCAAGGCCAACCGTCTGTTCTTCGAAGACTACCTCGGCTGCCGCACCACCGAGCAGATCGTACTCAACGACGGCACGGAAGCCGCGATGTGGATGACGATGTCGAACAAGAGCTACGACTTCGCCTATACGCGCGACCATTACGGCAAGCGCGGCCGGTTTCACCATGTTACCTACGCGCTCGACAGCCGCGAGGAGATCCTGCGGGCCGCGGATATTTTTCTCGAGCACGGGGTGCATATCGAGACCGGGCCGCACAAGCACGCGATCCAGCAGACCTTCTTCCTCTATGTCTATGAACCCGGCGGCAACCGCGTCGAGGTCGCCAACGCCGGCGCACGCCTGATCCTTGCGCCGGACTGGAAGCCGATCGTGTGGACCGAGGAAGAGCGCAGGAAGGGACAGGCGTGGGGGTTGAAGACGATCGAGTCGTTTCACACCCACGGCACCCCGCCCGTGATCGACTAGATGCGAGACCGCCGCACGAAGGCCGCCCGAGCGCGTCGATACGCCGCCGCGAACACCCGCGGTCGCTGACGACAGCGCCGACGCGCAACCGATATGATCCGGTTCGCGGCGGCGGACGCTGCGCCGCGCGAAATTTGAACCGGTGAGAGCGGGCACAATGGCTGGCAAGACGCGAAAGACGTCGGCGAAGGGGGCGAAAAAGAGCGCCGCGAAGCGTGTCTCTGCAAAGCCGCGCCTGCTCGCGGGCGGCAATCCGCAGATCGCAAAAGGCTATGGCGATGCTCCGGTGCAAGCCTATATCGCCGCGATGCCCGGGTGGAAGCGCGACGTCGGGCGCAAGCTTGACGCGCTCATCGTGCGTGCCGTCCCCGGCGTGCACAAGGCGGTGAAGTGGAACTCGCCGCTCTACGGCATGGAAGGCGACGGCTGGTTCCTCGGCATCCATGTCTTCACGCGCTACGTCAAGGTGGCTTTCTTTCGCGGTGCGTCGCTGCATCCGGTGCCGCCGGGCGAGTCCAAGCAGCAGCACACGCGCTATCTCGACATTCACGAGAACGACGAGCTCGACGAAGCCCAGTTCACCGCGTGGGTGAAGCAAGCCAGTCAATTGCCCGGCGAACGGATGTGAGTGGCAACGCAGGTCAGGACCGGTAAGCAGCGGCCACGACGCGCTGTCGATGCAGCTCTGCGCGATAGAGCATTGCCTCGCCTCAGCCCTTTGGTGTTAGGCTGCACCAAAGCCCGATGAATCGCCATCGCGCTTTGGATTGTTGTCCTGGCATGATCTTTTCGGAAAACCGCTTCGCACTTTTCCGGATCATGCTCTGGTAACGTCAGAGGAAAACGTCGATGAGCGAACACACGACGGACAAGCGCGTGCGAGAGGCGTCTCGCAGGCGATTCCTTCAGGCCGGCGCAACACTGGCCGGTGGCTCCGCCATATCGGGAGTTGCCGGTTCTACCGCGCTTGCCGAACAGGGGAATAATCTTCCGCCCAATGTGCCGGAATGGATGAAAGCGCCCGGCGACCCGATGGGAAGCCAGCCCTATGGCACGCCGTCGGTTCACGAGAAGGCTGTCGTCAAGAACATCTCGAAGACGCTGCCGCAATACATCTCCGCTTCGGGCCGCACGCCGCTGCAGGAGCTCGACGGCATCATCACGCCGAACGGTTTGTTCTACGAACGCCACCATGGCGGCGTGCCGACCATCGACCCGGCCGAGCACCGGCTGGTGCTGCATGGCATGGTCGATCGCCCGCTGGTGTTCACGATGGAGGACATCCGCCGCTTTCCGTCGCAGTCGCGCATCCACTTCCTCGAGTGCTCCGGCAATCCGGTCTACACCAAGCCGTACGGCAAGACGGCCTCCGACCTCGTCGGCCTGCTGAGCTGTGCGGAATGGACCGGCGTGCCGCTCAAGACGGTGCTGGACGAGGCGGGCCTGCAGGCGGGTGCCAAATGGATCGTGGCCGAAGGCGCCGACGCGGCGGCGTTGACGCGCTCGATCCCGATCGAGAAATGCTTGGACGACGCCATGCTGGTCTACAGCCAGAATGGCGAGCGGCTGCGCCCGCAGCAGGGCTATCCGCTGCGCCTGTTGCTGCCCGGCTTCGAGGGCAACATGAACGTGAAGTGGCTGCGCCGGCTCAAGGTCGTCGCCGAGCCGGCCTATTCGCGCGAGGAGACCTCGAAATACACCGACCCGATGCCTGACGGCACGTCGCGCGAATTCACCTTCTACATGGAAGCCAAGTCGATCATCACACGGCCGTCCGGCGGGCAGAAGCTGACCGCGCAGGGCTTTCACGAGATTACCGGCATCGCCTGGAGCGGTCACGGCAAGATCAAGAGCGTCGAGGTCTCGCTCGACGAGGGCAAAAGCTGGCAGCAGGCCGAATTGCAGGAGCCGGTGTTGACGCGCGCGCTCACGCGCTTTCGCTTGCCCTGGCATTGGGACGGCAAACCTGCCGTGATCCAGAGCCGCGCCATCGACGAGACCGGATACGTGCAGCCGACGCTGGCGGAATTGGTCAAGGTGCGCGGTCTCAACTCGTTCTACCACAACAACGCGATCTGGCCCTGGCGCATCGATGCGAATGGTGAGGTGAGCAATGGCCAGGCGTAAGCTCAAGACGGCGTTCGTTGTGAGTGCGATCGCGATGCTCGCCACTGCCGGGCAGGCCGAGGATCGCTTTGGCATCGGGCGTGCGGCGACGCCTGCCGAGATCGCCGGCTGGAACATCGATATCGGCCGTGACGGCTCCAACCTGCCGCCAGGCAACGGCAGCGTCGAGCGCGGCCGCACGGTGTTCAGCGAGCAATGCGCGGCGTGCCACGGCGACAACGGGCAGGGCGGCGTCGGCGACCGCCTGGTCGGCGGACAGGGCACGCTGGCGAGCCCAAAACCGATCCGCACCGTCGGCAGCTATTGGCCCTATGCCCCGACGCTGTTCGACTACATCCGCCGCGCGATGCCGCAGAACGCGCCACAATCGCTGAGCAATGAGGACGTCTACGCGGTGTCCGCCTACATCCTCAGCCTGAACGGCATCGTGCCGGCCAATGCGGTGCTCGACGCCAAGTCGCTCGCCGCCATCAAGATGCCGAACCGCGACGGCTTCGTCTCCGATCCGCGGCCCGACGTGCACAACCACTGAGCGGCAGGCACGGCCGGCTGGCTCGCAGCATCGTGACGTCGTGGCCCCTGTGCCCGGAGGATTGCCGTCCCTATCTCCGTTTGGGGGCGGCTCGGCCGTCATCCGGCACACGTTTATGATCGATAGGAGAGGCCGCATGACCAGGTCATGGGCAGTCGCAGCCGCCATGCTGCTCGTGGGAATGACGTTCACGCCGGTCGCGGCCCAGATGTCGGAGCCGGCATATTTCGACGCGCAAAATCCCGGGCGCAGCGCGATCAACGGCGGCGCCCTGACGCCATGGGGTGAGGCCCAGGAGGCCGTGCAGCGCCGCGGCAATCCGGCGAACGCCTACGCCGCCATGCCTGCGGTGGAGCCATCTTCCGCCTGCGCGCGTTACCGTTCATTCGATCCGGCGTCCGGCACCTTCCTTGGCCGCGACGGCCGCCGCCATCCCTGCCGATAAGGCCCTGCACCGCGCTTGGCGGTGGATAAGGGCGCCGGCATTCGCCCGGCGCGCGAACGACTGGACGTTAGGCGCGTTATAGTCCGCCGATCGTGTCGGGTCCCGCCGGACCCGAGCAGCGGAGGACACCCGGCGTGACAGACGCTCTGGCCGGTTTCTGGGACCGAAAGTCGACCTCGGACCTGTTGCGGGAGGCGGCGCGGGCCGATGGCGACGCGGAGACGCCGATCTTCAGGCGCTCGCTGTCGGCGTTGCAACTGGTCACGCTCGGCATCGGCGGCATCATCGGCGCCGGCATCTTCGTGCTGACGGGCCACGCGGCCGCCGCCAATGCCGGTCCCGCGGTCACGCTCTCCTTCATGCTTGGTGCGGTGGCCTGCGCCTTCGCCGGCCTGTGCTACGCCGAGATGTCGTCGACGGTGCCGATCTGCGGCAGCGCCTACACCTATGCCTACGCCACGCTCGGCGAGCTGATCGCCTGGATCATCGGCTGGGACCTGATCCTCGAATACGCGGTCGGCGCGATCGCGGTCTCGGTCGGGTGGTCCGGCTATTTCGTCAGTCTGATGCGCGATTTCGGCATCAACCTGCCGCAGCAATTCACCTCGGCGCCGCTCGCTTACGACGTCAACACCGGCGCGTGGTCATCGACCGGTGCGGTCATCAACATCCCGGCGATGGCGATCATCGCCTTCGTGACCACGCTGCTGGTGGTCGGCATTCGCGAGTCCGCGCGCTTCACCAGCTTCGTCGTCGTGGTCAAGCTCGTTGTGATCGCGCTGTTCCTCGCTACCGCGGCTTCCTCGGTGACCCTGGCGAACTGGGTAACGGCGAGCAACCCGGAGGGCGCGCTGATCCCGCCGAATGCCGGTCCTGGCGTGTTCGGCTGGTCCGGCGTGGTCCGCGGCGCGGCGGTGGTGTTCTTCGCCTATATCGGCTTCGACGCGATCTCGACCGCGGCGCAGGAGGCGAAGACGCCGGAGCGCGACATGCCGATCGGCATTCTCGGCTCGCTCGTGATCTGCGCCACGCTCTATGTCGCGGTCGGATTCGTGCTGACCGGCATCGTGCCCTATGACCGGCTCAGCGTGCCCGATCCGATCGCCGTCGGCATCGATGCGATCGGTATCGGCTGGCTCGGTCCGTTCATCAAGCTCGGCATCCTGTTCGGATTGACATCGGTGATCCTCATCATGCTGCTGGCGCAACCGCGGATCTTTCGCGCCATGGCGCATGACGGATTGCTGCCGGGCTTTGCCGCCAAAATCCATCCGCGCTTCCAGACCCCCTATGTCTCGACCATCTTCGCCGGCACCGTGGCCGCTCTTCTCGGTGGGCTGTTGCCGATCGGGCTGGTCGGCGAACTGGTCTCGATCGGCACGCTGTTCGCGTTCACGGTGGTCTCGATCGGCACGCTGGTGCTGCGCGTGCGCGATCCGGAATTGCCGCGTCCGTTCAAGGCGCCGGCGATCTGGCTGGTGGCCCCGGCTGCCGCCGGAACTTCGCTGTTCCTGATGTTCGGCCTGCCGCTCGACACCTGGATCAGGCTCGCAGTGTGGCTCGTGATCGGGCTTGTGATCTATGCGGCCTATGGCAGACGGCACAGCCGGCTGCGGGCAGGCGGCGGGGACCGCGCGGGCCTATAGTGCGCGCGCGTGCGGCCTGCTAGATGTACGCGTTGAGATAGCACCGCAAGCCGCCACAGGCCGGCATTCCCCGGGGAGACTTCCATGCAAAATCCAACGGCAGGCGCGCGATGGATGGTCGCCGCGCTCGTCTCGATCAGCATCGCGTCGGCTGCGCCCGGTCGCGCAGCCTCGGTTGCGCCGGCCGCTGCCGAGAACGGCATGGTGGTCTCCGCGCAGCATCTCGCGACCCAGGTCGGCGTCGAGGTGTTGAAGCGGGGCGGCAATGCGGTCGATGCGGCGGTCGCCGTTGGTTACGCGCTTGCGGTGGCCTATCCCGCGGCCGGCAATCTCGGTGGCGGCGGGTTCATGACCATCCAGTTCGCCGACGGCCGCAAGACCTTCCTGGATTTCCGCGAGACCGCGCCGAAAGGCGCCACAGCCGACATGTATCTCGACAAGGACGGCAACGTTATCCCCGGCCTTTCGACCAAGGGGCATCTCGCTGTCGGCGTACCGGGCTCGGTGGCCGGGATGGAGTATGCGCGCGAGAAATACGGCACAATGAAGCGCGCTGACGTCATCGCGCCGGCGCTGCAACTGGCGGAGGATGGTTTTGTGCTCGACCAGGGCGACGTCAGCATGCTGCAGACCTCGACCAAGGACTTTCAGGACGATCCGGCCTCGGCCGCGATCTTCCTCAACAACGGCAAGCCGTTCCAGGTCGGCGAACGGCTGACGCAGCATGAGCTCGCCGAGACGCTGCGCGAGATCAGCAAGCGCGGCAGTGATGGCTTCTACAAGGGCTGGGTTGGTGCTGCGATCGTCGCCGCGAGCCAGGCCGGCAAGGGACTGCTGACGCAGGAGGATCTGGACAACTACAGGGTTCGCGAGCTGGCGCCGGTCGAATGTGACTATCGCGGTTACCACGTGGTCTCGGCGCCGCCGCCCAGTTCGGGCGGTGTGGTGATCTGCGAGATGCTCAACATCCTCGAGGGCTATCCGCTGAAGGAGCTCGGCTACCACTCGGCGCAAGCGGTGCACTACCAGATCGAGGCGATGCGCCACGCTTACGTCGATCGCAACAGCTATCTCGGCGATCCGGACTTCGTGAAAAATCCGCTCGAGCGCCTGCTCGACAAGACCTACGCCGCGAAGATCCGTGCCGCGATCGACCCGGCCAAGGCCGGTGTGTCCAGGGACATCAAGCCCGGCGTTCCGCCGCATGAGGGCAGCAACACCACGCACTATTCGATTGCCGACAAGGACGGCAATGCGGTGTCGGTCACCTACACGCTGAACGACTGGTTCGGTGCCAAGGTGACGGCGGCCAGGACCGGCGTGCTGCTCAATGACGAGATGGACGACTTCACCGCCAAGGTCGGCGTGCCGAACCTGTATGGGCTGGTGCAGGGGGAGGCCAACGCGATCGTCCCCGGCAAGCGTCCGCTGTCCTCAATGAGTCCGACCATCGTCTCCAAGGACGGCAAGCCGGTCATCGTGATGGGCACCCCGGGCGGCAGCCGCATCATCACCGCCGTGCTGCTGACGATGATCAACGCGATCGACTATGGCATGAACGCGCAGGAGGCCGTGGACATGCCGCGCTTCCACCAGCAGTGGCTTCCCGAGGTGACCAACCTCGAGGACTACACGCTGTCGCCGGATACGCGGAAGATCCTGGAGGGCATGGGCCACAAATTCGGCCCGCCGCATCCGGCCAACCACCTCGCGGTGATCATCATCGGCGCGCCGTCGCTGGGCGGCAAGCCGGTCGGCAACAACCGCTTCTATGGCGCGAACGACCCGCGGCGCAATTCGGGGCTCGCCGCGGGCTATTGATCGTGACGGCTAGCGACAATCCGTAGCCCGGATGAGCGAAGCGATATCCGGGTCTTGTTGAGCTCCCGCATGTCGCTCCGCTCGTGCGGGCTGCCGCTCCAATTGATCCGCGCTGCGGTCAGGCGACGGCAGTCGACCTGCCGTCCTTTTGCCCGCTGGTCAGCAGCAAGCGCTGGCGGATCGCGTCTTCGATCAGAGCCAGGGATTGCTTGGCTTCGCGCGCCTCGGCTTCGGCGGCCTGGGTGCGGAATTCGGCCGCATCGAGTTGCTCCTGTTGGGACTCGATGCGCCGTCGGGCTTCCTCAAGCGCCCGCGACGCATCCCTCAATTTGCGCTCGGTGGCGGCGATGATTTCGAGCTGCGCCTGTTCGGCGGCCTCGGCGCGCGCTTCGCCGGCGCGAGCCCTGTCCTCGATGCTGCGGAACAAATCCGCCGCCTGGTAGACGAGGTCCAAGGCTTCTGTGCCCATGGCCGATGCGGGTGGTCTTGGAAATCCAAGAACGTTAGGGTCGGCCGTAAATGGCCGTTTAAATCCGCGCAGTGCCATCCAAATCAGCCCGTCGCGAGTCGGTGTACGCCAACAACTTGCGGTAGTTATAGTTAACAAATCCTTAATGTGATTGGCGCGCCGGCGCTGTCCACCGGTTTCTGATGTCGCAGCACCCAAATCGTCGGCCGGATCGGGGAATCGATCCGTCCGGCCCGCGCTTTTCTTTCGTAACGTGCTCTCCGCGCAAGCGTATCGGGACCGCAGCGCTATCAGGCGCGGCGCGCGAACCGCGCAGCGCTGCAGCGAAGATCGATGCAGCCCCGCGGGCACCGCCAGTCGGCGAGGTCTGCCGATTTGGCTGCGGGCGCGAGCCGGGCTCTATGGCATAAGTTTGACGCCTGGCTTGCTTTAATTCTCCGGTGTTGAATTGCAGGTCCATGGAGCGACCGATATACCGGGCGGCCTAAGTGGCACGCAGCGCGCTCAGAACGAGCGACGTATTCGCCACGGAAATCTGGTCGATGAAATTTCTGTTGCGGTTCTTCGGGTTCCTGTTCACCGCAGGCACCATCCTGTTCCTGGCTGGTCTGGCCGCGGTCGCAGGGCTGTTCTGGCATTTCTCCAAGGACCTGCCCGAGTATTCGCAGCTCCAGAACTACGAGCCGCCGGTGATGACCCGCGTGCACGCGGCCGACGGCTCGCTGCTCGGCGAATACGCCAAGGAGCGCAGGCTTTATCTGCCGATCCAGGCGGTGCCGAAGCTCGTGATCAACGCGTTCCTCGCCGCCGAGGACAAGAATTTCTACGAGCATGGCGGCGTCGACTACACCGGCATGGCGCGCGCCGGTGTCGCCTACATCCAGAACTTCGGTTCCAACCGGCGGCCGCAGGGCGCCTCGACGATCACCCAGCAGGTCGCCAAGAACTTCCTTTTGACCAACGAGGTGTCGTTCACCCGCAAGATCAAGGAAGCCTTGCTGGCGATGCGAATCGAGCGGGCTTACTCCAAGGACAAGATCCTCGAGCTCTATCTCAACGAAATCTATCTCGGCCTTGGCGCCTACGGCATCGCGGCGGCCTCGCTGGTGTATTTCGACAAGTCCGTCAATGAGCTGACGGTCGCGGAAGCGGCCTATCTGGCGGCGCTGCCGAAAATGCCGGCCAGCCTGCATCCGGTGCGCAACCGCGCGCGCGCCGTCGAGCGCCGCAACTACGTGATCGACCGCCTGCAGGAGAACGGCTGGATCACCGCGGCCGACGCCGACAAGGCGCGCAAGGAGCCGCTGACCGTCACCAACCGCAGCAATGGCGCGCACACCTTCGCCGGCGAATATTTCTCGGAAGAAGTCCGCCGCGACATCTTCGAGCGCTATGGCGAGAAGAAGCTCTATGAGGGCGGCCTGTCGGTGCGCACCACGCTCGACCCCAAGGTCCAGGTGATGGCGCGCAAGGCCATGGTGGCTGGGCTCGTGAACTATGACGAGCAGCAGGGCTATCGCGGTGCGATCCAAAAGCTCGACCTGACCAGTGACTGGGGCGTGCCGCTCGCCGAGATCAAATCGCTGTCCGACATCTCGCCGTGGCGAATGGCGGTGGTGCTGGAGAGCAACGACCAGTCGGCACGGATCGGCTTCCAGCCGGGCCGCGAGCTCGGCGGCGCCATCAGCAAGCAGCGCGAGACCGGCATCATCACGATGGACGGCGCGCGCTGGGCCAAGAGCAAGGGCAAGACGCCGACATCGGTGGCGCAGGTGCTGCAGCCAGGCGACGTGATCTACGCCGACCCGCTCTTCAGCAAGGACGGCCAGCGCGTCGAAGGCCAGTACCGGCTGCGACAGATCCCTGAGCTGTCGGGTGCGATGGTGGCGATGGATCCGCACACCGGCCGCGTGCTGGCGATGGTCGGCGGCTTCTCGTTCGACCAGAGCCAGTTCAACCGCGCGACGCAGGCCTACCGGCAGCCCGGCTCGACCTTCAAGCCGATCGTCTATTCGTCGGCGCTCGACAACGGCTACACCGGATCGACCATGATGATCGACGCCCCGATCGAGATCGACCAGGGGCAGGGCAACATCTGGCGGCCCGAAAACTTCTCCACCGGCAAGTATCAGGGCCAGGTGACGATGCGCAACGCGCTGCGGCTGTCGCTCAACACCGTGACCGTGCGGCTGGCGCAGGAAATCGGCATGCCGCTGATCGGCGAGTATGCAAAGCGCTTCGGCGTCTATGACGAGTTGCCGAACTATCTTGCCTATGCGCTCGGCGCCGGCGAGACCACGGTGATGCGGATGGCCACGGCCTATTCGATGATCGCCAATGGCGGCGTCCGCGTGAAGCCGACCTTGATCGATCGCATCCAGGACCGTTACGGCCACACCATCTTCAAGCACGATCAGCGCGAATGCCGCGGTTGCGACGCGCCGGAGGGCTGGAAGAACCAGCCGGAGCCGCAGCTCGTCGACCGCCGCGAGCGGGTGCTCGACGCGATGTCCGCCTACCAGATCACCTCGCTGATGGAGGGCGTGATTCAGGCCGGTACCGGCACCGCGCTAAAGGACGTCGGCAAGCCGCTTGCCGGCAAGACCGGCACCTCGAACGAGGCCAAGGACCTCTGGTTCGTCGGCTTCTCGCCGGACCTCGTGGTCGGTCTCTATGTCGGCTACGACAAGCCGCGCTCGCTCGGCCGCAACGCGCAGGCCGGCCATACCGCGGCGCCGATCGCGCGCGACTTCCTGAAGCTCGCGCTGGCCGACAAGCCCGCCACCCCGTTCAAGCAGCCGGTCGGCATCCGGCTGGTCCTGGTCGATGCCAAGACCGGCCAGCGCGCCGCGCCCGGTCAGAACAGGGGCGTGGTGCTCGAAGCCTTCAAGCCGGGCCAGGCGCCGCCGGTCAATGATCCCGGGATGGTCGCCGGTACCGATGTGATCGACGGCACCCAGCAGGGCATTTCGCCGGACGCCGATCGGGCCGTGATGCGGTCGGGGACAGGCGGGCTGTACTGAGGCTTGGTGGGCAGGCCTTCGGGCCGCGATTTTCACGCCCATTCCTCGCCAACAATGCTTGCCAAGCGTGGGACCAAGCGGGTAGAAGGTCGCACTCGCGCGGGCGCTGGTTTGGCAGGCGAACCCGCTGCACCGAGATGTCCAGTCATCCAGCTAAGCTGTTGATACCACGGACGATTCTTGGGGAATGGTGTAACGGTAGCACAACAGACTCTGACTCTGTTTGTCTTGGTTCGAATCCAGGTTCCCCAGCCAGTCCGCCTCGGTGGCGTGATCATCCTCTCAAATCCCGACGAGATAGCGGGCTGCAGTTGCCGACGGAGGACCATTCGTATGTGTGCCATCACGGCATGAGGGTGGATTGGTCCGGCGTAATCCACCATGGTCTCGCGCGTGTGGTCCGGCTCGTTGCAACAGAGGTTTAGGCTGATGGACGAAATTCTCTATGCCCGCGAAGCGTCGATCGGCGTCGATGAGTTCATCGAGGTGCTGCGGCAGTCGGGCCTCGGCGAGCGGCGACCGCTGGCGGATACCGACCGGATGGAGCGCATGATCGCCAATGCGAATCTGATCGTGACGGCGCGGAAGGCGGGCAAGTTGGTCGGCGTGTCGCGCGCGCTGACCGATTTCGCCTATTGCTGCTATTTGTCGGACCTTGCGGTCGATCGCGGATACCAGGGACATGGCATCGGCAAGCGTCTGATCGCGGAAACGCGGCGCCTCGCCGGACCTGAATCGATGTGCCTGCTGTTGTCGGCGCCTGACTCGATCGGGTTCTACAAGACCATCGGCATGCCGCAGCCGGACAACGCGTTCCTCTACAAGCGGGAGCGATAACTGCGCGGCGTTACTTGATCTTGTCGTAGACCGTCGCGAAGTCGGCGAGCGGCATCGGGATGGAGATGGTTTCCTTGCCGAGATTCTGGAACGACACCTTGAGCTGCTTGCCCGATTTCAGCTGGGTCAGGACATCGGCGGCGATCGGCGTATTGATGTAGCAGCCGCGCGCCTCGCAAGTCTGGATCGGCACGTCGACGGCCTTGCCGTCGTCGACCTGCAGCTTGGCGCCGACAGGCAGGTTCAATCCGAGTGGAAGCTGGATCAGCGCCACCGGCGTGCGGGTGTCGCCGGGAACGCGGATATTGACCAGCACGATGAGCTGGCCGGTCTTGGTGAGCACCGCGGTCTGTTCCATCGCGCATTCGAGCGGAGCGTCGCGGCTCGCACTGGTGCAGCGCGCAATCCAGCCGGAATTGTTGGGGGCTGCTGTATCACCCTGAGGAGCCGCGGGCGCAGCTGCCGGAGCGGGCGCGTTCTTGCTCTTGGCCGTCTGGGCGTGGCCAGAGTGGGCCATGCCGAACGCGGTCAGCAGGACGAAGAGCGACTTGGCGACAATCTTCACGGTACCGGCTCCGAATGGACATCTTTCGGATGTGCCGGGATGCCAGCAAAGTCAAGTCACTCGGCGGCCTCCTTGACCGATCCATGCTCGTCGTCGTCAGCATCGTGGTCGGTGCGCGGCGAGCGGCCCCAGTTCGCAAACGCATTCGAGAGCCTGTCGAGATAGAGGTAGACGACCGGCGTCGTGAACAGCGTCAGCGCCTGGCTGACGATCAGGCCGCCGACCATGGCGTAGCCGAGCGGCTGGCGGATTTCCGAACCGGTGCCGGTCCCTAACATCAGCGGCACGCCGCCGAGCAAGGCGGCCATCGTCGTCATCATGATCGGGCGGAAGCGGAGCAGGGCGGCCTGGCGGATCGCCGCCACAGGCTCCATGTGCTGGTCGCGCTCGGCCGCGATCGCGAAGTCGACCATCATGATGCCGTTCTTCTTCACGATGCCGATCAAAAGGATGATGCCGATCAGCGCGATCAGCGAGAAGTCGAAGCCGGCCGCCATCAGGATCGCGAGCGCGCCGACGCCGGCCGACGGCAGCGTCGACAGAATCGTGATCGGGTGGATGTAGCTCTCATAGAGAATGCCGAGGATCAGGTAGACGACCACGAGCGCCGCGAGGATCAACAGCGGGACGGTCGACAGCGATTGCTGGAACGCCTGCGCGGTACCCTGGAAGCTCGAGCTCAGTGTCGGCGGCGCGCCGAGGTCGACCATCGCCTTCTGCACCGCTTCCGTCGCCTGGCCGAGCGCAACACCCTGCGCCAGGTTGAACGAGATGGTGATCGCCGGGAACTGGCCCTGATGGCTGATCGAGAGCGGCCGTACCGGCACGCTGGTCCAGGTCGCGAAGGTCGAGATCGGCACCTGTTCGCCGGTCAGCGGCGACTTGATGTAGATCTTGTTCAGCGTGTCGATCGCGCCCTGCAGCTCAGGCAACACCTCGAGGATGACGTGGTAGCTGTTGAGCTGGGTGAAATATTGCGTCACCTGGCGCTGGCCGAACGCGTCATAGAGCGTGTCGTCGATCAGCTGCGGCTGGATGCCATAGCGCGAGGCGGTGTCGCGGTTGATCTTCAATTCGAGCGTGGTGCCGTTGGTCTGCTGGTCGGTGGCGACGTCGCGCAGCTGCGGCAGCGTTTGCATCTTGCCGAGAATCTTCGGCGCCCATTCGTTCAATTCGGCGAGGTTGGCATCCTGCAGCGTGAATTCGAACTGGGTGCGGGTCGGGCGGCCGCCGAGGCGGACGTCCTGCGCCGCCTGCATGAACAGCCGGGCACCCTCGACCTTCTCCAGCTTCGGCCGCAGCCGGGCGATGACCTGCTGCGCGTTGGCGTCGCGATCCTTCAGCGGCTTCAGCGTGATGTACATCGCGCCGTTGTTGCCGGCGCGGCCGCTGCCGCCGATCGCCATCGCCACCGTCGCCACCGCGGGATCCTGCTGCACGATCTTGCCGAGTTCCTCCTGCTTCCGCTTCATGTCGGCGAAGGAGATGTCCTGGTTGGCTTCCGAGGTCGCGGTGATCAGGCCGACGTCCTGCTGCGGGAAGAAGCCCTTCGGGATGACGACGAACAGGTAGACTGACAGCGCCAGCGTCCCGAAGAAGATCATCAGCGTCGTGAACTTCCAGCGCAATGCGAGGTCGAGCACGCTCTGATAGCCGCGCAGCATGGCGTCGAAGCCGCGCTCGCTGAGCTGGTAGAACCGACCGTGCTTCTCGTCATTGTGGGCGCGCAGGAAGCGCGAGGCCATCATCGGGGTCAGCGTCAGCGACACGAACATCGAGACGAAGATGGTCATCGCGAGCACGACCGCGAATTCGCGGAACAGGCGGCCGATGATGCCGCCCATCAGGAGCAGCGGGATCAGCACCGCGACCAGCGAGATGCTGATCGAAACGATGGTGAAGCCGATTTCCTGCGAGCCCTTGAAGGCGGCAGCCATCGGCTTCTCGCCCTCTTCGATGTAGCGGCTGATGTTCTCCAGCATCACGATGGCGTCGTCGACCACGAAGCCGACCGCGATCGTCAGCGCCATCAGCGACAGATTGTCGAGCGTGTAGCCGAACACCCACATCAGCGCGCAGGCGCCGAGCAGCGCCAATGGCACCGTGACCGTCGGGATCACGGTCGCCCAGAAACTGCGCAGGAAGACGAAGATCACCATCACGACCAGGAAGATGGTCAGCAGCAGGGTGAACTGGACGTCCTCGACCGCCGCGCGGATCGTGGTGGTGCGGTCGCTGATCACGTCGATCTTGATCGCCGGCGGGATCGCGGCGACCAGTCGGGGCAGCGCCGCCTTGATCTTGTCGACGGTGTCGATGACGTTGGCGCCGGGCTGCTTGAAGATGACCAGGAATACGCCGCGCTTGCCGTTGGCCCAGGCGGCCTGCTTGGCGTCCTCGGGCCCGGTGACGGCCTGGCCGATGTCACGGATCCGCAGCGGCCCGCCGTTGCGGTAGGCGATGATGACGTCGTTCCACGGGCTCGCCGTGAGCAGCTGGTCGTTGGCGTAGATGGTATAGGCGCGGGTGGCGCCGTCGATGTTGCCCTTCGGACTGTCGACGGTGGCGATGTTGATCGCGGCGCGGACGTCCTCCAGCGACAGGCCCTTGGCGACGAGCTTGGCGGGGTCGATCTGGACGCGAACCGACGGCTTCTGCTGGCCGCCGATGATGACCTGCGCAACGCCCGAGATCTGGCTGATCTGCTGCGCCAGCTGGGCGTCGACGGCATCGCTGACCGTCGTCAGCGGCAGCGTGTCCGATGTCGCCGACAGCAGCATGATCGGCGAGTCCGCCGGGTTGACCTTGCGGTAGGTCGGCGGCGAGGGAAGGGTTTTTGGCAACTGGCCGCTGGCCGCGTTGATGGCGGCCTGCACGTCGTTGGCGGCGCCGTCGATGCTGCGGTTGAGGTCGAACTGGATGGTGACCGCCGCCGTGCCGAGATAGCTGGTCGAGGTCATCTGCGCGATGCCGGGGATCTGCGCGAACTGGCGTTCCAGCGGCTGGGCGACCGATGTCGCCATCGTTTCCGGGCTGGCGCCGGGCAGGGTCGCAGTGATCTGGATGGTGGGGAAGTCGACCTGCGGCAGCGGCGCGACCGGCAGCAGGGGATAGGCGACGAGACCGACGAACAGGATGCCCGCCATCAGCAGCGAGGTGCCGATGGGGAAACGAATGAATGGTGCGGAAATTCCGGCGCCGACGCTCATTCCTGCGCAACCTTCGACTGGGACGGATCCGAGCTCGCCACTGCCGTTGTCACCGGGGTTCCCGGCGAGACCTTGTACTGCCCCGCGGTGATCACCTGCTGTCCGGGCGACAGGCCCTCGTCGATCACCGACTTGCCGTCGATCGACTGGCTGACCTTGATCTTGCGAAGCTCGGCCTTGTTCTCCTGATTGACTGAATACGCGTAGAGGCCATCGGTGCCATGCTGCACCGCGTCATCCGGGACGACGGTGGCATCCTTCAAGGTCCTGACCAGAAGGCGGGTCGAGACCGACTGGCCTGGCCACAGCGCGTGGTCCTTGTTATCAAACACCGCCTTCAGCCGGACAGTCCCGCTTGACGTGTCGACCTGATTGTTGATCAGCGCCAGGGTTCCCGTGGATAGCACCCGCTTGCCGTCGGTGGTCAGGGCAATGGTCTTGGGCGGCGCCACGGCCAGCGCCGCCTTGATATCCGGCAGCTGGTCTTCCGGCGCGGTGAAGATCACCGTGATCGGCTCGATCTGGGTGATCGTGACAATGCCGGTCTGGGCCGAGGCATTGACGATGTTGCCGATATCGACCAGTCGCAGGCCGACAATCCCGTCTATCGGGGATTTGACGGTCGTGTAGTCCACCTGGGTCTGGGCGTTGAAGATGGCGGCCTCGTCAGCCGAGATCTGGGCGGTCAGCTGCGCCACCGTGGAGCGCTGGGTGTCGAGCTGCTGGCGTGTCGCGAACTCGCCGAGCCTGGTGGTGCGCTGCAGGTCGAGATTGGCGTTGGCGAGATTGGCTTCGTCCTGCGCCTTCTTGGCCTTGGCCTGGTCGAGCGTCGCCTGATAGGGCCGCGGATCGATCTCGACCAGCGTGTCGCCTGCCTTGACGAACTGGCCTTCCTTGAAAGCGATCCTGGTGATCTGACCGTCGACCCGGGTGCGGACCTGGACCGTGTTGAACGCCTGCACGGTGCCGAGGCCGGTGAGATAGACCGGGAAGTCGGCTTTCTCGACCGGCGAGATCTTGACCGGAACGGCCGGGCGTTGGGCGGATCGCTTCTGCGCGGCTTCGATCGCCTGCTGGTTGCTCGTGTGTTTCTGCCAGCCGAAATAACCGGCGGCGCCGACCGCAGCGATCACTAAAACCCAACCGATGGTGCGTGACTTTGGCATGCGGACTCTTGGGTTCGACATAACAATAAAGGCTGATCGAAACGGTTCACAGAGCTTGCGGATATAATATGCGTGCACTTAATGTGTAAACACACCAAGGCTTGAGAATCCTAAACATTTGGAAAGGTTTAGGTCAGAAACGAGCAGAAACAATTCGCCTGGGAAACGCACCGAGGACCCCTATGTCGCTCGATCTCAAACGCCAATTTATCGCGCAGCTCGTCGAGAGTTCCCGACTGCTGCGCAATTATATCGATCATCGCGCCAAGGCGCGAGGCACCACGCGCGCGCAATGGATCGTGCTGTTCCGCCTGCGCGAGCAGGAGGGACTGTCCCAGGTCGATCTCGCCGACGTCCTCGAATTGCAGCCGATCTCGCTGGTGCGGCTGCTCGACCGCCTCGTCGAGCATGGCCTGCTCGAACGCCGTCCCGATCCCAGGGATCGCCGTGCCAATCGCCTGTTCCTGACCAGGAGCGGGCGCCGCCTCGTCGACGATCTCGACAGTCTGCGCGACGCGATCGCCGGCGATGTGCTGCGCGACGTCTCGGACAAGCATGTCGAAAGCGGCCTCGCCACGCTGCGCGAGGTCAAGGATCGCATTAAGGCGCTCGGCGAGGAGGCGGAGCGCATCGCTGCGAAATAGCGCATCTCATCGCGCGCAGCTTCCTTCGCTCCATCCATTCAACCGTCGCAGCGTGCGCGAGCCGGTTGAATCGTCGCGGGATGTCGTTCATATCGCGCGGCAACGATGCGAGAGGACGAGGGCTGCGATGGATGAGTTGAACGGGCGCATGATGGCATGCCAGATCCTGGTCACCGGATTGATCGCGCGCGTCGCCAACGAGCAGCGGGATCCGCTGCGCTTTCTCACCGACTTCCGCGACGAGATCAAAGCGGTCGTCAACGGCGTCAACATCGCCGGCCTCGAGAACAGCGACCGCGTGCGGCAGGTCGCGCAGCGGACGATCGACGAGCTGTTTTCGCTGATGAAGCCGCCAAGCGCCGAGTAATCGCGTGGACGCATGGACAGCGCCCGCAAGCGGCGATCAATGACGGGCAGCTCTGATTTAGAACGATTATTAGAACGCTTAAAAACTTTACTTTAGAACGATTTCAAACCGTAGATTAGAATCGCTTTGAATTGGGGCGATTCAAGCCGACTGTTGCGCTCACCGCATTGATAAAAAAGGTCACGCTCGATAACCGATGGAGACAGTTCGTCGCAGCTTCATTTCGCGAACGAGCTGATTTTTCTGGGGCGAGCAAGACATGAGCAATGTGAAGGCGCCGAGATCGCTGCGCTTCGATGCAGCGATCGGTTCGGCTGATGACACCGGTTATTCCGCCACGAAGGTCTCCGCAGTCGCGAGCCTGATCGCGGTGGCGTCGTTTTCGGGGGCCGAAGCGCAGCAATCCAACCTGCCGCCGGTGAACGTCGATGCCCCGGTCGCTCGCCCGCGGCCCGTGACGTCAAGGCCCACTGCGGACCAGGTCCGCGCCCGCAACGCGCTGCGCCGCGCCGCGCGACGTAACAACCAGCAGGCACAGCAGGCGCCGGTGCCATTTCCCAACGCCGGCGGTCTTCCCGCCGACCGCGATCCGTACGCGGATCCGGCCGCGCCGTACAAGGGCGACCGTTTGCAGTCGTCCGGGAAATATCCCGAGCCGATCCTGAACACGCCGAAATCGGTCACGGTGCTGACCAAGGACGTGCTCGAAGACAAGAACGCCACCTCGCTGAAGTCGGCGATCCTGTCGACGGCCGGCGTCACGCTCGGCACGGGCGAGGGCGGCAATGCCTTCGGCGACCGCTTCTTCATCCGCGGTTTCGATGCGCGCAACGACATCTTCATCGACGGCGTGCGCGACTCCGGCGTCAGCGTCCGCGAGAACTTCTTCACCGAGCAGGTCGAGATCCTGCGCGGCCCGGGCTCGTCCTTTGCCGGCCGCGGCACCACCGGCGGCGCGATCAACATCGTCACCAAACAGGCGACGACGCAGAACAGCTTCTACAACATGGACACCACGTTCGGCACCGATCGCACCAAGCGCGTGACGCTCGATGTCAACCAGGTGATCAGCCCGACACTGGCGATCCGCGCCGGCGGCCTGTTCCAGGATGCCGGCGTCGCCGGCCGCAGCTATGTCACCGACGACCGCAACGGCGCGTTCGTCGCCGGCACGTGGAAGCCGGTCGACGCGGTGAAGATCACCGGCAACTACATCCACACCGAGCTCACCGGCATCCCGGATTTCGGCGTGCCGTACTATCGGCCGAGCACCGCGAGCACGGCCGGCGGTCCGTTCCCGGATTTCGGCGTCAACCGCAACAATTTCTACGGCTTCGTCAACCGCGACTTCTTCAGGACCGGGCAGGACATCGGCACGATCAATGCCGAGGTGCAGATCACGCCGGACCTCGTGGTCAGCAACAAGATCCGGGAATCGCGTTCGACCCAGAACTACATCGGCACGCTGCCGGAAGCGCCGACGCTGGCCGCCGGCGCTCCGTTCACGGCGTATACGCTGAGCGCCAATCCGCAAAGCCGCTACCAGGTCACGGACGTGTTCGCCAACCAGACCGAGGCGACCTACAAATCGGTCGACGGCCTCGGCTTCAAGCACACGACGACGGCCGGCGTCGAATACGACAACGAGCGGTCCTCGATCGACAGATATCTCGGCCTGAGCTCGGAAATAACGACCGGCACATCGGCTTTCACGGGAAGCGGATCGCTCTCCGGCGTCAGCGTGTTCAATCCGCAATACACCAACATTCCGTTCCCGATTCCGTCGGGGTTGTCCGGGATGCCGACCAAGATCGGGATCGACACCACCAGCGGCTACATCATGGATACCGCGAACTACAATGACTTCGTGATCCTCAATGGCGGCATCCGCTACGACGACTACAAGATCAACACGTCAGGATATCTGACGTCGGGCAATAGGACCACATTCGGCAGTCAGTCGGCTGACTTCGGGATGCCGAACTTCAACCTCGGCCTTACCTTGAAGCCGCTGCCGAACGGCAGCGTCTATGCGGCCTATGCGACCTCGTCGAACCCTGTCGGCGCCGAGTTCGACGGTACCAGCACTGCGTATGGCGGCCTGTCTCCGGTGTTGAACGGCGGCAATACCCAGATCTTCGGGCCGGAAAAGAACAAGGCGATCGAAGTCGGCACCAAGTGGGAATTGTTCGATCGTCATCTGCTGGTGACGGCGGCGCTGTTCCAGACCGAGAAGGAAAATGCGCGCGAATCGCAGAACGTGAACAACGCAACCGCGGCCGCGGCGCTCGGCTGCTCCTATCCGACCGGGACGACCGGCAATATCTCCTGCATCACCGCGGGCGCGGCCTACCGCATCCGCGGCATCGATTTCGGCGTCGGCGGCAAGATCACCGACAAATGGAGTGTGTTCGGCGGTCTCGTGCTGATGCAGTCGGCAGTGACGAGGTCGCTCGCGCCGCCGGCCAACACCATCCTGTATTCCAGCAATGTCGGACTGCCGCTCGCCAACGTCGCGCATCAGTCGTTCAGCATGCTGACCAAGTACCAGCTCACCGACATGTGGGAGCTTGGCGGGCAGGCGGTGTATCGCTCGAAGGTCTATGGCGGCACGCTGCTCGCGGCCAACCAGGGTACCTCGATCCCGAGCTACTGGCGCTTCGACGCCTTTGCCGAAGCGAAGATCGACAAGCACTGGACCATGAAGCTGTTCGTCAACAACATCTTCGACAAGCGCTACTACGACGCGCTGTACCAGAGCGCGGCGCCGTTCGTGCTCGAAGCGCCGGGACGCGCCGCGTATCTGGTTGTTTCTGCGCGTTACTGACGGAGGCTTCGCGGCACGAGATGCTGGTCTGTGTTCCCAACGTATTGAGCAAGGCTGATGTGGCGGACTTCCGCCGCATCATGGCGCAAGCCGAATGGGAGGACGGCCGCTCGACCGCCGGCGCCGCGTCCGCGATGGTCAAGCGCAACGAGCAGCTGCCGCCCGACAGCGAGGTCGCGCGGCAGCTCGGCAACCGCATCCTGTCGGCGCTGTCGGCGAGCCCGCGCTTCATCTCGGCGGCGATCCCGCTTAGAATCTTTCCACCCTTGTTCAACCGCTATGCCGCCAGCGACGGGCACCATTTCGGCCTGCACGTCGACAATGCGGTGCGCGGCGACAGGCTGACCGGCATGAGGATCCGCACCGACCTCTCGGTCACGCTGTTTTTATCGGAGCCGGAGGACTACGACGGCGGCGAGCTCGTCATCGAAGACCTCTACGGATCCCATGAAATCAAGCTGCCGGCGGGCGATCTGGTAGTTTATCCTGCTTCCAGTTTGCATCTGGTCACGCCGGTCACGCGGGGGACGCGGGTAGCGTCTTTTTTCTGGCTGCAGAGCATGGTACGGGATGCACACGCGCGCAGCCTGATCTTTGATCTCGATACCGCGATCCAGGCTCTGGTGGAGCGGCTGGGGCGCGATGACCCCGAAACGGTCAAATTGACCGGGATTTATCACAACCTGATCCGTCACTGGGCTGAAGTGTAACTAATGATGACATTCAAGTTCCCCGCTGCATCCGCCATGATCGCCTCGCTGGCGATGCTGATGCTGGCCGCGCCGTCTTCGGCGCAGCAGCAAACGGCGCCTGTAGCGCAGCCCGCACCCGTGACCCGGCCTCAGCCCGTACCCGCGGCCCAGCCGGCGGCAGCCCAGCCTGCGGCGGCTGCCCAGGCCGCGCCGGTGGCCGCCCAGCCGGCACAAGCGGCGCCGCAGGCACAGGCCGCGCCGGCCCCTGCCGCGGCGGCTCCGGCTCCGACGGCGAACGAGGCGTCCCTGGCCGCGCCCGCGAGCGGCGACGGCAAGTCGCTGAAGTCGACGTCGACCGGCCTGCACGAATTGTCGCCGTGGAATATGTTCTTGAACGCCGACATCATCGTGAAGGCGGTGATGCTCGGTCTGGCATTCGCGTCGCTCGTCACGTGGACGGTGTTCATCGCCAAGATGGTCGAGCTGACGGTAGCGCAGCGTAAGCTGCGTGGCGCGCTGGCCAAGATCGCTGAATCGCGCTCGCTGGCCGAAGCGCAGTTCGCGCTCGGCGCCAAGGGCAGCGTGCTGTCGTCGTTCATCGCTGCTGCGATGCGCGAGGGGCGCCTGTCGGCGGGCATCTCGAGCGACAGCGGCGTCAAGGAGCGCGCGGCGTCGAGCTTCGCCGAGATCGTGCGCGCCGAAGCCCGCAAGATCCGCATCGGCATGGGCCTGCTCGCGACGATCGGCGCGACGTCGCCCTTCGTCGGCCTGTTCGGCACCGTCTGGGGCATCATGAACAGCTTCATCGGCATTTCGAAGTCGCAGACGACCAACCTTGCCGTGGTGGCGCCGGGCATCGCGGAAGCGCTGCTCGCGACCGCGATCGGCCTCGTCGCGGCGATCCCCGCGGTCATCATCTACAACCATTTCTCGCGCGTCACGAAGGTCTATCTCGAGTTGGTCAACCGCGCCTCGGGTGCCGCAGGACGGCTGTTGTCGCGCGATCTCGACCGCACCCATGGCGACGTTCCGCGCAACGCGCATGCGCGCGCCGCGGCGGCGGAGTAGGCGATGGCAGTCTCGATCTCCGAGAACGATGCCGACGACGATTTCGCGGAATCCCACGAGATCAACGTCACGCCGTTCATCGACGTCATGCTGGTGCTGCTGATCATCTTCATGGTGGCGGCACCGCTTTCGACCGTCGATCTTCCGATCGATCTGCCGACCTCCAGCGCGACGCCGCAGAAGAAGCCGGACAAGCCGACCTATCTCAGCATCAAGCCCGATCTGACGCTGGCGATCGGGGAGAACGCGGTGAAGCGCGTCGACCTGGTCAATTCGCTGGATGCCGTGCCCGACATGAGCCGGGACAAATACGTGTTCCTGCGGGCCGATCGGATGGTACCCTATGGCGAGCTGATGGGCGTGATGGAGCTGCTGCGCGCCGGCGGCTACACGCACGTGAAGCTGGTCGCGCTCGAGGGCGTTCCGGGAGCGCCCGCGGCGGCGCAGGCCGATCCTGCCAAACCCTGACGGCGAACGCGATGTCCACCAACCCCGATCTCGACCTGCGGACCTCGAAGCGGCTCTGGGTGATCGCTGCCGTGACGGCGGTCGGGCTGCATCTGGGCGGCGCCGCGCTGGCGCTGACCAATTTGCGCGGCGACGATGGCGAGGGGCTCGGCGCTGCCGGCGCGGAATACGCCGTCGAGCTCGCCTCGGCGGATGTGCCCGACGATGCGGCACCGCCGGGCGCGCCGGCTGACGAGCAGCAGGCCGTGCAGGAAATGGCGCAACAGAAGGCCGAGGTGAAGGACACCGACCTGCCTCAGGAAAAGCCGGTGGAGTCCGACGACCCCGATCGCATCGTGACGGAAGACACTGCCAAGAAGCAGAAGGAGGAGGAGGCCAAGGTCGCCAAGGTCGAGACCAACGCGCAGGAAGCGCAGCAGGCCTCGGAGGCGGCCGCGCCGACCAAGCTGGAGGACGCGCGTCAGTCGGAAACCACCAAGGCACCCAACCCAGGCATCGGCAAGGACAAGCTGCTGCTGACCGCCAAGTGGGGCAAGAAGATCAGCGCCTATCTCGACCTGCACAAGAAATTCCCGGAGAAGGGCAAGGCCAAGGAGGCCAAGGTGAAGGTCGCCCTGGTGCTGAATCGTCTGGGCAAGGTGCTGTCGGTTGCCGTGCTGGAATCGTCCGGAGATGCCGCCTTTGACGACGCGGCGATCTCGATGGTCCACCGGTCCGATCCGGTCCCGGCGCCGCCGGCCGACCTGACCGACGATCAGTTCTCGTTCAGCCTCGACGTCAATTACAACAAGCCGAAGAAGTAGCGCGCCGCGGCTGGCTGCGATCAGACCCGGCGTCATTGCGGGGCGCGACAAGTCGCGAACCCGGAATCCATTTCTCCATTGAATGTGCCGCTGGTCGATTCCTGGTTCGCCGTTTCACGCGGCCCGGAACGACGTTGCCTCAGCTCTTCTTCACCAGCGGGCAGACGCTCTTCTCGAGCGGGAGGAAGGCCTCGTCCGCGGGGATGGTGGCGACCAGCTTGTAATAGTCCCACGGATATTTCGCGTCCGACGGCTTCTTCACCTCGAACAGATAGGCGGGGTGGATCTTGCGGCCGTCGACGCGGATCGAGCCCTTGCCGAACAGGGGATCGTCGGTCGGCATCTCCTTCATCTTGGCGACCACGGCGCGACCGTCATGCGGATTGCCGCCGAGCGCTTCCAGCGCCTTGAAATAGTGGATCAGCGAGGAATAGACGCCGGCCTGCACCATGGTCGGCGGGTTCTTCTTGAAGCGCTCCATGAAGCGCTTGGAGAAGGCGCGGGTCTGGTCGTTCATGTCCCAGTAGAACGTCTCGGTGAAGTTCAGCCCCTGCGCGACGTTGAGGCCGAGCGCGTTGATGTCGGTGATGAACAGCAGCATGCCGGCAAGCCGCTGGCCGCCCGAGACGATGCCGAATTCCGCGGCCTGCTTGATCGCGTTGGTGGTGTCGCCGCCGGCGTTAGCGAGCCCGACGATCTTGGCCTTCGAGCTTTGCGCCTGCAGCAGGAAGGACGAGAAGTCGGCATTGTTGAGCGGATGCTTGACGCTGCCGAGCACCTTGCCGCCATTCGCGGTGACCACCGCCGAGGTGTCGCGCTCGAGCGCCTGGCCGAACGCATAGTCCGCGGTGAGGAAGAACCAGGTGTCGCCGCCGGATTTGACCAGCGCCTTGCCGGTGCCGTTGGCGAGCATGTAGGTGTCATAGACCCAGTGCACCGTGTTCGGCGAACACTGCGCGCCAGTGAGATCGGACGAGGCGGAGCCCGAGTTCAGGTTGACGACGTTCTTCTCCTTCGAAAGGTTGGCAATCGCGAGCCCGACATTGGAGGCCGCGAGATCGACGAACACGTCGACCTTCTCGACGTCGATCCACTGCTTGCCGATATTGACCGCGACATCGGGCTTGTTCTGGTGATCGGCCGAGATCAGATCGATCTTCCAGCCCTTCGCCAGCAGCCCGGAATCCTCGATCGCCATCTGCGCCGCCACCGTCGAGCCGGGACCGCCGATATCCTGATAGAGGCCGGACTGATCGCCGAGCGCGCCGACCTTGGCGACCTTGTCCATCGTCTGCGCCGACGCACCGCCGCAGAACGCAAGACTCGTGGCCATGACCAAGGCCGTCGTGACCGAGGCTGCAATGGAACGCTTCATCTTCCCTCCAGTATGATTTTGCTTTTGAGTTCCGGATTATGCCCGGCATCGGGTGCATCGCCTAGAGCGCCGGCGCGTTTCATCGTGCGCTATATTCCGCGCCGCGGCGATTGCGCAGCCGGTGACGCGCGACGGGATGCCGCGGTGCGCGGAGTTCGATCATCGGACGCGGATAGGGTGAAGCGCGGACGGCGCTATTTCCAGTAGTACCGGATCGCGACGTAGACCACGACGAGGCAGGCGAAGATCAGTGCCACCGGCATCGAACGCTTGGCGTTCGGGTCGGAGGTGCTCGTCTTCTTGGGGGGCAGGCGGCGGAACGTCGTGACGTTGCCATTGTCGGCGACCGGCTCGCGCGCGCGCGCCGGAACCTCCGGCGCTTTGCCGGCGCCGCCCATCTCGACATAGTAGGTGCGGTACATCTCCTGGATGGTCGCCTCGCCGGCGTCGGCTTCGCTCATCTGTCCCAGCAGCTTGTTGTAAATGGCCAGGAAATTCTGCGCCTCAGGCGGCAAGGCGGAGGCGCCGTTCAGCTTGGCCATCATCTTCCAGGTCGCAAAGTCGGCCCGCGCTCGGGTGTCGGCGCGTCGTGCAATCAGCATATCGGCAGCTTTGATCACCATGGCCTCGAAGCGTTCCTGTCCTCAACGCGCGACCCGGAAAAATGGCTACCGGTTTTCGGTCGGGTCGTGCGCAGATCAAGGCTATGTGTTTCCGGTAATGAGGAGAAGGGCGTTGATTACATAGCCGGTCAGAGTTCGCAGTATCGTTGAAATAACATCAAGATTTAGGCCGACTTGCTGGCCAATCACCGGCAGCAGGATCAACAGCCCGATCAGGATCAGCATGCCGTAGGGCTCCAGCCGGGCGAGCGGGATCGCCAGCGGCCTTGGCAACAGCCCGACCGCGACCCGGCCGCCGTCCAGCGGCGGGATCGGCATCATGTTGAAGATCGCGAGCACGATATTGATCAGGAAGGCGTTTTTCAGATTGTCCGCGGTCCATTTTGCGGCATCGGCCGGCACCAATGGCAGCGCGTGGAATGCCAGCGCCGCGGCGATCGCCAGGATGATGTTGGTGGCCGGGCCGGCCAGCGCCACCCACACCATGTCGAGCTTGGGATGATTGAGCTTGCGGAAGTTCACCGGCACCGGCTTGGCGTAGCCGAACAGGAACGGCGAATGCGCGAACAGCAGCACTGCAGGCAGGATCAGCGTGCCGAACGGATCGATGTGCTTCAGCGGGTTGAAGCTGACGCGGCCGAGCTGCCAGGCGGTGTCGTCGCCGAGCCGATGAGCGACGAAGCCGTGCGCGGCTTCGTGAAACGTGATCGCAATGACGACCGGCAATACCCAGACGGAGATGTCATAGAGGGAGATGTTCAATGGCCTGCCGCCTCGGGTTCGCTGGGACCGGACCTCAGGCTAGCACGGATTCGCGGAAGGCCTTGCTGGCGAGCGTTGCCGCAGGTCAGCGCATGTCGGGGGCGACCGCGTGCGCCAGAGGCGGCTGGGTGGTCGCGATCCAGATGCCGGCGAACACGGTGACGATGCCGGCCACCAGATTCCAGCTCAGCGGCTCGCCGAGCAGGGCTGCGCCGACCAGCGATGCCGCGATCGGATTGACGGTGACCGAGATCGCCACCCGGGTCGGCGTCGTCCGCTCCAGCGCGAAGGCCCAGAGATAGAAGGTAAGCGCAGCGCCGAAGGCGCCGAGATAGATCGCGCCGGACCATTGCGGCGCGCCGAAATCGGCAACCGGCGCAAAACTGCCGCGCAGCAGCGAGGCGACAATGAGCACCACCGCCCCGGCGGCCATCGCGAGCGTGGTGAAGGGGATCGGGCCGGAGCGGCGGATATAGGGTTTTGACCAGATGCTGTAGAGCGCCATGCACAGCGCGGCTGCGATCATCAAGAGGTCGCCGCGCCAGGCACCAGGCGGCGCCGTGGCGAGGCCGGAGAGCAGCGCCATCGAGACGCCGAGGATGGTGATCAGGACGCCTGCGGTCTTGCGCGCGGTGAGCGCTTCGGCGCCCAGCACCGCGCCGACCAGCATGGTCAACAGCGGCAGTGTCGACAGCGCGAGTGCGCCGCGCGCGGCGGTGGTGAAGATCAATGAGGCATTGAACAGGACCGGAAACGCCGCAAAGAACAGCAGGCCGAGGCCGGCAACGCCGAGCCAATCGTGCCGCGTCGGCCAGTTCCGGCGTTGCAGCAGTGCCAGCGGCAGCAGCAGCAGGACGCCGATGCCGAAGCGGAACGCGCCGATCACCAGCGGGTCGATGGCGCCGACCAGAAACCGCGTCGCCCCGATCGAAGTGCCGCCGAGCGCGCTCGAGGCCACCGCCGCCAATACCCCCCAGATCTCGCCCATTCCGTTCGCCCCTCGGTTTTGCTTGCGCAATCTAGGGAAGGGGACATAATCAGGGAATGGAATAGATGTGATTGACTAAATCACAGATCGTTATGAGGTGCGCCCATACTGGACCCGGATCTTCTGCAGGCCTTTGTCGCGGTGGCGGAGCATCGCTCCTTCACCCGCGCGGCCTCGGCGCTGAACCGGACCCAATCCGCCGTCAGCATGCAGGTGAAGCGGCTGGAAGAGCGGCTGCAGGCCGAACTGTTTCACCGCAGCACGTCCAGTGTCGACCTGAGTGCAGCCGGCGAGGGATTGCTCGGTTATGCCCGCCGCATCCTGAGCCTCAACGCGGAGGCGGTCGGCCGGGTGCGCGAGCATGGCACGGATGGACGGGTTCGCCTCGGCGTGATGGACGACTATGGGACGATGCTCGTCCCGCCGCTGCTCAAGGACTTCATCGCCAGCTATCCGCTGATCCATGTCGAGATGGAGACCGGGCTGACGTCGACAATGATCGATCGGCTCGGCGAAGCCTATGACCTCGTGATCGCGATGCACCCCGAGGGACGCGGCGAGGGCGAGTTGCTGCGCACCGAGCAGGCGGTGTGGGCCGCGAGCGCTGCGCATCGCGTCGAGGAGCTCGATCCGCTGCCGGTCGCGCTCTATCCGCAGGGCTGCCTGTTCCGGAGCTGGGCGATGCAGGCGCTGGACCAGGCGAACCGGCCGTGGCGGCTCGCCTTTGTCAGCCACAGCCTGTCCGCGGTCGAGGCGATCGCGGCGCAGGGCCTCGCCGTGACCGTGGTCAAGTCGGGGACATTTCCGCCGACGCTGCGTCGGCTGACCGCGCGCGATGGTATGCCGCGGCTGCCGCGGGCCGAGATCCGGCTGCATCGCGCGCAAAAACTGTCGCACGCGGCATCACTCCTGGCCGATCATCTCGTCGCGGCGCTGCGGCAGCCGGCGAGGCGGGCGGCGAGTTAATAGGTCGCGCGGCCGCCGGAGATGTCGAACACCGCGCCGGTGGAGAAGGCGCAGTCTTCCGACGCCAGCCATGCCACCATTGAAGCGAGTTCCTCGACCTGCACGAAGCGGGCCTTCGGGATCTTCGACAGCATGAAATCGATGTGCTGCTGGGTCATCTGGTCGAAGATCGCGGTCTTCGCCGCGGCCGGCGTCACCGCATTGACCAGGATGTCGTGCTGCGCGAGCTCCTTGCCGAGCGATTTGGTGAGCGCGATCAGGCCCGCCTTCGACGACGAATAATGCGCGGCGTTTGGATTGCCTTCCTTGCCGGCGATCGAGGCGATGTTGACGATGCGACCATATTTCTGGCCGATCATAGTCGGCACGATCGCCCTGCAGCAGATGAAGGGACCCTCGAGATTGATGCGCATCACCCTGCGCCAGTCGTCGAGATCGGTTTCCCATACCGGCTTGTTGGCTCCGGTGATACCGGCGTTGTTGACGAGAATGTCGATCTTGCCGAACGCCCGCAGAGTTTGATCGCGCGCGGCGTCGACCGCGTCGGGATTGGTGACGTCGGTCTTGATCGCGATCACGTTCTCGCCGATCGCCCGCGCGGTCTTCTCGGCCAGCGGCTGGTCGAAATCCCAGATCGCGACCTTGGCGCCCGACGCGACAAAGCGCTCGGTGATGGCGCGGCCAAATCCCTGCGCGCCGCCGGTGACGACGGCACAGCGGCCGTTGAGATCGATCTTGTTCATGCTGCCTCCCGATTAAAGCGTCCAGCCGCCGTCGATGACATGGGCGACGCCTGTGGTGAACGAGCTTTCGTCGCTGGCGAGATAGACGGCGAGCGCGGCGATTTCCTCGGCGGTGCCGAGCCGGCCCATCGGCTGGCGCGCAACGAACATCTCGCGTCCCTGCGGGCCGGCAGCCGCCGCACGCTCAAGCATCGAAGGCGTCTCGATGGTGCCGGGGCAGATGCAGTTGCAGCGGATGCCCTTGGTGATGAAGTCGGCCGCGACCGAGCGCGTCAGTGCCGCGACCGCGGCCTTGGTGGCGCTATACACGTAGCGGTTCGGCGCCGCCTTCACCGCGCCGGCGGCGGAGGCGATGTTGACGATGGCACCGCCGCCCTGCGCCAGCATGCCCGGCAGGAAAGCGCGCGTGGTGCGGTGCATCGACTTGACGTTGAGGTCGAAGGAGAAGTCCCAGTCGTCGTCCGAACACTCCAGCACCGTGCCGTGATGCACGAAGCCCGCGGCATTGAGCAGGATGTCGGTCTTGCCGGCGCGCTTTGCGATTGCCTCGACCGCTGCGGTGTCGCGCACGTCGAGCTTCGCAACCTCGGCGGCGCCTTCCTGCCTGAGCAGCGCAAGCTTGCCTTCGTCGATATCGGTCGCGAACACGGTCGCGCCCTCGCGGGCAAAGGCCAGCGCGCAGGCGCGGCCGATGCCGACGGCCGCTGCGGTTACGAATGCGCGTTTGCCCTTCAGGCGGTCTGACATGCGTTTCTTCCTTCTTTGGCGATTGGCAGCCATGCGCGGGCTTGACCCGCGCATCCATCTTTCGAAGAACGATGGATTGCCGGGCCGCGCCCGGCAATGACGGTTTGCGTCCTAGTGATTGTCGCGCGCCACGCCGACCTTGCCGGCGATGTCGTGGTAGCGCGTCGCGAGCTCGAGACAAGCGCCGGTCGCGTGCTGGCCGACGGTCTTGCGGTAGAGCTCCTGCCACGGCGTCTGGTTGGCCGGATGCGGGAAGCCGCCCTTAGCCTTCAGCTCGGCGCGGCGGGTGCGCAGCTCATCCTCCGAGATCATGATGTTGGCGCTGCCCTTGTTGAGGTCGATGCGCACCTTGTCGCCGGTCCTCAGGATTGCGAGCCCGCCATCGGCGGCGGCCTCGGGCGAGGCGTTGAGGATCGAGGGCGAGCCCGAGGTGCCGGACTGCCTTCCGTCGCCGATGCAGGGCAGGGACAGGATGCCGCGTTTGATCAGCGCGGCGGGCGGCTGCATGTTCACCACCTCGGCGCCGCCGGGATAGCCGATCGGGCCGGTGCCGCGGACGAACAGGACGCAGTGCTCATCGATGTCGAGCGCGGGATCCTCGATACGGTTGTGATAATCCTCCGGCCCCTCGAACACGATGGCGCGGCCCTCGAAGGCATTGAGGTCCTTCGGGTTGGACAGATAGCGGTCGCGGAATTCCTTCGAGATCACGCTGGTCTTCATGATCGCGGAATCAAAGAGATTGCCGCGCAGCACGATGAAGCCGGCGTCCTTCACCAGCGGCTTGTCGTAGCCCCAGATCACGTCGCCGTCGGGCGCAGGTGCTTCCTTGCAGTTCTCGCCCATGGTGCGGCCGTTGACGGTGAGGGCGCCTTCGTGGATGCGCTTGTGCTTGATCAGCTCGCGTACCACCGAGGGCACGCCGCCGGCGCGGTGATATTCCTCGCCGAGATAGAAGCCGGCCGGCTGCATGTTCACCAGCAGCGGGACGTCATGGCCGTATTTCTGCCAGTCGTCGATCGACAGCTCGACGCCGACATGGCGCGCCAGCGCATTGATGTGGATCGGCGCATTGGTCGAGCCGCCGATCGCGGAGTTGACCACGATGCAGTTCTCGAACGCCTCGCGCGTCAGGAAGTCCGACGGCTTCAAATCCTCCCAGACCATGTCGACGATGCGCTTGCCGGTCTCGTAGGCGATCTGGCCGCGCTCGCGATACGGCGCCGGGATCGCCGCGCAGCCCGGCAGCGAGAAGCCGAGCGCTTCCGCGAGCGAGTTCATGGTGGAGGCGGTGCCCATCGTGTTGCAGTGGCCGACCGAGGGGGCCGAGGAGGCCACGATCTCGATGAATTGCTCATAGTCGATCTCGCCGGCGGCGAGCCGTTCGCGCGCCTTCCACACCACGGTGCCGGAGCCGGTGCGCTGGCCCTCGTGCCAGCCGTTCAGCATCGGGCCGCCCGACAGCACGATCGCCGGCAGGTTGACGGTCGCCGCCGCCATCATGCAGGCCGGCGTGGTCTTGTCGCAGCCGGTGGTCAGCACCACGCCGTCGAGCGGATAGCCGAACAGCACCTCGACCAGGCCGAGATAGGCGAGGTTGCGGTCGAGCGCCGCAGTCGGGCGCTTGCCGGTCTCCTGGATCGGATGGGTCGGAAACTCCATCGCGATGCCGCCGGCGGCGCGGATGCCCTCGCGGACGCGGTGTGCGAGCTCGAGGTGATGCCGATTGCAGGGCGAGAGGTCGTTGCCGGTCTGCGCGATGCCGATGATCGGCTTACCCGACTGCAATTCCTCTCGCGTCAGGCCGTAATTGAGATAGCGCTCGAGATAGAGCGCGGTCATGCCCGGATTGTGCGGGTTGTCGAACCATTCCTGGGAGCGGAGCCTGCGGCCCTTGCCCTTGCTGGTCGCGCCTGCGGCGTCGTGCCCGTTGGTGGGGGGTTTTGTCATTGGTTTCTCCCGCAATGCAAACTTGTGGGCCCATTCAAGGGCTCTGGTTCAAGGTCGTTTCTACCTTGCGCAAATCGTCGTGCATTACAAACCCGACCGATCACGCACAGGTGTTTCGTGTGATGGATTGGACCTTAGTTGAAGGGTCTTGCTAGCGCTATCATTTTATCATTTTTCGCGTCCCTTATGACAGGCAGCTGCCGGGCGACGTCAATTGCGTCGCGCCGAGCTTTGCCGTTCCATGACACTGAAGCCGAGATCGACGACGGGTTCGGCGGGCCGGCGCCCTTCCAGCGTCTCGATCACCATCACGGCAGCGTTTCTGCCCATTTCGTAACGATTGGTGCGCACGCTGCTCAAGGTCGGCTCGCTCGACGCCATGAATTCGAGGTCATTGAATCCGACGATCGCCATCTGCTCTGGCACCGCCACGTGCCGGCGCTTGCATTCGAACAGCGCGCCGAGCGCAAGGTCGTCATTGACGCAGAACACGGCGTCGATGTCGGGCGCCTTGGCGAGCAGGTCGGCAAACAGCGTCCCGCCGAGCGTGACCGAGGTCGGGATCGCCGTTGTCACAATAAGCTGTGGATCGAACAGCGCAGCGTCGGTCATCGCGGAGCGATAGCCGTCGAGCCGACGCTGCACCCGCGGGTCCATCCGCGCGCCGAGGAAGCCGATCCGCCGGTAGCCCTGCGCGAGCAGGTGGGCAATGGCCGCTTTTGCGGCGTCAAAATGCGAGAATCCGATCATCATGTCGATCGGGGAGGGACCGACCTCCATGATCTGGACGATCGGACAATCGACCGTCTCCATGATGCGGCGGGAATCGGCGGTCTGGTTGATGCCGGTAATGATCAGCCCGGCCGGCTTCTGTGCCAGAAACAGACGCAGCAGGCGCTCTTCCTGCAGGATGCTGTAGCGGGTGTTGGCGAGCTGAATGCTGTAGCGGCTGCCGTCGAGCGCGTCATAGATGCCGCGCAGCACGTCGGAGAACACGTTGTTGGTCAGCGACGGGATCAGGACACCGATCACCTCGGTGCGCTGCGACGCAAGCGCGCGTGCCGCGAGGTTGGGCACGTAACCGAGTTCTTTTGCCGCACTATCGACCCGCGCGCGCTTGCCGGCCGAAAGTGCTTCCGGATTCCTGAAGAACCGTGAGGCCGTAATCGGACTGACACCGGCGAGCTTCGCGACTTCGGCGAGCCGGATCTTGCCTGGCGTGATGCGCTTTCGGGCCATTTGCCGCTCATATCACGACGTTCGTCGCAGACAAACTGATATTGACAGCGCTACCAAGCGATTGCTAATCGAACGATTGCCAAAACCGGATAAACTGCGGACAATAACGTCAGTCCAACAGCGCCGCGCACCCAGCGCGGCCGGAACAAAACAGAGCGGTGGCGGCACTCGTCGTACGTCGTCGGGAACTTGAGGGAGGGAAGTGGATGTCGTCGGTCCAGATTCGCGACGTGCGGAAATCGTTCGGCAATTTCGAGGTCCTGCACGGCGTGTCGATCCCGATCGAGGACGGCGAGTTCGTCGTTCTGGTCGGCCCCTCCGGCTGCGGCAAGTCGACCCTGCTGCGCATGCTGGCGGGGCTCGAGAACATCACCTCCGGCACGATCTCGATCGGCGACCGCGTCGTCAACAATGTCCAGCCCAAAGAGCGCGACATTGCGATGGTGTTCCAGAACTACGCGCTCTACCCGCACATGACGGTCGCCGACAACATGGGCTTCTCGCTCAAGCTGCGCGGCGCCAAGCCCGAGGAGATCTCGACCGGCGTCAAGCGCGCCGCGGAAATCCTTGCGCTTACGCCGCTGCTCGAGCGCTATCCCCGCCAGCTTTCGGGCGGCCAGCGCCAGCGCGTCGCGATGGGCCGCGCCATCGTGCGCGATCCCCAGGTGTTCCTGTTCGACGAGCCGCTGTCGAACCTCGACGCCAAGCTGCGTGTTGCAATGCGCACCGAGATCAAGGAGCTGCACCAGCGGCTGAAGACCACGACGGTCTACGTCACCCACGACCAGATCGAGGCCATGACGATGGCCGACAAGATCGTCGTGATGCATGACGGCATCGTCGAGCAGATGGGCTCGCCGCTCGAACTCTATGACACGCCGGCGAACCAGTTCGTGGCCGGTTTCATCGGTTCGCCGGCGATGAATTTCCTCAAGGGCAATGTGAAGGTGAACGGCGCCGCCTATTTCGAGGGACCGAACGGCGTCAAGCTGCCGCTGAAATCGGCGCCGGCCAATTCCGACGGCCAGCCCGCGGTCTACGGCGTGCGGCCCGAGCATTTCACCATTGCCGATGACGGCGCCGAGGCCGAGATCGTGGTGGTCGAGCCGACCGGGTCGGAGACCCAGGTGTTCGCCAAGCTCGGCGGCGAGCAGGTCGTCGCCGTGTTCCGCGAGCGCCATCTGTTCAACCCGGGCGACAAGGTTCGGCTCAAGCCGGATCCGTCGCTGGTCCATCTGTTCGACGATTCGACGGGGAAGCGACTGAACAGCTGACGGACCGATCGATCTTAATGGCCGACCAACAGGCCAGATCAAAAACAACAAAAACACAATCATAGGGAGAAGGACGATGCACGATTTTACTCGCCGCTCGCTACTTCAGGGCGGCACGGCGCTGGCTGCAACCGGCATGCTCACCGGGCCGGCGCTGTTTGACTTCGCCAAGGCCTGGGCGCAGAGCGCGCCCTGGAAGGCGGAGCCCGGCGCCAAGCTCACCGTGATGCGCTGGAAGCGCTTCGTGCCCGCGGAAGACGATGCATTCAACGCCATGGTCGCGGCCTTCAAGTCGGCAACCGGCACCGAGATGAACGTGTTCAGCGAGTCCTTCGAGGACGTGCAGCCGAAGGCCTCGGTCGCCGCCAACACCGGCTCGGGTCTCGACCTCGCCTGGGGCCTGCACACGCTGCCGCAGCTGTTCCCGACCAAGGTTCTCAAGATGAACGACGTTGCCGATTATCTCGGCAACAAGTATGGCGGCTGGACCGAAGCCGCGGCCAAAACCTGCAAGCAGGGCAATGACTGGCTCGGCATTCCCGTCGCGACCATCGGCGGCTATTTGACCTATCGCAAGTCGGCGGTCGAGAAGGCCGGCTTCAAGCAGGTGCCGTCCGATTTCCCGGCCTATCTCGAACTGTGCAAGGCGCTGAAGAAGAACAACACGCCGGCCGGCTTCGCGCTCGGCCACGCCACCGGCGACGCCAATGCCTGGGTGCACAACATCCTCTGGGGCCACAACGCCTGGACTGTCGACAAGGACGACAAGGTCATCATAAACTCGCCGGAGACGATGAAGGCGCTGGAATATGCCAAGGCGCTGTCGGAGACCTTCATTCCGGGTGTCGCGTCCTGGAACGACTCCTCCAACAACAAGGCCTTCCTGTCCGGCGAGCTGTTCCTGACCTCGAACGGCATCTCGATCTACGTCGCGGCCAAGGACGATCCGAGCAAGAAGGAGCTCGCCGAGGACATCGACCACGCATTGTGGCCGGTCGGCTCGATCGGCAAGCCGACCGAATTGCAACTCGCGGTTCCGATCCTCGCCTTCAACTTCTGCAAATATCCGAACGCGGCAAAGGCGTTCATCGCCTTCATGCTGGAGAAGGAGAATTTCGAGAAGTGGCTGTCGGGCGCGCGGGGTTATCTCACCCACACGCTCAATGCCTACGACTCGGCTCCGGTGTGGACCGCCGATCCGAAGAACGCGGTGTTCGGCCAGGCCTCGAAGCGCGCGCTGCCGGCCTCCGGCATCGGCACGCCCGGCGAGAAGGCCGCGACCGCGATCGCCGACTTCATTGTGGTCGACATGTTCGCGAACTACTGCACCGGTGCCAAGGACGGCAAGGCCGCGATGGCGGAAGCCGAACGGCAGCTGAAGCGCATCTATCGCTGATGTGATGGCCGCGGGCGGCGGAGAGCCGCCGCCCGCGTCATCATTGGAATGCCATCATTGGAATATTGCGTAGTCATGCTCAATCCGTTGAGCAATCGGGACATCGCCTATGGCTGACATCGCCCTTGCGCCGCGACGTGCGAAAACCGAAATCCGCGAAGCGACCACCTGGGATCAGCTCCGCCACAACAAGAACTGGCTCGGCTTCTGGTTCATGTTGCCGGCGATGGCGTTCCTGATCTTCTTCCTGGCCTATCCGCTCGGGCTCGGCATCTGGCTGTCCTTCACCGACACCCGCATCGGCCGCGTCGGTCATTTCATCGGCACTGAGAACTATGAATGGTTGTGGGACGATGCCATCTTCTGGCTGTCGGTCTTCAACACGCTGCTCTACACCTTCATCGCGAGCGCCGTGAAGTTCGCGGTCGGACTCTATCTGGCGCTGCTGCTCAACGAGCGCATGCCGTTCAAGGCGCTGTTGCGGGCCGCGGTGCTGATCCCCTTCATCGTGCCGACCGTGCTGTCGGCGCTGGCGTTCTGGTGGATCTTCGATTCCCAGTTCTCGATCATCTCCTGGTCGCTCAAGCATCTCGGCCTGATCACCCAGAACATCAATTTCCTCGGCGACACCAC
Organism: Bradyrhizobium sp. USDA 4516; assembly: GCF_054055915.1. NCBI lineage: Bacteria > Pseudomonadati > Pseudomonadota > Alphaproteobacteria > Hyphomicrobiales > Nitrobacteraceae > Bradyrhizobium > Bradyrhizobium sp. USDA 4516. The sequence goes on from NZ_JBSRXT010000001.1 coordinate 6,867,523, forward strand.
CTGGGCCCGGATCTGCGTTGATCTTCGCCAATATCTGGCGCGGCGTACCGTTCGTGGCGATCACGCTGCTGGCGGGCCTGCAGACCGTGCAGCCGTCGCTGTATGAGGCGGCGACGTTGGATGGCGCCTCGCGCTGGCAGATGTTCCGCTACATCACCTATCCCTTGCTGACGCCGATCATCGCCGTCGTGATGACGTTCTCGGTGCTGTTCACCTTCACCGACTTCCAGCTGATCTGGGCGATGACGCGCGGCGGCCCGGTCAACGCCACTCATTTGATGGCGACGCTGTCGTATCAGCGCGCGATCATCGCGGGGCAGCTGGGCGAGGGCGCCGCGATCTCGAGCGCGATGATCCCGTTCCTGCTCGCCGCGATCATGGTGTCATGGTTCGGCCTGCAACGCAGGAAGTGGCAGCAGGGAGAGAGCAATGACTGATCTTCCCGCCTCCAAGGTCGACCTCAAGAGCATCCTGTCGACGCCGTCGCGCGTCGACAACAGCGAGGGCATGAGCTACCTGCAGTCGGTGCCGCGGCGGATCGTGACGCTCTACATCCCGCTGTCGATCATCGTGATCATCCTGCTGTTCCCGTTCTATTGGATGGGGCTGACGGCGATCAAGCCGGACGAGCAACTGCTCGATCTCGACAAGTACAATCCGTTCTGGACCTGGAATCCGACCTTCAAGCACGTCCACAAGCTGCTGTTCGAGAGCTACTATCCGCATTGGCTCTGGAACACGATGTATGTGGCGGTGGGTGCCACCGTGCTGTCGATCATCGCGAGTGTGCTCGCGGCCTATGCGATCGTGCGGCTGCGTTACAAGGGCGCCAACGTCGTCGGCGGCCTGATCTTCCTGGCCTATCTGGTGCCGCCGTCGATCCTGTTCATTCCGCTCGCGACCGTCGTGTTTCAGTACGGCCTGTTCGACTCGCCCCTGGCGCTGATCCTGACCTATCCGACGATCCTGATTCCGTTCTCGACCTGGCTGTTGATGGGATATTTCAAGACCATCCCGTTCGAGCTCGAGGAATGCGCGCTGATCGACGGCGCCAGCCGCTGGCAGATACTGATCAAGATCGTGCTGCCGCTCGCCGTCCCCGGCCTGATCTCGGCCTTCATCTTCTGCTTCACGCTGTGCTGGAACGAATTCATCTATGCGCTGACGTTCCTGCAATCGACCCCGAACAAGACCGTGCCGGTCGCCATCGTCAACGAATTCGTTGACGGTGACATCTATCGCTGGGGGTCCCTGATGGCAGGGGCGCTATGCGGCTCGCTGCCGCTGGTTATTCTTTACGCGTTCTTCGTAGAGCATTATGTCTCGGCGATGACGGGTGCCGTGAAGGAATGAGCGCGCAAGGCCCGCAGCTGAATTCGAACAAGACAAGAAAAGGAGCAGGGTCGTGCACATTCTGATTCTGGGCGCCGCCGGCATGGTCGGCCGCAAGCTGACCGAGCGTCTCTTGCGCGAGGGCCGCCTCGGCAAGCAAGAGATCACCCGGATGACGCTGCAGGACGTGGTCGCGCCGGCCAAGCCCGCCAATGCCTCGATCCCGGTCAATGTGGTCGCATCCGATTTCGCCGATGCCGGCGCCGCGGCGCCCCTGATCGCCGAGCGTCCCGAGGTGATCTTCCATCTCGCCGCGATCGTCTCGGGCGAGGCCGAGGCCGAGTTCGACAAGGGCTACCGGATCAACCTCGACGGCACCCGCTATCTGATCGACGCCATCCGTGCCGTCGGCGGCGGCTACAAGCCGCGGCTGGTGTTCACGTCCTCGATCGCGGTGTTTGGCGCGCCGTTCCCCGAGAAGATCGGCGACGAGTTCTTCCATACGCCGCTGACGAGCTATGGCACGCAGAAGTCGATCTGCGAGCTCCTGATCAACGACTACACCCGCAAGGGTCTGCTCGACGGGATCTCGATCCGCCTGCCGACAATCTGCGTGCGTCCGGGCAAGCCGAACAAGGCGGCGTCCGGCTTCTTCTCGAATATCATCCGCGAGCCGCTGGCGGGCGAGGAGGCAGTGCTGCCGGTCTCCGAGGACGTCCGGCACTGGCACGCCTCGCCGAAATCGGCGGTCGGCTTTCTGGTTCACGCCGGCACGATGGATCTCAATGCGATGGGGCCGCGGCGCAATCTCAGCATGCCCGGGATGTCCGTCACCGTCGGCGAGCAGATCGCGTCGCTGGAGCGCGTCGCCGGCAAGAACGTCACCGCGCGGATCAAGCGGGTGCCCGATCCGACCATCATCAGCATCGTCTCGGGCTGGCCGCGCGATTTCGCCACCGACCGCGCGCTGAAGCTCGGCTTCACCACGGCCGAGAAGACGTTCGACGACATCATCCGGATCCATATCGAGGACGAACTCGGCGGCAAGTTCGCCGCCTGAGCAACGTCCGAGCTAAAGCATGATCCGGACAAGTGCGAAGCGGTTTCCCTCGCGACAAACGCGGAACGCGTTTGCGCGAAGATCATGCTCAGACAAGGGGCTAAGGCGCGATGATGATTCAACCAGGCTTCATCGCGCTTTAGCGCGGCGCTTGAGATGACCAGAGTTGCCAGCATCGGCGAATGCATGATCGAGCTGCGCCAGGCTCCTGGCGGCCAGCTCGGCGGGCTGTATTCGCGCTCCTATGGCGGCGACACGCTCAACACCGCGGTCTATCTGTCCCGGCTCGGCATCCACGTCGATTACTTCACGGCGCTCGGCGATGATGCGCTGAGCGATGAGATGATCGCGGGCTGGGCGAGCGAAGGCATCGGCACCAAGCATGTCGCGCGATCGGCGGGCAAGCTGCCCGGCCTCTATCTGATCCAGACCGACGACAAGGGCGAGCGGCGCTTCTTCCACTGGCGTGACAGCGCCGCCGCCCGCGACCTGATGGATCTGCCCGAAACGGAAGACATCCTGAACTCACTCGCGACCTATGACGTCGTCTATCTCTCGGCGATCACGCTCTCGATCCTGCGCGAGGACGGGCAGGAGCGATTGCTGGCGGCGCTGAAGCGTGCGCGGCTGTTGGGGACGCGGTTTGCGTTCGACACCAATTTCCGCGCCCGCGGCTGGCCGGACCTGAACGTCGCGCGGAAGGTCTTCAGCAGCGCGTTCGAGACGGCCGATATCGTGCTTGCCTCGACCGAGGATCTGGCGCCGCTTTATCCCGGCGAGAGCAACACGGCGCTGCTGGCCGGCATCTCGAGCCCCGAGGTGGTGCTGAAGCTCGCCGAGCCGGCCTGCATCGTGCGCTCGGCCGGCGGAACGCGCGAGGTGAAGGCGGAGCAGCTTACCAAGCCGGTGGTCGATACCACCGCGGCCGGCGACAGCTTTGCCGCCGCCTATCTCGCCGCGCGGCTCGGCGGCGCCGAGCCAGAGGAGGCGGCGCGCGCCGGCCATCGGCTGGCCGGTGTCGTGGTGTGCTATCCCGGCGCGATCATTCCGCGCTACGCCATGCCGCCGAAAAAGGCGCTTCGTCTCCCACCATCCCGCAAGGCCTCGCAATGACAACGACATCGAAGCAGGACCGGATCGCCGAGCTGATCCGCCAGGCCACCGTGATCCCGGTGCTGACCATCGAGCGGCTCGAGGACGCGGTGCCGCTTGCAAAGGCGCTGGTCGCCGGCGGCGTGCGGACGCTCGAGGTGACGCTGCGGACGGCGGTCGCGGTCGACGCGGCCAGGGCCATCATCGCCGGTGTGCCGGAGGCGATCGTCGGGATCGGCACGATCCTCAATGGTGACGACCTGATGCGCGCCGAGGCACTGGGCGCCAAATTCGGCATCAGCCCGGGTGCGACGCCCGAGCTGTTGGCGGCGGCAGCCTCCAGCCGGCTGCCCTTCGCGCCGGGGATCGCGACCGCCTCCGAGTTGATGCAGGCGCTGGCCCACGGCTTCGACGTCGTCAAATTCTTCCCGGCCGAGCAGGCGGGCGGTATCAAGGCACTGCGGGCTCTGGCCGGGCCATTTCCGCAGGTCAGGGTGTGCCCGACCGGCGGGGTCAGCGAGGCCAATGCGGCGACCTGGCTCGCCGAGCCGAATGTGCTGGCAGTCGGCGGTTCCTGGCTGTGCCCGGCGGCCGATATCCGCGCCGGCAATTGGGCGGGCATAACCGCCATGTGCGCGACGGCGATGAAAACGCTGAAAGCCGCCTGAAGATACGCTACATAACTCTCCGAACAGGAACAGGGAGATACAGCCATGACCGCCAGCATCGTGGGTTGGGCGCACACGCCATTCGGAAAGTTCGACGCGGAGACCGTCGAGGGTCTCGTGGTCAAGGTCGCCAACGAGGCGCTGGCTGACGCCGGCATCGCCGCGTCCGACGTCGATGAGATCATGCTCGGCCATTTCAACGCCGGCTTCTCGCCCCAGGATTTCACGGCCTCGCTGGTGCTGCAGGCCAATCCGGCGCTGCGCTTCAAGCCGACCACCCGGGTCGAGAATGCCTGCGCCACCGGATCGGCCGCCGTGCATCAGGGCATCCGCGCCATCGAAGCCGGCGCCGCGAAGATCGTGCTGGTGGTCGGCGTCGAGCAGATGACGAAGACGCCGGGCCCGGAGATCGGCAAGAACCTGCTCAAGGCGTCGTATCTGCCCGAGGACGGCGACACGGTCGGCGGCTTCGCCGGCGTGTTCGGCAAGATCGCGCAGGCCTATTTCCAGAAATACGGCGACCAGTCGGATGCGCTGGCGATGATCGCCGCCAAGAACCACAAGAACGGCGTCGCCAATCCCTATGCGCAGATGCGCAAGGATTTCGGCTTCGAGTTCTGCCGCGCCGAGAGCGACAAGAACCCGTTCGTCGCCGGTCCCTTGAAGCGCACCGACTGCTCGCTGGTCTCGGACGGCGCCGCCGCACTGGTGCTGACCGATGCCGAGACCGCCAAGACCATGGGCAAGGCGGTGAACATCCGTGCCACCGCGCATGCGCAGGATTTCCTGCCGATGTCCAAGCGTGACATCCTGCAGTTCGAAGGCTGCACCACCGCCTGGCAGCGCGCGCTGCAGAAGGCCGGCCTGCAGCTCTCCGACCTGTCCTTCGTCGAGACCCATGACTGCTTCACCGTCGCCGAGCTGATCGAATATGAAGCGATGGGCCTGACGCCGAAGGGACAGGGCGCGCGCGCGATCATGGAAGGCTGGACCCAGAAGGACGGCAAGCTGCCGGTCAATCCGTCCGGCGGCCTCAAGGCCAAGGGCCACCCGATCGGCGCCACCGGCGTCTCCATGCATGTGATGAGCGCGATGCAGCTCACGGGGCAAGCGCCCGAGGGCATGCAGCTCAAGAACCCGCAGATCGGCGGCATCTTCAACATGGGCGGCGCCGCGGTCGCCAACTACGTCTCGATCCTCGAGCCGGCGAAGTAGCTTGAACATTGCCGAATGGCTGGCGGCGACGGCACGGGCGCGTCCCGACGCGCCGGCGCTGCTGACCGGTTTCGATCTCGACGCCGACTACGCCACCTTTGCCCGCCGCGCCGCCTCGATCGGGGCGGCGCTGGCGCGCGATCACGGCATTGCCGCCGGCGACCGCATCGCGCTGTTTGCGTCGAACTGCACGCAATATCTCGAATGCCTCTACGGCATCTGGTGGATCGGCGCCGCCGCGATTCCGATCAACGCCAAGCTGCACGGCCGCGAGGCGGCATGGATCTGCGGCAATGGCGGTGCCAAGCTCGCCTTCGTCTCCGACGATACGATCGGTGCGTTGAACGAGGCGAAGGACGACTGCCCCGCCGGCATGACCACGCTGTCGGTCGACAGCGACGCTTACAAGTCGATGCGAAGCGGCGAGGGCCGACCCGCGCCGCTGCCGCGCGAGAGCAACGATCTTGCCTGGCTGTTCTACACATCGGGCACCACCGGCCGTCCCAAGGGCGTGATGCTCAGCCACGGCAATCTGGTCGCAATGTCGCTGTGCTATCTCGCCGACGTCGATCCGGCGACGCCGCACGATGCCTCGCTCTATGCCGCGCCGATCTCGCATGGCGCCGGCCTCTACAATTTCCCGCACGTCCGGATGGGCGGCCGCCACGTCGTGCCGGAGTCCGGCGGCTTCGATCCTGACGAGGTGCTCAACCTCGGCCGCCAGCTCGACAATGTCGTGATGTTCGCGGCCCCCACGATGGTGCGCCGCCTGGTCGATGCCGCGAAGAAGCGCGGAGAGAACGGCGAGGGGCTGCGCACCATCATCTATGGCGGTGGTCCGATGTACACGGCCGACATCACCGATGCGATGGCGACGATGGGCCAGCGCTTCGTGCAGATCTATGGCCAGGGCGAGTCGCCGATGACCATCACGGCGCTGTCGCGCGGCTGGCACGCCCGGAGCGATCACCCGCGCTATCTCGAACGGCTGGCTTCGGTCGGACTGGCGCAGAGCGTCGTCACCGTGCGCATCACCGACAAGGACGGCAAGTCGCTGCCTGCCGGGGAGACCGGCGAGATTGAGGTCAAGGGCGCGACCGTGATGCTCGGCTACTGGAACAATCCCGAGGCCAATGCCGAGACGTTGAAGGACGGCTGGCTGCGCACCGGCGATGTCGGCCGGCTCGACGCCGACGGCTTCCTCACGCTGTCGGACCGCTCCAAGGACGTGATCATCTCCGGCGGCACAAACATCTATCCGCGCGAGGTCGAGGAAGCCCTGCTGACCCATCCCGATGTCCGCGAGGTCTCGGCCATCGGCGTGCCGGATCCGGAATGGGGCGAGATCGTCGTCGCCTGCGTCGTGCTGACGGACGGTGCTACCGCCGACGACGGCAAGCTCGACGCGCATTGCCTTGCCTCGATCGCCCGCTTCAAGCGGCCGAAGCGCTATGTCTATCTCGATGCCCTGCCGAAGAACAATTACGGCAAGGTGCTGAAGACCGCGCTGCGGGAGATGCTGGCCAAAGGCATGGGCTAAAGCGGGGCGAGGCTGGGTTGAATCGAAAACATCGAAAACAACCCCATGCACAGTAGGGATTGGGGTCACTAAGGCGGTTAAGGGATATGCCCGGACCTCCCGCCGCGCTAAGCTGCCTGCGCTTGTCACCGGGAGAACGGACCATGGGAATCGAGACGTCTCTGTCGCTGTCGGAAGTGAACGATCGCATCGCGATCCTCCGGGACAATATCAGGCAGCTGATCGAGCAGGCCGCAGGCGCAGCCGGCGCCGAAGTCGAGGAGCGCATCGCCGAGCGGCTCGAGCAGCAGAATGCGGAACTGGAAAAGCTCCTGAAGGCGCGCGAGGTGATGACGGGGCAGTCGCCGGCATAAGGGCGGCGGTGAATCCGCTTCGTTTTGCCCAGCCTGCGTTCCGCCGCACGGAAGCGGCCCGGCCGCAGCCATGCATACGCCCATACGCCCGGCGCAGCTTGATCTCTTGGAATAGCTCCCGTTACTAGCTCTATAACCACGACATCCGGGAGCGAACAGGACGATGGGACCACTGCAGGGTATCAAGGTCGTCGACATGACGACCGTGCTGATGGGACCCTACGCCACGCAGATGCTTGGCGATTACGGCGCCGACGTCATCAAGGTGGAATCGCCCGACGGCGACGTGACGCGGCAGATTGGCCCAACGCGGCATCCCGGCATGGGACCGGTGTTCCTCAACACCAACCGCAGCAAGCGCTCGGTTTGCCTCGATCTGAAGAAGCCGGCGGGGCGCGAGGCGGTGCTGCGGCTGATCGCGAAGGCCGACGTGCTGGTCTACAATGTGCGCCCGCAGGCGATGGCGCGGCTGCAGCTCGGCTATGACGTCGTTTCCAAGGTCAACCCGCGGCTGATCTATGCCGGCGTGTTCGGCTTCGGCCAGGAGGGACCTTATGCCGCCAAGCCCGCCTATGACGATCTGATCCAGGGCGCGACCGCGCTGCCGGCGCTGATGGCGCAAACCTCGGACGGCGTGCCGCGCTATGTGCCGAACGCGCTGGTGGATCGCATCGTCGGCCTCACCGCGGTCGGCGCGATCTGTGCGAGCCTTGTGCATCGCGATCGCACCGGGCAGGGCCAACGCGTCGATATTCCGATGTTCGAGACCATGGCCGGCTTCGTCATGGGCGATCACATGGGCGGGTTGACCTACGATCCGCCGCTCGACAAGGGCGGCTATGCGCGCCATCTGTCGCCGGACCGGCGGCCATACAAGACGCTCGACGGCTATATCTGCGTGATCGTCTACAACGACAAGCAGTGGGAGAACTTCTTCAAGGCGACCGGCCGCGACGATCTGCGCAGCGATCCGAAATTCGCGACCTTCGCCGGCCGCGCCACCAATATCGATGTCGTCTACGCCGAGCTCGCGCGCATCCTGCAGACCAAGACGACCGCCGAGTGGAACGGAATCCTCGAAAAGGCCGACGTGCCGGTGATGCCGATGCACGATCTCGAGAGCCTGCTGGAGGACCCGCATATGGTCGCGACCGGCGTCTTCCCCGTGGTCGATCATCCGACCGAGGGGCGGATCCGCAGCATGACGCCGTCGGCGCGGTGGTCGGAGACCAAGGTCGAGCCGAGCCGGCTGGCGCCACGGCTCGGCGAGCACAGCGCGGAGATTTTGCGGGAGGCAGGCTTCTCCACCGAGGAGATCGCGGCGATGGTGCGCGACGGCGCGGCCAAAGCGGTGCAGGCATAGGAGCACGACAGATGGATTTCGCACTCTCCGCCAACCAGGAATCGATCCGCGATGCCGTCGCCAAGATCTGCTCGCGCTTTGACGAAGCCTACTGGCTGAAGAAGGACAAGGAGGGCGGCTATCCGGCCGACTTCCACCGCGCGCTGGCCGATGCCGGCTGGCTCGGCATCTGCATCCCCGAGGAATATGGCGGCTCTGGGCTCGGCATCACCGATGCCGCGATCATGATGCGCACGATCTCCGAATCCGGTGCCGGCATGTCCGGCGCGTCCGCGGTGCATATGAACGTGTTCGGGCTCAATCCGGTGGTGGTGTTCGGCACCAAGGAGCAGTGCCAGCGCATGCTGCCGCCGATCATCGACGGCCGCGACAAGTCCTGCTTCGCGGTGACCGAGCCGAACACCGGCCTCAACACCACGCAGCTCAAGACCCGCGCGGTGCGCCAGGGCGACAAATACATCGTCAACGGCCAGAAGGTGTGGATCTCGACCGCCCAGGTCGCCAACAAGATCCTGCTGCTCGCGCGCACCACGCCGCTGGAGGAGGTGCGCAGCCCGACCCATGGCCTCAGCCTGTTCTACACCGATTTCGACCGCAAGCGCGTCACCGTGCACGAGATCGAGAAGATGGGCCGCAAGCCGGTCGATTCCAACGAGCTGTTCTTCGAGAATTTCGAGATCCCGGTCGAAGACCGTATCGGCGAGGAGGGCCGCGGCTTCGAATACATCCTGCACGGCATGAATCCCGAGCGCATCCTGATCGCGGCTGAAGCGGTCGGCCTCGGCCAGATAGCGCTGAAGCGGGCGTCGGAATATGCCAAGGGCCGCATCGTGTTCAACCGGCCGATCGGCATGAACCAGGCGATCCAGCATCCGCTGGCGAAGTGCTGGATGGAACTGGAGGCAGCCTGGCTGATGGTGCTGCGCGCCGGCTGGCAGTATGACCAGAACCTGCCCTGCGGCCCCGCGGCGAACTCCGCAAAATATCTCGCGGCGGAAGCCGGCTTCCATGCCTGCGAGCAAGCGGTGATGACCCATGGCGGCTTCGGCTACGCCAAGGAGTACCACGTCGAGCGCTACTTGCGGGAATCGCTGATCCCGCGCATCGCGCCGATCAGTCCGCAGCTGATCCTCAGCTTCATCGGCGAGAAGGTGCTCGGCCTTCCGAAGTCGTATTGAGATGACGCAAGTCATTGTAGGTTGTCATTCCGGATGGTCCGAAGGACCAGACCCGGAATCTCGAGATTCCGGGTTCGATGCTTCGCATCGCCCCGGAATGACGCTCTGAGATAGGTGCGCTGAAATGAGCTTCGTGACCGGCGTCGGCCTCACGTCCTACGGCAAGCATGAGGGCCTGTCCTCGCTCGACCTGATGAGCAAGGCGGCCGAGCTTGCGATCTCGGATGCCGGGCTGAAGCGCTCCGAGATCGACGGCATCCTCTGCGGCTACTCCACGGTCTCGCCGCATATCATGCTGGCCACGGTCTTCGCCGAGCACTTCGGCATTCGCCCGTCTTATGCGCACGCCGTTCAGGTCGGCGGCGCCACCGGGCTTGCGATGACCATGCTGGCGCATCACCTGGTCGACGCCGGTGTTGCAAAACACGTGCTGGTGGTCGGCGGCGAGAACCGGCTGACCGGGCAGAGCCGCGACGCCTCGATCCAGGCGCTGGCCCAGGTCGGGCATCCCGACTACGAGGTGACGCTGGGGCCGACGATCCCGGCCTATTACGGCCTGGTCGCGGCGCGCTACATGCATGAATACGGCCTCACGCAGGAAGACCTCGCCGAGTTCGCGGTGCTGATGCGCAAGCACGCGCTGACGCATCCCGGCGCGCAATTCCACGAGCCGATCACGGTTGCCGACGTGATGGCCTCCAAGCCGGTGGCGATGCCGCTCAAATTGCTCGACTGCTGCCCGGTGTCGGACGGCGGTGCGGCCTGCGTGATCAGCCGCGAGCCGACCGGCGAGCGGCAGGTCCGCGTCCGCGGCTGCGCCCAGGCACACACCCATCAACATGTCACCGCAGCGCCTGCGCTGAGCGAACTCGGCGCCGAGATTTCGATCGCGAAAGCGAAGCAGGCGGCGGGCGTCGCGATCCCGGACGTGCGCTACGCCGCGGTCTATGACAGCTTCACGATCACGCTCGCGATGCTGCTGGAGGATCTCGGCCTTGCCAGGCGCGGTGAGGCGGCGGCGCGGGTGCGCGCCGGCTATTTCAATCAGGACGGCGAGATGCCGCTCAACACCCATGGCGGCCTGCTCAGCTATGGCCATTGCGGCGTCGGCGGCGCGATGGCGCACCTGGTCGAGACCCATCTGCAGATGACCGGCCGCGCCGAAAATCGTCAGGTGCGCGACGCCTCGGTGGCGCTGCTGCACGGCGACGGCGGGGTGCTGTCGTCACATGTCAGCATGTTCCTGGAGCGCGTGCGATGAGCGGACCGATCGCCGACTGGACCAAGGGCGCGGAAGCCATCGTCTACCAGTCCTGCAACGGCTGCGGCGCGCGGCAATATTTCCGCCGCAGCTTTTGCGCCGCATGCGGTTCGCCCGATCTTGCCGAGCATCGCGCCAGTGGGGCAGGGACGGTGTATGCGACCTCGCTGGTCTGCCGCGCCGCGACGCCGGAGACGCGGGCGCATGTGCCTTACAACATCGTGCTTGTCGATGCCGACGAGGGCTTTCGCATGATGGCCCATGGCGACAACGACCTTGCCATCGGCGACAAGGTCGCGGCGCGCTTCACGCAATTCGCGGGACGGCTGGTTCCGTATTTCGCAAAGGCGAAATGAGGGGCTGAACGATCCAATCAGAACGCAAGACCAGACTGAACAGGTTCGCTCTTGCCCCTCATAGTTTGCGGATCATTTTGGGCATGATCTTTCCGGAAAACCGCTACACACTTTTCGGGATCATGCCTCAGTGCCAATAAAAGATCACGCTGGCGATGACGAGCATTGCCGTCACCGCCAGCATTTGCGCAAGCGCTTCCGAGGCCGCCCTCTTGGTGGCTTCCTTCATGCGTTTCCCCTAGACTTGGGCGTGACTCATCGTTGCGCAAATTGCGCGCAAGACGGCCGGATTTTTTACTCGGAACACCCCGCGTCGAGTATTCGCTTTTGACGAGTCCCCACTCAGCGAATATCGACTGTGACAGCGTTGTCTGGGAATGCGGCGGCAATTTGACTCGCGCGTGTTGCTCCTGCGACAGCAGCCCGTACAGAGCGTTTTCGAGCGAAGTGGATGCCGGTTCGCGTGAAGAAAACGCGTCAAAACAAGGATCTAGAGCCCCGTTCCGATTTCATCGGAACGGAAAAGGCTCTAGTGTTTCGGAACCCGACAGAAACGACAGCAAGATCAAGGTTAGGAAATGGCCCGTATCGACTACTCCGATCCCGCGAAGGCAAGCCCGCGGACCCGCGAGATCCTCGACAAGAACCGCAACGCCAATATCTTTCGCATGATGGCGCATTCGCCAAGCTACTTTGAACAGTATTGCCGGCTCGGCGGCGCGATCCGCCACAAGGGCGAGCTCGATCCCATCGTCCGCGAGCTTGCGATCACGCGCACCGGCATTCTCTGCGAGGCGCCCTACGAGATCGTCGCGCACAAGCGGATCGGCAAGAATGTCGGCGTCACCGACGAGCAGAACGCCGCGCTCGAGGATTGGCGGTCCGCGACCTGCTTCAACGAGGTGCAGCGCGCTGCGCTCGCCTTCACCGACGAGATCGTCAAGCTCAAGAAGCCGACCGACGCGACCTTCAAGACCATCGCGGCGAAGCTGACGCCGGCCGCGCTGATCGAGCTGCAACTCTCGGTCGGCTTCTACATCATGACGTCGAAATTTCTCGAGACCTTCGAGATCGACATGCAGCCGGTGACGGAAGTGGTAAGCTGAGCGGATCGCGTCGCGGAGTCCTTCGCCTCGCCCCGCCTGCGGGGAGAGGCCGGAGCGCATGCAGCGAAGCGGAATGTGGTCCGGGTGAGGGGGAATCTCCGCGAGTCTAACTCGAAGTTATTTTGCGGATGCAGCCCCTCACCCCGACCCTCTCCCCGCGAAGGGCGGGGAGAGGGAGAACAGAGAGACCTACCCCGACGTCAGCAGATCCACCTTTGCATTCGCCAGGATCAGCCGTTCGGCGAGGATCTGCGCGAGGTTGCGCATGATCCGCTCGCCGGCGCGCGGATGTCGCTCGCGGAAGCGCTCGAAATCCTCGATCGTCACTTCGTAGGTGGTCGCCGACATATCGGCGACCACGTCCGCGACCCGCTTCGGCTCCAGCAGCGCCATCTCGCCGAACGCCATGCCGGCAGTCAGCGTCGCGAGCCGGATGCCGTCCGGCAGGGTGACGTGAACCACGCCGCTGCGCAGGAAGAACAGTGAGGTGGCCTCACTGCCCGCGGCGATGACCTTTTCATTCTGCTGGTAGGTCCGGACCGTGCAAAGCGAGGTGAGATCGGCGATCTCGGCTTCGCTCAATCCGGTGAGCAGCGGCTGCTCGGAAAGCTCCGTGGTCTCGAGGAAGTCGATCGAGCCGCCATAGCGGTAGACGATCTGGTCCTCGGCCCACTCGATCGCGGTGTCGAGCAGATAGAAATCTCTGATATTGCCGAGCCGCCTGGTCCACTCGCTGATCGTGGCCCATTCGCGCGAGGTCCGCTTGATGCCGGACAGGATCACGGTGACGCCGAGCTCGGCGAGCTCCTGGAAAGCTTCGGCCACCAGCCTTGCGCCGGCGCGGGTCGTCGAGGTGACGCGGCGCAGATCGAAGATCACGAATTCGGGCCGCGGGCTGCCGGCGAGGCGGCGCGAGACATAGTCGACATTGGAGAGCGACAGGGTGCCGACGAGCTCGATCACGCGGACTTCCTGGAAGTGCCTTGCCAGGATCTCCTGCTCCTGCGGCCGGCGTACCCGCCGCGACGGGTTCTTGCCGATATTGTAGTCGGCGATGATGCTGTGGCGTGCGTCGTCGCTGCGGTTGAGCATATGCAGGTCGTAATGCGCCGACAGCGTCTCGCACACCTTGATGCCGCGCACGCTGTTGCCGTGCTTGTCGAGTTTTGGCGAATAGCTGCCGAGCCCGAGCCGCGCCGGCAGTGCCGCCAGAATGCCGCCGCCGACGCCGCTCTTGGCGGGAATGCCGACGCGGTAGATCCATTCGCCGGCATAGTCGTACATGCCCGACGAGGTCATCACCGATAGCGTGCGCGCGATGGCGTAGGGCGTCACCACCTGCTCCTCTGTCAGCGGGTTGATGCCGCGATTGGCGAGCGTCGCCGCCATCACGGCGCTGTCGCGTGCGGTGACCAGGATGGAGCATTGCCGGAAATAGACGTCGAGCACCGCAGGCACGTTCTCGGTGATCACGCTGTTGGTGCGCAGCAGATAACCGATCGCCCGGTTGCGGTCGCCGGTGGCGCTCTCGGAGGCATAGACCGCCTCGTCGATATCGAGCTCACGTCCGGCGAAGCGGCCGAGCGCCTGGCGGATGTAGTCGAACGCGCCGTCGCCCTTGTCGGCGTGGAGCAGGCCGGAGCAGGCGATCGCGCCGGCATTGACCATCGCATTGAACGGATGGTTCTCGGCATTGAGCCGGATCGAGTTGAAGGGGTCGCCGGACGGCTCGACGCCGATCACGCTTTCCACTCGTTCGGCGCCCAGCGTGTCCAGCGCCAGCGCGAACACGAACGGCTTCGACATCGACTGGATGGTGAACGGCACCCTGGTGTCGCCGACCTCGTAGACGTGGCCGTCGAGCGTCGCCAGGCTGATGCCGAAATGGGCAGGGTCGGCCTTGCCGAGCTCGGGGATGTAGTCGGCAACGGCGCCCGCGGCCTCCGGCAGGAAGTCTGCGTAACAAGTGTGCAGAAACCGCAGCAGCGGCGGCTTCGAGCTGGACCAGGCCGTGGTGGTGGCGGTGACGGGAGGAGGCGATCGTTTCATCGCCTCCTGTTGTGCATCGCAATCAGGGCGCGCGCAACTGGTTCGGAACCAGCGCCTGACGGCGGACCAGCATCAAGGCGATCAACACCGTCGGGGCGAGGATCGCGACCCCCAGCAGCGACACCTGCAGCTGCGACAGCGGGTTGATGCCGCCGCCGGGCGTCGCGAGCACGAAGCCGCCGATCACCAGCAGCACCCGGAGCGGCCATTCCAGGGCACCGGCGCCGCGGAGGTCGCCGACGAAGGCCTGATAGCCCTGGATGCCGCCGCAGATGAACAGCGTGCCGCAGGCCGCGAGCGCCATCAGGCCGAGGCCGGCGAGATAGGGGCTCGGTCCCTGCATCACCAGCGCCGGGTTCAGCACGAAGAAGAACGGGATGAAATAGATGATGCTGCCGACCCACATCGATTCCCATCCGGTCTTCATCGCGGGCGAGCCGGCGATGCCGGCCGCGGCGAAGGAGGCGATCGCCACCGGCGGCGTGATCGACGACAGCATGCCCCAATAGAAGATGAACATGTGCACCGCCATCCGGTTCAGCCCGAGCTTCTCCAGCGCGGGCGCAACCAGGATGGCGAGGAAGATGTAGCAGGCGGTGGTGGTCAGCCCGAGGCCGAGGATCAGGCTGGTGAAGGCGCACATCACGAGCAGCAGGAACGCGTTGTCGCCCGCAAGCGTCAACAGATCGTTGGCGAGGCTCGACACCACGCCGGTCATCGAGAACGCGCCGATCAGCAGACCGCAACCGGCGAGGATGCCGACCAGCTCGACGAAGGTGCGGCCATTGACCTCGAGGAATTTTGCGATCGTCCCGAGCGTCCAGCGGCTCTCCTTGGAGAAGATCTGGTTCAGCACCAGCAGCAGCGCGGTGGCGTAGAACGGCGCGTGGCTTTCGCGCTTGAAATACAGCAGCATCACGATCAGGAGCGCGATCACGAAGACGTAGTACCAGCCGTCCTTGATCGTATCCATCACGCGCGGCAGCTCGGCGCGCGGAATGCCCTTCAGCCCGTGGCGCGCGGCGTAGGAATCGACCTGCATGAACAGGCCGACATAGTAGAGCGCCGCAGGGATGATCGCGGCCACCGCGACCTCCGCGTAGCTGATATTGAGGAACTGCGCGATCACGAACGCGGTGGCGCCCATCACCGGCGGCGCCAGCACGGCGCCGGTGGAGGCGCAGGCCTCGATCGCGCCGGCATAGGAGGCGCGGAAGCCGCTCTTCTTCATGACCGGGATCGTCATCGTGCCGGCGGTCAGCACGTTGGAGACGATCGAGCCCGACATCATGCCGAGCAGGCCGGAGGCGAAGATGCAGACCTTGGCGGCGCCGCCGCGGAACGTGCCGCACAGCGCGAAGGCGAGGTTGATGAAGAATTTTCCGGCGCCGGTCATCATCAGCGCGGTGCCGAACACCAAAAAGCCGATTACGGTGTCGGCGAAGGCCTGGATCGGAATGCCGAGCAGGCTCTCGCCGGACAGCACGTGATAGGCCGTGGTCTGGTCGAGCGTCAGCTGCGAGCCGCGGAACGGGCCGAGCCAGCTGGCCTCGGCGAACAGTGGATAGACGGTGAAGGGCAGCACGCTGAGCAGGAGGCTCCAGCCGCCGGTCCGGCGCAGCGCCTCCATCAGCATCACCCACATCACCAGGCCGGCGATGATGACATTCCTCGGGGCGCCGTCGGACTCCCAGCCATATTGCGCCGCCTTGCGCACGTTCAGCATCAGCCAGATCGAGGCGGCGAAGGTCGCGACGGCAAGCGCGAGGTCATACCAGGGAATGCGGTTCAGCGGCGCGCGCTCCGATCCGGGGAAGATCAGGAACGTGAAGGGCAGCATCAGCGCGATCAAGAGATAGAAATATTCGGTGTTGAGCTGGGTGTAGTCGATGAAGAAGCGCAGCGAGAACTGCTGGTTGATGCAGAGCAGGATGGTTGCGGCGGTTGCGACCACCAGCGCCCAACGCCACACCCCGCGCAGGGTGCGCACGCGCGTGACCTCGGCCTCCTGCAGGTTGTCGAGACCAGCATGCGGATCTTCAAACTCGATTCTTTTCGCAGGCGCAGCCGCGGCGTTCTCGGGCATTACGCATCCCCCAATGTTGTCCGTTTTGCCCGTAGCCTAGAGCATGATCCGGAAAAGTGCGAAGCGGTTTTCCGGAAGCACCATGCTCAAACGGGCGCAAGCGCGATGACGACTAACGCGATCTCATCGCGCGTTGGCGGGTCTCACTCAAAGCCATTGGGCATATTGGCTTTCGCAAGCGCGGCAGCGCGCGCCTTCATCCAGCCATCGAGGAAGGCCTTGTCGTCCGACGGCGGGCTCGACTTGCCGTAATCCGTCCAGGCGGCGGCCAGCACCTCCTGGCGCTTGTAAAGCGTGTTGTTGTGCGCCTCCTGCTCGTCGCTCCAGTGGCCGGTTTCCTTGAGCGCCTTCACCGCGCCGGGATGCACGGGAACGACCCAGTTCTTGGTCTGCCGGTCGGCGCCGAGCCCGGCGGCGCCGGGCGCCGAATCCTTGTAGGCGTCGTAGTTGACGATCATCGCCTTGGTGATCGCGTAGATCTGGTCGACCGGCTGCGCCGCATAGGCGACGAAGATCGGGTAGGGGTAATTGCCGAGCTGGATCGGCTTGTCCGGCGAGATGCCGGCGCCGCAGGTTGCGGTTTGCGGGAAGAAGAACGAGCCGACCTTTTTCACCCGTGCCCAGCCTTCCTTGTCGTCGGCGGGCAGCGGCGGCCACATCAGGCCGCGCGGCGAGGTCTCGGCTTCCTTGGCGGGGCCGGTGATCGTGGTGCCGAAGGCGGCATCGGTGTCGTTGTTGATCAGGCCTTTCCACATCGCCCCATAGCTTGCGAACTCGACGATCTTGACGTCCTTCTGGGTGAGGCCGCCGAACGCGAGCATCGCGAGCGAATTCTGGTTCAGCGCCGGCGAGCCGACCACGAAGCCGACGCGCTTGCCGCGAAGGTCTTTCATTTCCTTGACGCCGGCATCGGCTGCCACGCCAAGCGCGCCGCAATTGCAGTCGACCGACGACAGCATGAGCTGCAGCGGCTGCGGGCCCCACTCCTTGGCGCCGAACTCGAACACGCCTTCCTGCGCGAAATAGGTCCCCGATCCCATCGCCGAGGAGACCGCGCGCTTGGCGCGCAGCGGCGCGAGCCGCGCGACGTCGTTGCCGGCCGGCAGCACGCGGACGTCGGTGCCGTATTTGTCCTTCATCATCTTGCCGACGCCGACCGCGATGTTGAAGCCGGCGGTGCCGGTGTCGTAGGCGGTCACCGCCATGGTCGGCGGCAGCTTGATGTCCTCGGCGGAGGCGGGCAGGGCAGCGAAGATCGAAATGCCGGCAAGAGCGGCAGGCGCGAGCGCCATCAGCCGATGGATCATAATTCCTCCCTTTGTTTCGCTGTGCGAAACTTTTCCGGGCGGGATGATTGCATCGTGATCCGGCGATGGCAACGCTACCTCCGGCGCAAGCCGGCGATTTCGGCCGCTGCATCACCGGACAGATTGTCGCGGCCGGATGGCAGGGGTGGGATCTCAGGTCTCGACGATCGCGACCGCCTGGCCTTCGGCGATGACATCGTCGATCTTGACCAGAATCGACTTGATTTTGCCTGCTGTCGTCGACGTGACCGGTATTTCCATCTTCATCGCTTCGACGAACGCAATCTCGTCGCCATTGCCGATGCTGCTGCCGGTCTCGACAGGAAGCGCGCAAACGCGCCCGGCAACTTCGGTCACAACCTTGATCTCTGGCATTCCACTCTCCGATACCGTCTTGCGGAAATTTCATCCGGCGAACGGCTTTTTGTTGTGGCGGCAGATTGCCTGAGGTAGCTTCTTCTGCAAGTGGAATTTTATTCCGCAGGACGGAATGGAGCCAAACAGATGGGAAGGCGCTCGGAACGGCTTAGCAGGCAGGGAATGCTCGCCAGCGAGACAGGCGATGGCGATGTCATCCAGGTGGTGTCGCGCGCCTTCGATGTGTTGCGGTGCTTCGAGGGGCACGAGGCCCGGCTCGGCAATCTCGAGATCTCGAACCGCTGCGGCCTGCCGCGTTCGACGGTGTCGCGACTGACACACACGCTGACGCGGATGGGACAGCTCGTCTATCTGCCGCGCGACCAGAAATATCGCATCGGCCCGAGCGCGGTCGCGATGAGCACCACGATGATGAAGGGGCTGCAGTTGCGCAATCTGATCCGGCTGCGCCTGCAGGATGTCGCCGATCAGTTGCCCGGCACGGTGGGCTTCGTCATCCCCGACCGCTTTCATCTGGTCTATCTGGAGTTCGCCCGCGCGGCGAACGCGCTGGGCCTGCATGAGGCCACCGGCAGCCGGATTTCGATGGCGACCACCGCGGCCGGCCACGCCTACACGGCCGCGCTCGATCCCGCGGTCGGCGACGCGCTGATCGCCGAGATGGAAGGCGAATTGCCCGACAGCGCCAAGATGCTGACGCCGCGCATCGAGGCCAACCGCCGGCATTTGCAGGAGCACGGCTACGTCGTCGCCTGCGGCCTGTGGAGCCCGCACATCAACGGCGTCGCGGTGCCGCTGTGGTCGCCGCAGTATCAGACCTATGTGGTCACCACGATCGGCCTACTCTCGGCGATGTATGACGAGGCGCGGCTGCATCGCGAGGTCGCGCCGCAAATGGTCGAGCTCGCGGCCGCGCTCGGCAGCCTGCTCGAAGGCGCCGACGGCGACATCTTCAGCAATCGGATCGAGCGCAAGTCGCTTCCGGTGACCGCCCATAACAACAACAAAATCCTCAAGACGGGAGCAGTGAATGAACTGGAAGCCGGAACTCGACGACCTCGCCCGCCGCGAAGCGTTCGCGCGGGAGATGGGAGGCGTTGACAAGGTCAAGCGGCAACGCGACCAGGGCCGGCTCACGGTTCGTGAGCGCATCGACAAGCTCGTCGACCAGAGCAGCTTTCACGAGGTCGGTGCCATCTCCGGCATCGCCGAATATGACGAGAGCAACGAGCTCAAGCACCTGACGCCGGCGAACTGCGTGTTCGGCCGCGCCAGGGTCGACGGCCGCACCGTCGTCGTGGTCGGCGACGACTTCACCGTGCGCGGCGGCTCGGCGGATGCATCGATTTCCGCCAAGCCGTTGATGGCGGAGGAGATGGCGCACGACTTTCGCCTGCCGATCGTTCGCGTGATCGAGGGCTCCGGCGGCGGCGGCTCGGTGAAGACGATCGAGACCAGGGGCGCCGCCAATCTGCCCGGCGGCGTCGGCGGCACGCGCTGGTACTGGTACACGACCGCCAATTTGGCCCGCGTGCCGGTGGTCGGTCTCGGGCTCGGCTCCGTCGCGGGCCTCGGTGCCGCGCGGCTTGCCGCCACGCACTACTCGGTCATGACCAAGAGCTCCGCGATGTTCGTCGCCGGCCCGCCGGTGGTGAAGCGCCTCGGTCAGGATCTGACCAAGCAAGAGCTCGGCGGCGCCGACATCCAGACCCGCGCCGGCGCGATCGATCAGGCCGTCGAGACCGAAGAGGAGGCGTTCGACTATGCGCGGCGTTTCCTGTCCTATCTGCCGTCGTCGGTCTACGACCTGCCGCCGACCATTCCCTGCACCGACGATCCGGAACGTGCAGAGGAATCGCTGCTCACCGCCGTGCCGCGCAACCGCCGGCAGGTCTACAAGATGCGGCCGATCATCGATGCCGTCGTGGACAAGGGCTCGTTCTTTGAGGTCGGCACCAATTTCGGCCGCCCGATCATCACCGGATTGGCACGGATCGAGGGCAGGGCGGTGCTGCTGCTCGCCAGCGATCCGTTCCACTATGGCGGCTCGTGGACCGCGGACGCCTGCCAGAAGGTAGTGCGCTGGGTCGACTTCGCCGAGACCTTCCATCTGCCGGTGGTCTATCTGATGGACTGCCCGGGCTTCATGATCGGGCTCGAGGCGGAGAAGACGGCGACCATCCGCCACGGCGTGCGGGCGATGGCGGCGGTCAACCAGAGCACGGTGCCGTGGTGCACCATCATCATCCGCAACGCCTTCGGCGTCGCCGGCGTGGTGCATCAGCCGGCCAACCGCTTCTCGATGCGCTATGCGTGGCCGTCGGCCTATTGGGGCTCGCTGCCGCTCGAAGGCGGTATCGAGGCGGCCTATCGCGCCGAGATCGATGCGGCCGCCGATCCCGCCGCCAAACTGCGCGAGATCGAGGATCGCCTCAACAAGCTGCGCTCGCCATTCCGCTCGGCCGAGAAGTTCTGGGTCGAGGAGGTGATCGATCCGCGCAAGACGCGCTCGCTGCTCTGCGAGTTCGCGCGCCTCGCCGAACCGATCCGCAAGGCTGGTCCGCCGAGCAACATGTCGACGCGGCCGTAAGGGCCCTCAGACTCAACGCGTCATGCGCGGGCTTGACCCGCGCATCCATCGAATGAGTCATCCGAAGCGGGATGGATTGCCGGGTCAAGCCCGGCAATGACGGCCTTATTTACTCCGCCTCCCGATGCACGTCGTGGATCACGATGCCCATGCCGTTCTCGGGCATCTTGATCCATTCGCGCCGCTTCAGCGAGCGCTTGGTGTCCTCGTGCCCGCTCACCCAGTGCTCGCGCATCGAGGTGCCGGAAAATTCGTGGTCCTTGGCGTCGCCCTCATAGGCCTTCTGCTGATAGATCAGCTGCAACAGCGTGATGCCCGGCAACCGGGCGTTTGCCTTCTTGAGCTGGCGCTCCCCGTCCGAGAGCTGATCGTCGGGGATTTTTCCCAGCGCATTGTGCAGGGCGGTGCGCAGATTGTAGGTCTTGCGATAGACGTCGGTGTTGTAGCGGGTACGCGACGAATACATGATGTCCTTGTGCCGGGCCATCACGTCCTGGATGTCCCGCGGCAGCGCGCCGCGCGCCGAGAACAGGTCGACCTGGAACACCAGCGAATTCATGTTGTCTTCCTGGTCGAGCAGATGCTGCAGCGGCGTGTTGGACACGATGCCGCCGTCCCAGAAATGATCGGTGCCGACCTTCACCATCGGCAGCGCCGGCGGCAGCGCGCCGCTCGCCATGATGTGCTCGGGAATGATCTCGTCATGGGCATTGTCGAAATAGATGAAGTTGCCGGACAGCACGTTCACTGCGCCGACCGCGAAGCGTGTCTTCTTGGAATTGATGCGGTCGAAATCAACCAGCTCGAGCAAGGACTCGCGCAGCGGCGTGGTGTCGTAGTAGCTGGTGGCGGTGCGCGCGCCGGCCGGGCTGAACCACGGATTGGCCTGGTGCGGGGTGAAGAAGCCGGGTTGTCCGAGCGTGGTCGTCAGCCATGAGCTGGTGAAATTGCGCGCCTTGCGGAAGACGTCGCCGTCCGGGGTGTAGTGCCAGATCTTGCGGCTGGTGATGCGATCCCAGAATGTGTGCAGCCGCTCCAGCCGCTTTTCGGGCGGATTGCCGGCGATGATCGCCGAGTTGATCGCGCCGATCGAGACGCCGCAGACCCAGTCGGGCTCGATGTTGGATTCATGCAGCGCCTGATAGACGCCAGCCTGATAGGCGCCGAGTGCGCCGCCGCCCTGCAGGACCAGGGCCACGCGATCGCAGCCTTCCGGACGCCAGCCCGGCGTCGCGTGATCGATGTTGTCGAAATGCGGGGTTCGCGCGTCCATATCAGA
Organism: Bradyrhizobium sp. USDA 4516; assembly: GCF_054055915.1. Classification (NCBI taxonomy): domain Bacteria; kingdom Pseudomonadati; phylum Pseudomonadota; class Alphaproteobacteria; order Hyphomicrobiales; family Nitrobacteraceae; genus Bradyrhizobium; species Bradyrhizobium sp. USDA 4516. The sequence continues at coordinate 6,889,736 of NZ_JBSRXT010000001.1, forward strand.
CACTCCAAAAATTCGCGGCGAGAATTCAGCGCGCCGATGACGCCGTGATGACAATTGCGGCGCCCGCGCACGGCGCATCCGGCATGCCCGCCTGCATGGTTAGCATTGGGCTCCACCACGAAACGCAGGTCATGCGCCTGACGGAAATTCCTCACATCGCTGTCAATCTCGGCCGCTAGCTTTCGGGCAAACTTTTCAAACAGGGGGTTATTGCGATGCGCAGGGAATATCTGCTCAAGCTTCCGTCGATGCCGGCCGCCGGCCCGAGCTATCCCGCCGGTCCGTATCGCTTCATCGATCGCGAATTCCTCGTCATGACCTATGAGACCGATCCGGAGTTGATCCGCGCCGGCCTGCCCGAGCCGCTGGAGCCGATCGAGCAGGCGTTCGTGCATTACGAATGGATCAAGATGCCCGACAGCTCCGGCTTCGGCAGCTACACCGAGTCCGGCCTCGTGATCCCTGCGCGCCTGCATGGCGAAGAGGTCAACTTCGTCTGCCAGATGTACCTCGACGACGATCCGCCGATCGCGGCCGGCCGCGAGATCTGGGGCTTTCCAAAGAAGTACGCTCATCCCAAGCTCGAGATCGTCAAGGACACGCTGACCGGCACGCTGGAATATGCCGGCCAGCTCGTTGCGATGGGCACGATGGGCTACAAGCACGAGAGCATGGCGGGCAATGGCGACGTCACCCGCGCCACGCTGTCGAAGACGCAAGTTAATCTGAAGATGATCCCCGGCGTCGACGGGCATCTCGAGGTCTGCCAGCTGGTCGCGATCAACCTGACCGACATCGTCGTCAAGGGCTCCTGGATCGGACCGGGCCGGCTGCATTTGGTGCCGCATGTCAATGCACCGGTCGCCGATTTCCCGGTCAAGCGTGTCGTCGGCGCGCACCACTTCCTCGCCGATCTGACGCTGCCGTTCGGCCGCGTCGTGCATGACTACAACAAGGAGGCCGCGGAGGCGGCGGCGCCGACCGGTCTTGCGGCGGAGTAGGGCGGTCGCTGACATAAAACTGTAACAGGCGCGTCCTCCTATGTTCCGTCGAAGGGACGCGCTTGCTCAGCGTTGCGCGTGGGCGAGGCCTTGAACATGTCATTTCGCGCGGTTGCGTTATCGATTGCCTTGGGGGCGGGCCATGCTGGCTGATCCACCTCCCGCTCCGGTCGGGTCGCTGCTGACCCGCGAGGCGGTCCCCGGTCTGGTCTGGGCGTTCCGCCTGTATCACGACGGCCGTGCCGAGGCGCTTCCGATCGATGCGCCGATCGAGCCGAGCCATGACGGAAGGCTGTGGCTGCACTTCAACCTGACCGACGTCCGCACCCGGGCATGGCTCGCCAACATGCACATCCCGCAGCTGGCGCGGGACCTCTTGCTGTCGAATGACAATTTCCAGCAGATCCACGTCGTCGACAATTGCGTCTACGGCGTGTTTTCCGATCTGGTGCGGGATATCGACGCCGCGACCCGGGAGACCGGCTTTCTCCGCTTTGCGATGACCGAACGCCTCCTGGTCAGCGGCCGCCATCAGGCGCTGTGCTCCGCCGATGCGACGCGCCGCGTGCTCGAGGGTGGCCATCGCGTCGGCAGCGTCGCGGCGCTGCTGGAGAAGATCGTCGACGAGATCGCCGATACCATGGACCGCATGGCGGACAAGATCGGCACCGATATCGATGCGATCGAGGAGCGGGTGCTCGCCGAGGATACCGGATCGGAGCTGCGCAAGAATCTGAGCCGGATGCGCCGCACCTGTGTGCGACTGCATCGCCAGCTCGCCGGCCTGCGCGTGCTGTTTCACCGGCTCGAGCAGAAGAACACCGACAATCTCAGCCCGGCGCTGCGGCTGCAGGCCGGCAAGCTCGCGCAGCGGCTCGACGGTCTCGACCACGATATCGTCGAACTCCACGAGCGCAGCCGCCTGCTCGAGGAGGAGCTGCGCTTCAAGCTCGAGGAGGAGAGCAACAAGCACCTCCATGCCTTGTCCGTCGTCACCATGATGCTGCTGCCGCCGACGCTCGTCACCGGCATCTTCGGCATGAACACCAAGGGATTGCCGTTGACCGACGTCGACAGCGGGTTCCTGGTTGCGGCCGGCCTTCTGATCGGGTCGGCGCTGCTGGCTTATCTGCTGATGCGGCGGCTCGGCATCGTCAAATAGCGCGAGTGCACCGCGGCATTCCCGATGTGCAGAGTTCTTTCCCGCGCGATGTTGGTGGCCGCGGCCCTCGCGCTCGGCTCGCCGGCGCATGCGGAAGACAAGCCCGTCGCCGACCGGATTGCGGATACGCGGGCTGCGCTCGAGGAGGCCGGCTACCAGTTCAGCCTGACCTATATCGGGGAGGGTTTTGCTAACGTCTCCGGCGGCGTCAGCAACGGCGCGGCCTATACCGGCCGTCTCGATCTCGGCACCACCATCGACCTCGAGAAGGCGATGGGCTGGACCGGCGCGACCTTCCACGCCAACATGTACCAGATTCACGGCGACGGGCTTTCGCGGAGCTATGTCGGCAACCTGTTCCTGGTGTCCGGTGTCGAGTCGCTGCCGGCGACGCGGCTCTATGAATTCTGGATCGAGCAGAAGCTGCTCGGCGGCAAACTCTCGGTTCGCGTCGGCCAGCAGGGCTCGGACGTCGAGTTCATTGACAGCCAGTACGACGACATCTTCATCAATTCGGCGCTGGGCTGGCCCGGCATTGTCGGCACCATCCTGCCGGCCGGCGGACCGTCGCCGCCACTTGCGGTGCCCGGCATCCGGTTCAAGGCCAATCTGTCCGACCGCATCACCGCCTATCTGGCACTGTTCGACGGCTCGGCTTCGCCGCCGCAGGGGGTCGACGATCCACAGATCTTGAACGCCCACGGGCTGAATTTCCGGGTCAACGATCCGCCATGGTGGATCGGCCAGCTCAAATACAAGTTCGAGATCGGCGAGAGCAGGCTGCCGGCGACCATCACCGGCGGCGCCTGGTATCACATGGGCTCGTTTGCTGACCAGCGCTTCTCGGCCGACGGGCTGTCGCTCGCTGATCCCGACAGCTCCGGCGACACGCGATGGCTGCGGCGGGACAACGGCATCTTCATGGTCTACGAGCAGCTGCTTGCGCGCGCCAGGCCGGACGCTGACAAGGGCGTGGCGTTCTTCATGCGCGCCTCGGTCAGCCCATCGGACCGCAATCTGATCAGCACCTATGTCGACGGCGGCTTCCTGTTCACCGGCTTCAGCGAGACATATCCGGACGATCGGTTCGGCATCGCCGCGATCTATGCCAGGATTTCGGACGCCGCGCGTGCGCTCGACCGCGACACCCAGATCTTCACGGGCACGCCGTATCCGATCCGCGACTACGAGGCGATTCTCGAGATCACCTACCAGCACGTGGTGAACCCGAATTTCACCATGCAGCCGATGTTTCAATACATCGCCCATCCCGGCGGCGGCGCCGTCGATCCCAACGATCCGACGCAAAAGCATCGGATCAAGGACAGCGTGGTGTTCGGGATGCGCACCATTCTGTCGTACTGACCGGCGCACGTCGCGCGGGAAGCGGCCTCAGGCCGCGACCGGCTTCGGCTCCGCCACCGATTTCGGCTGCGGCCGCGCGATCGCCAGAGCGATCAGCGCGGCAAAGATGCACAGCGCGCCGGCAATGAAGAACGCCGGCAGGTAGCTCTGATAGATCGTGCGCGACAGTCCGGCGCCGAACGCGGCGGCGCCAGCGCCGAGCTGATGGCCGGCGAAGATCCAGCCGAACACCAGGTTGGCACGCTCGGCGCCGAAGCGCTGCGCGGTGAGGCGCACGGTCGGCGGCACCGTCGCGATCCAGTCGAGGCCATAGAACATCGCGAACAGCGACAGCCCGTAGAACGTGAAGTCGGAGAACGGCAGGAACAGCAGCGACAGGCCGCGCAGGCCGTAATACCAGAACAGCAGATAGCGGTTGTCGTAGCGGTCCGACAGCCAGCCCGAGACGATGGTGCCGAAGAAATCGAAGATCCCCATCGCGGCGAGCAGGCTTGCCGCCTGCACCTGCGGGATACCGTAGTCGAGGCACATCGGGATCAGGTGAACCTGGACCAGGCCGTTCGTGGAAGCGCCGCAGACGAAGAAGGTCGCGAACAGGATCCAGAACACCGAGGATTTCGCGGAATCGCGCAGCGTGCCGAGCGCGGCGGCCACGATCGGCGCATTGGCCGGCGGCGGCGCGGGAAGCGGCGCGGTGCCCTCGTCGCCGAACGGACGCAGGCCGACGTCGCTCGGCCGGTCGCGCATCACCATCAGCACGGCAAAGGCGGCGACGCCGAGCATGACGCAGACCAGCCCAAGCGCGACGCGCCAGCCGTAGCGCTCGGTCAGTGTCGCGAGGAGGGGCAGGAAGGCGAGCTGTCCCGTCGCGACGCTTGCGGTGAGGATCCCGACCACGAGGCCGCGCCGCGCCACGAACCAGCGCGCAGCGATGGTCGCGCCGAGAACCAGCGCGGTCATCCCGGTGCCAATTCCGATCACGACACCCCACAGCAGGATGAGCTGCCAGACCTGGGTCATGGCGAGCGAGGCCAATAGACCGGAGACCACGATCAGCTGCGCCGCCAGCGTCACGTTGCGCAGGCCGTAGCGGTTCATCAGCGCGGCGGCGAACGGCGCCATCAGCCCGAACAGGATGAAGCGGATTGACAGCGCGGAGGAAATCTCGGCGGTGGACCAGCCGAACTCCTTCTGCAGGGGCACGATGAACACGCCGGGCGCACCGACGGTGCCGGCGGAGATCAGGGCGGCAAGGAAAGTCACGGCCACCATCACCCAGCCGTAGTGGATGTTGCGGCGGGCGAGGGCGGAAGCAAGCCAGTTCGAGATCATTGTGTTCCGGATCGATTGCGGTGAAAGCTTTGCGTGATGCGCAATATAGCACAGGGGAGCCATGGCTAAAATGCCATAGTTCCCTCGTTTTCGGACTCAGGCGCCAGGCCGTCGTACTGCCTCACGGACGCCTTTCATAACTAACTGTCATTGCGAGGAGCGAAGCGACGAAGCAATCCATCGTTCGGTTTGTGAAAAGAGATGGATTGCTTCGCTTCGCTCGCAATGACGGCATACCGGATCAGTGCGCGACCCGCTCGACGGCGATCGCGGTGGCTTCGCCGCCGCCGATGCACAGCGCGGCAACGCCGCGCTTCAGGTTCTGCGCCTCCAGCGCGTGCAGCAGCGTCACGATCAGCCGCGCGCCGGTGGCGCCGATCGGATGGCCGAGCGCGCAGGCGCCGCCGTTGATGTTCAGCCTGTCCCTGGGAATGCCGAGATCGCGCTGCGCCGCCATCGCGACCACCGCAAACGCCTCGTTGATCTCGAACAGGTCGACATCGCCGACGCTCCAGCCGACCTTGTCGAGCAGTTTTCTGATCGCCGGGATCGGCGCTGTCGTGAACCACTGTGGCTCCTGGCTGTGGGTGGCGTGGCCCTTGATCTCGGCCAGCACAGGCAGTCCATCGCGATCGGCGAGCGAGCGGCGGCTGAGGATCAGCGCTGCGGCGCCGTCGGCATTGGCGGAGGAGGCGGCCGGCGTGATGGTGCCGCCCGCGCGGAACGCCGGCTTCAGGCCGGGGATTTTTGCCGGATCGACCTTCAGCGGGGGCTCGTCATTGGCAACGATGCGCGGGCCGGCCTTCTCGGCGAGCGTGATCGGCGCGATCTCGGCCTTGAAGGCGCCGCCCTCGACCGCCTTGCGGGCACGGCTCAGCGTCTCCATCGCGAACGCGTCCTGGTCGGCGCGGGTGAACTGATAGGCCTCCGCGGTCGCCTCGCCGAAATCGCCCATCGAGCGGCCGGTCTCATAGGCGTCCTCGAGCCCGTCCATCATCATGTGATCGATGATGCGGTCGTGGCCGGCGCGATACCCGCCGCGCGCCTTCTGCAACAGATACGGCGCATTGCTCATGCTCTCCATGCCGCCGGACAGCACGATCTCGGCCGAGCCGGCCTTGATGATGTCGTGGGCCAGCATGGTCGCCTTCATGCCGGAACCGCAGACCTTGTTGACGGTGGTGGCGCCGGTGGCATCCGGCAGTCCGGCGCCGCGCGCGGCCTGGCGGGCAGGGGCCTGGCCTTGGCCGGCGGGCAGCACGTTGCCCATGAACACCTCGTCGATGCGCTCGGGCGCAAGTTTTGCGCGTTCGAGCGCAGCCCCGATTACATGCGAGCCGAGCTTGTGCGCCGGCAGCGGCGCGAGCTCGCCCATGAAGCGGCCGAGCGGAGTGCGGGCGGCGGAGAGAATGACGACGGGATCGGTGCTGGTTGCCATGGCAGGAGTCCCTTCAATGCCGGGGATTTGATTGAATTATTGTCATCATATGATGCAATGCAAAAAATGCAACTGCGGCTCTCATGACAAAATGTCGTGTTCGCATGAGTTGGGGATGGGATCGTTCCGCCATCACCAATGTCGTCCTGGCGAAAGCCAGGACCAATAACCACCGACTTGTGTTATTGGAGGGTAGCGGCCCCAGCATAGCGAGGCAATTCGCATTCGGGGTAATGGGTCCTGGCCTTCGCTAGGACGACGAGGATGGTCCTCGATTCATGATGATGCCGGGGAGAATGAGAGCGCACGGTTGCTTCCCAGGCGTCGTCTCTGCGAAAGCCAGGACCCATACTCCGCAGCGGATATTGTGAATGGGACTCGTTGTTCGGGCGTCGCTCAACAATGACGGCCTGCGGTTATGGGTCCCTGCTCCCGTGCGCAATTGCGCACTAGGCAGGGACGACACCGAATAGGTGTCCGCATCTCGACCGTTCGTGACGATCGCGATTCGTCCCTCGATCGGGTGAGACAGACAAACCATACACTCGCTTGGTCGTCGCTTGCGCCGTCGGGCAAATCAGTGATTGAGAATTTTCGCTGGGCGGCGGCGCATCCGAGCTTGTCTGCGACCTGACCTAATCCGACCGCCAGGCGCCGAGCAGAAATCGTCGCTTCGGCGCGGAGCCCGCTTGTTTCTGCACGTCCGGCAGGTCGACGGCATGGCGCTGCATCAGGAGGCGGATTGCGATCGCGATGATTACAAAGGGCGCCAGGTAGATCGCGAAAACTTCGAAGGCGTTCATGTCGTCCTCCGCGGCTTCGGAACAGACATGCTAGTACGATCATCGCGCGCGCGGGCGGCTAAAACTGTACCGGCGCCGCTGAGTTGGCGTTAACCGAATTCCCGGACGCCGATCAATTCAAGGTTGCGGAATACGGGTCTGTTTACCGATCCGGCGCTAGGGCTGGCGGATTGTGCAATGGAAAGTCCCACCGCAATGTCCGTGATCGCCGTCGAGCAGCCGTCCGCCCGCATTCCGCTCTCCGTCAAGATCGGCTTCAGCGCCTTCATGGCTGTCCTGGTGCCGGTGTACACCTACTGCTACGGGCCGACCAACTTTCTGTATTTCTGCGATGTCTGCCTGATCCTCACCTTGATCGGGGTCTGGACCGAGAGCGCGCTGTTGATTTCGATGTGCGCCGTCGGACTCCTTGTGCCGCAAACATTTTGGGTGATCGACTTTCTCGCCCATGTCGCCGGCTGCTCGCTCACCGGAATGACCGACTACATGTTCGACCAGAACCTGTCGCTGTTCCTGCGGTTCCTGTCGGGCTTCCACGGCTGGCTGCCGTTCCTGCTGCTGTTCCTGGTCTGGCGGCTCGGCTATGACCAGCGCGCGCTGATCGCCTGGGGCGTGCTGGCATGGGCGCTGCTGCTGATCTGCTACTTTGTGATGCCGGGACCGCGGCCGGACCCGGGCATGACCCCGGTCAACATCAACTACGTCTTCGGCACCAGCGACAGGGCGGCGCAAGGCTTCGTGCCGCCGCTGGTGTGGCTGGCCGGCCTGATGATCGGCCTGCCACTGCTCGCCTTCATACCCACCCATTTCATGCTGCGGCGCGCCGCGCCGCCGATGTAGGGCCTGCGATTCGCGAGGCTACGCCATCACGTCGCTGCGGATACCATCGTGCATGGCCGCATGCGGCGGCCTCGATTGACACCAATCGACTCGGCGCTACGCTGACGGAACAGAGCGTTCTCCCAAGCGACTCGAGACGAATTCAAAGCGCCGCAAGCACGACCAAGAAGCAAGACCCAGAAGAACAAGGAAAAAGGGCAGGACACGCCGTGACACGCGTCATCGCGTCTTGAGCGGGACCACGCGGACCTCCGCGCTCGCGCCATTTCGCATCCGCAGCTATCGCTTTCAATGGCCGTCCGATCTGCTCACCTCCTGGGCGTTCGAGGTCGAGACGCTGGTGCTCGGCTGGTACATCATGGTCGAGACCGGCTCGGTGCTGCTGCTCACCGTGCTGGCGTCGCTGCAATATGTCGGCACGCTGGTCGCGCCGGTCGTCGGCATGATCGGCGACCGCATGGGGCACCGCGATCTCCTCGCCGTGATGCGCTTTGCCTATACGGCGCTCGCCGGCACCATCATGACGCTGGCGCTGACCGGGCATCTCGCCCCGCTGAACGTCATGATCATCGTCGCGATCATGGGCGTGATCCGCCCGTCGGATCTCGGCGTGCGCGGCGCGCTGCTCGCCGACATCATGCCGCCGGAGCAGCTGGTCGGCGCCATCAGCCTGGCGCGCACCACGCAGGACTCCGCGCGCATCGCAGGAGCCCTGACCGGGGCCGGATTGTTCGCGGCGCTCGGCATCGGCTATGTCTATGTCGGGATCGCCGGCTTCTATTTCGTCGCCGCCATCCTGATGCTCTGCATGAGCCGCCCCAAGTCGCATGGCACGACCGATCTCGCCTCCGGCGACGCGCCGGGTTCAAAGCTGCTGCGCGACCTCAAGGAGGGCATCGTCTATGCCTGGAGCGGTCCGGGCATGCGCGCCGCGCTCTGCGTCGCGTTCCTCGCCAACCTCACGGCGTTCCCGCTCACCAACGGCCTGTTGCCCTATGTCGCGCGCGACATCTTCCATACCGACCAGACCGGGCTCGGCTATCTCTCGGCAAGCTTTGCGGTGGGTTCGCTGATCGGCTCGATCACGCTCAGCATGGCCGGCGGGGTACGCATCGCGCGGCTCCTGATCGGCGCGACGCTCGCCTGGTACGCCATGCTGCTGGTGTTCGTCGAGCTCCGGACCATGCCGGTCGCGATGGCCTGCCTGCTGCTCGCCGGCATCGCGCAGAGCATGTCGATGATCTCGGCCGCCGTGATGCTGATGCGCAACGCCAGCGCGCATCTGCGCGGCCGCGTCATGGGCGTGCGCATGATGGTGATCTACGGCCTGCCGCTCGGGCTGCTCGCCGCCGGCAGCCTGATCGACCTGATCGGCTACACCGCGACCGGCACGCTGCTCGCCGCCGCCGGCTTCATCGCCATGCTGGCAATCGCGCTGCACTGGCGCGCCGATCTCTGGCCGACCCACGCCCCGGCCAACGCCCGGTGAGGGGCGCGGCGCGATGCCGCGCCGCGGTCGCCGATGCGCCAAAAGGACGCGACAGCGCGGGCAAGCTGTCGTAGATCATTTTCGACGCTCCCATTTCCAGTGCCAAGTTCCAGTGCCAGGCCTTTTTCGTTTGATATTGTAATGCTCCGTCTTTTGACCCGCCTTGGACTGCGCTTCGACGACATCGTCGAGGAGCGCCGATTTGTAGACCAGTACGTGCGGGGCAATATCGGCTGGACGCAGGTCGCGATGCTGCTCGGCGCCTTCACCTATGCTGGATATGCGTTCTGGGATTGGGTGCTCTATCCCGACGTCGTGGCGACCACGCTGGCGATCCGCGGCGGGGTCGCCGTGCTGGTCCTGCTGCCGCTCACCGCCTTGCTCTCGGTGCCGGCGATGAAGCCGTGGGCCGAGACGATCTTCCTCGTCTATTGCGTCGTTCCAGGCTGCGTGCTGCCGAGCGTCTACCTCGTGCTGCCCTCGGGATTCACCTATGCGGCACCCGGCGTGATGATGGTGATCCTGTTCGTCTCGACCATGCTGCCGCTGCGGATCGGGCCACTGGCGGTGTTCTGTCTCACGACATGGATTGCCCTGTGCATCGCTGAATCGCTCGGGCCTGCGCTGCCGCCGGGCTTGCGCTTCATCAATCATTCCCTCGTCATCAATGCCTATGCGTTGTCGCTTTACGCCGTCGCCGCCCGCGAGTTCCGCGCGCGCCAGCAGTTTCGAACGGCGCAGGCGCTCAAGCAGGAAAAGGAGCGCTCGGAAGCCTCGTTGCGCGATTTGCACGCGACGCAATCGCACCTCGTGCAGGCCGAGAAGCTGGCCTCGCTCGGGCAGCTCGTCGCCGGTGTCGCACACGAGGTCAGCACACCGCTTGGCCTGGCGCTGACCACGTCGACGACGATGGAGGCGGACCTTCGCGCGATGGGCGAGGCGCTGAACGGCACCGCTGTCCGGCGCTCCGACCTGACAAGGGGCATTGCACGGATCGAGAACGGCCTTCGACTGACCTCGGAAAACCTGCATCGGGCATCCGAGATGGTGCACAGCTTCAAGCAAGTCGCCATCCATCAGGCCGACGAAGAGCGTCACACGTTCGAGCTGGGCGGATGGCTGTCCGAGCTGATCGCAAAGCTCGGGCCGCTGCTGTCCCGTCAGGGATTGATCGTCGAACTCGACTGCCCGCAAGGCATCGTTCTGAACAGCTATCCCGGCGCGCTGGCGCAGGTGATCAGCAACCTGGCGTTCAACGCGGCGGCGCACGCTTATCCCGACGGCCGCGGCGGACGCTTCACCATGACGGTGACGCAGCCGGATCAGGCGCTGGCCCGGATCGCCTGCGCCGACCAAGGCGTCGGCATCCGCGAGGATTTGCAGGCCCGCGTGTTCGATCCGTTTTTCACCACCGGGCGGGAGCGGGGCAATATCGGGCTCGGGTTGCACATCGCCTTCAATACCGTGGTGTCGTCGCTCAGCGGCCGGATCGCGCTGGAAAGCGAACCAGGCCGCGGCACGCTGGTGCTGATCGAGATCCCGGTCTCGAGCTAGCCGCTGGTGGTAGCCCGGCCTCTGGCCGATCGACGCATCGGCGAATGTGTGGCGAGGACGCAGCAAGCGTCGCCCGGATGAGCGAAACGATATCCGGGGCATCCGGCCCCGCATGTCGCTTCGCTCATGCGGGCTACAGATGACATGTTGCGGCGCTCACGCGGGCCACAGGTGCTGAACCGCTACCGCTTGCGATCTAAAAATCCCTGCAGCAGGCGCTGCGGCTCGCCGGTCTGAAACGACTTTCCGAACACGCCGACGCTGAGGTTCACCGACTCGGTCAGCGGCAGCTCTTCCCATTGCCGCAGCAGGTCCTTCTGGATGCGTAGCGCCTCGGGGCCGCATTCCAGCAGCGCCTTGACGGTGTGCTCGACGGCGTCGTCGAGGCCGCCGGGCTTTGCCACGGTGTCGACCAGGCCCCAGGCGAGCGCGGTTTGGGCGTCGAGGTTCTCCGCGGTCATCATCAGCCAGCGGGCGCGGCCCCAGCCGATCAGGCGCGGCAGCAGCGCGGCGTGGATCACCGAGGGGATGCCGACGCGCACCTCGGGCATGCCGAACATCGCGTCATGTGCGGCAACGCGGACGTCGCAGGCGGCCGCGACCTCGAGGCCGCCGCCGAGGCACCAGCCGGGCAGGCGGGCGATCACCGGCGCCGGGAATTTGCGCACGGCCTCGCAGAGGTCGCGCAGCCGGCTGATGAATGCTTCGGCGGATGTCTGGTCGAGCGTCGCCATTTCCTTGATGTCGGCGCCGCCGATCATGCTGCGCTCGCTTTCGCCGGCCAGGATCACCGCGCGGATGCTCGGATCGGCGGCCAGATGCTCAAAACCCTCGCGCACGCCGTTGGTGACCGCGGAACTCACGATGTTCAGCTTGCCGGCGTTGCAGATGGTGAGGCGGACGACGCCTCTGTCGTCGCGGGCGATGCCGCAGTGGGGATTGAGCATGTCCATGGAAAAGCCCCGGCGCAGGAATGGATCGACAAGTCATTTCGGGATGGTGCGCAAGCACCAGACCCGGAATCTCGAGATTCCGGGTCTGGTGCTTGCGTCGCCCCGGAATGACTTGCGCCATGTCCCGGACAAAGCATGGCTCTGTCAAGGGACCGGGTGCGGCGGTTGCGCCGAGGGATGCGGATCTATAGAATTATATGCGTCATATAAATGGAGCCGTCATGACCGCCGCCGAAAGCATCGATCTTCGTTCGCCCGATCTAACGCGCACCCGCGTGGTGGAATGGCAGGCGCCCGGACCGGTGGCGAAAGCGGCGCTGCCGATGTCCGGGATCGAGGCGATGCGCGCGATCCGCGACGGCCGGTTGCCGCCGCCGCCGATGGCCAAGCTGATCGGCTTCCGCATGGCCGTGGTCGAGCAGGGGCGCATCGTGATGGAACTCGAGCCGCATGAGAGCCTGGAAAACACCATCGGCCTGCTGCACGGCGCCACCGCCGCGGCGCTGCTCGATACCGCGATGGGCTGTGCGATCTCGACCATGCTGCCGGCGGGGCAGACTTCGGTGACGCTCGACCTCAAGCTGACCTATCTGCGGCCGCTGTCGGCACGGTCGGGCACCATCAGCGCCGAAGGCAAGGTGATCAAGCTCGGGCGCCAAACCAGTTACACCGAGGGCTTCGTCCGCGACGGCAAGGGCAATCTTGCGGTGCACGCGACCGCGATGTTTTCGATGCTCGGCGGGGAACCGAAAGTGGCCGACAAGGCGAAATAACTGCAGCATTCCGGCCGCAAATCTGCTATTATATGATTAGAAACATTCCATGAGACCGGTATGCGCTATTCGAAAGAACACAAGCAGGAGACCCACGCGCGGATCGTCAAGAAGGCCGCGACGCGGCTGCGCGAGCGGGGCGCCCACGGCATCGGCGTCGCCGACCTGATGAAGGACGCCGGCCTGACCCATGGCGGCTTCTACGCGCATTTCGACTCGCGCGAGGCGCTGGTGATCGAGGCCTTCAGCTACGCGATGGACCGCGCCATCGAGCGCTGGCGCAAGGTCGCCGCGGACACGCCGCCGGAGAAGCGACTTTCGACCATCATCGACGGCTATCTTTCGGCGGTGCACCGCGACGATCCCGGCCAGGGCTGCGCGATCCCGGCGCTCGGCGCCGAGATCGCCCGCGAGAGCCCGAAGACCCGCAAGGCGTTTGCCCTCAAGCTCGACCAGATGATCGACATGATGGCCGACCAGATCATCGACGTGCCGCGCAAGACCGCCCGCAAGCAGGCGATGGCGACGCTGGCGACCATGATGGGCACCATAGTAATGTCGCGCATCGCCGGCAGCGGCGAAATGTCCGACGAGATCCTGAGCGCGGGCCGCGAGGCGGTGCTGGGGCGCGCCGCCGCGGCCAAGGCACCGGCGAAGAAGAAGGTGAATTAGCGCTTAGAGCGCCAACTGGTGCAGCGCGCCCAATACTCGATCCGTCACCCTGACGAGCGCGCATCGCGCGCGTCTCGAAGGGTCGACGGCCACCAGCCGGGCCGTGCATCCTTCGAGACGCGCTACGCGCTCCTCGGGATGACGGGAATAACACGGTGTCCGCCTCACACCCCGCTAAAAAGCGCGCGCTCGGCTTCCACGGTCTCGTAGATGTAGTCCGCCACCGCGCGGATGCGGGCGAGGTCCTTGCTGTCGGCGTGCATCAGCAGCCAGAAGGTGCGGGAGATCCGCACCTCGTCCGGCAGCACCGGCTGCAACTCGGGGTGGGCCGTTGCCATGAAGTGCGGCAGCACGGCGATGCCGAAGCCGGCGATGGTGGCGTTGAGCTGCGCGATCAGATTGGCGCTGCGGAATTTCGCCGAGATCTTCGGCGAGACCTGCGGCAGATAGTCGAGCTCCGGCGTGAACAGGAGCTCCTCGATGTAGCCGACGAAGCGGTGCCGCGGCAGGTCGGCGCGCGCAACAATTGCCGGCGCCTGGGCGAGATAGGCGGGTGCGGCATAAAGCCCGAGCGTGTAGTCTAGGAGCTTGCGGCCGACGATGCGGCCTTCCTTCGGCATGGTCAGGCTGATCGCGATGTCGGCCTCGCGCTTGGAGAGCGAGAACAGCCGCGCGGTGGCGACGAGCTGCAGATCGAGATCGGGATACCGCTCGGTGAACTTGACCAGCCGCGAGGCCAAAAAGTGGCTGCCGAAGCCGTCGGGCGCGCCGATCCGCACCGTGCCGGTGAGGTGGGCGCGCGAGCCGCCGACCGCCTCCTGGTTGGCGACGATGGTGGATTCCATCGCCTCCGCGCTGTCGGCGACGCGCTGGCCGGCCTCGGTCAGCAGATAGCCGGTCTTGCGCCGATCAAACAGTTTTGCGGAGAGGTGGCGCTCCAGCCGGTCGACACGGCGGATCACTGTGGCATGATCGACGCCGAGCTGCTTGGCGGCAGCCGAAACCGACCCGCCGCGCACGATGGCAAGCACGAAACGGAAGTCGTCCCAGTCGATTGTGCCGCCGCCTTGATCCAGCATTTCCGCACATCTATGGTGCAATTTATCGGACTTGAATCCCATAAAATGCAGGGTCAATAGGGTTTGTAAAGCGATCCCGCCGCGAGGAGCGGCGATTCAGGTGCTTCAGGGAGGTTTTTCCATGCGCTCAATCGGACATTTCATCGGTGGCAAGGAGGTCAAGGGCACGTCGGGCCGCACGGCTGACGTCTTCGAGCCGATGACCGGCGAGGTCCAGGCCAAGGTGGCGCTGGCCTCCAAGGCCGAGCTCCGCGCCGCGGTCGAGAACGCCAAGGCCGCGCAGCCGGAATGGGCCGCCACCAACCCGCAGCGCCGCGCCCGCGTCATGATGAGGTTCCTCGAGCTGGTGCAGCGCGACTACGACAAGCTCGCCGAGCTGCTGGCGCGCGAGCACGGCAAGACCGTTCCCGACGCCAAGGGCGACATCCAGCGCGGCCTCGAGGTCGCCGAGTTTGCCTGCGGCATCCCGCATCTGATGAAGGGCGAGTACACCGAGGGCGCCGGCCCCGGCATCGACATCTATTCGATGCGCCAACCCCTCGGCGTGGTCGCCGGCATCACGCCGTTCAACTTCCCGGCGATGATCCCGATGTGGAAGTTCGCGCCGGCGATCGCCTGCGGCAACGCCTTCATCCTCAAGCCGTCGGAGCGCGATCCCGGCGTGCCGATGATGCTCGCCGAATTGATGATCGAGGCGGGCCTGCCGGCCGGCATCCTCAACGTCGTCAACGGCGACAAGGAGGCAGTCGACGCCATCCTGGACGATCCCGATATCAAGGCGATCGGCTTCGTCGGCTCGACCCCGATCGCGCAGTACATCTACGAGCGCGCCGCGCAGACCGGCAAGCGCTGCCAGTGCTTCGGCGGCGCCAAGAACCACGCCATCGTGATGCCGGATGCCGACATGGACCAGACGGTCGATGCGCTGATCGGCGCCGGCTACGGCTCCGCCGGTGAGCGCTGCATGGCCGTCTCGGTCGCGGTGCCGGTCGGCAAGACCACCGCCGACCGCCTGATGGAGAAGCTGATCCCGCGCGTCGAGTCGCTCAAGATCGGCACCTCGGTCGATCCGTCGGCCGATTACGGCCCGCTGGTGACCCGCGAGGCGGTCGAGAAGGTCAAGAGCTACATCGACATCGGCATCAAGGAAGGCGCGACGCTCGCGGTCGACGGCCGCGGCTTCAAGATGCAGGGCTACGAGAAGGGCTTCTATCTCGGCGGTTCGCTGTTCGACAACGTCACCAAGGACATGCGGATCTACAAGGAAGAGATCTTCGGCCCGGTGCTCTCGGTGGTGCGCGCCCACGACTATCACGAGGCGCTGGCGCTGCCGTCCGACCATGACTACGGCAACGGTGTCGCGATCTTCACCCGCGACGGCGACGCCGCGCGCGACTTCGCCGCCAAGGTCAATGTCGGCATGGTCGGCATCAACGTGCCGATCCCGGTGCCGATCGCCTATTACACCTTCGGCGGCTGGAAGAAGTCCGGCTTCGGCGACCTCAACCAGCACGGTCCGGACTCGATCCGCTTCTACACCAAGACCAAGACGGTGACCTCGCGCTGGCCGTCCGGCGTCAAGGAAGGCGCGGAGTTCTCGATCCCGACGATGAAGTGATTTCCGGGAACGTCATTGCGAGCGCAGCGAAGCAATCCATCTATCCCCCGCGTGGAAGAATGGATTGCTTCGTCGCTTCGCTCCTCGCAATGACGGTGGGGTAACCTTCAGGGCTAGGCGGCGAGATGCAGTTCGCTCTCAACGAGGACCAGATCGCGGTTCGCGACATGGCGCGGGCGTTTGCGGCGGAGAAGATCGCGCCGCACGCGCTCGAATGGGACGAGACAAAGCACTTTCCAGTCGACGTGATGCGCGAGGCGGCAGGCCTCGGCATCGGCGGCATCTATATCAAGGACGATGTCGGCGGCTCGGCGATGACGCGATTCGACGCGGCGCTGATCTTCGAGGCGCTGGCGACGGGGTGCCCGACCACGTCGGCCTTCATCTCGATCCACAACATGGCGTCCTGGATGATCGATGCCTACGGCAACGACATCCAGCGCCACACATGGCTGCCGAAGCTCTGCACCATGGAGCTGATCGCGAGCTACTGCCTGACCGAGCCGGGCGCCGGCTCCGACGCGGCCGCGCTGCGCACCCGCGCGGTGCGCGACGGCGATCATTACGTGCTCAACGGCCAGAAGCAGTTCATCTCCGGCGCCGGCAGCACCGACCTGCTGGTGGCGATGGTGCGCACCGGCGGCGACGGTCCGGGCGGCGTCTCGACGCTGGTGATCGACGGCAAGACGCCGGGCGTGTCGTTCGGCGCTAACGAGCGCAAGATGGGCTGGAATGCGCAGCCGACCCGCGCTGTGATGTTCGAGAACGCGCGCGTGCCGGTCGCGAACCGGCTCGGGGAGGAGGGCATCGGCTTCAAGATCGCGATGGCCGGCCTCGACGGCGGCCGCCTCAACATCGCGGCGTGCTCGCTCGGCGGCGCGCAGGCGGCGCTCGACAAGGCGTTGGCCTACATGAAGGACCGCAAGGCATTCGGCAAACGCCTCGACGAATTCCAGGCGCTGCAATTCAAGATCGCCGACATGGCGACCGAGCTGGAAGCCGCACGCACCTTCCTGTGGCGGGCGGCCGCCGCGCTCGACCGCAAGGATCCGGACGCTTCCATGCTGTGCGCGATGGCAAAACGGTTTGGCACCGATGTCGGCTTCGAGGTCGCCAACCAGGCGCTGCAGCTGCATGGTGGCTACGGCTACCTCAGCGAATACGGCGTCGAGAAGATCGTGCGCGATCTGCGCGTGCACCAGATCCTCGAAGGCACCAATGAAATCATGCGGCTGATCGTGTCGCGCAAGTTGATCGAGGGCGCGCGATGAATGATGCGGCAGCAGCCGAGGGCGACCTGATCGCGCGCAAGGAAGGTTCTGCCGGCATTATCCGGCTCAACCGGCCGAAGGCGATCAATGCCGTGACGCTGGAGATGTTCCACGACATTGACAGGGCGCTCGACGCGTTCGAGGCCGATCCCGATGTCGCTGTCATCGTGCTGGAGGGCGCGGGCGAGCGTGGCCTGTGCGCCGGCGGCGACATCCGCGCGCTCTGGGAGAGCTCGAAGGTCAAGGGCGATCTCGGCAAGATCCTGTGGCGCGACGAATACATCCTCAACGCGCGGATCAAGAAGTTCCCAAAGCCCTATGTCGCCTTCATGGACGGCATCGTGATGGGCGGCGGCGTCGGGCTGTCGGCGCATAGCCGCCACCGCGTGGTGACGGAGCGGACCAAGCTCGCGATGCCCGAGGTCGGCCTCGGTTTCTTCCCCGATGTCGGCGGCACCTATCTGCTGTCGCGCTCGCCGGGTGAGATCGGCACCTATTTCGGGCTCACCGGCACCACCATGAACGGACCCGATGCGATCTACGCCAAATTCGCCGACGCCGTGGTGCCGAGCGCAAAGCTGCCGGCGCTGCGCGAGGCGCTGACCAAGGTTACGCCGGGTACGAGTTCGGCCGAGATTGATCGGCTGATCGGAGGCTTCGCCACTAGCGAGAGGGCTGGCCCTGTCGCCGCGATGCAGGCCAAAATCGACGGCTGGTTCGCACACGGCCGGATGGAGGACGTCGTCGCCGCGCTGAGGGCCGACGGCTCCGACCTGGCGCAGGCCACGCTTAAGACGCTCGGTGAGAAGTCGCCGCGCGGCATGGTGGTGACGCTGAAACTGCTGCGGCTGGCGCGCGCGACCGCGACGCTGGAAGAGTGCCTGAAGCGCGAATATCGCGCCGCGCTCGAGGTGTTCGCCAGCGACGATTTCCGCGAGGGCGTGCGCGCAGCCGTCATCGACAAGGATCGCAATCCGACATGGTCGCCGGCCCGGATCGAACAGGTGACGCCGGAGATGCTCACGCCTTACTTCGCCGAGATCGGCGCTGACGAATTGAAATTTCCCGACAGCAAATAGAAACGTCGCAAGCGGAGGACTTCCCATGGCAAACGTCGCATTCATCGGGCTCGGCAATATGGGCGGGCCGATGGCCGCCAATCTGGTCAAGGCCGGCCACAAGGTGACCGCGTTCGATCTGGTCGCAGCGTCTCGCGATCAGGCCAGGAGTGATGGCGCCGCGATCGCTGAGAGCAGCGTTGCTGCGGTGAAGGGCGCCGATGTCGTCATCACCATGCTGCCGGCCGGCAAGCACGTGCTCGGTGTCTGGAACGAGGTGCTGCCCGCGATGGCCAACGGCGCGCTGATCATCGACTGCTCGACCATCGACGTCGAAAGCGCAAAGCAGGCGCATGTGCTGGCTGCCAAGCACGGCATGGCCTCGGTCGACGCGCCGGTCTCCGGCGGCACCGGTGGCGCCAAGGGCGCGACGCTGACCTTCATGTGCGGCGGCGAGCCGAAGGCATTCGCGGCGGCCCAGCCGATGTTGGCAAACATGGGCAAGAAGATCGTGCATTGCGGCGCGGGCGGTGCAGGGCAGGCAGCCAAGATCTGCAATAATATGATCCTCGGTATTTCCATGATCGCGGTCGGCGAGGCTTTCGTGCTCGCCGAAAAGCTCGGCCTGTCGCACCAGGCGCTGTTCGACGTCGCCTCGACCTCGTCGGGACAGTGCTGGTCGCTGACGACCTATTGCCCGGTTCCCGGCCCGGTGCCGACGTCGCCGGCCAACAACGATTACAAGCCGGGTTTTGCTTCGAACCTGATGGTCAAGGACCTGACCCTGGCGCAGGACGCCGCCAATGCCGCCGGCGCGGTCACGCCGCTCGGCAAGCACGCGCAGGAGATCTATAAGACCTTCGACGCGTCGGGCCACGGTGGGGTCGACTTTTCCGGAATTATCCAGCACGTTAGGGCCCTTGCCCCGAAGTAAATCGCCGTCATCCTGAGATGCGAGCGGAGCGAGCCTCGAAGGATGGAAAGATGGTGTCCGTGGCCATCCTTCGAGACGCCGCGCAATGCGCGGCTCCTCAGGATGACGACAGAATACGTGGTGAAGCCGGATGACCACATTTCAGGACGCACGCGCCTTTCTGCTCAAGCACCGCACCGACTACGACGCCGCGGTGAAGGGATTTCGCTGGCCCGATCCGGTGCCGTTCAACTGGGCGCTCGATTGGTTCGATGCCGAACTGGCGCGAAATCTTGACAGCCGCGACCGGCCGGCGCTGTGGATCGTCGATGCCGCCAGCGGCAACGAGACCAAGCTTTCCTTCGCCGAGCTGTCGCGCCGCTCAAGCCAGGTTGCAAATTTCCTGCGCGCGCAGGGGCTGAAGCGCGGCGATCATCTGTTGCTGCTGCTCGGCAATGTCGTGCCGCTGTGGGAGACCATGCTGGCGGCGATGAAGCTCGGCGTCGTCGTGATCCCCGCCACCACGCTCTTGACCGCGGATGAATTGCGCGACCGGCTCGACCGCGGCAAGGCGAGGGCGGTGGTTGCCACGCAGGATCAGGTCGCGAAATTCGCAGGCCTCGGCAGCGACAAGCTCGTCCGCATCGTGGTCGGCGCGACACAGGCGCAGGACGGCTGGCTGCCGTTCGAGGATGCCGCCAAGCAGTCCGACGCATTCACGGCCGATGGCCCGACCAAGGCCGACGACCCGATGCTGCTCTATTTCACCTCGGGCACCACGGCAAAGCCGAAGCTGGTGCGGCACAGCCAGCGCAGCTATCCGGTCGGCCATCTCTCGACCATGTACTGGATCGGCCTGCAGCCCGGCGACATCCATCTCAACATTTCCTCGCCCGGCTGGGCCAAGCATGCCTGGAGCTGCTTCTTCGCGCCGTGGAACGCCGGCGCAACGATCTTTATCGCGAACCAGCCACGCTTCGAGGCGAAAGGACTGCTCTCGATCATCGGCCGCTGCGGCGTCACCACGCTGTGCGCGCCGCCGACGGTGTGGCGGATGTTCATCCAGGAGGACCTTGCGAGCTTCAAGGTCTCGCTGCGCGAGGTGTGCGGCGCCGGCGAGCCGCTCAATCCGGAGATCATCGACCAGGTCAAATCTGCCTGGGGGCTGACCATCCGCGACGGCTACGGCCAGACCGAAACCACCGCGCTGGCCGGCAACTCGCCGGGACAGAAGGTCAAGGTCGGCTCAATGGGCCGGCCGCTACCGGGCTATCGCGTGCAGGTCACCGACAATGACGGCCACGCCGCGAAGGAAGGCGAGGTGACCTTGCTGCTCGGCGCAGACCGGCCGGCGGGCCTGATGCAGGGCTATCAGGGCGACGACGGCAAGCTGATCGGCACCGACGGCGAGATCTATCGCAGCGGCGACGTCGTGTTCACCGATGACGAGGGTTATCTGACCTTCGTTGGCCGCACCGACGACGTGTTCAAATCCTCCGACTACCGGATCTCGCCGTTCGAGCTGGAGAGCGTGCTGCTGGAGCATGACGCGGTGGCCGAAGCCGCCGTGGTGCCGAGCCCGGACCCGATCCGGCTGGCGGTCCCGAAGGCCTATGTGCTGCTGGTATCAGGCGTCGAACGAACGCCGGAGACCGCGCTGTCGATCTTCAAACATTTGCACACGCGGCTCGCACCGTTTAAACGCATTCGCAAGATCGAGCTGGTCACCGAACTGCCGAAGACGATTTCTGGAAAAATCCGTCGCGTGCAGTTGCGCCGGCTCGAACACGACGATGTCAGAAGCGATGCGTTGCGCGGGATCGAGTTCCGCGAGGAAGAATTTCCGGAGCTGCAGAAGGTGCGGACCTCCGGTTAGCAGAGGTTAGCCAATGAACGAAGTCTGGAAGAAGCCGCCGGTGTCGCTGGAAACCTACCAGGGCATGGTCGGCAAGGAGATCGGCGTGTCCTCGTGGCACCTGCTCGATCAGGGCCGCATCGACACCTATGCCGACGTGATCGAGGATCACCAGTTCATCCATGTCGATCCCGAGCGCGCCAGCAAGGAGACCGCCTTCGGCACCACGATCGCGCATGGCTTCCTGACGATGTCGCTGATGTCGATCATGTCCTACGAGGTGATGCCGGTGCTCGAGGGCACCGCGATGGGCGTCAATTACGGCTTCGACAAGCTGCGCTTCATCTCGCCGGTGCGCTCCGGAAAACGCGTCCGCGGCCGCTTCGTGCTGGCCGAAGCCACGCTGCGCAAGCCGAAGGAGTTGTTGTCGCGCACCAACGTCACGGTCGAGATCGAGGGCGAGGAAAAGCCCGCGCTGGTCGCCGACTGGCTCGGCCTGATCTATTTCAGCTGAGGATCACAAGACACGGTTGTGTTGCAACCGCGAAGGGTTGTGCACCTCTCCCGCAAGCGGGGAGGTGCAGCGAGCCACCTCAATCTGTTTTTCAGGCGGTGCGCTGCTCTGGCCCATGTAGCGCATTGACGGCTGTGTTCCCCGGTGTCCATGATGCCCGCTTTAGGCGGTGCGGTCCCGGGAGTGGCAGCCATGGTGCAAAACATCGTCGCCGGAATTGTCGTAGTCGCTTTGATTGTGATCGGTGCGATTAGCTACGCTCAAGAGCATCACGAGTGCTGGAGCGGGCATGTGCTCAAAAGCCTGAAACCCTGCGGGTCGATGACCCCTTCGGTCTAGCGCGCCCGGTGGCCGCCTGGCCAGTCTCGGCCGGGCTTGACCCGGCCATCCATCGCTGCTCAAAAGCTGCCAATCGCGAGCGTCTCCACCCTCTCCCCCTGTGGGAGAGGGTGGCTTCGCGGCACGCGAAGCCGGGTGAGGGGTCTGTCTCCACGCAAAGACTCTCGCTTGAGCTCGCGGAGACAGACCCCTCATCCGGCGCGCTGGCGCGCGCCACCTTCTCCCACAAGGGGAGAAGGGAAGAACAGGAATTTACGGCATGGCAATCAGGTTTGACGGACGCGTCGCTATCGTCACCGGCGCGGGCAATGGTCTCGGACGGGCGCATGCGCTGGGGCTCGCCAGCCGCGGCGCCAAGGTGGTGGTCAACGATTTCGGCGGCGCGCGCGACGGCACCGGTGGGTCGCTGTCGCCGGCCGAGACCGTGGTCGAGGAGATCCGGAAAGCCGGCGGCACCGCGATGGCCGACGGCGCCGACGTCTCGAACTTCGAGCAGGTCACCGCGATGGTCGAGCGCGCCACCAAGGAGTGGGGCAGCGTCGATCTCCTGTGCGCCAATGCCGGCATCCTGCGCGACAAGTCGTTCACCAAGCTCGAGGTCGCCGACTGGGCCAAGGTGCTCGACGTGCATCTCACCGGCACCTTCTACTGCTGCAAGGCGGTGTGGGCCGGCATGCGCGAGCGCAATTACGGCCGCATCGTGCTGACGACCTCGTCGTCCGGCCTGTTCGGCAATTTCGGCCAGGCCAATTACGGCGCGGCGAAGGCCGGCATGGTCGGCCTGATGAACGTGCTCGCCGAAGAGGGCCGCAAGAACAACATCAAGGTCAACACCATCTCGCCGACCGCTGCGACCCGCATGACCGAGGAACTGCTGCCGCCGCAGGCGCTGGCGCTGATGAAGCCGGAAGCGATCACGCCCGCGGTCGAATTCCTGCTCTCGGAGGACGCACCGACCCGCACCATCATGGGCGCCGGCGCCGGCTCGTTTGCCGTGATCCGCGTGCTGGAGACCGAAGGCGTCAACCTGCCGCAGTCCGAATGGACGCCGGACGGCGTCGCCGCGCACTTCAACGCGATCAGCGACATGTCGACCGCGAAGGCGCTGCAGGGCGCGTTCGAGCAGACGCAGAAGTATGTCGCCCAGGCCGCCGCGCGGGCCGGGA
Organism: Bradyrhizobium sp. USDA 4516; assembly: GCF_054055915.1. Classification (NCBI taxonomy): domain Bacteria; kingdom Pseudomonadati; phylum Pseudomonadota; class Alphaproteobacteria; order Hyphomicrobiales; family Nitrobacteraceae; genus Bradyrhizobium; species Bradyrhizobium sp. USDA 4516. The sequence goes on from NZ_JBSRXT010000001.1 coordinate 6,912,931, forward strand.
TCAAGCTCTGAGCATGAGCGTCGCCGTCATCGGAGCCGGACCTGCCGGCCTGATGGCGGCGGAGGTGCTCGCGCAAGGTGGCGCACAAGTCACTGTCTACGACGCGATGCCGTCGGCTGGCCGCAAATTCCTGATGGCCGGCCGTGGCGGGCTCAATCTCACCCACTCCGAACCGCTGCCGGATTTCCTTGCGCGCTATCGCGAGGCGATGCCGCATCTGAAGGCTGCGGTCGAGGCTTTTCCGCCTGAAGCACTGCGCGTCTGGAGCGAGGCGCTGGGGCAGCCGACCTTCGTCGGCAGCAGCGGCCGCGTGTTCCCCGAGGCGTTCAAGGCGTCGCCTCTCTTGCGCGCCTGGCTGCGGCGGCTCGATGCCGCGGGCGTTGCATTCGCATTCCGGCATCGCTGGACCGGATGGGACGCGCGCGGGGGACTGCTGTTTGAGACTTCAGGCGGTCCGCGCGTGGTCAATGCCGATGCGACCGTGCTGGCACTCGGCGGCGCGAGCTGGCCGCGACTCGGCTCGGACGGCGCTTGGGCGGAGATCCTCGCCGCAAAGGGCGTTGCCATGGCGCCGATCAAGCCAGCCAATTCCGGCTTCACGGTTGCCTGGTCGAATATCTTCCGCGACCGGTTCGAGGGCCAGCCGCTCAAGGGCGTCGCGCTCACGATTGGTCCGCATACGGTGCGCGGCGAAGCGATCGTCACCCGCGCCGGCATCGAGGGCGGCGCCATCTATGCGCTGTCGGCGGAATTGCGCGAGGCGGTGCTCGCGAAGGGAACGGCGACACTGACGGTGGCGTTGCGGCCCGATGCCGCGCGCCACGAACTGGTCGCGCGTCTGTCGGCGCCGAAGGGCAAGCAATCCTTGTCCAATTTCCTGCGCAAGGCCGCGCAGCTCTCGCCGGTCGGCATCGGGCTGTTGCAGGAGGCGGCCGTCGCCGTCGGCCGTTCGCTGGCCGCGCTGCCGCCGGCCGAATTGGCCGAACTGATCAATGCGGTGCCGATCCGGATCACCGGCGTGGCACCGATCGCACGCGCGATCTCGAGCGCTGGCGGCATCAGGTTCGACGAACTCGACGCGCATTTCATGCTGCGGCGGCTGCCCGGCGTTTTCGCGGCCGGCGAGATGCTCGATTGGGAGGCGCCGACCGGCGGCTATCTATTGCAGGCGTCGTTTGCAACGGGCGTCGCCGCTGGGAAGGGCGTGTTACGATGGCTCGTGCAGAAATCGTAGCTCTGTAGGATGGGTAGAGCGAAGCGAAACCCATCAACTTTTTTCCCAGCGGAAGCATGATGGGTTTTGCTGCGCTCTACCCATCCTACGGGATAGGCTCATTCCGAGCCGGTCTTCGTGGCGAGGTCGGTGATGAATCCAAGCACACCGAACGCCGCAGCCACCGCACACACCGCGGTCCAACCACCAAAGCTCCACGCCGCGGACGCCGCTGCCGCGCCCACCGCGCCGCCGATGAAGAACAGCGCCACGAACAGGCCGTTGATCCGGCCGCGCGCCTCGGCGCGCAGCAGGTTGACGGCGCGGCGGCCGAGCGTCTGGTCGGTGGTGATGCCGAGATCGAGCAGGATGGTGCCGAGGCTCAGCGCGACGAGTGCTGCAATCCGCGACTCCAGTACGCCGGCCCAAGCGCACAGCGCGAGCGATGCGGATATCAGCAGGTGCGAGCCGATCAGCATCGGCCGTGCCAGGCCACGGTCGCCCCAGCGGCCGGCCAGCGGCGTCGCGACGGCGCCGGCAACGCCGATCAGTGCGAACAGTGCGATGCCCCTGGCGTCGAGCTTGAACGGCGCGTCCGGCAGGCGTAGCGCCACGGCGGCCCAGAACGCGGTGAACGAGGCCATCACCAGCGCCGCGGTCCAGGACCGGACGCGCAGCACCGGCTCCTCGCGCAGCAGTGTCGGGAACGAACGCAGCAGCGCGCCGTAGCTGACCTTCGCCGCCGGCTGCAGCGTCGGCAGGGTGCGCGCCAGTGCTGCGGCGAGCACCGTCATCAGCACGGCCGAGGTGACATAGTAGCCGCGCCAGTTCCAGCTGTCCGCGATCAGGCTCGCCATCGGCCGCGACAGCAGGATGCCGATCATCAGGCCGCTCATCACATCGCCGATCGCCTGTCCCCGGCGCTCCGGCGGCACCATCGACGCAACCAGCGGCACCACCATCTGGATCGCGGCGCACGACGCGCCGAGGATGAAGGTGGCGGCCAGCAGGATCAGCGGCGTCGGCGCCATCGCGGTGCCGATCGCCGCGACGATAGCGCAGGCCAGCGTGCGCAGGATCAGCCGCTTGTTCTCGACGAGGTCGACCAGCGGCACCAGCAGCAGCAGCCCGAGCGCGTAGCCGAGCAGGGTCAACGTCGAGATCAGGCCGGCCTCTAGCGCGGTCATGCCGAGCGAGCGGCCCATCAGACCGACGAGAATCTGCGGCGCAAAGAGATTGGTGACGACGGTGCCGGTCGTGATGGCGCCGATCCAGATCAGCGGACGCACGGCGACGGTGCGCGCCGGGGAGAGTTTGGTGGCTTCGGAGATGGTCATGGGACCTCGCGATGGAGTGGCGAGGCCCCCTTTAGGGGATCGGGATAATATGCTACAATTCAAATAAGATGATGAAGAATATGCGAGATTATTATGAACACCCATGACCTCGTGGCGTTCGTCGCCGTGGTCGAGACCGGATCGATCGTCGCGGCCTCGGCGCGGCTGAACCTGACCCAGCCCGGCGTGACGCGGCGGATCCAGAATCTCGAGGAGATGCTCGGCGCGCAGCTGCTCGACCGGCTATCCAAGCCGCTGAAGCCGACGGCGGCGGGAATCGAAGCCTATGAGCAGGGCCGCCGGCTGCTGCGCATGCTCGACGACCTCAAGTCAGGCGTCGCCAATGACGGCGTGGTGCGCGGCGAGTTCAGGCTCGGCCTGACACCGTTTTTGTCGGAGGCCGGGCTGACCGGACCGCTCGATGCGGTGCGCGGCGAATTTCCGGCGCTGGCGGTGCGCGTCGTCTCCGGCTGGTCGCCCAACCACATGGAGCGGGTCAGCCGCAACGAGCTCGATGCCGCTGCAATCTGTTTGCCTGACGGCACCGCGCCGCCCGACGATCTCGTGGCCGACGATCTCGGCGCGCAGCCGGTGGTGTTCGTCGTCGCGCGCGACATGAAGACGCCGAAGTCGGTCGATCTCGAATGGCTGTCGCGGACCGGATGGGTGATCAACCAGGACGGCTGCGGCTTTCGCCAGACGCTGAAGCGTCAATTCGATGCGGCGCATCTGCCGTTCAACATCGCGGTCGAGGCGCTCGACAGCGAGCTGCGGCTGTCGCTGGTGGCGCGCGGGCTCGGCATCGGCCTCGTGACGCCGGTGGCGCTGAAACGAAGCCCGATCCGTAGCCGGCTCAAGGCCGTGAAGATCGCGGATTTCAATCCCGCAGTCCGCGCCTGGATCGTGCATCGCCCGCCGGCCGGCCGCCTGGCGCGGCCGATCGAGGTGTTTCGCGCGGCGCTGGACCGCGAGCTGCAGGCGCTGATGCGGGAGTAAATGCGGAGTTCGTAGGATGGGTAGAGCGAAGCGAAACCCATCAACTTCGATCCGCAGTGACATGATGGGTTTCGCTACGCTCTACCCATCCTACAAGGTCTGTGTATGCGGCTACCGCAGCTTGCCCCGCGCCGTCACCGGCAACGCACCGATGATCTCGTCACCGCGCACCATCACGACCTCGTCCATCATATTGACGACGACGCAGACGTGATTGGGCACGATCCGCACCACGTCGCCGACATTGGGGCGGGTGTTGCTGCGGGAGAGATCGAGGAAGCCGTGCTCCTCGGCGAAGCGCGCGATCCTGGCCTCCGGATGTTCGAGGATCAGGCCGTGGCCTTCGAGGCCGCCGGTGTCCGAGGTCAGCGTCTTGGAGCCGGCATCGAGGATGCCGCGCTCGGGGCCGGCGCGGCTGACGACGGTGGAATAAATATGCAGCGCGCAATCGTCCCAGGTCGCGACGCCGGCCGCGACCTGCATGCGGTCGTTGTAGATGTAGGTACCGAAGCGATGCTCGGTGCCGCCCTTCAGCTTGCCGAGATTCTTCAGGTTCGGCGTGCCGCCGGTGGAGACGATGGTCGCGTCGAGGCCATGGGCGCGCACGCCGGCTAGCGCCTCGTCATAGAATTTCTGCGCATCGGCCCAGCCGGTCTCGGTCGGATACAGCATGAAGCCCGCGAAGCTGAGGCCCTTGGAGGCTGCGATCTCGCGCGCCAGCGCGATCGCCTCGGCCGGCGTCTCGACGCCGGCGCGCTTGCGGCCGGTGTCGCATTCGACCACCACCGAGAGCGACCTGCCGGAGGCGGCTGCCGCCTTCGGCAGGTCGCCGACCACGACCGAATTGTCGGCCGCGACAGTGACGTTGGCCTTGCCTTGCAGCGCGCCAAGCCGCGCCATCTTCTCATCGCCGAGCAGATTGTAGCTGATCAGGATGTTGTCGATGCCGGCGTCCGCCATGATCTCGGCCTCGCCGAGCTTCTGGCAGGTGATGCCTTTGGCGCCGGCCTTGATCTGCAGCTGCGCCAGCATCGGGTTCTTGTGCGTCTTGATGTGCGGACGGTTGGCGACGCCGGCCTCGTCGCAGGCCTTCTGGATGCGTGCGATGTTGCGCTCGACCCGGTCCATGTCGATCACGGCGCAGGGCGTGCCGTATTCCTTGGCGATCTTGGCGGCGAGGGGCGTCGTCATCGGGGTGGCTCCATTGCAGAGTTTCCGTCATTGCGAGCGGAGCGAAGCAATCCATCTGTCCGCGTTTGCAGATGCATGGATTGCTTCGTCGCTCCGCTCCTCGCAATGACGGCAAGAATCATTGTGTTCATGCCTGCTCGATCTCTTCGCGCAGCACCTCTAACTCGAGCCAGCGGTCCTCGGCGGCAGCGAGCTCTTGCTGCGCCTTTGCGATCGCGGCCGAGGCGGCGTCGAATGTCTTGCGATCCTTCGTATAGAGATCGGGATCGTCGAGCAGCTTCTGCTGCTTGGCGATCTCGTTGTGCAGCTTGTCGATGGTCTTCGGCAAGGTTTCCAGCGCGTGTTTCTCGTTGAAGCTCAGCCGGCGCCGCGGTGCTGCCTCGGGCGCTGCCGCCCTGGCTTCCTTCTTCTCTTCGGTCGCGGTATCCGCCTTCACCGTCTCGCGCTTCACGTCGGCGCCGCGCTGCGTCAGCATGTCGGAATAGCCGCCGGCATATTCGATCCAGCGGCCCTGGCCCTCGGGCACGATCACCGACGTCACGACGCGGTCGAGGAAGTCGCGGTCGTGGCTGATCAGGATCACCGTGCCTTCGTAATCGCCGAGCATGTCCTCGAGCACGTCGAGGGTTTCGAGATCGAGGTCGTTGGTCGGCTCGTCCAGGATCAAGAGGTTCGACGGCTTGGCCAGCGCGCGCGCCAGCATCAGGCGGCCGCGCTCGCCGCCGGAGAGCGCTTCCAGCGGCGTGCCGCGCTGCTCCTGCGCGAACAGGAAATCCTTCATGTAGCCGATGACGTGCTTCGACTTGTCGCCGACCATGACGTGGTCGCCGCGGCCGCCGGTCAAGGCTTCAGCCAGCGTCAGCTTCGGGTCGAGGCTCTCGCGGTGCTGGTCGAGGGTTGCCATCTCGATATTGGCCCCGAGTCGCACCGAACCGGAGTCGGGCGGATCGTTGCCGATCAACAGATACACCAATGTGGTCTTGCCGGCGCCGTTCGGGCCGACGATACCGAGCCGGTCGCCGCGCTGGATCCGGGTCGAGAAGCCGTCGACGATCTTGCGCTCGCCGAACGCCTTCGCGATGTTCTTGGCCTCGATCACCAGGCGGCCGGACTTCTCGGCTTCGGCGGCGGCGAGCGTGGCATTGCCGGTGGCGCCGCGATAGTTGCGGCGCTGGTCGCGCAGCGCATGCAGATTGCCGAGCCGCTTGACGTTGCGCTTGCGGCGACCGGAGACGCCGTAGCGCAGCCAGTGCTCCTCGTTGACGATCTTGCGGTCGAGCTTGTGCTGCTCGCGCTCTTCCTCCGCCAGCACCTCGTCGCGCCACGCCTCGAAGGCGCCGAAGCCGCGCTCGATCTGCCGGATCTGGCCACGGTCGAGCCAGGCCGTGGTGCGCGACAGATTGGTGAGGAAGCGGCGGTCGTGGCTGATCAGCACCAGCGCGCAGCGCCGGCTTTCCAGTTCGCCCTCGAGCCATTCGATGGTCGGCAGGTCGAGATGGTTGGTCGGCTCGTCGAGCAGCAGGATATCGGGCGAGGGCGCCAGCACGCGCGCCAGCGCCGCGCGGCGCGCCTCGCCGCCGGAGACAAGCGCGGGATCTTCCTCGCCGCTGAGGCCGAGCTGCTCAAGCAGATAGCGGGCCTGGTAGTGGTCGTCGCCGGGGCCGAGGCCGGCCTCGACATAGGCGAGCGTCGTGTTGTGCTCGCCGAAATCCGGCTCTTGCGGCAGATAGCGGATGGTGGCGCCGGGCTGTACGAAGCGGCTGCCGGCGTCAGGCTCGACCAGGCCGGCCGCGATCCGCAGCAGAGTCGACTTGCCGGAGCCGTTGCGGCCGATCAGGCAGACGCGCTCGCCGGCGGAGACCGAGAGCTCGACGCCCGTCAGCAGCGGCGTGCCGCCGAAGGTCAGGCTGATGTCCTTGAGCTGGATGAGAGGAGGCGGAGCCATTGCGCTAACCCGGCTCGCTCGCCTGCGCCTGCTCGGCGCGGCGGCGCTGGATACGGCGGATGGTCTGGTCGAGCGTCGACAGGAAGGTCGAGCGGTCGCGCGGCGAATATGATTTCGGCCCGCCGGTGATCTCGCCCGACGAGCGCAGATCGGTCATCAGATTGCGCACCGCAAGCGTCATGCCGATCGACTGTTCGGTGAACGGCTTGCCGTTCGGCGCGATCACATCGGCGCCGGCCTTGACGCAGCGGCTCGCCAGCGGAATGTCCGCCGTGATCACGACGTCGCCTTCATGCGCGCGTTCCGCGATCCAGTCGTCGGCGGCATCCATGCCGGAACCGGCGGCAATGCGCTCGATCAGCGGATCCTGCGGCACGCGGATGAAATTGCCCGCGACCACGCTGACGGGCACGCCGAGCCGGATCGCGACGCGATAGATCTCGTCCTTCACCGGGCAGGCGTCGGCGTCGACATAGATGCGGGTGGGAGCAGGGGTTTCAGTCATCGATTCCAGGGTTGGCAGGCGCGGCCTGCGTGTACTCCATCGGGCGGAAAATTGCGAGCAAAACGAGAGGCTTGTCAGGCTGACCGGTTCGACTACGATTGCCTGAGAAAAACAACGGAAATAAGGGGAAACCCCATGGATTCGAAGACGGCTTCGCTGACCTACCGCGTCTCGGCGTACAACACCTCGAAACTGTCGGAGAACAAGATCCACGACGACACGGTGGCGCGGAAGTTCGGCTTTTCCGGCGGACTGGTGCCAGGCGTCGACGTGATGGCCTACATGATGCATCTGCCGGTCGAGAAATGGGGCCGCGATTTCCTCGCGCGCGGCCTGATCGAGGCGCGCTTCGTCAAGCCGGTCTATGACGGCGAGATCGCGGAATTGACCGGACAGGAGACCGGCAATGGGCTGACGATCGAGCTCCACAGCCGCGGCGAGCTCTGCGCCACCGGCACCGCGTCGCTGCCGGCATCCGCGCCGAAATTCGTGCTCGGCGACTACAAGCAGGTCGCAGCTGTCGCCGAGCGCAAGCCGGTCAGCGCGTCGTCCTATGAAGAGGGCAAGTGGCTCGGCACCATCCCGCGCGACTGGTCGGGTGATGCCGCGAAGGAGTATCTCGCCGATATCCGGGAGACCGACCCGATCTACCTGCGCGAAGGTCTCGGCCATCCCGGCCTGCTGCCGCGGGTGATGAACAAGGTCCTGGTCGACAACGCGATCCTCGGGCCCTGGATCCATGTCGGCACCCGCATGCAGCTGCTGTCGGCGGGCAAGATCGGCGACGAGCTGACCGCGCGCGCCAAGGTGACGGGCAATTACGACAAGAAGGGCCACCGCTTCGTCGAGCTCGACGCGCTGGTGCTCGGCAATGGCACCCCGCTCGCGCATTGCTGGCATATCGCGATCACCCAGCCGCGCGAGCAGGCCGCGGCGTAACTTTCCACCTCTCCCCGTTCTTCACGAGGAGAGGTCGGATCGCATCGCAGATGCGATCCGGTTGAGGGGCAAGGCACAATTCCAGTTACAACGACCTTGCTCGCCGGATGGAGCCCCTCACCCCAGCCCTCTCCCCGCAAGAGCGGGCGAGGGAGCAGGAGGGCCCTTATGCCACGCTCGCCTTGGCGTCCTGGATCGCGCGCCAGACGCGTTCCGGCGTCAGCGGCATGTTGATATGCTTGATGCCGTACTCTGACAGCGCGTCGACCACGGCGTTGACGATGCAGACGAGGCTGCCGGCGCAGCCGGCCTCGCCGCAGCCCTTGGTGCCGAGCGGGTTGGATTTCGCCGGCGAGGGATGATCGCCGACCAGCATCGACGGCACGTCGCCGGCGCGCGGCAGCGCATAGTCCATGAATGAGCCGGTGATCGGCTGGCCGGAGGCGTCGTAGCTGATTTCCTCCATCAGCGCCTGGCCGATGCCCTGCGCGACGCCGCCGTGCAGCTGGCCCGCGACGATCATCGGATTGACCACGACGCCGAAATCGTTGACCGCGGAGTAGCGCACGATCCGCGTCACGCCGGTGTCCGGATCGATCTCGACCTCGGCGACGTGGCAGCCGTTCGGGAAGGTCGACGCCGTCTCCTTGGTGGCGTGATCGACGTCGAGCGTCTCCGGCGTGCCTTCCGGCATCTTGCCGGCGCGCATCCGCTCGGCGAGCTCCATGATGCCGATCGAGCGGTCGGTGCCGGCGATGGTGAAGCGGCCGGCGCCGAATTCGATGTCGGCCTCGGAGGCCTCCAGCATGTGCGCGGCCGCCTTCTTGCCCTTCTCGACGACGAGCGCCGAGGCCTCGACGATCGCTTGCCCCGTTGCGGTGATCGAGCGCGAGCCGCCGGTGCCGTTGCCGAAGCGCACCAGATCGCTGTCACCCTGTTCGAGGGTGATCTTCTCGAAGGGCACGCCGAGCCGGTCAGACAGCACCTGCGCGAACGGCGTGGCGTGGCCCTGGCCGTAATCCAGCGTGCCGGTGGTGAGCTTCACCGAGCCATCGGGCTCGAAGCTGATCTTGCCGAGCTCGCCGCTCGGCGGCGCGGTGACCTCGAGATAGGAGCCGACGGCGATACCGCGCAGCTTGCCGCTCTTCTTGCTCTCCTTCTTGCGCTTGGCGAAGTTCTCATAGTCGGAGATCTCCAGCGCCTTCTGGAACACACCGGCGAAATCGCCGCTGTCATAGGTGACGCCGGACGCCGCCGGGAACGGCAGCTGCGACGGCTTGATGAAGTTGCGCTTGCGCAGCGTGAAGCGGTTGATGCCCATCTCGTCGGCGGCCGCATCGATCAGCCGCTCCATGTAGTAATTGGCCTCGGGCCGGCCGGCGCCGCGATAGGCGCCCATCAGCGTGGTGTTGGTCAGGACCGTCTTGATGTCGACGCCGAGCAGCGGCGTGCGATAGACGCTGGCGAGGTTCTTGCCGGTGTTGAGCGACAGCGGGCCCGGCGCGACGCCGGTGATGTAGGCGCCGAGATTGCCGTAGCCGGACAGCCGCACCGCGAGGAACTTGCCGTCGGCATCGAGCGCGAGCTCGGCATGGATCAGCTGCGCGCGGCCCTGGCTGTCGGAGAGGAAGCTGGTCGAGCGCTCGTCCAGCCACTTCACCGGGCGGCCCAGTTCACGCGCAGCATGCGCGATGCAGGTGTATTCGGGATAGTTGAGGTTCTTCATCCCGAACGAGCCGCCGACATTGCCGGTGAGGATGCGGACCTTGTCGGCGGGCACGTTGAGCAGGCGTGCCAGGATCGCCTTGTTGCCGGAGACGCCCTGGGTCGGCACCTGCAGCGTGAAGCGTTCGGTTTTCTTGTCGTAATGGGCGAGGGCGACGCGCGGCTCCATCGAGACCACGGCGACGCGGGTGTTGACGATGTCGAGCTTGGTGACGTGCGCCGCGCCGGCGAACGCCGCCTCGATCTTGGCGGCGTCGCCATAGTGATAGTCGAGCGCGACGTTATCGGGGATGTCGTCGTAGAGCTGCGGCGCGCCGGGCCTGGCGGCTTCAGCTGCGTCGGTCACCGCGGGCAGCGGCTCGATATCGACCTCGACGGCCTCGGCGGCATCGCGCGCCTGCGCCGCGGTCTCCGCCACCACGAAGGCGACGGGATCGCCGACGAAGCGCACCTTGTCGGTCACCAGCGCGGGGCGGTTGGTCTGCTTGAGCGGCGAGCCATCGCGGTTCTTCAGCGGCAGGCCGCAGGTGAAGGGGTTGTAGCCGGCGGCCGCAAGGTCGGCGCCGGTCCAGACCCCGAGCACGCCGGGCATCGCCTTGGCGGCCGCCGTATCGACCCCCTTGATGATTCCATGGGCATGCGAGGAGCGAACCATCCAGCAATAGGCCTGGCCGGGCAGCGAGAAATCGTCGGTGTATTTGCCCTTGCCCCGCACCAGGGTGTCGTCCTCCTTTCGTCGAACAGGCTGTCCGACACCGTATTTTTGCAGTGCGATAGCGTTTTCGAGGGAGGCAGGCGGCGTGTGATCTTGCATCGAAAATGACCTGAAATGCCCGGATTTGCTGGAGTTTGGGGGCGCTGAGGAGATAACGCACACCCCCCTTAACGACAACGCCCGATTGGGCATGGACCCAATGTGAACGGAGTTTGCGTAGGGCTTTGACGCTGCTAAAGTTTCCGTGAACGATAATTATTCGGCGGGCCTAAAGGATCCTACGGATCCCCTGGGGTCCCGCGGAAAGACAGTTTTGATGAACGACCATGTGCGGCTTTGCGACGGCCCCCTGGCCAGCGAAGCTCCGCCAGGGTTGGTTGCGGCGGCGGCGGAAAGTGGCGTCTACGCCGCGCTGGACCTTGGCACCAACAATTGCCGGCTGTTGATCGCCTGTCCCACTGGCGACGGGTTCCGCGTGGTCGATTCATTCTCGCGGATCATCAGGCTCGGCGAAGGCATCGCCGCCACGGGCTCGATCAGCGAGGCCGCGATTGAGCGGGCGATTGCCGCACTGGCCATCTGCAGCGACAAGATTCGCTATCGCAAGGCGCGCCGGCTCCGCCTGATCGCCACCGAGGCCTGCCGCGCCGCCGGCAATGCCGAGAGCTTCCGCGCGCGGGTGGCGGCCGAGACCGGCATCAAGCTCGAGGTGATCGATCGTGAGACCGAGGCGACGCTCGCGGTGATCGGCTGCTCGCCGCTGCTCGATCCGAAGGGGCGGGGCGCCATCCTGTTCGATATCGGCGGCGGCTCGACCGAGCTGGTGCGGATCGAGCGCGACCCCAACGCGCCCGACGCGGCGCCACGCATCAAGGCATGGATGTCGATCCCGCTCGGCGTCGTCACGCTGGCCGAACATTTCGGCGGCAAGAACGTCACCAGGGATATGTATGCGCGAATGATCGATGAGGTTGCGCGGCACGTCGCGCCGTTCGCGGCCGAGCACGGCAAGGATCTGCGCGACATGCACATGCTCGGCACCTCCGGCACCGTGACCACGCTCGCCGGCGTGTTCCTCAACCTGTCGCGCTACGACCGCCGCCGCATCGACGGCATCTGGATGAACGATTGCGACGTCACCGCGACGATCCAGAAGCTGCTCGGCATGAGCTATGAGGCTCGCGTCAACAACAACTGCATCAGCGTCGAGCGCGCCGATCTGGTGCTCGCCGGCTGCGCGATCCTCGATGCGATCCGCAACGCGTTCCCGATGCCGCGGCTCCGCGTTGCCGATCGCGGCCTGCGCGAAGGCATGCTGGTCGAGATGATGCGCGAGGACGGCGCGCTGCGGGCGTGCTAAAGCTTCCCTTGCCTCGCCCCGCTTGCGGGGAGAGGCCGGATTGCATGTCAATGCAATCCGGGTGAGGGGAACTCTCCACGAGCGCATCTCTCATCTTCATTGCGGAAACATTCCCTCACCCCAACCCTCTCCCCGCAAGAGCGGGGCGAGGGAGTAGAGAAGCAGTATGGCGAAAGACACTACCGGGCGGCTGCACGTCACGGTCAAGAGCGGCGGCAAGCGCAAGCTTTCGTCAAAACTCTGGCTCGAGCGCCAGCTCAACGATCCCTATGTCGCCAAGGCCAAGGCGATGGGCTACCGCTCCCGCGCAGCTTTCAAGCTGCTCGAGATCGACGACAAATATCGTCTGCTCAAGCCGGGCGTGACCGTGGTCGACCTCGGCGCGGCGCCCGGCGGTTGGAGCCAGATCGCGGCCAAGCGGACAGGAGCAGCCGACGGCAAGGGCAAGGTGGTCGCGATCGATCTCTTGGAGATGGGCGAGATTCCCGGCGTCACCTTCGCGCAGCTCGACTTCCTCGACCACGACGCGCCGGAGAAGCTGATCGCGATGATGGGCGGCCGCGCCGACATCGTGATGTCCGACATGGCCGCCAACACCACCGGCCATCGCAAGACCGATCAGCTCCGCATCATCGGCCTGGTCGAGACCGCCGCGCATTTCGCCGGCGAAGTGCTCAATCCCGGCGGCACGTTCCTGGCAAAAGTGTTCCAGAGCGGGGCCGACGCCGAGCTGGTGGCGCAGCTGAAGCGCGATTTCGCCACCGTCCGCCACGTCAAGCCGGCCGCCAGCCGGCAGGATTCGTCGGAGCGCTATGTGCTGGCGACGGGATTTCGCGGACAGGTGAACGAGCGATAAATCGCGGCGCTTTGCGCCGCTGGGCGAGCCCTCGAAGGGTGCGCGGCCCGGCTGGTGCCCGTCGATCCTTCGAGGGCCGCCGAAGAAGCGGCCACCGCAGGATGACGGTGATAGACCGAGCACATAGAAATACATTTCATAGTGACGGGCGGGAACCTTGGCGCGCGGCTGGAGTCGACTCCTTTGCTCCCGGCCAATGCCCCCCAAGCCCACCGGGAGAAAACCCCCCACGGGTTGGCGGCCTTGATGCAGCGTCAGTTTCGCGCACCGGGGCCGTTTCGCGCCGGACTAGAAAATCGGCCGACGCAAGCGCATATTTCCCACATGGCGACCATTGTTCAATGCAATTGCGGCGCCGAGTACAGACGCACCGAAGAGAAGTTCTTGGTGCCGCATACGGGTGATGCGATCTGCACGGTCTGCGGAGCAGCGCTGGAATCGTGGCTGGAAGCGACCCACGTTCCCACATACGAACTGATCGAACGTCCGGATCGAAAACAGCCAGGCGGAATGACCGGCCACCCCTGATGGTCTGGTCGTGACCCTGACGGCGACTCGCGGTGTCCGTGCCTCGGGAACGGCTCGTTCGATCGACTAGCCGAGGCGTTGATCGCGCGCGTTCTGGGTGTCCTCGGTCGCGACCTTGACGGCTTCGGTCGCGGCGCGCTTCTCGGCGCCCTTGCGGCTCGAGATGTCGATCGCCTTGCGGCCGGCGATCTCGTTGCCGGCCTCAGCCGGCATCTGCCAGAAGAACCAGGCCGAGGCCGCCGAGATCAACGATACCACGATGAAGGCGGGCGCGAACACGTCGGCGGAGAGTTCGGTCTGGTGATGCAGCGCCAGCGTGGTTTCAACCGAGAACGCGCCGACCGCGACGCCGGCGGACACCGCGAGCTGCTGGTTGACGCTGACCAGAGTGGTGGCCCGGCTCATCTGCGGCGCCTCGACCTCGGCATAGGCCACGGTGTTGATCGCGGTGAATTGCAGCGAGCGGAAGAAGCCGCCGACCACCAGGATGGTGAAGATCAGCATCAGCGGCGTCGAGATTGTGAACAAGGCGCAGGCGGCGAGGAAGGCCGAACTGACCACCGCGTTGACGGTCATCATGTTGCGGAAGCCGAAGGCGCGGATGATGCGCGCCGCCAGCGTCTTCATCCCCATGGCGCCGACCGCCGACGCAAAGGTGACGAGACCGGACTGGAACGGCGACAGGCCGAAGCCGACCTGCATCAACAGCGGCAGCAGGAACGGTAGCGCGCCGATGCCGAGCCGGAACATGAAGCCGCCGACGATCGACGCGCGCATGGTCGGCAGCCGCAGCAAGCCGAAATCGAGCACCGGCGAGCCGGTTCGCCGCGCGTGGATGACGTAAAGCGTCATCGATACCGTGCCGACCCCGACCAGCGCGGCGACGATCGGCCACGGCAGCAGATTGAGCCCGGCCACCGACAGCCCGAAGGCGATGCCGGCGAGGCCGATCCCGGCCAGCACCAGTCCCACGAGATCGAAGCGCTCGGGATCCTCGCTCTTGATCGGGTCGATGTATTTCAGCGCCAGAAAGATGCCGAGCAGCCCGATCGGGATGTTGATCAGGAAGATCCAGTGCCAGGAGAAATAGGTGGTGATGAAGCCGCCGAGCGGCGGCCCGATCACCGGGCCGATCAGCGCCGGGACCGTCACCCAGGCCATCGCGTTGACCAGCGCACTCTTGTCGACCGAGCGCAGCAGCACCAGCCTACCGACCGGGGTCATCATCGCCCCGCCGAGGCCCTGCAGGATGCGGGCGAACACGAAATCGGTCACCGAGGACGACAGTGCGCAGCCGATCGAGCCCAGCATGAACACGCCGACGGCGCCGGCAAACACGATGCGGGCGCCGAAGCGGTCCGCGGTCCAGCCGCTCGCCGGGATGAACACCGCGAGCGACAGCAGGTAGGAGGTGATCGCCAGTTTCAGCGTCAGCGGGCTGGTGCCGATATCGGCGGCGATCGCCGGCAGCGAGGTCGCGATCACCGTGGAGTCCATGTTCTCCATGAACAGGGCGGTGGCCACGATGAGCGGGATCAGGCGTTGCTTGTTCATCAAAACAGGACAGCTGTGCTGAAAAGGCGGGCGAGCGGGCCATATCATCCTGCCCTCGGCCACGCTATTGCGGAACCGGCCAAACGCCCTAAATCCTGCGTGACGCTGGTATGCATCCGCCCGTGTCCAAAGGTTCGCCGTGATCTACGTCCTTGCCGCCCTCTTGCCGCCGATCGGACTGCTCCTGAACGGACAGCCGTTTTCGGCCATCTTTAATCTGGTCCTGATCGTGTTTTGCGCGGTTTTCGGGCTGTTTTTCCACGTGTTGCTGCTGGTGCCGTCGGCCCATGCCGTGATCGCGGTCCACATGAAGCGCGAGGACCGGCGCCATCGCGAAATGGTCGAGGCGATCCGCCGCCATGGGCCGCCGCCGGGTTACCGGGCGCCCTAAACCGGCCCCCTAAAAAGGCCTGTGCATGGCTGGCAAACACTTTGATTCGTCATGCCGCCATGCTATCGACCAGCGTCAACCCCACCGATGGGCGCCGATTCGACGGTGACGCAGCGAGCGTCGCCGCAGGCGGCGTTCATCCGTAAGACCATCGCGGCTGGGCCGCAGATATAAGGAGTTGGCAATGGCCACGGGATTTCCGGCTATCCGCGAAGCCTTCACGTTCGACGATGTGCTGCTGAAGCCCGGTTTGTCCGACGTGCTTCCCTCGGAAGTCGATATTCGCTCGCGCGTCACCCGCGCGATCTCGCTCAACATTCCGATCATGGCGTCCGCGATGGACACCGTCACCGAGGCGCGCATGGCGATCGCGATGGCGCAGGCCGGCGGTCTCGGCGTCATCCACCGCAACTTCGATCCGGAAGGGCAGGCCGCGCAGGTGCGGCAGGTCAAGAAGTTTGAGTCCGGCATGGTGGTCAATCCGCTGACCATCGGCCCCGACGCCACGCTGGCCGATGCGCTGACCCTGATGAAGGAGAACGGCATCTCGGGCATTCCGGTCGTCACCGGTGCCGCCAAGAACGTGCCGGGCAAGCTGGTCGGCATCCTGACCAACCGCGACGTGCGTTTCGCCAGCGATCCCCGGCAGAAGGTCTCGGAGCTGATGACGCACGAGAACCTCGTCACGGTGCGCGAGGGCGTCGGCCAGGACGAGGCGAAGCGGATGCTGCACAAGCATCGCATCGAGAAGCTGCTCGTCGTCGACGACCAGTATCGCTGCGTCGGCCTGATCACCGTCAAGGACATCGAGAAGGCGGTCGCCCATCCGCTCGCCTGCAAGGACGAGCACGGCCGCCTGCGCGTCGCCGCTGCCACCACGGTCGGCGAGACCGGCTATGAACGCACCGAGCGGCTGATCGATGCCGGCGTCGACGTCGTCGTGGTCGACACCGCGCACGGCCATTCGCGCCACGTGCTCAATGCCGTCAACCGCATCAAGCGGCTCTCCAACGCGGTGCAGGTGGTGGCCGGCAACGTCGCGACCGAGGGCGGCGCGCAGGCGCTGATCGATGCCGGCGCGGACTGCATCAAGGTCGGCATCGGCCCGGGCTCGATCTGCACCACGCGCATCGTCGCCGGCGTCGGCGTGCCGCAGCTCACCGCGATCATGGATGCGGTCGCGGCGGCGAAGAAGGCCGACGTGCCCGTGATCGCCGACGGCGGCATCAAATATTCCGGCGACCTCGCCAAGGCGCTCGCCGCCGGTGCCGACATCGCCATGGTCGGCTCGCTGCTCGCCGGCACCGACGAGACGCCGGGCGAAGTCTTCCTGTGGCAGGGCCGCTCCTACAAGGCCTATCGCGGCATGGGCTCGGTCGGCGCGATGGCGCGCGGCTCGGCCGACCGCTACTTCCAGCAGGACATCAAGGACACGCTGAAGCTCGTCCCCGAAGGCATCGAGGGCCAGGTGCCCTACAAGGGCCCGGTCGGCAATGTGATGCACCAGCTCGCTGGCGGCCTCAGAGCGGCGATGGGCTATGTCGGCGCCAAGGACATCAAGGATTTCCACGACAAGGCCGAATTCGTCCGCATCACCGGCGCCGGCCTGCGCGAGAGCCACGTCCACGACGTGACCATCACGCGCGAAGCCCCGAACTATCCGGGCGGGGTGTAAGCCCCAGCACCGTCATTCCGGGGCGGTCCGAAAGACCGAACCCGGAGTCTCGGGATTTCCGGGATGCCATCATCCGCTAGGCGAGCCAGCGCTTGCGTCGCTTGTAGTGCTTCACATCGCGGTATGATTTTCGCTTCTCTCCGGCGACGCCAAGATAGAACTCCTTGACGTCCTCATTTGCGGCGAGCGCGTGCGCTTCGCCGTCCATCACCACGCGGCCGTTTTCGAGGATGTAGCCGTGGCTTGCATATCTGAGCGCCATATTGGTGTTCTGCTCGGCGAGAAGAAACGACACACCTTCCCTGGCGTTGAGATCCTTCACGATCTCGAAGATCTCTTCGACGATCTGCGGCGCGAGGCCCATCGATGGTTCGTCGAGCAGGATCATCTTCGGGCGCGACATCAGCGCGCGGCCAATCACGCACATCTGCTGTTCGCCGCCCGACGTATAGCCGGCGGTGGAACTGCGTCGCTCTTTGAGGCGGGGGAAATAAGCGTAGACACGTTCAAGGTCCTGCGCGATCGCGAGCTTGCCGTCCGTCCGTGTAAAGGCGCCGGTCAGGATGTTCTCCTCGACCGTCAGATGAGGGAAGGCGCGCCGCCCCTCCATCACCTGGATGCAGCCGCGTCGCACCACCTCGTTTGGCGACAGGGACTTCACCTCGACGCCGTTGAACAGGATCGAGCCCTTGGTGACCTCGCCGCGCTCTGCGTGCAGCAGATTGGAGACCGCCTTCAGCGTCGTCGTCTTGCCGGCGCCGTTGGCGCCGAGAAGCGCAACAATGCCGCCTCGCGGGACCTCCAGCGAGACGCCCTTCAACACGAGAATGACGTGATCGTAGACAACCTCGATATTGTTGACCGATAAAATCAGCGCTGCCGCTTCCGTCGCAGCGGTGACGACCTTGGCGATTGACATGCGCAGACCTCCAAACCGAGCAGGGGCTGCGATCCGGGAGCAGGCAATCCTGCCTCCCGGATCACTCGCACGGGTCAGGTTTCTTTCGCGCAGTCGCGCGGCTTGATCTTCTTCTCCGCGGCATACTTCGCGGACACGTCGGCGACGAGCGGTTCGATGAGCGATTCGTCAGCCGTGTACCAGTCGGAGATCACTTTCCAACCCTTGCCATCCCATTGCTGGACGCGCCCGTAGCGCGCGCCTTCGTGGTCGGAGCAGGAAATGCTGACCGGCTTCAACATTCCCTCAAAGCCGAGCTCCTTGATTCGTGCATCGGTGAGTATGAGGTTCTCAAGCCCCCAACGGACCTGCTCGCCCGTCAGCGGTTGCTTGCCGAATTTTTCTTGCGCCTTGCGGATCGCCTCTACGCCGAGCATGGCATTCGTGATGCCGCGGTTGTAGAGAACTTCGCCGATCTTGCCAGGTTCTGTCGAACCCTTTCCCTTGGCGTAGACGTACTTCTCTATGTCGGCGTGCGCGGGGAATTTTCCTGCGCCATGCTGAAGCATCAACGATTTGTAGCCGCTGGCCTGATCGCCCGCCGGCGTCACATCCGGCTCCGCGCCTGACCACCAAACACCGATCATCTTGTCGCGCGGATAGGCGACGGCGGCCGCTTCCTTGATTGCCGTGCTGTTCATGACGCCCCAGCCCCAGACCAGGACATAGTCCGGCCGGTGCTGGCGGATCGCCAGCCATTGCGACTTCTGCTCGACGCCGGGATGCGTGACGGGAATCGGCGTGAACTCAAAGCCGTACTTCTGCGCCAGCACCTGCAGCATCGGAATTGGCTCTTTGCCGTAGGGGCTGTCATGGTACAGCAGCGAAATCTTCCTGCCTTTCAGCTTGTCGAAGCCGCCGAGTTCCTTGGCGACGTGCTGGATCGCGATGTCGGCCGCGGACCAATACGTGCCGAGCAATGGAAAATTATATGCGAACACCGCGCCGTTCTTGGAATCGGCACGGCCATACCCCATCGTAATGATCGGGATCTTGTCAGCCGCGGTCTTTTCGGTGAGTGCGAAGGTGATCCCGGTCGACAGCGGATTGATGAAGGCCGCGCCGGTTGGTCCTTTGCTCTTGAGACGCTCGTAACACTCCACTCCCTTGTCGGTCGCGTAGCCCGTCTCGCATTCCTCGATCAGAATCCTGACGCCGTTGATGCCGCCGTCACGTTCATTGATCAGGTTGTAATAGTCTACCACGCCGTTTGCGTAGGGCGCGCCGTTCACAGCGTACGGTCCGGTCCGGTAGGACAGAATTGGGATGAACTGTTCGTTTTGCGCTGCGGCCGGTGCGCTAAGCGCCGCGCCGGCCAAGGCGATCGCGAGTATCAGTAACCTGCGTGCAATACTTGCCATATTGATATCCTCCTTGCGGTACTTCCTTCCTCTCCGTTGTCGGCGGCCGTCACCCGATTGCGATCAAGGCACGATCACTGCCTCAATAGGGAAACGGCCAAAGCCTGAGCTTCTCCTTGCCGATCGAGATCAGCCGGGCGAAGCCATGGGGTTCCTTGATGAGCAGATAGCAGATCAAGGATCCGAAGATGATGAACTGGAGGTGAGTGATCGTTTGCGTCGACAGTGGCAGGCCGAGCTTGGTCGGAATCACATTCAGCATGATCGGCACGATGAGGATGAACGCTGCTCCGATGAACGAACCCATGATCGAGCCGAGCCCGCCGATGATGACCATGAACAGAAGCTCAAGCGAGCGGTCGATCGAGAACGCGAGCGGCTCCCATGAACCGAGGTAGACGAACGCCCAGAGCGCACCCGCCACCCCGATGATGAACGAAGAGACCGCGAAAGCCGTCAGTTTTGCATAAAGCGGCCTGATGCCGATCAGCTCGGCGGCGATATCCATGTCGCGGATCGCCATCCACTGCCTGCCGAGATTGCCGCGCACGAGATTTTTCGCCAACACCGCCATCACGGTCGCGAAGAGCAGGCACAGCAGGTAGCGCTCGACCGGCGAGCGAACGACCATACCGAAGAAATCCAGTTCCGGCGCATTCACTGATCCCGACGGGGCGTAGTTGGTGAACCACGGGAGCCGCAGGAAGGCCCAATCGAAGAAGAACTGCGCGGCGAGCGTTGCGACCGCCAGGTAGAGACCCTTGATCCGGAGACTGGGAATGCCGAACAGGATTCCGGCACCCGCCGCCATGAGCCCGCCAAGCAGAATGGATGCCAGCACGGGCAACGGTGGGATCGCGATCGCGAAGCCAAGCCAGGCAAGCGGGATATGAACGCCGGTCGCCAGCTTGTAGGCGGAATAGGCGCCGATGGCCATGAACGCGCCGCTGCCGAGCGAAATCTGGCCGCAATAGCCGACGAGAATGTTCGTCCCGATGGCGGCGAGCGCCAGGATGAGGAAGGGCAGCAGGATGGCCCACAACAGATAGTCGGTGCCGAACGGCCAGATCCGGAAGGTGGCCAACAGCGGCACGCCAATGAAAGCAATCGCGAGCAAGACGGCGAGGGCGATACGATCCTGCCGGATCGGGAAGATCGCCATATCCTCCGCATAGGTCGCCTTGAACTGGCCAGCTTCGCGATAGAGCACAACGACCTCCCTGCCTCAGACACGTTCGATGATGCGTTCGCCGAACAGGCCCTGCGGCCGCAAGAGCAGCACCGCCAACGCCAGCACATAGGCAAACCAATATTCGATGCCGCCGCCGATGGATGGCCCGAGATATACCTCTGCGAGCTTCTCACCGGACCCGACAATCAGCCCGCCGACGATCGCTCCGGGAATGGAGGTGAGGCCGCCGATGATCAGGACCGGCAAAGCCTTCAGCGCGAGAAACGTGATGGAGAACTGCACGCCAAGCTTGGTTCCCCACACGGTCGCCGCGACGAGTGCAACGAGTCCGGCAACGAGCCAGACCACGAACCAAATCCAACTGATTGGAATCCCGATCGAGTGCGCGGCCAAATGGTCGTCGGCCACGGCTCTGAGCGCGCGACCGGTCTTGGTGCGCTGAAAGAAGACCGCGAGGCCGGCGACCAGGACGCCCGCGATCAATGCGCCCCAGACATCCAGCTTGTTGACCAGAATCCCGCCCGGGAACAGGCCTTCAAACAAGAACCAGGCGTCGGTCGGGAACAGCCGCAGCGGGTAGACATCCGATCCGAAGATCATCTCCGCGGCGCCCTCGATAACGAATGTCACGCCGATCGTCGACATGAACAGCGTCAAGCCATCCTGATTGACCAGAGGTCCGATCACGAACCGCTCGATGAGCCAGGCGGTTGCTGCCATGATCACGGCGGCAAAGCCGATAGCGAGGATGACCGCGACCCAAAGCGGAAGGCCGTTGGCGACCAGGAGGTCGAGGGCGCGAACCAACGCCAATCCCGCGAGCAACACCATTGCTCCCTGCGCATAGTTGAATACGCCGGATGCCTTGAAGATCAGCACGAAGCCGAGAGCGACCAGCGAATAGAGCACGCCGGACATCAATCCGCCGATCAGGACCTCGAGAAACTGACCCAGTGCGATCATGGACGCACCTCAATGCGCGACGCCAAGATATGCGTCGATGACAGCTTGGCTTCTCTTCACTTCATCAGGCGTGCCGTCGGCGATCTTCACGCCGTGATCAAGCACCGCTACGCGATCCGACAGATCCATGACCACGGCCATGTCGTGCTCGATCAGGGCAATGGTCGTGCCGTAATGGTTGTTCACATCAATGATGAACCGCGACATGTCCTCCTTCTCCTCGAGGTTCATGCCTGCCATCGGCTCGTCCAGGAGCAGAAGGTCGGGCTCCATCGCCAGGGCACGACCGAGTTCGACACGCTTCTGCAAGCCGTATGGCAGACGCCCGACGGGTACCTTGCGGATTGTCTCGATCTCCAGGAAGTCGATGATCTCCTCGACCTTGCGCCGATGCTCGATCTCCTCTGCGAGGGCAGGGCCATAACGCAGCAGCTGCCACAACAGCCCCCGGCGCACCTTCAAGGTGCGGCCTGCCATGATGTTGTCGAGCGCGCTCATGCCCTTGAACAGGGCGACATTCTGAAAGGTGCGCGCGATGCCGCCGCGCGCCGCCTCGAACGGCTGCATTTTGGACCGGGTGCTTCCCTTGAAGGTGATGGCGCCATGGTTGGGGTGATAGAACCCGTTGACGACGTTCAGCATTGAGGTTTTGCCGGCGCCATTGGGGCCGATGATGGCGCGAATTTCGCCTTTTTTGACGTTGAACGAGACGTCCCGCAGCGCCTTGACGCCGCCGAAGGCCAGTGCCACGCCCTCGACCTGCAGCAGGATTTCGTTGGTGTTTGGGGCTCTCATGCCGCTCTTCCCAGCGATTCTGCCGGACCGATGATTTGCATGTCGCGAATCTCGACTCGTGCAGCGATCGTGCCCTTCCGGCCATCCTCAAACATCACTTCCGTGGAAATGTCGGCGTCATGCGCTCCGTTGTAGAGTGCCGTGACCAGCGACGCATAGCGTTCGGCAATGAAGCGGCGGCGCACTTTCTGCGTGCGGGTCAGCTCGCCGTCATCCGCGTCGAGCTCCTTGTGCAGAATGAGGAAGCGGCGAATCTGGGCGCCCGCAAGCACCGTTTCCCCTGCCAGGGAGCGGTTCACCGCGGCAACGTCTCTGGCGACCATGTCGTAGACCAGCGGATGCCCGGCAAGCTCCTGATAGGACCCGTAGGCGACGTTGTTGCGTTCCGCCCAATTCGCGACCGCGACCGGGTCGATGTTGAGCATGGCGCATACGAACTCTCTGGAGTCACCGAACGTGATCGCTTCCTTGATATTGGGATAGAACTTCAGCTTGTTCTCAAGGTACTTGGGAGCAAACATCGTGCCGTCAGCCAATCGACCGACGTCCTTCGCACGATCGATGATCTTCAGATGCCCGGTCTTCTCGTCGAAAAAGCCCGCATCACCGGTCCTGACATATCCGTCGGACGTCGTCGCTTCCGCGGTCTTTGCCTGATCCTTGAAATATCCGAGGAACATGCCGGGCGAGCGAAACTGCACTTCGCCCGAGTCCGCGATGCGGATGTCGACGTTGGGCGCCGGCGGACCAACCGTATCCGGATAGATCTCGCCATCGGGCTGACACGTTACATAGAGGAACGCCTCGGTCTGGCCGTAGAGCTGTTTCAGGTTCAGTCCGATGGCGCGGTAGAACGCGAACAGATCCGGACCGATAGCTTCGCCTCCGGTGTATGCGACGCGCACCTGAGACAGGCCAAGAACGTTCTTGAGAGGCTCGTAGACCAGCCAGCGCCCGAGCGCATAGAGCAATCGGCCCGACAGCGGCACCGGACGTCCCGTCAAGACTTGCTCGCCATACCGCCGCGCGACGTCCAGAAAGTAGCTGAACAAGTGCCGCTTGATTGGCGCTGCGTCCTCCATCCTGACCATCAGCCGCGTCAGCATGGCCTCGTAACCGCGTGGCGGGGCGAGGTAGAAGGTTGGTCCTATCTCATGCCGATCCTGCTCGATTGTGTTGCTGCTCTCGGGGCACGCCATGCAGAATCCGGCCACCAAGCCTTGCGCATAGCTGACGTAATGATCGCCCGCCCAAGCCAGCGGCAGATAGGCCAGCACCACGTCCTTGTCGGTCAACTTGTCGAACCGCGTGGTGTCGGTTGCAGCATCGATGCAGCCTCGTGCCGACAGCATGACGCCCTTGGGCGCGCCGGTCGTTCCCGAGGTGTAGAGGATGATCGCGATGTCCGAACCGTTGCCGGCCCGAATGGATTCATCGATCCGTTCGCCAAGTGCTGCGTCGGCTGCAAGCGCGGCGCGGCCGTCATTGATGATATCGCCGATTGCGATCAGTCGACCGTGGTCGTAGCCGTCGATTCCGCGCGGTTCGTCGTAGATAATCCTGTTGAGTTGCGGCAGTCGGTCGGACACCGAGAGGACCTTGTCGACCTGCTCCTGGTCCTGCGCCGCGACCAGCGTCACCTCGGCGTGAGCGAGAACAAAAGCAAGCTCATCAGCCACTGCATCGGAGTAGACCGGAACGGGGATTGCGCGCAGCGTCTGCGCTGCCATCATGGTCCAGTAAAGCTTGGGCCGATTGGAGCCGACGACCGCGATTGTCTCGCCAGGCCGCAAGCCGAGGCGATGCAAGCCGGCAGCGTAGCTACGTATGATCTCGGCAACCTCAGCCCAGGTCCAGCTCTGCCAGATGCCAAGATCCTTGTGCCGGAACGCTGGCCGCGTGCCAAATTGTGCCGTGTTTCGCAGCAGCAATTTGGGAAACGTATCATACGATCCGTCGCCGGCCATGTCGGTCTCGATCCAAAAACCGAAGCGTTGGTTCGCTCCTGTTATGGTGATGCCTGCCCCATTTTTGGGTAGCAGACATGCGAGTGCCGCATGGTCCGAGATTACAGCGAATCGAAAGTCCGACAAGTGCCAGATTGATAGGTCGCGTTTTTGCCGCGGGCGCGCCCGGCAGAGATAGGTCTACCGGCTGCCAATTCGCCGAAGGTGAATCCGGCCGCCACCAGACGGACATTGCGGCGCGAAGACGCTGATCGGCTCTCAAGAGGTAACCCCAATGCTTCGGAGAGCCTCACGTTCGTCGGACGGTCCCGCGAAGCGGACCGAAGTCCTGCGCCATCAGGTTTCGAGGGCGACCGGAAACCGATTGCCGATCAGCTGGGCGGCCGCCCTCGTTCCGACCATGGAGGGCCGCCTGACCGCCTGGCTTCGCCGTGCCGGATCGCGAGGTCGGGTCAGGCGACTTGACGATGGCCGCTTCGTTTGCCGGTGGCGCGCCGTGACAAACTGCCGACACCAGGGGGCCCTGCGAACCGCCGCGACGTGACGGTATCGCGTTGGCGCCAATGTGCCTGGCATGATGGCTGTCATTTCAAACAACATTTCAAACAACGCAACGCGAAGACAGCAAATCCATTTCCCTTGCGGGGAGGTGGATTGCATGACTACGTGTGCGCCACGAACCAATCATCCCAAGAGGAAATCATGTCCCAAGGAAAGCGCATCGTTCTGGCTTCGCGCCCGCACGGCGAGCCCACGTCGGCCAATTTCAGGCTCGAGGACTACACGCCGCCGGCACCGGGTGCGGGCGAGGTGCTGCTCCGCACCATCTGGCTGTCGCTCGATCCCTATATGCGCGGCCGCATGGCCGACGGTCCGTCCTATGCCGCACCGGTGCCGGTCGGAGGCGTGATGGAAGGCGGCACGGTGAGCGAGGTGATCGCCTCCAACAATCCCGGCTTTGCCAAGGGCGATATCGTACTGTCGCGCGCGGGCTGGCAGACGCATGTGCTGTCCGACGGCAAGGGCCTTGCCAAGATCGATCCGAAGATCGCGCCGATCTCTACCGCGGTCGGTGTACTCGGGATGCCCGGCATGACCGCCTACACCGGCCTGCTCGAGATCGGCAAGCCGCAGGCGGGCGAGACGGTGGTGGTCGCGGCGGCGTCCGGCGCGGTCGGCTCGGCGGTCGGCCAGATCGCCAAGATCAAGGGCGCGCGGGCGATCGGCATCGCCGGTGGCAAGGACAAGTGCGCCTACGTCAAGAACGAGCTTGGCTTCGACGAGTGTCTCGACCACCGCGATCCCAATCTCGCGGCCAAGCTGAAGGAAGCCTGCCCGAAGGGCATCGACGTCTATTTCGAGAATGTCGGCGGTGCGGTGTTTGACGCGGTGTTTCCGCTGCTCAACGCGTTCGCGCGCATCCCGGTCTGCGGTCTGATCGCGCATTACAACGACACCGAAGCGCATGCCCCGAAATGGGCCGGCGCGATGATGCGCAACATCCTGACCAAGCGGCTGACCTTCCGCGGCTTCATCGTCAGCGACTTCGCCGCCATGCACGGCGACTTCCTCCGTGACATGTCGCAGTGGGTGCGCGAGGGCAAGGTCAAGTACAAGGAGTTCGTGACCGAGGGCCTGGACAGCGCGCCGGAGGCCTTCATGGGTCTGCTCAAGGGCGCCAATTTCGGCAAGCAGCTGGTCCGGGTCGGGCCGGACAAGGCTTGAGTTGAAGGCCCGGAAGCTCCCATTCCGCGCAACAAGGTATCAAAAGCGCGACAATGGCGGGGATTTGGGGGCCTTTTGGCCCCCATTTGCTTGACGGAGACCCGCAGCAGTTGATTCAATATGGCTATATTTCAGGTGTAGCCATGATTTTTGAAGCTATTGTTTTCGGGGTCATTCTCCTCGCCGTCGGCTATTGGGCGACGATGTTCGTCATGGGCCGCCGCGACGACGTCTTGCATGGAAAATTCGTCGAGGAGCAGCCGGACACGACGCCGGTCCGCTTCATGCCGCACGTAGCTCGCGCACGCCCCGCGCCGGCGGCACCACAGCCCGACAGGGACTCGCTGCAGGCGCTGCTCACCGTGATCAAGCAGGACCTGCACGACGCGGCGCGGAGCTGACGCGGCTCAGGCCGGCTGCTTGCCGAGCAGCATGTCCAGGTCGACATCGACCTGGCCCTTCGCCCTGACGTGGCGGACCTCGAAACTGTCGGGCTGGAAGCGGTACTCGACGAGACCGGTTTCCTTGATGCCGATCACCTCCTGCCGCGCGTCGGAGATGACGAAGCCGGCCGAGGGCGCCCAGATGTGTCTGACATGCTCGAACGTATAGTCGCGACGCTGGTGCACATGGCCGCTGCCGACCAGACGCCAATCGACCTTGCCGAGCATCTCGATCAGGCGGCGGCGCGCCGGTTGCGGCACGAACCGGATCGCGGTCTCGGCGCGCTCGGCATCGTAGGGCAGGTCGAGATAGAGCGGCTTGTGCAGGAACAGCGCGACCGGCCTGCCGACGGCCTTGTCGAGCGCGCCCGCGAGCCAGTCGAACTGCTCGGCCTCGCTGTCGAGGCCGGTGTTCATGATCAGCGAATTCAGCCCTATGAAGCACCAGCCGGCAGCGTCGAAATGCCAACGGTCCTCGCCGAGCACCGAGGTGAAGGCGCCGCGCGTCTCCTCGGTCGGCAATTGTGAAGGCGTGGGGCCGACCGCGGTCGGATTGTCACCGATGTCGTGATTGCCCGGCAGATAGAGGCAATCGACGGGCAGCGCGTTGTGCAGCTCCTTGGCGAACGCCAAGTCGTCGCGGCTGGTCGGCCCGTCGAACGAGACGTCGCCGGAGTTGAGCACGAGATCGGGACGCGCAGCGTCGATGTGCTCGCTGACGCGACGAAAGTTGTCGATCAGCGGCTTGAAGCGGCGCGCGAGATGGGTGTCGGAGATCTGTGTCAGGCGAAATTGGGGCATGCATCGCTCCTTTCGGCCGGAGCATAGGTCGGCGCGAAGTCGGAACGATGACGATTTCGCCGTCTTATTCGATGCTCTGTTTGATGCCTTGTTTGATGTGTTGTTTGGCTTTGCGCCTTTTGGGGCGGTCGCTGGATCGCCAGTTGCCGCACCGATGCCGGCGAGCCCGCCGTCACCATGCCGGGCAGGCCGCTGCCGGGGGGCGCGCTGTCGAGGATGGGGTGATGATGCTGATCGGGCCAACCGTGAGGGACTGAAACCGCCATTGGTCCTGGGAGTTGGTCACCCGGGCTCGGATCATGGTTCAACGGGTTACCGCGCACGCTTCATTGTGTTGGGGGCGAGTGGCGGCTAAGAGGGCGGCGGGCGCCCGCGGCTGAGGGAGATTTTTGATGTCGGTTCAAATGGTTCTGTTACCGGTCTTCATCCAGATCGGGATCACCTTCGCGCTGTTGTTCGCCATGGCGACGACGCGCACGAGGGCGCTGACGAGCGGCGAGACCAAGATCGGCGATATCGCGCTGCGCGAGCCGAACTGGCCGGCCCAAGCCACCAAGTTCGGCAACTGCTTCGCCAACCAGTTCGAGCTGCCGATCCTGTTCTATGTCCTGATCGCTATTGCGCTGCCGCTGCGCCGTGCCGATCTGTTCATCGTGTTGATGTCCTGGGTGTTCGTGGTGACACGATTTGCCCATGCCGGCGTGTTCGTCACCTCCAACGACGTGCGGCCGCGCTCGCTCGTCTGGTTCGCCGGCGCGCTGGTGCTGGCAGCCATGTGGCTGTATTTCGCGCTCAGACTGCTGCTGCTGATCTGATGCGCCCAACCGAAAGAGATCAATGACCCCCGCTGCCCGGCTTTCCGCCGCGATCGAGCTGATCGCCACCATCGACGCACAGCGCATTCCCGCGGCGAAAGCGCTGAAGGAATGGGGCACCGCGCACCGTTATGCCGGCTCCGGCGATCGCGCCGCGATCTCCGGCCTGATCTGGGACGTGCTGCGCCGGCAATCCTCTGCGGCCTGGTTGATGGATGACGCCAGCGCCCGGTCGCGTGTGCTCGGCATGCTGAAGCTCGAACGCGGCATGGACATCGCCACGATCCAGGCGCTGTGCGACGGCGGCCGGTTCGCGCCGGATCCGCTGACCGCGGGCGAGGAGGCGGCGCTGGCCTCGCGCTCGCTCAAGGATGCGCCGGCGCATGTCGCGGGCGACTATCCGGACTGGCTCGACCCGCATCTGGCAAAGGTGTTCGGCGACGACCGCGCGGCGGAAGCGACCGCGATGGCGAGCCGCGCGCCGCTCGATCTGCGCGTCAACACGCTGCGCGGCAAGCGCGAGAAGGTGCTGCCGCGGCTGTCGCATCTCGGTGCGAAGGAAACGCCCTGGTCGCCGCTCGGCCTGCGCATCGAGCTCGGCGCCGACGCGCGCAATCCGGGCATCCATGCCGAGGAGGATTTCATCAAGGGCGCCATCGAGATCCAGGACGAGGGCTCGCAGCTCGCCGCGCTGTTCTCGGCGGCCAAGCCGGGTGAGCAGGTGATCGACCTCTGCGCCGGCGCCGGCGGCAAGACGCTGGCGGTGGCGGCGATGATGCAGGGCAAAGGCCGGCTGATCGCGACCGACAGCGACAAGCGGCAGCTTGCGCCGATCCATGAACGGCTGTCGCGCGCCGGCGTGCACAATTGCGATGTGCGCACGCCGCGCGGCGAGGAGGAGGTGCTGTCCGACATCAAGGCTTCCGCCGACCTCGTGCTGATCGACGCGCCGTGCACCGGCACCGGCACCTGGCGCCGCAATCCCGACGCCAAATGGCGCATGCGCCCCGGCGCGCTCGAGGTGCGGCTGAAGGATCAGGCCGAGGTGCTGCAGCGCGCCGCGCCGCTGGTGAAGGGCGGCGGCCGCATCGCCTACATCACCTGCTCGGTGCTCTCGGAGGAGAACGGCGAGCAGGTCAGGGCCTTCATCGCGCGGCATCCTGAGTTTTCCGTGCAGCCGCCGGAGCAGACCGCAGCGGTGCTGTGGGACAAGGCCGAGCAATTTGCGGAGGCTGCATTGCTGTCGCCGGAGGGCTTGCTGATGACGCCGCGCCGCACCGGCACGGATGGGTTCTTCGTCTCGGTGTTGAAGAAGGCGTAACGCTTCCCCCGCCGTCATTGCGAGGAGCTCGCGACAAAATTGCAGAGCAATTTTGCGCTGAAGCGACGAAGCAATCCATTTCTCCGCTTGCGGCACGATGGATTGCTTCGCTTCGCTCGCAATGACGGGCGTGTCCACTACGCTTCGGAGCACGCACCAATCGGCACCGGCGTCCGGCTCACCACGATGACCCAGTACAGCAGCGCGCAGGCGCTGATCGCGGCACCCAGCACGCAGACGCCGGACCAGCCGGCGGCGGCATAGGCCATTGTCGAACTGATCGCGCCAAAACCCGTTCCGATCGAGTAGAACACCATGTAGCCGCCGACCAGCCGGCTCGCCGCGTCGGGGCGCGCGGCGACGATCAGGCTCTGGTTGGTGACATGGATCGCCTGCACCGCGAAGTCGATCATCAGGACGCCGGCCACGACCAGCCATAGCGATGTGTTGAGGCAGGCGATCGGCACCCAGCCCGCGAGCATCAGCAGCAGCGACAGGCCGGTGGTGCGCTGCCCCCAGCCGCGATCGGCGAGTTGGCCGGAATTGCGCGCCGCCAGCGCGCCGGCGAGGCCGGCGATCCCGAGCATCCCGATCGTGGTATGCGACAACGAGAGCGGGGGTGCCGCGAGCGGCAGCACGACCGAGCTCCAGAACACGCTGAAGCTCGCGAAGATCAGCAGCGCGAACACCGCGCGCTCGCGCAAGACTTGTTCCTCGACGAACAGCGCGAGCGTCGAGCGCAGCAGCTTGGCGTAGGATGATCCGGCCATCGGCTGCGGTGCATGCCGCGGCAGTGCGCGTGCCAACAGCGCCGCCAGCACCAGCGTCAGCGTGGCCGAGGTGAGGTAGACAACGCGCCAGCCGCCGAGATCGGCCAGCGCGCCGGCGGCAAACCGTGCGAGCAGAATGCCCGAAACCACGCCGCTGGTGACGGTGCCGATGGTGCGGCCGCGGTCGGCCGGCGCCGCCAGCGTCGCGGCGTAGGCGACCAGCACCTGGATCACGACGGCGAGCAGCCCGACCAGCACCATGCCGACAAGCAGTACCGCGGCGTTCGGCGCGGCGCCGACGATGGTGAGCGCGATCGCCGACAGCACAGTCTGGCCGACGATCAGCCTGCGGCGGTCCCAGAGGTCGCCGAGCGGCACGATCAGCATCAAGCCGAAGGCATAGCCGATCTGGGTCAGCGTCACGACGCCGCCGATCACCGCCGGCGCGATGGAGAGATCCTGCGCCATGGTGTCCAGCAGCGGCTGCGCGAAATAGATGTTGGCGACGCTCAGCCCGCAGGCGACGGCGAACAGCAGCACGACGGCGGGAGACAGAGCGCGAGCCGTGGTGGCGCCGGGATTGTCGTTCGTCTTGTGATGGCCCTCGGCCGGCCGGGCCTCAGCCATGGTCTGGTTCGTCATCTTGCCTCCGCTGCAATTCGCAAACTGGTCTCATCATGAGACCAGTTGCGCCGGACGCTGTCTAGTCCTATTTTAAGACCAGTTCGGAATCGTGATCGAGGGAGGCGGAGCGCGATGAAGCGGACCGCATTTGCAAAAGCGGAATGCCCGGTGGCGCGCGCGCTGGACGCGATCGGCGACTGGTGGTCGCTGTTGATCGTGCGCGACGCGTTCGACGGCCTGCGCCGGTTCGGCGACTTCCAGAAGAATCTCGGCATCGCCAAAGGCATGCTGACGACGCGGCTGCGCACGCTGATCGAGCTCGGCGTGCTCGAGCAGGTCGCAGCCTCCGACGGCAGCGCCTATCAGGAATATGTGCTGACCAGGCGGGGCCACGACCTGTTCCCGATCGTGGTCGGCTTGCGGCAATGGGGCGAGGCGCATCTCTTTGCGCGCGGCGAGCCGCATTCGGTGCTGCTCGACCAGGCCGGGCAGGCGGTCGGGCAGCTCGTGCTGCCGTCGAAGAGCGGCAAGCCGCTGGGCTGGGCGGACACCAAGGTGAGGAAGGTGGCGCGGCGGCGGTGAGCGAAGGGCGAACTCTCTCCACGTCATTGCGAGGAGCGAAGCGACGAAGCAATCCATGTCTCGGCAAGCGGCGCGATGGATTGCTTCGCTACGCTTGCAATGACGGGGATGGAGCCGGGCCGTCGCCCTTCGAGACGCGCTACGCGCTCCTCCAGCGACAAAGGCGAAGCCTTTGCGCGGGGGTGACGGACGACGTGTGTTCAATCCACAATAAACAGCGTCGCACCTGTCTTGGTCGACGAGCGGTGCGCAGCGTCGCCGAAGTCGGAGACCTGGTAGCTCATGCCGGGCTTCAGCGTGAATCTGCGGCCGTCGCGCAGCTCGGTGTCGAGCTCGCCCGCGACGACGTAGAGCACATGGCCGCGATCGCACCAGTGATCGGCGAGGTAGCCGGGCGAATATTCCACCATCCGGACCCGCAGCTCGCCGATGTTGAGCGTGCGCCACAGCGCCTGTCCGGTCTCGCCGGGATGCACTGAAGGCTCGAGCATGTTCCAGTCGGTGACGGTGAAGGGCAGGGTCGGGATTTTCATGCGCGTGGTTCCTGACGTTCTGTTCAACCCAGGAGTCCTCTACTGTCATTGCGAGGAGCGAAGCGACGAAGCAATCCATCGTTCCGCATATGCGGACAAAATGGATTGCTTCGCGGAGCCTGTCATCCGGCGGCGCTTCGCGCCGACCGGGTGGCTCGCAATGACGGCTGAGAAGCAGCCTCACCCCACCAGATGGTTCGCCGAGCCTTGCCGGATCTTCCCCTCGGCATCCAGCCGCAGATACTCGCAGATCTTCTTGCCGCGTTCGTTCTGGTAGAACACGACGACGCTGTCCGGCGATACATAGAGGTCGATCAGCTCGAAATGCAGCTCGGGCAATTTCGCCAGCGCCGCGCTCCAATAGGCCCGCAAGCTCGCCTTGCCGTGCACGGTGCCTGACGCGCCGAAGCCGAGCGGCGGGATCCGGTCCGAGGTCATCTCGGCATCCTCGGCATACATCGCCAGCACACGCTCGAGGTCGCGCGCGTTCCAGGCGGCGATCCAGTCGCGGCCGAGCGCGGCAAGGCGGGGCGGGTCGTGAAAATCCGGCATTGGTTTCCTCCATGTGGCTTATGGCCAAATTAGGTCAATAATACTGACCTATACGGATTTGTCCATGCCCAAAGAAGAATGTGGGCGCCCCTTCGAGCGCGGTTGCGGGGGCGGGCGCCGTCGCGTATCTGCTTGCCATGACAGCCCAGCACACAGCCCAAGACACAGTTCAAGCACCGTCGACGCCCTCCGTGGCCTCGGCGCATGACAAGATTCTGATTGTCGATTTCGGCAGCCAGGTGACGCAACTGATCGCCCGCCGCGTCCGCGAGATGGGTGTCTATTCCGAGATCGTGCCGTTCCAGAAGGCGGAGGCCGCCTTCAAGGAGATGAAGCCGAAGGCGGTGATCCTCTCCGGCGGCCCGGAATCGGTGCACGAGACCGGCTCGCCGCGCGCGCCGCAGCTGATCTTCGAGTCGGGTGTTCCCGTGCTCGGCATCTGCTACGGCCAGATGACGCTCGCGGCCCAGCTCGGCGGCGAGGTCGAGGGCGGGCACCACCGCGAGTTCGGCCGCGCCGATGTCGAAGTGAAGACCGACAGCCGGCTGTTCGACGGCATCTGGGGCCACGGCGAGAAGCACCAGGTGTGGATGAGCCATGGCGACCGCATCACCAGGATGCCGCCCGGCTTCTCCGTCGCCGGCACCTCGCCGAATGCGCCGTTCGCGATCATCCAGGACGAGACGCGCAAGTATTACGGCCTGATGTTCCATCCCGAGGTGGTGCACACGCCCGACGGCGCCAAGCTGCTGCGCAACTTCGTGCGCAAGGTCGCGGGGCTGACCGGCGACTGGACCATGCGCGCGTTCCGCGAGGAGGCTATCGAGAAGATCCGGGCGCAGGTCGGCAAGGGCAAGGTGATCTGCGGCCTCTCCGGCGGCGTCGATTCCGCCGTCGCGGCGGTGTTGATCCACGAGGCGATCGGCGACCAGCTCACCTGCGTGTTCGTCGATCACGGCCTGCTGCGGCTCGACGAGGCCAAGACCGTCGTCGACCTGTTCCGCAACCACTACAACATCCCGCTGGTCCATGTGGACGCGTCGAAGGAGTTTCTCGGCGAGCTCGAAGGCGTCACCGATCCCGAGGTGAAGCGCAAGACCATCGGGCGTCTGTTCATCGACGTGTTCGAGGCCGAGGCCAAGAAGATCGGTGGCGCCGAATTCCTGGCCCAGGGCACGCTCTATCCCGACGTGATCGAGAGCGTCTCCTTCACCGGCGGCCCGTCGGTGACCATCAAGTCGCACCACAATGTCGGCGGCCTCCCGGCGCGCATGAACATGAAGCTGGTCGAGCCGCTGCGCGAATTGTTCAAGGACGAGGTGCGCGTGCTCGGCCGCGAGCTCGGCCTGCCCGAAGTCTTCGTCGGCCGCCACCCGTTCCCGGGCCCCGGCCTCGCCATCCGCTGCCCCGGCGATATCACCAGGGAAAAGCTCGACATCCTGCGCAACGCCGATGCGGTCTATATCGACCAGATCCGCAGACACGGCCTCTATGATGCGATCTGGCAGGCCTTCGCGGTGCTGCTGCCGGTCAAGACCGTCGGCGTGATGGGCGACGGCCGCACCTACGAATACGTCGTCGGCCTGCGCGCCGTTACCTCGACCGACGGCATGACCGCCGACTTCTACCAGTTCGACATGAAATTCCTCGCCGAGACCGCGACGCGCATCATCAACGAGGTGAAGGGTGTGAACCGCGTGGTGTACGACGTGACCAGCAAGCCGCCGGGGACGATTGAGTGGGAGTAGATTTGCGCGACTTGGTGCGAATAGGCCGAAATACTCTATAAAATACAATTAGCTGCCATGGTGTAGCGTGTAACGCTACGCGATTCGGAATCGCTGTGGTATAGTGATTCTATGAAGCATGTTCAGCATCCAGGCGAATACATTCGGCAACGCGTTATCCCCGCCGAGATGACCGTCACCAAAGCGGCCGTGCAGATCGGGGTGAGCCGTCCAGCGCTCTCAAACCTGCTGAATGGCAATGCCGATCTGTCACCCGAAATGGCGGCTCGTCTGGAAGCAGCTTTCGGTGTCTCCCCGCGCGATCTTCTCGATCGGCAGAGCGCGTGGGATGCAGCAAAGGCGACCGGCTCAAAGCTTGCCCCAACAATCAAGTCGTATGTTCCGCCGTTCTTGCAGATCAAGGCCGCACGCATCGAAGAGTGGGCAGCCTCGGGCATCGCTCCGCGCAGCCGGCTTTCTGTGTTCCTGCGCACGTTGATCAACTCGACAGGGGCATTTCTCACCAAGGTCGACTTCCCAGGTAACGATGACAGCGAGCAGTCTGGGTGGGACGGCGAGGTCATGGCTGAGCAGGCCACACCTTGGATTCCGGCTGGGCACTCAGGATGGGAATTCGGAGTCAATGAGAATGTCAAACGCAAGGCGGATCACGACTTTGGCAAGAGCGTTGACGCCATAGACGATGAAACCCAGCGCCGGGGCATGACTTTCGTGTTTGTTACCCCGAGCGACTGGTCGGGTAAGGCTGCTTGGGTACGCGAGCAGAACAAGAAGAAGCTTTGGAAGGAAGTGCGCGCCTATGACGCGCAGGATCTCGAGCAATGGCTTGAACAGTCGCTGCCGGGTCAAGCTTGGTTTGCGAACGAGACGGGTCAGCCGACCGAGGGTGTCATCTCGCTAGATGAAGCGTGGAAAAATTGGGTAGCGGATTGCGAGCCACCGCTCGATTCTGGCCTGTTCGCCGATGCGCTGCGATCGACTGTTTTGACGATTGAGCGGGGGCTGACGCAAGATCGTAAGCGCCCAACGACCATCACGGCGGACTCTGGGGATGAGGCGCTTGCGTTCTTGAGCGCGGCGTTCGCGCCGGACAACGAAAAGTTTGGGATATATCGCGACCGGATCATCGTGTTTCGGCAACCCGGCCCGCTAAGCAGGCTCGCGTCGCAGGTATCGAACTTCATTCCTGTCATTGCATCGCGTGAAGTGGAGCTTGAGTTCGCGCCCTTTAGGAACGCGATGCCGTCCTTCGTAATCTATCCGCGCAACGCCTCGTCGGACGCTCCCGACATCGAACTTGAGACCGTGAATCGGGAAACGTTCGAAACCGCGCTTCGGGCGATGGGCCTCACGCGTGACCGTATCGAGCAGCTTGGTCGGGAGTCCGGCCGGTCGCCTACAGTTCTGCGGCGCCGACTTTCCAAGACGCGAGCCATAAATCAACCCGATTGGGCGTACGATCCGGCGCTTGCCGCCAGTCTTATCCCGTTCATGCTGGTCGGCGTCTGGAAATCCGACAACGAGGCGGATCAGGCGATGCTCGAGCTATTGGCTGGGGACGTGCCTTATCCCGACCTTGAGCGGCGCGTCGCGACGTTGTTGCCTCTAGACGGTACGCCACTTTGGTCTGCTGGTGTACTGCGCGGAGTCATATCCAAGATCGACGTCTTGTTCGCGATTAGCAGCGTGATCACGCCCCAGGACCTTGAGCGTTTCTTCGACGTCGCGGCTGTGGTGCTCGGGGAAAACGATCCTGCGCTTGAGCTTCCGGAAGAAGATCGCTGGGCCGCTATCATCTACGGCAAGAAGCGAGAAATCTCCGGAGCGGTTCGCAACGGTCTAGCCGAGACGCTTGTGATGCTCGCGGTTTATGGGCCGAACCTGTTTAGGGGGCGGACGAATGTCGATACAGCATCGAAAGCGGCAAACCTTGTTCGCTCGCTGCTTGCGCCGATGACGGTAAAAATTCTGGAGTCTCAGGTCGACAATCTCTCGCTTTATGCCGAGGCGGCGCCAGAAGAATTTCTATCCCTCATTGAGGCCGACCTTCAATCGACCGATTCGGCGGCGATGGCTCTGATGCGGCCGGTGAGCGATACGATGTTCGGCGGCTCGCCGCGAACCGGCCTGCTCTGGGCCCTTGAAGGACTTGCGTGGTCTGAAGAGCTATTCTTGCGAACAGTTCTTGTGCTGGCTCGTCTGGCTGAGCGTTCGATCGACGACAACCTTACCAATAAGCCTTCAGGCAGCTTGTCCGCGATATTTCGATCATGGATGCCTCAGACCAGCGCCCATCTAAGCGCGCGGAAAGCTGCGCTGAAGAAGCTCGTCGAGAAGTTTCCGGCCGTAGCTTGGCCAATCTGCCTCGATCAGTTCTCTCCTTACTCGCGCATCGGTTATCACAGCCATAAGCCGCGGTGGCGCCCTGACGGTCACGGTGTCGGCGACCCCGTGGGAGCCCAAGAGAACAACGACTTTGCCTTGTTTGCGTTCGAGCTAACGATCGGTTGGCCTTCATTCACCCGGGAGATGATCGGAGACCTCCTGAACCATATGAGCGGCGTGGTCGAAGCCCTACAACTCAAGCTGTGGGATGTGATCGACAAATGGATCGACACAGCGTCTGACGCAGATAAGTCGATACTGCGCGAGCATATCCGTACCACCACGATGACTCGCCGGGCTATCAAGCAGAAAGGCGGGAGCGGGGCCCAGAAAGTCAAGGCGCGCGCGCGGAGCGCATATGATCGTCTCAAGTCGAGCGATCCAGTCCTGAAACATGCGTGGCTATTCAAGCAAACGTGGATTGATGAATCAGCCGATGAACTCGTCAATGAGGAATTTGACCATCGTGCACGAGAAGCACGTATTAGTGATCTTCGCGAGGCGGCCGTAAGGGACGTCTTCGCCGGCGGCGGGATAACGGCATTAATGAAATTGGCCGAGACAGGGGAGGCTGGCCACAGCTTGGGCTGGTCTTTCGCAGCGGTCACCGTGGACAACGCGACCTTAACAGAGGCGCTCGTCGAGATCGTCGAGGGCGGTGAAATTGTCGGCGTCCGCTGGGCAGTCGTTAGTGGAATTTTGAGCCGAAGCGCCGTCAACGCGCGGGGGATTCTGGCTCTGGCGACGAGTCGCGTCAGCGCCGGCAAAGTCACGCCGCTGTTGATCGCTGCGCCATTTGATAGCGCGACATGGTCCGTGGTCGATAAGCTCGGCTTGATGACGCAGGAGCAATATTGGCGTGAGGTGCAGCCGGGATGGAATCGTGACGCGGCCGATCTGGTTGAGGGCGTCAAACAGTTAATTAAGGCTCGCCGTCCGCGTGCCGCATTCAGGTTCGCGCACTTCGATCTCAAGGAATTGCCGCCACTAATACTTTTCGATTTGATGGTCGCCATTGCCGCCTCGACCGAGGCGTCGGGTACTTATCAGTTGGATAGGCATGACCTCCGCGAGGCTTTTCGCGTGCTGACCGCCAGCGGCGAGGTGGGGACAGATGCGATGGCGGGCCTTGAATTTCAGTTCATCGACATCTTTGACGATGAAGAGGCTCGACCTGAGAATCTTGAGCGGCAGATCGGTCAGAACCCGGAACTGTTCGTCCAAGCGGTCGCGTTTTCGTTCAAGCGCAGTGATGATGCGGTTGACCCGCCTGAATTACGCGCTGACGAGACTCAGCTGTCGAACCGTGCTCGTGCCTGTTATCAGTTACTTCAGTCGATCACACGGATACCTGGCACGGACGACAAGGGAGCTGTCGATCAGGCTGCGCTGATCGCCTGGGTTGAGCAGGTGCGGGCTCGTAACGCCTCGCTCGCTCGTATAGAGATCGGCGATCAGATGATTGGAAAGTTGTTGTCGCACGCGCCTGCTGAGGCCGACGGCGTGTGGCCATGCTTGCCGGTTCGCGACGCGCTGGAGCATGTTATGACCGAAGAGGTCGAGAGAGGGATTGCTGTGGCGCTTTTCAATTCGCGCGGAGTCCATTGGCGCGGCGTGGGCGGCGGCGAGGAGCGCGAACTTGCGGCCAAGTATGGCCGGTGGGCACAGGCTATGGAATATTCCCACCCGAGAGTCTCCGCGATGCTTCGCGGAATGGAACGTTCATATCTGAGCGATGCTGAACGGGAGGACATCGACGCCAAGATTAATCGACGGCTGGGCCGCTAAACAAGCGTGGCCCAGATGTTGCTTCGCTCGCGCACGCGTCCCCACGATTTGCCTCCACGCAAGTCAAATTCCTTCGCACTGCCTGCGACAAATCACCCCGACGGGCAACTCAGCAAAATCTGTCAATCCCGCGATAAGAAAATATTCCGCTTGGCGTTTGACCCAACTCAGATGTTCAATATGCGCATCCCACCCGACATGAGGGGCGGATCGCGGTCGTCACGAACGTGGTGTGGGATGCGGTGGACGCCGAGTGCGCGACTGACGAGTGCGCATGAAGTGGACGGCGAAGTCGTGTGGTCCTGACGCCCTAGTGGTAGGTGTCTTCCGCGAGATGCGAAGCATCTTCGCGAAACGGTGACAAAAAAGCCCAGTCTCGCCGGGGAGAGCACGAAGTAAGCCGCACAACCATCGCGCAGGGAAGGCCGGATGTTTCCGGTTACACCTGTGGTCCTACCCCCGAGCTTCCTACCCATTGCTCGGGGCCCATGGGTGCGATCGGCACCCGGTCTTCCCTGCGCCCTCTGATCGAAGAGGGTGAAACCAGCAGCAAAGCTCGGACGACTATCGTCGCGAGAACGTGGTGTCATATCTGACGCTGTTTGAAACCGTTGAACCGAACTGCGCGCTGCCCATCCGGCGCGGCTAGGGCGTCTCCCCGCCCCTCGAACGGCGCCCGTGCGCCGATCACTGCTCCTTCTTGAACAAATCCTGGAAGATGAGTGGGCCCCAAACGCGGCCGCGTGCGTGCACCAGCGAGCGTAGCCCGGATGAGCCAACGGGTCGCGCGAACGCGCGCCCGATGACGGCCTCCGCGATATCCGGGGCACTCCTGTCAGCGTGTCGCGTGGTGTCCCGCATATCGCTTCGCTCATGCGGGCTACGCGCTACCATGGCTTGGAACGATCGAGTGGGAGTAGGGCGTCGCCGCCTCATCTCGATCCGACGTTCGGGCCATCTATGCCGGCAGAAGACCCGCGGCGCGATAGCTGTCGATCATCGAGTCGTAGAGCGAAATATCGGAGCGGCTTCTGGCGACGAGCTGCGCGCCGGCGACGGCGGCGAAGATGGCGCGGGCCCGCTGTTCGCTCTTTCTCGAACTGACCAGGCCCGCGGCCACCAACAGCTTGCTCAGCCACGCCACGTTGACGTCGGCAAAGGTCTGGACCTGCTTCTTCACTGCGTCCGGCAGGTCGTCGACTTCCGCCGACATGAAGCTGCAGAGGCACATGCGGTTGTTGCTCTCGAGCGCTTTGCGAAACACATCGGGATATCGACGCAGGCAGCGGACAGGATCGGCCGTTTCTGCCAGCATCGACTCGAGTTGGGTGGCAGTGTCCTCCCAGTAGCGCTGCGCGACGGCGACGCCGAGATCGGCCTTGCTCGGAAAATGGTGATAGATGCTGGCGGCCTTGATCCCGACTTCGTCCGCGAGATCGCGGAAATTCAAGCCGCCATAGCCGCGTGCCTGCGCGGTCCGCTTTGCTGCCGCCAGGATGGCTTCCCGAGAGCTCGAACTCACTTCATTGCCTCACCGCTTCGTTATCTACCAAGTGACAGATAGGCGTTGACCGGCCGGATTTGAAGGCTAATTTTAACCTACCAAGTGACAGGTAGACACAGGAGTCATGATGAAGATTTACGATTGGCCAACTGGCCCATATCCGGCCCGCGTTCGCATCGCCCTGGCCGAGAAGAACCTGCGGTCGCAAGTGGAGTTCGTATTGGTCGATCTCTACAAGGGCGAGCACAAGCAGCCCGAATTCCTGGCCAAGAACTACTCCGGCACGCTGCCGGTGCTCGAACTCGACGACGGGACCTTCATTGGCGAGTGCACGGCCATTACCGAATACCTTGACGCACTCGATGGCGCGCCGACGCTGACCGGCAGGACGCCGCGCGACAAGGGTGTGATCCACATGATGAGCAAGCGCGCCGAACTGGAACTGCTCGACGCCGTCAGCGTCTATTTCCACCACGCCACGCCGGGTCTCGGGCCTCATGTCGAGATCTATCAGAACCCCGAATGGGGATTCCGTCAGCGCGACAAGGCCCTCAGGGGGATGCACTACTTTGACGGCATTCTGAAAGGACAGCCGTTCGTCGCCGGCGAGGCGTTCACGATGGCCGATATCACCCTTATCGGCGGCTTGATCTTCGCGGGACTGGTGAACGTGCCGGTGCCGGTCGAGTGCGAGGCTCTCTTGGCATGGTATGCAGCGATGCAGGAGCGTCCCAGCGTGAAGAACCGGATAGCGATGTCCGAGCCGATCAAGGCACTTGATTGAGATCGTCGTTTGCGAACACCGCCCTCGCGAGTCCTACGCGAGGGCGGATCGCCAAGATAGCAAGCGTAGCCCGGATGAGCGCAGCGACATCCGGGGTTTTCCGATCGGCGCTCCGCGTCTTGTCCCGCATGTCGCTCCGCTCATGCGGGCTACGGGTCGCAAATCCGTTACTGCTCCTTCTTGAACAAATCCTGGAAGATGAGCGGGCCCCAAGTGCGGCCGCGTGCGTGCACCAGCGCGCCACCCTCGTTGAGCCTTCCCAGCTTGACGGGCGCGAACCCGAGTTGCTTCGCCAAGGCCGCCACGGGAGCGATCGCGGCGTCCTCGTCGTCGCTCGACAGCAAGACGACCCGGTGGCCACCCTCGACGATCGGATCGGCCGCCAGCTTGGCCGCAACCAGGTGATTGAACCCTTTC
Organism: Bradyrhizobium sp. USDA 4516; assembly: GCF_054055915.1. Taxonomy (NCBI): domain Bacteria; kingdom Pseudomonadati; phylum Pseudomonadota; class Alphaproteobacteria; order Hyphomicrobiales; family Nitrobacteraceae; genus Bradyrhizobium; species Bradyrhizobium sp. USDA 4516. The sequence goes on from NZ_JBSRXT010000001.1 coordinate 6,953,889, forward strand.
ACGAAGCTGGCGCCGGTGAACGCCTTCGCGACGAAGGCGGAGGACGGGAGGCCGTCCAGCTCTTCAGGGACTGGAAACGCGTTCATCGCGTCGACGACCGTCTTGCCTTTCCAGCTCGGCAGGGCCTTCGCAACCTCGCGATGCTCCCCGAACGGGACCGCCAGGATGATTGTGTCGGCCTCGAGTGCTTCCCGCAACGACTTGGCGACGACCGTGGGTCCAATCGCCCGCGCCTGCGGCGCCAACGCCTCGGGCGGCCGGCGGCTCGCGACGGTCACGTTGATGTTCTTACGGGCGAAGGCGTGGGCGAGGGCCTGGCCTACCTTACCGAATCCTACAATCGCGTAGCTCATGGTGCTTCTCCGATCCGTGTTGGTGTTGATTCGATTTCAGATGGCCGAAAAACCGCCGTCGACAGACAACTCCACCCCATTCACGAAGCTCGAATCGTCTGAGGCAAGAAACAGCGCGGCCGCCGCAATTTCCTCGGGACGACCCATCTTTCCCCGCGGGATCAGGGATTCGAACATCCGCTTCGCTTCCTCGGTGAGAACCTGGTCCTGCATCGGTGTGGCGATCGGCCCAGGGCTCAGCACGTTCACACGGATATTCCTGCCCTTCAGTTCGTTGAGCCAGGTGCGTGCGAATGAGCGCAACGCCGCCTTGCTCGCCGCATATACGCCGTAACCGGGAAAGCCTTTCACGGACGCGACCGACCCGGTCATGAAGATCGAGCCGCCATCGTTGAACAGCGGCAATGCCTTCTGAACCGCAAACAGCGTGCCGCGCGTATTCAGGTCGAAGGTCGCATCGAAATGCTGCTCGGTAATCTCGCCCAGTGGGACGGCGTTGCCGATGCCGGCGCTCGCGTACAGGACGTCGATCCTGCCCTTTTCCCGCTTGACCGTGTCGAACAGACGGTCGAGGTCGTCGAGATTGGCCGCGTCGCCGCGCACGCCGGTTACGTTGCGGCCGATCAGCCTGACGGCCTCGTCGAGCGCTTCCTGCCTTCGGCCCGTGATGAAAACATAGGCGCCTTCTTCAACGAACCGCCTGGCGCTCGCCAGCGCCATGCCGCTCGATCCACCCGTGATGACTGCAACCTTACCCTCAAGCTTTCCCATGACTTCTCCTTTCGTCGTGTCGGACAGCGTCTCTGGTCCCATTTGCGGGATGGCCCCCGAGAACCTCGACGTAGCTCCGCCGGCGTCAGGCGTTGAGTGCGGAAGCGCGCACATCGGTGGTGCGAAATCGATCCGGCCGGATGACTGACGCCAGCCGCGACGATCGGTGTCCGCCGCTATTCGGCTTGGGCTATCATGATCGCCCGTGCTACCCACATACGAGATGCTGTTCGATGTACTGGAGACGGGCTTTGGAAGGCGCACCCCAGCGGTGCCGGATTGCACCATGATCGACTGGGATGACGTTCGCTACTTTCTTGCCGTCGCGCGCGGAGGCTCGGTGCGGGCTGCCGCCGAGCGCCTCGGGGTGAACCACTCGACCGTGCTGCGACGCGTCGCCCAGCTGGAGGAGCGGCTCGGAGCGCAGATGTTCGAGAAGCTGCCTTCGGGTTACCGCCTGACGGCTGCGGGGGAGGAGGTCCTCGAACTCGCGGACCAGATGGAAGCCTCGTCGCACCAGCTGGAGACGCGCGTCTTCGGCCGCGACCAGGGCGTGCGCGGGCTTCTGCGGGTGACGCTGGCACCGACCCTCGCGACACACCTGCTCATGCCGGACTTCTCCGATTTCGCGCGTCTGCATCCGGACATCGAGATGGAAATCCTGTCGTCCGGTGAGCTGGCAAATCTGACCAACCGGGAGGCCGATGTCGCGATCCGCGTCGTCTACGACCGCAAAACCCTGCCGCTCAATCTTCACGGCCTGAAGGGACCGGAGCTGTTCGGCGGCATCTACATATCTCGCGATCGACTGGCCGCATGGCGTGCGGGCGCGCCTGATCCCGTCAGGTGGATCGTCATAAGTATTCACGGAATTCCGGACTGGGCTCACGAGGGTGAGGTGCGCGCCGCCGAGGTTCCGTTCCGGGCCACAGATGCCGCGGCGCAGATCGTCGCGGTGCAGCAGGGGATCGGCATGACGACGCTGCCGTGCTTCGTCGGAGATGCCGACCCGCTGCTGGTGAGAGTGCCGGGCACCGACTTGCACATGTACGGAACGCTCTGGCTTCTCACACAGGGAGAGACACGCAAGACGAAGCGCGTGCGGCTCTTCACCGAGTTCGTATCCCGCAGGCTCACCGCATACGCTCCGCTTCTCGCCGGGCTGTCCGTATCACGCGACTGACGCGCGGGCAGGAGTCAAGACGAAGAAACGTTTCTGCAACGACAAATCAACTCATTGGGCGCAATGAGAACCATCGAGCAAGCGTAGCCCGGATGAGCGAAGCGATATCCGGGGCATTTTCTATCGTGTGTCGCGTGGTGTCCCGCATATCGCTGCGCTCATGCGGGCTACTCACTGTTTCAGCGGAGCGATGGCACATCGCGCCGGTCAAGCGGCTAGGAGGCCGCTTGACCGATCGATGCGCGCCACGCGATCAATAATATGGACCCGGCTCGCAGGGGACATTGTTGCCGGTCCAGGGCGCGGTGGCGAATGAACCGACGCGCGGCGCCGGAATGCAGGCGCGACCGTCGACATAGACGTGGTCGGTCGGCGCGGCGGCGCTCGCCTCCGCGACGTGGCGGGACATCGCGTGGGTTTCACGCGCCATTGCCGGCGACGCGATCATGGCAACCGCGATCAAGGAAGCCGACAGGAGTTTGACGTTGGTCATGGAGTTTCTCCGTGTTGTTTATGGGGCCAAGGAGTCTGGCCTCGTCAGATATTTGTGCGCGGCATCGGCGGACTTGAATGCAATCATCACTCACGCCGGCTCAACGCTGCGTGAGCAACGAGATCCTCGCCGTTGTGTCACGCGATGCAGACCATCACCGACAGTCCGGATGAACGAAGCGTAATCCATCACGTCTTCGGGTGATGATCGTGAGGGTGCGTTACGTCCGCGTTGGCACTCCTACGGGTTCAGCAAGCGGAGCCCGGATGAGCGAAGCGACATCCGGGGCGTGTCGTGGCGTTCCGCATATCGCTGCGCTCATGCGGGCTACCATTGGAACTTTCGGACGCAAACGCCGCACAAAACTCCGTCACGGCGCGAGCTCGGCTCGGACCTCGCCGAGCAGCGCCATGCCGCCGAGCCGGCCCAGTTCGTCCGAACATTTTGCGCTCTTGCCGTAGCAGCAGAACGCGACCGTGACGCGCTCTGAAAGCGGTCCGATGCAGGGCAGGCCGCTGTCGCCGAAGGTGGTCATGCAGGGCACGACGCGGCGTTCCTCGAAAGCGAGGTCGCGAATGCGTTCAAGGATCTGTCCTTGAAGCCGATCGGCGACTTCAATCGATCCGCCCGAGCGGAACCAGTCCTTGATATCGGCCTCGCTGCCGAGCGGAAGATCGACCGGATCGCCGCCGAGCTTCAGCCAGGTCTGGCCGTCCGGATAGCGGATCGGCGGCAGGATGTAGGGATTGTCACCCTTGGGCCCGAGACAACGCATCGATGGCATTCCGGCCAGGCGTTGGGTCTCCGCCGCACCAAGCCGGAACAGCGCTGCGGTCCGCCCATAGACCGTAAAGCTCAGGGAGCGGCCGAGCAGCGATTGGGTGTGCCCGCCCGCCGCAACCAGAACGCGCTCGGCCTCGACGCTGCCCGATTGCGTCCGGATCGTCACGCCGGAGCCGCTTTCCGAAATCCCCAGCGCGGGTTCGTCGATAATCCGGGCGCCGGCGCGCTCGGCCGCGATCGTCTGCGCGCGGACCAGACGGCGCGGGCTGATGTATCCGGCATTGCGTGGCTCGAAATAACCCTGCATTCCCGCCGTCGATTTCAGAAACGGAAAGCGCTCCGCGAGCCCCGCATCATGATAGGCTTCACACCGGATCCCGTCTTCGGCACAGATCCTGCCGATCGAAGCAACATCGGTAGTTTCGCTGCGGCCGATGTGAAGCGCACCGGCTTCCCGGTAGAACTCCACGCCGCTCTCCGCTGAAATCTCGCCGTAGCGCGAAATCGCAGCGCGGTTCAATTGCCGCCAGAACGGCCCTGGATCGTAACTCCGCGTGATGCGGCCCTCGTCATAGTGGCTGCCGAAGACGCCGCCATGGCGCGAAAAATCCGCCGGCTCATCGGGCCCGATCAGCGCAACATCGTGGCCCATCTTGCTCAGATGCCGCGCAGCTGCCGATCCGATCAGGCCGCGTCCGATCACCGCAAGTTTGATCGCTTGATTGTTGCTCACGAAGAAGTCCTGCGCTCTGCCTGCATCGGCGGTGTGAGATCGACCATGTCATTTCCGATGCTCCGGCAGCAAGCATAATCCAGCCGAGCGCGCAGGCGGACCGGTGAAGCGTGATCCGCCGCATCTTGAAGCCACGCGCGAGGCGGCGGATTGCGCGTCGTTAACCCGCCCTGCGAGGTGCGCCAGACTTTTCGCGACTGCCGGGAAGTCGGCGCAAGCCGGCGTCTAACGATGCTGATTTCCGCGCAAACGTTCCACCGAGCGAACTTGAAACAAATGGTCACGGTGATTTCACTCGCGCTGAACGGCGATCTATGAAATGATGCAACCAAAGGTCAACATGGTGCATCTTCACCGGCAGGAGGGCGAAATGAGCGACCAAATGATCGACGCGACGACAAGTCCGGCACAGATCGTTCAGCAGGCGGCAAAAAAATATCTCGACATCAGCAACGCCCCTGGCTGCTGCATCGCGGTCTATGACGAAAAGTCGTTCGGCACAAAGGGCTACGTCTACCCCAAGGGACTGTCAGGCGTGGCCGGCTCTTCGCCCGCGCCATTCAGTGTCACGACCGACACGGTGTTCGAGATCGGATCGGTGACCAAGGTGTTCACCAGCACATTGCTGGCGGTGGCGGTCAAGGCTGGTGGACCCACTCTTGACGATACTATCGGCCCTTATCTGAACCTCTTCAGCGCGAACGCGGTGGGAACGCCGGTGCTGGACGCCATCCAGCTCGTGCAATTCGCCACCCATACCTCCGGCATGCCGGAGCAGCCGGGGGACGGCTTGACTGGCTACAGCGAGCAGCTGTTTGCGGACGAGCCGCCCTCCAGTGAACTCATCAACTGGTGGAATCAATATGATACGCCGCCGCAGGGCTGCTGGCAGTATTCCAACATCGGCTTCGTGACCCTGGGCTTTGTGGTCACGCAGATGTTTGCGAAAGACAAGGGCCATAACTACAACGAAATTTTGGCCGAATACGTCACCGGTCCGCTCGGCATGAAGCAGACCGGAGCCGTGCTCAATTCGTCGTGGAAGATCGCGCAGGGATGTATCGGGCATTGGAGCAAGAGCTCTGAGCCGCCATATCCGATCGTCTTCGACCGCAACACGCCGACCGGCGGCACGGCCTTTGATCTGAAGACCACCGGCGACGACATGATCAAGTTCCTTGCGGCGCAGATCGCGGCGCCGAAGGGGCCGCTCGGGTCGCAGATCGCGCTGACGCAGCAGAACCAGGGGACATTCCCCGTTTGCGGGGAGAAGACCAGTGTCACGATGGGCCTTGCCTGGCAGATCACCACGGACACGCAGGGCCATACCGTTTTCACAAAGAACGGCGCGACGAGCAGGGGCGGATTCGAAGCGATCGTGATCGTCGTGCCGGAACTGCAATGCGGTGTCGCGGTGCTGAGCAACCAGTATTTCGATGCGTCGGGCGTGCACCCCGCGGGGATCGCACCCGGCCGCACCGCACTGGAGATTATTTCGCAGCTTCATCCAGGCTTCGAACTGACCGAACCGCTGCCAGAACACGATCCATTCGACTAGCAAACCTGGCCCGGACGAGCGCAGCGATGTCTGGAGCTTTGCCGTCTTCGCGAGCGCCGTCCCTGATGTCGCCAACGTCAGCCGGTCGGTCGCTTACCCGTGTTGACCGCCAGCTGAGCCTCGAAAGCTCGCTGGTAAGCCGGCCGGGCCTCGCCGCGGGCGACATAGGCGGACAGGCTCGGATATTCGTCGAGAATGCCCGATGCTCTCAGCCGGAGCAGCACCGACACCATCATCAGGTCGCCCGCGCTGAACGCGCCGTCGAGCCAGTCGGCGTCGCCGAGGCGGGCGGAGAGTTGCTTCAGCCGGTCGCGGATACGATCCATGACCAGCGGCAGGCGGTCTTTGGTCCAAGGCTTGCCGCTCTCCAGAATCCTGGCGGTCATGAGTTCGAGGATCGGCGGTTCCACCGTGTTGACCGCGGCAAACATCCAGGTGATTGCGCGGGCGCGGGCATTGGCATCGCCGGGCAGCAGGCCCGCATGACGCTCGGCGATATGGAGCACGATCGAGCCGGCCTCGAACAGCGCGAGATCACCTTCCTCGTAGGTCGGAATCTGGCCGAAGGGATGCAGCGCCAGATGCGCGGGCTCCTTCATCGCCTGGAACGAAACAAGGCGGACCTCGTAGGGCTGGCCGACTTCCTCGAGTGCCCAGCGAACGCGCGTATCGCGTGCCAATCCCTTGCCGCCATCGGGCGACCGTTCGAAGGCGGTAATGATGGGCGTCATCGTTTCTCTCCATGTCCTTGCGTCCTGAGGACGAGCGGGCGGCGCGCGCCCCGACAGCTGATTCCGGAATCGTTTGGCCAAGCGTAGCCCGGATGTAGCGCAGCGAGATCCGGGGCCGGTCCTGCCAAAGGCGAGAACCCCGGATTTCGCTGCTCAATGGCAGTCATCGCCGCGATAGCGGCCGAATTGGCCGATCCGGACAGGCTTTGCGATCGTGATGGCGGTGTGCGGTTTCCCCAACCACCCTATGCGAAAAAAGAAAGGCTGCCGTGGCCGGGCTCGTGACATGCCTGTGGTTCGACCAGCGCCAGGCGCGCACGGCTGCGGAGTTTGCGCCGCAGCCGTTCCTGGTAGCGGTGTCCGCGGGGTATATATTCGCTGACCCCGCGCCACGAGTTGCAGAACAAAGTTGGGTGAATGTTGATGGGTGATCAAGGCCGCGGATTGCGACGAATGCGATTGCTTCGTCAGATGAAGCAAAGCTACCTCGCTGAATTGATGGGTGTGGATCAGGCGACCGTGTCGCGCTGGGAGCGCGGCATTCTCGATCTGTCGGAAACCCAGTGGATCTCGGCGCGCCGATTGCTCATGGGTCCGTTCGAGCCGGCCCAGGATGCCGCTCTGAAGCGTCTCGTCGAATCCTCGACGCGCAAGGTCCATCTGGTGTGCGACCTGACGCATCGGCTGCTTGCCGCGTCGGCGCCCAGGCAGGCCGAATGGCGAACCGGCTTATCCGAGTTCCTGGGCAAATCGCTACGTGTCTATGCCTCTCCGGAAATCCTCGCGGCTGACACCGCCCTCAATGATCTCGGCTGGTATGACGGGCAACTCAGCTCGCTCGAGGTCAATACGGGTCCGAACTCCGATGCGGATCTCGTGATCCTTCCGGGACGCATGCTGTGGGAGCGCATCATGCTCGCCGACGGTGCCCCCGCGCGGCTGGTCACCACCATTGCCTAATGCACGGGGAGGCTGCCTGAGCCGGATAACGCCCGCATATTTTATGCGTGGCGACCTTTCGACAAAGGCTGCTAGGTCGGGCTCGTACGGCGGACGAGCTTCGGCACGCGCATCCGGTTGGACGCGCGGGAAAAAGCTCTGAAGCGGAACACGCCGAGGCCAGAGATCGCGTTCAATGAATTCCGTTCCCTTGTTTGACATCAAGGCCGTTCCGAAGGCCGAGCTTCACGTGCATGTCGAGGGAACGCTGGAGCCGGGCATGCTGCTCGATTTTGCCCGCCGGAACGACGTGGCGATCCCGTACCGCTCGATGACCGATATCCTCTCGGCGTATCGCTTCTCCGATCTCCAGTCATTTTTGGAGATCTACTGGGCTGGTCTGACCGTGCTTCGGACGGAGCGCGACTTCTATGAGCTGGCACGCGCGTACCTGACCCGCGCGCGGGAAGACAACGTCGTTCATGCGGAAATCTACGTCACCCCTGCCGACCATACCGAGCGCCGCGTGCCGTTCGATGCTGTCATGGACGGCATCACCGCCGCTTATGCAGACGCGCGGTTACAACGCGATATCACCGGAGGCGTGATCCTGTGCGTTCGCCGGCATAAGCCTGTTGAAGAGGCCTTCGCCGCCATCGAGGCAGCGCGCCGCTGGCGCGACGGCGTGCTGGCCCTCGGACTTGGTGGACCGGAAAAAGGCTACCCGCCCGGACCCTTCGACCAGGTCTTCGCCCGCGCCCGCGCGCTTGGCTGGAAGACGACCGCGCATGCCGGTGAGGAAGGGCCGCCGGTTTACGTGACCGAAGCGATCGACAGGCTACGCGTCGACCGCATCGATCACGGCGTCCAATGCGAGGCCGATCCGGCACTGATGCGGCGGCTTGCCGACGAGGGGACGCCGCTCACGGTGTGCCCGTTGTCGAATGTGGCGCTGCGGATCTTCCCCGATCTCCAACGTCACAATCTGCGCCGGCTGCTCCACGCCGGCCTCTGCGTCACGGTCAACTCCGACGACCCCGCGTATTTCGGAGGTCACGTCAACGAGAACTTCGTCCGTGCGGCAGCGGCGTTGGGCCTGACTGCCGAGGAGCAATTGAGCCTCGCCGACAACAGCCTCAAGGCTGCGTTCGTGGATGAAAGGCGACGTCAGGACTATCGGCGCGTCATCAGGGACATCAGGCCGCCACACCGGTCACCTGCATGACGACTGACACTTCCAGTCCCGGGCTCCGCGTCTGGCTCGCCGTCATCGTGCTCGGCGTTGCTTCGTTCACGATGGTCACGAGCGAGTTCGCGCCGGTCGGGCTGTTGTCCCAAATCGCCCTCGATCTTGGTCGAGACCAGGCCGCGGTCGGGCTCACGGTCACGCTCTATGCCTGGATCGGCGCTGCAAGCGGTCTGTTGTCCGCCGTTCTGCTGCAACGTTTTCCCCGCAAACCGCTGCTCGTTGTTCTGATGCTGGTGTTGTCTGCGACCAACCTTGCGGCAATGCTCTCCGACGGTTTCACGGGGTTGTTGCTGGCGCGCGCGGTCGGTGCTGTCGTTCACGGTTTCTTCTGGGCGATGGCGGCCGCGATCGCAACGCAGATCGCGCCGTCTCATCGCATGGGTGTTGCGACAGCGATCGTGTTCGGCGGAATCTCGATGGCAACCGTCATCGGCGTGCCGCTCGTCAACCTCATCGGACAGAACAACGGATGGCGCGCGGCTTTCGGCGTGATCGGCGGGGTCGGATTGTGCACGTCCGCCCTGATGGTCGGCGTTCTTCCGCGGCTCCGGGCCGGATCGCCGGCGGGATGGCAAGCGCTGGCAGCGGTGGTGCGCCGACAGGACCTGCGGAGAATCTATTCCGTAACGGCGTTCATGGCGGCAGCGAATTTCGCAGCCTATACGTTCATCGAACCCTTCCTCGGCGAGATCGCGGATGTGCCGCCCTTCATGATCGGTGTGATGCTGTTCGGTTTTGGCGGAGCAGGATTTGTCGGCAACATCCTGACCGGCGTTCTGATCGATCGCTTCATGACATCTGTCATCACGTGGGGACTGCTGGCCCTCGCGGGCGCGCTTGTCGGGCTTGGATGGTTTGGCCCGCGACTGGGGGCCGGCGCGGTTGTTACCTTGCTCATCGTCTGGGGCGCCGCCGTCGCGGCGCTGTTCGCGGGCCTCCAGACTTGGATCTTACGCGCGGCCGGTTCCATGGCGATGTCCGCGGCCGCGGTCCACTCCGCGGTCATCAATTCGGCGATCGGCGTCGGAGCCATTCTTGGTGCCCGGATGCTGAATCTCTCGGATCTATCCGGAGTGATGCTGATGGCGGGAGTGATCGTCATCGTGCCGCTGTTGATCATGCGCGTGAGCCGAAGTGGCGAAACATGATCCGCGATGGCGAAACACGTTGTGGAACGAAAGCCTGCGCCGCGTCGAACCAGGACCATAATCACGGATTATTCCCCTCTCCATTCTGCTCGATGATCCCTGGAAGGAGACTGCCATGACCGATCTCGTCACATGCCTCTGGTTCGATCAGGGCCGGGCGCGCGAAGCGGCGGAGTTTTATGCCGCGACGTTTCCCGACAGCCATGTCGGCGCGGGCCATCAATCTCCGATACCGGGCATCGGGCAGGGCGAGGAACTGACGGTCGAATTCACCGTGCTCGGCCGGCGTTTCGTGGGGTTAAACGGAGGCTCCAACTACACGCCGAACGAGGCGGTCAGTTTCATGGTGCTCACCGACAGCCAGGAGGAGACCGACCGCTACTGGAATGCGGTCACTTCCAACGGCGGCAAGGAATTGCCGTGCGGCTGGTGCCGGGATCGCTGGGGCTTTGCCTGGCAGATCACGCCGCGGCGGCTGCTCGAGCTCGTCAACAGCGCCGACCGCGCCGCCGGCAAGCGCGCGATGGAGGCGATGATGACGATGAAGAACATCGACATCGCCGCGATCGAGCGCGCGGCGGCGGGGTAATCCGCGTGGTGGAATGATTTGGCCCGGGCTCGATAGTCAGGTGTCCGATCGAGCTGGCGTGTGCGGCACGCGGCCATTCGCGTTGCGGCGTGCGCTCGCCGCGAACGATCACCCCGGCGCAAACGCGGGATGTGCCTGGTGCTGTCGCGTGATACGAAATTCGCATTCGCAGCTCTGGAGCCAGCCCTGATGTCCGTCGCAGCCGCCGCCAATCAACAGCAAAATCTCACCGCCGCCGAATCCGACCCGCAGACGCTTGGCTGGATGCAGGGCTTTCCGCCGCCGCAGGACAGGACCATCACCTTCCAGAACGGCTCGTTCCGCAGCTTCCCCGAATTGCGCTGGGCCTGGAGCAACATCCGCCAACTGGTGCCGACCGTGAATGTCTGGCGCGGGGCAGGGCCGGCGTCGGTGCTGCCGCGCGAAGACCATGATATCGGCGCGTCGGCATCGGTGACGATGGACGGTCGCCCGATGACCTTCGCGCGCATGCTCGAGGAAACCTATGCCGACGGCATCGCCGTGCTGCACCGGGGCAAGCTGATCTACGAGCGCTATTTCGGCGCCCTGAGGCCGCACAAGCCGCACATCGCGATGTCGGTGACCAAATCGTTCACCGGCACGCTTGCCGGCATCCTGATCGCCGAGGGCAAGATCGATCCGCAGGCGCCGATCACCGATTACGTGCCGGAGCTGAAGGCAAGCGCGTTCGGCGATGCCCGCGTGCACGAGGCGATGGATATGACCACCGGCCTCAAATACACCGAGGTCTATACCGACAAGAATTCCGACGTGTGGGGGCTGCGGCGCGCCAACGGCATGGCGCCGATCGAGCCGGGCTATGAGGGCGCGACCAATATCTTCGATTTCCTCTGCGCGCAGCAGAAGCAGGGTGAGCACGGCAAGGCGTTCGCCTACAAGACCGTCAACACCGACGTGCTGGCCTGGATCTGCCGCCGTGCCAGCGGCATGACCTTATCGGACCTGCTCTCCGAGCGGATCTGGGCGCCGATGGGCGCCGAGGAGGATGCGCATTATCACGTTGACCGCATCGGCACCGAAAGCGGCGGCGGCGGATTGTCGACGACGCTGCGCGATCTCGCCCGGTTCGGCGAGACGATCCGTAATCATGGCCGCTTCAACGGCCGCCAAATCGTACCGTCCCAAGTGGTCGAGGACATCGCGCGCGGCGGCGATCCCGAGAAATTCAAGCCTGCCGGCTACACCACACTGCCGGGAGCGTCCTACCGCAATCAATGGTGGGTGACGCACAATGCGCACGGCGCCTTCATGGCGCGCGGCGTTTATGGCCAGGGCCTCTATATCGATCCGAAGGCCGAGATAGTGATCGCGCGCTACGCCTCGCACCCGGCCGCCGGCAACGCCGCCAACGACCCCGTAACGCTGCCGGCCTACATGGCGCTGGCCAAGGATCTGATGGCGGGAGGGTAGAACGAAGGCAGGTTGGTTCGCTCGCGCAAGACGCGTAGCGCGGATGAGCGCAGCGATATCCGGGGCCTTTCCGTCTGCTGATCGCGGCTTGTCCCGCATGTCGCTTCGCTCATGCGGGCTACGATCACGTCCGCGAGATTTTGTCGTAGCGCTTGATCAGGCGCTCCCGCTTGATGCGGGACAGCCGCCTGATCCAGAACACGCCGTCGAGCTGATCGATCTCGTGCTGATGGCACACCGCCCGCAGGCCGTCGGACTCTTCGGTCTGCATGTTGCCGTCGAGATCCTGATAGCGGATGCGGACGCGGGCGTGGCGCTCGACCTCGTCATTGACCCCGGGCATCGAGACGCTGCCCTCCTTGTGCAGGGTCATCTCGGGCGAGGTCCGGATGATCTCCGGATTGACATAGGTCCGCGGCCCCTCGCGGGTATCGAGCTCGAGCACCACGACGCGCAGGGACACACCGATATGCGGCGCGGTGATGCCGATGCCCGGCGCCGCATGCATGGTCTCGAGCAGGTCCTGCGCCAGTTCGCGCAGCGCGTCGTCGAACATGGTCACCGGCTCGGCCGGCAGCGCAAGGCGCGGATCGGGATAGCGCACGATGGGGCGAATGGTCATGCTCGTGTCTTAGGCCAGCGCATCGCGCCGGACAACATGCCGAGTGCGGGCACCGCGTGCGGCGCGCCGTTCAGAGATGCTTTTCGAAGAACAGATCGGGGTAGGGGTCGTCGTTGAAGCGCGGGATCTCGGTCCAGCCCGTCCTGCGATAGAGCTGGCCGGCTTCCGGCAGCGCGCTGTTGGTGTCGAGCCGCAACACCGCGATGCCGAGCTCGCGTGCGGCCTTCTCGGCCGCGTCCATCAGGCGGCGGCCAAGGCCGAGGCCGCGCGCGCCAGGTGCGACCCAGAGCCGCTTGATCTCCGCGAACTCGCTGCTGGTGCCCTTCAGCCCGACGCAGCCGATCGGCAACCCGTCCGACATCGCCACGATGAAGCTGCCGCGTGGGCGCACCATGTCCTTGGCCTCGGGGTCGCGCGACAGCCTGACGTCAAAGCCTTTCTCGAACCGCCGCGCGAGCTCGGCGTAATATTCGCCCAGGCAGTAGCGCGCCTCGTCGCTGCGCGGATCCATCTCATCGAGGGCGGTGCCGTCGCGGCCAAGCGCCGAGGCGATCAGGTCCATCGCCGCCAGCAGCGCCTCGCGCTGGCTGTGGTGGGCGAGAAAGTCCTTGGCCTGCCGATTGGAGATCGCTTCATAGGCGCTGAACTCGCGCTTACCCGCCGCCGTCAGCCGTGCGATGCGGCGGCGCGCATCGTCGCCATGCGCCGTGGTCTCGATCAGTCCCTCGTCTTCGAGGCTGCGTAGCAGGCGGCTCATCAGGCCGGAATCGAGCCCGAGATAGTCCCTGATCTCGCCGACATCGGCGCGGCCGTGCCCGATCGCGTTCAGCACGCGCGCCGCGCCGAGCGGCCGACCGCGCCCGAGGAACGAGGTGTCGAGCGCGCCGACGGCGGAGGTCACGGCACGGTTGAAGCGACGGACGCGGGACACGGGGTCGAGCATATATCTGACTTTAGTCAGATATCGTCGCCGCGTCAATCGGCCGGCGATCCAGACCGAACGGAGCCCTGCCGCCTAGTGCAGAGGCCATGCGATAGGCGACGCGCATCAGCCTGGGACGCAGCGGCGCGAAGTCAGCCGCTGCGTCGTCTCGTGCCGTTTCCGCGGTCACGCCGCGGCCATCCTGGCCTTGATCACGTGCGGATCGACGAAGCCGCCAAAGCCGACCGCGATCCGGTTCCAGCCGTTGATGATGTTGATCAGCAAGGTCACCTTGACCTGCTCCTCCGGCGTGAAATGCGCCTTCAGCGCCTCGTAGGCCGCGACATGGGTGTGCTGCTCGCAGATCCGAGTCAGGGCCTCGGTCCAGCCGAGCGCGGCGCGCTCGCGATCGGTGTAGCAGGGCGCTTCGCGCCAGGCCGACAGCAGGTAGATGCGCTGCTCGGTCTCACCCTCGTCGCGGGCGAATGTCGTGTGCAAATTGATGCAATTGGCGCAGCCGTTGATCTCCGAGGCGCGAATCTTCACGAGCTCGGCGAGCTTCGGCTCGAGGCTGGAGGAGATCGCGACCGACGCGTCGAACCAGATCTTCATGATCTTGGGGGCGGCGGCGAGCGGATCAAGTCTGACAGTCATGGTCGGTTTCCCTGGGTTGGTTGACGACATCATGACGAACGAGGAACGGCGAATGTGACATGCCGGCGTGATATTTTCATCTGCCGCGGCGCTATTGGGGCGCGAGATCGCTCGCCGCTTGGCGGAGTTCTTGCAGCAGCTCTGTTTCCCATCGCGAAGGATCCGTCAGGAACCGCGCGAGATTGTCGAAACAATAATACCCGAACTCCGACTTCGATCGCGCGGCGGAGGTCGCGGCTGCGCGCGCCAGCAATCGCGCCGCGTACTGCTGCGCCGTCATCAGGCTCGCCGCATGCTCGGCCATCTTCGCCATTCGCCAGAGCAAGGCGTGATCGATGGCATTGCCGAGGTCGCCGAAATAGAATTGCTCCGCGAGCTCCAGGCGAGGACTCGCGTCGCCTGCGTTCTCCAGCATCAACGGAGCGATCTTCTCGAAAAAGAAGTTCTCGTGATCGGTATCGACCAGCCCGTAGTAGCGCAGCAGGACATCGTTGCTCGTTTTGTCCAGGCGCGCGAGGCACCAGGCGGCGTAGCCGAACAGCGCGGTCGGAATCTCGTCTCCGTAAGGATCGTACCAGGCGTTGGCATGCGGTCCGATGTGCGTGCACGCCGCGTCGATCAGCTCGCGGATCGCAGGTGCGGCGCCGGGGCAGTGCTTCGCAACATGCGAGAAGAACTTCTTCTCGTTGAGCCGCTTGCCGTCGCAACGGAACACCGCCTGCAGGTGGTTGTCGTAGGGACGCTCGTTGATATCGGGACCGATCTGCGCCGTGAGCGCATCGATGGCTGCGACACAATCGGGCTCGCTCATCGAGGCGAGATCGACGGTGTAGGTGCTGAACCGCCTGGCGAGCGTCTCGGCCTTCTTGGCGAGCGCGGCATCCTTGTCCTCTTCTTGCGGCTCGGGTGGCGCGGGCCTGAAATGATCCTCGGTTACGGGCACCGCCCGGACGCGGTGTACCGGATCGCCTGGCGCGCCGGAGACCGTCACCATCCCCTCCGTGAACCGCATATCGAGGCGACGGTCGGGCAGGGGCGTCGCCTTCGACCAGCCGCGGGCGCGTGCCAGCCAGGGACGGTCGTCCATCCCGAACCGCTCCAGCATGATCTTGGGCGAAACCGTCCCGTCCACACCGACGCAGGCGACGAAGTCATGCCGCTTCAACCAGAAAGCCTGGCTATCGCCTTGCCAGCCGATCACGTCGCGCTCGGAGAGTTCGAAGTCGCGGAGATTGCTGCTGACATTGGCGTAGTGGCTATTCGGATCCGGCCACAGATCGGGATGCGATTTCGCGTTGATCTGGTTGGTCGTCAGCGTGGCCTCGCGATCGAGCAACTGCGACACCTTGCGGTAGATCTCGCCTCGCCGAGGCGGCAATCCCTGCTTCCGTCTGTCGAGGTCGAGCTGGGCCGTGTCGGGCAACCCTTCCGCCTGCATCCACATCGGTGCGACGGAGTGCAGCCGCCGGAGCGGAAAGGCCTGCCATATCTCGACGGCAAAGCTGAAATACTCCCGCCGCGCCGTGGTGTCTCTGCCCAGCAACCGGGAGACGAGCGAGCTCTCCTCGGTAATCATGGGGAGCCGGGAATTGTCGGCGCGCAGCCAATAGCGGCCGCACGGGCTCGAGCGGATCAGGAACGACCTCGCCCGCGATCCCTCGCAGCTCGACACATCGTAAGCGCCTGTCTGCGGATCGATGCGCAGCAGCAGCGCGATAATTCCATTGTCGTGCCGGAACGCCGAAACCAGAATCCGGCCAGCCTGGTCCAGAACCGGCGGGCACAGCGAGTTGCCGCTCGGCATGTCCAGAACCGAGCGGACGATCGCCCTGCGCTCGAGGTCGATGACATGCAGGTCAGTCGCGTTCGCGGCGTGATAAAGCAGGAGATAGACGAACCGGCCATCCTTGCTCTGCAGAAATCCGTAACTCAGATAATCGTCGCGCGCGTCCTTTCCGTCGTGGCCGCGCGCCCAGGGCGTTTGCAGCCGATCGACGAGTTGGCGACGCGCGAGATCATAGAAGATGAATCCAGCGTCGGTGTTGAAGAACCAGGCGATGCCATCCGGCAGCGGCCCGGCATTCCGCGCGGGCCGCTGGCCGAGGGCAGGACGCATGATCCAGTCATCCTGGCCGTCGACCTGGATTGCGAAGTACTCGGTGTTGCCGATTCTGCGGATGGAATTCACGATCGGGTAACCCTGCGAAGCCGCCTCGTCGTCCCGGGTTGCTTCTTTATATGCGAGCCGGACAACGTCCGATTAATGCGATCGGGAAATAAGAGGTTGACTGGCCGGCGATCGCCGGCGCGGGACAACTTGCCGCATGCCTCTTGCTGTGCGCCGACGAGCCGGTCAAGCGCGCGCCAGCACCAGCACGTTGCCGGCAAGGATCGCGGCGGCGCCGGCGAGCACCGGCCAGCCCAGCGCGAGGTGCTCGAACAGCGCGGACAGCACGAGCGCGACGAGCGGCACCAGCGCGAGCGTATAGGCCGCGCGGCCGGGACCGAGCCGGCGCACCAGCTCGAAATAGAGCGTGAAGGTGATGCAGGACGCGGCGATCGCGAGATAGAGGAAGCTCGTCACGTAGGAGGGCGAAATGTCGGCTACAAACGGCGTGCCCGTCGCGACGGCCCACAGCGCGCTCGCCGCCGCGCCGACGAACGCGCCCCAGCCGAGCACGGAGGCGACAGGCAGTCCGGCGCGCTGGTTGCGCACGCCGGACAGGCAGTCCGGCGCGCTGGTTGCGCACGCCGACCGTTGTCCCGGCGCCGGTTGCGATGGCCGCGGTGAGCGCCCAGGCGAATCCCGCAAGCGGTGCGACTCCCTGCGCGGCGGCACCGGGCAGGAAGATGATCGCCAGTCCAAGAATGCCGCACAGCGCGCCCCACACGAATCCGGAAGAGATCGGCACGCCGAGTGCGGCACGCGCGATCACGGCCGCGAACAGCGACGATGTCGACAGCACGAGCGCCGCAAGCCCGCTCGGCATGCGTGCGGTCGCCTCATAGAAGGCGATGAAGGCAATGGCGAAGAACAGCAGGCCCTGCAACGCGACCGCCGGCCGGTCCTTGCGCGGGATCGCAAGCGGCACGCCGCGCATCCGGCCGTAGCCGAGCAGGATGACGCCCGCGAGCACCATGCGCAGCGCGACCGACCACGGCGCGGGCGTCACGCCGGCCTGCATTGCCGTTGCCAGCGCGCCGCCGCCCCAGAGCAGCGCGGTCACTGCGAACAGCAGGGCCGTCATGGCGCGCCGGCGTCATCGCGCAGTGCGCGCCAGCCGTCGGCGTCGATCCGCGCGCTTTCTCCCTCAAGCCGGGTGAGGGCGGAATCGAGCGTGGCGCGTTCGCTCTCCGACAGCCGCGCCAGCAGCCGCGCTTCGATCGCGCTGCCGAGTGCGGCGATCCGGTTGAACGCGGCCCGGCCGCTGCGGGTGATGCTGACGGCGGCGAAGCGCCGGTCGGACTTGCCGGAGCGTCGCACCGCGAAGCCGAGCTCTGTGAGCTGGCCGATGCCGCGGCTGACCGCGAACGGATCGAGCGCGCAGGCGCGGCCGATATCGGAGGCGTTGGCCGCGTCGCGCTCGGCGATGACGGCGAGGATGCGCCAGCCCGCCTGGCTCAATCCGAACGTCTCGCCGTAGAAGCGCTCGAGCGGGCGGGCGACCTGCGCTGCGACCAGGAACAGGCGGTAAGGCAGCCAGGCGCTTAGCTTGAGGCCATCATCGGACGCAGGGGCAGCGGTTTGCATCATGCCGGCGAGGTTCGCATAGTTAATTGCAAAGTGCAAGCATATCACAAATATGGTGATGCGGTCTGACCACCTGCGCGAAAAATCCCGACACACTTGTCACTCCCGCTCGCTAGCGCTGCCGAGCCAGATTGCGGCATGGCCAATGACGAACGGCCGCCGGCGCTGGAACCGCGCTCGGGGAGCGGAGTTCGTCCAAATCGGAGATGGAGAGACCATCATGAATAAATCAGCTGAAAACGATCGTGGCGGACTGGCAGCGATGCAGACGCCGCCGGTGGTGTCACGGGAGGCGTGGGAGGCGGCGCGCCTGGAGATGCTGGTGAAGGAAAAGGCCCAGGTGCGGGCACGCGACGCGCTTGCGGCGGAGCGGCGGCGGATGCCCTGGATGACGGTCGAGAAGCCGTATGTCTTCGAAGGACCGAACGGAAAGGCGAGCCTGCTCGACCTGTTCGAGGGCCGCCGGCAGCTGATCATCTACCGCGCCTTCTTCGAGCCCGGCGTGTTCGGCTGGCCAGACCATGGCTGCCGTGGCTGTTCGCTCGGCGCCGATCAGGTCAGTCACCTCTCCCATCTGAACCAGCGCGACACCACGCTAGCTTACGCCTCGCGCGCGCCGCAGGCCGACATCGCGCGGCTGAAGGCGCGGATGGAGTGGGACATGCCGTGGTACACGATCACCGACAGTTTTGATACCGACTTCGGCGTTGCCGAGTGGCACGGCCACAACGTCTTCATCCGCGACGGCGAGCGGATCTTCCGCACCTATTTCGTCAACAGCCGCGGCGACGAGGCGATGGGTACGGTGTGGAGCTATCTCGACATCACGCCGCTCGGCCGTCAGGAACTCTGGGAGGACTCGCCGAAGGGTTATCCGCAGAGCCCGACCTACAAATGGTGGAACTGGCACGACAATTACGACGCCGAGGCCACGCCGAACGCAAAATGGGCGGCGGTGACCGATGCCGGCGAAGCCGCGTTCCGCAAGATCGCGGAGCAGGAGCGCAAAGCGACGTAAGGGGTAGAACGGGGAGAACGCGCGGCGTGCTTCCGAGGGCTTCGGTTTTGATTGGATCAGAACCGAAGCTTCCGCTTCTTGTCTTGCCTGCTTTCTTGACGCGGACCGGCGTCCGCCTCGCTCGACGCTCTAGCGGCCATTGTCCTTGGCCGAGAGTGCCTTCAGCGCCGACAAGGTCTGCCGCAGCCCGCGATCGAGGCGCTTGTCGCGGCGGATCACCACCGCGAGCCGGCGGTAGAGCTTTGGTGACAGCGACCGGACGACCAGGTCGCGCTGCTTGGTCCTGGCGGGGACGGCCATGCCGGGCAGCACCGCACAGCCCAGCCCGGCGCGCACCATCTCCTTGATCGCCTCGACGCTGCCGAGCGACATCAACGGCTTCAAGGACACGCCGCCGCGGGCCAGCCACTCGTCCGCGGTGCGCCTGGTGTTGCCGCCCGGCTCGAACAGCAGCACCGGCCTGGTCGCCAGCACCTCCGGCGTGATCCGCGCCGGCAGTTGCATGTCGCGGGGCGCGATCAGCACGAACTCGTCGTTCATGACCGGCGTGATCTCGAAGCTGCGCCCCGACACCGGCAGCGTGACAAGCGCGATGTCGATGGTGTTGTCCTCGACCGCCCGGGCGATCTCCGCGGTGTTGCCGGTCGTGACGGTGATCTCCAGCGAGGGCAGCGCGGCGCGCAGCTCCTTCAGGATCGGCGGCAGCAGGAAGATGCAGGCGGTCGCACCGGTGCCGAGCCGCACGCGGCCTGCCGTTCCGGTCGTCTGCTGTGCAACGGCGTCGACCGCCGACGCCACCGCCGCATTGATCTGATGCGCATGGGAGAGCAGCGCGACGCCGGCGGCGGTCGGTCTGGCCTTGCGTCCGACCCGCTCGATCAACGTCGCATTCAGGCTGCGCTCGAGCTGGCGCACCTGCAGGCTCACCGCGGGCTGCGTGAGCTGCAGCCGCTCGGCTGCCGCCGAGAAGCTGCCGCAGTCGATCACGACAGCGAAGCTTTCGAGATAATCGAGGTCGAGGTTCTTCATCAAAGTATCTCTTATGCCGTGCATAAGCTGTCAAAGCTTCACTTATATAACGCCGGGGCGCATAGTCCGGCAAGCGACGGCTTCGGCAGACCGGGAGCAGGCATTGTCCGGCCTCAAGTCCATTGGCGGTGTCATCGTCGAGCTGGGGCGCTATCTTGCGGTCTCGCCGCATTCGCGCATCCTCCGCCGGCAGGCGCTGCGCGAGCTCGATGATCGCCTGCTGGCGGATGTCGGACTGTCGCGCAGCGATGTCGAGATGAGCCCGTGGTGCCCGCAGCGTGCACCGACGCGCCGTCGAAGCACGGGCATGATGCCGCAAGACGAGGCAAGGATGAGAGACAACGAAGACACCTTGATCCGCGACGCCACAGAGGTCGACATGGCGGAGGTGCAGCGCATCTACGCGCACCACGTGCTCAACGGGCTGGCGACCTTCGAGGAAGTGCCGCCGACACTCGACGAGATGCTCGAGCGCCGTGCCGCCGTGCTGGCCGCTGGGCTGCCATATATCGTGGCCGATATCGACGGACGGGTGGCCGGCTACTCCTACGCGACAGCGTACCGGCCGCGGCCGGCCTATCGCAACACCATTGAAGACTCGGTCTACGTGTCGGAAGCCCTGCGTGGCCGCCACGTCGGCGCGGCGCTACTGCGGGCGCTGATCGAACGATCGGAGGAGGGACCGTGGCGGCAAATGATCGCCGTGATCGGCAACAGCGGCAACGCCGGATCGATCGCGCTGCACCGTCGCATGGGCTTCGAGATGGTCGGAACGTTGAGGTCGGTGGGCTTCAAGCTCGGGCAATGGGTCGACACCGTGCTGATGCAGCGGCCGCTGGGGCCCGGCGCTTCCACGCTTCCGTCAGACAGGGAAACGGCCCGGTGATCGCACGCCGGGTCGTGATTGCCCTCGGGCTGGCTCAACTGATCTCGTGGGGCGCGACCTACTATCTGATCGGCGGGTTCGGCGAGCAGATCGCCGCGGATCTCGGCTGGAGCCGCGACATCGTCTACGGCGGATTTGCCGCGGCGCTCTTGGTGATGGGCGTGACGTCGCCCCTTGCGGGCAGGTGGGTAGACAAAAGCGGCGGCCGGCAGGTCATGGTCGCGGGGGCGGTGATCAACGCGCTCGGCTGCGCGGGTCTCGCGCTCTCGCACCAGATCGGCAGCTATTTCGCATCCTGGATCGTTCTTGGCCTCGGCATGCGGCTGACGCTGTACGATGCGGCCTTCGCGGCGCTGGCCCGGATCGGCGGGCCGGAAGCGCGCCGTGCGATGTCCGGGATCACCTTGCTTGGTGGCTTGGCCGCCACCGTGTTCTGGCCGCTCGGCCATACGCTATCGGACCATTTCGGCTGGCGCAGCGCGGTGCTGGCCTATGCCGGCATTGCGCTATTGACGATCCCGCTGCATCTGCTGATTCCGAACCAGCGATTTGCCGGCGTGCCGGGCGCTGCTGCGGTGGCATCGAGGCAACCGCGCGCGGTGGGGCGGCGGCAGCTTGCAGCGGCGAGCGGGCTCTATGCCGTAATCATGACCGGCGCGAACTTCCTGAACGCGGGCATGTCCGCGCACATGATCGCGGTGCTCACCGGCCTCGGGCTCACCGTCACCGTTGCGGTCTGGATCGCAACGCTGCGGGGGATCGGGCAATCCGCCGCGCGTCTCTGCGAAGTCCTGTTCGGCGTCCGGCTCGATCCGCTCGCGCTCAACCTGATGGCCTGCCTGATCATGCCGCTCTCCTTCATCGCCGGCCTGTTCAGCGGATCAGCGCGGGAGATGGGGATCGCGTTTGCGCTGCTCTACGGCGCCTGCAACGGCATTCTGACCATCACCAGGGGAACGCTGCCGCTCATCCTGTTCGATCATCGCAGCTATGGCACGCTGGTCGGCCGGCTCATTGTCCCGACCTTCATCCTGCCGGCGGCGGCGCCGCTGATCTATGCAATCGTGATCGACCGGTTCGGCGATGCGAGCGCGCTCTATCTCTCCACCGGTCTCGCCCTGGTGACGCTGCTTGCCGCCATCCCGCTCAAGCTGCTGTTTCCGCCGCCGCTCGCGGCCGCGAAGCAATAGCCGCGTCGGCGGTGTCGATCTCAACCCGCCGCCGGCTCGCGCGGCAGCCACAGCGACAGCCAGCCGCCGAGCGCCAGCAGCGCGACATTGCAGCCGAGCGCGATCGTGAAGGCGTGCGCGTAGTCATCGGCCAGCGGATGCGGCCCGAGCAGGCTGTAGAAGACGCCGCCGATAATCGCGACGCCGAGTGCCGCGCCGATCTGGAAGGTCGAGATCATCATGCCCGACGCCAGCCCGGCATGGCGCGGATCGATGCTGCCGATCACGGCCTTGATCACCGAGGGCATCACGGTGCCGAAGCCGAGCCCGCCGCAGATCAGGCCGAATTCGAGGCTTTGCGGAAGCGCACCGCCGACCGACAGCATCACGACACCGAAGCCGACAATCTGGAGCGCAAAGCCCAGCGTCAGCGTGCGGGCACCGAGCCATTGCATCACCAGCGATGATACCAGCGAGCTGACGAAGAAGCCGGCGGCAAAGGGCAGGGTGGCAAGGCCGGCTTCCAGCGGAGATTGGTGCAGGCCATTTTGCAGGTAGACCGCGAAGGTCAAATAGAACGACGACAGCATGTAGAAGGCGAGCGCCATCACCAGCCCGATCACGAAATCGCTGTTGCGCAGCAGATGCGGCGCGACCAGCGGATCGCCGCCACGGGCTTCGAGCCGCGCCTCGAAGCGGACGAAGGCGGCGAGCATCAGCGGAGATGCCAGCAGCATCGCGACGATCCAGATAGGCCAGCCGGATTCCCGGCCCTCGATCAGCGGATAGACCAGAAGGCCGAGCGTGAGCGACAGCAGGATGACGCCGCCGACGTCGAGCCTCTGCGCGCGCGCGGCGCGCGAGTCGGCGAGGTACAGCAGGCCGCCGACGAAGGCGGCGAGGCCGATCGGCACGTTGATCAGGAAGATCGCCTGCCAGGCCAGTCCGAACGGTTGCGCCGAGACGAGCACGCCGCCCAGCAGCTGGCCGCAGATATTAGCAAGGCCGAAGGTCGCGCCATAGAAGCCGAGCGCGCGGCCCTGTTCGGTCGCCGGAAACAGCACGCGGATCGAGGCGAGCACCTGCGGGGCCATTACAGTGGCGGTGAGGCCCTGCAAGATCCGTCCGGCGACCAGCATGGCCGGTGACCACGCGATGCCGCACAGCACGGATGCGATCGTGAAGCCGGCGACGCCGGTCAAAAACATCTGCCGCCGCCCCAGGAGATCGCCGAGCCGGCCGCCGGTGATCAGGAACACGGCGTAGGTTGCGGCATAGGCCGAGATCACGAACTGCACGTCGCTCGAGCTGGCGCCGAGATTGTCGCGAATGGCTGGCAGTGCGAGGTTGACGACATTGAAATCGAGGATCGGCAGGAAGGCGCCGGTGAGCAGCACCGGCAGCGCCCGCCATCGCCGCGGGTCGACCGTCGCCGGGCGCGCGGCGTGCAATCGCAACGTCTCGGTGGTCTCGCTCGTCACCTGCCAGCTCCTCTCGGTAATCGACGGCGCCCTCACGAGGGGGGCCGTCGGTTGAACGTCCGGGAAAGATGGCCTGTCCGTTTGTGATAAGATATTATCCAGCCCTGCGAAGGGAGCTTGCAAAAATGCACAGTGTCCTCGACTGGAACGACCTTCGGCTGGTCCTCGCGGTCGCGCGGGAAGGCAGCCTCTCGGGGGCGGCGCGCCGGCTCGGCGTCACGCATTCCACCGTGTTTCGCCGCCTCGGCACGATCGAGGATGCGATCGGAACGCGGCTGTTCGAGCGTTTCCGCGACGGCTACGCGCCGACACCGGCCGGCGAGATCGCGGCGGCTTCGGCAGCCCGGCTCGAGGACGAGGTGCTTGCGCTCGAGCGCAAGCTGGCGGGACGGGACCTCAGGCCGTCGGGACCGGTGCGGATCACGACGACGGACACGCTCGGCGCGGTGCTGATGCGGCATCTGCCGGCGATGCGCGCCGCGCATCCAGAGATCCAGCCGGAAATCATCTTCTCGAATGCGATGGCGAACCTGACGCGCCGCGAGGCCGAGATCGCGATCCGGCCGACACCGGCGCCATCCGAACTGCTGGTCGGACGGCGCATTGCCGATATTGCCCATGCGGTCTACGGATCGCGCGCCTATCTCGCCCGCCGCGTCGACAGGAATTTGTCGGTGCACGACTGGATCGGGCTCGACGATGCGCTGGCGGGGACCGTCATCGCCGGCTGGATGCGCGAGAACCTGCGTTCGGCGCGGACCACCTGCCGGGTCGATGCGCTTCCGGCGCTGCGCGATGCCGCGGCAGCGGGACTGGGGCTTGCCCTGCTGCCCTGCTATGTCGGCGATCTCGCGCCCACGCTGCGCCGCCTGACGCCGAAAGCACTCGCGGAGCCGCGCTCGGCGCTGTGGCTATTGACCCATGACGATCTCAAGCGCACCGCGCGCATCCGCGCGACGCTCGATTTTCTCGCCAGGGCGCTCGCCTCGGAGCGTGCGCTGTTCGAGGGAAAGCGCGCCGGAAGCGCGCGCCGCTAGTGTCCCGAATCCGAAGTTCGCATCATTTGCCGCACCTTCGGAGCGAACTTCGGATTCGATAAGGACACTAGCAAACTTATGATTCTAGTGTGCTTTATGAATGCGAAGTTCGTGAAAGTGGCTGCCGCGAAATCGCACGAAGTTCGCATTCAGCACACTAGAGGGCCGGCGCACAGATCGTTCAGGAGCCGACAACTTCCGTGACGGTATGGATTTCCTCTGTCGCGCGATTGGCAGGCATCCGATGATGCTCGCGAAAGGCACCAACGATCGTCTTCAGCACCGCGCGTGATTTTGCATCTGACAGCGCCGACAGCAGCATGATCTCGGACGGCGGCAGGGCAGGCAGGCCGAGCCGCCCGCTGACCTCGATGGTCCCGGCCGGGGCGAGCCGGCGCGAGAATACCGACGTAGCGAGGCCTGCGGCGACCGCATCGGCGACGGCAAAGGACCCGCAGCCGAGGAAAGTTTCCGTCCACGGGATGTTCGCCGCCGCCAGCGCGCGCGTCGCGATGTTGAGCACGCCGCAGGACGGCGAGGAGGCGGCGAGCCGCAGCGGCTCGCCCGCGCGATGGACGAAGTCCGGCGTGGCGAACCAGCCATAGTGATCCGTCGCCAGCATTTCGCCGTCGCGGCGGTCGTCCTCGCGGCGGATGATGGCGGCATCGATCTCGCCGCGATCGAAGGCGTCGAGCAGGTCGCGGGAATCCTCGAGCCGGACTTCGATGGTGAGCGCCGGGTCGTGCGCATGCAGCCGCGCCAGCAAGGTCGGAACCTCCGCGCCTCCGACATGGGTGGCAATGCCGAGCGAGAAGCGACGCGGGCGCACGGGCGACAACGCCGCGACGGCGCGATCATGCGCGCCGAGCAATTCCTGCGCCGGGGCGAGGAAAGCTGCGCCCTCCGCCGACAGGCGCACCCGGCGCGGTGTCCGTTCGATCAGCCTGTGGCCGAGCTGGCTTTCCAGCCGCTTCAACTTGACGCTGATCGCGCCCTGCGTGGTGCCGAGTGTTTCAGCGGCGCGCGTAAAGCTCTTGAGGTCGGCGATGGTCACGAATGTCTTCACGGTGTCGACGTCGAGCGTGGTCATGTCAGTCATCCGGATTTGTTGTCTCTGAAATATCTAGTCATCCAATTCACCAATGCTCAAGCCATGACTAGCTTTGCGTTGTGAAGCGCCGTGGCCACCCGATTCCTGCCGCTGCTGCCTCAATACATCGTGAGTCGATCGACCGAGGCTGCTGCCAGCACCCTGGCAACAGCGTGCGGTATGCCGTTGGCTTGCCACAACAAAAGGCCTGATCATGTCTACTGAACTGAGCCGCCGCGGCGCTGTCGTGCTGTCTGCCGTATGCCTTGCCTGCCTGATGTTCGGATTGGAGATTTCCAGCATCCCCGCGATCCTGCCGACGCTGGAGCGAGTGCTGCATGCCGACTTCAAGGCACTGCAATGGATCATGAACGCCTACACGATCGCGGTCACCACGGTGCTGATGGCGATCGGGACGGTCGCGGACCGCTATGGACGCAAGCGCATCTTCCTGGTCGCGATCGCGGCGTTCGGCATCACCTCGCTGATCTGCGGCATTGCCTCGAGCGTCGAAATGCTGATCTTCGCCCGGTTCCTGCAGGGCCTCAGCGGCGGCGCGCTCTTGATCTGCCAGATCGCCGTGCTCTCGCACGAATTCCAGGGCGGCCGGGTGCGCGCCGTCGCCTGGGGCTGGTGGGGCGTCATCTTCGGCATCGGCCTCGGCTTCGGCCCGATCATCGGCGGCGCCGTTGTCGCGGTGCTGAGTTGGGAGTGGGTGTTCCTCGTCCACGTGCTGTTCGCGGCCGCGGCGTTCGTGCTCACGATCGGCGGTGTGCATGAATCGAGGGACCCAAAGGCCAGCAGCCTCGACGTCGCCGGTATCGTGACGATGTCGGTCGCGGTGTTCTGCCTCGCCTTCTACATCACGCAGGGGCCGGATCTCGGCTTCGTCAGCTTGAAGGGGCTTGCGATCCTCGGCGTCTCCGCGGCGAGCTTCGCCGCGTTCCTGGTTGCCGAGAGAATCAGCCGGCGGCCGATGTTCGACTTCTCTGTCTTTCGGATCCCGGCTTTCTCCGGTTCGATCGTCGGCTCGGCGGCGATGAACCTCAGCTACTGGCCTTTCATGATCTATCTGCCGATCTGGTTTCATGCAGGCCTCGGCTATGACAGCGTGTCCGCGGGACTTGCCTTGTTGGCCTACACGCTGCCGACGCTGGTGATGCCGCCGTTCGCCGAACGACTGTCGCTGCGCTATCAGCCCGGACTGATCATTCCGGTGGGGCTGTTCACGATCGGCGCCGGATTCATGCTGATGAAATTCGCCAGCGCCGCCGCGCAGCCGGACTGGCTGACGATGCTGCCCGGCTGCCTGCTCGCCGGAATTGGCCTCGGCATCACCAACACGCCGGTCACCAACACGACGACCGGCTCGGTCTCGAGCGACCGCGCCGGCATGGCCTCGGGCATCGACATGAGCGCGCGGATGGTTTCGCTTTCGGTCAACATCGCGCTGATGGGCTTCATCCTGGCAAGCGGCGTGCTGGCGCATCTGAAGGCGGTGCTACCGGCGCTGGACGGCGCGCAACTTCGCGCGATCGGCGAGCGAATCGCGGCCGGCGACGTCGCAGCCGCGCCGGAGCTGACCGGCCCGGTCGTGCATCAGGCACTCGCGAGCGGCTTCGGCTGGGTGATGCTCTATGGCGGCATCGGGGTGTGGATCATGGCCGCGCTCAGCTTCCTGATCTTCAATGCGCGGCCGGTGCGGCAGGCCGAGGCTCACGGCACGAAGTGAACACGATGTCGCCGTGCCTGCCCAGGCGCCGGGGCGGGCAGGCGGTACCGGTCACTTCACGAGGGTCAGCAGCGGCTTGTCCTTCTCGACGATGTAAGTCGCAAGATCGCTGGCGGTGACGTCGCCGACATTCCTCGCCGCATGGACCGTGCCGGCGGGAATGAACAGCACGTCGCCGGCCTTCAGCCTCGCCGGCGGCCTGCCGTCGACGTCGTATTCGAGGGGGCCGGCGAGCACGTAGATGATTTCTTCGCCCGGATGCGTGTGGCGGCCGAAGGCCTTGCCCGGCGCGATGTCGACCCGCA
This sequence comes from Bradyrhizobium sp. USDA 4516, assembly GCF_054055915.1. Taxonomy (NCBI): domain Bacteria; kingdom Pseudomonadati; phylum Pseudomonadota; class Alphaproteobacteria; order Hyphomicrobiales; family Nitrobacteraceae; genus Bradyrhizobium; species Bradyrhizobium sp. USDA 4516. Next base: position 6,981,567 of record NZ_JBSRXT010000001.1, read on the forward strand.
CCTGCACGGCTTCATGCCCGCCGACGCTGAGGTCGTGGCGCTGCAGGTCGGTTCGCGTGAAACCGGTCGGTTGCTGCGCCTGTGCGCTCGGTATGGTCAGGAGGCTGGCGGTGAACAAGGCCGTCCTTGCGAGCAGGCGCGTTGCCTTCATCAGCTTGCTGGTCATCTTGAACTCCAGTCTTCTGGACTTGCCCGACCGCGAGCCGGCAAGCGGCCGGCCCGCGTCGGAGATCGTCATGTGCTCGTTTCAGACGAGGGTGGTCGTGACATCGATGTTGCCGTGGACCGCCTTGGAGTAGGGACAGATGCCGTGCGCGGCTTCGATCAGCTCCTGCGCGACCTCGCGCTCGACGCCGGGGACGTGGACGTTGAGGCGGGCGTTCAGGAAGAAGGCGCTGCCGGCCTGGTTCAGATCGATCTCGGCGTCGACCTCGGGCTCGCTCGCGAGCTTGACCTTGCGCTGACCGGCGGCGAGCTGGATCGCGCCGATGTAGCAGGCCGACCAGGCGGCCGCGAACAGGTTTTCCGCGGCGGGGTGCGGCTGCGGCAGCTTGACGTCGAGGAAGCCGTCGCGCGAGCGGGCGGCGCCGTTCGGGCCGGCGGTGACGTGGGTCTTTCCGGTGACGAGAACCTTTGCATTGGCGGTCATGGCGAGCTCCTTTGGGATGAAATATAGATCGTATCCGATCTAATCGTGTGCGCGTCGAAATAGGCTTCAGGCTTGATCGTGTCAAGCACTTCCGATTTAATCGGATACGATTTATATGGATCGCGACATCACAAACTCCGGAGCCGCCCGTGACCCGCACCTCCAAGGCCGAGACCAAGGGCCGAAAACTCTCGAATTTTCTGTGCTTTGCGGTCTATTCGGCCAATCTGGCCTTCGGCCGCGCCTACAAGCCGATCCTGGATGCGGTCGGCCTGACCTACACCCAATACATCGCCATGGTGGCGCTGTCGGAGGCGGACGAGCAGACCGTCAGCGCGCTCGGCGAAAAGCTGTTTCTGGAATCCAACACGCTGACGCCGATCCTCAAGAAGCTGGAGCAGAGCGGCTATATCAGCCGCGTCAGAGATCCCGCCGATGAGCGGCAGGTTCGCGTGAGCCTGACGGCGGCGGGCCGGCGCCTGCTCGACAAGGACATCAATGTGTCCCTGGTCGAAGCCACCGGGCTCGGAGACGAATTTCCCGTCGTGCAGAAGACCGTCGCGAGGCTGCGCGACAATCTGCTGCGCAACACACGCGCCGATCCGAGGAAGGGATGATCCTGCGGGCCAAACCCGATCCTGAATTTGCTCTAGCCAACGAGCTCAGGAACTGCGGGTCGCGACGCGCTCGTCCCACTTCGATCCGATCCAGGGTGCACGGGCCCCGGCAATTTGATGCGAACAAGAAGGCCGTGCCGCGTGTTGTCGTGCAGCGACAGCTGGCCGCCATGCCCGCACACCATGGCCTGCGCGATCGAAAGGCCAAGTCCGAAGCCGCTTGTCTCGTCCATGGTGCGGGCCTCGTCTCCGCGGACGAACGGCTTCAGCATTTCGGCCCGGCGGTGCTCTGGAATCCCCGGACCGTCGTCCGAGACATCGATGGTGGCCTGATCGGCTGACGCGGTCAGCCGGATATCGACTTCGCTACCGAACCTCAGGGCGTTCTCCACCAGGTTGGTCACGGTGCGGCTGATCTCGCTCGGGCGGATCAGGAGCGAAGCCCTGTTCGGGCCCTGGTAGCGCACGACGTGACCGCAATCGGAGAATTGCTCGCAGATCGTCTGCAGCAGCGCAGCGACGTTCACAAGCGTCGGCTTCGCCGCGCTGCCGCCGCTCAGGAATGACAGCACGGATTCCAGCATCGCCTGCATCTGATCGAGGTCGTGCAGGGTCTCCGCGCGCTGGGCATCGTTTTCGATATATTCGGACCTGAGCCGCAACCGGGTGATCGGCGTGCGCAGGTCGTGACTGATGGCGGCGAGCATGCGCGTGCGGTCATTCATCAACGTGGTGATGCGTTCGCGCATGCGATTGAGCGCGACTGCTGCGGCGCGGATTTCCTCCGGGCCGGTCTCCGGCAGCGGCGCGGCCGCCTGGCTGATGCTGAAATTCTCGGCGGCGCGGGCGAACGCGGACAGCGGCGCGCTGAGCGCGCGGCCCGCCCACACGCCGAGCAGCGTGACGCTGACGAACAGGAACAGGAATGTGCTGACCCAGAATCCGCCGAAGAAGGGCGGCATTTTAGTCGGGCCGATCGTCGCTTCGAACAGGGCTCCGTCCGGCAACCGAGCCGCCGCCGGCGCGGTCTTCGAGGAAAACTCGTCGATATCGTCGACGCCGGGCGGCTCTGACGAAGCACCGTCAGACGAGCCCGGACCTGCGTCGCGCAATGTGAGGTGCAGGCGAGGAAAGGCTCGATCGGCCGCGCGCAACAGCGTTGCGCGATCGGCCGCAGGGGCCTCGGCCAGAAGCTTGGCAACCAGCTGGAACTGATGGATCGGCCTGTCCGCCAACGATCTCGGCTTCTGGCTGACGAAATAAAGCCCGATCAGCGCATGGATGAGCACCAGCGACAGCAGGATCAGCGCGGCGATCTGGCCACTGATCCGGTGGAAGCTGAAAAGCGCGGCAATCCTGCGGGTCCAGCTCATGCGTCCTCCACATGCGGTGTGAAGATGTAGCCGCCGGTGCGTACCGTCCGGATCACCGACGATCCTTCGCTCGTATCGAGCTTGCGGCGAAGCCGGCTGACCAAGACGTCGATGCTGCGCCCGAATGGACTGGCCGGCCGGCTGCGCGTCATGGTCAAGAGGCCATCGCGCGTGAGGATCCGGCCGGGTCGCTCACAGAACACCTGCAGCAGGTCGAACTCCGCGCTGGTCAACGGGACCTGGGCGCCGTCGGGATCGCGCAGTTCGCGCAGGCGAAGATCGATGGTCCAGTCCTGGAAGCGCAGGCGCGCGGCGCTTTGGCCCGAGCGCCCGGCAAGGCCGGCCTGGGCCTGGCGGCGCAGCACCGCGTTGATCCGCGCCAGCAGCTCACGCGGATTGAACGGTTTGGCGAGATAATCGTCCGCGCCCATCTCGAGCCCGAGGATCCGGTCGAGGTCCTCGCCTTTCGCCGTGAGCATGATGATCGGGATCGTCGAGTCGCCGCGCAGGCGGCGACACAGGGTCAATCCATCCTCTCCGGGCAGCATCAGATCGAGGATGACGAGATCGAGCGAATGCCCGGCGAGGTAACGATCCATTTCCCTGCCGTTCGAGGCCGTGGCCACCAGGCAGGATTGGTCGCGCAGGTAGCGGGCGATCAAGTCTCTGGTCGGCAGATCGTCCTCGACGACCAGGATCTTTGGAGTGTGTGCAAGCATGGTCAGCGACTAGGTCCTGTCAAAGTCATGTTGTGCGCGATCTGGTGCGCGCTCAGCCACCAATCGACCAGCATAGGCGTCGCTTGTGGGCGGCATTGCGCCTTTTCGTAAGCATAGTGTTTCTGAACTGTAAGCGTCGCTCGCAGCCCGAAACAATCCGCGATGCTGGCTGCATCGCGTCGCGCTAACAGTCCCAAACCACTGGAAATAATTCCGCAATCCTGCAGCCACACCGCAGCCATCACCATCCCGACACAACGGCGGGCTTGTTCGCGAGGTGTGGAATGAAGACGTGGCGGGGCTTTGTCGCGGCGATCGTGCTGTCGGGCTTTTCGATTCCGGGGGCGCCGGTGATATGGCCATTGTTGGCTCCGGCGGCGGCCCAATCGCTTGATGCGATCACGGTCGAAGGCAACCGGAGGGTAGAGGCGGAGACCATCCGCTCCTATTTCAGGCCGGGGCCCGGCGGCCATCTCGATCAGGCTGCCATCGACGACGCCCTCAAGGAGCTGGTCGGGACCGGGTTGTTCCAGGACGTCAAGATCAATCGGGCGGGCGGCAGGATCGTCGTTTCCGTGATCGAGAATCCAGTGATCGACCGCGTCGCGTTCGAGGGCAACAAAAAGATCAAGGACGAGCAGCTCTCGGCCGAAATGCAGTCCAAGCCGCGGGGCACCCTGTCGCGGCCGATGGTGCAGTCCGATGCACTGCGGATCGCCGAGATCTATCGGCGCTCAGGCCGCTACGACGTGCACGTCACGCCGGAAATCATCGAGCGCTCGAACAATCGCGTCGATCTCGTCTTCACCGTCGACGAGGGAGCGAAGACCGGCATCAAGACCATCGCGTTCATGGGCAATAACAGTTTTTCAGCGGCGCGCCTGAAAGACGTGATCAAGACCCATGAGACGAACTTCCTGAGCTTTCTCGGCAATGCCGACATCTATGACCCGGATCGGGTCGAGGCCGACCGTGACCTGATCCGCCGTTTCTACCTGAAGCACGGTTACGCGGACGTCCAGGTCGTGGCTGCACTCGCCGAGTATGATCCGGAGCGCAAGGGTTTTCAGGTGACGTTCAAGATCGATGAGGGGCAGCAGTACCGCGTTGCGACGGTCGGTTTCCGCTCGAATATTGCGGGCTTCGATCCGACGACGCTGCGTTCATTGTCGCGCGTCAGCGAAGGCTCGCTCTACAATGTCGAGGCGGTCGAGAAATCGGTCGAGGACATGCAGATCGAAGCGTCGCGCCGCGGCTACGCCTTCGCGGTGGTCCGTCCGGACGGTGACCGGAATTTCGAGGCCCACACGGTGGGGATCATGTTTCGCGTGGAGGAGGGGCCGCGCACCTATATCGAGCGGATCGACATTCGCGGCAACGACCGCACCCGAGACTACGTGATCCGGCGCGAGTTCGATCTCTCCGAGGGCGATGCATATAACCGTGCGCTGGTCGATCGCGCCGAGCGGCGGCTGAAGAATCTCGACTATTTCAAGACGGTCAAGATCACCACCGAGCCCGGCTCGACGAGCGATCGCGTCGTTCTGATCGTCAACCTGGAGGAAAAGTCGACCGGCGACTTCTCCGTGTCTGGCGGTTATTCCACGACGGACGGCGCGCTCGCCGAGGTCAGCATCTCGGAGCGAAATCTGCTCGGCCGCGGCCTGTTTGCCAAGGCAACGGTCAGCTACGGCCAGTACTCGCGCGGCCTGTCGCTGTCCTTTGTCGAACCGTATTTGCTCGACTATCGCGTCGCGCTCGGGCTCGATGCGTATTACAAGGAGCAATTGCCGACGGACTACACGACCTATGGCGTGAAGACGATCGGGTTCTCGCCGCGGCTCGGCCTGGCCTTGCGCGAAGACCTGACCCTCCAGTTGCGATACTCGCTCTATCAGCAGGAAATCTCGCTCGATAGCGCCTACGCGAACTGCAACAACAATCCGTCCAACCCGTTGCTCGCGTTCAATCCGACGCCTGCCTACATCCAGAGTGTGCTCGGCGGCGTCGATCCCACCAACTCGGTCTCGTCGGGGCTGTATGGATATGGCTGCTACGGCGACGGCGAATCCACCTTGCCGGTGCGCAAGGAGCTGGCCGCAGGGGCGACCTGGACCTCGCAGATCGGCTACGCCCTGAGCTACAACACCGTCGACAACAACAAGAACCCGACCGATGGCCTGCTGATCGACTTCAAGCAGGACTTTGCCGGCGTCGGCGGCGACGTGACGTATCTGAAGAGCGCGGTCGACGCGAAATACTATACGCCGCTGGTGTCCGACCTGGTCGGACTGATCCACCTGCAGGGCGGCCTGCTCACCAAGGTCGGCGACAACGATCTGCGCATGCTGGATCATTTCCAGATGGGGCCGAATCTGGTGCGCGGCTTTGCCACCAACGGCATCGGCCCGCGCGACATCACCTATGCGAGCCTTGGCGCGGTCGGGGATGCGCTCGGCGGCACCAAATACTGGGGTGCGTCGATGGAGCTGCAGATGCCGTTCTGGTTCCTGCCCTCTGAGGTTGGGCTGAAGGGGACTGTCTATGCGGACGCCGGCTCGCTCTGGGGTTATCAAGGCCCGACGTCGTGGGCCGCGACCGGCGAGGTGAATACGGCTGCTTGCAAATGCGGCCTCCAATACGACGACGGGAACGTGGTGCGAACCTCGGTCGGTGTCGGCCTGATCTGGGCCTCGCCGTTTGGCCCGCTGCGCTTCGATTACGCCGTGCCGCTCACGAAGGGTAAATACGACATCGTGCAGGAGTTCCGGTTCGGAGGCGGGGCGTCGTTCTGAGCCGACGGTTGCTCCGCTTGCCGGACCGCGCCGCGGGTTGCGGCCAGCGTGACGCCTGCCATGCCGCCCTGCGGCTTGCGGTATCAGGCGAAGCGGGGCAGGCTGCATTGGTTCAATTTCCGATCCGAGGCAATCCATGTCACGCGTGTCAATCAAGACCAGGAACGACCTGCCGGGCGAGCTCAAGCCGCTGTGGGACAAGATGACCACCTATGGCGCGTTCGAGAACCAGGCCGGCGTCATGGCGCAGCGCCCGCCGATCTTCAAGCACATGTGGTCGCTGCTGGTCGATCTCGCCGACGAGGCGGTGGTCTCGAAGCGGCATCTCGAGCTCGCGCTGGTAACGGTGTCGCTGCTCAACAAGTGCGATTATTGCGTGTCGCACCATGCGCCGAAGCTCGCGATCCAGGGAGTTTCGGAAGCGGGCGCCGAACGGCTGCTCGACTATCAGGATCATCCCGAGCTCGATGCGCTCGACAAGCTCGTGGTCGAATATGCGATCGCCGTAACCAACAACTGGAACAAGACCCGCGACGAGATCTTCGCACGGCTGCGCGAACATTTCTCGGAAGCGCAGATCGTCGAGCTGACCTGGCGGATCGCGCTGTGCGGCGCCTTCAATCGCTTCAACGACATCTTGCAGCTCGACGTCGAGCAGGGCGTTCCGCAGCGCGAGGCCGCGGAGTGACGGCCTGATCAGGCCTCAGTCAGGATGCCGCCGCCGAGCGTCGCCAGCACGAAATCGGCGCGCGCGGACGGCGATACCTTCGGCAGGTGGATCACGTCGTAGCCGAGCGTTGGAAGCGTCTCCATCAGCCGCCGATACTCGGCCATTGCGGCCTCGAAGCCGTGCCGCCGCTCCGGATCGGTGAGGTAGATCTCGGGCCACGGCGGCGTCATGAACACGCATCTGTGGTAGCGATGGACGGAGCAGGTCGGGTGCAGCACCGGCTCGCCCGTCAATGCCTGCAGCGCCGACGCCGCGTCGACCAGGCCGCGATCGAAGAACACCCATCCGGAATGGGCTTTGGCCATCTCCATATCTTTCAGTGCGACGTCAATGGCGCGATGCAGGAATGCTGCCGCATCGACCCACGGCAGCGCCTTGCCGCCGGACGCGAGCTCATGGGCGATGATACGGCGGCCGGGCTCCTCGACGACCGGATAGCCGCGCGCACGCAGATCGGCCAGCAGCGTCGATTTTCCGGCGCCGGAGCAGCCGGAGATCAGGACGAAGCGGTTTTGCAAGAGGTATCCTTTCATCAATCGTCACACCGCATGAACGAGCACTCCGCAAACGCGGGTTGCCCGATAGGCTTGAAATCTTGGGGAAGAAGGCGCGCGGAAATTCTCGACGCGCGGAGTGAGCATAGCCTCGAATGTGACGCAAATGGGGGCGCGCTTGACGAATTCTTCAGTGCCGCGCCGATAACCTCGATCAAGCATGGTTGTATCAAGCTTGAAGGGACGACGTACATGGCATCACGCTCGATCATCTGCACGACGCTCGCGCTGCTAGTCTGCGCCGCGGTGCTGCAGCCTTCGTGCGCAGCGGAATCCGGCGAACCGATCCGCGTCGGCGCCGTGCTGCCGTTTTCCGGCGGGGTCGAGCTTTACGGCCAGCAGGCGAAACTCGGGCTCGATCTCGCCGCCAAGGATATCAACGCGGTGGGTGGCATTCTCGGCCGGCCGGTCGAGGTTATCTATGTCGACGACAAGACCCGGCCGGGTTCGGCCGCTGAGGCGATGCGCTCGCTGGTCGAGAAGCAGGGCGTGCTGGCGGTGGTCGGTCCGATCACCTCGCGCAACCTGAATGCGCTGGTGCCGCTTGCCGAGAGCTCGAAGACGCCGCTGCTCTATGCCACCAATTACGAGGGCGGCAAATGCAGCCGCTATCTGTTTTCGTTCGGCGCGGTGCCGAACCAGGAGCTCGGCCAGCTGCTGCCCTACATGACGCAAACCTTCGGCAACACGTACTTCCTGCTCGGCGCCGACCGGGTCTGGCCGCACCAGATGTTCGGCATCGCGCAGCCCTTGATCGAGAAGCTCGGCGGCAAGGTGGTCGCGACCAAATACACGCTGGGGACGGAGACCGACTTTTCACCGCTGATCAGGGAGGTCGCGGCGAGCAAGGCCAAGGTGCTGTTGTTCGCGCTGAAGGGCGACGGGATGGATTTCATCCGGCAGGCCGACGAGGCCGGATTGCTAAAGGACATCACCGTGGCATTCCTCGGACTGTCCGAGGTCGACCTCGGCATCTTCCGCGGCAAGGGCCAGAACATGGTCACAGTGGTGCCGGCGGTCGCGGCGAGCGAGGATCCGGCCGTCAAGGCGTTCGTGGCGAAGGCGCGCGCCGCCGCAGAGCCGGGTGTCGCGGTGTCGAACTATGTGATGACGCATTACAACACGCTGATCGCGCTCAAGGCGGCGGCCGAGAAGGCCGGCAAGCTCGACAAGGAGGCGATCGTCGACGCGATGGCGGGCCTTGCCATTCCGTCGCCGACCGGCCCTGTCACGCTCGGTCAGGATCATCACGCGGCGATGAGCATGTTCATCGCCAGGACGCAGGGTTCGGAACTCGTGCAGGTGCGAGCACTCGGCGAGATCACACCGAAGCCGGGGTGCAGTCTGGCTGGCCGCTGACCAGAAGGAATATCTCGGTAGCCGCGCCAGACGCCACGCTCGCAAAAAAGTGAGCTGGCGGGCGCGCCAGCTGTCGGTTCCACTCCGGTCCGTTCGTCTTGCAGCCAGAACGAGCTGCATAGGAGTTCCGGAATGAGCAATTCAACCTATCGCTGGGTGATCGTCGCGGCTGGCGGCCTGCTCGGCTGTGTCGCGATCGGCGGCATGTTCTCGCTGCCGGTGTTCCTCCAGCCCATGGCGCGCGAGACCGGCTGGTCGGTGACAGGCATTTCCAGCGCGATGACGATCGGCTTTCTCGCTATGGCCTTCACCAGCATGATCTGGGGCACGCTGTCCGACCGCTTCGGGCCGCTTCCGGTGGTGCTGACCGGATCGGTCGTGCTGGCGGCAAGCCTCGCGCTGGCCAGCCAGACAACATCGCTGCTGGCCTTTCAGTTCGTGTTCGGCGCGGTGGTCGGCGCGGCAACGGCGGCGATCTTCGCGCCGATGATGGCCTGCGTCACCGGCTGGTTCGACACCCATCGAAGCCTCGCCGTTTCGCTGGTGTCGGCCGGCATGGGCATGGCGCCGATGACGATGTCGCCGCTTGCGGCCTGGCTGATCTCCCACCACGACTGGCGCACCGCGATGCTGATCGTCTCGGGCGTGGTCAGCGCGATCATGATCCCGGTCTCATTCCTGGTGCGCCGCCCGCCGGCGCTGCAGGGCGACCACGCTGAAGCGGTCTCCGAAAACGGCGAACCGCCGATGTCGCTGGCGCAGGCGCTGCGCTCGCCGCAATTCATCATCCTGATTGTGACCAATTTCTTCTGCTGCGCGACCCATTCGGGCCCGATCATCCATACCGTGAGTTACGCGGTCACCTGCGGCATTCCGATGGTTGCTGCGGTGACGATCTACAGCGTCGAAGGGCTCGCCGGGATGGGCGGCCGCATCGCCTTCGGCCTGCTCGGCGACCGCTTTGGCGCCAAGCGCGTGCTGGTGCTCGGATTGCTGGCGCAGGCGTTCGGCGCGCTCGGCTACGTCTTCGTGCGCGAGCTCGCCGCATTCTACGCGGTCGCCGCGATCTTCGGCTTCATCTATGCCGGCACCATGCCGCTGTATTCCGTGCTGATCCGCGAGAATTTTCCGCTGCGGATGATGGGTACGGTGATCGGCGGCACCGCGATGGCCGGCAGCCTCGGCATGGCGACCGGACCGCTCGCCGGCGGCCTGATCTACGACACCTTCGCGAGCTACACGTGGCTCTATGTCGGCTCCTGGGCGGTCGGCATCGGCGCGTTCCTGATCATGATGACGTTCCGCCCGATGCCGGCGGCGCGGCCCACGGCGGTGCCGGCGCCGGCGTGAGGTTTGACCTCCGTCATGCAGCGCGCCGCTCGGACAGACGCATTGTTCTTGCCGAGCGGCGGGCAAAAGGGGCAACGTTGTGGTGTCATTGCATCGGTCGGGCGTCCAAGGCTGAATGCCATGACTGTTGGCACGACGTCAGGCGCATGAGAGCCCACTATGTACCGTGATCTCCAATGGTCCCCGGCCGAGAAGAAGATTGCGCGCAAGGCCTATGATTCGGCGGTGGAGTGCGCACTCGCCAAGGTGATGGTCGAATTCAAGAGCAGGGCCGTTGCGGCAGCGACGCCGTTGGAGATGTGGGAAGTTGGCGAGTATCTGCATCAGCGAAGGAGGGAGCTCGATGAGATGTTCGACTATCGATACTCGCAGCTCCCGCTTGTCTTCGCACGGCTCATCCGAGAACAGCATCTCGACGAGACGCTGCTCGCGGGTTTGTCGGACGAGAAGCGCCAGGTGATCCGCTCTATTCTTTCACTGGCCGAAAGGTGATCGCAAATCGCTTCACGTGCGGCTGCGCTTCGGTCGCCGGATGGCACGCACCTTGTTGTTGGCGGAGCCGCTTCCGCAGAAGAAGCGGTCGGCGCCGTCGGACTCGAGGCCAGAGACGAACACGCCCTGCGGCATCTCCAGCTTTTCCATGACTTCGCCGGTCTGCGGGTCGATGCGCCGCACGTCGCTTTCATCGCCTTCCCAGGTGCCGTGCCAGAGTTCGCCATCGACCCAGGAGACGCCGGTGACGAACCGGTTGCTTTCGATGGTGCGCAGAACCTTGCCGGTTTCCGGATCGATCTGAACGATGGTGCGGTCGCGATACTGGCCGACCCACAGCGAGCCCTCCGCCCAGGCGAGGCCCGAGTCGCGGCCGCCGCCGGGTGAGGGGATGGTGGATATCACGCGCCCGCTGTTCGGCTCGATCTTCAGAATGCGGTCCTCGGCGATCTGATAGAGGTGCTTGCCGTCGAAGGCGGTGCCGGCATGAGCCGCGATCTCGAGGGTGCGGGTGGTGTTGCCGCTGTCGGGATCGAAGGCGACCAGGCGATCGCCGGCCGCGAACCAGACCTGCTCGCCGTCGAAGCTGACGCCGCCGACGTTCTCGACGCCGTCGAAGGGGCCGTATTCCCGGATGATCTCGGCCGTGGCCTTTTTCATGTGCGCTCCTGTCGCCTGGAGCTTCAATTCTGATTGAATCAGAATCGAGGCTCCAGAATCCTGCTTTGACGCGTTTTCTCCACGCGAACCGGTATCCGCTTCGCTCGAAAACGCTTCCGATTGCGCCCCGATGCTAGCCGTTCGGCAGCGGGGCAGGGAGTAACAACGTCGTCGTGAATCCCGGCACCGGCGGCGTCATCCAGCGCCGGGCGCGGGCGCGGCCGACCGATTGCACCTTGCCGGTGGCGGCCAGCGCGTCGAGCGCACGCTGCACGGTGCGCTGGCTCGCCCCTAGTGCGACCGACAGCGCCGAGCTCGACCAGGCCTCGCCGTCGGCGAGAAAAGCCAGCACCGCGGCATGCTCCTCCTCGACCGGCAGCGCCAGCACGGTCACCTCGCGCCGGCCATGCGGCTGGAGCACAAAGCCGTCAGGCGTGGCGCTGAGATCGGCCAGCGGCCGCAGCGCCCGGCGCAGCCGTCCGATCTCGACCCGCAGCCGCGCCCGGTGTGATTCATCGGCGTGCTTGCCGCGAAACGCCCGCGCGATCAGCGTGCCGCGCGACACGTCCTGCGGCCACGCTTCGCCCAGCGCGCGGGCAAGCGCGAACAGCACCGGCCGCCGGGTCAGCGAGACCGTCGTGCCGATATCGCGCACGACGTAGCGGCAGGCATCGACGACGAGCGCCTTCGACGCCATCAGGGCTTCGACCTCCTCGAGCAGGAGCGGCCGCTCGCTACCGCGCGCGATCAGGCGCGCCGCGGGCGTGGCGAGCAGGCGCGCGGTATTCTCGACCTCGGCCGCGAGCTCGGCGATGCCGGCGCGGCGCGCGGCTTCCCTTGCGAGGGCCAACGCTTCGCGTGCCGGCTTGGTCTGCAGCCGCCGCATCGCGATTCCGGCGACGACCAGTTCATGGCCGACCCGCAGCGCCGGCGGGAACGGTGCCGGGTCGAGGCCAGCAAGCATGCGCTCGGCCGCATCGAGGCTCCCGATCAGCATCAGGCGGCGGATTTCGAGATAGCCGGCATGGGCGGCATTGAGTGCATCGCCTCGTGCCGCGAGCGTTGCGCGCGCCGCGGCGAGGCTCTTGCCGGGAAAGGAAAGGTCGCGCGACACCAGCGCGATCTCGGCCTCCGCCACCACGCAGCGTGCCCGCGCGACGGCTTCGCGCGGGCCGAAGGCGCGGCCGGCGCGCCGCAGCAGCTCCTTGGCGCGGGCGAAATCGCCGAGCCGGGCCATCGCGATGCCGCGCAGCGCCAGCGCCGGCGCATCGTCGCGCAGGGCCACCCGTTTCAGTGCGCCGAGGGGATCACCCGCCGCGAGCGCGCGCGCCGCAGCTATGATCAGCGAGTCCATTCGAATCCCGACACACTTGTCACTCTCACCCTCCGAGGCCCGGTCCTAACCTAGCACATGACGACATGGATCATCTCCAGAGAGATCGAACGATGACCGGTTTCGAAACACGAGAAGGTTGGGTGAGGGGGCGGTTCAGCGGACGCGGGCCCATCGTGGCGCGCTTTCTGTCGCTGGCGGCGGCGCCGACCTTCGCCGTGATGGCGCTGATTGCCGCGATGGCGCCGGCCGACATGATCTGCGGCGCGATGCAGGGACCGCTGTCATTGCAGGGCATGGTCCCGATGTACGCGCTGATGAGCGCATTTCATCTGGCGCCATGGCTGCGCCTGTTCAGATGACCGGCTCAAGTCTCCGGCAAAGTGAAGACCGCGCATGGCCGCGCAATGCCGCGCAATTCATGACTGCCGAGCGCGACCAGCGGCGTCTCGGTCTCGGCGGCGAGGGCGCCCGAAACCAGCACGGTCTGCTCGAGCGGCTTGCAGAGCCCTTCGAGCCGGCTCACCAGATTGACCGCGGCGCCGATCGCGGTGAAGTCGAGGCGGTCGGCGGCGCCGATATTGCCCCAGTGCACCTCGCCAAGATGCAGCGCCGAGCCGAATGGCAACGGCGGCAAGCCCTGCTTGCGTCGCTCTGCATCGAGATGCGCCATGCCGACGCGCGCCGCCGACACCGCGCGCAATGCCGCCTCGGATGCGCTGCGCGCGCTGGTCGTGACCGGAAAGATCGCAAGCAGGCCGTCGCCGATGAATTTCAGCACCTCGCCGCCGAAGGCGTGGATGGCGCCCGCGATGCGGTCGAACCAGGCATCGAGCGCCGCGATCACCTCGGCAGGCGGATGGCTTTCCGACAGCGCGGTGAAGCCGCGGAGGTCGGCGAACAGCAGCGCGGCCCGGATGGTTTCGCCGGTATTACGCCGCAATGGCGATGCCAGCACGCGCGCCGCGCTGCGCCGGCCGAGATACGCCTCCAGCGCCGCCGTCAGTGTCGCGCGCGCCGCGAGCGCGGCGAGCGGCGCGGCCATGAACCGCGCCGCCTCGCGCAATTGATCCGCCTCGGCAGGTGTGAAGGCGCGTGTCCCGATCCAGCCGAGGGTCGGGCCATCCGGCCGCGTTCCAATCGTGCCCTCGTGGATCGGGCCGGGCGCGAGAGTTCCGAGCCAGCGCCGGCCGGCGTCGCCGGATCCCACCATATCGGGCATCGCAAAAGGTTGTTCCGGCGCGAATCCGAGCGCTTCGATGACCTCGCCATTGTCGGCACGCCACAGCCAGGTTCGTCTTGCAATCAGGGGGTGCGGAACCTCGAGCGTCAGAGCGCCGCCGGCAAGCGGCAGGCCATCCGTGATAAGGTGGCTACCGAGGTCCGCCAGCAACCGGTTGGCGCCCGCGGTTTCGGCGGCGGCGTCGACCAGCCAGCTCAACGTCGAGGACAATTGCATCACACCATCATGGGGTTGACGCACCACCCTTGTCACGAATTATCCCTGAGCGCCGACTGTCAATGGAGCATGGATCTATGACTGAAGCCTTCATCGTTCAACGCGAGATCCAGATCGCAGCCCCGGCTGCAACCGTGTTCGCCTTCCTGACCGATCCGCAAAAGATCGTAAGCTGGATGGGGCTGGAAGCCGCGACCGAGACGCATCCCGGGGGCCTCTACTTCCTCAAGGGGCTCGGCAGTGATCGCAGCCGCGCCGCGCGCGGAGCGTTCCGCGAGGTCGTGCCGGTGCATCGTCTCGCCTACAGCTTCGGCTGGGAGGGCAGCGAGGAAGTGCCGCCAGGATCGAGCCTGATCGAGATCGACCTGATGGAGCAGGACAACGGCACGCTGCTCCGCATGACCCATAGCGGCCTGCCGAACGCCGCGCAGTGCGAGAGCCACGACAAGGGTTGGGCGCATTACATGGGCCGGCTCTCCCACGCGGCCGCCGGTCGGGATCCCGGCCCCGACCACGGTCCTGCCAACCGCCATTGACGTCGCGTCATGTCGGCCATTTCGAGCCGAGGATGATCGAGCAGAAGTTCGTCCTGGTATAGTTCATGTCCTTCAGCGCCAGCACGTCGGCCTTGACGTTGCCGAAGGTCGTCAGCGGCTTCCTGATGGTGCCGGCGGCGAAATGATCGATGATGTTCTCCTTGAAGTTCGCCTCGCGCGGATGGTGCGCGCAGACATGGTCGCGGTGCTCGTGCGAGAAATCGTCGTAGGCGATGCCGAGCACGTCCATCTCGACGCCGGCGGTGACCAGCGCAATGGTCGGACGCATATGCTCGGGGACGCCAGGCGTGGTGTGCAGGGCGATTGAGGTCCAGACATCCTCGATGTCGCGCTCCGGAACGCCATAGCCCTTGAGGAAGTCGCGTGCAGCGTTGGCGCCGTCGACCTCGAAGCGCAGATCGGGGCTCGCGTGAGCAGCGGTGAGGCCCATGTCGTGGAACATGGCGCCGACATAGAGCAGTTCGGGATCGAATTTCAGCTTGCGGCGGTTGCCGGTCAGCGCGCCCCAGAAGAACACGCGGCGGCTGTGATTGTAGAGCAGGGCGTCCTCGGTATCCCATACCAGCTGGGTGGCGGCGCGGGCCATCGCGCTGTCGGGTACGCGGATGCCGGCGATGATCTCGGTCATTTCAAGACGCTCCTCGATGTGGCAAGACGATGCCGTGGCGTGCGAACACGCGAGCCCGGCGCTTGTCTCTGCGGTGTGTGCGGATCGCCGGATGGCGCGATCCGTGGGGTGCTTGTCGCCCGTTTTGGCCCGATCCCGCAACGATCGCGCGCCGCCGGATCGGGCCAACCAGACGTCGTTTCGCGCCAGCGGGCAGGGAGAAGGCATGGCGGTTCAGAGGGTCGCGATCGCGATTCACGAAGGGGTTCAGGCGCTCGATGTCGCGGGTCCCGTCGACGTGTTCGCGGAGACGAACGGCTTTGTGCCAGCGGGCGATGGCTATGAGACCGTGCTGGTCGGTGCCGACTGCGAACCGCTCCGCGCGTCGAACGGCATGAAGATATCGGCCGATCTCAGCTTCGCCGAGGCACAAGAGAGGTTCGATATCCTGCTGGTGGCGGGCGGGCCGGCATTGCCCGATGCCGCGCCGGATCCCGAACTGACACAGTGGCTGCGTGGGGCGCCCGCGCGCGCCGAGCTCTATGGTTCGATTTGCACCGGCGCCTTCGCGCTCGGCCATGCCGGGCTGCTCGACGGCCACAAGGTGACGACGCATTGGCAGAACGCGCAGCGGCTGGCGGCGCGCTTTCCCGCGGCCGAGGTGATCTTCGACCGCATCTACATTCGTGACGGACATCTGATGACCTCGGCCGGCGTGACCGCGGGGATCGATCTCGGGCTCGCGCTGGTCGCCGAGCGGCACGGGCCGCAGGTTGCGGTCGCGGTGGCCAAGCGCCTGGTCGTGGTGGCGCAGCGCCAGGGCGGGCAGTCGCAATTCAGTCCCTATCTCACCGCGCCGGTCGATGAGGATTCGCCGATTGCGCGCGCGCAGGCGCATGTCATGCAGCATGTCGGCGAGCGCCACACGCTGCAGTCGCTGGCGGAAGCCGTCGGCATGAGCGTGCGCAATTTCGGCCGCGCCTTTGCGCAGGAGACCGGAATCACGCCGCACGAATTCGTCGAGCGGGCGCGGGTCGACGCCGCGCGCCAGCTGCTCGAGAGCTCAGACCGGCCGCTGAAGGCGGTTGCGTTCGACTGCGGCTTCGGTTCGGCCGACCGGATGCGGATCGTGTTCACCGAGCGGCTCGGTGTGTCGCCGGCGCAATACCGCGCGAGTTTTCGCAAACTGTGATGCGGTTCATCAACCGGAGGCTGTATCGGGGATAGGATCGACGTCGCCGACGCCGGATCCTGCCACACATCTTCTCCCGAGAGGCCGCCCATGGACGCGCTCACGCTCTTCATCATCCGTCATGCCGAGAAGCCGGGCGATTCCTGGCCGGGACCCGGTTTCACCGCGGATGGCGTCTCCGACACCGAGTCGCTTGTGCTCCGTGGGTGGGAGCGTGCGGGCGCGTGGACCGCGTTGTTCGGCACCGATCTCACCGGCGGTGACTATGCCAAGCCCGATGCAATCTATGCCGCGACACCGGGCACCACGGCCAATCAGCCGCCGTCGAGCCGTCCGGCCGAGACGATCTCGGCGCTTGCCGCACGGCGCGGCCTGACCCCGAACGAAAGCTTTGGCAAGGGCGATGAGCCGAGGCTGGTGCCTGCGGTGCTGGCGCTGAAGGGCGTCGTGCTGCTGTGCTGGGAGCACAAGGCGATCATCTCCGATATCCTTCCGCTGATCCCGGTCAGCAAGGGCACCCCGCCGACCAAATGGGAGGGCAGCCGGTTCGACGTCGTGCTGCGCTTCGACCGCGCCAAGGGCGACGACAAGTTCGCCTTCAAGGAACTGTTCCCGAAATTGCTGTCGGGCGATTCCGACAAGCCGCTGGGTGGTTGAGCCGCGTCGCGGCTCCGGCGATCAGTCGAGCCCGAGCGCCTTGCGCGACTTCCGCGTGAGCTTTCCGGCGATGAGCGCATGCGCCTGGTCGAGATAGGCCTTGAGCTCAGCGTCGGGCAGGGAGTCGTTCGCCATCAACTGCACCCATTTGGCGCGCGCCAGATACGGCGCCGGCCGCGCCAGGCCCTGCTCGATCAGAAGGTGATAGGCCATGTTCGAGGTCTTGAACATGAAGCCGCCGGTGCTCTCGATGTAGCCGCCGGCCAGCGCGAACATCTTGCCGCCGACCTTGAACACCGACGTGCCTTCCCATTGCACCACCTTGGTGGCGGCGGGCAGGCGCAGGCAATGGGCTTCGAAGGTCTTGGGGCGCATGAGTCGCGGGGCTGGAAGGCGTTCAAAGCCATAGGCCAGCCGCATGAAGGTCGGCAAGCCCCGGACTGAGAGCCCGGCCAGTCCTCGGCCAGCAGTCGTCGCCGTCCATTTCGGAAATTTCACGAAAATGTGGTTGTTGTCCCTCCATCTGTAGATATATCGTAAGATATGTTTTCAGTAAGGAATGCACAAATGAGACGATCGATGTTTCGCGACCGGGACGATGACGGCTTCCGGTTTGGGTTCTTCGCCATGGGCCGGCATGGCAGGGGCGGTCACCGCTTTGGCCGCGGCGGCCATGGCTTCTTCGGGCGGGGTGGCGGCGGTGATTTTCCGGGATCGCGGCGGCTTTCGTCGCAGGATCTGCAACTGGTCATCCTGGCGCTGCTCGGCGAGCAGCCGGCGCACGGCTACGAGCTGATCAAGAGGATCGAAGAGCGGTCGGACGGCTTCTACAGCCCGAGCCCGGGCGTGATCTATCCGGCGCTGACGTTCCTCGAGGAGATCGGCCATGCCAGCGTCACCCAGGACGCGGCGCGCAAGCTCTACAACATCACCGAGCAGGGCAGGGCGTATCTCGGCGAGAACCGCACGACCGCGGATACCATCCTCGAGGCGCTGTCGCGGATCGGCCGCCGCATGGAGGAGGTGCGCGAAGCCTTCGCCGGCGTGAGCGATCTCGACGGCGAGGCGTCCGACGAGGTGCACCGCGCCCGTCACGCGCTGAAGAGCGCGCTGCGCCAGAAGCGCGGCTGCGATGCCGCGGAGGCGCGGCGGATCGCAAAGATCCTCGACCGCGCGGCCGCTGAGATCCTGCAGCAATGACGCCGTCGCAGCAAAGGAGACCTTTCATGTACAACGCCGAACCGCACAGCGCGATCCGTGATGCCCGCGTCACCGCCGTCATCGAGCGCCTGCAGGCCACCCGCCGGGCGCCCGTGAGGGGCAATCCGACGCAGAGCGGCAGCCGCGACCCGCACGACTATGCCGAGCAGGGATTCTCGATCCACCCGGAGCAGGGCGAGCTGATCTATCTGTTGTGCCGCGGCCTGCGCGCCCAGCGCGTCGCCGAGTTCGCGACCTCGGTCGGAATGTCGACGCTCTATTTCGCCGCCGCGATGCGCGACAATGGCGGCGGCACCGTGATCGGGTCGGAGATCGTGCCGGCTAAGGTCGCAGCGGCGAAGCGCAATCTTGCGGAGGCCGGCCTTGCCGACTACGCCGACATCCGCGAGGGCGATGCGCGCAAGACGCTGCGCGATCTCGGTGGTCTCGTCGACTTCATCCTGATCGACGGCTGGCCGGGCGACAAGGGGCCGACGCTGGCGCGCCAGGTGATCGAGATCGTCGCGCCGCAGCTTCGGGTCGGCGGCTACGTCATGAACGACAATGCCGAGGCGGATTTCCTGGAGTTCGTGCGCGATCGCGACAATGGCTTCGTGTCGATCACGCTGCCGCTCAAGGGGGGCACCGAGCTCTGCCTGAAGGTGGCCTGACCCGGTGGACTGCATCTCCTGATCGACTGCTGTCGTGATTGTGAGCCGCAACCACACCATGCCATGCTGGATTTTGCCGGCGCTTCTTGCTCTGTTCGAGGAAAATCAGGAGCGAAGCGCCGCATGTCCGAAGTCCCGCCCAATCATCCGCTCGATCGCCCAATCTGGAGCGCGCTGACCACGAGACAACGCGAGCTGGCGGAAGGCGGCACCGATGCGCGGCGCTTTCCGCTCGCGATCGCACCCTTCGCCGACATGGTCGACATGTCGCCAAGGAGCTTTGCCGCGCTCGGTGCACTGCTGTCGGGACCTGACATCGCGGTGCTGTTCACGCCCGATCCTGTCCCGGTGCCGCCGGAGTTCAAGGTGCTGCTGGCCGAGACCGGCGAGCAGATGATCGGCGTGCCCGCGGACCATTCTGTGCCCGGCGTCGAGATCGTCACGCTCGGCGCTGCCGACGTTCCTGCGATGATGGCGTTGACGGAGCTGACAAAGCCCGGCCCGTTCAGTGTGCGGACGCATGAGCTCGGCAGCTTTCTCGGCATCCGCATCAATGGCGAACTGGTCGCGATGACCGGCGAACGGATGAAGCCGGGGAACTACACCGAGATAACCGCCGTCTGCGTGCATCCGGAGCATCGCGGCCATGGCTACGCGCAGGCGCTGCTGTCGGCGGTCGCCCGCCAGATCGTGGCGCGCGGCGAAATTCCATTCCTGCACGTCTTCACCAGCAACGTCTCGGCGATCGCGCTCTATCGCCGCCAAGGCATGGAGATTCGCCGCCGCCTGCACATCACGGTGTTGCAGAAGCAGGGGTAGGGATGCGCGGCAAAGTGGGTTGAGGGAAATCCCTCATTCCTCATCGCGGATCTCGTGCTTACCTTTGCCGGATCGCAACACGATGAGAGAGGATATCTCGATGTCCGAGCAATCCCAGGACAAGCGTCCCGTACCCGATCCGGCGGAGAACAATGCTTACTTTCCGTCGCCTTATTCGCTTGGGCAATTCACCTCGCCCAAGTCGGATCTCTCCGGCGCAGACTATCCCAACGCCTACAGGGGCGGCCGCT
Source organism: Bradyrhizobium sp. USDA 4516 (assembly GCF_054055915.1). Classification (NCBI taxonomy): domain Bacteria; kingdom Pseudomonadati; phylum Pseudomonadota; class Alphaproteobacteria; order Hyphomicrobiales; family Nitrobacteraceae; genus Bradyrhizobium; species Bradyrhizobium sp. USDA 4516. The sequence continues at coordinate 7,001,611 of NZ_JBSRXT010000001.1, forward strand.
GGAAAATTCTGATGATCGCCGCGGACGAGCGCTATCTGCTGTTGCAGAACGGCACGATGTTCTCGACCGGCAACCATCCCGTCGAGACCTTGTTGCCGATGTATCATCTCGACAAGGCGGGCTTCGAATTCGATATCGCGACCGTGTCGGGCAATCCGGTCAAATTCGAGCTCTGGGCGTTTCCGAAGGAGGATGACGCGGTCAAGAGCATCTACCAGAAATATCTCGCCAGGCTGAAGCAGCCGCTGAAGCTCTCCGACGTGATCGAAAAAAAACTCGGCAAGGATTCCGATTACATCGCGGTGTTCATTCCCGGCGGCCATGGTGCGCTGATCGGCTTGCCCGAAAGCACCGACGTGAAGGCCGCCCTGAAATGGGCGCTCGACAACGACAAGCACATCATCTCGCTTTGCCATGGCCCGGCGGCGCTGCTGGCGTCCGCGGTCGGCGAAGCCAAGGGCGACTATCCCTTCAAGGGCTACAAGATCTGCGCATTTCCCGACGCCATCGATCGGACCACGCCCGATATCGGCTACATGCCGGGCGCGCTGACCTGGGCGTTCGGCGAACAGTTGCAGGCGCTCGGGGTTGAGATCCTGAACAAGGACATCACCGGCAAGACCCATCAGGATCGCAAGCTGATCACCGGTGACAGCCCCTTCGCCGCCAATAATGTCGGCAAGGCAGCCGCAAAGGCTCTGCTCGATACGCTCGGCGGGCGTTGAGCGGACGGCGGCTCAACCTGCGGGCGGGCGAACCTCGCCCCGCCGCCGGTGGCGGCTCAATGTCGCGCGCCTTGCAGGCCGACCTCGCTTGAGGGAAAATCCTCAACGCGCTCGGCCGCGCGCGACCGGCCTTCCGCACGACACGATGGCACCGCATGGACCGCTACATCGAAGCCGTGGTTGCGATCGAGGGCAGCGAGAGCTTGCCCGCGATCCAGGCGGCGGTGCGGTCCGCGAGCGTGCCGCTCGGCTACGACCGGTTCGTGATGTTCTCGGCGTCGCCGGCACGTGAGGACCTGGTTGACCGGATCTACTGGGTCGAAGGCGACTGGTTCGGCAAAGGCGTGACCGTCGATGCCGAGACCTATGTCCGGCATTGTCCGGTGACGCGCAATTTCCTCAATGTGGACCAGGCGTTTTTCTGGTCCAAGGTGATGTCGGCGCGCGGCGAGAAGTATCGCGTGGTGCGCACGCCGCGCGGGCCCGGTTTCCATGGGCTGCAGGTTCCGGTGTTCGGGCGCAGCGGCCTTGAAGGCGCGATGAGCTTCGCCGGAACGCGGATCGATGCGTCGCCGCGGACGCGTGCGGCGCTGACGATGATCGGCGCCGCGGCCTTCCGCGCCGCCCGCGGGCTGATGGAAGCGCACGAGCCGAACGGTGCGTCGAGCCTGTCGCCGCGGGAGCGCGAGGTGTTGCGCTGGATTTCGGCGGGACGACGCCAGGCCGACATCGCGGCATCGCTCGGCCTGTCCGAACGCACAGTCGAGAACCATTTGCGGCGTGCGCGGCTTCGGCTCGGCGTCGCCACGACCGCGCAGGCCATCCGGCTTGCGATCCGCAGCGGCGAGATCGAGGACTGAGGCGCTTGCGGTCGGCCGCCACAGGGCCGGGCGAGCGATAGCTGCGGCTCAGTGTTTCTTCGCCGTCTTCGCCCTGATCTTCGGCGCATGCGTGCCCGCAGCGATCCGCGTCAATGCATCGGCAAATGCACGTGCCGCAGGTCCCAGCGGTTCATCGAGCCGGTGGGCGAGATAGGCCTCCATCGCGAGCGCGGCGTTGCGGCCGAGCGCGCCGGTTTCGACCCGCACCAGGCGGCGCTCCTTCAGGTCGCGCGCCACCTGCCAGAGCGGCAGCCGGCCCCAGCCGAGCCCGGCCAGGATCATGGCGTGCTTGGTGTCCTGATTGCTCACCCGGCAGATCTGCGGCGAGAGCACGCCGAAGCTGCGGCCCTCCGACAGCGGGGTCGGATCCGACAGCACGATCTGCAGATGATCGGCGAGATCCGCCACGCTCTTGCGGCCGCGGCGCGCGAGCGGATGGCCGGCGGAGGCGACGGCGACGATCTGCACCGCGCAGATCGCATCGAGCGCAAGACGCGGATCGCGAAAATCCTCGCCGACCGTGACCGCGAGCGTGCTGCGCCGTTCGGTCAAGCCAGCGATCGGACCGCCCATCGGTTCGACCGCGAGCCGCACGCTGACGGACGGATAGGCCGCCCGCATTTCCGTCAGCGCCGCGCCGACGGCGGCGATCGGAAACAGCGTATCGACCACCAGCGACAGTTCCGATTCCACGCCATCGCCCAGGCCGCGTGCCCGCGCCCGCATCGCGTCGACACGGAGCAGCAGGTCGCGCGCGTTGCCCAGCAGTGCCTTGCCCTCGGCCGTCAGCGCCGGGCGATGGCTGGAGCGGTCGAACAGCGTCAGGCCGAGTTCGGCCTCGAGGTTCGCGATGGCATGGCTGACCGCGGATTGCACCCGCGCCAGTTTGGCCGCGGCGGCGCGGAAGCTGCCGCGCTCGGCGATGGCGACAAAGGTGCGGATCTGATCGAGCGTGAGGTTGTCGAGCATGATCTATGAAATCGATCAATCGGATGCAAAGCATATCACTCCTGTCGATGGTCGGGAAACGCTATCTCTGTGCTCTGACCCAGGGCGGAGTGGACGCATGACGATCGAGACGCCGTGATGCAGCAGAGCGAGGCGAAGCGATGGGCCACGGTCGCCATCGTGATCGGTTGCGGGATCGGCGCGGCGCTGCAGGTCGGCAAGGTTCCGATTGCCGCCTCGATGCTGCAACAGAGCCTCGGCATCGACCTTGCCGCGGTCGGAACGATCGCCGGCATCTTTGCGGTCCTCGGGCTTGTCGGCAGCGTTCCGGCGGGCGTGGTGATTGCCGCGGTTGGTGCTCGCAAGGTGCTGCTGTGCGGGCTCGCGGCCATCACGCTGGGGGCAGCCTCGGGCGCGCTCGCGCCACAGCTAGCGGTGCTGTTGGCGTCGCGCCTGCTGGAAGGGCTCGGCTTCCTGCTGGTGATGGTCGCGGCTCCTGCATTGCTGGATCGTGTCGTCGATGTCAGCGCGCGCGACGTCACCATGGCGGTGTGGAGCTGCGTGATGCCGTTCGGGATCGCGCTGGCGCTGGTCGCCGGCCCGATCTTCGATGGCTGGCGCACGATCTGGTGGGCCAGTGCTGCCTTTGTCGCCCTGCTGTTCGTACTCGCCGGCGTCATTGTGCCTGATGTGGCATCGCGGACCGGCCCGGCGCGGAGCGGCCTGATGCAGGAAGCCACCGCGCTGGCGCGGCGCCGCACCCCGGCGCTTCTGATGGTGCTGTTTGCGCTCTACAGCCTGATGTTCTTTGCGTTGTTCAGCTTCCTGCCGATCCTGCTGACCGAGCGGCTCGGCGTGTCCAGCCAAGGCGCCGGCGGGCTCAGTGCGTTGGCCGGCAACATCGTCGGCAATCTCGCCGCCGGTCATCTGCTCGCGCGCGGCGTCAGCCGCAACCTGCTGATTGCCGTGGCGGCATTCGTGATGGGCGCGTCCGCGCTTGGAATCTTCCTGCCGGTGCTCGGCGGCTGGGGCGCATTCTGGCTGTGCCTTTTGTTCTCCGCGATCGGCGGCCTGATCCCGGCGACGTTGCTTGCAACCGCACCCGCCGCGGCGCCATCGGCGGCGATGGTGCCTGTCATGATGGGCCTGTTGATGACGGGCAGCAATTTCGGCCAGGTCACCGGTCCAATCGCGGTCGGCGCCGTGGTCTCGGCATGGGGCTGGGGCGCGGCCTGCATCATGGTGGTGGCTGCGGCGATCCTTGCCGGTATTGCGGCATGGATGCTGGCGCGCGGCGATCACAAGCGCGTAAGCGAGGCGACGGACCCGGCTTGACGCCGCGCGCGCAGGAGCCGAAGGAGTGAAGGTCTCTCACGCCAACGACAACAGGAACCTTCATGACACGCGTGCGCTGTATCACCGAAATGGGCATGGGCGTCGACGTCCACGGCCGCGACGCCACCAAGGCCGCCAAGCGGGCCGTCTCGGACGCCATCCGCCATTCCAGCCTCGGCTTCTTCCGCATGCTCGGCAAGACCGCCAACGACATGTTCGTCGACGTCACGATCGCCGTGCCGAATCCCGAAGATGTCGATACCGCAGCGGTCGCGAAGGAGTTGCCTTATGGCACCAAGACCGTGAAGGCGATCGCAGGCGGGCTCGAGATTCCGTCCGATCTCGGCAACGACCCGATCCTGATCGCGAACGCCGCCGTCATCGTCAGCTTCGACGACGGCAAGTGAGGGAAGCGCGTCGGGCGACCGGCATGCGTGCGCTATTCGCCGCCTCTGAAATAGTCGGGCTTGCCGGTCGTCCAGGTCTCGCCCCAATGCTGGCCGCCGCCGTCGACGGTCAGCGTCTCGCCGGTGATGAACTTGCCGGAGGGCGCGGCGAGGTAGACGGCGGCCTCCGCAATGTCCCAGGGCGTGCCCGGGCGCATCATCGGATTGGAGCGCGGGTAGGCGGCGCGCGCCGCTTCGCTGTAGACGTTCCAGCCCTCGGTCTCGATCGCGCCGGGCGCGATGCAGTTAATGCGGATGTTCAGCGGCGCCCATTCGACCGCGAGCGCGCGCGACAGGCCGATCACGCCGGAGCGTGCCGCGATCGAGTGTGCAATGCCGTAGAGGCCGTGCGTCGTGACCACGACGATATTGACGATGCTGCCGGGATGCTTGCGGTCGCGCCAGCGCTGCGCCGCGGCCTGCATCATGTACCAGGTGCCGTTGAGGTTGGTGTTGATGACCGCATTCCAGCCCTTGATCGAGACGTCGATCGCGGGTTGCGGGAACTGGCCGCCGGCGCTGTTGACGAGATGATCGACACGGCCGTGCTCGGTCCACAGCGCCTCGAACATTGCATCGACCGCGTCGGGATCCTTGATGTCGGCGACATGCGCGGACGCCTTGAGCCCGCGATGGACGAGACGATCGACCAGTGCGTCGAGCCTGCCGGCATTGCGGCCTGCGACGACGACATGCGCGCCGAGCCGCGCGAACAGCCATGCGATGGCGCGGCCGATGCCGCCGGCGCCGCCGGACACCACGACCACCCGACCGGCGAGCGCATCGGGGGCGAACACGGTCGGGTGCGTTGCGAGTTCGTCGTCGGAGAGGCCGAGCATTGCGCCTGTCGTTGCGCCCGTCTGTTGATCGTTCATGGCCGGTTGCAGACCTTGCGGCTTTCACTGAGCTCCGTACATTAGCCGTCCAACAACAACCCTGCAAAAGAATGTCGACATGACCGACTTGTCTGCCTTTCCCATCACAAAACGCTGGCCCGCCCAGCATCCGGACCGCCTCCAGCTCTATTCGCTGCCGACGCCGAACGGCGTGAAGGTCTCGATCATGCTCGAGGAGATCGGGCTGCCCTACGAGGTCCACCTCGTCGACTTCAACAAGGATGACCAGAAGACGACGGAGTTCCTGTCGCTGAGCCCGAACGGCAAGATTCCGGCGATCCTCGATCCCAACGGCCCCGGCGGCAAGCCGCTGCCATTGTTCGAATCCGGCGCTATCCTGCAATATCTCGCCGACAAGACCGGCAAGCTGTTGCCGGTGGACGTCGCGCGCCGCTATCAGGCCATCCAGTGGGTGCATTTCCAGATGGGCGGCATCGGACCGATGTTCGGCCAGGTCGGCTTCTTCCACAAATTCGCCGGCAAGGATTACGAGGACAAGCGGCCGCTGCAGCGCTACGTCGCTGAGTCGAAGCGCCTGCTCCGCGTGATGGAGACGCATCTCGCCGGACGGCAGTGGTTCATGGACGATGAATACAGCATCGCCGACATCTCGATGCTCGGCTGGGTGCGCAATCTGATCGGCTTCTACGGCGCGCGCGAGCTCGTCGGGTTCGACCAGTTCACGCACGTCGCGGCCTGGCTGGAGCGCGGTCTCAAGCGGCCGGCAGTCGAGCGCGGATTGAACATTCCGAAGCGGCCCTAAGCAACCTACTTCAGCAGCTCATAGACGATGGGATTGTCGGCACAGGCGGCAAAGCCGCACTCGAGCAGGGTGGAGAACACATTCAGTGCCGTCAGCCCGACCACCAGCCACACCGCACCTTGCGCGAACCTGCCGGGCGAGCTGCCCGGCGCCGCGCGGTGCTCGAACTGGCGGTCGAACAGCAGCATCGCCGCGAGCAGCACGATCGCGACGACAAATCCGATCAGCGCCCACGTATAATAACGATAGCCGAGCAGCGCCGAACCGTAACCGGCGTCGCCGGGGAGGATGTGCAGCAGCACCTGCCGGGTCGAGACCGTGGCGCCAAGGACGGCCGTGAGCAGCGACAACGCATAATGACTCGGCCGCGGCCCGAAGCGGATATTGAGGATCGGCCCGATCGCCAGCAGGGCGAACAGGATGCGCTGCAACAGACAGAGCGGGCAGGGCAGCTCGTGGAGCAGCAGCTGCGCGGCAAAGGCGGCGGCCAGTACCAGCGCCAGCCCATAGAGCGCGACGGCATTGAGGGTGACGGCCTGCGTGTCGTTCATGGCCGGCCTCAGAACGACAAAGTGAGACGGTCGGTGGCGTGGTGCAGCAAGGTCGCGACGCAGGCGATCAGGATCACCGCGAACAGACCGATCGCGACGGGACGCGGGCCACGCCAGGCCACCAGCATGGCGATGGTGATGGCGAGAAACAATGCCGTGAATTCCATTCCCAGCCTCCCGATGCGAGCCGGCCGCAGTCTATGACAGATTCGTGTGCGCTCGCGACGGTGCGAATGGGCATTGTCGCTTGCGCGCGGCTCCGCCAAGATGGCATCACCAGTTGAGTTCATCCCAGCCGGGGCACCTCATGACCACAGCCGCCATCAAGCCCGTTGCCCATCCCCGTCATCAGCCCTGGTACAAGATCCTCTACGTCCAGGTGCTGATCGCGATCGTGGCAGGTGTCCTGATCGGATATTTCTATCCGAATCTCGGCAAGGAATTGAAGCCGCTGGGCGACGGCTTCATCGCGCTGATCAAGATGATGATCGCGCCGGTCATCTTCTGCACCGTGGTGCACGGCATCTCCTCGATGGGCGACCTCAAGCGCGTCGGCCGGGTCGGGTTGAAGACCCTGATCTATTTCGAGGCGGTGTCGACGGTGGCGCTTGCGGTCGGTCTTCTGGTCGGCGAGCTGCTACAGCCCGGCCACGGCTTCAACATCGATCCTTCCACGATCGATCCGAAATCGGTCTCCAATTACGTCACGCAGGCCAAAGAGCAGGGCATCGTTGCCCATCTGATGGCGATCATTCCGGACAGCTATCTCGGCGCGGTCGCGCGCGGCGACCTGTTGCAGGTGCTGCTGATCTCGATCCTCTCGGGCTTCGCCATCGCTCTCATGGGCAAGGTCGGCGAGCCGATTGCGTCAGCGATCGACACGGCCGCCAAGATGTTCTTCGGCATCATCCGGATCATCGTCCGCGTCGCGCCGCTCGGCGCATTCGGCGCGATGGCCTTCACGGTCGGCGCCTACGGCCTCGGCTCGCTGCTGAATCTGGCAGCGCTGATCGCGACCTTCTACCTCACCAGCATCCTGTTCGTGCTGATCGTGCTGGGCGCCATCGCGCGGCTCGCCGGCTTCTCGATCATCCGCTTCATCGCCTATATCAAGGACGAGCTCCTGATCGTGCTCGGCACGTCGTCGTCGGAGACGGTGCTGCCGCAGATGATCCAGAAGATGGAGCATCTCGGCGCCTCGCGCTCGGTGGTCGGCCTCGTGGTGCCGACCGGCTACAGCTTCAATCTCGACGGCACCAACATCTACATGACGCTGGCGACGCTGTTCCTGGCGCAGGCCACCAACACGCATCTGACGATCTGGCAGGAGCTCGGCATTTTGGGCATCGCCATGATCACCTCGAAGGGCGCGTCCGGCGTCACCGGCGCCGGCTTCATCACGCTCGCCGCAACGCTGTCGATCGTGCCCGATATTCCGATCCAGTCGATCGCGATCCTGGTCGGCATCGACAAGTTCATGAGCGAGTGCCGCGCGCTCACCAACCTGATCGGCAACGGCGTCGCCTGCGTCGTGATCAGCCTGTCGGAAGGCGAGCTCGACAAGCAGGCGCTGCACGAGACGATGGCGCATCCGCTCGAGCTCGGCGAGGCGCTGGAGCCGGGCGGCTCAGGCTAGAGCAATATGAAGTTAAGGGGCCGTCGGATGGGCGCTGCCAAAATATCGAAAACAACCCCATGCAAAGCAGCCGGCGGCGGCCGGTGTTCGAGCAGGCAACTTGACATGTCGGGCAACTCAGGGATACCCTTCTAATATTCCGAAATTGCGCAGGTGTCCGCTCGTCCCAAGGCTGTCGCATATGGCATCTGCGGGCCTCTGCAACTGACTGCGTCGCAGGCGGGAGAGGAGAACGCGTCTCGTTCGCGGCCGCAGCCCAGGTCGTGAACTCATGAAGTGGGAAGGGCCCGCACTGTAGGATGACGACTATGCGCCAAGCCTTGCGTGCATGATGCGCCATCGATAGTCCGTGGCGGGACCGGTTCGCCTCTGCGAGTTCGTCCATCCAGCCCAATCCAGGAACACTCAACTATGCTCACCGTCTATGGCGAAGGTCGCGGCTTCCGTGTTGTCTGGCTGCTCGAGGAATTGGGATTGGCTTATCGGCTGCGCCCGGTCGACCTGTTCGCAGTCGAGAATGATCGCGATTTCCTCGCCATCAACCCTGCCGGCTTCATTCCGGTACTGCAGGACGGCGAGACGATCATGGTCGAATCGATCGCGATTCTCGAGTACCTGCTCGCCCGGCACGGCTCAGGTTCGCTTGCCGTCGCTCCTGATGATCCCGCCTTCGCGTCCTATCTGCAATTTCTCCATCTGGGCGAGGCCGGGCTCGCCGGGCCGATGAACGCCGTCATTGTCGGTCGCCAACTGGCGCCCGAAGCCGAGCGAGATGCTCGGGTTACTTGCTGGGCATTCGAGACCTTCGAGAGCCGGCTGGGGCTGGTTATCCGCCGTCTCGCGGATGGCCCCTATCTCGCCGGCGACCGATTCACGGCTGCCGATATCTCGGTGAGCTACGCCCTCCTGCTCGGCCTGCGAACCGGCAACTACGTCCCAGGTCCGACCGAGCGGGACTATCTCGCCCGCACGACGGCACGCCCTGCCTACACGCGAGCGATGGAAAGCTGCCAGGCCACCAAGGCTTGGGCGGCGAGATCACCGGGATTGTAGTGCTCGCTTCAAGCCGGCTGTGGCTCCACGCTTACAAGTCCACTGCCCGGGCTGTGTACTCATTAGCGGCTGGCGCTGATGTGCGCTCAACCCCCACAGCGGCGAAAAAGCGGTCATCTCCCGAGATCGCCGAACGGCCGCAAGCGGGAGTGCCGCCTACTTCCCTCGATACCGAAGAGCTTCAACCAGCAGCGAGAATGCCGGTGAAGGTTGACGACGGCTAGGGTAGTACAGGTGGTATCCGGAAAATGGAGGACACCAATCCGACAGTACCCGAACGAGCCGTCCGTCGGAGACGTAGGGCTGCACGTTACGCTCCATCAGGTATGCGAGGCCAAAGCTGTTCAACGCCGCTTGCAGGAGCGGGCCTGCGCCGTTGAAGACGAGCTGGCCGTCGACCCGCACGTTGAGCGCGCGCCCGTCCTTCTCGAATTCCCAAGCGTAGAGCCCGCCATGGGTCGGCAGGCGCAGGTTCAGGCAGTTGTGGCTGGTCAGATCCTGGGGGGGGGCGCGGCCTCTTTCGGTTGGCAAAATATGACGGAGCGCCCACGACCGCGGACCGCAAATCCGGTCCGACGCGAACGGCAGTCATGTCTTTGGCGACCAGCTCGCCAGATCGGGTACCGGCGTCGTATCGCTGCGCAACGATGTTCGCGAGGCCGTAGTCGACAATGACTTCCACACTGATGTCCGGGTAATTCGGCAGCATCTTCGCCAGGGCGGGCAGCAGGATCGCTTCGGCGGCGTGTTCGGTCGCCGTGATCCGGATGTTGCCGGCCGGTTTCTCCCGCAACTCGCCAAGGGCCGACAGCTCGGCGTCCATTTCCTCAAATTTCGGCCCGACGCTTCGGAGCAGGCGCTCTCCCGCCGGAGTCGGCGCAACGCTTCGCGTGGTGCGGTTGTACGCCGCGGCCTCTCGGCTCAACAATCGGCGTCTCTGGAATACTGGATCACCCGCATGCGCGTGTGATGACACTGAGCAAGCTGAGTAAGCCAATTCCGTCACTCTGAGCAGCGCCGCCTATTCGACGAGATCCAGCATTTTGAAAGGTCAGCAATGGTAGAGAGCTTCGAAGGAAAGGTTGCGCTTGTTACCGGCGCCGCTGGTGGCATTGGTCTGGCGACAGCCAGGGCATTTGGTGTTGCAGGCGCGTCCGTGGTCGTTGCAGACAGCAACACAGCGTTGCTCGAAACTGCCGCTGCTGAACTGCGATCCGCGGGTCATGACGTCCTTGCCGTCGGCTGCGATGTAACGGATCGGGGCCAGGTGAACGCAATGATCGAGCAGGCGATCGAGACTTACGGGAAGCTCGATGCAGCTTTCAACAATGCGGGCATCAACTGCGATGCTGCGCCATTGGTTGAAACGGAAGATGCCGAGTTTGACAACATCATCGATGTCAATCTGCGCGGTGTGTGGAACTGCATGAAGGCGGAGCTTCGCCACATGACCGCACAAGGAAGCGGCGCAATCGTCAACTGCTCGTCGATCGGCGGGATGAGGGGCTCCAAAGGGCGCGCCGCCTATTCCGCCAGCAAATTCGGGGTGATAGGTCTCACCCGCGCCTCCGCACTCGATTATGCCGGGAAGGGCATCGGTATCAACGCAGTATGCCCGGGCATTATCGGCAATACTCCGATGGCGAAGCGGGTAACAAGGAACAACGATCCAGAGATCGTCAAGGCGTTCGTAGCAGCCGAACCGATCGGACGCCTTGGTGAACCTGAAGAAATCGCTGCCGCTGTTCTATGGTTATGCGGTTCGGCGGCAAGCTTTGTGGTCGGCCATGCCTTGGTGGTCGATGGAGGTATTTTGGCCTGACCAGCGGGTGAATGACGTCGCGCCGCCAGAGCAGCATCAGTCCGGGACGCCGGCCGCCTTCAGCGTCTCGCGATAGGTCGCGGACATCGCTTCCACCGGAAAGGGAATCCGCGACAGGAAGCCGGAGATCGTGAACTCCGGGTCGACCTTGAGCAGCTCGCGCGCGATCTGGGCCGCGCGTGCGGTGTCGCCGGTCCTGACCAGCGCCACGATCAGGACGCGCAGCGCCACCGCGAAGCGGCGGTTCTGCGCCAGCGCCTTGTCGGCCCACATCACTGCTTCGGCAAAATTCCGGTCGAGCACTGCGCAGATCGCCAGCGCCGCGGCGGCGAACCAGCCGCGCGGGTCGCGCGGGTTCAGCCGTTGCGCGCGCTCGATCATGGCGCGGCCGGCTTTCTGATTACCGCGCATCGCCTCTATCCAGCCGCCGAGCACGAGCGCCATCGCCGAGTTCGGATTGATCGCAAGCGACCGCTCGAACAGGTCGCGCGCAGGCTCAATCTCGTCGGCCATGTTCCAGATCGCGAACGCCGCCATCCACAACACCTGCGGGTCACCGGGCGCCAGCTCGACCGCGCGCCAAGCCTGCGCGACCGCGCGTTCGCGGTAGGCATCGTTCAGCTTCAGCCAGCCCTGGACATGGCGCATCGCATGACAATAGGCGGAGGCCGCCAGTGCGGGCGCGTAGGCGGGGTCGAGCGCCAGCGCCTGGTCGAGGCAATCGAGCGCCGCTTCCATGCTCTCGGGCGTGAACTCGTAACGCAGGCTGTAGGCGCGCAGCAGCAGGTCGTAGGCGTCGAGCCTGTCGGGCGGCGCTGCCCGCAGCCGTTCGGCTTCCGCGACGAGCAGGGTCGGCTCGATCGCGCCGACCACGTTCTCGGTGATGCGGTCCTGCAGGTCGAACACGTCGGCGGCCGCGCCGTCGAAGCGGTCGGCCCACAGATGCGCGCCAGAGCTGGCGTCGATCAACTGCCCGGTGATCCGCAACCGATCGCCGCCGCGGCGGACGCTGCCTTCGAGCACATAGCCGACGCCGAGATCGCGGCCGACCTGGCGGATGTCGACCGCCTTGCCTTTGTAGGTGAAGGCGGAGTTGCGCGCGATCACCGTGAGGCGGCTGCAACGCGCCAGCGCGGTGGTGATGTCCTCGGCGATGCCGTCGGCGAAATAATCCTGCTCGGGATCGCCGCTCATATTGGTGAAGGGCAGCACCGCGATCGACGGACCCTCGCTCGGCCGCGGCGGGCTGGCATTGTCTGCAACAGGGCGATCGTGCGCGGTGACCTCGCGGACATCGCCGACAAAGCGGAGACCCTTGCGGGGCAGGGTGCGGATCAGCCGCTGCTCCTCGCCATTGTCGCCGATCGCCGTCCGCGCGGCGTTGATCCGGCTGCTCAGCGTCGCTTCCGAGACGATCCGGCCGTGCCAGACGGCGGCCAGCACCTCGTCGCGGCTGACCACCCGATCGCGGGCGCGGATCAGGAACTCGATGAGGTCGAAGACCTGCGGCTCGACGGCCACCAGAGCATCGCCGCGGCGCAGCTCACGGCGCTCGGAATCGAGGGTCAAGTCGTTGAAATGGTAAGTCAAATCGAAGAGTCCGGCGGCCGGCGGCTGAGTTCGTGGCGGAACCTAGCACAGGCTGGGTGAAGCCAAAATCACGACGCTCTGAAGGACAAATCCACGTCCTCTGAAAGCGGACGGGGGCGGTCTCTGCAATATTCAATCCCGACACCAGACTTAAGGAGATCGCCATGTCGCAGTCCATCAATCAGCAGCGCCGCCGCTTCCTTGGCATCGCCGGCGGGATCCTTGCCGCTTCCCGGTTCGGGTTCGTCGGTTCCGCTCAGGCTCAGTCCAAGCCGGCGCTGCCTGCGATCAAGGCCGGCGCCCACACCACGATCGGTCCGGTCAAGCAGATCAATGCCGGCGTGCTTGATACCGGCTATGTCGAGATGGGTCCTGCGTCCGGTCCCGCAGTGATCCTGCTGCACGGCTGGCCCTACGACATCCACAGCTATGCCGACGTCGCGCCGGCGCTGGCCGAGGCCGGCTACCGCGTGATCGTGCCGCATCTGCGCGGCTATGGCACCACGCGCTTCCTCTCCAGCGACACCATGCGCAGCGGCCAGCCGGTCGCGGTCTCAGCCGACATCATCGCGCTGATGGACGCGTTGAAGATCGAGAAGGCCGTGCTCGGCGGCTATGATTGGGGCGCGCGCACCGCCAACATCATGGCGGTGCTCTGGCCCGAGCGCTGTAAAGCCATGGTCTCGGTGAGCGGCTATCTGATCGGCAGCCAGGCGGCCGGCAAGATGCCGCTGCCGCCGAAGGCCGAGCTGCAATGGTGGTACCAGTTCTATTTCGCGACCGAGCGCGGCCGCGAGGGCTATGCCAAGAACCGGCACGATTTCAACAAGCTGATCTGGCAGCTGGCGTCGCCGCAGTGGAAGTTCGACGACGCCACCTACGACCGCAGCGCGGCGGCCTTCGAGAATCCTGATCACGTCGATATCGTGATCCACAATTACCGCTGGCGGCTTGGTCTCGCCGAGGGCGAGGCGAAGTACGACGCGTTCGAGAAGACGCTCGCCCAGGCGCCCGTGATCGCGATCCCGACCATTACGATGGAGGGCGATGCCAACGGCGCGCCGCATCCGGAGCCCGCGGCCTATGCCAAGAAGTTTTCCGGCCATTACGAACATCGGCTCCTGACCGGCGGCATCGGCCACAATCTGCCGCAGGAGGCGCCGCAGGCCTTCGTCCAGGCCATCATCGACGTCAGCAAGGTCTGAGACGGAGCCGATCGAGGATCATGAGACAGGTTTTGAAATGGGCAGCTGCCGCGATCGCGGCAGCCTGCATCAGCGCGTCATTGCCGTTTGCCGTCGGACATGCCGATGACGCCGCACTGGCATCGCCGATCTTCGGCGTGAAAATCCCCGACGGCTATCGCGACTGGAAGCTGATCGCGGTCGGCGAGGAGACCGGGCTCGACGAACTGCGCAGCGTGCTCGGCAACGCGACCGCCGTGAAGGCCTATCAGGACGGCGCCGCGCGTTTCCCCGACGGCACCGTGCTGGTCAAGCTGGCCTGGAAGCGCAAGCCCGTTGATGGCCTCAACGGCGCCTTCATCGCGGGGCCGGCGACCACGGTCCAGGTCATGGTCAAGGACGCGGCCAAATATGCATCGACCGGAGGCTGGGGGTTCGGCCGCTTCGTCGACGGCAAGCCGGTCGATGCCGCTCAGCACGAGACCTGTTTCGCCTGCCACGAGGCCCATGCCAGCGATCACGATTTCGTCTTCACGCACTATGCGCATTGAATGCCGGCAATATCGGTGTGGAGACCTGATGGCTCCGATCTGGCGCCGGGATTGCCGCGAGGCTAATTTCCCGCCGCAATCGCGTGCGGGGAACGGCATTGACCATCACCATCTACGGCATCAAGAACTGCGACACCATGAAGAAGGCGCGGGCCTGGCTCGACGATCACGGCGTCGCCTACGACTTCCACGACTACAAGACCGCCGGGATCGCCAAGGATAAGCTCAAGCAGTGGAGCGACGAGGTCGGCTGGGAGACACTGCTCAATCGCGCCGGCACCACCTTCAAGAAGCTGCCCGATGCCGACAAGGAAGGCCTGAACGAGCGCAAGGCGCTGGCGCTGATGGCCGAGCAGCCCTCGATGATCAAGCGCCCGGTGCTCGATCTCGGGGGCAAGCGCGTGGTCGGCTTCAAGCCGGACATCTACGCCAAGGAAGTGCCGGCGAAGGCGCGCAAGAAGGGCTAAGGCGCTTCCAGCGATGCCGCGACCGCTTCGCGAGAAGTGACGAGTCTAGATCAGCTCGACTGAATCCTGACTTGCCGGACGATCCGCGGGCACGAACCTGCGGTCGATCACGGCCCGCTCCGTGACCACCGGGGCCGACTTCGCAGCCACGCCCATCAGATTGTGCAGCCGGAAGCCGCCGTCGATGCTGATCGCCTTGTAGGAGCCGATGATGTGCTCGACGCTGTCGCCGCGTCCGAACGGCAGCAGCAGCCGCTCATAGGACACGTCCTTGCCGTCGGCGTCCGTGACCTCCGCAACTGTATAGGTCGGACGCTTGCGCGCGAGGCAAGCACGATAGGACAGGATCACGCCGGCATAGCGCTCGGGGCCGATCGCGTCATCGAGATAGCGGTTGGTGCGCAGCCGCGGCTCGACGTGCTCGTTGCCATAGGCCGTCGTCAGCCTCGCGCCTTCCTGCGTGATCAGGAAACGGGCGGCCTCGCCACTGCCGACCACGTCAAAGCCCATCATGTCGGCGCGCTCGTCGGCGGTGCCCTCGGTGTGGAAGTCGCACAGCAGGGGAAGCGCGTCCGGCATGCGCAGCGCGCGCAGCCAGGCGTTCAGCAGCACACGCTGCGTGATCGATTTGACCACCGATGGATCGGCGCTTCGGAATTGCATCGGCTAGCCGAACTCAGGCACAAAGGGGATGCGGCCAAAGACAAGTTCATCGATCTGCGGGATGGTTTGGCTGCGGGCATAAAGTCGCAGCCACGTGCCGGGGAAATCACGTTGTGGGATCGATTTGACGACTGAAGGATTGGCGCGCTCGAAATGCAAGGCTCTAGCCGTTCATCATGCAATAGCCGGAGCTTCGGCGAGAGGCGCAAATATTCTATGAAAGTGGGAGTCCGGAGCAAAACACCGTTAACGACCGCTTTCCCGAGGCGCAAAGCGCACCGAAATGCCATTCGACTAAGGATCAACCGGAACCGGTCACGCTGATGCCGCACTGCACAGCTTTCCACCTTGCGTAACTGCCGCAGATGACGGCATATTCCGGCCCGGAGGCGACGGGCCCCCGGACGGTTTCCAAGACGGATCGGACGCCTGTCGGACACGAAAAAAGCTGGCCACGCGGGCGAGGGGCTTCGCAGCGATGGCGTATGGGGGAATCTATTTGGCAGATGAGTTCATCCTCGAAACCAGCGGATTGACCAAGGAATTCGCGGGTTTCTTCGCCGTTCGCGACGTCGCGTTGAAAGTGCGTCGGGGCAGTATCCATGCGTTGATCGGGCCGAACGGCGCCGGCAAGACGACCTGTTTCAATCTGCTGACCAAATTCCTGAAGCCGTCGGCAGGCCAGATTCGCTACAAGGGCCACGACATCACCGCGATGCCGCCGGCCGACGTGGCGCGCCTCGGGCTGGTCCGTTCGTTTCAGATTTCGGCGGTATTTCCGCATCTGACCGCGCTCGAGAACGTTCGCGTGGCGCTGCAGCGGCAGCACGGTTCGTCGTTCGATTTCTGGCGTTCGAAAAGCGTGCTCGACCGCTTCAATCCGCGCGCCCACGAGCTCCTGAACGACGTCGGCTTGAGCGAATTCGCCAACACGCCGGCGGTCGAGATGCCGTACGGCCGCAAGCGCGCACTTGAAATTGCAACGACGCTCGCGCTCGACCCCGAGATGATGCTGCTCGACGAGCCGATGGCCGGCATGGGCCACGAGGACATCGACAAGATCGCGGCGCTGATCAAGCGGATCTCCGCGAAATACACCATCCTGATGGTCGAACATAACCTCTCGGTGGTGGCCAACCTCTCCGACATCATCACGGTGCTGACGCGCGGGCAGGTGCTGGCGGAGGGCAACTACGCCGACCTCTCCAAGGACGAGCGCGTGAAGGAAGCCTATCTGGGAGCGGGTCATGGCTGAGGCAAAACTGGCGGAGAAGCCCGTCGCTGCGGCCGGCGCCGACGTGCTGACGGTCAAGGATCTGCAGGCCTGGTACGGCGAATCCCACATCCTTCACGGCATCAATTTCAACGTGAAGGCCGGCGAGGTGGTGACGCTGCTCGGCCGCAACGGCGCCGGCAAGACCACCACGTTGAAGTCGGTGATGGGCGTCATCAACAAGCGCTCCGGCTCGATCCGCTTCGACAATCAGGAAATCATCCGCGCCACCTCGGACAAAATCGCGCGGCTCGGCATCGCATTCTGTCCCGAGGAGCGCGGCATTTTCGCCAGCCTCGACGTGCGCGAGAACCTGCTGCTGCCGCCGGTGGTGCGGCCGGGCGGCCTGCCGCTCGACCAGATCTTCACGCTGTTTCCCAACCTGAAGGAGCGCCTCACCAGCCAGGGCACCAAGCTCTCGGGCGGCGAGCAGCAGATGCTGGCGATTGCGCGCATCCTGCGCACCGGCGCGCGCTTCCTGATGCTGGACGAGCCGACCGAAGGGTTGGCGCCGGTCATCATCCAGCAGATCGGGCACACCATTGCGCGCCTGAAGTCGCAGGGATTCACGATCCTGTTGGTCGAGCAGAATTTCCGTTTCGCCTCGACCGTTGCGGACCGCTATTACATTGTCGAGCACGGCAAGGTGATCGACGGCTTCGCGAATTCGGAGCTGTCGGCCAACATGGACAAGCTCCATACCTATCTCGGCGTCTGATATCGCCAGAACCAGAAAATTTAGGACGAGGGAATACGACATGAAGAACAAGATTTCGGCGCTCTTGCTCGGCACCGCGATGGTGCTGTCCGCCGCAAGCGTCGCCTCCGCCCAGGAAAAGCTCGACAAGACGGTCAAGATCGGCGCGCTGTCGGACCAGTCCGGCCTCTACGCGGATCTCGCCGGCCCCGGCTCGACGCTGGCGGCGCAGATGGCGATCGAGGACTCCGGCCTCAAGGCCAAGGGCTGGACCATCGACCTGATCTCCGGCGATCACCAGAACAAGCCCGATATCGGCACCACCATCGCCCGCCAGTGGTTCGACGTCGACAAGGTCGACACCATCGTCGACGTGCCGAATTCCGGCGTCGCGCTCGCGGTCAACAACGTCGTGAAGGAAAAGAACGGCGTCTACATCAATTCAGGCGCCGCCACCTCGGATCTCACCAACGCGCAGTGCTCGCCGAATACCGTGCACTGGACCTACGACACCTACATGCTCGCCCACGCCACCGGCCAGGCGCTGGTGAAGGCGGGCGGGGACACCTGGTTCTTCCTCACCGCGGATTACGCGTTCGGCGCCGCGCTCGAGCGCGACACCACGTCCGTCGTCACCGCCAATGGCGGCAAGGTGGTCGGCGGCGTCAAGCATCCGCTCAACACCGCTGACTTCTCCTCCTTCCTGCTGCAGGCGCAGGCCTCCAAGGCCAAGATCATCGGTCTCGCCAATGCCGGCGGCGACACCACCAACTCGATCAAGCAGGCGGCCGAGTTCGGCATCGTCAAGGGCGGCCAGAAGCTCGCGGCGCTGCTGCTGTTCCTCACCGACGTCAAGGCGATCGGGCTCGAGACTGCGCAGGGCCTCAACTTCACCGAGACGTTCTACTGGGACCTCAACGACAAGACCCGCGCCTTCTCCAAGCGCTTCTCGGAGCGGATGAAGAACAGCGCGCCGCCGACCATGGTGCAGGCCGGCGTCTATGCGGGCCTCATGCATTACTTCAAGGCGCTGGAAGCGCTCGGCGGCAATCCGCATGACGGCGCCAAGGTGGTCGCGAAGATGAAGACGATCCCGACCGACGATCCGCTGTTCGGCAAGGGCGAGGTCGAGGCCAACGGCCGCGTCACCCACGACGCCTACCTGTTCGAAGTGAAGAAGCCTTCGGAGTCCAAGGGACCGTGGGACTTCTACAAGCTGGTCGGCACCGTGCCGGGCAACCAGGCCTTCACGCCGCTCGACAAGAGCGCCTGCGCGCTTCTGAAGAAGTGACGATCATGCCCGCCGGCCATGCGCGTGGCCGGCGGGCTTCATCTATCTAGCGAAAGCTCATTCGATGCAGGCTCTCTACGCACAGCTTCTGGTGGGACTGATCAACGGCTCGTTCTACGCGCTGCTCAGTCTGGGGCTCGCCGTCATCTTCGGCATGCTCAACATCATCAATTTCGCGCATGGCGCGCTCTACATGATGGGCGCCTTCGTGGCGTATTTCCTGCTCAACCTGGGCGGCATCAATTACTGGTGGGCGCTGATCATCGCACCCGTCGTGGTCGGCATCTTCGGCATGATCCTCGAGCGGACCATGCTGCAATGGCTGACCGGCCTCGATCATCTCTACGGATTGCTGCTGACCTTCGGCATCGCGCTGATCGTGCAGGGCGTGTTCCAGA
The DNA here is from genome assembly GCF_054055915.1 of Bradyrhizobium sp. USDA 4516. Classification (NCBI taxonomy): domain Bacteria; kingdom Pseudomonadati; phylum Pseudomonadota; class Alphaproteobacteria; order Hyphomicrobiales; family Nitrobacteraceae; genus Bradyrhizobium; species Bradyrhizobium sp. USDA 4516. The sequence goes on from NZ_JBSRXT010000001.1 coordinate 7,020,781, forward strand.
ACTATTTCGGGTCCTCGGGCCTGCCTTACTCGATCCCGGATCAGCTCAAGGGCGGCGTCAATCTCGGCTTCATGTTCCTGCCGATCTATCGCGGCTGGGTCGTCATCTTCTCGCTCGTGGTGTGCCTTGCCACCTGGTTCCTGATCGAGAAGACACAGCTCGGCGCCTACCTGCGCGCCGCAACCGAGAACCCGACGCTGGTGCGCGCGTTCGGCATCAACGTGCCGCGCATGATCACGCTGACCTACGGGCTCGGCGTCGGTCTTGCCGCGCTCGCCGGCGTGCTGTCGGCGCCGATCAACCAGGTCCGCCCGCTGATGGGCGCCGATCTCATCATTGTGGTGTTCGCGGTGGTCGTGATCGGCGGCATGGGCTCGATCATGGGCTCGATCATCACCGGCTTCGCGCTAGGCGTGATCGAGGGACTGACCAAGTATTTTTATCCCGAGGCCTCCAACACCGTGGTGTTTGTCCTGATGGTGGTGGTGTTGCTGGTGAAGCCAACGGGACTGACGGGACGGGCGGCTTGATATGTCAGCATTGACCGACGATACACTTCCGATCACGCCGCGCGCGATGCGCGACGAGATGATCGTATTCGCCGCGATGGCGCTGCTGCTGGCGATCGTGCCGTGGACGGGGATCTATCCGTTCTTCGTCATGCAGGCGCTGTGCTTCGCGCTGCTCGCTTGCGCCTTCAACCTCCTGATCGGCTATGGCGGCCTGCTGTCGTTCGGCCACGCGATGTTCCTCGGCACCGCCGGTTACGTCTCGGCCCACGCGCTGAAGGTGTGGGGGCTGACGCCGGAGCTCGGCATCCTGGTCGGCACCGCGGCCGCGGCCTTGCTCGGCTTGGTCACCGGCTACATCTCGATCAAGCGGCAGGGCATCTATTTCTCGATGATCACGCTGGCGCTGTCGCAGCTGCTTTACTTCCTCTATTTGCAGGCGCCGTTCACCCATGGTGAAGACGGCATCCAGGGCATTCCGCAAGGCCACCTGCTCGGCATCTTCGATCTCTCGAAGCCGCTGGTGCTTTACTATGTCGTGCTGGTCGGCTTCCTCGCCGGGTTCCTGCTGATCTACCGCACCATCAACTCGCCGTTCGGCGAGGTGCTGAAGTCGATCCGCGAAAACGAGCCGCGGGCGATTTCGCTTGGCTACAAGACCGACCAGTACAAGCTGCTCGCCTTCATCCTGTCGGGCACGCTGGCGGGCTTTGCCGGCTCGCTGAAGGTGTTCGTGGCGCAGAATGCCTCGCTCACCGACGTGCACTGGTCGATGTCCGGTGAAATCGTGCTGATGACGCTGGTCGGCGGTCTCGGCACCATCTTCGGCCCGGTGGTCGGCGCCTTCGTGATCATCGCCATGCAGCAATATCTCGCCGGTTTCGGCCAGTGGGTGACGGTGATCCAGGGCGTGATCTTCGTGGCCTGCGTGCTGCTGTTCCGGCGCGGCCTGGTCGGTGAACTGGCCCATTTGTTGCGGCGGTCGCTGTAGGGCAGACCTCGGCGACTTTCGGCCGACTTAGCGGTGGACGACCGCCCGCTCGGGCGGTCGATCCCGATGCTTTCCCCGCCAGATGCTCTATGACAGTTCTGTGACAGTCGCTAAAAGGGCTGTCCCGGAATGATGGAACTGAGACATGCTGCGCTGGTTTCGCGCCTTCCTGCCCAAGGAAGAGCGGTTTTTCGACCTGTTCGCCCGACACGCCCAGACCTCCGTGCAATGCGCATTGGCGTTGCAGGACATGCTGAAGGGCGGGGAGGAGACTCCGGTCTTTTGCCAGCGCGTCAATCAGTTCGAGAACGACGCCGATAGCGTCACCCGCGAGGTCCTGACCGCGGTTCGCCGCACCTTCATCACCCCGTTCGATCGTGGCGATATCAAGAACCTGATCACCTCGATGGACGACGCGGTCGACCAGATGCAGGCGACCGCAAAGGCGGTCATGCTGTTCGAGGTGCGCGAGTTCGAGCCGCCGATGCGCGAGATGGGCGGCCTGATCGTCGAATGCGCCAATCTGGTCGGCCGCGCGCTGCCCCTGTTGCAGTCGATCGGCCACAACGTCTCGATGCTGACCCAGATCACCGAGGAACTGACCAAGCTCGAGGGCCGGGTCGACGATCTCCAGGATATCGGGCTCAAGGAGCTGTTCCTGAAGCACCGCGACGCCAACGCGATGGACTACATCGTCGGCGCGGAGATCTACGACCATCTCGAGAAAGTGGCCGACCGTTTCGACGACGTGGCGAACGAGATCAACTCGATCGTGATCGAGCAAGTCTGAGCATGATCCGGAAAAGTGTGATGCGGTTTTCCCTGCGACAAACGCGAAGCGTTTGCGCGGCGATCATGCTCAACAAAGCACAATAGAGTGGGGCATCACGTGGACGCCACGCTGGGTCTTCCAATTCTGACCATCCTGATCGCGGTCGCGCTGCTGTTCGACTTCCTGAACGGCCTGCACGACGCCGCGAACTCGATCGCGACCATCGTCTCGACCCGCGTGCTGCGGCCGCAATATGCGGTGTTCTGGGCGGCGTTCTTCAACTTCCTCGCGTTCCTGGTGTTCGGCCTGCACGTTGCCAACACGATCGGCACCGGGATCATCGAGCCGTCGGTGGTGGATGCGACCGTGATCTTCGCAGCATTGGTCGGCGCGATCGTCTGGAACGTGATCACCTGGGCGCTGGGCATTCCGTCGTCGAGCTCGCACGCGCTGATCGGCGGCCTGGTCGGCGCCGGCATGGCGAAGGCGGGGATTTCGGCGGCGGTGTGGAGCGGGCTCTCCAAGACCTTGCTCGCGATCGTGCTGTCGCCGCTGGTCGGCTTCCTGCTGGCGCTGGTGCTGGTCGCGATCGTGTCCTGGCTCTCGGTGCGCTCGACGCCGTTCGCGGTCGATCGCGCATTCCGCATCCTGCAATTCGCCTCGGCGTCGCTCTATTCGCTCGGCCATGGCGGCAACGACGCGCAAAAGACCATGGGCATCATCGCCGTGCTGCTCTATTCGCAGGGCCATCTTGGCGACACCTTCGAAATTCCGTTCTGGGTGGTGCTGGCCTGCCAGGGCGCGATGGCGCTGGGTACCCTGATGGGCGGCTGGCGGATCGTCCGCACCATGGGGCTGCGGATCACCAAGCTGACGCCGATGCAGGGTTTCTGCGCCGAAACCGGCGGCGCCGTGACGCTGTTCATGGCGACCTATCTCGGGGTTCCCGTATCGACCACGCACACCATCACGGGCGCCATCGTCGGCGTCGGCGCCGCACGGCGGCTTTCCGCCGTGCGCTGGAATGTGGCGAGCTCGATCGTCTACGCCTGGGTGATCACGATCCCGGCGTCGGCCGCGGTCGCAGCCGCGAGCTATTGGGCGGTGCAGATTCTGAAGTAGCGTTTTCGAGCGAAGTGGAAGCCGGTTCGCGTTAAGAAGACGCTTCCCAAAAAGGAGTAATCAGCCGACCAGCTTCAGCCCGACGATGCCGGCAACGATCAGTCCGATGCTGGCAAGCCGCATCGCGGTCGCGGGTTCGCCGAGCAGGATGATGCCGAGCGCCGCGGTACCGACCGCGCCGATCCCGGTCCAGACCGCATAGGCGGTTCCAATCGGCAGCGTCTTCAGCGCGAGGCCGAGCAGGATCACGCTGCCGGCCATCGCCGCCAGCGTCAGCACCGACGGCACCAGCCGCGAGAAACCTTCGGTATATTTCAGCCCGATCGCCCAGCCGATCTCGAGCAGGCCAGCGGTGAACAGAATGGTCCAAGCCATCACGAACCCTCCAGATAAGGCAGGGTCGTCCCCGCGAATGGTATGGTGAGGAGAAGGTCGTCCTTCCGGTGCCCATATGGGGATGGTGCGGGCGTTCCGCATTGCGACAAAACGCCCTTGATTGCGCCCGTTTTCCCTGCCAAATGCCCCGCCATGTCCGACATTTCAGTTTCAGCCGAATCGCCGTCCCGCTCGCCGCTTTCAGCGGAAGTGGCGCGACGGCGCACCTTTGCGATCATCTCGCACCCGGACGCCGGCAAGACCACGCTGACGGAAAAGCTGCTGCTGTTCGGGGGCGCCATCAATCTCGCGGGCCAGGTCAAGGCCAAGGGCGAGCGGCGCAACACGCGCTCGGACTGGATGAAGATCGAGCGCGAGCGCGGCATCTCGGTCGTCACCTCGGTGATGACCTTCGAGTTCAACGACCTCGTGTTCAACCTCTTGGACACGCCGGGCCACGAGGACTTTTCGGAAGATACCTATCGCACGCTGACCGCGGTCGATTCCGCTGTGATGGTGATCGACGCGGCGAAAGGCATCGAGGCGCGCACCCGAAAGCTGTTCGAGGTGTGCCGGCTGCGCGACATTCCGATCATCACCTTCATTAACAAGATGGACCGCGAGAGCCGCGACACGTTCGAGCTTCTGGACGAGATCGAGAAGACGCTGGCGCTCGACACGACGCCGATGACCTGGCCGGTCGGCCGTGGCCGCGACTTCCTCGGCACCTATGACGTCGTCAATGGCGGCGTGCGGCTGCTCGAGGGCGGCGGCGCCAAGACCGGCGCCACCGAGCAGATCGACATCGCCGATCTCGGCAAGCGCAATCCCAATCTCGACGTCGCCGAAGTCAAGGACGAGCTCGCGCTGGCCTCGGAAGCCTGCAAGCCGTTCGAGCTCGCTGCGTTCCGCGAGGGCCACCTGACGCCGGTCTATTTCGGCAGCGCGCTGCGCAATTTCGGCGTCGGCGATCTGCTGGAAGGCCTCGGCAAGTTCGCACCGGCGCCGCGCGCGCAGGACTCGGATTTGCGCAAGGTCGAGGCATCGGAGCCGCGCATGAGCGCGTTCGTGTTCAAGATCCAGGCCAACATGGATCCGAACCACCGCGACCGCATCGCCTTCGCCCGGTTGTGCTCGGGCAAGCTCAGCCGCGGCATGAAGGCCAAGCTGGTACGCACCGGCAAGAACATGAGCCTGTCGAGCCCGCAGTTCTTCTTCGCGCAGGACCGCTCGGTCGCCGACGAGGCCTTTGCCGGCGACGTCGTCGGCATTCCGAACCACGGCACGCTCAGGATCGGCGACACCCTGACCGAGGGCGAGGATCTGACCTTCGTCGGCGTGCCGAGCTTCGCGCCGGAAATCGTCCGCCGCGTTCGGCTGACCGACGCGATGAAGGCGAAGAAGCTGAAGGAAGCCTTGCAGCAGATGTCGGAGGAGGGCGTCGTGCAGGTGTTCCGCCCGCGCGACGGCGCGCCCGCGCTGGTCGGCGTGGTCGGCCCGCTGCAGCTCGATGTGCTGAAGGCGCGGCTCGATGCGGAATATTCGCTGCCGGTAGAGTTCGAGATCAGCGAATTTTCGCTGGCGCGCTGGATCTCGTCCGACGACCGTAAGCAGCTTGACGCCTTCATCTCCGCCAACAATTCCGGCATCGCCGACGACGTCGACGGCGATCCCGTGTTCATGGCCAAGAACGAGTTCTATCTCGGCTACACCCGCGAGCGCGCCGAGGGCATCACCTTCTCCAACGTCAAGGACGTGAAGAAGAAGGCGTAGGCGCTCGCTCCGGTGTCGTCCCCCTGGAAGGCGGGGGACCCGGTACGCCGCGGCTTCTCCGTTACTCGCTACGGTTCTCGGCGGGGAGGTGACTGCCGAAAAAGTCGATCAGGCTCTGCGGCGCGTTAGCGCCGTAGCACAACTCGAGGAGCTCCTCCGCATCAGCCGCTTCGGACGCGCTGCGGGGAAACAGGTCCTTTTCATAGGCGGCGAGGGCGGCCTCGACGTCACCTGGGTTGGCAGCGATCGCCGCGCCGAGTTCGGCACCGTCGTACATTGCGAGATTGGCGCCTTCGCCCGATGGAACCATCAGATGCGCTGCATCGCCGAGCAGCGTGACGCCGGGCACGTGGTCCCATTGATGTGCGACCGGAAGCGCATGGATGAGGCGCAGCACCGGCGCCGTCTCGCCATCGGTGATCAGCGCGGTCAGCGCCCGGGCCCAGCCATCGAATTCCTCGGCGACGCGGGCGAGGGCGCTCGCAGGGTTGGAGAAGTCGAGGTTGGCAAACCATTCCTCACGCTTGGTCAGCGCCACATAGGTGTGCAGCACGCCGTTCGGCTCACGATGCGCGGCGATGCCCTTTCCCGGCGCCAGCGCGAACATGGCGCCGCCGCCAACCGCTTCCGCGCTCGCTCGGTGACGGACATCGGCGTCGAACAGATATGTCTCGATGAACGAAGTGCCGACATAGGTCGGCTTGTCTGCGGAGAGAAGCGATCGCACGCGCGACCAGGCACCGTCGGCCCCGACCAGAAGGTCGGTCGTCACCGTCGTGCCGTCGGCAAAGCTCAATACATGCCGCCCGCCGCCGAGCGGTGAGGCCGCTATGACCTTGTGTCCCCACCGCACCGTGCCTTCGGGCAACGAATTGAGCAGGATCCGGCGCAGCTCGCCCCGCGGCACCTCGGGGCGCCCGCCCGTGCCGTCGTCCGGATGATGCAGCAGGACATTGCCTTGGGTATCGAGCGCGCGGGTTTCCTGGCCGCCGGGGTGGATCAGCTCGCGGAACTCCTCAAACAGGCCTGCGGCCTTCAGCGCGCGTTGGCCGTTGTGCTCATGGATATCGAGCATGCCGCCCTGCGTTCGTGCCTCTGCGGAGGCCTCCGCTTCGTAGACGATCGCTGCGATCCCGTGGACGTGGAGGACGCGGGCAAGCGTCAGGCCGCCGAGGCCGGCACCGACGATCGTGACGGGAGATTTCATGCGGAGTCCTTCCGGGCTGAGAGTTATGGAACGTCGTTCCAATACTTGGAATGCCGTTCCAGACGTGTCAAGATGCGGCATGGTCAAGAAGGCGCGCAGCAGCCAGCGACGCGAGGACTCGCTCTCGCGGGATCGCATCATCGAGGCTTCGATCGAGCTCCTGGACGAAAGCGGCGAGGACGGTCTGACGTTCCGCGCCCTGTCCGAACGGCTCGCGACCGGTCCCGGCGCGATCTACTGGCATATCGCCAACAAGAGTGATCTGCTGGTCGCCGCCTGCGATGCCATTGTCGCGCGCATGGTCGATGAGCACGCGGTCAGCGGATCGCCGAAGGCCACCATTCGCGCCCTTGCGCTCGGCATGTTCGACGCAATGGAGGCGCATGCGTGGGTCGGGACAGCGCTGATCCGTGCTGCCGGGCAGTTGCCGACCGTGCGCGTTCTGGAATGCATCGGCCAGCAGGTTCGCGCGCTTGGCGTGGCTGCCGACACGCAGTGGACGATCGTCTCGGTCCTGCTGAACTACATCCTTGGCGTCGGTGGCCAGAACGCAGCCAACGCGCAGTTCGCGCGGACGCATGGCCTGGACCGATCGAGCTTCCTGGATGCGGTGGCGACCGACTGGTCCGCGCTCGACGCAAGCGACTACCCGTTTGCACGCAGCGTGGCCGGCGCGATGCGGGACCACGACGACCGTGTCGACTATCTCGCCGGCATCGATCTCATCCTCGCCGGTATCAAGGGGACACGAACCGGCCGAACCTAGGTTTTAGTATTGACAAGCGCGAGGAATTGAACGCCGCCCCGCTTGATGCGGTCCGGCCGCGGACCCATTTTCTCCGGAGTGCAATCCGGGTCCGCCTGCATGCTCCGACGCGTCGCCATCTGCCTCGCTTTTGCCGTGCCGGCCTTTGCGCTCGCGAGCGCGGCCTCTGCGCAGCAGCGGCAACAAACCAACCCGGCGCCCTTCGCACACACGCCTTGCAGCGTGCTCGACGAAGGGCCTTGCATCCCGTCCTATTGCAGCGTGTTCAACCACGGGCCATGCCTGCCCGAGATGGATTATCCGTACGGCGAAAATCTCCAGCTCACGATCCTGACCGTGCCACCGCAGGATCAGGTCGAGAAGTACCGCAAGCCGGATCATGATCTCAATACCATCGGCGATCTGTTCGCCGCGCTGCGCGCCTGCTGGGCGCCGCCACCGCCGGACGACGCGCGCGCGGGCATGCAGATGTCGGTGCGTTTCAGCTTCAAACGATCGGGCGAGATGATCGGCGCGCCGCGCCTGACGTTTTCGACGCGAGGCATCCCGGCCGACACCCGCACCACCTACCTCAATGCGATCAACGCCTCGCTGGATGCCTGCCTGCCGCTGAAATTCACCGGCGGATTGGGCGGCGCGCTGGCCGGCCGGCCGATCATGATCCGCTATGTCGACAACCGGGAGCTGGCCAAATCGGCCAACAAGCCGTGAGACACGTCATTCAGGGGCGCGCTGGAAGCGCGAACCCGGAATCCCGGGATTGGCTTGCGCGCCCGGCAACCTCGAGATTCCGGGTCCGGCCCTGCGGGCCATCCCGGAATGACGGAGTCGTGGCGTGACGCATTGCCACCCGCCCGGCGAAGGTGATACGCGAAGGCATTGATCGATCAGGGGAGGAACATCGTGGGACTGCTCGTCATGATCCTGGGTCTCGTGCTGTTCCTCGGCGTCCATGTGCTGTCCAGCCTGCGCGAGATGCGCGCCGGCCTGATCAAGGCGATGGGCGAGGGCGGCTACAAGATCGCCTATTCGCTCGCCTCCGCGGCCGGGCTCGTGCTGATCATCTGGGGCTTTGCGCATTATCGCGCGAGCGGATGGATCGACGTCTGGACCCCGCCGACGGCGCTCAAGCACATCACGGTCGCGCTGATGCTGCCCGCCGTCATCCTCGTCGTCGCCTCCTATATCCGCGGCCGCATCTACACCACGCTGAAGCATCCGATGCTCGCCGGCGTGAAGCTGTGGGCGTTCGCGCATCTGCTCGCCAACGGCGACCTCGGCTCGATCATCCTGTTCGGCTCGTTTCTCGGCTGGGCGGTCTATGACCGCATCTCGCTGAAGCGCCGCACGGATGCCGGCGCGCCGCCGATTCCGGTGGGCGGCCCAACCAACGACCTGATCGCGATCGCGGTCGGTGTCATCGTCTATCTGGCGCTGGCGTTTGCGTTCCACCCGGTCGTGATCGGCGTGCCTGTCATGGGAGCCTGACTATGTCTGTTCAATCCGCCATCAAGCGCAAGACCGCGCCCGATCTCCGCGCCCGCAAGAACGGCGAGCCGATCGTGATGCTGACGTCCTATCATGCGCACACCGCGGCGCTGGTCGACCGTCATTGCGACGCCATCCTGGTCGGCGATTCCCTCGGCAACGTCATGCACGGCTTCGAGACCACGGTGCCGGTCACGCTCGACATGATGATCCTGCAAGGCCGCGCGGTGATGCGCGGCTCGCAAGCTGCGCTCGTCGTGGTGGACATGCCGTTCGGCTCCTATGAGGGTTCGAAGGAGCAGGCGTTTCAATCCGCGGTGCGGATCATGAAGGAGACGCTGTGCGGCGCGGTCAAGCTCGAGGGCGGCGCGCGGATGGCGGAGACGGTGGCGTTCCTGTCCGAGCGCGGCATTCCGGTGATGGGCCATATCGGTCTGACGCCGCAGTCGATCAACACGCTTGGCTCGTTCCGCGCGCAGGGCCGCGAGGAAGAGAGCTGGGCGCCGATCGAGAACGACGCCAGGGCGATCGCGGAGGCGGGCGCGTTCTCGATCGTGGTCGAGGCGGTCGCCGAGCCGCTGGCGCGCAAGATCACGCAGTCGATCGCGGTGCCGACCATCGGCATCGGCGCCAGCGCGGCCTGCGACGGCCAGGTGCTGGTGCTGGAGGACATGCTCGGCCTGTCGCCGCGGGCGCCGAAATTCGTGCGCCGCTACGGCAATCTCGGGCCGATGATCGAGGAGGCGATCGCCGGCTATGCGCGCGACGTGAAGAGCCGCGCCTTCCCGGGGCCGGAGCACGTCTACGGCATGAAGAAGAGCTGACGGGGCGCGCATGGACTGGTCGCAGCACGCAATTACACCGATGCGGCTCGAGCCGCGGTTCGGCGACCGCGTCGTGCCGGCTTTCCCGGAGCGGCCCGGCAGCCTTTGGGCGATGATCGCGGACGCCGTTGCGCAGAACGGCGACGGCGAGGCGCTGGTCTGCGGCGCGACGCGCCTGAGCTGGCGCGAGGTCGCGGAGAAATCGGCCAAGGTCGCGGCGGGCTTTGTAAAACTCGGCCTTGCGCCCGGCGACCGCGTCGCGATCCTGCTCGGCAACCGCATCGAATTCGTGCTGACGATGTTCGCCGCCGCGCATGCCGGGCTGGTCACGGTGCTGCTCTCGACGCGCCAGCAGAAGCCCGAGATCGCCTATGTGCTGAACGATTGCGGTGCGACGCTGCTGGTCCAGGAGGCCACGCTTGCCGACCGCATCCCTGATGCGGCCGACGTTCCCGGCCTCAAGCATCGCATCTCGGTCAGCGACGACGGCGCATCGCAATTCGCCGGTCTCGCCGACAACGCTGCGGCCCAGGCGCCGGCACAGGTGAGGGAAGAGGACACCGCGATGATCCTCTACACCTCGGGCACCACGGGCCGGCCGAAGGGCGCCATGCTCGCCCATTGCAACATCATCCACTCCTCGATGGTGTTCGTGTCGTGCCTGAAGCTGACCAAGTCGGATCGCTCGATCGCCGCGGTGCCGCTCGCGCATGTCACCGGCGCGGTCGCCAACATCACCACCATGGCACGCTGCGCCGGCGCGCTGATCATCATGCCGGAGTTCAAGGCCTCGGAATATCTGAAGGTCGCGGCGCGCGAGCGCGTCAGCTACACGGTGATGGTGCCGGCGATGTACAATCTCTGCCTGATGCAGCCGGACTTCGACAGCTACGATCTGTCGAGCTGGCGGATCGGCGGCTTCGGCGGCGCGCCGATGCCGGTCGCGACCATCGAAAAACTCGACGCCAAGATTCCCGGGCTGAAGCTTGCGAATTGCTACGGCGCGACCGAGACCACGTCGCCCTCGACGCTGATGCCGGGCGAACTGACCGCCGCCCATATCGACAGCGTCGGCCTGCCGTGCCCGGGCGCCGAGATCATCGTGATGGGCGCTGACGGCCGCGAACTGCCGCGCGGCGAGATCGGCGAGCTCTGGATCCGCAGCGCCTCGGTCATCAAGGGCTACTGGAACAATCCGAAGGCGACCGTGGAGAGTTTCACCGCCGGCTTCTGGCATTCCGGCGATCTCGGTTCGATCGACGCGGCAAACTTCGTCCACGTGTTCGATCGCCAGAAGGACATGATCAATCGCGGCGGCCTGAAGATCTATTCCGCCGAGGTCGAGTCTGTTCTGGCCGGCCATCCCGCCGTGGTCGAGAGCGCGATCATCGCCAAGCCGTGCCCGGTGCTCGGCGAGCGCGTGCACGCCGTGATCGTGACCCGCACGGACGTGAATGCGGAGAGCCTGCGCGCCTGGTGCGCCGAGCGGCTCTCCGACTACAAGGTGCCGGAGACCATGGCGCTGACATCAGAGCCGCTGCCGCGCAACGCCAACGGCAAGGTGATCAAGCGCCAGATCAGGGAGAGCCTGTCCGCGATAGGCGCGTAGCGAGGCGTGGACGTACCATCCGCGAATTCGGTGCACCGCTCCCGCTTGCGGGGGTCGAGACGAGCGAAGCTCGCTCTTAGGTCAACGCGCGCAGCGCGGCGCGTGGGGGCTTTGTCCGCACAAGGACTTTCTCACTGATCCGACTCGTGGAGACACCCCACCCCGACCCTCCCCCGCAAGCGGGAGAGGGAGCCCGCCGCCGTTGCGGCCAGTCGCAAACGTCCCCCGTTAACGCTTTGATCCGCCTCGCTTTGCCTTGCCTCCGCCACACCATTAGGGTAACGCCGCCGCGATGTGGGGATCGGGTAGGGCTGGGCCCCACCGATAGCAGCGGTCCCGAGGGGATGGGATAGCCTTAAGTGTCTGAATTATTTGACGAAGTCGACGAGGAAGTCCGTCGCGATCAGCTCAAGAAGCTGTGGGACAAGTACTCGCTCTTTATCATCGCCCTGGCGATCCTGATCGTTGCGGGCGTCGGTGGCTGGCGCGGCTACCAGTATCTTGAGGCCAAGAAGGCCGCCGAGGCCGGTGCGGCGTTCGACCGTGCCGTCGAATTGTCCGATCAGAACAAGCACGCCGAGGCCGAGGCTGCGTTCGCCGCTCTCATCACCAAGGCACCGTCCGGCTACCGCAATCTGGCGCGGCTGCGCATGGCCGCCGAGGTCGCGACCCGCGATCAGCCGGCTGCCGCGAAGCTCTATGACGAGATCGCAGCCGACCGCAGCGTCGGCGGTCCCGAGCAGGACCTGGCGCGGATCCGCGCCGCGCAGCTCGCGATGGAAACCACCACCTATCCGAACATGCTGCAACGGCTCGAGGCCACGGCAACGGCGAAGGACTCGACGTTCCGTCACTCCGCCCGCGAGCTGCTGGCGCTGTCGGCCTGGCGCGCCAACGATGCCACCGCCGCGCGGCAGTGGCTCGACCAGATTGCCAATGACGGTGAGACGCCGCCGAGCCTGCGCTCGCGTGCCGAAGCGCTGCAGGCCTTGTTGCCGCCGGTCGCGAAGAGCTGACTTGGCGCGAAACCCGGGTTTGAGTGAGAGATCGACCATGCGCCGCTCGCAACGCCTGATCGCAGCCGCAGTTCTGACAGCGCTTTGCAGCGTGCTGGCGGGGTGCGGCGGTGGCGGCATGTCCAATTTCGATCCGAGCGACCTGCTCGACTTCCTTGACACCAAGAAGAAGCTGGCCGGCGACCGCAAGCCGGTCTTCCCCGAAGGCGTGCCCGGCCTCGAGCAGGGTGTGCCGAAGGAATTGTACAAGGGCTCGCAGCAGGAACAGCTCGATCAGCAGAACGCCGCGGCAGCCGCTGCCGCCCAGCCGGCCCCGCCGCCCGAGCCGCCGAAGGGCGCCAAGAAGCACGCCAAGGGCAGGGCAGCGCCGGCCGCAGATCAAGCGGCTGCTCCCGATGCCGCAGCCGAGGAGGGCGCGCCCGCCGCGCTGCCGCCGGAGCCGAAGCCGAAGAAGATCGTCCGCCGCCGCGCCACCGCGCCGCCCGCCGACGACCAGCAGGCACAGCCCGCGGCGCCGGCCCAGCAGACCCAGACCACGCAACAATCCGGCGGCGCCTTCCCCGCACCGCTACCGAGCGGCGGATTTAGCCGCTAGAGCATGATCCGGAAAAGTGCGAAGCGGTTTTCCGAAAAGATCATGCTAAAACAAGAATCTAAGGCGCGATGACGATTCAATCCGATCTCATCGCGCTTTAGGCTCCTAATTCAATTCATTGACGCGCGCCGCAACGCGGCGCCTGGATGATCCATGTCTTTCACCATCGCCATTATCGGCCGGCCCAATGTCGGAAAGTCGACGCTGTTCAACCGGCTGGTCGGCCAGAAGCTCGCGCTGGTCGACGACGAGCCCGGCGTGACGCGTGACCGTCGCGAGGGCCAGGCCAGGCTCTACGACCTCGACTTCACCATCATCGACACCGCAGGTCTGGACGAAGGCGCCAAGGGTTCGCTGACGGCGCGGATGCAGGAGCAGACCGAAACCGCGATCGAACTCGCCGACGCCCTGATGTTCGTGATCGACGCCCGCGTCGGCCTGACGCCGACCGACCGTGCCTTCGCCGACTTCGCGCGAAAGGCCAACAAGCCGGTGGTGCTGGTCGCCAACAAGGCCGAGGGCAAGCATGGCGAGATCGGCGCGATGGAATCCTACGCGCTCGGGCTCGGCGATCCCGTCCAGATCTCGGCCGAGCATGGCGAGGGCATGGGCGACCTCCACGAGGCGCTGAGCGCGCTGGTGCCGGAGACACCGGAGGAAGACGACGAGCTTGAGGACGATGAGGACATCTCGGAGGAGGAGGCCGCGCAGCGCCCGATCCGCGTCGCCATCGTCGGCCGGCCCAATGCCGGCAAGTCGACGCTGATCAACCATCTGCTGGGCGAGGAGCGGCTGCTGACCAGCCCCGAGGCCGGCACCACGCGCGATTCCATCGCGGTCGAGATCACCTGGCAGGGCCGCCAGTTCCGGGTGTTCGACACCGCCGGCCTGCGCCGCCGCTCGCGGATCGAGGAGAAACTGGAGAAGCTCTCGGTCGCCGACGCGTTGCGCGCGGTGCGCTTTGCCGAAGTCGTCGTGATGATGATGGACGCGCAGAACAAGTTCGAGGAGCAGGACCTGCGCATCGCCGACCTGGTCGAGCGCGAAGGCCGCGCCATCGTGCTCGCGGTCAACAAATGGGACCTGGTCGAGCGCAAGCCCAACCAGATCTCGCAACTGCGCACCGATGCCGACCACTGGCTGCCGCAGGTCAAGGGCGCGCCGATCGTCGCCGTCTCCGGCCTGATGGGCGAAGGCATCGACCGCCTGATGACGGCGATCCAGGAGGCCTACGCGGTCTGGAACCGGCGCTTGCCGACCTCGGCGCTCAATCGCTGGTTCGAGCAGGCGATCCAGGCCAACCCGCCGCCGGCGGTTTCGGGCCGCAGGCTGAAGCTGAACTACATCACGCAAGTGAAGGCGCGCCCGCCGAGCTTCGTGCTGTTCTGCTCGCGCGCCGACGCGATCCCGCGATCCTATCTGCGCTACCTCATCAACTCGCTGCGCGAGACCTTCGATCTGCCGGGCACGCCGATCCGGATCACGCTGCGCGAGAAGGCCAATCCGTTCGCCCACAAGCGCAAACGCCCGTCGTGAGCGAAAGGTCGGAGGGCGACACGGTTGCTGTAGCGCAACCGCGCAGCGGCGCGGTGATCTTCATCTTCATCACGTTGCTGCTCGACATGCTCGCGCTCGGGATCATCATCCCGATCCTGCCCAAGCTGATCGAGGGCTTCGTCAACAACGACACCGCAAATGCGGCGCGCATCTTCGGCGTGTTCGGCTCGATCTGGGCCTTGATGCAGTTCGTCTGCTCGCCGATCCTCGGCGCGCTGTCCGATCGCTTCGGCCGCCGGCCGGTGGTTCTGCTGTCGAATTTCGGCCTCGCCGCCGACTATGTGCTGATGGCGCTGGCGCCGAACCTGATCTGGCTGTTCATCGGGCGGGCGATCTCGGGCATCACCTCGTCGAGCATCTCGACCGTGTTCGCCTATATCGCCGACGTCACCGCGCCGGAGCAGCGCGCCGCGATGTTCGGCAAGATTGGCGTCGCCTTCGGCGCCGGCTTCATCCTCGGACCGGCGCTCGGCGGCCTGCTCGGCGAGATCGATCCGCGGCTGCCGTTCTGGGCGGCGGCGGGTTTGAGCTTCGTCAACGGGCTGTATGGCCTGTTCATCCTGCCGGAATCGCTGCCCGTGGAGCGGCGCGCGCCGTTCAAATGGAAGAGCGCCAATCCGATCGGCGCGCTGCATTTCCTGCGCTCGAACCGGACGCTCGCCGGCCTGTCGCTGGCGACGTTCTTCGGCCAGCTCGCGCATGTCGTGCTGCCCTCGGTGTTCGTGCTCTACGCCACCTATCGCTATGGCTGGGACACCGGCACCGTCGGCGCGACGCTGGCGCTGGTCGGGCTCTGCGGCATGATCGTGCAGGGCGCGGCGATCGGCCCGATCGTGCAGCGCCTCGGCGAGCGCAACGCGCTGTTCCTCGGCCTCGTCTGCGGCGCCCTGGGCTTCGTGATCTTCGGCGCCGCGCCGACCGGCCAGCTGTTCTGGATCGGCATTCCCGTGATGGCGCTGTGGGGCCTCTCGGGCGCTGCGACGCAGGCGCTGACGACGCAGCTCGTCGCCGCCGATCAACAGGGCCAGTTGCAGGGCGCGACTTCAAGCGTGCAGAGCATGTCGGAATTGATCGGCCCGTTCCTGTTCACGCTGACGTTTGCGTATTTCATCGGCGATACCGTGCCGGTGAAGATGCCCGGCGCGCCGTTCTATCTGGCCGGCGCGCTGCTGCTGCTCGCGCTCGCCATCGCCTGGCGCACGACGGCGGCAAAGAGAGCGTAGGGCGGGCCGCCGACGGATCCACCACGAGACGCTCTATTCCGTCGCCGGCACCGAATGGTGCTCGTGCGTGACGCGCCACTCGCCGTCGACCTTGCGCAATCCGATCGTCAGCCTGAACTGGAACGTGGCATCAGGTGGCCCGCACCGCATCACCGCGACCGCGAAGGCCACATCATCGCCGGCCGTGATCGCGATCTCCTCGACATCGAAGGCGTAGGATGGGCGGTGATACCTGAAGAACAAGTCCCACGTCTTCCGGTATTCATCCAATCCGCGTGACTACAATGGCGGCGGAACGTCGAACATCACGATGTCCTGATCGTGATGGGCGAAGATGCCGCGATAGTCGGGTCGGCGGACGGCGTCCGTCCAGGCGTCGATGAGCGCCAAGGTCTGGCGGTGCCGCGACGGCGAGTCAGACCAGTGACGGCCGCAGCCGTACTTTCAGCCCCGGACGCGGCTGCGGCCGAGCTGCTTTTCCGCCCAGGTCGGATGAGGAGATTGGAATGGAGAGCTCGATCGCCGCGCGCGGTCTGGGAGCGATGGCGCTTTGCGTCCTCGCGGGAGGATGTGCCGCCGTCACGCCGGTGGCCCATTCGGATGTGGCATCGTCGGCCTACATGACGCCGGACACGTCCGATTCTTCGGGGCGTGTGCCGTATCGCTATGCGCCGCCGGTCGACTGGTGGAGCTACAACAAGGTGATGATCGATCCGGTCGTGATCTATCGCGGCGCGGATCATCAGTTCGGCGACGTGTCCGAGAAGGACAAGCAGACGCTCGCCGCCTACATGCAGACCCGCTTCGCCGACAAGCTGCGCGGCCGCTTCACGCTGGTGAACACGCGCGGGCCGAACACGTTCCGCCTGCGGCTGACGCTGACCGGCGCGGTCGCCAACACGCCGGTGCTCGGCACGCTGTCGCGTTTCGATCTGTGGCGGGCGCGGTCTACAACGGCGTGCAGGCCGCGCGCGACGGCGAGGGCACGATGACCGGCTCCGTCATCTATGCCGTCGAGATGTTCGACAGCTCGACCTCGCGGCTGCTCGGCGCCTATGTCAGCAAGCAATATCCCAACGCCTACGACATCAAGGCCAGCGTCGGCGATCTCGCCGCGGCCACCGCCGGCATCGACAAGGGTGCCGATGCTTTCATGGCGCAATTGAAGTGACGCGCGCCGCGCGCGTCCGCAAACCATCCCGACGCTGAAAGGTCCTTTACCATGAACTTTCTGGTTCGCATGTTTCTGCGCAGCCTCGTCGCTGCCTTGCTGATGAGCTCGACCGGCCGCGCCGAGACGATTGCCCCAGCCGATCCCAGCGGCACCTGGCTGACCGAAGACGGCCGCGCACGCATCCGCCTCGAGCGCTGCGGCCCTGCGCATGACCGCATCTGCGGCTTCATCGTGTGGATGAAGGATCCGCTCGATTCACACGGCCAGCCGCTCCGCGACAGCTTCAATCCCGAACCCGACAAGCGGACGCGTGCGCTGCTCGGCCATCAGCTGATCCTCGGATTGAAGCTGACGCCGGAGGGCAGGTTCGACGGCGACATCTACAACGCCGAGGACGGCAAGTCCTATGCGGTCTCGCTGTGGCGCGACAAGTCCGACCGGCTGAAGCTCAAGGGATGCCTGCTCAAGCTGATGTGCCAGACCCAGACCCAGACCTGGACGCAGACGCTGGACGTGCAGCCGGGCCAGCTCGTCGGCCTGACCGGCGACGTCGGCGGCCCGCGCGCCGACAGGGAATGGGCATCGCTGCCGCCGCCCGTCAAGGCGAAGTCGGCGGCGAAGTAAGAAGGTGCAAAAAGTCATTCCGGGGCGATGCGCAGCATCGAACCCCGGAATCTCGAGATTCCCCGATGCGCAATTGCGCATCTGAGGTTCGCGCGTTGCGCGCCCCGGAATGACCGCTACGCGGTCACTTCTTCAGCAGCGGACAGTCGCTGGCCTCAAGCGGCTTTGCGGCGTCTTCCGGCGCGATCGTGGCGATCAGCTTGTAATAGTCCCAGGGATATTTGGACTCTTCGGGCTTCTTCACCTCGAACAGATAGGCCGGAATCAGGCGCCGGCCGTCGGCGCGCAGCGGGCCCTTGCCGAACAGCGGATCGTCGGTCGGCAATTCCTTCATCTTGGCGACGACCTTGGCGCCGTCATGCGGATTGCCGCCAAGCGCTTCCATCGCCTTGAGATAGTGCAGCACCATCGCGTAGTTGCCGGCCTGGGTCATCGACGGCATCGCGTTCTTGCTGGCGAGGGCGGCGAACCGCTTCGACCAGGCGCGGGTCTGATCGTTCATGTCCCAATAGAAGGATTCCGTGAACGTCAGGCCTTGCGCGGTCTTCAACCCGAGCGAATGCACGTCGTTGATGAACAGCAGCAGCGCCGCGAGCTTTTGGCCGCCGGAAACGATGCCGAATTCGGCCGCCTGCTTGATCGCGTTGGTGGTGTCGCCGCCGGCATTGGCGAGGCCGACCACCTTGGCCTTGGACGATTGTGCCTGCAGCAGGAACGACGAGAAATCGGCGGTGTTGATCGGATGCTTGACGCTTCCGAGCACCTTGCCGCCATTGGCGTTGACGACCGCGGTGGTGTCACGCTCAAGCGCGTGGCCGAATGCATAGTCGGCCGTCAGGAAGAACCAGGTGTCGCCGCCGGCCTTCGTCAGGGCCTTGCCGGTGCCGTTGGCCAGCATGTAGGTGTCGTAGGTATATGAAATCGTGTTCGGCGTGCAGGCCTTGCCGGTGAGGTCGGCGGTCGCCGCGCCCGAATTCAGCAGGACGATGTTCTTTTCCTTGACGAGATTGTTGACCGCAAGCGCCACGCCGGAGTTCGGCGTGTCGGCGATCGCATCGACCTTCTCGTTGTCGACCCATTGCCGAGCGATGTTGACGCCGACGTCGGGCTTGTTCTGGTGGTCGCCACTGAGGACGTCGATCTTCCAGCCCTTCTTGAGCAGGCCGGAATCCTCCACGGCCATCTTGATCGCGACCACGGAGTTCGGGCCGCCGATGTCGGCATAGAGGCTCGACATATCGTTGAGCACGCCGATCTTGACGGTCTTGTCCTGCGCGAACGCAGAAGTTGAAAGGCCGAGTGCGGCGCAAGCAAGAAGCGCGGCGCAGCGCCGCGCAAACGTCATTGTCATGAAATTCCCTCCACTGTCTAAAGCCCGGGCAGCCCTCTTGCGGAGCCTTTTTGCCGGTCGCTCAGGTTCCCGCTTACCCTTTCCGGGGGGAGGCGGCAATCCGCCTAAAGCCGGGTGGGCCTGCGTCGAAGCGTCATCCGGTGAAACCCTTACTTGAGCGCGTCGGAGGTCAGCTTGAATTTCTGGATCCGCTTTCCGGTGTCGACCTCGGCGGTATAGACGTTGCCCCTGGCGTCGACGGCGAGCGCGTGCACCCAGTGGAACTGCCCGGCGTTGCGGCCGTTGCGGCCGAAGCTGCCGACCACCGCGCCGTCGTCACGCCTGATGATGCGGATCTCGTTGTTCTCGCCGTCGGCGGAGAGCAGGTAGGTCTGCTTGGGATCGGGCCACAGCGCGATGTCCCACACCGCGCCGTTGCCGAGCGTGCTCTTCTCGAAGAAGAACTCCTTCACGAAGCTGCCGTCCTTCCTGAACACCTGGATGCGGTTGTTGATGCGGTCGCAGACATAGACCAGTCCGTCATCGGCGATCTTCACGCAGTGCACGGGATTGCCGAACTGCTGCGCGACCTGCGCCTTCGGATCGTAGGGCGGCTGCTTGGCATCATCGGGCTTGTTGCCATAGGCGCCCCAGTGCCGCTTGTAGGCGCCGGTGGTGGCATCGAACACGATGACGCGCCGGTTGCCGTAACCGTCGGCGACGTAGATCTCGTTGGCCTCCTTGTCGATCGCGGTCTCGGCGGGCTTGCCGAGCTGGGTGGTGTCGTTGCTGCCCTTGCTCGGTGCGATCGAGCCGATCTGCGCGACGAACTTGCCGTCGAGGGTGAACTTGAGGATCGCATTGTCATTGTCGGCGTTGCCGCCGATCCAGACGAAGCCGCGCTCGTCGACCTCGATGCCGTGCTCGCGGCCAACCCACTCATAGCCGTCACCCGGACCGCCCCAGGACCGCAGTAGATTGCCGTCAGCGTCGAATTCGAGCACCGGCGGCGCCGAGACGCAGCATTTCGAGCGCGGCGGATTGAGGCTCGCGCCCTTCTCGTCGTCGGTCAGCGAGCGCGGCCGGTGGATCACCCAGATGTGGCCCTGCCAATCCACCGTGATGCCGCCGACCTGGCCGAGGATCCAGTTGTTCGGCAGCGGCTTTGGCCATGATGCATCCACGGTGAAGGTCGGGATGTCGCCGGCTTTCGCGGGGGTTGGTGTAGCGAAGAGGGCTGATGATGCGATGCAGGCGGAGAGAAACAATCCGGACAGAATGGAGCGCGCGCGATTGAACGTCGGCGTCATGTTGCCTCCCGAAATTTTTCTTGGCGGGCGTCCCGCTGGGAAGGGCAGTCAATCGTGGGGACGCGAGCGAGTCAATCGCAAGGAGGTGCGTAGCCCGGATGGAGCGAAGCGAAATCCGGGGCCGGTTTCTCCGCGTAGAGATTATCCCGGATTGCGCTTCGCTCCATCCGGGCTACGGGAGAGAGAGCCGCGCTCACGCCGGCGGCTGGAAGCTGCGCAGCGTGCGCGCCTTGTAGTCGTAGAGCTTGCCGGTCTCGGTCCATGCGGGCGAACACATCGGCACGATGAATTCGGCGGCCATGTCGGGCGTATCCAGCGTCATCGGGTCTTCGCCGGGAAACACCTGCGCGCGCATCCGGGTGCGGATCGGGCCGGGGCTGAACAGGTTGACGCGGAGCTTTGTGTTGGCGGTCTCGTTGGCCCAGGAGCGCACCAGTGCCTCCAGCGCGGCCTTCGAGGCCGCATAGGGGCCGAGATAGGCGTTGGCCTTGTGGGCCACGCCCGACGTCACGAACACCGCGCGGCCGGCGTCGGATTGCCGCAGCAGCGGGTCCATGCAGCGGATCAGCTGGAAATTGGCGGTGACGTTGATCGCGAACACGTCGTTCCATGGCTTCAGCTCGATATGGCCGAGCGGCGACGACGGCCCTGCGGTGCCGGCATTGCCGACCAGGATATCGAGCTTGCCGTGGCGCTCATGCAGCGCAAGGCCGAGCCGCGCGATGCCGTCGTAATCGGTGAGCGAGAGCGGCACCAGGGTGGCGCTGCCGCCGGCCGTGCGGATCTCGTCGTCGAGCTCTTCCAGCCCGCCTTGCGTGCGCGCCACCGCCACGACATGCGCGCCGGCCTTGGCCAGTGCGACCGCGGTCGCATGGCCGATGCCGCGCGAGGCGCCGGTCACGAGGGCGATACGGGAGGCGAGGGGTTTTGTCATGGAAGGGACTCTAACAAATCGTCGTCCCTGCGAAAGCAGGGACCCATACGCCGTGACGGCGGTAATGGAAAACGGTGCTTGTGTCTAACGCTGCCCAGCCAGATAGGCCGGTGGTTATGGGTCCCTGCTTTCGCAGGGACGACAGCGCGGATGTGGCTAGCTCGCCTCCGCCAGCAGCGAGAGCTGGCGCGGCGGGGCCTCGGTTTCGCTCTGGTCGGTGAGGTGTGTCGGGTAGGCGCCGGTGAAGCAATGGTCGGCGAATCTCGGATTTGCCGGGTCGCGCCCCTCATGGCCCATCGCGCGGTACATGCCGTCGATCGACAGGAAGGCGAGCGAGTCGGCGCCGATGATGTCGCGCATCTCCTCGAGCGAATGGGTCGCGGCGAGCAGGCCGCCGCGGTCCGGCAGGTCGATGCCGTAATAGTCGGGATAGAGGATCGGCGGCGAGGCGAGGCGGAAATGCACCTCGCGGGCGCCCGCATCGCGCATCATGCGCACGATCTTCTTCGAGGTGGTGCCGCGAACCAGACTGTCGTCGATCAGGATGATGCGCTTGCCTTCGATCGCGGCGCGGTTGGCCGAATGCTTCATGCGCACGCCGAGCTCGCGCACGCTCTGGGTCGGCTGGATGAAGGTGCGGCCGACATAGTGGTTGCGGATGATGCCGAGCTCGAACGGCACGCCGGAATACTGGCTGTAGCCGACCGCGGCGGGCACGCCGGAATCCGGCACCGGCACCACGACGTCGACCTCGGGATGGCTCTCGCGCGCCAGCTGGGCGCCAAATGCCTTGCGCACGTCGTAGACCGAACGGCCGCCGACGATCGAGTCCGGGCGCGCGAAATAGATGTATTCGAAGATGCAGGGCCGGGCCGGCTTCGGCGGGAACGGCTTGTGGCTGTGAGCCCCTCGCTCGTCGAACACGATGATCTCGCCGGGCTCGATGTCGCGGACGTATTTCGCGCCGATCATGTCGAGCGCGCAGGTCTCCGAGGTCAGGATCGGACAGCCGTCGAGATCGCCGAGCACCAGCGGGCGGATGCCGAGCGGGTCGCGCGCGCCGACCAGTTTCTTGTTGGTCAGCGCGACCAGCGCATAGGCGCCCTCAATGGTGCGCAGCGCCTCGATGAAGCGGTCGATGAAGCGGGTGCGCTTGGACTGCGCCACGAGATGCAGGATCACCTCGGTGTCGGTGGTCGACTGCATCATGGCGCCGCCCTTGACCAGCTCGCGGCGCAGGGTCAGGCCATTGGTGAGGTTGCCGTTGTGGCCGACTGCAAACCCACCGGCGCTGAGCTCGGCGAACAGCGGCTGCACGTTGCGCAGGATGGTGCCGCCGGTGGTGGAGTAGCGGACATGGCCGACCGCGGCGTTGCCCGGCAGGCGCTCGATCACCTCGCGGCGTGAGAAGGCGTCGCCGACCAGGCCGAGGCGGCGTTCACTGTGGAAGCGGCTGCCGTCGAAGGAGACGATGCCGGCGGCTTCCTGGCCGCGGTGTTGCAGGGCGTGCAGGCCGAGTGCGGTGATCGCGGCGGCCTCGGGATGGCCGAAGATGCCGAACACGCCGCATTCCTCGCGGAGCGTGTCGCCATCGAGGTCGGGGTGGTATCTGAGAGGGTCGTTTTTAGGGTCGTCTTGCAGTTCGATCGGGCCGAGGTCGAGATCCATTTGGTCGGTATGATCCGAAGGGGTCTGCATCTCGTTCATCGCCTCTCGTAAGGGCCCAAATAGTTTATCGGCCCGCGGGTTTCTCGATCAGCTTCTTCAAGCTGTCACGCGCAGGTTTGCTATAGCCATCACCCGACGCCGGCGTCGCCTGATCATTGGTATCGGCCGCAGAATCGTCGTCTGGCTTATTCTTCTTGAACTTCTTTAAGATGGTGTTCTCGGGGTCGTCAGGCAAGAGCGACATCAGCCAATCCCCGGTTCCCTGCAGCACCACGCGGGACTTTGCCCCGGTCACCCAATCGGGCCGCTGCTTGTCCGGAACCAGCCAGGTGAAGAACATGAACGCCACGACCACGATCAGGAGGCCGCGGGCGAGCCCGAACAGGAAGCCGAGGGTGCGGTCGAGCGCGCCGATCCGGGAATCCAGGATCATGTCCGAGATCCGCACCGTGACGATCGAGACCACGATCAGCGTGCCGATGAAGACGCCGGCCACCACGACCACGGCCGCGACCGTGTCGTTGTTGAAGTAGGTCTTGGCGGTCGGCAGAAGCTTCGAAAACGCATACAGCGTGACCAGCGCGGCGGCGCCCCAGGCCGCGATCGACAGGATCTCGCGCATGAAGCCGCGCACCATCGCGAGCAGGCCCGAAATCAGCATCACGCCGAGCAGGACGAGATCAAGTATCGTTATGGGCATCGGCTGGTCAGGTCCGCTGGTACGTTTCGGTACGCTGTTAAGGGCTTACGCTGCTAAGTGCTCTCGCGAATCGGCGAAGTCGGTGCCGTCCTAACTGAGGCGCATTGGGGGCATCCGGCAAGGCCAGAGCGCCACCTGTCCCGCGCGGCGGATGTATAGCGGCGGGGGGTTGATACGTCACGCCCGCTTTAGCTGGTCTCGCGACGGAATCGGGCCGGTGTGGCATTTTTCTCAGCCGCATCAGGGCCTCCGGAGCCGTCCTGGTCGCGCCGGCCGCCCCGGGGCGTTCCGCGTGCCGCAATTTCGGCGACCAGCGTGGTGAGGTTGCCGACGCTGTTGAGGGTGAGCCCTGAATCGCCGCCGCTCTCGCCGCGGGCCGATTCGGGCAGGATGGCGCGGGCGAAGCCGAGCTTGAGGGCCTCCTTGAGCCGGGCCGGGGTCTGCGCCACCGGGCGGATCGCGCCCGATAGCGAAATCTCGCCGAAATAGACCGCATCCGTCGGCAGCGGCGCGTTCACCAGCGATGAGACCAGCGCGGCCGCCGCGGCAAGGTCCGCGGCCGGTTCCTGGATGCGCAGGCCGCCGGCGACGTTGAGATAGACGTCATGTCCGGACAATTTGACGCCGCAATGCGCTTCGAGCACCGCGAGCACCATCGACAGCCGGCTCGGGTCCCAGCCGACCACGGCGCGGCGCGGCGTGCCGAGCGAGGTCGGCGCCACCAGCGCCTGCAACTCGACCAGGACCGGACGGGTGCCCTCGATGCCGGCGAACACCGCCGTGCCGGGACTGCCGAGCTCGCGCTCGGAGAGGAACAATTCCGAGGGGTTGGTGACCTCGCGCAGGCCGAGGCCGGTCATCTCGAATACGCCGATCTCGTCGGTCGCGCCAAAACGGTTCTTCACCGAGCGCAGAATGCGGAACTGCTGCGAGCCTTCGCCCTCGAACGACAGCACCGCATCGACCATGTGCTCGACCACGCGGGGACCGGCGATCTGGCCGTCCTTTGTCACATGGCCGACCAGGATGATCGCGGCACCCGTCTTCTTGGCAAAACGAATGAGGGCCTGCGCCGAGGCGCGGACCTGGGTCACCGTGCCGGGCGCGGATTCCACCGTGTCGGTCCACATGGTCTGGATCGAGTCGATCACGATCAGGCGCGGCACCGCGCCTTCCGACAGCGTCGCGACGATGTCCTCGACCGAGGTTTCCGAAGCCAGCTGCACCGGCGCGTCCGCGAGCCCGAGCCGTTCGGCGCGCAGCCGCACCTGGGCGACCGCCTCTTCGCCGGAGATATAGACCGCGCGGTGGCCGGCGCGCGCCATCATGCTGGTCGCCTGGGTCAGCAGCGTGGATTTCCCGATGCCGGGATCGCCGCCGACCAAAAGCACCGAGCCGCGGACGAAGCCGCCGCCGGTGACGCGGTCGAGCTCGGCCATCCCGGACGACAGCCGCGGCGCGTCCTGGGTCTTGCCGGACAGCGATTCCAGCGCAAACGTCCGCCCCTTGCGCTTGCTGCGGATCGAGACCGGCACCGAGCCCGTGGTGTCCTCCTCGGCCAGCGTGTTCCACTCGCCGCAGGAATCGCACTTGCCCTGCCAGCGATTATACGCCGCGCCGCAGTTCTGGCAGACGAAGGAGAGGGTGGATTTGGCCATGGAGCAGGTGAGTCGCGCTATCGAGCACGATGCATAACACGGTTCGGCCGCCGCGCGCGATCCATCGAAGACGGAGTGCCAGATGGCGGGGCCGGCTCAGCGCGAGAACACCCGCGTTCCGCCCGGCCAGCGCGGCTTGTCGCCGACCGGACTTGCGCCGATTTCCCAGCCGACGCCGCCCCACAGCACGTCGACGGCGCCAAGCTCTCCGGCGCTGTCGCGGACGTAAAACACGTTCGGCTTGGCGTTGACCTCCAGCGGGCCGTTGCTGCCGCTGGGCTGTCGCCTCAACGCGCACCAGACGTCGGCCAGCCTGCTCTCGTGGCTCTGCCCCAGTTTGGCGAGGATCTCCTTGTCGCTCGAGACGGCGCTCAGGACGAAGGTCTGCAACGATGCGCCGCCGCTATCGTCCTCGATCTTGTTCGTGAAGCGCTGCGCGAAGGTCGCGCCCAACCAGGAAATCCTGACCGGCGCGCTCGAGGCGATGTCCTCCTTGAAATGTTCCCGCGCGACGAATTTTTCGGCGTGGGGAATTGCCGAGGTCGACGACGGATCGGACGGTTCCTCACTTTTCGGCTGCAGGGAACATGCAACGCGGTCAGCGGCGGCAACGGCACCCGGTTGGCCCGGTCTTGTCTCGTCTGCCGCGACGCTCAAACCCTGCGTCGCCAGAACAACGGTCAACCACAGGGTGAAGCTTGGTTGGCGCATATTGTTGTTGTCCCTGAATCCGCTGTGCTCGCGGAGACAAGGTAAACCGCATCTTGCAGATGTAAATCAAAGATCAGGTTTCTGGTTAAGGATAAAAAGTAAGTTCAACTACAGCGCGAATTTGAATCAAATGCGCTTCGCGCAAGGGAACTGCTCTCGTTTGTACGCGCGGTCAAACGTGGATGTCCCGCCTCGACAGCAGCAGCGGCGGATTCTCGCGCGGCGTCAGACTCGTCGGCAGAGCGCGGCAGCATCTCGCCTGCGCGCGCAACGGATCGCTCCAGCTCCAGCGAACCCGCCACGACGGATTGTTGGCGTAGGCCGGAATGCGCCAGACCCAGATCGTCTCGTAGACGCTGTCTCCGAACTGCGCGACATCGGGCCTTGCCGTCGGCCAGAACGCCGAGCCGGCAACGGCGAACGTCACAATCGCCGCAGTCGTGATCATCATCTTGCGCATCGCGCGCCTGCCTTTCCCGCCTGTCGTGGGCTTTGACGACCCGCGACTCCCAATGCTTCGACTTGCGATCCCGCATTCGTCAGGCCGACATCGGCGACATCAGGCGCCGGGCTCTGCGCCCGATCTGCACGCCATGTTTCGCTGAACTCGTGTCGCCTGAACTCTCGGGACTCGCATCCGGGTCGTCGATCAACCCTGTGATGCCTGCTGGAGCAAAGTTCTTTTCCGCAAACGATCAAGTGCAAGTAATGAGATTGTCATAAACGCAGCGGCCGGACGATGGCAATCCGGATAACAACGGAAGGTGAGCGCTCAACAAAACTCTTTCGGGGTACGCGCCACCCGATGCGCAAAGCCCCGTAGAATTACGACACCATCGGGAGGATGTTGGTGTTCGTCACGGTGAAATCCGTTTGCCCAGGGCCTGGTCGATGTCGGAATTTTACTGCGTCATTGCAGACCACAATAGCGCCGTGCCCGCCGCCAGCATGATGCCGTCCATGATCAGGCGGAACGACTCCGGCTTCAGCTGCAGCACGAAGCGCTTGGCGATGAAGGCGCCGGCCATCAGCGAGGCGCCGGCGATCAGGCCCTTCAGTGCGATGTCCGGCGTCAGTGCGCCGAAGCGCTCGAACGTCACCGACTTGCTGACATAGAGCCCGAGCGAGCTCGCCGCCTCGGTGGCGAGGAACGCGCCCTTGCTGAGACCGTAGAACAGGAACAGCGGCACGCTGAGCGGGCCGGTCGAGGCCACGATGCCGGTGAGGTAGCCGATGAGCGCACCGCCGATTGCGAGATGCCAGAGATTGGCCTTCAGCCTGTGCCGCGCCAGCCAGTGCCGCACCGGCACCATCGCGATCAGGAATACGCCGATCGCTATATCGACCGCATGCGAGGGCAGCGCGAGCAGGGTGCGCGCGCCGAGCGCGGCGGCCGGGATGCCGGTGATCGAGTAGGCGATGCAGGCACGCCAGTCGACCTCGCGCCACCAGGCGAGGATTCGCGACAGATTGGCCATCACGGCGGCGACGGCCATGATCGGCACCGCCTGCTTCGGCCCGTACTGATAGACCAGCACCGGCATTAGCATGATCGACGAGCCGGTGCCGACGATGCCGGAAATGGTGCCGGCGACCAGGCCGACGATGAGGACGAAGAGAAAGCCCACCTGCGCGCTCCGGTGAGGTGATCCCGAGCCATGCTGAATGCGTGTCCCGGGAGAGGGGCTCAGTGTGACCTCATGGTTCGAGACGGCGCAAGGGCGCCGCCGAGCCATCGACACGCCATCGTGCGCAGCGCAGCAAGACTTGGACAAATCATGTCGCGAGAATGCGGTGGTATGACTCATAGACCGCGCAACACATTTTATGTCGTCCCTGCGAACGCACTAGCGTGTCTACACGGTTTTGGGGCGCGACAGATTGACTCGGTGCAGCAAGAAGTGGCGTCTCTGCAGCATGTTGTATGATTCTCTCACTGGCGCTTTGATTCGAAGGAGCGCCAGCGATGCAGCCGGATTTGTCTTTGGGTGAGTTCGGGGACGTTCGTCTCGACAAAAGGGGGCGACGCTTCTCCGGGCTATGCTTTGCACGCGCAGCGTCTGCTTGCGCCAGATGGCCCGGGGCGATTGGGCTGCCAATATGGCGTTCTGGCGGTTTGTGAACAACCCCCAAGTCACGATCGATAAATTGATTGAGGGCTGGAGCGCGCAGACGCGGACTGCGGTCAGCGGGCGTCATGTGCTGGCGATCCAGGATACGAGCGAGGTCAAGTTCCAGACCCAGGCGGGACGGCGGCGCGGGCTGGGCAAAGTCGGCAAGGGCAATGCTCGCGGCGTGCTGTTGCATGCGATGATGGCGGTGGATGCCGACAGCGGGGTCTGTCTTGGCCTTACTGGCGGCAACGTTTGGACGCGCAAAGGCAAGGTAAAAATCCCGCATGAGCGGCGCGCCTTGGCCGACAAGGAGTCGGCGCGCTGGGTGACGGCCGCCGAGCAAGGCCGCGACGTCCTGGCAGATGCCCGCATGATCACCGTCGTCAACGACCGCGAGGGGGATTTCTTTGCTCACTGGGCGCTGACGCCAGCCGAGAATGTCCATCTTCTGTCGCGTGCCATGCACGACCATGCGCTGGTCGATGGCGACACACTTTATCAGGCGGTCGAGCGGAGCCGCTTCTGCGACAACGCGGTGATCGATCTGCCGCAGCGAATGGATCGGCGCGGCCGGCAGGCCCATCTCTCGATGCGCTTCGGAACCGTCGTGCTCAAGCGGCCGCAGAGGCCCGGCGTCACCGACTTGGCGGAGGGCATCAAACTCAGCTTCGTAGAAGTGGTCGAGTTGCATCCGCCGAGAGGTGCGGAGCCCATTCGCTGGCTGCTCCTGACCACTCATCCGGTCGCCACCGTTAAAGACGCCTGGCAGATCGTCTCCTGGTACCGCCAGCGCTGGATCATTGAGCAACTCTTTCGCTCGCTGAAGAGCCAGGGTTTGCGCATCGAGGATAGTCAGATCGAGAGCGCCGAAGGCCTGATCAAGCTCGTGGCGGTCGCCACCAGAGCGGCATGTATCGTCATTCAACTCGTTCAGGCCCGCAACAGTGGCGAAGAATTGCCGGCTGAATTTGTCTTCACCGCAGAAGAGATCGAGACGCTCAGGGCCATCAACAAAACCATGAAAGGTCGCACCGAGCTTCAGAAAAACCACCATCGCCCCAACACCCTTGCTTGGGCGGCATGGATCATCGCAAAACTCGGCGGATGGACCGGCTACGCCTCCCACCGTCCACCTGGACCAATCACCTTCCACACCGGAATGGCCCGCTTCCAAATCCTCGCAAATGGCCCGACAAACGTGTAGATGCACTAGTGCTTTCGCAGGGACGACAGAGTGATTGTGGCGCGAGCGCGACACGCAAACCCGTCACCTCAACACCACCCACGCCGGCGCGTGATCGCTGGCGCCGTCCTCGCCGCGGATGGCGCGGTCGACGCCGGCTTTCACGAGGCGCGGCGCCACTGCGGGGCTGAGCAGGAGATGATCGAGCCGCAGGCCTGCATCGCGTGGCCAGCGCTGGCGCTTGTAGTCCCAGAAGGTGAACATCGGCGCGTCCGGATGCAGGGCGCGGATCGCATCGCACCAGCCCTGATCGACCAGCGCCTTGAAGGCGGCGCGGCTCTTCGGCTGGATCAGCGCATCCTTGTCCCAGGACCGCGTTGGGTAGATGTCGAACGGCGTCGGCGCGACATTGTAGTCGCCGGCGAGCACCACCGGGACGTCCTGCTTGAGCAGCTTGGCGGCATGGGCGCGCAGCCGCTTGAACCAGGCGAGCTTGTAATCGAATTTCGGCCCGGGCTGCGGATTGCCGTTCGGCAGATAGAGGCTGGTGACGACGATGCCGCGCACCGCGGCCTCGATGTAGCGCGCTTCGTGATCGCCGGCACCGCCGGGCAGGGCGGTGCGGATCAGCACCGGCTCGGCCTTGCGCGCGAGGATGGCGACGCCGTTCCAGGTCTTCTGTCCCTGCCACACCGCGCCGTAGCCGGCCTGCTCGATCGCGGCCGCGGGAAACTCGGCGTCGCTGGCCTTCAGCTCCTGCAGACTGACGATGTCGGGCCTGGCTGATTTCAGCCAGCGCAACAGGTTGGGCAGGCGGCGGTTGACGTTGTTGATGTTGAAGGTCGCGATCTTCATGCGCACCGGCAATCGCGAACCTTGATCATGTCAGGTGGACGTCGCTGTTGGCTCGGCGGCCGGCAGTGGCGGCGGCGCAGCGGGCGCTGCTGTTGGCAAGGCTGGCGGTGCTGCGGGCGTGGCAGCCGGCTCGCTCGTCTCGGCGACCGCGTCGCTTCTCGCGGCGACGGCATCGCCGCCCTTGTAGATGCGCACGAAGCGGCGGCCGAGGCTGGTCAGCACCTCGTAGCCGATGGTGCCGAAATGATGCGCGACCTCGTCGACCGTGATGCCTTCGCCGATCAGCGTCACCATGTGGCCGCGCCGCACGGCATTCTTGTCGAGGTCGGTGACATCGACCGCGATCAGGTCCATCGAGACGCGGCCGGCGATCGGGCAGCGCTTGCCGGCGACCACGACCTCGGCGCCGCGGGTGCCGTCATTGGCGCTGGCGGCGCGGAAATAGCCGTCGGCATAGCCGGCGGCGACGATCGCAAGCCGGGTCGGCCGGCGCGCGGTCCAGGTGCCGCCATAGCCGACGGTCTCGCCGCGATCGATGTTGCGGATCTGCACGACGCGCGCCTTGAGATCGACCACCTGCTGCATCGGGTTGTCGGCTTCCGGCGTCGGATTGACGCCATAGAGCGCGCAGCCCGGCCGCACCATCTCGAACTGGAATTGCGCGCCGAGAAACACGCCGGAAGAATTCGCCAGCGAGGCCGGCACGCCAGTGAACAGGCTCGCGATCTCGCGGAAGCTCGCAAGCTGCTTGGCGTTGGCGGGATTGTTGAGCAATTCGGCGGAGGCGAGGTGGCTCATGACCAGCGTGATGCCGTGATCGCCGGCATTGATCCGCGGGATGATGCCCTGTGCCTCGCTGACCGTGAGCCCCAGCCGGTTCATGCCGGTGTCGATATGGATGCCGGCGCCGCCGGACCAGCCGGAGCGGCGGCAGAACACGTCCCATTCGGCGAGCTCGTTGAGATCGCCGATCACCGGCTTGCAGTCGATCCTGGCGTAGGCGTCGCCGGTGTTCTGGAAAAAACCGCCGAGCGAATACACCGTCGCCTCGGGAGCGGCCGCGCGCACCGCGGCGGCCTCCTCGACGCTGGCGACGAAGAAGGTCTTGCAGCCGGCCTTGGCCAGCGCCCGCGCAACCTGCTCGGCGCCGCAGCCATAGGCGTTGGCCTTGACCACGGCGGCGCATTCGGCCGGCACCGCGGTCTTCTCGAGCTTGCGCCAGTTGGCGATGATGGCGTCGAGGTCGATGGTGAGGATACCGCTGGCGGTCGGGTGGGCCGCCAGCAAACTGGCCTCGGATGTCAGCTGCGATTTCGCGTCAGTCACGATGTTCATGGCTCAGTTGTACGCGGGTGCCCTGCGTCGTTCAACCGAGTCCGGATCTCAGTGGCCGTGATCCGGAACCTGACCGTCGGGTGCGAGGTCGCCGAAGCGCGTGACGCTGGCCTCGAAGTGCAGATCGACCGTGCCGGTCGGGCCGTGTCGCTGCTTGCCGATGATGACTTCGGCCTTGCCGTGGGCAAGGTCCATGTCCATCTGCCACTTCTCATATTCCGGCGTGCCCGCGCGCGGCTCCTTGTTGGCGAGGTAGTATTCCTCGCGATAGACGAAGATCACGACGTCGGCGTCCTGCTCGATCGAGCCGGATTCACGCAGGTCGGACAGCTGCGGCCGCTTGTCGTCGCGGTTTTCGACCTGACGCGACAGCTGCGACAGCGCGATGATCGGAACGTTCAGTTCCTTGGCAAGTGCCTTCAGGTTGGTGGTGATCTCGGTGATTTCCTGCACGCGGTTGTCGTTGCCGCGTTTGCCCGAGCCCTGCAGCAGCTGGATATAGTCGATCACGATCAGGTCGAGGCCCTTCTGGCGCTTGAGCCGTCGCGCCCGCGCGGTGAGCTGCGAGATCGAGAGACCGCCGGTTTCGTCGACGTAGAACGGTAGCGATTGCAGCTCGATCGAACAGTCGCGGATCTTCTCGAAATCGAGCTCGGAGATGCCGCCGCGACGGATCGAGCTCGAGGGGATGCCGGTGCGCTCGGCGAGAATACGGGTGGCGAGCTGTTCGCCGCTCATTTCGCAGGAGAAGAAGCCGACACAGCCGCCATTGACTGCCTTGGTGGTGCCGTCCGCCTGGACTTCCGGCACATAGGCCTTGGCGATGTTGTAGGCGATGTTGGTGGCGAGCGATGTCTTGCCCATGCCGGGACGGCCGGCGAGGATGATGAGGTCGGACGGCTGCAGGCCGCCCATCTTGGCGTCGAGGTCGCGCAGACCGGTCGAAATGCCCGACAGCTTGCCGTCGCGCTGGAACGCCTTCGCCGCCATGTCGACGGCGATCGTCAGTGCCTGCGCGAAGCGCTGGAAGCCGCCGTCATAGCGGCCGGTTTCAGCAAGGCCGTAGAGCTGCCGCTCGGCATCCTCGATCTGGGCGCGCGGCGCGAAGTCGACCGGCGCGTCATAGGCGACGTTGACGATGTCCTCGCCGATCTGGATCAGGTTGCGGCGCAGGCTGAGATCGTAAACGGTGCGTCCGTAGTCCTGCGCGTTGATGATGGTGGTCGCTTCGGCGGCAAGCCGGGCGAGGTACTGGCCGACCGTCATGCCGCCGATGTCGAGCTCGGCCGGCAGGAACGTCTTCAGGGTCACGGGGTTCGCGACCTTGCCCATCCGGATCAGGCTTCCGGCGGTCTCATAGATTTGCTGATGGATGGTTTCGAAGAAGTGCTTCGGCTCCAGGAAATCGGAGACCCGGTAGAAGGCGTCGTTATTGACCAGGATCGCGCCCAGCAGGCCCTGTTCCGCTTCGATGTTGTGCGGCGCACTTCGGTAGGCCGGGGATGCGGCGTCGGGCGCGAGCTTGTGGACGTTCGAATCAATCAAGGCCATGGACGAGCTTATTCTTCTGATTTCGTCGTTACTGAGATTTTTGGCTGTGGGGCGGCGATGAAGCGCCAGCCCGGCACGAAGCGAAAGGACGGATGTTTCTTATGCACGATTCACACAACGCGAGGTGTGAATCCGAAACAGCCGGATGCATTCCGCTTGACTGGGGTTTTGTCCGAAACCGGGCGGGAGCCGGCCGATCAGCACGGTCGTTGGCAAAAATTGGACGCCGCCTGAACCTTTTGCCAGGCGAGCGGACCCATGGAGAGGCGAGGCGGCTGTTGGCGTCGATTTCTCAGACCAGGATGAGGAAGGCCAGCGCGATCAAGGCGGCCACCACGCCAGTGGCGATCAGGGCGTAGTCAGTCG
The DNA here is from genome assembly GCF_054055915.1 of Bradyrhizobium sp. USDA 4516. Classification (NCBI taxonomy): domain Bacteria; kingdom Pseudomonadati; phylum Pseudomonadota; class Alphaproteobacteria; order Hyphomicrobiales; family Nitrobacteraceae; genus Bradyrhizobium; species Bradyrhizobium sp. USDA 4516. The sequence continues at coordinate 7,054,121 of NZ_JBSRXT010000001.1, forward strand.
CGATATCGCGCTGCGGGTCCAACATCGTCTGGTGTGTTTCTCGGGTCATTCCGGACCACTACGACAGTCCGGGACAGACCTCTGTGAAGCAGATCACATGCGCCGCACTTTTTTTTGCGGCAGGTTCGCGGGAACGACCCGGCGGATTCCAGGTTGTCTACGCTCAGGCAAGATACGGCGGCGATGGCTCGAGAGTTTCAGACAGCGCGATCAAGGCTTGGCCGGGCAGATGGCATGGATTGCCGCTGGCTGGCGGCGCTTGTCGATGCGATGGAGCAGGCGGCGCGTCCCGAGGTTCGCAATGTTCCCTGCGATGCCAGCTTGATTTCGGCCGCCGCGGCCCATCTGGCGCGTCCGGCGCCGACCTTTGGCCATTGCGGGTCGGCCTACAGCCTGCGCAACTAGCAGTACCCGTTCCTTCAGACCTATTCGCCGGCGAGTTGCAGCCGGGGCTTGGTCGCGCCGGCCTCCTTCAGCCGCAGGCGGGCTTCTTCGCCGCCGATATAGTCGCGGGTTATCGGGACGATGCCCTGGCGCTTGGTGAGCTGGAGCTGGAAGTTCATCATGTTCTGCACGCGGAACGACATCTCCGACGCAGCCAGGTAGAATTCCCACATCCGGGCAAAGGTCTCGTCGTAGAGCCGCACGGCCTCCTCGCGCCGCGCCATGAAGCGCTCGCGCCATGCCTTCAGCGTCTCGGCATAGTGCAGGCGGAGGATCTCCATGTCGCAGATCAGCAATCCGGCCTTCTCGATCGCCGGCATGACCTCGGACAGCGCCGGAATGTAGCCGCCGGGGAAGATGTATTTCCGGATCCAGGGGCTGGTGACGTCGGGGCCGGTCGAGCGGCCGATCGAGTGCAGCACCATGACACCGTCGTCGCTCAGCAGTTCGGCGCAGCGCGCGAAGAAGGTTTCATAGTAGGCGACCCCGACATGCTCGAACATGCCGACCGAGACGATGCGGTCGAACGGCCCGGGGATGTCGCGATAGTCCTGCAGCAGGAAGCGCGCCGATTGCGCCAGATTCCGCTCCGCCGCCCGGGCGTTGGAAATTTGCAGCTGCTCGGTCGACAGCGTGACGCCGGTGACGTCGGCGCCGCTCATCTCGGCGAGATAGAGCCCAAGGCCGCCCCAGCCGGAACCGATATCGAGGATGCGGTGCCCGGGCTTGATCAGGAGTTTTGCGGCGAGGTGACGCTTCTTGGCGAGCTGGGCATCGTCCAGCGTCGCGTCCGGCGTCTCGAAATAGGCGCAGCTGTATTGCTTGTCCGCGTCGAGGAAGAGGGAATAGAGGCGGCCGTCGAGATCGTAATGACGGGCGACGTTGCTTCTGGATCGGCCGCGCACATTGATCTGCTGGGCGCGGCGTCCGAGGAAGCGTACCCAGGCCTGCAGCCTGGCAAAGTTCGGCAGCATGGCTGCCTGACCCATCAGGACCGCCAGCACGTCGGCGACGGTGCCTTGCTCCACCACGAACGTGCCGTCCATGAAGGCTTCGCCGAGATAAAGTTCGGGATCGACTAGGATGCGGAGTTCCGCCCCTCGCGTCATGAAGCGCACGGCGACCGGTACACCCGTGCCATCACCGCAGATGAACTGAGCGCCGCTCGCGGTCGTGAACGTGATCGAACCGCGGCGGATGAAGCGCCCCAAGAAGTATCGCAACAATCGGTCCATCGAAACACCAACGGAACGGCAAGCTGCACACCGACACCACCGGAGTTGATCACTCCAATGTGTCCCCAACCTCAAGATAGGCAGGGAATTAGATCGCGCTATAGCGTTGTGGTCAAAGCCGATATTCCAAAATGTGACAATTGCGTGGATGCGTCATGGGCGCGCTTCCATTCGCGCGATAATCGGCTAAAAGGTGACCGCCGCGGCCGATCCATCAGGCGCTGGCGGCGATTTTTCCGGAATCTGGAGACTTAAGGAATGTTGAGCCGAGCCCTCAGTCTGGCGACGGTGGCGCTTCTGATTGGCTGCCTGTCAGCCGTATCGGCGCAGGCGCAAAACCTCGAGGCCGGCAAGAGCCCCTCCCAGATCTTCGCAAGCACCTGCACAGCTTGCCACAAGAGCCCGCGCGGCCTGCTGAAATCGGTGCCGGCCGGTTCGCTGCCGGGCTTCCTGCGCCAGCACTATACGACGTCCAGCGACATGGCCGGCGTGCTTGCGTCCTATCTGATTTCGAATGGTGCCAACGACCCGCGCTACCAGGCCAAGGATCAGCCCAAGGGGACTAAGGGCGGTAGGGAAGGCAGGCAGGAGGCGAACCAGTCCCCGGAGCAGCCGTCCGAGCGTCCGGCCCGCCGACGGCACCAGGATGCCGCGCCGCAGGAAGGGGCCAAACTCGATGGCGATGGCTTGAATCCCGAAGGACGTCCAGCTCACCGCGGCAAGCGGATGGCCCGCCCGAGCGAGGCGCCGGAGGGCGCGAAGCCGGACGACGGCCAGACGCCGCAGGCCTTGGGCGAGGGCAAGCCGTCGCGTCAGAAGCACGGTCGTCGCGGTAAGCCCGTCGAGGAGCCGAAGTCCGAGGAGGTGCCCAAGGGCGCGGCGACCAGCGACGAGCCCAAGACAGACCCCAAGACATCCACCCGGCATGATGACAAGGGTGAAGCCGAGAAGCCGGCGAAGCCTGCCGCCGAGCCCGACACGGCAAAGGTCGACGCGCCCAAGAGCAATGGCGGCGGCGAGCCGGCTGCCGTGCGATCCGATCCGGTTCCGCAGGTCACACCGGCGCCTGCCGCGGCTGCGCCTGCGGCGTCCGAGCCGGGAGCAGCCGCATCTCCCGCTCCGGCGCCAGCCGCGCCGCCGGTGACTGCGACGGCGCCGCCGCCGCCACCGCCCACGACGCCAGGCTCCGGCCCGCCGGAAGCTCCGACCTCGAAGTAATCGCCAACGCCGGGCCGCAAGGTCCGGCGTATTTGTTTGACCATCATTAGAGTAGTGCTCTAGAGTGTTAATCTAGTCAGGAGGACGACTTGAGCACGGCGCGCGAAGATCTGCTGGCAGCGGGACTGGCGGTGTTCGACCGCGACGGATTTGAGGGCGCGACGGTGGCCGAGATTCGCTCCCGCGCCCGCGCGTCCAACGGCAGCTTCTTCCACTTCTTCACCTCGAAGAAGGCGCTCGCCGGCACCCTGTTCCTGGAAATCCTGCAGGCCTATCACGCCGCCATCATCAGCTCGGTCGACGCCAGCTGCGGGGCGGGCGAGGGCGTTGAGCGGCTGATCCACGCCCATCTCGATTGGGTCGTGAGCAACCGGCGCGAGGCGCGCTTCCTGTTCGAGATTTCGCGCAGCGAGTGGGGCGAGGAGGTGCGCGGCGCGCAGCGCAGCGAGAATTCGCGGCTCACCGACGGCATCGAGCGCTGGCGTGCGCCGCTGCTCGCGCGCGGCGAATTGCTGCCGATGAGCGCCGTGCTGTTCTTCAGCCAGATCATCGGACCGGCACAGATCTTCTGCCGCGCGTGGCTGTCGGGCCGCCACACCGGCGATCCGCGCGAACAGGTCGAGACGCTGATCGCCTGCGCGATCCGCGCGGTGGTGGCGCCGGGTGCGCCAGAACGAACAGGAGAGACTTCATGAGCGAGACCGATCCGGACTTTGCACCGATCGCGACGCGAATTCGCGACAATGTCGGCCGGCAGGGCTTCATGGGTCTTGTCGGTGCCGAGGTAGCCGAGCTGTCGCGCGGCACCTGCACGCTCGCGGTCGACCGCCGGCCGGAGCTGTTGCAGCAGCATGGCCTGTTTCACGGCGGAGTGACGGCGTTTCTGGTCGACAACGCCACCACGATCGCAGCGGCGACGTCGCGCGGCCAGCCGGCGCTGACGGCGGAATACAAGCTGAACCTGCTGTCGCCGGCCTCGGGCGATCGTCTGATCTGCCGGGCGCGCGTGATCAAGCCGGGACGTCAGGTCGCTGTCGTTGCAGCCGACGTGTTCTGCGTCATCGACGGCAAGGAGAAGCACACCGCGACCGCATTGGCGTCGATCGCCATGCTCGACGACAAGGCGGCGGCACGAATCCAAAGCCCGGCCTGATCGAGGCCGGGCTTCGTAGCGTTTAGTCGGTTGGACGATGGAGAGAAGCTTACTTCTCTTCGGCGGCCGGAGCCGGCGCGGCTTCCTCGTCGTGCTGGGCTTCCGGATCGAAGAATTCGCCGGCGGCGGCGAGCGCCTCGGCGGCGGCGTCCTGGTCTTCCTGGCGGGTCGAGATGTCCTCGCCGCGCTTGATCCGCTCGGCCTCTTCGGCGGAGCGGGCGACCGTCACGGTGACGCTGGTCTCGACCTCGGGGTGGACGGCGATCGTCACCTTCTGCGCGCCGATCACCTTGATCGGCGAGTCGAGCCAGACCTGCGGGCGCGACACCGTCACGCCGTCGGCAGCCAGCGCGGCGACGATGTCGCGCACCGTCACCGAGCCGAACAGCTGGCCGGATTCGGAGGCCTGGCGGATGATGACGATGTCGCGGCCGTCGATCTTCTCGGCGACCTTGGCGGCTTCGCCCTTGGCCTGGATGTTGTTGGCCTCGAGCTCGGCCTTCATGCCGTCATACTTGGCGCGGTTCGCCTCGGTGGCGCGCAGCGCCTTGCCGCGCTTCAGCAAGAAGTTGCGGGCGAACCCGTCCTTGACGCGCACGACTTCGCCCATTTGGCCAAGCTTGGCAACGCGTTCGAGCAGAATGACTTCCATTTTCGTTCTCCTTTAGATGCAAAGTACGGGTTTAAGTGGTTGGATCGAATCTCAAGCCGCCGGCAAAGGCGGCGGTCTGGTTTGCAGATAGCGCTGGCGCAGCCCGAACACGGCGTCGGCGATGCCGAGCGCGAACATCGCCACGATCGGCCAGCCGAACATGACGACGACCGCATAGATGCCACTGAGCCAGAAGCCGCGATTGGTGAGCGACAGCGTCAAGGTGTGCAGAACGGCGAAGCCGACGAGCGCATAGGCGATTACGAGTGCCGCGGTGACGATCTGCGCCAGCAGCGCAAGCATGCCGCCGATGAAGCTGACGGCGACCGCCGCCAGCAGCGCGACCAACGTCACGGCGGGAAGCGCCGTGGTGCGGAAATCCGGCCACGGCCGATTCAACCGCCCGGAGGTTTGCGTGATCTTGCCGGCGAGCCAAAGGTTCAGCGTCAGCGTCACCATGGAGATGACCGTCGCCGCGAGCGGCGCGAAGATCACCAACGCGTCGACCAGCCGTTCGATGTCACCGCTGGGCTGCGCTTCGCCGGCGCTGAGCATCTTGAGCAGGCCGCGCCGCAGCGTGCCGGTGATCGTGTCGGTATCGGTGCCGAGCGTGAGCAGCGCGGCGGTCGTGGTAACGATGGCGAAGGCTGCAATCCAGAGCAGGATGCGGCCGACGGGGTACCATTCAATCGCAGGCGGCCGCTGCTTGGCGCTGTCGCCGGCTGCGCCCGCGATCGGCCGTCCGAGCAGGGCGAGGTGGCCGAGCCACCAGCCGGGCACGGCGACCATCATGGCAAACGCGATGCTGTAGGGAAGGCCGAAGAGCGTGCCGAGCACGGATGCCGCACCCACTCCACCCATAGCGGCGGCGAGGGGGCCCCAGCCGAGCGCCGCCACCATGATCGGCAGCGGTGCGAGATAGAACAGCAATATCGAGATCGCCGCGCCCGAACTGATCGAGGCGAACATCAGCGCCGACGCGGCGCCGGCTGCGAGTGCAACGGTGAATATTCCGATCATCAGCTGTCCCGCCCCCTTCGAGCGGTTAGGGGTCCTGCATCGAGAACCCCAACCATCGGCGACCGGACGACCCGGAAGCCTTATGAGAATGAGCGGCCGGCGGCGCGGGCCGCCGGCCGTTGTCAATTAGCGAATGACGTAAGGCAGGAGGCCGAGGAAACGCGCGCGCTTGATGGCGCGGGCGAGCTCACGCTGCTTCTTAGCGGACACGGCCGTGATGCGGCTCGGCACGATCTTGCCGCGCTCGGAGACGTAACGCATCAGCAGCTTGGAATCCTTGTAGTCGATCTTCGGCGCATTCGCGCCCGTGAACGGGCAGGACTTGCGACGGCGGAAAAACGGACGGCGGGCACCAGCATCAGCCATGATTCATTACTCCTCGGTCGCAGCTTCTTCTTCACGCGGACGGCGCGGGCCACGGTCGCCACGGAAACCACCCTCGCGGTCGCCACGGAAGCCGCCTTCGCGGTCGCCACGGAAGCCGCCGCCACGGTCGTCGCGCTCGCGATCACGGTCGGCCTTGCGCATCATAGCGGACGGGCCTTCCTCGTGCTCTTCGACGCGCACGGTGAGATAGCGGATGACGTCTTCGTTGATCCGCTCCTGGCGCTCGATCTCGGTGACGACAGCCGACGGTGCGTCGATGTTCATCAGCACGAAATGCGCCTTGCGGTTCTTGTTCATGCGGTAGGTGAGGGAGCGCACGCCCCAGCTCTCGGTCTTGGTGACCTTGCCGCCGCCCTGTTCGACAATGCCCGTCATCTGGGCCGTCAGTTCATCCACCTGCTGGGTGCTCGCATCCTGACGCGCGAGAAAAACATGCTCGTAAAGAGGCATGGTTGTCCTTTCCTGTGTTGGCGCGGGTTCCGGCGACAAGCCCTTCGAGACCTTCGGAAAGGACTCGAGCTGCTCAGAAGGCGGGAGCACGGGACGACGGGCCGACTGGCCCTGCCACATCAAAATCAACGGGTGAATTTGCTGAGACCGTCCGTTCAGCTCCCGGCCGGAGCCCACGAATGGCGCGCTTATACGGATTTTGGCCGCGAAAGCAAGGGTTCTCGGCCCCGGATGTGCGAGGTGTCGTGGCCCTCCAGGCCGTTTGACGCAACCTCGGGTGATTTACCGTTGATTTCTTTGTTTGTATATCATACAAACATCTTTGGGAGGACGAGATATGGGTTCGGAGACCGCCAGCGGCATGTCTGCGCCCGATCCGAAGCATGCGGTCCGCGCGACGCGATCGGCGGGGCGCAAGATGCGCTCGTTGCTGCTCGATGCCGCCAGCCGCCTGTTCAAGGAACGCGGGCTCTCGGGCACATCGATCTCCGATATCGCCGCGGCCGCGGACGCCTTTCCGAGCCAGATCACCTATTACTTCCGCACCAAGGAAGCGCTGTTCGTCGAAGCGGCCGGCCGCGACATGCTCTATCTCGCGCGCGCGACCGAGCAGGCCGCCCTGAATGCCCACACCCCGCGCGACTACACCCACGCCCTGGCCGAGACCGTGACCGCGACCGACACGGTCGCTTTCTTCGCGGAGGCCTTGACCCTCACGCGGCGCCGGCAGGACCTCGCGCCCCTTGTCGAGCGCACCATCGAACGTCTGCACAGCGAGGGCGCGCGCGCCTATGCCGGCCAGGTCGAGCGGCACGGCTGGCGCTCGCTGCGCGCGCCCGAGGAGAGCTCGCGGCGGTTCTGGGCGATCGCGATCGGCGTGATCGTCGAAGGTTTTGCGATGGGCCGCGCTGCCGACGAGATGTGCCGCGAATTGCTGCGCGCGCTCGGCGAGCAGGCGACATCAACTTCGACGTCGGCCAATGACGGGACGCGGCTGCGCCTGGTCGGCGATCACGACACTTCATCCTCAACGGACGGCGAGACAGGCACATGACCGCGCTTCGCATGCGAGCCCGCGATTTCCTCACCGAGGACGAATTGGTTGCGGTGCGCGAGCGCACGACGTGGAAGGGCGCAGCCCTGATCGTGCATGCCTGGGCGCTGATCCTGGGCGCGATCGCGCTGGTCGCGTGGTGGCCCAATCCGCTGACCTATCTGCTCGCCGTTGCGATCATCGGCTCGCGCCAGCTCGGGCTTGCGATCCTGATGCATGACGGGGCGCACGGCTGTCTGTCGGCGGACGAGAGGACCAACCTGACGCTGAGCCAGTGGTTCTGCGCCTATCCGATCTTCGCGGAGACCCGCGGCTATCGCCGCTATCATCTGCAGCATCATGCGCGGACGCAGCAGGAGGATGATCCCGATCTCGTGCTGTCGGCGCCGTTTCCGATCACGAAGCTGAGCTACCGCCGGAAGTTCTTCCGCGATATCACCGGGCAGACCGGCTACCAGCAGCGCAAGGCGCAATTGCTCAATGCGATCGGGCCGAAGGAGTGGCCGTTGTCGCGGCGCGCCGCCAACTTCCGGCAGAAGCTCGGGCCGCAATGCGTCACCAACGCCTTGCTGTTCGCGGGCCTCGCCGCCGCCGGTGTGTGGTGGGCCTATCCGCTGTTGTGGCTGGTGCCGCTGCTGACCTGGATGATGGTGATCACGCGCATCCGCAACATTGCCGAACACGCCGTCGTGCCCGACAGCTCCGATCCCCTGCGCAACACCCGCACCACGCGGGCCAATGTCCTCGAGCGTCTCTTCATCGCGCCGTACTACGTGAACTATCACCTCGAGCATCACCTGCTGTTCTACGTGCCCTGCTACAACCTGCCGCGCGTCCACCGCATCCTCAGCGAAAGCCGCCATGCCGGCCGGATGGAAGTGCAGCCGGGCTACGCCGCCGTGCTGCGGCTGGCGACCGCCAGGCCCGCCAGCGAGGATCGTCCGGGCCAGCTGGTCAACAGCGCGCGCCGGGCGAGGGCCGGCGCCGAGGTTAACGCCGACCAGAATGCCGGCGGGTTCTAGTGTGCTGAATGCGAAGTTCGTGCGATTTCGCGGCAGCTACTTTCGCGAACTTCGCATTCATAAAGCACACTAGAATCATAAGTTTGCTAGTGTCCTTATCGAATCCGAAGTTCGCTCCGAAGGTGCGGCAAATGATGCGAACTTCGGATTCGGGACACTAGCCCGGAGCCGGGACCGGCATCCCCAGGGTTCCTCTGGCGCGGCTTGACAGCACCGCCTCCGTCAGTGTCTTACGGCCCGGTCCGGGGCCGGTTGCAAGGCTGGGCTGCCAAGCCTGGGCTGCCAAGGCTTGGTTGCCAAGGCCTGATTGCCAAGGCTTGGTTGCAAGGGATTGGCCCGGACCCGCTGTGGCGCGTTTTGCGCGACGCGGATACCGTTTTCCCCTGCGGCAGGCGTAAAGCGCCTGCGCGGAGATCACGCTCAACAAGGTAGGGATCGCCGATGACGGCAGCATTTACGTTTCCCGGGCAGGGCTCGCAGGCGGTTGGCATGGGCAAGGCCCTGGCCGACGCCTTTCCGGCGGCCAAGGCGGTGTTCGACGAGGTCGATTCCGCGCTGGGCGAGAAGCTGACCGCGATCATCTGGGATGGTCCCGGCGAGACATTGCAGCTCACCGAAAATGCCCAGCCCGCCCTGATGGCGGTGTCGATCGCCACATTGCGCGTGCTCGAGAGCGAAGCCGGCTTTTCGGTCGGCCGCAACGCGGCCTTTGTTGCCGGACACTCGCTCGGCGAGTATTCGGCGCTGGCCGCCGCCGGGAGCCTCTCCGTCAGCGACACCGCGCGGCTGCTCCGCACCCGCGGGCTCGCGATGCAGAAGGCGGTGCCGGTCGGCGTCGGTGCGATGGCCGCACTGCTCGGTCTCGACTACGAAACCGCCGTGGCGGTCGCCAACGAGGCGGCGCAGGGACAAGTCTGCCAGGCCGCCAACGACAATGGCGGCGGCCAGGTGGTGGTCTCCGGCGACAAGGCCGCCGTCGATCGCGCGGTCGAAATCGCCAAGACCAAGGGCGCCAAGCGCGCCATGCTGCTGCCGGTGTCGGCGCCGTTCCATTGCAAGCTGATGCAGCCGGCGGCCGATGCGATGGCAGAGGCGCTGTCGGGGGTGACCATCAAGGCGCCCGCGGCGCCGCTGGTCTCCAACGTGCTGGCCTCCGCCATCACCGATCCCGACGAGATCCGCCGCCGCCTGATCGAGCAGGTCACGGGCACCGTGCGCTGGCGCGAGTCGGTTGCCTATATGGCAGGGCAGGGCGTGACGCGGTTCTTCGAGATCGGCGCCGGCAAGGTGCTGAGCGGCCTCGTCAAGCGCATTGCCGACGGCGCGGTCGGCGTGTCCGTCGGCGGTCCGAACGATATCGCTGCGGCCAAGGACGCGCTCGCGGCTTCGGCTTGAAGCAGCCGGAAGGAGAATTCGATGTTTGATCTGACTGGCAAGACGGCGCTCGTCACGGGCGCAACCGGCGGCATCGGCGGCGCGATTGCGCAGGCGCTGCATGCGCAGGGCGCAACGGTAGCGATCTCGGGGACGCGGCGCGAGGTGCTGGACGGCTTTGCGGCCAAGCTCGGCGCGCGCGTGCATGTCCTGCCGTGCAATCTCTCCAGCAAGGATGATGTCGAGGCGCTGGTGCCGGCAGCGGAAGCTGCGATGGGACAGGTCGACATCCTGATCGCCAACGCCGGCATCACCCGCGACAACCTGTTCGTGCAGCTGCGCGACGAGGATTGGGACGACGTGATCGCGGTCAACCTGACCGCGACGTTCCGCCTGGCGCGCGCGGCGACCAAACTGATGATGCGCAAGCGCTTCGGCCGCATCATCGCGATCACCTCGATCGTCGGCGTCACCGGCAATCCGGGGCAGGGCAACTACACCGCGTCGAAGGCCGGCATCATCGGCCTGATCAAGACGCTGGGCGCCGAATACGCCAAGCGCGGCGTGACCGCCAATTGCATCGCGCCGGGTTTCATCAAGACGCCGATGACCGATGCGCTCAACGACAAGCAGCGCGAATCCATCCTGGCGAAGGTTCCTGCGGCGCGGCTCGGAACGCCCGAGGACATCGCGGCCGCGGCGGTCTATCTGGCCTCGAACGAGGCCGCCTACGTCACCGGACAGACGATCCACGTCAACGGCGGGATGGCTATGATTTGAGCTACTGGCCGCCTCTCGCAATGCGGCGAAAAGCCGTTTTCGGGAGCCGGTTCAGGCGTGTAGTCAAGGCTTTGGAAGTATGGTAGCTGAAGCCCCCGTGGATGGGCGAAGAACGCCATTGCAGGATTTTGAAACCCTGTATATTGGCGTGGCGACGCCTGCCGTTCGCCGGGGCTTTAATCGGCTACGACCGGGCCGAATCAAGACTATGCGCGACTGAGTAATCGAGACGACCACGATGGCTCGTATCGTCTTGGGGTCGGGTCCAATGGAACAACGAGGTTGAACGATGAGTGAGATTGGCGAGCGGGTTAAGAAGATTGTGGTCGAGCACCTTGGTGTCGAACCCGAGAAGGTGGTCGATAGCGCGAGCTTCATCGATGACCTCGGCGCCGACAGCCTCGACACCGTCGAGCTCGTGATGGCATTCGAAGAAGAATTCGGTTGCGAGATTCCCGACGACGCGGCGGAGACGATTCTGACCGTTGGCGACGCGACCAAGTTTCTCGAGAAGAACGCGAAGAGCTGACGCCGATCGCGAAGTTGACGGGGCCGGACGGACCGTGATCGAGCGGTCCCCCGGCTTCTTATTATCAGCCGCGCATTGCTGGCCGGAGAGGTGGAAATGAGACGAGTTGTCGTCACGGGGCTGGGCATGCTTACACCGCTCGGCTGCGGCGTTGACGCAACTTGGGCGCGCATCCTCGCCGGAGACAGCGGCGGCAAGAAGATCGACACGTTCGACGTGTCCGACCTGCCGAGCCAGGTCGCCTGCTACATTCCGCGTGGCGACGGCACTGGCGGCACCTTCAATCCCGATCAGTGGATGGAGCCGAAAGACCAGCGCAAGGTCGACGACTTCATCGTCTATGCGATGTGCGCGGCCAAGCAGGCGCTGGACGATGCCGACTGGCATCCGAAGTCGGACGAGGACCAGTTCGCCACCGGCACGATGATCGGCTCCGGCATCGGCGGCCTCACCGGCATTGCCGAGACTGCGGTGCTGCTGAAGGAGCGCGGACCGCGCAGGGTCTCTCCGTTCTTCATTCCGGGCCGCCTGATCAATCTGGCCTCCGGCTACGTCTCGATCGAGCACGGCCTGAAGGGGCCCAATCATGCAGTGGTCACGGCGTGCTCGACCGGCGCGCATGCGGTCGGCGACGCGGCGCGGCTGATCGCGCTCGGCGACGCCGAGGTGATGGTCGCCGGCGGCGCCGAATCGCCGATCTCGCGCATCGGCATCGCCGGCTTCTGCGCGGCGCGTGCGCTGTCCACCGGCTTCAACGAGACCCCGCAAAAGGCATCGCGGCCGTACGACAAGGATCGCGACGGCTTCGTGATGGGCGAGGGCGCCGGCGTCCTCGTGCTGGAGGAATACGAGCACGCGAAGCGCCGCGGCGCGAAGATCTATGCCGAGGTCACCGGCTATGGCCTGTCGGGCGATGCCTTCCACATCACCTCGCCGCCGCCGGACGGCAATGGCGGCTTCCGCAGCATGACCATGGCGCTGAAGCGCGCCGGCCTCGCGGCATCCGACCTCGACTACATCAATGCGCACGGCACCTCGACGCAGGTCGGCGACGAGATCGAGCTCGGCGCGGTCGAGCGTCTGCTCGGCAATGCGGCCTCGAAGGTTTCGATGTCGTCGACCAAGTCCGCGACCGGACATTTGCTCGGTGCGGCCGGCGCGATCGAGGCGATCTTCGCGATCCTGGCGATTCGCGATAACGTGGTGCCGCCGACCATCAATCTCGACAACCCATCGGTGCAAACGGCGATCGATCTTGTGCCGCATACGTCGCGCAAGCGTGACGTCAATGTGGCGCTGTCCAATTCCTTCGGTTTCGGTGGCACCAACGCTTCCGTGATCGTGCAGCGCGTGACCAATTAGTAGGTCGTTAGAGCGTTTTCGAGCGAAGTGGGTGCCGGTTCGCGTGAAGGAAACGCGTCGAAAAAGAGAATCCAAAGTCCCGTTCCGATTCGATCGGGACGGGACTTTAGAACTAGTCCACCGTTTTGCCGTATTCCGCGGTGACTCCTAATAGCGGGCGTATGCTATTGGCAGGGCAGGGGTTTGCCCGGCCACGATTCAACCGGCAGGATATTGGTTTGCATCGATGAGTGAGAGGCCGCCCATTTCACCGAGGAGTCCACGCGCCGCGCTGGAGCCCGAACAGCTTCCGCCGCCGCCCAAGCGCTCGGATCGCGCCCGCAATCCCTTCGTGATCGTCGGCAATGCCATCTTCACCATCCTGATCATCCTGATGATCGGCGCCGGAGCGACGTACTACTACGGCAAGCAGGCGCTGGAATCGCCGGGACCGCTGCAGGAAGACAAGATCGTCAACATCCCGGCGCGCGCCGGCAAGCGTGACATCGCCGACGTGCTCTCGCGTGAGGGCGTGATCAACGTCAATCCGTGGGTCTTCATCGGCGGCGTGTTCGCGCTGAAGGCAAGCTCCGATCTCAAGCCCGGCGAATATTCGTTCCAGAAGAATGCCAGCCTGCGCGACGTCATCGCCACCATCGTCGACGGCAAGGTGGTGCAGCACGCCATCACGATACCGGAAGGCCTGACGTCCGAGCAGATCGTGACGCGGCTCTCCGACAACGACATCTTCACCGGCTCGGTGCGCGAGATCCCGCGCGAGGGCACGCTGCTGCCGGAGACCTACAAATTCCCGCGCGGCACCACGCGCGACCAGGTGATCCAGCGCCTGCAGCAGGCGCAGAAGCGCGTGCTCGCCGAAATCTGGGAACGCCGCAACACCGACACGCCGCTGAAATCGCCGGACCAGCTGGTCACGCTGGCCTCGATCGTCGAGAAGGAAACCGGCCGCGCCGACGAGCGCAGCCGCGTCGCCGCCGTGTTCGTGAACCGCCTGCGCCAGCGGATGAAGCTGCAGTCCGATCCGACCATCATCTACGGACTAGTGGGCGGCAAGGGAACGCTGGGCCGTCCGATCAAGCGCAGCGAAATCACGCAGCCGTCGCCCTACAACACCTATGTGATCGACGGCCTGCCACCCGGACCGATCGCCAATCCCGGCCGCGCCTCGCTGGAGGCGACCGCCAATCCGGCGCGCACCCGCGACCTGTTCTTCGTCGCTGACGGAACCGGCGGCCACGCCTTCACCGAAACCTACGACCAGCACGCGAAGAACGTCGCCAAGCTGCGCGCGTCGGAAAAGCAGATCCAGAACGACACCGTCGAGCCCGCGGATGATCCGGCGCCCGCCGCCGCGACGCCCGGCGCCGACACCAATCCCACGGCGACGACGCCGAAGCCCACCAATCAAAAGAAGCCGCCGCGCGGTCGGCAGGGCGCAGCCCAACAGACCAATTCGCCGCCGGTGGTGCAGCGCTAAAGCGCGATCGTCATCGCGCTTTAGCTTCTTGTTTGAGCATGATCTTTCGGAAAACCGCCATACACTTTTCCGGATCATGCTGTAGCTCTGCATTTTCCGGTGGTGGAACGTAATTCCACTTTCACGGAATCCGTTTTAAGGTCGCACCGGCTCCCCACGAGTCTCGCAGGCTCCGGGTGAGTCCCATATCCTTCTGTTGGAGAGTTCACGCGATGGCGCTGTCGAGCATGACTGGCTTTGCCCGAAGCCATGGCGCAAGCGGTCCCTATACGTTCGAGTGGGAGCTGAAATCGGTCAATGCCAAGGGCTTTGACCTGCGGTTGCGGCTTCCGCCGGGCTGGGACGAACTGGAAGCGCTTGCCAAGAAGCGGGCCGGCGAGCTGCTGTCGCGCGGCACGGTCTACGCCAATCTCAGCGTCAAGCGCACCGACGCGGCGCAGACGATCCGGATCAATGAGGACGTGCTCGCCGCCGTGGTGAAGGTCGCCGGCACGCTCGCGCAGCGGATCGACGCGGTGGCGCCGAGCATCGACGGACTGCTCGGCATCAAGGGCGTCATTGAGGTGGTCGAGCCCGAGAGCAACGAGGACGAGGACAAGGCGGCGCGCGAGGCGGCGGCGATGGCCTTCGAGCAGGCGCTCGGCAGCCTTGTCGAGATGCGCCGCCGCGAGGGCGATGCGCTGGGGCAGATCCTGATGCAGCGGATGGACGAGGTCGAGCGGCTCGCCAGGCGCGCTGAGACCGCTCCCGGCCGCAAGCCCGAGGCGATCAAGGCGCGGCTGGCCGAGCAGATCGCGGCCCTGCTCGAGACGTCCGACCGCTTCGATGCCGACCGCCTGAACCAGGAGGCGATCCTGATCGCCACCAAGGCCGACATCCGCGAGGAACTCGACCGCATCGCCTCGCACATCGCCCAGGCGCGCGAGATGATCGGCAAGGGCGGTCCGGTCGGGCGCCGGCTCGACTTCCTCGCCCAGGAATTCAATCGCGAGGTGAACACCTGCTGCTCGAAGTCGAACGACGTCGAGCTGACCAACACCGGGCTTGAAATGAAGAACGTGGTCGAGCAGTTCCGCGAACAGGTCCAGAATCTGGAGTGAATGATGACGGCGCAGGGTTTTGACGGCGTAGAGCGGCGCGGACTGATGTTCGTCCTGTCGTCGCCGTCGGGCGCCGGCAAGACGACGCTGTCTCGCATGCTGCTTGAACGCGAGCCGGGCCTGAAGATGTCGGTGTCGGCGACCACGCGGCCGATGCGGCCGGGCGAGGTCGAGGGCCGCGACTATTTCTTCGTCGACAAGAAGAAATTCGAGAAGATGGTCGAGCAGGGTGAACTGCTCGAATGGGCCACCGTATTCGACAACCGCTACGGCACGCCGAGTGCGCCGGTCGAGGCCGCCCTAGCGGTGGGGCAGGATGTTCTGTTCGATATCGACTGGCAGGGCACGCAACAGCTCCACCAGAAAGCCAGCGCCGATGTGGTGCGGGTGTTCATCCTGCCGCCGTCGGCCGCCGATCTCGAGAGGCGGCTGCATACCCGGGCGCAGGATTCGGAAGAGGTCATCCGCGGACGGATGAGCCGCGCCAGTCATGAGCTGAGCCATTGGGCGGAATACGACTACATCGTCGTCAACCACAACGTCGACGATGCCTTTGCCGAGGTGCAGTCGATCCTGAAGGCCGAGCGCCTCAAGCGCGAGCGCCGCACCGGCCTTACCGAATTCGTGCGCGGCCTGCAGCGTCAGCTCGAGAAGTAGCGCGTTGCGGACGTGATGCGAGCGCATCACGTCCGTTTGCATTTTTTCCTAAGCGGACCTTAGTTCGTCGCGCTGCGCGCAAGCCGCTGCAGCATCGCGGCGATCTGCTTGTTGTCCTGCTCCCTTTGATCCCGATCACGCGCAGTCTCGCGACGTGGAGCAGGCTTCTCGGCGCGGCGTGGAGCGGGCGTCTCCGCGCGACGTGGAGCGGGCGTCTCCGCACGGCGCGGAACGGGCGTCTCGGCGCGGCGCGGCGCAGCCTCGGACAGCCGCAGCGGACGATCCCGGCTGACAACTGCCATCGGGGGCGCCGGCTCGGTGTGCAGCGAATCCCACGGCGCCTGCCACTCATCCTCGGTCTCGTAAGGCGGCGTACGCGTGCGGGTCAGCCGGAAAACCAGCGTGCTGACCAGGCCGGCCAGCGCCAGGGCTCCAACCATCACGATCAGCAGCATCTGCGTCGACGACGGTGACTTCTCCACGGACGCTTCGGCCGTGGCGGGGGCGGCAGGCGCCGGCGCGGCCGCCGGTTGCGGCGTCGTGTCTGCCTGCGCAACCGCGGTCGGCTGGTCTGCGGCGCGTCTGGTTCCGTTGGTTCCGGCCATGCTCGATGCATCCAGCCACCTGGCGTTCACGTCGGACGGCTGCGCGTTGGTACCGGTGGGCGTGGCTGCCGGGTCGGGCGTCGCTGCCGTTCCGCCGGCCTGGCCGGCGTCGGCGCTTGGCGCAGGTACGGCTGCGACCTGGGGCGAGGGCCATTCGGCATGGGCATCGGCGACTGATCTGCGCATCGCCGGCTGCTGCGGCGCGGGCTGGCTCTGCGGCGTCGGCTGGCTCTGTGGCGGCGTCGCGTCGGCCGTTGTGGTATCGGGCGCTGCTGCCGCTGGCGGCTGCTGCGTGCTCGTCGTCGCCGTCTTGGCGGCCTTGTTCTTGGCCTCGTTCTTGGCCTCGCCGAGATACCAGCACTTCTTCTTGCTGCGATCGAGATGGTAGAACCAGTGGCTTCCCGCAGGCGCGGTTCCCTTGGGCGCGGCCAGGCAGGTGTCCGCCGTGTTGTTGGTGCTATTGGCCGTATTGGCGGCGGTCTGGGCCATGGCGCTGCAACTGGCGCCGGCCAGGATGCTGGCGGCAAGCGCCGCAGCGAATTTCGCTGAACGATTTGACATACGCGTCCCCGGTATCTCTTTTTTAACGCAAACGCTGGAGATCCCAATCTCGGCAAAGAGTTGGGTCGCAATGCGCCGCAAATCCGGAACGGGTGGGGCTTAATTGGGGCTCGCGGCGTGCCGCAATTGCGGCGGGCCGAAGGCCGCGGAACACGAACAGAACGATGGCCTGGTTCGACTGTCAGGTTCCATCGGAGCGGCCGCGTCCCGCCGGCGGTAGCAGCACCGACGGGACGTCATGTCTCAGCATGACCTTTCGGAAAACCGCGTCACACTGTTTCGGATCATGCTCTAGTTCTTCAGGACGATGCGTCCGACGACCTTGCCGGCGCGCAGCTCGTCGATCCATTTCTGGACGTCGGCCATCGGCTCTTCCTTCATCGGCGTCGGCTTGATCTTGCCGGCGCGGGCGAGCGCCATCAATTCCTGACCTTCGGCCAGCGTGCCGACCATGAAGCCTTCGATGGTCATGCGCTTGTACACCCACTGCACCATCGGCAGCGTGAATTGGCCGCCCATCAGGCCGGACACCACGATCTTGCCGCCGCGCGCGACCGTCGACACCGCAAACGCCATCGACTTCTCGTTGCCGGCAAAGTCGACGACGCCGTCGAAGCCGCCGTCGCTCTCCTTCAGCATGCGCTTGACGACATCGGGCTCTGCCGGGTCATAGGCGGCCGCCGCGCCGTTTTTCAGCGCGGTCTCGCGCGCCGCGGGGCTGAGATCGGCAACCGTGATCGGCTGCTTGAACATCGCCTGCGCGAATGACAGGCCCATCATGCCGACGCCGCCAAGGCCGATCAGCAGCAAATTGCGTTGGCGCGGACGATCGACCAGGCGCTTCAGCGCGCCATAGGCGGTGACACCGGAGCACATCAGGGTGGCGGCCTGGTTGACCGGCAGCGGATCGTAATCGAGCAGGTATTTTGCGTCGGGCACCAGCACGTGGGTGGCGAAGCCGCCGTCGATCGAGACGCCGAGGAAGCGCTGCTTGACGCAGAGGTTCTCGTCGCCGGCGAGGCAGTCGCGGCACTGGCCGCAGCCGATCCAGGGGAAGACGGCCTTCTTCGTCCCGATCAGATCCTTCGGCGCATCGGGGCCGACCTCGTCGACCACGCCCGCGATCTCATGGCCGAGCGTGAAGGGCAGGGTCATGCCGCGGGTGGTGTCGAGCTTCTTGCCGCCGCCGAGATCGGCGTAGCCGTCCTGGATGTGGAGATCGGAATGGCACAGGCCGCAGCGCTCGATGCGCACCAGCACTTCGCGTCCCTGGGGCTTCGGCGTGTCGACGATGGTTTCGCACAGCGGTGCATCGAATTTGACGAGGGATTGGCGAACCATACGCGCCATTACGTTTTCTCCTGTTGTTCTATTTTGTGGCCCGTATATCGGCCAATTCCCGGGCCATGGCAACAAAGCCCGCGACCGGAATGGTTTCGGCGCGCCGTGTCGCGTCGATATCGGCTGCGGCAGCAAGCCGCGCCGGATCGACCGACAGCGATTTCAAACTCTGGCGCAGCATCTTGCGGCGCTGGCCGAAGGCGGCGGCTGCGACCTGCTCGAGCATGCGGCGGTCGCACGGCTCGGGCGCGGCGCGCGGTATCAATCGTACCACCGAGGACGTGACCTTCGGTTGCGGCACGAAGGCCGCGGGCGAGATGTCGAACAGGATCTTGGTCTCGGCGCGCCAGTTGGCGAGCACCGCGAGCCGGCCATACGCCTCCTCGTCCTCATGGGCGACGATGCGCTCGGCGACCTCGCGCTGGAACATCAGGACCATCATGTCGTACCAGGGTGGCCACGGCTCGATCGACAGCCAGTCGACCAGCAGCTGGGTCGCGATGTTGTAGGGCAGGTTGGCGACGATCTTGGCCTTGGCGCCATCGAGCAAGGGACGCGGGTCAAAGCGCTGCGCGTCGCCATGCACGATCTCGATGCGGCCGGGATAGCGCTTGGCGATATAGTCGAGCGCAGCCAGCGCCCGCTCGTCGCGCTCGATGGCGATCACGCGCTTGGCACCCAGCGCAAGCAGCGCGCGCGTCAAGCCGCCGGGACCGGGGCCGACCTCGATCACGGTGGAGTCTTCCAGCGGGCCCGCGGCGCGGGCAATGCGCGCGGTGAGGTTGAGATCGAGCAGAAAATTCTGGCCGAGCGATTTGCGCGCCGACAGCGAATGCTCGCGAATGACGTCGCGCAGCGGCGGCAGATCGTCGATCGTGCTCACTTAGCTTGATGCCGCGGCCATGCGCGCGGCGAGCCGGAGGGCGGCGATCAGGCTCGACGGATTGGCCTTGCCGGTGCCGGCGATATCGAATGCGGTGCCGTGATCGGGCGAGGTCCGGATGAAGGGCAGCCCCAGCGTGACGTTGACGGCGTCCTCGAACGCGACGGTCTTGATCGGGATCAGCGCCTGGTCGTGATACATGCAGATCGCGCAGTCGTAGGTCTTGCGCGCGGCTGCGTGGAACATGGTGTCGGCCGGCAGCGGGCCCCGGACGGCAATGCCGTCGCGGCGCAGGATCTCGACCGCGGGCGCGACGATCTCGACGTCTTCCATGCCGAGCGTGCCGTCTTCGCCGGCATGCGGATTGAGGCCGGCAATGGCGAGCCGCGGCGCCGCGAGGCTGAACCGCGCCTTCATGTCCGCGACCACGATCCGCGCGGTCGACACGATCAGGTCGGTCGTCAATTGCGCCAGCGCCTCGCGGACCGACACATGGATCGTCACCGGGACGACGGCGAGCGCCGGCGACCACAGCATCATCACCGGCTGCGGCGCGCGCCCGCCGTTTGCGGCAAGCTCGGCCAAGAACTCTGTATGGCCGGGATGTCGGAAGCCGGCGCGGTACAGCACGTTCTTGGCGATCGGATTGGTGACGACGGCGCTGGCCTTGCCGGCGGCGACATCGGCGACGGCCTGCCGGATCGATGCCAGCGCCGCATCGGCACTCGTGCCGTCGGGCTGGCCCGGTCGCGCCGTCACCGTCTTGCCGGTCGCAACCACGGGAAGGGCGCGTGCGAACGTCGTGGATGCCTCCGCGGCGCTGACCTCGGCCAACTCGACGGCAAGCCCGAGCGTCTTGGCGCGTTCGGCAAGCGCGGCGCGGTCGCCCAGCAGATAGAACGGCGGGAGATCGAGTTCGCGGCGGCGCAGCCATGCGGCGAGCGTGATGTCGGGGCCGATGCCTGCGGGCTCGCCGGATGTAAGTGCGAGAGGTTGAGCCATGCGTCAACGATAGTCGATCATCGCCCGCCTGGATATTCGATCATCGCGGCTTTTCGGACTTCCTGCAGGTAGGCCTTCGACTTCGCCTCGTACTTCTGCACGTACATCTTGTCGCGCATCTCACGCTTCTTCGGCGTGTCGACGGTGGTTGCCTTCCTGCCGCAGAGGGCGACCATTTCAACTCCCTGCTTGGTGACCTCGGGAGGGGTGAGGTGGCCGACCGGGGTCTTGTCCAGGATGTCGCGCAGCGACTGCGGCAGGTCGGCCGAGGTCTTCACGACGATCTCGCGGATCGCGGCGTTGCGCATCGACTTGAAGAAGGTGTTGGCTTCCTCGCAACTGGTGACGCGCTCGCGCAGGCTGTCCGCTTCCTTGCGGCGTCCCTCGAACTCCGACTGCGGCGCGCCGCGGGGCACGATCAGAACGACCGGCTGCATCCTGTATTCGAATGCCTCGGCCTCAGCCGCGCCTCCGGCCTCCTTGACCGCGTTGGCCACGTCCTTTTCGCCAACTTGCAGGCTTTCCTTGAAGCGGCCGCGGACCAGGCTGGTCCAGACCATGTCGGCCCTGATGCGTTGCTTCAGCGTATCCGGGCGGATGCCCTTGCCCTCGAGCACCTTGGTGAGCTGGTCGCCGGAAAGCCGCATCCGCTGCGCCATGCCGCCGAAGGACTGGTCGATATCGCCGGCGGAGGGATCGACGCCGAATTTCTTGGCTTCCTTGATCTTCAGCTTCTCATCGATCAGCTCGTCGAGGACGGTCTTCCGATCAGGCGTCTTGCCGCCGGTCAGGGCGTTCAGCTTGGCGCGCTGCTCGATGTCGTAATTGGTGATGGGCTCGCCATTGACCATCACGGCGATGGTCTGGGCATGCAGTCGCGCACCGCCTCCGAGCAGGAGGAAAAGAGCCAGCAGGGAACTCAACACTAGCTGATGGCGGCGCGTTGGCAGGCTACCGGTCGTGATTATCGTCATGTCAGCCGTTTAAACCAATTCAAGCCGGAGCCACAGGCCCGCAGGCAATCCAAGCACCCCGCCAGACCGCTCGCTACTGCATGCCAGCCGAACTGCTGGACGTGGAGGTCTGCGCGATCGTCCGCAGCCCGATCTGGAACATGAACGCGTGGCTGAGGACGGGCGGCGTCGAGCCAGCCTGATAGGTATAGGACGTGACATAGTTGGCGGCCAGCACGAAGCAGTCGTCCACATAGCCCGCGCCGAACGCGTACTGGTTGATTTTGTTCGCTTCAAGGTCCCAGCGCGCCGCGCCCTGAACCACCCAATTCGCCGCCACCTTGATCGATCCGCTGGCGAGGATGCCTTCGCGGCGCGTCAAATAGCCAAGCTCCGGCTGCGCGGCATAGTCGCCGTACATCAGGCTGACCGACCAGCGGTCGAAGTTCGCGCTGGCCTGGGCCTCGAACCGGTTGATGTTCCAGGTCGCCTCGTCCATCCGCGAGCGGACGCTGAACGTGTAGGTGCGGTTGGGCGAGTAGGCGAGGCTCGCGACATAGTCCGAGCGCGGATTCTGCAGGCCGGAATCGATGCCGGTGTTGGTGACGTCCGCGACTGCGAACGAGTTCAACCCGAACATCTGGTAGGACTGTCCGAACATCGCCTTGACGCTGCCGCCGCGATCGAACTGCGTGGTGGCCTGCACGCCGACATTGGCGCGGCTGCCGCCTTCGACGCGGTCGTAGCCGGAGAACTTGTCGATCGCGAACAGGTTCGAGGTATCGAACACCAGGCTCTGCGCGTCCTCGTTCGGAAGCTTGCCGGCGCTGGGTTCGTCGGGCCGGATGATGACCTGCGCAATCGGCTCGATGGTCGTCGTGCCCCACGGCTGCACGTTGATGAAGGGGTAGCGGTACTCGAAGCCGACGGTCGGCATCAGGCGGACCGTCTGGGTGTCGCCGACCGGCAGGAAGTTGGAAACGCCCGGCTGGTTCGAGATGTCGGCGTTGATGGCATCGGCGCGGACACCGACGAACGGCGTCCAGATCTGGCCGAGCGGGTCGGTATAGGATTTACGCCACTGCGCCTCGGCGGTCAGCCTTGTGTAGGTGCCCGGCATGCCGCGCAGCAGGCACTGCGACGGCGTGCGCGCCATCGGGTCCGCGGATGTGGTCAGGCACAGGCCGTTGGTGTTGGCCGTCGTCGTGATCGGGTCGAACACCGCGGTTTCGCGGGTCAGGTTGGTGAAGTTCACCTTGTAGCTGAACTCGCCACCGAAGATCGGGCTGTTGATCACGTTGTTGTAGTCGATAACGGGCGCGACCACCGGAACCTGGTTCTGGTTGCCGGAGTAGCTGAGATAATAGATCGCGCGTGCGTCGAAGAAGCTGCGGTTGCCGACGCCGGTCAGATAGAGCTGCGAGATCGCCTCGGTCGGCAGCGACAGGAACGATCCGAACGGATCCTTGTACTGGGCCAGCCGGTAATCGGACATGAAGTAGTAGTCGGACAGCAGCACGCCGTCCCAGCCCCAGGTCCATTTGTCGTTCAGCGCGAACTGACCCTTGGTCTCGATGCCGCCGCGGAACTGGCGGTCACCGGGCTGGCCGGCGAAGGCGCCTTGATCAAGCTGGTCGATGCCGTAGAGCCGGATCTGATAGGCGCCGTTCGACAGGCGCTGACGGAATTCGCCCTGGAACAGCACGCCCTGCTTCGAGGTGATGCGCGGATTGAACGTCGCGTCGAAGTCCGGCGCGAGCGCGAAGTAATAGGGGATTTCGACGCCGACGCCGAACGCCGAATACGTGGTGAAGCCCGGCATCAGGAAGCCGCTCTTGCGCTTCACGGTCGGATCGGGCGTCGAGAAATAGGGCAGATACGCCATCGGAACGCCGAAGAATTCGAGCTGGGCGTTCTCGAAATAGAGCATCTTCTCGGTCTGGTTATGGATGATGCGCGCGCCCTTGACCTGCCAGAGCGGCGGCTTCTTCGGATCATCCTTACAGGGCGCGCAGGCGGTATAAACGCCGTTGTCGAACACCGTGTAATTGCCGCTGGACCGATCGGCGCGGGTCGCCGCCATGCGGGTCTGGTCTTCGGTGTCGACGCGCAGCGAATCGACGAACCCGTCGCGGTAGTCGTCGCTGAGATCAAGGATGTTGGCGTAGGTGATCTTGCCTTCCGCATCGGTCATGCGGATGTTGCCTTCGGCATGAAGACGCTTGGTCTTCTGGTCGTAGATGACCTTGTCGGCCTCGACGCTGGTGCCGTTGTAGAACATCTGGACGTTGCCGACGGCCGAGACGCGCTGGTTGTTGTAGTCGTAATCGACCTCGGTCGCCTGAACCAGCATCTGCCCGTCATTCTTGGCCGGCGGGCGGGGCGGCTTCGGCGGACGCGGATTGTAGGTGAAGGCCTGCGCGGCAGCCGGCGTCGACGCGACAACATCGAGCGCGCTGACCACGACGAACGCGGCGAGGAGAGCTGAGATCGAAACGCCAAACGCGGCCATGCGGCTCCGTTGACGGCGCAGGACACTGCGCCGCCCGAGAGCAGGCGACCTCAACTGGCGGGCGGCGACGATAGCCACTACCCGTCCTCCTGGTACAGCAAGGCTAAGAAACCGGTGAGGCTGCCCACAACGACAGGCAACCACGCCGCAGCGATGGGATGCATCAACTCAGCCTTGCTCAAATCTTCAGTTACTTTCGACAGCACGTAGAGCAGAAAGCCTGCGCCCACGCCACTCAAAACCATCTTCTGCACGCCGCCCATCCGAAAGAAGCGGAGGCTCACAGAAGCCGCCAACATCACCATCGCAGCCAGCAAAAACGGCTGTGCGATGAGCTTGTGATACTGCAAGCGATAGCCGGCCGTCGCGAACCCTGAGCTCTCCGACGAACGGATGTAGTTCGGCAGTTGCCAAAAGGACACAGTTTCTGGGGTGGAGAAACTGTTGCGCACCTGTGCCGGGGTAAGGGTGGTGGTCAGGTAGAAGGTGTCCTGATCCACCGGAGGCTTATCGAGGGTGAATCGGCGCGCGCCCTTGAACACCCAACGGCCGTCTTCGAGCGCCGCTTCGCGCGCTTCGATTCGCTCCTTGAACTGGAGCGCCGTATCGAATCGAAACACGGTGAGGCCGGTCAGCCGGACGCCCTGCTGCTCGCTGCGGGCCGCATTGATGATCGCCTGACCCTCGTCGTTGATCTGGTTCAGCCAGAAGCCGGACGCGTCCTGAATGCCGCCGCCGGGCGCCGAGCCGAACAGCTCGGCTTCCATCCGTTTGGACAGCTCGCGCAGATTGGCCGATACCGGATTGTAGGCAGTGGTCGCGAAGATGCCGAGCATGATCGCACTGGCCAGCGCCGGCGAGATGAATTGCCAGGCCGAGACGCCGGCGGCGCGGGCCACGACGAGCTCCAGCCGACGCGACAAAGCGAGGTAGCAGGTCATGGCGCCGATCAGCACGCAGAACGGCATCAGCTTCTCGAGCAGCTGCGGCACCCGGAATAGCGAAGTCTCCGCGACCGTGATCGCGGAGGCCGAGACGAGGCCCGACGTCTTGCGCACCATCTCGATGTAGTCGACCAGCACGAGCAGCACGAAGATGCCCGCGAACACGCCCACCGCCGCGACCACGAAGCGGCCGGCGAAATAACGCCCGAGCGTGTTTGTGACCATGCTCATGCGGTTGCCGGCCTCCGGAAGAGGCGCGCAATGCGCTCGTTATTCCTGTTGATCGCTTCCATCAGCCGCGGCGGCGGTTCGACGACCACGCCGCCGACGATCATCCAGATGCCGATGCCGATGCCGCCGAACAGCATCAGATACTGCACCAGCGCCGCGAGCGGCGTCTTCACCGCCATAACCGAGCAGGCGAACCCGACCATGCGCAGGCCGAACACCGCGAATACCGAGCCGCCGATCGAGAAATTGCGGCTCTGGCGCGTGGTGCGCGGCGCGCCGAGGAAGGCGAAGGTAAGGGCAGCGAACGCAAACGGATAGATCGGCGCCATGAAGCGATCATGCAGCTCCGCGAAGAACTGGCCCGACAGCTGCTGATAGGTCTTGTCTTCCTCGTCCGGCCACATCAGCTCCCAGAGATAGCGCTCGCGAATCCCGAGCGTGACGTCGCGGCCCTGCGAGAATTTCGACATGTCAAAGGCGTAACGGGCGAACGCGACCAGCGCCGGATCACGCTTGCCAACCTCGAACCGTTGCAGATTGCCGTCATAGAGCACGAGGTACGAGCCTCGGTCGGTCTTCTGCACGGTGCCGTGGTCGGCGATGATGGTGACGCGCTCCTGCGGATCGCGGCGATCGTCGACGAAGACGCCGCCGAGCACGCCGCCGGGCAGGCGCTCGCGGATCCGGATCGTCAAGTTCTGGTCGAGCTGGGCGAAGCGGCCGGGCTGCAGGATGTTGGTCAGCACGTCGGCGGTGATCTCGGCGTCCCACTGCTTGATTCGGCGCATGCCGTCGGGGGCGAGATAGGCGCCGATGAAGGCGACCAGCGCCGCCACCACGCAGGTGGCAAGGAAGAACGGCCGGAACAGCCGGATCGGCGAGAAGCCCGCCGCGTTCATGACGATGATTTCGGAATCGGTCGCGAGCTTGTTCAGCGTATGGGAGATCGCGATCATCAGCGCGATCGGGGCGATGATCAGCACCAGGGCGGGAATCACGAGACCGGTGATGCCAAGGAAGGTGAGGATGGTCTGACCCTGGCTGGTCATCAGATCGATGCCGCGCAGCGCTTGCGTAATCCAGATCACGCCGGTGAGGCTGACCAGGACAAGCGCAAACGACGCCAGCGTCGTTTTAAAGATGTACTTGTCGATCGACCCCATCGCTACCGCACGACCCCCAAGGCCCCCTGCACGCAACCAAACGCACGGCTCTCGACCATCCCCGTCAACCCGGGTTCCCCTATGGTCGAGCCGCGGACCCGTCCGGCTCACTCTCTAGACACTCTCTCACTACCATCCCTTTGATCCGTCAGCAAAATGGCCGGGCCAAGGCACGCTTAATTTATGGTTAATTAATCGCTTTTGTGGCCTTCCGGCCACTCCGGCGCTTGGCAGCGGCGCAGCCGGCAGGTCATAGTGTATGACAAGCCCGGTCCGGGCTGGTTTCGGACCGCCATGCAATGCTCACCCCGCGTGCCGGAAGGACCGCCTCAGGTCCGAGCAACACCCTGAGTTCTGGAGGATTTTCCTATGTCCGACGCCGTCAAGGTCGGCTTTGTTCCGATCTCCGCGTCCGCTCGCGGTATTCTGGTGGTCTTTTGCGACGACCAATTGAAGCTGGGAGCCGCCACCCGGAAGGCGCTGGGAGTTGCCGCCGAGACGGTCAAGCGGGCCGCGGCCGCCAACCAGTTCAAGGGCAAGAGTGGGGCGGTCCTCGACATCCTGGCGCCGGAGGGAATCAAGGTCGAGCGGCTGATCGTGATCGGCATTGGCAAGGCGGCCGACCTCAAGGAGAAGGATTTTCTCAAGTTTGGCGGCGTGGCGGCCGGCAAGCTCAATGCCGGCAGCGGTTCGATGACCGTGGTCGCGGAACTGCCCGATGCCGCGATGGCCGCCGGCCAGGCCGCCGCGATCGCCACCGGCATCCGTCTGCGCGCCTACAAGTTCGACCGCTACAAGACCAAGAAGAAGGACGGCGAGGACGGCGCCCTGCGGGCCGACGTCTCGATCGCCGTCGACGATGTTGCCGCCGCCAGGAAGGCCTACGCGCCTGAAGCGTCCGTCGTCGACGGTGTGTATTTGGCGCGTGAGCTCGTCAACGAGCCGCCGAACGTGCTGTATCCCGAGGAATTCGCACGCCGCGCCAGCCAGCTTCGCAAGCTCGGCGTCAGCGTCGAGGTGCTCGACGTCAAGGCGATGACCAAGCTCGGCATGGGCGCGCTGCTCGGCGTCGCGCAGGGATCGGCGCGACCCGGCCGCACCGTGATCATGCGCTGGAACGGCGGCAAGAAGAGCGAGGCGCCGGTCGCGTTCGTCGGCAAGGGCGTCTGCTTCGACACCGGCGGTATCTCCATCAAGTCGGCCGGCGGCATGGAGGATATGAAGGGTGACATGGGCGGTGCGGCCTGCGTGGTCGGGCTGATGCACGCGCTGGCGGCGCGCAAGGCCCGCGTCAATGCGGTCGGTGCCATCGGCCTTGTCGAGAACATGCCCGACGGCAATGCGCAGCGTCCGGGCGACATCGTCACCTCGATGTCCGGCCAGACCATCGAAATCATCAACACCGACGCCGAGGGACGCCTCGTGCTCGCCGACGTGCTCTGGTATGTCGCCAAGAAGTTCAAGCCGAAATTCATGGTCGATCTGGCCACGCTGACCGGCGCGATCATGGTCGCGCTCGGCACCGATCACGCCGGCATGTTCTCTAACAACGACGAGCTCGCCGAGCGGCTGGCCAAGGTCGGGCTCGAGACCGGCGAGAAGGTGTGGCGCATGCCGCTCGGTCCCGAATACGACAAGCAGATCGATTCGCAATTTGCCGACATGAAGAACACCGGCGGGCGCAACGGCGGCTCGATCACGGCAGCGCAATTCCTGCAGCGTTTCGTCGACGGCACGCCGTGGGCGCATCTCGACATCGCCGGCACCGCGATGGGCGCGCCGAAGACCGAGATCAATCAGAGCTGGGGTTCGGGTTATGGAGTCCGGCTGCTCGAGCGGCTGGTCTCCGACTATTATGAAGCCAGGAAATCCAGGAAATAGAGTGTCGGCCGGCGCATGACCGAGGTTCTGTTCTACCACCTGCAGAACATGACGCTGGAGAGCGTGCTGCCGCCACTGCTCGAGAAGTCGCTCGAGCGCGGCTGGCGCGTGGTCGTGCAATCGACGTCACAGGAGCGTGCCGAGACGCTCGACGCGCATCTGTGGACCTACAGCGACGATTCGTTCCTACCGCACGCGACTTCGCGCGTTGCCGACGCGCAGGACCAGCCGATCATCCTGTCGATCGAGGAGGGCAACCCGAATCGGGCCAATGTCCGCTTCTTGGTCGACAATGCGGCGCTGCCGGCCGACTGCGACAGCTACGAGCGGGTGGTCCTCGTGTTCAACGGCGACGACCCCGACGCGGTGGCCTCGGCCAGGGAAAGCTGGACCGCTTGCAAGGCGCGCGGCTTCGAGGTCACCTATTGGCAGACCGACGAGCGGGGACGCTGGCAGCGGCGCCAATAGCGATAGCTACGAATTAATGATAATTCGACGTTTCTTGGGGCGGGCCACGGTCATGCCGCAAAGTGATGTTCGGACAAGCCCTTAGGTAAGGGGTAGGAGCTTTGTCGATCGTGCGGGACGGAACATTCAGTCGGAAGTCGCTGCTGGCGTTGCTGGTGCTTGCACCGGGACTTGCCGGCTGTTCGGGCGCCGGATCCGACTTGTTTTCGCGCGATGCGGAATGGTTCTCGCGTCCCGGGCGGGTGTTCATCCGCAACATCTCGATCGAATCGCCGCCACTGACGCCGGACAAGCCGGTGACGAACGACGATCTCGTCAGTGCCGACGGCAGCTGTCCAGGCATGGCACCGCCGCCGGGCGCCACCGATGCCAACGCACAGGCCGGCGGTGCACCACCGCCGCAGCCAACGGGCGGCAGCGTTGCACTCGGCCACACTGAATGCGACGTCGTGCGCGGCATCGGCGCTCCCGACAGCGTCAACCTGTCCAGTGCTCCGGGCGGCGGGCGCGTTGCGGTCGTGACTTGGTCGCGCGGCGCGCGCGCCGGCATCTACACCTTTACCTCGGGGCGCCTGTCGTCCGTCGAGCGCGGCCCGGATCCCGTGCCCGAGCCGAAGCAGGCGAAGCCGAAGAAGAAAAAGACCTCGCACGGCTAGAGCGTTTTCGCCGCAGCGGCAGGCCAATGCCTGCATGCGCGGGCATGATACCGGACGCGCGGACATCACACCGGATAGAATGAGAGCCTCGGCTCCCTCCACGGGTCGTCCCTGCCTAGTGCGCAATTGCGCACGGGAGCAGGGACCCATACGCCGCGGCGGATGTGGTTATGGGGACTCGTCGTTCGACGATCGTGCAGCAACGACCATCTGTGGTTATGGGTCCTGCTTTCGCAGGGACGACATCGGATATGTGGCTCCGCCCGGTCTAACTCGCCGCTTCGTCGAGTTCGGCGCTGGCTTCCAGCCAGTCTTCCTCGGCGCGCTGTAACGCGCTCTCGGCGCCGGCGCGCGCCTTGGTCAGTTGCGCGGCCTGCTTGGGGTCGCGGGTAAAAATATCGGGCAATGCGAGTGCGGTATCGATCTTGGCGATGATGGCGTTGATGCGCTCGATCTCGGCCTCAGCTTGCGCGACCCGCTGCCTGGGTGAAGCACGCTTCTCGTTGCGGATGCGCTCCGGCTTCGCGGCCTCCTTGACGCGCTCGCGCGAGGCCGGCCGGCCGTCATTGGCCGACAGGATCATGCGTCGATATTCGTCGAGATCGCCGTCATAGGCCGTGACGGTCTGGTTGGCCACGACCCACAGGCGGTCGGCGCAGGCCTCGATCAGATAGCGATCATGCGAGACCATGATGATGGCGCCGGGGAATTCGTTGATCGCCTCCGCGAGCGCCGCACGGCTGTCGATATCGAGGTGGTTGGTCGGCTCGTCCAGGATGATCATGTTCGGGCCGTAGAACGTGGCAAGCCCCAGCAGCAGCCGCGCCTTCTCGCCGCCCGACAGGCTCTTCACCAGCGTGTCGCCGGCCTTGCCGGAGAAGCCGATCGCACCGACGCGGCCGCGCACCTTGCTCTCCGGCGCCTCCGGCATCAGCTTGCGGATGTGATCATAGGGCGAGCCGTCGAGATTGAGCTCGTCGACCTGGTGTTGGGCGAAATAGCCGACCGACAGCTTGTCGGCCCTCGTGATCCGGCCGGCAAACGGCGCGAGCTTGCCCGCCAGCAGCTTGACCAGCGTCGACTTGCCGTTGCCGTTGGCCCCTAACAGCGCGATGCGGTCGTCGGTATCGACGCGCAGCGTCACGCGATTGAGCACCGGCTTGCCGGGCTCGTAGCCGACCGAGACGTCATCGACCGCGATGATCGGCGGCGACAGCAGCTTCTCCGGCGCCGGGAACGAGATCTCATGAACATCCTGGGTCACCAGCGCGGTGATCGGCTTCATCCGCTCCAGCATCTTCACGCGCGACTGCGCCTGCCGCGCCTTCGAGGCCTTGGCCTTGAAGCGGTCGACGAAATCCTGCAGGCGCTTGCGCTCATCGGCCTGCCGCTTGGCGTGCTTGGCGTCGAGCAACTCGCGCGCGGCGCGCTGGTCCTCGAACGAGGAATAGGTGCCCTTGTAGAGCGTCAGCCGGCCGCGATCGAGGTGCAGGATCTGATCGACCGAGGTGTCCAGCAGGTCGCGGTCGTGGCTGATCACGATCACGGTGCGCGGATAGTTGGCGAGGTGGTTCTCGAGCCACAAGGTGCCTTCGAGATCGAGATAGTTGGTCGGCTCGTCCAGCAGCAGGAGGTCGGGCGCGGAGAACAGCGTCGCCGCCAGCGCCACGCGCATGCGCCAGCCGCCGGAAAATTCCGCGCACGGCCGCGCCTGGTCTGATGTCGAGAAGCCGAGGCCGGAGAGGATCGCCGCGGCACGGGCGGGCGCGGAATGGGCGTCGATGTCGACCAGCCGGGTCTGGATTTCGGCAATCCGGTGCGGATCGTGCGCCGTCTCGGCCTCGCGCAGCAGCGCGTCGCGCTCGAGATCGGCCTTCAGCACGACGTTGATCAGGCTTTCGGGCCCGTCGGGCGCTTCTTGCGCGAGGCTGCCGATACGCCAGCGCGGCGGCAGCGCGATGCTGCCGCTCTCGGTCGGGATGTCGCCCCGGATGGCGTGAAACAGCGTCGATTTGCCGACGCCGTTGCGGCCGACAAATCCGACGCGGGCTCCGGGTACAATTTGCACCGAACTGTGATCGATCAACAGCCGTCCGGCGATCCGGACCGAGATGTCAGTGATGGAGAGCATGCAGCGTTGTCACCGGACCCGCCGCCAAACGCAACCCCGTCTGTTCGTAAAATCTCTCCCGGAGCTGTTGCAAAAACGCAATTGGGCTGCTGGTCAGCCCTCAACATCTAATGGCGATCGCCTTCCCGTCGTTGCATCTCATCGAGGAGTTGCTGCAGGCGAGACGAAAGTGCGGGCTCTGGCCGCATGCTTTGCTGAAGCCGTTCGCCTACGGCATCGCAGATGTAACGGCAGGTCTTGTGATCAATCTGATCGGCGTCCTTGTCGATCTTGCTCATTGTCATCGTCATGGCATGTCTCTTGGCGAGTTCCACCTCGCATGTTCGAGTAGCTCCTCGCCATGACAAGTCGCGACCCCGAATTTGGTTTCCGCGCCTTGCTCTCGCCTTGAGGTAGTGGGTCCCATATATGCCCGGGTTCCCCCGGCGGACCCGAAAAAAGCCCCGGCGCGAGGGCCGGGGCGAGAAGCAAGTCAGGGGAGCAGTCGTAGATTCGATGGATCAGTAGCAGCGGTTGACCAGGCGCCAGCGGGGCCCCCACGGGGTCGGCACCACGCGGCGCACGTAGCAGCCGCCGCCGTAGCCATAACCGCCGTAATAGGCCGGGCCGCCGACGATGACGCGCGGACCGCCCCACCAGCCGTGGTGCCATCCACCGTGCCAGCCGCCATGCCAACCACCCCACGCAGAAGCGGAGGTCGGGGCGAGCGCGGCGGCACCGAGCGAAACCGCGGCGACGGCGGCAAGCGAGAGTTTGCGTAACATGATCGTCTCCTCGAGGTATGGGCGCGCGCGACGCGCCCGCGGTGACATTTCCCGAGACGTCCTGTGAGGCTTGCGGATGGGGGGCCAGCAAGGCGTCCGATCGCTGCAGAGCCTATGTGACTTGAGCTGAACGGCAGCGGCACGGCGCTGACAGAATGGGTTCACCTAGGTGAAATCGCGGTAAGTTGGCCGAGCCGGCCGCTGTCCGGAGGGCGCGCTAACGACGGTTTTCGTCGTGAAAATGCGTCAAAACTAAAGGCTAACGCGTCACAGGGTCGCTTGCCGTTATCCCGTCGCGCCGATATAAGCCCCGGCAACTCCCAGCCAAGTTTACAAGGACGAAATCATGGCGATTGAACGCACCTTTTCGATCATCAAACCCGACGCCACCGAGCGCAACCTGACCGGCGCGGTCAATGCGGTGATCGAGAAGGCGGGCCTGCGCGTCGTGGCGCAGAAGCGCATCCGCATGACCCGCGGCCAGGCCGAGACCTTCTACGCCGTCCACAAGGCGCGTCCGTTCTTCGGCGAGCTGGTCGACTTCATGACTTCGGGCCCGGTTGTGGTCCAGGTGCTGGAAGGCGAGGGCGCTATCCTGAAATATCGCGACGTGATGGGCGCGACCGACCCGTCGAAGGCCGCTGAAGGCACCATCCGCAAGCTCTATGCGAAGTCGATCGGCGAGAACTCGGTGCACGGTTCGGATGCGCCGGAGACCGCGGTGATCGAGATCGCGCAGTTCTTCGCCGGCAACGAGATCGTCGGCTGACACCGTATTGCTGAAAGTGGCGCGGTCTCCCGAGGAGACCGCGTCGAAGTAGAACCGGGGAGCGGCGGACGACCGCCGCCAGGGGCGGCCGCAAGGCCGAATAGGACTCGCTGTGGACTGGCTGTGGCAGATCTTTGATCCGGCGTACATCGGCGCGTTCTTCACCGAATTCAAGAACGAGATGGCGACGCCGACGTTCTGGGTCGCCGTCGGCAAGATCATCTGGATCAACGTCCTGCTGTCGGGCGACAACGCGCTCGTGATCGCGCTCGCCTGCCGCGGGCTCGCGCCGCGCCAGCGCCTGTGGGGCATGATTCTCGGCGCCGCCGCGGCGGTGCTGCTGCGCGTCATCTTCACCGGCATCGTCGCCAGCCTGATGGAGCTTCCCTATTTGAAGCTGGTCGGCGGGCTGGCGCTGATCGTGATTGCCGCCAAGCTGCTGGTGCCGGAGCAGGAGGACGAGGACAGCGTGCACGCGGCCTCGCATCTGTGGGCCGCGGTTCAGATCGTCGTCGTCGCCGACATCGTGATGAGCCTCGACAATGTGATCGCGGTGGCCGCCGCCGCCAACGGCAGCGTGCCGCTGCTGGTGCTCGGACTTGCGATCAGCGTTCCCCTGATCGTTGCCGGCGCGGCGCTGATCATGGCGCTGCTCACCAAGCTGCCGGTCCTGGTCTGGGCCGGCGCCGCGCTGCTCGGCTGGATCGCGGGCGACGTCATCGCGACCGATCCCGCCGTGCATCCGAAGCTGGACGCGCTGTTCGCCGGACCGCTCGGTACCAAGCTCGATTCCTGGCTGACGTCGGTCGGGATGTCGCCGCAATTCGCCCATGGCGGCAATGGCGGCGAGATCGCGCTCGCGGTGCTCGGCATCATCGTGGTGCTGGTCGTGGGGTCGATCTGGCGCCGCCACGCACTCCGCAAGGCCAAGCACGCCGCCAAGGCGGCGTGAGGTCTAGCGCCGCACGATCGAGCCGGCGCGCCCGACCAGCCGCGCCAATTGCTTGAAGCGGCTGCCGACGCGGTCGGCGACCAGATCCACCATCCGGTGCTCGAACACCAGCATCAGCTTGCGGCCCTGGGTGCGGAAATGGGTTGCCGGCAGCACGCCGGTGCGCGCCGCCGTGATCAGATGCGCGACGCGAAATGCGGCGCCGAGCACGCGGGCGCGCTCGTCCATCGCCGGCGTCACCAGCGCGCGGATCTGCGGCGGCGGCTCGTTTTCCTCGCTGAGCCCGGCGTAGCGATAGAACACCGAGAGCGCGACGAAGGCGCGGCCCTGATGCGTGATCGAGCCGAAATTGCCGTTCATGATCAGGCTGAGGGTTTCCTCGCCGCGATGATCGGGATGCACCCGCCAGCCGATGTCGGAGAGCAGGCAGGCGACGTGCCGCAGCCTGCGGTCTTCCTCGGTCTCGCGTAGCCTGACGACGCGCACCAGCCGGTCGGTCCACGCCGTCAGCTCCTGGGCGTGGCGGGCCGAGCGCGACAGCAATTCGTTGAGATTTTGCGCGGCGCAGAGCAGTCCGTCCTTGGCGCGTTCGGCCTGCGGCAGCATCTCGTAGAGCAGGCCCTCGCGTACGCCGAAGGTCGAGAACACGATGGTCTTCGGCTGGGCTACGCGGATGATGTATTCGAGCACGAGCGCGGCATAGGCCAATAGCGGCCGCCGCGCGTCGGCGACCGACTCGATATTGGCCAGCATGTTGGTGGCCGCCAGCCGTCGCAGCCGCTGCGCGAAGTCGAGTGCGTCGGCCGCCGGGATCGAATAGCCGTGCATCACCTTGAGCGGGTAGCCGCTCTGGATGATGTGAATGCGCGCCAGCGCACGCCAGGTGCCGCCGACGGCATAGAAGGTGCGGCCGCGGCCGGTCTTGAGCTGGGCGACGCCGAGCAGCTCGTTCTTGACGATGCGTTCGGCGCGCTTGAGCGATTTGTTGGAGAGGTCCTGCAGCGCGAGGCTGCCGAGCGGCAGCGTCACGCCGCTGCGCACGCGGCTGCCCTTGACATCGATCAGTTCAAGCGAGCCGCCGCCGAGATCGCCGACGATGCCGTTCGGATTGTGCACGCCCGAGACGACGCCGAGCGCGGATAGCTTCGCTTCACGCGGCCCGGTGAGGATCTCGATCTTGGCGCCGCAGATGCGCTCGGCCTTGGCGATGAAGTCCGGACCGTTCTTGGCGTCGCGGCAGGCCGCGGTCGCGATCGCGTAGACGCGGCCGACTTGCTGGATCCTGCACAGTGCACGAAAACGGCGCAGCGCGGTGAGCGCCTTGTTGACGGCATCGGTTGCGAGCAGGCCGGTGCTCTGCACCTCGCGCCCGAGCCCGCACAGCGCCTTCTCGTTGAAGATTGTGATGAGGCTGCGCGCCATCGCCTCGTAGACCACGAGACGAACCGAGTTCGAGCCGATATCGATGACAGCGACGCTGGAAGCGCGCTTCCGCGGCCGCTTCACCGTAAGACCCCCTTAAGACGATGGCTGCTGACGCTCGTTGCGACGCGTGAGACGGCGCGGTGAAGATTCCTTGAGAGACTTACCACGGCCGGACAGACTCGGATTTGTCATAAAGTAGTCATGCAGATTGAAGGGCTCTTCGCCTTTCGCGGCCTTCATACGCGTTGACGACCCATCCGGCAACAATTGCCAGCTTTGCTCGGTGTCCTTCAGGTTCGCGACCATGATCTGTTCGAGAACCTGCTGATGCACCGTGGGATTTTGCAGCGGACAGAGAACCTCGACGCGGCGGTCGAGGTTTCGCGGCATCATGTCAGCGGACGAGATATACACAGCAGCTTTTGTGCTCGGCAGGCCCTGACCCATGCCGAAGCTATAGATTCGGCCGTGTTCCAGGAACCGGCCGATCACCGATTTGACGCGGATGTTCTCCGACAGTCCCGGCAGCCCCGGCCGCAGGCAGCAGATGCCGCGCACCACGAGCTCGACCGAGACGCCGGCCTGCGAGGCCTCGTACAGCGCGTCGATGATATCAGGGTCGACCAGCGCATTCATCTTCATCCAGACCGCGCCGGGCCGGCCGTGCTTGACGTGCGCGATCTCGCCGTGGATGTGCTCGATGATCCGCTTGCGCAGCGTCAGCGGCGACACCGCCATCTTCTCGATGTCGCTCGGCTCGGCATAGCCGGTGATGTAGTTGAAGACCCGCGCGACGTCGCGGCCGATGATCGGATCCGAGGTGAAGTAGGAGAGGTCGGTGTAGATGCGCGCGGTGACCGGGTGATAGTTGCCGGTGCCGGTGTGCACATAGGTCGTGAGATTGCCGCCCTCGCGGCGCACCACCATCGACAGCTTGGCATGCGTCTTCAATTCGATGAAGCCGTAGACCACCTGCACGCCGGCGCGTTCGAGGTCGCGGGCCCAGCGGATATTGGCTTCCTCGTCGAAGCGCGCCTTCAGCTCGATCAGCGCGGTCACCGACTTGCCGGCCTCGGCGGCTTCCGCCAGCGCGCGCACGATCGGCGAATTGTTCGAGGTGCGATAGAGCGTCTGCTTGATCGCGACCACGTCGGGATCGCGTGCCGCCTGCTGCAGGAACTGCACCACGACGTCGAAGGATTCGTAGGGGTGATGGACCACGAGGTCCTTCTGGCGGATGGCGGCGAAGATATCGCCGCCATGATCGCGCACCCGCTCGGGGTGGCGCGGCACATAGGGCGGGAATTCGAGGTCGGGGCGATTGAGGCGGGTGAGCTGCGACAGCTCGTTCATCGCCAGCACGCCGTCGACCAGGATCACTTCGTCGTCTGCGGCCGACAAGGCGTGCTGCACGAAGATGCGCAGCTCCTCTGGCATCGTGGCCTCGATCTCGAGCCGGATCACCGACCCGCGGCGTCGCCGCTTGAGCGCGGTCTCGAACAGGCGAACGAGGTCTTCGGCCTCTTCCTCGATTTCGAGTTCGGAGTCTCTGATGATGCGGAATGCGCCTTGGCCCTTGACGGTGTAGCCGGGGAACAGGCGGCCGATGAAGAGACCGGTGGCCTGCTCCAGCGTGATCAGCCGCGCCGGCGCGCCTTCCTTGGTGGAGGGGATGCGGATGAAGCGGTCGATCTTGCCGGGCATGCGGATCAGCGCGTTCATCGCCTTGCCGTCGGAGATCCGCGACAATTGCAGCGCCACCGTGAAGCCGAGATTCGGGATGAACGGGAAGGGATGCGCCGGGTCGATCGCCAGCGGCGTCAGCAGCGGGAAGATGCTGTGGAGGAAGTGATCCTCGATCCAGCTGCGCTCGGACTTGGTGACGTCGCGGCCGTCGACCAGCTGGATGCCGACCTTGGCCAGGATATCCCGCAGGTCGCTCCAGATCGCCTGCTGGTCGGAGGCGAGCTGCGAGACGGTCTTGTTGATCATCACGAGCTGATCGGCCGGCAGCAGGCCGTCCGGGCTGCGCTCGGTAATGCCCTCGCGGACCTGCGCCTTGATGCCGGCGACACGGACCATGAAGAACTCGTCGAGGTTATTCGCCGAAATCGACAGGAAGCGGACCCGCTCCAGCACGGGATGGCCGAGATTGACCGATTCCTCGAGCACCCGCCGGTTGAAGTGCAGCCAGGACAGCTCCCGGTTGATGAAGCGTTCGGGGCTGGTCGCGATTGCGGGAATGGCGGGAAACTCCGCCTCTTTTTCTTTGATTTCAGTAGCTTGTGCCGAGTCCATAAAGTGCTGGTCCAATTCAGGGCAGGGGCCGGGGCGGTGTAGCCGAGAGCCGCAGAGACCATGTGATATTGCGATGACGTTTCGATGACATTGATGTTCCGCTCGCCTGCGCCGTCAAGCCGCGGGATGGATCAGGCGTCGCGCAACAGCTCCGCCGCCAGCGCCCGCGTGACGGGACGGCCGAGCCGGAGTGCCTCGGTATCCAGGAGCTCGACCGCCTGCCGGACGGCAACGTAGGAACGCTCGATCCGGTTGCTCAGATAGCTGACGAGCGGTTCGTCCACGCTCATCTGGCGGTCGGCGCAGAACTTGACGATCAGGCCGCGGAACAGCTGGTCGTCCGGCGGCAGCAGCGTCACGGTCGGCACCGCGCGGAGCCGCGACCGCAGGTCGCGCAATTCGATCTCGAACGCCGAGGGCGGAATGCGCGCCGTGATCAGCACGTAGGCATCGTCCTGGCGCGCCAGATTTAAAAGATGAAACATCGCGCGCTCGTCGAAATCCGCCGGCCTCAGGTCTTCGACGACGAGCGCACCGGTCGCAAGCGCGGTCGGCACCGTGTCGGCGGTCAGCGCATGCGCCGCGGTCGAGCGCGCGCCGGCGCTCTCGGCCCAGATCGCGGCGAGGTGGCTTTTGCCGGAGCCGTCAGGCCCGACCAGCAGCATGATTCGGTTTGGCCAGTCCGGCCAGCCGTCGATCAGCGCCAGCGCCGCCTCATTGGCAGGGCCCTCAAGGAAATCGTCGCGGGTCAGCTTCTCCTCGTGCGGCAGGGCCAAGGCCAATTGACGAGGTTGAACGCTACTGGCCACGCAGGTCTCCAAACCACTTTATCTAGCTATGCGTAAACGCGTTGCGTTTGTCGCGGGAAAACCGGCTTCCACTTTTCCGGATCCCGCCTACCGAGCTTCGATCGTGCTCATGTGCCGCACCCACTCCACGAGATAGAGGGACACCGAACCCAAAGTAAAGATCGTGACCAGGCCCATCAGGATCAGGTCGTAAGGGTGTGGCTGAAAGCCGAAGCCGAGCGAGGCCAGCACCAGCGCTGCGAACGCGACCTGCGCCACCGTGTTCAGCTTCGACACCATCAGCGGCTTCATCTCGACTGGCTTGTCGAACAACCATGACACAATCACGGCGGAGACGATCATGATGTCGCGTGACACCACGAGAATCACGATCCAGCGCGGCACCGCGCCCCAGATTCCGAGCGCGACATAGATCGACACCAGGAGCGCCTTGTCGGCGAGCGGATCGAGCAGGGCGCCGAGCTCGCTCGTCATGTTGAAGCGCTTGGCGAGGAAACCGTCGACCGCGTCCGAGACGCCGGCGATCACGAAGATCGCGAACGCAATCTCCATCTGGCTGGACACGATGGCCCAGACGATCACCGGCACCAGGATGATGCGGCCGAGGGTGATGATGTTCGGAATGCTCAACTTGGATCGCTTCCCGGCTAGAAGCCTGATTTTACTCGATATCCGGCTCTTTTGCGCAGCCGCCTTGTGTTATCTACATAGTATCGCGGCAGCAGCGCCGCGAGCCATTGCGCGGGGGCGGAATTCCTCGTAACCAGCCCCTGATCATCTGGAATTGGGCATGACCGAGCGCAAAAACGGGCTCACTTACGCGGATTCGGGTGTCGATATCGACGCCGGCAATCGACTGGTCGATCTGATCAAGCCGATGGTGCGGGCCACCGCGCGGCCTGGCGCGGACGCCGAGATCGGTGGTTTCGGCGGGCTGTTCGACCTCAAGGCCGCCGGCTTCAAGGATCCGGTCCTGGTGGCCGCGACCGATGGCGTCGGCACCAAGCTGAAGATCGCGATCGAGACCGGCATTCATGGCGGCATCGGCATCGATCTGGTCGCGATGTCGGTCAACGACCTCGTCGTGCAGGGCGCGGAACCGCTGTTCTTCCTCGACTATTTCGCCTGCGGCAAGCTGCACCCGGAGGCCACCGCGCAGATCGTCGCTGGTATCGCCGAGGGTTGCCGCGAATCCGGCTGCGCGCTGATCGGCGGCGAAACCGCCGAGATGCCCGGCCTCTACAAGGATGGCGATTACGACCTCGGCGGCTTTGCGGTCGGCGCGGCCGAGCGCGGCACGCTGCTGCCGACCGCGGATATCGCGGCGGGCGATGCCGTGATCGGGCTGGCTTCCTCCGGCGTGCACTCCAACGGCTATTCGCTGGTGCGCAAGATCGTCGAGCAGTCCGGCGTTGCCTATGACGCGCCGGCGCCGTTCGCGCCGGTCATGACGCTTGGCGCCGCGCTGCTGACGCCGACCCGGCTCTATGTGAAATCCTGCCTGCGCGCGATCCGCGACACCGGCGCGGTGAAAGGCCTCGCCCACATCACCGGCGGCGGCTTCACCGACAACATTCCGCGCGTGCTGCCGAAGCATCTCGGCGTCGGCATCGATCTGGCGCGGCTGCCGGTGCTGCCGGTGTTCAAATGGCTGGCCGAGCAGGGCGGCATCGCCGAGCTCGAGCTGCTGCGCACCTTCAACTGCGGCATCGGCATGATCGCGATCGTCAAGGCTGATGCGGTCGACGCCGTGACCGAGGCGTTTACCGCCGGCGGCGAGACGGTGACACTGCTCGGCGAGGTGATCGAGGCCAAAGGCGAGCATCGCGTGGTCTATAACGGTCATCTCGATCTCTCGCGATGAAGCGCCGCGTCGCCATCCTGATCTCCGGCCGCGGCTCCAACATGGCCGCGCTGATCGAGGCTGCGAAGGCTGAGGATTTCCCGGCCGAGATCGTGGCCGTGATCTCGAACCGTGCCGATGCCGCCGGGCTCGAGAAGGCGGCCGCGAGCGGCATTGCGACCATCGTCATCGAGAGCAAGCCGTTCGGCAAGGACCGCGCCGGCTTCGAGGCCGTGCTGCAGCGGGCGCTCGACGACAGGCAGGTCGAGTTGATCTGCCTCGGCGGCTTCATGCGGCTGTTCACCGCCGAGTTCGCGCGGCACTGGTACGGGCGGATGCTCAACATCCATCCCTCGCTGCTGCCTTGCTTTCCGGGTCTCGATCCGCACGGCCAGGCGTTGCGTGCAGGGGTCAAGCTGTCCGGAGCGACGGTGCATTTCGTGATCCCGGAGACCGACGCCGGACCGATCGTGATGCAGGGCGCGGTCACGGTCGCTGACGACGACACGGCCGAGACGCTCGCCGCGCGCGTGATCACCATCGAGCATCGCATCTATCCGGAGGCGCTGCGGCTGCTGGCGAGCGGCCGGCTCGAGCTGGAAGGCGATCTCTGCAAGACCCTGGGCAGCGGCGCAACCGACCATACCCTGATCGCGCCGGCGCCTTAGCGCGCGGTTGCAGGAGACATCCCCCGGGGTGATGCGGCCGGGGGAGGCATCAGGATGAATTCCGCTGGCAGCGGCGTTCAGTGAACCTTGAGGTTCTCTGCCGACGCCTTGCCGCGGTTCTCCACCAGCTCGTACTCGACGGACTGGTTCTCGTTCAATGTGCTGAGGCCCGCGCGCTCGACCGCCGAGATGTGGACGAACACGTCCTTGTCGCCGACGGCTGGCTTGATGAACCCGTAACCTTTGGTCGGGTTGAACCATTTGACGGTACCCTTCGGCATCGTCTCTCTCCCAGTTTAGACATAAAAAAGACGCGGCCACGTTTTCCACGTGCCACGCCACAAGCGGACTTTGCGCTGTCTGTTCACTTCCCGGGTCGTCAGATCCAAAGTCTTCAAGTCCGAAGTTTCGCCTCTCGAGG
The DNA here is from genome assembly GCF_054055915.1 of Bradyrhizobium sp. USDA 4516. Classification (NCBI taxonomy): domain Bacteria; kingdom Pseudomonadati; phylum Pseudomonadota; class Alphaproteobacteria; order Hyphomicrobiales; family Nitrobacteraceae; genus Bradyrhizobium; species Bradyrhizobium sp. USDA 4516. The sequence goes on from NZ_JBSRXT010000001.1 coordinate 7,095,315, forward strand.
CCCTGTACATCGAAGCCTTGGATATCAACGTCGCGAAACGCACAGTCGAACGGCCGCAAATCCGATTGTGAACGGATTGCAACACGAAAATTGCGCCTTAGCAAGCGCGGTGGTTTTGCGTGACGCAACCTCAGCCTGTGCCGGTCGAACTCCGGGGCAACACGTTCGGCCACTGGCCGACTGCCGGTGGAACCTGGCGGGCACCAGGCGGACGCGCTAACCCCGGTCCACCCGCACCACGCGGCCCTTGTCGATCGCCAGCGCAAGCTGGCCGTGCTTGAGCTTGAGCGCGGCCTCGCCGAACAGTTCGCGGCGCCAGCCGTGCAGGGCGCCGACCTCGGCCTGATCGCTGGCCGCGATCTGCTCGAGGTCGTCGACGGTGGCGATCACCTTGCTGGCGACGCCGTGGCGCTCCGAGGTCATGCGCAGCAGCACCTTCAACAGCTCGACGGTCGCCGCGCCGTTGGAATTGTTTCTCGGCTTCTCCAGCTTGGGCAGCATGGCCTGGTCGCGGGCGAGCCCGCGCTGCACGGCGGCAATGATGTCAGCGCCCCATTTCGAGCGCTCAAAGCCCTTCGGCAGCGAGCGCAGATTGCCGAGCTTCTCCAGCGAAGTCGGCGCATGGGTGGCGATATCGCCGACCGCATCGTCCTTGAGCACGCGCGAACGCGGCACGTCGCGGCTCTGCGCCTCCTGCTCGCGCCAGGCCGCGACCTCGATCAGCACCGCGAGCTCGCGCGGCTTGCGGACGCGGGTCTTGAGCCGCTCCCAGGCGCGCTCCGGATGGAAGTCGTAGGTCTTCGGCGAGGTCAGGACCTCCATCTCCTCGCTGACCCAGTCACTGCGGTCGCGCTTCTTCAGATCGGCATCGAGGGCTGCGAACACTTCGCGCAGATGCGTCACGTCGGAGACGGCGTAGTGGAGCTGCTCGTCGGTCAGCGGCCGGCGCGACCAGTCGGTGAAGCGGTGGGTCTTGTCGGGGCGGTGGCCGGTGACGCGGTCGACGAGCTGGTCATAGGCGATGCTGTCGCCATAGCCGAGCACCATGGCGGCGACCTGGGTGTCGAAGATCGGATGCGGAATCGTGCCGGAGAGGTGCCAGACGATTTCGATGTCCTGCCGCGCGGCGTGGAATACCTTGAGCACGGCCTCGTTCGACATCAGGTCGAAGAACGGCTTGAGGTCGATGCCGGGTGCCAGCGCGTCGACCACGACGGCTTCGTCCGCGCTCGCCATCTGCACGACGCAGAGCAGCGGATAGTAGGTCGTCTCCCGCAGGAACTCGGTGTCGACAGTGATGACCTTGTGTTTGGCGAGCCGGTCGCAGGCGGCGGCGAGGTCGGAGGTCGTGCTAATCAAATCCATGAAGTGTCCATAACGGCTTGACCACACGCGTTCTGCCGAAAGGGCAGCTATGTCAAGGGTCTTGCAGGGATTTTGGCCCTGCGCGGGGTGAGGGACGGGCCGTTTTTGAATTGATTGGGCGTGATTCGAGGGTGTTTTCGGCCCGGTCGTGCCGGCAGTTCGTCGGTCGTCCGCCATCTTCGGTGTCACCGCCCGGCTTGACCGGGCATGACGAACGGGGGCTGAGCGCCACAGGTGATAGCCCGCTGGCGCCGGGACACACGACCAAAATATCGAAAACAACCCCATGCAAAGGAGCCGACAGCTAGCGGTGTTCGACACGGCAACTTGACACGTCGGGCAAATCAGCGATATTTTTCCATTATTCCGAAGTCATGCGCCGCCACGCTTGGGGCTGTGACATTTGCGGACTTCTGCAACCGACCCTCATGGTGACGAGGCGCACCGCGCCGTCGTTGCGTCCCCACTTGCGGCTTTGATCGCCCGGCTCGACCGGTCGAATCCCAGAGACAGTTGTGCTCGAACCGAGAGACCGCGGCGTACTGGATCGCCCGCTTTCGCGGACGATGACAGTCGTAGTGGGGCGCGCCGCTGCGGGAGCTTGCGCCGTCGGGATGGCGATTTGGGTCAACCGGAGTGCTGAGCTTTCTCGGGGCCGGCTTGCCTGGCCGATCATGGGTGCCGTATTCTGCCAAAGCAACCTGAAGTTGATGACCAACGAGGAGCCGCTATCGTGATCGCGACGCAGCCCGGGGCTGTCACCAGCGAGCTGTTTCAAATCGCCTCTGAAGTCCCGGAACAGCGCCGCGATGCAGTGCTCGAGAGCATCAACAGCATCATCGACACGAATTGGCTGACGGAGGAAAAGTTCTGGTCCCGCGAACACTCTCCGTTCAAGCCCGACCACGGCATTGTCCTGCTCCACCACGGCGGTGAATGCGTGGCTTACCTCATCATTCAGCGCCTCGCCGTTGCCAGCACGTCGGTGATCTATCTCTCGGGTACCGCCGTCAGAGACACGCATCGTGGTCGCGGCTCTTTCAAGCGGATGTTCGATGCCGCTATGACGGCGGAGTTCGGTCACCCGGCGGCACCGGCTGACTTCTGCTTGTGCTGGCGGACGAGAAATCCCGTCATCTACGTGCTGGGTCGCGCGCAGTGCCGCAGCGTCGTGCCCGCTATCTCGGAGGACACGCACGCGGATGATCTCGACGATCTCTGTCTCAAACTGGCTGCAACCCTGTACCCTCGTCAAACCGTCGAGAAGACGACGATGGTGATGCGGGGGGCCTATGGCCGGCTTCGCTATCGCGATGAGCCGACGACCCAAACCTCGCCGGATGTCGACCGATGGTTCGCGCAGACCATCCCCAACAGCGCTGACGCGGTGTTCTGTGCCGGATTGGCGAGCAATCGCTGGTCACGGCACCGGGCAGCGTTGCCAAGGACTGGATAGCCCCAGACGGGCAACTCGGTGGCAGGCGCTGCCTGTCATAGCGCGCAAAATCGAATGGCTCCGCGCGCAAATTCGTGAGTCACGCCGTCGTTCGCCGGGCGCCTTTGTCGCGCCGAGTACCGAACATGCCGGAGGTTGGATGATGGCGCCCGAGGGGGCGACTCTGGTTTCGCCTACAGCGCCATCGCAGTCGGCGAAGGGCCAAAATACCAGCGCGTGCGCTATCTCGAATATCCGAGTGACCGAGGGCAGAGTGCGTCTTCGATCGGTCTGCTCCTTGTTTTCGCACTTTGTGAACGCGTCCAGTCTGGGGTAAACAGGTCCCTTGGCATCGTCGAACGAGGCCCATTGTCGCCAATGGCCCGCAGTCGGACGGATCACAATGCCGGAGAAACAGCCAAGCGCCGATATGGAGGCTGCTCTCAAGCACTGGCTCGAAACCGTTGATCTCGGCCAGTATAGCGACCTCTTTGTCCTGCATCGCATCGGTTTGGACATCCTGCCCGATTTGACCGAGCAGGATCTGGTCGAACTTGGACTTCCGCTGGGAGACCGCAAGCGCTTGCAGCGCGCGGTTGCTTCCCTGACCCGTTCGGCAAAAGGTCCCGCCGGCGGTAGGAGCGTCGCGGAAAGCGCGGCGGTGAGCGCCGAGCGGCGCCAGCTGACCGTGATGTTCTGCGACATGGTCGGTTCGACCTCGCTGTCCGAGCAGTTCGATCCCGAAGACGTCCGCGACGTGATCGCGAGCTTCAGGGAAAAGTGCGTCAGCGTGGTCAAGCGGTACGAAGGCTTCGCGGCCCGCTACCTTGGGGACGGCATTCTGGTCTATTTTGGCTATCCGAATGCGCATGAGGATGACGCCGAGCGGTCGGTGCGTGCGGCGCTCGAAATTGTACGGAGCCTGTCGTCGGCGAGAGCGAGCGACGCCCGCGACGTTGCAAGTCATGGGCCCAGTGTGCGCATCGGGATTGCGACCGGCCTTGTTGTCGTCGGAGACCTGGTTGGACAGGACACCGAGGAGCACGATTCCGCAGTCGGCGAGACGCCAAATCTGGCTGCCCGTCTGCAGGCCTTGGCGCCTCCGGACGGCGTCGTGATTGCGTCTTCGACGCAATCCCTGCTGAGAGGAAAGTTCGACTACCAGGACTTCGGATTTCACGCGCTGAAGGGGATATCCGCGAAGGCCCAGGCCTGGCTCGTGGTTCGGCCCTGCCGCGCCGAGACGCGATTTGCCGCAGCCATGGGCTCCCGATTGACGCCGCTGGTCAACCGCACCGAAGAGGTGGCGTTGCTGCTCACGCGTTGGCAGCAAGCGAAAGCCCATGAGGGGCAGGTCGTGCTGCTGACGGGCGAGCCGGGAATTGGAAAATCCAGGATCGTTCAGGAATTGCGGGAGCGGATCGCGGGTGATCAGCACGGACAAGTTTCGTTCCAGTGCTCTCCCTATTACAGCAGCACCGCTTTTCACCCCTTCATCGAGCATCTCAAATTCTCGCTCGGCCTTGACGGCGAGAACGCGTCTGCGCTTTGGCTGACAAAGCTTGAAGCTGGTGTCGCCGCCTCGAACGGCGAGGCGGACACAGTGGTGCCGATCCTTGCGGCGTTGCTTTCAATTCCCACCGGGGACCGCTACGCGGCCCTGGATCTCTCGCCGCAACAGCTGAAGGATGCGACGATCGCCACGCTCGTCAACCATCTGCTCGCGCAAGCGCGCGAGCAGACGCTCCTGATCGATTTTGAGGACGCACATTGGATCGATCCCACCTCGCGGGCCGTGCTCGATCTGCTGGTGGAGAACGTTCGCACCACGTCGATCCTTGTCGTGATCACCTGTCGTCCGGAGTTTCAGCCGGGCTGGAAGGATCACGCGCACACCATCAGTGCGAACCTCAAGCGTCTCGGCCGACAGGTCCGCACGATATTGGTCGAACGTGTGGCTGGAGAAAAGGAGCTTCCCCGAGAGGTGATTGAGGACATCATTGTCAAAACCGATGGCGTGCCGCTCTTCCTTGAAGAGCTGACCAAGGCCGTTCTCGAATCCGACGTCTTGACTGAGCAACATGGACGTTACGTCTTGTCCGGTCCGTGGCATCAGCTCGCTATTCCCGCGACATTGAACGATTCCCTGATGGCCCGCCTCGACCGGATGGGATCGTTCAAGAAAATCGCGCAGATCGGCGCTACCATCGGCCGCGAGTTTTCTTATGAGATCCTTCGCGAGGTTGCCGAAGCGCCGGCGGACCAGATCGAAGCCGCCCTGAACCATCTGGAGGCAGCCGGATTAATCGTCCGCTTCGGCTTTCTGCCGGAGGCGCTGTACTCGTTCAAGCACGTGATGATCCAGAATGCGGCGCATGAAAGCTTGTTGCACAGGGAAAGACGGACGCTGCACGCCAAGATCGGACGCGTGCTGGCCGAAAAATATCCGGAAAAGATCGAGCGCGAACCGGAGCTTCTCGCCTACCACCTGACCGAGTCTGGACAAAGCGAGCCGGCTGCGGGTTTCTGGCTCAAGGCCGGAAAGCAGGCCGCAATGAAGGGTGCGACTCTGGAGGCGATCGGTCATTTGCGTCGTGGGCTCGGGGTTCTGCAAGCCTCACCCGGCATGCAGGGCCGAAACGAGTCCGAGCTTGAGCTTCGCATCGCCCTGGGCACCGCCCTGATCGCGGCAAAGGGATACGCCGTGCGGGAAGTCGAGGAGAACTATGTTCGCGCACTCGAACTCGGCCGGAATCTTGGCAACATGGCGAAGGTCTTTGCGGCGACGCGCGGACTTTGGGTGTGCCACTTCATCCGCGGCGATCTCGCACGGGCGCATGAGCTGAGCGCGGAGCTCCTGCAGTTCGCAAGGCGCGAGGCATCGAACCAAAGTTCGTCCGCGACGCAACAGACGGGATATCTGATCGAGGCGCATCGGGCGATCGCGATGACCATGCTGTACCGCGGGCGGTTTGTCGCCGCCGAACATCACCTTCATCGCTTCAGGAATCTGTACAGTCCTGATCTACACGGCGCCCTGACGGCAACGCATGGCATCCATCCTGGCATCGTCTCGCTCTCGTATCTCGGGTACGTGTCGTGGTTTCTGGGCCGTCCTGACGCGGCGCGCCGATATAGCCAGCAGGCTATTTCGGAAGCGGAAGACCTTCGCCACCCCTTCACGCTGTCATTTGCGCTGACATTCGGCGCTTACGTTTGCCAGCATCTCCGCGATGTCGAAGGGACCCACGACTACACCAACAGGGCACTGGCTCTCTCATCGGAACACGGCTTCCTGCATTGGAAGCATCAGACAACCATCCTGCGAGGATGGGCGATGACCGAGCTCGGGAATGTCGATGAGGGATTGAACCAGATGCGAATGGCTATCGACGGTTACGAGGGCATGAGCGCCCGGCTAGCCAGTTGCTGGTTCAGAAGCCTGCTCGCGAAGGCTTATGCAAGTGCCGGCTTGCCGGATGCTGCCTTGCACGAACTCGACAGCGCACTGGCGATCGGGAGAAGAACGGGAGAGCATTTTTACGAAGCCGAGATCTATCGTCTGCAAGGTGAGATGACGCTCAATGATTCGAGATCATCGTCCGTTGAATCCGCCGAGCGAATGTTCCTCGCCTCGATCGAGCTGGCGCGCAGGCAAAGCGCGCGGTCCTTTGAATTACGGTCAGCTGTCAGCCTGGCGCGCTTATGGCGACATTCCGGCAAACAGGCGCGAGCAGCCGAGCTGCTGCTACCCGTTGTCCGAACATTCACGGAAGGTCTAGGTACGCCTGACGTCAAGGAAGCGCTCGAGCTGGCGAATGAACTGGCGATGGAAATGCCCGGAGATCATGAATGGAGCGGGCGGGTCTGAGGATAGCGAGGCGCCCCGGCGCCATCCGCCCCCTTACGCCTGATCGTCGTCACCACGCATCGCAGATGAATGATGGTGTTCGCTTCGGCCCAAGGTTCGCTAGGGCGGCAACGTTGGGTGGATGCTGTTCCGGCGGTTTGCGCCGGATTGATCAGCGGTTGGCGATGCTGCTGGCCTCGATTGGCGAGGCAACGTCGTCCCGTTCGATCCGGGCTTCGTTCGCGCGAATGCGTGACGGCCATCCGTGCCGCGAGGCCAGGGTCGTCAGCCTGTCCCTGACGAGATAATGCGCGGGGCCTTCGAGGAAGCGCCAGACGAGCCATGCCAGCACCACCATGCCCGTCACGACCAGCGCGGTCGACAGCGCGTCCGGCGTTGGTGTGATCAAGAGCAGGATGACGTAGCCGAGCTGCAGATGCAGCAGATAGAGCGGATAGGTGATGCCGCCGACGGCCCTGACGAGGCCTGCAGGCAGGGCTACCGACTTGATGCGAGTGGCGGCGAACACGATGCCGAGCGAGACGATGCAGATCACCGTCACGACGCGGGGATCGAAGCTGCCATGGGTGTGGACGCCGAGCCGCTCCAGCTTGTGCACGGCCTGGAACGTCGCCGTGCCGATCGCCAGCGTCAGCAGGCTGTACAGCCTGGTGTCGCGCCGTCCCCGGTAGTGCTCATAGATCAGGAGCCCGACGGCGAAGAAGCCGCTGTCGTCGGCCATGAACAGCTTTTCGAACAGCGGAACGTCGAGGGTCAGCTCGTTGGCGAAGGTGATTGCGATCCACGCCACGATGATCGTGTCGATGCGCCGCGGAAAGATGCCCCAGGTCAGGAACAGCGCGATCCAGACGTAGAACACGACCTCGATCACCAGCGACCAGTAGGCGTCGTCCATGTAGGGCTGACCGAGCATCGGGGCCGCGATGAACAGGTTTGTCAGCCATTGCCCCCACGTCACGTGGAAGTACGCGTGGCCCAACAGCAGCGTCGCGAGGAAGGTCAGCGTCATGCAGATGACGAAGGTCGGATAGATCCGGCTGAAGCGGGCGATCGCGAAACCGACCGGCGTGCGGCCTTCGGCGGAATAGGCGATGACGAAGCCAGAGATCGCGAAGAACACGGGGACGCCGAGGAAGCCGTATTGCGCGACCGGGGCGAGGTACGGCATTGCCACCTTTTGCACGCCGTTCGATGCCACGCCCCAGAAGCCGTAGTGATACAGGATCACGGCCCCGACCGCGGCAAGCCGCAGCAGGTCCAGCATGGGAACCCGGGTCGGATCCGGTTGTTTAGAAGCGCTCGGCATATATCCGCTATCGTGGCGGCGAGGCATGAAGGCGTTCTTAATCCACCCGGCGAGACGACCGCGCGGTCGTTCACGATTGCAGGAGCCCCGTGGCGATGCCGCCGGCCGCGCTGAGCACGACCACCACGAGCGGCGGCGCGCGCCATGCCGTGAGCAGGACGAAGCCGGCCAGCGCGATGCCGAAATCGAGCGGACGGTGGACGCTGCTGGTCCACACCGGATTGTAGAGCGCGGCCCCCAGAATGCCGACGACGGCGGCGTTGACGCCGCGCATCATGGCCTGCGCCGCCGGCCGTTTGCGAAAGCTATCCCAGAACGGCAGCGCCGCGAGCAGCACGAGAAGTCCCGGCAGGAAGATGCCGACGAGGCCGACGATCGCGCCCGGCAGGCCGCCGATCACGGCGCCGAGATAGGCGGCAAAGGTGAATAGCGGACCCGGCACCGCCTGCGCGGCGCCGTAGCCGGTCAGGAACGCATCGTCGCCGATCCAGCCCGGCGTCACCACGGCTTCGCGCAGCAGCGGCAACACGACGTGGCCGCCGCCGAACACCAGCGCGCCCGAGCGGTAGAAGGCCTCGAACAGGCCGAGGCCGGGCCATGTCCGCGACAGCAGCGGCAGTCCGACCAACAGCGCGACGAACAGGATCAGCGCTGCGCCGCCAACGCGGCGCGATACCGGCATCGCGATATGGGTGACCCCGCTGGCCTGTTGCGCCTGGCAGAACCAAAGCCCGGCGACAGCGCCGAGAATGATCGCGCCGATCTGCGCGATCGACGACGAACTGGCGAGGATGACGAGTGCTGCGACCGTCGCGATCGAGGCGCGTTCGCGATCGGGGCAAAGCGAGCGCGCCATGCCCCAGACGGCCTGGGCGACGATCGCCACCGCAACCAGCTTGAGGCCATGCACCAGGCCGCTACCCGCAGGGCCGCTCAATCCGCTGGCGCCGAAGGCAAACAGCACGAGCGCGATCGCCGAGGGCAGCGTGAATCCGGTCCAGGCGGCCAGCGCCCCCAGGTACCCGGCGCGCATCAGGCCGAGCGAAAAGCCGACCTGGCTGCTCGCAGGGCCCGGCAGGAATTGGCAGAGCGCGACCAGATCCGCATAGGCCTGTTCGTCAAGCCAGCGCCTGCGGGTGACGAACTCGTCGCGGAAATAGCCGATATGGGCGATCGGGCCGCCGAAGCAGCTGACGCCGAGCTTGAAGAAGATGAGCAGCACCTCCAGCGGCGAGTGCGTCGAGCTCGCGGTGGCGGGCGGTGTGCCGGGCTGCGGGACGTCGGTGTTGTTCAAGCGTCGTCAATTCCCGCAACTTGTGTCCAGGTCAGGACTTGTCAGCGCGAGTATATCGCCATTCGATGACGTTTGAGCGCCTTATTTCTCGCGGCTCTCACTCGTAGCGGATGTTCTTCGACGGCCGGCGCGCGGCGGGCATCGCCAGCACGACGAGACAGAGCGCGATCATCGCCAATCCCATAAATTCGAATGCAAATGCGTCCACGGGCCATTCTCCCCATCAGAAACAGTTAGACTTGTTGGGGGAGCGTTGACGCGCTGTTAAGCCTTATGGTTACCGCAGCCGGCCTCGGCGCATGGTAGAGAGTGAGTTAACGCTCACATGGCGCGTTAGGCGGCCACGCTGAGCGGTCCGGTGCGCAGCTTCAGATCCACCGGCGTCGGGTTGCGCAGGATGTCCAGCACGGGGCAATGACGGTCGACGGTTTCCTTCAGCCGGGCGATGTCAGCCGCGGAGGCCGGACTGTCGATGGCGACCTCGGCCTCGATCTGTTGAAAGCCGGCGCGCACGTCTGGATCGACGCTGAAGAAGCCGCGCAGATCGATGGCGCCCGACAGCTTGTCGGAGACGCCGTTGAGGGGAATGCCGAGCGCGTCGGCATAGAGCCGATAGGTGATCTCCTGGCATGAGCCGAGCGCGGCGAGGATGTACTCGACCGGGTTCGGTGCGGTGTCCTTGCCGCCCAGCGCCGGCGGCTCGTCGACGCTGACGTTGAATTGCCGCACGGCAACGCGGCTATTGACGCCGTCGCCGAGTTGCGAAGTCGCCTGGAACACGGCCTGCGCCTGCGCCGGATCGGCGCCGAGCGCCTGTTGGGTGTCTGCGAAAACCTGCTTGAACCTGAAGCTCATCGTTCGTCTCCCCCATGGCATCGATCATGAGAGGCTGATCGAACGGCCCATGCAGGGCAATAGTCGCGAGATAAAAACGACAGCAGCTCCGCGAAGCGCGAAATTTGCAGCAGCATTTTTCCCGCGCGCGTCGATGCGTAGGATGAGTAGAGCCAACGGGGCCGCGCAAGGCGCGTCCAGATGATAGAACTCCGCGAAACCCATAGTGGTGCCGTTCGCGAGATGAGCTGATGGGTTTCGCTGCGCTCTACCCATCCTACGGGCTACCCATCCTGCCGTGTCACGCGGCGAGGGCGTCCTGGTTGATCTCACCCTTGGCGAGCGCCGTCAGCAGCGTGTCGACGTGCCGCTCTTCGTCGAGACTGTCGTGCAGGAGCCGCTGGTCGTCGCGCAGGTTGAGCTGGCCTGCGAGGGCGGCCGCGCTGCCATAGGCGGCGATCTCGTAATGCGCGAGCTTCTGCGCCGACGCGACGAGGCCGGCATCGCGCAGATTGTCGTCGGGCAGCAGCGAGACCATCTTGGCGGTCTCGTGGATCAGCGCCTGCATGGCCTGGTCGGTGTGCTCCAGCGGATCGGCCCCGTGCATCCGCAGCAGCGACTTCAACCGCTCGCCCTGCACGATGGTCTCGCGGTGATGGCGGCTGAACGCATCCTTGAGCGACGGATGCGAGGCGATCTCCGCCATCCGCGCCAGCGCCACGGCGAGCTGCTCCTCGACGCTTGCGAGTTCCTGAAGCTCGGCGACATACATGTCCTTGAAGCTGGTGATCCTCATCGTGAATCCTTTCTTGTTTCGGCGTTCAAGCGGTGTGGCCGCCGGAACCGGAATCGACCGGCGTCTTCTTGGCGCGTTGTGGCGTCATCTTCGCCGGGTCCGGTTGCCCGGGCACGCCGCGCGGCCCGAGTTGCTGTCGCTGCAGATCGTCCTCGGAGAAGGGCGGCTCGACGCCGTTCGGGTTGCTGCGCTCGATCGCGGTTTTCAGGTCGTCATCGCGCTGGTTCATGCTGGCGCTCCATCATCACGGCGGCACGGAACCTGGATCGGACGAGGCGGCACGTTCCGCGCTGCACGGCCAACGATGCGCGCGCGAAATCGTTGCAAACAAATCGGGGGCGCGGCGCTACGCCACGAGCTTCGGCAGCGCGGCCGCGAGCGCATCCACCGCAAAGCGGATCTTGAGTGGCAGTCGCGGCGTCGGCAGCCACAGCGCGTGGCAATCGTAGGGAAATTCCCCGCTGTCGCCGAGAACGCGGACCAGCGCGCCGGTGTCGAGGCGTTCGCGCACCAGCCAGGAGGGCAGCCACGCCAGCCCCATGCCGCGCGCTGCGGCATCCGCGATGGCTTCGAGGTCGTCGAGCCTGAGCCGCCCGGCCGGCCAGACCTCGTGCGGCGCAAGACCGGCGCGCGGGAACAGCCAGGGGCGAACGCGGCCCGAGCGGCGGTAGACGATCGCCTGGTGCCGGCCGAGCTCGTCGAGCGTGCGCGGCCTGCCATGGGCCTTCAGATAGGCGCGCGAGCCGCACACCACCATGCGCTGGCGCGTGATGCGCCGCGCGATCACGCCGGATTGCTCGTTGAGCTCGCCGGTCCTGATCGCAAGGTCGTGACCGCCCTCCATCAGATCGGCGATCGGATCGCCGAACGAAAGATCGAGCTCGAGCGCGGGATATTTCTGCGCGAGCTTCAGCAGCGTGGGGACGATGCAGTAGCGGCCGAGCAGCGCCGGCATCGTCACCCGCAGCCGCCCGCGCGGCTGCGACGATTGATCGGAGGCGAGCGCGTCGGCCGCCTCGGCCTCGCCGAGCACGATGCGGCAGCGCTCGTAATAGGCTTGCCCTGAATCGGTCAGGCTCTGCCGCCGCGTGGTGCGATGGAGCAGGCGGACGCCGAGCCGTTGTTCGAGGAAGCGCACATGCTTGCCGACCATCGGGGCCGACATCTCGAGCGCATCGGCGGCGGCCGCGAACGAGCCGAGATCGACCGCCCTGACGAAGACGGCCATGCTGGTGAGGCGATCCAATTCAAAACTCCTGGTTTCGATTGTCGGAGCTACCGGGTGATTTATCCGGCGATCGCCGCCGGGCATAGCGGCATTCCATTCAATTGTTTTGGAGTTCGCCCATGGCCCGCGGCGTCCGCTTTCACCAGCATGGTGGTCCCGAGGTGCTGCGTATCGAGGAGATCGCGGTTGCGCCGCCGGCGCCCCGCGAGGTTCAGATCCGAGTCAAGGCGCTCGGGCTCAACCGCGCCGAGGCCTCGCTGCGCCGGGGCAGCTATATCGAGACCGCGACGCTGCCGTCCGGCCTCGGGCTGGAAGCCGCCGGGATTGTCGCGGCGATCGGCGAAGGCGTCGAAGAATTTGCGCCGGGCGATGCCGTGAGCATCGTGCCGCCGGTCTCGATGGTGCGCTGGCCGGCCCATGCCGAGCTCGCGACCTTTCCGGCGGAGCTTGTCGTCAAGCATCCGCCCGCGCTCGATTTTGAAACGGCCGCTGCGGTGTGGATGCAGTATCTCACCGCGTTCGGTGCGCTGGTCGATCTTGCAAGGCTCGGGCGAGGCGAGTTCGTCGTCATCACAGCGGCGTCGAGCAGCGTCGGGCTCGCGGCGATCCAGATCGCCAACCGTATCGGCGCGGTCCCGATAGCGGTGACGCGGACATCGGCCAAGGCGCAGGCGCTGCGCGAGGCCGGCGCGGCGCACGTGATCGCGTCGGCGGAGCAGGATCTGCAATCAAGGCTGGAGCAGATCGCGGGACCGAACGGCGTGCGCGTGGTGCTCGATGCCGTCGGCGGCCCCGCCTTCGTGCCGCTGACGGCGGCGATGGCACCCGGCGGCATCCTGATCGAATATGGTGGACTCTGTCCTGAGCCGACGCTGTTTCCGCTCGCCAACGTGCTCGGCAAGAGCCTGACCCTGCGCGGCTACCTCGTGCACGAGATCGTGCGCGATCCCGCGCGGCTTACCGCGGCGAAGGCGTTCATCCTCGACGAGCTTGCCGATGGCACCTTGAGGCCGATCATCGCCAGGACGTTTGCGTTCGAGGAGATCGTCGAGGCGCACCGGTACCTGGAGTCGAACACGCAGTTCGGCAAGATCGTGGTGACGGTGTGAGGGTCGCACCAACGTCATTGCAAGCGAAGCGAAGCAATCCATCGGCTCGCATGCACGGAGGTATGGATTGCTTCGTCGCTGCGCTCCTCGCAATGACGGCGGAAAGACCTCACGTCCCGCAGAACGTCTGCGTCACGCGCTGCTCGGGGAGCGGCGGATCGGCGTAGGCCGCGAACTGCGGCTGGTCCTCATAGGGTTTTGCCAGCACCGTCAGCAATTCCTCGAACGGCGCGTAGTCATCCGAGTTCACCGCAGCCGCAATCACCGCCTCGATCCGGTGGTTGCGCGGGATGAAGGCCGGATTGACCGCCTGCATCGCGGCCTTGCGCTCGGCCGGCGCTTGCGGCTCCAGCGCGAGGCGGGTGCGCCAGCGGGCGGCCCATTCGTCGAACGCCGCGGGATCGGTGAACTGCGCGCGGACGTCCGCGGCGTCATCGCTTGCGGCCTCGCCGAGATGGCGGAAGGTCAGCGTGAAGTCGGCCGCGTTCTTGGCCATCGCGTCGAGCAGGTCCTGGATCAGCGCCTCGTCACCGTCGCGCACGGTGAACAGGCCGACCTTGGCGCGCAGGCCGGCGTTATAGGCTGCGGTGAACTTTTCGGGGAATTCGCCGAGGATCACTTGCGCCTGCTCGATGGCCTTCTCCTCCGCGAACAGCGGCAGCAGGCATTCGGCGAGCCGGGTCAGATTCCACAACGCGATGCGCGGCTGGTTGGCATAGGCGTAGCGGCCCATCTCGTCGATCGATGAGAACACCTGCGCCGGGTTGTAGGCATCAAGGAAGGCACAGGGACCGTAATCGATGGTTTCGCCCGAGATCGAGGTGTTGTCGGTGTTCATCACGCCGTGGATGAAGCCGACCAGGAGCCAGCGCGCGACCAGCGCGGCCTGCCGCGCCACGACGCCGGCGAGCAGCGCGTGATAGGGCTGGGCGGCGTCCGTCAGCTCGGGATAGTGCCTGGCGATGACATGGTCGGCGAGCGCGCGCACGCCGTCGGTGTCGCCGCGGGCGGCGAAGAACTGGAAGGTGCCGACGCGGATGTGGCTCGCGGCGACGCGGGTCAGCACCGCACCGGGCAGCGCGGTCTCGCGCATCACGGGCTCGCCGGTGACGACGGCGGCGAGCGAGCGGGTGGTCGGGATGCCCAAAGCGAACATCGCCTCGCTGACGATGTATTCGCGCAAGACCGGACCGAGCGCAGCTCGGCCGTCGCCGCGGCGGGAGAACGGGGTCGGGCCGGATCCCTTGAGCTGAATGTCGCGGCGGACGCCGTCCTTGTCGATGACCTCGCCGAGCAGGATGGCGCGGCCGTCGCCGAGCTGGGGAACAAAGTGCCCGAATTGATGGCCGGCATAGGCCATGGCGATCGGGTCGGCGCCGTCAGGCAGCCGCTTTCCGGCAAGGATCTCGGCGCCCTCCGGCGCCGACAGCAGGTCCGGGTCCAGCCCGAGCTGGACCGCGAGCGGCCGGTTCAGCTTGATCAGCCGGGGGGCGGCGACCGGGGTCGGCGCGACACGGGCGAAAAAGTTCGCCGGCAGCGCCGAATAGGTGTTCTGGAACGGGAAATGAATGGTCATATCCCGAAGATAGGCCTGCGGGCCGAATAGGCAAACGATTGGCGCCCATCTGGCGCCGGATCGCAGCAAAATCTGCAGTTTCGGGCCAAAAGCGGGCGTTCCCTTGGTTGCCGCCCCGAGCGGGCTCGGGTAAACCCAGCGCCTTCGGATAGGAAGTTTCCTATCGCGATTCTCCTCCGACATCAGTTTTTGGAACGACTATGCATCGCTACCGGTCACACACATGCGGCGCGCTCCGAGAGGGCGATATCGACCAGACGGTCCGGCTTTCGGGTTGGGTTCACCGGGTCCGCGACCATGGCGGCGTGCTGTTCGTCGATCTGCGCGACCATTACGGCATCACCCAATGCGTGGCAGATCCGGACTCGCCGGCATTCGTCGAGGTCGAGAAGTTCCGCTCCGAATGGGTGGTGCGGATCGACGGCAAGGTGCGCCGCCGTCCCGCCGGCACCGACAATCCGGAGCTGCCGACCGGCATGGTCGAGATCTACATCAAGGAGATCGAGGTGCTGGGCCCGGCGGCCGAGCTGCCGCTGCCGGTGTTCGGCGAGCAGGAATATCCTGAAGATATCAGGCTGAAATACCGCTTCCTCGACCTGCGTCGCGAGAAGCTGCACCAGAACATCATGACCCGTGGCGCGGTGGTCGATTCCATGCGCAAGCGGATGAAGGAGCAGGGCTTCTTCGAATTCCAGACCCCGATCCTGACGGCATCCTCGCCGGAAGGCGCGCGCGACTTCTTGGTGCCCTCGCGCATCCATCCCGGCAAGTTCTACGCGCTGCCGCAGGCGCCGCAGCAGTACAAGCAGCTGTTGATGATGTCGGGCTTCGACCGCTACTTCCAGATCGCGCCGTGCTTCCGCGACGAGGACCCGCGCGCCGACCGTCTGCCGGGCGAGTTCTATCAGCTCGACGTCGAGATGAGCTTTGTCACCCAGGACGACGTGTTCGCGGCGATGGAGCCTGTGATCACCGGCGTGTTCGAGGATTTTGCCAAGGGCAGGCCGGTCACGAAGAACTGGCCGCGGATTCCGTTTGCGGAGGCCGTGCGCAAATACGGCTCCGACAAGCCCGATTTGCGCAACAAGATCGTGATGCAGGAAGTCTCCGAGCACTTCCGCGGCTCCGGCTTCAAGGTGTTCGCGCGCATGCTCGAAGACCCGAAGAACCAGGTCTGGGCGATCCCGGGCACCGGCGGCGGCAGCCGCGCGTTCTGCGATCGCATGAACTCGTGGGCGCAGGGCGAAGGCCAGCCCGGCCTCGGCTACATCATGTGGCGCGAGGGCGGCGAGGGCGCAGGCCCCTTGGCGAACAACATCGGCCCCGAGCGCACCGCTGCGATCCGCGACCAGCTCGGACTGAAGGAAGGCGATGCGGCGTTCTTCGTCGCCGGCGATCCCGAGAAATTCTGGAAGTTCGCGGGTCTCGCGCGCACCAAGCTCGGCGAGGAATTGAACCTGATCGACAAGGACCGGTTCGAGCTCGCCTGGATCGTCGACTTCCCGATGTACGAGTATGACGAGGAGAACAAGAAGGTCGACTTCTCGCACAACCCGTTCTCGATGCCGCAGGGCGGCCTCGACGCGCTGACGACGCAGGACCCGCTGACCATTAAGGCGTTCCAGTACGACATCGCCTGCAACGGCTACGAGATCGCCTCCGGCGGCATCCGCAACCACAAGCCGGAAGCGATGGTGAAGGCGTTCGAGATCGCAGGCTATGGCGAGCAGGAGGTCATCGACCGCTTCGGCGGCATGTACCGTGCGTTCCAGTATGGCGCCCCGCCGCACGGCGGCATGGCGGCCGGCCTCGACCGTATCGTGATGCTGCTCTGCGGCACCAACAATCTGCGCGAGATCTCGCTGTTCCCGATGAACCAGCAGGCCATGGACCTGCTGATGGGCGCGCCGTCGGAAGCAACGCCGAAGCAGCTTAAGGAGCTGCACATCCGCACCAACCTGCCGGCGAAGGGTTAGGCGGGCCTTCACCTCGCCCCGCCTGCGGGGAGAGGTCGGATTGCATCGTTAGATGCAATCCGGGTGAGGGGGAGCCTCCGCGAGTCCGTTCGACAGCAATTTTGCAGAAGCAGCCCCTCACCCTGACCCTCTCCCCGTAAGAACGGGGAGAGGGAAAAGCAGGTAAGGGCCCAGCAATCACAACCCCGTCGAGGCCTCGATCCGGAACTGCGCCAGCGCCGATTGCGGATCGGTCTTGAGCAGCTGCATCAGCTGAAGCGCCGGCGCCTTCGCGCGTGGAGTCAGCTTGATGACCAGCGTCTGCCCCGGCGTCTCGATGAACTGGCCGATCGCTGTGACGAGCGCGGTGGCGTCGGGATTGGCTCCGCCGATCTCGCCGCCCTGCGCCTTGATGGCGTCGAGGATGACCTTGCGCGCCTCGTCGCGGCTGATGTTCCGGGTGAGCGCAAATTGAGCGACCGCGAGATCGATGACGCCGAGGTCGTGGACCGTGAGCTCGATCGTGCCGGCTTCGATCTGCGCGGCAGCGCCCATCGCTTCCGCGGCGCTGGTCGAGAATGCCTCGCGCGGCACGTTGTCGAGCGTGACCTTTGCCGACGCGTTCAGCAGGCCCGCGATGTCGAGCTTGACCGGCTCGAGCGCGAACGCGCGTGAGGTCTCGGTCCAGACGGCGCCGAGATCGGCATCGACGGCCATCCGGTCGATCCCGGCAGCGACGAGCGGTTGCTGCCGCGGATCGGCCGCATCGAGCGGCGCCGCCAGCTTCGCGGTCAGCCGCAGCTTGCTCGGGATCGATCCGACGAACTGACCCCAGTCGAGGCTGAGGACGTCGATGTTGACCGGCTTGCCGGTGGCCTTGTAGGGCGACGCGACGCCCTTGACCTCGACGCCTTCGATCAGCGGGAATAGCGCCAGCGCCTGTTCGGCCGACGGCTTCTGCGCGGCGAACTGCGCCGAGAGCCGCATGAAGTTGGCGACGTCGAGCGACTTCAGCGCAAAGCGTCCGACCTTGATGGGACCGTTCGGCGCACGGGTATCGAGTCCCTCGACCGCAAGCTCGCCGATCTTGCCGTGTTCGAAGTTGAACCGCATCGAGGCGAGCTTGAGCGGGCCCTGCGGCGTCTCGACCGAGAGCCCATGCATCTCGGCATCTGCAATTCCGATGCCCGAATAGAGGCCGGCGACCTTGTCCAGCAGTTCGCGTGCCTGGGCGGCAGACGGCGGCGGACTCCCTTGCGGCGGGATCATTGCCAGTAGCGCCGGCAGTTGCATCCGTGACGGATTGATCCTGGTGTCGTCGACGGTCACTCCCTCGATCCGCATGTTCACACCGGGCGCGGCGGTAATGACATAAGGACCGGCCGAAACGTGTCCCTGGATCCGGTACTCCCTGTCATCGTTGGCCTTGCCTGGATCGACTATCGCCGCCATCGCGCCGACGTCGATATCGGTCGCGGCGATGTTGGCTAGCTCGCCGGTCATTTTGATCGGCTTGCCGGCCGCCTGCTGGTTGATCGTGAACACAACCTTGTCGGTTTTGCTGGACGCGACCTTTCCGTCCTTCATGTTTTCAATGGCGATGCCCGAATAGGCGAATTCGCCGCCGGCGCCGTCGCCGGCTTTTGCGGCGGCGCTGAAGGTCATCGTTCCGGTCAGGCTAGGCGCAGCGACCGATGATGCGTTGATGCTCGCGAGCAGTCCGAACGCGGACCGGTACAGCTCGAAGATCGACGACGACGCCGGAAGCTGGGGCAGGCTGGCGGGGCCGGAATAATCCTTCACCGTGATCCGCGGCGCCTTGTAGGTCAGTGAGGCGATCGTCGGGGTCGGTCCCGACATGCCGATCTCGACATCGCTGAACTCGACATTGCCGGCGGAGACCCGTGCCGCGTCGGTTTGACCGAGGCCGGTCATCGTGAGACTGGCAATCTTGACGCTGACCGGGGATTGCGTCCCCGACTCGGTGGCGACGTCCGCGATCGTCAGGGTGCGGCTCTTGACGTCGAACGTGATCTTGCCGTGGCTCGCCTTGGCGCCAGTGGCACGGACCTGCTCGAAGGCGGCCTCGACGTCGCGCGTGACCCGGCGCTGGGCGTAGAAGTCGAAACCGAAGAAGCCGGCGGCCGCGATCACAACCACGGCGATCAGGCCGAGCAGAATTTTCTTCATTCGGTCAACTCCGGATCATCAAGGGAAAAAAATTGCCAATCCCGGCCGAATGGCGCGGGGAGGGGCAGGCGTCGATGAACGGCCGGCCCGGACCTGTTGACGGGGATATTATCGGATGTTGCATCCAAGTGGTTGGACATGCTTCACATCCGGCTCGATTTGCCGGACAACTGACTTTTGCCTGGATTAGCACAGAAACAAGAAATTTGGGCCGGAAACGCGGGGAGCACGCATGTCGTCATCGTCTGAAGAACTCCACAACGCGGCGCTCGCCTACCACCGGCTGCCGCGGCCGGGCAAGCTCGAGATCCAGGCGATCAAGCCGCTTGCCAACCAGCGTGACCTGGCGCTGGCCTATTCGCCGGGCGTGGCCGCCGCCTGCACCGAGATCGCCAAGAACCCGGCCGAGGCGGCGACGCTGACCGCGCGCGCCAATCTGGTCGCCGTGGTCTCGAACGGCACCGCGGTGCTCGGTCTCGGCAATATCGGTCCGCTGGCCTCGAAGCCCGTCATGGAAGGCAAGGCGGTGCTGTTCAAGAAATTCGCCGGCATCGACGTGTTCGACATCGAGATCAAGGCCGACACGATCGAGCGCGTAGTCGAGACCGTTGCCGCGCTGGAGCCGACCTTCGGCGGCATCAATCTCGAGGACATCCGCGGACCTGAGTGCTTCGAGATCGAGGCGCAGCTCAAGGAGCGCATGAAGATCCCGGTCTTCCACGACGACCAGCACGGCACCGCCATCATCGTCGCCGCGGCGATCGTCAACGGGCTGTTGTTGAACGGCAAGCAACTGTCTGACGTGAAGATCGTCTGCTCGGGCGCCGGCGCCGCCGCGATCGCAACCCTCAATCTGCTGGTCTCGATGGGGGCGCAGCGCAAGAACATCTGGGTCTGCGACATCGACGGTGTGGTCTATGAGGGCCGCAACACCACGATGGATCGCTGGAAGGCGGTCTATACCCAGAAGACCGACGCACGCGTGCTCGCCGACGTCATTCCCGGCGCGGACATCTTCATCGGACTGTCTGCACCGGGTGTGCTGAAGCCCGAAATGGTCAAGCAGATGGGCGACAAGCCGCTGGTGATGGCGCTGGCCAATCCAGTGCCGGAGATCATGCCGGATGAGGCGCGTCTGGCGCGTCCCGACGCGATGATCTGCACGGGGCGGTCGGACTTTCCGAACCAGGTCAACAACGTGCTCTGCTTCCCCTTCATCTTCCGCGGCGCGCTCGACGTCGGCGCCACCGCGATCAACGAGGCGATGAAGCATGCCGCGGTGGACGCGATCGCGCAGCTCGCGCGCGATCCGCCGTCGGATGCGGTGGCCCATGGTTTCGAGAGCGGCGAGACCCAGGGGTTCGGCCCCGGTTCGCTGATCCCGAGCCCGTTCGATCCGCGCCTGATCCTGCGCATCGCGCCGGCGGTGGCCAGGGCCGCGATCGAGTCCGGCGTCGCGACCCGGCCGATCACCAATTTCGACGAATACGCCGCCAATCTCGAACGCTTCGCCTTCCGCTCCGGCCTCACCATGAAGCCGGTGTTCGCCAAGGCGAAGACCCAGCCGGTGCGCGTGATCTACGCCGAAGGCGAGGACGAGCGTGTGCTGCGCGCGACGCAGGTGGTGCTCGAGGAAAAGCTGGCGCGGCCGATCCTGGTCGGCCGGCCGTCGGTGGTCGAGACCAGGATCAAGCGCTTCGGCCTGTCGATCAAGGCCGGCCGCGATTTCGACCTGATCAATCCCGAGGACGATCCGCGCTACCGTTCCTATGTGCAGTCCTATATCGACGTCGCCGGCCGGCGCGGCGTGACACCGGAGGCCGCGCGGACCGTGGTCCGCACCAACAATACCGTGATCGCGGCGCTTGCCGTGTCGCGTGGCGAGGCCGACGCGATGCTGTGCGGCGTCGAGGGCCGCTACATGAGCCATCTGCGCCATGTCCGCGAGATCATCGGCTTCCTGCCGGGGGTCAGCGACTATGCCGCGCTGGCGCTGATGATCACCTCCACCGGAGCCCATTTCCTCGCCGATACCCAGGTGCGGCCGAACCCGAGCGCGGAGGAACTCGCCGAGGTGGCATCGCTCGCGGCGATCCACGTCCAGCGCTTCGCCTTCAAGCCGAGGGTCGCCTTCGTGTCACATTCCGACTTCGGCAGCTATGACACGGATTCCTCGCGCAAGATGCGGCGGGCGACCCAGCTCTTGAAGGACAAGCATCCGGAGATCGAGGCCGACGGCGAGATGCAGGGCGACACCGCGCTGTCGGCGGCGGCGCGGCGCCTGGTGCTGCCGCAGTCGCGGCTGGAAGGCGAGGCCAACATCCTGATCATGCCGAACCTCGATGCCGCCAACATCGCCTACCAGATGATCAAATCGCTCGCCAACGCGTTGCCGGTGGGGCCGATCCTGATCGGTCCGGCGCGCCCGGCGCACATCCTCACCCCCGGCGTGACGGCGCGTGGCATCCTCAACATGACGGCGGTTGCCGCCGTCGAAGCCCAGGAGCGCGCCGGCCGCGCGCAGCCGACGCTGTTCGGCTGACGGCCGTTGTTTGAGCACGTTATGTTCGGAAAACCGCAGCGCGGTTTTCCGCATCGTGTTTGAACCGAGATGGATTCGATTTGATCGAGGCAGGCGGAGCGACCATAATCGCTTCGCCTGCTTCGTCCGATTTCCGCCATCCAGTGAGGCCGACCCATGCCAGCGTTCATCACCTTCGGGCGGATCCTGTTCGCCGTGCTGTTCCTCTATTCGGGAGCGAGCAAGCTGTTCGGCATCCAGGCGACGGCGGATCTGCTGGCGGCCAAGGTGACGATCCCGGCCGTGGTCGCGCCCTATACGCAGCAGATCGAAACCGCCGTCGGCATGCCCTTCATGCAGCTGCTGGCGGTCACGATCGGCGGCTTCGAGATCGTCGCGGGGCTGATGATCGCGGTGAACGTGCTGGCGCGGTTCTTCGCGATTCTCCTGATCATCTTCGTGTGCTTCGCCACCTTCTACTTCCATGACTTCTGGAATCAGCCGGCGCCCGACAACCTCAGGACGCTGATCGATGCGCTGAAGAACCTGTCGCTGATCGGCGCGCTGTTCATCATCGCCGGCTACGGCCGCGGCCCGCGCCGCGACGACCCGGCCTATGGGGACGTGTAGGACGATACGCAGCTGTGGAGGGCGGGTTAGCCGAAGGCGTAACCCGCCGACCTGCGCATTCGGCAAGAGGGGTGGCGGGTTACGCTGGCGCTAACCCCCTCTGCGACGTTCAGAAAGATGGTCCCCACATAGGTACGCTTTCAAACCTCTCGAGGCGGACCGTTTTCCTGCCAGCCGACGACGCATCCGTGCCAAGTCGCATGATGTCTCGGTCTTTGGTATCGACGCGCAGCTCGAGTTTGCCTGGGCAGTCTTTGGGCTGTTCGATCTCCAGGGCGAACGGAATTGGAAGTGTCTTGCTCATGTTGGGAACCACGAAGGACTGGAAGAGCTTCTCCGAGCCCGTCGGGCTCTCCGGCGTTATTTCGACGAGATAGAAGTACAGGAATTCCCCGACAGAGGCCTTGCGGTCGCCGGGCGCTTGCACGAGTTCGCCGCGCAGGGTGGTTTTGCAGGCGCCGACTGCGCTGGTTGCGACCAGCGACGCCATCGCCACAAGAGCTACGGCGTTCGCCAGGGAGGTCATGCCGTTGTTCATCGCAAGCTGGCTCGGGATCTATGCGCTTCGCCGCCACGGCGTCACGCTGACATCCTGCGCGGCATCGATCAGCTGCGGCGGGCCGGCGTGCAGGCCGTGCGCTGATAGCACCTGTTGCGGGGTGTGGGCAGGGACGCCCGGAAAGCACGGCTCGCCGTCGGGGATGCGCACCTTCGGGGCGACCGAGAGCCAGAACGTGTCGTAGCGGTCCATGAACATGCCGAACACGCCGGGGCCGCCGATGATCGCGACCATGCCCGAGGTCACGCCGGCCTCGCGGCTCGCCGTCTCGAACGGACAGCCGGCGGGATTCCACAACAGCGCCTTCGGATTGTCGGGGTCGGGCGCGGTGGCCGCGACCTTGCTGGTCAGGATCAGCCGCCGCCGCTTCGGCGCGTTCGGCTGCTCTTCCTGGGAGTGACGGCCATGCACGACGAGGTCGGCGCGGTCGAGGGCCGCGGTGAAGAACCGCTTGTCGCCCTCGATCTTGAGGTCGTCGGGCATCACATTCCGCGCATTCGCCAGCCGGCCATCGGCGGAGACGATGACGAAGCCTTCGATACGCAGCGCCGGCACCAGGATTGTCGCCGGCGTTATTGCTGATCGACGGTGGTGACGACGCTGTTCACCGGGCGCGAGCTTACGGTCGGCAGCTTGACGTCCTTGGCGAGCTCCTGCTCGTATTGCGGCAGCACCGTCACCGGGAACTTGGCGCGCATCGCGACCACCTTGTAGCCGCCGGCCTTGAGCTGCGTCAGCAGCGTGGGCAGCGCTTCCGCGGTGTGCTTCTGGAAGTCGTGCATCAGGATGATGCCCTTGCCGAGCTTGTTCAGCTTCTTCATCACGGTGTCGATCACCTGCTGCGGCTTGCTCGCCTTGAAGTCGAAGGAGTCGAGGTCGCAGGAGAAGATCGCGATGTTGCGGTTGCCGAGATAGGTCACCATCTCCGGCGGATGCTGCAGCGCCGGGAAGCGGAAGAACGGCGAGGGTGAGGTCTCGAGCGCCCACTTGACCGCAGCGTAGCCGCGCTCGATCTCGTCCTTCTTCTGATCCTCGGTCAGCTTCTTGTTGTTCAGATTGGCGTGCGACCAGGTGTGGGCGCCGACCGTGTGGCCGGCGGCATAGACCTGCCGCAGGATTTCGGGGTGATAGGTCGCGTGCTTGCCGATCGGGAAGAAGATGCCCGTGGTGCATTCATCCGCGAGCGCTTTCAGCACTGCCGGCGTGTTGCCCGGCCACGGGCCGTCGTCGAAGGTCAGCACCACCTCATGGTCGCGCAGGAAATCGAGCTGCTTGAAATGCTCGAAGCCGAAGCCCGGACCGCCGGTGGTATCGATCTCGACCGTGCGGCCGACGCCGAGCGCGTTCGGATTGTTGCAGGCGGCGCGCGCCGGCTGTGGCGGTTGCTTCGGCGGAACCGGGGCTGCGGTTGCAGTGGCCGCTGCCGGGGCTGCGGCGGCGGGCGCGGGAGCCGCGGCCGCTGGTGCTGGTGCTGTCGGTGCCGCAGTAGCGCCCTTGGGGGGCGACGTCTGCGACCAAGCTGCGCTCGACGCGAGCAACGATACGGTCCCCGCAAAAATCAGACCTGTCGCAATGCGCATGGCGTGTTCCCTGCTGCTCGCGCTCCCGGCGCCGGCATTGCCGCGACCGGGTCGCTTCGCCCCCAACCGATCGTACCCTAGTCGCAGTGGCGACGCCAAGGCAATGAACGTGGCGAGCGCGTGTCCAAAATCCTCGTCGGATCAGTTAATTCCGGGGATTATCGTCATATCTCAGGCGGCCGCCAATGCCCGTGCGATCCCGGTCTTGATGCGCGTGTCGTCGGGCGCAACCGACTCAGCGAAAACGTCGGCGATGTAGCCGTCGCGGCCGATCAGGTATTTGTGAAAATTCCAGCGCGGCACGTCCTTTGGCCGAGCCTCCGCCGCCCAGCGGTAGAACGGATGCGCGCTCGCTCCGCGGACGATTGCTTTCGCCGCGATCGGGAAGGTGACGCCATATTGATGCTGCGCAGTCTCGGCGATCTCGGTCGGGCCGCCGGGCTCCTGGCCGCCGAAATCATTGGAGGGGACGCCAATGATGACGAAGCCGCGATCGCGGAATTCGGTCCAGAGTTGCTGCAGGCCGGCATATTGCGGCGTGAAGCCGCAAAGCGAGGCCGTGTTCACGATCATCAGCGGACGGCCGGCATAGTCGGCAAGTCTGATATCGCCGCCGCCGAGTGCCGGAAATGAGAAGGCGTAGGCGGTGATCCGGCTTATCGCGGGCTGCTCGGCATGCAGCGGGCGGGATGCCGCGGCTGCGGCGATCGCGGTCACGATCAGGGTCCTGCGGTCCATCATGGTCTCGTCCCCAGAACAGATGTTCGTCGGGATCATAATCCGGAGGGGACGCGCAGGCTTTCAAGAAGGCGTTATTGCCGGAAGCGGGTCGCCCGGATGGCCTCAGCGCAAAGGCAGGATGAAGTCAGTGCCTTCGCCGGTCTCGCCCTGGTTCACACCGAGGTCGGAGACGATGATCGATCCGCCGGTGCCGAGCGCTTCGCTGATCCGCGCCATCACGTCGGCCGGAATCGAGATGCGGTCGAGCGCCTCGGCCGGACTGTTGGTCACCGGCTGCGGCTTGGCCTCGGCCACCGCTGCGGCCGCGACCTTGCGGCGATGCGAGGTACGCTCTTCGACGTCGATGCGGGCGACGTTGCGGGTCGGCAGCGTCACCACCGACCAGCGCAGCAGGTTCGTATCGGTCTTGTCGGCTTGTGCGGTGAACACATGGGTGCCGAGCGGCCGGTCGCTTGCCGCGATCGTCACCGGCACCTCGAACAGAGGTGCAAAATTCTGCCGCACGTAGAGCTTGGAATCCTTGCGGCTGATGAACACCGCAATCTGGCCGGCGCGCTTCGGCACGTCGATCCTGGCGGTGCCCGGCAGCCGCGCCGGATCCTTCTTGGCGTCGGGCGCATCGGCTGCAGTCGCTGCCTCGGCGGGCTTGTCAGCGGCCTTCGAGGCATCGGCCTTCGGTGCGTCGGTCTTCGGTGCATCGATCTTGGGCGCCTCGGCAACACCAGGCTTGGCGGCGTCCGCCTTCGGCTCGTCGGCCTTGGCTTCCGCCTTCGCCGGATCGCTTGCGGAGACCTCGCTCTTTGGCGTGTCGGTGCTGGCGGTGGTTTCGCCGACCGTCTTGTCATCTGTGGTCGCGTTGCTGTCGTGGCCGGCGGAATTGGTCTCGGCCGGCTTGTCGGCGGCGGCCGTCTCGGGCTTCACGGTCTCGGACTTGTCGGCTGCGATCTTCTCCGCGATGGCGTCGCGCGCCGTGGAAGAGGATGCATCGGACATTGTCACTGACGCACTCGCTGCCGGCATCGCGCTGCTGGCGTCGGCGGTGTGGGTGTTGTCGCGCAGCGACGCGGCGGCATGGCCGACGCTGCTGCGCAAATCGAGACTGGACTGCTTGTCGGCGCCCTTGTCGCTCTTCACGCCGAGCGGCGCATCCATCTTCAGAATGTCGTCGGCGACCGGCTGCTGCGGCGCCACCTTTTGCGTGACCAGCAGCGGGTGCGAGAAACTTTCCGGCGAGATCGTGCCCGGCGTGACGAAGACGCGGGCGCCCATCCGCGTCCAATTGTACATCTTGACCGCGAACGACATCGGCATGCGGATGCAGCCGTGGGACGCCGGATAGCCGGGCAGCACGCCGGCATGCATTGCGATGCCCGACCAGGTGATGCGTTGCATATACGGCATCGGCGCGCCGCTGTAGATGTTGGACTGGTGATACTTCTGCTTCTGGATGACGCTGAAGACACCCATGGGGGTCGAATGCCCCTTCATGCCAGTCGACACCGGGCTCTCGGCATAGAGGCCGTTGGCGTCGTAGAGGCTGACCCGCTGCTGGTCGATCGAGACCGAGATGATCAGGGGACCTTGCGGCTTGCTGCCGGCCTCCTTCTCGATCGCCGGATTCTTCTTGGCTGTGTTGCGCTTCGGCTTTTGCCGGTGCGGCTGCGGCATCGGCTCGTAGTCGCCGTAGAAGGCGGAGTCGCGGTTCCAGTAATAGAGCGCTGCATCGGCCTGCGTGGAGGCGGCGACGGTGCCGGCGGTCGTCAGAATTGCCAGCTGCCAGAACCGCTCATTCGCGAAGTCAAAAACCGAAATCCGCCGTCCACCTGCGCGCATATTCCGAATCCCAGTCCAAACTACATGTTGGTTGTCGCAGACGCACAAAGCGTTCACCAGCGCAAGCGATCTAACCCTTCCGTGAGGGCGGTATTTTCGACGAAAGAGTAACAAAAAAGCCTCACAAGAGGTTAAAGCGCCGCGTTCGATCACCGAACTGTCAGCGCCTTCCTGTGCGGCGTTTGCGCACTACATAGGCGGGACCCACCCCGCGGAGACCTCAATGACATCGAGAACTGTGAGCTTGTGTGACCTGCGACGGTTGTCTCGATGGGGATGCGCGGTGCTGCTGATGTTGCTGGCTTTGGGGCAGGCGGGTCCTGCGGTCGCGGCCGACGAGCCGGACCTGATCTTTCGCCGCTCCACCGTGTTCAAATGGGTGAGCCCCAACGACAAGCTCGCGACCTATGGCGTCGACGATCCCGAGGTCGAGGGCGTCGCCTGTCACTTCACGGTGCCGGAGAGGGGCGGCTTCAAGGGCTGGCTTGGCCTTGCCGAGGAAGTCTCCGATATCTCGCTGGCTTGCCGGCAGATCGGGCCGATCCGCTTCAAGACCAAGCTCGGGCAGGGCGATGACATGTTCAGCAAGCGCCGGTCGCTGTTCTTCAAGAAGATGCAGATCGTGCGCGGCTGCGACGCCAAGCGCAACGTGCTGGTCTACATGGTCTATTCGGACCGCCTGATCGAGGGCTCGCCAAAGAACTCGACGTCGTCGGTGCCGATCATGCCGTGGGGCGCGGCCGATGCTGCCGTGCAGAAGTGCGGCGAGTTCATTCAATAGCTGGAGCAGGGGCTTGGCCCAGGCGGCTGAGGCGGTGGGCGAGCTAGCGCTCGGTTTGCCCGAACTGCTTCGCGCTGATGCCAAGGCCCGGTTTGACCTTCGAGTCGCGGCAGCCGACGAGGCGGACCAGCTTCTGCGGCGCGCACTCATTGTCGCCCATCACGTAGGCGCCTTGCTGCGGCATCGCGGCCGTCATCTGCTGCTGGCCGGATTTGCTCGCCGCGGATTCATTGCCAACACCAATGTTGCCATTGCCCACGACTGACATCCTTCGTTGGATCGGGAGGGATCACGACAACGTGCCACCGCGAAGATGGTTGCACGGCACGCAGACATGAGTCGACGAAACCGCCGCCCGGTTCACCGCCGCCCTTGCTGTGCTGCTTCTCCTCTCAGCAGAGGAAAGTTAACAAAGCGCGGTAGCTCGTTCAGTTTGCACGCATAATTGGCCGTCGCTCCGGCAGTGGCCGAGGTCCGGCATTGTCGCGCGAAGTTTTCAACAGCTTTTCAGTCACGCTTCTGCCGCTGAAATCATTGGTGTTTTCCGCCGAATGTTTCGTGGACCGCTGGTCGACGAAACAATTCGAGTTCCGACGAAACCATTTTCGGCTTGTTCCGCAGAACTCCGGAAACGGCAGATCGTTATCAGACCGTCACACAACGGCGCCGGATGCCGAGCGGAATAACGGAGACTGTCAGATGCGAACCATGAGCCTGATCCTCGCCCTCGCCTTTGTGATGGCCGGTTCGTCAATGGCAGGCTCGCCGGACAGCGGTTTGCCCGGGATCGGCACCTTCTCCTATAACGGCTCGCCGGTGGTCACCCCGGCCCCGATGGTGCTGGCGCAGGCCAACTGAGCGCGACGCAAAAAATAGAACTGCCGGTAAAGGCTCCCCATGCTGCTCCGTATCTGTTCCGCCGCGATGTTGGCATCGCTCGTCCTGATGGGGCCTTTGGCGGGCGCCGCGCAGGCCCAATCCCAGCTCCCCCTCGAATCGATGCAGATCCGCTCACTGTACCGCGTGCCTGAACCGCGCGACGAGTTCGTGCGGCAATGCGCGCCGCATATGCTCGGCCGCTGGGCGCATCCCGAGGCGGTGTGCGGCTGCCTGCACGACCACGCCGCCGCGACCGTGGACGATCCCGACCTGCGCCAGGCGCTGCTGCGCGGTATCAGCGAGACCGGCGTGCCGACCATCGAGACCGATTGGGTGCCGCCGTCCAAGCAGGGTGAGATCGGCCCGACCTTCACCAAGATCGCCAAGCCGACCCTGCAATGCATGTTCGAGCCGGTCTCGAACTGAGCCGCGCCTCAAAGCAATGAGGACCGCAGCGCCTCGCGACAGCGGGGCGTTTTACTTTTTGGCGAGGCGGGGCACGCAGCTGCTGGTCCGCACCACGCCGTTCTGGCTCAGCCTGGAGCCGACCACCTGCTTGATCTGCCCGGCCGGGCACGAGCCGTCATCGACAAGGACGCGCTGGCCGACCCGCAGATCGACGATGTCGCCCTCGCGCATGTAGGACTGCTCTGCTGCGGCGGATTGAGTCATCGCGCCAAGAGCAGCGACGCTGACCAGCGCGACGAATCCCAAGCGCAGCATCGCAGCCTCCTTCACTTGTTCTGGATCTTGAGCCCGTCGGGGCCGACATTGATCTGAAGGCCTTCGGGCTGCTTGTTCGCCTGATAAAGATTGTAGCCGAGCATGCCTGCGATCACGACCAGCGCGGCGATCACGAGATACAGGACGTTGCGATTTGGCATCCGGTATCTCCGTAAGCGGACACTGACTGAACGCGGGCGACCTTAGTCAGGTGACTGCGATTCTCCTAGAGGGCTGCGGCTTGGCGGATGGCTTGACCGATGTCTTGCGCGTCGCGCGCAGCGCGGCGAGCGTTGTCTTCGCCAATCGTTCCGCCGATGCAACGAGTTGCGGAACCGGATGGCCGGAAAATCCCAGCACGAAGCCGGGCAGAGGCGGCGCGCGATGATAGGTCTCGGCGAGCAGCCAGCCGCCGACGCCGGCATTAGCCTTTGCCTGCGCGGCAATCAGCGGATCGGTCGCGGGATCGAGCCGCGCCACGAGGTGCAGGCCCTGCGAGGGCACGGGAACCGTGAGCTCGCCTTCGGATGCGCTCACAAGCGTCGACGCCAGGATGTCGCGCGCCTCGCGATAGAGTTTGCGCGATTTGCGTAAGTTGGCCGCAAAGGCGCCGGAGTTCAGCATGTCGGCGACCGCGCCTTCCATCAACGTGGCGGGAAAGCGGTCGAGCGCGGCGCGCGCCGCCGTCACCGGGCCGATCAAGGCTTCGGGCAGGGCGCAATAGCCGATCCGCAATCCGGGAAACAGCGTCTTCGCGAACGTGCCCATGTAGATCACGCGGCGCAGATGATCGATGCCGGCCAGCGACAACAGCGGCGCGCCGTCGTAGCGGAACTCGCTGTCGTAGTCGTCCTCGAACACGAAGGCGCCGGCATCCCGTGCCCAGTCGAGCAGCTCGAGCCGGCGCGGCATCGACATCTGCACGCCGAGCGGAAACTGGTGCGAGGGCGTGACATAGGCAGCGCGCGCTTGCGGCGCGGACGCGCGCCCCTTGTCGATGCGCATGCCCGACATGTCGACCGGCACCGACACCGGACGATAGCCGCAATGCTCGATCGCGCGCCGCGCCGCCGGATAGCCGGGGTCTTCGCACCAGACCTGGTCGCCGGGCTTGAGGATCGCCCCGAGCACGATGCGCAGGGCATGCAGCGTGCCGGACGCCAGCATGATTTGGTCGGGGTCGCAGCGCAGCCCGCGCGCCGACAGCAGATGGTCCGATATCGCCGCGCGCAGCTCGCTGCTGCCGCGGGGATCACCGTAATGCAGATGCTCGGACCCGAACGCGCGCAGCCTGCGGCCGGCGAAGGCGCGGAAGCGCTGCAGCGCGCGCTCGTCGATATGGGTGCAGCCGAGCGACAGCGCGTTGTGCTGCGGCGGTTCGATCGCGATCCTTGCACGGCGCGGCGCGGCGGCCTGCGCCGGAATGCGCGCCGCGACGAAGGTTCCGGCGCCCGTTGTTGCCACCGCAAAGCCGTCGGCGATCAGCCGCTCATAGGCCGTGGTGACCGCGTTGCGGCGGAAGCCGGTCTGCTTGGCGAGCGCGCGCGACGGCGGCAGCGGCTCGCCCGGCTTGACGAGGCCGCCGACGATCGCGTGGCACAGCGCCTGATAGAGCCGCTGCTGCGAGGCCGCGCCGGGGGTGACGTGCGGGCCGGCGAGATCGAGCGGCAGCTCGGCCTTGCGCGCCGCGGGCTCCCGAGAATTGGTCGGAATTTTTCGCATGGAATTGGCACTATCGCAGACCAAATGAGCCGCTACAACTCTGGACAGATTCCAGATTTCGAAAGGCTCACCGTGACCGAAGGCGCATCCGCTCCGTCCTATCCCATGTCGTCCCGCAGCCGCGTGAAGCGCCGCCACGACCGCGGCTTCTACGACCACGCCACCGTGCACAAGATCCTCGACGCCTCGATGCTGTGCCACGTCTCCTACGTGATCGACGGCCAGCCCTATTGCACGCCGACCTTCTTCTGGCGCGAGGGCACCAGGCTCTACTGGCACGGCTCGAGCGCGAGCCGGATGCTGGAGAACCAGTCCGAAGGGCAACGCGTGTGCCTGACGGTCGCCCATCTCGACAGCCTGGTGCTGGCGCGCTGCGGCTTCAACCACTCGGCCGACTATCGCGCGGTGATGGCGTTCGGGTCGGCCTATCTCGTCACCGACCCCGCAGAGAAGGAACGCGCGATCGTCGCGATGGTCGACCGCTTCTTTCCCGAGCGCACCGCGAGCCTGCGTGCCAGCAACAAGCAGGAGATCAAGGCGACCTCGTTCATCGCGATGGAGATCGAGGAGGCCTCGGCAAAAATTCGCGCCAAGGGCGTCGCCGACGATGACGAGGATTACGAGTTGCCGATCTATGCCGAGCGCATTCCGGTGCGCACCGTGCTCGGCGCGCCGGAGCCGTGCCCGCGGCTGCTCGACGGCGTGACGCGGCCGAAGACGCTCGATGGTTATTCGGAGGGCCGGCTGCTCGAAGATGCATTGCGGGACGCCTATTTTGCGCAATACCCCGCGGAGTGAAATCGGGCTACGCTGCGGCTCCCGCCTGATCTGTTTTCCCGATGGAGCCAAAGCATGACTGCCGAGACGCAACAACGAATCCTTGCCGCTGTTGATGAGGGATTCGATGCGCAGCTTGCGACGACGCAGGCCTTCGTCGCGATCCCCTCGACCCGCGGCGCCGAGGGGCCGTGCCAGGACATGATCGGCGATCTCCTGCGCGAGCGCGGCTACGAGGTCGACGACTGGCACATCAATCTCGACGAGCTGAAGGATTTGCGCGGCTTCGGCCCGATCGAGCATGATTTCTCGAAGGCACGCACGGTGGTCGGCACCTACCGCCCGGCCAGCAATGCCGGCAAATCGCTGATCCTGCAGGGCCACTGCGACGTGGTGCCGACCGGTCCGCTCGAGATGTGGGAGACGCCGCCGTTCTCGCCCGTCATCAAGGACGGCAGGATGTATGGCCGCGGCGCCTGCGACATGAAGTCCGGCACGATCGCCGCGCTCTACGCGCTGGATGCGATCGGGAAGGCCGGCCTGAAGCCGACGGCGCGGATTCACTTCCAGTCCGTGATCGAGGAGGAGAGCACCGGCGTCGGCGCGCTCTCGACCTTGCAGCGCGGCTATCGCGCCGATGCCTGCTTTATCCCGGAGCCGACCAACGGCACGATGATCCGCTCGCAGGTCGGCGTGATCTGGTTCCGCCTGAAGGTGCGCGGTTTCCCGGTGCATGTGTTCGAGGCCGGCGCGGGCTCGAACGCGATCATGGCGGCGTATCATCTGGTGCATGCGCTGGAGAAGCTCGAGATCGCCTGGAACGAGCGCGCCAAGGCCGACCGCCATTTCAAGGGCGTCAATCACCCGATCAACTTCAATCCGGGCATCATCAAGGGAGGCGACTGGGCCTCCAGCGTGCCGGCCTGGTGCGACGTCGACTGCCGCATCGCGGTCTTGCCGGGCTGGTCGATCGCCGAGTGCCAGAAGGAGATTCTGGCCTGCGTGTCGGCGGCGGCGCGCGATCATCGCTTCCTCTCCAACAATCCGCCGCAGGTCGAATGGTCGGGCTTCCTGTCGGAAGGCTACGAGTTGGTGAACTCCGAGGCACCGGAAGCTGCCTTCGCCAAGGCGCACTCGGTCGTCTATGGCGGCGCTGTGGAAGACCGCGCCTTCACCGCGTTGACCGACACGCGCTTCTACGGTTTGAACCACAACATCCCGAGCCTCTGCTTCGGCGCCACCGGCGCGGCGATGCACGGCTTCAACGAATATGTCGAACTGGAGTCGCTGCGGAAAGCGACCAAGGCGATGGCGCTGTTCATCGCGGAATGGTGCGGCGTAGAGAAGGCGTAGCTTCGTTCTCCCTATGCCATTGCAATCATAGTGTTGTGCGTGATTGCGCAACAAATTCGCTGTCGTCCCGGCGAAGGCCGGGACCCATAACCACAAATCTTGCTTGTTGTGCAGCGCTGCGAGGACGAGTCCCGATCACAACATTAGCCGCGGAGTATGGGTCCCGGCCTGCGCCGGGACGACGCTGGAGGTTTCAGCGCTCCGCCCACAACGCCTTCACGATCGCATCGAGCCCATCGGTCAGCGCGGCGGGGCCGGGCTGCAGGATGATGGGCGACTTGATCTCGACGATGCGGTCGTTGCGCACCGCCGGGATTTCGCTCCAGCCCTCACGCTTGCGGATGCGGTCGGGCACGACCTTCTTGCCGCACCAGGACGCCAGGATCACGTCGGGCATCGCCGCGCGCACCGCGTCAGGCGTGACGATGCGATCCCTCGCCGCCTTGTGAACGCGCAAATGCGGCAGCGCGTCCTCGCCGCCGGCGATCTCGGTCAGTTCGGACACCCAGCCGATGCCGCTGATCAGCGGATCGTCCCATTCCTCGAAATAGACCTTTGGCCGCGGTGCCGGACGCGGCGTTGCCGCGATCGTCGCCAGCCGTTGTTCGAGGTTTTGCGCGAGCCGATCGGCGCGGTCGGCGGCACCGACCATTGCGCCCAGACTGCGGATCATCGCGAGGATGCCGGCGACGTCGCGCTGGTTGAAGACGTGGACGGCGACGCCGGCGCGCACGAGATCGGCGACGATGTCGGCCTGCAGATCGGAGAAGGCGAGCACCAGATCGGGGTCGAGCGCCAGGATCTTTGGCATGTCGGCGGAGATGAACGCCGACACGCGCGGCTTCTCGCGGCGGACCTGCGGTGGCCGCACCGCGTAGCCGGAGACGCCCACGATGCGGTCCTGCTCGCCGAGCAGATAGAGCGTCTCGACCGTCTCTTCGGTCAGGCAGACGATCCGACGGGGAGGGAAGTCGCGCATGGCAGGCGGTATGCAGGCTCCGAGGCACATTGTCACTGATGTCATGACGTCATTCGCGCCATTACCTCAGACGTCATTGCCGGGCCCGCTCTGGCAATCCATCATGCCCGATATCAACCTCGAAGAAGGCCACAAAGCAGGGAGTGCCCATGACGCCGCTCGAAAAGATCCAGTCGATGAAGATGCCGTTTGCGGAACTGAAGGGCGTTACGTTCATCGAGGCCGATCAGGACCGGGTGGTCGCGAAAATGGTGGTGCGGCCGGACCTCTGCACCCTCCGCAACACGATCCATGGCGGCGCGGTGATGGCCCTTGCGGACTCGGTCGGCGCCGCCGCGACCGTGATCAACCTGCCTGGGGACGCCAAGGGCACCACGACGCTGGAGAGCAAGACCAACTTCATCGGCGGCGCCAAGGAGGGGACGACCGTGATTGCGACCGCAACACCGGTTCACCGCGGGCGGCGGACCCAGGTGTGGCAGACCAGGCTGGAGACCGAAGACGGCAAGCTGGTCGCGGTGGTGACCCAGACACAGCTGGTACTATGATGGGGCGATAATGTGATTTAACAATCACCACATGCCTTAATTGAATGAATCTCGGCGCTTGAATTTTATGGTGCGTCGCACAATATAGGGGTTGCTAGGGACTCGACGCCTCCTCGAGGGCTACCAAGAGGAGTTATGAAATGAACTATGATTCGATTCGTTCGACGGCCGCCAAGGGCACCGTGCGGACGTTGAGCCAGCAGGAAGAGCTTCCGCTGCTGCGCGATCACCTGCTGCGGCTGGATCGCACCAGCCGTCATGATCGTTTTCATGGCTTCATCGACGACAGTTTCATCCGCCGCTACGCCGAGCGCTGCGCCAATGACGGCACGGTCATCATCGCCTATTTCGAGGACGGCGTGGTCCGCGGCGCGGCCGAGTTGCATCCGCCGGAGCAGTCACCGGATGCCCAGCCCGAGATCGCTTTCAGCGTCGAGCGGTCGGCGCGGCGGAAGGGCGTCGGCAGCACCCTGTTCCGCAAGCTGATCGCCGAGGCGCACGCCAAGGGCTACGGCAGCCTGCGCATCACCACTGGCGCACAGAA
Organism: Bradyrhizobium sp. USDA 4516; assembly: GCF_054055915.1. Taxonomy (NCBI): domain Bacteria; kingdom Pseudomonadati; phylum Pseudomonadota; class Alphaproteobacteria; order Hyphomicrobiales; family Nitrobacteraceae; genus Bradyrhizobium; species Bradyrhizobium sp. USDA 4516. Next base: position 7,130,444 of record NZ_JBSRXT010000001.1, read on the forward strand.
CGATGCGATGCGGGCGCTCGCCACCAAGTTCGGTGCCCAGCTGACCTTCCGTCATGGCGAGTCGACCGGCAGCATCGACCTGAGCGAGCAGCAGCAGCCCGAAGCGGCGCCGGCTGTCACCGCGGTGACGCCGGTCGAGGCTGCGCACGCGATCGTCGAAATGAACCGCGCGTATTGGCGCATGGTGATGCAGATCTCCGGCTGGGGCCGGGCGGCCTGAATCGGCAGCGTTTCCAAGCGAAGTGGATACCGGTTCGCGTGAAGGAAACGCGTCCAACAAGAATCCCAGATCAAACGAAAAAGGGCAATCCACTCAATGGATTGCCCTTTTTCTTTCAGCAATTGGATGGTGCGTCTCAGGTGCCGGTGCGCTTGTCGGTCGCAAAGCGGCGGACCACGCGGCGCTCGACTACCACGGAGCGCTGCGCGCCCTGTTCGCCGGCGATGACACGGGTTGCCGTGCCGGTGCGGGCACTGACGCGCGCGGTCTTCTTCACCTCGGCGAGCACGTCGTCATAGGGCAGCCCCATGAGGGCCGACGCGATCTCGGCTTGGGCCTCCACGTCATCGGTGATGCCGATGGCAGCGAAGATTGCTTCTTCCAGCGTCGGCGGATCATGCCGCACGCGCCGGGTGCCATACTTGGTGTTCCAGTCTCCGCTCATCGCCGCCTCATCATTGAATCGCGAGAGATACGTAAGGTCCCCAATGTTGCATTGCAATATGAATGTGAGATGGCAATCCAGCCATGCAGCTAGAGTCTCTCAATCTTGTGAGCGTCATAAAGTTCGATGGTGGTCGCCGCGGCCGCGAGAGATTGCAGCGAGCGGACGAAATCGCGTGACGCAGGGACCGCGAAATGCGCCGCCAGCGCGGCGCGGTCGGCCCATTGCTCGAAGAACACCAGTCTGAGCGAATTCTCGCAGTCGACATTGACCGCGTGGGAGATACAGCCGGGCTCGGTGCGCGAGCGATGAACATGTTCAAGGCTCAGCCGCCGCACCTCGTCGAACGAGTCGGGGCGGGCGGTGACGCTGCCGGTGACGACGATCATGATTTCCCCCTCCAATGCGCGATGAAGCCAAGTCATCATCGCACTTTAGGTTCTTGTTTGAGCATGATCTTTTCGGAAAACCGCTTCGCACTTTTCCGGATCATGCTCTACGGGATGGCTTCTGCCCCGGGTGCACTCATCTGTTGCTGCGGCCAGCGCTTCAGCGCGGCGCGACCGGCATCGGTCAGCACATAGATGCCGCGCTCGGCGCGATCGAACCAGCCATAGACATTATGCAGCAGGATCTTGCCGGCGTCGGGAATATCCGCGCGGAGGTCGCGCACCCGCCGCGGCCCATCCGAAAGCGCACAGGCGCAGGCCAGCGCCTGCTGCCGGTAGGCGGTCATGATCGGCGCCCGCGTCGATCCGCCCATTGCGGGATCGCCCTTGCGCTTCTGGTGCTCGGTGATCAGCCGTGAACGTTTCTTCGGATTGCGGCGGGGCGCCGCGGTCGGCGGCGGCACCAGCACCTCGACGTCGCCGCGGTCGGTGACACCGAGCATGCCGAAGCCGAGCCGCCGGCACAGATTACGATAGCGCGCGTCGCTCTCGCGGCCCTTGCCGCGGGCCGACACCTTGGCCGCGATCCACACCTCGTCAGCGGCGCCGGCGCGATCGACCGCCTGCAGGATCAGTTCGAGATTGAAGGCGAGCTTGAGTTCACCAACCACGACGACCGGTGGATCATCGCCGCTCAGCGCCACGAGGTCGCAGCCGCCGATCTCGCCCTTCACCGTGAAGCCGAGCTTTTCCAGGAAGCGTTTGACGGGCAGATAAAGCGCGGTTTCCAACAGGCAGGCTCCTGCGGCATCGGCCGCGACTCGGTGCGCCAGCATAGCGCGGAATTGCGCCCGCCGATGCGATTGGAATTTGCCCAAGACACGGCCGAGCGGCTATTGTCGGAACCGGGACCAGGCGCAGCTCATGATCCGGAACGGGCTCGATCACATCACCGTCGAATTTCTCGACGGCGTCTCTGGCAGCAACCAGGGCGTCATGGTGCTGCGCGACGGACAGATGCGCGGCGGCGACTCGTTTTTCTTTGCCTACGGCAGCTACACCGCAGCCGATGGCAAGTGGAAGGGCGAGGTCACCAACGAGGAGCATTCGCCGACCTATGGCGAGCGCCCGGTGTGGGAACGCGAGGTGGTCACGATCGGATTTACCGGCACCTACACCGACCAGACAGCCGAAGGTGACGGCATGCCGCTCGCCGGCAAGCAGAGCATCCGCTTCCGGTCGAAGCTGCGGCTGCTGGTTGCGGACTGAACTGCCGATGCTAGTCGCGCTCGCGGCCTCAGCTGATCAGGCGATCATATTCTGCGTGCGAGCCGATCCAGAACCAGAGGTATCCTCGTTTGTTTCGACGGCAAGCGCGCGATAGCGCAAGCCAGCCCGAACGGACCAAAATCGCCCATCTTCTTGAATTGTAGAGATGGATGACGTGAATTGCGCTTCAACAGCGCAAAGTTCGCGTCGGCGAGCTCACGGATTGGAACGGGTAGTTATTCGTAGGCAGTCCAAAATTTGGGGGAGGCCGAGTGCTTCACAAGTCGCGCGACTGTCCGGCGCGATAAGCTGCCAAGGCCTCGTCCGCCAAGGCGTCGAGTTTCCCGGCCTTTGCGTCCCGTTCGATCGCTGCATCGAAACGCTCGGCATCGAACGTTTCAAACCAGTCGCGAAAGCGGGCCAGCTCACGAGGAGGCAGCCGTTCGACGGCCTTTTCGATGTCTTCTGCAGTAGTCATCACGAGCATATGGCATCGGCCAGATCGACCCGAAAGGCATCCGGGAGAGGGAGCGCATCTAAACCCGCCCGTTCACCGGCAGCAGCGCGCCGGTGACGGCGCTCGCGGCATCGCTGGCGAGGAACAGGATCACCTGGGCGAGCTCTTTCGGCGTCACCCATTTGGAGATGTCGGCCTGCGGCATCGCAGCGCGATTGGCGGCGGTGTCGATGATCGAGGGCAACACCGCGTTGACCGTGACCTTGCCCTTCAGTTCCGCAGCGAGCGACTCGGTAAGGCGGTGCACGCCGGCCTTCGAGGCGGCATAGGGACCCATGCCGGAGGCCGCCTGCAAGGCGCCGAGTGCGCCGATATTGATGATCCGTCCGGCGCCCGATTTGGTGAGATGCGGGATAGCGGCGCGCGAGGTGTTGAGCGCCGTCATCACGTTCATCGCATACATGCGCTGCCAGGTCTCCGGGTCGCCGTCGCCGACCGCCTCGAAGGTAAAGCCGCCGGCGATGTTGATCAGCCCGTCGAGCCGGCCGAAATGCGCGGCCGCCTTGTCGATCGCGGCGGTCGCCTGCGCCGTGTCGGTGAGGTCGACACCGCCCAGCTCCATATGGTCGGCCGTCGCCGCAAGCGTTGACGCGGCATGATCGATGCCGGCGACGCGCGCGCCGCGCGCCAGCGCCTCTGTGGCGACCACTTTGCCAAGCGCGCCAAGGGCGCCCGTGATGACGATGGCTTTTCCGTGCATGGCGGTCTCCGCATTCGCGAGCAAACGAATGCCCACTATGATCAGGCGGAATTCATTTGCAATGCCGCCAATTTCGCCGCCTACTGCGCGCATTCATCAATTCATTCACCTCAAGGATGTTTGCTATGCCGACACCCAGACCGTGCGAAACCCATCCCGATCTCATCAGGTTTGGACATAAGCTGCCGCACTTCGCGGATGCGCTGCGGCATCAGCGCAAGATCAAGCTGGTGGCGCTTGGATCGTCCTCGACCGCGGGCGCCGACAACATCCTGCCGTTTCCGCCGCGGCTCGAGATGCTGCTGCGGCAACGCTTCTTCGGCCGGATGATCGACGTGATCAATCGCGGGATCGGCGGGCAGGAGGCGCCGGAGGAGTATTCGCGCATCGAGTCCGACGTGACGGCTGAGGCGCCGGTGCTGGTGATCTGGCAGGTCGGCACCAACGCCGTCTACAAGAGCTACAATCCGGCCGAGGTGCGTGCGGCGCTGGAGGCCGGGCTCGACGTGCTCGCTGCGCTTCCGCTTGACGTGGTCGTGATGGATTCCCAGTACACGCAGGCGATCGTCGGCACGGAAGCTGCGCTCAATCTCGCCAACGTGATCATGCCGATGATCGCCGAAGTGACCGCAAGCAAGAAGGTGAATCTGTTCAGCCGCTTCGCGCTGATGAAGCGCTGGACCGATGACGGGATTCCACTCGCCGAGCTCGACGATGGCGGGCAGCTTCATACCAGCGAATGGGCGACCAATTGCGTAACCCAGTCGCTGTTCGGCGCGATCGACGACGCCTTGAAGCCGGAGGCGATCACGTAAGCCCAACGACGTCGGCCCGACTACGTAAGACTACGGGGTAGGGCCTGTTGGGTAAAATTTGCAGCAGTTCTGTAAGTCGTTTGCAGAACCCTTTCCTTAGAAGCGGAACTCCAGCCAAGGTAGGGGTTATGCGAATGGGAAATCTTCCGGATCACGGTTTACCGCTGGTTCAGCTTAAGGAGCAGCGGCGCGATCTCGTGGTGGCGCTGCAAAACCGCAAGGGACCAGTGGGCAGCTGGGAATTGATGCAGATCGCCGCGATCCAGCAGGCGATCTCGGCGTTCGAGGATGTGATTGCCGACCTCGATGCGGAACTCGAGCTCGAGGCCGCAGCGGCCTGAGCTTTTTTGGTTCAGCCGGGTTTTCTTCACGCGAACCGGTGTGCACGTCGCTCGAAAAGTCGGGCGAAAAGTCGGGCGAACTGATCAGGCCTGCAGATAGCGGCCTTCAAGCGCCTTGCGCTCGGCCTGGCCGAGCCCGAGGCCTTCGCGGAAATAACCGTCGAGGCTGCCATAGTCGGCATCGATCGCCTCGAATGCAGCCTCCAGAAATGCCGCGCGCACGGTGCCGAGCACCTGCTTGACGTCGTCAGGCAGCTCGGTGCTGTGGGCCGGGTCGCGTTTGTAGAACCGGTTGGTCAGGAGATAGTCGTCCGCGATCACCTGATCGGATACGCCGAGCGCGTGCAGGATCAGCGCGCAGGCAAAGCCGGTGCGGTCCTTGCCGGCGGTGCAGTGGATCACCAGCGGCGCGCGGTCTTCCAGCAGATGAGCAAACAGCGTGCGGTAACGCGCCGTGTTGTCCTGCACATAGCCCCGGTAGGAGTCCCGCATCACGTCGATCGCATCGGCTTCCGAGAGCTGACGGTTGCTGGCGATCTCGCGCAGCGAAGCCACCACGGTCGGCTCGACGGGAAGCGAATGCACGGTGACGTCGCTCATGCCGCATAGCGCCTCGGCGCGCTCGGCGACGCCGCGAAAATCGAACGCGCTTCTGACCCCGAGCGAGCGCACCACGGCGACGTCCTGCTCGGTAAGATGCGCAAGATGGTTGGAGCGGAAGATCTGGCGCCAGCGCACCGTCCGCCCGTCGCGCGTCTGGTAGCCGCCGAGGTCGCGAAAATTGCTGGCGCCGGCGAGATTGAGATGACGGGCAGGGGCTTCGGACATCGGGCGGGCCTGTTGCAGCTGATGAGGTCTTGGCGCAGGAATAGCGGCGCAGACAGGTCTATAACCGGCCCGTTGGGGGGAGAATATGACTTATCGCGGGGGCGCCATTGTCATCGGCGCAATTCTTTTCGAACTCTTTGGTTCCTCGAACGTGTCGGCGCAGTCCGCCTTCCGGAATTATCGCTGCGCCGACGGCACGCAATTCATTGCCGGGTTCTTCAACGGGGATACGCGCGCGCATCTGCAACTCGACGGCAAGGCGGTGACGCTGAAGAAGCGCCTGTCGCTGACGGGCACGCGCTACAAGGGCGGCGGGGTCACGCTCGAGATCAGCCGGGCCGGGCTTGCCAGGCTCCGGCATGCAAGGCGGCCGGCGACGGCCTGCGAGCTGGCATGAAAAAAGGGCCGAAACGCTCGCGTTCCGACCCTTGTTATTGTTCTGCTGCTGTCTGACGTTTTTGCGTCGCGCCCCTCGATCGCATCGGCATCAGTGATCGCGGCCCGGCTTGGCGTCGTCGATGGCCGCCTGATGGTACCAGCTCTCGCTGCAGGCCGAGGTTTCTACCTCGAGTTCGAGCGCCGTCCGCATCTCGCCGTAGCGGCGTCCGCCGAGAGCCGCGCGGCCTCCTGCTGGGAATTGATAGATCGTTGCCGATCCCTGGATCGGTCCTTGGTTTTGGCCCGTGGTGATCATGTCAAAGTCTCCTTTGGCCGGAGCGAGCCTCCATGGTGCGCCCGACTCATTCGCGTGTGGTTACCGTGTTTTCGATATCGGCCCGGGCTGGGCGGGGTGCAAGTGAACAAGAAATAGTCATTGTTTGGCTAATTCGTGGGCAGATTCGGGTTTGCTTCCTGTGAGGCAGGATGTAGCTGACCAACGCTTGAGCCGCGACGATGGTTGCGGGGCACCCGATCGTTGGACACGAACTGTCACATGGCGCTGCCGCCGCATTAAGCGGCAGGCGATGCCGTAGCCGAATTTGCTGCAGAAACGGGCGGCCGAGGGCGCTGGGAGAAGATTTTGACTGACCGCGGCGCATGCCAGCCGCGCTGCTATGTCGCAGAAAAAAATGCGATCTCCGCTGTGGACATCCGCGGCCGGGCGAGCACCGCAGTGCAGCGACTGGCATTTTAATTGCTTAGTAAGAGCCGGCCGATGGTGGCCGGGTACGCGTGCGGCGGCCGACTGGCTTTCGGTTCCTCACGGTTTTGCATCATCAACAGAGAGGTTCAATGACCAAGTACAAGCTCGAGTATATCTGGCTCGACGGATATACGCCGACGCCGAGCCTGCGCGGTAAGACGCAGATCAAGGAATTCGCGTCGTTCCCGACCCTCGAACAGCTTCCGCTGTGGGGCTTTGACGGTTCGTCCACCCAGCAGGCTGAAGGCCACAGCTCTGACTGCGTGCTGAAGCCGGTCGCCTGCTATCCCGACGCCGCGCGCGAGAACGGCGTGCTGGTGATGTGCGAAGTCATGATGCCCGACGGCAAGACGCCGCATGTCTCGAACAAGCGCGCCACCGTTCTGGATGACGAAGGCGCCTGGTTCGGCTTCGAGCAGGAATACTTCTTCTACAAGGACGGCCGTCCGCTCGGCTTTCCGGAAGAGGGTTATCCGGCGCCGCAGGGCCCGTACTACACCGGCGTCGGCTACAAGAACGTCGGCAGCGTCGCCCGCAAGATCGTCGAAGAGCATCTCAATCTCTGCCTCGCCGCCGGCATCAACCACGAAGGCATCAACGCTGAAGTGGCGAAGGGCCAGTGGGAATTCCAGATCTTCGGCAAGGGCTCCAAGACCGCCGCTGACCAGATGTGGATGGCCCGCTACCTGATGCTACGCCTCACCGAGAGCTACGGCATCGATATCGAATTCCATTGCAAGCCGCTCGGCGACACCGACTGGAACGGCTCGGGCATGCACGCCAACTTCTCGACCAAGTACATGCGCGAAGTCGGCGGCAAGGAGTACTTCGAGAGCCTGATGAAGGCCTTCGACAAGAACCTGATGGATCACATCGCCGTCTACGGCCCGGACAACGACAAGCGCCTGACCGGCAAGCACGAGACCGCGCCCTGGAACAAGTTCAGCTACGGCGTGGCTGACCGTGGTGCCTCGATCCGCGTTCCGCACTCCTTCGTCAACAACGGCTACAAGGGCTATCTGGAAGACCGTCGCCCGAACTCGCAAGGCGACCCCTACCAGATCGCTTCGCAGATCCTGAAGACGATCTCCGAAGTGCCGACCGGCGCCAAGGCTGCGGCCTAAGCTGCTATCGGACCCGGATGGAGCCATCCGGTACCGCAATAGGGTCCGCTGGGGCGATTGCCTTGGCGGACCTTTGCATTTTAACGACAGCGTTTGCAGGCGGCTCTCCACCGAAACCGGTTTCGCTGCGTTATGAACCGCGCTAGATAACGGGTGCATCTTGGCTGCCGGGGATGCGGCGCTTGTTTGAGGGGTTTTACAAGGTCCGGTTCGAACTCGGCGGCGCCGTCGGCCGCGGCGTGATGTATGTCGGCGATGGCAAGATGCTGGGCGGCAATTCGGCGTTCGCCCATATCGGCACCTACGAGAAAGCCGGCGACGAGGTCGCAGTCGAGATCCAGACCGTCCGCCATAACCCCGATCCGAACTACCGCGCGATGGCCGGTACCGATGACGCCACGCTGATTGCCAAAGGCCGGCCGGACGGCGACCTCTACCGCTTCAAGGGCGAGCTGAAGGAGTTGCCCGGCGTGCCGTTCCAGTCGGTGATGACGCCGATCACCGAGGGGGACATCCCGCTCGCCGGCGGGGTCGGCGAGGGCGGCGTCATCAACGGGCTCTATTCGATCCACATCCGCGTGCTCGACGGGGTCGACGGCGGCCTCACCGGCGTGATGCTGCTGAACAATGGCCGCATCCTTGGCGGCGACGCTTTCTTCTACTATCTCGGCACCTACACCTCCGAGAAAGGCCGCTGGAAGGGCCAGATCCTCAATCAGGAGCACACTTCGGCGATGGGCGAGAACCCGATCTTTGGCGGCCACGAGGTCGGCATCGGCTTTGCCGGCACCTGCGACGCCGAGGGCGCCGTGCTGGAGGCGACCGCGCTTGCCGGCAAGCGCAGCCTGCGCCTCACGGCCGCGCTCAAGCTGATGCGGCGGGCATAGGCCATATGGGCAATTCGGTTCGCGTTCTTTCGACACTGGCGCTGAAGGGCGCGGTCGCGCGGCTCGCCGCTGCCTATCAGGCGGCGAGCAGCGTTGCGATCGACGCCGATTTCGCCCCGACGCTGGCACTACTCGAACGCCTGCGCGGCGGCGAGGGCTCCGATCTCGTGATCCTGACCCGCGAGGGCCTCGATGAGATGATCGGCGAGGGCCGCGTTGCGCGGGAGAGCGCAGTGGATCTTGCGCGCTCCTATGTCGGCGTCGCGGTGAAGGCGGGAGCCGCGCATCCCGACATCGCGACTGAAGCCGCGCTACGTGCGGCGCTGCTCGGTGCGCGGGCGGTGGCCTATTCGCGGCTCGGCGCCAGCGGCATCCTGTTCGCGCAGCTGATCGAGCGTCTCGGCATTGTGGAGGCGATCAACGCGCGGGCGGTGATCATTCCGATGGGCTTCACCGCGGAAAAGCTCGTCACTGGCGAAGCCGACCTGGCGATCCAGCAGATCAGCGAGTTGAAGCAGATCGATGGCATCGAGGTGGTCGGGCCAATTCCGCTGGGTTTGCAGACGCCGGCGGTGTTCTCCGCCGGCCGCATGGCAGCGTCGCAGCGCGCGGCGGCCGCCGATCACCTGCTGCGCTATCTGTCGTCGGCTGACGTCGCGCCAGTGCTGCGCGAGACCGGGCTCGAGCCTTGAATTCGCCCGCACCGCGACGCAACCTGCTGGTCATGTTCAAACCACTTCACGCGATTGTCTTCGCTGTGGCGCTGGCCGCGCCCGTGCTTGCCCATGCGCAATCGGCCGACCTCGTGCTGTGCGACCGGCTTGCCGCCGATCCCACCGATCCCGACAAGCCGGCCGACGTGAAGGGCGTGCCCGACATCGCGTCGGCCGACATCGCGACCGCGATCAAGTACTGCGCGGTGGCCGCAAGATCGTCGCGCCGCGCGATGTACCAGCTCGGCCGGGCCTATGCCGCCAACCGGCAGACGGCGGAAGCCGCAAGCGCTTGGCGCAAGGCCGCCGACAAGGGCTCGACCTCGGCGATGGTCGAGCTCGGCGTGCTCTACGGCAACGGCACCGGCGTTGCCAAAGACGAGGCGCAGGCCCGCAAATTGTTCGAGCGCGCGGCGCAGGCCGGCAACGCGCGCGGCGTCAGCAATCTCGCCGCGCTCGGCGGCGGCGGCGCGGCAGCTGATCCGGCACGCGCGCGCGAATTGCTCGCCAAATCCGCCGAGACCAATGCCGAAGCGCAGTACCAGCTCGGCATGATGCTGGCCGAAGGCCAGGGCGGCGCGCAGGACGATGTCGGCGCGCGGGCGCTGTTCGAGAAGGCCGCTGCGCAGAACCATCCGGGCGCGCTGGAGCGGATGGGCGCCTTCGCGCAGGCCGGTCGCGGCGGGCCGAAGGACAGCGATGCCGCAAAAGCCTATTACGAGCGGGCGGCGGCGCTCGGCGACGAGGATGCCAAGAAGGCGCTGGAGCGGGCCCGCTGTCCCTATGTCATCAAGGACAAGCGCGGCAATGCCGTGACCAATCTCTGCTTCTAACCGAACTGGAACGCTCTCCGCGGCATGTCGTTGACATGCGAAAGGCATTGGCGAGGCGTTGCGATGATCCGCAAACTAAGTTCCGGCGAGTACCGGCTCTATTCCCGCAAGGTCAATCCGAAGACCGGCAAGCGCCGCAATCTCGGCACCTTCAAGTCGCGCGCGGCGGCGGAGAAGCACGAGCGCGACGTGCAGTATTTCAAGCGCCACTAGTTCGGAGTTGCGCGACTTAAGGCACTGGGCAGGCCGCGCCGGTCTTCACCCAGGCCTCGACCAGCACGCCGGCCTGCGCCTGCGTGCCCGGTGCCGGTGCGCGGCCGAAGCCGGGATGCCAGGCCCAGCCCACCAGCGTGTCCTTGCCGATATGCTCGATCAGCTCCTCGACCTTGCGGCCGCCATTGCGTGCCGGGTCGCGGATTTGCGCGCAAATCTCGCCGACGGTCTTGCCGGCCCATGCCATCTCGCGCGGCGCAAGGTGCCATTCCGGGTGTCCCGGCACCCGACCGGGGTCGAAATTGGCGTGCTGGTGACAGATCGAGCAGCGCATGGCGTCCTTGCCGTGGCCGTCGGCACCGCGTGTCACCGGCGGCTGATGCATGCGGCTGATGTCGCCCTGCCGCGGGCTGTCGCCGGCGGGATGGCAATTGGTGCAGCGCGGATGCGTCAACACCTTGCCGAGCTCGGTGAAGATCGCCGCCGAGCGCTGCTCGACATTCTCGATGCCGGCAAAGCTTTCCGGCGAGGCGAGGGCGTGGCTCGCGCTTTCCGACGCCGCGTAGCCTGCGCACAGGCTGGTCACGAGCGCCGTCAGCACCGCAACGATCCGAAACCGCGTTTGCGATGGCATTGCTCGCGCGCTCACTTGCTGGCGGTCAGATAGCGTTTGGCATCGGCGAGGATCACGTCGCGCACCGCCTGGTGATACTTGATGTAGCCGGTGCAGCGGCACAGATGGCCGTCGAGCGCATCCGCAATGACGCTCTCGAGCTGGTCCCGCGCCACCGGCGCCTTCGCCAGCCGTTCGAGCAGCACCTGGCCTTCGTTGAGGAAACCGGCCGTGCAATAGCCGCACTGGAACGCGAAGTGCTCGATGAAGGCGCGCTGCAACGGCGAGAGTTCGCCGTCCCTGGCGTGGCCCTCGACGGTGCGGATCGCCTTGCCGTCGAAATTCGCGGCCGGCACCACGCAGGTCGGGGTGGTGTAGCTCGTGCCGTCGGGATTATCGATGATGACGGCACAGCTCAGGCATTGCGCGGCGCCGCAGCCGAACTTGGTGCCGGTCATCCCGAGTATTTCCCGAAGGAAATCGTTCATCGAGAGGTCGTCGCGGACCTCGATCGGGCCGTGCTTCTGGCCGTTGATGGTGAGGTTGAGCGTCGTCACGCCAGCGCTCCCTTGAGCAGGCTCGTTGTCACCGGCAGTGAGCGGAAGCGGTGACCGGTGGCATCGTTGATGGCGTTGAGCAGCGCCGGCACGATCGGGATCATCACCACCTCGGCCATGCCCTTCGGCGGCTCGTCCGGCGTCAGCGGCGGCAGCATCTCGATCTCGAGATCGTGCAGCGGCAGGTCGGAGCCGCGCGCGATCAGGTACTGGCCGAGATTCCACTGCCCGTTGCCGGGCCCGCCCTCGAACGGCGGCAGGGTTTCCAGCAGGGCGTAGCCGACGCCCATCGCGAACCCGCCATGCGACTGGCCGAGCACCAGTTCAGGCACCAGCGCCTGGCCGCATTCGAACACGCTGTAGGCCTTGGCGATGCGCAAGCTGCCGGTCGCGCGCTCGATCTCGACGCGGACCAGCGTGCCGCACATCGAGGTGTAGGCGGTGCCGATCCGGTTGTTGTCGGTCGGTGGAAATTTCACGCTTGTTCGGTCGATCCGCTCGAACTGGCTCCGGCCGCGACGAATAGCGAGCGCGTCGATCTCGGCGCGGTACTGCTCGCCGAACAGCGGGAAGCGGGCGCGCGACCAGGCCCAGCGCGAGAAGCTGTGCGCGATGGCGCCGGTGACGAAGCCGCGCGCATGCGCGGTCGCGGCAAGCTTTGGCAAGGGTAGCGGCGCGAGATCGTCGAGCACCAGCTGGCCATCCTTCCAGTGCGCCTTGTCCCATTGGCGGGTGCGGGGATCGGCCTTGGCGATGTGCCAGAGCTCGAGCGCCGCCGGCCACAGGCCGAAGCGGAAGATGACGCGGGCCGCCTCGGCCGACGAGTGCGTGCCGACATGGGCGCCGATCGACGCGCTGGTTGCCGAACTGATCGCCGGCACCCAGCGCGGGTTCTTCTCGGCGAGATCCTGGGTCTTCTGATCCATCGTGTAGGGATCGCCCGAGGTGACGAGCCCGAGCGCGTCGTAGCTGTCGACCCGGGAGACCGCGACCTCGTCGGCGACGGCGCCGAGATGGCTCGCGACCCGGTTGGCGAGCGCGGTGCCGACGCCGTTGCCCATCTCGACGTGGTCGCAGTGGATCGCGATCCGTCCCTCGGGGTCGATCTCGACCCGGCCGAGCGAGCAATCCGCGCCCGAGCCGTAATCCTTGGTGACGCAGGCGACGCCGGTGCCGACCAGGCGTCCCTCCGGCGCCTTCTGCTTGAAGCCAGCGCGCTGTTGCCAGATCGGATGCTTCTCGAGCTTGTCGAGGATGTCTGGCGTGCGCACCGACACGATGTAGGGATTGCCGGTCATGGTCCGGCCGTTCTGCTTCAGCGCATTGTTGCGCCGGAACGCGATCGGATCGACCTTGAGCTCGCTCGCCGCCTCGTCAACCAGGACTTCGAGCGCGGTCATGGTCTGCAGCGTGCCGTAGCCGCGCATCGAGCCTGCGGTGACGCCGCGCGAGTGCAGCGCCACGGTGGTGACGTCGACTTTCGGGATGTCGTAGATGCCGATCGCGGCGGTCGCGGCAACGACCGCGACATTGGCCGAGAAGTTGGCCAGCCCGCCGCCGTCGAGCACATGATCGGCGGCAAATGCCGTGATCCTGCCGCTGGCGCGATCGATGCCGATCCGCGAGCGCATCTTGATCGGGTGGCGTTTGATGCCGCCCTGGAATTGCTGGTAGCGGTCCTGCGCCAGCCGCACCGGCCGGCCCGGGAAGAACATCGCCGCCAGCGCCACGTAAAGCACGAACGGGGTATGGTCGCGGCCGCCGAAGCCGCCGCCGACATGGGCGAACTGCGCGTTGATGTGCGAGGGCCGGAACGGCGGACGAGCCTTGCCGAGCATGAAGGCGATCGACTCGGTCGCCTCATAGGGCGACTGCACGCCGAGCACCAGTTCGAGATTGCCGCTGTTGTCGCTGTACCAGGCGAGCCCGCTCTCCGGTTCCAGGAACATCGGATCGACCGACTGGGTCTCGAACTCGCGGTCGAGCACGAGCTGTGTCGGATCGTCCTTGGCGAGTTGGGCGCGGATCGCTTCGCCATGGGCTGCGGCCTTGGCGTAGTCGGCCTTGGTCTCCTTGGCGAGCGGCAGCCAGACCGGCAGCGCCGCGTTCTGGATGCGGCTCGGCGAAACCCAACCGGCTTGGATCGGCGAATAGACGTCGGGCGCGTCAGGCGAGGCGCCCGCCACGCGCGTGAAGCGATACGCGCCGTAGTTCGGCAGGATGACCGGCCCGGTCTCGTCGCCGAATTTGACGAAGCCGCCGTCGCGCAGCGCGAGGCGCGCGCGGTCGAAGGCGTCGAACTGCTCGAAGATCAACAGCGCGACCGGTTGTCCGAGATAGAGCGGCGTCTTGCCGACCGGGCAGAACAGGTCGCCGGTGTAGAATTCCGGCACCCGCGTGCCGATCCGGTCGAGATCGGCAGCGGTCACGATAACCGACGGCTTTGCCGGACCATCGAGACGGGCGAGGTCCATGCCGGCATAGACATGCGTCGCGTCATCGGCGCGGACCAGGATGGCGTGCGCGGTGGTCGCGGGCCAGCCCGGCATGTCGGCGGCGCGGAAGTCGGACGCGTAGAGTTTTGCGCCGGTGACCTTGGCCACGCCGTCGACACGGCCGGCGCCCTTTTCCGCCGGGTTGAAATAGCCGCGGCCGGGCAGCGTCTCGCGGGTCGCGAAAGCCGGTTCCTTCGCCAGCGCCAGATGCGACAGGCTGACCGAGATGCCGCCTGCCGACAACCACTTCACGAATTCGCGTCGCGAAGGCCGCATGGTCTGATCTTTCATCGACACCTCGACGACGGCATATCGCGCCGGGGTTTAACAATTGGTGCAATGCACGTGAAAGTATTGCGGCAAAGCGAGCGCAACCGCAACGCCGCAATAGGTCGTAGCTGCCTCACTCGTAGCTTTGGTCTCACTTCAGGTCGGCGATGGTGGCCGGTCCCGGACCCGGCGTGATCAGCGTCGGCCACTGCTTGGAACCGAACGGCACCAGCGGCGGCAGGAAGGCGGTCATGCCGCGCTTCTTGGTCTCGGCGATGATCGCCTCACGCGCGTCGCCCCCCATCAGCTCATAGTCCATCAGGTGATAGCTGCCGAAGAACAGCGCGCCGACCGAGCGGTCCGCGATGATCCGGGTCAGCGATTCCAGCATGTCCGACGGCGTCGTGGTGAAGGAGATCGTCTCGATCAGCATCAGGCGGCTGTTGATGGCGTCGGGCCCGAAGAACTGCGCCAGCACGCTGAAGATCACGTTGTTCTGCCGCGCCACATAGATCGTGTTGCTCGCGCCGTAGGTCTTGTCCCAGTCGGCGCCGAGTTGCGACTTCCAGTCGGCCATGACCGTCATCCAGTGCGCAACCTGGGTCTGCGCGGCCCAGGCGACGTTCTTGGCGAGCAGCGGCGCCTGCTTCTTGCCGAACGCCTCGAGCGTCGCGAAGGGGATCGCGCCGGCGGTGAGGCATTCATCCATGAAGGCGATGTTGTTCTTGAGGATGGCACGGTTGTTGTCGCGCCAGTCCGCCTGCATCGGCGTGGCATCCAGCCCGTCGAGCGCCGACTGCATCCGGCTGCGATAGGCCTGCATCGACCCGCGCCATGCCTTGTCGTCGGGATTGTTGACATAGGGGCCGACCACCTCGGCCAGCGCCATCGTGCTGTGGCCGACCGATTTGAGCAGCTGATAGACGATCGGCACCTGCGGCGCCTCGGTCGGCGGCTTGCCCGGCCGGTACAGGATCAGGCGGCCGCCGGCGCCGGAGAACAGGCCGAGGATCACCGGGTGTTTGTCGAGGATGTTCTTCTGGAAGATCCGCGCCGCATCGCCGTAGAGCTCGAACATGCCGGTGTTGAGCGCGAGCACGTCCTTGGTCGCGACGTCGGCCGGCGTTGATGAGGTCTTACCGGAGATCGGCCCCATATAGTCGGGAAGTGACTGGGCCAGGGCTGTGCCGTCGCCGCCGAGCAGCAGCGCCAGCGCGGCGGCCAGGCCAAAGCGATTGATCATGTGATGCTCCTCGAAGCCTCGCCTGTGTCGAGGCCGGGTGCGGCCGCGCGACCATTGGCGGAATGCGCAAATGCTTGGACACAATGAACTGGGAGATCAGAGAACCGGCAGACCGGATCCCGCGTGACGCAGCACGACGCGGGCGGTGCCTACAGCTAAGCGACGAATCGGCTGCTGTCCACACCCGGACATTGCGGGCGTGCCTGCGCCAAAAGACGCAATGGTGCGGCGCTCGGCCTGGTGCTATGGGGCGAATAGAATCAATTTTATTTTTTGGATTTTTGCGTGCTCAACGGACTTTACAAGGTCGAGTACGGCATCAACGGCGCATTCGGCCGCAGCATCATGTGCATGCATGACGGCAGGATGCTGGGCGGCAATTCGGCCTTTGCCCATCTCGGCACCTATCAGGTGACGGAAGGCGAGATCGCCGCCGAGGTGATCACCGAGCGCCACAATGACGATCCGAACTTCAAGCCGCTGATGGGCGCCGACGTCACCGTCATCAAGGTGCGCGGCAGGAGCGAGGGTTCCACCATCCTGCTCGAGGGCAAGGCCGACGCCATGCCGGACGGCGTGTTCTGGGCGAATTTGGCGCCGCTCGACGACGAGGCCTTGCCGCCGCGCGGGGCGGTCGGTCCCGGCGGCATCGTCAACGGACTGTACTCGATCCATCTGCGCGCGCTCGACGGTGTCGATGCCGGGCTCACCGGGGTCATGCTGCTGATGGACGGCCGCATCCTCGGCGGCGATGCGTTCTTCTACTATCTCGGTTCGTATTCGTCGGCCGATGGCCGCTGGCGAGGCGAGATCGTCAACCAGGAGCATACGCCGGCGAAGGGCGAGTACCCGGTGTTCGGCGGTTATGAAGTCGGCATCGGTTTTGCCGGTTCGTGCCGTGCGGACGGTGCCGAGCTCGAAGGCATCGCGCTGGCCGGCAAGCGCAGCCTTCGCCTGTCCGCCGAATTGCGCCTGATGCGCCGCGCCTGACGAGAGCCCGTCAATCCTTGATCAGAAGCACGCCGCCGATGATCAGCGCGATGCCGGCCAGCCGTGAAACCGACACCGGGTGCTGCGCCAGCCCGAACAGGCCAAAATGGTCCATCGCGATGCCCGCGAGCATTTGACCCGCAACCACCAGTGCCAGCAGGGTCGCGGCGCCGAGCGGCGGCAGCAGCAGGATCATCAGCAGGATAAAGATGCCGCCGAGGACGCCGCCGCTCCAGGCCCACCACG
Source organism: Bradyrhizobium sp. USDA 4516 (assembly GCF_054055915.1). Taxonomy (NCBI): domain Bacteria; kingdom Pseudomonadati; phylum Pseudomonadota; class Alphaproteobacteria; order Hyphomicrobiales; family Nitrobacteraceae; genus Bradyrhizobium; species Bradyrhizobium sp. USDA 4516. Next base: position 7,147,296 of record NZ_JBSRXT010000001.1, read on the forward strand.
GCACCGCCGTCACCAGCTTCCAGGGCGGCACCGGCTCGCGCGTCGCGACCAGCACGACCGCCATCGTCACGAGCCCGCCGAGATAGCTGACGAGCCCGGCCCAGGCCGGCGAGTTGAGGGCGGACCTGAGATTGCCGTTCAGGACCTGCTGAACGGCGACGCAGATGCCGGCGCCGAGCGCGAGCAGATAGAGAAACCAGACTTGCATAAGATGCCCCAAAACCGATCGTCGAACCGCTTCATGTCATATTCGATTGGCAACGATCGTGGCATGCACGAAACGCGGCACGAACCTGCGGAATGGGCTTCCACCCACGTCCCAGATCGAATAAGAGGCCGCAAACCCTCAGTTCCCCAGTATTAGAGCATGATCCGCCTCGATAACGTCTCCAAGCAAGTCGGCCACCAGATCCTCTTCATCGAAGCCTCCGCGGCGCTCCAGAAGGGCGAGAAGATCGGCCTCGTCGGGCCGAACGGCGCCGGCAAGACCACGCTGTTCCGGATGATCTCGGGCCGGGAAATCCCGGACGAGGGCCAGGTCTCGCTCGATCGCGGCATCTCGATCGGCTATTTCAGCCAGGATGTCGGCGAGATGTCCGGCCGCAGCGCGGTCGCCGAGGTGATGGATGGGGCAGGGCCCGTCAGCGTGGTCGCGGCCGAGCTCAGAGAACTCGAGGCCGCGATGGCCGACCCCGACAAGGCCGACGAGATGGACGACATCATCGCGCGCTATGGCGAGGTGCAGCACCAGTTCGAGGAACTCGACGGCTACGCGCTCGACGGCCGCGCGCGCGAGGCGCTGGCGGGTCTCGGCTTCAGCCAGGAGATGATGGACGGCGACGTCGGCAAACTATCCGGCGGCTGGAAGATGCGCGTCGCGCTTGCGCGTATTCTTCTGATGCGTCCGGACGTCATGCTGCTCGACGAGCCGAGCAACCATCTCGATCTCGAAAGCCTGATCTGGCTCGAGCAGTTCCTGAAGGGTTATGAGGGCGCGCTGCTGATGACCTCGCATGACCGCGAGTTCATCAACCGGATCATCAACAAGGTGGTCGAGATCGACGCCGGCCAGCTCACCACCTATTCCGGCAATTACGAGTTCTACGAACAGCAGCGCGCGCTCTCCGACAAGCAGCAGCAGGCGCAGTTCGAGCGGCAGCAGGCAATGCTCGCCAAGGAGATCAAGTTCATCGAGCGCTTCAAGGCGCGCGCCTCGCACGCCGCCCAGGTGCAGAGCCGGGTCAAGAAGCTCGACAAGATCGAGCGGGTCGAGCCGCCGCGGCGACGGCAGACCGTAGCGTTCGAATTCCAGCCGGCGCCGCGCTCGGGCGAGGATGTCGTCAGCCTGAAGAACGTCCACAAGGCCTATGGCAGCAAGCGCATCTATGACGGCCTCGACTTCATGATCCGTCGCAAGGAGCGCTGGTGCGTGATGGGCATCAACGGTGCCGGCAAGTCGACGCTCCTGAAGCTGGTCGCCGGTTCAACCGAGCCCGACGACGGCGCGGTCGCGGTCGGCGGCAGCGTCAAGATGGGCTATTTCGCCCAGCATGCGATGGACCTGCTCGATGGCGAGCGCACCGTGTTCCAGTCGCTGGAGGACGCGTTTCCGCAGGCCGGCCAGGGCAGCCTTCGCGCGCTGGCCGGCTGCTTCGGCTTCTCCGGCGACGACGTCGAGAAGAAGTGCCGGGTACTCTCGGGTGGCGAGAAGGCGCGGCTGGTGATGGCCAAGATGCTGTTCGATCCGCCGAACTTCCTGGTGCTCGACGAGCCGACCAACCATCTCGATCTCGCCACGAAGGAAATGCTGATATCAGCGCTCTCCGAGTTCGAAGGCACGATGCTGTTCGTCTCGCACGACCGGCACTTCCTCGCCGCGCTTTCCAACCGCGTGCTGGAGCTGACCCCTGACGGCATCCACCAATATGGCGGCGGCTACACTGAGTATGTCGCGCGTACCGGCCGGGAAGCGCCGGGACTGCGGAGCTAGCTCAAGTCCGCCATCGCGCGCAAAACGCCTCGACGTCGCCGGACTGGAATTCCGGCAGGCGCTCCCAGATGGTTTCGGCCGGCCAGTTCCACCAGGCGATCTGCGACAGCTCGGCGGCGATCTTGCGGTTGAACCGCTCCTTGATCGGGCGGGCCGGCACGCCGCCGACGATGGTGTAGGGCGCGACATCGCGCGAGACCACGGCGCCGGCCGCCAGCACCGCGCCGTCTCCGACAGTGACGCCGGGCAGCACGATCACGCCGTGGCCGATCCAGACGTCGTTACCGATCACGACGCGATCCGCGCGTCGGTTCCTGAAGAAGTCATGATCGCGCTCGGCTGAGGCGGTGTAATATTCCGGACAATAGGTGAAGCGATGCTGGGAGGGGCGCTCGAGCGGATGGTTGGGCGCGCCGATCCGGACCTGCGCCGCGATCGCGCAGAAGCGGCCGATCACGGCGTCGGCGACGATGCAGCCGCTGCCGAGATAGGAGTAGTCGCCAAGCTCTGTGTATTCGATCGCGGTGTCGCCGAGAACCTCACAGCAGCGTCCGACCCTGACCTCGCGCAGCTTGACCGTCGGCTCGATGACGGTTTCGGCGATCTTGGGGCGGGTCAGGCTCGGTGCGTTCATAGCGTTGTCCTCGATGCGACGAGCCGCTTCAGTCGCACAATTTCTATGACGGAGAGATGACAGGAGGAGGCCGGATCTAACGCCCGGCGAGGCGGGCGATGGTCTCGATTTCGTTGGTCCAGATCCCGCCGGAATAGCTTTCGGGCAGGCGCCGGAACAGGTCGGCATCGTCGACCCCGGTCGAGAATTCGCCGCCCTGATAAGGCCCGAGCACGAAGACCGCGCTGTTGGCCGCGGCCATGCGGTTGAGGAAGCGGTCCGGCCATCCCCATAGCCAGGGCGCGTAGTTGATCGGCACCAGCACGATGGCGTTGCGGCAGGCATCAGGCACGATGCCGGTCCAGCCATAGCCGATATAGCGGACGAGGCATCTCTTGAGCGTCGCGCGCGAAATGGTTCGGGTCTCCGGCGCAAGCCGCCGGATCGTCTCGATCGGCTCGTCGCCGCCATAAACCATGATCAGCTTGCGCCGTTCGGCGGCGAGCCGGTTCAAGACCGTTGCGAGCTTCTCGCCTTCGGAGGGATCGCGGCTCTTGACGTTGATCAGGAGCCGGCGATCCGGAAAGGTCTTAAGCACCTCGTCCAGCGACGGCATCAGGCCGATGCCCTTGCCGCGGAACGGGAAGGTCTTGCCGTCATCGGCCGTGTAGCCATAGCCGATATCGAGCATCTTCAGCCGCGCCATCGGCTGTTCGCGGGTGACGCCCTGGCCATCGGTGCGGCAATCGACGGTCCAGTCGTGAAACACCGCGAACTCGCCGTCGGTCGTCGGATGGACGTCGAGCTCGACGATATCGGCGCCGCGCTCGAAGCTCGCCCGCATCGAGCGGATCGTGTTCTCGAGATAGTCATGGGTCGGCGGCAGCATGCGCGCCGCGGTGCAGGTGTCGTTCTTGAGGTCGCGCTCGTCGAAGCGCTGCGCCATGCCGCGATGGGCGAGCAGCACCGGCTTGCCGCCGGCATGCGTTGCGAGAAGGCTCGTGTTGTTGAGGTAGATTGCGGCGGCGACGGCAACGATCGCCGCTGCCGCGTATTTCAGTTTCCTGCCCAAGCGACTCGGTTCCTTGCTGGATCGCCGGCCCGGGTAGGGGTGCTTTCTGGTCGATTTGCGGCGGCCTAATCCTTCAAGCCGTCGATTGCGGCAATCGCCCGCACCATCGCGTCCTGGAGCGCCGCGCTGTTGGCGGGATTCGACTGGCGGCGACGGCCGGGATCGTCGAAATCGTGGGTGGCACCCGGATAAACCACGACGTCGATCTTGCTGCCGGCAGCAACGGAGCGGCTGGCGACGTCCCGGCAGCGGTCGGGCGATACTTCCTCGTCGTCCGTGCCGAGCAACATCGTGATCGGTGCTGCCGACCCGAGCGTCTGCGCCAGCAGCGCGGCCGGCCCGCAGCCCGGATAGAACACGAGCGCGGCGCGATACCCCGACGTCGTCGCGCCTTGCCGCTGCATCACGTTCAGCGCGGTGCTGCCGCCATTCGACCATCCCTGCAGGAAGATGCGGTTGCCGCTGATCTCCTGCTGGCTGCGCAGCCAGCTCAGCGCGCCCTCGGCGTCTAGCGGCCGCACGGTCTTTTCATTGACGTCGCTGCGATCAGGATCGTCATGCGTGTAGCGGCCGAAGCCGTGCGCCTTGCCGCGCGGACCAAAACTGTCCGGCAGCAGCGCGAAATAGCCGTGGTCGGCCCAATACTGTCCCCACATCGCGTGGCGCTTGGACAGGCTGCCGGCATTGCAGGCCGCCGACGGATTGGTTCGCGACACCAGCGTGCAGTCCTTGTTGACGTTGGTCGAATAGGGGCCGCCGCGGCCGTGCAGCAGCACGATGGCAGGGTACGGGCCCGGCGTTTGCGGCCTGAACAGGTAGCCGACGATCTCGGTCTTGCCGTCGGCGCTCGGAAAGAAAACGGTGTCGGGCGCGGCTGCCGCCGCTGTCGGCAATGTCGTGAGCATCAGGAGGACGATCGGAATCGCGCAATGGGTCATTCCCGCAGCATGAGCAGGAATTCGGATGAATTGCGGCATGGTGTTTCCCTCCAGCAATGCAAAGCCGCATGGCGTGCTGCACGGCGCTCGGCTTGTGAGGTGAGGTGCCGCCCGCTACGCTTTACAAAAAACCGGGAGCGAAACAACCATGAAGCAGATCAGGATCGGCGACATCACGATCGACGCGGTGATCGAGCGCGAAGGACCGTGGCGGCGGCCGCAGGATTTCTTCCCGACCTACAACGACGATGTGTTCAAGCATCATCTGAAGACGATGGAGCCGGAGGTCTTCGATGCCGCGCGCGGCATGATGGTGATCACCTATCAGACCTTCGTGGTGCGGACGCCGCGCTACACCATCCTGGTCGATACCTGCACCGGCGAGGACAAGGGCCACCCGCCGCCGTTCGACTTCCCGGGCAAGGAGCGCTGGCGCAACGAGCTGTTCGCGCTCGGCATCTCCTATGAGCAGATCGATTATGTGTTCTGCACCCATCTGCACATCGACCACACCGGCTGGAATACGACGCTGCGCGACGGGCGCTGGGTGCCGACCTTCCCGCACGCGAAATACGTCTTCCACAAGGGCGAGTATGCGGCCTGGGAGGCCGAGAACGCCAAGGGCGCCAATCCGCCCGGTACGGTGTTCCGCGACAATTGCCTGCCGATCGTCGAGGCCGGGTAGGCGCTCCTGGTCGACGACGACTACGCGCTCGACGACACCGTGACGCTGACGCCGACCCCGGGCCATTCGCCCTGCCATTGCTGCATCAACATCTTCTCGAAGGGGCAGCGCGCGGTGGTCGCCGGAGACCTGATGCACCATGCAATCCAGTGCCGCGAACCGGAATGGTCGGCCAAGCCCGATTGGGACCCGAAGCAGTCGGCGATATCGCGGCGGAAATTCTTTGCCTCCGTTGCCGAGACCGACACGCTGATCCTGCCGATCCATTTTCCGGCCCCGACGGTCGGCCTGATCAAGGCGGATGGCGATCGCTTCGACTATCGCTTCAAGCGGGAGTAGGCGCGCGACAGTCGGTAGCTCAAGGTCACCGCGCTGCGCGGGTCCGGCGCGGGACCTGGGTCAGAAACCGTTCCAGATCGGCGCACAGGCGATGCGCCATTTCCTCGTCGATCGCAAACGTCGCGACGCTGCCGGCGCAGTCGATCTCGATGGTCCCGCGCAACGGTGCGGCGGAGGCGGTCGATACCCTGATGTTGGTCGCTCTCTGTACGGTCATGTCGTCAACTTCCCTTCGGGCCGGTTGCGCCAATCCTCATTTTGCAATCCTCACCTTGGAATGACGGGGCGTCCCTTTCGCCGTCTCTCTTCGATGAACCTCACGCCGATCTCGGCACCGTCGACGCGAACGAGCTCGCAGCGGCGGAAGGCCAGTCCACGCGAGGACAGCACCAGGAAGAACTCCTGGGCCTTCAGCACATCGAGCGATCCGTCGACCTCGAGCCGGGCCCCGCTCTGCGAGACGTCGAGCAGGATGCAACTCCGCCGCCACGTGCCGTCGACACCCATGAGATTGACAGGATAGCGCGTCTCGAGCCTGACGCGTTCCGCCCTGCGGTCGCCATACGTCATTGCATCACTCGCACGATCTGAGAGCGCTTCCTGCCCGGGAGCGCTTCGTCGTTACCGTGGCCCGCGCCTCCGCATCGTCGATTGTGGCTGGTGGGGTCGCGGAGGCGCGGGCTGCGCCGGCGTCGATGGCGGCGCGGATCGTGTCCTGAAGATCGGGCCGCGCAAGCTTGAGCAGCCGGGCCTGCTGGCGCGGCGTGGACCGCATCACGAGGTCGGCAAGAACGCGGCGAGGTAGATCCTTGCGCGAGATCAATCCGTCGGCGATGTCGTCGTCGCGCTCGGCAGCATCGACCATCATGGCGAGGCCCGCGCCGGTCAGTTCAGCGCCGGGATTGCGCGCGAGGACTCGAAGCACGCTGCTGTCGCCTCGCATCAGGAGAATGTCCGTGAGCTCCGCATTGACGGCCTTGCGTCCTGCGATCGCGCAGAGGTGTCCCTCGGCCCGCATCCAGGCGATGTCGATCAGGTCGGCATCGGGGAGGCATTCGCATTTGCGCAGGATCGGAGCGGCGACATCGGCGTCGTCATGGTTGGCAAGACGGCGCGCGAGTTCCCGCGGCACCAGGCGCAAATCGGCAAACGAGCGGCTGAGCGTGGTCAGGGTCCGCAGTTCGACGCTCTCGGTCAGGCGGACCAGGATGCCGTCGAACATCTCGACGTGGTGCGCGCTGAGGCGGTGAGCGTCTTCGAGAAACAACCCGGCCACCTCCTGCAGCATGCGCGTGCGGAGGTCGGGCGAGCCAGCTTTCAAGACATGGTCGAGTTTGGCAATAAGATCGGGCGAGGCAATAACTGTCATTGCGGTCTCTAAAATGGTCCGCGACGAGGAACATCATCGTTCCCGATGCCAATTTGCTCCTCGAATCTTTAATAGGGGTATAGAAATTGATGGGGAGGGCCGATCGCGGCGGTGGATATCTCGCTAAAGACTATCGAAATTCGGCAGCCGCGTTACATTGGCGGATTGTCCGGTTCGACGAACGGACCGCATTTTTCCTGATTGAACCTATTGGACGATTCGCATTTTGTGCATGAAATTTATTGATGCGGCCGGCGCGCAAGGCGCCGCGTCGCGCGCAATTTTTCAAGAGCATTTCACGGGAGCGGTCATTTGACGGCGCCATTACCGGTGCCGAGAGTCTTTCGTTTTGACGATGTTGATGCATTTCGGAGTTCGATCCGAAATCTGGATGTTGATTTCACGCCACTCGCGCGGAAGATTTCGGCCGAGCAGGTCATCCTGAGTTTGCCGGGATGCGAGCTCAACTACACGCAGTCCTTTCCGCGGATCGTCGACGCACAGCTTGCGCCGCACACCACTGCGGTCGGCTTCACGATGGATGACGGGGTCCCGATTCGCTTCAACGGCGTCGAGCGCGATCGCGCGGTCATTGTGCTCGGTGGCGGCGGCGCGTTCTACTCGTCGGTGGAGGAGACGCCCCGCCAATATGCCTCGGTGATGTTTACGCCGGAGATTGTCGACCGCGGCTGGCCGCAGGCGGGTCTCCATTTCAGCATTCACGAAATTTCTCAACGCGCGCAGGATCGGCTGCGCGAAGTGGTGAGGCACATCCTGCTCGTGACCTCGCAGCCGACCGAGGATGCCCCGTTCGCTAGCGGCGAGTCGATCAAGGAGACGCTGCTTGCGGCGATCGACAACGCCTTCGCCGAGATCGTGCCGGCCAAGTGGACGACGCGGGCCAACACGACGCGCCAGTTCAAGGTCTTCAACGACGCGCGCGCAATTCTGGCAGGCGACGTGGCGCACCCGATCTACAGCGGCGAACTGGCCAGGCAGATCGGCGTGTCGGTGCGCACGCTGCATGACGCCATCCAGCGCTACCGGGGCGTCAGCCTGCATCGCTATTTGCGGTTGCGCCGGCTCTGGCTGGTGCGCCAGCAACTGCTGGCCGGTGCGCCCAGCGTCAAGATGTGCGCGCTGGCCTACGGATTTTGGCACTTGAGCGATTTTTCGCGCAGCTATCGGTCGCAGTTCGGGGAAGCGCCATCCGAAACACTGGCCGCCTCGCGCCGTCCGGGCGCCACCCGCGCCGATCCGTCCCGCGGACACGGTTCGTAACCATCGATCTGAACGGAATCTTAACGGCCGCCGACGAGCCTGTGGGTACGATTTCACCAGAGGCGACGGCAATGCATCCCCGGAGATTTGCGCGTGTTCGTCCGAGCGGATGCGTGTCCAGTGTGGTCAAGCTCCAGCTTGAACCGAAGGCGCCGCTGATCGAGTGCCGGCTGGTGGACTATTCCGCCGGCGGGGCCTGCCTGGAATTTGCCAAGCCGACCCAGTTGCCGGAACGTTTCGAAATGTTTCATGGCAACACCCGGAAGCGTTGCCGGCGGGTTTGGAGCAGGGGCGTGCGGGTCGGCGTCTCGTTCTGAGGGCGGCCCGCCGATCAGGGGAGATCCACCGGCCAATAGCCGTTCGGGCCGCGCCCTGCGCGACCCGATGGTTTGTCCCGATTGAAGTCTGTCCCGATGAGGGGTGAAAAGGCGTCGGCGAGGGGCTCAGGCGCCGCTCTGGCACTTCTTCATGAACGAGGTCTTGGCCGCGCCGGCGAGCTTCTTGCCGTCGGAGCCGACCGCCTTGGTCTCGCAGGCATCCGTCGTGCACTTCTTCATGAACGAGGTCTTGGCCGCGCCGGCCAGCGGCTTGCCGTCCTTGCCGACGGCTTTCGTCTCGCAGGAGGCGTCCTGTGCAAATGCCGAACCGGCGGCAAAGGTCGCGATCACGGCCGCCAAGAAAATCCGCTTCATCTGGGTTCTCCCTAAACCAAACCAGTGGCCGGATTGGATACGGGATTCTTGGCCCGATCAAGTTCCCATGGCCGATTTTGTCGATAAAATACCCCGATCAGATCAAGGAAATTCCGCGCGCAGCGCGGAACAAAATCGGGGAAGCGCGGAATGGAATTCGAGACGCTGGTACAGTCACGCAAAAGCGTGCGCGGGTTCAAGAAGCAGCCGGTGTCGCGGGCGACGGTCGAGGAGATCATCGAGGTGGCCAAGCGCGCGCCGTCCTCGATGAACACCCAGCCCTGGCACGTCCACGTCCTGACCGGGGCGCCGCTGGAGGAAGTGCGCCGCCGCAACATGGAAGAGATGGTCGCCGGTGCCAAGGTGAAGCGCGACATCGTCGGCCATGGCGAATACCAGGGCGTGCACCGCGGCCGCCAGGTCGACATCGCCAAGAAGCTGTTCGGGGCGATGGGGATCGCCCGCGACGACAAGCCGATGCGGCAGGACTGGGTGCTTCGCGGCTTCCGCCAGTTCGACGCCCCGGTGTCGCTGGTCCTGACCTACGACCGGATCCTCGATCCGGGCGCGGTCTGCCATTTCGATCTCGGCGCGCTCTGCTACGGCATCGTGCTGGCAGCCTGGGATCGCGGCCTTGGCAGCGTGATCAACGGCCAGGGCATCATGCGCTCCGACATCGTGCGCGAGGTCGCCGACATCCCGGAAGATGAGGTGATCATGACCTGCGTCGCGATGGGCTATCCCGACGACAGCTTTGCCGCCAATGCGGTACGCTCCGACCGCGAGGCCAACAACGATTTTGTCCGCTACGTCGGCTTTGCCGATTAGCCGCGTCGTTCGCTTGCTCAGGGGAACAACCTCGTGCGGCACGCTCGGTTGCGCGATGCACGGGCGTGTCCGGCGCATTTGCGTACGCGCCGACCACGCCGCGGGATATTGAATTCCGCGCCGTGAAACCATCGCGCGAGCGTGAGCACGGCTGCGCGTTTCCGCTATTCTCGCCGGTAAAAAATGCGCTACTGGTTTTTTGAAGCACAACAGCGCGGGCGAGGAATCCCAGATGAGCGACGATGAACAGACAGCTATGATCCGCGAGACCGTCGCGAGATTCGTCGATCGCGAACTGATCCCGCTCGAGCCGCACTATCTAAAATCGAAGCTGCCCGGCAGCGATCACCCCGAGTTCACGTCGGAACAGCGCAAGCGGCTGCGCGACGTCTCGAAGGAGCTCGGCCTCTGGGGCCTCGATGCGCCCGAGGATCTCGGTGGCCACGACCTGCCGACGCGCACGATGGCTGCGGTGCACGAAGAACTCGGCCGCAGTTGCGTGCCGTTCGTGCTGCCGCCGGACTCGCCGAACCTGCGCATGCTGCAGGCGGTCGGTACCGACGCGCAGAAGAAGAAATATCTGCAGCCCTATATCGAAGGCCGGATGGCCTCGGCGATCGCGATCTCCGAGCCCGGAGCCGGCGGCGATCCCGCGGGCATGAAGACGCGCGCGGTGCTCGAAGGCGAACAGTGGGTGCTCAACGGCCGCAAGATCTGGATCAGCAATGCGCGCGCCGCCGACTTCATCATCGTGATGGCGCGGGTCGGCAACGATCAGCGCCAGGGCGGCATCACCTCCTTCATCGTCGAGAAGGGCACGGCGGGCTTCATCATCGAGCGCGAGATTCCGATGGTCGGCGGCGGCTCGACCTATGAGATCGTGTTCGAGGATTGCCGCATCCCGAAGGACTCCGTGCTGGGCGAGGTCGGCAAGGGCTATGCGCCGATGCAGCTGCGGCTGCGCACGCGGCGGCTGGAGATGGGATCGACCTGCGTCGGCATCACCAAGCGTGCGCTCGACATGATGTGCGAGCACGCCAAACAGCGCGAGACGTTCGGCGTCAAGCTCGCCGAGCGCCAGGCGATCCAGTGGTGGATCGCCGATATTTCCACGCGCATGCATGCGTGCCGGCTGATGGTGCGCGAGGCCGCCGACAAGACCGACCGCGGCGAGGACATCCGCCACGAGGCCTCGATGATCAAGGTGTTCGCGACCGAGATGGCCTATGACGCCTGCGACCACGCCATGCAGACGCTCGGCGCGCTCGGCGTGACGCTGGAATTGCCGCTGAACGCGCTGTGGCAGAAGGCGCGCCTGATGCGGGTCTACGAAGGGCCGAGCGAGGTGCATCGCCAGGCGATTGCCCGCCGCGTGCTCGGCCTGCGCGGCGGCTAGCAGGGCGCGCGGCCCTCAAGCAAACCCGTCATTGCGAGCGCAAGCGAAGCAATCCATCGTGCCGCAGTGGAGACATGGATTGCTTCGTCGCTGTCGCTCCTCGCAATGACGAGGAGAAAACCTGCCACGTGGTCGCCACGTGCTCTCGATTACGCGGCTCGCACGTCGGACAGGAAGCGGTTGACCTGGCCGGCGAGGTCCTTGGACTGCGTCGAGAGCTGTTCGGCCGCGCCCAGCACCTGGTTCGCGGCGCCGCCGGTGTCGTCGGCGGCGCGCTGCACGCCGGAGATGTTGGAATTGACCTCCTGCGTGCCGCGCGCGGCTTCCTGAACACTGCGCGAGATCTCCTTGGTCGCCGAGCCCTGTTCCTCGATCGCGGCGGCAATCGCGGTGCCGATCTGGTCGATCTCGGTGATGACGTCGATGACGCTCCGGATCGCCGTCACGGTCTCGTCGCTCGCGGTCTGGATCGCGGTGATCTGTTCGGAGATCTCCGTGGTTGCCTTCGCGGTCTGGCCGGCCAGCGACTTCACCTCGGACGCGACCACGGCAAAGCCGCGGCCGGCCTCGCCGGCGCGGGCCGCCTCGATGGTGGCGTTGAGCGCGAGCAGATTGGTCTGTGCCGCGATGCTCTGGATCAGCGTCACGACGTCGCCGATCTTCTGCGCGCCCTCGGCCAGCGAGCGCGCGGTGTCGCCGGTGCGCCGGGCATGGTCGACCGCGCGCGCGGCGATCTCGGTCGAGGTCGCGACCTGGCGGGCGATCTCCGAAATCGAGGAGGTCAGCTCCTCGGTGGCGCTCGCCACCGTCTGCACGTTGGTCGAGGTCTGATCGGACGCCGCGGCGACGATTGCGGCCTGGCGGTTGGTGGCGGCGGCGGTGTCCGACATCGATTGCGCCGTCTCCTCCATCACCGAGGATGCCGCGGACAATCCGCCGACCAGCTCGGTGACCTTGGCTTCGAAGGTGCGGGTCAGGTCGTCGAGCACGCGGGCGCGGCGCATCTTGACGTCGTTCTCGGCTTCCTTCTCGGCGGCGAGGCGATCGGCTTCGATCTTGTTGTCCTTAAACACCTGCACGGCGGCGGCCATCGCGCCGATCTCGTCCTTGCGCGCGGCGCCCGGGATCGTCTCGGCAACTTCGCCCGCGGCAAGACGCGACATCCGGCCGGTGAGGGCCGCGATCGGGTTGAGGATGCGGCGGCGGACCATGACGATCAGGCCGGCACTGACGGCAACGACCGCGAGCAGCCCGATCAGCGCCACCACGAAGCTGAAGCGCGCCGACGAATAGGCGCCCGCAAGGCCTTGCTCGGCATTCTCGTAGAATGCGTCGCGCACGGTGATGATGGAGGCGAGGCCGATCTGGGATTCGGCGTAATAGGTCTCGACGTCTTGCTCATACTTGCCGGAGATCGCGCCTTCCTTGGCGAGCTTCAGCGCCTTGCCGAAACGCTCGACATAGTCGGCCTGCATCTTGCCCAGCGCCGTCAGGACATTGGCTGATGTCGCCGGATTGTTGCGCAACTCCTGCAGCGTCGAGAGGATCTGCTCGGTGCGGCCGGTGCTGCGGAACAGCTCCAGCTTTTCCTGTTCGGTCGCGACGCGCTTGGCGCCGACCAGCGCCTTGTGCAAGCTGGCATTGAGGCCGCCGGTGTCGCGCAGCGTCCAGGCGACATTGGCGTAGCTGGCCTGGCGGTAGGCGTTGCCGTCAAGGCCGGCGAGGCGGCGCACCTGCTCGTCGAGCAGCACGGTGACGCCGGCGTTGAAGACGGAGTTGTCGGCGACGATCTTGGTTGCCGCCGGACGGCGGGCATCGACCGGACCTGCGATCGCCTTCTCGATCGCGTCGCGGAGCGCGACGAACTTGGCCTTCAGCGCATCGATCGCGCTCGCAACCGCTTCGCCGTCGTCGAGCGAGCCGGGCAGCGTGGCGCGGACCTGATTGACCTTGGCGAGCGCGCCGTCGGTCAGCTTGCGCAGCTTGTCGAGATCGGTGATCTGCTTCTGGTCGATCGCACCGGTGCTGAACAAGAGGTTGGTGGACATGCCGCGTTCGGAGTTCATGTAGCGCGGGATGTCGCCGACGGCGCGGACGATTTCGAGCCGGCTCTGCGCGGTCGAGATCTTGTCCATGGTCTGGTACTTGGTCACCGCGACATAGGCCGCCAGTCCGCCACCGACCGCGGACAATGAGACGATCGCGGCCGTCAGGAGAGTACCGATTTTCATGGGATGCGCGCCATTCTTGACGAGAGAGGGGAGGCCTCAACCGTAGCGGGCGTGCATTAAGCTTGGGTTTATGATGCGGGAGCCGCCGCAACGGCCCCGGCCGTTTGGTCCGAAAGTCGAAGGCGCCGCGTCGCCCGGCCGCGCGTGGCGGCGGGCGTGACACGTCAGTGCTCGTCGTCGTCAGCGCCCTTGGCCGCGGGGCGGTGCTGGGTGGCGCCGTTCGAGCCCGCTTCGCCGCAGGGGAGTTGGTTCCAGGTGCCATCGGCGGCCTGCTGATAGGCCTGGCAGCCGGACGAAGTGGTGGTCGTGGATTTGTCGTCGGCCTTCTGCCGCTCGGTACTCTTGCCCAGCGCGGGCGTGGCAACGGCGGCGATGGCTGCGAGCGAGCCTGCGAAAACCAGCTTTGCGATCCGCATGTCGGTTCCTCCTTCTCGAAGCGAAAACATATCCAGAAAACAAATCTGGCGATTTTTGGCCACGGCGAAGGGCCTGCGACGAATTGCTTAATGCCGGCGAAGCGAGCCGGAATGCCGGTTAACACTTGCGCGAGGCGGCTGGCCGCGCGCCGCACCGCAGGACGCTGTTGCCGCAGCGTGCTAGGATCGGCTTGTCATGACCCACCGCATTCTCGTGTTCTACGGCTCCTACCGCTCGGATCGCATGGGCATCCGGCTGGCACACTTCGTCGTCGACGGTCTTCGTGCCCGCGGCAACGATGTCGAGTTGATCGATGCCAAGGAGGTCGGCCTGCCGATGCTCGACCGGATGTACAAGGAACATCCCAAGGGGCAGGCGCCGGCCGTGCTCGAAACGCTCGCCGGAAAAATCCGCGACGCCGACGGCTTCCTGTTCGTCACCGGCGAATACAATTGGGGCATTCAGCCCGGGCTGAAGAACCTGACCGACCATTTCCTCGAGGAATGGTTCTGGCGTCCCGCGGCGATCGCAAGCTATTCGGCCGGGCGGTTCGCCGGCGTGCGTGCCGCGACCGCCTGGCACGGTACGCTGTCCGAGATGGGCATGGTGGTGGTATCGAGCACGATCGGTGCGGGGCCGATCGCGCAGACGCTGTCGGCCGAGGGCAAGCCGATCGGCGAGGGCGGCAAGGCGCTCGAACGCGCCTTTCCGCGCTTTGCCGAGGATTTTTCCTGGTGGATCGAAGCCGCCAAGGCACAGCGGGCGCGCAAGGCGCCGCCCTACTGAGCGCAGGTCTGCCAATCCCGGGAGTTTCGCGATCATGAGCCTCTTCACATCGCCGTTCGATCCCGCGCGCGAGACAGCCCTGGTGACCGGCGCGGGCAACGGCATCGGCCGCGCCATTGCGCAGGCCCTGGTCGGCGAAGGTGTGCGGACGGTGTTTGCCGATCTGCATGAGGACAGGGTTCTGGCGGCGATCAAGGCCGCGCCGCGTCCCGAACTCGCAGTCGGCTGGGTCGGCGATCTCGCGCAGCGCGCGGCGTGCGACGCCCTGCTGGCGCATGCGCAAGCCTCGCTCGGACAGGTCACCCATTTCGTCCACAGTGCTTCGCCGCCGCGCCGCGAAGCCGATCATGCGATGGCCGTCGACGAAGAGACCTGGCGGCAGATGCATGCGGTCAATCTCGATGCCGGCTTTCATTTGTCGCGTGAACTGGCGCGCAGGCTGATCGCGGCGAAGACGCCGGGCTCGTTCCTGCTGCTCACCTCGCTGCATGCCGGCACGCCGCGCAACCTGCCGCATTACTCGACCACGAAGGCCGGCATGGCGATGCTGGTGAAGGAGCTTGCCAAGAGCTGGGGCCGCTATGGCATCCGCGTCAATGCGCTGGTGCCCGGCGCGATCGCGGCCGGCGGCTTCGTCGCCGATCCCGCGCTGGCAAAGCACATTCCGCTCGGGCGGCTTGGCCAGGCGGACGATCTGGCGCCGATGGCGCTTGCCGTGCTCTCGCACAAGCTCTCGGGTTACGTCACCGGGGCGTCGATCGTGGTCGACGGCGGCCTGTCGCTGACCAACTGGTTCGCGCCGCCGGAGCTCGATTGAGGATTCTTGTCTGACGCGTTTTCTTCACGCGAACCGGTGCCCATCCCGCATCAAGTGCGGGACAGGCTTCGCTCGAAAACGCGTTCTATTCCTTCGTCCTGATGTAACCCGCGAGCCGCGTCTTCTGGTCCTGGCACCAGGTCGTCATGCTGCCGGCGCGGCGCTGATCGAGGTCGGTGGTCTGGGTTGCGATCGCGACTTCCGTCATCAGGTCGTCGGCCTGCTTCTCGCCCATCTTGCCGCCGGTATGCATGAAGGCGATCGCCTTGCGCACCTTCTCGGTGGTGCCGTCGGGCAGATGCATGTCCTGCGCCCGCTGCACGAGGTCCTGATAGACCAGATCGGTGCCGGGGCACTCGACCTTGGCGGCGAAGGCCTGCAGCACCATCGTGACATAGGCCGCGCGCGGATCGGCATGGGCAGGGGTTGCTGCGACAATCAGGCCGCCGATCAGCAGGGCGTAACGCATGAATTTCCTCCGGAGGTTTTGGACGTTTTTTGTGAAGCTAGCGTCCAAGGGAACCGAGTGCAACCGCCAGGACACACTCACGGAAAGAACCGATCAAACGGACGTGTTCCAACCTGCGCTGCCACGATTTGAGCACGATTTCGGCAGCATGTGGCACAAGTTGACGCAGGGGAGAATGATCGTGTCAAAGTTGGGGCTTGCTGCGGTGCTGGTGGGATCGCTTGCGCTTGGCGGCTGCATGCAGGCGACGCTGTCGCCGGCGACGGATGTCGCGATGACGTCGCGCGATCGGCAATTGCTGGCGCATCCGCCCTATGCGGATGCCAAGATCCCGCAGCAGTTCCAGCGGCACATTGTCGAGTACACCCGTCGGGAGCAGCCGGGCTCGATCCTGGTCGATACCGACGCGCGCTACCTCTATTACGTGCTGCCCGGCGGCAAGGCGATCCGTTACGGCGTCGCCGTCGGCGAGGAGGCGATGGCCTTCTCCGGCGTCGCCACCGTCGGCCGCCTGGCCGAATGGCCGGATTGGGTTCCGACCCAGGATATCCAGGAGCGGCTCGGGCCGTATCCGAAGCGTGTCGCCGGTGGACCGGCCAATCCGCTCGGCGCCCGCGGCATCTACCTCTACCAGGGCAACAAGGACACGCTGTATCGCATACATGGCACCAACCAGCCCGAATATATCGGGCAGGCGATCTCGTCGGGCTGCATTCGCATGACCAATGGCGACGTGATCGACCTTTATCAGCGGGTCAAGCCGGGCGCGACCGTGGTCGTTCTGCCGCCGGGACAGAGCGCGTAATTCGAATACAAAGTGTATTGCGGCCGATCGCGTCATCGCGATCGGCCGCAAGCTTTTTTAAAGGTCGGTCAGGCTTCAGCGCAGCGGCATCGGCGGCCGAACCACCGGGCCGCCATCATCCGCGTCAACAACCGAGGACTGCTGCTGCACCGGCCGCGGTGCCGCAACCGCCTGCGGGGCGGCGGCGGGAGCCGGCAGCGGTGCTGCTGAAGCGGGCGGTGGAGGCGGCGGGATATAGGCCTGCGCCGGCCGGCGCACCGGCGGCGGCGCAACGGCGGCATGCGGCGCCGCCTGCGGCGTGACCGCGGCGCGCGGGCGCGGCGGAGCGACCGGCCGCGGCTCGACGGCCCTGGTCTCGGTCGTCTTAGCGACGCGCTGTGCCAACTGATCCTGGCCGGCCTTGAGCTGATCGATGCTGGTCTTCAACTGCTCGATCTGCTGTCCCATCGACGCGAGATCGCGCGCCATCGATTGCAGCAATTGCGTCTGGTCGGGTGCCGCTGCGGCTGGTGCCGCCGCGGTAGCGGGCGCAACCGGCGCTCCTGCGGCAGCCGGTGCCGCGGCAGGGGCGGGCGCCGGCGCGGCCGTGGCGGGCACGGCCGTGGCGACGTCCTGTGGCGGAGTGGCCGGTGCAGCTTCAGCTGCCGCCTGATCGGCTGTCGCCGCCGGTGCTGGCGGCGCACTCACCTGATCCGAGGCGGAGGCTGCCTTGCCTGGGATCAGCGAAGTCAGTGCAGCGATCTGAGGCGCCCACTCGGCGGCGATCTGCTTGGCGCGATCGCCGTAGTGCTGCCACGCCGCGGTGCCCATGGCGCCAGCGATCGCGAAGCAGAACCAGAAGGCGCGGATCGCCCATTTGCTGGTGGGGCGCGGCGCGCGGTCCAATCTGATGTCGTCCAGTCGGCCGTCATGGCTTGGCGCGCTATAGGCCGGCTCGGCCGCTACTGACATTGTCGTGACCGGCGGCACCGAGGCGACGGCCGCGACCGGGGGTGTGGACGAAGGCGCGAGGCTCGAGCCGAAATAGGGCTCGCGTTGCCCCGGCGCTGCCCTTCCGGCAGGCGCAGCGGCGTTGTCCGGGCGTACCGGAGCGAAGCTGGGTTCGATCGCGAAAATATCGTGTGGATCTGCGTCTTTCAGTGTCGATTGCATGGCGGTCCCCGTTTCATTCCAAGGTCAACCGCAAATGGGCGGCCGGCAAATTTACGCTCTGTATTGACCCCTGACCCTGTCCCCACGACTCCAGTCCGGTTTGACCAAAGCAAGGCGAGAGGGTGGAGAGGTTGGGGAGTTTCGGGAACCCAAGCCGGGGACGAAGCGCACGAACGTCCACGGCCTCTCGCGCAGCGCCCCTACCGCATTCCGGATGAAAGCTCCCTGGGTTGTGTGGCGCATCCACCACACCCGAGGGCAAATCGCATGGCGTCCGGCACCTCCGACCGTGCTCCGCCACCGTTCCGCCCCGATTGGATTCGGCTGATAGGCCGTTGGATTTTCGGCTTGGGCTGGGGGCGCAAGTTGGGGGTGCAACATGTCACGCGACGATGCAGTCAACTCGTACGTCGGCGTCAAATGCAGCGCGCATGGTGCTGCGGCCCCGATCCCGTTTGCGCATGCCCAAAAGCCGCTCCGGCTACTTGCCGTGATGATCGGCGCGGCGTCGCTCGCGGCGTGCGCGCAGTCCTCCGTTGTCAGCCAGCGCTCACAGGCGCTAGCGAGCCGGCCTGCGTCGATCGAACCGACGCGGGCTGCGTCCTCTGCGACACGCACACGTGTCGCCACGGCGCGCAAGCATACGCCGTATGCCTCGCGCAGGACCGGCCACACCAAGATTGCGTCGCAGGGCGTCGCGAGCTTCTACAGCGAGGAGCAGCCGACCGCGAGCGGCGAGAAGTTCGACGGGCGCGAGTTGACCGCCGCGCATCCGACATTGCCATTCGGCACCAAGCTGCGCGTGACCGACGTCAAGAGCGGTCGTTCGGTCACCGTGCGCGTCAATGACCGCGGACCCTACGTCCCCGGGCGCATCGTCGACGTCTCGCATTCTGCGGCGCAATCGCTCGGCATGATCGGCAAGGGCATCACGAATGTCAGGCTCGACGTGGTGCAGTGAACCGCGCCGCACAGGCGAGGTCCGGGATTTTTGCCAGCTCGATCGGGAAAAAGTCCCGGCGTTGCGCGCGCTTTAATCCTGTTGTCCGAATGACGGCGGCAAATAGAATTGTTGCCGCTACTTCCCCGCGCTCTCCATTTCCAGGCGCGTGGATTTCTACCCAATGAACCTTCCCCGCCTTGGTGTCCCTCCAGGGCGGGGTTTTTCTTGTGGCCGCCATGCGCGCCGCATGCGCCGACAGGGCGAGCCGGCGCCATAACCTCCGTTCTGCTTTGGAGGGCGGCCATGCCAAACAACTATCAAGAAACTGACGGCTTCGCACGCTCGAGGACGGCAGAGGCACGCACCGGATCGAGGTCGGCCTCGATGCGCCGCGCGAGGGCACCGCGACGATGACTGGCAACAAGCTGCATCACGAGTACCAGCCCGACCTGATGCGCGTGGTCGCGAGCGGCAGCTGGCGCGACCTGCGCACGTTCGTGACGACCTGGACCTGCGTGGAATCGGCGTTTCGCGACACCGTGACCTGCACCTTCGAGGGGCCGCAAATGCGATTCGCGCGCAGCGTCAACTCATTGGCGCTGGATATGCCGACCTTGATGGGAAAGCTCGCCTAGGCGCGACCGAACGTTGCGCGCTGGCGGATCCTGCGCCGGCGGTTCCACCAAATTGTCACAGTCCCAGCGAAATCCGGCCCAAAGCCGCTGCCAACAAACGCCGGATGGACCAAGTCGGCGAGGGACAAGCGTTGGCCTACAAGATGATCGCAGAACGCGAGAACGAAACGGTCAGGATCGAGCGCGAGAGCACCTTCATCATCATCGCCAAGGCCAAGGTCTGGGCGAGCGAAGGGTGGCAGGTGGTGATCACCGACAAGGACGGGAAATCATACCCGCCCGAGGAGTTCGACAAGCTGCTCGCGGCTTAACGCCAAAGCGCGATGAGTTCGGGTTGAAGCTTCATCGCGCTTTAGCCCTTCAGTTAGAGCATGATCTCCTCGGAAAACCGCTTCGCACTTTTCCGGATCATGCTTTAGCGTTGCGCTGACACAAGCAGCATCATCGGCCGTTCGAGCTCGTCGGCCAGTTCGGGCGCGGCCTTGACCTGCTCCCGCGTCGGGCAGAACTCCTCGACATGGCGCAGCGTGAAGCCGGCGCCGATCAACACGTTGAGCGTGGTGCCGATGGTGCGGTGATATTTCAGCACGCCCTTCACATACCAGTCGGTCCGGCGTTCGCCTTCGATGAAGTAGCGGTTGACCGGCCAGGTCTTGCGGCCGTCTACGTCCTGCCCCCAGTCCGGATGGACGGCCGCCATGTAGACCGGATGCTCGACGGTGAAGACCAGATGCCCCTCCGGGACCAGCGCGCGATACAGCATGCGCGCCAGGCGATCGAAATCCCTGATGTAGTGGAAGGCGAGGGCGGAGTAGGCGAGATCGAATGTCGATTTCGGCAGCTCGAGCGTCTCGAGGTCGGCGATCTCGTAGGTGATCGCCGCATCCTGCGTCATGGCCGCGGCGCGGGCGATCATGTTCTGCGAGAGGTCGATGCCGAGCACGTCGGATGCGCCTTGCTTGCGCATCCAGCGCGATACCCAGCCGAAGCCGCAGCCGAGATCGACCACGCGCTTGCCCGCGACATCGGGCAGCATGGCGCGGATCGCCGGCCATTCGGGCGCGCCGAGCAGTCCGCGGACCTGCCGCGGCAGCTGGCTGTAGCCGGCGAAGAAGCCGGGATCGTCGTAGATGTTCTGCGCCATGGCTCTTTCTGTAACCGCCGCCGCACCGTGTGGGAACCGCTGATTGTGTCGCGCCCGGCGCGCTGCTGGAACCAGACGCGGCGCTCAGTGGTTTCTGATGTCAGCAGTCGACAGCCGAGGAGAGCGCCATGTTAGCCGAGATGCAAATCCACACCATCGCGCGGCAGATGCTGTTGAAGCACGGTCCGGAGGCGATCGCCCAGGCCGCGCAGAACGCCGTTGCTTGCGAGAGCAAGGGCGAGACCGACGACGCGCGCGACTGGCGCCATATCGAGGACGCGCTGAAGATGATGCGCGGACCGCATCAGAGCTGACGGCGGGCGGGGCAGCGACCCCGCCGTCGCGCAACAACACTGGGACCGCGCGAGGCGAGCGCGGTCGCCGCAGATCTAACCGACGGACGCTAGCCCGCCCTGCGCCACCGCGGCACGGGATCGAGCGGCGTGCGGTAGAGCTCGCGCCGGTCGATGTCGGTGACGCGCACCGCGCAGCCGCGCGCCTTCAGCTCCGGCTTGACCTGCGACAGCTCGTTGGCGAGCTGGTCGGCGCGGTCGGAGGCGAGGCTGATGTCTTCGAGGATGATGGTTCCTTGATTGCGGAACTCGTCCCCCACCACGAGATCGAAGGTGTAGTACGGCATTCCGAAGTCTCCGTTTCGGTTTGCATCACAGGGTAACACTGAGTCGAGCATTCCCTAAGATGCGTGGCGCACAATCAACGTGCGATCGGCGCAAAAACGATGTGCAGCGCATCAAGCACGACGAACGAACAAGCCACGCCGCACGGCGAAGGAGTCCTTTGAACCAGCTCACCGCCATGCCGTTAAGATTTGATTAAAACAGTCGTCGCAAGCTCAGGACCAAGTGGAATCGCAGCGGAACCGGACTCCGGGAACCGGCAGCTGCAGGAGAAGGCCGGTGGCGTAACGCCCGCCGGCCTTTTCTCGCTGTGGATGCCGCGAAGCTAGTCGCGCAGTGCGGCTTGCCGCCGGGCGCGGCATTTCGGGCCTGGTCCGCGCATGTAGTACAATTCGGGGCGATAGGGATTGATGACGCCATCGATCAGCGCGACGCAGCGCGCGATGAGGCGGGCGAGGCGGCGTCGCAACGGCTGCAGGGCAAGTTCCATCGCATTCATGGCATGCCCTCAGTGCAGCTCGCCGAGGATGGCGGTGAACGGCAGCTCGAAGATCTCGGTTCCGATGTCGTCGGTGACGTGGACCGCCCAGTTGCGCCAGTCCTCCACGCTCGGTGTCATGACAAAGCTGCGCGCCAGTTGCTCCGCATACACGCGCGCCTCCGCCAGATCCATCGCCGCGCCGGTGCGATCCAGGATGACGTGCTTGTCGTCGGAGCAGTGAAAGAAAACTGCGGACATTCTTCCGATTCCCATGCCGAAGCGATTCTCGCGCGCTGCAATAGCAGCGCGCGCGGGCACTGAGAATCCGGGTGATCCCCCATCGGTAAACTACGGGGAATTCAGACGATTTGAATCACGCGGCCGTGATCAGCCCGATGTCAGAAGATCGGCTCGCCGATCGCAACCTCGCTGCGCGGGCCGAGCACGATCACCTCGCCGCTGGCGTCCTTGGCGCCGAGGATCAGGAGTTCCGAGGTGAAACCCGCGATGTTCTTCGGCCCGAGATTGCAGATGCACACGACCAGCGCGCCGACCAGCGCCGCCGGCTCGTAATTCGTGATCTGCGCGCTCGACCACATGATTCGCCCGGCGCCGATGTCGACGCCGACCTTGTAAGACGGATTGCGGGCGCGGGGAAACGGCTGCACCTCGACGACCTCGCCGATCCGGATATCGAGGCGGGCGAAGTCGTCGTAGCTGGCCTGCGGCTTGAGCGGGGACATCAGCGCTCCTGGAACGCAAGGCGGACACCGAGCGCGATATAGATCGTGCCGACCACGCGGCCCTGCCACTGCCCGATGCGGCGATGCCGACTGATCCACGGGCTGATCTGGCCGGCGGCGAGCGCCAGCAGCGAGGTGTAGACCGCGCTCATCACGACGAAGATCAGGCCGAGGGTCGCGAACTGCGCCACCGCCGAGCCGTGGCCGGGGTGCACGAACTGCGGCAGGAAGGCGAGGAAGAACAGCGCGGTCTTCGGATTGAGCATTTCCGCCCAGATCGCCTGCCGGAACGCACGCCGCGGATCGACCGGCTGCGCCGCCGGCAAATCCAGCTCGTCGTTCTTCTCGAACAGGGCGCGGACGCCGAGCACGATCAGGTAGATCACGCCGGCATATTTCACGACCGAGAACGCCAGCGCCGAGGTCATCAACACGGCCGAGAGGCCGAATGTCGCCATCGCGGTGTGGACGAGATCGCCGAGGGCGATCCCGAACCCGGTCGCGACGCCGACGCGCGCTCCGCCGGTGACCGAACGCGCGAGCACCAGCAGCACCGCCGGCCCGGGGATCAGGAACAGGCCGAGCACGACGGCGGCGTAGGTGAGGAGGGTGGTGATGTCGATCATGAAGACCTGTCCCGGATGTCAGGATGCGGCGATGGTAACCGCCGCGAAGCGCGGCTTCGGATCAAGCATCACGCCGGCGCTTTCGACAATGCGCATTTCCTCGGTCCCGCGCTGCGCCGTGCGCTCCAGCACGCCGTGGATGCCTGACGCAGCGTGGCTGAGCGCATCCGGCGTCGCAAGGCCGCGCGCGCGGGCGGCGACGAACAGCGCGGCGAACAGGTCTCCGGTGCCGGACGGGCTGATCGGAACCCGCGGCGTGCGCACGCGCCAGGCGCAAGTCTTGTCGGATTGAGTGCGCTCGATCGCCAGCGTCTCGATCTCGCTGTGCGGCGTGCCGGCCAGCTCGGCGCTGGTGATGACGACGGTCGCAGGTCCCCGCGCCATCAGCGCGCTCGCCTGCGCGACGACGTCATCGATCGTCGTCACGCGCGCGCCGCAGAGGAATTCGAACTCGAAATGGTTGGGCGTGATGATGTCGGCGAGCGGGCAGAGCTGGTCGCGCACCAGCGGCGGAATGTCCGATCGCACGAACATGCCGCGGTCGCGGTCGCCGAGCACGGGATCGCAGCAATAGAGCAGGGCCGGGTTCGTCGCCTTCGCGCGCTCGACGAAGTCGGCCACGTCCATCGCGATGTCGGCCGAGCCGAGATAGCCCGACAGGATCAGCCGCGCGGCCTCGACCGCGCCGCGCTCCTCGATGCCGCGCAGCAGGTCAGCGACCAGCTGCACGTCGAGCACCCGGCCGCGGATGGTCGGATAGCCCGGCCGATTGCTGAGCAGCGTGGTCGGCACGGCGACGACATCGATGCCGTGCAGCTGGATCGGAAAGCTGGCGGCGCTGTTGCCGACATGGCCCCAGGCGACCTGTGACTGGATTGAGATGATCGTCATCTTGTGCGCATCATCCGAACAGTGCGGCGTAGATGACGTAGAGCCAGCCCAGGATACCGTGGATGATGGCCCACAGGATCGAATGGTTCTTGGTGTAGGAGATCGCGATCGCCAGCGCCGAGCCGAACCCCACGCCGTATTTCGCGCCCTCGACGCGGACGCCATAATATCGATTGCCGTTCATGGGGAATCCTTCCAGCGGGAGGGCGTGAGCGTGGAGACAGCGTAACCTGCCAGTTGCCGTCAGTTCAACGGCGGATTGGGATTCCGCGGCATTGCTAAGCTCGATCATTCCTGGGCAAAGCCCTCGCCTTTACTGCCGGCATGACGGTGATGGAGTCGGCGCGCGCATCTTTCTCCATTCGCCGGGACGACATCGAACGTGTGGTGCGCTGCGAGTCATACATCCGCATTCTCGCGACATGTTTTGTCTGATCGCACCCATGGGCCGCGAGCAAAGGGCAGTAAGCGGAATATTTTCTTATTCTGATATCGACAGGTTTTGCTGAGTTGCCCGTGGGGCTGTTTTGTCGCAGGCGGCGCAGCCGGGTTTGATTTGCGGGTTCGCGTCGGGACCTCGTCTGTCACGCTGCGATCAACCGATCGTGTCGGATCGACGTGGAAGAAGATGCACGGGTGGACTGTCTTGCATCCAAACGCTTGCCTCATGGCGTCGGAACAAGACGGCAGAGCGATCGATCATGATGTGAGCGCGAACCGATCGGCGGTCGGCGAACAATGCGCCGGCGCGCCGAATCCAACAGGAGCAACTGATGTCAGGGATCAAACAGATTGCGGCCGCGCTGACCGCGCTCGCCATGCTGACGGCGTCGGCCATGGCACACGAAGTGCCGGCGGCGGGCCCATCCGCGCTCGTGAAGAGCCATGCCGCCGCCGGCCGCTGGAGCGGCGGTCCGCCGCGCATGGCGGTCCCGCATTTCGGCGAGTCCGAGGCGCTGCCGCGCGACCAGCCCGGCGGCGTCTGCGATCACGGCGACAATGCCATGATCTGCTGAGCCGGATCGTGCATGGCGGTGATCTCCGGCGAAAGTTGCGCTAGCCTTGCTGGGTCGTCTCCCTCCAGCTCGCGAGCGCCGCCGCCATGCACATCCTCCGTCCCCAGTTTCGCATTGAGCAAGACCGCGCGCTCGCCTTTGCGGCGGCGCGCGGCTTCGGCGCCATCGTCGCCGCCGATGCACGCGGCCCGCGCGCGTCCCACGTGCCGTTCGTGATCGAGCGGCGCGACGATCGCGTGATCGTGCAGATCCATCTCACCGCGAAGAATCCGCTGGTCGAGCTCGCCGACGGTGTCAGGCGCTTCCTCCTGATCGTCT
The DNA here is from genome assembly GCF_054055915.1 of Bradyrhizobium sp. USDA 4516. NCBI lineage: Bacteria > Pseudomonadati > Pseudomonadota > Alphaproteobacteria > Hyphomicrobiales > Nitrobacteraceae > Bradyrhizobium > Bradyrhizobium sp. USDA 4516. The sequence goes on from NZ_JBSRXT010000001.1 coordinate 7,172,611, forward strand.
CCGGCGATGACGCCTACATCTCGAACGACTGGTATGTCTCACCCGACAACGTCTCGACCTGGCTCTACGAGGCGGTGCATTTGTCCGGCGTCGCGCATCTGCGCGATCACGGCGAGAACCGCGGCCATGGCGATGCGCTGCTCGCGGTCTCCGAGGCGCGGCTGCAAAAGCAACCCTGGGACCTGACGCAGATGGAGCCCGGCAAGCGCGAAGCGATGCTGGCGGGGATCAGGGTGATCGACATCGTCGTCGACGAGATCGAGGGCCAGTCAAAGCTGAACCAGCACAAGAGCGATGCGGATTATGTCGCGCTGGTCAATCGCCTCGCGCGCGCGGAGGAGACGGCAAGCCAAAGGCTGGCGGAGAAGATGCGCGCGCTGCGGCCGGAGCTTGAATACGACATTGGACCGTGCGGAAGGCTGGTCAGCTCCGTGTAACCCGGCGCTGTCTCTACGCGACAGAGGGCGGATCACGCTTGCGCTAATTCGCGCCATAGAGCCGATCGGCATCGAATCCGCAAACGTGTTGTTAAGAATCGCTCCGCGCTGATTTGTTCGATTCCGATTCGTTCTTTGCGAACAAAATGGAGTCGAATGGGGAACATGTGGTGCGTGATCCATGTAGCCCGCACGAGCGAAGCGATATGCGGGCCTGATCACGTATTCTTGGAGCGGTCCCGGATGTCGCTTCGCTCATCGGGGCTACGCAGTCATGTGGTGGAGAGCGCCAGGAAGCTCACGACCTCGCTGTTGAATCGATCCGGCTGCTCGATATTGAGGATGTGAACGCCGGGCAGCAGGACGAGCTTGGCATCGGTGATTGTCGCGGCGATATCAGCGCTGTGGCTGGCCCGCGTGACCGTGTCGCTCTCGCCGCCGATGACGAGGGTCGGCGCCGCAATCAGCGAGATGGCGCGGCGGAGATCGACGTCGCGCAGTGCGGCGTAACATCCGGCGAGACCGCGCGGCGGCGTGGTCAACACCATGTTGCGGAATTCGTCGACGACCTCGTTCGGCGCGGCCAGCATCGTCGCCGGAAACCAGTTGCGCATGAAGCCGTCTGCGATTCCATTCATGTCCTTGGCCGCAAGCACCGCGCGGATCTGCTAGTCGAACGGCAGTTCGGACGCCAGATAGGACGAGGTGTTCGAGAGGATCAGGCGGTCGATGCGGTCAGGCGCGAAGATGCCGAGCCATTGCCCGACGAACCCGCCGAGCGACAGACCGAGGAAATGTGCGCGATCGATGCCGAGGGCGTCGAGCAGTTCGACCACGTCGCGGCCGAGCCGGTCGATCGAGTAGGCGCTCGTGGGCGCGTCCGAACCGCCGTGACCGCGGGTGTCGTAGCGGAGCACCCGAAACGACCGGCTGAGGGCCGGCATCGAACGATCCCACATGTGCAGGTTGGTGGCGATCGAGTTCGACAGCGCGAGCACCGGCCGATCGTCGGGACCGTCGATGCGGTACGCAATCCGGCAGCCATCCGCCGTGGTGAAGTGTCGATCGCCGCTCATCTCGTCAGTCCCTTGTGCTGGTGGAAGCCGGCAGGCTTCGCGTCGACCCAGGCTAGGACTCGCGCCTTCGAAGAAAAATTACTAAGATTGATCAATCTCTGTAGATTTTATGGACAATGGATCGGATCAAGCTGCACGATTTGCGCTGCTTTGACGCTGTCGCGACCGAGGGAAGCTTTCAGGCCGCCGGCACGGCGCTGAACCGGTCGCACCCGTCGGTGTTTGCGGCTGTCGCCCGGCTCGAGCAGCAACTCGGCCTTACGCTGTTCGATCGCAGCGGATACCGTATCGGGCTGACGGACGCCGGCCGGACGTTTCACGCACGCGCGCAGGTGACGCTGCGCGAGCTCGATCTGCTGCGGGGCTATGCGGAGCAGCTTGCAGGCGGAGAAGAAGTCGTCCTGCGCATCGTCATCGGCGACCTGTGTCCGCGGCCGCCGGTGCTGCAGATGCTCTCGGCGTTCTTTGCCCGCTATCCCAACACGCGCCTGCACCTGGAATATGAGGCGGTCGGCGGACCGCTCGAGCGCCTGATCGATGATAACGCCGATCTGGTGTTTCATCGCGCGGAGCCCTCCGATCCGCGCTTCGAACAGATCAGGCTCTCGCGCACGACCATGGTGCCGGTCGTCGCTCCCGGCTTTCTGCCGTTTGCGTGGACGAAGAAAGTCACGCCGGAGCAGATGCGCCCCTTCGCGCAGTGCGTCATCCGCGACACGGCGCGGCGAGCGTCGCCGGAAAACTTCTTCCTGATCGAAGGTGCGCATCAGTGTAGCGTGCCGGACCAGATGATGAAGAAGGAGCTGATCCTGCATCGTCTTGCCTGGGGCCATCTGCCCGCATGGCTGATCGAGGACGAGCTGCGGGACGGCAGGCTGATCAGCATCGCCGGACCGAATTTTCCGGGCCGCGAGGAAAATCTTGCGGCAGTCCGTCATCGCCAGCATTCGCACGGACCGGTCGCCGAAGCGCTCTGGCTTCACCTCAAAGGCTGGCGGCTCGCTCAGCGTGCAGGGCGGGCGACCCGACCGGTCCGCGCGAAGCGCGGCCGATAATGGGCGCGGAGTAACCCGACGCGGTGATGTCGTCGGTGGATGTCCGATTACGCTTGCGCTCATCCGCCGTACGAAGCGCCGCGGCATCGAATCGCGCAAACCTCTTGTTAAGTATTGTTTTGCGTCGATTTTTCGATTCCGATTCGTTCCTCGCGAACAAACTGGAGTCGGATCGGGAACGTGGCCGTGGTGCGACTCATCGATCGATCAGTGATGCGGGAGAACGCAGTGTGCCTGAGATGCGCCGCGGTGTTGCACGCCGAGAGCAATAATCCCATCATGATACAACATCGATTGTTCGGATGCGGTCGATGTATGTGCGTTGTTAACATCTGGATCGCGCCGATTTTCCTGATTCCGATTCGTTCTGCGCGAACAAACTGGAGTCGGATCGCGAACGCGATCGTTGTGCGGCCCACGGGAGCAAGGTGCAGTTTATGCCATAGCTTGCGCGACGATGCGGAGAGTTCGGCGCCGATCGCGCGAGGTTGCGAGGAACTATCGTGGAAATTGTAGTGAATCGTTGCCACGCGGCAACATCAAGGAACTATTTCAGGTAGCAATTCATCACGCCGCAATTATGTGACTGAATATTTCATCCCCAAGCGTTAGCGTGCAGTGGGGCCGATTTGTGGAGACCGCGGATGGATGCACCGCGAACTCGTTCGGCCTTGATTCCATCAACGATGCCAACCGAAGCCTCGGTAGGATCCAACCGACAGCACGCATGTTCCGCTCCGACGGAGCGATACTGGCAGACGCGAGTTCGTCCCTTCTTATTGGGGACCGCGGCGTCGCTCGTTTCCGGCAACGTCGCGGTCGCCGCGGACCGAATCCATCTGGGCTTCGACGGCTATCGCTCCGCGACCAATGACTATTGCATCAATGCGAGCAGCGTGCAGGGCGATCCGCAGACTGGATTCATGTGGCGCTTCAGCAAGAGCGGAACGCTTACCGGAGGACCTACCTTCCTCGATCTGCGAACGGACACTGCAACCGAGGTGTTTCCGCCATCGTTCGACGATCATGAGAAGTTCAGGGCCTGGGGCAGCGTCCTAGGACCTCTGATCGGCGAAAAATCCATATCAAACGATGTCAATGCGTTCCGTGACCAGGTCTGTTCGATATCGCCGCCGCCGCCGCCACCGCCACCAGGGCCGCCGGGGTCACCTCCGCCTCCACCTCCACCCACTCCGGTTCCACCGTCACCGCCGCCACCGCCTCCGCCGGGGCCACCGCCGCCACCACCACCACCGGCGCCGCCACCACCTCCGCCGCCATCGCCAATGCCGGTGCCGCATGCGAACCTCGCACGCGCGTTGGGGACGGACTTTGCGCGCAGCTACTTCATCTCGGACGCGATCCTTGCGGGGTTCAACCAGTACGCAAGCATCGCCACCAATCCTTCCTATGCGTCGATCGGCCACGGTTGGCATGCTTGGGTAACACCGCGCCAGGTCAATTTCACCGACCGCATCGTCGGACTCACGTCGTACGGCACGCTGTCTGAACTCACATACGGGCTCGACTACCGTGTCAGCCCGGATCTCGTTGCCGGCTTTGCGTTCAATCCTGAAAGCACCAAAGTCACCTACGACGGACTGAATGCATCGATTTACCAGTCGGGAATCGGCGGCGGACCCTACCTGGGATGGCTCGTCAGCCCGACGACACTGTTTGATGCCTGGCTCGGTTACGCACGGCTTGATCGTGCCTTCGACGTTTTCGGCCATGGTGCCAATATGCCTGTCGACCGCGTGTTTCTATCGGCGAGCCTGACCCAGATTGTCGATACGCCATGGGCGCGCGTCGTGCCCCGGTTCACGTTTTTTCATGCTCACGACGACGTCGGGGGCGTTACAAGCGGCCAGGGATTTCCCATCCCCGGCCAAGCCTACAGCTGGGGCCACGTCGAAGGTTCTGTGGAGGTCAATCGAGATTTCGTGGTCGACCAGCGTTTCCTACTGCAGCCGTTCGTCCAGGCAACGTTGCGATACGACACGCAACAGCTTGTCGATACCGTTACCACGATCGACGGCACCGACATTGGGCTCACGCGCTGGCATGGACAGCTGCGTGGCGGCGTTCGCGCCCAACTTGGATCGCAAGCCGAACTATGGCTATCGGGCGGCTATTTGTCATTCTTCACACCCGGGATCGATGCCTGGGAGGCGAAAGCGCATTTCCGGATGCGCTTCGACGAGACGAACTCGGCGTTGGCCGCTTATATGCCGGTCAAGGCGCCGCCGCCAGTCGCCCCGTTCAGCTGGACTGGCTGCAGTGTCGGCGTGAATGCGGGGTATGGTTCAGCCAAGGCGCAATTCTCTTCCGATCCAAATGGTGCCATCATCGATTTCGCGCAACGTAACGGCGTCCTTCCCGAAATCGCCGCTCAACAGGCGGGCTCGATCAGTACCCGGAACGCGGGAGGGCTGACTGCCGGCGGCGGCCTTTCCTGCAACGTGCAGTATGACAAGACGGTCATCGGACTAGAAACCGACATCAACTACACAGATCTGCAATCGTCCCAGCTGCGCGGGCCGTTTCCGCTCGCGGCCGGCGTATCAACCACCTGGGAGAACAGTTTTCGCTCGAATTACCTCGGCACGGTCCGTGGGCGTCTGGGATTCCTGGCCAATCAATCGAACATGCTGTACGTGACCGCGGGCCTCGCCTATGCGGATTATGCATTTTCGACGGCAACAGATTTTCCCGGCTTCAGTGGCTTTCGATTTGCGGGCTCCGACTGCCGTGTGAAGCCGGGCTGGACGGCGGGCGTCGGCTGGGAGGCCGTCGTGAGCGGCCCTTGGACCGCGAAGTTCGAATATCTCTATGTCGATCTCGGCGATCGGACGGCCCCGGCACCGCAGAACATCGGTGGGCTCAGCGCGTACGCTTGGGACCACTCGGCGAAATTGACTGAAAACATTGTTCGCGTAGGGTTGAGCTATAAGTTGACTGGTCCGCCAAGCAGCGGCAGCAGCTGGTTCTCGCGATAAGGCTGGGTGATGCCAAAGCTCATTGCCTATACGATGGACGGCCATGCGGTTCACATCCGGCCTGCATCGCCGGAGCGCGATTGGATGGATGCTTCCGACCAGCGCTATGCGTACCGCTGCCTGCCACTCAACATTGCAAACGCCCATGGCTGGGAACTGCTCTGTCCGTCAGGCTTCTCGGCTCGTTGGGACGGGCTCAATCATAAGGAGACCATTCGGGTCAAGGCTGATCTCGGCACCGACGCGCCGGCTGTGAGTCACTTCGGACATGGTGTATTGACCTTCCACGTCCCGTGCCTGTTCCGCACCGATCCTGGTTTCGACCTTTTTGTCACCGGACCCATCAACAGGCCGAAAGACGCCATTGCGCCGTTGAGCGGGGTCATCGAGACGGATTGGTCACCGTACACCTTCACGATGAACTGGCGATTCACGCGTTCAAACACAAAGATACGATTTGAGCGGGGGGAGCCCTATTGCCATCTTTTTCCGATTGAGCGTGGCAGTCTTGAGCGGATCGAGCCGGAGACGTTGCCATTATCGAAAGCGCCCGACATCGAGCGCGAGTACAGACTGTGGTCCGAAGGCCGCAACGCCTTCAATACCGACTTGCAGGACTCGGGATCGGGGGCAACGCAGCAGCGGTGGCAAAAGACCTATTTTCGGGGCCTCAATCCCTCGGGCGAGGAAACGCATGCGGATCACCGGAGCCGGCTTCGCTTGAAGGACTTCGTGTCAAAGGATTAGTCCGGCCGACGGGCCGAATTTGTGCGGGCAGCGCACGGCCCCACATCGCCCCGCAGCGCAATCGCTACGCGCCGTTGATGATGCACACGACTTCTTAATATTTGGACTCTCCTGACTTGTTCGATTCCGATTCGTTCTTGGCGAACAAATTGGAGTCAAATGCAGAACGTCGCTGTGGTGCGCGATGCGTTTCTCTGCTCCACTCGGCGCGCATAGGAGAGCGGATTGATGGCCAGGAAGGCAGGCAACAAGACCAGCAAGAAAGCGAACAGGCCCGCGCCGCGGCGCACGGTGCTCGTGATCGACGTCGGCGGCACGCATGTGAAGGTCATGACCGACAAGGAGCGCATCAAGCGCGAATTCGACTCGGGTCCAACTCTGTCCGCGACCGAGATGGTGCGGCAGGTCAAGCTGCTCACCAAGGACTGGTCGTATGATGTGATCTCGGTCGGTTATCCCGGACCCGTCGTTCACAACCGTCCGCTGACCGAGCCGCACAATCTCGGCCGCGGCTGGGCCGGCTTCGATTTTCACCACGCGTTCGGCCGCCCGACCAGGGTCGTCAACGATGCGCTGATGCAGGCGATCGGCAGCTATCAGGGCGGGCGGATGCTGTTTCTCGGCCTCGGCACCGGCCTCGGCTCCGCGATGATCGTCGACGGTGTTTACGAGCCGATGGAGCTTGGTCATTTGCCGTACCGCAAGGGCGCGACGTTCGAGGATTATGTCGGCGCCGCGGGTCTCGAGCGCCGCGGCCGGAAGAAATGGCGCAAGAGCGTCGACGACGTCATCGCGCGGCTGTCCGCCGCGCTGGAGCCCGAGTACATCGTGCTCGGCGGTGGCAATGCCGACAAGGTCGACAACCCGCCGCCCAAGGTGAGGTTCGGCGACAACGCCAACGCATTCGAGGGCGGATTTCGAATGTGGAAGAAGAGAGCGCGCAAGGCGAGCAGCGCGCGTCGATGAAACCGGAACCGCCACCAAATCGCCGCAACTGCCGAAGTTTCGCGCTGCTTCGCACTCCTGTTGTCGGAACTGATGGGTGCGCCGCTCGTTTTATGCGGCATAACATCCTGTTCCATGAGGAGTGAGCCATGCGAAGTTTCATTATTCCCGCGATCGCGGCCCTGGCGATCGGCGCAGCGACGCCGGCGATGGCCTACGATTCCGGCAGCCAGGTCTCGATGGAGGCCGCGCTCGATGTCGCGACCGGTCTCGGCATCGTGACGGTGTCCAATACCCAGTTCCTCGGCGACGAGTGGGAGGTCGAGGGGCGTGACCGCCTCGGCCGCTGGATGAAGGTCGATGTCGACGCGCGGACCGGCGAGGTGCGCAACGTGGATCGCGGCTGGTAGCCCGCGTCTTCACCGCTGCGTGAAAATTCGGAACGGCCGGCGGAGCAGGGCGCACGCCGGCCGTTCGTTATCCAGAACTGTCTGATGCCGTGCTTTGGCTGAATGGCATAAAGCTGGGGTATGCTGGTCCCATCATTCCGGGAATCGCCGCCAGCGCGGCGGCCCGTGAACAGGAGACCGGCCATGACAAAACCGTTTCCGTCCAAAACCCATATCGGCAATCACCTGCTGCATCCGGAAACCCAGATGCTGAACTACGGCTACGACCCGCAGCTGTCGGAGGGCGCCGTCAAGCCGCCCGTGTTCCTGACCTCGACCTTCGTGTTCCGCACCGCCGAGGACGGCAAGGACTTCTTCGACTTTGTCGCGGGCCGGCGCGAGCCTCCGGAGGGCATGGGGGCGGGGCTGGTCTATTCGCGCTTCAACCATCCGAACAGCGAGATCGTCGAGGACCGGCTTGCGATCTATGAGCGCACCGAGAGCTGCGCGCTGTTCTCCTCCGGCATGTCGGCGATCTCGACCACGGTGCTGGCCTTCGCGCGGCCCGGCGACGTGATCCTGCATTCGCAGCCGCTCTATGGCGGCACCGAGACGCTGTTCACCAGGACACTGGCGGGCTTCTCGATTCACGCCGTGGGCTTTGCCGACGGCCTCGACGAGAGTGTCATCCGCGCCGCTGCCGACGAGGCGATGAAGAAGGGCCGTGTCGCGATGATCTTCATCGAGACGCCGGCCAATCCGACCAACGGCCTGGTCGATATCGCGCTGACGCGGCGCATCGCCGATGCGATCGGCAAGGCACAGGGCCATACGCCGATCATCGCCTGCGACAACACGCTGCTCGGGCCGGTATTTCAGCGGCCGATCGAGCACGGCGCCGATCTCTCGCTGTACTCGCTGACGAAATATGTCGGCGGCCATTCCGACCTGATCGCGGGCGCGGCGCTCGGCTCGAAGAAGCTGATGAAGGACATCAAGGCGCTGCGCGGCGCGATCGGCACCCAGCTCGATCCGCATTCCTGCTGGATGATCAGCCGTTCGCTGGAAACGCTCAGTCTGCGCATGGAAAAGGCCGACCGCAACGCGCGGATCGTCGCCGACTATCTGCGCGACCATCCCAAGGTGGCGCAGGTGCATTATCTCGGCCATCACGATCCGGCGTCGCCTGCGGGGCGCGTGTTCGCGAGTCAAAGCAGCGGCGCCGGTTCGACCTTCTCGTTCGACATCGTCGGCGGGCAGCAGGCGGCGGAGAAATTCCTCAACTCGCTGCAGATCTTCAAGCTCGCAGTCAGCCTCGGCGGCACCGAGTCGCTCGCGAGCCTGCCGGCCACCATGACGCATTCCGGCGTGCCAGCCGACATACGCAAGCGGATCGGCGTGCTGGATTCGACAATCCGGCTCTCGATCGGGATCGAGCATCCGTCCGACCTGGTGGCCGACATCGCGCAGGCGTTGAGCCGGGTGTGAGCCAGTCAAAAGCGTGTAGGATGGGTCGAGCCAACGGGGCCGCGCGTCGCGCGGCCCGATGATAAACTCCACGAAACCCGTCCTACGGGCTACCAACCTCCGGAGAGAGTGCATGCTGGCAATCACGGCGATCATCCGCGCGAAGAAGGGCCATGAGGCGGCGATGCGTCAGGCGTTGCTCGACGTCGTCGAGCATGTCCGCGCCAACGAGCCGTCCACCGTCGGCTACTACGTCTCGCAGGATGTCGACAGTCCGCGGATATTTTCGACGTATGAGCGATACCTGGATCAGGCGGCGATGGACCGGCACAACAATTCGCCGGCTGTGGCGCGCTTCTTTGAGGTCGCGAAGCCGATCCTCGACGGCGAGGTGATAGTGGTCTTGGCGAACGAGATTGCGAGCAAGCGAGAGTAGGGCGTTCGCTACCGGGTCACAAATAATAGCCTGCTCCGGAAAGGCTCCGCCGCAGCGCATTCATTCTCCGATTTCGGTGGCGCGGAGCATTGCAGCCCGGCGCGGTCCACGATTTCAGGACAAACCCATCGTCGCGGAACTGCGCTCGAAGCGAGCGTACACCCGGACAACGTTGACGCGGAGGCGGCGCGCCGTTATTGGCGGCGCGGAAAATTCCGACGCAACGATACGGGATGGTCTCGATGCAAGTGACTTTGATGAAGGGCAAGATTCATCGCGCGCACGTCACCGAAGCGGACTTGCATTACGAGGGATCGATTGCGATCGACCGCAATTTGATCGAGGCCGCCGGTTTCCTCATCAATGAACGCGTCGACATCTATAACGTCGACACCGGCGCGCGCTTCTCGACCTACGTGATCGAGGCGCCGGCGGGATCGGGCACCATCGGCCTCAACGGCGCGGCCGCACGGCTCGCCATGGCCGGCGACAAGGTCATCATCGTCGCCTATGCCAGCTTCGACGCCGACGAGGCGCGCAAGTTTCATCCGCGGGTCGTGCTGGTCGACGACAAGAACCGGCACGTCGCGAAGGCTGCCGCCTCACCGGCGAAAGCATTGGCGGATGCGTAAGCTGGGCTACGCTAGGCCTTCTTGACGAACTCCGATTTCAGATTCATCGCGCCGATGCCGTCGATCTTGCAGGCGATGTTGTGTCCGTCGCTGCCCTCGGTGAGGCGGATGTTCCTGACCTTGGTGCCGCCCTTGACCACCGACGACGAGCCCTTGACCTTGAGGTCCTTGATCACGATGACGCTGTCGCCGTCCGTCAGCGGGTTGCCATGCGCGTCGCGCACGCCCGCTTGCTGGGCGGTCTCGGCGGCCGCGGCCGCATCGCTGCTCCACTCATGGGCACATTCCGGGCAAACCCAGAGAACGCCGTCCTGATAGGCATGCTCGGAATTGCATTTCGGGCAGTTCATTGCGGCGTCCATGGTCGAGATCGTCTCCGTCGTTGCGGGCGCACCGTAGAGGCACAGGCAGCCAAAGCAAGCAAAAACCCGGCGATTTGATGCGCAAAGCGGCGCAAAGGTGGCGAGCCGCTCGTCCACCCGCGGATGCTGATGGAACGGTCTGCGCCTCTATCCGTTGCCGTCCGTCGCTCGGCATTGCGCCCCTGTGCTTGCGGGGAACGGTTCACTGATCGTCGCGTCCGGGTCGGCAATTCATCCAGGAGCAATCGGCTGATCCCAAACATGGACGCGGAAGATGAATCAGAGAAATCCGGCTTTCGTCTGCCTTCGCACGTCGCTCGTCACCGCCGCCTTCACGTCGGCGTTGCTGGTGGGCGCTAGTCTTGTGAGCGCAAGTCTTGCCCACGCACAGCCAGGGAATTCGCGCGCGGATCACGGCAATGGTGGTCCCGGCGAGTTCGCCGACCTTGCCGAGAAGGTCGGGCCGGCCGTGATTGGCGTCAACGCCAAGGTGGCGGCTGCAGCGGATGACGACGACTCGTCTCCCGGTGACTCCCCCGGCGGTTCTCTCGGGCCGGACGGCTCTCCCGATCAGGACACGCCGGGAAGGGCCGTTCCGGATCCCGGCAGGCGCGGACCGGGCAATCTGCCGAAGTTGGGTGAGATGACCTCGATCGGTTCGGGCTTCTTCATCTCGGCGGACGGCTACGCAGTGACGAACAATCACGTCCTCGGCGGCAGCGACCGCGCCGATGTCCGCACCAGCGACAACAAGGTCTACAAGGCGAAAGTCCTGGGCAAGGATCCGGTCAGCGACCTGGCCCTGCTCAAGGTCGATGGGCGGACCGACTTCAGCTATGTCAAGTTCGCGGATCAAGCGCCGCGCACCGGCGATTGGGTGCTCGCGGCCGGCAATTCATTCGGCCTCGGAAACACCGTCACCGCGGGGATCGTCTCGGCGCGTGCACGCGACCTGGAAACGGGGTCGTCGGAAGATTTCGTCCAGATCGACGCGCGGATCAACCGCGGCGATTCCGGCGGCCCGAGCTTCAACACGCATGGCGAGGTGATCGGCGTGAACAGCCTGATCTTCTCGCCCTCCGGCGGCTCGGTCGGCGTCGCGTTTGCGATACCCGCGGATACCGTGAAGACGGTGATCCCGCAGCTGAAGGACAAGGGCTCGGTCACGCGCGGCTGGATGGGCGCCCAGATTCAATCGATCACCCCCGGCATTGCCGAAAGCTTAGGTGCGAACAATCTGCACGGCGCGGTCGTGGTCGGCGTGCAGACCGGCGGTCCGGCAGCGAAGGCCGGATTGAGGCGAGGGGACGTGATCACCTCGGTCAATGACGAGCCGATCAAGAGCGCCAACGAACTGACCAAGAAGGTCTATGCGAGCGCGCCCGGCAGTTCGGTCAAGCTTTCGATGCTGCGGGACAATGCGCCGAATTCGCTGAGCGTGACGCTCGGCCAGCTCGCGCAGTCGCAGGCGCCCGCCGGCGCGCCGAAGTGAGGCTGCGTTAGTGTGTCGGCTACTGCCCATCCTGCAGGCTACGTCTGCGGTGTGATCCCGCCGGCCTTGGCGATCAGCTCGAACGATCGCAGCCGCTTCTGGTGATCGTAGACGTCGGACACGATCATCAGCTCGTCGGCGCCGGTCTCGGCGACCAGCGCGTCGATGCCGGCGCGCACCGTCGCGGGCGAGCCGATGATGGAGCGTGCGAGCATCCGCATCGCCTGCACCTTCTCCGCCGGCGACCAGTAGCTCTCGATGTCGTCGATCGGCGGCTGGCTGAGGCCGCGCGCGCCGCGGAAGATGTTGGTGAACGACATCTGCTGCGTGGTCGCCAGCCGCCGCGCCTCCTCGTCGGTGTCGGCGGCGATGATGTTGACGCCGACCATGGTGTAGGGGCGGTCGAGCTGCTCCGACGGCTTGAAGCGGGCGCGATAGATCTGCAGCGCCTGGATCAGCAGCTCGGGGGCAAAGTGCGAGGCGAAGGCGTAGGGCAGGCCGAGCTCGCCGGCCAGCATCGCGCCGAAATTGCTCGAGCCGAGAATCCACAGCGGCACGTCGGTGCCGGCGGCCGGCACCGCCTGGATGCGCTGGTTGGGACCGGCGGCGGCGAGGAAGGCCTGCACCTCGAGCACGTCCTGCGGAAAGTTCTCGGCGGATTCCGGCGTACGGCGCAGCGCGCGCAGCGTGAGCTGGTCGGTGCCCGGGGCGCGGCCGAGGCCGAGGTCGATACGGTCAGGAAACAGCCGCGCCAGCGTGCCGAACTGCTCGGCGATGACGTAGGGCGCGTGATTCGGCAGCATGATGCCGCCGGCGCCGACCCGGATGGTCTTGGTGCCCGCCGCGATGTGCCCGATCACGACCGACGTCGCCGCGCTCGCAATTCCCGCCATGTTGTGATGCTCCGCCACCCAGATGCGGCGATAGCCGAGCGCCTCCGCATGCGCGGCGACATCGCGCGCGTTATAGAGCGCGCCGCGCGCGTCGGTTTCCTCGGTGACGCGGACGAGATCGAGAATGGAGAGGGCGGCCACGGCGACTCCGGAGCGTTAGGGACGGGAGCCGATGGTATTTGGCTGTGTCCAGGTGGATGCGAAACGGCGGGGAACAGCCGGTTCATGCAGATGCATATGGATGCGGTCGCCATGCCGGTCAATCCGCCCGATGCGATCGAGGAAGCAAGGCTGCCCGTCCAAAATATCGAAAACAACCCCATGCAAAGGTGCAGGCTGCCGCCGGCACTCGGAAAAGCGACTTGACGCGTCGGGCAAATCAGCGATACTTTTCCATTATTCCGAAATGACCCCGTCGCCCGCCGCCATCGGAGATTCGTCGCGTCAGACCCCAGACGATTGCGGCCGTGGCTGCCGTCGCGAGCAGATGCTTCAAGGTGTGTCCGCTGACGAAATGGAGCGTGTTCGCGATCTGATGGTCGAGCACCTCGCTGATCTTGGCCAGCACGTACAACATCATCGCGGCGGCGAATGCGATGCGGTCGGCGCGCGGCGCGCGATAGATCGACTGCCAGAGCGGAATGAGGATGAGCGGGAGGACCTGCAGCAGCAGATACGGTCGCAGGTCGCCCGCACCATGCCGGTCGGTAGCGACCCACCACGCGACGCTGGCGGCGGCGTAAAGCCCGAGCACGATCGCTTCGATGTTCGTCTTCGATTCCGGCCGGGTGTCGCCGCGGACGCCGACCAGCAGGCCCGCGCCGGCAAGCGCGATCGGCAGCATGTCCCAGGTCAGCCGGCCATTGTCGGGAGCAAGGTGAAAGAAGGCGGACCCGAACGCGGTCAGGAACAATCCGATCAGGAACAGGCGATAGCCCGGCCAGCCGGGGCGCAGCTGGTCGCTGTTGCGGTGAGGGCGCAGCGCCAGCCAGCCCCAGATCGCGACCAGGGCGAAGCCGATGTTCGACAGGACATCGGCTGCGTGGGGAATGCCTGACAGGGCCGAGTGGTCGGCGAAATCGTTGTAGCCCGCCGGCTGCGCGATGCGTCCGTGCGCCGCGAATGCCGCGATGATGCCGATCGTGATGATCGTCGGGGCGACTTTCATCCACGGTTTCACGGGCCGTTCGGAACCGGTCAATCCGTCCATCCGGAAGGTCGTTTGCATCGTCGGCTCCAAACAAAATGAGCAATGTTCAAGTATCTGGCATGGAAATGAGCGACGTTCAAGTTCATTTTTCGGGAGGGCCGATAATGCTAATGGGGAAGGTGCCAGGAGACCCGAGGCGTCAACGCGGCCTCCGGCTGCGCTCCGCAGCAAGGCGTGCAGCCCGTAGCCCGCATGAGCGAAGCGATATGCGGGGGCCGGTGCGAGGCGGATTCCGGATGTCGTGGAGCCTGTCATCGGGCGCGCGTTCGCGCGACCCGTTGGCTCATCCCGGCTACTGGGACAAAAGCGCAGGGCGTTTCGGCGAAGCGCAACTTGCCGAAAATGTGCTGACGATGGCGGCTTACGCCTGCGGCTGATCCACCCTACCTTCGCCGGGCGCCGACCCGCACAGTCCCACCGATCCGGAGCGAGACCTATTCCCCAGCTCATCTTCGGCCTGACCAGCCTGCTGATCCTGGCCCGCTTCATCTGGCCGCTCGACTGGCCGCTGCCGGCAAAGATCGTCGCCGCGTTGCTGGTGCTGGTCGCCTTGCAGTTTCACCGCTGGAACAGGCTGTCGTCGGGATCGGAATTCTCGCCGGAGTTTCCGCGTCCGGTGGTCGTCCTGTTCAACTGGGCGTTCGGCGCGATCATGCTGCTGGCGCTGCTGCAACTGGCGCTCGATGCCGGGCTGCTGGTGGCCGCGCTGATCCACGGCGGCTTCGTCGGCGCGCCCGACGGCGTCCGCTACGCACTTGCTGCGCTCGCGGGCGCAGCCGCCGCGATCGGCGTGCATCAGGCGATGCGGATTCCGCCGCTCAGGGATGTCGAGGTCGGCATAAGGGGACTTCCGCTACAGTTCGACGGCTACACCATGCTGCAACTGACCGACCTTCACATCAGCCGGCTGTTTCCTGCGCCATGGGCGCGCGCCGTCGTCGAGCGATCGAACAAGCTCGGCGCCGACCTGATCGCGATTACCGGCGATCTGATCGACGGCACCATTGATGCGCGGCGCAACGACATCGCGCCGCTGCGCGACCTGATGGCGGCCGATGGCGTCTACGTGATCTCGGGCAATCACGAATATATCTTCGGCTATGACGGGTGGATGGCGCACTACGAAGCGCTCGGCCTGCGCTCGCTCGAGAACCGGCACATCGTGCTCGAACGCGGCGGCGGCCGCCTGGTGATCGCGGGGATTACCGACCGCGCGTCGCGCCACCGGGGGCATTCCATCCGCGACCTTGCCGCGGTTCTCGACGGCGCCCCGAAAGGCGCGCCCGTCATTCTGCTCGATCACCAGCCGAGCGACGCACGAAAGGCAGCCCGGCTCGGCGTCGCCCTGCAGCTCTCCGGACACACCCATGGCGGATTGATCCTGGGGATCGATCGCCTCGCCGCGCGCGCCAATGCCGGCTTCGTCTCGGGCCGCTACGACGTCGACGGGATGACGCTCTACGTCAACAACGGTACCGCGCTCTGGCCGGGCTTTGCCTTGCGGCTCGGCCGCCCGTCGGAATTGACCCGGATCACGTTGCGCGTGGCTGAAGGCGTCTGATCGATTTGTTGCGCATGCGATGCGCGGTATCCGGTCTGTTTCTCGGCCAGGGCGGCAGCGGTAGCCCGCATGAGCGAAGCGACATGCGGGGTCGGTCGTGCGTATGGCGATGCCGGTCCCGGATATCGCTTCGCTCATCCGGGCTACGAGGCTTCCGATTCGTGCACGAGCAAACGTTCCGAAGGTCGCAGGAGGGTGAGAATCGGTCACTCACGTTCCAAGGCCGGCGGCTGCCATGCGTCGATCGCCGTCTCCGGGTAAATCTGCACCGAGCCGGGCTCGAAGTAGCTCTCGATCGCATATCCGAGCCTGGTCAAATCCGTACGATACCAACCAACGATTCGACCGCGCCATGATGCTCGCCCTTTCTTGGCGGCATAGTCACCCATTTGAAACTTTGCATCTGCGGGCCACGGATCGACCATCTCGCCTCCGACCGAATTGCCTTGAAAAGAAGACATTATGGC
This sequence comes from Bradyrhizobium sp. USDA 4516, assembly GCF_054055915.1. Taxonomy (NCBI): domain Bacteria; kingdom Pseudomonadati; phylum Pseudomonadota; class Alphaproteobacteria; order Hyphomicrobiales; family Nitrobacteraceae; genus Bradyrhizobium; species Bradyrhizobium sp. USDA 4516. Next base: position 7,188,779 of record NZ_JBSRXT010000001.1, read on the forward strand.
CGACCCATCTACGTCCGCAACGGGTCGATTTCGTCCCGCCGATCTCGGTCTGACAGCGGCAATGATCTTGCCAGCTTCACACCAATCTCTTCGCGATCGAGGTGCAGCGAAGGCGGCCTGAGCGAAACGAACAAGCACGTAGCGAGTAGGGTGGGTTCGCCAACGGATCGCGCGGAGCGCGTGTCCGATGATAGACTCCTCGTAACCCGCCGCTCGGCGTTACCGCGACGAAGGGCGGATTACGCTGCGCTAATCCGCCCTACGAGCCGCGAGATGCTCATCGCGTCGGTCTCTTTTGGTAGACACCTGAAAATGAGACGTTTGTCCCGCCGCAATGGAGGTTGTCGCCGACAACCAGTAACTTGCCGACGAGCTGCATCGTGACCTGACAGTCGAGTTCGTCCGTCCCGTCACCGAATTTCATCTTATCGTCTGAAGGTTTTGCTTCGTAATCAAGCTCGCCGGAATGGGTGCGGCTGCCCGAACCCCAAATGGCCTCGCCCTTGATGGCCAGCCGACCTGCCTCTTTCGATTTCGAGATGCGAATGACGTTGTCGTAGGCACGCCATTCGCCGAGCCAACCCCGTTCTGCCGGTCCTCGTATGTCCTCCTGCCACGCAAGCCTTTCGATCTCGATCCAGCCGACCGTCTCAGTGCCCTTGCGAGGTTGAAACCAACTGCATGCGAACTTGCCTGACGTCCGGGAAACAATGACTTCATCGTTGCGAACGACATAAGTTTTCAGACGACAGGCTTGGTCGTCGGGGCAACGCTCGTTGCCGTCGCCGCGGAAATAGATCCTGTCGCCGGCTGCGCCTTTGATCTTCGCCAGCCTGTAGTCGGTGCTCTCGCGCGGGAAATATCCGTTCCGACAAATGTTGTCGGCGTTGCCCTTGAGCTGGCCGGATGCGGGCGAGGTTTGGAGAATGCTCCATGCGAGGAGTCCGAGCGAAGCCTGGACAACGCGTCTCATTGGGTTTTCACCTTCGATTCATTTTCCGCATGGAATGCGGCAGGGTAGCGGGGCGGTGATTCCATACTAATTTGGTCCGACAAAGCGCCGCAGATCAATCGCATGAAAACGTGATCAATCAGTTGTTGCCATCGCGTAGGGCGGATTAGCCGAAGGCGTAACCCGCCGACCTTTAGCTCATGGAGCGAAGGCGGAAGCGTAATCCGCCGAAGTTCTCGCATTGTTCTCGGAAGGATTCACAAGACCATCTGTTGGTCAACCTCAGACAATGACGAAGAACTTTTCTTTTCCCTTCTACTGTATGCCAAAGTCTGCTTCGGCCGCGCAACGGGACAAGGGAAAATCAGAAATCATGATCATGGACCGTGGAATTGCCGACGCCGGTGCGATGGGCGAGGGCGCTCTGCCTGGGCCTCGGTCGCGGCTTCTCAACCGCCGGGCGTTTCTGGTCGGTTCTGCTGCTGGTCTCGCCGCACTGAGCCTGGCCGGTTGTGCGTCCGACTACATGAGCCTGGCCGAGGCGGAGAAGGTCTACGGGCCCGTGCCCGACGAGAAATTCCCGATCCCCGCGGTCGACGTCAGTAAGGTCGATCCGAAATATTTTCGCAAGACCGTGAAGTACCACAGCGATGAGGCGCCCGGTACGATCATCGTCGATCCGAGCAAATACTATGTCTACCGCATCGAAGGCGAAGGAAACGCGACCCGCTATGGCGCCAATGTCGGCCGCGATGGGTTCCGGTGGAGCGGGGAGGCTTATGTCGGGCGCAAAGCCGAATGGCCGACCTGGACGCCACCCAAGGAGATGATCGCGCGCCAGCCGGAGGCGGGCAAATATGCTCGCGGCATGGCGGGGGGTCTCGACAATCCACTTGGCGCGCGCGTGCTCTACCTCTACCAAAATGGGGTGTACACGCTTTACACGATCTATAGCACCAGCGCCCCCGAAACGATCGGGAACGGTATTACGAGCGGCTGTACCGGCCTCCTCAGTCAGGACATGATCGACCTCTATTCGCGAACGCCCCTCAAAACGAAGGTGATCGTGCTGCCGGCGTAGGCAACGGCGCAGGCACTGCCAGCAAGCAGCCCGCATGAGCAAAGCGATATGCGGGATTGATCTTTGGGACCTGCGTGTCGGCCCCGGATGTCGCTTCGCTCTTCCGGGCTACGCTTGCTGCCGTAAGCAGGCCGCGAGTAGGCGGGCTAGCCGGCCTGCCTTATCCAGTCTCTTATGTTCATCCCAATGCGTTCAATGTCCTCTTTGGCAAGTGCTCCACCATGCATGATAATATTTCGCGATTTTTCTAGGCTGTTGAGCGTTGCCTTCGCCCATTCGAGATTGCCCAAGAGATCTTCGAAAACATTCCAGTTTGTTACGATGATCGATGAGAGGTCACCAAAATCACAATAGTTGATGTCAACAGCTCCGCGAGCTCCGTGCCAGCGAGATTTTGCATCCTCCTCCATACGCGTGTTCGAAGTCTTACGAATTCTTTCGGGTACTTTATCCCACCAATTTTCTCCGTGGGCCTCAGCCATTGCCTTTATGGTCATCTGTCTCACGGTATTTTCGAAGGCGTGAACGGCGGCGTAGACAGAGGCCATGCGTTGAGCTTCAGCCAGCAGATCTGGATCTAGGAAATCATACGAAAGAGATTTTTGAATATCTTTTGCTTCATCGGCTCCGAAATGGTGTCGACGTCGCCTTCCTACGCGATCCAGAGCCTCGTCGGTGAGAACCCCTCGGTAGACGAACGAATACAGGTCGATTTCTTTCATCCGAGATGATCCCGAAGACTCTTGAAGATTGCGTCGTAGACCGCCTGATCGCGGGTGTCCGGAAGAACGATATTTACATGGTACTGCATAGCGGCGACTTTGATCTTTCCGAAGGAAGCGGGTTGAACCCCAGATTCTCCAAAAATTTCACCGAGAAGCGTTCCGGCGGTTGGGCGTCAAGCATTGCATCGAAGTAGGCCGGTATAGAATTGGGCTTAATAGTATAGCTATCAGGAAGTGTCATAGGGGCGTATCCAACGTTAGATTGAGTTCCTTGCCAAGAAGAAGGCCGCTTGGAGCGGCCTTCTTTACCTGCGTAAATGCGATTGTTGCTACGAACACCCCGTCGTGGACCCGCACGTATCGCACTTCATGCAGGTCCCATTCCGCACCAGCGTGAAGTTGCCGCACTCCGAGCACATCTCGCCTTCGTAGCCCTTGGCCTTCGCTTCGGCGCGACGTTCCGCCTTGCTTGGGGCGGCGGCTGCGGCGGTGCCGGGCTTGCTCCAGTTCAGGGCCTCGAGCTTCTCGGTCGGCGAGAGGTCGTGGCTGACTTCCTGCTTCAGGGCGACCGCGCCTTCGACGGTGTCGGAGGCGCCGCGCGAGGTTGCGCCGTGGGAGGCGAGGGCGGTGACGCGGTTGCCGGCGGGCGCGTTGTCGGCGCCCTGGCTCACCGCGGCCGAGCCGCCGCGCATGACGACGAGGTTGTCGGTGCGCGACCGGGTCAGGCCCTTCGACAGGTACTTGGTCGCCTGGTGCTGGGCGGGGGCCTCATCCGGCTCCTTGCCTTCCTCGACGCCCTTGCCGAGTGCGTCGAAGCCAGACTCGTTCGGATCGACATGGGCGAGGTCGAAGCGCGCCATGTAGCTCACCGCGAGCTCGCGGAAGACATAGTCGAGGATCGAGGTCGCGTATTTGATCGAGTCGTTGCCCTGCACGGGACCCGCAGGCTCGAAGCGGGTGAAGGTGAAGGCGTCGACATATTCCTCGAGCGGCACGCCGTATTGCAGACCGAGCGACACTGCGATCGCGAAGTTGTTGATGAAGGAGCGCAGCGCCGCGCCTTCCTTGTGCATGTCGATGAAGATCTCGCCGAGCCGTCCGTCGTCATATTCGCCGGTGCGGAGATACACCTTGTGGCCGCCGACAACCGCCTTCTGGGTGTAGCCCTTGCGTCGGTCCGGCATCTTCTCGCGCTCGCGCATCACGACGATGCGCTCGACCAGCTTCTCGACGATCTTCTCCGAAACCTGGGCGGCACGCGCCGCCATCGGCTTCTCGTAGAGCGCTTCCACCGCATCGTCCTCGTCCTCATCGTCGGCGATGAGCTGCGAGTTCAGCGGCTGCGACAGCTTCGAGCCGTCGCGGTACAGCGCGTTGGCCTTCAGCGCCAGCTTCCACGACAGCAGGTAGGCGGACTTGCAGTCCTCAACCGTGGCGTCGTTCGGCATGTTGATGGTCTTGGAGATCGCGCCCGAGATGAACGGCTGCGAGGCCGCCATCATCCTGATGTGGCTCTCGACCGAGAGGTAACGTTTTCCAATTTTGCCGCAGGGGTTGGCGCAGTCGAACACGGGATAGTGCTCCGCCTTCAAATGAGGCGCGCCTTCGACCGTCATCGCGCCGCAGATGTGCACGTTGGCGGCCTCGATCTCGCGCTTGGTGAAGCCGACGGCCTGGAGCAGGTCGAAGCCGGGCGCGGAGATTGCCTCGGCGCCGATGCCGAGCTGGTCGCGGATGAAGTCCTCGCCAAAGGTCCACTTGTTGAAGGCGAACTTGATGTCGAACGCGGTCGGCAGCGCCTTTTCCACCTTGGCAATGGCTTCATCGGTGAAGCCCTTGGCCTTCAGGGTCGAGGCATTGATGCCGGGCGCATTCGACAGCGAGCCGTGGCCGACGGCGTAGGCCTCGATCTCCGCGATCTCGCTCTCGCGATAGCCGAGCGCGCGCAGCGCGGACGGCACCGCCTGGTTGATGATCTTGAAGTAGCCGCCGCCGGCGAGCTTTTTGAACTTCACCAGCGCGAAGTCGGGCTCGATGCCGGTGGTGTCGCAATCCATCACGAGGCCGATGGTGCCGGTCGGCGCTACCACGGTGGTCTGGGCATTGCGATAGCCGTTGACCTCGCCGAGCGCCAACGCGTCATCCCAGGCCAGCCTGGCATGGGTGACGATGTCCGCCTGCGGGCAGGAGGCGTGATCGAGCGGCACCGGGTTGACCGAGAGCGCCTCGTAACCGGTGGCGTTGCCGTGGGCGGCGCGGCGGTGGTTGCGGATCACGCGCAGCATGTGCGCCGCGTTCTTCTTGTAGCCCGGGAAGGTGCCGAGCTCGGCCGCCATCTCGGCCGAGGTCTTGTAGGCGATGCCGGTCATCACAGCGGTCAGCGCGCCGCACAGCGAACGGCCTTCCTTCGAGTCATAGGGCAGGCCCATGGTCATCAAGAGGCCGCCGATGTTGGCGAAGCCGAGGCCGAGCGTTCGGAATTCGTAGGACAGTTCGGCGATCGCCTTCGACGGGAACTGGGCCATCATGACCGAGATTTCGAGCACGATGGTCCAGAGCCGGCAGAGGTGCTCGTAGGACTCGATATCGAACCGCTTGGTGGTGGTGCTGTAGAACGTCAGCAGGTTGGCCGAGGCGAGGTTGCACGCCGTGTCGTCCAGGAACATGTATTCCGAGCACGGATTGGACGCGCGGATGTCGCCGGACGCCTTGCAGGTGTGCCAGTCGTTCATCGTGGTGTTGAAGTGCAGGCCGGGATCGGCGCTCGCCCAGGCGGCGTAGCCGATCTTCTCCCAGAGGTCGCGGGCCTTCAGCGTCTTGGTCACCTTCTTCGTGGTGCGGCCGACCAGATTCCAGTCACCGTCCGTTTCCACCGCGCGCAGAAAATCGTCCTTCAGCGACACCGAGTTGTTGGAGTTCTGGCCGGAGACGGTGAGGTAGGCCTCGGAATCCCAGTCGGTATCGTAGGTGTCGAACGAGATGTCCTTGTAGCCCTGCTTGGCGAACTGGATGACGCGCTTGATGTAGTTGTCCGGCACCAGCGCGCGGCGCGCGAGCTTGATCTCGCGGCGGAGCGCTGGGTTCTTCTCCGGGTCGAAGCAGTCGTCGCCGCTGCCTTCGCAGTTGACGCAGGCCTTCATCACGGCCTTGAGGTGCTTCTGGTTGATCTTGGAGCCGGTGACGAGGGCGGCGACCTTCTGCTCCTCCTTCACCTTCCAGTCGATATAGGTCTCGATATCGGGGTGATCGGCGTCGACCACGACCATCTTGGCGGCGCGGCGCGTGGTGCCGCCCGACTTGATCGCGCCCGCGGCGCGGTCGCCGATCTTGAGGAAGCTCATCAGGCCGCTTGAGCGGCCGCCGCCGGACAGCTTCTCGCCTTCGCCGCGCAGGCTCGAGAAGTTGGAGCCGGTGCCGGAGCCATATTTGAACAGGCGCGCCTCGCGCACCCAGAGGTCCATGATGCCGCCCTCGTTGACGAGGTCGTCGCCGACGCCCTGGATGAAGCAGGCATGCGGCTGCGGATGCTCATAGGCCGACTTCGACTTGGTCAGCTTGCCGGTCTTCCAGTCGACGTAATAGTGGCCCTGGCCGGGGCCATCGACGCCGTAGGCCCAGTGCAGCCCGGTGTTGAACCACTGCGGCGAGTTCGGCGCGACCATCTGTTTTGCCAGCTGGAAGCGGAGCTCGTCGAAGAAGGCGAGGGCGTCTTCTTCGGTGGAGAAGTAGCCGCCCTTCCAGCCCCAATAGGTCCAGCAGCCGGCGAGGCGATCGAACACCTGCTTGGCCGAGGTTTCGCCGACGATGCGCTCGTTCTCCGGCAGGAGGCCAAGCGCCTCGGTGTCCGGCACCGAACGCCACAGCCAGGACGGCACGGTCTCTTCCTCGACCTTCTTCAGGCGCGCGGCAACGCCCGCTTTACGGAAATACTTCTGCGCCAGCACGTCGGAGGCGACCTGCGACCAGAACTCCGGAACCTCGACGTTCTCGGCGCGGAACACGACCGAGCCGTCCGGATTGCGGATCTCTGAGGTGGTCAGGCGGAAATTGATCCCGGCATAGGGAGATTGTCCGCTGGTTGTGTTGCGTCGTTCGATTCGCATGGTCGAGCCCCGTCTCTTCTTCTGCCCGGCCCCACGTTTCCCCGCAGGTGCCGGAATGTTGTCTGTTCGCGGACTTCGGAACACGCGTCAGCACGCCTCCCGTCATCCGCAGCTCAGCCGGTGGATCCGGCCTGTTTTCTCTCATCCGCTGGGCACCGGTATGACCGGTCCTGCGGCGGCATCGTCCCGGCGCGGCGCCCGACTGGTCGGGTGCTCCGGGTCATGCATTCAACGCCCCAAAACGCTTCACGCGACACGTCACGCGTACGCTTCTTGCGGGCCGGTTACGGCCTCTGTTTCCGGGTCCTTCGCGGCCCGTTTGTCGTCCCCGACGGCGGCCCCAAAATCAGGGCAGAAAAGCCCTTCACCCGCGGCCCGAGGGCCTGGCGGAGTGGTCATTTTGGAACCCTTGTGGGAGCGACCGGCGGGGACCCAAACACACTCGCGCCGAACAGGTTGAAAGCTAGGCCATGTCCGTCACGCCCGTCAAGGACTAGTACGAGTTTCTGAATCAAACACTAAATATGGTGGAAAGAGGGGGATAACAGGGGTCGGTGCCGCGCCTGTGATCGAGCCAACTATCGGTGAGTCCTCAGGGATTCCCAAGCCAAAAATATTCCTATCGCCTGTGGATCGGAGCTTCGCCCCGCTGTTCACAGGCGAAGTTTTTATTCGCGGTCCCGGATTGAATTTTGGGGACTCACGTAGGCCTACGGGCAAAGTACGGATCAGGCATGTCAGAGCCGTGATGGTCGGGCGACAAAATCGCGGGCAAGGTGAGGCCGACTCACATCCCCGCCGGGTTCCATGACAGTCCAGAAGCCTTCCGCGCGGCCGCGCCTTGCGCCCGCCGGCCTGATGTTCCTCGCCATCACCTCAGTGGGCTGGGGGTTCAACTGGCCGTCTACCAAGTTCCTGCTCGGCGAGCTGCCGCCGCTGACCTTGCGCGGCACCACCGGGGTGATCGGCGCCGTGCTGCTCGCGGCGCTGGCGCTGATCCGCGCCCAGAGCCTGCATGTCGAGAGCCGGCTGTGGCCGCGGCTCGTGCTCTATGCGGCGCTCAACGTCACCGGCTGGATGGTGCTGATGGGGCTGGCGCTGCTCTGGCTGCCGGCGAGCGAGGCCGCGCTGATCGCCTACACGATGCCGGTATGGGCCTCGCTGCTGGCCTGGCCGGTGCTCGGCGAACGGCCGACGCTGCTGCGGACCATCGCGCTGGTGATGGCCTTTGCAGGCCTCGCCGCGATCATGGGCGGCAGCGGCATCACCGCAAGCAAGGAGAAGCTGCCGGGAATCATCATGGCGCTCGGCGGCGCCTTCGGCTTTGCGCTCGGCACGGTGCTGGCGAAGAAATATCCGCTGGTGATGCCGCCGATCCCGGCCGCGGCCTGGCAGATCGGCCTCGGCTGCGTGCCGATCGCGATCGTCGGCATGATGATCGAGACCACGCATCTCGACCGCATCACGACGGTCGGCTGGTGGCTGCTGGTCTATTCGACGCTGATCCAGTTCTGCGTCGCCTATGTCGCGTGGTTCGCCGCGCTCGCCCGCCTGCCGGCCTCGGTCGCGGCGATCGGCACCATGGCGGTGCCTGTCATCGGCGTGGTGGCGTCCGCGGTCGCATTGCACGAGCCGCTGGGGCCAAGCCAGATCGTCGCGCTGCTGTTCACCCTCGCCGGCGTCGCGCTGGCGACGAGGTAGCTCACATCACTCGCCGAGCGCCTGCTGCAGCATGCTGGCGAGCTGCGCCTTGCGGTAGGGCTTGGCCAGCAGCAGCACGCCCTGGTCGAGGCGGCCGTGATGCACGATCGCGTTCTCGGTGTAGCCCGAGGTGTAGAGCACCTTGATGCCGGGGCGGCGTTTTTGCACCTCGTCGGCGAGCTGGCGGCCGTTCATGCCGCCGGGCATGATCACGTCGGTGAACAGGAGGTCGAACTTCTCGCCCTTGTCGACCAGGGCCAGCGCGGCGCGGGCGTCGGGCACGGCGATGGTCTTGTAGCCGAGCGCGCCTAGCTGCGTGACGACGTAGTTGCGTACCAGCTGGTCGTCTTCCACCACCAGGATGACTTCGCTGCCGCGCCGCACCGGCTCCGGCGGGGGCGCCTCGACCTCGACCTGGCCGCGGGCAGGGGGCAGATAGAGCTTGATCGTGGTGCCGTGGCCTTCCTCGCTGTAGATCTTGATATGTCCGCCGGACTGCTTGACGAAGCCGTAGACCATGCTCATGCCGAGGCCGGAGCCCTTGCCGACTTCCTTGGTGGTGAAGAACGGCTCGAACACCTTGTCCTGCACCGCGTGCGACATGCCGGTGCCGGTGTCGCTGACCGCGAGCAGCACGTAGCGGCCCGGCGTGATGTCGGGATTGACAGCCGCATAGGCGTCGTCGAGCACGATGTTGCTGGTCTCGAACAGCAGCTTGCCGCCGTTCGGCATCGCGTCGCGGGCGTTGATCGCCATGTTGAGCAGCGAGTTGGCAAGCTGCGACGGATCGATATGGACGCTGGCGACATCGGGCGCCAGCACCGAACTGATCTCGATCTGCTCGCCGAGCGTCGGCCGCAGCAGCTTGGCGATGTCGACCACGGTGCCGTTGATGTCGACGGTGCGCGGCTCCAGCGGCTGGCGGCGCGCGAAGGCGAGCAGATGCTGGATCAGCTCGCGGCAGCGCTCGGCGGCGCGGTCGATCAGCTCGGCGGTTTTCGCGAGCTGCGGCTGGGCGCGCAGGCTGTCGACCAGCGTCTCGGTGGTGCCGGTGATGACCGTCAGCATGTTGTTGAAGTCGTGCGCGACGCCGCCGGTCAGCTTGCCGATGGCGTCGAGCTTCTGTGCCTGCTGCAGCTTGTGCTCGGTTTCGCGCGAGGCGGTGATGTCGTGATAGATCAGCGCCGCGCCGGTGATGGTGTCGTCGCCGTCGCGCAGCGGCCGGCCCGACACCACGAGGTGAATCTCCGGCGCGCCGCGCACCGGCTTGGCGACGAATTCCAGCCCGTCGAATTCCTCGCCGCGCAGCGTCCTGGCCGACGGCATGTCGTCGGCCTGCATCGGCGTGACGCCGTCGGACTGGAACACGTTGCTCATGGCGCGCAGCTGCCGGACCGTCATGCCTGGCTTGTAGCGCAGCATCTTCTCGGCGGCCGGGTTCGACAGCAGCACGGTGCCGGTGCTGTCGATCACCAGCACCGCCTCCGCCATGGTGCGGAAGGTGGTTTCCATCACCGAGGTGGAACGGCGGAGCTCTTCGAGCGCGGCACCGAGATCCTTGGTGCGATCGGCGACCTTGCCCTCGAGCGACAGATTGGTCGCCTTGGTCGCGCTGAGCGCGCCCTGCAGTTCGCGGCTGGCGCGCCGGGCCGTCACCGTCAGCGCGATCGCGAGCAGCAGGATCATCGCCACGCCGGCGAGATCGATCATCAGCAGCAGCCGTCCATTGGTCTTGGACTGGTCGGTGCGAATCCGGAGCAGGCGGCGCTCTTCGGTGACCAGGCGGTCGAGCGCCGCGCCGACCTTGTCGGTCAGCGCGCGGCTCTCGCCGGCGGAGACCAGCGCCGCGGCGCCGGCCGTGTCGCCCGCGCTGCGCAACCTGATCAGCTCGGCGCCGAGCGCAATGGCACGCTGGACCTCGACCCTGGTGCCCGTGATCAGCTGCGCCTCCTCGGGGGCCGACGTCACCGCCGCCATCAGATCGTCGAAGGCCGCGGTGAGGGCTGCGCTCTGCTCGCGAAACTCGTCGGCAAAGGACGCATCGCCGGTCAGCGCGAAACCGCGCGCCGCGCTCTCGACGCTGCGCGGCAGCTGACGCGCGTCCGAAATGCGCTTCAGGATGCTGAGCGTGCGATCGACCGAATCAATCTCGCTGCGCGACTTGACGTCCAACCCGATCGACGCCGCGCTGATGACGAGGAGGATCGCAAGGCCGCTGCCGAGAATGAGACGCTGGGAAGCCATCGACGATTAGTACGAGCAATTATTTCGAAAGACGAGCGGAAGGTGCATACTTCGCAAGACATTCGTTAACGGCGGCAATCAGCGCCTGCGGGGTGAACGGCTTGCGCAGGCAGGCGGACGCGCCGAGCTCGATCGTCATCCGCAGGAAGTCCGGCGCGCGGTCGGCATTGGCGAAGGCATAGCCCGACATCGCGATGACGGGAATTTCGGGGGCGCGCTCGTGGAAGACGCGGATCGCCTCGAAACCGCGCATATGCGGCATGAAGACGTCGACCAGCATGACGTCGAAGGTGGCCTGCTCGAGCGCGCGCATGCCGGCTTCGCCGCCATCGGCGACGGTGACCTCGAAGCCCTGGCGTTGCAGACACACCTCGATGGCAACGCACACCATCGGGTCGTCATCAACCACGAGAACGCTCGGCACGATGCATCCTCTTTCTAACGGCCTCGCGTGCCGGCGACTCGCTTGGCCTGTTCGTCAATTAAGGCGGAACCTAGACGGAAAGTCTGTATCATAGAATGCATATGCTGTTTGCTGACAAGCAGATTTCCAGCTAGCCGTGACACATCACCTGTATTTGTCCATCCCCTTTACGACAGGTCCATGACCGCAGTTCCCATCGCCGGCCGCGCCCCGCTGTCACCGCTTGGCGTCGCATTCCTGGTGGTCGCCTCGATCGGCTGGGGACTCAACTTCCCGATCATGAAGTTCCTGCTCACGGAGTGGCCGCCGCTGTCCTCGCGCGGGCTGTGCGGCGTGGTCGGCGCGGTTGCGCTCGGGCTGGTCGCGCTGGTGCGGGGACAGACGCTGCGCGTGCCCGACGGCATGTGGTTGCGGCTTGCTTTGGTGTCGACACTGTCGATCGGCGGCTGGGTCGCGTCCATGGGCCTCGCGCTGATCTGGCTGCGGGCCAGCGAGGCGGCCGTGCTCGGGATATCGATTCCGGTGTGGGTCGCGCTGGTGGCCTGGCCGGTGCTCGGCGAGCGCGTGTCGCTGCCGCGTGCGCTTGCGCTTGCGGTGGCGCTCGCCGGGATCGCGGTGCTGATCGGCGGCGGCGGCATCGACGCAAGCCTCGGCAAGCTGCCGGGGATTCTGTTCGCGCTCGCCGGCGCGGTCTGTGTCGGGCTCGGCACGGTGCTGACCAAATCGTTCAAGCTCGCGATGCCGCCGCTGTCGCTCGCGGCCTGGCAGCTTGCGATCGGCTGCGTGCCGATCGCAATCATCGGCATCATGATCGAGCAGCCGCAGCTCGCCACGCTGTCGCAGTTCGGCTGGGCGTCGATGATCTACATGACGCTGATCCAGTTCTGCCTTTGCTATGTCTGCTGGTTTGCGGCGCTCGAGCGATTGCCGGCGGCGACCGCGTCGATCGGCACGCTGCTGGTCCCCGTCGTCGGCGTGCTTGCGGCAGCGGCGATGCTGCGCGAGCCGCTCAGCACGAGCGACATCGCAGCGCTCGTGGTGACGTTCGCGGCCGTCGCGGTCGCCTTGCGCACATAAGACTTGCGTACATGAAAAAAGGGCGGCGCTGGCGCCGCCCTTTTGCAATCAAGAATTCAGGCCTTCATTACGGGCAGGGATGCCGCCGGCCGTCATAGCCGAGATAGGTGCCCGAGGCCGGATCGTAGGACCTGTAGCGCTGCGCGCAGTAGCTGGCGCCGCCGCCACTCGGCACCTCCACGGCAACAGACGGTTCATCGTAATAGCCGTAGCTGTCGTCATAATAGCCGGGGCCGTAGCCATAGCCGGAGCCGTAATAAGCGCCCGAGGCGAGGGCGCCGCCGACGACCGCACCGGCCACCGCGCCGGGCCAGAATCCGCCGCCACGATGATACCCGCCGTGCCAGCCGCCACCGCCGCGCCAACCGCCGCCGCCACCACCGGCCCAGTGACCACCGCCACCGCCGCCGTGCCAGCCGCCGCCACCGCCGCCGCCCATGGCACCTCCGCCTCCGCGGCCGCCGCCAAAGCCGCCGCCACCACCACCACCGCCGCCAACGTGGCCGCCGCCGCCGCCCATCGCGCCCATCTGTGCGGCAGACTGGGCGAACGAAACGGTCGGCGCCACAGCCAACGGCAGCGCAAGCGCCAGAGCCGCGGCGGTGCTCAGAACCTTCATATTGATCATTTTGGACTCCATCAAAACGGTGAATGTCTAACCATCTCTGTGGTCGGACGTTCCCGTGCTCCACATTGATTGTGGGTCATCTTCGCGTAGCCGGCGGCTCATGTATGGCAGCTGAACAAAACTCCTCGTGAGCGCGTCATTTGGTCGCCAAACGGGTGCATAAACCGGGAGCTGTCCGAGGGGTGCGGGGCTACCTTGGCGGCGGCTGGACATTTGGGGAATGAGGTGGCATCAGAGCCCATAGCCTCGAACCGACGGCCGGCCACGCATGAAACAATTCCTGCTGAAATTCTTCACCTGGTGGAATGGCCAGACCTTTGGCACGCAATTGTGGACCTCGCGATTCGGCGAACTGGTCGGCGAGGACGAGCAGGGCAACCGCTATTACCGCACCAAGGGCGGTGAGATCGACCCGACGCTGCATTTCGAGCGCCGCTGGGTGGTCTACAACGGCTACGCCGAAGCCTCCCGCATTCCGGCCGGCTGGCACGGCTGGCTGCATCACACGGTTGATGTGCCGCCGACCGAGGAGAGCTACAAGGCGCGCGAATGGGAGAAGCCGCATCTGCCGAACCTGACCGGCACCGCGCAGGCTTACCGCCCGTCCGGCTCGACGCTGGCGAGCGGCCGCCGCCCCAAGGCGACCGGCGACTATCACGCCTGGACGCCGGGAAGCTGACTTTCACGCATTGTTGTCCTGACGTGCACGTGCGTAACGACGCGCGTGCATCGCACACGCGCCCGGCAGCGCAAGCGCGCGCCTGTGAACAACGGTAACAGCGGGGACAGGTGGGCTGCAGCCGATGCTGCCCGCTTGCGCCGGGCGCGGGTTCGCGGCTCAATAGGGCCATCTTACGGAGATGGGAAACCATCGCGTCGGATCGGGCTCCAGATCGCGACTGTCCCGATGTGCAGCGGCCTCCGAGTTGGATGCGGCCGGGAGATAGGCCCCCGGTACAGACGTCCTGAAATCGCCCGCAAATGTGAGGCTACCGTGAGACAGGAAGGGCCGCTCGGGAAACCGGGCGGCCTTTTTCTTTGCGGCGATCAGGTCAGGACAGCCGTGCCGCGGCACGGCCCATCAAGTCGGCGCGGCGCGCCTGCGACGGCGCGATCCGCTCTTTCATGAAAGCGAGGATCTCGGCCGGTGCGGTATCCGGCGAGCCCGCGTTGAACGGCGGGGCCGGGTTGTATTCGAGCCTGAGCTGGATCGCTTCCGCGGTCTTGCGGTCGACGAGCTCCGACACCAGCGTCAGCGCGAAGTCGATGCCCGCGGTGACGCCGCCACCGGTGAAGCGGTTGCGGTCGACGCAGACGCGCGTCCTGGTCGGAATGGCCCCGAAGCCCGACAGGAAATCAATCGAGCTCCAATGCGTGGTGGCGCGATAGCCCTTGAGCAGGCCGGCCGCGCCGAGCACCAGCGATCCCGTGCAGACCGACGTGACGTATTTCGCACCCTCGGCCTGCTTGCGCAGGAAGGCCAGCATCTCCTCGTTGCCGACCATGTCGTCGGTGCCGAAGCCGCCGGGCACGCAGATCACGTCGAGCTGCGGGCAATCGGCAAAGGTCGTGGTCGGCGTCAGGACCATGACGGAATCAGTCGGAACGGGTTCGATGCGTTTCCAGATCAGATGCACCTTGGCGCCGGGGACCGAGGAGAACACCTGCAGCGGACCGGTCAGGTCGAGCTGGGTCACCTTCGGGAAGACGAGCAATCCAATCTGCAGGGGTTCGGTCATCGGGGGCTCCAAATAGCGCTTGACGGAACCACGATGTCATGATGGCCTCTCGTCCAAAATGGCGTATTTCCCTCATTTTCGGACGAAGGCTCCTGAGAGAGGGCTGCCAGGAAAGTAACGCCACCTGCGAGGATTTGGCGATGATCGGCATCCTGATCTTTCCCGACTTCCAGCTGCTCGACGCGGCCGGCCCGATCGCGGCCTTCGAGATCGCGGCGCGCTTCGCCAACAACGCGCCGGCGATCAGGACGCTTGCGGTGAAGGCGGGACCGGTGCGCTCTTCGTCCGGTGTCGAGATGCTCGCGCGCGGCCTCAAGCCATCGACGGCGATCACGACGCTGATCATCGCGGGCGGCAACGGCGTGCGCACGCCGGCGACCTGTCCGGCCACGCTGTCATTCGTGCGGCGGATGGCGGGCCGCGGCATCCGCGTCGCCAGCGTCTGCTCGGGCGCCTATGTGCTGGCCGAGGCGGGCCTGCTCGACGGCCGCCGCGCCACTACGCATTGGCAGCGCACGCCGCATTTCGTGAAGACCTATCCGAAGATCAAGCTCGAGCCGGACCAGATCTTCGTCCGCGACGGCAATATCTGGAGTTCGGCCGGCATCACCGCCGGCATCGACCTCGCGCTCGCGATGATCACCGAGGACTATGGCGACGAGGTCGCGCAGAACACCGCGCGGCAACTCGTGCTGTATCATCGGCGCAGCGGCGGGCAGTCGCAGTTTTCCTCGCTGCTGGAATTGAAGACGCCGAACGGCCGGTTCGGGCCGCTGCTCGCCTGGGCGCGCGAGCATCTCGATGCGCCGCTGACGGTCGAGAACCTCGCCGACAAGGCCGGGATGAGTTCGCGGCATTTCACCCGCGCCTTCATCGCGGAGACCGGCACGACGCCGTCGAAAGCGGTCGAGCGGCTCAGGATCGAAGTCGCGCGGCAGCGCGTGCAGTCGTCGGGCGAGGCGATCGAGCGCGTCGCCGAGATCACCGGCTTCCGCGATCCTGAGCGGATGCGCCGCGCCTTCATCCGCGCCTTCGGCCAGCCGCCGCAATCGCTACGGCGTGCGGCGCGGGCCGGGTAGGCGCGTTTGGGACAAGCTCGTTGTCCGATTTCACGCGATCCATGTCGTCTTTGCAGTGATGAACCTGACGAGGGTTCCCGTGACCCACGTTAAGTGGGCATTGGGGACCCGAGGAGGTTCTAATGACAAAGCATCGAACGATTACCGGGTTCGTGGCTGTCGCCCTGCTGGCTGTCACCGCGACCGCCGCGACCATCAAGTCGCACGCGCCCCGGACCGACGGCATTGCCGTCGCCGGCACGGACACACTCCCGGCCAAGGATTTCAGCGATCGCTGGTCCGCGATATCCGATTTGCCTCCGGCAACGGACATGACCGGGCGTGCAACTGACGCACGTTAAGGGCATGGACGGAGGTCCGGCCGGTTCGAGGACGCAACTCGTGCAGAGATCACTCGTCTCGCAACAAAAAATGCCCCGCCGAAGCGGGGCAAGATGTTGAACGACTTAGTCTTGAGCGACTTGGTCTTGAATAGAACTAACGGTTCCGCCGCGCCGGAATAGCGCAGTCATTCACCAATACAGGATCAGCCCACGATCGCAGAGATCCACGGATGCTCTGATCGCGAACCGTGCTTCAACCGAAAGATCACTGGCCCAATGTATCGGTTGCGATCTTCTTCTTGAGTGCTTCGCAGGTATCCCTGACCTCCGCGGTCATCAGCGAGACGGCTTCGATCTGCAGGAAGAAGCGCTTGCCCTGATCGCGGTAACCGGCAGCGAACTCCTTGATCTCCGCGATCATGTCATGAACGCCTGCGACCATGACCTCGCAGTTCTTGGCGGCCAGTTGCAGTTCCGATCCAAGGGCCTCGATCTCTTTCACCGCCGCTTCATATTCGCGCACGACCGCCTCGGCCGACAGCTTGCCCACCTCGTTGACGCCGTTGCGGTGCTCGACATAGTCCGGCATCGGCGAGAGGGGCCGGATGTTGCTGCGTGGTCGATGCGAAGTCACCGTGTTGATTTCGTCCTCCATCTGCTCCGACGGAGCGCGGGCGAGGACTTCTGCACTAACACTCATGCGAACTCTCCATAACTTGTTACGGCGAATGGAGTTTAGCAATGTCAACGGAATTGTCTCGATTTTCCACAGTTTTGAGGCAAGCGCAATTGTGCACTGCAGCATTGTGTTGCGTCAATGTGGCGCGTCGGGATGCCAGCCAAGCAGTGCGAGCATCACAAAGAAGCCGACGACATAGGCCGCCATGATCGGCCAGCCCTGGGTGATCCAGCGGACCACCGATTTGGCTTCCGGGTACATGTTGGACACCGCAACGCCCGCCGACGAGCCGAACCAGACCATCGACCCGCCAAATCCGACCGCGTAGGCGAGGAAGCCCCAGTCATAGCCGCCTTGCTTCAGCGCCAGCGCGGTTAGGGGAATATTGTCGAACACCGCCGAGACGAAGCCGAGCCCGAGCGCGGTCTGCCACGATGCGGTGGGCAATTTTTCGACCGGCATCATCGAGGCCGCCGTCACCAGCGCGAGCAGGAAGACGGTGCCTTTCAGCGTCTCGGGCATCACCGACCAGTCCGGCCGCCGCAGCACCGAGGTGACCAGGATCGCGGCCCAGACCGCGAGCCCGAGCACGGGCAGCGTATCGAGCAGCGCGGGGAACTTCAGATTGGCCGTCACATTGGCCGTCAGCGCGGCGAGCAGGATCACGGCCACGATCGCAACCCGCGCCCAGTCGATTCTAAGGCCGGACGGTGCATCCTTCACGATCGGGGAAAAGCGGTGCTGTTGCAGGGAGGCCGGCACCGCAAACACCAGCATCGCGACGATGGCTGCGACATAGGCCTCCACGACCGTGAGCGGGCTGATGCCGTCGATCCACATCATCGTCGTCGTGGTGTCGCCGACGACGCTGCCGGCGCCGCCGGCATTCGATGCGGCGACAATCGCCGCGAGATAGCCGATATGGACGCGGCCTCGGAACACGTGGCGGGCCACGGTGCCGCCGATCAGCGCGGCCGCGATATTGTCGAGGAAGCCCGACAGCACGAACACGATCACCAGCAGGATCAGTCCGCCCTTCCAGTCATCGGGCAGCAGCGCCGGCATCTCGTCGGGAATGCGGCTCTCCTCGAAATGGCGCGACAGCAGCGCAAAGCCCATCAGGAGCAGGAACAGGTTGGCGAGCGTGACCCACTCATGCTCCATGTGATGCGCGAGACCGGGCAGGCCGGCGCCGAATTTCGCAAAGCCCGCGAACAGCAGCTTGTAGGCGACGATCGCGGCAAGGCCCGTCAGCGCCACCGCGAGCGTGTGGTGATGGAAGATCGCGACGCCGAGCAGCGTCAGCGCGAACAGGATGAAATCGAGCGGGATACCGTAGACGAGGAGTGGCGTGAGCAAGTCGATCTCGATGGCTGGAGTGCCCGGCGGCGTGAAGCGCTGACGGCGGCACTATCGCGCGGCGTGGGGAACTTCAAGGCGCACTAACGCCGCAAGAGGCTCGCGATGCGCTCGCGAGCCCCGATCGGGAACGACGCCAGCCACGTCGCCGCGGGTCCGATTGCTCAGCCCAGCGTCTTCAGCCAGGCGCTGATCTCGGTCACCGCGATATTGGCCTGATTGAGCAGCTTGCCCATGGTGAAGAAGCCGTGGAACTGGCCGGGGAAATGCCGATAGGTCACCGGCACGCCGGCGTCCTTGAGGAATTTCGCATACTCGTCGCCTTCGTCGCGGAGCGGATCGGCGCCGGCGGTCAGCACATAGGCCGGCGGCAAGCCGGCAAAGTCCTTCGCGCGCGCCGGCGAGGCACGCCAGTCGTTGTTGTCGGCGTCACCGAGATAATGGTTGGCGAACCAGCCGATCACCGAATGCGTCAGGAGGATGCTGGTCTCGGGCTCGCGATGCGAGGGATGCTTCCGCGAGAAATCGGTCGCGGGATAGATCAGCAGCTGGGCCGCGAGCTTCGGCCCGCCGTCGCGGGCGGTCAGGGCAACCACCGCCGCGAGGTTGCCGCCGGCGCTGTCGCCGCCGACGATCAGGCGCGCGACGTCGATGCCGAGATCCCCGGCATTGGCGGCGACCCATCGGGTCGCGGTGACGGCGTCATCGACCGCGGCAGGGAAACGATGCTCGGGCGCGAGGCGGTAATCGATCGAGATCACGATCAGCTCGCCCTCATGGGCAAGCTTCTGGCAAACCACCTCATGGGTATCGAGATCGCCGATCACCCAGCCGCCGCCGTGGAAGAACACCAGGCAGGGCGCGAGCCCGTCTTTCTTGCGCAGCGTGTTCGGCGTGTAGATGCGGGCAGGGATCGTGCCGTGCGGCGCCGGGATCGCGAGCGGTTTGCTCGATTCCAACGCGGGAGGCTCGGGATTGGAGACGACGCGGGCGGCTCGATAATAGTCGCGCGCTTCCGGCGCGGTCAGCGTCTCATAGGCGGGACGGCCGGCCTCCTGGAACGCCTTGTAGACGGCAGCGGCATCGGGATCGAGAACGACGGGCATTGGGAGGACCTTCTTTTGGTGATGTCAATCCGGGGCGATGCGAAGCATCGAACCCGGAATCTCGAGATTCCGGGTCTGGTGCTTGCGCACCATCCCGGAATGACGGTCGTGTCAGGCGGCGGTGCGGCCGCCGTCGACGGTGTAGGCGGAGCCGGAGACGTAGCTCGCCTCGTCGGAGGCAAGAAAAGCGACGATGGAGGCGACCTCGCTTGCGAGGCCGAGCCGGCGCGCCGGGATGCGGTCGACGATCTTCTCGATCGGCGGCGGCGCGTTGCCGCCGGAGCGGCCCTGCAGGATCGTGCTCAGCATCCGGCTCTCGATCATGCCGGGGCAGACGCAATTGACCCGCACGCCGGTGCCGGTGCATTCCCAGGCCGCGCTCTTGGTCAGCCCGATCACCGCGTGCTTGCTCGCGCTGTAGACCGCGATCATCGGCGATCCCACAAGGCCGGCGATCGAGGCGGTGTTGATGATGCTGCCCTTGTTCTGCTTCAGCATGACCGGCAGCACATGCTTCATGCCGAGGAAGACGCCGACCACATTGACGTCGAGCACCCGGCGAAAGCTCTCCAGCGAATATTCGGGGATCGGCCTGATGTCGCCCTCGACGCCGGCGTTGTTGTAGAAGGCATCGATGGTGCCGAAGCGGTCGACGGCGGCGCGGACATAGTCCTTGACCTCGTTCTCGTCGGTGACGTCGGCTTCGATTGCGAGGGCCTCGGCCGAGGCGGGCAGGTCCTTGATGGCGGCCTTGAGATCGGCGCCCTTGCGGTCGACTGCGACAATCCGCGCACCCCGTTCGGCGAGCAGTTGAAGCGAGGCGGTTCCGATGACGCCGGCAGCCCCGGTGACGACGGCGACCCGGCCGTCGAGCCTGATGCGATCGGGCATGGTGGGTTTCCTCTGGCTGGTCCGGTTCGATCCGGATTTTCCTGGTTTTCACGCGCGGCGGCGTGGCTTCAGCGTGAGGACTATCACACGTGTTCCCAGGAGTGACCAGAGGGTGACCTGAGGCTGCCCAGTGGACCGGGGAGAGGTGGCCGGGTGCCCTTTCCCCGCCGTATTCGGCGTGTTAACCGGTGGCCTGCGAGCGGCCGATATCAAGGTAGACTGTCGCGAGCCCGATTCGCCCTTTAAAGCCGCGCGAGATGCTTCGAACCGTTGCCCTGACTGGCTTTGCGGCCCTGGTTGCCGCCTCAACCATCTCGCTTGCGCCGCCCGCGCGCGCGCAGATCGGAACGATTTTCTCCGATCCCGCGCCGCGTCCGCCCGGCTCGATCCCGCGTGGTCAGCCGGCTCCTCCCAGCGACGACGACGAGGAAGTGCCGGAATTGCCGCGCGGCCGTCTACTGCCGACACAGCCGCGGGCGCTGCCGCCAGGCCAGGCGGTGCCGCCGCCCGGCAGCGTGCAGTCGCAGCCGCTGGCGCCGCCGCCGGGCTCGACGGTGGCTCCGCAGGGCACCCAGCCCGGTGTCGCCGTGCAGCCGCCGCAACCCGGCGGTCCCGCCGTCGCCAATACGCCGCCCGGCGCCAACCCGCTGCCGCCGGGGCAGCGTCCCAAGGGCACGCCCCCAGGCACCCCGCCGCAGACGCCTGCCACGTTGCAGCCGGGCGACGAGGTCGTGCAGGAGCCGCCGTCGACCAAGATCACCAACAAGAAGGCGAGCTTCTCCGGTCTCGACAAGATCACCGGGCGCATCATCAATTTCGACGAGGATATCGGCGAGACCGTGCAGTTCGGCGCGCTGCGGGTGAAGACCGATGCCTGTTACACGAGGCCATCGACGGAAGCCGCCAACACCGATGCCTTTGTCGAGGTCGACGAGATCACGCTGCAGGGCGAGGTGAAGCGGATCTTCTCGGGCTGGATGTTCGCGGCAAGCCCCGGCCTGCACGGCGTCGAGCATCCGATCTACGACATCTGGCTTACCGACTGCAAAGGGCCGGACCAGACCATCGTGACCGCCGCACCCGATCCGCCGAAGGCGCCGACGCCTCCGCCGCCGCCGGCCCAGAAGCGCGCGCCGCCGAAGCAGGCCGCACCGCGTCCGCCGCCACAGCCGCAATACCAGCAGCAGCAGCCGCCACCTCCGCCGCCCCAGCAACAGCAGCGGCCGGGCGGGTTGTTCGGCGGATTGTTTGGGAACTAGCAAGCACGGCCCGGATGGAGCGCAGCGAAATCCGGGTTTCTCTCCGCGGAGAGACTTGTCCCGGATTGCGCGGAGCCTGTCATCGGGCGCGCGTTCGCGCGACCCGTTGGCTTCATCCGGGCTACGCGATCAACCGTTCAATTGCGCTCGGCGATGATTGCCAGCGCGTCGGCACCTTTGACCGGCTGGGTGGCGTCGAGCTTGCGGAAATCCGCCGGCGCGCCCGTGATCGCCTTGTCGAGCAGCGCGCGATAGCGGCGCCGCGAGATCTCGATCGCGCCGAACGTCCTCAGGTGCTCCGTCACATATTGCGTGTCGAGCAGTTCGAACCCGCCCGCGATCAGCCGCGCCACCAGATGCACCAGCGCGACCTTCGATGCGTCGCGCGTGGTGTGAAACATGCTTTCGCCGAAGAAGGCGCGGCCGAGGCTGACGCCGTAGAGCCCGCCGACCAGATTGTCGTCCTGCCAGACCTCGACGCTGTGGCAATGGCCCGACGCGTACAGCCCGACATAGAGATCGCGGATGCGCCTGTTGATCCAGGTGTCGTCGCGGCCGGGCTGCGGCGCCGCGCAACCGGCGATCACGGCCTTGAACGCGGTATCGACGGTGACGGTGAAGGCATCCGAGCGCACGGTGCGCGCCAGGCGGGAGGCGACACGGAAGCCGTCGAACGGAATCACGCCGCGCAATTCCGGCTCGACCCAGAACAGGGTCGGATCGTCGGCGCTCTCCGCCATCGGGAAGATGCCGCAGGCATAGGCGCGCAGCAGCACCTCGGGCGTGATCTCGGAGGAGGCGGAGTCGCGTGACGTCATACCGCCAAGGATAGCAAAGCGCGGGCGGTCTTGCGATGGGGGCTGCCACCGGGACGCTACGTGTTGACGAAACGCGCTGGTTCCTCCACAAGCCGCGCCGTTCCGCAGCAGTTTCCCGAGACGGACTGCGCGGTCGTGCTAGATTGCAACAAAAAGATGGCGGCGCTGCCGGGACACGGCGGCTTGCGCGCCCGACAATCGACACAGGTGAGGGGGACGCTGCATGAAATGGTCATGGCGGACGTTTGCGCCGTTGCTGGTTTGGCTTGTGATCTATCTGGTCCCGGTGCCTTCGGGGCTGAACGCCAATCAGTGGCACTATTTCGCGGTGTTCGCCGCCGTGATCACCGGGCTGATCCTTGAATCGATGCCGGTCGGCGCGGTCGGTCTGATCGGCCTGACGGTCGCCGGCATCGGCGGCTATGTCGAGCACGACCCGAACAAATCGCTGCGCTGGATGCTCGGCGGCTTTTCCGAGAGCACGGTGTGGCTGATCGTCGGCGCCTTCGTGTTCTCGATCGGCTATCGCAAGAGCGGGCTCGGCCGCCGGCTGGCGCTGCTCTTGGTGCGCGGCCTCGGCCGCCGCACCATCGGGCTCGGCTATGCGGTGGCGTTCTCCGATCTCGTGCTGGCGCCGGCGACGCCGTCCAACACCGCGCGCTCCGGCGGCACCATCTATCCGATCGTCAGCAACATCCCGCGCATCTACGGCTCCGAGCCCGGCCCGACCGCGGGCAAGATCGGCACCTTCGTGATGTGGACCGCGTTCGCGACCACGGCCGTCACCAGCTCGCTGTTCCTGACCGCGCTGGCGCCGAACGCCGCCGCGCTCTCGATCGCCAAGAAGCTCGTCAACATCGAGGTCGGCTGGTCGCAATGGTTCATCGGCTTCGCGCCGCTCGGGATCCTCTTGCTGCTGCTGGTGCCGCTGCTCAGCTATCTGGTCTGCCGGCCCGAGATCAAGGAGAGCCCCGAGATCGTGACCTGGAGCGAGGGCGAGCTCGCCAAGATGGGGCCGCCGTCGCGGCACGAATGGATCATGGCGGTGCTGGTGGTGCTCGCGATGTTCCTGTGGATCTGCGGCTCCAATCCCAACATCAGCGTGCCGCTGCTCGGCTCGAATTTCATCAACGCGACCACGGTCGTGTTCGTCGTGATCTCGCTGATGCTGCTGACCGGCGTGATCGCGTTCGAGGACATCGTCGCGGAGAAGAGTGCGTGGGAGGTATTTTTCTATTTCACCTCGCTGCTCACGCTGTCGTCCGGCCTCAACGAGATCGGCTTCATCAAATGGGTCGCCGAGGGCTATGCCAAGCCGCTTTCCGGCACGTCGCCGCTGGTCGGGATGATCCTGCTCGTCACCTTCTTCTTCTGGATCCACTATTTCTTCTCGAGCATCACCTCGCATACCGCCGCGGTGCTGCCGGTGGTGCTCGCCGTCGGCTCCAGCATTCCCGGCCTGTCGGTGCAGACCTTGATGCTGCTCTGCGTCTATTCGCTGGGCCTGATGGGCGTGATTTCGCCCTATGCCACGGGACCGGCGCCGATGTATTACGGCAGCGGCTATATCGGCAAAGGCGACTTCTGGAAATTCGGGCTGATCTTCGGCCTGATCTACTTTGCCGGATTGTTGCTGATCGTGTTGCCCTGGTTACAAATGATCGGGTAAAATAGCCACAATCCAGCGAGAAACAGCGGCCGACCGGGAAGAGCCGCTATCCTTACAATTCTTAACGCGCTTTGTCCGGCAGAAGCCTTCAAAATGCTTCGTCGGATGTGGCGCGCGCGGAGTTCAGGGGACACATAGAGCCGCGCGAGCTCATTCGTGTTTCTTCGTGGGCAGGTTATGGACCAGCAGATCAAAGACCCGTCGATTGTGGCGCCCGAGCGAACCAGGCGAGGATCGCGTTGGCGGGGGTTTCTGACGGGATGTCTCGTATTGGCGGTGCTTGCCGGCATCGTCTGGTGGACGCGGCAGCAGGCCGCGCCGCCGCAGGCCGGTGGCGGGCGCAACGCCGGGCCGATGTCGATCGTACCGGAGACGATCGGCAAGGGCGATATCGGCGTCAGCCTGAATGCGCTCGGCACCGTGACGTCGCTCGCGACCGTGACGATCAGGAGCCAGATCAGCGGCTATCTGATGAAGATCGATTTCAAGGAGGGCGATGAGGTCAAGAAGGGCGACCTGATCGCCGAGATCGATTCGCGCCCCTACGAGGCGACGCTGGCGCAGGCCAAGGGCCAGCTCGCCCGCGACGAGGCGCAGCTGAAGGGCGCCCAGGTCGATCTCACCCGCTACCAGAACCTCGCCGCGCAGAACGCCGTGCCGCATCAGACGCTCGATACCCAGGTCGCGCTGGTCGCGCAGTACCAGGGCACGGTGGAGGCCGATCGCGCCTCGGTGAAGTCGGCCGAGGTGAATTTGCAATATTGTCACATCGTGTCGCCGATCAACGGGCGCGTCGGACTGCGCCAGGTCGATCTCGGCAACTATGTGACGCCCGGCGATACCAACGGCCTCGTCGTGATCACGCAGCTCGAGCCGATCAGCGTGCTGTTCACGCTGCCGGAGGACAATCTGCAGGCGGTCTCGAAGCGGTTGAGGGAGGGCGCGGTGCTGCCGACGGCGGCCTATGACCGCAGCGGCGCCAACAAGCTCGCCGAGGGATCGTTGCAGACCTTCGACAGCCAGATCGATGCGACCACCGGCACCATCAAGCTGCGGGCGCAGTTCGAGAACGACAAGCGCACGCTGTTTCCGAACCAGTTCGTCAACGTCCGCCTGCTGCTCGATACCCACAAGGATGCGACGACGATGTCGACCGCCGGCATCCAGCGCGGTGTCCCCGGCACCTTCGTCTATCTCGTCAACGCCGACAGCACGGTCTCGGTTCGGCCGGTCAAGCTCGGCGTCACCGACGGCGACCGGGTCGAGGTGCTGTCCGGGCTCGTGGCCGGCGATCGCATCGTGATCGACGGCGCCGACAAGCTGCGCGAGGGTGCGAAGGTGGTGGTGCGCTCCGCCGCCGATGCCGCGAACCCTGCCGCTGCGGCCAAGGGGGCGGCGAAGGGAGACGGCAAGGGAGATAGTAAGGACGGCGCTGATCCCGGAGGCGGCCATCACAAGCGGTCCGAGGACGGGCAGAAGAAATGAACCCGTCGCGGCCATTCATCCTGCGGCCGGTAGCGACGACCCTGATGATGATCGCCATCATGCTGTCGGGCATGCTGGCATTCAGATTTCTCCCGGTCGCGGCACTGCCGGAGGTCGACTACCCGACCATCCAGGTGCAGACCTTCTATCCGGGCGCGAGCCCCGACGTGATGACCTCGTCGGTGACGGCGCCGCTCGAGGTGCAGTTCGGCCAGATGCCGAATCTGACCCAGATGAGCTCGGTGAGCTCGGCGGGCTCGTCCGTGATCACGCTGCAATTCGGCCTGTCGATCTCGCTCGACGTCGCCGAGCAGGAGGTGCAGGCCGCGATCAATGCCGCGGGCAATCTGTTGCCGTCGGACCTGCCGGCGCCGCCGATCTACGCCAAGGTCAATCCGGCCGATGCGCCGATCCTGACCCTCGGCCTGACCTCGAAGACCATGCCGCTGACCCAGGTACAGGATTTCGTCGACACGCGGCTGGCGCAGAAGATCTCGCAGCTGCCGGGCGTCGGCCTCGTCAGCATCAGCGGCGGCCAGCGGCCCGCGGTGCGCATCCAGGCTGATATCCGCAAGCTCGCGGCCTATGGCCTCAACATCGACGATCTCCGCACCACGCTCGGCAACGCCAACGTCAACACGCCGAAGGGCAACTTCGACGGCGCGATGCGCGCCTACACCATCAATGCCAACGACCAGATCCGCAATGCCAGCGACTACCGCTCGCTGATCATCGCCTACAAGAACGGCTCGCCGGTCCGCCTCAGCGATGTCGGCAACGTCGTCGACGGCGCGCAGAACGACAAGCTCGGCGCCTGGATGAACGAGACGCCGGCGATCATCCTCAACATCCAGCGCCAACCCGGCGCCAACGTCATCTCGGTGGTGCAGGGCATCAAGGACCTGCTGCCGCAGCTGCAGGCCACGCTGCCGGCCGCGATCGACCTCAATATCCTGACCGACCGCACCGTCACGATCCGGGCCTCGGTGCGCGACGTCGAATACGAGCTGTCGCTCGCCGTGATTCTGGTCGTGCTTGTGATCTTCGTGTTCCTGCGCTCGACCCGCGCCACGCTGATCCCGAGCCTGTCGGTGCCGCTCTCGCTGGTCGGCACGCTGGGCGCGATGTATCTGTTCGGCTTCAGCCTGAACAATCTGTCGCTGATGGCGCTGACGATCGCGACCGGCTTCGTGGTCGACGACGCCATCGTCGTGATCGAGAACATCTCGCGCTACATCGAGGAGGGCGAGTCGCCGCTCGAGGCGTCGCTGCGAGGGTCGGAGCAGATCGGCTTCACCATCATCTCGCTGACGGTATCGCTGATCGCGGTCCTGATCCCGCTGCTGTTCATGGGCGACGTCGTCGGCCGCCTGTTCCGCGAATTCGCCATCACGCTGTCGGTCACGATCCTGATCTCGGCCGTGGTGTCGCTGACCCTGGTGCCGATGGCCTGCGCCAAGCTACTGAAGCCGGAGGCCATGGCGCGGGAAAACACCTTCCAGCGGCTCAGCCGCGAAGGCTTCGATGCCGTCATTGCGATCTACGCCCGGATGCTCAATTGGGTGCTGGATCGCCAGACCTTCGTGCTGCTGATCGCGCTCGCCACCTTTGGTCTGACGGCGCTGCTCTACGTCGTTATCCCCAAGGGCTTCTTTCCGGTGCAGGACACCGGCGTGATCCAGGCGATCTCCGAGGCGCCGCAATCGGTGTCCTATGCGGCGATGGCCGAGCGGCAGCAGCGGCTCGCCAGCGCGATCCTGAAGGATCCGGACGTGCAGAGCCTGTCGTCGTTCATCGGCGTCGACGGCACCAACACCACGCTGAACAGCGGCCGCATCCTGATCAATCTGAAGCCGCATGAGCAGCGCAAGGCCAATGTCTCGACGATCATGGACCGGATCAAGGCGAGCACGGCGGCGCTGACCGGCATCACGCTCTACATGCAGCCGGTCCAGGACCTCACCATCGAAGGCACGGTGAGCCGGACGCAGTACCAGTTCATCCTGCAGGATGCCGATCCGAACGAGCTTGCGGAATGGACGCCGAAGCTGGTCGACAAGCTCCGGGAATTGCCCCAGCTCAGCGATGTCACGAGCGATATTTCGGCGCAGGGGCTTTCGGTGTTCGTCGACATCGACCGCGACCAGGCGGCGCGATTCGGCATCACGCCGGCGACGATCGACAACGCACTGTACGATTCCTACGGCCAGCGCATCGTCTCGACCGTCTTCACCAATTCGAACCAGTACCGCGTGATCCTCGAGGCCGATCCGTCGCTGCAGACTTCGCTGGACTCTCTGTCGTCGATCTACCTGCCGTCATCGGTGGGCTCGACGCCGGTGCCGCTGTCGGTGATGGCCAAGATGCGGGTGGAGACCGCGCCGCTGCAGATCTCGCATCTCGGCCAGTTCCCGTCGGCGACCGTCTCGTTCAACCTGGCGCCCGGCGCCTCGCTCGGCGGGGCGGTGACGGCGATCAAGCAGGCGCAGGCCGACATCAACCAGCCGCTCGGCATGATCACGAGCTTCCAGGGCGCGGCGCTGGCGTTCCAGTCCTCGCTGTCCAACCAGCTGTTCCTGATCCTCGCCGCGATCATCACGGTCTATATCGTGCTCGGCGTGCTCTATGAGAGCTTCATCCATCCTTTAACCATCCTCTCGACGCTGCCCTCGGCCGGGATCGGCGCGCTGCTGGCGCTGATGATGGCCGGACAGGATCTCACGATCATCGCGATCATCGGCATCATCCTCCTGATCGGCATCGTGAAGAAGAACGCGATCATGATGATCGACTTCGCGCTCGATGCCGAGCGCAACGAGGGCAAGCCGCCGCGGGAGGCGATCTATCAGGCCTGCCTGCTGCGGTTCCGGCCGATCATCATGACGACGATGGCAGCTGTGCTCGGCGCGCTGCCGCTGATGCTCGGCAGCGGCGCGGGGTCCGAGCTGCGGAATCCGCTCGGCATTTCGATCGTCGGCGGCCTCCTGGTGAGCCAGCTGCTGACCCTGTTCACGACACCGGTGATCTACCTCTGGTTCGATCGCCTCGCGCTGCGGTTTGCCGGGCGGGCGGACGAGATCGGCGAGGCGAGCGGGTCGCGTTGAGCCATGGATCCGTCAACGCCCTTCATCCGTAGGCCGGTGGCAACGACGCTGTTGACGTTCGGGCTTGCGGCGGCCGGCATTGTCGCGTTCTTCAAGCTGCCGGTGTCGCCGCTGCCGCAGGTGGATTTCCCGACCATCTCGGTGCAGGCGACGCTGCCCGGCGCCAGCCCGCAGGATGTCGCGACCACGGTCGCAAGTCCGCTCGAGCGACATCTCGGCCAGATCGCCGACGTCACCGAGATGACGTCGTCGAGCTCGGTGGGCGCGACCCGCATCACGCTGCAGTTCGGGCTGAACCGCGACATCAACGGCGCGGCGCGCGACGTGCAGGCCGCGATCAATGCGGCGCGGGCCGACCTGCCGACCAGCCTGCGCAGCAATCCGACCTACCGCAAGGTCAACCCGGCCGACGTGCCGATCCTGATCCTGACGCTGACGTCGGATACGCTGACGCGCGGCGATCTCTACGACGCCGCCTCCACGATGCTGGCGCAGAAGCTGTCGCAGGTCGAGGGCATCGGCGAGGTCGTGGTCGGCGGCAGCTCGCTGCCGGCCGTGCGCGTCGATCTGATCCCGCAGGCGCTCTACAAATACGGCATCGGTCTGGAAGACGTCCGCGCGGCGCTGTCGAGCGCCAACGCCCACAGCCCGAAGGGCGGCATCGACGTCGGCGACCAGCGCTACCAGGTCTACGCCAACGACCAGGCCAACAAGGCCGGCGACTACAAGTCGCTGATCGTGGCCTACCGCAATGGCGCGCCGGTTCATCTCTCCGACGTCGGCGAGGTGGCCGACGGCGTCGAGAATTTGCGCAATGCCGGTCTCGCGAACGGCAAGCCGGCGGTGCTGATCATCCTCTACCGGCAGCCGAACGCCAACATCATCAGTACCGTCGACCTCGTGAAGGGGGTGATGCCGCAGCTGCAGGCGTCAGTCTCGCCGGCGATCGATATAGGCTTTGCGGTCGACCGTTCGACCACCATCCGCACCTCGCTCCGGGACGTCGAACGAACCCTGGTTCTGGCGGTGCTGCTGGTCATCATCGTGGTGTTCGCCTTCCTGCGCAATGCGCGGGCCACCTTCATTCCGGTGGTGGCGGTCTCGGTGTCGCTGGTTGCGACCTTCGGGGCGATGTACCTGTTCGGCTACAGCCTCGACAACCTCTCCCTGATGGCGCTGACGGTCGCGACCGGCTTCGTGGTCGACGACGCCATCGTGGTGCTGGAGAACGTCACCCGCTACATCGAGGACGGTCTGAGCCCGCTCGAGGCGGCGCTGAAGGGCGCCAACGAGGTCGGCTTCACCGTGCTGTCGATGAGCATCTCGCTGATCGCGGTGTTCATCCCGATCCTGCTGATGGCCGGCATCGTCGGGCGGTTGTTCCGCGAGTTCGCGATGGTGATCTCGATCTCGATCCTGATCTCGCTCGCGGTCTCGCTGGCGACCACGCCGATGATGTGCGCCGTGCTGCTCAAGCCCAACGCCGGCAGCCATGGCCGGCTCTATTGGGCGAGCGAGCGCTTCTTCGAGGCGATGCTAAATTTCTACCGCAGAACGCTGACCGCGGCGTTGGCGCATCCGCTGTCGGTGATGCTGATCCTGGCGGCGGTGTTCGGCCTCAACTTCTATCTCTACGACGTGATCCCGAAGGGCTTCTTCCCGCAGCAGGACACCGGCCGGCTGGTCGGCTCGATCCAGGCTGACCAGAGCGTGTCGTTCCAGCTGATGCAGCAGAAGCTCGCGCGGTTCGTCGGCATCATCAAGCGCGATCCGGCGGTTGAGACGGCGGTCGGCTTCACCGGCGGCGGGCAGACCAATTCCGGCTTCGTGTTCGTCTCGCTTCGTCCGCTTGATGAGCGCAAGATCGGCGCCGACGGCGTGATCGCGCGGCTGCGCCGCGAGATGTCGGTGGTGCCGGGCGCGAGCCTGTTCCTGCAGGCGGTGCAGGACATCCGGGTCGGGGGCAGGGCCTCGAACGCGCAGTATCAGTACACGCTGCAGGGATCGACGCTGGAGGAGCTCAATGAATGGACGCCGAAGATCGCGGCGGCCCTGCAGCGCGATCCTGATCTCGCCGACGTCAACAGCGACCAGCAGAACAAGGGCCTGGAATCCGATCTCGTGATCGACCGCGACGCCGCGGCCCGGCTCGGCATCACGGTGAGCCAGATCGACAACACCCTCTACGACGCCTTCGGCCAGCGGCAGGTGTCGACGATCTATGTCGCGCGCAACCAGTATCACGTCATCATGGAGGTCGCGCCGCGCTACTGGCAGAACCCGGAGACGCTGAAGGACGTCTATATCAGCACGTCCGGCGGATCGGTCGGCGGCTCGCAATCGACCAACGCGGTGGCAGGCACGGTCGTCGCCCCAGGCAACTCCAGCGCGGCCAGTGCAGCCAACGCCCAGGCCGCGCGCAACCAGGCCACCAACTCGATCGGTTCGACCGGGAAGGGCGTTGCCTCGACCGGATCGGCCGTCTCCACCAGCAGCGAGACCATGATCCCGCTGTCGGAAGTTGCAGCATTCAAGCAGGGCGCGACGCCGCTTGCGGTCAATCACCAGGGTCTGTTGGTCGCCAACACCATCTCGTTCAACCTGCCGCCGAACGTGTCGCTGAGCACGGCGGTCGGCAGCATCGAGGCGACCATGAACCGGATTGGGGTCCCGGCCACGATCCGCGGCACCTTCCAGGGTACCGCCAAGGCGTTCCAGGACTCGCTGAGCAACCAGCCGTTCCTGATCCTGGCCGCGCTGGTGGCGATCTACATCGTGCTGGGCATGCTCTACGAGAGCTACATCCATCCGCTGACCATCTTGTCCACATTGCCCTCGGCGGGTGTGGGCGCCTTGCTGGCGCTGATGGCATTCAAGACCGAGTTCAGTATCATGGCGCTGATCGGCGTCATCCTGCTGATCGGCATTGTGAAGAAGAACGCCATCATGATGATCGACTTTGCGCTGGAGGCGGAACGCAGGCGCGGGCTGGAGCCGCTCGAGGCGATCCGGGAGGCCTGCCTGCTGCGCTTCCGCCCCATCATGATGACGACGATGGCCGCGCTGCTCGGGGCGGTGCCGCTGGCGATCGGCATGGGCGACGGCGGCGAGCTGCGGCAGCCGCTCGGCATCGCCATCGTCGGTGGCCTGATCCTGAGCCAGGTCCTCACGCTCTACACGACGCCGGTTATCTACCTCTATCTCGACCGGTTCCGCCTGTGGGCCCAGCGCGCGCGCCGTGGCGGCGCGATGCGGACGCCGGGCTCCTCACTTCAACCGGGCGAGTAAATGCCGACAGGTACAGCGTTGCGAAATCTTCAGTTGATGCGCAAGCCGATCCGGTTTCTGCGCGTGGCGGCGTTCGGCGGCCTCAGCCTCGGTCTGTCCGGCTGTATTCCCGGGGCGGAGAAGCCGGAGCTCAGCCTCGAAGTGCCGGCGAGCTACAAGACTGCGGCCAAAGGCGATGCCGACGCGGCTGTTCCGGCGCTTGCCTGGTGGCGCGGCTTCCGCTCGCCCGAGCTGACCGGGCTGATGGAGTCCGCGCAGCTCTACAATCTCGACATCGCGGTGGCGATCGCCCAGATCGTGCAGGCCGACGCCCAGGTCGGCGTGTCCGGCGCCGCGCTGCTGCCGTCGATCTCCGGATCGGCGAACGCCGAGCGTCAGCGTGTGGCAACGGGATCCAGTTCGTCGTTCGGCACCAGCGGCACTTTCTCGCAGTACAGCCTGGGGCTGAGCGCAAGCTACATCGTCGATTTCTGGGGCAAGAACCGCGCGACGCTGTCGGCCTCGGAGGAGAGCGCGACCGTCGCGCGCTACAATCGCGAGGTGGTCGCGCTGACCACGATGGCGACGGTCGCCAATACCTATTTCCAGCTGCTGGCGGCGCAGGACCAGATCAAGGTCACCCGCCGCAACCTCGCGGCGGCCGAGCGCATCCTTGCGCTGATCAAGTCGCAATTTGCGGGCGGCACCGCTTCGCAGCTGGATCTGTCGCAGCAGGAGGCGCTGGTCGCCACGCAGCGCGCGGCGATCCCGCCGCTCGAGGTAACGGTCGGGCAGAACACCGCGGCGCTCGCCGTGCTGGTGGCGCGCGCGCCGGCCGATTTCAAGGTGCGCGGCGGGTCCACCACGCAGATCGCGGTGCCGCGCGTCACGCCGGGACTGCCGTCGGAATTGCTCTACCAGCGGCCTGACGTCCGCGAGGCCGAGGCGCAGCTGGCATCGTCCAATTTCAGCGTCGACGCGGCGCGCGCGGCATTCTTTCCGCAGATCCAGCTGACCGGCACTACCGGCTTCCAGAGCGCGGCGCTCGCCGCGCTGTTCGCGCCCGGCGCCTGGTACTACACGCTCGCCGCCGGGCTGACCCAGCCGCTGTTCGACGGCTTCCTGCTGGAGAGCCAGCTCAAGCTCGCCAAGGGGCAGCAGCTGCAAAACCTGCAGGCCTATCGCAAGGCGGTGCTGTCGGCCTTCGCCGATGTCGAGAAGGCGCTGATCGCGTTGCAGAAGTACACATTGCAGGAGCGCCTGCAGTCCGACGTCGTCGCCGCCTCGCGCAAGGCGTTCGAGGTCGCCGAGACGCAGCTGCGCGGCGGCACGGTCAACCTGATCACGGTGCTGCAGGCGCAGCAGACGCTGTTCACCGCCGAGAACAATCTGGTCACGGTCAGGCTCAACAAGCTGCTCGCGGCGAGCAGCCTGTTCCAGGCGCTCGGCGGCGGCTGGACGCCCGCCGGTACGCTGGCGGCGGCAGTGCCATGAGGTCAGCCATGCAGCGTTTCGCGGCACTCCTCGTTGCCCTCGTCATCGGGCTCGGCGCATCGACCGGCGCGTCCCGCGCGCAGCAGCGGCCACCGAACAGCGTTCCGCTCGCCTTCGGCATGAGCGCCGACCAGGCCAGCCGGTCGCTCGGCGTTCCCCTGAATTACGTGCGCGGCACGCCGGGCAATGAATTGTTCGTCGCGCTGCCCAATGTCAGGGGCAGCGTGCTGTCGAGGCGCAGCGACGGGCTCTATCTGCAATTCGGCAAGGGACGCCTGATCGCCTGGAAGGGCGACTGGGGCACCCTTCCGCAATGAGGGTTCTGGCCATGATCGCCATGAGAGGATTGATCGCCTGCGCCGCCATCGCGCTCAGCGTAGCCGCGGCATCGGCCCAGCAGCGGCCGTTGCGCTACGGCAGCGCCGGCGGCGCGTATTTCGACGGCAGGGACGACGACCGGGATTTTCGCAGCAACGGCTATTTCCCCGGCAATTTCGCGGCCGATCCCTTCAGCGCGGCCGGCCTGTTCGGCTCGACGCCGTGGCATTCCGCGCGACCCTATCCGTCGCAGGTTGTGTTTGGCGCGCCGTGCCAGGACTGCCGTCCGCACCGCGCACGCCGGCACCGCGGCAGGCACGAGTGAGGCGCTTCGCAAAGGCTTGATGCCTCTAGGCCTTGCGCAAGAGCTTGTCGATGATGCGCAGCTTCATCCAGCCGGCCTTGTCGATGATTTCGTTGCGCAAGGTGTCCTTTTCCATCTCGTATTGTTCGTGCGAGATATCCCGGCCACCGGTCGTGGTGATTCCGTACGTCTCGAGCAGAGCGTTGTGCCGCGCCTTCCACGTGATCACATGCTCGGTCATGACTTGCGTCACGGATGGAAGGAAGCCGGGATGGCCTGCGAGGCCGCATGACGCCGTGGTCTGCGGATCTCCTGCCAGCATGATCACGTTCCACTCGTCGTAGCCGATCAGCCCCATCTGCGCGTAGAGAAACGCGCCATGCGGTCCATCCCAGATCTTCTGGTCGATGACCAGGAACGGCACCGCGTGGCAGTGGCCGTGCCGCGCCGTCATGTCGCGGTTGAAGGTCTCGGTGCGGTCTTGCAATCGCTTGTTGGCCGCCGCGAACACGGCAAGGCGATTGTCTGCCGTCGGCACGATGCTGGCTTCGTCAGCAGGCGCGAAGCCTGCATCGCGCAGCATCGACCCGATCAGCGGGTGATCCCACTGCTGCTTGTGAAAAGCCGGCGTCGCGCCCTCGGCGCCCGGCGCCGGACGCACGGTCTCCTTGAGCTCGCCCGAGTTTGTCTCTTGGGTCGTCTCTTGCTTCTTTCCAAAAATTGGCCTGCGCCCGAACATCGCGTGCCGCTCCTGCCAAGCAGTCGGCACAAGCATCGCAAGGGACGCCCAGAACTTCCTTAATCGGTCAGGCTTGGCGCGCCGCGATTCATCAACAGCATGACGCAGTCGTTAAAGCGAACCGGACAAATCAATCGAATTTGCTGAAATTGGCGGCATTAGCTGGCGGCGGCGCTTGTCGACTTGTCGAGCGCCGGGCTGACGCGGGCGAACCGCACCACGAAGCGGGTGCCCTTGTGGCCGGGGTCGCGCTCGACGCTGGCATCGAGCTTGGCTGCCATCGCGCTGACGATCCGCTGGCCCATGCCGGTGCCGCGCGGATCGGCCTTATCGGAAAAGCCGACCCCGTCGTCGCTGATCGCGAGCTGCAGATCGTCGCCTTGCGGCTTCAGCTCGACATGGATCGGGCCGGCGCCGTCGGGATAGGCGTATTTCACGGCGTTCATGACCAGCTCGTTGACGATGATGCCAATCGCTACCGCGCGGTCGGGATCGATCTCGATCGGGTCGGCCTTCAAGGTCAGCCGCGACATCTTGTTGCCTTCGGCCGATCGCCGGAGATCCTCGAGCAGCGCCTCGAGATACTGGTTGAGCATCACCGTCTTGAAGTCGTGCGAGGTGTAGAGGCGGCGGTGCACCTGTGCGACGGCCGCGACGCGCCCCATCGCGTTGGTGAGCGCGGCCTTCACATCCTGCTGGCTTGCGGAGTTGGCCTGCAGATGCAGCAACGAGGCGATGATCTGCAGCGAATTGCCGACGCGATGGTTGACCTCGCGGAGCAGGACCTCACGCTCCGCGGCGAGCGCGGCATAGCGGTCGCGCGAGGCGTGCACCTCGGCCTCGGCTTCGTCGCGCGCCTTCTGGAGCGCGGCCTGCCGGATCGCGCCGTTCACCGCGACCTGGAGCAGGGGAATGAATTCGCCCCTGACGTCCTTGACCAGATAGTCCGCCGCGCCGGCCTTCAGTGCGGTGACGGCGATCGCCGAATCCTGCGACGCGGTGACGAACACCACCGGCGGAGCGTCCGGTATCTTGAGGATCTGCTCCAGCGTCTCCAGCCCGTCGAGGCCGGGCATATACTGATCGAGCGCGACGACGTCGATGCCGCCCTGGGCGAGCCGATCGAGGCCTTCCTGGCCGCTTGCGGCGTGCACGACCTTGTAGCCTGCGCGCGTCAGCCCGCGTTCGACGAGGCGCGCCAGCGCCGCGTCGTCGTCGATGTAGAGCAGTGTCGGCGTTGCGCTGGTCATACGGCAGCCGGCGGCACCTGAATCACGGAAAAGAACAGGCCAAGCTGACGAATGGCGTTGGCGAAGCTTTCGTAGTTCACCGGCTTGGTGATGTAGACGTTGCAACCCAGCTCGTAGCAACGCTTGATCTCCTGGGAGTCGTCGGTCGTGGTCAGCACGACCACCGGCGTCGACTTGAGATATTTGTTCTCCTTGACCCGCCTCAGAATATCGATGCCGGTCATGTCGGGCAGATTGAGATCGAGTAGGATCAGCAGGGCCTGGCCCTTGCGCTCGACGGCGCTGCCATCCTTGCCGAACAGGTAGTTGACCGCCTCTGTACCGTTGGTGAACGGGATGATCTCATTGTTGACACCCGAGCGCCGGATATTCCGCTCAATCAGGCGGGCATGGCCCTCGTCGTCTTCGATCATGATGATGGTGACTGGATCACTCATGTCACTTTGTCCCGGTTCTTGCCTGACCAATTGATGGGCAGCGTGATCGTGAAGGTGCTGCCGTTGTGAAGTTCCGATGCTACCGACATGGTGCCGCCCAGTCTGCGCACAAGTGCGCGGACATGGGCAAGCCCGATGCCCTGACCGGGCTTGTCCTGGGTTCCGGCCCGACGGAACAAATCGAAGATGCGCTGGTGGTCCTTCGGATCGATGCCGCGGCCGTTGTCGGTGACCTCGAAGATCGCGAAGCCGAGCTTGGTGCGGCCCTCGATCGAAATCTCGCCGGGAACGCCGTTCCTGAGGTACTTGAGGGCGTTGTCGATCAGATTGGAGAAGATCTGCTCCAGCGCGAGGCGGTCGCTGACGATATTGGGCAGCGCGCCGACCTCGACGGTCGCGTTGGCCTCGACGGCCTGGTGAGCCATCGTCTTGACGATGCCGTCGATCAGCTCATACAGATCGATGCGTTCGGGCTTGAACTCGCGGCGGCCCTCGCGGGTGAGATTGAGGATCGCACTGATCAGGCGATCCATCTTGGCGATCGACGATTTGATGAAGCCGAGCGATTCATTGAAGTCGTCGGATAGCTGCTTGTCGGAGCCTTCGAGCTCTGGCTCGGCCACATCGGTCGCGTCTTCCGGCATCGCCGGCGCCAGCGAGGCGGCGCGATTGAGCGTGGCGATCCGCTTGAAGATGTCGCCGCGCAGTTCCTCGAGCTCGCTGGTGAAGCCCATGATGTTGACCAGCGGCGAGCGCAGATCGTGGCTGACGATATAGGCGAAGCGCTGGATTTCCTCGTTGGCCTCGCGCAGGTCGGAGGTGCGCTCGTCAACGATGGTTTCGAGATTGACGTTGCTGTCGCGCAACCTGGCCTCGGCCTCGTCGCGCGCCCGCGACGATCGCCGCAGCAGCACCACCGAGAGAGCGGCGAGCGCCAGCACCATGCAGGAGCCGGCGATCGTGACGGAGGAGGCCAGCACCTGGGTCTTGTCCGCCGTCGCGGTGCGCAGCACCAGCAGACGATCCTCCTCGGTGCGGATGTCGCGGGCGATCCGGACGATCGCCTCGACCGCATCGGTCGATGTGGTCTTGCGCAGGACGTCGATGCTGGTCGCCGTGTCGTTGTTCTTGACGCGCTCGATGCTGAGCGCGAACTCGGCCAGCCGTTGCTCGACGGCGGCCTTGAGCTTCGCGGCATTGGCAACCTGCGCCGGATTATCCACGGTCATCATCTGGAGATGGTTGAGCGCGGCCGGGACTCCTGCTGCCGCGGACTGGTACTCGGACAGGTATTGTGGTGCTGATGTCAGCAGATACGCCCTGGTCGCGCTTTCGGCGCGCCTGATGTCGAGCAGCAGGTTGGCAATCTGGCTGTCGGTCTCGACGGTGTGAATCACCCAGGCGTTGTCCTCGCGCGCCTTGTTGACCAGCAGGACGGACGCCACGCTGACCGCGACCAGCACGAAAAATCCCGCCGATAGCAGGAGGATCTGTAACGTCGACCGGCGTCGTGAAACGAGCGTCACGACGATCTCGCTATGGGAGTGGGATTCAACGCGTCCCCGTGGAAAGCCAATAACCCTATAGTACGTTTGAGGAAGGGCTGGGTTCCACGGAGTTCCGAACTATTTTGCGGCGTCGGATGGCTGGCCGGCGAGGTACTGCTCCAGCCAGTGAATGTGGTAGTCGCCCTCGATGATGTCGGGCTCGCGCACCAGCGCGCGGAACAGCGGCAGCGTCGTCTCGATCCCGTCGACCACCATCTCGTCCAGCGCCCGGCGCAGCCGCATCAGGCATTCGCCGCGGGTCTTGCCGTGCACGATCAGCTTGCCGACCAGCGAGTCGTAATAGGGCGGGATCACATAGCCCTGATAGACGGCGGAATCGATCCGCACGCCGAGGCCGCCAGGCGGATGGAATTGCGTGATCCGTCCGGGCGAGGGACGGAAGGTCTGCGGGTTCTCCGCATTGATGCGGCACTCGATGGCGTGGCCGATGATCGCGATGTCGTCCTGTTTGGCCGGAAGGTCGCCGCCGGCGGCGATCCGGATCTGCTCCAGCACGAGATCGATATCGGTGATGCTTTCGGTGACGGGATGCTCGACCTGGATGCGCGTGTTCATTTCGATGAAATAGAACTCGCCGTCCTCGTAGAGGAATTCGATGGTGCCGACGCCGAGATATTTCATGTCCCGCATCGCCTTGGCGCAGGTCTCGCCGATCCTGGCGCGCGCCGCCGCCGCGAGCACGGGCGAGGGGCCTTCCTCCCAGACCTTCTGGTGACGGCGTTGCAGCGAGCAGTCGCGCTCGCCGAGATGGATGGCGCCGCCGCGGCCGTCGCCGAGAATCTGGATCTCGATGTGGCGCGGCTTCTGCAGGTATTTCTCCAGGTAGACCGAGGCGTCGCCGAACGCCGACTTGGCCTCGTTGGCCGCGGTCGAGAGCGCGAGCGCGAGGTCAGCCTCGGTATGGGCGACCTTCATGCCGCGGCCGCCGCCGCCGGCCGCCGCCTTGACCAGCACCGGGAATCCGATGTCTCTGCCGATCGCGAGCGCGTCGGCCTCCGAGGTCACCGCGCCGTCCGAGCCGGGCACCACGGGAATGCCGAGGCGCTTGGCGGTCTTCTTGGCTTCGATCTTGTCGCCCATCAGGCGGATGTGCTCGGCCTTCGGTCCGATGAAGCCCAGATTGTGGTCGGCGAGGATCTCGGCGAAGCGCGCGTTCTCAGACAGGAAGCCGTAGCCGGGATGCACGGCGTCGGCGCCGGTGATCTCGCAGGCCGCGAGCAGCGCCGGCACGTTGAGATAGGAATCCTTCGACGGCGGCGGGCCAATGCACACGCTCTCGTCGGCGAGCCGCACATGCATGGCGTCGGCGTCGGCGGTGGAATGCACCGCGACGGTCGAGATGCCGAGCTCCTTGCAGGCGCGCAGCACGCGAAGCGCGATCTCGCCGCGATTGGCTATGAGGATCTTGTCGAACATCGCAGCGCCTGGTGTTGACGGAAGCTATTCAATGATGACGAGCGGCTCGCCGAATTCGACCGGCTGGCCGTCCTCGACGAGAATCTGCGTCACGGTGCCCGCGCGCGGCGACGGGATCTGGTTCATCGTCTTCATCGCCTCGATGATCAGAAGCGTCTGGCCGGCGGAGACCTTGGTGCCGACTTCAATGAACGGCTTGGCGCCCGGCTCGGGCGCCCAATAGGCGGTGCCGACCATCGGCGACGGCACGGCGCCCGGGTGCTTGGCGAGATCGGTCGCAGCCGCAGCCACCGGGACGGCAATGGCGGCCGGTGCGGCAACGCCCGCCACGGAGGCGGCGGGCACCGAGGCCGCGATGCTGATGTTGCGCGCGACGCGGACACGCAGGCCGGCACGCTCGATCTCGATCTCGGTCAGATTGGTTTCCGCAAGCAGCAGCGCGAGTTCGCGAATGAGGGCGCTGTCGTCGCTCTTGGAGTCGTTCTTTTTTGCGGTTGATTTGTCGTCTGGCTGGCGCGCCATGCTCTGTGATCCAAAATCTTTGTCTGGTGACGGGGAACGTCAGGATTGACGATTAAGTCTTTGGCTTGGCGTCGATCTTGACGCCGATCCTGGTGGCGAGGCCGATGATCGCAAGCCGGTAGCCGTCGATGCCGAAGCCGCAAAGTGACGCGAAGGCGGCTTTAGCAGTGAACGAGTGGTGTCGGAAGCTTTCGCGGGCGTGGATGTTGCTGACGTGAACTTCGACCGCGGGGATCTTGACCGCGATCAGCGCGTCATGCAGCGCGATCGAGGTATGAGAGTAGCCACCGGCGTTGATGATGATGCCGACCGCCTTCTTGGCGTGGGCCTCATGGATGAAGTCGATCAGTTCGCCCTCGCGGTTGGACTGCCGGCAGTCGGCGCTCAGCCCGAACTGGCGCGCGGTGTCCGCGCACAGCTTCTCGACATCGGCGAGGGTCGCATGGCCGTAGGTCTCCGGCTCGCGCGTCCCCAGCAGATTGAGGTTCGGGCCGTTCAGCACATAGATCGTTCCGGCAGCAGCCATTCCAGAGTTTCCTGCCAAGTTCCGGCCAAAGGTTCCGAGAGGGGGTCCGACAAGGGGTGGAGTGGGCCGGGTTATAGGTAACAACCGGCCGAAGGGGAAGTCTTTAGGTGAAATCGGAACGTCTTCAACAACTTCCTCCACCCTGTTAGGTGCCTGCCCTAACCTGCGGAAAATGCTGATTAACCAAATCTTGCGGAAGCTGCCTTCAGCGGGCGCTCCGGCCCGCCATCCACCGGCGCGATGCGGGGTGCGGCCGAAAGCAAGACCCCGCCCCGAAGGGGCGGGGTCGAGATGAAGGCGAGGGCCCGTTTGGGCGCCCTCGCACCGAGGCCGGTTTAGCCCTCGATGATGTAGACGATCTCATGGGTCTCAGGCTGCACGATCACGTAGCGGCCCTTGACCAGGATGAACTGATAGCCGCGCCACTGCGGGTAGATCGTCACGACCCGCTCCGGCACCGGGTAGAAGTGAACGTCAGCCGGAACGCGGGTGCCGACCGCCACATTGAAGTTCACGTTGGTGGCTTCGGTCACGTGCTCCGACTTGATCGCGGTCGTGATCTGGGTGCGCTTCTCGGGCGGCGGAGCCGCGGTGGCCGACGTTGCCGCGTTACCGGTCGTGGTCTGCGTGCGGCTCGTGTCGTTGGTCTGCGCGCGGTTGGGGTCGGCCGGGCTCTTGGTCTGAGCGTTCTGGTTGGTCGTGGCACCGGCACCGCTCTTGTCGCGGCCCTCGGCGTTCATCTTGCCGCTCTTGTCACGCTCCTCGGCTTTCATGTTGCCGCTCTTGTCGCGACCTTCGGCCTTCATGTCCTTCGAGCCCTCCTTGGAGCCCTTGGTCGCTTCGTTCTCCGAGCTCATGCCCTTCGACTTTTGGGTACTGTCCTGCGCGCCCTTGGTGGCCGTGCCGGACTTGTCGGACTCCGCACCCTTGGTGCTCGACTCACCGGTCGTCGAATGCTCGGAACCCTTCATGCCGCTCTTGTCATGCTGCATGGTGCCCGATGACGCACCACCGGACGGTGCAGACTGCTGCGTGGTCGCACCACCACCGGCCCCGGTTTCCTTGTTGGCGCCGCCGGCGCCCTGTGCGTTCGCGAAACCGGTGCCGGCGATCAAAGCCGCCGCCGCGACCGAAATCAGAAAGCGGTTAGACATCGCAATTCCTCCTCGTTTTTCAGCATTGCCCGCGCCGACAACGGGAGAGCATGTGCGATGTTCCTGTTGATTTGCGGTTCCTTGCGGTTTGTTCTTGAGGTGAATGCGCGATGAACGCGCGAGATGAATGCGCGGATGCTTCAACCGCAGGCCCAGTCGAACTCCGCGCCCGCATGATCGAGCTGGCCGTTGCCGCCGCCGAAATTGAAGCCGCCGAAATGCTCTTCGATCTCGAGATTAGGTCGCGCTATATTTTCGGCCTCGCGCGACTTGCGTCGTTGGTGACGGCCCTTGGTTGCGACCCGCGCGGAATCGGTTCGGTGGCGGCCACAAAAAATCCGGCTGCATCGCAGCCGGATCTTGTACGCGATGCGCGCTGTCGGAGCGGCGATCAGCAGGTCGCCTTGCCGCAGCGGGCGATGCCGATCTTTTCCTTGAGGTTGTCGACGCCGACGGCGCCGATCACGACCTGCTTGCCGATCACGTAGCTCGGTGTGCCGTTCATGCCCATGGATTCGGCGAGGCGGAAGTTCTCCTCGATGGTCGCCTTCACCTCGGGGCTCGCCATATCCTTCTCGAGTTTCGCCATGTCGAGACCGACCTCCTTGGCGACCGCCAGCGCGCGCGCCTTGTCGGCGGCGCCGCGGCCGCCGAGCAGCTTCTGGTGGAAATCGAGATACTTCTTGCCGGTCGGATCCTGCATGCGCACGGCGACCGCGACCTGCGCGGCCTCGACCGAGCCTTGGCTCAGCACCGGGAATTCCTTCAGCACGACCTTCAGCTTCGAATCCGCCTTCATCAAATCGAGCATGTCGGACATCGCGCGCTTGCAGTAGCCGCAATTGTAGTCGAAGAACTCGACGAAGGTGACGTCGCCGTCCTTGTTGCCGAGCATGACGCCGCGCGGCGAATTGAAGATGGTGTCGGCGTTCTTGGCGACGCTCTGCTCATGCTTCTCGGCTTCGGCGGCGGCCTGCCGCTTGCTCAGCTCGTTCATCGCCTCTTCGAGCACCTCCGGGTGCGCGATCAGATAGTTGCGCACGATGGTCTCGATGTCGCCGCGCTGGGTGTCGGTAAAGCTCTGCGCGGACGCCGGAAGCGGCGCGGCGCAAACGCCGAGCGCGAGCAGGGCAGGGGCAAGAAAACGAAGCGCTGG
Organism: Bradyrhizobium sp. USDA 4516; assembly: GCF_054055915.1. NCBI lineage: Bacteria > Pseudomonadati > Pseudomonadota > Alphaproteobacteria > Hyphomicrobiales > Nitrobacteraceae > Bradyrhizobium > Bradyrhizobium sp. USDA 4516. The sequence goes on from NZ_JBSRXT010000001.1 coordinate 7,231,376, forward strand.
CATGACAAAATCCTTGTTCGCGGTGGCTCAAAAAAACGGCGGGGCCGTGAGCCGGTTTAGGTGATCGTTGTATGGAACTACGGTTTATTTCTAGTTGTTTTTCTGACCCGGCATGGGCTTGGCGCTCACAATGTCGTCAGCTTTGACCCAGCCGGGCGTGCCGATCGCGAACCGCGTCTTGGCGCGTGACGCAAGATCGCGGGCGGTCTTGGTGTCGCCGCGGAGATAGGCGGCCTGCGCCGAGGCGAGGTCGGCCTGGGCATAGTCGCCCTTGCGGCCATAGGCCATCGCGAGCTGGGTATAGCCGAGCGGCGCCTCGGGCTCGCGCGCCACCGCGGCACGCAGCATGTTGATCGCTTCGTCGGTGTAGGCCTTGTTGTCCGAGGCGACCAGCGCCTGGCCGAGCAGCATCTCGATCAACGGCGAATTGCTGGAGAGCTGCACTGCGCGGCGCAGCGGCGCGATGGCTTCGGCCGGCCGGCCGCCTTCGAGCAGCGCCTGGCCGCGCAATTCATGGAAATAGGGATTGTTGGGCTGCACCTGGATCAAGCCGTCGATCTGCGCGATCGCCGAGCGCAGATCGCCGTGCAGATAGGTCGTGATCGCGCGTGCATAGCGCGCCGGCAGGCTGGTGTTGGACAGCGGATAGCGGCGGTAGACCGTGTCCTGCCGCTCCATGAAGCCCGAGATCTTGGCGCGCATCATGTCGTGGCGCAGCTGCAGCGCCGGATCGTCCTTCTTGTCCCAATAGGGGCTGGAGCGCGCCAGTTCCTGCAGCGCGGAGACGCGATCGACCGGCATCGGATGCGACTGCAGATAGGGATCGGCCCCGCGCGAGGCAAACAGGCTCTCGTCGGTGAAGCGCTTGAACGTCTCGTACATGCCCTTGGCGGATTGTCCGGTCGCATTCAGGAACTTGACGCCGGCGCGGTCGGCGTTCTCTTCCTGCTGGCGTTGATAGGACAATAGCGTGCGCTGAATGACCGCTTGCGGCGCCGAGATCGCCGCGGCGCCGGCGCTGGAGAGACCATTGCCGCCGCCGCGGCCGCCCGCACCCGCGGCAAGCGCGCCGACGCCGAGCAGCATCGCGATGATCATCTGGGTCTGGGCTTGCGCCAGCTGCTCGCGCATCTTGGCGAGATGGCCGCCGGCGAGGTGGCCGGTCTCGTGCGCCAGCACGCCGATGATCTGGTTCGGCGTCTCCGATTGCAGCAGCGCGCCGTAATTGACGAAGATGCGCCGGCCGTCGGCGACGAAGGCGTTGAACGAGCCGTCGTTGATGATCACGATCTGGATGTTCTGCTTCTCCAGACCGGCGGCGCGCAGGATCGGCCTTGTGTATTCGCGCAACAGCTGCTCGGACTCGGTGTCGCGCAGCACCGGCGGGCCTTTTTGCTGGGCTCGCGCAGGGACCACGGGGCCGACCGCGAGCGCAACCGCGGTCATGAGCGCGGTCAGCTTGAAGGTCCTGGTGCGAAGCGCGAGGCGGAACAGCATGGGCGATCTATCGGCGATGACTGGACGCGCCGGCACAAGTCCGTGTTCCGGGCCCGACCGGATCAGGCGCGTGGCGCAGTCTGTTGTTTTTGCAGTTCTTCTTCACGCGAACCGGGTATTCACTAGGCCTGAAAGCGTTATAAGGAGCCACCGAATGCGGCCAGTCTTGGGCGGCAGCCGGTAACGGGAACCCGAATTCGGCAGCGGCCGTGCAATAGCAGAAATCCATGCGTGAAGCGACACCGAGAGACCGTGTAAGCAGCCTGTTGACAGCGTCCGGACGGAGCGATGTTCCGCCGTTCATGGTGATGGACGTGATGGCGGCCGCCGCGCGAATCGAGGCCGCCGGCGGCCATGTCATCCATATGGAGGTGGGGCAGCCCGCCGCAGGCGCGCCGAAGCCGGCGATCGCGGCCGCGCAGGCCGCGCTTGCGGACGGGCGGATCGACTACACCTCGGCGCTCGGCATTCCCTCGCTGCGCGCGCGCATCGCCCGGCACTACAGCGACACGTATGGTTGCGCGGTCGACGCGGAACGCATCATCGTTACGACCGGCTCGTCGGGTGGATTCATCCTGGCGTTTCTTGCGATGTTCGAGCCGGGCGACCGGGTCGCCGTGACCGTGCCGGGCTATCCGCCGTACCGGCATATCCTGACCGCGCTGGGCTGCGAGCCGGTGCTGATCGAAACCTCCGGCGACACCCGCCATGCCCTGACCGGCGAGGCGCTGCTCGCCGCCCATCGCAAGGCGCCGCTGAAGGGCGTGCTGGTCGGCAGCCCTGCCAACCCGACCGGCACCATGATGTCGCGCGAGGCGCTGTCGACCCTGATGGCAGCCGCCGACAGCGCCGGCATCCGCTTCATCTCCGACGAGATCTATCACGGGCTCGACTACGCGTTCCCTGCGGTGACGGCCGCCGAACTGTCGCCGAACGCGCTCGTGATCAACTCGTTCTCGAAGTACTTCTGCATGACCGGCTGGCGTGTCGGCTGGATGGTGGTGCCCGACGTGCTGGTGCGGCCGATCGAGCGGCTGCAGCAGAACCTGTCGATCTCGGTGCCGACCCTGTCGCAGATCGCGGCCGAAGCGGCGTTCGAAGGCCGCGAGGAGATGGAGGCGATCAAGCGCGGCTATCAGGAGAACCGCCGCATCCTGATCGAAGGGCTGCCGAAGGCCGGCCTGACCAAATTCCTTCCCGCTGACGGCGCGTTCTACCTCTATGCCGACGTCTCCGACTTCACCTCCGACAGCTTCGCCTTCGCCAGCGAGATGCTCGAGAAGGCGCATGTCGCGGCGACCCCCGGCGTCGATTTCGATCCGATCCACGGCCGCGCCTTCATCCGTTTTTCCTATGCACGCTCGGCCGCGGAGATGCAGGAAGCAGTTGCACGGATCGCGCATTGGCTTAAATAGCCCGCGAACTCCAGGAGCCTTCAAACTCCAAGAGCCATCAAGAGCCTTCCGGCGTTCGCTTTGCCTTTCGGATCGGTTTCGCAGCGCAGTGCCGTGGTTTCGCCGGCACTGTGGCGCGCGGATCATCGCGGATAAGCGGCAGGGCCCACACAGTTCCATTTGACTTGAACCGCCAAGTTGATCTTGGCTGTTTCCGCCATTTCTGAGGGGGAGTGACACATGGCAACGGCAACCGTTGTCACGGCTGCGCCGGCGAGCGCCGGCAGCAAGCCGTGGTATAAAGTTCTCTATGTCCAGGTCCTGATCGCGATCGTGCTCGGCGCATTGGTCGGCTGGTTGTGGCCGGGCCTTGCCACCAACGAGTGGATCAAGGCACTCGGCGACGGCTTCATCAAGCTGATCAAGATGGTGATCGCGCCGATCATCTTCTGCACCGTGGTGTCGGGCATCGCCCATATACAAGATGCCAAGAAGGTCGGCCGCATCGGCGTCAAGGCGCTGGTGTATTTCGAGGTCGTCTCGACCTTCGCGCTGGTGATCGGATTGCTCGTCGGCAATCTGGTCAGGCCGGGTGCCGGCTTCGGCAATGCGGCGGCGAATGCGCAGGCGGTTGCCGGCTATGCCAAGCAGGCGGAGGCGCAGAAGAGCGTCGACTTCGTGTTGCACATCATTCCCGACACCGTGGTCGGTGCATTCGCGCAGGGCGAGATCCTGCAGGTGCTGCTGTTCTCGGTGCTGTTCGGCTTCGCGATCATGGGCCTCGGCGAGCGCGGCCACACCATCCGCTCGTTCATCGACGACGCCGCGCACGCCGTGTTCGGCGTCATCTCGATCGTGATGCGGGCGGCGCCGATCGGCGCGTTCGGCGCGATGGCCTTCACCATCGGCAAGTTCGGCACCGGCGCGATCCTCAACCTGATGGGGCTGATCGCGACGTTCTATCTGACCGCCGCGCTGTTCGTGTTCGTGGTGCTCGGCATCATCGCGCGGATCGCGGGGTTCTCGATCTTTAAGTTCCTGGCCTACATCAAGGACGAGCTATTGATCGTGCTCGGCACCTCGTCCTCCGAGAGCGCGCTGCCGTCATTGATGGAGAAGCTCGAACGGCTCGGCTGCTCGAAATCGGTGGTCGGCCTCGTGGTGCCCACGGGCTATTCGTTCAACCTCGACGGCACCAACATCTACATGACGCTGGCGACCCTGTTCATCGCACAGGCGCTGGGTTTCGATCTCACCTTCAGCCAGCAGATCACCATCCTGATCGTGGCGATGCTGACCTCGAAGGGCGCCTCCGGCATCACCGGCGCCGGCTTCATCACCTTGGCGGCGACGCTTGCGGTGGTCGATCCGCGGCTGGTGCCGGGCATGGCGATCGTGCTCGGCATCGACAAGTTCATGAGCGAGTGCCGCGCGCTGACCAATCTGTGCGGCAACGGCGTGGCTTGCGTGATCGTCGCCTGGTGGGAGGGTGAGCTCGACCGCGACAAGCTCAATGCCAATCTCGCCAAACAGGTCGACCCAACCGACATGGAGACCGCGTTGACGACGGACTAGGACCGATCGACATTCATTGCATCCAGATCATTGCGGCAGCGAGATGGATGAAGCCGGTAAAGTTGTCAGATCGCCTGTCATAACGGGTTGCCAAGCGTCGGAAGTGTTTGAGCTGGCAAAAGCAGCGCTCGATGCGGTTGCGCTGTTTGTATGCGTCGGCGTCGTGCGGAATGATGATCCTGCGGGTGCGGTTTGACGGGATCACCGCCGTTGCGCCGATTTCCGCGATGATCGCACGCAGGGCGTTGCTGTCATAGGCCTTGTCGGCGAGCACGGCATCGCCGCTTTGGCCGTGGAGCAGTGCCGGCGCCTGGGTGATGTCATTAACTTGCCCAGCCGTGACGATGAAGCGGAGCGGACGGCCGAGCGCATCAGCCAGCATGTGGATCTTGGTGGTCAGTCCACCTCGGGAACGCCCCAGCGCCTGATCTTTGGCCCCCCTTTTCCGCTCGTCGCCTGCTGGTGGGCGCGAACGATGGTGCTGTCGATCATCAGATACTGGTTGTCGCGATCGGCGGTCAGAGCAGCGAACACGCGCTCCCAGACGCCGGCATGGCACCAGCGGCTGAAGCGCTGATGCACCGTTTTCCACTTGCCGTACCGTTCCGGCAGGTCGCTCCAGTGTGCGCCCGATCGCAAAACCCACAAACATCCGTTGACGAACAGTCGATTGTCCGCAGCCGTACGTCCCGGGTCGCCAGCTTTCCCCGGCAGCAGTGGCGCAATCCTCGCCCATTGCGCCTCCGTCAGCTCATATCGTTTCGCCGCCACCATCTGCTCCGTGTCTCGAATCACGGAACTCTATGAATCAGCGATCAAACCGCTTGGGAATCCTGAATGTCGATCGGTCCTAGAGCTTTTCAGGTTCCGATGGAATCGGAACGGGGCTCTAGATTCTTGTTTTGACGCGTTTTCTTCACGCGAACCGGTATCCACTTCGCTCGAAAACGCTCTAAGTCTGCTTCGACGTCTCAGAACCGGTCCAGCCGATACGGCGAGGTGTCCACTGCGGATGCCTCGCCGTTCATCGTTTCGGCCAGCACCCGCGCGGTCGCGGGGCCGAGCGTGAAGCCCTGATGGCCGTGGCCGAAATTCACCCACAGCCCGCGATGCCGCGGCACCGGCCCGAGCACAGGCAGCATGTCGGTCGTGCAGGGGCGGGTACCGAACCACGGCTCGGGCTCGACGCGGCTGCCGATCTCGATCAGCTCGCGCGCGGCCACTTCGGCGTAGCCGAGCTGGATCGGCGTCGCCGGTGCGTCGGGACTGGTCAGCTCCGCGCCGGTGGTGATGCGGATGCCCTTGGCCATCGGCGCCATCGCATAGCCGTTCGCGGTGTCGACCAGCGGCAGGTCGAGCGAGCGGCCGCCCTGGTAGTGCATGTGGTAGCCGCGCTTGCGCACCAGCGGGATCCGGTAGCCGAACTTGCGGAGCAATTGCGGTGACCACGGGCCGAGCGTGACCACGACATGGGCGGCATCGATCCGGCCGCCACTGGTGTCGACCGACCAGCCGGACGTCGTCTCCGTCAGCGTCTGCGCATCGCCGCGCAACAGCGTGCCGCCGAGACGCTCGAACAGTCCGGCATAGGCGGAAACAAGCCCGCCGGGGTCCGACACGGTCCAGGGCCCAAGCCAGTGAATGGCGCCGGGCAGGTCGTCGCGCAGCAACGGCTCCGCCTTGGCGAGCTCGCGGCCATCAAGCACGCGAAACGTCACGCCGAAGTCGCGCTGGTTCTCCTCGGCGATCGCAATGGCCTGTTCGAGCGCGGCCGGGTCGCGATGTAGCAGGCGATAGCCGGCGCGGCGGATCAGATTGTCGGCATGGGCATCGCGGATCAGCGTGTCGTGCTCCGCGGTGGCGTAGGCGATCAGGCGCGCCCAGGCGATGGTGGCTTCACGGTGCCGCTCGGGCGTCGAGTTCCACCAATAGCGCAGCAGCGGACCGGCGTGCTGCGGCAGCGAAGCCAGGCGGTAGCGCACGTCGTTGGTGCGCCCCATCGCGATCCGGGCGAGGACGGCAGGATCGCGCGGCATCGGGTAGGGCCGCACCGCCTCGCTCTGGATGATGCCGGCATTGCCGTAGCTGGTTTCGCGGCCCGGATCCTTGCGGTCGACGAGCGTCACCGACCAGCCGCGGCGCTGCAGATGCAGCGCCGTGCTGACGCCCACCATGCCGCCGCCAAGAACGATCGCGCTTTGCATTGGGATCCGTCTCCGTCAGGCTTCGTTACGCCGGCGTCTGACGAACGGATTGCCTGTTCAATAAAAACGCCCGGCGTGAGCCGGGCGTTCTGACTTGCAGGTGGTGCTAGTTGCCGCCGCCGAAGCGGCGCGACCACCAGCCCTTGCGGGCCGGAGCCTCGGCCGCAGCGGCCGGTGCCGGCTCCGGAGCAGCCGCGGCCGGCTCAGGGGCAGCTTCCTCCGGCGGGCTTTGAACCAGCGCCGCTGATGCCTCGGGCTGAGGGGGCGATGCGAAGTTGACCTTTTCGCGCACCGTCGAGCGGCGACGCTGCGCGCGGTCACCTTCGGCAGTGTCCTCGGCGGCAGACGCCGCGGGGGTTTCGGGCTCGGGTGCCGCGACCGGCTCGACAGGCGCGACCTCGGTCGGCTGCCACTCCGGCGGCTCGGCGACCAGTTCGGGCTGCGCCAGCGAGGGAGCCGGCTCCATATCATGGCTATCGAAATCGGCGACTGCGTCGGAGGCCTCCGACGTCGCCGCCGGGCTCAACTCATCGGAGATCGATCCGGCGAGACCGTCATCCGGTCCGCCACTGCCGCGCCGGCGCCGGCCGCCACGGCGTCCGCGGCGCCGCGGACGGCGATCGCCATTGCCGGCCTGGTCGTCGCGGGCAGCGCTCTGCTGCTCGTCGCCTTCGTCCTCATCACCTTCGGCATCGGCGGCGGCAACCGCCTCGGTGCCTTCGGGCAGGACATGCATGAGATCGCCGTCCTCGCGCGGCTGCTGGGCGCCTTCACGCGCCTCGCTGCCGCCACCGCGGCCGCGGCGCCGGCGGCGCCGCTTGCGGCGCTGACCGTCGCCTTCGCCCTCGGCGGAGCCCGATTCATCGCCGGCCGCCCGCTCGTCGGCGAGGCCCTCGGTCTCGTCGGTTTCGAGCTCGGCCTCGTATTCGAACAGTTCTTCCTCGTCATCGGCCTCTTCGGCCTGGGCCGGCGCAGCGGCAGCCTGCGCAGCGAGCAGCGCCTTGGCGGCTTCGAGTGTATGCACCTGCTCGCCGCGGTCGATGATGTAGGACTGCTGGCCATGCACCGTGGCATCCGCGACGATCGACAGCGAAACCCGGAAGGAGTCTTCGAGATCGCGCAGATGGCCGCGCTTGTGGTTGAGCACGTAGAGCGCGACGTCGGTGCGGGTGCGGACCACCAGATTGTGGGTCGCGCCCTTCATCAGGATCTCCTCGATGCCGCGCAAGAGCTGCAGCGCCACCGACGAGACCGAACGGACGTGACCGCTTCCGCCGCATTGCGGGCAGGGCTCCGTCGAGCTTTCGAGCACGCTGGCACGGATGCGCTGGCGCGACATTTCCAAGAGGCCGAAATGCGAGATGCGGCCGACCTGGATCCGCGCACGGTCCTGGCGCAGGCAGTCGGACAGCTTGCGCTCGACCGCGCGGTTGTTGCGCTTCTCGTCCATGTCGATGAAGTCGATGACGATCAGGCCGGCGAGGTCACGCAGGCGCAATTGGCGCGCGACTTCTTCCGCCGCTTCCAGATTGGTCTTGAGCGCGGTGTCCTCGATATGGTGCTCGCGCGTGGCGCGGCCGGAGTTGACGTCGATCGAGACCAGCGCCTCGGTCTGGTTGATCACGATGTAGCCGCCGGAGCGCAATTGCACGGTCGGCGAGAACATCGCGTCGAGCTGGCTTTCGACGCCCATGCGCGAGAACAGCGGCTGGCCGTCGCGATATTGCTTCACCGCCCGCACATTGGCCGGCATCAGCATCTTCATGAAGTCGCGCGCTTCACGATAGCCGGCTTCGCCCGCCACCTGGATCTCGTCGATCTCCTTGTTGTAGAGGTCGCGCAGCGAGCGCTTGATCAGCGAGCCTTCCTCGTAGACCAGCGTCGGCGCCTGCGACTTCAGCGTTAGGTCGCGCACCGTTTCCCACATCCGGATCAGGTATTCGAAGTCGCGCTTGATCTCCGGCTTGCTGCGGGAGGCGCCGGCGGTGCGCAGGATGATCCCCATGCCCTCGGGCACGTCGAGATCCTGCACCACTTCCTTCAGCCGCGAACGGTCCTGGGCGGAGGTGATCTTGCGGCTGATGCCGCCGCCGCGCGCGGTGTTGGGCATCAGCACGGCGTAGCGGCCGGCGAGCGACAGATAGGTGGTCAGCGCGGCGCCCTTGTTGCCGCGCTCTTCCTTGACGACCTGCACCAGCATCACCTGCCGGCGCTTGATCACTTCCTGGATCTTGTACTGGCGGCGCGGACGGAACGGGCGCTCCGGAACCTCCTCGAGCACGTCGTCGCCGCCGACCGACTCGACGACGTCCTCTTCCTCGCCTTCCTCGCCGTCATCCTCTTCGTCATCTTCGCCGGCCTCGTCGCCAGGCCCGGTCTCGGGCGCGACCACCTCGGCGAGCGCGCCATATTCGGCGACCGCGTGCTCATCGGCGTGAACCTCGTCGGAAGCCACATGCGGCGCGTCGTCGGCATGCGCGGCGTTTTCCTCGATCTGCTCCTCATGGGCGCGCTCGGGCTCATGATTGACCTCGACCGTCTCGACGGTCTCGGGCGCGGCCGACGCGGCGGAGGCTTCGACCACCGCAACGACGGGGTCGGAGGGGGCGTCGGCAACCGCCGCCTCGCTCACCTCGGGGGCGTGGTCGTGATCATGGGCATGATCGTGATGGTCGTCGTGACCATGATCGTGGTCGCCATGATCGTCGTGGTCATGATCATGGTGATGCTCATGGTCCTCGTGATGCGCATGATCATGCGCCTCATGCTCGTGGCCTTCGTGGGCGACCACGCCGTGATCGTGGTGCCCGGCATCATGTTCATGATGCTCGGCATCGACGGGATGTTCGTGGGCCTCGATGGTGGGCAGCGCCTGGGTGTCGTTCGCGCCCTCGATCACCTCGCTCTGGACGCGCTCGCCATGGCCGCGGCGACGGGCATTGCGATGGCGCGACCGGCGGCGATGGCCGCGGTTCTCGTGCTCTTCCTCGGCCTCGCGATGGGCGCGCTCGTCGGCCTCGATCAGCGCCTGACGGTCGGCGACCGGGATCTGGTAATAGTCGGGATGGATTTCGCTGAAGGCCAGGAAGCCATGCCGGTTGCCGCCATACTCGATGAAGGCGGCCTGCAGCGACGGCTCTACGCGCGTAACCTTGGCGAGATAAATGTTGCCGCGCAGCTGTTTGCGCTGGGCGGTCTCGAAATCAAACTCTTCGACGCGATTGCCACGGACCACGACGACCCGGGTCTCTTCCGGGTGGGTGGCATCGATCAACATCTTGTTGGGCATTTTGGAGCTCTTGACGGCGGCGGGCGCGGATCATGGCGCGCGCAAACTGCGCCGCCCGGTGACGCGACGGTCCACCTGATTCGGGGGTGAGGGGAAGGCCGAAACGCATCTCGCGGCGCAGCGCCGGACGGGAACTCACCGGGATGATGCGACGGGCGAAGTTTTCACCTCGCGTCAGCGCGATCATTCGGGGGATCCTGGTCGGCAATGCAGTCTGGCGCATTAAGCGTCGGCCCGTCTAAACATGTTGGCGGCGAAAAATACCGCCGTATCTTTTGCTGAAAGCCCCGTCTGGCGCCGAAGCGCCTGCCGGCCATCGCATATCGAGGCCCCAAGGGACCGGATAATCGGTTATGCCGTGTCTCAAACCGTCCCTCTGGCGAGGGAGTGTGCCTGGGACCGGACGCCGCTCGGGCTTGAATCCGCCACTCCGTGTCAGCCGCGCGCGGCGCTGGCTGGGGAGGGACCGGAAAAACACGGCGGGATCTTCGATCAGGAAGGTTCCACCGCTGCACCGGGAGGCTGAACGCGACACAACCGGGAGTACTAGCCGTCAGCACCTCGTACATACGTGGATTGACCGCCGCGTGCAAGGGAAGCGTCACGCCGCCGCAACACTCGGTTCTTTTCGCCGGAGCGTCATTAGGGGGCGATTAACCGTGTGGTTCTAATGCGGTAAGAAGCAGCTGGGAGGCTACGAATCGGGTGGCGAACCGCGCAAAACACCTTGTTTTTCTGGGATGCGGGCTATTTTGCGCCGCAACATCGGTGTTTGCCATTGCCGGCGCCCCGAGCGCCGCTGAGGGCCCGCAGAACAGCCCGCCTGCGCCGGCCGCGAGCTCCCCGAATTTCCCGGTCGCATCCGGCGCCAGGCTCGCCGGCGACGCCAAGCAGACCCGATTCATCCTCGACCTCGACCGCAAGATCGAATTTCGCGCCTTCCCGCTGGCTGACCCCTACCGCGTCGTGGTCGATATCCCGCAGGTCGATTTTCAGCTCGCGGCCGGCACCGGCTCGGCGGGGCGGGGCCTGGTGAAGGCGTTCCGCTATGGCCTCGTGATGCCCGGCGGCTCGCGGATCGTGTTCGACCTGACCGGACCGGTGAAGATCGCGAATTCCTACGTGCTCGACGCCGCCAACGGCCAGCCGCCGCGGCTTGTGCTGGACTTCGAGGAGGTCGACCGCACCAGCTTCGTGCAGTCGCTGGCGCCCGCGAGCCGGCCCGAATCGAAACCGGCGATTTCCGAATCCACCACCGCCACCATTCCGGCCGTCACCTCGGCGGCGCTGCCGCCGGTCGCGGTCACCGACGCGCGCCCGCTGATCGTGATCGATCCCGGTCACGGCGGCATCGACAACGGCACGCAATCCGGCGACCAGACCGAGAAGAACCTGGTGCTCGGCTTTGGCCTTGCCCTGCGCGACCGGATCGAGAAGTCGGGCAAGTATCGGGTGGTCATGACGCGGTCCGACGACACCTTCATCCCGCTCAACGATCGGGTGAAGATCGCGCGCTCCCAGTCCGCGGCGCTGTTCGTCTCGATCCACGCCGACGCCCTGCCGCGCCGCGAGGGCGATGCCCAGGGCGCCACGATCTACACGGTGTCGGACAAGGCCTCCGACGCCGAGGCCGAACGGCTGGCGGAGGCGGAAAACAAGGCCGACGCCATCGGCGGGGTGAACCTGACCGACGAACCGACCGAGGTCGCCGACATCCTGATCGACCTCGCGCAGCGTGAAACCAAGACGTTTTCCAATCGCTTCGCCCGTCTTCTGATGGACGAGATGAAGACCACGGTGCGGATGCACAAGCATCCGCTCAAATCGGCCGGCTTCCGGGTGCTGAAGGCGCCCGACGTGCCGTCCGTGCTGGTCGAGATCGGCTACGTCTCCAACAAGGGGGACCTCGAGCACCTGGTCTCGGAGAGCTGGCGGAACAAGGCGGTCGGCTCGATGGTGCAGGCGATCGACACGTTCTTCGCCAAACGGCTGGCAACTGCCGGGTCGGCAAAGTGAAATCGGCTCGCTGAAAAGCCGGGGCCGTTGCGCCGAAGCCCTAGTTTGGCCACAGCCGCGACGGTATAGACAATGGACCGCAGGTCCGCAGAATCGACCATATTGTCCGGCGGCTCTTGTATACTCGCGTGCGCAAGGTGGCTCGCTGGGCCAAAGCTTCGTTGTGTGAGGCTTTCGCACTTTTGGACAGGCGCTTCTGACGACTGAGCGCCGGAGGGTAGGAACGGAACGTCGATAATGCGACTGCTCGTGCGGTTTATGGGTTTCTTGTTCGCCGCCGGAACCGTCGTGTTCCTGGTCGGTGTCGCCGCCGTCGCTGGCGCCATCTGGCATTTCTCCAAGGATCTGCCCGACTACTCGCAGCTGCAGGACTATGAGCCGCCGGTGATGACCCGCGTGCATGCCGCCGACGGCGCGCTGCTTGGCGAATACTCCAAGGAGCGCCGGCTCTATCTGCCGATCCAGGCGGTGCCGAAGCTCGTGATCAACGCCTTCCTCGCCGCCGAAGACAAGAACTTCTACGAGCACGGCGGCATCGACTATCAGGGCATGGCGCGCGCTGCGATCCTTTATGCGCAGAACTACGGCTCGAACCGTCGCCCGCAGGGCGCCTCGACCATCACCCAGCAGGTCGCGAAGAACTTCCTGCTCACCAACGAGGTCTCGTTCAGCCGTAAGATCAAGGAAGCCTTGCTGGCGATGCGCATCGAGCGCGCCTATTCCAAGGACCGCATCCTCGAGCTCTATCTGAACGAAATCTATCTCGGCCTCGGTGCCTACGGCATCGCGGCGGCGTCGCTGGTCTATTTCGACAAGTCGGTCAACGAGCTGACGATCGCGGAAGCGTCCTACCTCGCCGCGCTGCCGAAGGCGCCGGCGGCGCTGCATCCGGTGCGCAACCGTGACCGCGCGATCGAGCGCCGCAATTATGTGATCGATCGTCTGCTGGAGAACGGCTGGATCAAGCAGGCCGACGCCGACAAGGCGCGCAAGGACCCGCTCAACGTCACCAGCCGCTCGAACGGCGCGCATATCTTCGCCGGCGAATATTTCGCCGAGGAGGTCCGTCGCGACATCTTCGAGCGCTACGGCGAAAAGAAGCTCTACGAGGGTGGTCTGTCGGTGCGCACCACGCTCGATCCCAAGATCCAGGTGATGGCGCGCAAGACCATGGTCGCGGGGCTCGTCAATTACGACGAGGCGCAGGGTTGGCGCGGGGCGCTGCACAAGCTCGACATTTCCGGTGACTGGGGCGTCAAGCTTGCCGACGTGAAGTCGCTGTCCGACATCTCGCCGTGGCGGATGGCCGTCGTGCTCGAGACCAGCGATCAGTCGGCGCGGATCGGCTTCCAGCCGGGCCGCGAGCTCGGCGGCGCGGTCAGCAAGGAGCGGCAGACCGGCATCATCACGATGGACGGCGTGCGCTGGGCCAAGACCAAGGGCAAGGCGCCGAGCGCGGTTTCGCAGGTGCTGCAGCCGGGTGACGTGATCTACGCCGATCCGCTGGTGACCAAGGAAGGCAACGCGGTCGAAGGCCAGTATCGCCTGCGGCAATTGCCTGAAGTGTCCGGCGCGATGGTGGCGATGGATCCGTGGACCGGCCGCGTGCTCGCGATGGTCGGCGGCTTCTCGTTCGACCAGAGTCAGTTCAACCGCGCGACGCAGGCCTACCGGCAGCCGGGTTCGTCGTTCAAGCCGATCGTGTACTCGTCGGCGCTCGACAACGGCTATACGCCGTCGACCACCGTGATCGACGCGCCGATCGAGATCGATCAGGGGCAGGGCGCCGGCGTGTGGCGTCCCGAGAACTATTCGACCGGCAAGTATTACGGCCCGACCACGCTGCGCAACGCGCTGCAGCGCTCGCTCAACACCGTGACGGTGCGGCTCGCACAGGACATCGGCATGCCGCTGGTCGGCGAATACGCCAAGCGCTTCGGCGTCTATGACGAATTGCCGAACTATCTGTCGTATGCGCTCGGTGCCGGCGAGACGACGGTGATGCGTATGGTCACGGCCTATTCGATGTTCGCCAATGGCGGCCGCCGGGTGAAGCCGACGCTGATCGATCGCATCCAGGATCGCTACGGCCATACCATCTTCAAGCACGACACCCGCGAATGCCGCGGCTGCGACGCGCCGGGGGGATGGAAGAGCCAGCCGGAGCCGCAGCTGGTCGACCGTCGCGAACAGGTGCTCGATCCGATGACCGCCTACCAGATCACCGAGATGATGGAAGGCGTGGTCCAGCGCGGCACCGCAACCGTCGTGAAGGAGGTCGGCAAGCCGATCGCCGGCAAGACCGGCACCACCAACGACGAGAAGGACGTCTGGTTCGTCGGCTTCTCGCCGGATCTCGCAGTCGGCGTTTACATGGGCTACGACAAGCCGCGCAATCTCGGCCGCGCCGCCACCGGCGGCCACGTCGCAGCGCCGATCGCCCGCGACTTCCTCAAGCTTGCGCTGGCCGACAAGCCGCCGACGCCGTTCAAGGTTCCGGCCGGCATCAAGCTGATCCGCGTCGACGCCAAGTCCGGCATGCGCGCCGGTCCCGGCGACGGCGGCAACACCATCCTCGAAGCCTTCAAGCCGGGCACCGCGCCGCCGGAGAACTATTCGGTCATCGGCGTCGCCGATGCCGATGGGCGCGGCCCTGCGACTGGCCCGCAGCCGTCGCAGAATGGGGCGCAGCCGGATGGCGGCTTCTTCATGCGTCCGGGAACCGGGGGGCTTTACTAACGGCCTGTCCGGCCAAATCGCCGGGATAGTGCGGCCAAGTCGATTGCGCTTTGCCGCGCCGGTCGCTACATCCCCCGGAACCTTTTTAGCCAACACCTGAAAGACCATGCGCGCGGAAATCGAACGCCTTGTTGAAGAGATCAAGCAGTCAGTCGGGCTGCTGAGGAGGCATCTTTGACGTCGAACAATCGACGGCACGCCTCGCTGAGCTGAACAAGCTCGCAGAAGACCCCAATCTCTGGAACGATCCCCAGAAGGCCCAGCGGCTGATGCAGGAGCGTACCTCACTGGAGGACGCGCTCTCAGGCATCGGCAAGGTCGAGCGCGAGCTCGAGGACAATATCGGCATGATCGAGCTCGGCGAGGCCGAGAACGATGAGGGCGTGGTCACCGAGGCCGAGAAGGCGCTCAAGGACCTCAAGAAGGAGGTCGCCCGGCGCGAGCTGGAGGCGCTGCTGTCGGGCGAGGCCGACAAGTTCGATTCCTATCTCGAAGTCCATGCCGGCGCCGGCGGCACCGAGAGCCAGGACTGGGCGCAGATGCTGCTGCGCATGTACACGCGCTGGGCGGAGAAGCACGGTTTCAAGATCGAGTTCCTCGAAGAGTCCCAGGGTGAAGAAGCCGGCATCAAGTCCGCCACCATCCAGATCTCCGGCCACAACGCCTATGGCTGGTTGAAGACCGAGGCCGGCGTGCATCGCCTGGTGCGCATCTCGCCGTTCGATTCCAACGCGCGGCGGCACACCTCGTTCTCGTCGGTGCAGATCTTCCCGGTGATCGACGACTCCATCAAGATCGAGATCAAGGAGTCCGATGTTCGCACCGACACCATGCGGTCGGGCGGCGCCGGCGGCCAGCACGTCAACAAGACCGAGTCGGCGGTGCGCCTGACGCACATCCCGACCGGCATCGCGGTGGTCTGCCAGGCCGGCCGCTCGCAGCACAAGAACCGGGCGCAGGCCTGGGACATGCTGCGCGCGCGGCTCTACGAGATCGAGCTGAAGAAGCGCGAGGAGCAGGCTGCCGCCGATCAGGCCGCCAAGACCGACATCGGCTGGGGTCACCAGATCCGCTCCTATGTGTTGCAGCCCTATCAGATGGTGAAGGACCTGCGCACCGGTGTGCAGACCTCCGACACGTCGGGGGTGCTCGATGGCGACCTCGATGAATTCATGGCGGCGACCTTGGCGCAGCGTGCCTTCGGCACCGGGCCCGGCTCCGTTGAGGATGTGGATTAGCCCATGCCGCGCGTCGCTTTCATCGGATTGGGACGCATGGGCCACGGCATGGCCGGCCGTTACCTCGATGCCGGCTTCACGGTCGCCGTGTGGAACCGCAGCAAGGCCAAGGCCGCGGACCTGATCGCTCGCGGCGCGCTGTGGGCGACCTCGCCGGAGGATGCCGCAATCGACGCCGATGCTGTCGTGACCATGGTCGCCGACGACGAAGCCTCGCGCGCGGTCTGGCTGACCAGGGACGGCGCCGCCGCCAACATGAAGGCCGGCACGCTCGCGATCGAATGCTCCACGGTCTCGTACCAGCACACGGTCGAGATGGCGCGCGAACTGCAGAGCCGTGGCTTGGTCTACATCGATTGCCCGGTCACCGGCCTGCCGGAGGCGGCGGCGGCCGGCAAGCTGACGCTGCTGGTGGGCGCTGATCCCGCCGATCTCGATCGGGCGCGGCCGTTCCTAGCGCCGATTGGCAGCACGATCCGCCATTTCGGCGCGGTTGGCACCGGCACTGTGTTCAAGTTGATCAACAACCTGATCGGCGCGGTGCAGATCGCAAGCCTCGCCGAGGGCGTGGCGATCGCCGAGCAGGCGGGCCTCGACATGCAATTGGTGGCCGAGGCGCTGGCGACCGGCGCGGTGGCGAGCCCGCAGGTGATCCGCCACTCCAAGCGGATGATCGACCGCAACTTCTCCGGCGCATCGTTCACCGCGGCGCTGCGCCACAAGGATGCCGACTACGCCGTGCGGCTCGCCGAGACCTTGCTGCCCGGCGTGCCCGTGAGCCGCGCCGCGCTCGCCGCCTACGACAAGGCGAAGGCCCATGCGCCCGACGCCGACGAGGGCCAGATGATCGAGATCGTGTCGCGGCCGAAATAGGCGGGCCGCCATTGTCGGAAATCGGGTGGGAATATTCGCGGCGCTGCCCTAGTCACCTGTCCGACTGCAGGTGAGTGCCCGACATGCCTTCCGCCGACAACTGGATCGATCGCCGCGACTGGGGGCTGCTTGTCCTGCTGTCGGTACTCTGGGGCGGCTCGTTCTTCTTCAACGGCGTGATCCTGCGCGAATTGCCGCCGCTGACCCTGGTGCTGTTGCGCGTCGTGCTCGGCACGATCATCCTGCTGCCGCTGCTGCGGGCCGCCGGAATCGAATTCCCGCGCAGCCTGTCCGGCTGGGCGCCGTTCGTTGCGATGGGGCTGTTCAACAATGTGCTGCCGTTCGCGCTGATCGTGTTCGGGCAGACCTATATTCCGAGCGGGCTGGCCTCGATCCTCAACGCGACGACGCCGCTGTTCGCGGTGGTCGTGATGGCGGCGGCCGGCGAGGAACGGTTGCAAGCGCGCCGCGTGGCGGGCGTTCTGGTCGGGCTGATCGGGGTTGCGATCCTGCATGGCGATGCGCTCGGCTTCGAGAGCCGGCAGGGCATCGGCATCCTGCTGTGCCTCGCAGGCGCCTTCAGCTACGGCATCGCGGCGCTGGTCGGACGGCGGCTGCCGCAGCGCGTGCCGCCCTTGGGCACCGCGACGTTCCAGATGATGGCCTCGGCGGTGCTGATGGCGCCCATCGCCGCCGTCGTCGATCGGCCGTGGCTGTTGCCGATGCCGCATCCCGCGACATGGCTCGCCGTGCTCGGGCTCGCGGCGCTGTCGACGGCGCTGGCCTATATCGTGTTCTTTCAGATCCTGCAGCGCTCCGGCGCGACCAATGTGATGCTGGTGACGCTGCTGATTCCGGTCACCGCGATGCTGCTCGGCTATCTCGTGCTCGGCGAGCCGATCGCACTGCGCGAGGTGATCGGCGCGCTGGTGATCGCGAGCGCGCTGCTCTTGATCGACGGCCGCGTGCTGGTTTGGTTCAGCCGCGCGCCTGCTTCCACGCCGCATACCATCCGCTGAAGCGGCCGCTGTCGTGCTCGCCGCCGTGCCAGGCGGCGTAGGCGGTGCCGTCGTCGGCGACCAACACCACGGCATCGAGCCCCTTGGAGCGGCGCAGCGTGTCCATCGCCTGCGCCGGCGTCTGCGCGATCGGACCTGCGACGTTGAACGAGGTGTTGACCGACATCTCGACGCCGATATGACGGCCGAGCGCCTTCAGATAGGCATAGGTGAGGGGATCGTCGGCCTCGCGCACGATCTGGATGCGGCCGGTGCCGTCGGCATGCACCACCGCCGGAATCTTCGCGCGCGCCTCGGGCTTCGAATGCGCCGTGAGCACCATGTAGTTATAGGCGTTGTAGTCAGCGTCGGAGGCGCCGTCTTCCAGCTCGAAATAATCGCGCGCAGCTCGCAGCGTCGCCATCGGCGCCAGCGGCCGGATCGCCTCGCGATACTTGACGCGCTCGTTCAGCCGCTCGCGCACCTCGGGATCGCAGGGATTGGCGAGGATCGAGCGATGGCCGAGCGCGCGCGGGCCGGTTTCGGCGGCGCCCTGATAGATCGCAATCACACCGCCTTGCGCGACCATGGACGCCATCAGGTCGGCAACCGCATCGCGCCCTTCTGACGTCGCCACATTGCCGATCTCGGTCGAGGCGATGTCGTCGGCATGCAGCGCCGCGGTGATGTCGGCGTTCGAGGGCGGCAGGCCGCAATAGAATGCGTGCGACAGCGGCGCGCCGCGCGGCGCGCCCGCCATATGCGCGAACAGCCAGGCGGCGCCGATCGGCACCCCGGGATCGCCGGGCACCGGCGGCACCCACATATGCAGTCGCGTCTTGCGCTGCTGCGCCCGCTCGAACCACGCCTCGTCGAAATGCTCGAGCAGCCGCATGTTGCCGAGCGCGTTCAGCGCGACGCCCCCGGTCAGCACCAGGCGGTCGGTGCCGGTGGTGCGCAGGAGATGGTCGATGACATGGATCATCGCGTCCTCGAACACCAGTTGCGTCGCGGCTGCCTTATCAACGCGGTCCTTGGTGTCGGGGCGGTGATTGATGTCCTCGACGCGCAGCACGGCGTCTGGATTCCAGAGCTGGTCCGGGCGCAGCGGCGGGCCGAGAATGTCGATCAGCGGCTGACGATAGGGATTGTCGGCGGGATCGGCGTACCAATTGGCCATCGCGCGATTGAGCTGCACGCTGCCGTTGGGCCCGAGCTGCAGCACCGCCTTCAAGCGCTGATAATACGGATTGGTGGCGCGGTTCATGTCGCCCCAGGCGGCGGCGCCCATGTAGCGTCCCTCGCTGGACAGCCAAGTCCAGCCGCCCTGGCTGGATGAGATCACGGTGTAGAAAGCACCGAGCGAGTCGAACAGGCTCTCGTTGCAATAGAGCTGCTTCATCTCGCCGTTCTCGGCGACATAGAGCGAGATCGAGCCGACGTCGCCAGTACCGTCGAGCACCGCGATCGCGACACGCTCGCGCGCATCGGCGAATGGCGAGGCCGTGAACGAGTACCAGGCGTGATTGTCGTGATGCGGCATGCAGATCAGCGGCAATTGCTTGTCGAGCCCGTACATCCTGCCGAGCCGGTGCGACAGCCGCCGCACCTGATCCAGCTGGCGCAGATTGATCGCCGGTGCGATCGGGGCGCGCAGCAGTTTGAGGCTGGCCGGCGCTTCCTCGAGCGAGGTGCGGATCAGCATCGCCAGCAGCGCCGGATAGTCCCATGTCGTGACGAAGGCGGCGATATCGCCGATGTCGCGGCCCATCCGCTGCAACACCTTGCGCATGTCGTCGAGCGCGTGTTGCGGGAACTCGTTGGTGTGCTTGTTACCGGAGAAGCGCTCTTCCTCGTTGTTGACGATCAGGCGCGGTCCGTCCTTCTGGGTGATCTCGACCAGCGCGACGCCGGTATTGTGCGTGCCGGGGCAGGCGAGGCCTGCGATATAGACGGTCTCGCCGCGCTGCAGCTTTTCGCGGATCGAGGCGATCGTGCGCTGCGCGAACGCGCCATTGGCCTTGTGCAGGCCACGCTTCGCCAGCGCAGACTCGCTGAGGCGGCGCGTGATCTCATAGCCCGCGGCCGCAAGATGCGGATGCCGCGGACCGGTACGGATGTCCGGTTTACGCAATCAGAACGCCTCGACTCGTGATCCCCAGATCGACCTTCAATCATAAATAGCGCCAGGCAACAATGCCGTTTCGCCCAACGGAAAAACCCAGCGCTTGCCAGCACATGCGTCTCTTGCGAGACTTGCCGCCAAAACCAACGACAAAAATCGGGAGAAAACGATGCCGGCTCGTTTCGGATATATTGGCGCAATCGCGGCGTTCGCAAGTGCGGCACTGATCGCGACCTCGGCCACCGCGCAGAAGAAATACGATCCCGGGGCGAGTGATGGCGAAATCAAGATCGGCAACATCATGCCATACAGCGGCCCGGCGTCGTCCTATGGGGTGATCGGCAAGACCGAGGCCGCGTTCTTCAAGATGACCAACGAGCAGGGTGGCATCAACGGCCGCAAGATCAACTTTATCAGCTACGACGACGCCTATTCGCCTCCGAAGGCGATCGAGCAGGCGCGCAAGCTGGTCGAGAGCGACGAGGTGCTGCTGATCTTCCAGCCGCTCGGCACGCCGTCCAATTCGGCAATCATGAAATACATGAATGCCAAGAAGGTGCCGCAATTGTTCGTCGCCTCCGGCGGCACCAAGTTCGGTGATCCCAAGAACTTTCCCTGGACGATGGGCTTCCAGCCCAACTACCAGAGCGAGGGCCGCATCTACGCAAAGTACATTCGCGACAAATTCCCCGACAGCAAGATCGCGGTGTTCTGGCAGAATGACGATGCCGGCAAGGATCAGTTCAAGGGCCTGAAGGACGGGCTCGGCGACAAGGTCGGCATGATCATCGCCGACAAGTCCTACGAGGTCTCCGATCCCTCGATCGATTCGCAGATCGTCGCGCTGCACGATTCCGGCGCCGACATCTTCTTCTCCTGGGCGGCGCCGAAAGGCTCGGCGCAGGCGATCCGGAAGGTGGGCGAGCTCGGCTGGAAGCCGAAATTCTTCCTCGCCAACACCGCGACCTCGGTTGCCTCGGTGCTGAAGCCGGCCGGGCTCGAGTTCTCCAAGGGCATCATCTCGACCGCCTATCTGAAGGACCCGACCGATCCGACCTGGGACAAGGATCCGGCGGTGCAGAGCTGGCGTGCCTTCATGGACAAGTATTACGCCGACGGCGACAAGGCCAATGCCAACAACCTCTATGGCTATGTCCAGGCCGAGGCGATGATGCAGGTATTGAAGCAATGCGGCGACAATCTCACGCGCGAGAACGTGATGAAGCAGGCCGCCAACCTGAAGAACTTCCACTCCGACCTGATGCTGCCGGGCGTCATGGTCAACACCTCTCCCGACGACTACTTCCCGATCGAGCAGATGCAGCTGATGCGCTTCAACGGCGATGCGTGGGAGCTGTTCGGTGACGTCATCACCGGCGAGGTCGGGCACGAGGCGTCGCGGTAGGCGGGGAGTGATGAAGCCGATGCTCGCTCGGCAAACACCACGGTCGTCCCGGCGTAGGCCGGGACCCATAACCACAGGATTGGGTTGGTGAGGAAGCTGTGGCCCTAGCGTCGCGCAACAATCGTCTTCGGTGGTAATGGGTCCCGGCCTACGCCGGGACGACGCTGAATTTGTTGCGCCACCGGTGAGTCACACACGGCGCGAGCAGATGCAGCTCCGGATTATACAAGCCGCTTCAACCCGCCTGCCGCGGCACTGTCCGCCAAAATCCTTTCCAGCCGGCGGGCGCGGAGCGCCCTGCCGCCGGCGACGCCGACGCCGATCACGTACATCCAGCCCTCGTGAAAATCGGACAGATGCGAATTGAGCAGCGAGCTTGTGATGTTCTGCACGACCACGGCGAGTCCGATCCAGCTCGCGAGATCGCGCCCGGCGAACAGCCTGACATGGGTGATCCACATCGCGTAGAGCAGCAGGATGCCGATCAGCCCCCACTGGACCCCCGCATTAAGGGTCTGGTTGTGCGGGTTGTTGATCACCTCGGCCTCAAGGCCGGCTTGTCCGACGGCATCCTGCGTGAACATGCGCCTGATCGCGCCGGTACCGTGCCCGAGCCACGGCGCCTCGCCGATGAACTTCACCGACTTCCGCCAATAGGTCAGGCGCTGCGCCGTGGAAGCGATGCCTGACGTATCGTGGGCCCGATACTCGATGCCGACGTCGGCGATGCGCTGGCGGAGGTAGGGAGACGTGGTCCAGACCACGAGGCTGGTGACCGCGACGCCGGCGAACAGCAGCCGCGTGGCGCGCCGCGACAGATGCAGCGACGCGAACAGGATCAACAGCACCGGCATGTAGACCAGCGCGGTCCGCGCCGAGACGACATAAAGCATGTTGGCGACGAACAGCAGCATCAGCGCGATGGCGCCGGCAGCGAAGCGCCATTGCCGGGCCCGCACCGTCGTCAATGCCGGCAGTGCCAGCGCGAACGCACAGAGCGCGAACTCCTGACTCTGGTCGAGGTAGTTCTTGACCGGCACGCCGTCGGATGCGGTGTGCGCGAGCTTGAGCTGCGGCAGCGCCAGCACGATCCAGGACAGGATCATCAGCACCGTGCAGGGCACCAGGAAGGCCAGGAACACCCAGAGCCCGCGTTGCGAGCGCTGGAAGTAGCCGAGCAGGAACGGCAGCAGCAGCAGCTTGCCGAGCGGCTTGATGCCCTGCAGCCGCTCGGCCCAACTCGTCTCCGACCACGCCACACCGATCACGGCGAGTGCGACCAGCGCGATCGGCAACGCAAAGGAAGGCCGCGCGAGGTCGAGCACGAACTGCTCCCAGTCGATGGTCGGGATCACGGCGACAAGCCAGAGCAGCATGAAGACGGCGAGTGCCGTGGTCGACCAGGGTAGCGACGCCGTGGCCAAGGCGATCAGGGTATCGGTGGCGCGGACATAGGCGACTGAGGCGGACCAGGTGCGGACGCGATCGCGCCATCGTGCTGGCGGTTCGATTGCGAGACCAATGGCGTCGGAATCGGTGCTCATGACCGGTTACACGCCGTGCGCGGTTGCACCGTTGAAGGTCGCCATCGCGGCGGTGAGCGCCGCAGCAGCGGCCGCGACGTCCGGGGCAGCACGATGCGACAGCAGGTCGCGCGCCTGGGTGTGGTGGCCGAAGCGCTCGGCCAGCTCGGCCCGCCGCGCGCGGATCCGGTCGCGCCATTGCTCCTGCTGCGCCAGCACGCGTCGCACCGAGGCGCAGATCGAGTCGGTCGAGAACGGATCGAAATAGTCGGCAAGCTCGCCCGCGACCTCACGGAACACGGCATTCGGAGCACAGCACAGGAGTGTTGGCCGCGAATGCCTCGATGATCGGGACGCCAAAGCCTTCGGCGAGGCTCGGCATGATCAGGCCGTGCGCGTCCGCGATCAATGCCGCCTTCTCGTGCTCGTCGACATAGCCGGAGAAACGGACGTTCTTCGGCAGGTTGCGCGCCTGGTTGGCGCCACCGGCATAGCCGATCACGACGAGATCGGCCTCCGGCAACTTGCGGAAGGCGCGGATGACGGCGGCGAGGTTCTTGCGGGGCTCGTTTGAAAACGATGACGACGAAGCTCGGCCGTGCCGGGACGGCGGTTGGCGCCGCCGCAAGCGGCGCTTCCGCGACGTCGAAACGGGTCCGCGGATAGACCACTCGCGCCGGAATGTGCGCATATTGCGGGAGCAGGGCGCGGAAGCGGTTCATGCTGTAGTTCGAGACGAAGGCGAGCTCGTCAGCCTGATTCACGCTGGTGTAAAGACGCGACAGGAACAGGCGTGTCGCGATGTCGTCCAGCTTGAGATCGGTGATCGGCAACAGGTCGTGCACGACGCAAATCACCTTTGCGCCCGGGCGGCGCTGGATCGCAACCCGGGTCGGAGTGTCGACGAGAATGACGTCGTAGTCGCGCGCATCGACCCGCGGCGGCGGCAACCGGGTCAGGGCCGAGGTGTCCTGATAGCTGTAGAAGCCGGGCTCGAGCAGGAAATCGCCGAACAATTCGAGATGGCGCAAGTCGGTCGGAATGTATTCGAGGCCCTCGGTCCGGTTCTCGATCAGCTTAACGCTGGTCGGCAGCAGATAAATCGAGCGCAGGAAGGCGATGATGAATTCGAGCGAGGTCGCCGCGTTGAGCTTGTGCTTGAACCAGTCGACGGTGCGGCGCAGGCCGCCGCGCATGATCGGCGAGTTCATGTCTGTTTCATCGAGGTAACGATAGAGCGCGAGCAGGTCGGTTTCGTCGAAGCGGCGCGGCGTTCCGGGCGCAACGCCCGGCAGGCGGGGATAGCCGCCCGCCATCACCGTCGACACGAACTCCTCAAACGGAACCTGGGCGATCCGGCAGGCTTCCGCGATCGCAAGGTCGAATCGGGCAGACGTCATGGAGCGGTCCGTGGCGATGGCGGCGGTGCCGGACTCCGTGACACCCGCTGGCGAGCGCGCGAACCTTGTCCGGAGATGATTTTGTTTCAAGTGGGAAAATATCACACGTCAAGTGAGGTGGGATTGTGTCCCACGGCGCGGACGGCTAAAAGTTAGGCATGAATGCCAAGGCCCCGAAGTCGAAGGTGGGATCGTTCGCTCCGATCGCCGCAGCGAAGCTGCATGCGCCGCTGGCGCGGATGTTGCGCCCGCTGGTGCGGCTTTGCATCCGCGGCGGCATGACGTTTCCGGCGCTGACCCAGCTGCTGCGCGAGCTCTATGTCAACGTCGCCGAGCACGACTTCGCGCTCGAGGGCAAGGAGCAGACCGACAGCCGCGTCAGCCTGCTGACCGGCATCCACCGCAAGGAGGTGGCGCGGCTGCGCGGCGCCGGCGCGCCGGTCAATGCGGTGCCGGCGACGCTGTCGCGCACCAGCGCGATCATCGCGCGCTGGCTGGCCGGGCCCGAGTTCACCGATGCCAAGGGCGATCCACTGCCGCTGCCGCGCACCGCGGACGGAGGCGCGCCGTCGTTCGAGACGCTGGTCGAATCGATCACCAAGGATGTGCGGCCGCGCGCCGTGCTGGACGAATGGCTCGACCGCAAGCTCGTCACCATCAATGACGACGACGAGATCATGCTGGTCGAGGAGGCCTTCGTGCCGCATGGCGACGACGACCGCAAATGGCACTATCTCGGCCGCAACCTGCATGATCACGTGGCGGCCGCCGAGATGAACGTGTCGTCGGCCGCGCCGCGCTTCCTCGAACGCGCGGTGCATTACGACGGCCTGTCGGCGAAGCTGGCGAAACGGCTCGAGGGCCGCTCGCGCGAGCTGGCGATGGAGGCGCTCAAGGTCGCCAACCGCGAGGCCAACCGCGCGCTCGCAAAAGACAAGGGCGGCGACTATCGCTTGAATTTCGGCATCTACATCTACCGCGAGGGGCCGGATGGTCCGGTCGATGACGATGCCGACGAAGGCGGTGCAGCGTGAAGCGCCCGCCGGTCATTTCGCGCCGCGCGCTGTTGGCAGCGTTCTGGCTTGCCGGAACGTCGCTCGCGGGCGCGCAGGTCAAGAAGCGCGGCAACGACCAGGGCAACGGCCCTGGCGGCGGCGGTGGTGGTCCGTTCGGGCCCGGCGGCGGATTCGGCGGTGGCGGACCGCCCGGCGGCATGGGCGGCGGCCGCCGCTGAAACCACAAACAAGATCGGCGCAAGCGAGACCGCTTGCGCCGATCTTCAGATCGATCATCGTGAGATTGAGCTAGCCGGCGCTGAGCCGGACGCCGGCGCGGAGGAATTTCTGCGGATCGACCGCTTCGCCGTCGATGCGGGTTTCATAGTGCAGATGCGGACCGGTGGAGCGGCCGGTCGAGCCGACGGCGCCGATCACCTGGCCGATCTTGACGTATTCACCGACCTTGACGCCGATCTCGGAGAGATGGCCGTAGCGGGTCGAGAGCCCGTTGCCGTGATCGACCTCGACCATGCGGCCATAGCCGCCGGCCCAGCCCGCCGACACCACCTTGCCGTTGGCGGTGACACGCACCGGATCGCCTTGCGCGGCGCGGAAGTCGAGGCCGGTATGCATTGCCGGCCGGCCGAGGAAGGGGTCGGAGCGCACGCCGAAGCCGCTGGTGAATTCGACTTCACCGACCACCGGCTTGCGGTAAGGCACCAGCGCCAGCGTCTGGTTCAGTCGCTGCATCTGTGCCCGGTTGATGTTGATGCGATAGAGCTGGCGTTCGAACGCGCCGGCGTCGGCAGAGAGTTTCACAGGGACAAAGGGCCCGCCCATGCCGGAGCGCGGCGTCGCCGCCTCGAGCTGCGCCATGTTGAGGCCGAGATCGGAGATCACGCCGCGCATCCGGCGCACCCTGGAATCGATGCTGTCCTCGACCGAGGCGAGCGCGGCAACCTGGCGCCGCTCGACCTGGTCAAGCGAGGTCTGCAGGCGGACCAGCACGTTGTCGACGCCCTGGGCCTTGGCGAACTGGTTCGGCTGCGTCTTGGCGATCAGTGGCGCGCGCGATTCCAGCCGTGCCTCGCGATCCGGCGGCGCCACGAAGATCACGGTGTCGCTGATCGGGGAGGGTTTCAGGGTGCCCGAGGACGGCGCCGCCTCGGCGCGGCCCTGCGGCTTGATCGATCCGGTGCTGGTGACGTCAGGCATCGCGCCGAGCGCGGTGGCGCGCGATTCCAGCGTCGACTGCCGCTTCATGATCTGGTCGAGCTTCTGGTCGAACTGCTCCTGGTCGAGCAGCTGGCGGCTGGTGGTGCGGTCGACCTTGGCGCGCAGCTCCGAGATGCGGTCCTCATAGGCGTATTGCATCTCGGCCTGGCGCGCGATCAGCCGGGTCAGTACGTCGTCGCGGAACGCGAAATAGGTCGCGGTCGCCGCCGACCACATGCCGAGCAGCACCACGGTGCCGACGATGATCCAGAACACCACCGGCCCGAACCGGACCTGCTTGCCGGCATGGACCAGTGTATAGCCCTCGCCGGAGGCCGCCACCGCCGCGGCGGCAGGTGCGGGGTGATGGGCTGCCGGACGGCGTACCGGCGTCCGGCCATGGTCCTGCGGATGATGGTGTTTGTGGTGTCCGGACCGGCTCGACATCGGTACTCCCGCGGCCGGTCGGACCAAGCTCCGTACGGCTAATTTGCGGGGCCGATTTGAGCCCGTCATGGTTAATTTTCAGGAAACGGAACCCGTCCGATCAGAGCGCCCGGGCAGCCGCCAATACCGCTTCGGCGTGGCCGTCGACCTTCACATGACGCCAGATCCGGGCAATTTTTCCACCGGAATCGACCAGAACCGTCGTGCGAATAATTCCCATGAAGGTCCTGCCATACATGGATTTTTCGCCCCAGGCGCCATAGGCCTCCAGCATCTGGTGGGCTGGGTCCGAGACCAACGGCACCGACAGCTGGTGTTTGTTTCGAAATGACTCCTGCGCCTTAACCGTGTCGGCGGAAATGCCGACCACTTCGGTCCCTGCCGCTACGAACTCGCTTTTGAGCCGGGTGAAATCGATCGCCTCCCGGGTGCAGCCGGGGGTGTCGGCGCGGGGGTAGAAGAACAGCACCAGCTTCTTGCCGGCAAAATCCTTCAGCGAAACGCTGTCCCCGCCGTCGCGCGGCAGGTTGAAGCCAGGCGCCGCGGCGCCCTCGGCAAGTGTGACGGCGGACGAACTGGTCACGGTCGCGGCCGGCTCTCGCTTTAACGGTTTCGATGCCGCCTTGTGCGAGGCTTTGCTTCGAACACCCGCTGCGGTCGCCTTGGTCGTTTTCTTAGTTGTTTTCTTGGCCGCTGCCTTCTTCGCAACCGCTGTGCGGGTTTTCGTCGCGGACTTCCCAGTGCTTGCGCTTGCGGCGCGCGCAACCTTTGTTGCGACCCGCTTCCCGGTTGTGTTGGAGGATTTCTTGCGCGTTTTCTTGGACATACGCCTTCCTTTCGTCGCTTTCCGAAGCTCAACCATTGGGGTATTGCGGTCTTATTGGCGGCGGCCGGATTCGCACCGGCCGCTGGGCAAGTTTGATGGCCACGGAGTATGGTGACAAGGAATTCGACGCGTGACCCGTCCGCTTGCTGAATTGGCTTTTGATTGGTTGGTTTGGTCCGCTCTGGGGGCCATCGGCGAGTAACATGATTAGGCGAGGATAGGCGGCGATGCCGGCACAGGAGCGCTCGATACGGATCGACGGGCGCCCCGATGGCGGCGATCAGCTTCGCCGTCAGCACCGAGAGGCAATGGCAAGGAACACGTCGCCGCAGGGTCCAAATCCGCGCGCCGGGGCTGATCTCTCGCAATGGGAGGACGACGCTGCGTGGGACGAGCAGGATGAGGCGGCGGGCAACCGTGCGCGGCAATTGCTGGCGCGTTCCCACACCAACCTGCATCGCTTCACCGATTTCTGCTCCGGCATGCGGCGCTGGTTGAACGGCGAGCGCTGGATCCGTCGCATCGGACTGGTCCTCGTGGTGCTGGTTGCGATGTTCGCGACCTGCTTCGGCGGGCTGTGGTGGCGGCTCGGCGCCGGCCCGATCAATCTCGACATGGCGACGCCGTGGCTCGCCGCGGCGATCGAGGAGAATATCGGCCACGGCAACACGGTCGAGGTCGGCGGAACGCAGATCGAGCGCGCCGGCCGCGTCAGGATCGCGGTGCGCATCCGCGACATCATCGTCCGCGACCGCGACCATGCGGTGGTTGCGAGCGCGCCCAAGGCCGAAGTGCGCCTGTCGGGAACCGCGCTCTTGATGGGCCAGTTGCGGGCGGAGAGCCTCAATCTGGTCGATGCGGAGCTGTCGGTGCGCATCACGCCCGACGGCAATGTCACCGTGTCCGCCGGCGACACCGCAAAACCGCTGGCCACCGGCGTTGCCTCCAAGCGGGAGGCGGGGATGCCGCCGACATTCCCGCGTCCGACACCCGCAGCCCCGCCGCCGCCGGTTGCCTCGCCGCCAGCTGCCGCCGAGCCCTCCGCGGGCGCGCCCGATTCGGCCCAGAGCGGCCTGCTCGCCGGTCTCGATTGGCTCGACAGCCTCAGCATGACCGGCCTCGACGGGCAGAACCTCAACGAGATCGGCCTGAAGAACGGCAATCTCGTCGTCGACGATCAGCAGCGCGGCAACAAATGGAGCTTCGAGAACATCAGCCTCAGCCTGCGGCGCCCGAGCGGCGGCGGCGTCGCGCTCAGCTTCGGCGAGGAGGGCGCAAAGCCCTGGTCGGTGCGCGTGCTGGTCGGACCACAGCAGAACGGCGTGCGCTCGGTCGACATCAAGGCCGACAAGGTTTCCACCCGGAACATCCTGCTCGCGCTCAGGACCAAGGATCTGACCTACACCGCCGACCTGCCGCTGTCGGGCGAGATGAAGGGTGAGCTCGGCCGCGACGGCCTGCCGACCTACTTCCGCGGCAAGATCAATGTCGGCGCCGGCAACATCATCGACACCGACACGCCCGACTACCCGATGCCGATCGATTCCGCCGAGATGAGCGTGGAATGGGATTCGGGCCGGCGCGTACTGCTGGCGCCGATCAAGGTCGTCTCGGGCGCCAATCGCATCACGCTGCTCGGCCATCTCGAGCCGCCGAACGACAACGTCACCGACTGGCAGGCCGGCCTGTCGGGCGGCACCATCGTGCTGGCCGGCGCCGACAAGAACGAACCGCCGTTGATCTTCAATCGCATCAACATCGGCTTCCGGTTCGACACCGACAAGAAGCGCGTGCTGCTGACCCAGGCCGACATCTCCAATGGCGAGATCGGCGTCGCCGGAACCGGCAGCATCGACTATTCCGGCGAGCCGCGGCTGCAGCTCGGATTCGCCGGCACGCCGATGTCGGCCTCGGCCCTGAAACGGATGTGGCCGGTCATCATCGTGCCCGAGGTTCGCGAATGGGTGCTCGAGCGGATCGACCGCGGCACGCTCCAGCGTATCGATGTCGGCGTCAATTCGCCGGTGCACAACCTGTCGCGCAAGGGACCGCCGATTCCGGATGACGGCCTCTCGGTCAACATTGTCGCCTCCGGTGTCACAGTGCGTCCGGTGGACCAGATGCCCGCGGTGCATGACGCGGATCTGAAGGCCAGGGTGACCGGACGCAGCGCGACCGTGACCATCAACCAGGGCATTGCCGACACGCCGGCGGGCCGCAAGATCACGCTGTCGGACTTCACCTTCGAGGTGCCGGACATGGCGCCGAAGCCGTCACCGTCGAAGGTCAAGTTCCGGGTCGACTGTCCGGTGCCGGCTGCCGCCGAAATCCTCGCCTCCGACCGGCTCAGCGATCTCTCCGGTCCGCCGATCGATCCCAACGCCAGCAAGGGCAACGTCACCGCGACGATCAACCTCGGCATGCCCGTGAAGGGCGAGCTGACCAAGGCCGATACGCTCTACTCGGTCACCGCCGACATCGCCGGCGTTGCCGTCGACAAGCTGGTGATGAACCAGAAGCTCGAAGCCAACGCGCTGAAGGTGATCGCCAGCAATGCCGGTTTCCAGGTCAAGGGCGATGTCAAGATCAACGGGCAGGCGGCCTCGCTCGACTACCGCAAGCCGGCCGAAGGCGACGCTGACGTCAAGCTGCAGGCGACGCTGGATGATGCGAGCCGCGCGCGCCTCGGGCTTGATCTCGGTCCCGCGGTCTCGGGCGCGATCCCGATCAAGCTGAGCGGCAAGATTGGCAGCGGCGACAATCCCACCACCAAGATGGGCGTCGAGGCCGACCTGACCCAGCTCAAGCTCGACAACATCCTGCCGGGCTGGGTCAAGGCGCAGGGCCGTGCCGGCAAAGCGACCTTCAACGTGGTGCCGAAGGGGCAATCGACCCGGTTCGAGGATATCTCGATCGACGGCGCAGGCGTGTCGATCAAGGGGGCGCTCGAGGTCGACCAGAACGGCGATCTCATGAATGCGTACTTCCCGACCTACGCGCCGTCGGAAGGCGACAAGACCTCGCTGCGGGCCGATCGCGGTCCCGACGGCGTGATCAAGGTCACGATGCGCGGCGACGTGTTCGACGGTCGCGGCTTCCTGAAGTCCGCGATCTCCGGCCGCGATAGCGATCCCAAGAGCAAGACCAGGACCACCGATTTCGATGTCGATCTGAAACTCGGCGCGGTCGCAGGATTCAACGGCGAAGCGCTGCGCAGCGTCGACGCCAAGGTCTCGCGCCGCAACGGGTTCTTCAAGGCGTTCACGCTGAGCGGCAAGGTCGGCCGCGACACCCCCGTCACGGTCGATATGCGCGGACGCCAGCAGGGCCGCGAGGTGATCTATCTGCAGACCAGCGACGCCGGTGCGTTCCTGCGCTTCATCGATACTTATTCGAAGGTGGTCGGCGGCCAGCTTACGCTCGCGATGGAGCCGCCGATCCCCGAGCCGAGCCCCAGGGAGGGGCTCATCAATATCACCGGATTCTCGGTGAAGGGCGAAACCCAACTCGATCGCGCCGTTGCCGGCGGGCCGGTCAGCACCCAGAACGGCATCGGGTTCGACGCGCTGCGCGCCGAATTCACGCGCCAGAGCGGCCAGCTTTCGATCCGCAATGGTGTGGTCAAGGGACCGACCATCGGCGCGACCATCGAAGGCAGCATCGACTATATCGGAAACCAGGTGCGGATGAACGGCACCTTCATTCCGATGTACGGGTTGAACAACATGTTCGGCCAGATCCCGTTCTTCGGGATTTTCCTCGGCGCCGGCAGCAATGAAGGCCTGATCGGCGTGACGTATGAAGTGGTGGGAACGCCGAGCGCGCCGGTGCTGCGCGTCAACCCGATCTCCGCGCTGGCGCCCGGCCTGACGCGCAAGATCTTCGAGTTCAAGCAGTACGGCCCGAACGATCTGCCGACGACGAACAACTAGAACGCTCGCTCATCGACGCCTGCTTTCAAGGTCGGTCGAGCTCGCGCGCTGACGCGCAGCGGCGGGTTCCTGTCCGCATTCATCCGAGGCTGCGACCAAGTCCGAGCGGCCCGCCGCCCGGATGAAGTTCGCGCAGGAACCTTGCCCTGTCTGGGATGTTGGAGAGCAATTCAACAACTCAGGAGGAACTCTCATGAGAGCCCTGTTATTGGCTGGTGTACTGGCGGTCGCCGGTTTCGCTATGGCCACGCCGATCTCCATTGCACCCGCGTCAGCTCAGGTTGCCGTTGATACTCCGCTCGGCGGCGTGAGAGTGGGCCCGGAGCCCCGTTACTACCGAGACTACGATCGACCCGCTTATCGCGCCTACGGGTATGATCGCGGATATCGCGGATGCCGCACCGTCACGATCGAGCGTGACGACGGATCGGTCCGGAGAGTTCGTCGCTGCGGCTAGCAGTACCGGACCAGAGGATCGACTTCCGGGCTTACAAGCCTGCTCGAGTCGGTTCTCGCAATCAAGGAATTGGAGCCATCGACTAGGGCCGCTGCTGTTGGCGGCCTGTTTCATTTCGCGAATGCCGCCTGTCGGCCCAAAGGCGTTGGCCCAAGGCCGGCATGCGTTCGTGTCGGATTCCACATCGCCTCCGCAGGGGCAAGCGGACGCGTCCGAACTCACCGTCGCAGCGCCGGCACCACCAGGAACGGGATCAGGCCGAGCACCACATTGACCAGCGCGAAGGCGATCAGCGGATTGTAGCTGTGGGTCCAGTCGTGGATCAGGCCGCCGCCCCATGAGCCTAGCCCTGATCCAAGGCCGCTGCCGATCATGATCGTGCCGTAGATCGTACCGACGCGCTCGCCCCGAAATATCTTCAGCGCGGTCGCGGTGATCAACGGGCCGCGCGAGCCGATCATGCTGCCGAAGCAGATGATGAAGCCGGTCAGCAGCCAGTAGTTCGGATACCACTGCAACAGCCAGAGCAGAATGATGCCGAGGATCGAGACGCCGTAGCTGAACAAGACCGAGGGCCGGCGGCCGATGATGCCGTCGAGGGTGGACACGCCCAGCATGCCGACGAACAGCGCGACGCCGGAGAAGCCCCAGGCGGTTGCCGCCTGTAGCGGCGGGAAGCCGACATCGATCAGATAGGCGACGATCTGCGCGGTCAGCGCATACATCGCGATCGCGGTGAAGAAGAAGGTGGAGAACAGCGCCCAGAAGGCGTGGTGGCGCATCGCGCTGAGCAGTGTCCAGCCTTCGTCGGCCAAGCTGCTTTCCGCTTTCCGGACGATATGCGGCGATCCGCCGGCGAGCAGCCGCCACGGCAGAAAGACCAGCGGAACAAGCAGGCAGAGCGCGCCGACGCCGAACACCTGATAGGCCTCGCGCCAGCCGATCCGGTCGATCAGAACCTGCGACAGCGGCAACAGCAGCAACAGGCCGGCGCCGGTCGCCGAATACATCACGGCCATCGCGGTCGGCAGGCGTGGTCCGAACCAGCGGCCGAGCAGGATCGAATTCGACACATTGCCGATCAGCGCGGTGCCGAAACCGACGCAGAGGCCGACGCTGAGCTGGAATTGCCAGAGCGCTTGCGCGCGCGAGGCGACGAGGAAGGCGCAACCGAGCAGCGAGAGGCCGAGCGCATAGACCAGGCGCGGACCCGAGCGGTCGAACAGGCGTCCGACCAGTGGCGCGGTCAGGCCGCTGGCGAGCCAGGTCAGCGAGTAGACCGACACCACAGAGGCGCGGTCCCAGCCGAAATTTTCCGAGATCGGTTTCAGGAAAACGGTGAAGCTGTCGCTAAGGCCGCGCCCAAGCACCGACAGCACGAAGCAGAGCGCGAGCACGTTCAGCGCGACGCGGGACTGCTTCGCCGGCGTTGCAAGCGTGTCGTTCGGAGGCGTGGTCTGGTCCATCGGAAAGATGGGAGCGCGCTTTCCGCGCTCCCGACAACCGACAAATGCGAATGCGCCTATGCAGGCTTCAGCAGGACGTGGCGCTTCTTGCCGAGCGACAGTTTCACCACGCCTTCCGGCGTGAGATTGGCCGAAGTCAGCAGCATCTTCTCATCGGTCACGGCTGCATCGTTGACGCGCAGGCCGCCGCCCTTGATCTGCCGGCGCGCTTCGCCGTTGGAAGCGACGAGCTCGGCCTTGACGAAGGCGACCAGCACGCCGACGCCGGCTTCAAATTCGCCGCGCGGAATTTCCACCGTCGGCAAGGTTTCGGCCAGCGCACCTTCCTCGAAGGTGCGGCGCGCGGTCTCGGCGGCTTCGTTCGCTGCATCGCGGCCATGAAGCAGGGCGGTCGCTTCGGTCGCCAGCACCTTCTTGGCCTCGTTGATCTCGCCGCCGGCCAGCGCCGCAAGCTTGCTGATCTCGCTCATCGGCAGGATGGTGAACAGCTTGAGGAACTTGACGACGTCGGCGTCCTCGACATTGCGCCAGTACTGCCAGAAATCGTAGGGCGAGAACTGGTCGGCGTTGAGCCACACCGCGCCCTTGGCGGTCTTGCCCATCTTGTCGCCGGAGGCGGTGGTGAGCAGCGGCGTGGTCAGCGCGAACAGCTGCGGCGTGCCCATGCGGCGGCCGAGATCGACGCCGTTGACGATATTGCCCCACTGGTCGGAGCCGCCCATCTGCAGCCGGCAGCCCGCGCGGCGCGACAGCTCGACGAAGTCGTAGGCCTGGCAGACCATGTAGTTGAATTCGATGAAGCTCATCTCCTGCTCGCGCTCGAGCCGTAGCCGCACCGAGTCCATGGTCAGCATGCGGTTGACCGAGAAGTGCCGGCCGATGTCGCGCAGCATCTCGATCCAGTTCAATTTGGTCAGCCACTCGGCATTGTCGAGCATGATGGCGTCGGAAGGCCCGTTGCCATAGCGCAGCACCTTGGCGAACACGCCGCGGATCGAGACCTTGTTGGCTTCGATCTCCGCAACCGTGCGCATTGCGCGCGTCTCGTCCTTGCCGGAGGGGTCGCCGACCATCGTGGTGCCGCCGCCCATCAGCGTGATCGGCTTGTTGCCGCTCTGCTGCAGCCAGTACAGCATCATCATGGTGAGGAAGTTGCCGATGTGCAGCGACGGCGCGGTGCAGTCATAGCCGACATAGGCGGTCGCCTGGCCCTTCGCGGCAAGCGCGTCGAGGCCCTCGAAATCGGAGCACTGGTGGACGAAGCCGCGTTCCTGTAAAGTGTTCAGGAAATCCGATTTAAATGCAGTCATTTGTCGGCGAGCCAGATCATTCTTGTTTTACGGTTTTTGCATCTATTTGCGGAACCTTGATGCTTGAGGCTGCCGCAGGCGG
Organism: Bradyrhizobium sp. USDA 4516; assembly: GCF_054055915.1. Lineage (NCBI taxonomy): Bacteria > Pseudomonadati > Pseudomonadota > Alphaproteobacteria > Hyphomicrobiales > Nitrobacteraceae > Bradyrhizobium > Bradyrhizobium sp. USDA 4516. The sequence goes on from NZ_JBSRXT010000001.1 coordinate 7,266,385, forward strand.
ACGCGCAGTGGCATTATAGGATGTACTTGTTTGAGACAAGCCGGGGGTTCCCGGCTGGGGCGCTTCCAGCATGATGTTAACGGCACTCGGTCTGATGAGCGGCACCTCGCTCGACGGGGTCGACGTGGCATTGATCGAGACCGACGGCCGCCAGATCAAGGCCTTCGGCCCCTCGGGCTATCGGCCTTATACCGAAGGCGAGCGCAGCCTGCTGCGCCAGGCGCTGACGGAGGCGGTCCATCTGTCGCGGCGCGACGCCCGGCCGGGGATTTTGCGGCAGGCCGAGCAGGCCGTCACCACGGCCCATGCCGAGGCAGTCGCCAGCTTCACGGCACAGCACCGGATCTCGGCCCAGGACATCGACATCGTCGGGTTCCATGGCCAGACCGTGCTGCATCGCCCCGAGCGGAGGTTGACGGTGCAGATCGGCGATGCCCTGGCGCTCGCCAAGGTGATCCACATTCCGGTGATGCACGATTTCCGTGCCGCCGACGTCGAGGCCGGCGGGCAGGGCGCGCCGTTCGTGCCGGTCTACCACCGCGCGCTGGCGCAATCGCTGAACCGCGAGGGGCCGATCGTCGTGGTCAATATCGGCGGCGTCTCCAACATCACCTATATCGACGGCACGGACACGCTGATCGCCTGCGACACCGGGCCGGGCAATGCGCTGCTGGATGACTTCATGTTCCGTCAGATGCATCAGCCGTTCGACACCGCCGGCAAGTTCGCCGCAATGGGCAAGCCCGACGACGCCTGGATCGCACAGGCGCTGAAGCTGCCGTTCTTTGCGCTGCCGCCGCCGAAATCGCTCGACCGCAACGACTTCGCCAGTCTCAAGCTCGGCGCCGTGGCGCCGGCCGATGGCGCCGCGACGTTGACCGCCTTCACGGCCGCGGCCATCGCCCGCGTCGTGCCGCTGCTGCCGAAACAGCCGAAAAGCTGGATCATCTGTGGCGGCGGCGCCTCCAACCTCACGATGCTGCGGATGCTGCGCGAGCGCCTCGCGCCGGCGACCGTCGAGCCGGCCGAGGCGCTCGGCTGGGCGGCGGATGCGATCGAGGCGCAGGCGTTCGGCTTCCTTGCCGCGCGCGGCATGAAGGGCCTGCCTCTGAGCTACCCTTCCACAACGGGGGTGCCGATCCCGATGACCGGGGGCATTATCGCGCGACCGTGATTTAGATGCAAATGCATCTACCTTGACAGTTCCATGCCGTTGCATTTAATTCGATGCAGTTGCATTGAACGCGAGATTCGTCATGGCCGCCCTGAAACTGATCAGCCACAAGCTCTGCCCCTATGTGCAACGCGCGGTGATCGCGCTGCGCGAGAAGGGCGTGCCGTTCGAGCGGATCGACATCGATCTCGCCAGCAAGCCGGACTGGTTCCTGAAGATCTCGCCGCTCGGCAAGGTGCCGGTGCTGGTGGTGACGCGCGACGACGGCAAGGAGGTCGCGCTGTTCGAGAGCAATGTGATCTGCGAGTACATCGAGGAGACGCAGGCCGGCGCCAAGCTGCATCCCGAGGACGCGCTCACGCGCGCCGAGCATCGCGCCTGGATGGAGTTCGGCTCGGCCATTCTCGGCGATCTCTGGGGGCTCGAGACTGCCACCGATGCCGCGGCCTTCGAGAGCAAGCGGCAGGCGGTCGTGGCAAAATTCGCGCGCGTCGAGGCCGCACTCGGCGCTGGTCCGTTCTTCGCTGGCCAGAATTTCAGTCTGGTGGATGCGGTGTTCGCGCCGATCTTCCGCTATTTCGATCTGTTCGACCAGCTGACCGATCTCGCTGTTTTCACGCACACGCCAAAACTTCGCGCCTGGCGCAGCGCGCTGGCACAGCGGCCGAGCGTACGCAGTGCGGTGTCGCCTGACTATCCGGCGCTGCTGCATGCGTTCCTGGTCGGCCACCGCGCGCATATGCTGAAGCTCGCCGCGTAAGCCATGTCGCATTCGGTTGCGTGGATCGCGCTCGTCGTCGCCGGCCTGCTGGACGTCGGCTGGGCGATTTCGATGAAATATGCCGAAGGCTATACGCGGCTCGGCTGGACGCTGGTCTCGCTGCTGCTGCTCGCCGCGTTCGTGTTCCTGCTCGGACGCGCGCTGCAGGTGCTCGGTGTCGGCGTCGCCTACACGGTGTGGACCGGCATCGGCGCGGCCGGCACGCTGGCCATGGGCGTGCTGCTGTTCAACGAGGCCTTGAACCCGATGAAGGTCGCGGGGATTGCGCTGGTGCTGGTCGGGATTGCGGCGCTGAAGCTGGCGCCGGAATAGGTCAGTGCCGTAGCCCGGATGAGCGCAGCGATATCCGGGGTCTTGTCGGCCGCGACCCGCACGTCGCTTCGCTCATGCGGGCTACAAGGTCGGCGTCGTCAGCGCACGTTGGCGAGACGCATGTCGAGATAGCCGGTCACCGTCTCCATCAGCGGCTCGAGCTTGCCGTCGAAGAAGTGGTTGGCGCCGGGGATGACCTGCTGGTCGATCACGATGCCCTTCTGCGTCTTCAGCTTCTCGACGAGCGTGTTGACGTCCTTGGGCGGCACCACGGCATCCTTGTCGCCGTGCACGATCAGGCCCGACGACGGGCAGGGCGCGAGGAACGAGAAGTCGTAGAGATTGGCGGGCGGCGCGATCGAGATGAATCCCTCGACCTCCGGCCGGCGCATCAGAAGCTGCATGCCGATCCAAGCGCCGAACGAGAAGCCCGCAACCCAGCAGGCACGGGCCTCCGGATTGATCGCCTGCGCCCAGTCGAGCGCGCTCGCGGCGTCGGACAATTCGCCGGTGCCGTGATCGAACGAGCCCTGGCTGCGGCCGACGCCACGGAAGTTGAAGCGCAGCACCGAGAAGCCGCGATGCGCGAACGCGTAGTAGCACTGATAGACGATCTGGTGGTTCATCGTGCCGTGGAACTGCGGATGCGGATGCAGGATCATCGCAATCGGCGCGTTCTTCTGCTTGGCCGGGTGGTAGCGGCCCTCGAGACGGCCAGCAGGGCCGGTGAAAATGACTTCAGGCATTGTGTTCCCTTGATTGCCGCGTTCCCTTGATTGACGTCGATCAATCAACCGGTTGGAGCCATCTTCAGCGACGGTTCGCGAACAGAGCAGCTCGTGATGAAATCGGCGCAGGCACCGCCGCGCGGCACGCTGGAGGCCTTCTAGCATGACGCAAGGGGCAAAAATCAAGGAAATTGTGCCGCTTGGCGGTCGCGAATCCGCGTCGCGACGCGCACGTTGCCGACGCGGCGACGGCGATCCGGATCGACACGGCCGGATTGCTTCGGAGGCTACCTGACGTTTCAGCCTGTCATAATGCTATCGTGCTCAAGGGATCACGAACGCCGTGTCTCGCGGCAGCGAGGCTCCCGCCGCGCGGGAAAAATCTCCCGTGCCGGTGACGTCTGATCTGGTCTCGGTCGTTAACTGTCGTTATCTCGCAGTGAAGGCCGCAACCATGGTGGTTGCCGCGGATAGCTCCATGGACGATCGCGTCTATCTCGACTGGAATGCCACCACGCCGCTTCGCCAGGAGGCGAAGGCGGCGATGGCTGCGGCGTGGGAGTTGATCGGCAACCCGTCCTCGGTGCACAGCGAGGGACGGCGGGCGCGACGGCTGCTTGAGGATGCCCGCAATGCCGTGGCGAAGGCGGTCGGCGGACGGCCGCAGGACGTCGTGTTTCTCTCCGGTGGGACCGAAGCCAATGCGCTCGCACTGACGCCGGGATTGCGCCGCGCTGCGGGCGCGCCGGTGCAGCGGCTCTTGGTGTCGGCGATCGAGCACGCGTCCGTGCTCGCGGGCGGTCGGTTTGCGACGGAGGCGACCTCCGCAATCCATGTCACGCGGGCCGGTGTGATCGATCTCAACCATCTGCGCGCACTGCTGGCCGATGGTCCGCCGGCTCTGGTCTCGGTGATGCTGGCGAACAACGAGACCGGTGCCATTCAGCCGGTGGCTGATGTCGCCGAAATCGTCCATGCGGCTGGCGGGCTGCTGCATGTCGATGCGATCCAGGCGTTCGGCAAGATCCCGTTCGATCTGGCCTCGACGCAGGCCGACCTGGTGACGCTGTCGGCGCACAAGATCGGCGGACCGAAGGGCGCAGGCGCGCTGGTGCTCGCCGAGGGCGTCGAGGGCCTTGAGGCGTTTCTGCGCGGCGGCGGGCAGGAGCTCGGGCGGCGGGCAGGGACCGAGAATATCGCCGGCATCGCCGGGTTCGGTGCGGCCGCCAAGGCCGCGATGGCGGCGCTGAAGGCCGATGCAGCCCGCGTCAGGGGACTGCGCGACCGGCTCGAGCACGGGCTGCGGCAGACGCCGGACGTGCTGGTGTTCTCCGATGACGTCAAGCGGTTGCCTAATACCGTTCTGTTCACGGCGCCCGGAATGAAGGCCGAGACGGCGGTCATCGGGTTCGACCTTGGGGGAATCGCGGTCTCGTCCGGCTCCGCCTGCTCGTCGGGCAAGGTCCAGCCATCCCACGTGCTAGAGGCAATGGGATACCGTTCGGAGGTGTCCCAGGGAGCGGTGCGGCTCAGTCTTGGCTGGTCTACCACGGAGACAGACGTGGATTTGACCCTCAAGGCTTGGCGAAAGCTCGCCGATACCTTAGTTAAGGGGGGACGACGAAACACAGCTTGAACTGTTCTAAGCGGATTTCGTCATCAAAGCATCGTAAGAGATTTTCGGAACTTGAGATCCACCGCGGTCCTTGAAACCGCGAGCGGAGGATTGAATGCCTGCTGTACAAGAGACGGTCGAGCGCGTCCGGCGCATCGACGTCGACCAGTATCGATATGGGTTTGAGACGCTGATCGAGTCCGACAAGGCCCCGAAGGGGCTGTCGGAAGACACCGTCCGCTTCATCTCCGCAAAGAAGAACGAACCGGCCTGGATGCTGGAATGGCGCCTGGAGGCGTATCGCCGCTGGCTGACCATGACCGAGCCGACCTGGGCGCGCGTCGACTATCCGAAGATCGACTACCAGGACATCTACTACTACGCGGCGCCGAAGCCGAAGAAGACGCTGTCCTCGATCGACGAGATCGATCCGGAAATCCTCAAGACCTACGAGAAGCTCGGTATCCCCTTGCGCGAGGTCGCGATCCTCGAGGGCGTCGAGCCGCCGCCCGGTGGCGAGCAGACGCCGAACCGCAAGATCGCGGTCGACGCCGTGTTCGATTCGGTTTCTGTTGCGACCACCTTCCAGAAGGAGCTGAAGGCGGCCGGCGTGATCTTCATGCCGATCTCGGAGGCGATCCGCGAGCATCCCGAGCTGGTGCAGAAATATCTCGGCACCGTGGTGCCGACCTCGGACAATTACTTCGCGACATTGAATTCGGCTGTGTTCTCCGACGGCTCGTTCGTCTACGTGCCGCCGGGCGTGCGCTGCCCGATGGAGCTGTCGACCTATTTCCGCATCAACGAGCGCAACACCGGCCAGTTCGAGCGCACGCTGATCATCGCCGACAAGGGCTCCTACGTCTCCTATCTCGAGGGCTGCACCGCGCCGCAGCGCGACGAGAACCAGCTGCACGCCGCCGTGGTCGAGCTCGTCACGCTCGACGATGCCGAGATCAAATATTCGACGGTGCAGAACTGGTACCCGGGCAATTCGGAAGGCAAGGGCGGCATCTACAATTTCGTCACCAAGCGTGGCGACTGCCGTGGTCGCAATTCGAAGATCTCCTGGACCCAGGTCGAGACCGGTTCGGCGATCACCTGGAAATATCCGAGCTGCATCCTGCGCGGCGACAATTCGAGCGGCGAGTTCTACTCGATCGCGATCTCGAACGGCTTCCAGCAGGTCGACAGCGGCACCAAGATGATCCATCTCGGCAAGAACACGTCGAGCCGGATCATCTCCAAGGGCATCGCCGCCGGCAAGTCGCAGAACACCTATCGCGGCCTGGTCAGCGCGCACCGCAAGGCCACCGGCGCGCGCAACTACACCGCCTGCGACTCGCTTCTGATCGGCGACAAATGCGGCGCGCACACCGTGCCCTATGTCGAGGCCAAGAATTCCTCGGCGACGTTCGAGCATGAAGCGACGACGTCGAAGATTTCCGAGGACGTGCTGTTCTACTGCATCCAGCGCGGGCTCTCGCAGGAGGAAGCCGTCGGCCTCGTCGTCAACGGCTTCGTGAAGGACGTGCTGCAGCAACTGCCGATGGAGTTCGCGGTGGAAGCGCAGAAGCTGATCTCGATCAGCCTTGAAGGTTCGGTTGGCTAATCCATCCCGCCAACGGCGCGGCCGACGCGCCTCGGGGTGATGCTCAGGAAAAATCAGATGTCTCTGCTTGAAGTGAAAGATCTGCAGGTTCGTGTCGAGGAGCGTGAGATCCTCCACGGGCTGTCGCTCACGGTGAACCCGGGCGAGGTGCACGCGATCATGGGGCCGAACGGCTCCGGCAAGTCGACGCTCTCCCACGTCATCGCCGGCAAGCCGGGCTATGAAGTCACCGGCGGGCAGATCCTGTTCAGGGGCGAGGACCTGCTGGAGATGGAGCCCAACGAGCGCGCCGCCAAGGGCGTGTTCCTGGCGTTCCAGTATCCGGTCGAGATCCCCGGCGTCACCACCTGGAATTTCCTGCACGCGGCGCTCAACGCCCAGCGCAAGGCGCGCGGCGAGGAGGAGATCTCGTCGCCGGCCTTCCTCAAGAAGGTCCGCGAGGTCGCCAAGTCGCTGAACATTCCGCAGGACATGTTGAAGCGCGGCGTCAATGTCGGCTTCTCCGGCGGCGAAAAGAAGCGCAACGAGATTCTGCAGATGGCGCTGTTCGAGCCGGCCGTCTGCATCCTCGACGAAATGGATTCCGGCCTCGACATCGACGCGCTGCGGATCGCGGCCGACGGCGTCAACGCACTGCGCTCGCCGGAGCGCGCGATGGTCGTGATCACCCACTATCAGCGGCTGCTCAACTACATCGTGCCGGACTTCGTGCACGTGATGTCGAAGGGCCGGGTGGTGAAGAGCGGCGGCAAGGAACTGGCGCTGGAGCTGGAAGAGTCCGGTTACGCGCAGTTCGAAGACGCTGCCTGACAAACGCGGGTTTTGTGATGAACGTTGTTGCAAAGACCGAGACCGGGCGCGCGCTGGGCGATGCATTCGCCGTGGTGCGCAACCGTCTGCCGGGCGAGGGCAAGATCGCCGATCAGCGGCGCCAGGCCTTCGAGGCTTATGAACGATCAGGCCTGCCGCATCGCCGGATCGAGGACTGGAAATACACCGACCTGCGCGCGCTGATGCGCGAGGTGCTGCCGCTCGCGGCGGCCCCGGATGATGCCGCGCTGAGCCGCGCCAGGGCGGTCGTACAGGCCCGCGCGATCGAAGGCGTCCGGCGCCTGGTGCTGGTTGACGGCGCGTTCGCGCCTGATCTCTCCGATTGGCAGGATCTGGAGAAAGGGCTCTCGATCAATCCGCTGCGCGTTGCGCTGGAAGCCGGCGATGAGATCGTCGCGACGCAGGCTCTCGCGTCCGATGTTGCCAACCCCATGATCGCGCTGAATGGCGCGATGGCGACCGACGGGGTCGTCATCGACGTCGCCAACGGCACGGTGCTGACCCGGCCGCTGCACATCGTGCATGTCGCATCCGGCACTGCGCCGGCCTCGACGTTCACGCGGTCGCTGCTCCGGCTCGGCCGCGATACCGGCGTGACGCTGGTGGAGAGCTATCTCGCCGCCGACGGCGCCAAGGCCTACCAGACCCATGACGGACTGGTTGTTGCGATCGGTGACAATTCACGGCTCGATCACGTGCGCCTGGTCGAAGACAGCGTCGATGCCTTCAACATTTCCTCGGCGACGGTGTCGCTCGGCGCGCATGCCCATTTCAACACCTTCGGCCTGACCTCGGGCGGTCATGTCAGCCGCTATCAGCTGGCGGTGACCTGCGCCGGCGAGGGCTCGACGGTCGAGACCAACGGCGTCAATCTGATCAACGGCAAGCAGCACGCCGACACCACGCTGTTCATGGATCACGCGGTGCCGCACTGCGCGAGCCGCGAGATCTTCCGTGCCGTTGTCGACGACCGCGCCCATTCGGTGTTCCAGGGCCGCATCATCGTCCGCCCCGACGCGCAGAAGACCGACGCCAAGATGATGACCCGTGCGTTGCTTCTGTCCGACGACGCGGAGGCCGACAACAAGCCCGAACTCGAGATCTTCGCCGACGACGTCACCTGCGGTCACGGTGCGACCACCGGCGCGCTCGACGAGAGCCTGCTGTTCTACATGCGCGCCCGCGGACTGCCCGAGAAGGAAGCGCAGGCGCTCCTGATCCAGGCCTTCGTCGGCGAGGCGATCGAGACCATCGCCAGCGACGCATTGCGCGAGGTCGCAATTGCCACCGCGCAGCGCTGGCTTCAGGCGAGGGCGTGAGCATGCACAAGGCGGTCGCCAACGGCAGTTACGACGTCGCACTGGTGCGGCAGGATTTCCCGGCGCTCGCCATGCAGATCTACGGCAAGCCGCTGGTCTATCTCGACAACGCGGCCTCGGCGCAGAAGCCGAATGCGGTGCTCGACCGCATGACCGAGGCCTACAAGAGCGAATACGCCAACGTGCATCGCGGCCTGCATTACCTCGCCAATGCCGCGACGGAGGCCTATGAGGGCGCCCGCGGCAAGGTCGCGCAGTTCATCAACGCCCGCCGCAATGAAGAGATCGTCTTCACCCGCAACGTCACCGAGGCGATCAACCTGGTGGCGTCGTCCTGGGGCGGGGTGAACATCAAGGAGGGCGACGAGATCGTCCTCTCGATCATGGAGCACCACTCCAACATCGTGCCCTGGCATTTCCTCCGGGAGCGCCATGGTGCCGTGATCAAGTGGGCACCGGTCGACGACGAGGGCAACTTCCTGATCGAGGAGTTCGAGAAGCTCCTGACCCCGCGCACCAAGATCGTCGCGATCACCCAGATGTCGAACGCGCTCGGCACGCTGGTTCCGGTCAAGGACGTGATCCGGCTGGCGCACGACCGCGGCATCCCGGTGCTGGTCGACGGCGCACAAGGTGCGGTGCACCTGCCGATCGACGTCCAGGACCTCGATTGCGATTTCTACGCCTTCACCGGCCACAAGGTGTACGGACCGACCGGCATCGGCGCGCTCTATGCCAAGCACGAGCATCTGGTGGCGATGCGGCCGTTCAACGGCGGCGGCGAGATGATCCGTGAGGTGGCCAAGGACTGGGTCACCTATGGCGATCCGCCGCACAAGTTCGAGGCCGGGACGCCGCCGATCGTCGAGGCCATCGGGCTGGGGGCTGCGATCGACTACGTCAATTCGATCGGCAAGGAGCGCATCGCCGCGCATGAGCATGAACTGCTTACCTATGCGCAGGAGCGCTTGCGCGAGATCAACTCGCTGCGTGTGATCGGAACCGCCCGCAACAAGGGACCGGTGATCTCGTTCGAGATGAAGGGGGCGCATCCCCATGACGTCGCGACCGTGATCGACCGCCAGGGTATTGCGGTGCGCGCCGGCACGCATTGCGTGATGCCGCTTTTAGAGCGGTTCAACGTGACGGCCACCTGCCGTGCATCCTTCGGGATGTATAATACCAGGGAAGAAGTCGACCATCTGGCGCAGGCGCTGATCAAGGCGCGGGAATTGTTCGCATGACCGATACAGCCGAAGTCAAGACGGCCACCATGGAAACCACCTCGGCACTGCCGGCGGAGGAGACCGAGCGCATGAGCGGCGAGATCGTCGCGGCGCTGAAGACGGTGTTCGACCCGGAAATCCCGGCCGACATCTACGAACTCGGCCTGATCTACAAGGTCGATCTCAAGGATGATCGCTCGGTCGACATCATGATGACGCTGACCACGCCGAACTGCCCGGCCGCCGGCGAGCTGCCGCAGATGGTGGAGAACGCGGTCGCCAGCGTTCCCGGCGTCGGCGTCGTCAACGTCAATCTGGTGTGGGATCCGGCCTGGACGCCGGACCGGATGTCGGACGAGGCACGCCTCGTCCTCAATATGTGGTGATGCGTCGCAGCGTTTTCGAGCGAAGTGGATGCCGGTTCGCGTGAAGAAAACGCGTCAGAACAAGAGGTAAAGGTTCTGATCAAGAACCTTTACGGATTGGACTTAGGCTCAAGAAGATCGGCAATTGATTTGCCGCTGGGACTGACCACATGAGTGACATGACGCAATCTTCACCAACCCCAGCCAAGCCGAAGCGGCCGCGCCCGCAGGTCATGAAACTGACCGATGCCGCCGCGGAGCGGATCACCGAGCTGACCAAGCGCGCGGATTCCGAGATCGTCGGGCTGCGCGTCGGCATCAAGAATGGCGGCTGCGCCGGACAGTCCTATACCGTCGAATACGCTCACGAGATCCGTCCGACTGATGAAGTGGTCGAGGACAAGGGCGTGAAGATCCTGGTCGATCCGAAGGCCGTGCTGTTCCTGCTTGGAACCGAGATGGACTATGTGGCCGACAAGATGCAGGCCCAGTTCGTGTTCAACAACCCGAACCAGGTTTCCGCCTGCGGTTGCGGCGAATCGGTGCAGCTCAAGCCGGCCACGGTCTAGAGACGTCCGCATATCGATTGTTGTGTGATCGGCACCTGTGTTGCCCGTCATTGCGAGCGTAGCGAAGCAATCCATGTTTCCGCTTGTTGCGCGATGGATTGCTTCGCTACGCTCGCAATGACATGGATGGAGACGTGCTCCTTACCATGAGGCGACAGAAACGGGGGCGATTGGCACATGGACCGCGAATTCCTCACCGACCTGTTCACCGATTTCGGCCCGGTCACGCTGCGCCGGATGTTCTCCGGCTATGGCATCTCGGCTGACGGCACCAATTTCGCGCTGGCCCTGCGGGCCGGGCTTTATTTCCGCGCCGACGAGCAGACCATCCCGCAATTTGAGGCGGAGGGCTGCGGGCCATTCCAGTATCAGACACGGTCGAAGACCGTCACGGTGAACTCCTACTGGCAGCTGCCGGCACGGCTGTTCGATGATTCGGAAGAACTCGCGGTCTGGGCACGGTCGGCACTCGGCGCCGCCCTGCGCGCCGCCCTGCGCAAGCGGCCGAGGAAACGAGCGGCTGCGCGAAAGTCGAAGGCGCCTGCGAAGAAGACTGCAGGCAAGAAAGCTACGGCAGAAAAGGCGGTCGCGAAGAGGCCATCGGCCAAGAAGAAGCGATCGGCAAAGAAGCGATCCGCATCCTGAGGCAGCCAATCCATCCACGTCATTGCGAGCGAAGCGAAGCAATCCATGGATCCGCATATGCGGCAGGTGGATTGCTTCGCTTCGCTCGCAATGACGGTGGAGGCAGTTGAGCGACCAGATCACGCCACGCGGGTCTGGATCTCGGTGCTGTATTCCGGATCGGCCTCGCAGATCACACGGTTGCGGCCGGCGCGCTTGGCGGCATAGAGGCAGGCGTCGGCGCGCTCAATCAGCGAGTCGGTGTCGTCAGTCGGCTTCAGCATGGAGACGCCGACCGAGATCGTGACGCGGCCGAGGATCTCGCCGGTCGACTTCTTCTTCAGCTCCTTGGCCATCACGGCGCGGCGGATGTGGTCGGCGACCGTCAGCGCCTGCCGCAGCGCCGTGTTGGGAAGCACCACTGCGAATTCCTCGCCGCCATAGCGGGCGGTGATGTCCTGGCCCTTGATGTTCTGCTTCAGCGACTGTGCCACCAGCCGCAGCACCTGGTCGCCGGTGAGATGGCCGTAGGAGTCGTTGAACGATTTGAAGTGGTCGATGTCGAACATCAGGAGCGACAGCGGCTCGCCGCTGGCGAGCGCGGCTTGCACCGCCATGTCGATCGAGCGGTCGAAATATTTCCGGTTGCCGAGGCCGGTGAGCGGATCGGTCAGGCTCTCGGCACGGATCGCCTCGAGGCTATGCTGCAGGTCGCTGATCTCCGACTTCGACAGCGCGAGCCGGTTCTCCAATGCCTGATTGGTCTCGCGCATCTCGCGCGTCGATTTCGCCAGGCTATCGACGATTGCCTTGATGTGATCGCGGGTGGTCGCGCTCGCAAGCTTATCGCTGGCGCCGACGAGGCTGGCGTCATAGGTCGCGGACACGCCGAGCGCATCGGTGATCAGCTTCATGACGGCGTCGATCTCGCCGATGACGCGCGCGCCGACCTTGTCGATGCGGTCCGAGGTCTTGATGTGCGAAAGGTAGGTTTCGTAGATCTGCTCGAGATCGGATTCAGAGAGCTTGCCACTGCGCGCCAGCGTCTCGTTGATGACCTTGTTGAGCGGCGCGTTGTATCCGGTCGCGTAGACGTACCAGATTTCATAGTTGCGGGGGACTGCGGTCTGGCGAAGCGAGCGGATCTGGCCAAGCGCGACTTCGGCAAAGGCCAACGTACGTTCGTGTTCGTCCAGCAGCTTGACCACTGTCACGTCCTCAATGCACGCAATGCCGATTAAACCCGGCAGCAATGACTAAACTATTGGGGCGAGGGTACGGGACGAGAGTGAAGGCAAGGTAAACAGTGTACGGGGAAGCCGGCTGCGGCGACCATGCGGCGCGCCCGATGTTTGTCCGCCTTGAGCGCCACTTTCGGGCGCTTTTCGTTTGCTCGCTACAGCATGATCCGGAAAAGTGCGCAGCGGTTTTCCGAAAAGATCATGCTCAAACAACGAGCTAAGGCGCGATGACGCTTCGCGCAAATCTCATCGCGCTTTGGTGCGAGGCGCAAACTGGGCGCATTTGCTTCAAACGCTGAGGATCAGCGCGTGCGCCGGTCGTGGGCGGTAACAGAAGTGTCCGGAATACCGCCGCTGGCGCGGCGGCATCAGAGCAGGCCTTATGCGCGTGCGCGCACAGGTCGTAGCAGGAAGGCGGGCAGGTGCGAATGATCGGCGGGCTCATGGTCCACCTCGCGCTGCGGCCGCCGTGGCTCGGCACGCCCGATCGACGGCACGTGCGACGGAGCGGCCTGCGGAGCCGAATTGCGGCCGTGGCGCGGTTCACGCTCCGGCTTCGCTGCGCGCTCCTCGCGGGGCTCCCGCTCGTGACGCGCTTCGCGTTCACCGTGACGCGGCTCGCGTTCACCGTGGCGCGCCTCGCGCTCGCGGCGCGGCTTGCGGCCGCCGCGGGCACCATCGCGCGAACCTTCGCGGCCACGCGAGCGGCGCGGCGCGGCGTCCTCGTCGGAGGCTTCGCTGTGAACGGTGTAGTCGCCCTCAGCGCGCGGGATCGGCTGGCCGATCAGCTTCTCGATCGCGGTCATCGACTTGCTATCGAGCGAGGTGACGATGGAGATCGCAGTACCGGTGCGTCCGGCGCGGCCAGTACGGCCAATGCGGTGGACATAGTCGTCGGGGTGGTGCGGTACGTCGAAATTGAAGACGTGGCTCACCGCGGGAATGTCGAGACCACGGGCGGCGACGTCGGAGGCGACGAGCAGCGGAATCTCGCCCTTCCGGAATTGATCGAGGGCCGCGGTGCGGGCGGATTGATCCATATCGCCGTGCAGGGCACCGACGCTGAAGCCGTGCTTCTGGAGTGACTTGTGAAGGACGGCGACTTCGCGCTTGCGATTGCAGAAGATAATCGCGTTGTTGAGATCCTTGGCATCGCGCAGCAGGCGGCGGAGGATCTCGCGCTTGTCATGCGCTTCGCGACCGGCCGGGACCTGCAATTGCGTCACGGTGACGGCGGTGGTCGCGGGCCTGGAGACTTCGATCCGCGCAGGATTGTGCAGGAAGGCCTCGGTGATGCGGCTGATCTCCGGAGGCATCGTCGCGGTGAAGAACAGGGTCTGCCGCGTGAACGGGACGAGCTTGCAGATGCGCTCGATGTCGGGGATGAAACCCATGTCGAGCATGCGATCGGCTTCGTCGATCACCAGCAGCTCGACGCCGGTGAGCAGCAATCCGCCGCGTTCGGTGTGGTCGAGCAGGCGGCCGGGCGTAGCGATCAGGACGTCGACGCCGCGCATCAGCTTGGAGTCCTGGTCGCCGAACGAGACGCCGCCGATCAGGAGCGCCACGTTCAATTTCTGACCGGCGCCGTATTTGTCGAACTGCTCCTTCACCTGCGCGGCAAGCTCGCGGGTCGGCTCGAGGATCAGGGTGCGCGGCATCCGTGCCCGGGCGCGGCCCTTCTCGAGCAGGGTAAGCATCGGGAGAACGAAGGCAGCGGTCTTGCCGGTGCCGGTCTGGGCAATGCCGAGGACGTCGCGCCGGGCGAGAACGTGCGGGATTGCCTGTTCCTGGATCGGAGTGGGATTGGTGTAACCGGTGGCCGCAACTGCGGCGAGGACCTTATCGGACAGGCCTAGATTGGAAAAAGACATTGAGCCTCTGGTCGAAACCGCCGTTCGGCATCGCAGGTAAAAGGCTGTCGCGTTCGGCCCCGAAACGGCTCGCTTTTCTATAAAGCTCGGGGGCTCTGACTAACGCCGACGGACGGCAAACCTGACGAATCGCGTTTCGATCCGAGGGCCGCGTTGCCCGCAACATAGGGGCGAAAGCGGTAAAGTCAATCTTGGAACCGGCCGGATGGCCGAAAAAGCTTAACGTTTTGACTGAAATACGCGTCTTTTCGTCATTTGGCGGTCAAATGAATCACGACCCCCGCCCCGGACGGCGAGGCCACAGCGGGGGCTTCCGCGCTGCTTTTCATCCTGAATCCGCCGGGCGTCAGGCCTTCGGAAGCGCCGAATATCCGGTAGAAGGTGGCGAGGCTGCCGAACCCGCAGGTGAGGGCGATGTCGGCGATCGGCCGCGGCGGCTTCTCGCAAAGCAGCCTTCGGCTCTCGCTCAGGCGCTGGGCGGTGAGGGTCTGCGAAAAGCTCGTCCCGGTCGCTTCGAACAAGACGTGCAGGTAGCGGACCGAGACGCCGAGCATGCCGGCGACCATCCCTGGCGACAGGCTTGGCTTGGCAAGATGGCGCGTGATCAGGTGGCGCGCGAGGCTGAGCCGGCCGACGCGCAGCGCCTGCTGCGCCCGGCGGCTGCCCGGCCTGATCACACCGCGCTCGATCAGCGCAAGGTCCGCCACGATCTTGACCAGCGCAGGAATGCAAGCGGTATCACCGGCCTCCGTGGCTTCCTTGAAGTCGGCGAGGCAAGCTTCGAGCAGCGGCGTCCAGCCGTGATTGCCGGTCGCCGCTGAGCCCTGACGGGCTGGCTCAGATGCCGGGATTTGATCCTCTCGCAGGTCCGCGGCATCGAGATAAATGCGCGTCGCGCCTGTAGCTGGCGTTTCCTGGCTGTGATCCCCGTGCTTACCGCGCATCGTGACTGATCCCTCGCTCTGCATGAGCGCGCGCGTCGCCGGTAAGGAAATTTGCGGTGCCGAACCCGGGCGAAGCGCCGCAGTGGTTTGGCGAAATGGCCGGAAAATATCTTCTCAATGCGCGCAGGCTGATCACTTCGGTTCAGCGAAAGTCGGATCGCGCGGCGATGTGAAGTTCAAGGAGGTGAAGGGGGCGCGGCCAAGCTTCGGCGAATTGCGAGCGCGGTGTCCCGGCCGGTCCGGACGGGCGCTCAGGCCGTTTGTGCGCGATAGTCGCCCGGCGTCATGGATTCGGATGCATTGAAGAGGCGGTAGAACGTCGCAAGGCTCTCGAAGCCGCAGGCAAAGGCGACCTCGGCGATCGTCTGCCTGGGCTGCTCGCGGAGCAGGCGGCGGCTTTGTTCGAGCCGGAGCGCGGTGACGGTCTCCGAGAAGCTCATCGAGGTTTCCTCGAACAGAATGTGCAGATGACGGACCGAGATGCCGAGCAGGCCGGCAATCAGGGTTGGCGACAGCGCCGCACGCGCCAGGTGGCGCCGGATCAGGCGCCGGGCCAGCGACAAATGGGCGGTTCGCAAGGCCTGCTGCGCGAGCCGGCTCTTCGGCCGCATGATGCCGCGCTCGATCAGCGCGATATGCGCCAGCGCCTGCACCGTCGGCGCCGTGCCCGCCGCCGCGGCATCGTTGCTCTCGATGAGGTCGCGGAAGCATGCTTCCAGCAGGGCCCGCAGCGCAGTCTCATCCTGCACCGGCCTGGGGACGAGTTCGCCGAGCTCGGCGCCCGGCGGGACGATGTTCGCGACCGGGACCTTGATGATGCGCAGGTGGAAGCCGTCGTCGTGCAGGGGGACAGTGCGATAGGGCAGGTCCGAGTAGCTGGTCGCGAACATGCCGTCGCGAACGGCAAATTCATCGAGCCGCGCGCCGCCGAACCAGCCGCCGCCGCCAAGCTGCTGATAGATGCACAGGCTGTCGCTGGCCGCGTCGGCGATGTCGCCGGTGCGCCGTTCGACACGGTACGGCGAGGCGCGCAGCTCGACCAGCCCGGCATCGCCGAGCTTGCGCAGCGAGAACTCGCCGAAGAAGTCGCGGCGCCGGTCGGCTTCCAGCTCGGCGGTGACGCCGAACAGCCCCTTGGCGCGGACCTCGCGCCAATAGTCGAAGCGATCCTTGGGATCGACTTGATCAGTAGACCATGTGTGCACGGAAAAGCCGTTGCGACGTGCGGAGAGCTCGAACCGGATGGAGGCTCGAATCTATCACGCGGGCCGTAAAAAGAAACTTGACCTAAGACAAATCGGATCCCTCATTTCGGCGTGGCCGGCCGGAACGGCCGTCCGCGGCCGGCCTTGAACCGGCGAAACGGCTGGTCCGACTATTAGACGGCGGTCGCACGGGCGGCGCATTTGTCGTGCAGGCGGGGAAACGGGATGAAGAGCTGGCTTTCGAGACTTTCGGCGATCCTTTGGGCGGTTGCATTTGTCGCATCGGCCGCACCCGCCCAGGCCGAAAAGCGCGTCGCGCTGGTGATCGGCAACAATGACTACAGGAACGTGCCCAGGCTGCAGAAGGCGGTCAACGACGCTCGCACCATGGGCGACACGCTGAAGCAGCTCGGCTTCAGCGTCATGGTAGCCGAGAACCTCAACCGGCAGGCGTTCTCCGAGACGCTGCTCGCGTTCGACCGCTCCGTGGAACCCGGCGATACCGCGTTCTTCTTCTATGCCGGCCACGGCTTCGAGATCGCCGGCCAGAATTTCCTGCTGCCGACCGACGTCCCGGCCGCCACCGAAGGGCAGGAGGAATTGGTGCGCGACGCCTCTGTTCTCGCCGACCGCATCGTCGAGCGCTTGCAGAACAAGAAGGCGCGCACCTCGATCCTGGTGTTCGACGCCTGCCGCAACAATCCGTTCGAGCGCGCCGGCACGCGCGCGGTCGCCGGCGGCGGTGGCCTCGCGCCGATGACGCAACTGCCGGAGGGCGTGTTCTCGGTGTTCTCGGCGGGGCCGCGCCAGACCGCGCTCGACCGTCTTTCGAACGATGATGCCAATCCCAATTCGGTGTTCACGCGGACCTTCGCCAAGGAGCTGCTGCAGCCCGGCGAGAATCTCGTGCAAGTCGCGCAGCGCACGCGGCGCCTGGTCAGCGAGATGGCCGAGACCGTGAAGCACAAGCAGATCCCGGTCTATTTCGACCAGATGGTCGACGATGTCTTCCTGAACGGGATCGCGAAGGGGCAGGCCGAGGCGGCCAAGCCGTCCGCGTCGCTGCAGCAGGTGGCCGCGCTGCCGCCGGTCGCGGTGCCGAAGCTGCCTAAGGAGGATTCGATCAACGCGCCGATCGCGAGCTTCTCGCGGCACAATGGCGGCTGGACCGTGGTGTTCTCGATCGCCGATCCGACGCTCGGGATTTCCTGGCGGATCGGCGACAGCGGCGATTTCCGCGAAACCGGCTTCATCGACACGCTCGATCCGCGCACGCGCAAGCGGATGCCCAATCCGTCGGTCGAGCTGCCGGCCGATGCGCCGGCCGCCACGATCGAGATTCGCTATGTCGATACGCAAGGCATGATGCAGGGGCCGTTCCCGATCAAGTTCGATCCCGACGCCGCGCTGATCCGCGACCAGCGCAAGATCCTCGACATGACCGCGACCAGCTGGCTGTCATTCCGCGAGTTCAACGGGCTGCTGGTCTACTATACGCACCTGATGTCGTATCGCTGCGCGATCCGCGAGGTGCGCATCGGCATCGACACCGCGGTGCCGGACAAGGTCCTGAAGATGCCATCCTGCAATTCGCGCGATCCCAGCGCGATCCCGTCTGACGCGCAGCCCTATCTGAAGCTTGCGCCGCAGACCAGGGCGGTCTCGGTCGAGCTGACCTATCGCGACGGCAGCGTGTCGGAAATCAAGACCTTCAGGCGTTAGCCTTGCATCCTTGCCGCCAGATCCGCGTTACAATCGGATTCTGAGGGGCGAGGCAGCGGTGAGGACGGCATCATGGATGCAGGCAATCCGGCAGGGCCGAACACGCGTCAGATCAGGGCGCGCTGCTGCGTGGTCGGTGGTGGGCCGGCCGGCATGATGCTTGGCTATCTGCTCGGACGCGCCGGAGTCGATGTCGTGGTGCTGGAGAAGCACGCCGACTTCTTCCGCGACTTCCGTGGCGACACCGTGCATCCGTCGACCCTGCAGGTGATGGACGAACTCGGCCTGATCGACGGCTTCCTGAGGCTGCCGCATCAGGACATCCAGACGCTCGACGGCATGTTCGGCGGCACCTCGGTGCGGATCGCCGACCTCCGCCGCCTCAGCGTCAAATACCCCTTCATCGCGATGATGCCACAGTGGGACTTCCTCAATTACCTGCGCGAGAGCGGCAAGCGCTTCCCCTCGCTGAAGGTGCTGATGAAGGCCGAGGCGACCGATCTGATCCGGCGCGGCGATGCTGTCGCGGGCGTGCGCGCGAACACGCCCGACGGCCCGGTCGAGATCGAGGCGGATCTCACCGTCGGCTGCGACGGACGTCATTCGATCGTGCGCGAGCGCGCCGGCCTCGACGTCGAGGAGATCGGCGCGCCGATGGACGTTTTGTGGTTTCGCGTCGGGCGGCGTCCGCATGAGACCGAGAATTTGTTCGCCCGCGTCGAGCACGGCAAGATGATGGTGACGTTCGATCGCGGCGACTACTGGCAATGCGCCTATGTGATCGCCAAGGGCCAATACGAGGCGGTGAAGGCGAGGGGATTGCCGGCGCTGCTCGACGACGTGCTGCGGCTGGCGCCGATCCTCAAGGCCGGCCTTGCCGACGTGAAGAGCTTTGACGACGTCAAGCTGCTCACGGTCGCGATCAATCGCCTGACGCGCTGGACCCGTCCCGGCCTGCTTTGCATCGGCGACGCCGCGCATGCGATGTCGCCGATCGGCGGCGTCGGCGTCAACCTCGCGGTGCAGGATGCCGTCGCGACCGCCAACATCCTGGCGGCGAAGCTCGTTCACGGCGTGCCGTCGGAAGACGAGCTCGATGCGGTGCGGCGGCGCCGCGAATTCCCGGTGCGCGTGACACAGCGCATGCAGGTGATCGCGCAGAACAACATCATCAGCGCGGCGCTGAAGGCCGGCGATCAGCCGGTGCCGTTGGCGCTGCGGTTGATCACGGCAATGCCCTGGCTGCAGGGCCTCACCGCACGTCTGGTCGCCGTCGGGGTGCGGCCGGAGCACGTGCATTCGCCGGCCGCGGGCTGAACTGCGCGCCGCGCTCGCAAGCGCCGGGTTGCTGTGTTTTCAGGCCATCACCGAATAGCCGCCGTCGACGGGGATCGCGGTGCCGGTGACGAAGTCCGACGCGGGCGATGCCAGGAACACAGCGATGCCTGCGAAGTCGTCGATCGCCCCCCAGCGTGCCGCCGGCGTGCGCGCAAGCACGCGCTCGTGCAGCCCGGCCACCTGCTGGCGCGCACCTTTGGTCAGGTCGGTATCGATCCAGCCGGGCAGGATGGCGTTGACCTGGATGTTGTCGGGAGCCCAGGCGTTGGCGCAGGCGCGGGTGTACTGCACGATGCCGCCCTTGCTCGCGGCATAGGCCGCGGCGAAGCTCGCACCGAAGATCGACATCATCGAGCCGATATTGATGATCTTGCCGTGCCCCGACGCCTTGAGCGCCGGATAAGCCGCCTTCGAGCACATGAACGCGCTGGTGAGGTTGGTGTCGATCACCTTGCTCCACTCCTCCAGTTCGAGCTCGTGCGGAGGCTTGCGGATGCTCATGCCGGCGTTGTTGACGAGAATGTCGATCCGGCCGAGCTCGCGAACGACCCGTTCGACCATGGCCGCGACGGCGGCCTTGTCGGTCACGTCGGTTGCCACCGCGATCGCCTTGGCGCCGCGCTTGCCGAGATCCTCGACGGCGGCCTTTGACTTCGCCTCGTTGCGGCCGACCACGGCAACCGCCGCGCCGGCGTCCGCCAGGCCGCGCGCCATGCCAAGCCCGATGCCGCCATTGCCGCCGGTGACGATGGCGACCCGGCCCGAGAGATCAAACTGTCCGTTTTTCATTGTTGTTGTCCGCTGAGGTTTGAACCGGGCGCGAGAGTGCCCGATCGTCACGGCGCTGACCAGATCGGCTACAGCCGGTCCGCCCTGCGCCGGCGGGCTTGCGCGTCGGGCGATTTCCATGACGTTCGGGCAACAAAAAAGCCCCGGACAATGCCGGGGCTTTTGGTCTGCTATCTCAGCAGGGATCAGTACGCAGCTCAGTACTTGGCGACAACGGGACCGGTCCAGTTGAAACGGTAGACCAGCGAGGTGCTGATGGTCTGGACAAGCGGCTTGAAGGTGATGTCGCGGCCGTTCGAGATGTTGGTGCCGTCGACCAGCTCCGAGATGTTCTTGTTGTCGTAGTAAGCGGCGCGATACTCGGTCTTCATGAACCAGCCCGGCGCGGTGATGCCGAAGATGTTCAGGTTGTTCTCGACGCCGCCGCCGACGAACCAGCCGCCGCGATCGAAGTCGTTGGTGTGCAGACCCGAGGGAAGCGCGCTCGCGGTGTTGAACAGCGTGGTGCCCTTCCAGTGCGAGCTGGAGTAACCGGCGTTGACGTAGGACAGGACGTTCGGCGCGATCAGGTAGCCGAGGCGCGCACCAGCCGCCCAGCTGTAGTCGTTCTTGATGTTGCCGGCGACGAACGGACCCTGATCCTGGATGGTGCCCTTCAGGCTGCCGAACTGACCGTCGGCGAACACGCCGATGACCCAGCTGTTGGCGGTCTGCCAGTCGTAACCGGCGCCGACGGTGCCGTACCAGCCATCGCCGCCTTGGCGCTGGTTGAAGCCGAGGATCGGCGCACCCGTCACGGTCGACTGGACGCCCGTGTCAGCATCCCAGACGCCGCCGCCGCCACCGCCGAAGATGTAGAAGCCGGTCCAGCTCGGAGCGACCGGAACCGGGGCAGGAGCCTTGGTGTAGGGGCGGGCGGCCAGATCGGCAGCCGACGCCGATGCCGTCATCGCAGCAACCGCGGTCAGAGCGAGCAAAATCTTCTTCATATCCAAATCCTCGACTAGCGTTCGATCAGGTCGCTCAGGGGAGTGCGCTGGCACCGATTCCCGAAACTCATGGTCGAACTATACGTGGTTCCGCCGGAAATGCTGTTGCTGGTGAGACACATCCGGCCGAAAACGAAGCCACTGGGGCTCTCCGAACGGGCAAAATGGCAACGGCCGCCCCAATCTGGGGGCGGCCGGAAATTCATTTCAGATCAATCGGTTGGGCCTAGACGTCGAGTAGGTCGTCGCTGGCGAATTCGGCCTTGTCGGAAATGAAGGCGAAGCGGGCTTCGGCCTTGGTGCCCATCAGCCGCTCGACCGAGTCGGCGGTGCCCTCGCGATCGTCGGCCAGTAGCACCACGCGCAGCAGCGTGCGCTTGGCCGGATCCATCGTGGTTTCCTTCAGCTGCGCCGGCATCATCTCGCCGAGGCCTTTGAAGCGGTTCACCTCGACCTTGGCGTTGGCGTTGAACTCGCTCTTCAGCAGCTCGTCCTTGTGCGCGTCGTCGCGGGCGTAGATCGACTTGGTGCCGTGCTTCAGCTTGTAGAGTGGCGGAACCGCCAGATAGAGGTGCCCTTCGTCGATCAGCCGCGGCATCTGCCGGTAGAAGAAGGTGATCAGGAGCGATGCGATGTGCGCCCCGTCGACGTCGGCGTCGGTCATGATGATGATGCGCTGGTAGCGCAGATCCTCTTCGCGGTAATGCGCGAGCGTGCCGCAGCCGATCGCCTGCACGAGGTCGGAGAGCTGCGCGTTGGCGGTCAGCTTGTCCTTGCCGGCAGAGGCGACGTTGAGGATCTTGCCGCGCAGCGGCAGCACGGCCTGCGTCTTGCGGTCGCGCGCCTGCTTGGCGCTGCCGCCGGCCGAGTCACCTTCGACGATGAAGAGCTCAGAGCCTTCGGTACCGGCGTCGGAGCAGTCGGCGAGCTTGCCGGGCAGACGCAGTTTCTTGCCGGCCGTCTTGCGCGCGGTCTCCTTTTCCTGGCGGCGGCGCAGCCGCTCCTCGGCGCGATCGATCACGAAATCGAGCAGCCGGTTGGCCTGGTTCGGATTGCCTGACAGCCAGTGGTCGAACGGATCCTTCATCGCCTGTTCGACGATGCGCTGCGCTTCGGCGGTGGCGAGGCGGTCCTTCGTTTGGCCCTGGAATTCAGGCTCGCGCACGAACACCGAGAGCATCACGGCCGCGCCCACCATCACGTCTTCCGAGGTGATGGACGCCGCGCGCTTGCCCTGGCCCGCGCGTTCGGCGTGGTCCTTCAGACCGCGCAACAATGCGCTGCGCAGGCCGGATTCATGCGTACCGCCATCGGGCGTCGGCACCGTGTTGGTGTAGGACGACAGGAAGCCGTCGGCATCGGCCGTCCAGGCCACGGCCCATTCGCAGGCGCCATGCGCGCCGCTGCGGCCGGATTTGCCGGAGAAGATATCCTGATGCACCAGCGTATCGGCGTGGATCGCCGCGGCCAGATAATCCTTCAGTCCGCCGGGGAAGTGGAACTTGGCTTCCGACGGGACGTCTTCGACGCCCTTCAGGAGCTCCTGGTCGCAGTGCCAGCGAATCTCGACGCCGCCGAACAGATAGGCCTTCGAGCGCGTCATCTTGAACAGACGCTGCGGCTTGAAAGCCGCCTTGGCGCCGAAAATGTCGGTGTCCGGCTTGAAGCGGATGCGCGTGCCGCGGCGGTTGTTGACCTTGCCGAGGTCTTCGAGCTTGCCCTTGGGGTGGCCGCGCTCGAAGGTCATGCGATGCAACTGCCCGCTGCGCGCAACCTCGACCTCGAGCCGCGAGGAGAGGGCGTTGACCACGGAGACACCGACACCGTGCAAGCCGCCCGAGGTCTCGTAGACCTTGGAGTCGAACTTGCCGCCCGAGTGCAGCGTGCACATGATGACTTCGAGCGCCGACTTCTTCGGGAATTTCGGATGCGGGTCGACCGGAATGCCGCGGCCATTGTCGGTCACGGTCAGGAAGCCATCGGCGGTCAGCTCCACGTCGATGAAGGTGGCGTGGCCCGCCAGCGCCTCATCCATGCAGTTGTCGATCACCTCGGCGAACAGGTGGTGCAGGGCCTTCTCGTCGGTGCCGCCGATATACATGCCGGGGCGCCGGCGGACCGGTTCCAGCCCTTCCAGCACCTCGATGTCAGCCGCCGTATAGCCGGCTTCGGCGCTTCCAGCGGATCGCGAAGCAGCCTTCGCCGGGGCGCGTCCCTTCAGTTCCGGGGCTCCGAACAGATCGTCGGCAGATTTACTTTTGGCGTTCGACTTCAATGATTTGGCCATGGTTCTTCAAGTGGCGCGCCGGTCACGGCGCGGCGAATCGGTTGCTCTGACTATGCCACGGATGGGCTGCCAATGGGGACGGCCGCGCCCTGGAGCCCGGCCATCCCCATAGATAGGAAACCGCGATTACGCCTGCGAGGTGCGGATTACAATGACCGTGAACAGAACCATGGCGGCGACCACCAGCAGTGACCCGACGATCGGCGCCGCCTCGAACGACGGTCCCTTCAGCAGCACGGCGGCCACGCCGGCCGGGAACAGGACGCCGCCGACGATATGCAGCCAGCCCTGGATTCTGGCGAGCAGCATGCTGCCCGCTTCCGGCACCAGCCGGTAGTAGAGGCCGAACAGGAACAGCAGCACGCCGCCGACCAGATTGAGATGCGCATGCGCCGGTCCCAACGTGAAGTCGTGCTGGATACCCATGGCGATGCCCGCGAGCATTCCGAACAGCAGGACGAGAACGCTCACGCACATCATCAGCGATCCGATCATCCAGTCATTCCTTTTTCTTGTGAGGGAGATGCCAACCTGGACCTCAGGGGCCTTACGGGAAATCACGGTCGATCCCCGCCTTTGTGACTTGATGTCACGCAATCGGCTGGCTTACCTGTTCTTAGGCTGCGTGCCGCTAGAAAGGTTCATTCGAGGTTCAACGGAGCGGGAAGGCACACGACGAGATGGAAGACCTTGCGCGGGCCCTGGCCGAATTCGTGCGGCACCACCAGGCCTGGGCCGCTCCGATCGTCATGCTGCTGGCGTTCGCTGAATCGCTCGCCTTCATTTCATTGCTGGTTCCGGCCTGGGGCGCGCTGGTCGCGATCGGCGCCCTGATCGGCGTCAGCGGGATCAGCTTCTGGCCGATCTGGATCGCGGGCGGCGTTGGTGCCGCGCTCGGCGACTGGGTCTCCTACTGGTTCGGCTATCGCTACAAGGAGCAGGTCGCGCAGATGTGGCCCCTGTCGCGCTACCCGGAGATCCTGCCGCGGGGCGAGGCCTTCGTGAAGAGCTGGGGCGTGCCCAGCATCTTCATCGGCCGCTTCTTCGGTCCACTGCGCGCCTCGGTGCCGCTTGCGGCCGGCATTTTCGAGATGTCGTACTGGCAATTCCAGATCGCCAATTTCGTCTCCGCGCTGGTCTGGTCGGCGGCACTGCTGCTGTTCGGCGACGTCATTGCCCATGCCATCGAGTGGGTGTGGCGGGTGGTGTAGCAAGCTCCGGAATAAGGCCGACCTGCAGGGGTTAGGCGGGAGGGTAACCGCTCGCGCTGTCGGCATCGCGCGAGTATCGAAACGCTGATACAACCGCGCCCACCGGGCGCGAATTCATCGGGCGCAGTTTCACTGGGAAGGACAGCACATGGAATTGACACGACGTCATGCTCTCGCCGGCGCTGCCGGCATCGCCGCCGCACCGTTGCTATCAACCGTTCCTGCGGGCGCTGTGGCGCCGGTTGCCGACAAGCAGGCGCCGAGCTTCTATCGTTACAAGGTCGGTGACATCCTCGTCACCGTTGTGTCCGATGGCAAGAATGTCTTCAAGCTGGAAGACTCCTTCATCCCCAATGCGAAGCGGGACGACGTCAACGCGGCGCTGGAGAAGGCGTTCATGCCGCGCGACATGATGACGATCTGGTTCGCACCGCTGGTGCTCAACACCGGCGGCAAGCTGGTGGTGATCGACACCGGCAATGGCGCGCTGGCGAAGGCCAGCACGAAGGGCGCCAATGGCCTGTTCGCCGACAATTTCGTCGCCGCCGGCTTCGATCCCAGGAATGTCGACATGGTCGTGATCTCGCACTTCCACGGCGACCACGTGAACGGCCTCTTGACCGCCGAAGGCACGCCGGCATTCCCGAATGCCGAGGTGCTGGTGCCGGCGACCGAGTGGAAGTTCTGGATGGACGACGGCGAGATGAGCCGGGCGCCGGCCGGCCGCATGCAGGGCCTGTTCAAGAACAACCGCAATATCTTCGAAGCCGGCCTGAAGAAGAAGGTCACGCCGTACGAGTGGGGCAAGGAGATCGCGCCGGGCCTGACCTCGGTCGAGACCGTCGGCCACACGCCGGGCCACACCTCCTACGTGCTGGCCTCGGGCCCGGACAAGGTCTTCATCCAGTCCGATGTCACCAACAATCCGAACCTGTTCGCGACCAACCCCGGCTGGCATGCGTTCTTCGACCAGGACGGCGACGTGGCGGAGAAGACCCGCCGCCGCATCTACGACATGGTGGTTGCCGAGCGGCTCCAGGTGCAGGGCTTCCACTATCCGTTCCCGGGCCTCGGCCATGTGGTGAAGGACGGCAGCGGCTATCGCGTCGTGCCGGCACCGTGGAATCCGGCGATTTAAGGTGTCATTCCGGGGCGATGCGTAAGCATCGAACCCGGAATCTCGCGCCGCAACCTCTGGATTCCCCGATGCGCAATTGCGCATCTGTGGTTCGCGCGCAAGGCGCGCGCGCCGGAATGACGAAAGCAAATCTTGACGTCAAGGGGGCGCGGCCTTATAGCCGCGCCCATGATCAACGCCGCGACCATCATCATTGCCCGCCGCCGCCGCATTATCGCGGTATGGGCGGTCGCTCGCGTTTAAGACCATCGCCTCTGCCGCCGGACCCGATCCCGCGGCGCTCTCCTGAAAAAGACACGCGGTTCGATCTGGCGGCTCCTTCGTCATGCAGGAGCTTTGACAATGTATACGCCACCGCCCTTCAAGCCTGACCGTGCCGCGAGCCTTGCCTTCGCGGAAGCGCGTGGTTTCGGCATGGCCTGCGCGTGGGACGGCGGCAAGCCGATCGCCTCCGCGCTCCCGTTCTACTTGACTTACGCCGCCGACGGGACGCCGCGGGCGCTGTTTCATGTTGCCCGTCACAATCCGCTGGTAAAGCTGGCGGGCGGGTCACCTTGGCTGCTGGCCGTTACCGGCGCCGACGCCTATGTTTCGCCGGACTGTTACGTGTCACCCGATCAGGTGCCGACCTGGCTCTATCAGGCGGTGCATCTGACCGGGCCGGTGCGGACGTTGTCGGATGACGAGCTTGCCGTTCAGATCGACGCGCTGAGCGCCAAGTTCGAGGACCGGCTGCTGCCGAAAAAGCCGTGGGTGTCGGGCAAGATGACCGCCGCGAGGCTGGAAACCATGAAGAAGGCCATCGTGGGTCTCGAGATGATGGTGGAAGAGGTGGAGGGCAGCTTCAAGCTGAACCAGCACAAGTCTGAAACCGATTTCGCGGCGGTCGGCAACACGCTCGCTTTGCAGGCCGAAGCCGGTGCCCAGGACATCGCGGCCTTGATGCGCGAGGTGCGCCCGCAGGCTTTCGCGCTGATACAGACCGAGATGACTACGCTTCCGAGGAGCGAGCAATGACGAAGAAGAAAATCGGAATTTTGGGCGCGTCCGGCTACACCGGCGCCGACGCGGTGCGCCTGTTGGCGCGGCACCCGAATGCCGAAATCACCGCGCTTACCGCTAACACCCATGCCGGCAAGACGATGAGCGAGGTGTTTCCTCACTTCTTCATGCTCGACCTGCCAAAACTCGTGGAATGGGAAAAGGTCGACTGGACGCGGCTCGATGCCGTGTTCTGCGGACTGCCGCACGGGACGACGCAAGAGATCATCGCCGCGGTGCTGAAAGCCAATCCCAGAATCAAGATCCTCGATATGTCCGCGGATTTCCGGCTGCGCAACAAAGACAGCTACGCGCAATGGTACGGGCATGAGCACCGGGCGCTCGAATTGCAGGACGAGGCGGTCTATGGGCTGACCGAACTCTACCGGGAGGAGGTCACGGCCGCGCGGCTGGTAGCCTGTCCCGGCTGCTATCCGACGGCGGTGCTGCTGGCGCTTGTTCCGCTGGCGAAGGCAAAGCTGATTGACGTCGACGACATCATCATCGACGCAAAGTCGGGCGTCACCGGCGCCGGACGCGGACTGAAGCAGAACACGCTGTTCAGCGAGGCCGGCGAAGGGTTGTCGCCCTATTCGATCGGAAGCCATCGACACTCGGCGGAGATTGAGCAGGAGATTGGCGCGGCCGCTGGCTCGGCTGTGACGGTGAACTTCACCCCGCATCTCATTCCGATGGCGCGGGGTGAGTTCTGCACATCCTATGTCAAGCTCAACGGGGCTACGCCGGACGATTTGCGCGCCGAGCTGGAAAGGGCCTACGCCAACGAGCCGTTCGTATATGTGACGAAGAAGGGTGTGCTGCCACAGACGCAGAACGTGCGTGGTTCGAATTATGTTCAGATCGGCGTCGTCGCCGACCGGATCAAGAACCGCGCCATCGTGCTCTCGACGCTCGATAATCTTGTGAAGGGTTCGGCCGGACAGGCGATCCAGAACATGAACCTGATGTTCGGCTTGCCCGAAACCACCGGACTGGAGCAGATCGCGCTGTTTCCATGAGCGGGGGTTGTTGTCGCTGGCGAGGGGCGCTCAATCTAAGGATAACTGCTCATCCCCGTTGGCGGCGCAGGCGCGGCCAGATGTGTTAAACGAAACGAACGAGCTCGAAAGGAACGTGCCATGACCCTCACCGACACCAACCAACCGAAAACCAGGAGCGGTGCGACCAAGGCCACCGTGTTCGTCGATGGCGGCTCAGGCACCACCGGCCTCGGTATCCAGGAACGGCTGCACGCGATCGGCGACGTCGCGGTGAAGCACATCGCCGAGGACAAGCGGAAGGACGCCGGCGCAAAGCGCGCGCTGATGGAGGAGGTGGATCTCGTGATCCTCTGCCTGCCTGACGAGGCCGCCAAGGAGACCGTGGCGCTGATCGACACGATGGGCAATGCCGCGCCGAAAGTGCTCGACGCCTCGACGGCCTATCGCGTTGCGCCCGACTGGGCATACGGTTTCCCCGAGCTCGCGCCCGACCAGGCCGACAAGATCCGTAACGCGAAGAAGGTCTCCAATCCGGGTTGCTATCCGACCGGCGCGATCGCGCTGCTGCGGCCGATCGTCGATGCCGGCGTGCTGCCGGCGGATTATCCCGTCACCGTCAACGCGGTGAGCGGCTATTCGGGCGGCGGCAAGTCGATGATCGCCAGCTTCGAGGACGGCTCGGCGC
Source organism: Bradyrhizobium sp. USDA 4516 (assembly GCF_054055915.1). NCBI lineage: Bacteria > Pseudomonadati > Pseudomonadota > Alphaproteobacteria > Hyphomicrobiales > Nitrobacteraceae > Bradyrhizobium > Bradyrhizobium sp. USDA 4516. The sequence continues at coordinate 7,295,006 of NZ_JBSRXT010000001.1, forward strand.
CGGCCTTCGAACTCTACGGCCTCGGCTTCGAGCACAAGCACGTGCCGGAGATGCAGCTCTACTCGCATCTGACGCGAAGGCCGATCTTCATCCCGTCGGTCGGCAACTACCGGCAGGGCATGCTGGTCTCGGTGCCGCTGCAACTCGACGCGCTGCCGGGCAAGGTGACCGGTGCCGACCTGCAGGCTGTTCTCGCGAAGTGGTACGCGGGCAGCAAATATGTCTCGGTGATGCCGCTGCAGAACGAGGCCGCCAAGGGCGGGCGGCTCGAGCCGGAGGCGCTCAACGAGACCAACCAGCTCGAGCTCTACGTCTTCGCCAGCGACAAGCACCGCCAGGCGGTGCTGGTCGCGCGGCTCGACAATCTGGGCAAGGGCGCCTCGGGTGCCGCGGTCCAGAACATGCGGCTGATGCTCGGGCTGGCCGACAGCTGACGGCGACGCGGATCGTGGACGACGCCACGCTGCAGTTCTATCGGCGCAATGCCGAGGCCTATGCCGGGTGGGCGAAAGCCCCGTCCACCCGGCTGATCGGCTTTCTGAAGCTGCTGCCGCCGGGCGGCGCGATCCTCGAACTCGGTTGCGGCGCCGGCAATCATGCCGCCGTCATGCTCGCCGAAGGCTTTGTGCTGCGTGCGACCGACGGGTCGCCCGAGATGGCCGAGGTCGCGGCGCGCCGCATCAAACATCCCGTCGAGGCGATGCTGTTCGATGAGCTCGAGGACCGCGAAGCCTATGACGGCGTCTGGGCCAGCGCCTGCCTGCTGCACGTGCCGCGCGACGAATTGGCCGGCATCATCGGGCGCTGAAACCCGGTGGCGTTTTCTACGCGAGCTACAAGATCGGCCATGGCGATGGCCGCGACAGCATCGGCCGCTACTACAATTATCCCGCGGCGGACTGGCTCGCTGCGACCTACGCCGCGTCAGGGGCGTGGACGCAAGTCTCGTCCGACACCAGCGAGATCAAGAGCTTTGACGAGGCGCCCGCGACGATGCTGCACATCGTGGTGCGCAAGGGCGGCTAGTTGATGCCGCGCCGGCGCGGCTGTCGCCGCAACCGGCGGGAAGTCGGAGCTCAGACGACTTTGAAGATCGCGAGCGCCAGCACCGCCTGGGCGAGGAAGCCGACCGTAAAGGCCAGGGTGCGGAACACCGGCAGGCCGAGCGTGTACACGATCAGGTGGGCGAGGCGGGCCCAGAAATAGACGGCGCAGGCGAGCACGGTCCATTTGGTGGAATAGTCGGCCGCGTTGAGGATCAGGACCAGCGGCGCGAAGATCACGAGGTTCTCGACCGCGTTGTCATGGGCGAACATCAGCCGGTTGGCCCATTCCGCGTGCGGCTTGTCGTTGCGCGAGGGGTTGCCCATGGCGGCGGAGAGGCCGCGCACCTGGCAGCGGTTGATGATGTAGGGGATCCACAACAGCCCGGTCAGGATCACCGTCAGTGACAGCCAGAACAGTTCGCGCGTCATCGTCTCCCCCTCACGTGAATTCGATTCCCGACCGTCGGGACCGTCTGTTTATAGCTGAGCGGAAGAGTTGGCGCTACGCGCGGACGCGGACATAGCTGCCCGGGGCGTCCTCGAGCACCTGCGTGCCGTTGGAGCCGACCATGCGCGCCGGGACCGTCTCCGGGTCATGGCTTTCCAGCCAGCCGCGCCAGTCGGGCCACCACGAGCCCTTGTGCTCCTCGGCGGCCTTCAGCCAGTCGGCGAGCTTCATGTCCTTGATGTTGTCGTTGGTCCAGTACTGGTACTTGTTCGACGCGGGCGGATTGACCACACCGGCGATATGGCCGGAGCCGGACAGCACATATCTCACCGGGCCGCCGAAGAACTGCGAACCGTAGAGCACCGATTCCGCCGGCGCGATGTGATCCTCGCGGGCGGCGAGGTTGTAGACCGGCACCTTCACCTTCGACAGATCGAGCAGCGTGTTGTCCAGCACCATGGTGCCGGTCGACAGCCGGTTCTCCAGATAGCAGTTGCGCAGGTAGTAGGAGTGGTTCGACGACGGCATCCGCGTCGCATCCGAATTCCAGTGCAGCAGGTCGAACGAGGACGGCGTCTGGCCTTTCAGATAATTGTTCACGACATACGACCAGATCAGGTCGTTCGAGCGCAGCATGTTGAAGGCCATCGCCATCTTGCTGCCCTCGAGCACGCCGGATTCCTGCATGTCGCGTTCGAGCGCCGAGATCTGGTCCTCGTCGACGAACACCAGGAGATCGCCGGCATGGGTGAAGTCGACCTGCGCGGCAAAGAACGTCGCCGACGTCACGCGCTGGCGGCGCTTCTCGGCGAGATAGGCGAGCGTCGAGGCGAGCAGGGTGCCGCCGACGCAATAGCCGGCGGTATGCACCTTCATCTCGCCGGTGACCTTCTCGATGACGTCCATCGCCGTCAGCGGGCCTTCGGTCATGTAGTCGGCCCAGGTCTTCTTGCCGAGCTCCTTGTCCGGATTGACCCAGGAGATCACGAACACCGTGATGCCCTGGTCGACGCACCATTTGATGTAGGATTTCTCGGGGCGCAGATCGAGGATGTAGAACTTGTTGATCCAGGGCGGCACGATCAGCAGCGGCGTGCGCAGCACGTTCTCGGTCGCCGGCGAATACTGGATCAGCTGCATCAGCTCGTTCTGGAAGATCACCTTGCCCGGCGTCGTCGCCATGTTGACGCCGACCTCGAGATTGCTCGAGTCGGACTGGCGGATCCGCAGCGTGCCGTGGCCGGCCTCGATATCCTCGGCCAGCATCTTCATGCCGCGCACCAGATTGTCGCCATTGGTCTCGACGGTGGCGCGCAGCACCTCCGGATTGGTCAGCACGAAATTCGACGGCGCCAGCGCGTTGGTGATCTGCTGGACGTAGAATTCGGCCTTCTTGCGCGTGTGGGGATCGATCCCGTCGGCGTCATGGACCAGCTGCTGCGCCCATTTCGCGGTCAGCAAATAGAGCTGCAGGATGAAGTCGAAGAACTGGTTCGACTTCCATTCCGGATCCTGGAAGCGCTTGTCGCGCGGGGCCGGGGCGATCGCCGGCTTGGCATCGGCCTCGCCTGCCATGCGGCGCACCGCCGCGCCCCAGAGATCGAGATAGTCCTTGCCGAGCTGCATCTGCAGCGACGAGGCGCGCTCCTTGTCGGACAGCCAGTATTCGGCGATCACGCTGAAGGTCTTGATGACCTCACCGAGCTCATTCGGCGGCTTGTCCCGGACTTCTCCGGTCTGGCGCGGCTTGAGATATGCTGCCAGCGCCTGGCCGCTGCTCTCCATCGCCCGCGCGATGTTCATGGCGAAGGCTTCGGCGTTGAATTTCGGGGTGGCCTGGGTGTCGGTACTAACGTTGCTCATCTGAGGTACAATATCGCGTCGTTTGGAGGGCGTCATCGCGCGGTGCGGCAACGCAAATCAGTCAAAATCCAGCATTTCGCTCTGTTGCGGTGCGAGAAAAAATCTTTGTTCCGTCATATTGAAGCCTCAGGGGTCGCTTTTGGTGTTTCCGCTTTAAGCGTTTCGGGCGACAATGGTTTGAAACGCTAAAGTCGAAATTAACGCAGCGGGGACGCTGCAAGGCTCGTACCAGTGCGACCCGTGTCGGCAACGTGCGACGTGCGCGCTAGCTTGTTGGGGACAATTCGGCGCATGCCGATCGATCGAATGAACAGGGGGCTCGCGGCCGCAGTGCTGCTCGCGTCGTTGGTGGCGCTGAGCGGGTGCTCGAGCACGATCGCCGATATGACGATGCCGGCCGATGCGCCGGCGCGCGAGAAGGACGCCGCCGGCTACCTGCCGGTCCATGATCTTCCGCCCGACCGCGCCGATCCGACGATCAAGCCGGCGGACCAGGCCAAGATCGAGCAGGAGCTGATTGCCGCGCGCGCGCGCCAGGCCTCGACGGCTGCCCAAAGCGGGAAGTAGCGCCCGACAAACGGCCGATCAGCGCTGGCGCCGCCCGGTGTCCGTGCTAAAAGAAACCCAGTTCAACCGCAGATCCGGCAGTAGCCCCCAGATCGTGCGCCTGAATTCGCTCTAAGTCATTGATTCAGTGCGATTTCTGTCAGAGGCCGAGCCGGCTTCCGCAAACTACGCCAAGGGGGTCGATTCTGGCATCGCGGTTGTCGGAGCAAGGGTCCCATGGAAGATTTTTACCGCATTCGCCGTCTGCCGCCTTATGTCTTTGAGAAGGTCAACCAGGCCAAGGCGGCCGCGCGCAACGCCGGGGCCGACATCATCGACATGGGCATGGGGAACCCGGACCTGCCCACCCCGCCGCATGTGATCGAGAAGCTCAAGGAGACGCTGGGCAAGCCGCGGACCGACCGCTACTCGGCCTCGCGCGGCATCAACGGCCTGCGCAAGGCCCAGGCCGCCTATTATGCGCGCCGCTTCGGCGTCAAGCTCAACCCCGACACCCAGGTGGTTGCGACGCTTGGCTCGAAGGAGGGGTTTGCCAACGTCGCGCAGGCGATCACGGCGCCGGGCGACGTCGTGCTGTGCCCCAATCCGAGCTACCCGATCCATGCCTTCGGCTTCCTGATGGCGGGCGGCGTGATCCGCTCGGTGCCCTCGGAGCCGACGCCGCAGTTCTTCGAGGCGGTCGAGCGGGCGATCATCCATTCGATCCCGAAGCCGATCGCGCTGATCGTCTGCTATCCGTCGAACCCGACCGCCTACGTCGCGGACCTCGACTTCTACAAGGATCTCGTCGCGTTCGCGAAGAAGCACGACATCTTCATCCTGTCCGATCTCGCCTATGCCGAGGTTTATTTCGACGAGAACAATCCGCCGCCGTCGGTGCTGCAGGTGCCCGGCGCGATCGACGTCACCGTCGAGTTCACCTCGATGTCGAAGACGTTCTCGATGGCCGGCTGGCGCATGGGCTTTGCGGTCGGCAATGAGCGGATCATCGCGGCGCTGGCGCGGGTCAAATCCTATCTCGATTACGGCGCGTTCACGCCGGTCCAGGTGGCGGCGACCGCGGCGCTGAACGGTCCCGACGACTGCATCCGCGAGATGCGCGACACCTACCGCAAGCGCCGCGATGCGCTGGTCGAGTCATTTGGTCGCGCCGGCTGGGACATTCCGCCGCCGCAGGCCTCGATGTTCGCCTGGGCGCCGCTGCCCAAGGCGTTCGAGGCGGTCGGCAGCATGCAGTTCGCGACCCTGATGGTGGAGAAATCCGGCGTCGTGGTGTCGCCCGGCGTGGCGTTCGGCGAACATGGCGAGGGCTATGTCCGCATCGCGATGGTGGAGAACGAGCAGCGCATCCGGCAGGCCGCGCGCGGCGTGCGCCGCTTCCTTGAAAGCGGCATCGAAACGTTGCACAACGTCGTTCCTCTCGCCAACCGACGCTAATCCTTCCAGGTTGCTTAATCTCCAGGTCCCTTAAATCCATGGTCGCACCCCTGAACGTGGGCATAGCGGGGCTCGGCACCGTCGGTGCCGATGTCGTCCGCCTCATCGAAACGCAAGGACGTGCGCTGGCCGAGCGCAGCGGCCGCGGCGTTCGCGTCGTCGCGGTCACGGCGCGCTCGAAAGCCAAGAAGCGCGGCCTCGACCTGCGCGGCATCGCCTGGGCGAAGAGCCCCGAGGCGCTCGCCGAAGATCCCGATATCGACTGCTTCGTCGAATTGATGGGCGGCGCCGGCGATCCCGCGCTGTCCGCGATCGAGACCGCGCTGAAGGCCGGCAAGTCGGTCGTCACCGCCAACAAGGCGCTGATCGCCAAGCATGGACTGCGTCTCGCCGCGGCTGCCGAGAAGCACGGCGGCGCGCTGAATTTCGAGGCGGCGGTCGGTGCGGCGATCCCGGTCATCAAGACGCTGCGTGAGGGCCTCGCCGGCACCAGCGTCAACCGCGTCTACGGCATCCTCAACGGCACCTGCAATTACATCCTGACCCGGATGGAGCAGGAGGGCCTGTCGTTCGAGGAGTGTCTGAAGGACGCCCAGCGTCTCGGCTATGCCGAAGCCACCCCGTCGTTCGACGTCGATGGTCATGACACCGCGCAGAAGCTCGCGATCCTGGCCAGCCTCGCCTTCGGAACCAAGGTCGCGGAAAGCGCGGTTTACGTCGAAGGCATCTCCTCGATCACGCCGGAAGACCTCAAGGCCGCCGCGGAACTCGGTTACCGCGTCAAGCTGCTCGGTGTCGCGGTGCGCACGGCAAAGGGCATTGAGCAGCGCGTGCATCCGACCATGGTGCCGAAATCATCCTCGATCGCGCAGGTGATGGGCGTCACCAACGCTGTCGCGATCGACGGCGAGGGGATTCCGCCGATCACGCTGGTGGGGCCGGGCGCCGGCGGCGGCGCGACGGCCTCCGCCGTGGTCGCCGACATCGCCGACGTCGCCCGCGGCATCCGCGCCAAGCCGTTCGGCCGTCCGGTGGAGCGGTTGCGCGACACCACCAAGGCGCCGATGGAACGCCATGAAGGCGGCTATTATATCCGCCTGATGGCGCGTGATCTTGCAGGCACTGCCGCAACAATCGCCACCCGGCTGGCGGAACAGAAGATATCTCTGGAATCCATCGTGCAACGGCACCCGGATGGCGTCGATGTGAACGGTGCGGCCAAAAAACCTTCACCGGTCCCGGTCATTCTGATTACCTATGCGACCAGCGAGGATGCCGTGCATCGTGCGCTGGCCGCAGTGCAGCGCGATAAGGTCATCAGCGGCCGGCCGCAGGTGATCCGGATCGAGAAAAACTAGCGCATGGCCTGAACGGGTCGGGCGTGAGACGATTGATGCGGGCAGGCTGGCCTGTCCCAGAGGCTTAAGGAGTACGCCGATGTCGACCCATATTTCCGTTCCGCCGCAGATGCTGCTCGAGCGCATCCTGACGCTCGAAATCGTGCGCGTGACGGAGCGCGCTGCGGTGTCGGCCGCGCGGCTGCGTGGCCACGGCCAGGAGAAGGCCGCCGACAAGGCCGCGGTCGACGCGATGCGGCGCGAGCTCAACAAGCTGCCGATCGAGGGGACGGTCGTAATCGGCGAGGGTGAGCGCGACGAGGCGCCGATGCTGTTCATCGGCGAGAAGGTCGGCCTCAATGCCGGCCCCAAGGTCGACATCGCGGTCGACCCGCTCGAGGGCACCACGTTGTGCGCCAAGAACATGCCGGGCTCGATCGCCACCATGGCGATGGCCGATGGCGGCACGCTGCTGCACGCGCCCGACGTCTACATGCAGAAGATCGCGATCGGCCCGGGCTACGCCAAGAATGTGATCGAACTCGACGCGCCGCCGGCCGACAATGTCCGCCGGCTCGCCAAGGCCAAGGGCGTCGACCCGACCGCCATCAACGTGCTGGTGCTCGATCGTCCGCGCCATGCCGACATCATCAACAGCGTGCGTTCGACCGGCGCTGCCGTGCAGCTGATCACCGACGGCGACGTCGCCGGCGTCATTCACTGCGCCAAGCCCGATGAGACCGGCGTCGACATGTATATCGGCACCGGCGGCGCGCCCGAGGGCGTGCTCGCGGCGGTCGCGCTGCGCTGCATCGGCGGCCAGATGCAGTGCCGCCTGATCCTCGACACCGAGGAGAAGCGCGAGCGCGCGCACAAGATGGGCGTCACCGATCCGAAGATGATCTACGGCATCGAGGACATGGCCAAGGGCGACTGCCTGTTCGCCGCTACCGGCGTCACCACCGGCTCGCTGCTGACCGGCGTGAAATTCAAGAAGGACGTGATCGAGACCGAGACGGTCGTGATGCGCTCGGTCACCGGCACCGTGCGCTACATCAAGGCCGAGCATCGGCAGCTCGAGAAATTCCACCTGGACTGAGGACGAGCCTACAACAACCGTCATTCCGGGGTGCGCGAAGCGCGAACCCGGAATCTCGAGGTTCCGGGTTCGATGCTTCGCATCGCCCCGGAACGACGGACCAAAAACAACAACAAGGGAGACGCGCATGTCCGATCTGTCCGGGGTCAAGGCGCTGGTGTTCGACGTGTTCGGGACCGTGGTCGACTGGCGCACCAGCCTGATCAACGACTTCACCAGATGGGGCGAGACGCGCGGCATCAAGGCCGATTGGACCGCGCTGGTCGATGGCTGGCGCGCGGTCTATGCGGCCTCGATGGACGAGGTGCGCAAGAACCCGCAGAACGGCTACGTCATCCTCGACGTATTGCACCGCCGCTCGCTGGAAAAACTCGTCGCGCAATTCGACATCAAGGGGCTGAGTGAGGCCGATTTGCAGCATCTGACGCTGGGCTGGCATCGCCTGCACGGGTGGCCCGACAGCGTCGCCGGCCTGACCCGGCTGAAGACCAAATACATCATCTCGCCGCTCTCCAACGGCAACGTCGCGCTGCTCACCAACATGGCGAAGTTCGCAGGCCTACCCTGGGACCTCGTGATGTCGGCCGAACTGTTCGAGCACTACAAGCCCGATCCGGAAACCTATCTCGGCGCCGCGAAGCTGCTCTGCCTGCCGCCGGAGCAGGTGATGATGGTCGCCGCCCACAATTACGACCTGAAGCACGCGCAGAAGCTCGGCCTGAAGACCGCCTTCGTGGCGCGTCCGACCGAATACGGTCCGCTGCAGAAGTACGATTTCGAGGCCACCGGCGAGTGGGACATCGTGGCCAAGGATTTCGGGGAAATCGCCAGCCGAATGGGCTGCTAGAACTGGTCCACAAATCATCGAAGCGTTACGATTCCTGCCGGACGCATCGGCCCTGATTGGATCAGGACCGATGTTCCGGATTTTTGTTTGACGCGTTTTCTTCACGCGAACCGGTGCCCACTTCGCTTGAAAACGCTCTGTTCGGAAGGGCTCATGACGCTGCACGCATCCGCACTGCCCGTCGAGGCGCCACAGGCGTTCCTCGGCGTGACGCGGTCGCTGACCGGAAAACTCTGGCGCGACCGGCTGGATGCGCGCGGGGCGGCGCGGGCGCTCGCGATCGTGCAGCGCTATCAATTGCCGGAAATGCTGGCGCGCGTGCTGGCGGGGCGCGACGTCGGGATCGACGAGGTTCCCGACTTCCTCGACCCGACCATCCGCAAGCTGATGCCGGATCCTCACACGGTCACCGAGATGGAGCACGCGGCCAAGCGCATCGCGGATGCCGCGGTGCGCGTTGAGAAGGTTGCGATCTTCGGCGACTATGATGTCGACGGTGCGACGTCGGCCGCGCTGCTGACCTGGCATCTGCGCCACTGCGGGCTGGACCCGCTGATCCACATTCCCGACCGCATTTTCGAAGGCTACGGGCCGAACGTCGACGCCGTGCGTGCGCTGGCGGCGAAGGGCGCGACGCTGCTGGTCACGGTCGATTGCGGCACCACCAGCATCGAGCCGCTGGCGGAAGCCAGGAAGCTCGGGATGTCGGTCGTCGTGATCGATCATCACCAGACCGGCGATGTGTTGCCCGAGGTCGATGCACTGGTGAATCCGAACCGGCCCGACGATCTCTCCGGGCTCGGCCATCTCGCAGCGGTCGGCCTCGTGCTGGTGACCTTGGTCGCGGTGAATCGCGAACTGCGCCAGCGCGGCTTCTGGACCGGCGAGATGCCGGAGCCGGACCTGCTCAGCGTGCTGCATCACGTCGCGCTCGGCACCGTGGCCGACGTCGCGCCGCTGATCGGGCTCAACCGGGCCTTCGTCGCCAAGGGCCTGATCGCGATGCGTCGCCGCGACCATGTCGGCCACACCGCGCTGATGGATGTCGCGCGCCTGAACGGCCCGCCGGAGGCCTGGCATCTCGGCTTCATGCTGGGACCGCGCATCAATGCCGGCGGCCGGATCGGGCGCGCCGATCTCGGCGTGCGGCTATTGCTCGAAGGCGATATCTCGGAAGCTGCGCGGATCGCGGCCGAGCTCGATCGCCTCAATGCCGAACGGCGCGTGATCGAGCAGGCGGCCGAGGCGCAGGCCGAGGCCGAGGCGCTGGCTTCGCTCGGGCTCGAGGACAAGGGCGCTGTCATCGTCACCGCGGCGGAAGGCTGGCATCCCGGCGTGGTCGGGCTTGTGGCGGCGCGGCTGAAGGAGAAGTTCGCGCGTCCTGCGTTCGCGATCGCGCTGGAGCCCGGCGGCATCGGCACCGGATCGGGCCGCTCGATCGGCGGCGTCGATCTCGGCAAGGCGGTGCGGCAGGCGGTGCACGACGGCCTTTTGATGAAGGGCGGCGGGCACGCGATGGCGGCCGGCGTCACGCTGCGCAAGGAGAAGCTCGCCGAATTCCGCGCTTACATGGAGAGCGCGCTGGCGGCCGACGTCGCCAATTCGCGGCACGAGAACGAGCTGTTCATCGATGGCGCCGTGAGCGCGCGCGCGGTGACGCCGGAGTTCGCCGCGACGCTCAATCGCGCGGGTCCATTCGGCAGCGCCAATCCGGAGCCGGTGATCGCGCTGCCGTCGCATCAGCTGGTCTATGCCGACGAGGTCGGGCAGGCGCATCTGCGGCTGCGTTTCAAGTCCGGCGACGGCTCCATCGTCAACGGTATCGCCTTCCGCTCCGTCGGACAGAAGCTCGGCAGCGCCTTGACGCAAAATCGCGGCCAGCAATTGCACGTGGCGGGCTCTCTTGCGGTCGACCGTTGGCAAGGCACCGAACGTGTGCAATTCCGTGTCCTCGACGTCGCGGTGCCGGATCAGGGCCCGACGGTGATCCGATAAGAAACGTTGGGAGAGGACATGTCAGGACAGGTTGAAGGCAAGGTCGCGCTGGTGACCGGCGGCGCATCGGGCATTGGCGAGGCCATCGTTGAATTGCTCGCGCAGGAAGGCGCGACCGTTATTGCGACCGATATCGATGAGTTGAGGGGACCCGAGCTCGCCGCGCGGCTCACCAAGGCCGGGCGGAACGTGACCTTCTTGCCGCAGGACGTCACCAGCGAGGAGCGCTGGATCGAAATCATCAGTGAGATCGGCAAGCGCCATGGCCGCCTCGATATCATGGTCTCGAATGCCGGCATCGGCATCGGAGCGCCCTCGATTGTCGAGATGTCGCTCGCGGACTGGCGCCGCCAGACCGCCATCAATATCGACGGCGTATTCCTGTCGGTGAAGCACTCGCTGCCGCTGATGCGCAAGCATGGCGGCGGCTCCATCATCATGATGTCGTCGCTGGCCGGCCTGCGCGGCGCGGCGACGCTCTCCGGCTACAGCGCGACGAAGGGCGCGGTGCGGCTGTTCGCCAAGTCGATCGCGATGGAATGCGCGCAGATCGGCGACGGCATCCGCGTCAACTCGGTGCATCCCGGCATCATCGACACGCCGATCTGGGGCAAGATCCCGACCGGCGCGACCGGCGCCGGCCAGAACGCGCCGATCGATCCGGAGGAGCGCGCGAGGTTCGCAACACCGCTGGGCCGCGCCGGCCAGGCCATCGAGATCGCCCAGGGCGTGCTCTATCTCGCTTCCGACGCGTCGCGTTACGTCACAGGCAGCGAGCTCGTGATCGACGGCGGCATGAATGCCGGCGGCGTCGTGCGGCAGCCTGCGAGCCGGTAGGAGCGAACTGTCGTAGCCCGCATGAGCGGAGCGATATGCGGGAAATGCGTCCCCGGGTATCGCTTTCGCTCACCCGGGCTACGCGGATCGCATGATGGCTACCCGCCTTGCCGTAGCCGCGCCAGCACCTTGAGCCCGCCGTAACCGTCGGCGGGCAACAGGCCCATCTTGATCTGAAAATCCTTGATCGCCTTCATGGTGTCGTTGCCGACGCGGCCGTCGGTGCCGCCGGTGTCGAAGCCGGCCTTGGTCAACCGCGTCTGCATCTCCTGCACCTCGGCGAGCGTCAGCGCGCGCTCCGAGCCCGGGAAGGGCTGGATGAAGGGCGGCCCGCCGAGGCAGCGATCGCCGAGATGGCAGATCGCCAGCGCGTAGTTCATCGACGGGTTGTAGCTCTTCACCGAATTGAAGTTCGGACCGAGCAGGAAGGCCGGGCCCCCCGCGACCGGGATCCACAGTTGCGCTGATGCGTTCGGCTGCGGAAACGGCTGGCCGTCGGCTCTGACGACGCCGGCGCTGGCCCAGGCCGCATAGGTGCGGCTGCCGCCGGTGCCGCCGCCGGGCGCGCGGACCTCGTAGCCCCAATGCTCGCCGCGGTGCCACTTGCCGCGGTTGACGAGATATTTCGCGGTCGAGCCCAGCGCGTCGTCGGGCCGGCCGAACGGCGAGACCTTGCCGTCGCCGTCATAGTCGAAGCCGACATTGAGCCAGACTTCCGGCATCCACTGCGAATGACCCATCGCGCCGGCCCAGGAGCCGTTCATCTCCTCAGGCGTGCTCCAGCCGCGCTGCACGATCTTCATCGCGTTGATCAGCTCGGTCTCCCAATAGGCCTTGCGGCGCGGCTCGTTCCAGGCGAGCGCCGCCAGCGAGGGAAACACCGGCGTCATGTGGTTCTGCTGCACCAGCGGATCGCCATAGGCCGACTCGACGCCCCACAGCGCGAGCAGCGTGCCGCGCTCGACGCCGAAGTCGCGTTCGATCCGGCCGAACAGCGCCTCGTTCTTCTTCAGCGCCTCCTTGCCGTGAATGACCCGCCAGTCGGAGACGCGGCGATTGATGTACTGCCAGATCTGCTCGTGGAATTCAGGCTGGTTACGCATCTGCCTGAACACGCTCATGTCGGGCTCGATCCGCCCCATGCAGCGATTCCAGGTCGCCTCCGAAATGCCTTTTGCGAGCGCGCGGGCGCGAAAATTGTCGCGCCACTGGTCGAAGCCCGGAGGGGCGGCGGCGAGCGCGCCGAGCGGATTGACGAGCGCCACGCCGGCCGCGAGCCCAGCCATCAGGACGGCGCGGCGGGCAGGGGATTTCGGAGAATCAGGCTGTTTCATCGGGCCAGTGTAGCGGCGCCGATCGGGTGAGCCAAAAGCCACGCCGCCGCAGGAGCTATGTATCTTGCAAATCTGTGGCGATTTTTGACAGCCATTGCCGGACAATTTGCTCCGACCTCGCGTCGAGGCTAGCGGCGAGCCGCCGCTCCTGGGCCTGGGCGATCTGCCGGCATTTCTCCAGCAGCGCGGTTCCATGGCCGGTCAGGGTCCATTGCAACACGCGGCCGTGGACGGGGTGCGGCGTCTTGCCGATCGCGCCGTCGCGCTCGAGGTTGCGGATGATCACGCTGACGGTCTGCGGCGTCAGCAGCGCGACGCGAGCCAGATCGGCGCCTGAGAGCCCCGGATAGGCTTTCAGCATCGTCAGCACGACGAATTGCGGCGAGGTGACGCCGAGCCGTCCCAGCTGGCGCTCCATCGACAGCCGCGAGGCCGCGTGGGCCTGACGCAGCAGATAGGCGAGATAGCCCTGCTCGCCGCGCTTGCCTTCGCCCGGCGCCGGAACGGAAGGGGCGAACATGACGTCGCCTGCGCTCGATCCCGCATTCGCTGCGGCCCGTCGACCGGCGGCTTTTCCGACCGGGCGCCGCTCGGCGGTGCCCGATTTGCCTCGTTTCCGCATTGCCGCCATGTCGCGTGCTGCCGCCTTTGCCGATGTCCGCATCTTGCCGACGATATCAGAGCTCTGATAATATCTCAGTACACTGATAACATGAGGCTAGGCCAATGTCACATGCCCGCAAGGAATACACCGACTTCGAGAAGCTCGCGCCCGACGTCTTCGCCGCGGTGCGCGCGCTCGGCCAGTTCGCGGCGAAGGCCGGCCTCGACAAGCAGCTGCTCGAACTCGTCAAGCTGCGCGCCTCGCAGATCAACGGCTGCGCGTTCTGCGTGCAGTATCACATCCTGCAGGGCGAGAGCCTCGGCGTGCCCGCCGACAAGCTGAACCTCGTCGTGGTGTGGCGCGAGGCGCCGCAGTTCACGCCGCGCGAGCGCGCCGCGCTGGCCTGGACCGAAGCGTTGACGACCCTGCCGAACGGCGTCAGCGACGAGGTCTATGCGCAGGCCACCACCGAATTTTCCGAGCAGGAGCTGACTTACCTGACCTCGGCGATCGCATCGATCAATGTCTGGAACCGGTTCGGCGCGGCCTATCGCTGGACGCCGCCGCCGCGCCGGCAGCGTGCAGACGCGGCGGCTTCGTAACGTCGAGGCGGATCAAACGGCAACCGACAGGGAGAAAAGCAATGACCTCGATGGCAATGACACCATCCCTTCCATTCGCGCGGCCGCCGCGGCCGGTCGCGCTGGCCGTGATCGCGGGACTGGCCTCCGCCTTCGTGATCGGCAAGGCAGTGCCGACCCCGATGGACGCGATCTCTTCTGTGATCGCGCCGCTGTGCGCCAGCGCCAATGCGGCGTCACCGCTCGACAAGGTCGAGGTCATCACCTCGCACGCGCTGCCCAATGTGGCGGGCAAGCGTGTCACGGTGGTGCGCGTGTTCTATGGTCCCGGTGGCTTCACGCCGCCGCACCGCCATTCCGGTTCGGTGACGGCCTACATCACCAAGGGTGAAATCCGCTCCCAGCTCGGTGGCGGGCCGGTCGAGACCTTCAAGGTCGGCCAGTCCTTCTTCGAGCCGCCGGGCTCGACCCACATGGTCTCGGCCAATGCGAGCACGACGGAGCCGGCGGAACTGATCGCGGTGTTCGTGGCGGACGAGGGCGCGCAGCTGACCACGATGCTCGAATAGCGATCGGTGGGCGCTCGCTCTGCAAGACGTGCGCACTGGACCAGTTTGGGGCCCAGTTCGCGTGAAACTGGACCTTGCGCGCAACGGGGCGTGTCGATTGATTGCACGACAGGTTGCGGCGACGGTTGCCGACGAGGGACAAATCGATGATCAGCCTGAAGGGGCTCTCTGCCTTCCCGATAACACCTTCGAGCCGGGATGGGCGGGTCGATGTAGGCGCGCTCCGCGCCTTGCTCGACCCCTTGATTGCGGCGAAGGTGGATTCGGTCGGGCTGCTCGGAAGTACCGGCTCATATCCCTATTTCAGCCGTGATGAGCGGCGGCGCGCCGTGCAAGCGGCCATCGCCTCGGCGGCCGGCAACACACCAATACTGGTTGGCATCGGCGCACTGCGCACCGACGATGCGGTGCGGCTGGCTCAAGATGCGCGTGATGCCGGCGCGACGGCGGGCCTGTTGGCGGCGGTTTCCTATACCCCGCTAACCGATGACGAGGTCTTTGAGCATTTTCAAACCGTGGCCCGCGAGAGCGGGTTGCCGATCTGCATCTATGACAATCCCGGAACGACTCATTTTCAATTCACGCCGGCTCTCATCGGCCGTCTGAGCCGGGTCGAGGGAATCGTCGCGGTGAAAAGTCCGGCGCTGGATGCTTCGACCGTGGCGGGCCATCTCAGGGAATTGCGGGCTGTGGTTCCGGACGGCGTTGCGTTGGGTTACAGCGCCGACTGGAATTGCACCGAGGCGCTGCTGGCGGGCGGAGATACCTGGTACAGCGTTGTCGCAGGAATCTTCCCGAAGGTCTGCGTGGACATCGTTCGCGCCGCGAGGAGCGGCGATGCGGCCCGGGCGCGAGAGTTCAACGCGCGTCTGCAGCCGATTTGGGATCTGTTCAGGACATATTCCAGTCTGCGTGTTGTCTACGCACTTGCCAATCTCAGAGGGGTCTGCGCGGCCGAGCCTCCACGTCCGATATTGCCGCTGCCCGCGGACGCTCAGAGGCGCGTCAAGGAGGCGTTGGCTGCGATGGAGATCGACTGATCGCAACCACGGCGGAGGGCGCTAGATGCCGGCGCGCGCCAGCGGGTCGCGGCCGAACCGGTTGTCACCCTTCGATCCCGGCAGCACGCTCAGCGTTGCGACGAGCGCCAGATAGGGGACCCAGTATTTGACGTGCAGCGCGGCGGCGAGGTGGGGAACGGCGAGGATCGTCAGCGCCCACCAGCCCGAGACGTTGAGGTCGTGCAGCCGCTTCACCAGGATCGCGGCGAACGGCCACAACGACAACATGAGCAGCAAGCGCAGGACGGACAGGTCGTCGGCGGGCGGGCTGCTGTCATAATACCGCGGACCGTGGTCGAGCCTTACGCCGATGCGAATGATGAGCATGTCGACCAGCACGAGACCGAAAAATCCCAGGCCGAATTCCTGCCGGCTGATGCGGCCTTTCACCGAAAGAAAGAACCAGCGGAAGGTCGAGAGCATGCTTGGTTGTGGTCCAGCCTGAATGGGCATCTGATAGAGACTTGCGTCCGACGGTCAAAGCGGGACAGGTTCCCGCGGATTGCTGCTTCCATCATGATCATTCAAGCTGGCAATTGTCGCCGCGACATGGCGCGCATCGATGCGATTCCGAATGGAACCTGCGGTGGGCGTTTGCACAATTTCGGAATAATGGAATAATGCCGCTGATTTGCCCGACGTGTCAAGTTGTCGTGTCGAACGACGGCAGCCGCCGGCTACTTTGCATGGGGTTGTTTTCG
The DNA here is from genome assembly GCF_054055915.1 of Bradyrhizobium sp. USDA 4516. Taxonomy (NCBI): domain Bacteria; kingdom Pseudomonadati; phylum Pseudomonadota; class Alphaproteobacteria; order Hyphomicrobiales; family Nitrobacteraceae; genus Bradyrhizobium; species Bradyrhizobium sp. USDA 4516. The sequence goes on from NZ_JBSRXT010000001.1 coordinate 7,311,332, forward strand.
ATATTTTGGCAGTGCGCCCCGAACCGGTGTCCCCTTCGCTCGACAACACTCTAATTGCCGCCGCCTTCCTGGGTGTCGATGCGATGCACGACGTCGTCGGGCAGGGCATGGGCCACGGCGGCTGCAAGCCCGGGCTCCGGTCCGATCTCGCGGCCGCGGCCACGGATCAGCCGCTCATAGGCCGACACCAGCGTGGTGTAGGGATTGACCCACAGCCAGCCGTCGCGCGTAAACAGCTGGACGTCGAAATGCAGATGCCGCGATGTGCCGTTGGGGTGGTCGAGATAGTTCGAGACCACGCCGATCTTCTCGCCCTCGCTGACGCGGCGTCCGTTGAGCAGGCCGTCTGCATCCATCACTGACGGGTTCATGTGCATGTAGCGGAAGCGGACATGCTCGGTGCGGGTGTTGACCTGCAACGTCGCGGCCTGCTGCTGCGCCGAGCGGATCACGATACTGTCGCGCACCGCAACGACCGCCTGCTGCTTGGGGTCGCAGCCATCTTTGCTGTCGACAGGACATGCGCCGGGGCGGATGTCCTGGCCCTGATGGCCGTAGCCGCTGGCGCATTGGCCGACCTCGAAGCTGCGCGCCTCGCAGAAATTGTCTTGCCAGGGATACGTGTCGATGGCCGCGCCGGGCTTGCGCTTGGCGAAGGATTGCGAGTGGGCGAAGGCCGGCGCCTTCTCGAGCGGAAAGCGGATCTGCGAATAGACGGTGAAGTCGGCGTGGCCGCCTTGTTGCCTGCGGCCGCCGCTGCCCGCGACGATGTCGCCGCTCGGGTGGTAGGTGAAGTCGGCGGATTGCGCGGCCGGCCGCTCGGCGATGTCGGAGGCGACGTCGCTGCGTGGCCGTGACGGCTGGCCGCCGACAATGCGCAGGGCCCTCAGAAACCGCTCGGCGACCGGATAGGCCTCGCGGCAGGCCAGCCGCTTCGGCCGCGGCGCGCTGTCGAGGCACTGGATCGAGACGACATAGGGAATTCCGAAGCGGGTGAAGGCGTAGCGGACATAGCCCTCGCGAATGAAGCGGCGCAGGTCCGGAAACTGCGCGGCCAGCGTCCTGACCGGCTCGCCCTTGCCGCCGAGCCGGTCGGCGAGGTCGTAAACCAGGATCGAGCCGGAAATCTGCACCTCGACCGGCTTTGCAAATGTCCGCGGCGGCAGGCCGTCGCCGGCGCCGGGGTCGAGCGAGAACACGGCATCGTAGCCCGATGCACCGGCATGGAAGAAATCGACCGCGCGGAAGTCGGCCTGGTAGCGCGCGATCGACAGGCTGTCCAGCGCACCGTTTTGCCGCGCGTCGAGATAGCTTGCGGGGTCGAGCGGCAGCAGCACCGGGATCGGGCTCTGCGCAATGCCGGGAAACAGCGGCGCTGTCACCGCGTTCAACTGCACCAGCGCAGGCGTCGCCCGCGGATCGGTGGCGGGCACGCGGCGCTGGCCTGCGAAAGTGAAGCCGGCGGCGATGGCCGGGCGGCTGCCGATCTCCTGCCGCAGCTGGTCGAGCACGGCGCGCCATTCGACCCGCGTGGCCGAGATCGATGGCGTTCGGAATTCGTCGGCATGGGCGCCGGGAAGAGGCGAGAGCAGGGCTGCCAGCCAGCAACTGACGAAGCTGACCACCTTCCTGTTCACTGCACACCCCGGGCTCATGTCTGATCGCCCGTAAGACTAAAGCAAGTTCCGGAAAAGTGTGTAGCGGTTTTCGGTAAAGTTGACGCTTAACCAACAAGTTGAGGCGCGGTGACGATTCATTTCAAATCCCACCGCGCCTCAAGCGCTCAGTCCTTGGCGCGTTCGACGTAGGAACCGTCTTCGGTCATGACCACGATGCGCGTGCCCGTGGTGATGTGCGGCGGCACGCCGGTGCGCAGGCCGTTGGACAGCATGGCCGGCTTGTAGGACGAGGAGGCGGTCTGGCCCTTGGTCACAGGCTCGGTCTCGACCACTTCCAGCGTCACGCGCTGCGGCAGCTGGATCGCGACCGGGTTGCCCTCGTGCATCGAGAGCTTCACGGTCATGTTCTCCTGCAGATACGGCGCGGACGAGCCGACGATCTCCTTGGAGACCTGGACCTGGTCGTAGTTGTCGTTGTTCATGAAGTGGAAGCCGTCGCCATCTTCATAGAGGTAGTTGTAGTTGTGGTCCTCGACGGTGGCCTTCTCGACCTGGTCGGTGGTCTTGTAGCGCTCCGAGACCTTCACGCCGTCGCCGATGCGGCGCATTTCGATCTGGCTGACCGGGGTGCCCTTGCCGGGATGAATGTTCTCGGCGGACAGGACCACATAGAGCTTGCCGTCCTGCTCGATGACGTTGCCCTTGCGGATGGAACTGGCGATGACTTTCAAAGGTGTTTTCCTGAATTTGAGAGCCTAAGGGCGCCAACCGGATCGGCAGCCCCTCGGCCATGGCGGCGATTTCGGGCTGCAACATACTGATTTGTCCCTGAGATGCCAGTCTTTTGCGGCCGAATTCGCAAGGTTGCCAACCGTCCCGGCCGTCCCGATCGGCCCTATTTTTCGGCCATGGGCTCATCCGTTTCATCGAATCTGCGGATGGGACGCGCGAGCCGTGGTTCAGGTTCAGCCACGCGCGCGCATGGACAAGGTGCGCGTCTTTCGACAAGAAGGGATCAGCCTCGCTGCGTTCCGCGGAGGCTCGGGCTGTGTAGGCTTATGAATTTGTGTGGAATCAATCGGTTGCGCGGGACTCTTGAGTGCGGATGGCGGCTCGTTGATGTTGAATCCGTGAGGATGCTCTGGCGATGACAGCTCATGACCGGCCGTCGCCCTGGTGGATGCCGCAGCGCTATGCCGACCGCAGGCCGTTCCTGCAGGCGCGGACGGCGATCACGCGAGCGCTGCGCGCCTGGTTCGAGGAGCAGGGATTTGCCGAGGTCGAGACCGCGATCCTGCAGATCTCGCCGGGCAACGAGACCCATCTGCACGCTCCTCGCACCGAGCTCAGGCAGGCCGATGGCTCACATGCGCCCCGCTATCTGCGCACCTCGCCGGAGTTCGCCTGCAAGAAGCTGCTCGCGGCCGGCGAGCCGAAGATTTACGAGTTCGCGCGGGTGTTCCGCGACCGCGAGCGCGGCGACCTGCATCTGCCCGAATTCACCATGCTGGAATGGTACCGCGCCAATGCCGGCTATGACGCCATCATGGCCGACACGATCGTGGTGATCGCCCATGCGGCTCAGGCGACCGGGATCGGCCGGTTTTCATTCCGCGGCAGGACGGCCGATCCGTTTGCGGAGCCGGAGTTGTTGACGGTCGCGGCAGGTTTCGAGCGCTTCGCCGGCATCGATCTGTTGGCGACGATCTCAGGCGGCGAAGGCGACCGCGAAGCGCTGGCGTCGGCTGCAGCAGCGCGGGTGCGGGTTGCAGATGACGACACCTGGTCCGATATCTTCAGCAAGGTGCTGGTCGATCATATCGAGCCTCATCTGGGACAGGGCCGTCTGACGGTGCTGTTCGAATATCCGTCGCCAGAGGCCGCGCTGGCGCGCACCAAGGCCGGCGATCAGCGCGTCGCCGAGCGTTTCGAGGTCTATGCCTGCGGCGTCGAGCTCGCCAACGGCTTCGGCGAGCTGACCGACGCGGCAGAGCAGCGCCATCGTTTCACCGCAGCGATGGATGGGAAGGCCCGCCGTTATGGCGAGCGCTATCCGCTCGATGACGATTTCCTTGCCGCGGTCGGCCAGATGCCGGAGGCCAGCGGCGTCGCGCTCGGCTTCGACCGGCTGGTGATGTTGGCGAGCGGCGCGCCACGAATTGATCAGGTGGTCTGGACGCCGCCTGCGGGAGAGACATGAACAGGATCGATGCAAAACTGGCGGCGACGCTGCGACAGCCGCGCGAGCTGGTCGATGCCGGGCTCGCGCCGGTCGCAGCACTGGCCGGGCTCGAGCGGGTTGCTGCGCGCTACGCGGTCGCGGTGACGCCGGAGCTCGCCGCGCTGATTGATCCGGCCGATCCCGCCGACCCGATCGCGCGGCAGTTCATCCCGAGCGCCGACGAACTCGTCGAGCAGCCGGGCGAGAACGCCGATCCGATCGGCGACGATGCGCATTCGCCGGTCGCCGGAATCGTGCATCGCTATCCCGATCGGGTGTTGTTCAAGCTCGTCCATGTCTGCGCGGTGTATTGCCGGTTCTGTTTCCGGCGCGAAATGGTCGGGCCGGGAAAGGCCTCGGCCTTGTCCGATGACGCCTACCGTGCGGCGCTGGATTACATCCGCAGCCATCCGGAGATCTGGGAAGTCATCCTGACCGGCGGCGATCCCTTGATGCTGTCGCCGCGCAGGCTGACCGAGATCATGGCCGATCTCGCCGACATCAATCATGTGAAGATCGTTCGCCTCCACACCCGTGTTCCGATCGCCGATCCGGGCCGTATCAATCCCGAGATGATCGCGGCACTGCGGGTCGAAGGCGCGACGACCTGGATTGCGATCCATGCCAACCATCCGCGTGAGCTGAGCAACAATGCCCGCGCAGCGTGCGCGCGCCTTGCAGACGCCGGCATTCCCTTGGTAAGCCAGTCCGTCCTGCTGCGCGGCGTCAATGATGATGCTGCGACGCTCGAGGCGCTGATGCGCGGCTTCGTCGAGTGCCGGATCAAGCCCTATTATCTGCATCACGGCGACCTTGCGCCCGGCACAGCGCATTTGCGCACCACGATCGAAGCCGGGCAGGAACTGATGCGGGCGTTGCGCGGGCGTGTGTCCGGACTTTGTCAGCCGGATTATGTGCTCGACATCCCCGGCGGCCACGGCAAGGCGCCGATCGGCCCGAGCTATTTGTCGCAGCCGGCTTCCCGCGAACGTGAAGATCCGATGGAACGGCGCTACCGTATCGTCGATTATTGTGGTGACGTTCATCTTTACCCGCCGCAATCCTGAGGCGGCGATGAGCGGGGCCGGGGACGGACGGCAGGAGCCGCCCGAGGATGAGGGCAACCGCAGCATCGAAAATGCTGTGATGTTCGGCTTCTTTGTGGTGCTGGTCGCCGCGGGAATCTGGCTCCTTGGCACGATGGCCGATATACGGAAGGTACAGGATTGCGCAGCGCAGGGGCGACGCAACTGTGCTACCGTCGAGGTGCCGGAACGGGCGCGATAGGGTTGAGAAGCGGAGACGCGAGATGCGGAAGACAGTTTTGTTGATGGCTCTGATGATGGTTGCGGCCGGAGCGCCCCAGCTTGGCATCTCCCAAGCCTGGGCGCAGCAACAGGGCGGATCGTCCTCCATGCAGAAGGGCGGGACGGTCCCGGAGGCGCCGATCGGACATCGTCAGCCGCGCCGCGGCGACGTTGGCAGCGAGAAGAATATCAGCGATCCGAACAGTCAGGCCAACAAGGAAGACGCGGCGCTCGACAGGAAGATCAAGAGCATCTGCCGCGGTTGCTAACCCACGCAGCTGACCGGCGAGGCGCGATATTCGCCCCGCCGGCAACGCTCAATCCGTTCGGCCGCGTCAGGCCGAACGCTCCTGCAGGCCGTCACGCCGCACGCTGCGCCTTGCGTCGACGGCATCGGCCAGCTGCTTCAACACGTCAGCCGTCGTCCCGAGGTCTATGCAGCCATCCGTGATGCTCTGGCCGTAGGTCAGCGCCTTGCCTGGCACGACGTCCTGGCGTCCCGCGACAAGATTGCTCTCGATCATCACGCCGATGATGCGCTGTTCGCCGCCTGCGACCTGGCGCGCGATGTCGGAGGCAACCGCTGGCTGGTTCTCCGGCTTCTTGCTGCTGTTGGCGTGGCTGGTGTCGATCATCAGCCGCGCCGCGACACCGGCGCGGCCGAGCTCGGCGGCGGCAGCATCGACGCTCGCGGCATCATAGTTCGGCGCCCGGCCGCCACGCAGGATGACGTGGCAGTCTTCGTTGCCGCTGGTCGCGGCGATCGCTGAACGGCCGCCCTTGGTGACCGCCATGAAGTGATGCGGGTGCGAGGCCGACTTCACCGCGTCCGCCGCGATCCGCACGCCGCCGTCGGTGCTGTTCTTGAAGCCGACGGGGCAGGACAGGCCGGAAGCCAGCTCGCGATGGATCTGGCTCTCGGTGGTGCGCGCGCCGATCGCGGCCCAGGAAACCAGATCGGCGATGTATTGCGGCGTCGTCATGTCGAGGAATTCGGTGCCGGCCGGCAGGCCGAGATTGTTCACCGCCGACAGCACGTTGCGGGCGAGCCGCAGGCCCTTGTTGATGTCGAAGCTGCCGTCGAGATCGGGATCGTTGATCAGCCCCTTCCAGCCGACGGTGGTGCGCGGCTTCTCGAAATAGACCCGCATCACGATCTCGAGGCGGTCGGCGAGCTGTTCGCGCAGGCTGGCGAGGCGCTCGGCGTAATCGACGGCCGCCGCGGGATCGTGGATGGAGCAGGGGCCGACGACGACCAGCAGGCGGTCATCGGTGCCGTTCAGGATCGCGTGGACGGCGTTGCGGGCGCCCATCACCACCCGGGTCGCCGTCAGGGTGCGCGGGACCTCCCGCATCACCTCCTCGGGCGTACTGAGCTCTTTCAATTCCTTGATGCGAAGATCGTCTGTCGTACTCAACACGGCTGGCTCCTTTGGATTTCGGGACCTGCCGGCACACAAAAAAGCCGCCAGGTCTGGCGGCTTGTTTTGGACGTTTGCTGCAATTCTTCAGATTGAGCGCGATCCTCCTGCCGCCAGCGAGCTGTCGTAGCTAAAGTACCAAAAATAGCTGGTGGCGACGGTGATCATGGGGCGGCTCTATAGCGCAGGGATTTGGGGCTGTCACCCCCCAAATGCAAGCCCCCCGCGGTTCGGCGTCAGGTGTTGCGCGCCGCCAACGCCATGCCGATCAGGGTCGCCCCGCCGAACATCAGATTGAGGCCGACGAGGAGGCCGATCGCCCATCCCGCGGATTCCGGCAAGCCCGCGATGATGAAGAAGGCGATCACGATGTCCATCAGGCCGGCGATCAGCAGCCAGGACCAGCGTCCCGACAATTCGCGGCGGTGCTCCAGCGCGTACATGACGGTGGCGACGCCCTCGGCGACGAAATAGGCGCCGACCACGATGGTCAGCGTCAGCACACCCTGCATCGGACGGGCGAGCAGCACCATGCCGGCCAGCACGGCGAGCGCGGCCGAAATCAGCGACCACCAGAAGCCCGGCATGTTGCGCGCCCAGAACGTCACGATCAGCCCGCCGATCCCTGAGATCAGGAACATCCAGCCGAGGAAGATGGTGACGGCGAGGCTTGCGAAGGTCGGCACGATCATCGCGGCGATGCCGAGGATCACCAGCAGGATGCCTTCGAACAGGAACGCCTTCCAGTGCGCCTTCACCGCGGCCTGCATTTCCGATCGCAGCTTGTCGAGGTCGTTGGACAGGGTCATCGCGGCTCTCCGGATCTGCGCGTGTGCAGTCTATCCTAACCGGTTATAAATGGTCAGCCCGTCAGTTGCGGCGGCAATAGCTGTGCGCTCATCTTTCTGCATGGCGGTTTTCGACAGCCAGAATCCTTGGCACAAGCCTGGCCGCCAGATATCGCGAGGCGCGCGGCGACAGATGCAGGAAGTCGGCCGATACCAGGTCGTTTGCGCTGGTCCCGACCCTCGTCAGACATCCGTCCGCGTTGCAGAGCTCGTCATAGGGCGACAGATATTCGATCCCGAGATCGGCGGCGATCTGCCCAATCCTGTCGTCAGTCTGCTTGGTCGATCGCACATCGTGGCTGCGTTCCGGGATCAATGTATGATGGCGCAGGAAATATTGCACCGTCAGATGGGGCACCGTGTCGGTCCAGACCGGGACAGGGCCGACCAGGATGACACGGGCGGCGCCGGCCTGTCTGAGGGCGACAATCGTCGGGCGGAGATCGTCGGCGGTGGGTTCTTTGCTCCACGCCAGGTGCAGAAGCACGACATCGGGGTGCGAGCGGGCAACCGCAGCAACGATGTGGCGATTGGTTTGAACACAAAACGGAATGGTCTCGGCCTGCGCGGTGAAGAGTGGCGGGCAGGAATTGACGGTGAACTGGGCTAACCCGAATTGATCGCCCTGGACTTGCCGCAGCCCGGCGGCAAGCATGCCGGCGGTCGAATCGCCCCATACGAAAACAAGCGGGCGCTTGCTGGCGTCAACGCAACTCGGATCAAACGCGGGATCGGCGGAAGCGGAGATATGACATTCGCCGTATCTCAGGAAGTCCCTGGATACGGTCATGGCGCCGGCTTCGCGAACGATCGCCGGAAGCCGAAAGGCAAAGCCGTCGACGATCGCCAATGCTCCCACCGATGCAACGGCCACCATCGATGCCGCAAGGACCGGCGTCACCCGCCACTGCCCGAACCTGATTGGGCGCTCGACGTAGCGATAGGTTGCCCAGGCCAGAATGAAGCTGGCCCCAACGGCCAGCCCGTTCTCGGCCAAAGTCAGGGGACGACCTTTGAAGCTCGCCGCAAAAACCAGGATCGGCCAATGCCAGAGGTAGAGCGGATAGCTGATCAGCCCGATCGCGACCGCGGTACGGGTCGAGAGAAATCGATTGCGACCTGACATGATGAGGGCGGCAGCTGCGGCGACCGGCGCCACCGCTGCGATCCCGGGGTAGGTCATGGAGGGCGAATAGAATGCGGTTACCGCAGCGATCACCGCGAGCGCGAACCATCCGAGAAGGTCGCGCGCCGCGGAGAATCCGTTGGGCAGGCAGACGGCCACCAATGCTCCGGCCGCGAGCTCCCACGCCCGCGTGAACGGCTGGTAGAATGCGGCTTCAGGGTTGGTTCGAACGACCAGGATATTTGCGACAAGCGATGCGATGAAGATCAGGGCAAGGGGAGCGGCGGCGGCGATCCGCCATCGCATCAGCGCCCACAGCAGCAAAGGCCAGACAAGATAGAACTGTTCCTCGATGCCGAGCGACCAGAGATGGAGCAGCGGCTTCGTTTGCGCGGCCGCATCGAAATAGCCACCCTCCGAATAGAACAGCAGGTTTGCCGAGAAACCCGCGCCTGCCGCAATCTCCTTTCCAAGGGCCACCAACTCGCTCGGCATCAGAAGTTGCCATCCGGCGATGAAGGCGGCGATCAAGACGACGATCAGGGCGGGAAAAATCCTGCGAATGCGACGCGCATAGAACGTCGCAAGGCTGAAGCTCCCGTTCTGAATGTCGCCATAGATGATCCCGGTGATCAGGTAGCCGGAAATGACGAAGAAGATGTCGACCCCGACGAAACCCCCGGGAACATATTGCGGGAACGCGTGGCCGAGCACGACCAACGAGACGGCAACGGCCCGCAGGCCGTCGATATCCGGCCGATAATTCTTGTAGTTGTGCCCCATCGTCCTCTCGCGCCTGGTCTGTGTCTCTCCCTGAACCCGCCGAGGTTGTTTTGCAAGGGGAGCGGTGCCGGCCGGGGCGCTAGCTTTGACCGGGAGCGGACGGAAAGCCCTCCGAGGCAGTCCGCATCCGGTTGCGGCCGAGGAAGTAGACGGCGGTGGTCGCGATGAGCAGCGCCAGTCCGATCAGGATCGAGGTGAAGCCGATCGGGACCAGGATGAACGACGCATTGCGCTCGGGATTGACGTACCAATGATGCAGCGAGGTGAGCAGGAAGGAGACGCCGGCAAAGCCGGCGCCGCCGCCGATCAGCAGCAGCGCCCACATCCGCCGGAGCTGGCTGAGCCGCTCGCGCGCAACGTCGGTGCGCGGCGCATGATGCTTGCCGAGGCGTCGCACCAGGCGGATTGCAAAGCCGATCGAGGAGAAGCCGATCAGCACGCTGGCCGAGCCGAGCAGCAGCCGCGTGGTCGAGCCGAGATCGGGGATGCGCTGGAGCGCGAGCAGCGGAAAATCGAACGCCGCGTGCAGCGCGACCGGCGCGACCAGCACCAGCGCCCAATTCGTCATGCGCGCCCAGTCGCGGTGACCCCGGTAAGCGCCGAGCGCGCCACCGGAGCGCGCGATCGCAAGATAGGCGCCGGCGATGATGCCGAGCGCGCCGTGGAACGGCACCGTGAGCACGCTGCGCAATGCCGCGAGCGCGCGCCACATGTCCTTGTGCTGGACCAGATAGGCGAGGTTCTCATAGGCGGCAAATCCAAGTCCGGCGGCCGCGCCATAGACCACCGTATCCATCGGATCGGCGAAGGCGCGGCGCCGCGTCGAGATGACGACGATGACGAGCACCTTGACGATCTCCTCCGGTGCCGCGACTCCGAAAGCTGCACGCACCGCCTGCGTCGCCCAGGGATTGTCGGGAATGGCAAGCAGCGCATTGAACGGAATTCGCGCCAAGCCGAGCAGGGAGATGCTGGCCGCGCCGAGCACGAAGGCGAGCCACACCTGAACCGGCGGTCCGGGGCGCTCGTCAGCGGCGATGACCAGCCACAACACCAGCAATGCGGGGGCAATGGCGGCGGCGCCGATGACGGTTGGAAGCGACTCAAGCAACAACATGAGCCGGACGGGCCCCTTTAATGGCACCAAAGCGATGCGTGCCGAAGAAATGGCAGCAAGTTCAGCGGATTGCAAATCGGTCTGATGCCGTTCTCGTGACCAATATGCCACGGTGCCTTACGAAAGCGGGTTGGAAAGTGCCGTTGCGGACCTTGATCAGCTAAGGGCCTAGGGCGGCTCCCGGACAGGTTCCTGCCAAGCGCCAGGTCCATGGCGTTCCAGGCGCAGGAGCTTTGGTAGCCCGACGATTCCGGGATCGCGGCCTGTGGGTCCGATCAGCTTTCGGCACCGCGTCCCCGTCGTTGGGCTATAATGCCGTGGGCAAGGCGACTGATCCGGTAAAAGCCAGAGATGCTTTCGATTGATTTTGCTGCGATCGTTCTTGCCGTGATCGCGCTGTTTGCGGCGTTTGTAAATGGCGCGCTTGGTTACGGGTTTTCCTCGCTCACGGTGCCGGTCGCACTCGTCTTCTACACCAACCGCGTCCTCAATCCCGCGGTGGTCATCGTCGAAGTCTTCGTCAATCTGTATGTCCTGTGCATCAATCTGAGCGGCGTTCCGGCCGTGTGGCGGCGCGTGCTGCCTATTCTCATCGGCATGCTGCCCGGCATCGCGGTCGGAGCCTTTGCGCTGACGTCGCTTCAGCCCGGCTGGACCAAGTTCGCCACCTACTCGATCATTCTGCCGCTCATTCTGCTGCAGGCGGCCGGTTGGCGGAGGCCGATCCAGTCGAAATGGCTGGTCGGTTTGCCTTTCGGAACGATGCTCGGGATCTTGTACTCGGTCACGACCATTTCGGGCCCGCCGCTGGCGATCCTCTTCAACAATCAGGGCCTCGTCAAAGATGAGTTTCGGGCCGGTCTCGCACTGGTTCGGGTGACGGAGTCCAGCCTGACTGCAATCGCGTATTACAAGCTCGGTCTGTTCATCGACGAGAGCCGGAGCATCCTGTTTGTGCTGGTTCCCTGCGTTGTCCTCGGCATACCGCTCGGTGCCTGGCTGATCCGGCGGCTGGACGCCGAGACGTTTCGCCGGATCTGCATGAGCTTTGATGCGTGGGTCGTGGGATTCGGCCTGTCGCGCGTATTGATCGAAGTGAAGCTGATGGAAAGCCCGTGGGCCTACGGCGTCATGGCCGGCACGATCCTGATCGACATCTGCTTGCTGTACGTTTTCTTCACCGCGAGGAGAAGCACCGTGCAGGACTCGCACGCGTTGGCTTCGCTGAAGTCGGGCAACCGGGGGCGGTCCGACCTGAAGGTGCTCTAACCTGCGAGCAGGCGCCGGCAGGTTTCGACAAAGACCTCGGCACCCGTGACGATATCGGCGTCGTCGGTGTTCTCGCTCCAGTGATGGCTGATGCCGCCGATCGACGGCACGAACAGCATCGCCGCCGGCATGATGGTGGCGAGGACCTGGGCGTCATGGCCGGCGCCGCTCGGCATGCGGATCGATTTGCCGCCGGCGCAGGCTGCGCTCGCGGCTTCGATCGCATCCTGGAATGCAGGCGTCATCATCGCGGGCACCCCGGTGCGGATGCGCTCAACCTTCACACCGCAACGGCCCTGAGCGGTGGCCTCGGCCGCCAGGCGATGCAGCTGTTGTTCGAGGCGGCCGATCACTTCGGGATTGTCGTCGCGAATCTGGAATAGCATCTCGGCGCCGCCTGGAATGATGCTCGGTGCGCCTGGGTCCAGCGTGATGCGGCCGGTGGTCCACACCGTGCGCGGTCCCGACAGGGCAGGGAAGCTGTCGTCGATCGCGACGCAGAACCGCGCCAGCCCGAGGCCGGCGTCCCTGCGCACCGCCATCCGCGTGGTGCCGGCGTGGTTCTGCTCGCCGGCGAACGTGATGCGGTACTGCCAGATGCCGACGATCGAGGTGACGACGCCGATCTTGAGTCCGCTACTCTCCAGCGTGTCGCCTTGCTCGATATGCGCTTCGAGATAGCCGATATGGCGGCTGGCCTCGGCATTAAGGCGCGGGCGGCCGGCGAAGCCTGCGTCGCGCAATGCATCGCGCATGGTGCGATCGCTGGAGCGGTCGCGGGCTGCGTCGATGTCGGCTTCGGTCACCGCGCCGACAAACGACCGGCTGCCGAGGAAACTGCCGAAATGTCCTTCCTCGTCGCACCACGCGGCGACCTCGACCGCGCCGTTCGCGTCCGGGTCGGTGTTGATGACGCGCGCCGCCTCGAGCGCGTAGATCACGCCGAGCGGCCCATCGAGCCAGCCCGCATGGTTCTGGCTCTCCAGGTGCGAGCCGGCGAGCAGTTTTGGCCCCGCCTTCGCGCTGGAGCCGAGCACATTGCCGATGCCGTCGATCGTTGCGGTGAGATTGGCGTCGGGCAAACGCGTCGCGAGCCAGTCGAGCGAGCGCAGATGCGGTTCCGAGAATGTCGGCTTGTGCACGCCGGTCTTGTAGGCGCCGATCGCGCGCAGCGCGTTGAGATCGGCGAGCACGCGCTTGCCGTCGAAGCGACCGTTGATGCCTGGCATGATTGGACTCCGGATTGCCGTCTTGATTTGCGCCTTGGCGCCTCAATCCCGTCTTGATGCCGACGCGGTTGGATGCGACGGAACAATCAGGGCAAACGATTTCTTAGCGGTTCTGCTCTTAGGTCGCAGTACGAATAGCGTGAGAGTGTGATCATGTCTGCATTCCGGAACTGGGCTCGCAAGGCCGCTGTGCTGTTTCTTCCGATCGCTGTCGGCGCCTGCGCGCAGGTCTCGCAGCAATACAGCATGACCACGCCGCCGCCGGGGACAGGTCCGCTGGCCTGGGACGGTGCCGGACAGGATCCCAATCTCCCGCAGCCGCGGCGCCATGCGCGGAATGCGTCGCCTGCGGTGGCGGAGGCATCGCCGGCGCAACTGTCGGAAGCGGATGCCGACGACCGGCTGGCGCGCAAGCTCGTGATCTGCAGCACCTGCATCAAGCGGACGCCTGTGGCGGCGCAGCCGAATAATCGTCAGGACGTCGCCAGCAATCACTAGCGGCTGGCGCTGAGCGCTGTTCCTGGACATCCAGCCGGCTCGCAGGCCTTAGTTAGGCCACGATGTCGGTCGATGCGCAGGCCCATGTCGATCCGAAGATTTATTGTTCCCGTCGTCGTCGTCGCGCTTGCTGCCGCAATCCTGATTCACGTCGGGGGCTCGCGGGCGCATGCGCATGTGCCGACGCATTGCGGCTTCTGGACCTCGATCGAGGCCGGATTGTCCTGCAGGTGATCTCCAGATGTCCTTCCCTGTGACCTGCAAGCCGGGAAAAGCGTTCTGAACGCTTGCCCGCCCGGCCAATCGCCACTATACGTTCGCCCGTCGCGGCTTGAGGGCTGTGGCCAGTCCGGCGCATCTCACGTCTAACGTATTGATTTGCCGGGAGTTTTGCTCCCTTCGTCTATCGGTTAGGACGCCACCCTTTCACGGTGGAGAGAGCGGTTCGATTCCGCTAGGGAGCGCCATTGCGCTATATCCACCAAAATCATGCAATGATATTAACAGCTTACGTGGTTTGCTGTTTGCTTGTTGCACGTTTTGTTGGACGCGGCCAGAGTACATCTGTTCCCTGCATGTTCCGGCAAGGTTGGAAACCGAAGGGTCTACGAAGGGCTAAACACCGCAACCGATCTTCGCTAGCGCGACCAGTCTAGGCTAACTTTTGGTTGTGCTGCAAAATCACGCCGATAGTCGGCGGGGCTGGTGTAATGGCGACCTTTGACGAACTGGTGAGTGAGTTCCTTACGTCGGAAAAAGTCGCTTCCCACGCGCCCCGCTGGCGTTCTGCGAATCAAGCCGACTATTCTCAGGCTTACATGCGCGTTCATGTGCCCGGCTCGCTCCGCTTAAGGGGGCGCGTCATCGTCACGGCACATAAGCTGCGAGAGCCACCAAAATACGGGTTCTCGCTTGTGTTCCGGAATGAACGGCTTCTGGCGTTGGACGTCAATCCGGCCCGTTTTCATCGCAACCTCTTGGCGCCCGCCAAGATCGGTGGCACCCACTGGCAAAGGTGGCCGAAGATGGAAGCGGAAGCCGACAATCGCGTGCGCCCATTTAACCACTGGCTGCACGAATTTTTGGTCACGGCTAATGTCGGTTGCCGATTTCGCGTATTATCTCCTCCTCGGGGGATTCAGTTGGAGCTTTCGAAATGGTGATGAAGGCTTCCGAAATTGAAGCGGCGGTAAGGTCACTGGTCTCAGCCCAAGAAACAAGTCTGGGCTATGAAGTCACCGTGCCCGTTGCATACGGCGACGGCGAACTCACATCGGTTGTGATTGAAGCCGTGGGCGACCACCTTCTTGCCCATGACGCAGGCTTCGCGGCAATGCGTCTGACAAATGCTGGCGTCAGTCTTAGCCGACACGTCAGCCAAAGGCTGAACGAATTTTGCCACCGATACCGCTGCGTCTTTTCCAATGGGAGAGTGTCGGCAACAGCAGATAGCCAGGAGGCTTTGCCGCAGGTGATTTGCTTAGTCGCCAACGCGTCTCGCTCGGTGGCTGATTACGTTTATGAGCTGCGGCGTCAGAACGAATACGATTTTCGGACGGTTGTGTTTGAAAGAGCGCGCGAGATTGTTGGTGCTCGTTTGCGTCCGACTGAAGAATTCCTCGGCAAGAGCGGTCGTCGCTATCGCCTTCCAGTTATTTTGGACCAAACGCAAAGCCGACCGGAACACTTCTTGGCGACCCTTGCTCATCGTCAGGTAGTAACGCAGCACTTCGCTATGTTCTATGACCTCATGTCTCCGTTCCCTGACGTGAAACGCGAGGCTGTTTACGATGAAAACGCGGATATCAGAGAAGAGGACCGGGCGTTAATCGCCTCGGTTGGAGCCGACGTATTTACTCTGATGGAAGCCCCGTTGCGATTCCGCGCGATAGCTGGCCATGCCTAAAGAACCGCCCGCTGAATGCCTCGTCGCTCCGATGCATGCTGTTCAAGGTATCGCCGAGCGCGGCTGACCGGATCTTCATAGCGTTTGATCGCCTCGAGCTCCTGCTCGAGGCGATCAAGTAGCGGCGCGTATTTTTCCCCATGCAGAATGATCACCTCGGAGACGAGCGCGATAGCGTCGAGCAGTCGTTTCTCGGTGACCTGCGCGCTCATGCACGAGGCTCCGGCCTTACTAGCTGCAGCCTGTCGCCCACGATTTGCGCGCGACCGCAGGCGATCAGGCGGTCGGCCATTTCGCTGGTGATCCTCCGGGCGCCGAACCGCCAGCCACCGCGCGGGTGCCGCTTGAATGGGCTGTATTCGAGCAGCGCAAGCGCGATGTAGTGATTGCGTTGAAGGCGCCTCATCAGGACGGCCGTGCTCAAAGACACGGGCCGGCGAGCTGATGGGCCAGCGCGCGCGCATCAGCGGCGTGGGCTTTGATCTGCGCACGAGTGAAGCCCAGCCGCTCGAGATCGTCCTCGGTGATGCCGCCTTCGCGATAGGAGGCGGCGCGCATGTCATCGGCCATACGCTGGACCGTCTCGCTCGGCGAAAGTGGTGAACGTGGCTTTACGAGCGCGGTATCAATGTAGTCTGGAACGGTTGCCTGAATGGTTGGTGCGCGGCTGGCGGCGGGAAGGCGGTTGCAGGACGTACGTCGCATTGTTGGTTTCCCATTTGTTTTTCACGGGAAGCGATCATGCACCAAAATGGTGCGTGGTCAATGCCTGCTTGACGCCAATTTGGTGCGTACAACTAGAGGTCATGCGTAACCTATAGTCGCTGAATGGCAATTTTGATCATTTGGCTTTTGCTTGCGATTATACCGGCCGTTGCTGCCGATAAGCGTGGCCGCAATGCGGGTATCTGGTTCCTAATCGCGCTCGTGATTTCTCCGCTGATCGCGCTCGTCCTGGTACTCTGCTCGCGAGATCTGCGGATGGAACGGCTTCTCGCGTCGCGCGAGACCCCTGGGCCGGCATCGTTAAGGGATACTGATCCTCGCAAGTTGCGTCACTCGTCCTGGCTGGGCGGAAGAACGAGCACTGTCGTCATTGATCGCGCACCAAAGCTGTTTGAGCCGGATGGCGTGCTCGCAGGCATTCCTTATCGCGTCACGGCCGATGGTTCGGTCGAGGCGGTCATGCAAGGAACGACAGTGAAATTCAGGGACATCGACCGGTTCAAGCGGTCGATCAATGCTCCGCCTCCAGCAGCCTAGCGGCGCGTAATCAGGTCGTTGAGGACGAGCCCAACGCGGCCGAATACGAGTGTCTGCTCGGTCGGAATCATCGTTTCATGATCGGGATTCGTTGAATATGGTTGCAACCGAGCGGGACGTCCACGTTCGGCAGCGCGGTAACGTTTGAAGGTCGTCTCGCCGGCGCCGATGGTAAAAACATAAAAGCCTTCGTTGACCAGGTTCTGGTCGGCCCGATTGACGAAAATATAACTGCCCTCCGGCGCGATCAGGTTCATGCTATCGCCATCGACCTCAAGGGCATACCACTCGCCTTTGGGCAGATCCGCAGTGGTGATGTATTTCTTGACGTCGCTCTTGCGGACGCCTTCCTGCTGAAAAGCCCGGCCAGCGCTAACCCACGAGATTAGGGGGACGCGCGAGCGCCGAAGGTTAGGGAATACCAAGTTCTCCGGCGGGACTTTCAGGAGCGGCGCCAGACGCTCGGCCCAGATGGCCGTCATTTCCCGTTCGCCGCTCGTCAGCTTGTTGATCTGCTGGCGTGACGTGCCGGCCAGTTCGGCCAATTTGACCGATGACAGGTTGGCTCGGGCCATCGCCCCTTCAAGGCCGTTTGGATATTTCCCCTTCATGGAAAAGGGGTTTGGCACCGAATTGGTGCACAGAGAACGCACCGGATTGGTGCATATTTCCATTGTGTTGGCACCATAATGGTGCATGCTCGTCCTCATGCGATTCGCTGCCTGGATGACGACGACGGGGGAGACCAATGCTGCCTTTGGCAAAAGGGCAGGCTGGTCCGGTGAGACGGTGCGACGCTACCGGGCTGGCGAGCGTGAGCCCGCCGCCAGAGCGATGGCCACGATCTTTGAGCTGACGTCCGGTGCCGTAACGCCGAACGATTGGGTCGGGGTCGGTCCCCGCACAGAAAACGCAGAGCAACTGAACACATGACCCGCAGCGTAAAACCCGCGCGGGAACAGTCAAATCCCGCCACTGACAAAGTCGTCAGTAAAGCGCGACGAAGTCGTCAGTCCTGGCTGCGCGTACTCGACGTGCTGCAAAAGCGATTCAAGGCTGATTTTATATGGGAAATGCACGTTCGGACGGGGCGGTCCGAGCGCGATTGTTACCGGTGGAAAACCGGAAAGGCGGCGCCGGATTTCGAGGCGCTGGACCGGCTGATCAACAGCGACGTTGGCGACCTCGTGCTCCTGACCATGACAAGGGGCAGCAATCAGCCGTGGGCGGTCGCCATGCGCCGAACCTACGAAATCGCCAAGGTACGCGTGGACATGGAGGCGGCGCAGCGTCGGCTTGCCGCGCTGGAGAGGGGGATTATTCCATGATCACCGAGCGGCTTTCAGACCCGCAGCTCTACACGCTGATGGGCATCTTTCTCGGCCTCGGTCTAGCGGCTGTTCTGAGCGCCATCGCTTGGCCGAAGCGGGACGCACAGGTTGATATCGGCGCCGGCTTTCGCTGGGTGCGCCGATGACCAGGAAACCGGCGGCAGAAACCCGCGCGACGACGATCGCCAAGGACCAGCTGAAATCGATCATCGAACGGGTCGAGCGGTTGACCGAGGAGAAAAAGACGATCACCGACGATATCCGCGACGTGTTCGCCGAGGCAAAGGGCAACGGTTTCGACGTCAAGGCGCTGCGCGCGATCATCAGAATCCGACAGCAGGACCCGATTGACCGCGAGGCCGACGAGGCGATCCTCGAGACCTACATGCAGGCGCTGGGGATGCTGTGATGCACGGCTCATTCGCCAGCGCTGTGCGGCCGAGCGAGACCGTCTCGATCGAGCAGCTGCTCGATTCCGGACTGACGCCCTGGCGCCGGATCATCCTGTCGGCGCGGGATAACATCTGGTCGCTGGTCGACGCCTGCGATTACGACTGGCTGTCGAGAAATACCTGGAACGTGTCTTGGGGCTCGCGCACGCCTTGGCAGCTCTACGCGAAGCGCAACGTCGGGCCTGATCGCGCGACGCTGCGTCAACATCGCGAGATCAAGATCGTCCGAGATCCGCGCTCCGAGCGGTTCATGCGGACGCATCACGTCGACCACGGCAACGGGCAAACGCTCGACAACCGCGACGACAATCTCGCCTGGTGCACCCACAAGCAAAACATGAAGAACCGCCGGCCGCGCTCGGCGATCCCTTCACTCGAGCAGATCGTCCTCGAGCTGATGCGCGTTCACGACATTCCGTTTCCGCAGGAGGTTCCGTTTTGACCGACGTTCCCGCATCAGAAGGCATGGGGCTGACGCGTCGCATGGTCGACGCGCTGACCGCGATTACCGAGTTTGTCGGCCGACATGGCGTGATGCCGTCGCGCCGCACGTTGGCCGAGGCAATGGACTGCTCGCCAAACAACGCGAACCGGCTGATGCAGGGCTTGGTCGAGCGCGGCGAGCTGTCAACCGTGACGCAGGGCGGCATGCTCGCCGGGTTCGGCGGCGAGGGCGTGCTGATCTCGGTCCGGCCAAGCACGGCGGCGCGTCTGGCCGCCTTTTCCGTTGCGACGCGCGACAAGGTGACCGCTATCGCCGAGGACGCGATCAACCTTCACCTCGATATGCTCGAGGGCAGCGTCGCCGCCATCGCCCAATGCGGCGACGGCGTCGCCATCATCGTCGATGATGAGGAGGACGCCGCATCGTGACCGAGCTCGTCCGATATGAGGCAGCCTGTCGCGCGCTGGCCGAAGCGGTTGCAGCTGACGAGGTCATGACGGTCCGCGACCAGGCCGAGGCCATGCGCCTGGCCGCCAAGGTCGCGAAAAACCTCAACCTCGAGATCCAGGCGGCGCAGATCCGGTTTCGGGCGGAGCGTCGCCTCGGCGAGCTCGTTGCCGAGCAGAAAGCGACTGTCGGCCTCGCCAAGGGCGGCCGGCCTTACCAGTCGCGTTCTACCTGTTCCGATGAGGAACAGGTAACCGAGCGGCCGGCGACGCTGGCGGAGGCCGGGATCGACCGCAAGCTATCGTCCAAGGCGCAACGCCTGGCTGCGATGGATGCGGCCGAATTCGAGGCGGCGCTCGGCCGGCATGAGCAGGAAATGCGCGCCGGTGCCAGTCGCGTCGCGATGGATCTGACCAAGATCGCCGCCGAGGAAAAGGGCAGGGAGCATCGCCGCGGCCTGGCGAGGGCGCTCTCCGACGCCTCGGCGCTGCAGCCGACCGGCCGCAAGTATCCGATCATCTACGCCGATCCGCCCTGGCATCGAAACCAAGGCGTGACCAGCCGCTCCTATGAAAACCACTATCCGACCATGGCGTGGTCGGAGATCTGCGATCTGCCGGTTAAGGACATGGCCCTGCCGGACGCCTGGCTGTTTCTCTGGATTCCGCGCGCGCATCTGCTCGCCTGGCATGAGGCCGAGATCGAGGCGACGGATCTGCGGACCGGCGAGGTCATCAAGGTTCGCGCGCAGATGCCGCTAGCCTCGGCCGTCGCGCTGGCATGGGGCTTTGAGGCCTATTCGACGGCGTTCGTCTGGACCAAAAACGACGACGATCATCCTGACGAGGCCGGCGGCGCCGTCCTGGTGCGCGACCAGGACGAGCTGCTGCTGCTGTTCAAGCGCGGCAAGGGCCTGCCGAAACCGGCGGCCGGCGAGAAGTTCGGCTCCAACCATCGCGAACGCTCGCGCCCGCTCGGCCATTCGCGCAAGCCGGAGCATTACCGGCACATCATCGCTGCCATGGGCGGCGGCGTGCCAGTGCTCGAGCTGTTCGCGCGCATCGATGCCGAGAACCCCTTGCCGGCCGGTTGGGATGCGTGGGGCAACCAGGCCGCTACCGCCTCTCAGTTTGCGGACGCCGGAGCTCACGCCGGCGATCCTCCAGCCCGACCGACCGACGTTGCCTCGTTGCCGATCGGGGAAGTCGTTTCGAGCGTCGCCGTCGCTGCCGGCCGCGCCGATACAGCCGAGCCGCCGGCGAACCGACCTGGAGTCAATTCAAACGACGATGGTCTCGACATTCCGGCGTTTCTGCGCCGCCAGCGGGTGACGGCCGAAATATCGGGCCAGCGCACGGGGCAGCCAAGGCTTGAGCCGCGCGTATGACGGACAGAATCTCGCTGACCCGCCAAATCTCCGCCGTCGAGACCGAGATCAAAGATCGACGCAGTGGCGCGAGGACCAAGCTGAATCCATCCGCCGCGCAGTACCAACGCGATGGCCTAGAGGCCGCTGCGAACACGCTGCGATGGCTGCAGCAGAACGAGGCGCGCATTAAAGGGGCGTTGAGGCAATGATCGTCGTTCGGGTCGAGCTGCATTCCGCCATCACGAACAAGGTGACTGAGATCGCGCGCATGCGCATCCGCAATAATGGCGGTACGCGCATCATTGGCCGCTACGCCGTCGAGACGCTGCGCGGCCGGTCGCGAGACGATCTCGATCGCGGTCTTTGCCAGCGTTCCGGCGAGGTGAGGGACTACCCGCGGCTGCGAATCCACGTCTGGCACCTTGTGGCACGTGCGCTGATCGCCACGCGCTATGCCGGCGGCGCCGAGATCGAACAGCAAGGCGATCTGCTGGGTGAGGCGGAGCGATGACCCCAGCGGTGGAAACTTCGCAAGTTGCGAACATCAATCCGGGCTCGACCCGGCACCGTTGGGGCCAGAAGGTCCGATTTCCGCTCAAAACCGAGCAATCTTGCGTTCGCTGCGACATGGTGAAGGTTGGCCGGCGCGAATTTGAGGGCGGGCGCGATCAGTACTGGACGGAATACTGGCGTGACGAGGAGCGCATCCACTGCGATGCGACGCCGTCTTGTGACGCGCGACTGGAGGTGCAGACATGAGCCGCGCCCGGCCCTTGCTGCGGGCGCTGACCGCGGAAACTCCGGAGGCTATGCGGCTCGCGGACGCGATCTGCTGGCTGGTCGTCAAGGGCAAAGAGCTCGGCGAACTGTCGCCGCGCGGCCTGCGGCCGGAATGGCTTGTTCGCCTGGCGCGTGCGGTCGAGGTCGGCGCGCCGTCGCGCATGACCGGCGAGGAGATCGCCGATCGCATCCTGCAGGCGCCTGCAGCGTGAAAATTCAGTGCTGTTGCGTCGCGTCGAACCGACTCTTTCATCAGGAATCAAAGTTATGACGACCGCGAAAAAGCGGGCGCGACGCATCGCCTCGGACGAGGCGACGGCCTGGGCGCGCAATCTCGAGCTCGGCAACCCTTACGCAAAAAGCGTCCTGCGCGCGATCGGGCAGTATGTCGACGGCGATGGTCTCTGTTGGGTCGGCATTCCGTCGCTGGCGTCGGACTGCGATCTGTCGCAGGACACGGTTCGTCGGCGGCTTGCCTGGCTCGAGGAGGTCGGCGCGATTGGCCGGGCGGCGCAATGGCTCGACGAGAACGGCCGCCGCAATGGCGAAGGTCGCGGCAAGCGCACCACGGATCTGATCCGGTTGCTGGTCGACGCCGATACCGATGCGATCGAGGCGAGGGCCGCCGGGCGCTGTGTTGACGAATCGCCTACAAATTCAAGGGTGATTAGCCCTAGCTGGCAGCAAGGGCTAAATTCCGAGGCCGAAACGGTCAGGACTCCGTTAGCCCTCGGCCAGCCCTCGCAGCTGTGCGACCACCTAATCTCTGAACCTGAACCGGAAGATCCCCCTAAGTCCCCCTCCGGGGGATTTCCGGACGATCACAAGGCAATCGAGGAAAGCGAGCCGATCGAGTTCGCGACAGCATTCGAGGGCTATGTCGGCCACGAGGTCATGCGGCGCGACCTGGCGCTCGAGGAGTTCCGCCAGCTGACGCAGGACGATCGCGCCTGGTGCGGTCATGCCGTGCCGCTCTACATGGCGAAACTGCGCGAGCTCAAACAGCGCAGGCCGATGAATTTTCATCTCTGGGTGCGGACGCGAGGCTTTCGCGAATTCCCGGCGCCTGGCGCTACGCCGGCAAAGGCTGCGCCGCCGCAACGACGGTTCGTGCAGGGCGACGAGCTCAATGGCTTGGCGGTGGCGATGCTGATCGCCGAGCGGCGCGAGCTGCGCATCATCCGCGAGCAGGGTCTCGGTGAGGGCATCTGGACGCGGCTCTCGGAGCGCGCTGACCTGGTCGCGATGGCTGAGTTTGCCGGCGCCGATCGCGAGGCCTGGCAGGTCGTCGACCTCGGGACGCCGCAGTTCGCCGCCTGGCGCGATCGCCTGGCGCTCTGGACCGGCGCCGAGCCGCAGACGGAGCGAATCTTCCTCGAGCCGTTTGATCCGAGCGTTCACGGCGTTTCGGCGTCGAACCCGAATTTCCGTTTGAGGAAGTCAAAACAGGGCTTTCGCGTGCCGGCGCCGTGGCCGCCGCGCCGCGATGGGACGTGGCAAGTCGCAGGGGAGAGCGAATGAACATGCAATACCGCAAGGGGCAGATCGTCGGCTATGTCGAGGCCTCCGGTCGATTGTCAGTGCCGGCGACGCCGGAGAGCTGGCGCGTGCTGCAGGTCATGCCTGGTCGCGACGCAAAGGTCATCAAGGCTTTCGGCGAGCGCTGCATCAGCGGTTGGTCGCCGACTGTCGTTCATTTCGTCGAACGCGGTAGCGGCCAGCCGGCTCGGCGGCCGCATCTCGGCAGGCGGATCGAAAAGCCGTTTCTGCCTGGCTTGATCTTCCTGCCTGATTTCGAGCTCGGTCGTCTCGGTGAGATCCGCAGCATTCCTGACGTCGACAATCTACTCGAGTTCGGAGAGCTTCGATCGTGGCTCAACCCGACCGAGATGCAGCTGCTGCGTGACATTGTCAAAATCGAGAACATGCTGCCGTCACGACGTCGATGGGCTCTGGCGCAGCTCTTCCTGCGCTATGGCTTCATCAGTGTCGCCGAGGTCAAAGACCAAACCGAAATGAGAGTAGGGCGCGAGATCCGCGTCGCCGAGGGCCTGTTCTCCGGCTTTCGCGCGCTGATCGAGCGAATTGACTCAAAAGGCCGACTCAGCGTCTTAGTCAGCGACGGAAAGCACGGCGTCAAGGTAAGCGGTTTGACCGAGGCGCAGATCGAGCTGATCTAATTCGCGGTGCGGTGCATGCGCGGCAGCTTGGCTAAAAGTGCGGAGCCTGACTCCAGGCGGACGCGCGAAGCGCGCCGCAAGTTTGGTTGGTATGTCACGTCGGAACGGCGATTTCGCAATTGAGCCCTTCCGAGCGCCAGTCAAAGCGCAACCTGCCGCCGAGTGGTTTGATCGTTCCTTCGATGAGGCGACTGCCAAAGCCCTTGCGTTGGGGCGCCTCTACCCTGGGCCCGCCTAGTTCGGTCCAGCGGAGCACCAGCTGTCCATCATCGGCGCGCGACCAGTCCAATTCTATCCGGCCGCTTTTGTTGGATAGCGCTCCATACTTGATAGCATTGGTCGCCAACTCATGCAGGACAACAGCAACCGCTTGCGCGGCGGTAGGCTCTAACACGGTTTGCAGACCGTCCATCCGAACCCGCGTGCCGTGTTCATCGAGATAGGGGGCGAGTTCTTGCTTGGCGATCGCCGAGACTTCGGCGCCTATCCAGCGCGTTTCAACGAACAGCGAGTGAACATTTGCCATCGCTTGGATGCGCCCGCTGATCACCTCCTTGAGGCCTTCGGAAGTGTCGGACTGAGAAAGATTGATGATCGCCTGTACGTTCGAGAGGATGTTCTTGCTTCGGTGCTCCGCCTCGCGAGCGAGAATGCCAATCTGCTCCTGAGCCCGCTTCTGCTCGGTGATATCCCTAGCAATCTTCGATGCGCCAACGATGTTGCCGTGGGCATCTTTGACGGGAGAAACAGTGAGCGAAACGACGATTGAGCTACCATCCTTACGTCGCCGAACCGTCTCGAAGTGGTCGATCCGTTCACCACGTCGGATGCGCGTTAGGATCTCACGTTCTTCGCTCAGTCGGTCCTCCGGGATCACAATCGTAATGGGCCGACCGATCGCCTCGGAGGCCAAGTAGCCAAAGATGCGCTCGGCCGCCTTGTTCCAGCTTGTAATAATGCCGTCTAGATTTTTGCTAACGATCACGTCGTCGCTGGATTCGACTATGGAGGCCAGCAAATTGGCCAAGCGCTCGGCGCGTTCGCGAGCCGGCTCGTTGACGGGAGGCCTGCGTTGAAGTCCCGACTGGTCTTTGGATGTCAATGAGAATTCCCGAAATGTAGATGCTGCACTGCCGTTAGCGACCAATCATAGCACCAAAAAGGCCTAAATGCCTCCGGTGGGCCAGCAGCGGAAGTCGACCTGAGCTGGAACCAAAGAGACCCCAACTGAGGCCCCATCATCCGCGTTTAACCTATCCGTCAACTGTTAGCGACCCGAAAGCGGCCGTGAGTCCTCCAAAGGACGGCATCTCCTCGCTAGACTCAAGGCCGATCATCGCAAGGTGGTCGGCTTTTCCTTTTGTGGAATGCCGCGGCCATCTTGGAAAGCCTGGTACAAGCTCGCGCGCTGGCAGGCGCTACGTCTCCGTATCTTTCTGCGCGATCGCTACACGTGCCAGCGCAAGGCCTGCGGCAGGGTCGAACCGAACACGTCACAGCTGGTCTGCGACCATGTCATCCCGCATCGTGGCGACGAGCGCCTGTTCTGGGATGAGACCAACCTGCAGACGCTCTGCAAGGCTTGTCACAATCGCGACAAGCAGCGCGAGGAGCAGATTAGCCTGCACACGCGCGGCGTCTGGGACTGAGGGTGGGGGGTGGGCAATTCCTTCGCCGATGCGCCTCCCCGGACCGGCCCATCTCACATTGACGGTTTTTTTTCATCATGGCCGAAGTTTTCGACCTGTTCGGCGATCCTGTGCCGGCCAACTGGGGCGGGCGTGGTCGGCCGGAGCATGTTGCCAACCAGCAAAACCGGAATCGCGTCAGCCTGTTAGTCGCGCTCGGTTGGAGCAATGAACGGATCGCAGCGGCGCTGTTCATCACGCAGCCGACGTTGCGCAAGCATTATTTTTCAGAGCTCAAGTTTAAGGAAGTCGCGCGCGATCGCCTGGTCGCACATGTCGGCGTCAAGCTGATGGACGGCGTCAACGCCGGCAACATCTCGGCGATCCGAGAATTCTGGAAGTATCTCGAGCGCAACGATCTCATGCTGTACGGCCAGACGCAGAAACCTGCGAAGGCCGCCGACAAGCCGGCGCCGGCCGAGAAGGTCGGCAAGAAGGCTGCCGCGCTCGCTGCGGCGCATAACCCCGACGTCGGCACGCCGCTCGGCGAGCTCATGATGCGCCGCCAGCAGGAAGGGACCTCGCACTGATGCCGATCGAGGCCGTCGCGGCGCCTAGCATCGTGCCGTGGGATCTGTCCCGCGTCGATTGGACCGAGCGCATCCGCGACGGCCGCTCGCTGATGCCTGATCTGCCGCTGTTCGCCGGCGAGGCGGACATCGCGCAGGCGTTCTATGACGAGATCCAGCTGCCTGACGTTCCAGGCAAGCCAAAGATGCGAACGGCCTCCGGCCCTTGGTTTCGCGAGTTGGTGCGGGCCGCGTTCGGGAGCTGGGATGCAGCCAACCAAGTCCGCTATATCCGCGACATTCTCGCGCTGGTGCCGAAAGGATCGTCGAAAACGACCAACTCGGCCGCGCTGCTGATCGTCTCGATGCTGATGAACCGCCGACCGCGCGGGAAAGCGCTGTTTGTCGGTCCGACGCAGGCGATCTCGACGCGCGCATATGACCAGGCGGTCGGCATGATCGAGGAGTCGCCGGATCTCAAGCGGCGTTTCCGCACGCACGATCATGAGATGATGATCGAGGACCTGGTCACCAAGGCCGAGGCGCAGGTCAAAACCTTCGACGTCAACATCCTTACTGGCGCGATGGGCCTGTTTTTCGTGCTGCTCGACGAGATCCATCTGCTCGGATTCAACGCAAAGGGCGCCAAGGTGCTGCGCCAGATCCGCGGCGGCCTCGACAAGACACCGGAAGGCCTGCTCGTCATGACGACGACGCAAAGCGACGACGTTCCGGCCGGGATTTTCAAATCCGAGCTGAAATTCGCGCGCAACGTCCGCGACGGTAATTATCGCGGCAAGGTCATCCGGCCAATGTTGCCGCTGCTGTACGAATTTCCGCCGGACATCGCGACGCTGACGCGCGAGGAGCGGAAAAAGGGCGTCGAGCCGCGCTGGATGGACCCGGTCAACTGGCCGATGGTGATGCCGAACCTCGGCCGCTCCGGTCCGGCGCTGGCCGAGCTCGTCGCCGATTGGGAAGGCGAGCGCGACAAGGGCGAGGAGGCGATCCGGATCTGGGCCTCGCAGCATCTCAATATCGAGATCGGCCAGGGCATCAATAACGAGGGTTGGGGCGGCGCGGATCTCTGGGATGCGCAGGTTATCCAGGGCCTCGATCTCGACGCGATCCTGACGCGCTGCGAAGTCGTCACGATCGGAATCGACTCCGGCGGTCGCGACGACCTGCTCGGCCTGGCGGTAATCGGCCGCGAGCGCGGTACGCGCCATTGGTTGTCCTGGTCCTATGCGTGGGCAGATCCGATCGTCCTGGAACGGCGCAAGGATATCGCAAGCCAACTGAATGATTTTGTCGAGGAAGGGTCGCTGACGATCGTCGATATGGCGGACGCGATCGCGGATCTCGGCGTCCTGGTCGCGCGCATCGTCGCGAGCGGCCTGCTGCCGCAGAAAAACGGCGTCGGCATTGATCCGAACCAGGCTGCTGCGATTATCGAGGCGTTGACCGCGGTCGGCGTGACCGACGACATGCTGCGGCGCCTGCTGCAGGGGTCGGCACTCGCGCCGGCGGTCTATGGCCTCGATTTCAAACTCGCCGATGCGACGTTCTGGCATGCCGGGCAAGGTCTCATGTCGTGGGTTGTCGGCAACGCCAAGACCGAGCGCCGAGGCAACGCGGACATGGTGACCAAACAGGTCGCCGGCCGGGCCAAGATCGACCCGTTTATCGCGTTGCTCGAGGCCGCGATCCTCATGAGCTGGAATCCAACGGCCGGGCTGCTGGTGACCGGCGCTGATATCCTGACGGTGGTCTGATGGGAATTTTGAGGAGCGGGCTTGGCTCGGCGTTCCGCGCTGTCGCGAATGCGTTTGATCCTGGCGCGCCGCGCGACATGAGCGATCCGCAGTATTGGGCGGACTTTGGCGGTCGCATGTCGCTCGCCGGCGTCGAGGTCACTGACGGCAACGTCAGCCAGCTCGGCGCCGTCCAGGCCGTCCGTCATGGTCTTTCGTCGGCCATGAAATCGTTGCCGGCGTCTGTCTATCGGCGCGGCGCGAACGGCGCGCGCGAGGCGTTGCCGGATCATCCGGTCACCAGGCTGTTTGCCGCCAATCCGAACGCCCGTCAGACGCCGGCCGAGCTCGTCGGCGAGCTCGCCTGGAACGTTTCTTACTATCGGAATTCCTATTGCGCGATCCTGCCGCCTGGCGATCCGCGCGCGTCGGAATATTACGCCGTCGGCGGCCTCGAGTGGCTGCATCCGCGGCGCCTGGCGATGGTCGAGCGCGGGATCGACGGCCGGCTGTATTACACGTTCAATCCGCCGACGACGGTCGTCCACGGCGCGCAGCTCAAACAGACGACCTATCGCGACGACGAGCTCTGGCATATCCGCTCGAATCCGCTGCGCGAGGATGGCCTACTCGGCGAGCCGATTTTCCGTAGCGCGAAGCATGTCTTTGCGCGCGCGATCGCCGTCCATGAGTATGGCGACATCTGGTTTAAGAACAACGGCCAGTCCGGCGGCACTCTCGAGCATCCCGGCGTGTTTAAGGACAAGGAAGATCGAAACCAGTTTCTGGAAAACTGGCGCGCTGCCGGGACCGGGATGAACCGGCACAAGGACCGGCTTTTGACGCATGGCGTCAAATATAACCCGATCAAGGTGACGAATTCCGAGGCGCAGCTGCTCGAGACCGAGGACGCCGCCGACACTGCCGTTTTCGGCCTTTGGAGCTATCCGCTGCATCGCGCGTCGCGCCTCAAGCGCGCGACGAATAACAACGTCGAGCAGCAGTCGCTCGATTTCGTCGTCGGCTGCGTCGCGCCGCTCGCGATCGAGATCGAGCAGGGCGTCGAGCGGGATCTGCTGCTCGACAACGAAAACGGCGATCTGTTTTTCGAGTTCAACTTTTTCGGCCTGCTGCGCGGCGATCTACTGAATCGCTATCGGGCCTATCTGATCGGCCGCCAGGGCGAATGGCTGTCTGCAAACGACATCCTGCGGTTTGAGAACATGTCGCCGCGGACTGATCCCGGCGGCAATGACTACAAAAACCCGCTGACAAAGGACTCGGCCGGCGGCGCGCAGGGCGTCGACGACAAGACCGGCGCCGGCGGCGGCTCGAGCTCTCCAAGCGAGGACGGCAACAATGATTAAGATCGAATCCGCGGCGCCGGATCTGCGCCAGGTGTTGACGCAGCTGACGTCGATCGACGCCTTGGTCGCGCTTGAGGTCTCGGCGCTGGCCGATTGCCTCGCGCGCGCCGAGCAGCGCCAGGCGGCGGCTGCAGCCGTGGCGGCGCAGGCCTCGAGCTCGGCGGGCAAAATCGCACTGGTCTCGGTCGCCGGCGGCCTGACGCCGCGCGGCAGCTGGTTTGGCTCGAGCCTCTCCAGCATTGCAGCGCAGGTCACACGCGCCGCCGATGACCAGGACGTCGCCGGCATCATCCTCGACGTCGACAGTCCTGGCGGCACTGTCGCCGGCACCGTCGAGGCCGCGAATGCGGTCGCCGCCGCGGCTGCCAAAAAGCCCGTTGTTGCGATTGCAAACACGCTGATGGGCTCGGCGGCCTATTGGCTGGGCTCGCAAGGCACTGAGCTCGTCATGGCGCCGTCTGCCGACGTCGGCTCGATCGGCGCGATGATTATGCACCAGGACATTTCCGGATGGCTCGACCAGGTCGGCCTCAAGATGACGATCGTCCGGTCGGAACAGTCGCCGCTGAAAAACGAGGCGCATCCATTCGCGCCGCTGTCGGATGACGCCAAGGCCTATCTGCAGGGCCGCGCAAACGAGGCTGGCGCCGATTTTATCAAGGCGGTCGCGAGCGGCCGGCGCGTGACGCAGACCAAGGTCCGCGAGGAGTTTGGTCAAGGCCGCATGGTCGGCGCGCGCGAGGCTGTTGCGCGCGGCATGGCCGACCGGATCGCGACGCTCGACCAGGTGATCAGCGGCATGCTGCAGCAGCGCGCGCCGCGCTCGAGTTCCCGCCGGCGATCGGCGCTGGCGTTCGACTAGAAGAGGGCGCGTTGTTACTGCGGGTCCGATGGGTCATTTGGGCTCTTTAGTGATCCAAGCGTCTTTTCGGAGGTCACCAACACAGCTTCACTCGCAGCCAAGACCCGGTAGCTTTTTTCCATCTGCTCTAGATAGTACCGTGTGAAATCGTCTTCGGCCGCATCCTTGGCGCGCCGGTAATGTTCGGCCATTTCCAAATAGTCTTCCGCACTCATAACAGCATATGCGCCAGGTAACCCGATCGTTCCTGGCGCCGAGCAGAGGGCGCCCATTTTAGGCGATCTGCCAAGGCTACGTTCCCGTTTCAGTTCCTGAGTTGCTCGACCCGCGCCGTCGCCTGGACAGCGGGAACGCGGGCTCTTTCTCCGTCCAGGCAAGCCACCTAACCAACCAGGAGTCACTGATCCATGCGAGTGGACATCAAGCAGCTGCGTCAGGCCCGCGCCAATAGGGCAAAGGATGGCAAAACCGCGCTCGAGCAGCTCAATACGCTGCAGGGCAAGGCAACCCTGACCGACGCCGAGACCGCGCAGGTCGGCGAGCTCGAGACCAAGGTCGACGCGCTCGAGGCGGAGGTCGCCGAGCTCGACAAGCAGATCGCGGTCGAGGAAAAGAAGCTGCGCCGCACGGCGCTGTTTGGCTCCTCGACCACGCTCGGCGGTCCGGCGCTCGCGACGGTCGTCAACGATATCAATCCGGAGCGGACCGGCGGTTTCCGCAGCGTCGCGGAATTTGCGGTTTCCGTTCGGACCGCGATGACCGGCGGTGGCCTCGATCCGCGTCTCGGCGCGGCGCCGACCAATTTCCAGCAGAACCAGGGCGGCAGCGGCGAGGGCTTCCTGGTGCCGACCGAGTATCGCGAACAGATCTGGGCGCTCGTTTTTGACGACCAGAACCTCCTCGGTTTCTGCAATCCGGAGCCGACGCAGGGCAACTCGATCGCGATCGCAAGGGATGAGACCACGCCTTGGGGTGCCTCCGGCGTCCAGGCGCGTTGGCGCTCTGAGGGCACGCAGATGATCGCGGACAAGGCCGCGATGACCGGCGAAATCGTCCAGCTGCATGAGCTCTACGCCTTCGTGCTGGCCTCGCAGGAGGTCCTCGACGATGCGCCGCGGCTGCAGAACCGGATCTTCAACCAGGCCGCCAACGCGATCCGCTGGAAGGCGTTCGAGGCCGTCATGACCGGCGACGGCAAGGGCAAGCCGCTCGGCTTCATGAACGCGCCGGCGCTGGTGACCGTCGCAAAGGAGGGCGGGCAGGCGGCCGATACGATCACGGTCCCCAACGTCCTCAAGATGTATTCACGTCTGCTGCGGATGGGCGGCCGGCCGATGTGGCTCGGCAATTCCGACATTCTGCCGCAGATCGGTCAGCTGACGATCGGCAACGTGCCGGCCTGGCTGCCGCTGAATCAACCACTTGCCGGCGCGCCGGACGGCGGCGTTTTCCTCGGCCGTCCGCTGATCTTCAACGAGCACAGTGCGACGCTCGGCGACCTCGGCGATCTGACCTGCGTCGACCTCTCGGGCTATGCGCTCGCGACCAAGTCCGGCGGCGGCATCGATTTCGCCGCCTCGATCCATCTGTTCTTTGACTACAACCTGGCGGCCTTCCGCTGGATCTTCCGGATGGGCGGCCAGCCTTACCTGTCGGCGCCGGTCCAGCCTGCCAAGGGCGTCAACACCAAGTCGCATTTCGTCGCCCTCGAGGCGCGCTGATCGAGCTCGAGCTCGTCGGATAACAACGGCGCGCCGGCCTGACCTGGCCGGCGCGAGTAACGGCCGCGTTTCCTGTTCCTGAAACCATGAGGGTGCAAATGCACACCAATCTCAAACCGTCGCAGCGCGTCAGCGTAGTCGACTCGATCAACCCGCAATCGTCGGCTGCTGCGCTGACCACGGGCTGGATCGATGCCGGCAAATTCCACAACTATATGGCCGTGATCTCGGTTGGCGCGCTCGGCGCTGCGGCGACCGTCGATGCCAAGATCCAGCAGGCGACCTCGGCCGCCGGCGCCGGCGCAAAGGACATCGTCGGGAAGGCGATCACGCAGCTGACGAAAGCCGGTGCCGACGATAACAAGCAGGTCCTGGTCAACCTCAAGCAGGAGGACCTCGACATCAATAACGGCTTCGGCTTTTTCCAGGTGTCGGTGACGCCGGCCGTCGCCGCGAGCCTGGTCGGCTGTTCTGTGCTGGGCTTCGATGCGCGGTACGGTTTCGCAACCGACAATGATGCGGCAACCGTCGACGAGGTCGTCGGCTGATCCAGCCTCGCGCCTCGGCCGCACCAGGCCGAGGCGCTTCTCCCTTTTCAGGCAGGGCTTCCTGACATGCTCCGCATCTCTCAGCGTCCGGCGGGCTATCCCGTCACTCTCGACGAGGCCAAGGCGCAGCTGCGCGTATCGAGCACGAAAAATGACGCCCTGATCTCCGGCCTGATCGGCGCGGCGACGGGGCATTGTGAGGCCCTGGTCCAGCGCGCATTTGTGCCGCGGACGTTCCAATGGGTGCTGCCATGCTGGCGGCCGATGATCGAGATCCCGATCGCGCCGGTCGTCTATGACGCGATCCATTCGATCAAGTTTGTCGATTGGGCGACCGAGACGCAGCAGACGCTCGATCCCGCGAACTATGTCGTGCAAACCGCCGGCGATAGCGTCCGCATCTTTCCGAAATTCGGCATGTCCTGGCCGCTCGCGTTCTCGCATGCGCCGGAGCCGATCGTCATCGAATTCGACGCCGGTTACGAGGATCTCGAGGATCTGCCGGCGGTCGTGAAAACCTGCATCCTGTTGCAGATCCGGCATCTCTACAGCGTCGGCGAGACGAATCCGGCGCTGGTGCGGGATCTCGTCATCGGCGTCAGCGACAAGGCCTGGCAGTTGTCGCCGGACGTCAAGACGCTGATCCCTGACGCCGTCACGCTGCTGATGCTGTCGGAGGTCTGGTGATGGCCGATCGCGTCCTCAAGGCACCGCGGAACGCGCGGACGTTGCTGTTCTGGCCTGCCAAGGCGCCGGAGGAGGTCGTCGAGCGCGGTTTCGATTGGTCCGACGTCCTGCTTTCGGCGGCCGAGCGCGCACGCCTGGCGGCCGGCGAGACCGTGACGCCGGCGGACGGGATCAAGGCCTCGAGCTACGTGCTGCCGCAGGGCATCGTCGCCAGCGCCTCGAGCAGCTCGGCGACCGTCGCCCTGGTGACGCTGACCGGCGGCGAGCTCGGCCGCGTCTACAGCATTGCGAACCGGATCGAGACGGCGAGGGGGCATCAGCTCGAGCGCGTCGTCAAGCTGCGCATTCACGCGAAATGAGCTCGCGATGGACCGCGTCACGGCGCTGGTCGCGATCGCGCATCTGAAATTGCGGCTCGAGCTGCTCGAGCGGCATCCGGAGATCCTGGAGGGAATCGACATGATCGACATCAAACGGCCGATCGAGCTCGCCGGCATGCGTTCGCGCCTGGCGCGGGCGAAGAAGCTCGAGGCGGATATCGGCGTCACGGGCCAGCGCTATGACCGCGTGCTGGACAAGATCGACGAGCAACATAGGGCGCTGCAGGGGCACGCCGGCGAGCTCGAGAACAACGCGGCGCAGCTCGAGCAGCTGCTCGGCACGATGATCGCGGGGGACAACGGCGGCCCAAACGATGGCGAGGCCGGCTCGAGCGGCTCCGAGGTCGGCCAGGTCATTACCAGCCAGGTTGACGGCCAGTGACGCCGGACGAGTCCCTCCACCAGCATATCCGCGCGCTCGAGGAGAACGGCGAGACCGTCCTGGTCCGCCGTTACGCCGGCGTCGGGCCGGCGCGCGCCGTTGCGAAAGAGGCGGCCGTCCTGGCGAAGGTCAAGGGCTATCAGCCGGAGGATATCGTCGGCGAGATCCAGCAGGGCGATCGACACGTCATCCTGTTGAATGATCCCTCGGCGCCGGTGCCGGACGGCAAGGTTGCCTTGTCGACCATGCTGCCGTTGTCGAAGCGCGATTTTCTGGTGATCGCCGGCGCCGAGGTCAGTATCGAGGGCGTCGACGACGCGACCAGGCGGATTCAGGGGCAGATCATCGCTCTCGAGATTCAGGTCCGCGGCTGATGGGCAAGGTGTTCGACGAGGCCGACTACCAGCGCAAGCTCGACACTGCGCGCAACGGGATCTCGACCGGCGAAGAGGCCCGATTTGTCATCACGGGCGACCTGGCCGGGCTCAACGCGCGCAAGGCGTTCCAGGCGGCGAAAGAGCGGGCGCTGTTGAAGGCACGGAAAAAAATGCTCGATCGGATCAACCAGGAGCAGCAGGACCATGCGCTCAACGATCTGGTTCCGACCGAGGTCGAGGAGATCGTTACCGGGCCGCATGATGAGATCGTTTCGGTCGACGGCTGATGCGGATCGTTTTCCGTTATCTGGCGATGCAGGACATCGTCGATTTCGCGCTCGAGACGCTGCGGCAACGGTCGCCGGTTGGTTCGGTCGGCGATCCGCATCCCGGTCTCTACCGGGATAGCCACACAGTTTTTCTAAATGGTCATGTCGTCAGCGACGTTTCCGCCTTCCGGCGCGGCGACCAGATCAACATTTCCAACCCGGTCCCTTACGCGCGGAAAATCGAGATCGGCCGAATGAAAATGAAGGTCGCGCCGAAGATCTACCAAGAGACCGCGCTGATCGTTGCCGCGCGATACGGCAATCGCGCCGCGGTCAAATTCACGTTCATGCCGGTCCGGTTCGGCGACATCGCGGCCTATGCTGCATTCTCGCGGCAGATCAAGGCCGGCCGGCGCCGCATGTCGGACAAGGCGCGGCAGGCCTGGCTGGTTCGTCAGCCGGCCCTCGAGATCCGTGCACGCTAGAGGTCAATCCCATGGCTGATTATGCCGGCGCCGTCGCAGCGATGCGCGCGCGCTATGAAGCTGGCTTCAATGCGGCGCCGAGCTCGTTCCAGAATGAAGATCCGCCGCAGACGCCCTGGCCGCCGCAGGGCGTGCCCTGGTGCTATTTCGAGGTCGTCGAGACGCTGCGGCGCAAGCGCGGCGTCGGCACGCCCGGCAACCAGA
Organism: Bradyrhizobium sp. USDA 4516; assembly: GCF_054055915.1. Taxonomy (NCBI): domain Bacteria; kingdom Pseudomonadati; phylum Pseudomonadota; class Alphaproteobacteria; order Hyphomicrobiales; family Nitrobacteraceae; genus Bradyrhizobium; species Bradyrhizobium sp. USDA 4516. The sequence continues at coordinate 7,346,176 of NZ_JBSRXT010000001.1, forward strand.
CCTGGCTGATAACCGGCAACATCTTCGTGCACGTGTTCGTGCCGAAGGGTTACGGGTTCGCCGCGCATCTCGCGCTCGCCGGCCAGGCTGGCGACCTGTTCAAGGATGCGACGTTCTACAACGACGGGCCGGGCGCGTGCGTGCGCTGCTGGGGCGAGAACGGCGAGGGGCCGACCGTCCAGGGCGGCGACAGCGCCTCTGACGATGGCAACTGGTTCGGCCTCGTCGTCGTGATTCCGTTCCAGTTCTTTTTCATCGGCTGACCCAAACAGGAGACTGACGCATGTATCAAAGCAATTCCGCCGGCCGCATCGCCTACAAGGCGCAGGCCGGCCTCGGCCAGGTCGCCGCCGGCGGCGCCGGCGCTACCGTGCTGCCGATCTCCGGCGGTACTGGTGCCAAGCTCTCGAAAGCTGCCACGGAATCACAGACGATTCGTAACGACGGCATGTCGATCCGCGGCCGTCACGGCACGCAGAAAACCTCGTCGAGCTACAACGCGGAAATGTGGCTCGGCTCGCATGACGCGATCCTCGAGGCGATCATGCGCGGTACCTGGGATGCGACGCCGTTTAGCAAGACGCAGGCCGATTTCACGTCATTGACGACCGTCGCTGACGGCTTCGTGTTCGGCGCGGGCTCGCCGATCGACATGGGGTTCAAGGTCGGCGATATCATCCGCGGCGCAGGGTTGCCGGATGCCGGCAACAATAATCGCAACCTGCGGATCTCGGCGCTCTCCGCGAACAAGATCACGGTGCCGGAGACGCTGATCGTCAACGCGGCGCCGGATACGAATTGCACGCTCACGCGGCCGGGCAAGCGGTTGACCAACCCGGCGGCCTTGGTCCGGCGCTATTTCGGGCTCGAGGAATTCGAGAGCGACATCGGCAAGGCGACCGTGCTCGACGATTTCGTGTGGGGCACGGGCAAGTTTTCGATGACGCCGAACGGGATCATCACGTTCGATCCGGGCGGCATCGGGACCGGCAAGATCCGGCCGTTGGATGCCGCATACTTCACCAATCCGGCGGCGGCGGCCGGAACGCCGTTCGCTGTCGTCGACGCGACGATCCGGCTCGGCGGCGTCGACCTGGTCGAGCTGACCTCGTTCGATGTGTCGCTCGATATCCAGCCGAGCGCGCCGGATACGTTCGGCTCCGGCAACATCAAATATGCGCCTGACGTGTTCACGGGGCCGCTGCGGGTTTCGATCAATCTGACCATGCTGCGCAAGGATCTGCAGCTGCTCGCCGATTTCGTCGACGAAACGCAGTATTCGCTCAACATCCTGGCCGTCGACAATATGAGCGAGCCGAAAGATTTCATGTCGATCACGGTGCCGAATTTCACGCTCGGCGGCGTCGATCCCTCGGCGCTCTCCAAGCAGGGCGGCGGTCGCACGCAGACGATCCAGATCCCGCCGGCGCTGGTCGGCATCGATACCTCGGCGACCGGCAATAACAGCATGATCTCGTTCCAGACCACTGCAGCGTAGCGTTTGAGTGATTGGCGCCGACCATACGCCGATGGAATGTTCTCGCGAGAACCGGCCGCAGGGTTGTCGGACCCTGCGGCCAACCTTTCCGACAAAAGGCAACCGACAATGACTGAAGCATCCGCAATCCTCGATCTCTCGGCACATTTGCCCGTCGACACGTTCAAGCTACAGATCCGCAAGCCCGGCACGGATACGCCGATCGGCTGGGTGATCGAGCTCGCCGGTCCCGCGCATCCGCAGACGATCGCGCTCAACAATGAATCGAGCCGCGACGCGATCGAGAAGGAGAAGGCGATCGAGTTCGCGCAGGTCAACGGCCGCAAGTGGAAAACCGAGGATGAGACGGTCGCCGATCGGCGCCGGCAGAACGTGACCAAGGTCTGCCGGCGCATTGTCGGCTGGTCGCCAAATCCGACCTTCACGATCGTTTCGCCAGATCCTATCCCGTTCACGCTCGAGAACGCCGTCAACCTTTTCCTGCGGCCGGAGCTCGGTAGTTTCTTCGTCCAGGTGACCGACTACCTGACGAGCGAACGGGCTTTTACGAGGCCCTCAAGTCAGACTTGAGGGCGTTCGCCGAGCGCAGCTTTCTGCTGTCCTCGAGGGCCGGCGACGCCGGCGAGACCTATCGCCAGGTCCTCGAGGGCCTGGTCCAGCGCACACGAGATCCCAAGCGCAAGGCCGAGCGGGAAGCGATCCTAACGATCCCGCCGATTCCGCGGGCGCTGAGTTACCTCTGGCGCATCTATGACCGGCTGCGCCGCCGCAAGGGCGGCAACGGCTTCGCGCTGTCGCCGATCGAATGGCAGGACATCGACGCTTTCCTGCGTCGGACACAAACCGACCTGGCTCCCTGGGAGCTCGAGATCCTCGAAATGCTCGATGATCTCTATCTGGTCGATTACTCAAAGCTGCAAACGGAGGAGTGATGGCCGACCAGGTCGTGACCGAGCTCGTCATTGATGCGAACACGCAGGGCGCATCCGATTACGAGCGGGCGATGGACAGCGCCGCCGGCGCCGCGCAGCGCGGCACGGACGCGGCGACCGATTTTAACGTCGGTCTGATCGCGCTCGGCGCCGGCGCTGTCGCGGCTGCCGCGACGGTCAATAAGGCGCTGGACTATATCGTCAGCTTTAACAAGTCGCTCGCCGATATGGGGACGCTTGCCGACCGCGTCGGCCTGTCGCTTAGGGATCTGCAGGGTATCCAGTTCGGCGGCCAGATCGCCGGCCTGACCGAGAGCCAGGTCAACGCCGGGCTGGAGAAGTCCTCGCAGCTGCTCAACGATGCACAGCGCAATGCAAATTCGCTCTCGAAAGAGTTCGATGCCAACGGCGTCAGCCTGCGCAACGCAAACGGGCAGCTGATTAGCCAGAACCAGCTGCTGCAGATCTCGGCCGACCTGGTCAGCCGCGCGCGCAATCCGCAGGACGCGACCGCGATCGCGCAGATGCTTGGCTTTACCAAGGAATGGGTGCCGCTGCTGCAGCAGGGCGCCGGCGCAATGGCGGATCTCGGCAACCAGGCACAGGCCGCCGGCGTCGTCATCGACGACGAGACGGTCAAGAGGGCCGCCGATTTCGATGCGGAGTGGCGTAAGAGTTCGGTGCAGTGGTCGCTCTACATGAAAGAGGCTGCCGCGAGCCTGCTGCCGGTCATGGATGACCTGATCGAGCGGGCGGCGAAATTCTTCAAGTCGCTCGACCGTGACTCGATCGAGAAGGCTGCAAACGAGCAGCTGAGCGCCTTGTCCAACAGCGTCGGCGGACCCAACGCGGATCAAACGGTCGGGCTTAGGATCGATATCACGCCGGAGGCCAAGCAGGCGGTTGACGAGCTCTCGAATGCGGGCTCGCTCTGGGACGGTTGGGTCAAGTTGCTCGGCGTCGTCGCTGCCAACCAGCCGTTAGCGAAATTTAGATCTCTCTCGCCGGATGAGATCAAATGGTACGCCGGGACGGGCGCCTCGATCACTGACACGAGCACCGCGCAAAGCGATTGGGCCTGGCAGAACCAGGCGGCATCGCTCAAGTCGATGCAGGCGGGCCTGACGGGCCTGCAGTTCGGTTCGCGGTCCAACGTTGCGAGCAAAGACACGGGGGAAGATCCGGTAGACCGGGCGATCAACTCACTGCGCAAGCATACCGAGGTCCAGGAGGCCGATACGAGGGCGGTCGGGCTCGGCGACGCCGCGCTCGCCGCTTTCCGCGCGACGGCCGCCGAGACGTCAGCGGTGCAGGCTAACGGCGGCAAAGAAACGGCCGCACAGGCCGCGCGGTTTGCCGAGCTGCGCGATCGCGCCGCTGCTGCTGCGGATGCCCTGGCGCGGGCCAAGGCGAGCTCACAGATCGATTTCAGCAGCAAGACGGCGTTTCTGTCGTCCGACGACGTCGCGATCGCCTCGCAGCTCAAAGGCATCTATGGGAACGATGTTCCGGCCGCGCTGGATAGCACCTATGCGGCGGCAATCCGTACCAACAATGCCTTTAAGGGGATCTCGTCCTCGATCGAGAGCGACCTGGTCAATGGCCTGACCGATATCACGACCGGCGCGAAGTCAGCCGGGCAGGGTTTTACCGATATGTCGAATGCGATCGTCAAGGCGATCGAGCAGATGATTATTAAAATCACGATCGTCGAGCCGCTGATGCGGTCGCTGCAGATGGCGTCGTCTGGCCTCGGCGGCTTCTCGTTCGGCGGCGCCGGCGGCGGCGCAACGTCGTCGACGGGCTTTAGCGGCGGCCTCGGCGGCCTCTACCACACGGGCGGCATCATCGGCTCGGAGCCGACGTCGATGCGTTACGTCCATCGCGCCTATTTCGACGACGCTCCGCGTTTCCACACTGGGGGCATCGCCGGAAACGAGGTGCCGATCATCGCGCAGCGCGGCGAGGGCGTCTTTACGCCGGGCCAGATGGCTGCGCTCGGCGCCAGCGCCGGCGGAGGCCGGCCGCCGCAGGTCACCATCAACAACTATACGGATGCGACGCCGACCGTCGAGCAGTCGCCGAGTGGCGATATCAGCGTGACGTTGCGCAAGATGGTCGATGGCGCGGTCGGCGACTCGCTGTCGACCGGGACTGGCCGGCGCGTGCTCGGCAGCCAGTACGGCGTCAAACCTTTCACGGGGCAATAAGATGGCTTTGCCGGCATTCCCGATCGCAAACGCCGTCATCCTCAAAGACGGTTTCGGCCTGCAGCGCATGCGCGATCCGATCTCGACCGATATGGAGCAAGGCAACACGCGGCAGCGTGCGCGGCCTGGCGACAATGTCGGTACGGTGACGCAGACGGTTCGCTTCTACGCGGCCGACTACGACACGTTTGTCGAGTGGGTTAAGACGACGCTGAACCTCGGGACCGCTCGATTCACCATCGACGTTTGGCTCGGAACGTCACTGGCGAACAAGGTCTGCCAGTTCATCAAGCCGGGAACCAACCTGGTCGCGAGCTGGCCGAATCCGGACCTGGTCGACGTTCGCATGACGCTCCGGGTTTACGACGTCTAGCCATGCCGACACACAATGAAGCGCTGCTCGAGGCCTATGCCTCCTGTCCGCCTAGCGCACGGATCTATTACACGCTCGAGCTCTGGCAGTCGTCATTCGACCAGCCGGCGCGGGTTGTCGCCAATGTCGGCGACGATATGACCTTTGGGCTCGAGGCCGGCGCGCCGCGCAACGGCGGCGAGAGCGTGACCTTTATCGCCTGCCCATTCGAGGCCGGTTATCCGGAGCAAAAGGAAGGCCAGCCGCCGTCGACGACGATCAAGATCGATAACGTCAACCGCGAGCTGGTGCCGAAGATCCGCGCGGCGCAGGGCACGCGCGAATATATCCAGGTGCTTTATCGCGAGTACCTCGGCAGCGACCTGACCGAGCCGGCCTATGGGCCGATCGAATTCGAGCTGCGCAGCGTCCAGATGGTCGCTGCGTCGCTAACCGGGACGGTCATGGTCAAAAACCTGCAGAACAAGCGGTTTCCGCGGCTGACAAAGAATTACGACTATATCAAGTTTCCGAGCCTGCTGCCCTAATGGCGGGACGTCCGGCAAGAAGGTCGGCTCTCCCTTCGAAAGGCGACGTTACAACAGAGTTGGGCAGTGTCAGAGTTGGGAGACTTTCAGCGATGCGAACGACCGCGCCGCCAAAGCGGGGCTCAATCCGTGGGCTGCGGGCCGTCGTAGCCTTCGATCACGATGATATCGATGTCCACGGCTCCCGCGCGCAGTTCCCTTGCCTTGGTGTATTCAGGTGAGCGGTAGCAGGCGAGCGCGGTTTCGTAGTCCTTGAACTCGATTACGATGTTGCGCTCGCGCGCCTTGCCCTCCACCGCCTCGAAGGTGCCGCCGCGCACCCGGAATTTCGCATCGTATTTACGGAGCACCGCCGTGAGGGCGGGGCCGTAGGCTTTGGTGTATTCGGGTTTGATCACATCGATGCGCCCGATCCAATACCCGTTCGGCATGTTGTCCTCCTCATCTTGCATTCTGAAATCAAAAGGGGCCACTGGCAGTTGAATTGCTCTGCGTGCCGATGGTTCCGTTGGATTGACGACACCGTTGAGCTTGAGGGTAGTGGCGCAGCGGGGCCAAGCTAATCGAGCGTCGAGGTCCGTTCAGGGTCAAACTGCGACTTCAACCCTGTTTCAGGGCTGGTCCGCTATACGCCGGATACCGGACGCTGCGGTGGCTCCCGTGAAGGTTAGCAGCGGGCCACAAGCGGCGGTCGAAGATCACGAGAGACGAGCCGGAATCCGACCATTCGGGTTTATCTTCAGATACTCACCGCGATCCGTGCCGAAAGCTGTGGTGTTGAGCAACGCCAAGCATTGCCCCATAAGCCCTGTTGGGCCCAAACAACGGAGCCGCGCCGCCAGGCAGTTCCAGGCCCATTCTGCCTGCTGGCGTTAACTCGCAATCGTTTAGCACATCCCTATCTGGGTATTGCGCCTGAAACGAAGCCGGATTTGAATTCGCCCACGTCGGGCACTGGGCACTTGCAGAACTTATCACGCCAATCGACATAATCGCTGCAATAATAGAAGTCCTGAATCCACTCACAGTCGTACTCCGGAACGGTTGTTGTTTTCGTGCGGAGCATTCGCGCTGGCTAGAATCGGCTGCTCTGTTGAAAGCGTTTCCTTTGAATTCTTTTTTGGACAAGAATTACGTAGGTATGCGCTTGGGAAAAGACACTCAGTGAAAAATCACGGCTGCGCGAACGGCAAATCGGTATGCTCACCGTTGCGTGACCCGCACCCGCACGCAGGCAGATGGCAAACCAGCATACGGCGAGAGGGGCTGCGCAGAGGTTACGTTTAGTCTCAGGCCGGTGGTCGGACGTCGCACCAGTCATGCAAGCGTTAACGTAGTAACTTTCGTCCGCGCTTCCCACCTTAGCGTGTGCATAGTAACTCCTTTGTCGGAAGCTTCATGCGAACTCATAAGTTACTTACTGCTCTCATTCTCGCGAGCCTGATCGCGGCGCCATCGATGGCACTGGCCATGGCAGCGAGTTTCGAAACGCCACTGCGCCCTCCCGTCATCGTCGGTGCCCCTCGGTTGGTATCTCCGCGCGCGGCAGGACCCTACGTGATGGACCCCAGACGCACCACGCTCCACTGGCCAAACGCCAGCGCCAAATTTCATCGTTGATTGATGCGCAGGGCTTGAAGGATCTGCTGCGGATGCCGAACAATCAGGGCTGCCGCCCCTTCGCGAGCGTGATTTCGAGCGTGTGTCCGATACTCGTCGCCGAACGCCCGGCGATGTCCGGGTAGGGTCAAAAGCCGCCGATCGCGGTCAACCGACCGACGTCCGCTCTTTCTCAATGAACTGACCTATCGTCAAGTTACCTGCCAAGCCGTTTGGAAGGCTACGGGCTCTTGTCCATTAACCGTTCTTCATTCCTGTCGCCCCTGATCGGCGAGCCGTGGGCCTGGCAGTCCCGCAACTGCTGGGATTTCGCCTGCCATGTCCAGCGCGAGCTGTTCGGCCGCGAGCTGCCGCAAATCGCGGTGCCGGCCGATTTCAGCCGGCGCTGGGTGCTCGAGGAGATCGCCGGGCATCCGGAGCGCGCGCGCTGGCGCCAGGCGCCGGACGGCCCTGGCGGCCTGGTGATGGCCGCTGACGGCGCGCTGGTGCTGATGGCCCATGCGCGCTTTCCCGCGCATATCGGCGTCTGGCTGCGCCAGGAGGGTCGGGTAATTCATTGCGACGGCCTGACGGGCGTCGCTTGCGAGACTGTCCTGGCGCTGCGCCAGGTGGGTTGGAAAAAGCTTATGTTCTTTGAGCCGGTGCCATGCACGGATCTGTGAAACGATTGCCAAAGCCGCCGGCGAGCTCGCCGGAGCGTCCGCGAGCTCGTCGCGAGCGGCGCAGCGACGCGGCGCGTCAGCCGGTGCTGCATCTGGTGATGCCTGGCCTCGAGGTCGGCCGGGCCGAGCCGCGGCCGAGAGAGACCGTCACGGCCTTTCTGCGGCGAACCGGCTGGGCAAAGCGCGATCGGGATTTCGGCTGGCAGTTCAAGAAAGGCCTGCCGACCGTGCTCGAGATCAACGGCGAGGCCGTGCTGCGCCGGGATTGGCGGTCGCGGCGCATCGGGTCGGCCGACGCGGTCCGCTTCATGTCCTATCCGCTCGGCGGCGGCCAGGGCGGCGGCAATGCGGTCAAGCAGGTGATCGGCCTAGTCGCGCTCGTCGCGGTCTCGGCCTTTGCGATCTGGGCCGGTCCCGCGCTGTTCGGCGCCGGCACGTTTGGCGCGCTCGCGACGACGGCGGCGATCGGCATCGGCGGCTCGCTGCTGGTCAATGCCTTGGTGGCGCCAAAGGCCGGCGCGACCAATACGCCGACCGCGACGCAGGACCAGATTTATTCGGTCGCGGCGCAGGGCAACGTAGCCAAGCTCGGCCAGCCCTTGCCGGTTTGGTATGGCCGCTTAAAGGACTACCCGGATTTCGCCGTGACGCCTTGGGGCGAGTTCGTCGCCAACGATCAATACCTCAACGTCCTGCTGTCGCCGACCATGGGCAGCATCGAATATGAGGCGGTCTATGTCGACGATACCGTGTTCTGGGATCAGACCAACGGAATCGCAGCGGCGTTCACGGATGCGCAGATCGCCTTTTATGGGCCTGGTGATCCGGTCACGCTGTTTCCGACCAACGTCGACCAGTCGGCCGAGGTCAGCGGTCAACAGTTGCCCTCGGGGACTGGCACGTCAGGCGGCCAGTTTGACGCGAACGGCAACCCGTTCGGCGCCTCGGCGCGGTCGCCTGGTGACTGGATCGGACCGTTCGCCGCCAACCCGGCCGGGACGCTGGCGCAATCCCTGGCCGTCGATTTCGTGTTCGCGGCGGGCTGCTTCACGGTCAACGGCAAGGATGGCACGATCGGCTACTCCAACGTCGGTCTGACGGCGGAATATGCGACCTGCGACAATGCCGGCGCGCAGACCGGGCCTTTCGTCACGCTGTTTTCGATCGTGCGCCAGTACGCCTCGCAGGCGCCGGTTCGCGACAGCGTCAAGGTCGACGTCGTCCCTGGCCGTTATCTCGTCCGCTTTCGCCGCGAGGACGGCGAGCTGTCCGGAACCGGCGGCAGCAACTCGGTGCTCTGGGCGGGCCTCCGGTCGTTTCTGCAGGGGGACAATTCGTTTGCGGACGTCTCGACGATCGCGATCCGGTTGAAAGCTTCGCAGTCGACGCAAGGCTCCTACAAGTTCGGCGTGCTGGGCACTCGCAAGCTGCCGGTCTGGAACGGCGCGGCGTTTGTGACGCAGGCGACCCGCAACCCAGCATGGGCGTTTCTCGACGCGGTGACGAGCGGGCAATACGGATCGGGCCTGTCGATCGGCAAGGTCGATTTCAATGCCGTCGTGACCCATGCCGCCGGCTGCGATGCGCGCGGCGACACGTTCGATTATCGGTTTACGACGGCCGTCGCCGTGCCGGATGCGCTGAACAAGATCCTCGCGCCGTCTCGCGCGCAGCATTTCTGGCTCGGCGATACCGTGTCGATCGTCCGCGACGAGTGGCGCGACGTGCCGACCATGCTGCTGACCGATCGCGAGATCGTGCGGGATTCGATGCAGGTCAGTTTCACCATGCTCGGCGAGGAAGATCCCGACGCCGTCGTGGTCGAGTATGTCGACGAAAGCACATGGCGGCCGGCGCAGGTGCAGTATCCGCCGGATAGCGACACGTTCACGTCGGTCAATGCCGAGACCAAGCGCGTCGACGGCATCGTCAACCGTGACCAGGCGTTTCGGGAATGCGCGTTCTATTACCTGCAGTCGATCTATCGGCGCGAAAACGTTGCGCTCGGCTCGGAGTATGAGGGCAGGGCGATCACGCGCGGATCTGTCGTCAGGGTGCAGTCCGATCTGCCGGAAAACTATGGTTTCGGCGGCGCCGTCGTGGGCGTCGCCGGCGCGACACTGGCGCTCAATCCGGCGCCGGTCTGGGATAGCGGTCCGTTCTATATCCGCCTGCGGAAACCGAACGGGAAATTCTTTGGCCCGGTGCTGTGCAGCCGAGGCGTCGACAATGGGCATGCCGTTCTGGATGCCGCCAGCCTGGCGACGGCCGAGGCCGCGCAGGCGACCACACTGGCGGCCGTCCTGGCGCGCGAGGATGGTGCCGAGTATCCGTCATTCGACCTCGGCACGGGCGTCAGCCAATCGCGGCTCTGCGTTGTCCTGGACGGCTCGCCGAACGGCGATCAGTTCACGCTCAACATGGTGGTCGATGACGAGCGGGTTCATGCGACGGATCTCGGCAATCCGCCGGTGCTGCCGAGCGCGCAATATCCGTCAAACGACAAGGTCCCGCTGGTGTTCGGCCTCAATGCCTACATCAGCCAGGGCACGGCCGAGCCGCGGCTGTTCGCCAGCTGGTTTCCGACCGCGGGCGCGATCTACTACGTCGCCGGCGTCTCCTATGACGAGGGCAAGAATTGGACGCAGGTCTATGAGGGGGCCGAAAACCAGTTCGATACGGTCATCAGCCTGGCCGCTGTGCGCCTGCGCGTCCAGGCGGTCAATGCGACGATGCGCGGGGCCTATTCGACCGTCGACCTCGAGGCGCCGACGGTCAAGCTATCGCCTGGCATGGTCACGCTTGAGTCCTTCAATACGGCCCTGAAAAATCAGGTCACGGCGGTCACCGACCAGGACAATGACGAGATCAATGCCGCCCTGCAGCTGATCGCGTCGACCGCGGCGGACCAGGACGCACGCAACTGGCTCGACAAAAAGACTATCCGCTCGGAAATGTCGGCGCGCGTCGGCGCGGCCTTCGCGCAGATCGCTACCGTACAGACGGTTGCGGTCAACGCGCAGCAGGCCGTCGCGGATCTCGAGACGACGGTCACGGCCGAGTTTGGCGACGTCAATGCGTCGATCGACCAGCATTCAACGGCGATCGCGACGCTGGACGGCTATGCTGCGGCGGCCTGGTCGCTGCAGCTCAATGTCAACGGCTACGTGACCGGCATCCAGCTGGTGAACGGCGGCGCCGGCACGTCCGCCGTCATCTTCGTTGCCGATAAATTCCAGGTCCAGCTGCCGAGCGTGAACGGCGGGGCGCCGCTGCCGGTCTGGACGATCGGCACAATCAACGGCGTCGCGTCGATCGGCTTTACCGGGAATATGTACCTCGACGGCACGGTTACCGCGCGCATGATGAATATCGGCGTTTTGAGCGCGATCACGGCCAATGTCGGCACGTTGACAGCCGGCATCATCCAGAGCTCGGACGGCAAGATGGTTATCAACCTGACGGCCGGCACGCTGATTATTTCAGAGTGATCGGACATGGCGGTCCGGATCTATATCGATGCCTCTCGCGTCACAGTGTCGAAGTCGGGATTTGACGCGCGGTTTCCGCCGGCCGTCGACTACAAATACCTGTCGCTGGACAGTCGGTTGAACCAGGGCAGGCCGCTCGAGGTCGGTCTCATTCCGGCTTACACGTTTCTGAGCGGTGCAAAGGTGTTTTACTCCGGCAGTTACCCCACGCCGCCAGCTGTGGACATTGTCCCCTATAGCATCACGTCAGGGACTGCAGGATACGGGCAGACGCTCGTCATGCGGGACGCCAACAGCTCAACCGCAATTCAGCGATCGCCCTTCGCCGTGTTGTGCGCGAGGGATGGCTTTACTCCGGATGACTCCGGCCTGGTGTTCGCCCGATATTCTCGGCTGCATGGGTTGGCGTTCAACCTGTTCTATGTCGCCTGGAAGGTCTGGTAAGTGGCTCGCCGCTTTTTGATGGGCCTGCATCCGAGCCTTGGGCAATATGGCGCCTGGCTTTCCGTGCCTGGCGTCGACGTCGTTACGGCGACTGCTGCAGCGCAGTTCCTGCTGAAATCGGACGTCAAGAACGAGCAGGTCATCATGTCGGGCAGCATCTTCCTGCCGGCACTGAGCGGTGATGTTGCGGTACCTTATCCGGCGACGCTGCCGCAGAATCCGTTCGTCGCGTTCCGGACCTACATTGACTCTGGAGTGGTGTCGTATCCCTACCGCCTGGATATGGCGGTGCCGAGGGACATCACCATAGGGGGCACGGTGTTTTACGAGATATCGAACGGCTTCCGCATCCAAAACAACCAGATGATTTTCAACAACTCGCTGTCCGAGTCCTACGGCATTTATGTCGACTACATGATCTTCAATCGGAGCCTCGGGTGACGCAGCGGATTTTTATGCAGGGCGGACCGAGCGCCAGGCTGGTGGTCAGCAAGCCGGGCGTTGATGCAGCGCTCGCCAATCTGGACCAGACCGTTTTCGATTCCCGCTGGTCCGGTCACCAGTTCTATTTGAGTGGCACGCTGGACAGCATCAACGACAGCACCGCTCAATTGAATTTCGGAGAGACGCTCGACGCGCCGCCGTTCATGCTGGGCTATTGCGATCCGAGCATCCTTCTAAACCCTGGCACGCAATATTTGCAGTGCGAAGCCTACCGCGGCGGCGGCACTGATTTCTGGATCTACGCGGCCGTGACGACCTCGTCCATCGTGTTTCGGTTCAAATTCGGCAACCAACAGGGACGGCTCTATTTCTCGTTGTTCAGGAGGATCGCAGGGTGACGGGGGTAACACTCGACGCGGCATGGGCCGTGCATGGCTATACGCCGGCGACGGTCGGCGGGCAGGCGGTCACGGTCAGTCCGGAGGCCGTGACGGTCACGGTCGACGAGCCGGAGGCGGTCAATAAGACCAAGACGCTCATCCGGCACGACGAGACCGGATTTATAACGCAGGTCATTCTCGACGCCGCGAGGCCGATGGACGAAATCGCCAAATCGTTCACGGAGGCCGGCATCGATCACATTCTGTATGACGGCAATGTCGACATCACAGAGGCTTATGTCGACCTGTCGACTGATCCGCCGGAGATCCGGCCTAAGCCGGAGGTCGTCATCAGCGGCGAGATCCGGCCGATCGAGGCGGACGGCGTCGATGCGCTGCATCTGACGGTCCAGCCGGAAGCGTTCACGGTCTATGTTTGGTTTGAGAACAGGCTGGTGCATCAGGAGGACGTTGTCGACGGCGGCCTCGAGTTCGCGATCGACCAGGCCGGCACGTTCCGGGTAACCATCGTTGCCGCGCAGCCGTACAAGGTCGGCGCCTTCGAGGTGGTCGCGCGATGAAAATCAGCATCTCGCCCCTCGTCCAGGAGAAGAAGCGCGCGGAGCGCCGGATCAACACATTCCTGATGGTCGACGGCCACGACATTGCGCATTCCCGCAAGCATATGCTGGCGCTGTCGGTCCTGGGCGGCGCCGCGCCGACCGCAGAATTCGAAGAGGCGGCGCGCATCGAGGGCAAGACCGCGCAGGAGCTCGCGGCGATCATCCTCGCCAAGCCTGACGATCTCATGGTCAAGGAAAACCGGCGCAGGGGCCTCGTCGTCGCCGTGCGCAATGCGCGGACCTTGGAGGAGCTGACCAAGATCCTCGCGGATAACAACGTTCCAGCGCATTACGAGGACCAGCGGCTCGCGCTGCTGCCGTAGCCTCAACACTCAACCAGCCAAACAAACTGCATTCGAGGGGTTTCTCGAGATGACGGCACTTGCCAGTTATTCGACCGGGACGGTTTCTGTCGCGGCCGGCGGTACGATTGTTTCCGGTTCAGCGACGATCTGGTCAGGCACGAATGTTCGGCCTGGCGACGTCCTGCAGATCGGCAATTTTCAGACGATCATCGCCGATGTTACCGATCCGACGCATCTCGTCATTCCGCCGTGGGGCGGCGGCGCGCAAGCCGACGTCGCTTATGTCGTCTGGAAAATGTCGCCGCAGCGCATCGCCGGCGCGCAGGCGATGGCTGATGTTTCGACGCTCGTCGCGGCGCTGAACACGACCGGCTTTTTCTGGTTCGTCGACGCGGCGCTCGCTGCGCCTGATCCCTCGCTCGGCTCGGACGGTCAATTCGCGCTGCAGCCTTCGACCGGAAAAATGTGGGTTCATGTCGCCGGCGCATGGACCTACCTCGGGATTTATCGGGGTCTCGGCATCCCGGCGCCTTACGACAATGCCAAGGCCTACAACCTGATGGACGTCGCCACGATCGGCGGTTCGTCCTACGTCTGGATTCAGGCGGCCTCGAGCTCCGGTCATGCGCCGCCAGATCCGACCTATTGGGCGTTGCTCGCCAGCAAAGGCGATACCGGCCCAACAGGTCCGCTGCCGTGGCTGCAAACGGCGACATGGGCGACGGGACAGAACTACGTTGCTGGCCCTCCGGCGAGCGTCGTGGTGCATCCGATCAATAAAAACATCTATCAGTGCCTGGTCGCGCACGTATCGGGAACGTTTGCGACTGATGTCGCGGCGGGTAAATGGCGGCTGATCGGCCAGAGCACGGCCGAGGGCACCAGCACGAGCTCGATCACGATCGGCGCCGGCAGCGTCGGGTTTACGACGCAGACGGACCTGTCATACCAGAACGGCGTTCGCCTTCGCGCTTCGTCCAATGCCAACATTGGCAACTGGCAGGAGGGTGTCTGCACTTACGATCCGTCGACCGGCGCTCTGCTCATGTTCAGGGATAAGTTTGCCGGCGCCGGCACGTTCAACGATTGGAATTTCAACCGGGTTGGTCAGCCCGGCGCCGGCGACCTGTCATCGACAGCTAACCTGTCCGATCTGACCAACAAGCCTGCTGCGATCGTCAATCTCGGTATTCCCGGTTTGATGCTCGGCCATCTGTCCGGCTTGAAGATTACATCGCCAGGCGCCGTCTCGACGTTCAGCGTCAGCGCCGGTGTCGCTTGCGATCGAAACGCGGGTGACATGATCGTCCTCAGTGCTGCGCTGATTAAGTCGAGTTCGGCATGGGCGGCGGGCAACAACAATGGCTGCCTCGATACCGGGTCGCTTGCGAACGGCTTCTACCATGTCTTCGTGATAAAGAATCCGACGACGTCGACCGTCGACGCGCTCATGTCAAAGAGCGCGACCGCGCCGACGATGCCTGCCGGATATACGTTATTCCGTCGCATTGGCGTCGTGTGGTTCAATAGCGGCGTCAATTTCTCGGCACTTTTGCAGCGGGGCAGGGAGTTTTTCTGGCCCGGTTCGGCGCTGGATGTAACCACGACGATCGGAACGACGTTGCAGACGTTCGCGCTCGCCAGTTGTCCGACCGGCGTCAGGGTGCAAGCCCTGCTGAACGTCATTGCGTGGAACCCCGCGCAAAACACCGTTTGGTGGACGCACGAAACCGGCCTTACCGACAACGCACCTAGCTATTCGGTCGGCGGGAACGGTTTGGAAGCATCAACGGCCACTTCCGGCAACGCAAACGACTTGCGCATCTGGACCGATACATCAGCGCAGATCGCCGCGCGATCATCCAATGCGAACACGTCTTACCGCTGCTTTACGCGCGGTTGGTTCGATCCATTGGAGGGATGAAGCAGATGGGATTTGTACAGCGAAACAGCGATGGCGCCATCGTCGGATGGTTTGCCTGTGAGCAACCGGCGCCGATGGTGACCGAACTGGTCGCCGACGACGACCCGGCGGTGATTGCATTTCTTAATCCGCCGGCGCCGGTGCCGTCCTATTGCACCAAGCTCGGCCTGAAACGGGCCTTCGACGAGCTCGGCACATGGGCTGCGGTCAAGGCCGCGATCGCGGCGGATGCGAACGTCCAGGAGGAATGGGATCTCGCGACCGAGATCCGGCGCGCAGATCCTCTGGTGCAGCACATGATCGCGGTCGTCGGCCTCTCCGACGCACAAGTCGACCAACTGTTGATACGCGCAAATGCCCTGGTCTGACCGGGCCGCAGCACAAAAACTAAAATGACTAACTTGAAGGCAGAGGCTCGACTTACCCACCGCGTCGATGTGATTGACAGGTCTTGTTCGAAAGCGCGACACTTGCTCTGAGGGCGCTCGTGCGGTGGTTTTCAGTTATGAAGATGCTTACGGAATACTTGGATCGGGCTGTTGAGTTCGAGCGGTTAGCAGCCTCTGAAGAGAATGAATCGTTCAGATCAGTGCTACTGAACCAAGCTGCTGCGTACAGACACTTGGCAGAGGAGCGCGCCGAGCAATATGGCTTGCCGAAGCCCAGTGCCCCTGAGGTGTTACGACGCTTCCGCTCTTAAATCACTACGGGTGAAGCAGGAACAGCAGACGCTGCCGCTCTTGTTCGAATTGGCTGTGGTTGTTGCGCAGCATCTTAAGCTCGCGCTGCGTGCCGGCTATGTCTTGATTCTGTCGTTTCAGTTCAGCAAGGCGTGCCTCGCATTCGGCCAGCTGACGCTCTCCCTCGACTACCTGACGTTCGATCTCCCTCAATTGATCTATGATACTTTCTCTGTACATCGCTTCACGCTGCCAAGTGATGCCCAGCAAGATATGCATTTAGCAAGTTAGAAGTTCCTCGCGTCCGCTCTACCACTCCGCACAACGTCGGCGACCTTCTTGCTCTAGCGAAAACCTTCGCTGAAGGCGCTTTCTTCTGAAACAAAAGGACTACCACGATGACCAACGCAGTCATTTCTGCGAGCGCTATCGATTTGCATGGGATCTCCCGTGCGGCGTTTGACTTGATCGTCAGCGCCGAGGTTACCGGCGAGGCCTGGTATTCAAAGCATCTGCGGTGGCCAACCTGGCCTGGCGAACAGTCCGGCGTGACGATCGCCTGTGGCTATGACGTCGGCCAGACGACGCGGCAGCAGTTCCTGGCCGATTGGTCGGGCAAGATCCCGGATGCGATGTTGAAGGCGCTGGAGAAGTGCTGCGGCGTTACGGGGCAGGCCGCGGCCGCGCTGGCGCGGAAGCTGCGCGGCGTCGTCGATATCCCGTGGGACGTCGCGCTCGAGGTTTTCTCGAGCCATGACATCCCGCGCTATCTGGCGATCTGCCGGCGCCTGCTGCCGGGCTTCGACGAGCTCTCGCCAGATTGCAAAGGCGTCATCCTCTCGCTCGCGTTTAATCGCGACGCCGGCGGCTTTAACAAGCCTGGCGCGCGCTGGTCGGAGATGCGCCAGATCAAGGCGGCGATCGGTAGCGGCGATCTCGCCAAGATCCCCGGCCTGATCCGGTCGATGAAACGGCTATGGCCCGACAGCAAGGGCCTGCGTATCCGTCGCGACGACGAGGCGGCGCTATTCGAGCATGGCCTCGCTGCCTCGCATCCGCATGAGCATGCCAAGCTCGCAACGACGCCGGCGCCGGTCGATCCGGACGCCGTCGCCTATGTCCAGCGGCGGCTGCGTGAGCTCGGCTATTACGACGTCGGCCAGGTCGACGGCGAGCAATCGCCGCAGGGCCGGACCGAGGGAATGATCCTGGCCTATCGCAACGCGCGTGGCCTGCCGCTGACGCCCGCGATCGACGAGCAGCTGATCGCCGAGCTCGGCAAACCGCAGGCAGCGCGCCAGGTCGCCGAGACGCGGGCGAGCGCGACCGTCGAGGATCTCCGCGGCGAGGGCTCGCAGACAATCGCTCTGACCGATCGGGCCAAGAAATGGGCCGGCAAGATCTTCGGTAGCTCGAGCGGCCTCGCCGGCGGCGGCGTGCTCGCCTGGCTGACCGATCGCGCGACGCAGGTGTCGGCGGCAAAGGACGCGGTCGGCGCCCTCGGCCTGACGCCTGGCGCGATCCAGGCGATCGCGATCGGCGTCGCTGCCCTGGCCGTCGTCGCCTGCCTCGGCGTCCTGGTCTGGTTCGTGGCGCACCAGCTCGAGCAGCGTCGTCTGGCTGACTATCGCGCGGGGAAACACGCATGAGCTGGATCGTCGCAATCCTCATGCGCCTGGCGGGCCTCGCCGGCGTCAACCTCTCGCCATTTGCCGCCGGCGCGCTGTTCGCCGGCAGCCTGGCTGTCATCGCCGGGGGGGCCGTGATCGCCGGCGGTGCGCATCTCTACAACGTCGGCTTTAGCTCGGCCGATGCCAAGTGCGGGGCGGCGCAGGTCGCCGCGCAGAATGCTCAATTGCAGGCGCGCCTCGAGGAGAAGAATCGCCAGCTCGTTTTCGCCAACGCTCTGCAGCAGCGCGATGCCAAGCGTGCCGCGGCGGCCGAGGAGCAGTTCAAATCCAACCAGGGGGCAATCGATGCAACGCCGGCTAATCCTAACAAGTGTTTTACTCGCGACATGTCTCGCCGGGTGCGTGGCGTCAGGTAGCGTCGACAAGCTGCAGCCTCCGCCTCCGGACGCGCCGAACATTCCCCCGATGCCGGCGGACGTCGCGGCCTGCGAGCGCGCGCCGGTCGATACGCCGGATCGCGATCTCGACGCCGGCGAGATCGAGCGGCTCTGGAAAACCGACCGCGCGGCGCTGGCAAAGGTCAATGCCTGCCTGCGTCGCGCCGTCTGCCAATACCAGGACGTCCGCGAGCGGATCGGCCGCGTTGACGGCGTGGCCTGCGAGAACATCGCGCCGGCGGAAAAGTTGGCGCCGCGCCTTAGCCTGTTGAAGTGGAAGAAGCCGAAATGAGCGGTGATGACGCTAGCAGCGTGAATGCTGCCCTGCTGCAGATGGCCGCGAAGATCGGCGGCCTCGAGTCGACCGTCGCGACCCTGCTGCATACCTGGACGCAGATGGAGGCGAAGGCCTCGGACGGACGAAAGGATCTGCATCAAAAGGTCGATGCGCTGCGCGCCGAGATGACAACCATGGGCGCGCAGCTCGCGACTGCGACCAAAGATATCGCCGACATGAAGCCGACCGTCCAGGCCGTCCAGAATGTTCAGGTGCAGGCCACTGGCGTGCGCAATGCTAGTCGGTGGCTCTATTGGCTGGCTGTTCTGTTGAGTGGTGGCGTTGGCTGGATTTTGACGAGCTTCGTCGACTTTCACGTTAAACGGTGATGAGGCGGCGTGAGAACACCAGACCTGAGCCCGGCGCCCTAACCGGCGTCGGGCTCCTTGTGCCGCGCCACGGCTTCATTGACCTTCCGACGGTCAAGCCGATCTGCGGGGGAGAGCATGGAGACAGGGCGCCAGATGCTAACGTCGATCTCCAAGTTTGAATTTCGTGGTTTCTTGGCCCACTCCCACCATTGGTCAAATGCGTCTTTGGCCACTCAAAACTCCCGCGACATCGCCGGATGCGTCCTGTTCTTGACCTTGATCCAGTGCGGACACCGACCGCCGCGATAGGGGCGATCCGATCGCTTTGACACCAGACCCTCGAACCCGAACTCGCAGGCCTTTCGGAAGAGGTCAGGTCCGATCTCGCCCTGTTCGAAATCCGACAGGAAGATGCCCTCCGGCCGGCGGGCAAGCAACCGCTGCAGGTTCGTCTTGCGCATCGAGAGCGGTAGATCCCTCAGGTCGTCGCCGTCCATCGCGAGGATATCGAAAGCCAGCATCTCGACCTCGGCATTGTGCTTGCCTGAGTGCAGGGCGTTGAAGTCCGAGTAGCCATCGACGCCGCGGACTACGGCCTCGCCGTCAATCACGAACTGCTTCTGGCGGTTCTTGAGGGCAGCTTCCACGATCCACGGGAAGCGCTTCGTCCAGTCGTGGCTGCCCTTGGTGATCAGCCGGACGCGATCTCCGTCACGCTCGAGGCGCAGGCGGTAGCCGTCGTACTTGATCTCGTGGAACCACTCCGGGCCGGCCGGGACCGCCTTTCCAACGGTCGGCAAGCAGAACTCGAATTTTGGCATGCCCCGAAGGTAGGTATCATGAGGCGGGTTTGCGAGTCGCCAGTCGCTCCGCGAGAATCTCAGCTTGTTGTTTTGTCAGCTTCTCGGCGAATGCCCCGTTCTTTTCTATCTGGGCTGGTCCTTTGAGCTCGCTGTCGTAGACCATCCAACCATTGCCACCTTGCCGAACGAGGAAGCGGCCTCGCATCGGGCGTCCAATAAATTCCATTTGCAACCACCATCTGCGAATTCCAATCGAGCAATAGACTTACAGGATAGCGTCGCCAGGCATTGAACCATGTGAATCGGCCCCATCAACTTTAGTCGAACGGTTCTCAAAGCATAGGCCCATGCGCGGGCGTGCAGTTGTCCCGGCAACTATGTCCGGTACCATATTTATGCGGTCCATTCGCGTGGTTGCCGCTAGGGGCAGCTCACGCGCGCCCGATAAGTCTAAACTAGGCCCCAGCTGGACCCCTCGCTGGGGCCGTTTCTTTGGGAGGTCACTTCTTCGGCGCGTAAGCCGCGGGGCGCCTATAGGTAGCTCCATTAAAATGAAAGAGCCCGCTAACACAGGGCCTCATGATGGAGCGGACAGAGCGCGTAATCTTGCTGTTGCTTTTGCTGTCAGTGTTGACGGCGGCTAGCGCGTTCGCCCTTTAGGGCCGCCAACTCAGGCGGCCTTACTCTTCGGAGGGCGGTTGTTGGTCCGCTTGCTGACGCGCCTCTAACCAATCAGCGATAACCTTGTACTCGCGCTCCATTTTTCGGAGTTCGTCGCTGGTCTCTTTATGCCCCGTAAGGGCGGCCTGTAAATGGCATTCGCGCTCCAATGCGCGGAATTTACGATGGGGCATCGTCGTCTCCCGTTGTCAGCAACGACGCATATCAAACGGGTTCCATGGGGGCGTGCATTGAACTATGAGAATCTCTCAGCCGCGCTCCAACCGAGGCAGCCTACAATCCAAAAGAATGCCTCATCTGGGCCGCCATGCGCTGAACGGCATCGGTGTATTGACCGTGATTGAAATGCTGATCGATGACGTAAAGAACAAAAATAATGCCAGCGGCGATCAATAATCCTTTCACTTGAAATCCCTTCTAGGTCGATGATTGAATCGCGGGAGCGCGTAGCCACTCGCTCATGCTCGCCCCAGCTTCGGCTTGCCGCGCCAGCTTCATAAGCGCTTCTCGCTCGATACCGGGGGCCATTGCTGCGGCCCGATCGCGCAACTCTTGGGCGCGCTCTACGAGGCGCGCTTCAAGCGAACTAGTTTGAATGACGCGACGACGACGACGTTTCTTTCCCATATATCCCCTCCCGGCTAGGGTTCCTGCGGAACGGGAATGTAAGTTTCGTGTAAGTTACAAGTTCCTCAATCTTTCGATCTAGCATGGCCCGCTCGACCTCATCGGCTAGCGCTTTGTGATGTGCGGCCATCTTGGCGAACAGCTCCTTCTTGGAGGCGTTGGTCGCCAGCTTGCTGATTAGCTCGCACTCCTCAGCCTCGGTACGGAGCTTTTCCAAGTGGGCTTGCATGTCCTTCATGGGCAGTCCTCCCAGAAATCAGGGAGATCATCACACATGGAACTCGCCGGGCAATAAGACCTTCGGAACTCCGTTCACCCACAGAGAACCACGGAGCCTTTGATCTAGCTCAAGGCCGAGAACGGATGGTGTCGCATGGAAAATGATGGGACCGGAACATGTGTTGGCCCCCTCGGTAGCCAATCCGAACTAGGACAACTAGGACGCGGGGGCAATGAATACGGACAGCACCCGTTTTTGGGCTAGGCGAATAGGTCTTTCCCGGCCTGGGTCATCCTGATGAACGTCCCGCTCTCGTGGTACTCGAGCCAACCCTGATCCTTGGCGTACTCCAGGCCAGCCCAATACTCGGCCGGCGTCGCCTTGTCTTGGTACAGCATCGGATAGTTGATCTTCTCGATGTAGATCCGGCCGTCCTGCACGGGCTCGAATGCGCGGGCGTGCTCCATGATCCTGCGGGCGGCTTTCTCAGGGTCGGAGTAGGGGCGGTCACCCACGTATTTCATTTCTCATCTTGGGTTGCTTGGTCGCAAGGGAAACGATTCTCCATTCGTTATAGTCGTAGAGCCCGGCCCAGTGGTGAACAAGCATTCCGCATTGCCGGCAATCGAAGCTCCCAGAAGTGTTCGTATGGGTTGCGCTGCGTTCCTGGATCGCCGAATAGACGATGCGGCAGCCGGGACAGGTAAAATGAACAGTGACGGTTGGCGTCATAATGGCAGCATAACAATAAAGCCCGCTTAGTGTTCCTCGGTTGCCCAAACCGCCCTTCAACGGCGTCTTTCTTGGCATGCCTCAGCGCATCCCCATCCTCGCCTGCGAGAAGTGCGGCCGTACATCGGCGCCGCGCCTGCCGCAGGCGATGCAGGTGAAGTGGGGCTCGAGGTCGGAGAGGCGCACGCGGTCCGGCCACTGATCGACCTTGCCCGGCGGCAGCTCGACGGAATGGCTGCAGCGGTGGTCCGAGCAGAAGACGAGGAGGCCGCGGGCGCCGGACTGGCGCATCTCGCCCAGGGTGATCTTGGGCTCGACCATGTCTAGGGCCTCCGAAAAGGCACCACGTCACCGTCCGCCGCGCGGATTACTACCCGGGCCAGCTCGAGTGGGTCGAAACCGAGGTCGGCGACAGCTTCGGCAACGCCCTGGCGGTCCAGCTCAGCGACGATCGCCTCCGTTACCTTCATCAGACGCGCCGTTTCTGCAGTGGGGTCTAACATTGGTCTGTTCTCGAGCTTCGGGCAGCCACGACTTTGCCCCCTGGTGTAATTATGAGTCTGTGTCCATTGGGGCAGGTGAGGTCAGATAGCGCGCGAGACAAAAACGCGGCCCCCTGAGCAGAGACGGTCACAGCAATCTCACCGCAAACCGGGCATCGGTAGTTTTTGCCTTGAGGATTGTCGCAGACGTCAGGCACGTCGAACATCCCATCGTGCTCTCCCCGATGGATAACAACGAAGTCGTTCTTGAGTTGTCGCCGCCGATCACAGTTCGCCGCAGGGCGAGCCTGCGGGCGCGCCCGTTAAGCATCTGTTTTATATGGCAGCTAGGAACGAACGTGGCCGAGCTTTGTTCGTCTGTCATCCGAATGCAGCTCTCACCATCCCGCCGACCAAACCGCATTCGGACAGTGTGAGTGGAAGGCCGATGGCCCCAGCGTGCTCCCAAGCGCTGGGGCCGTCTCCGTTCGGGAACAACTTGCAATTAACGTAGTTTAGATCGGTACGACGAGGAGTGGGACCAACCTATCGGCCTAAGCGCTCTCCCCGGGGCGCTGGGGCCGGTTTCTCCGGAAGTGGGGGAGCCCATGCTCAAGCCGAGCCATTTGGACGCGTTAGACTATAGCTTTCTCGGATTAGTCGGAGTGTCATTCATTGCATTTGCTCTCGCCACTTGGTGGCTGCTGATCGGCTGACACGCAAACTTCGGCTCAGCTTGCGCACCCGCGGGTGAGATCGGTCGCCTCTGCCAAGAGGGCGGTGCTGCCAGACTTGCAGCAGTTCGGCCGCCGGCCTGAGAGAGACGGGCATCGGGCTTAAGACGGCCGGTCTGGCATTGGACGGCCTAACTTGCTGCCGCCACCAGCTGCAGCGGAGCGGGGACATGCATCCCCGGCGCCAGCGCTATGAGCTGAATATACTTCCACTTCAGATCGAGCCCATGACCGTCGCCGTACTTTGGCTTTTTGGTGTCATGGCCCATCAGCTCGTCCTTGAGCTCGTCAGGCGTTTCGACGCTGCGCAGCCTGTCCTTAAAGCCATGCCGCAGCGAATAGAGCGTGTGGCTGTCCGTCTCGCGCAGTCCATGATCAGAAAAATAAGCATTCACCGCGGCCGAGAGTGTATCGCCCTTATCTCGGTAATGCGGGAAGCCATCGGGAAACTGCCGCATAGCCTCAAGCGAGATCCCGACCAGCGGAATATCTCGATCGGAGAATACCGTCTTGAGGACGCGATCGTCCGGCCGCACTCGGACGAACGGAATCGGCGCGTCGAGCACGATGTGCTTGCGGCGCAGGTTAATGATCTCGCTCGGCCGAGCGCCGGTATTGACCATCACCATGACTACGGCGCGTTCCTCGTCGTTCATGGTCTCAAGGGCGCCGGCCGCGAGGAGGCGGTTGACAATCCACCAAGGCGAAAAGGGTGGCCGAGGCCGCGACGCCTCACCCTCGAGCCTGGCGCCGGCGAACACGCGATCCAGATTGAGCCGGTGCCGTTTGGAGACGGCCGACAACATGCCTGTGATGTGCGTCAGGTTGCGATTTGCAGTCGCGGCCAGGACTTCGCCATCGACAACACGCTCGGTCCAGTGGTCGGTATATTTCAGCGCGTCGTCGCGCGTCAGCCGCGTGATGGCTTTATCGCCAACGACGGTGATCAGCAGCTCGATCGCGCGCTTCTTGCCGTTCTTCCATTTCTTGAACTGGCCAGGCGACATCCTGGCGATCGTGGTTTTCTTGGCGACCTCGAATTCATCGCACAGGCCGGACAGCATGATTTCGGGGAGTTCGACGCCGCCGAGGGTCGCCGCGGCCGTGGCAGGATCATGCCGTCGATCGCCCACTGCCAAGGCGTCGATCCGGCGGAGGATCTCGGCGAGGGCTTCCTTGGCAACGTCATCAACCGGCCTGTAGGTCAGCTGTAGAGCTTGTGCCCGCTGCCGGGCCTCCTCGAGCGCGACGAGGGCGTTCCGGCTTCCCTGGCCGGCGGCCGCTCTCCAGGAGGCCTCCAGGTCGATATTGAGCTGATCAGCGACACGGCCGGCACGGATGCCCGACCGATCGTCTGCGATGCGGATCTTGGTCGACTGCTTGACGATGCCGCGTGGGTCAACCGCGGCGAATTCCGGCGGCACGCGACGCACGAAATGCCAGTACCCGTTTCGCTTGGTAAGACGCTCCGGCATCGGACCCTGTTGGACGTTTTGTTGCACGCCAGCATCGGAGGAGTGGCCGGCCGAAGTCAATAAATTACGGATTATCCCGAGATATCAACAGCATCGCCTGACGGGCTCGCCGCGCCGCTAGGGAGCGCCATCATGGCCAGCCGGAAATCCAGCCAACTCAACGCATTGTGCTCGGACGGACGCTTTCGCCGCGCCGTCTCGTCCGTTGTGCACGGGTCGGCGGATCGCTGCAATCCGCAGCTGTTTCGCAACCCTTTGGTAAGTTAGCGGCGATACGGCTAGGCTCGGGATGATGTGATGTCTCCAGGGACCAGGAAGCGCGAAACGCGCAAATCGCTGCGGCAATCCGGCTGGATCACGCTCGACGGCGGATTTGCCGCGCGGCCCTGCGTGGTCGAGGACATGTCCTCGTCGGGCGCCAAGATCACGGTCCAGGACAACAACACGCTGCCGGCAAAGCTGCGGCTGGCGTTCTCGCGCGACGCCCGCACCGGGCGCGCCTGCGAAGTGGTGTGGCGCGAGGGCAGGACGTTCGGCGTCAAGTTCGTGCGGTAGAGCATGATCCGGAAAAGTGGATCCGGTTTTCCGAACAGATCATGCTCAAGAAAAGAGCTAGCTCATGCTGCGATCCTTCCCGATCGCATCATGAGCTAGCCTCGTCCGGCGGCGTGGGATAAAAGGCCGGATGCGCAAGATCTGCATTGCCATCATCGCCGTCCTGCTTCCCGCCGCCGCGTTCGCCCAGCAGGGCGACCGCCGCAATTTCCAGACGCCCGCTGACGCCGGCAAAACCTTGCCGTCGAAATCCGCGACGCGGAGTATTCCATGCGCATCGTACGGACCCGGCTTCGTCAAGGTGGAAGGCTCCGACACCTGCGTGAAGCTCGGTGGTGCCGTCAGCGTCGGTGGCGGGATGTCCAGCGGCGGGCGTTGAGCGGCTTGCCGCCCGCGCTCACGACATCGGCGGCGCGATGAAGCGCACGAAGGCCGGCCGCCCCGCGATCTCACCGAACCAGCGTTCGAGATGGGGCAGCTTCGGCTTGGTGACGCCCTCGACGCCGAGCCAGCGCCGCGCAAAGGCGCCGAGCGCGATGTCGGCGATCGTGAACTGATCGCCCTCGATGAAGCGGCGCCTTGCAAGCTGCGCCTCGACGACGCGCCACACCACGCCCTCGGCATCGGCGTCCTTCTGGATCTGGACCATATCGCGCTTCTCCGGCGGCGTGCGCACCAGCCCCCAGAACACCGGCCGGTCGACCGGCTGCAGCGTCGACAGCGTCCAGTCGAGCCAGCGGTCGACGGCGGCGCGCGCCTTGGGCGTTTGCGGATAGAGCGGCGCGCCATGACCATAGGCCATGCAGAGATAGCGCATCACCGAATTGGATTCCCACAGCACATAGTCGCCGTCGACCAGCGTCGGGACACGGCCATTCGGATTCATCGCGAGATAGTCGGGCTGATCGTTCTTGCCGAACTGCATGCCGGCATCGATGCGCTGATAGGGGAGGTCGAGCTCGGCGAGACACCAGAGCACCTTCTGCACGTTGACCGAGTTGGCCCGACCCCAGATCGTCAGTTGCGGCTTACCGTCCATCACGCGTTTCTTCCCGCTGTTGTGCTTTGCGCGCGTTCATAGCTGAAGCGTCGGGGAAAAGCGCGGGGTGAATTGTACCGAGAGCAAAAAAAGGCTCCGCCGCATAGCGGCAGAGCCTTGTTGATAGCGATGCATCAAGACGCCGTCAGTGACCGAACAACAACCACAACACGATGATCACCGGGATCGGCACACCCAACAGCCAAAGCAAAATTCCTCTTCCCATCGTTGCCTCCTCGCATGCTTGTGAGGGAGCAACGTCAACGATCGTGTCGCGTTCCTCGCGATCGTTCGGCGCTTCAGCAAGGGCGAAACGCCGACAGGAACGTAGGAGCGGGCGCGGTGTTTACCAATGGCCGGTGTTCGGCATCGATGCCCACGGCTCGGCCGGAGCTTTCGGCTCGCCCTTTTGCAGGATCTCGATCGAGTGCAGGTCGGGCGAACGCACGAACGCCATGTTGCCGTCGCGCGGCGGACGATTGATGGTGACGCCCATCTTCATCAGCTTCTCGCAGGTCGCGTAGATGTCGTCGACCTCGTAGGCGAGATGGCCGAAATGGCGGTCCTCGCCGTATTTCTCCTCATCCCAATTGTAGGTCAGCTCGACAAGCGGCGCGCCGCGGGTCTGCGGTAGGGACTTGAGCAGATGGAGGTCTTCCTCTGCGCAGAGAAACACCAGCGTGAAGCGGCCCTTCTCATTGTCGATGCGGCGCACTTCCTTCAGCCCCAGCGCGTCCTGATAGAATTTCATCGCGACATCAAGATTGCGGACGCGCAGCATGGTGTGCAGATAGCGCATTTTCTTATCCTCCTGCAGATTCAGAGATTTTGTTTGGGCTCGGGCGAGACGGGGCAAGGAATAGCAGCAAAACGCGACGCGGGGCAGGGGTTAGCGCGAGTTTTGCCGATCGCATTTCGCCTTTGCATGCTCACGCCTTCGCGAGCGTTGGCTCCGGTTGCGCCGCGCGATCACGCGGCCGGATATGGACGGGACGTGCCGCGACACGCTTGCGCAGCAGCGGATGCAAGAAAGCCCCGCCCAGCGAAATTTCTGGGACGGGGCTTGTGGTCGAGCCTTGGAGGCGCGGCCTCTATCGCACCGATTGCCGATCACGGCCAATCAAGGACGCGCGAGGTTGGACGGCCTCTAAAGCGCAAAACCCCGCGAGTGGGCTCGCGAGGTCTATGCCGACCGGCCTTGGGGAGATCGTGCCGGCAACCGGGCAGACAATGTCGCTGCGCGCGGAAGGTTCCTGGGTCCGGAAAATAGAAAGCCCCGCAGGCTGGATGCGGGGCTTTCCCAGCTGACGGACTGGGGATCTCTCAGGGCGTGAGCCGTCAACTGTTGGACACCAAACTTAAGGTTGAATTTGTAAAATGCAACAGCGCCGCGTAGACGGAGTATGTTCGTCCCACAGCGCTGCGCCGGATGCTGGGCCCTGAAATCCCCCAGCGCCCTTTATGTCTTCGCGGCGAGCGAAAGGTTCAAAGGAAAGACCCCGCGAGGGGAATTCGCGGGGCCTTCCAAAGCCGACAGGGCGGTGAGCTGTCGGCACCACGCGCGATGTGCATGTCGTTTCGGCCGGCTGGTTCCTCCAATTGGCTGACCGGCGTCAGGAACGTCCGGGTTTCCAATCGGGCTGCGGCTCGTATTCATCGACCCGCTCGACGCGATGTCCGGCAGGCAGGATCTGGCCACCCAGTTCGTCTGCGACCGGAACATCCTCGACAAGACCGTCGATCAGCGCCGCCTCCCAAACTTCCTTCTCTGTCGCGAACGATCTTCCGAGCTGAGTCTTGCCGCGGAACAGGGCGTACATGGGCGCCTCCACAAAACAAAACCCCGCCAGTTACCGAAGTAAGCTGACGGGGCTTGTTGAGCTGATATTTCCGGTGGATTTCTCCCTCGTTGTACCGCTCGCCAAAATAACGGCGGAACGAGAGACTCGTTCCTTCCTTTTTTTGATGGTCGCGTCTTTTTTTCAAGGTCGTTTTTTAAGGTCGCAGCTTCCCGGACGTTCCGTCGTGGGAACCTACTTTTTTGCGTCGTCCCTTTTTGCCGCGCCCTTTGCCGTGTTCTTCATCTCGGATTTGTTGGCCCGCTTCACATCCATCCCCGTGGTGTCCATCGCGCCGCTCTGAGTGGCTCCGTTGGTGTTTTCAGGCCGTTCCATGCCGCTCTGCGGCGCTGGACCAATATCCTGGGCAAAGGCCCCGCCGCATATCAGGGTGAAGACGGTGACCGCGATCAGCTTGCACATGGGTGCCTCCTGGCGTCACCAGGATGACCCGTGCGCAGTCGAGAGGTTCCTGTCGGCTACTGCCGCTCTCACACCTTGATGTCGAGGATGGTCTCGACCGCTTCACGGTCGGCCTGGTTCTTCGCGGCGAAGACATCCAGCACATCCTCATTGATGATGCGCGGCTGCTCCTTCGCCGTCTGGTCGACGACGAGCTGCACTCTGGCTTGCGTCACTTCGACAGGTACGGGGTATACGAGCATGGCTCTCTCCCTCCGGAGGATCGAACCTTGTCAGGGGTTTCTTAACGATTTGTAAGCGCCCGGGGAGCTGCCTTTTTGCGCCGATTCGGAGGGCCGGGCGGTATCGGCCTGCTCGCACGCCGGCCGGATTGGAGCCATACTGCGGGCCGCCAGGACCGGGCGGCGCGATCGATGAAGAACGGGCTCTATTCGATCCACATCCACATGACCGACGGCGTGAAGGGTCGCGACAGCGGCATCCTGATCCTGCGCGACGGCCTCTTGATCGGCGGCGGGCCATATTTCTGGTCAATCGGGGCCTATACGGCCGGCGAGGGCACCTGGAAGGGACATCTCAGCACCAACCAGCATTCGCCCTTCGCGGACCCGTTCACCCGTCCGCTGTTCGCCGGACAGGAAGTGACGAGCGGGTTCTCCGGCACATTCAGCGGCGACGAGGCTGAGGTGTTCGGAACCGTGCTGGTTGGAACCCGCAGCCTGGGTTTCCGGGCCACCCTGAAATGGCTCGCCGATGCCTGAATGCGCGCACGCGGCGCGAGGCTGTGGACAAGCGCGCAGCAAGATGCGTATTTCGTTGGATAATTGGACCCGCTGGCGTTGTGGATTTGCTGCGGACAAGCAGGGGATATCGCTGTGAATCCCGCTGCGGCCGCCGATCGGGAGATCCGGACGAGGCGTTACCCGGCCACCGCTAACCCTACCTGGTTAGGTTAAGAGCAGCATCGTGTTGTCTCCACCTGCGATTGCGATTGGGATGGCTGCGGGTGACAGCCATGATGCCATCGTTCCACAGTGCTGATCGACCGACCCACCGGCGCGTGATGGTGGTGGGGCTGCTGTTCTGCTCGGCTTTTGTCGTGATCAGCTTCTGGCTGCGGCCGCAGCCGGAGAGCGGCAAAGTGCTGGTGAAGTCGGACCGGCTGGTCCGGACCGCGGGAGAGGCCCGGAAGGCAAACTGAAGACGGCAAGCCGGGGGAGCGGCAAGCCGAGACGCGCCGCCGACGCTCAGTCGGGCAGCTTCCCATTCGGATGCTTGTGATACATCGCGATGCCGATGAAGCCGGCAAAGCCCATCACGTTAAGCAGCAGTTCCATCCATGCCGGCATTGATGCCAACCTCGTTCACCGCCAAGCTAATCTCTGAGGTTGTATTTTTGTTCCAGCGCTAACCGATGGTAGCTTTGCGCTATCGTATGGCTGGCGCGTTTTCGAGCGATCCGATCGGAACGGAAAACGCTCGAGGGAACCGGAACTGCGTTTGCGGCAACCATCGCACGGCGGCACTGGCAATAGCCGTAAGCCCGGAGCACGCCGCTCGGGGCTTTCTCACTTGCGCCTCATGGCGCCCGGACCATGAACGCGGTCGCCTGGCAAGGGCATCAAGCGGTCTTGCGTCAAGCGGTCTTGCGTTGAAATCCACTCCAGGCATTGCCGAGCGTGTTGTCGTAATATTCCTGGCGATCGCGCTCGAACTTCTGCTGCGTCGCCCTGAAGCTGGCAACGCGTGCGACGATCTCCTCGCGCTCGCGCGCGACGCGGTCTTCCTGATCGGTCATGCCCATCCTCCTGGCCGTGGTCCTGTCCCGGGCGCATTGGCGTCGGCGAATTGGGCGTCAATGCGGAGCAGCCAGTGCAGGAATGTGATGATGCTGAGGCGCTGGAAGAGCGACCAAGCGGGGCGCCGACGCAGCTGATCGCAAGCCGATCGATCAAGACACGCCGCTCGCAGCCGATCGCTCGCGCAACGGTTGAGCTCGCAATCGGTCGGGCCGTGCTATAGTCGCTGCGGCCAACCGGATTGTTTTTAGTGATCGCAAAAGACTTGCGCAGCGGCGTCGAGCAGCTCGGCAACATGATTGCGGAGGCGTCGTCCATCGTGCCCTTCACCGGGGCGGGCATCTCCACCGAGTGCGGCATTCCCGATTTCCGCTCGCCCGGCGGGTTGTGGACCCGCAACCGACCAATTCCGTTCGACGAGTTCGTCGCCAGCCAGGACGCGCGCGACGAGTCCTGGCGGCGCCGCTTTGCGATGGAACAGACGTTTGCGGCGGCCAAACCCGGTCGTGGGCATCGCGCGCTTGCGTCGCTCTACCGGGCCGGCAAGGTTCCCGGCATCATCACGCAAAACATCGACAATCTGCATCAGGCGTCGGGCTTCAAGGCCGACGACGTGATCGAGCTGCACGGCAACACGACCTATGGCCGCTGCATCGGCTGCGGCAAGGACTACGAGCTGTCGTGGGTGAAGCAGCAGTTCGACAAGACGGGCAGCGCCCCCGACTGCGCGGACTGCGGCGATCCGGTGAAGACCGCGACGATCTCGTTCGGGCAATCGATGCCCGAGGATGCGATGCGCCGCGCGGCGGAACTCTCCCGGCACTGCGACCTGTTTCTGGCGATCGGATCATCGCTTGTGGTGTGGCCCGCCGCAGGCTTTCCGATGATGGCGAAGGAGAGCGGTGCGCGGCTCGTGATCATCAACAACGAGCCGACCGATCAGGACGACATCGCCGATCTGGTGATCCGCCACGACATCGGCGACACGCTTGGTCCTTTCGTAGGCAATTGATGCCTGATTGATTCGCGGCTCTGCAAGTCTGTTCATAGTTCCCGCAAGAATCGTTTTTTAGCTATGCCCCGCAAGCGGGAGTGTTATCTTTTGGTTGAGAGATTCGCGCCGCGTCCAAATCAGTCCGAGTGAGTTGGTCATGGAGAGCAGCGTGTACAGGGTGCGCCGCAACGACGGCGATCTGCATTTGATGTGTGGGGTCCGGGGTCATGGGGTCGGACGGATTTGAGTCCAAGAAGCTCGGCGGACCGCCGATGGGCGGAGTTGGGCAAAGCAGGATTGGTCAAGGCGAGTATGGAAGCGCGCCACGCGATCCGGCGATGGATGCTTTCTCAGGCCTCGGCGACGCAGCGGCCAACCTCGTCGAAGTTTCCGGCGTCATCAAATGGTTCGACGCCTCGAAGGGATACGGCTTCATCGTCCCCGACAATGGCTGGCCCGACATCCTGCTGCACGTGACCGTGCTGCGGCGCGACGGTTATCAGACCGCCTATGAAGGCGCGCGGCTGGTCGTCGAATGCGTGCAGCGCGCGAAGGGCTACCAGGCTTTCCGCATCGTCTCGATGGACGAATCGACGGCAATCCATCCGGCGCAGATGCTGCCGCCGCGCACCCATGTCACGGTGACCGCGACCAGCGGGCTCGAGCGCGCGCAGGTCAAGTGGTTCAACCGGCTGCGCGGCTTCGGCTTCGTGACCTGCGGCGAGGGCACGCCCGACATCTTCGTGCATATGGAGACGCTGCGTCGCTTCGGCATGACCGAACTGCGCCCCGGCCAATACGTGCTGGTGCGGTTCGGGCCCGGCTCCAAGGGCATGATGGCCGCCGAGATCCACCCGGAGACCGGTCCGTCGGCGCTGTCGTCGCACTGATCCGGGTCTGATCCTCCCTGACGGAAACGTGAGCCGCCGGCGAGCCGTCTCGGCTCTGGCATTTGCCGCAATCGTCGGGTTAGGGTCCGCCGGAAAATCTTCCCCGGTGTGAGTATTTGTCGATGAATTTCGTTCGCATTGTTGGACGCCATCGTTCGTGGCTGATGGCCTGCCTCGTGATCATGTTCGCTGCACTGCTGGCTCCGGCCGCGCGGGCCGCCAGCGTCCAGCCGCTCGAGATCGTCACCAAATCGGGCGTGCACGTCTTCTCGGTCGAGATGGCAACCACCGAGCAGGAGAAGGAGACCGGCCTGATGTACCGGAAGGAGCTCGCGGACGGCAAAGGCATGCTGTTCGACTTCTCGCCGGAGCAGGAAGTGTCGATGTGGATGAAGAACACCTACATCTCGCTCGACATGATCTTCATCCGCGCCGACGGGCGCATCCTGCGGATCGCGGAAAACACCGAGCCGCTCTCGACCCGGATCATTCCGTCGCGCGGGCTCGCCAAGGGCGTGCTCGAGGTGATTGCCGGGACCGCGCAGAAATACGGCATTCAGCCCGGCGACCGGGTTGCCCATCCGCTGTTCGGCGGCCGTTAGCAGCCGGTTTTGAGGCGATTTCCGGCGGAAACCGGTGCCGGATTCGCCGCACGAAGTCCCGCACCGGTGCCTTGCTGGCGATGGCTGAAGCGTGTATCCACGGGGCTTCTCGGAAATGTCGGGGTATAGCGCAGCCTGGTAGCGCGGCAGTTTTGGGTACTGCAGGTCGTTGGTTCGAATCCAGCTGCCCCGACCATCCAAATCAAAGACTTAACAGAGACGCTCCGTCGGTAGACGCGATGTTTATGATTGGCGCATGCTCGGCATTCGCGCCTGACCTGGTCCGCAAATCGCGGTCGGTTGGCACCCTGAAATAGCAAGCGCGGGACCGAAGCGCCCGCGCTCCACTGCTCGCAACTTCAGCCGCCCGGGCGCTGACCAGATCAACGAGCCGGCGGGTTGTAGCGATCTAGGATCACGGTTCTTGAGCCACTCTCCGGCGGTCGCGAGATGGGGTCGTCGAATTTGTGATAGCGGTCGAACTGCTGCTGCTCATCGCGCAGATGTGGCGCTTCGGCGGACGAGTAGGCTCTATTTGCACCGTTCCAGTGATCAAATCCCGACACGACGCAACCCCGTCTTGGTTCAGATGCAGGTTGGTTAGCATCGTTGCGGGGGTATCTCTGTATCGGCGTGGCAACACCACCAGCAATCCGCACGACATCAGCACACGTATTGTTTCCGTGGCTCTCTGTGCGTGAACAGCGTTCCGGCACGGGTAACCAAGCTTCGGCCGGATTGTCTCGCCTGAGGCAACAACGCCGCCTGGACGGAATATGCTCGTCCAGACGGCGCCGTCGAAATACTGGGCCCTGAAATCCCCAGTGCCAATGGGTCGTGCCGGCGGGGGATAGGTTCAACGTTGCGCCGCCTTGCCGCAGCCCAAGCCACGACATCGTGAGCTGCGCGAACTCGAGCGGATGTGGCTTGCCGATAACGCGCGCGCGCTGGCAGGGTAGTTCGGCCCGACAAGACCAATCCGCGAGAAAAGCACCATGGCGCGCAGACTGATCGATATCTCCGTTCCCCTGCAGAACGACGTTCCGGCCGATCCGCCCGGCAACCATCCGACCATCCAGTATATCGATCACCAGCAGGGGCTGCCGCGCATGCTGCAGTTCTTCGATGGACTGAAGGCGGAGGACCTGCCCGACGGACAGGGCTGGGCCGTCGAGCAGGTCTCGCTCTCCACCCACAACGGCACGCATCTCGATGCGCCCTGGCATTTCCATCCGACCATGAACCGCGGCGAGCGATCCTGGACCATCGACGAGGTGCCGCTGGAGTGGTGCTTCCAGCCGGGCGTGAAGCTCGACTTCCGCCATCTGCCTGACGGTTATGTCGCGACCGCCAAGGATGTCGAAGCCGAGCTGAAGCGCATCGGCCACACGCTGTCGCCGCTCGAGATCGTCGTCGTCAACACCAGCGCGGGCGCGAAATATGGCCAGCCCGACTACGTCAATTCGGGCTGCGGCATGGGCTACGAGGCGACGATGTATCTGCTCGAGCGCGGCGTGCGGCTGACCGGCATCGACGGCTGGAGCTGGGACGCGCCGTTCGTCTTCACCGCGAAGAGATACGCCGAGACCAGGGACGCCAGCCTGATCTGGGAAGGCCACAAGGCCGGGCGGCACATCGGTTACTGCCACATCGAGAAGCTGCACAATCTCGAGCAGCTGCCGTCGACCGGATTCATGGTGTCGTGCTTCCCGGTGAAGATCGAGCGCGCGTCGGCGGGCTGGACGAGGGCGGTCGCCATCCTCGACGGCTAGGCGCGCCGGGGTTGTGATCGGCCAGCTTCGGGAACCGGTGGACAGGCTGTGCATTACGGAGGGTTGTTGGGGCACGGCTACAGCCTGAGGCAGCCGAATCTGCTTTAATGCACGCAGTAGATGCATTGGGTGATCGGGCCGCCGGCTCGTCCTCGCGTCCCGATTTCGGAAGCGTTCTCTCCCGTGACTAGAGCCCCGGCGTCTCCGGGGCTCTTTCTTGCGTGCCGCAGCTGAGCCAAGCCCGGCAGGTGAACCAACCCCAAAAAGCAAATCAGGTGCGTCGGGACCGACGCACCTGATTTCATGTCTTTAATATCGCTTGTGTCGACCGGGCGGTTGTTACCACCGGCAAACGCGAACGCCACGCGGGGTCCACCAGCAACGGGGCCCACCACCGTAGTAGCCATAGCCGCGTCCGTATCCATAGCCGCGACCATAACCCCATCCGCGGCCGCGACCCCAGCCGCCGCCGCGATAGCCCCAGCCGCCGCGTCCGCGCCATTGCGCTTGCGCAGACGACGTAGTGGCGCCGACCAGGATGGCGGAGGTGCTTGCGACATAGACGAACAACAAAGCGACTGCTGCCAGGCAACGAGTCAGGATATTGTAGCGTTTAGTCATTCTGAAGATCTCCAGTCCACTTCCAAACATCTGAACTGATGCTGGCTGTCTCGCTTAGACGCGCGACACCGGCATTCGGTTCGTGCATGCTAAGACAATATTTTCACTAAGGTTCTTGCGAGCTTTAACGACTCTATTGAGACCAACAGGTAAGGTCAAGTTACAGTCCCGCCTGCAGAGGATGCTGTCGTTGCTGCGCTCATCTTGTCGTTCATCCGCCGTTCATTCTGTTCATCTTGCGTTGCGCCGATTTGATTTGTGCATCGCAGAAGCAGAGGTATGAGAACCTCGGAAAATGCCGGCGAGAACTTGAAGTCGACACGATCCTGTTCTCTGAGCGTTGCTGTATCCTTCCAAAGAGTGCCCATGCCGAAACAACACACTTACGTCCTTGGTCTCAACGTCTACGACCATGACGTCAGCGCCTGCCTGCTGCGTGACGGCGCGATCGCCTACGCGATCTCCAAGGAGCGCATCACCCGCGAGAAGCACGCCTCCGGCTTCTACAAGGAAGTCGTCGACTACTGCCTGTCGGCCGAGGGCATCACCCTCGACGACGTCGATCTCGTGGTGCGCAACAGCTACATCCTGCCGGTGCCCGAGATGGAGGAGCGGATGCTCCACCAGGATATGCCGGGCTTCTTGCCGATCGCCGAACGCAACGAGGCAATCAAGCACCCGCTGTTTCGTTCCAAATCCGACAAGGTGGTGTCGATCTCGCACCACCTCGCGCATGCCTACAGCGCGTTCGCGGTGTCCCCATTCAAGGACGGCGTCGTGATGATCGTCGACGGCGTCGGCAATTATCGGGCCGACGCGATGGAGTCCTGCTCCGAAGATGAGGCGTCGCCGCTGGCCCGCGAGTCCGAGAGCTACTACAGGTTCGACGACGCCAGGCTCGAATGCCTGAAGAAGGTCTGGATGGAGCCGGCGCGGGGGCTGTTGTCGGACGAGTTCTACAACATGCCGGGACTGGGGGCGCTGTACAGCCGGGTCTCGACCTATGTGTTCGGCGACTGGAACAAGTGCGGCGAGTTGATGGGGCTGGCGCCCTATGGCCGCCATGAGCAGGTCGGCCATCTGCTCGAGATGAAGGACGGCAAGCTGCACGTGCCGTTCTGGGGCGCCGAGAACCAGCAGCCCTTCGTGCTCGACAGCGGCAGCTGGGACAAGAGCCCGACGATGCGGCACTGGGAGGACATCGCCTGGCGGGTGCAGGACGATACCGAGAACGTGCTGCTGGCGCGGGCGCGCTGGCTGCGCGAGACCACGGGCGCGAAAAATCTCTGCATCGCCGGCGGCGTCGCGCTGAACTGCGTGGCCAACGGGCGCATCGCGCGCGAGTCGGGTTTCGAAAACATCTGGATCCAGCCCGCCGCCGGCGACGACGGCATCGCGATTGGTTGCGCTTATTACGGCTGGCTCGAGGTGCTCAAGCAGCGCCGCTCGTTCGTGATGGACCACGCCTATGTCGGGCGGCGCTACAGCGACGCCGAGGTGGCCGCCGCGCTGCAAAGCTTCCTGGTGCGCATCCAGATCGACGCGAAGCGCTGCGACAATATCTGCCGCGACACCGCAAAGCTGCTCGCCGACCAGCGCGTGATCGGCTGGTTTCAGGACCGTTCCGAGTTCGGTCCGCGCGCGCTCGGCAACCGCAGCCTGATCGCCGATCCGCGCAGGGCCGAGATGAAGGACATCCTCAACAGCCGGGTCAAGCACCGCCAGGCCTTCCGGCCGTTCGCGCCGATCGTGCTGGCCGAGCGCATGAAGGAGATCTTCGAAGGCGAGGAGGACTCGCCCTACATGCTGATCGCAAAGCCGGTGCGGCCGGAATGGCGCGACAAGATCCCGGCGATCGTGCATGTCGACGGTTCGGCGCGGGTGCAGAGCGTGCGGGAAGAGACCAACCCGATGCTCTATCGCCTGCTGAAGGAGTTCGAGGCGCTGACCGGCGTGCCGGTCCTGATCAACACCTCGTTCAACGTCAAGGGCGAGCCGATCATCGAGACGCCGCAGGACGCGGTGAGCTGCTTCCTCACCACCGGGATCGACAACCTCGTGATGCATGACACGCTGGTGTCGAAGACCGCCATGCACAAGGTCGTCACGCCCGTGATGACGACGTTCGGCGACGTCGCTACCATCGTCTCCTCGACCACCCAGGACACCAGTCGCGCCGGCTAGAGAGCGTTTTCGAGCGAAGTGGGCACCGGTTCGCGTGAAGAAAACGCGTCAAAACAAGAATCTAGAGCTTCGGTTCTGATTCAATCAGAACCGAAAATGCTCTAGAGCATGGCCCGGAAAAGTGCGAAGCGGTTTTCCCCGCGACAAACGCGAAGCGTTTGCGCGGCCTTGCTCAAAAATAAGGGACTTACGCCGCCTTCGCCGGCGCCGTGGGTTTTGCCGCCGGCGGCTTGACCGGCTTGTCCTGCCGCTTCGACCACGAGATGTAATAGGCCACGATCGTCATGATCGCGATGCCGGAGATGCTGACGAAGATCTGCGCGAACAGCGAGCCCGAGCTCATCGAGAGCTCGAAATGTCCGACGAAGGACAGGAACACGCCGACGCAGAACACCGCCAGCGACTGCTGGCCGCAGACGATCAGGGGATCGAACACCTTCCACTCCAGCGCCGCCCAGTCCTTCGGGATGAAGCGGATCACCAGCACCGTGATCACCACGAAGTGCAGGAAGCGATACGGTGCGAGGTTGGTCTTGTCGTTCGGGTTGAAGGCCGAATAGAGCCAGTCCGGGAACATGGCGCCGAAGTCCGGGAAGCGCCCGGCCATCGTCATGATCAGCGCGAAGATCATATAGGCGATGCAAAACCACAGCGTGTAGCGCGAGTTGATGATGCGCATGTTGTTGCGGGCGCCGCCCATCGCGCACCATGAGCCGAACACGAACAGCACCTGCCAGGCGAACGGATTGAAGTACCAGCTGCCGGCCGGGTAGGCCGGCAGGTTCCAGCCCTGGTGGCGCGACACCAGCCACAGCACGAGCGAGGCCGCCATGGTCCAGTTCGGCCGCCGCAGCATGAACCACAGCACCGGGGGGAACAGGCCCATCAGCACGATATAGAGCGGCAGCACGTCGAGATTGACCGGCTTGAATTTCAGGAACAGGCCCTGGCGCAGCGTCTCGGTGGCGTTGTCGACGAGGCCGGCGACGTTGAACTCGTTGATGATCTCGGAATCGCCGAAGCGCAGCGCCAGATAGCTGATCGAGGCGATGTAGATCACGAACAGGATGATGTGGGCGACATAGAGCTGCCAGACCCGCTTGGTCAGCCGGGTGGCGCCGACGATGAAGCCGCGCTCCAGCATCATGCGGGCATAGACGAAGGAGGCGGTGTAGCCGGAGATGAAGACGAACAGGTCCGCGGCGTCGCTGAAGCCGTAATTCCGCGTCGTGATCCAGTTCACGACGTTGTCGGGGATGTGATCGAGGTAAATCGCCCAGTTCGCGACCCCGCGGAACAGGTCGAGCCGGAGGTCACGTCCTTTTTCGGGCAGGGTAGCGTGGATTTCCATGGCGCGCCGTTTCCTCGAGGTGATGCTTGTCGAGAAGATCGCGCCGCGGGACCGGGGGACTGCTAAGGGAAGCCTCCCGAGGCCAGATTGTCACAGCGCGGTAGAATGACTATACCGGTCCGGCGAAGGCTGCCTCCGAGATCGAGGAATCACCGATCAGATCGTTGATAGGTGTCTCTATACTATCCCGGCGGTTTCCTTCAAATCGCTTCCATGTCGCACATCCCACGGGGCCGACCATCCATGACCGCACGCATTTTTAAGCCCGCCAAAAACGCGATGCAATCGGGACGTGCCAAGACCAAAGAGTGGCAACTGGACTACGAGCCGGAGCAGCCGCGCTCCGTGGAGCCCTTGATGGGCTGGACCTCGTCCACCGACATGAAGCAGCAGCTGACGCTGCAGTTCGAGACCAAGGAAGAGGCGGTCGCCTATTGCGAGCGCAAGGGCATCGCCTACCAGGTGATCGAGCCGAAGGATTCGGCGCACCGCCAGATCGCCTATGCCGACAATTTCGCGTTCCGCCGCTGGGAGCCTTGGACCCACTAAGGTTGGACCCACTAAGTCCAGACTAGCGCCCCGATCAGCTCGCCGCGGGCGCGGCGAGGGCGCCCGGGATCGGCAGCGGCGCGTCCTTGGAGACGCCGAGCACCGGAAAGCTTCTGATCTTACGCACATTGGGCAGGCCGGCGAATTGCAGCAGCTGCTGGCGCATCTCGTCGACGCTGGGCGCGACGCATCGGAGCATGAAGTCGGCATCGCCCGAGATCCGCCAGCATTGCAGGAAGCGCGGCACGGCCGCCACATCAGCCTCGAACGCCTCGATCGCGCTCAGGGTTTGGCTGTCGAGCTGGATCAGCACGAAGGTCGTCACCTCATAGCCGAGCAGCCGCTCGTCCAGCGTGGCGCGGATCGCCTGGATCACGCCGCGGCTGCGCAGGGCGCGAACCCGGCGCAGGCAGGGCGGGGCGGTGATGCCGACCCGTTCGGCGAGCTCGTTGATCCTGATCCGGCCGTCCCGCTGCAACTCGGACAGGATCCGCAGATCGATGTCATCGAGCTGTGGGCGCTCGGTCACGGCTACGAGCCCGCCACGGCGGCGCGCCGGCTGTCGCTGCCGTGGCTCGCCTGGCCGATCGCAGCCCGCGGCGCGACGCCCGACAGCACCAGCTTCTCATGCGCCGCGATGATGGCGTCGCGGGTCAGCCGGCCGCCGGGGCGGTACCAGGTGCACAGCCCGGTGAGCAGCGCCAGGATCGCGAAGGTCGCGACCTGGATGTCGACCACCTCGAACGCGCCGTCCGCCACCCCGTCGGTGAGGATCTGCGCCAGCCGCTGCTCATAGGCGCCGCGCAGCGCCACCACCGCGTCGTAGTTCTTCGCATCGAGGCTGCGCAGCTCGGAATTGGCGATGAAGACCTCGCGCTTGCGGGTCATGTGGTAGGTGACGTGGAACGCGACAAAGGCGCGCAGCTTCTCGACCGGATCGGCCTTGCCCTCCAGCGCAAGGTCAAGCTCGCGCAGCAAGTCGTTGATATGGTCCTGGACCAGATCGAACAGCAGGTCCTGCTTGGTTGAGATATGGTTGTAGAGTGAGCCCGCCTGGATGCCGACCTCGGCGGCGAGCTGGCGCAGGCTCATGGCCTCGTAGCCGTGCTCGAAGATCAGGCGCACGCCGGCCTTGCGGATCGCCTCCAGCGTGGTGGGGCCGTGTGAGCCGATCGTGCGTGCCATCGGGGCCTCGGAGGGTGTTGGCTTGCCAGGGAGACCAGGAAACAAGCGAACGACCGTATGTATATCGCATGAAATCCCAGTGAATTCAATGAACTGCGGATTTCGCGCGCAAACCATAGCACGATTGCTTGCGAAGCCAAGAAAAAAACGTATGATCGTTTAATTGCAAGATGAATCTCACGGGAGGGATCATGGCCTCGAACCAGGCGGCAATCTTCAATTTCGACCTTGGCGAGACCGCAGATGCGATCCGCGAGACGGTGCATGATTTCTCGACCAACGAGATCGCGCCGCGCGCCGCCGAGATCGACCGCAGCAACCAGTTTCCGCGCGACCTCTGGCCCAGGATCGGCGCGCTCGGCCTGCACGGCATCACCGTCGAGGAGGAGTATGGCGGCTCGGGCCTCGGCTATCTCGAGCACTGCATCGCGGTCGAGGAGATCTCGCGGGCGTCGGCCTCGGTCGGCCTGTCCTACGGCGCGCATTCCAACCTCTGCGTCAACCAGATCCGCCGCAACGGCAACGAGGCGCAGAAGCGCAAATACCTGCCGAAGCTGATCTCGGGCGAGCATGTCGGCTCGCTCGCGATGTCGGAGCCGCAGGCGGGCTCGGACGTGGTCTCGATGAAGACGCGCGCCGACAAGAAGGGCGACCGCTTCGTCCTCAATGGCAACAAGATGTGGATCACCAACGGCCCGGTCGCCGATACGCTGGTGGTCTACGCCAAGACCGATCCGAACGCCGGCCCGCGCGGCATCACCGCGTTCATCATCGAAAAGGGCATGAAGGGATTTTCCACCGCGCAGAAGCTTGACAAGCTCGGCATGCGCGGCTCCGACACCTGCGAACTGGTGTTCGAGGATTGCGAGGTGCCGGAGGAGAACGTGCTCTCCGAGGTCGGCCGCGGCGTCAACGTGCTGATGAGCGGTCTCGACTATGAGCGCGCGGTGCTGGCGGCGGGGCCGATCGGCATCATGCAGGCCTGCATGGACGTGGTGCTGCCTTACGTGCACGAGCGCAAGCAGTTCGGCGAGCCGATCGGCTCGTTCCAGCTGGTGCAGGGCAAGGTCGCCGACATGTACACCACGATGAACGCCTCGCGCGCCTATGTTTACGCGGTGGCGAAGGCCTGCGATCGCGGCGAGACCACGCGCGAGGACGCCGCCGGCGCCATCCTCTATGCCGCGGAGAAGGCCACCCAATGCGCGCTGGATGCGATCCAGCTGCTCGGCGGCAACGGCTACATCAACGATTATCCCACCGGCCGCTTGCTGCGCGACGCAAAGCTCTACGAGATCGGCGCCGGCACCAGCGAGATCCGCCGCATGCTGATCGGCCGCGAACTGTTCGCCAAGACAGCCTGATGTCTTCTCCCTCGCCCCGCGCTTGCGGGGAGAGGGGCGGGGTGAGGGGCTGTCACCGCACCAGTGGTGGCAGTTGTGCTCACCCCGGCACGATGATTGACCTTGAACCCCACCGATACTCCAACGAAACGTGCAAACACCGATGCCGCTTCATTCGACGATCGATCCCACATCTTCTGAATTTGCCCGCAACGCCGAGGTGATGCGCGGCCTGGTCGCGGAGCTCCGCGGCAAGCTCAACCAGGTGGCCGGCGGCGGCGGCGAGACCTCGCGCAAGCGGCACACCTCGCGCGGCAAGATGCTGGCGCGCGATCGCGTCGATCTCCTGGTCGACCCCGGCACCGCATTTCTCGAGCTGTCGCCGCTCGCCGCCAACGGGCTCTATGGCGGTGACGTGCATTCGGCCAGCGTGATCACCGGCGTCGGGCGCATCTCGGGCCGCGAATGCATCATCGTCGCCAACGACGCCACCATCAAGGGCGGCACCTATTACCCGATGACGGTGAAGAAGCATCTGCGCGCCCAGGACATCGCGCGGCAGAACAATCTGCCCTGCGTCTACATGGTGGATTCCGGCGGCGCCTTCCTGCCGCTGCAGGACGAGATCTTTCCCGACGAACGGCATTTCGGCCGCATCTTCTACAACCAGGCCCAGATGTCGTCGCAGGGCATCCCGCAGATCGCGATCGTGATGGGCTCCTGCACCGCGGGCGGCGCCTATGTGCCGGCGATGTCCGACGAGAGCATCATCGTACGCAACCAGGGCACGATCTTCCTTGGTGGTCCGCCGCTGGTGAAGGCCGCGACCGGCGAGGTCGTCACCGCCGAAGAACTCGGCGGCGCCGATGTCCACTCCCGGCAGTCCGGCGTGACCGATCACTACGCCCAGAACGATGCCCACGCGATCGGGATCGCGCGCCGCATCGTCGGCACGCTGAAGCAGCCGGTGAAGGCACAGCTCAACATGCGCCCTGCGCAGGAGCCGCTGTTTCCGGCCGAGGAGATCTATGGCGTGGTCTCCGCCGACGGCAGAAAACCGTTCGACGTGCACGACATCATCGCGCGGATCGTCGACGGCTCCGAATTCGACGAGTTCAAGAAGCTCTACGGCACCACGCTGATCTGCGGCTTCGCCCATATCTTTGGCTATCCGGTCGGCATCATCGCCAACAACGGCATCCTGTTCAGCGAGAGCTCGCTGAAGGGCGCGCATTTCATCGAGCTGTGCTGCCAGCGCGGCATTCCGCTGGTGTTCCTGCAGAACATCACCGGCTTCATGGTCGGCAAGAAGTACGAGGCGGGCGGCATCGCGCGCGACGGCGCCAAGCTGGTGACGGCGGTCGCCACCGCCGGGGTGCCGAAATTCACCGTCGTGATCGGCGGCTCCTACGGCGCCGGCAATTACGGCATGTGCGGCCGCGCCTACAGCCCGCGCTTCCTCTGGCTGTGGCCGAATGCACGCATCTCGGTGATGGGCGGCGAGCAGGCCTCGATGGTGCTGAGCCAGGTGCGGCGCGACGGCATCGAGGCCAAGGGCGAGAGCTGGTCGGCGGAAGAGGAAGACAAGTTCCGCGAGCCGATCCGCGCGCAATACGAGAAGCAGGGCAATCCCTATTACGCGACGGCGCGGCTGTGGGATGACGGCGTGATCGATCCGGCTGATACGCGCCTCGTGCTCGGGCTCGGCCTGTCGGCGGCAGCCAACGCCCCGATCGAGCCGACGAAGTTCGGCCTGTTCAGGATGTGACCCAGGAACTGACCATGGACCGCTCAAAACTCACCCGGCGTTTCCGCACCCTTCTGATCGCCAACCGCGGCGAGATCGCCTGCCGCGTCATCCGCTCGGCGCGCGCCATGGGGCTGCGCACCGTCGCTGTTTATTCCGAGGCCGACCGCGACGCGATGCATGTCGCGCTCGCCGACGAGGCCGTGCTGCTCGGGCCTGCCCGGGCGCGCGACAGCTATCTCAACATCGAGCGCGTCATCGCGGCCGCCAAGGAGACCGGCGCCGAGGCGGTGCATCCCGGCTACGGCTTCCTGTCTGAAAATGCCGAGTTCGCGCATGCCTGTCTTGAAGCAGGTTTGGTGTTCGTCGGTCCGACCGCCGAGATGATGACGGCGATGGGGTCGAAGTCCGGCTCGAAGGCGCTGATGGAGAAGGCCGGCGTGCCGCTGGTGCCGGGCTATCACGGCGAGGCCCAGGACGAGGCGACGCTGGCGGAAGCCGCCAACCGGATCGGCTTCCCGGTGCTGGTGAAGGCGTCCGCCGGCGGCGGCGGGCGCGGCATGCGCGTGGTCAATTCGGCGGCTGAGCTCACGGCCGCGATCACCAGCGCCAAGCGCGAGGCCAAGGCGGCGTTTGGCGACGACCGCATGCTGATCGAGAAATACGTGCAGAACCCGCGCCACATCGAGGTGCAGATCATCGGCGACAGCCACGGCAATCTGCTCTCGCTGTGGGAGCGCGAATGCACGCTGCAGCGCCGTCACCAGAAGGTGATCGAGGAGGCGCCGTCGCCGACGCTGAACGCCGCGCAACGCGAGACGGTTTGCGAGGCCGCCCGCAAGGCCGCCGGCGCGGTCAACTATATCGGCGCCGGCACCATCGAGTTCGTCTCCGACGGCAAGGACGTGTTCTTCATCGAGATGAACACCCGCCTGCAGGTCGAGCATCCCGTCACCGAGCTGATCACCGGCGTCGATCTCGTCGAATGGCAGCTCCGCGTCGCCTTCGGCGAGGCGCTGCCGCTGAAGCAGGACGAGATCAGGCTGAACGGACACGCCATCGAGGCGCGGGTCTACGCCGAGAATCCGCAGAAGAACTTCATGCCCTCGGTCGGCCGCATCAAGACCTGGCGCACGCCACAGGAAGGCGACGGCCTGCGCATCGATGCCGGCTATCGCAGCGGCGATAACGTCTCGCCGTACTACGACGCGATGCTCGCCAAGGTGATCGCCTGGGCGCCGACGCGCGAGGGCGCGATCGACAAGCTCAATCGCGGACTGCAGGAGACCGATGTCCGCGGCATCGTCACCAATATCCCGTTCCTGTCGGCGCTGGTGACGCACAAGGATACGCGAGCCAATGCGATCGACACCGGCTT
This sequence comes from Bradyrhizobium sp. USDA 4516, assembly GCF_054055915.1. Taxonomy (NCBI): domain Bacteria; kingdom Pseudomonadati; phylum Pseudomonadota; class Alphaproteobacteria; order Hyphomicrobiales; family Nitrobacteraceae; genus Bradyrhizobium; species Bradyrhizobium sp. USDA 4516. Next base: position 7,391,029 of record NZ_JBSRXT010000001.1, read on the forward strand.
CATCGAGCGCGAGCTGAAGAACCTGACATCGAGCACGGGCACGGCCGGCGAGTTCGAGCTTTGCGCGGCGGTGGCCGCGATCGTCAACGACGAGCAGAAGGCGGCGCGACGCGAGGCCAACTCGCCCTGGCAGGCCTTCGGCTGGATGCCGGTCGGCCGCCGTCAGCGGGTGTTTTCGTTCCGGCAGGGCCATGAGCCTGCCCAGACCATCACGCTGCACTATGGCAACGGACCGTCGACGCTCTCCGTCGGCGGGCGCGAACTCGTCTTCGCCATCTCGTCAGCCGGCGATGACGGCTTCGACCTGACGCTCAACGGCCTCAAGTCGCGTATAGCCTCGGTCATCGAGGGCCACGAGCTTTACTTGCGCACCCGCAACGGCCGCTTCGACCTGCACTGGGTCGATCCGTTCGGCGGCGAGAGCGAGGAGCAGGTCGGCGAGGACAAGATCGTGGCGCCCTTGCCGGGCACCGTGGTGGCGCTGCTGGCCGAGGAGGGCGCGACACTGGAGAAGGGCGCCCCGATCCTCACCCTGGAAGTGATGAAGATGGAGCAGACCCTGCGCGCGCCCTATGCCGGGCTGCTGAAGAAGCTCAAATGCAGGGTCGGCGACATCGTCGGCGAGGGCGTCGAGCTTGCCGAAGTCGAACCTGCGGCCGCGTCATGAGCGATCAGATCCAACTCGTCGAGATGGGGCCGCGCGACGGCCTGCAGAACGAGAAGACGCCGGTCAGCGTCGAGGCGCGCATCGCCTTCGTCGAGGCGCTGGTGGCGGCCGGGCTCAATACCGTCGAAGTCGGCGCCTTCGTGTCGCCGAAGGCGATCCCGCAGATGGCGAGCTCCGACCAGGTGCTGCGCGGCGTCAGTCACATCAAGGGCGCCGAATTCCACGTGCTGGTGCCGAACGAGAAGGGCTATGACGCCGCGCGCGCGGCCGGCGCCGCGGTGGTCTCGGTGTTCGCGGCGGCCTCCGAAGGTTTTTCCCGCGCCAATATCAATTGCTCGGTCGCGGAATCGATCGAGCGTTTCAAGCCGGTGCTGGCGCGCGCCAAGGCCGACGGCGTCAAGGTGCGTGGCTATATCTCCTGTGTGCTCGGCTGTCCGTTCGACGGCGAGATCAAGCCGAAGGCGGTCGCCGACCTCGCGGTGACGCTGTGGGATCTCGGTTGCTACGAGATCTCGCTTGGCGACACCATCGGCGTCGGCACGCCGCTGAAGGCCAAACAGATGCTGCGTGCGGTCGGTTCCGAGTTGCCGGTCGGCAACCTTGCGATGCACTTCCACGACACCTACGGCCAGGCGCTGGCCAATCTCTATGCCGGCATGGAAGAGGGTGTTCGCGTCATCGATGCCGCCGCCGGGGGGCTCGGCGGCTGCCCCTACGCCCCCGGCGCCACCGGCAACGTTGCGACCGAGGACGTCGTCTACATGCTCGAGGGCATGGGCGTGAAGACCGGGATCGATATGGACAGACTGCTGGCCGCGACCAACGAGATGGCCGGCTTGCTCGGCCGTCCGCCGGTCAGCCGTGTTGCGTCCGCGCTCAACGCGAAGCGCACGCGGCTCGCCAAATCGTAAATTGTGGGATGCTTGGAGCGATTTGGGATTGCAGCCGCCTCAATCTTCGGCGGTCGCGCTCGGACTTATGCGCTGCGAAGCGCAGATTCAAGGCACATAGTCGCGCCCCTGGCTTGCGCAGTCTGGGCTCCCGAAGCTGGACTCTCAACCCATATGCATATCGTGCGACAGCGCCTCGCGCTATCGCCGCCCTCCTTGAGGGCGTTTCCTCCCTAGACTTGGGCCGCTTGTTGTTTCGAGCGGCCCTTTTTCTTACGCCGCCGGAGCATTGATCGTCGCGATCACGGCCCTCATATCGGTCGCCAGCTCGCGATAATGCCCCCCCAACCGCTGGTATAGCTCGCGGTTGCTCCCATCCAGCGTCCTGCTAGCGATCAGCTCGCATTCGTCGGCGAGGATCTCAAATCGTTCCAGCTTTGCTTGGAGAGCAGACATGGCGGGCGTTTCCCTGACACTGTTACTGAGGGAGTTGCGACGCTACTACTCGGACTGCGTCTAACACAGCATAATTATAGGGTAGAACTAAATTCTTCCCGGCAGTGACTTTGACCGATTGATGGGAGCGACTTGTCCGCCGTAGCTCGAACAGCGAAGGCGGAAGCGCATGAGCGTGTCGAGGAATTCCGGAGGCAAATCGAAGCGCTCGGATATGAGGACGATGCGGCGGAGCCGTAATCGGATCGGTAGCGCGCAGCGAAGCCCATCAATTCAGTATCCGCGGCGCAAATGATGGGTATCGCTTCGCTCCTCCCTACGAGCGAGGTCCTTCCGCCGGATGGAACCCGTTTTGCGGCGCACACAGCCGGCGTCATCGGCTCGGCTCCCGATTAAACCCTCCCGAAAGCGTTCATGGCTTGGTGACTCAAACGTGCTGAGGTGAGGGGCTCGCAATTGCTCCAGGTGGATTCTCGCTATGTCCGGACAGGTGTCAGCTTCCCGCGGCCGAACGTTTCTGGCCGGAAAGATCGTCTTCAACTTCGGCCGGTCGGCCTTCGACTGCACGGTCCGCCAGCTCACGGAGACGGGCGCCACCGTGGAACTCGAAAGTGTCGTTGGCATTCCCGATCACATTCAACTGTTGCTCGTCGGCAGCAATCAGGTGAAGCCATGCAAACGGCTGTGGCAATCGGACCGCCAGCTCGGCCTGGTTTTTGAAGAGCAGCAGGCCAACGCTGCGGCGCCCACGCCTGCCGCTCCTGCGCCGGCCGCCATTCCGGAGCGGCGCAGCGGCGATATTCTGCGCGGGCACATGCTGGCGCTGCGCGCGGCGCTCGATCAGATACCCGTCGGCATCCTGCTGTTGGACGTGGAGCTGAAGGCCCAGTTCATCAACCGCGCGTTTCGGAACATGTGGCGGCTTCCGGACGAGGTGGCCGACCGCAACCCCAGCTTCACCGACCTGATGCATCACGGCTGCAAGACCATGGCCTACGAGCTGCCGGCCGCGCAGCTCGAAGCTTATGTTGCCGAGCGCGTCCGCCTCGTGAACGTCGGGGACCCGAGCCCGATCGATCTCAGGCGCAGCAATGGCGACGTGGTTCGATGTCAGTGCACGCCGCTGCCCGACGGCGGCCGGATGGTGAGCTACACGCCCGTGACCGACATCGTGCGCGCATCCGACAAGCTGAAGGTGCTGACCGGCGCGCTCGAGAACGTCGAAGACGGCGTCGTCCTGCTCGACCGCGATCTCAATGCGATCTTCCTCAATCGGCGAATGCGGGAATTCTGGGAAGTGAGCGAGGAGGAGGTCGCGCGGCATCCGGCATACATCACACTGCTCACGCGCAACCGCCGCGCCGTTCCGACGGGCGCGACCCCGGAGCAGATCAGGGCCTTTCCTGCGAAGCGGATTGCGGAGATCAAGGCAGGCGATCACAAGCGCGACGTGCAGACGCCGGACGGCCGCCATATCAGGATCCATTGCTCGACCATGGCAAACGGCGGTCGCATGCTGACCTTCGTCGACGTGACCGATCTCGTACGCAACGCACGGCAGCTGGAGGTGCTCGCGACCACCGATCCGCTCACCGGATTGTTCAACCGTCGGCACTTCCTGGCGACGCTGGATGCGGAGTGGAGCCGGTTCCAGCGCTACTATCGTTCGGTATCCGTGCTGATGGTCGATATCGATCACTTCAAGAGCATCAATGACCGCTTCGGACATGCGGTCGGTGACGAGGCCATCAAGGCTGTTGCCGGGATATGCATTCGGGGCAAGCGCAAGTCCGACGTCGTCGGCCGCGTTGGAGGCGAGGAGTTCGCCGTCCTGCTGCCGGAGACCACATTGTCGCGCGCCCGAACCGTCGCCGAACGCATCCGCAAGAGGGCGGAAGCGCTGACGGTGGGTGCGGATGATCGGCCGGTATCACTCACGGTGAGCATCGGCGTTGCCGAGGCGCTCACAAGCATGCCGGGGATCGATGCCCTAATGAAGGCTGCCGATGCGGCGCTCTACCAGGCCAAGGAGCACGGCAGGAATCGCACGGAGTGCTGGTCACCTCCGTCGCCACCGAAGCTGGCCGCCGGGTAAATTGCAGGCGGTCGGGTCCCCGTCAGGTCCCTATAAGGACTGATAATACATGGTTGCCCGGCGGCCACGATTGTTGCGATGTTGCAACGGTGCCTGAACATTTAACCTTAAAAGCACCCGGTCCGTAGTCGCGCCGCTTTTTAGCCACACCCCGACATGAAAGGATATTCACGTAGCTGAATAGCCAGCGCTCCGACGGCGGGACATTTTTTCGGGTTCCGGCGTTGATGGAGGAAAGAGCGCCGGGAACAGGGTCGCGATGGACGCCAAGACGAACATCAAGGGCAGGCTGCCCAGCCGTCACGTGACGGAAGGGCCCGAACGCGCTCCGCACCGGTCCTATCTCTACGCGATGGGGCTGACGACAGCCCAGATTCATCAACCCTTTGTCGGCGTTGCTTCATGTTGGAATGAAGCCGCTCCCTGCAACATCTCGCTGATGCGCCAGGCGCAGGCGGTGAAGAAGGGCGTGGCCTCGGCCGGTGGCACGCCGCGCGAGTTCTGCACCATCACCGTCACCGACGGCATCGCAATGGGCCATGACGGCATGCGCTCGTCGCTGCCGTCGCGCGAATGCATCGCCGATTCGGTCGAACTGACGGTCCGCGGCCACTCCTATGACGCGCTGGTCGGGCTCGCCGGCTGCGACAAGTCGCTGCCGGGCATGATGATGGCGATGGTCCGCCTCAACGTTCCGTCGATCTTCATCTATGGCGGCTCGATCCTGCCCGGCAACTTCCGCGGCCAGCCGGTCACCGTCCAGGACATGTTCGAGGCGGTTGGCAAGCACTCGGTCGGCGCCATGTCGGACGAGGACCTCGACGAGATCGAGCGGGTGGCGTGCCCGTCGGCCGGCGCCTGCGGCGCCCAGTTCACCGCCAACACCATGGCGACCGTCTCCGAGGCGATTGGCCTCGCGCTCCCGTATTCCGCCGGGGCTCCGGCGCCCTACGAGATCCGCGACTCCTTCTGCGCCGCCGCCGGCGAGAAGGTGATGGAGCTGATCGAGAAAAACATCCGGCCCCGCGACATCGTCACCCGCGAAGCCCTTGAAAATGCTGCGGCCGTGGTTGCAGCCTCAGGTGGTTCGACCAATGCTGCGCTGCACCTGCCGGCGATTGCCCATGAGTGCGGCATTAAATTCAATTTGTTCGACGTTGCCGAAATCTTCAAAAAGACTCCTTACGTCGCGGATTTGAAGCCGGGCGGCCGTTATGTTGCCAAAGACATGTTTGAAGTAGGTGGCATTCCGCTGCTGATGAAGACGCTGCTCGACAATGGCCACCTGCACGGGAATTGCCTGACCGTCACTGGCCGAACGATCGCCGAAAACCTCAAAAGCGTGAAATGGAATCCGCACCAGGATGTGGTGCGGCCCGCCGACAATCCGATCACCGTGACGGGTGGGGTTGTCGGGCTGAAGGGTAATCTCGCTCCGGAGGGTGCGATCGTGAAGGTCGCGGGAATGTCCAACCTGAGGTTTACCGGTCCGGCCCGGTGCTTCGACCGCGAGGAAGACGCCTTCGAGGCGGTGCAGAAGCGCACCTACAGGGAAGGCGAGGTTATCGTGATCCGCTACGAGGGGCCGAAGGGCGGTCCCGGCATGCGGGAGATGCTGGCGACCACGGCGGCACTGACCGGGCAGGGGATGGGCGGCAAGATTGCGCTGATCACCGATGGCCGGTTCTCCGGCGCCACCCGTGGCTTCTGCATCGGACATATTGGACCTGAAGCGGCCGTCGGCGGGCCGATCGGGTTGTTGCAAGACGGCGACATCATCGAGATCGATGCGGTCGCCGGCACCCTTAACGTAAATTTGAGCGACGCCGAACTCGCAAATCGTAAGACCAAATGGGCCCCTCGCGCGACGAACCATACATCTGGTGCGCTGTGGAAGTACGCCGAGCAAGTGGGGCCGGCGGTGGATGGCGCAGTCACCCATCCGGGTGGCGCGTACGAGAAACAGTGTTATGCGGACGTTTAGGCGTACGATATTGGCGTTTGCGTTAGGGGCCATCCCGGTGGCGGGCCCCGGATTCGGATTCGACGGCGCACCGGTCAACCCACAAGATACGGTTCTTCCTGTGGTTTCCCCGCAGCCGGGGACCGCCGGCGCGCTGAAACGGGCCGCCACTCCAGTGGCGCCTGCGGCGACCTCGCCGACCTCGTCGTTCAGCACGCTGCAGTACCAGGCCGAAGGCGGCCACCCCGTCGCGCAGTGGAAGCTCGGCAAGATGTACGCCGAGGGCGACGGCGTCATCCAGGACGACATGCGCGCCTTCGAATATTTCAGCCGGATCGCCAATGCGCATGCCGAGGATTCGCCGTCGGCACCGCAGGCCTCGATCGTGGCCAACGCCTTCGTCGCGCTCGGCCGCTACTATCTGAGCGGCATTCCCAATTCCAAGGTGAAGGCGGACACCGAGCGGGCGCGGGAGATGTTCTCCTATGCCGCGTCCTATTTCGGCAATGCCGACGCCCAATACGACCTTGCCCGGCTCTACCTGAAGACGCCGGACGCCTCGCGGGACGACTTCCGCTACGGCGCGCGCTGGCTCGGGCTTGCCGCCCAGAAGGGCCAGCATCAGGCGCAGGCGCTGCTCGGCCAGATGCTGTTCAACGGCGACCGCCTGCCGCCGCAGCGGGCCCGCGGCCTGATGTGGCTGACGCTGGCGCGCGACAGCGCGACGCCGGATGAGGCCTGGATCAAGGAAAGCTACAACCGGGCGATCGCCAAGGCCTCCGAGGACGATCGCGCGATGGCGCTGCAGATGCTCGAGCACTGGGTGCAGGGCCGCCGGGATTGATCTTCCCGCCGGCCGGCGGGGTCAGGCGATCTCGAAATCGAGATCGGCCCAGACCGGGACATGGTCGGACGGCTTCTCCCAAGCCCGCACATAGCTGTCGATGCCGACGTCGATCAGCCGGTCGCTCGCTTGTGCCGACATCAACAGGTGGTCGATGCGCAGGCCCCAGTTCTTTTGCCAGGCGCCGGCCTGGTAGTCCCAGAAAGTGTACTGGCCCGGCTCGTCATTGACCGCCCGCAGCGCGTCGGTCAGGCCGAGGCCGAGCAGCGACTGGAAGGCCTCGCGGGTCTGAGGCCGAAACAGGGCGTCATCGGCCCAGGCGGCGGGATTGTAGACGTCGCGCGCGGCCGGGATGACGTTGAAATCGCCGGCCAGGATCAACGGCTCCTCGGCCTTCAGCCGTTCCCGCGTGTACTCAAGAAGCCGCGACATCCACTTGAGCTTGTACGGATATTTGTCGGTATTGGCGGGGTTGCCATTGGGCAGATAAAGGCACGCGACCCGGATCACGCCCTGCTTCAGCGTGACGACGCCCTCGAGGAAGCGGGCATGGGCGTCCTCGTCGTCACCGGCGAGGCCCGATTTGGTTTCGTCGAACGGCAGCTTCGACAGCAGCGCGACGCCGTTGAAGGTCTTCTGGCCGTGGGTGACGACATTGTACCCGAGCGCCTCGACCTCGAGGCGGGGAAACGCATCATCGACGCATTTGATCTCCTGCAGACAGACGATGTCGGGGGAGCACTCCTTCAGCCAGCTGACCAGAAGCTCGATCCGTTGCCGGACCGAGTTGACGTTCCACGTAGCGATGCGAACTGCCATCGGACTTCCTTCATTGTGGGGGCACGTGACCGAGCGCCGCCCCGCTTAGACCAGGCGCTTCCGCATCTCGATGTGCGGGATGCCGGCCTCCTCGAATTCCGCGCCGATCCGCTCGAAGCCGACGCGTGCGTAGAACGGCTCCGCGTGCGTCTGCGCGTTGAGGATCAGTTCCGGATAGCCGAGTTCGGCCGCCTTGGCCATCAGCGCGTCCAGCACGCGGGCGCCTACGCCTGTGCCGCGCGCCGCTTTGAGCACGGCCATGCGGCCGATATGACCGTCCGGCAGCAGCCGGCCCGTGGCCAAGGGCGCACCGTCGTCGGCGAACGCCAGCGCATGCCAGCTCGATGCGTCCATGTCGTCCCATTCCAGTTCTACCGGCACCCGCTGTTCCTCGACGAAGACGCTGTAGCGGATGGCACGGGAGCGTTCGCGAGCTTCTTCCCAGGGGCAGACAAGGACGGAGGTGGACATAAGGTCGCGATTCGAAAGCTCAATGAAGCAGAACGGATGCGGCCCGGTTACTCAAAACGTCCGGCGATGCGCATGCAAATCACCGGATTGAAGCCGCACTATTTCACTTAGGTGGCATACCATGGGCGGTCCGCCTGTGCTAACCCTCGCAGGAAACAAGGCGCAACAATTGCCGATGGGGGAGTGACGACGCGCACCGGCCTTCAAGGGAAGCCGGCGGCGCACGTGCAAAACTTATGAAAAAACGCAATTTGGTTCTGACTGTCGCTGTTCTCGGCATTGCGGCCGGGGCGGCTTACATGACCCGCACTTCATGGATGGGTGGCGGCGCCGCCACCGCGCAAGGGACGGCGCGGCCGCGCGTGGTGTCCGTGGATCTCGCTAAGGCGGAACGCAAATCGGTTCCGGTCGATGTCGATGCCATTGGACAGGTCACGCCGATCTCCAGCGTGGCGCTGAAGTCGCGGCTGGAGACCACCATCGTCTCGGTGCATTTCGAGGACGGCGCCAGGGTCAATGAAGGCGACCTGCTGTTCACCCTCGACGCGCGGCAGATCGACGCGCAGATCGAACAGGCCGAGGGCGTCCTGGCCCGAGACCAGGCCCAGCTCGAGGGCGCGCAGCGCGACCTCCGCCGCTACACCGAACTGGTCGGCAAGGGTGCGACCACCCAGGTCAACCTCGACAACGCCAAGACCCAGTCCGACGTCCTGATCGGCACCATCAAGGCCGACCGCTTCGCGCTGGAGAACCTCCGCGTCCAGAAGAGCTACACCGTCATCCGCGCACCATTCGCGGGACGGATCAGCGCCGCCAACGTCAAGGTCGGCAACTTCGTCCGCCCCGCCGACACCCAGCCGCTCGCGGTCATCAACCAGATGGCACCGGTCTACGTCACCTTCGCGATTCCGCAGCGGGCGCTGGTCGATCTGCGCGACGCCATGGGGAAGGGCGATTCAAAGGTGATCGCGACCATTCCCGGCCACCAGCGCTCCGAGCGCGGCAAGGTCGCGATGGTGGAGAACGCCGTCGACGCGACCACCGGCATGGTGACCGTGCGCGGCATCATGAACAACGAGAGCGAGACGCTCTGGCCCGGCACCATCGTGCAGACCAAGCTGATCATCCGCAGCGAAGACGCGGTCGTGGTGCCGACGGTCGCGGTGCAGCGCAGCCAGAACGGCAATTTCGTCTTCGTCGTCAAGGACGGCGTTGCCAAGGTCCGGCCGGTCAAGGTCGATCGCACCTTCCAGGGCTCATCGGTGATCTCAGACGGATTGGCGGGCGATGAAAGCGTCGTCGTTGACGGCCAGCTGCTGCTCTCGGAGGGATCGCGGGTTGAACTGCGGGCGCGCAAGGCCGGAGCCTGACCGATGACGCTCTCCGAGCTTTGCATCCGCCGCCCGGTCATGACGACGCTGATCACGGCGTCGATCATCGCATTCGGCGTGTTCGGCTTCCGCCTGCTGCCGGTCTCGGCGCTGCCCAAGGTGGACTTCCCGACCATCGCGGTGACCGCGACCCTGCCCGGCGCCAGCGCCGACACCATGGCGGCCTCGGTCGCCGGCATCATCGAGCGCCAGCTCTCGACCATTGCCGGCATCTCCTCGATGTCCTCGAACTCCTCGCAGGGCACGAGCGTCATCACCATCCAGTTCGACCTCAACCGCAACATCGATGCCGCCGCGCTCGACGTGCAGACCGCGTTGACGATCGCGCAGCGCCGGCTGCCGATCGAGATGACGATCCCGCCGAGCTTCCGGAAGGTGAACCCGGCGGACTTCCCGGTGCTGTTCGTCTCGCTCGGCTCGGCGACGCTGCCGTTGTCGAGCGTCAACGAATACGGCGACATCACGATCGGGCAGGCACTGTCGCAGCTGCCGGGCGTCGCCCAGGTCTTGATCTACGGCGCGCAGAAATTCGCCATCCGCGTTCAGGCCGATCCGGAGGCCGCCGCCGCGCGCGGCGTCTCGATGGAGGATATCCGCGCCGCGGTGTCGCGCGCCAATTCGTCGACGCCGGTCGGTACCTTGAATGGCCCCAAGCAGGACGTCGCGCTGCAGGCCTCCGGCCAGATGGACAAGGCGGCCGACTACCGCCAGATCTATGTCGCCTGGCGCAACGGCTCGCCGGTCCGGCTCGACGAGATCGCCAAGGTCTATGACAGCGTCGAGAACGACAAGATCGCGACCTGGATGAACGACGAGCGGGCGATCGTGCTCGCGATCCAGAAGCAGCCCGACGCCAACACCGTGGCGGTGGTCGACGCCGTGCTGGCCAAGCTGCCGGCGCTGCGCGCCGCGATCCCGCCCTCGGTGACCATGCAGGTCATGATGGACCGCTCGGTCTCGATCCGCCAGGCGGTCAGCGACGTCGAGGAGACCCTGCTGATCGCGATCGGCCTCGTGATCCTCGTGATCTTCCTGTTCCTGCGCTCGGCCTCTGCCACCTTCATCCCGGCGCTCGCGGTGCCGATCTCGCTGTTGGGCACGTGCGCGGCGATGTACGCGCTGGATTACTCCATCAACAACATGACGCTGCTGGCGCTGACGCTCTCGGTCGGCTTCGTGGTCGACGACGCCATCGTCATGCTGGAGAACATCGTCCGCCACATCGAGCACGGCATGAAGCCGTTCGAGGCGGCGCTGAAGGGTGCCCGCGAGATCGGTTTCACGATCATCTCGATCACCTTCTCGCTGATCGCCGTGTTCATCCCGGTGCTGCTGATGGGCGGCATCGTCGGCCGCGTATTCCGCGAATTCGCGGTGACGATCTCGGTTGCGATCATCGTCTCCGGCTTCGTGTCGCTGACCCTGACGCCGATGCTGTGCGCCCGTGTGCTGCGCGCGCATGACGCGACCAAGCGGCCGAACGTCGTGCTGCGGGCGTTCGAGGCGATGTTCGAGGCCTGGCTGCGGGCCTATGAATGGGCGCTGGATTGGGTGCTGGCCAAGAAGGCCCTGATGCTGGTGGTGACGCTGGCTACGCTGGGCGGCACCATCTACCTCTACATGATCGTGCCGAAGGGCTTCTTCCCGCAGGAGGACACCGGCTTTCTGATCGGCGTGACGGAGGCTGCGACCGACACCTCGTTCGAGGCGATGAAGGTGCGCCAGCAGGCGCTGGTCGAGGTGCTGCGGACCGATCCGGCGATAGAGTACATCAACTCTACGGTCGGCTCCGGCGGTCCCAATCCGACGGCGAATTACGGCCGTCTGTTCATCGCGCTGAAGCCGCAGAAGATGCGTGACAACGCCACCGTGGTGATCGGCCGTCTGCGGCAGAAGGCGCGCGAGATCCCGGGCATGCAGGCGTTCTTCCAGAGCATCCAGAACCTCAGCATCGGCGGGCGCATCTCCAAGAGCCAGTATCAGTATGTGATGCAGAGCGGCGATACCGAGGCGCTGTACCGGCTGGCGCCCGAGATGCGCGACAAGATCGAGAAGATTCCGGGCTTGCTCGACGTTACCACCGACCTGTACATCAAGAACCCGCAGATGACGGTCGACATCGACCGCGAGAAGGCGGCGGTCTACGGCGTCACCGTCGATCAGGTCCGCAACCAGCTCTACAACGCCTATGGCGCGCGGCAGGTCGGCACCATCTACATGCCGTCGAACGACTACCAGATCATCCTCGAGGTGCAGCCGCAGTTCCGCGTCGATCCGTCCGACCTCTCGAAGCTCTACATGAAGACCGCGAACAACCAGACCATTCCGCTGGATGCGGTGGCGAGGCTGGTGCCGACGGTCGGGCCGTTGCAGATCAACCACCAGGGCCAGCAGCCGGCGGTGACGATCTCGTTCAACCTCGCGCCGGGCACCTCACTCGGCTACGCGGTCGACAAGATCACCGAACTCGAGCAGACCGCGAACCTGCCGCCGACGATTGTGACCGGCTTCTCCGGCACCGCGCAGGTGTTCCAGGATTCGCTGCGCGGGCAGGGCGTGCTGATCCTCGCCGCGGTGTTCGCAGCCTTCGTGATCCTCGGCATTCTCTATGAGAGCTTCATCCACCCGATCACCATCATCTCCGGCCTGCCGTCGGCCGGTATCGGCGCGATCCTGACGCTGATGATGTTCGGGATGGAGCTGTCTGTGATTGCGATGATCGGCATCGTGATGCTGGTCGGCATCGTCAAGAAGAATGCGATCATGATGGTCGACTTCGCGCTGGAGCGTCGCCGGGTCGGCCTCAGCGCCGAGCACGCGATCCGCGAGGCGGCACTGCTGCGCTTCCGTCCGATCATGATGACGACGTTCGCGGCGATCTTCGGCACGCTGCCGATCGCGCTCGGCGCGGGTGCCGGCGCCGAACTGCGTCAACCGCTCGGCGTCGCCGTGGTCGGCGGCCTCTGCGTGTCGCAGCTGCTGACGCTGTTCATCACGCCGGTGATCTACATCTATCTCGACCGCATCGACCGCAGGCTGCGCCGCAAGCTCGACCCGCAAGCCGAGGCGGGCGGCGACGTCGAGCGGCCGCAGGTGGTCGCGGCGGAATAGCCGAGCATTCGGCGCGAGCCGGAAACCGGCGCGCCGGGAGAAACCGCCCGGGATCGCGAAGCGTTAGATCGAGAAGCTGGTGCCGCAGCCGCAGGAGGCGGTGGCGTTCGGATTGACGACGCGGAACGAGGCGCCGATCAGGTCGTCGACGAAGTCGACCTCCGAGCCCGCGAGGAACGGGACCGAGGCGGGATCGATCAGCACCACCGCGCTGTCGCGTTCGATCACGAGGTCGTCATCGGCCTGGGTGCGCTCGACGTCGAACTTGTACTGGAAACCGGAGCAGCCGCCGCCCTCGACCGAAATGCGCAGCTTGGCGCCTTCGCCTTCCTTGCTGAGGATCTGCCCGATCCGGCGGGCGGCCCGTTCGCTGACGGTGATGGCAGCAGTCATGTCGGTCTCCGAAACCCTATTTGAGCATGATCCGATCCGGATCAGGCCCGGCGTCATCCCCAATTCATTTGGTCGGCCGCCTCAGTCATAGTTAAGTGCGTCGGACCATGGAATCAAATGGATAAGGACTAAAATACAGTGTCGGTCGGAATGGCTGCCCCCCGCGCGCCTTATGCCTGCGACCCCGATCGCAGCCGCGGCCGGCTGGTCGCGGAGCCGCCGAGCCGGACCCGGAGCCCGTTCCGGCGCGACTGCGACCGGGTGATTCATTCCACCGCGTTCCGCCGCCTCAAGCACAAGACGCAGGTCTTCGTCTTCCACGAAGGCGATCACTACCGCACGCGGCTGACCCATTCGCTGGAGGTCGCGCAGATCGCCCGGGCGCTGGCCCGCCAGCTCGGGGTCGACGAGGACCTGACCGAGACGCTGGCGCTGGCGCATGACCTCGGCCATCCGCCGTTCGGCCATGCCGGGGAGCGGGCGCTCGACGAATGCCTCAGGGATGACGGCGGCTTTGACCATAATGCGCAGGCGCTGCGGGTCGTCACCTCGCTGGAGCATCGCTACCCCGAATTCGGCGGGCTGAACCTGACCTGGGAATCGCTCGAAGGGATCGTCAAACACAACGGTCCGTTGACCGAACGCGGTGGCGCACCGGCCGGCCGCTACCTAGGGAGTGGAATCCCGATCGGAATTGCCGACTACAACAAGGGCCACGACCTCGAGCTCTGGAGCTATGCCTCGCTCGAGGCGCAGATCGCGGCCTTCGCCGACGACATCGCCTATGACGCGCACGACATCGATGACGGCCTGCGTGCCGGTCTTTTCGCGGTCGACGACCTCAAAGAGATGCCGCTGACCGCCGACATCATCGCCGAGATCGACCGCCACTATCCCGGGCTCGACGAGGTCCGGCGCGGCGCCGAACTGGTGCGTGAGCTGATCTCACACTTCATCAGCGCGGTCTTCAACGAGGCGAGCCGGCGCCTCGCGGCCGCGCAGCCGCAATCGGCCCACGACGTGCGCCACCACAATGCCCCGCTGATTGCGTTTCCGTCCGAGGTGGCGGAGCAGGAGGCGGCGATCAAGGCGTTCCTGTTCCGGCGGATGTATCGCCACAAGCGGGTGATGCTGGTGATGGGGGAGGCGGAGGAGGTGGTCCGCAACCTGTTCGAGCGCTACCTGCAATCGCCTGAAGACCTGCCGGCGGAATGGATCGAGGGCAGCGTGCAGGAGACCGGGAGCGCTCGGAACAGGCGGATCGGCAATTTCATTGCCGGGATGACCGACCGTTTCGCCCTGATCGAGCATCAAAGGCTTTTTGACTCGACCCCGGATTTGCGTTAGCGCCCTGCCATGGCCGACACCACTGCTTCACCACACCTTTTTGCCGACATGCTGACGCGCGTGCACGCGATCTGTGCCGCTGTCGCAGCCGAGGACAATTGGCCCGCCGGCATCGATCTGTCCCGCGTCGTGGTGGAGCCGCCGCGCGACGCCAGCCATGGCGACATGGCGACCAATGCCGCGATGGTGCTCGCCAAGGATGCCAAGGCCAAGCCGCGCGAACTCGCCGACAAGATCGCCGACCGGCTGCGCGCCGATGCGTTGGTGGCCTCGGTCGATGTCGCCGGGCCCGGCTTCATCAACCTGACCTTGAAGCCGCAGGTCTGGGCGGACGCGCTGCGTGCCGTGCTGGCCGCCGGCTCGGCTTACGGGCGCAGCGACATCGGCAAGGCCGAGAAGGTCAATGTCGAATATGTCTCGGCCAACCCGACCGGACCGATGCATGTCGGCCATTGCCGCGGCGCCGTGTTCGGCGACGCGCTGTGCAGCCTGCTGCAATTCGCGGGCTTCGACGTCTGCCGCGAATACTACATCAACGACGCCGGCGCTCAGGTCGATGTGCTCGCGCGCTCGGCGTTCCTGCGCTACCGCGAGGCGCTGGGCCAGGACATCGGCGCGATCCCGGAAGGGCTCTATCCCGGCGATTACCTCGTGCCGGTCGGCGAGGCACTCGCCAAGGAATATGGCAAGAAGCTGCTCGACATGAGCGAAGCCGAGTGGCTGCCGATCGTGCGCGACAAGGCGATCGCGATGATGATGGAGATGATCAAGGGCGATCTCGCCGCGCTCAATATCCATCACGACGTGTTCTTCTCCGAGCGCTCGCTTATCACGTCAGGCAACAACAAGGTCGCCGAGACGATCGATTTCCTGCGCGCCAAGGGCGACATCTACGAGGGCCGCCTGCCGCCCCCGAAGGGCAAGCCGGTCGAGGACTACGAGGACCGCGAGCAGTCGCTGTTCCGCGCCACCGCCTATGGCGACGACGTCGATCGTCCGCTGATCAAGTCGGACGGCTCCTACACCTACTTCGCATCCGACATCGCCAACCACCGCTACAAATTCGAGCGTGGCTTCACCAATCTGATCGACGTGTTCGGCGCCGATCATGGTGGCTACATCAAGCGCATGCAGGCCGCCGTGAAGGCGGTGACCGCGGGCAAGGCTGTGCTCGACGTCAAGATCGTGCAGCTCGTGAAGCTGCTGCGCGACGGCGAGCCGGTGAAGATGTCGAAGCGGTCCGGCGAATTCGTCACGCTGCGCGACGTGGTCGACGAGGTCGGCTCCGACGCTGTCAGATTCATGATGCTGTTCCGCAAGAACGACGCGGTGCTCGATTTCGACCTCGCCAAGGTGATCGAGCAGTCAAAAGACAACGCGGTGTTCTACGTCCAGTACGGCCACGCCCGCGGCCATTCGATCTTCCGCAACGCGCGGGAGGAAGCGGTTCCCGATCTGCCCGAGACCGATGAGGCCCGGCTGGCCTATCTCCGTAATGCTACGGTCGAGCGGCTGACCGACCCGGCCGAGCTCGAGCTGCTCAAGCGGCTTGCGCTTTATCCGCGGATAATCGAGGCTGCCGCGGTGGCACATGAGCCGCACCGAATCGCTTTTTATCTCTATGATTTGGCCAGTGAATTTCATGCGCTTTGGACCAAGGGGCGCGATTTGCCCTATTTACGCTTCATTATCAATAATGATGCAGAGATCACGAGGGCGCGACTGGCAATGGTTCAGGGCGTCGTCTCGGTTCTGGCATCGGGCTTAGCTGTTCTAGGCGTCCACGCTCCGACCGAGATGCGGTAGGCAGGGGCATTAGGCCCTCACGAGTGGGGATTTGTGAGGGCATCTGGCAGGGGCCAACTCGTTCGGACCGGCTGTGCCGGCGATCTTGGCGCTGTCCCGAAGGGGATGCATGATCACAATGGCTGATCGATATCAGGACCGACATTTTCCCGCCGACACGGCTTCCAAGGCCGACAGCGATCCGCTTGCCGAACTGGCACGGCTGATCGGCCAGACGGATCCCTTCGGCAGCGCGAACAAGCCGCCGCCGCGACCGCTGCAGTCGCGCGCCAACGCGCGGCCGCAACAATACGAGCCGCAGGCCGCGGACGAGGATGCGCCGGCCGCGGGCCCGCCGCCCTGGATGCAGCGCGCGCGGCAGGAGGCTGTCGCTCCGCCTCCCGTGCAGAACATCGAAGACGAAGAGCCCGAGCAGGACTACCAGCCGAAGCCAGTGCATCCGTTGCATCGCTACGCGGCTCAGCAGGCGCAGCCCGCGCCCGCGCCGGTGGCGCAGTATCGGCCGGTCGAGGCCCCTCGGCAGCCGGAGGCATTTGACGAGGAGCCGCACTATCAGAGTGGCGGTCAGAGTCAGGATCCGTCGCGCTATGACGACGCGCTCTACGGCCAGCTGGAAGCCGGCGAGCAGGACCTGCAGCGCGATCCCGCCTATCCGGACGATCCCTACGCCTATGAGGAGGCCTACGAGGAAGAACCCGAGCCCCGCCGGCGGCGCAGCGGCCTGATAACGGTCGCCGCGGTGCTGGCGCTCGGCGTGTTCGGTGTCGGTGGCGCGTATGCCTACCGGACCTATGTCGGCTCGCCCCGCAGCGGTGAGCCGCCGATCATCAAGGCTGACAACACGCCGACCAAGGTGATCCCGGCCCAGGCCGACGCGCCGGCCAAGACGCCGGACCGCATGGCGACGGGCGACAGCACCGAGAAGATCGTGTCGCGCGAAGAGACGCCGGTCGACGTCAATTCGAAGACCGCCGGACCGCGCGTCGTGTTTCCGCCGCTGAACGCCAATGCGAATCCGCCGCCGCCCGCCAGCGTGCAGACGGCACAGCCGGCGCCGGCGCCGATCACCGCGAACGGCACGTTGCCGAACAACGAGCCGCGCAAGGTCCGCACGCTTTCGGTCAAGGGCGATACGCCCGATGGCACGCAGGCCACCGCAACCGTGCCGGCGAAACCTCCGGCGGCGGCGAAGTCTCCGGTGTCGCGCGGCAACCCGGCTGCGGCCAACGCCAGCGTCAACTCGCCAATGTCGCTTGTTCCCGGCCAGGCTGAGGCGGCTCCGGCCGCACCTCCGACCCGGGTGGCCTCGACCTCGGCGGCTCCGGTTGGGGGCGGCGGATATCTGGTCCAGGTCTCCTCGCAGAAGAACGAGGCAGACGCCCAGGCGTCGTACCGGACGCTGCAGGGCAAGTATCGCAACGTGCTCGGTTCGCAGCCCTTGGTGGTGAAGCGCGTCGATCTCGGAGAGAAAGGCGTCTACTACCGCGCCTTCGCGGGCCCGTTCGCGTCCTCGGAAGAGGCGAGCCAAGTGTGCAAGAGCCTGATGTCGGCGGGTGGACCGCAGTGCCTCATCCAAAGAAATTAAAGGCCGTTTCCTTGACCCGTGAGCTGCATACGGCCTAATCGGCCGAATGACGAACCGCGCATTCATCACGGGCATATCCGGGCTGATCCTCAACGACGCCGAACGCGAATTCATTCGCGCCGAGCGGCCATGGGGCTTCATCCTGTTCAAGCGCAACATCGAGAGTCCTGCCCAAGTGGCGGCTCTTGTTGGGGAACTCCGGTCCGCAGTCGGCGTCGCCGATGCCCCGGTCCTGATCGACCAGGAAGGCGGGCGGGTGCAGCGGCTCGGCCCGCCGCATTGGCCGGCCTATCCGCCGGGCGCGAGCTTTGGGGCGCTCTACGACATCGATCCGAAGCTCGGGCTTGCGGCAGCCCGGCTCAGTTCACGGCTGATTGCGGCCGATCTGACCGATCTCGGAATCACCGTCGATTGCCTGCCCTTGGCCGATGTTCCCGTGGCCGGGGCGGACGCGGTGATCGGCAACCGGGCCTATGGAACTGAACCCGGCAAGGTCGCGGCAATCGCCCGCGCGGTCACGGACGGGCTGGAACAGGGCGGGGTACTGCCGGTTCTCAAGCATATTCCCGGCCATGGCCGGGCCACGGCGGACAGCCATTTCCGGCTTCCGACCGTTGATACCGCCAGGGCCGAGCTGGAACGGACCGATTTTGCCGCGTTCCAGCCGCTTGCGGACCTGCCGATGGCCATGACTGCACATGTTGTGTTTAGCGCGCTGGACCCCGTCCATCCGGCGACGACTTCTGCGACAATCATCGAACAGGTGATTCGCGGCCTGATCGGGTTCCAGGGTTTGTTGATGAGTGATGACGTGTCGATGAATGCGCTGGCCGGATCGATTGCCGAGCGGACCCGCGCCATCGTCACCGCCGGTTGCGACATGGTTCTGCACTGCAACGGCAATATTGACGAGATGCGCGAGGTCGCACGCGAAACGCCGGAACTGACCGGCAAGGCGCTTGAGCGCGCCAAGGCGACGCTCGCCGCGCGCAAGCCGCCTGAGCCGCTCGACCGGCAGGCGGCACGGGCTGAACTGGATGCGTTGTTGGATCGGGTAGGGACGGCATGACCGCTGAAATTCTTTCGTTTGATACCGGGCGGCCGGCCGACCTCGCCGAGGGCGAACCGGCGCTGGTGGTCGACGTCGAGGGCTATGAGGGCCCGCTCGACCTGCTGTTGACGCTGGCGCGGCAGCAGAAGGTCGACCTGTCGAAGATCTCGATCCTTGCGCTTGCCGACCAGTATCTTTCGTTCATCGAGGCTGCCCGCAAGATTCGCCTCGAGCTTGCGGCCGACTATCTGGTGATGGCGGCGTGGCTGGCGTTCCTGAAGTCGCGGCTCCTGCTGCCCGAGCCGCCGAGCGCGGAGGGGCCGAGCGCCGAGGAAATGGCGACCGCGCTCGCCAACCGGTTGCGCCGGCTGGAGGCGATCCGCGAGGCGGCGAACCGGCTGATGAACCGGCCCCAGTTCCAGCGCGATATCTTTCCGCGCGGCAATCCGGAATCGATCGCCGAGATCAAGCATCCGAAGTTCACCGCGACCCTGTACGACCTGCTGTCGGCCTACGCCACGCAGCGCCAGTCGCGCGTGCTGACGACGGTTCATCTGCAAAAGCGTACCGTATGGTCGCTGGCCGAAGCGCGTGCGTCGCTGGAGCGGCTGGTCGGCATCGCCGAGGACTGGAGCTGCCTCGACGAGTATCTGATGAATTACGTCGCCGATCCCACCCAGAAGGCGACGGTGTTCGCATCGAGCTTCGCTGCCGCCCTCGAGCTGGTTCGCGAGGGCGAGATGGAGATCAACCAGAAGCAGGCGTTCGCGCCGATCTATTTCCGAAAGCGTCAAGCGCAGGCCGCAATGGCAGCGCCGGACCTGTCGGTTGAGTAAGTGGAAGAAGGAGAGCAAGCCCATGGCAAGCTTGGCGGAAGTGCGCAGAGAAGAGCCCGAGGAGGAGGTTTCTCCTATGGATCCGGTGGCGCGTCCTGAGGAATTGCGGCTCCTGGAAGCCCTGTTGTTTGCATCGGCCGAGCCGATCGATCAGGCAACGCTGGCAAAGCGGATGCCCGACGGCGTCGACGTCAAGGCGGCGCTCGCGCAGCTGCAGGCGGAATACGCGCCGCGCGGCGTCAACCTGGTGCGTGTCGCCAACAAGTGGACGTTCCGCACCGCCGGCGATCTGTCGTGGCTGATGACGCGCGAAAGCACCGAAACCCGAAAGCTGTCGCGTGCCGCGATCGAGGTGCTTGCGATTGTCGCCTATCACCAGCCGGTGACTCGCGCCGAGATCGAAGAGATTCGCGGCGTGGTCACGTCGAAGGGCACGATCGATGTGCTGCTCGAGACCGGCTGGATCCGCCCGCGCGGCCGGCGCAAGACGCCGGGCCGTCCGCTCACCTTCGGAACCACCGACGCGTTCCTGTCGCAGTTCAGCCTGGAAGCGCTCGGCGACCTGCCGGGGCTCGAGGAGCTGAAGGGCACGGGTCTGCTCGACTCGCGTCTGCCGACCGGATTTTCCGTTCCGTCGCCGTCGGATGACGCGACGCTGCGGGAGGACGAGGAGCCGCTCGAGCCGGGTGATACGCTGGAACTGCTGCTGGCGCCGGCCGTCGAGCTGGAAGCCGAGGAACCGAAGGCCGACGCAGAAACGACTGATGAGGTCGGGACTGCTGAGGTCGAAACGACCGCCCAAGCGGAGGTCGAGGCGGACGTTCCCTCTGACGCGGATGCGGCCGAACCTGACACCGGCGAGCCGGAAGACCGCGCCGACCACGCGGGTGATGACGCCGCCACCGAGGACAAGGGCGAGAAGGCCTGAATATTCCCGGTTAAGCCTAGCAATATTACGTAGCCGCGACAGCGATTTGCCGCGGCCGAGGTCCTTGTTTTTGACACCCCGCGGGCCTACCTTCCGGCAAAGTTCAGGCCGGTCCGCCGGCCATTTCTGGAGGGTTGCAGGATGGGTTCGTTGAGCATTTGGCACTGGATCGTCGTGATCGCAGTGGTCCTGCTGCTGTTCGGACGCGGCAAGATTTCCGATCTGATGGGTGACGTCGCCCAGGGCATCAAGGCCTTCAAGAAGGGCATGCAGGACGACGACAAGGTCGCCGAGAAGACCGAGCCCACCAAGTCGATCGATCACAATGCGGCGACGTCGGCCGCGCGCCAGGACGTCGGCAGCAAGGCCGTCTAACGCGCTTGTACTGACGCATATTTCGACGTTTTTTCTTGCGCGAAACGGTGACGCCGTCGCACAGACGCGCTATGGACGCCGATTGAGAAAAGGCGCCGGCAGCCCCAGATCCTGTTAGGAGCGATGGGGCCGATGGCGGCGCGCTTAGGCGGAAGAATTCATGTTCGATATCGGGTGGAGTGAACTGGTCGTCATCGCGGTCGTCGCGCTGATCGCCATCGGCCCGAAAGAACTGCCGGGCGTGCTGCGCATGGTCGGGCAATGGATGGGCAAGGCCCGCAAGATGGCCTCCGAATTCCAGGGCCAATTCCAGGAAGCCATGCGCGAGGCCGAGATGGCCGACCTCAAAAAGAGCTTTGACGAGGTCAAGGAGGCCGCAACCGGCATCACCAGCGGCAACATTATGACCTCGCTGCAGAAGGACGTCAGCGACGCCCTGCAGATCGACAAGCCGGTCGATGCGCAGGTCGCGTCCGCAATCGACGCACCGGTGGCGTCAAGTGACACACCGGTGACGCCCACGACTCCCGTCGAGCCGACGCCGGAAACCTTCGTCGAGGCCGAGGCGCACGCGGCAGCCAGCGAGCCGCTTGCGATCACCAATGAGGTGAAGGCCGAGCCTGCGCCGCAGGACGTGACGCCGGTACAGCCCGACGCGCTCAAGGACGCGAGGGCGTCATGAGCGCCGAAGACATCGAGGCCAGCAAGGCCCCCTTGATGGATCACCTGATCGAGCTGCGCTCGCGGCTGATCAAGGCGCTGCTCGGCTTCGGCGTGGCCTTCATCATCTGCTTCTTCTTCGCCAAGCAGATCTACAACGTGCTGGTCTGGCCGTTCGTCTGGATCGCGGGGCCGGAGAATTCGAAGTTCATCTACACCGCGCTGCTGGAATATTTCATCACCCAGCTGAAGCTCGCATTGTTCGGCGCCGGCTTCATCTCGTTTCCGATCGTCGCCACCCAGATCTACAAATTCGTCGCGCCCGGTCTCTACCGGCATGAGCGCAACGCGTTCCTGCCGTATTTGATCGCCACTCCGGTGTTCTTCGTGATGGGCGCGGCGCTCGTCTATTTCGTTGTGCTGCCGATGCTGGTGCGGTTCTCGCTCGGCATGCAGCAGGCCGGCGGCGCGGAGACCGCGCAGATCCAGCTGCTGCCCAAGGTCGGCGAATATCTTTCGCTGATGATGTCGCTGATCTTCGCCTTCGGCATCGCGTTCCAGCTGCCGGTGATCCTGACGCTGCTCGGCCGCATCGGCATCGTCACCTCGAAGATGCTGAAGGAGAAGCGGCGCTACTTCATCGTGATCGCCTTCATCATCGCCGCCGTGCTGACGCCGCCCGACGTGCTGAGCCAGGCCTCGCTCGCGATCCCGCTGCTCGCGCTCTACGAGGGCGCCATTATCGCGGTCCGGATCGTGGAGAAGAAGGCCGCGACCTCGAATGCGTCGTCCGGGGCGACCAATCCGGCCGAATAGGGTGATTTCACCTCACAGTCGGTGTCATACCCCGCGAAAGCGGGGTATCCCGTACGCCGCGGCTTCTCGGTGACACGCCGACGTCTCTGGAATGCTGGATCACCCGCTTTCGCTGACGATGACGGTCGTGGTAGTGGAACTGCAAACCGTAGTTTGCCAACGCAATGTTGGTTGCTTACGCATAGCCTGCCAGGACTGACTTATGCACGACATCAAAGCGATCCGCGACAACCCGACAGCCTTCGACGCCGGCCTGAAGCGCCGCGGGTTAGAGGCCCTGTCGCCGTCGCTGCTGGCGATTGACGAGAAGCGGCGGGCGGCGATCCTGGCGTCGGAGAAGGCCCAGGCGCGGCGCAATGCGGCCTCGAAGGAGATCGGCGAGGCCAAGAAGGCAAAGGACGAGGCGCGCGCGGCCAAGCTGATGGCTGAAGTTGCCGAGCTGAAGACCACGATGCCAGAACTCGAGGCGGCGGCGAAGACGGCCGATGAACAGCTGACCAAAGAGCTGTCGTCGATTCCGAACCTGCCGCTCGACGAGGTGCCCGACGGTACCGACGAGCACGGCAACGTCCAGCACCATGTGTACGGCAAGACGCGCGACTACGGCTTTGCGCCGAAGCTGCATGACGATCTCGGCACCGCGCTCGGCTATATGGATTTCGAGGCGGCGGCGAAACTGTCCGGCGCACGTTTCGTCGTGCTGAAGAAGGGGCTGGCGCGGCTCGAGCGCGCGATTGGGCAATTCATGCTCGACCTGCACACCGGCGAGCATGGCTATACCGAGATCAATCCGCCGCTGCTGGTGCGCGACGCCGTGATGTTCGGCACCGGACAGCTGCCGAAATTCGAGGACGACCAGTTCTGGGCGATCAAGGGCGAATTGCTCGCGTCGCCGAATGCCGATCTGCGCAGCGAGCGCCTCGGCCTGATCCCGACCGCCGAAGTCTCGCTGACCAACCTCGCGCGCGAATCCATCCTCGACGAGAAGGAGCTGCCGATGCGGCTCACCGCGCTGACGCCTTGCTTCCGTGCCGAAGCCGGCGCGGCGGGACGCGATACGCGCGGCATGATCCGCCAGCACCAGTTCACAAAGGTCGAGCTGGTGTCGATCACGACGCCGGAAGCCGGCAAGGATGAGCTCGAGCGCATGCTGTCCTGCGCCGAGCAGGTTCTGCAAAAGCTCGACCTGCATTATCGCGTAATGACGCTGTGCGCCGGCGACATGGGCTTCTCCGCGCAGAAGACCTACGACATCGAAGTGTGGATGCCGGGGCAGGGCGATGGCGGCGCCTATCGCGAGATTTCGAGCTGCTCGGTGTGCGGCGATTTCCAGGCCCGTCGCATGGACGCGCGCTATCGCGGCCCCGACGGCAAGCCGCGCTTCGTGCATACGCTGAATGGCTCCGGCACGGCGGTCGGGCGGGCCTTGATCGCCGTCATGGAGACTTATCAGCAGCAGGATGGTTCGATCGCGGTGCCCGATGTGCTGCAGCCCTATATGGGCGGGCTCAAGGTCATCGAGCACGGCATGTGAGGCGAGGGCCAGTGTGATGCCGCTGCACCGTGACATCCACTGGCTAGGTCGACAATGGGCCGTCACGGGCCACGGTCTGCAGCTGATCAATCAGAAGCAGATGGGCTATTACGACATCGAGGCCGCGCGCCTGTGGGACGCGCGCGTGACCGAGGTGCAATCGAAGGCCTGGATCGACAGGCCCGACTTCGACAAGGCGCTGGAGATCGCGCGCGGCAAGTTCGCCCAATTGGCGCCGGCAGATCTGCCGCCACCACCTGCACCGATTGCGTCGCCGCCACCGCCGGTCCGGGCGACGCCGCCGGCCGCGCCGCGCGCGCCGCTTGACGCGACATCGGTGCCCTCGATCGAGGAGCTGCTGGCCAGGCTGAAATCGAAATCGGCTGCGACGGCGCCGGGCGAAGCGCTCGCTCCGGTGCCGCCCAAACCCGAACCGCTCGGGGTTGAGCCTCGGAAGGTCGAGCCGGCGCGGTCCGAGCTCCCCCAAGCGGCTTCGGTCGCCCCCGAACCGTCCAGGGCTGAGTCTCGCGCGTTACAAGCTCCGAAGGCTGAGTCGCTCACGACCGCGCCGGCCAAGGCCGATCCCATCACGGCCGATCCCATCAAGTCCGAGCTCCCCACATCGGAGCTTCCGAAGCCTCCCAAGCCTGAGCCTCGCCAAACCGCACCAATTGCTCTTGAGCCGGCCAGGCCGGAAGCTCGGAGGGTTGAGCCGCCCAAGGTTGAAGCTCCCAAGGTTGAAGCTCTCAAATCTGAAGCTCCCAAGGTTGAAGCAAAGCCTGAACCTGCCAAGCCCGAGCCTCCAAGGTCAGAAGCTGTCGCGTCCCGGGGGCTCGGGGCCGAACTGCGTCAGACCCCACGGGTCAAAGTGCCGGAGGCGCCGCGGCCAACGCCCGTGATCGCGGTTGTTCGGCGGCCGGCCAGAGCAGCCTGGCCGGTGTTCGAGCGCAAGATCGCCGGCAGCGCGCGATTTGTCCGTCCATGGCGCGTGACGTCGGCACGATGGCGCGGGCCATCGCCAGGTTTGCCTCCGCGGCCCTAGCCGGTTAAGACGGCAGTCAACTCAAGAAGCCGCAGCGTAAGATACCCGCGCCGAATCGGAACAAAAGGCACTTTGACGGATGCGAATTCTCTGCACCAATGATGACGGCATCCATGCTCCAGGCCTGCAGGTCGTCGAGCAGATCGCACGCGCGTTGTCCGACGACGTCTGGATCGTTGCCCCCGAGCTCGATCAGTCCGGCGTCTCGCATTCGCTGTCGCTCAACGATCCGCTGCGTCTCCGCGAAGTCAGCCCGCGTCACTTCGCGGTGCGCGGCACGCCGACCGATTGCGTCATCATGGGCGCGCGCCACATTCTCGGAGACAAGCTGCCCGATCTCGTGCTGAGCGGCGTCAACAAGGGCCGCAACGTCGCCGAGGACGTGGTCTATTCCGGCACCATCGCCGGCGCGCTCGAAGGCACCATTCTGGGCTTTCCGTCATTCGCGCTGTCGCAGGAATTCTCGATTGAGACGCGCAATGCGCCGCTGTGGGACACCGCGCTGAAATTCGGGCCCGACATCATCCGCAAGGTGATCGGCGCCGGCGTCCCCAGGAACACCGTGATCAACGTCAACTTCCCGTCCTGCATGCCCGATGACGTCAAGGGCATCCGGATCACGCGGCAGGGCAAGCGCAATCAGGGGTTCCTGAAGATCGATCGCCGTCACGACGGACGCGGCAATCCGTATTTCTGGATCGGCTTCGAGCGCGCGGCGATGATGGATGCGCCGGCCGAAGGCACCGATCTCGCCGCGCTTGCGGCGCGCTACGTCTCGGTCACACCGCTGCGGCTCGACCGCACCGATGAAGCATTTTCGGAAACGCTGATTGATACGCTGAAGTAATCCTCGGGGAATCTGTAGCCCGGATGGAGCGAAGCGAAATCCGGAACCCGTATTGTGAAGTCCCCGGATTACGCTTCGCTCCATCCGGGCTACGCGCGCAACTTGCGGCTAGACCGGCGCGCCCTTCATCGCGCTGGAGATCACCTGGGCCAGCGTTTCCAGCTGGAAGGGCTTTTGCAGCGCCGGACGGTCGCGATACTCCGGAGGCAGGCCGGACGAGCCATAGCCGGTCGCGAAGATGAAGGGGCGGTTGCGGGCGTTGATCAGTTCGGCGACCGGGGTGATCACCTTGCCATTGACGTTGACGTCGAGGATCGCGAGGTCGAATTCGGTCGATTGCGCAAGCTTGACCGCTTCGCCGATCTCGCCGGCCTCGGCCGCAACGCTATGGCCGAGTTCCTCCAGCATATCGGCGACCATCATCCGGATCATGACCTCGTCCTCTACGAGGAAAACTGAACAGCCCGCCGGCCGTATCGCTGTCATGATGGAATCCTTGCCCTTCCCTGAATCAGGCTCGCAAATAACATTACAGCGCGCAATGCAAACGTTCGGGAATTGGTCCTTTTCCGGCGCGCCACAGCGTTTTCCGCATCGCGCTGGCGGGCTTTGCTGCGCAAGATTTGCCCAACAGCCAACGAGGTGTGTTGGCCCTACGAGCGCCCTGATCTGCGCCACCCAGACGTTAACTGCGCATCGCCGCCAATTATATGTGAGGGGGCCGGGCCGGCGCCAATGCCAAATCTGGCGATGGTTCCTGGCCGGGAACAAAACGCGACGGGAAATTTTTCCTTAACGCGGTATTTCGGATTTCAATGGCATCTAGTGTCCCGAATCCGAAGTTCGCATCATTTGCCGCACCTTCGGAGCGAACTTCGGATTCGATAAGGACACTAGCAAACTTATGATTCTAGTGTGCTTTATGAATGCGAAGTTCGTGAAAGTGGCTGCCGCGAAATCGCACGAACTTCGCATTCAGCACACTAGAGGGCAAGATTCCGCGCTGCCGCCCAGAGACGCTGATGAACATGGCCGTGAACCCCGATCCGACCGAGAAGATGATGTTTCAGCTGACCCTGCGGCGGCGTGGGGTGAGCGATCAGGCGGTGCTGCGTACGATGGAGGAGGTGCCGCGCGAGGTCTTCGTCGATCCGCGCGATCGCAACGAGGCCTATCGCGACAGCGCGCTTGCGATCGCCTGTGGGCAGACCATCAGCCAGCCTTTCGTCGTGGCCTACATGACCGAGCAGTTGAAACTGCAGAAGGACCATCGCGTGCTCGAAATCGGCACCGGCTCGGGCTATCAGGCGGCCGTGCTGTCCCGGTTGTGCAAGCAGGTGCTGACCATCGAGCGCTACCGGACGCTGGCCGACGGCGCCCGCAAGCGCCTCGAAAAGCTGGGTTATTACAATATCGAGGTGCTGCTCGGGGACGGTTTCGACGTTCCGGCCGGGGCAGGCGACTTCGACCGCATCATCGTCACCGCGGCGATGGAGCAGATCCCGGAGAAGCTCTTGGAGCGGCTCGAACCCGGCGGCATCCTGATCGCCCCGGTCGGGCCGCATCAGGGTATCCAGACCCTCGTCCGCGTGGTGCGGACCGAGAACCGCTTCGACCGCAAGGAATTGGTCGACGTCCGCTTTGTGCCGGCGTTGCCGGGAATCGCGCGCGAATTGTAAATTTGGCGATTTGCTGCTTGGCACCAACGCCTTATTCGCAGGGTTAAGCGGTTATTTACTCGGTACGTGTTTACTCAAAACAGTCTTTTGTTGCGTACGAGTGAGTAACCATGTCTGGGGTTGTTGAGTTGCTTCGCTCGCGTCGCGTACCGCAGGTTGCGGTGCTGACGCTGATGTCCATGGCTTTTGCCGGTTGCAGCGCCGATATGTCGTCGCGCTTCTCGCAAAACTCCTACTCGCAAAATCCGTTTGCGTTTGATCCGCAGCCGACCGGCACCGTGCAGCAGGCGCCGCCGCCGCGCGAGTTGCCGCAATACGCGCGGCCGCGAACGCAACCGCAGTATTCGCAATACCAGTCACAGCCGTTGCCGCCGCCGGTCGCAGCGGCGCCGCAGTCCTATCCGGTCGCCAATGGCAATGCCGGCGTCTCCGGAGGAGGGCGCGGGGTCTCGTCCTACACGCCGCCGCCCGCGCGTCCGCAGATCGAATCCACCGGCACCGTTCCGCATTCGGTCGCCGCAGCCCCTGCCGGGCACAACGGCACCACCATCATCGTCGGCACCAGCGATACGCTGGAAGTGCTGGCACGCCGCTACAACGTCTCGACCGCCGAGATCCTGCGCGCCAACGGCTACAAGGGACCGCGCGCGCTGTCGCCCGGCCAGCAGCTGGTCATTCCGCGTCCGACCGCATCGGCCGCGGCGCCGGCAATGGCCGCACCGGCCGCGCGCCCTGTCGCCGTGGCAGCCGCGCCCGCCGGCGTCCACTATGTCAATCGCGGCGACACGCTGCACAGCATCGCGCGTCAGCACCACATCCCGGTGGCCGAGCTCGCCCGCGCCAACAACCTCGACCAGTCGGCCCGGCTGAGCCTCGGCATGAAGCTCGTGGTGCCCGGCGCCAAGACGGCGATGGCGGCACCCGCGCCCGTTGCGCAACCTGTTGCCGCCGCGCCGGTTGCTGCCGTGGCTCCGGCGCCGGCGGTCGCGGCCCCGAAGGTTGTTGCAACCGCGTTGCCGCAGCAGAGCGCGCGGCTGGTCCAGCCAACCGCGACGGTCGAGCAGCCGGCGGCCGCCGCTGAAGCGCCCGTCGTCACCAAGTCGAGCGAGGCCACCGGCGCGTTGCCGACGTTCCGCTGGCCGGTGCGCGGCAAGGTCATCACCGCCTACGGCTCGAAGACCAACGGCAAGGTCAATGACGGCATCAACGTCGCGGTGCCCGAGGGTACGCCGGTGAAAGCTGCCGAAGACGGCGTCGTCGCCTATTCGGGCAATGAGCTGAAGGGCTACGGCAATCTCGTGCTGGTCCGTCATTCCAATGGCTACGTCACCGCCTACGCCCATGCGAGCGAAATCCTGGTGAAGCGCGGCGATACCATCAAGCGCGGTCAGGTAATTGCCAAGTCGGGCCAGTCCGGCGAGGCGGGTTCGCCGCAGCTCCACTTCGAGATCCGCAAGGGATCGTCGCCGGTCGATCCGCTCCAGTTCCTCAACGGCGCGTAAGCTACGCGTCGGGACTTCAAGGGACTTCCAAGTCTCACAACAAAGACAGCGGGGGAGGCGCAAGCCTCCCCCGTTTTGTTTTGACGATTGCAGCGACGATTACTTGCCGCTCAGCCGCGTAGCCCGGATGGAGTGAAGCGAAATCCGGGAGCTCACCCGCGGCGTGCACCGATCCCGGATTGCGCTGCGCTTCATCCGGGCTTCTGTAACGGGCCTTGGTTAGTCAATCCCTTTTCGCGTCATCCACTCGCCGGGCACTTGCTTCTGTACGGGATCGGCGCGAAGGCCGTCGCCTGATGGGGTGCATTGAGGAGCCGGCCGGCCAATCTACGGATTGCGTGGTCGTGAGCCACTTCCCGGATGGCGGCCTGACCGGATCCATCGTCCCAGCGGAGGGACTTCGCTCGGGGAGAGCCTGGTGTCGTGGCCCGCCCGGAACCGATTGCTGCTCCTGGCTAGATGGCCTTGGTCATCGGGTTGAACGGTTTGGTGTCGGCGAGCATGCGATGCAGGATCACGGCGAGCTTGCGAGCCAGCGCTACCTTGGCCTTGCGCATGCCTGCGCGCCGGGCGATCCGCATCGCCCAGCTCTTCAATGCCGAGCAATTCTTGACCGGCTTGGTCAGCATGACGTGAGCTGCCTGGTAGAGCGCCTCGCGCACGGAGGCATCCCCGATCTTGCTGATGCGGCCGGTGTAGTCGGTCTCACCGGACTGGTACTTCTTCGGGGTGAGCCCAAAGTGGGCTCCCGTGGCCTTCGAGGAGCGGAAGCGCTTCGGGTCGTCGATCGCCGCGGCATAGGTGAGCGCCACGATCGGACCAACGGACGGCGTTGTCATCAGGAGCTTGGCGGATGGATGCGTCCTGGCGAGCTTCTGGGTGTGCTTGTCCAGGCTCTTGAACTCCCGCAGCAGCACCGCATGGGCTTGGAGCAGCGCCGCCGCGACCAACTCCAGTCCGGGATGGCCGGTCACGAGCTCGCGGATGCGCCCGGCGAACGTGCGCTCGGTGGTCGCACCGACCTTCAGGCCAAAACCGCGAAGTATGCCGCGCAGGCTGTTCTCGACATCGCGAAGCTTGGATTGCAGCAGCTTGCGCGCCGTCAGGATGGCGCGGGTCTCCTGCGCCGCGACCGACTTGCAGTGCACCGGCCGGAACCAGCCGAGCCGCATCAACTGCGCGATCCGGCGGGCATCGTTGCGGTCCGTCTTCACCGGCATCGACTTGAAGGCTTCGCGAACGTGCCGCGTTTCCAGCAGCTCGACCGCAAGCCCTGCGTCTCGCAGACCCGCATACAGCCATTGCGACAAGGGGCCTGCCTCCAGCCCGATCCGTTCCAGTACCAGACCCAGCGACCGGAACCAGGCGATCAGCGCCGCCGGCTCGCTCGCAACCTTCGTCTCGCGCAAAATCTTGCCTGTCCCATCGACAAGGCAAACGCTCGAGCATTCCAAAGACACGTCAATTCCTGCATAGTGGTACATGGTCGTCCCTTAATGATGCTTGGAGCGGGCTTGCCCGACTCCGTTGAACACCATCAGTTTGAGGGACGACCGCCTTCCAACCAACAGGCCGCTCGCGAGCGCGCTTCCAAATTGCGCCGTAGCGAGCGGGCGGCCGGCCCGTTACCCCATCTACACAGGCGATGACGGGAGGGCTATGCCTCCCATTCCTGTTAATTGCCACTAAGCCGCACGCCGAGCCGGCCTGCGAGTTCCTGCGTGTACTGCCAGGCGACGCGGCCCGAGCGCGAGCCGCGGGTGGTCGACCATTCGAGCGCCTCGCGCTCGAGTTCGTCCTCGGCGATCTTGATGCCGTAATGGTCGCAATAGCCCCTCACCATCGCGAGGTATTCGTCCTGGCTGCAGCGGTGGAAGCCGAGCCAGAGGCCGAAGCGGTCCGACAGCGACACCTTTTCCTCGACCGCTTCGCCGGGATTGATCGCGGTCGAGCGTTCGTTCTCGATCATCTCGCGCGCCAGCAGATGCCGCCGGTTCGAGGTCGCATAGAGGATGACGTTGTCGGGGCGCCCCTCGATGCCGCCTTCCAGCACGGCCTTCAGCGACTTGTATGAGGCATCGTTGCCGTCGAACGAGAGGTCGTCGCAGAACACAATGAAGCGGAAGGACGAGCTGCGCAGCAGCTCCATCAGGCCGGGCAGGCTCTCGATGTCCTCGCGGTGGATCTCGATCAGCTTCAGCCGGTCGGCCGGCTTGCGGTCGAGATTGATGCTGGCATGGGTGGCCTTGACCAGCGACGACTTGCCCATGCCGCGGGCGCCCCAGAGCAGCGCATTGTTGGCGGGCAGGCCGTCGGCGAAGCGCTCGGTGTTCTCCATCAGGATATCGCGCATCCGGTCGACGCCCTTGAGCAGGCCGATCTCGACGCGGCTGACGCGCGGCACCGGGGCGAGGCGCCCGTCCGGATGCCAGACGAAGGCGTCCGCGGCGCCGAAGCTCTCGGCCGGATCGAGGGCCGGGGAGGCGTCCGCGAGGCGGCCGGCGATGACCTCCAGGGCGTTTGCGATCCGCTCGGCCGCTGCGCCGTCGAGCGCCGTTACCGGGCGTTTTGTCGCGGCGTTTTCAGCGCGCTTGGCGGCAGCCTTGGGGGTGGTTTTGCGGGTTGTTTTACTGGTCGTTTTCTTGGCTTTTTTCGGCATTTGTCCAGTTCCTGACGGCGCAGCCTTATCGGGCTGGCGGCGGTCCCGCAAGCGCCCTAAATGAGGGTCCGTTAACGTTGCAATTGGGACCGCGGCCGCTATAGTCCGCGCGAATTTGTCCGGACCGCCATACCGCCCCGAATCCGAGGGCGCTGCCGGTTCTTTCCCGTCTTATCCGAGGATCGTCCGAATGCTGATTACTCCTGCGTTTGCCCAGGCTGGAGCGACTGGTGACACCAACAGCATGTTGATGTCGCTGCTGCCATTCGCGCTGATCTTCGTCATCATGTACTTCCTGATTCTGCGCCCGCAGCAGAAGAAGGTGCGCGACCATGCGGACCTCGTGAAGAACATCCGCCGCGGCGACACCGTGGTGACCTCGGGCGGCCTGGTCGGCAAGGTGACCAAGGTGGTCGACGACGACCAGATCGAGTTCGAGATTTCGGACGGCGTTCGCGTGCGCCAGATGCGCCAGATGATCTCGGGTGTGCGTACCAAGGGTGAGCCGGCGAAGGGCGACGCCAAGGACGAGGCGTCCGCGAGCTGATTGCCGCGGCGCCTTTTTGGAATCTGACGGGTCAACTCGATGTTGTATTTCACGCGGTGGCGAGCGCTGGGGATTATCCTGACAGCGCTGGTGGTCTGCCTGTGCGCCGTGCCCAATTTCTTCCCCGAAGCGCAGGTGAAGACCTGGCCGGCCTGGGCGCAGCGGCGCCTGGTCCTCGGCCTCGATTTGCAGGGCGGCTCCTATCTGCTGCTCGAAGTCGACTCCAACTACGTGAAGAAGGAGAAGCTCGACCAGATCCGCGACGATGTCCGGAAGGTGCTTCGTGAAGCCAAGATCGGCTACACCGGCCTCAACACGCGTAACGACGCGGTGGAAGTCCGCATCTCCAAGGAAGGCGACCAGGCGACGGCGCTGTCGAAGCTCCGCGAGCTGTCGCAGCCGCTCGGCGGCCTGCTCGGCTCCAGCGGCCAGCGCAGCCTCGAGGTTGCCGACGCCGGCGGCGGCCTGATCCGCCTGACGGTCCCGCAGGCCGCGATCACCGAGCGCATCCGGCAGACCATCGAGCAATCGATCCAGATCGTCGAACGGCGCGTCAACGAGCTCGGCACGGTCGAGCCGGTGATCCAGCGTCAGGGCACCGACCGCATCCTGGTCCAGGTGCCGGGCCTGCAGGATCCGACCCGCCTGAAGGAGCTGCTCGGCAAGACCGCCAAGATGGAATTCCGCATGGTCGACAGCTCGGTGTCGCCGGACCAGGCCCAGCAGGGCCGCCTGCCACCGGACTCCGAGCTCTTGATGAGCGCGTCACCGCCGCCGGTTCCGTATGTCGTCAAGAAGCAGGTTCTGGTTTCCGGAGGCGAGCTCTCCGATGCCCAGCCCGGCTTTGACCAGCGCACCGGCGAGGCGATCGTCAGCTTCAAGTTCAATACGTCGGGAGCGCGCAAATTTGCCCAGGCGACGGCCGAAAATGTCGGCCAGCCGTTTGCGATCGTGCTCGACAACAAGGTGATCTCGGCACCCGTGATCCGTGAACCGATCACCGGCGGACAGGGCCAGATCTCCGGCAGCTTCACGGTGCAGTCGGCCAACGATCTGGCGATCCTGATGCGTGCCGGCGCGCTGCCGGCGCCGCTGACCGTGATCGAAGAGCGTACCGTCGGTCCCGGCCTCGGGCAGGACTCGATCGAGAAGGGCGAGCTCGCGGCCTATGTCGGCTCGATCCTGGTCATCGTGTTCATGCTGATCACCTATCGGCTGTTCGGCGTGTTCGCCAACATCGCGGTGGCGATCAACGTCGCCATGATCTTCGGACTGCTGTCGCTGCTCAACGCCACGCTGACGTTGCCGGGCATCGCCGGCATCGTGCTCACCGTCGGCATCGCGGTCGACTCCAACGTGCTGATCTACGAGCGCATCCGCGAGGAACTGCGCGGCGGCCGCAACGCGATCTCGGCGATCGACGCCGGCTTCAAGCGGGCATTGGCGACCATCCTCGACTCCAACATCACCACCTTCATCGCCGCCGCCGTGCTGTTCTACATCGGCACCGGACCGGTCCGCGGCTTTGCCGTGACGCTCGGCATCGGCATCATCACCACGGTGTTCACCGCCTTTACCCTGACGCGCCTGATCGTCGCCGGCTGGGTGCGGTGGAAGCGGCCGCAAACCGTGCCGATCTGAGAGGCCTGTTGTGACTCATACCGTTCTCATTGGCCTTGGCATCCTGATCGCCGTGTTGACCGTGGTCGCGGCGCTCGGCCTGCTGCCGCCGCTGCGCATCGTGCCGGACGACACCCATTTCGATTTCACCCGCTTTCGCCGCATCAGCTTCCCGATCTCGGCGCTGCTCTCGATCCTTGCCATCACGCTGTTCTTCACCCACGGCCTGAATTTCGGCATCGACTTCAAGGGCGGCACGCTGCTGGAGGTGCAGGCGAAATCCGGCACCGCCGACATCGCCGCGATGCGCACCACCTTGAACGGTCTTGGCCTCGGCGAGGTGCAGCTGCAGCAGTTCGGCGGTCCGGCGGAAGTCCTGATCCGCGTCGCCGAGCAGCCCGGCGGCGACAAGGCGCAGCAGGATGCGGTGACGAAAGTGCGCGGCGCGCTCGGCGAATCCGTCGACTACCGTCGCGTCGAGGTGGTGGGACCGCGCGTCTCCGGCGAACTGCTGGCCTACGGCATGATCGGCCTGATGTTCGCGATCATGGGCATCCTGATCTACCTTTGGTTCCGGTTCGAATGGCAGTTCGCGCTCGGCGCCATGATCGCCAATGTCCACGACATCGTGCTCACGATCGGCTTCATGTCGATCACCCAGGTCGATTTCGACCTCACCAGCATCGCGGCGCTGCTGACGATTCTCGGCTACTCGCTCAACGACACCGTCGTGATCTACGATCGCATCCGCGAGATGCTGCGGCGCTACAAAAAGATGCCGATGCCGCAGCTGCTGAACGAATCGATCAATTCGACGCTGTCGCGCTCGATCATCACCCACGTCACGGTGACGCTGGCTTTGCTCGCGCTGCTGCTGTTCGGCGGCCAGGCGATCCACAGCTTCACCGCGGTCATGATGTTCGGCGTGGTGTTGGTCGGCACCTACACCTCGATTTTCATCGCGGCGCCGATCCTGATCTATCTCGGTGTTCACACCACGCGGGGTGGAGAGGCGGCGCAGGACGCGCCGGCCAAGAAGCCGGACACGGCGGCAGCCAAGAAGTAGCCGGTCATGAGCAACTCCTCGGACGCTCCCCATCTTCCGAGGTCGGCGCCGATCGAGGCCTACGGCAAGGGCGGCTTCGCGTTTGCCGATATGTCGCACCGCGGCTCGCTCTTGTGCCTGCCTGACTCGATCTGGGCCTGGCCGGTCACCAGGCCGCAGGAGATCGACGAGTACTCGCTGCAAAAGGTGTTCGCGGCCGCCAATGCGATCGACACGCTGATCGTCGGCACCGGCACCGACGTCTGGGTCCCGCCGAAGGGCCTGCGCGAGGCCCTGCGGGCCGTGCGGGTGGTGCTCGATCCGATGCAGACGGGACCTGCGATCCGCACCTACAACATCATGCTGGGCGAGCGGCGTCGCGTCGCGGCGGCGCTGATCGCGGTGCCATGAGCGCGACGGAGGCGCCGAAGGACGGCGCGGCCTTCTGCGCCGATCTGGTGCGGAGCCATGACTTCGTGCGCTACGCGTCGACCTTGTTCCTGCCAGGTCCGGAACGGCGCGCGATGCTTGCGATCTACGCCTTCAATATCGAGGTCTCGCGCGTGCACGAGCAGGTCAGCCAGCCGCTGCCCGGCGAGATGCGGCTGCAATGGTGGACCGACATGCTGGCCGGCGCGGGCCATGGCGGCGTCGAGGGCAATCCGGTCGCGGCAGAACTGCTGCACACGATCCGCAATCACCGTCTGCCGGTCTCACCATTCTCGCAGCTGGTCGAGGAGCACCAGTTCGATCTCTACAACGACCCGATGCCGTCGCTGGCCGCGCTCGAGGGCTATCTCGACGCCACGGCCTCAGTGCTGTTCTCGCAGGCTACGCGCGTGGTGGCGCGACCGTCGGAGGCGATTGATCACCTGGCCCGTCATGCGGGTCTTGCCCAGGGCATGGCGCAGGTCATCGCTTCGTTCGGACGCGACGCCGCACGGCAGCAGCTGTTTCTGCCGTTACAGCTGCTGCAGCAGCACGGCGGCAGCAAGGAGGAGGTGTTTGCCGGCAAGGTGACGCCGAACATCCGTGCCGCGATCGATCAGCTTGCGGACGAGGCCCAGGGCCATCTCAAGACCGCATTCGGGCTGCTTGCGGATGTCCCGTCCGGCGTGAGGCCGATCTTCCTGCCGCTCGCTTGCGTGAGGCGAGAGTTGAACCGGGCGAGGAGGGAGGACTACGACCCGTTCTCGCCGAAGCCGGTTTCGCGCCTGCGCACGCTCTGGACGTTGTGGCGAGCCGCGCGCACGGAGGAGTTCGGTCGCTAGATCTGCTCCTTCGAGATGTGCTTGGTGAAGATCCGGATCGTTCTGCCCTTGACCATCGGGCCGCTGTCATAGACGTCGGATGCGATCTGTTCGACCGCGTCGCGCAGCGCAACGAACTGGGCTTGCCGCGCCATGCTCGCCGTTCCGCGCGTGCCGGCCAGCTCGTCCAGTGCGGCGTCGCTGATCTGGCATTCGATTTCATGGTCGCCGTTCATCATGGTGAATCCGAACGCCAGTCGTTCGGAATCGTATCCCCCGATCCGGCCACGGGTGAGTGGCATTAAACTTGTCCCTCGACGCGCTACCCCTCGCAAAGAGTGAAGCTTCGCGCCGCGTTTGTCGAGGGCCACGCGCCGAGAAGCGCGCTCTAACCTGCCGGCCGGTCCATCTCGGCGACTTCAAAATTGAAGCGGTCGCGCAAATTCTTGCGTTGCTCGAGGATATCCTTGAGGAACTCGCGATCGGCGTCGCTGCGCATCATCGGTTCGATCAGGTCGATCTGGTTCATGGCGACGAGCTGCAGGATTTCGGTGCGCGGCTTGCCGGCGGCATCGCGCGGCAGCGCATGCACGACCTGGATGTGTTCGGGCGGCTTGACGCCCCCGGCTGCGGTAAGCTCACTGCGCAGAGTCTTTTCCAGCGCGGACTGGTCCGCCTCGACGAAGGCGTAGAGTCCGACGCCGACGCGCCGGTCGGCAAAGGCGACGATCGCCGTGTCGCGCACCTGCGGATTCTTGCGGATCAGATCGATCAATACCGGGGCGTCGTTGACCAGCCTCCGGCCGCCGCCTTCGCGGTCGGTGAAATTGAAGATGCCGCGCGTGATCGCCTGATAGACCTTCTTGCCGGTCTTGAGCCAGATGCTGGCGACCGCGGACTTCTTTGCGAGCACCTTGCGCTCCTTCGGCGTCAACGCCTCCGGCGCGTAGCTGCGCTTGTGCTTCAACAGATGCCGCAGATCCTCATAGGCGGCGATGCGGAACAGTCGGCTGCGGGTCTTGAAGCAGGCGGCAAGCTGGAAGTCGGTGAGGTAGGCGCAGCCATCGCGGCCGACCAGCCAGTTCTGCTCCTTGGCGAGATCGTTGTGGCAGATGCCGGCGCGATGCAGCTTGCGCAACGCGGCCTTGGCGGAACGAAAATAGGCGACGTCGCCGTGCGGCTTCGCCAGATGCAGCGCCGCGCCGTCGATGAAGCCACGGACCAGCGCGCGACGGCCGGCCCACAACAGCTTCGGCCCGACGTCGAGGTCGCGCGCCAAGGTCAGCGCGCGGCGCTCGCGGGAGAACAGATGCAGCGCCAGGGCGAACGACCAGAACGGCACCTGATCGAGCCGGCGCAGCACGCCGTCGACCTCGCCGTCATCGGCGCGGAAGCGGCCGCGCTCGACGGTCGAGAACACGTCGCGCTTGAGCAGCACGCCCTGGCTCCACCGCACCGACAGGGTGGCGTCATCGTCTTTCGGCAAGCTCATGACTGTCAGGCCGCTGCCGCAACGCGCAGATGCTCTGCGATCCAGTGGTCGAGATCGGCGAGCGCGCGCGCGCTGATCGCCTGCTTTTTGGCGACGGTCTTCTCGTTGCCGCGCAGCCGCGAGCCGTCCGGCTTCTTGGTCGGCGCACTGGCCAGCGGCGGGAACAGACCGAAATTGATGTTCATCGGCTGGAACGAGCGCGAACCGGCCTCGATCGTTTCGATGTGGCCGCCGGTGATGTGGCCGAGCAGCGCGCCGAGCGCGGTCGTCGCCGGCGGCGGCGTCAGCGCGGCACCGCGCATGTCGGCGGCGGCACAAAGGCCGGCGATCAGGCCGACGCTGGCCGACTCGACGTAACCCTCGCAGCCTGTCATCTGCCCGGCGAAGCGCAGCCGCGGCTGCGCGCGCAGACGCAGCTGACCGTCGAGCAGCTTCGGCGAATTCAGGAAGGTGTTGCGATGCAGGCCGCCGAGGCGGGCGAACTCCGCGTTCTCGAGGCCGGGGATGGTGCGGAACACGCGCTGCTGCGCGCCGTGCTTCAGCTTGGTCTGGAAGCCGACGATGTTGTAGAGCGTGCCGAGCTTGTTGTCCTGCCGCAGCTGGACGATCGCATACGGCTTGACGGTCGGGTTATGCGGATTGGTCAATCCCACCGGCTTCATCGGCCCGTGGCGCAGCGTCTCGTGACCGCGCTCGGCCATCACCTCGACCGGCAGGCAGCCGTCGAAATAGGGCGTGTTGGTCTCCCAGTCCTTGAAGTCGACCTTCTCGCCGTCGAGCAGCGCCGCGACGAAGGCGTCATAATGCTCCTTCGTCATCGGGCAGTTGATGTAGTCGGCACCGGTGCCGCCGGGGCCGACCTTGTCGTAGCGCGACTGAAACCAGGCCACCGACATGTCGATGGAATCCTTGTGCACGATCGGCGCGATCGCGTCGAAGAATGCCAGCGCGCTCTCGTCGGTCAGAAGCCTGATGGCGTCGGCAAGCGGTGCCGAGGTGAGGGGGCCGGTCGCGACGATGACGTTGCTCCAGTCGGCCGGCGGCAGCCCTGCGACTTCCTCGCGGCTGATCTCGATCAGCGGATGTTCGTTGAGCGCCTTGGTGACGGCGGCCGAAAAGC
Organism: Bradyrhizobium sp. USDA 4516; assembly: GCF_054055915.1. Lineage (NCBI taxonomy): Bacteria > Pseudomonadati > Pseudomonadota > Alphaproteobacteria > Hyphomicrobiales > Nitrobacteraceae > Bradyrhizobium > Bradyrhizobium sp. USDA 4516. Next base: position 7,429,870 of record NZ_JBSRXT010000001.1, read on the forward strand.
CGTCGCGGTCGACCGCCAGCGCGCCGCCGGCGGGCACCTGGTTGGCGTCGGCCGAGCGCATGATCAGGGAGCCCAGCCGCCGCATCTCCGCGTGCAGCAGCCCGACCGCGTTGTTGGCGGCATCGTCGGAGCGGAAGGAGTTCGAGCAGACCAGTTCGGCGCAGCCTTCGGTCCGATGCGCCTCGGTCATCCGGTGCGGGCGCATTTCGTGCAGCACGGCGCGGACGCCGGCATTGGCGACCTGCCAGGCGGCTTCCGAGCCGGCGAGCCCCGCGCCCACGATGTGCACGGGTTGGGAAGGGGATTGATGCGGTGTCATCGCGCAGCGTTAGCGCGTTTTGATCTCATATGCATCTGAAACCGCACCACAAACGACAACGCCCGCTGTGGAAGCGGGCGTTATCCGTTTAGCAGATGGCTTGCGGCCGATTAGCCGTTGTAGGTGCCGGCGGCAACGCGCGGAATGTCCGAGCGGTCGAGGCCGATATCGGCGAGTTCGCGATCGCTGAGCTGGGACAGTTCGCTGACATTGCGCTGATAATCCCGGAAAGCCTGGATCATGCGGATGAGCGAGAGCAACATGGTAGTCTCCTAGTAATTCTGATTCAGCTTTTCAAAAGCCTCATCGTTGAAGTGAATATAGATGATATAGTGCAGTGCGGTAGTTCCGATGTTGCGATGCAGCTAAGCTCAAAACGCATAGCGGCAGTAAGTTCCGGTTAACCGTTTGGCGCATCGAGCCAGGTCCAGTGGACCAAAGTTCCGCAGAGCCGGGCGACGGCGTCAAAATCTTCTTGAGATCAGTGTGTTAGGAGAATGGCGGTGACTTGAACTACGCCGTTCATATGGTAATTACAGACCGTTCGGTCAAGGGATGGCGCTCGGCTGACGCCAGATCACGGCGGCGTGTTCCATGCGTGATTCGCATGCGGAATATTGCTGTATGAATGATTTAATATTCATAGCATGATAGGGTTGGCACCTAGGCGGACGCAGCGTCAATCAGTCGCATTGACCTCGGAGGTAGTTCGGCCCTTCCGCCCGCTCAGATTTTTCGCCTGCCGCGCGAGCGCGCTGCTGATTATCGGAAGTGCAGCTCGATTGAAGTGAACACGTCGAGCAAAGCTATTGCGGCGCCGCTTCCTTACCGACATGTAATCAAAACACTATGCAACGCATGCGCGATGCGCGCGCAGCGCTCATCACGTTTGTATCGCGCGAAGTTCATTCTGAACGGTGTCGGGAACAGCGAATAATCGTTCCGCAGATTCCGCAATCACGCTGGGATCTGTCCAAGAACAACAGATGGATCATCCCATGATTAAGACATTGATCGCAGCAGCCACCGTGGCTGCCGTTGCCTACGCTGTCGCTCCCGCTCAGGCCGCGCATCGTCATCACGCGGGCCTCGGCTGCAGCGGTGCTAATCTCGGCAAGACCGAAGCTGCAGTCGAAGCTATGGCTGACAATGAGGTCAAATTCGCGGCGGAGAAGGAAGTCTCGCTCGCTCAGGACGCGATGCTGAACAACCAGTGGGGTGCTTGCGGCGCGCATCTCAGCAAGGCTGCCGAAGCCAGCATGGCGAAGTAGGTTTTGATCATGGCGATAGGGGCCGATTGCCTGGGGCAGTCGGCCCTTTTTGATTCATCCGTAGCTGGACCGGCTTTGATCTAGTCAGAGCAGAAGGGTGGCCTCGTCCTTGGCTCGCTGCGCCACGCGAGCTGGTGTGAAAGCGCTACGGAGCCTTGGCGAGCTGGGTGGCGAAGTAGCCGATCGTCTTGGCGTACACCTCGCTCTTGTTCCACTGCTGGATCACCGCAAAATTCTCGCTGCCGGGCTCCCAGCCCTTGCCCTTCTTCCAGCCATAGCTCTTCAAATAGTTCGCCGTCGACGCCAGCACGTCGGGCACGTTGTGCAGGAGGTCGCGCTTGCCGTTGCCGTCAAAGTCGACCGCAAACTTGATGTAGGACGACGGCATGAATTGAGTCTGGCCGATCTCGCCGGCCCAGGCGCCGCGCATCTCCTGCGGCGGCAGATCGCCGCGCTCGACGATGCGCAAGGCATCCATCAACTCGGCCTTGAACATGTCGGAGCGGCGGCAATCATAGGCGAGCGTCGCCAGTGAACGTATGGTCGGAAACTTTCCGGTGTTGACGCCGAAATCGGTCTCCAGTCCCCAGATCGCGACCAGGATTTCGCCCGGTACGCCGTAGGCCTCCTCGATTCGCGACAGTACCGAGCCGTAGCGCTTCATCATGTCGGAGCCGCGATTGAGCCGCGGCGGCACCATGCGGCCCGAGAATTGCTCGAAGGTCTGGCTGAACACCTGCTGCGAATGGTCGCGGGCGAGGATCGCCTTGTCCTGCGTGACGCCAGCCAGCCCGGCCTGGATCGCGTTCTGCGAAATGCCCTTCGTCGCAGCCTCTTTCTTGAAATCGTCGAGCCAGGATTCGAACGTGCCCGTGCCGCATTGAGCGGCCAGCGCCGATGCTGTCGAGGTCAGGAGCCACGCGCCGATGGCGAGCGTACGAAAGCAAGAGCGAGAGGTCATAGGCAATTCACTCCGGAGTCTGCGATGTCATCGATTGGTCGCGCAAGGCGGCGGGTATGTTCGCGGCAACAGCGGCCAAAACAAGGCTCGTGACCGAGCCGCTTTTTCTCAGGCCGCGCTGCAAATGCCACGCCAGTTTCACACCCATTTGACGATCCTGAACGACAAACCGCCGGCCGAACATATCGGCCGGCGGTTGCTTTGACGTTTACGAATCCGGTTAGCGGCGCTTAGCCGCGATCGCTGCGCCGCCACGGAAACAGATTGGCCGGGAAGTCCGCGGCGGGCTTGCGCTCGCGCGGTTCGGGGATCACCGGCCGCGCATTCGGATCCTTGACGATGACCTCGCGATAGAGATGCCAGGTGGCGTGACCAAGCAGCGGGATGACCACGGCAAGCCCGAGGAAGAACGGGATCGTGCCCAGCACCAGCAGCACTGCCACGATCAGGCCCCAGGCCGCCATCGGCACCGGGTTCTGTGCGACGGCGCGCATCGACGTCACCATGGCTTCGCCGGCGGTCGCCTGGCGGTCGAGCATCATGGGGAAGGCGATCACGCTGATGCAAAGCGCGACGAGCGCGAACAGGAAGCCGACGCCGCAGCCGACCACGATGAGCCACCAGCCTTGCTGGGTGGTCAGCACGCGCGCGGCAAAATCGGGAATGTTGGCCGCGGTCTCATAGCCGAACACCGCCGTGTAGATGGCCTGGGCGGTGGCGATCCAGGTCACGAACAGTGCGAAAAGCAGCGTTCCGACCCCAAGCATCGCGCCGAATGACGGTGAGCGGAATACCTCCATGGCATCCCACGCAGATGCTTCCCCGCCGTCCTCGCGGCGGCGGCTCATTTCGTAGAGGCCGATGGCGGCAAACGGGCCGAGCAGGGCAAAGCCCGCGGCCAGCGGAAACAGCAGGGGCAGCACGGAATAGCCGTGCACGGTCCGCGCAAGCACGAGGCCGAGCACCGGATAGATCAGGCAGAGGACGATGGCGTGACTTGGCACCGCCTTGAAGTCTTCCCAGCCGAGACGCAGCGCATGATGCAAATCGGACAGGCCGATGGTGCGGATGACCGGCGCAGACGCGGCGCCTTGTCCGCTCTGCGTCATCGAACTGACATTGCCTTGGTATGACGTGGCCATGGTCGTTGTCTCCCTCTGGGCGGTCGCATTCTGCGCCCGCAACAGGGCACAAACGTACCGCCTCTCGAAGCGATCACGAGCAAGCCAGACGCGAAAGACAGAGCAGGGAACTGGCCGTGTCGCGAACTGTTCGGCAAGGCTACTCCCAAACCGTGGCAAAAGCACTCACGCTTAAGTGAATGTCGCATTGGCAAGCTATGGAGGGGGCTATAGACTTCAACTGCGACCGCGGTCAGGCGTCCCAGCGCCGTCTGGCTTTCACATCTCAACAGTCTTGGGAGCGAACGATGAGCATTTTCGGAAAAATCATGGGCGCGATCTTCGGTAGCAGCGCCAGCGCCGCGCCCGCAGGCGGATCGGCCACAAGCGCAGCTCCCGCCGGTGGATCCGGCAGTGCATCGTCGTCTCCTGCAGCGGTGCCGGCCGGCGCAGCGCCCGCGCAGTCCGTTGACGTCGCCCCCATTCTCGACAAGGCGGTGGCCGCGAAGGGCGAGAAGCTCGAATGGCGCACCTCGATCGTCGACCTGATGAAGGCGCTCGACATCGACTCCAGCCTGTCGGCGCGCAAGGAGCTCGCCAAGGAGCTCGGCTACTCCGGCGACACCAGCGATTCCGCCAGCATGAACATCTGGCTGCACAAGCAGGTGATGACGAAGCTCGCGGCCAATGGCGGCAAGCTGCCCCCGGACATCAAGCACTGAGCGGATCATCATCCCGCCCACGGCCAGGGCCCGCGCCAGCGCGGGCCTTTTTTATCGATCGGCGAGCATCTATAGATCGGCGAACAAGAAGGAGAACGCTCATGACTGATCTCGATCGCCGGACGATGCTTGCGACCGGCGCCCTCGCACTGGCCGGCGCCGCCGCGCAATCCGCGCCGGCCCATGCCGAGACCGCGTCGAAGGCGATGTTTCCGGTACCGGCGGTGACGATCCCGATCGTTGGCGCCAGCGAAGTGTTCCAGGTCCGCCGCATCTACTGCATCGGCCGCAACTACGCGGCGCATGCGATCGAGCGCGGCTCCGATCCGACCCGCGAGCCGCCGTTCTTCTTCCAGAAACCGACCGACGCGATCCAGAATGTCGCGATCGGCACGGTCGCCGATCATCCCTATCCGTCGCTGACCAAGAACTATCACCATGAGGTCGAGCTGGTCGCCGCGTTGAAATCCGGCGGCACCAACATCCCAGCCGACAAGGCGCTCGACCACGTCTATGGCTACGCGCTCGGCCTCGACATGACGCGGCGCGATTTGCAGAACGGCATGGCGGCGGAAAAGAAGCCGTGGGAGATCGGCAAGAGCTTTGATCATGCCGCAGTGCTGGGGCCGATCCATCCGGCTGATAAGACCGGCCACTTCACGCAAGGTGCGATATCGCTCGCGGTCAACGGCACGGTGCGGCAGAGCTCGGATCTGAAGAACATGATCTGGAGCGTCGCCGAGCAGATCGCGAAGCTTTCCGAGGCCTTCGAGCTGAAGGCCGGCGACATCATCTATTCTGGCACGCCGGAGAATGTCGGCCCGGTCGTCAAGGGCGACGTGTTGCTGTGCAAGCTCGAGGGCCTGCCCGATATGTCGATCAAGATCGTCTGAGGGGCAGGGCTCTAACCTGCAAGATCCGCGTATTCCGGATGCTTGTTGAGGTAGTCGACCACGAAGCCGCAGCCGGCGATCACCTTGTGGCCGTCGGTGCGGATCAGCTCCAGCGCCCCCCTGACCAGCTCCGATGCGATGCCGCGGCCGCGCAGGGCGCGCGGTGTCTCGGTATGGGTGATGATCACGGCCGCGGGCGTCCGCCGGTAATTCGCAAAAGCGAGGCCGCCCTCGGTGTCGAGTTCGAAGCGGTTTTGGTCCCTGTTGTCGCGGACGGCGGCCATCGCAAAATCCCGGTTGATTCGCAGGCCCTGATGTAAGCGTGTGAACCCGCCGATGCAAAGCCGCGACCAACCCGCAAATTGGCATTTGCGGATTGACGATATGCGCATTTTGGCCTGCCTGACCGCCGTGTTGCTCGGCGCCGCGTTGACGCTTCCAGACCCGCCGCAAGCCGCCGCCGGCGACGATCCGAGCTGGCAGACCTGCGTCGGCATGACGACGGCGCCCGGCGACCGCGTGGCCGCCTGCACCACGGTGATCGACGGCAAGACCGAGACCGGCAAGCGGCTGGCCGGGGCCTATTGCAATCGCGGCCATGGGCTGACCGAGAAGCGCGAGCTCGATGCAGCGCTCGCCGACCCCAACGAGGCCATCAAGCTCGATCCCGCCTACGCCTGCGCCTATACCAATCGCGGCCGCGTCTACGCCTTCAAGCGCGATCTCGATCATGCGATTGCCGATTACGAAGAGGCGATCCGCATCGATCCGGCATTTGCGCTGGCCTACAACAATCGCGGCGATGCCTGGCTCAACAAGGGCGATCTCGACCGCGCGCTGGCCGATCTCAGCCTCGCCATCAAATACAATCCGCAGCTCGCCACCGCCTATGGCAATCGTGGCTTCGTCTACTACCGCAAGCGCGACGCGGCGCATGCGATCGCCGACTTCACCACCGAGATCAAGCTCGAGCCCAACGTGCTCGCCTACATCAACCGCGGCAATGTCTATCGCGATACCGAGCAGCTCGATCGCGCCGCCGCCGACTATGGCGAGGCTGCGAGGATCGCGCCGACCGATGCGCGCGGCTGGCGCAACCGCGGCATGATCCGTCTCTTTCAAGGGGACAACAAGGGCGGGCTCGCCGATTACGACAAGGCGCTGCAATACGATCCGAACGACGTCTATTCCTGGAATAATCGCGGCCAGGCCAAGCTGCGGCTCGGCGACAAGAAGGGCGCGGCGGCCGATTTCCGCAAGGCGCTCGAGCTGCAGCCCGATTTGCAGAGCGCCAAGGGAGCGCTGGCGCGGCTCGGCGGAGCGCGGTGACATCCTGCCGGCAACGATCGCACCTGCCGCGTCGCACATACGCGGGACGGGCCTTGCGGATGGATGCAGTTCGATTACGTTTGATGACAGACATACGCCCCTGATGCGGCTGGATGGTCGTCTGGTACGGAGTGGCGGAGCCGGCCGCCGACGTATGCCTCTTGTCGGAGGAGGTTCGTCATGTCGGACAATCGTTTCTTCAACACACACCGTCCCTGGGAGGACTGGCTCGGCATGCTGCTCGGCGTGCTGATCATGGTCTCGCCCTGGTTTCCGATGCAGGTGAGCGGCGCCGTCGATATCGAGCGCAGCCACCTCGTCCTCAACAGCTTCATCGTCGGCATGCTGGTGCTCGGCATCGCCCAGCTCGAATATGTCGCGCTGCACCGCTGGGAGGAGGTGGCCAGCATCCTGCTCGGTATCTGGCTGATGGCATCGCCCATGGTCTTTGGTTACGCCGAGGACCACGCGCTGCAGTTCTGGCACATCCTGCTCGGCGCGCTGGTCGCTTTTATAGGCGCGTTGCAGCTGTGGCAGGACTGGAACCTGAGCGAGCAGGAACTTGCCAAGCACACGCAGTAGCGGGCTGGGCAGAAAACAACGGGTTGACCGCCGCCGGCGCGCGGTATCATCGGGCCGCGCCCGGCGGGCCTTGCCGAAGGCGGCGGCTTGGCGATAAACCGGGCGGTACCAATCCCTTGCGGCGCTTGAAGACGCCCGGTTCTGACCGAGGAAATACCCGATGATCGTCCTGACCTTGCCCTGTCTGTTGTGCGTATCGGCGGGGCGGCAATGAGCGGGACGGCTGCTGCCGCGCCGCGCGGCGGGATCGCGCGGGTGTCGCGCCGGGTGATGAACCTCGCCTACATCCTGACCCAGAACGCCCGCCGCCACGGCGATCGCCCCGGCTTCGTCTGGAACGAGAAGGCCTGGTCCTGGCGTCACATCGACCAGAACGTCTCGGCGCTGGCGGCGGCATTGGCGGCGCGCGGCATCGTCAAGGGCGACCGCATCCTGGTGCATTCCAAGAACTGCGACGAGATGTTCTGGTCGATGTTCGCGGCCTTCCGGCTCGGCGCGGTCTGGGTGCCGACCAATTTCCGCCTGATGCCGGACGAGGTCGCCTATCTCGCGGCGGCCTCCGGCGCCAAGGCGTTTCTGTGCCACGCCGACTTCCCCGAACATGCCAAGGCGGCCGCCAATCCCGCGCTCGAATTCGTCTGGCGGATCGGGGAGGAGGGCACGTTCGGCGAGGCGACGCTCGGCGACGTCATCGCCAAGCACGCCGGCGCTGTGGTCGAGAACGTTGCCGTCGACTATGACGATCCCTGCTGGTTCTTCTTCACCTCCGGCACCACCGGCCGCTCCAAGGCCGCGGTCTTGACCCATGGCCAGATGGCCTTCGTCATCACCAACCATCTCGCCGACTTGATGCCCGGCACCACGGAAGAGGACGCCTCGCTGGTGGTGGCGCCGCTGTCGCATGGCGCCGGCGTACATCAATTGGTGCAGACCGCGCGCGGCGTGCCGACCATCCTGCTGCCGTCGGAGAAGTTCGACATCGCCGAAGCCTTCCGGCTGATCGCCAAGCATCGCGTCAGCAACATGTTCACGGTGCCGACCATCCTGAAGATGATGGTCGAGCATCCCGCCGCCGACCAGCACGACCATTCCTCGCTGCGCTACATCATCTACGCCGGCGCGCCGATGTATCGCGAGGACCAGAAGGCGGCGCTGAACAAGCTCGGTGGCGTGCTGGTGCAGTATTTCGGTCTCGGCGAGGTCACCGGCAACATCACCGTGCTGCCGCCCGGCCTGCACGATCCAGAGGACGGGCCGCATGCGCGGATCGGCACCTGCGGCTTCGAGCGCACCGGGATGCAGGTCTCGATCCAGGGCGACGATGGCAGCGAGCTGAAAGCGCACGAGACCGGCGAGATCTGCGTGATCGGTCCCGGCGTGTTCGCGGGCTACTACGACAACCCCGAGGCCAATGCGAAGGCGTTTCGCGACGGCTGGTTCCGCACCGGCGACCTCGGCCACATGGACGAGGAGGGCTTCGTCTACATCACCGGCCGTGCCTCCGACATGTACATCTCGGGCGGCTCCAACATCTATCCGCGCGAGATCGAGGAGAAGCTCTTGACCCATCCCGCGGTCGGCGAGGTCGCGGTGCTCGGCGTACCCGATCCCTTCTGGGGCGAGGTCGGCGTCGCCGTCTGCGTCGCGCGCGAGGGCGCCGAGGCGGTCGCGGAGGCGGAGCTTGCCGCCTATCTCGCGCCAAAAGTGCCGCGCTACAAGATGCCGAAACGCTTCTTCTTCTGGGAGGCGCTGCCGAAGTCCGGCTACGGCAAGGTGCCGAAGCGGCTGATCCGCGACGAACTCGAGGCGCGCGGATTGCTCGAGGTGATCGCCAAATCGACGGGAGCGTGAGGCGATGCGCAGCATCGCCCAGCCTGGCGCTCCGCATCCAGAGCGCATCCAATGGGTCAGCGCGCGCGGCCGCGCCTTTTCATTCGTGCTCGAGGCCGGCATTCCCTTGCTCGAAGCCGTGCGCCGCGGCTTTGCGGCGGAGGGCTTTTGCAGCGGCGTCCTGAGCGCGAAAAGCGGCGCGCTCGGGCCGTTCGCCTATGTGATGCCGGCGCTGTCGAAGGATGGCGTCAACGCTGCGTTCTACAGCGACACGTTCCGTCCCGACGGCGTGACCCGGCTCAAGCTCGCGGCGCTGACCTTCGGCGAACGCGACGGCGCGCCGTTCTTTCATTGCCACGGCCTGTGGACTGAGGCCGACGGCCGTTTCAATGGCGGCCACATGCTGCCGGATGAAACCATTGTCGCCGAGCCGTTCGAGGTGAACGCGTTCGGGATTGACGGCGCGACGTTCCTGGCCGAGGCGGACAGCGAAACCAATTTCAAGCTGTTCGGTCCGGTCGCAGCCGAGCCGCGTGGGGCCAGGACCACGAGCCATGCCTTCGCGCTGCGGCTGAGGCCGAACCAGGATTTTGCCTGCGCGCTGGAAGGCTTCTGCCGCCAGCACGGCATCCTGCGCGCGCGGCTGCATGGCGGCGTCGGCTCGACCATCGGCGCCGTCTTCACCGAAGGCCACAGCGTGGTGCCCTTCGCGACCGAGCTCGCGGTGACCGCGGGCGAGATCGCACCGGACGCGGATGGCCGGCTGCATGCCGAACTCGACATCGCACTGGTCGACTATCTCGGCGGCATCGCCGAGGGACGCCTGGTGCGCGGCGACAATCCGGTGCTGATGACGATGGAGCTGGCGCTGGAAGTGCTGGAGGAGGCGGAGCAGCCGTAGGGGCGGGTGCTTTCTCCCGGCGGTCGTCCTGGCGTTCGCCGGAGCCGATATCGCGCCGCGGCCTCCGCTGTCCCATAACCACAGACATTCGTTGTCGAAGCGAGCTGTGGCTCCAGCGTTATGCAATAATGACCTTCGGTGGTTATGGGTCCCGGGTCGCGCTTCGCTTGCCCGGGACGACACCTAATTTGTTGCGCGATCTGCGAGTCACATATCCGCATTCTCGCGACATGAATTGTCCGAGGCTTGCCGCCTTCGCCGCCCTCTCTTGACCAGGGGGCGCATGGGCCGCTCACCGCCGCTTGCGGACATCGATGTTGATGTCGAGATCGATCTCGCTGACGCAGGTCTGCTCGGTGCGGTGCGATCCGCCCTCGTGCCAAGGACCGTTGCGCAGGCTGATGTCGGTGACGTGAGCGAGCCGCAGGCAGCGCCATTGCGGCAGTTGGCCCGAGCTCGAGCCGGCGAACTGCCAGGCCAGCACGACCTCCTCACCGCTCTTGTTGTGGCCGATGATGTGCGGGCAGAGTTCGCGCGGCCGGCCGTCATAGATGCAGACCGCTTGCTGTTCGTTGAGGATCGCCTTGCGGAAGAGTGCGTAAGACTTGCTGGGCATGGGGCATCCGGCCATCTAGGATTGTTGCGGGCTCTTATCATAAACTGGGCCGCCCGCCATTGTTTCCCCGGATCCGCGCACATGGCCAGACGAAACCGCCCGATCAACATGCCTGCGCCGTATCTGAAGCGGGTCTGGCTCGATCCTGCGCGAATTCCGAACCGCGATGCCTATCCGTTCGTACTGCCGCTGCTGCGCGACGATTTCGAGCTGAGCTTCGACAAGGCGATCACGATCATCGTCGGCGAGAACGGCACCGGCAAATCGACGCTGCTCGAAGGCATCGCCGTGATGGCCGGCTATGATGACGCCGGCGGCGGCAAGGGCTATCGCGCGGTCGACCACGGCAATGCCGTTGAGAAGATGGGCGGCTCGCTTGCGTCGGCGCTGCGTGCCAGCTGGCTACCTAAGATCACGAATGGCTGGTTCTTCCGCGCCGAGAGTTTTTTCTCGGTGGCGCGCTACGTCGACGAGGCCGCGCTGGATGTCGGGGACGTGCCGCCGAACTTCCTGTCCTATTCCCACGGCGAGGGCTTCCTGCGCTTCTTCAACGAGCGTTGCAAGCGGCAGGGCATCTTCATCTTCGACGAGCCGGAATCCGCGCTGTCGCCGTCGCGTCAGGTCGAATTCCTCAAATTGTTGCACCAGATGAACGGCACCGGCCACTGCCAGGTGATCATGGCGACGCATTCGCCGATGCTGATGGCGTATCCGAACGCGACGCTGTTGCGGGTTACCAAATGTGGGCTGGAGCCGGTGGGCCTGAAGGACACCGATCACTACCGGCTGATGCGCGAGTTCTGCGACGACCCCAAGGGGTTCGTCGAGGCGGCGATCGAGGACTGAGACCACCGCCCGGCAGGCTTGCCTCCCGGGGAAGCCGGCGGGTGCGAGTTCGCTCTGGTGCAAGAAGCAGGTTGCCGGTCTAGTCTAGAACCTCCAATCATAAACTGCGGCATGCGCCAGGCGGCGCAGGGCCGACACACATCGGGAGAGGACCAAGGATGAGGCGGACGATCGCACGGACTTTCGTGGTGGTGGCGGCATTGGCCGTATTGGGGGCCGCCTGGGCCCATGGGCCGACCCGCCAGAAGGTGCGGGAATCCATCGAGATCGATGCGCCGCAGGCCAAGGTGTGGGCGGTGATTGGCAATTTCCAGGACATGAGCTGGCTCGCCGGCGTCACCAAGACCGAGGGTGAGAAGGGCAACGAGATCGGCGCCAAGCGGCGGCTGACGCTCGGGCCGGGCGCCACCGTCGACGAGGAGCTCTACAAATACGAGCCGGAGATGATGAGCTATTCGTACCGGATCACGGCGGTCGACGTGAAGGTGCTGCCGGTCACCAATTATTCCTCGACGCTGACGGTGTCGCCGGCGCCCGACGGCAAGTCGAAGCTGGAATGGAACGGCGCGTTCTATCGCGGCTTTCCCAACAACGACCCGCCGCCGGAGCTGAGCGACGAGGCCGCGGTGAAGGCGGTGAGCGGGCTCTACAAGGCCGGGCTCGAAGCGCTGAAGAAGAAGATCGAGAGCGGGACCTGAGCGTGCGCGCGATTGCGCTCGTCGCGCTGCTTGCCAGCCTCGGCGCCGCGCGCGCCGAAGAGGCGTTCGTCACCAACCAGCTCAGCGACGACCTTACCGTGGTCGATCTCGCGACCTCGAAGCCGGTTGCGACCATCGCGATCGGCGGCAAGCCCGCCGGCGTTGCTGTCAGCAATGACGGCCGCTTCGCCTATGTGACCAGCCCGGATGCCAAGGCGGTCACGGTGGTCGACGCGTCGGCGCGAAAGGTGGTGGGCCGGGTCGATGTCGGCGGCGGGCCGCTCGGCATCGCGGTCGCGCCCGACGGCGCGATGGTCTATGTCGCCGACTGGTACGCCGCCGCGGTGCGGGTGATCGATGCCAGAGAGCGGCGTGTCGTCGCAAGTATCGCAGTCGGTGCATCGCCGTCCGGGCTGGCGGTGACACCGGATGGGCTGCTGCTGCTGTCGGCGGATCGCGACGATGACAGCGTCTCCATCATCGATACCGCCTCGCGCGAGCGGAGGGGGATCGTGAAGGTCGGGAGTCGGCCGTTTGGTGTCACCATCGATGCCGATGGCAAGCGCGCCTACACCGCCAATGTCGGCACCAACGACGTCTCGGTGATCGACATCGCGACCGCCCGTGAGATCGGCCGCGTCCATGTCGGTCTGCGCCCCTATGCGGTTGCGCTGGCGCAGGGCCGCGGCTTCGTCACCGATCAGTATGACGGCAAGGTCAGCGTGTTCGACCTCGCGACGTTGCAGCCCGTGAAGCGGATCACGGTCGGCGATTACCCCGAAGGCATCGAGGCGACCGCCGACGGCAAGCGTATCCTGGTCGCGAACTGGGAAAGCAACACGCTGAGCATGATCGACGCCGCCGAGCTGAAGGTGATTGGCGAGGTCAAGGTCGGCGACGGCCCGCGCGCGTTCGGGGCGTTCCTCAGACGGACGGAGTAGGGGGAAGGTGCGTGGGGTGTCCCAAAATATCGAAAACAACCCCATGCAAAGGAGCAGGCTGCCGTCGAGACTCGGAAAAGCGACTTGACGCGTCGGGCAAATCAGCGGTACGTTTTTATTATTCCGAAATTGTGCAAGCGTCCGCCGCCGCAGGATAGAGCCAACCGGCCCCTGCGGCCTGTCGCCGAGCCGCGCCCCATTGGCTCGCCAGCGCGGCAGGCATATACTATCGGGCAAATAAGCGGAACACAGGGAGGATGCCATGCATCATACCTTGGTGCCCAGTGACCGGGTCGAGCATGTCTGCGTCTTCGGGCGCGATGGCGCCAAGCTCGGGTCGATCGAGCGGCTGATGCTCGACAAGGTGAGCGGAACGGTGGCCTATGCCATCATCAAGACCGGAGGCGTGCTGAGTACCCACCACCACTATCCCGTCAGATGGACCGCGCTGCGATTCGATCCTGTGCGGCAGGCCTTCGAGGCCGAGGTGACGCTGGATGATCTGCGGTCAGGACCCTCCGAATTCGACGGCGACGAATTCGACTGGGGCGACCGCTCGCGATCGTACACGCACCCGAACTATTGGGCGGTGTAGCAGAGCGGTTGAGAGACCGTAGCCCGCATGAGCGAAGCGACATGCGGGAGCGGTCAACTTGCTCGGCTGATAGACCCCGCATATCGCTCCGCTCATGCGGGCTACTAAGTCAGGCACATGCCCCAATTCAAGCCCGCAGGCTGGCCTTCCGTCATACCGCGAATTGTCACCCGCGACCTCACTGGCTTGGCCAGATTTCTTCGAGACGTTTTCGATGCGCAGGGCGAAGTCCGCTCCGGCGCGCCAACGGAAATCCGGATCGGAGACTCGATCATCCTGATCAGCGACGGCGGAGGCGTCCGCGAGGCGATGTCGGCCTTTCTCTACGTCTATGTTCGAGACGCGGACGAGACCTATCGGCGGGCGATCGCGGCAGGCGCTGAATCGATCGAGCCGCCTGCGGATACGCCCTATGGCGACAGACGCGCGATGGTGCGGGATGCCTGGGCCAACGTCTGGCAGATCGCCACCTACCGTGGGAGCTAAGTGTGTAGCCCGCATGAGCGAAGCGATATGCGGGACCGGTCACATTGTTGGCCGCGAGAGGCCCCGGATATCGCTTCGCTCATCCAGGCTACTTGCTACGGGCCTGGTCTGCTCGAAGCAGCCACATGACCTGGTCGCGATATCTGAGGGGAAATGCAACCGAAAGCGGATGGTCTTTCGATCCTGACATTTTGCGAGCAGCGTCATTCAGTATCGCAACGTAGGTCATCGCGTTCGGCAGGTCGCCAACCAGCGGCACATCAGCATGCATTACAAGCACGGGACCGTGCGGCAACCACGAGAGATCGCGGATACATTCCTCGAACCTATCCCAATTGCTCCCAAAGTAACCGGGAAATTCGAGCTGTGCAGCGAGCGTGGCCAAGAGCGCCGCTTTGCTCGTCACATTTTCAAGGATGCTGGCGCGCACCGCTGCAGGGGACGACGCGCCCTCATCTTCGAACGAGATGAATGTTTGCGGCTCGCTCACCCGGCCTGTGTCACTCCGCCGCCTCGCTCGCTGAGCTCTTCCTCGGCTTGCTGTTCGCCTTCTTAAGCACCGGCGCCAGGAACTTGCCGGTGTAGCTGCGCGGGGCCTTGACGATGTCCTCGGGCGGGCCCCAGGCGACGATCTCGCCGCCGCCGTCGCCGCCTTCGGGGCCGAGGTCGATCACCCAGTCGGCGGTCTTGATCACTTCGAGATTGTGCTCGATCACGACCACCGTGTTGCCCTGGGCGACCAGCTCGTGCAGCACCTCGAGCAGTTTTGCGACGTCGTGGAAGTGCAGGCCGGTGGTCGGCTCGTCCAGGATGTAGAGCGTGCGACCGGTGGCGCGCTTTGACAATTCCTTCGCCAGCTTGACGCGCTGGGCTTCGCCGCCCGACAGCGTCGTCGCCTGCTGGCCGACATGGATGTAGTCGAGGCCGACGCGGTGCAGGGTCTGGAAGGTCTCGCGCACGCGCGGCACCGCCTTGAAGAACTCGGCGGCTTCCTCGACCGTCATGTCGAGCACGTCGGCGATGCTCTTGCCCTTGAACAGGACCTCCAGCGTCTCGCGGTTGTAGCGCTTGCCCTTGCAGGTGTCGCAGGTGACGTAGACGTCCGGCAGGAAGTGCATCTCGATCTTGATGACGCCGTCGCCCTGGCAGGCCTCGCAGCGGCCGCCCTTGACGTTGAAAGAGAAGCGCCCGGGCTCGTAGCCGCGCGCCTTCGCCTCCGGCAGGCCGGCGAACCATTCGCGGATCGGCGTGAAGGCGCCGGTATAGGTCGCGGGGTTGGAGCGCGGCGTGCGGCCGATCGGCGACTGGTCGATGTCGATGATCTTGTCGATGTGCTCGAGGCCCTCGATGCGGTCGTGCGGCGCGGCGCCTTCGCTGGCGTTGTTCAGCTTGCGGGCGATGGCGCGGTACAGCGTGTCGATCAGCAGCGTCGACTTGCCGCCGCCGGAGACGCCGGTCACGCAGGTGAACAGGCCGAGCGGGATTTCGGCCGAGACGTTCTTGAGGTTGTTGCCGCGGGCGTTGACGACCTTGATGGTGCGCCGGTGGTTCGGCGGCCGCCGGTCGGGCACGGGCACCGACAGCTCGCCGGTGAGATACTTGCCGGTCAGCGATTTCGGGTTGCGCATGATCTGGTCGGGCGTGCCTTCGGCGACGATGTGGCCGCCATGCATGCCGGCGCCGGGCCCGATGTCGAGCACGTAATCGGCAAGGCGGATGGCGTCCTCGTCATGCTCGACCACGACCACGGTGTTGCCGAGGTCGCGGAGTCTCTTGAGGGTGTCGAGCAGGCGGGCATTGTCGCGCTGGTGCAGGCCGATCGACGGCTCGTCCAGCACGTAGAGTACGCCGGTCAGGCCCGAGCCGATCTGCGAGGCGAGGCGGATGCGCTGGCTCTCGCCGCCGGACAGCGTGCCGGAGGAGCGTGACAGCGTCAGGTAATTCAGGCCGACGTCGAGCAGGAAGGTGAGGCGCTCGCGGATTTCCTTCAGGATGCGCGCGGCGATCTCGTTCTGCTGCGCGTTCAGCGCCTCCGGCACCGTCTCGAACCATTCGCCGGCGCGCTTGACCGAGAGCTCGGAGATCTCGCCGATATGCTTGGCCCCGATCTTGACGCACAGCGCCTCCGGCTTCAGCCGGTGGCCGTTGCAGCCTTCGCAGGGCACGTCGGAGAAATACTTGCCGAGCTCCTCGCGCGCCCACTCGCTCTCGGTTTCGCGGTAGCGGCGGTTGATGTTGGTGATGACGCCCTCGAACGGCTTCTTGGTGTCGTAGGAGCGGACGCCGTCCTCATAGGAGAACTTGATCTCGTCGTCGCCGGAGCCGTGCAGCAGCGCGTTCTGGACCTTCTTGGTGAGGTCCTTCCACTTGGTGTCGAGCGTGAACTTGTAGTGCTTGCCGAGAGCGGTCAGGGTCTGGATGTAGTAGGGCGAGGACGATTTCGCCCAGGGCGCGATCGCGCCCTTGCGCAAGGTCAGCTCCTTGTCGGGGATGACCAGGTCCTCGTCGATATGCTGCTCGACGCCGAGGCCGCCGCAGGCCGGACAGGCGCCATAGGGGTTGTTGAACGAGAACAGGCGCGGCTCGATCTCGGGGATCGTGAAGCCGGAGACCGGACAGGCGAACTTCTCCGAGAACAGGATGCGCTCGGGACCGCTCTTGTCGTGGATCTTCGCGGTCTTCTTCTTGTCCTCTTTCTTGTCGTCCTGGGCGGCCGCCGCCGGCGCATCGGCGTATTCGATCACGGCGAGGCCCTCGGCGAGCTTCAGCGCGGTCTCAAAGCTTTCCGCGAGGCGCTGGGCGAGGTCGGGGCGCACCACGATGCGGTCGACCACGACGTCGATGTCGTGCGGGAATTTCTTGTCGAGCGCGGGCGCCTCGGACAGTTCGTAGAAGGTGCCGTCGATCTTGACGCGCTGAAAGCCCTTCTTGAGGTACTCGGCGAGCTCCTTCTTGTACTCGCCCTTGCGGCCGCGCACGACCGGCGCCAGCAGATAGAGGCGGGTGCCTTCCGGCAGCGCCAGCACGCGGTCGACCATCTGCGAGACGATCTGACTCTCGATCGGCAGGCCGGTGGCCGGCGAATAGGGCACGCCGACGCGCGCCCAGAGCAGGCGCATGTAGTCGTAGATCTCGGTGACGGTGCCGACGGTCGAGCGCGGGTTCTTCGATGTGGTCTTCTGCTCGATCGAGATCGCCGGCGACAGGCCGTCGATCTGGTCGACATCCGGCTTCTGCATCATCTCGAGGAACTGGCGCGCATAGGCCGACAGCGATTCGACGTAGCGGCGCTGGCCCTCGGCATAGATGGTGTCGAACGCGAGCGACGATTTGCCGGAGCCGGACAGCCCGGTGAACACCACGAGCTTGTCGCGGGGAATCTCGACGTCGATGTTCTTCAGATTGTGTTCGCGCGCGCCACGGATCGTGATGGCGCGCGATGAGGAGCTGGCGTTCTGTTGGCGCTTCGCCTTGAGCACTTCATCCATAGCGACAGTTCCGGGCGCATGCTTGGCGCCTTTTGGGCGCGCATCGCCGGTGATGCCGGGACCTTGCGCCGATGGGGTGTGAAGACTGGAACGTAGGAAGAACGGTGGACAATTTCCAGTGCTGAGTCGCGTCCATCAACGGATAGTTTGCCTGATGGCAGCAGCCGTCAGCAGCGCCGGTTCCGCTAGAGCCGTTTCCCGCTTCGATGGGATCGGAACGGGAGCTCTGGATTCCTGCTGTGACGCGTTTTCTTGACACGAACCGGAATCCACTTCGCTCGAAAACGCGCTTACGCAAAAAGGCCGGCGCTAGGCCGGCCTTTCAGTGCGATCTGACCGCCGATGGCGGTTAGTAATTCGCTCAGTACTTGTCTCAGTACTTGGCGACGATCGGGCCGCCGAAGTGATAGTTGACGCCGAACTGGGCGCTGTGCAGCTCGAGCGTACCGGACGGCACGCCGAAATAGTTCTCGCTGTCGAGGCTGCGATACAGGTATTCGCCCTTGATCGACCACTGCGGCGCGATGAACGCCTCGACGCCGGCGCCGACGGTCCAGCCGGAGTGAAAGTTGCTCTGCGAGGCGGTCACGCCGAGCGCGGTGACGCTGACCTCGTTGTTGGCCCAGGCGTAACCGCCGGTGCCATAGAACAGCACCTTGTCGACGGCGAAGCCGAGGCGGCCGCGCACGGTGCCGAGCGAGTCGATCTTGCTGCGGGCGGTGACGCCGAGCGCGGAGACCGATGCGTCGATGTCAGCGCCTGCGGCGTCGACCTCGAGGCCGTACACGATGTTGCCGGCTTGCCAGTTGTAGCCGATGGTGCCGCCGCCGAAGCCGCCTTCCATGCTCGGGGTGCCGGAGTTCTCGCTGGCGTAGCCGCCGAAGCCACCGACGTAGAAGCCGGTCCAGTTGTAGATCGCGGCCGGCGGCGGAGCCTTCACGTAAGGCGCGCGTGCCGCCATGTCGGCGGCCATTGCCGGTGCAAAAGCGCTCAGTGCAAACATGCCGGCCGAGGCCAGCAAAACAGTCCTCATTTTCAAAGTCCCAGTCCCATTTTCTTGTTGTCCCTTCAGATATCTTGAAGAGAGCGTCACAGCAGTGTCGCGTGACGTGCTGGTGCTTCTACAGAGAAATGCCGGAACGTGTGTATCCGCGAAACCACAACGCACCGAAAACGGCCCCCGGTGAGGTGCGCGTGCACACGCAACGAAAAAGCCGGCGCACAAACAGGCGCGCAAACAAAAAGGCCGGCGCGAGGCCGGCCTTTCGTCTGGATCAATCGGCCTGGCGCGATCAATAGCGCGCGACGACCGGACCACCCCACTTGTAGTTCACGCGGACGGTAACGAGGTCGACGTCCTGGCGATCGCGGATGGTGCTGTTCAGCGTGCCGTTGGGGGCGATCAGGTTATAGGTCTTGTCCTGCATGAACAGGTGGTCGTATTCGATGCCCGCGGTCCAGTTCGGCGCGAAGCCGACCTCGATGCCGGCGCCGACGGTGCCGCCCCAGCGGGTGTCGCTGGCGCTGCCGACCAGCACGCCGGTTGGGGTGAAGTAGGTGTTGAAGCGGTTGTCGGTCAGCGCCGCGCCGCCCTTGGCGTAGAGCAGCACGTTGTTGACGGCGTAACCGATCTGGCCGGTGAACAGGCCGAACGCGTCGATCTTGGACTGGTTGGTGAACAGGCCCGGGAAGATCGCGCTGTTGTTGCTGCCCTTCAGGTCAGCCCAGTCGCCCTGCGCTTCGAGGCCGAACACCCAGGCGCCAGCCTGCCAGCGATAACCGATCTGGCCACCGGCGACGCCGCCGGTTGCATCATGGCAACCATCTGATGCGAGGAAGATGCCGGCCGGGAGCTGGTCCCAGCAATTGTGGCTCGAGCCCCAGCCGCCGTTGGCGCCGATGTAGAAGCCGGTCCAGTCATAGATCGGGGCAACCACGGGCGGCGGCGCCTTGGTGTACGGGCGCGCAGCGAGATCGGCAGCCGCGGCAGGCGCAGCAAACGCAATCAGAGCAACCGTACCGAGCAAAAACTTCTTCATTATCAATCCCCCAGCACCCCGATCGGCTTCCAAACGGTCCCGAAGCACGATCCCAGACGCGAGCGCCCGCGCCATGGTTGGAGCTATACGCTGATTCAACCGCAAACGCAGTCTCCCAAATGCAACACTCGCGGGAGAAGTATCGATAAGGCAAGCTGCTGATTTGTTTGTTGTTTTCCTAAATCTTGCTGCCGAGCGTCGGCCTGCACCGAGATCGACTGCCGCTCCGACGGCACTGGCCGCTTCTACGGATGGTTGTGGCGAACAAAACTGGAACGACGCCGGATCCGATGCTATATCTCGAATATCGTGGATAACCGGCGCGACGGCAAAGGCGGCGAGCCGGCACCGGCGTATAGGGTCATCCACGACGCCTGCGACGTAAGTGGCGAAGGTTGAGAGTGGCGGCCGAATGTCCGGACGCCCGGTTTTTGAGTGGAGATGATGCGATGGCGGGAAGCGTGAACAAGGTGATCCTGGTGGGAAACCTCGGCAAGGATCCGGAAATCCGGCGGACGCAGGACGGCCGTCCGATCGCAAACCTTTCCATCGCCACCTCGGAAACCTGGCGCGACAAGGGCACCGGCGAGCGCAAGGAAAAGACCGAGTGGCACCGCGTCGTGATCTTCAACGAGGGCCTCTGCAAGGTCGCCGAGCAGTATCTGAAGAAGGGCGCCAAGGTGTACATCGAGGGGCAGTTGCAGACCCGCAAATGGACCGACCAGAGCGGCGTCGAGAAGTACTCGACCGAAGTCGTGCTGCAGGGCTTCAACTCCAACCTCACCATGCTCGACGGGCGTGGCGGTGGGGGCAGCAGCTTCTCCGATGATGGCGGCAGCGATTTCGGTTCGGCCGGACCGGTCAGCTCGGCGCCGCGCCGCGCCGTCGCCGCGGGTGGTGGCAGCAGCCGCAACAGCGACATGGACGACGACATCCCGTTCTGAGCAGCGGTCGCGCTTCCGTCGATTCCGTCAGGCGCCGTTCCGTGAAGATCATTTCCCGGAACGGTCGTTGCGATCGGCACCAGCAATTTCCTCGTGTGGAATATGAGGATAACCCGGTAACTCTCTGTCAGAACGTCGGTGGTTCGACGTAAAGGGATGCGGGTTCCCTGGACTTTGACACAGCCTGATGTAAATGATATTTACATTGGCCTGCGGCATTTGATGCTTGGCCGCGAGCTTCACCCGAGGGCCGGCCATCATGAGCCTCGCGCCATTGCTCGACACCGCGCCTGCGATCCCGCTCCACGCCTTTGCCGCGATGGCCGCCTTCGTGCTCGGCTCCATCCAGCTCGCCGCCCCCAAGGGCACGCTGCCGCACCGGACCCTGGGCTGGATCTGGGTGATCCTGATGCTGGTGGTCGCCGGAAGCTCGTTCTGGATCCATCAGATCCAGCTGGTCGGTCCCTGGAGCCCGATCCACCTGCTGTCGATCTTCTCGCTCGCCATGCTGGCGCTCGGCGTCACGGCCGCACGGAGCCACAATGTCCGCCGCCACAGGTTCATGATGATCGGCATCTTCTTTGGCGCACTGCTCATCGCCGGACTGTTCACCTTCATCCCCGGGCGGATCATGCACGCGGTGGTCTTCGGCCACTGACGGGAGAGACAAGTAGCGAATGGCGGGTGGCGAATAGGGGATTTTTCCATTG
Source organism: Bradyrhizobium sp. USDA 4516 (assembly GCF_054055915.1). Classification (NCBI taxonomy): domain Bacteria; kingdom Pseudomonadati; phylum Pseudomonadota; class Alphaproteobacteria; order Hyphomicrobiales; family Nitrobacteraceae; genus Bradyrhizobium; species Bradyrhizobium sp. USDA 4516. The sequence goes on from NZ_JBSRXT010000001.1 coordinate 7,451,162, forward strand.
CTGTTCGCCATTCGCCACGCGCTTCCCGACCAAGCCGTGGGAACCTTGGCGCTCCCCCGTAAGTGCATGAAAAAACGAACGGAAAAACGGCTTGCCGGAGCCGCGCAAGGGTGGTTATCAGGCCTCCGATGGGCTATATGATTCCCCAGTAGAACCGACCGGATTTCCCCTTTGTCCGATAACGACGACCACAAGCCCGGCGAGCCGCCGGGACCCTCAGATATTCGTCCCGTTTCCATCCTCGACGAGATGAAGAAGTCCTATCTCGATTACGCGATGAGCGTGATCGTGTCGCGTGCGCTGCCCGATGCGCGCGACGGGCTCAAGCCGGTGCACCGGCGCATCCTCTATTCGATGCATGAGCAGGGACATACGCCGGACAAGAAATACGTCAAATCCGCCCGCGTCGTCGGCGACGTGATCGGTAAATATCACCCGCATGGCGACCAGTCGATTTACGACGCGATGGTCCGCATGGCGCAGGATTTCTCACTGCGCGTGCCGCTGATCGACGGCCAGGGCAATTTCGGTTCGGTCGACGGCGATCCGCCGGCCGCCTATCGATATACCGAAGCGCGGCTGACCCGGGCGGCGCTCGCAGTGCTGGCTGACATCGACATGGAGACGGTCGATTTCCAGCCGAACTACGACAACTCCGAGAAAGAGCCGTCGGTTCTGCCGGCCCGGTTCCCGAACCTTCTGGTCAATGGCGCCGGCGGCATCGCCGTGGGCATGGCGACCAATATCCCGCCGCACAATCTCGGCGAGGTCGTCGACGCCTGCGTGGCGCTGATCGACAATCCGGCGCTCACGATCGACGAACTGATTGACATCATTCCCGGACCGGACTTCCCGACCGGCGGCGTCATCCTCGGCCGTCAGGGCATTCGCAGCGCCTACCACCTCGGCCGCGGCTCGATCGTGATGCGCGGCAAGGTGACGATCGACACCATCCGCAAGGATCGCGAAGCGATCATCATCACCGAGATTCCCTATCAGGTGAACAAGGCGACGATGGTCGAGCGTATCGCCGATCTCGTCAAAGAGAAGAAGATCGAGGGCATCGGGGACCTGCGCGACGAGTCCGATCGTGACGGCTATCGCGTCGTCATCGAGCTGAAGCGCGAAGCGGTGCCCGACGTGGTGCTGAACCAGCTCTACCGATTCACACCGCTGCAGACCAATTTCCCGGCCAACATGCTGGCGCTGGATTCCGGCCGTCCGCAGACGATGAATCTGAAGGACCTGCTCACCATCTTCGTCGCGTTCCGCGAGCAGGTGGTGACCCGGCGGACCAAGTTCCTGCTCGGCAAGGCGCGCGACCGCGCCCACATCCTGGTCGGCCTTGCGATCGCGGTCGCCAACATCGATGAGATCATCCGCGTGATCCGGACCTCGCCCGATCCGAACACCGCGCGCGAGGCCCTGATGTCGCGCGACTGGCCGGCACGCGACGTCGAGGCGATGATCACGCTAATCGACGATCCCCGGCATCGCATCAACGAGGACGGCACGCTGCGGCTGTCGATGGAGCAGGCCAGGGCCATCCTCGACCTTCGCCTGCAGCGCTTGACCGCGCTGGGGCGCGACGAGATTTCCGAAGAGCTCGACAAGCTCGCGGCCGAGATCGCCGACTATCTCGACATCCTGCGTTCGCGTGCCCGCGTGCAGGGCATCGTCAAGACCGAACTGGCCGAGGTGAAGCAGCAGTTCGCCACCCCGCGCAAGACCGTGATCATCGAGCAGGAAGGCGAGGTCGAGGACGAGGACCTGATCCAGCGCGAGGACATGGTCGTCACCGTGTCGCATGCGGGCTACGTCAAGCGCGTGCCGCTGTCGACCTATCGGGCGCAGCGCCGCGGCGGCAAGGGCCGCGCCGGCATGCAGACCCGCGACGAGGATTTCGTCTCGCGCCTGTTCGTGGCCTCCACGCACACGCCGGTGCTGTTCTTCTCGTCGCGCGGCCAGGTCTACAAGGAGAAGGTCTGGCGGCTGCCGATGGCCGCGCCAAACGCGCGCGGCAAGGCGCTGATCAACATCCTGCCGCTGGAGCAGGGCGAACGCATCACGACGATCATGCCGCTGCCGGAGGATGAATCCTCCTGGGCCAATCTCGACGTGATGTTCGCGACGACCGGCGGCACCGTTCGCCGCAACAAGCTGTCCGACTTCGTCGACGTGCGCCGCTCCGGCATCATCGCCATGAAGCTCGGGGAAGGCGAGGCGATCGTCGACGTCCAGATCTGCACCGAGCATGACGACGTGCTGCTGACCGCCGCCGGCGGCCAGTGCATCCGTTTCCCGGTCACCGATGTGCGCGTCTTCACCGGCCGCACCTCGATGGGCGTGCGCGGCATTGCGCTGCCCGAGGCCGACAAGCTGATCTCGCTGGCGATCCTGCGCCATGTCGAGACCACCTCGGACGAGCGCTCGGCCTATTTGAAGATGCGCCGCGCCGTGGCCGGCGAGGCCGCGACCGAGGAGCCGGTCGAGGCCGAGGGCGAGGAGACCGCGAATGCGATCCAGCTGTCGCAGGAGCGCTATGCCGAACTGTCGGCGGCCGAGCAGGTGGTGCTGACCGTCTCCGTCAACGGCTATGGCAAGCGGACCTCGTCCTACGAGTACCGCACCACCGGCCGCGGCGGCAAAGGCATCGTCGCGATGAGCGTCAACAACCGGAACGGCAACCTGGTGGCGTCGTTCCCGGTCGAGGACGCCGACCAGATCATGCTGGTCACCGACAAGGGTCAGCTGATCCGCTGCCCGGTGGCCGATATCCGCGTCGCCGGCCGCTCGACCCAGGGCGTGATCGTGTTCGACACCGCCGAGGACGAGCACGTGGTCTCGGTCGAGCACATTCCTGAAGAGGAAAACGGCGAAAACGGCAACGGCGGCTAGCGCCGCCGTTTCGGAGAACCCCAGCCCGAATGCAGCCAACGGGCGCGCAACAGGCGCGCCCGTTGACGGGCCCGCGAAATCCGGCGGGCCTGCCGTACGCCCCTAGCCCAAGGGCAACGCCCTATGCTTTGATGGGGTCCGGCGGATCTACCGATTTCGGGAGGCCGTTGTGACCGATCATCGCGTTGAGCGGCGGCTTGCAGCTATCCTGGCGGCTGACGTGGCCGGATATAGTCGGCTGACCGGCCTGGACGAGGAAGGGACACACGTCCGGCTGAGGGAGTGTCAGCATGGACTCGCTGATCCCAAGATCAGCGAACACCGTGGCAAGGTCGTCAAGCACACGGGCGACGGCGTGCTCGCCGAGTTCGGCAGTGTCGTGGATGCGGTGCGTTGCGCCATTGAGGTCCAGCGCGCAATGGCCGGGCGAAATGCCACGGTGCCGCAACTCAAGCGGATCGAATTCCGCATTGGCATCCACGTCGGCGACATCATCGTCGATGAAAACGATATCTTTGGAGACGGCGTCAATATCGCCGCCCGCCTTGAAGGGATCGCGGAGCCCGGCGGGATCTGCATCTCGGACGATGCGCAACGTCAAATCCGCGGCAAGGTCGATGCCGTGTTCGAGGACATGGGCTCGCAGAACCTGAAGAACATTGCTGAGCCGATGCGCGCGTGGCGATTGAGGATAAACGCGGGCCATCCCGCTAGCGCCCCGACCGAGCCGCCGGTCGACAGCGCGCAAGCTCTGGCGCTCCCTGACAAGCCGTCGATCGCCGTGCTGCCGTTCGAGAATATGAGCGGCGACCCCGAGCAGGAATACTTCGCGGACGGAATGGTCGAGGAAATCATCACGGCGCTGTCGCGCTTCAAATGGCTGTTCGTGATCGCCCGAAATTCGAGTTTTACCTTCAAGGGCCGGGCGGTCGATATCAAGGAGGTCGGCCGCAGGCTCGGCGTCCGCTATGTCCTTGAGGGGTCTGTGCGCAAGGCCGCGGGGAAGGTTCGCATCACCGGGCAGTTGATCGATGCGGTTACCGGAACGCACATCTGGGCAGACAGGTTCGAGCGTGACCTGACGGACATATTCGCTCTCCAGGACGAGGTGACCGTCGCCGTCGTTTCGGCCATTCAACCAAAATTGCTGCAGATCGAAATCGGCCTGTCGGCACGGCGACCGGAGAACCTCACCGCCTATGATTTCTATCTCCGCGCCATGCAGCAGCATTACCTGATGACCGCCGACGGGTTGGCCGAGGCGATCAGGCTGGCGCATCGTGCTTTGGAGCTTGACCCCCGGTTCGGCTTTGTCGCCGCTCTGGCAGGTCTCGCCCACATGCAGAACATCCTTTGGGGGCATGCCGTCGATCCTCAATTTGACCGCAAGGAAGCGGTCCGGCTGCTTCGCCTGGCATTGAGCATCGACGATGGTGATGCGGAAACATTAGCCTGGGTTTCCCTCACCTCGGCGTACATGGTCGGCGATTGTGAGAGTGAGATCGAATTGGCCGACCGGGCGGTCGCTCTCAATCCGAATTCATATCGCGCATGGACCGCCAGAGGCAGCGTCTACAGAGTTGCCGGGCTTCCCGATGAAGCGGTCCGGAGTTTTGAACGCGCCATCCGCCTGAGCCCGTTAGACCCGCGGCTACCCATCACGTTTGTTGGGATGGGGATGGCCTTCATCGAGCTTCGCCGCTTTGACGAGGCCATTGCCGCAGCGAATAAATGCCGGCGCCAGAATGCCTCCTATTCGCTGGCCTACCGTTGTCTCGCGTCCGCGTTCGCTCATCTCGGACGCGACGCGGAGGCGCGCGAGGCGGCGGCGCTCCTGCTTCAGCTCGATCCCGCCTTTACAATTTCCGCAATGATCGCCAGGGGCGGGTACCCAAACGCGCAGCTGTTGATCGAGGGGCTTCGGAAGGCGGGATTGCCCGAATGAATTGTGCCCGCGGGCGCCGACGAGGCGGCCGTCGGGAGCACCGCGGGCTCTGTGTTTGTGGGGGCGCGGCCTAGATGGCGCTTTCCAGTTCGCGCGTGAGCCCGGGAAGGGCGTCCATCCGGCCGATCTGCGCGAACCAGCACCAGAGCTCGAGCATCGAGGCCAGCCGGTAGAGCGCGATCGTGGCCTCCCAGTCCGGCCGGTCGCTCGTGCCGTGGCCCGCGAGCAATCCGTCGCGATTCGGCGCGTCCCTCGGCGTGAAGTAATAGAGCGCCTTGGCGATGTCCATCAGCGGATCGCCGGCGGTGGCATTCTCGAAATCGACGATGCCGGTGAGACGCGGCTGCCCCTCCGGTGTCACCAGCACGTTGCCGGCGTGGAAGTCATAGTGGCAGAGGCGGGGCGTGTCGGCTGCGTCGAGCAGGACACTGCGCGCCAGGATGCTGGCCCGCAGCCGCGCGGCCAGCGTTTCGTCCCCGCCGCGCGTGCAAAACTCGGTCAGCTTCCGCTCGAACTGCGCGGACATGTAGGCGCGGTTGGTCGGGTACGACGTCCAGACGCCGTGCGGGCCGATATAGCCGAAGCTGTCGAGCGTGATGCCATTGATACGGCGGAGCGTAGATCGAAAGCAGCTCCTGATCCGTCAGCGCCGCCTCGCGGTTGCCGAGCACGACGCCGTCGAGCTTGCTCATCAGCACAAAATTGAAGTCGATCAGCGCGCGGCTGTCATCAGCTACGAGGATGCGGGAATGGCAATGCCGGCGTCGCGCAGAAGACCGAGGACCTCCTTCGCCATCTTCCATTGCAGCTGGGCGGGGTAGACCTTGAGGATGCAGCTTGGCGCGTCCGCCCGGGTGATCTCGAGGATCGTGCTGATCTCGCCGCCGCGCAGCTCGGTGATGCCTGCCACGCGCGCGCCTGGCGCAACCCGATCGATGATCGCCTGAGCCTGGTCGATCGAAATCGCCAGCCGCGGCTTCAGCTGAAGAGGCGGATCGTCTGACATGTCCGCATCCGGGCTGTGGGACTAGATCTCGATCTCCGTCCCGAATTCCACGACCTGTCCGGTCGGCACGCCGAAGAACGCCGCCGACCGTTCGGCGTTGCGCTGCAGGAACGCGAATAGCGATTCCCGCCATACCCACATGCCCGGAATGTCTTCCCGCGGGATGATGGTCTCGCGGCCGATGTAGTAGGTCACATCGGTCAGACGCAGACCGGGCAGTTTGCCCTGACGACAGGCGAGCTTTAGCCCTTCGTAAACGGTGGGATATTGCATGAAGCCGTAACGCAGGATGACGCGGATGATGCCCGGGGTGACGTCGTGAACCACCACGCGATCCTCGTCCGGGATGCGGGGGGATTCCTCGATCTGTACGGTGACCAGCAGCACGCGCTGGTGCAGCACGTGGTTGTGCTTGACGAACTGGGTCAAGGCAAGCGGCACGCCGTTAGGGGCGGAGGCGAGGAATATGGCGGTGCCCGGCAGCCGGCTGTGGCACTTGTTGACCGCGGTTTCGATCAGATCTTCTTCCGGCTGACGCAGCTTGCTGCGCGCCGTCTCGACCAGTTTCACGCCGCCGCGCCAGGTCAGCATCAGGAAGGCCACCGCGGCGGCGAGCAGCAGCGGGAACCAGCCGCCTTCGAACAGCTTGGTCGAGTTCGCCGCAAAGAAGATCGCGTCGATGATGAAGAAAAAGCCGTTCACGGCGATCACGATGATCGGCGAATAGCCCCACTGGATCGCGACCAGCGCTGCAAGCAGCGTGGTGATCGCCATCAACAGCGACACTGCGATGCCGTAGGCGCCGGCGAGCGCGTCCGAGGTGCCGAAGGCGAGCACCGCGCCGAGTGTCCCCGCGGCGAGCAGCCAGTTCACCAGCGGCACGTAGATCTGCCCGATCGCATCGCTCGTGGTGTGCTCGATGTGCATGCGCGGCAGGAAGCCGAGCTGGATCGATTGCTGGGTCAGCGAGAACACACCCGAGATGATGGCCTGCGAGGCAATCACGGTGGCGATCGTCGCGAGCAGGACGAGCGGGTAATGCGACCAGTCCGGCGACAACTGGAAGAACGGATTTTCGATCGCGGTCGGGTCGGTGATCAACAGCGCGGCCTGGCCGAAATAGTTCAGCACCAGAGCGGGCAGGCAGACGGCGAACCAGGCGAGCCGGATCGGAAAGCGGCCGAAATGCCCCATGTCGGCATACATCGCCTCACCGCCGGTCACCGCGAGGAAGGCGGCGCCAAGGATGGCGAAGCTGACGTGGAAATCCTGATGGATCAGGAAATCGAATGCATAAAGCGGGCTCAGCGCAACCAGCACGCCGGGCGCCTTGACGATGCCGTGAATGCCGAGCGCTGCCAGCACGGCGAACCAGAACAGCATCACCGGGCCGAAGATCCTCCCGATGAAGCCGGTGCCCTGCTTCTGCATCATGAACAGGCCGATCAGGATCACGACGGTGATCGGCACCACCGCAGGGGTCAGCGAGGGCGCGTCGACCTTGAGGCCCTCGATCGCCGACAGCACCGAGATGGCCGGGGTGATGGCGCCGTCGCCATAGAGCAGGGCGGCGCCGATCAGGCCGACCACCAGAAGATGGGCGCGCCAGGTGCCGGGCGCCGCGTTGCGCGCCGAGAGCAGCGCCAAGAGCGCGACGATGCCGCCTTCGCCGCGGTTGTCGGCGCGCAGGATCAGCATCGCGTATTTGATCGAGATGATCAGAATCAGCGCCCACAGGATCAGCGAGACCACGCCGAGCACCGCGCTCTCGGTGAGCGGACCGCCATGGGTGGCGGCCTTGGCGGCTTCCTTCAGGGCGTAGAGGGGGCTGGTGCCGATGTCGCCATAGACGACGCCGAGGGCACCGAGCGTGACGGCAACCGGGATCGGACTGGACGGGGGGTGGCCAGAAGAAACGATGGCGGGCGTACTCGTCACGGCAATCCCCCGGTGTCTTGCGCGCGCCGGGTCATCCGGCCGGGCGCCTTAGACGATAGTCTGCGACGGGACGTCGCAAATTACCATTGGGTTTTGTGTGACGGCCTGACCTTACGCCAGGCTGACGAGGGACGTCGCTCGACTACGGGCTACGGTCGGCGGTGACCAGGCGGGCTTCACGAACCACTGTCTTGTTGCCGGCGCTGCGCAGGCACGCGGCCTCGAAATTCGGCCAGGCCTGCTGCGAGCAGTCCTTGCCGACCGGGTGGACGTCAAGACGGTCGCTCTTGGCCAGCGGCTGCGGGGTGGAGGCTTCGACCTGCGGCGCAAAGCCCGGCAGCACGGTGAGCGCGGCGGCAATGAACGCGGCAACAGCGATGGCGGAAAGTGCCTTGATCATGACGGTCCCCAGTTGATCGGGCCGCCCGGGCCCGTCGTTTCGTTGTCCAATGTCTACCGGCAGCAAGTTTCCTGGTGTCTTCGCCACCGCGGGAAATGGTTTCGTCGCGGGCCGGTTTTGTTTCGTCCGCCAACGGCCGACGAAACATTCACCCCCGTAGACGCTGGCATCCCAGGACTCGTTCACTGGACGACTGGAAATTTGTTTCGAGCAAGCAATGGAACCCGGGCGGCTTGCCGGGGAGAGCCGGGCGGGTTAGGAGGGACGATGTCCCGTATCGCGATCTATCCCGGCTCCTTCGATCCCGTCACCAACGGCCACCTGGACGTGGTGAAACAGGCCGTCTTCCTCTGCGACCGCCTGATCGTCGCCATTGGCGTCCATCCCGGCAAGAAGCCGCTGTTTTCCACCGAGGAACGGCTGGCCATGGTCCATGAGGTGTTCGGCCCCATCGCCCAGCAGGCAGGCTGCGCCTTCGAGAGCGCGACCTATGACAATCTCACGGTCGCAGCGGCGCGCGCGGCCAAGGCCACGCTGATGATTCGCGGCCTGCGCGACGGCACCGATCTCGATTACGAGATGCAGCTTGCCGGCATGAACGAGGCCATGGCGCCCGAGGTGCATACCGTGTTCGTTCCGGCGTCGGTTGCGGTCCGCCCGATCACCGCCACACTGGTTCGCCAAATCGCCCAGATGGGCGGCGACTTCTCTTCATTCGTGCCGTCATCAGTCGCAGCTAGCCTGAAGGCCAAGTTCGCCGGCTGATCCCGGCGGCCTGCCACACCCCAACGTTAAAGCTCCGGAGTTGCCATGATCCGCATTCTTGCATTCGTTGCTGCGCTGCTCTGCGTCGTGCCCGCGGTCGCGCAGCCGCTGCCGGCCAATCTCGACAAGGCCGATGCGATCGTGATCGACACCACCAAGGGCCGCATCGTCATCAAGCTGCGCACCGATATCGCGCCCAAGCATGCCGAGCGCATCAAGCAGCTGGCGCGCGAGGGCTTCTACAACAACGTGCCGTTCCATCGCGTAATGGACGGCTTCATGGCGCAGACCGGCGACGGCCAGAACTTCAACGGCACCGGCGGCTCGAAATATCCGAACCTGAAGCAGGAATTCTCCCAGGTCCCGTTCAAGCGCGGCATCGTCGGCATGGCCCGGCGCGGCGACAGCGTCGACAGCGCCAATTCGCAGTTCTTCATCATGTTCGCCGACGGGCCGAGCCTGAATGGCCAGTACACCGTGATCGGCGAGGTGGTACAGGGCATGGACGTGGTCGACAAGCTGAAGAAGGCGTCTGCGGGCTCTCCTGGCGGAGCCGTCACCGATCCCGACAAGATGGTGAAGGTGCAGGTCGCATCCGACATCAAGTGATCCGCATGGCGGCGCGCTGCAAACCACTCGCCTGGTTCGCCGCGCCGCTGGTTTGCCTGACGCTGACCGTACCGGTGCAGGCCGAGCCGGAGCAACTCAATACGATCAAGGACGTTGTTCTTGCCATCCACCGCTGCTGGCGGCCGCCGCCGGCAGACAAGGCCGGCCCGATCGACATCACCGTGATTGTCAGCTTCAACCGCGAGGGCGCGATCCTCGGGCATCCCAGGATCAGCTATGAATCGCAGGAGGCGACCGACAACGACCGGATTGCATACCGTATCGCGGTGATGGAGACGTTGCAACGCTGCACGCCGTTGCCATTTACCGAGAGCCTGGGCGGCGCAGTCGCCGGCCGCCCATTCGCGATCCCGTTCAGGAATAAGAAGTATCCACCCCGAAGCCAGGAGAAGCGAGCATGGCTGCTACCGAAAATACTCTGATCCTCGAAACCACCCAGGGCCCGGTCACGATCGAGATGCGCCCGGATCTCGCGCCCGGCCACGTCGCGCGGATCAAGGAGCTGGTGCGCGAGGGCTTCTACGACGGCATCGTATTCCACCGCGTGATCGACGGCTTCATGGCGCAGACCGGCTGCCCGCAGGGCACCGGCATGGGCGGCTCCGGCAAGAAGCTGAAGGCCGAATTCAACAAGGAGCCGCATGTCCGCGGCACCGCCTCGATGGCCCGCGCCGCCAATCCGGATTCCGGCGACAGCCAGTTCTTCATCTGCTTCGACGACGCCTCGTTCCTCAACGGCCAGTACACCGTCTGGGGCAAGGTCACCGAGGGCATGGAGAACGTCGACAAGATCAAGCGCGGCGAGCCGGTGAAGGATCCGGACAAGATCGTCAAGGCGCGCATGGCTGCCGACGCGGCGTAAGTCAAACACTCCGTCATTCCGGGCGATGCGCAGCATCGAACCCGGAATCTCGAGATTCCGGGTTCACGCTTCGCGTGCGCCGGAATGACGGCGCTGAAGTATTAGTCACCGCCATGCGCACCGACCTCTTCGACTTCGAACTGCCCCCGGAAAGCATCGCGCTTCGCCCCGCGAGCCCGCGCGATGCCGCGCGGATGCTGGTGGTGCATCCGGACGGCGTGCTGCGCGACGCCGCGATCGCCGACCTGCCGCAGTGGCTGGAGCCGGGTGATCAGATCGTCGTCAACGACACCAAGGTGATCGCGGCGCAACTCAAGGGCCGCCGCATCGGGCGCGACACCGAACCGAAGATCGAGGCGACCTTGATCAAGCGGCTCGACGGCTCGCGCTGGCAGGCGCTGGTGAAGCCGGCGAAGAAGCTCAGCCCCGGCGACACCATCCGCTTCGGCAATGAGGGCAGGGTGTGCCTGCTCGGCAATCTCGATGCAGAGGTCGAGGCCAAGGGGCAGGAGGGCGAGGTGACGCTGTCATTCTCGTTCCATGGTCCGGTGCTCGACCAGGCGATCGCCGATGTCGGCGCCACGCCGCTGCCGCCCTACATCGCCTCCAAACGCACGCCTGACGAGAGGGACGTCAGCGACTACCAGACCATGTTCGCCGCCAATGAGGGCGCGGTCGCAGCGCCCACGGCGGGGCTGCATTTCACGCGGGCCTTGGAGGCCGCGCTGAAGAGCCGCGGCGTCGAGCTGCACCGCCTGACGCTGCATGTCGGGGCAGGGACCTTCCTGCCGGTGAAGACCGAGGAGACCTCGGAGCACAAGATGCATGCCGAGTGGGGCTGCATCACCGCCGAGACCGCTTCCGCCTTGAATGCCGCGCGCGCAAAAGGCGGCCGGATCGTCGCGATCGGCACCACGTCGCTGCGCCTGCTGGAAAGTGCCGCCAGTGCCGACGGCACTATCGAGCCGTTTGCGGCGGAAACCTCGATCTTCATCACGCCGGGCTACCGCTTCCGCGCGGTCGATATTTTGCTGACCAACTTCCATCTGCCGCGCTCGACGCTGTTCATGCTGGTCTCGGCCTTCTCCGGCCTCGAGACGATGCAGGGCGCCTACGCGCATGCGATCAGGGACGGCTACCGGTTCTATTCGTATGGCGATGCGTGTTTGCTGTTTCGCGCGCGAGGCTAGCTCCGCAAGCACGGTTGCTTCACCGTCACCCTGAGGCGGCCGCTTCTTCAGCGGCCCTCGAAGGGCGACGGCCCGACTGGGGCCGATGCATCCTTCGAGACGCCCGCCGCGCGGGCTCCTCCAGCGACAATGGCTGCGCCATTGCGCGGGGATGACGGTTCTTGCATTCACGCCATCGCGCGTTCGGGCAGCAGCTCGGCGATCTGCACCGCGTTGAGGGCGGCGCCCTTGAGCAGCTGATCGGCCGCGACGAACATCGAGATCGAGTGACCGCTGGGGTCGCTGAGATCCTTGCGGATGCGGCCGACCAGCACGTCGTCCTGGCCGGAGGCGTCGATCGGCATCGGGAAGTAGTTCTTGGCGCGATCGTCGACGACCTTGACGCCCGGCGCCTGCGCCATCATCGCGCGCACCTGGTCCTCGGTGATCGGCTTCTCGCATTCGAAGGTGATCGACTCGCAATGCGCGCGCAGCACAGGCACCCGCACGCAGGTAACGCCGACCGCGATCTTCTCGTCCTCGAAGATCTTGTGGGTCTCCTTGATGACCTTGGTCTCCTCGTCGTTGTAGCCGGTCTCCGGATCGATCGCCGTGTTGTGGTTGAACAGGTTGAAGGCGTAGGGGTGCGGCATCACCTTCGGGGTGTAGACCTGTCCGTTGAGATTGGCGCGGGTGGACTCGACGAGCTCCTCCATCGCAGCTGCGCCGGCGCCGCTCGCGGCCTGGTAGGTCGAGATGATCACGCGCTTGATGCGGTTCTTCTGGTGGATCGGCCACAGCGGCACCAGCGCGGTGATGGCGGCGCAGTTCGGGTTGGCGATAATGCCCTTGTGGTCGCGGATGCGGTTGGCGTTGATCTCGGGGATCACCAGCGGCACGTTCGGATCCATCCGGAACGCCGAGGAATTGTCGACCACGACGGCGCCGGACTTCACCGCAAGCGGCGCGAACTTCCTGGAGATGCCGCTGCCGGCCGAGAACAGCGCGATGTCGACGCCCTCGAAGGCGCGCTCGGTCAGTTCCTCGATCACGATCGGCTTGCCGCGGAAGCTGATGGTCTTGCCGGCCGAGCGGGCGCTCGCCAGCGCCTTCAGCTTGCCGACGCGGAAGCCGCGCTTGTCCATGGTGGCGATGAATTCGGCGCCGACGGCACCGGTGACGCCGACAATCGCGACGACGGGATCGTTACTCACTTTGTCCTCCATTCGAGTTGTATTTCAGGCAACAAAAAAGCCCCGGACCTTCATCAGGCGGGGCTTCGGGTAGAGATGATGCGGTTCGACCGACTACGCGCGCACGCCTCCCGAGGCCCCGGAGGGCTTGGTGGTTTTGCTGGTGCGTTTGGTCGCGGTGATCATGGAGCGGACTTATGCGGGACAGATCGGCGTCCGTCAACGGCTTTTGGGCGAAAACTTGGCGAGAGAAAACTTGGCGAGTGCCGCGCCGGCCTCAGCGCCTGCGCGCGCCGGGCGGTTCGAGGATCACCTCTTTCAGGTCGCTGCCGGCGAGCACGACGATAACGAAATTGAGCTTGCCGCGTTCGCGCATCAGGCCACCGCTGATCGCCTTTCCGGAGGTCGTGCGCTCGGCCACCCGCACGGCGTCGGCGAGGCGATGCCGGAGCGCCCTCAGCACGGCGAGGTTGTCACGGTCTTCGGTGCCGAGCGACTTCAGCGGCGCGGCGGCCTCGCCACCCACCACTTCGCCGGTCGCCGCGTCAATGGCGTGCCGCCAGATGCGGTCCTGCTGCATGGTCTTGACCCGGTAGACCGCAGGCTCCGACGCGCCGTCGAAGCTGATGTCGGCGGTTATCGAACCGGAATGCAGCGCCTCCGCAATCGCCATCGCCTTGCGCAGCGAGATCTGGGCCGCCTGGAAGCTGTCGAGCTCGCGGCGAACCGTGTGCGCATCGAGCGCGGTGTCGTTATCCTGCGGGGTAAGTGCTGCAGCCGTTGAGCTCGTGATCGCGTGCGCCGGCGTCGCGAAGGGCAGGGCAATGAGCGCGGTTGCCAGCAGCCGCGTGCCGAATGCCCAATGCCGCAGTGCGTGTAATCGTCCCGTCGTCATGGTCGCATCCGTCGCGTCGAACCGCCGCCCGGGCAGAGAAAGTGCGGCCGACCTTTGTTAGTCAGAGGTCGGCCGCCGAACGTTCACACGGAGCGATGGCGGCAGCTCCGTCGTGACGATCGAAGTGACAAGGCGACACGAAACCGTTGGGGGGCTGAACTTGGGTTCCGCGTCTCATTGCAACTAAACAATACGGTTTCGTTCTGTTTCCTTCAAGGCTCATCACGACAACGTGTGAGGCGATGCAACGATCCTAAAACTGTCAGCGGGCCGGGCGGCGGCGCGCTTTCGTCGCTTCCTTGATCGCCTCTTTGGCCGCATCGCGAAGCCGGTCCTGCGGACCGATGGCGCCGGCGAGAAACAGCCGGATCGAGACTTCCATCCGGGTCTCGGCGGTCTTCATGTCGATCGGAATTCCGAATGTTGCCATCCGGTGGGTGTGGCCGACCACCATGTTGAGGAATGTCTCGGCCGCGATCGTGGTGTCCTCGAGGTCGAGGGCGCCTTTGTGGACCAGATGGTCGAAGAAATCCGCCGTGGTGGACACCGCTTTCGACCAGCCCTCGTCGACGGCAAGCTTGGCGACCTCGGGGAAATTAATTGCCTGCGCGGTCAGGATCCGGCTGAAAGCGATGGAGTCGGCGCTGCAATTCAGCACCAATAGCTGGCGTCCGAGCTCGGTCAGCCGTTCCTCGACCGAACCGTCGCAGTTGCCGCCGGCCTGCGCTTCGGCTGCCGCGGCGGCGAGCGGGGCAAGCCAGCGGGCGATCTCGCGGCGGAGCACCGCGGCGAACAGGCCCCGCTTGTCGCCATACTGACCATAGACCGTGGGCTTGCTGACGCGGGCGGCCTCGGCCACCGCGTCGATCGACGTCGCATCGAAGCCGCGCTCGAGGAACAGGCGGGTGGCGACCTCGATCAGCCGCTGGTCGCGCTCGATCGCAGCGTCCCGCGTCGGCCGGCCGCCGCGTGACTTGATCACGCCGCGCTTGGCCGCCTTGGCCTTGGTTGCCGTCAATCCCATTTGCCCATTCATCTCGTTGTGCATCGGACGGGTCTGTCCGGTCTATAACCCGCGCCGTGCGGATTCGTCCATTCGGCGGTACCAGGAGCAGGCCGCTTAAGGGGGCGTCGCAGTCCAGGCCTGCCCAGCGGCGGCCTTGTCGTATCCGTACTGGTACAGCGCGCGCATATAGGCGGTGTCGAAGCCCTGCGATTCCGGAGCCGGATAGTCGCGCTCGATGTAGGACAGATGGAAGCCCAGCCGGTTGCGCCGGGCGAAGTCATAGGTCGAGAGGATCACGGAGCGTGTCCGCGCCTGCGTGATCGCGGAAATGCTGCGGGAGGCGACCTCGATCGTCGAGTTCGAGACCAGCTCGAAGTTGCCCTCGAGCTTCTTGTTGACGAGGATGTAGATGTTCATGCGGCTGTTGGCGGGCCAGCGCATCCGGCAATGTCAGCACCGGCGCGGTCACGCCGCCGTCGACATGCATCTCCTGGAACCGGCGGCCCTGGCCTTCGGCGTCGATCATGATCGGCGGAAACACCAGCGGGATGCTGGCGGAGGCGGCCATCACGTCGCGAAACAACTGCAGCGCCTCGGGCGTTCCGACAGCGGCGATTCGCCCCATGTCCCAGATCACCGTGCGCTGGGTGTCGAGATCGGTGGTGACGATCAGGAGCTTTCGGCCCTTGGCGTTTTCGCGCGCCACCTCGCTCAGGATGTCCGGACCGACGTAACGCGCCACCAGTTCGCGCAGCCGCTTGTTGCCGAACAGCCCGGAGCCGAACAGCACCCGCATCAGGCTCGGATCCTGCAGCAGGCTTTCCGCGATGCCCGAGGTGTAGACCTCCTTTAGCGTGTCGTCGTAGCGCGGGCCAAGGAAGGCAAAGGGCGCAATCAGTCCGCCGGTGCTGACGCCGGAGACAACCGAAAAGGCCGGGCGGTTGCCGGCCGCGGTCCAGCCGTTGAGGACGCCCACGCCATAAGCCCCGTCGGCGCCGCCGCCGGAGAGGGCGAGGTAGGTCTTGATCGGGGCGAGGTCGCTCTTCTCGAGCTTGAATTTTGTCGCCGGCTCGTCGGCATAGCGGCGCAGCCCGTCGAGGTCGAGCACCCGCGAATTGGCGGCGTCGGCGGCCGTGTAGGGCATCCGCGGCAGCGAGCTGCAGGCCGAAAGCGCCAAGGCGAGGCCGCACAGCAGGATCGCTTGCCGGATCGCGCGGGCGGCCGTCATCCAAAGGCCGGCGCCGGCGGCCGGGCGCTAGGGGGTAAGACCATGTCTGCCAGTCACGTTCGCGGATCGACGTCGCTGCGGAAAGCCGGTTGCTCTATTGTCGTCATAAAACGACACTGTTTCGTTTTGTTTAACGAGGCTGATGATGCAAGACAAGCGTCCAGCCGGTCGTCCGTGTTCACGAAGTCGCGCGAGGGCCGCTATCCGACGGGTTGATCGGGCACCGGCGACACGCAATAAGCAGCCGCATGAATCTTCCCAATCATTTCGAGCTGCTGGCAACCGACGGCGCCGCCCGCACCGGGAGCCTGACCACGCCGCACGGCCTCGTGCGGACGCCCGCCTTCATGCCGGTCGGCACCGCGGGCGCGATGAAGGGCATGCATTGGCGCGAGGTACGTGATGCCGGCGCCGATATCGTGCTCGGCAACACCTATCACCTGATGCTGCGCCCGGGCGCCGAGCGCATTGCCGGGCTTGGTGGCCTGCAGCGCTTCACCGGCTGGGGCGGCCCGATGTTGACGGATTCCGGCGGCTTCCAGGTGATGTCGCTTTCGGAGCTGCGCAAGGTGACCGAGAAGGCCGTGACCTTCCGCTCGCATATCGACGGCACCAAGGTCGAGCTGTCGCCGGAGCGCTCGATCGAGGTGCAGCGGCTGCTCGGCTCCGACATCGCCATGCAGATGGACGAATGCGTCCGGTTGCCGGCGGAGCGCGCCGACATCGAGCGCGCGATGCAGCTGTCGCTGCGCTGGGCTGAACGCTCCAAGCGCGCGTTTGAGGCGGCGCCTGACGGCTACATGCTGTTCGGCATCGTGCAGGGCGGCGACGTGCCGGATCTGCGGCACGCCAGCGCGCGCGGGCTGACCGACATCGGCTTTCACGGTTATGCGATCGGAGGCCTCGCGGTCGGCGAGCCGCAGGCGGTGATGCTGGCAATGATCGAGGAGACCGCGCCGGCGCTCCCGGTCGATCGGCCGCGTTACCTGATGGGCGTCGGCACGCCGGAGGACATCCTCGAGGCGGTAGCGCGCGGCGTCGACATGTTCGACTGTGTGATGCCGACACGGAACGGACGCCACGGCATGGCGTTCACCCGCTTCGGGCAGATCAACCTGCGCAACGCCCGGCACGTCGACGATCCGCGCCCGCTCGATGAAGAGAGCCCGTGGCCGGCGGCGAACGGCTATTCGCGGGCCTATCTGCATCACCTGGTGCGATCGGGCGAAACACTTGGGGCAATGCTGCTGTCCGAAATCAACGTCGCCTACTACCAGCAGCTGATGCAGGGCATCCGCGATGCGGTGGCGAACGGCACGTTCGAGGACTTCAGAACGAAAACGCGCGCCGGTTGGGCGCGCGGTGACATCGCTCCAAGATGAGCTGTGTGATCAGTTGCACACGATCGGTTTCACCGCGTGTTTGGTAACGAACCCGTAACCGCAGTTGTCGCAGGTCCAGAGATAGCTGATCAAATTGTCGAACAGGTACGCGGAGGCTTCCGCCGCCACCATGGAGTCCGCACACACCGGACAGGTCGGCAAATCGCAGCCGCGCGGATCGGGCCTGGACGCTGTGGTCGACAGAACTTCAGCGAGAGCTGGCATGTGACCTCCTTTGCGTTCTGAGCTGCACCTGACGAAAGTATATAAACCCATTTGTTTGACCTTGTCGCAACACAAATGCGTAGGTTTTACGTTATTTGCGCAGGTTCTATTTTGCGATGCAACGAATTCGCGTTGCGGCGGTTTCTCACTTGCGTGCCATGGTGCGCTGCTTCTAATGAGACAAGACCGCATATTCCCAGCACATCCGCTACAGGAGCCGCTTGATGGACGCGCCGTCGACAACGAGTGCAGTGCAACCCGGACGCGGCCGCGTCTTTGACTCCATCGTCGATGCGATCGGCTCTACGCCGATCGTGCGGCTGCGCAGATTGCCGCAGGCGGCTGGCGTCAACGCGACGATCCTCGCCAAGCTGGAATACTTCAATCCGGCAGCCAGCGTGAAAGACCGCATCGGCGCGGCGATGATCGTGGCAATGGAGAAGGCCGGCATCATCAACGCCGACACCGTGCTGATCGAGCCGACCTCGGGCAACACCGGGATTGCGCTTGCCTATGTCGCGGCCTCGCGCGGCTATCGGCTCAAGCTCGTCATGCCGGAATCGATGTCGATCGAGCGGCGGCGGATGCTGGCCTTTCTCGGCGCGGAGATTGTGCTGACCCCGGCCGCGCAGGGCATGAAGGGCTCGATCGCGACCGCGGAGGAATTGGTGCGCACGACGCCCAACGCTGTCATGCCGCAGCAATTCAAGAACCTCGCCAATCCCGAGATCCATCGCCGCACCACCGCCGAAGAGATCTGGAACGACACCGGCGGCAACATCGATTACTTCGTTGCCGGCGTTGGCACCGGCGGCACCATCACGGGCGTTGGCCAGGTGCTGAAGCCGCGCAAGCCATCATTGCGTGTCGTCGCGGTGGAGCCGGAAGAGAGCCCGGTGCTGTCGGGTGGCCAGCATACGCCGCACAAGATCCAGGGCATCGGCGCGGGCTTCATCCCTGACATCCTCGACCGCTCCGTGATCGACGAGATCGTCAAGGTCAATAGCGCGACCGCGATCGAGACCGCGCGCGAGCTGGCGCGCAACGAAGGCATCCCCGGCGGTATCTCGTCGGGTGCCGCGATCGCTGCCGCCTTGCAGATCGGCAAGCGGCCGGAAGCGGCCGGCAAAACCATTCTGGCGATTGTGCCGTCATTCTCGGAGCGCTATCTCTCTACGGTACTGTTTGAAGGAATCTGAGACACAGGAATCCAGCATATGGCTGACCAGCCGAGGCGACCGCGAACCCTGAACGATGCGCGCAGCGAAGCCGAGGCGGCGTTCAAGCGCGCCACCACCAAGGTCGCGGACGCGGTGCCAAAGACCGTCGCTGTCCCCGGCGTCCGCGAGCAGGTCACGCTGCGGATCGATCAGGACGTGCTGGAGTATTTCCAGGAGGGCGGCCCCGGCTGGCAGGACCGCATCAACGCGGCGCTGCGCAAGGCCGCCGGAAAGTAACACCTTTCGAAACCGGGAGGCCCGGGACGATCCCCGGGCTTTGGCTGGCGGGCGCGGCCGCGCTGGCTGCGGCGCGACGCGAGCGTCACCTCGCGCGCGCCGGCTTCCTTGCGGTCGGTTTCAGGTTCATGAGGTTGCCGGCCAGGATCATGGCCGCGCCGAGCACCGTGTAAACATCGAGCCTTTCGGCATAGATCAGCCAACCGGCGATCGCCGTCAGCGGCACGCGGACGAAATCCATCGGGATCACGACAGTCGCGTCGGCGTGGAGCAGGGCGCGTGCCATGCAATAGTGCGAGAACGTGCCGCAGAACGCGATCACGGCGAGCCAGCCCCAGGTCGAGAGCGGCGGACAGGTCCAGACATAGACCGCAGGCCCGATGCTCGCGAGCGATTGCACCACCAGCATCCAGAACATGATCGTCAGCGTCTGCTCGGTCCGCGTCAGCGACTTGACCACGGCGACCGAGATGCCGAAGCCGACCGCCGCGGCGAGCGCGATCAGCTGGCCCGGATTGATCGCGCCGGCCGCCGGCCGCACGATCACGAACACGCCGACCAGCCCAAGCACCATCGCGACGATCTTCCACAGCGTCATCCGCTCGCCGAGAAAGCTCGCCGCAAGGATCGCGGTCCAGATCGGCATCGTGAACTCGATCGCGACCACCTGGCCGATCGGGATCAATGTCAGCGCAAAGAACCAGCCGAGCTGCGCGCAGAAATGGATCAGGTTGCGCACGATATGGACGTGCACCCGTGCCGTCTTCACGATCGCAAACCCGCCATTCATGTGGATCAGCGGATAGAGCATCGCGAAGCCGAGCACGCCGCGCACGGCCATCAGCTGGAAGGCGTTGACCTCGCGCGTCGCCTCGCGGCCGGCCACCGCCACGATCAGCATCAGCGCGAGCCAGCCGGACATCCACAATGCTGCGCGGGTCTTTGAGGGCGTGCGATCCATGACGGGGAACGGCGGAGGAGGGGTGCCCGGTATCGGCGAGCTGCCATGAATTTGCAACGCGCAATTCCGTCTGCGCGGTGATGCGTCACCCACGCGATCTCTGCTAAGCAGCATCGACTACGCTGTCATCCCGGGGCGCACGTGAAACGGGCGAACCCGGGATCTCGAGATTCCGGGTCTGGCTCTGCGAGCCATCCCGGAATGACGAACGCCAAAAAGGAGGATCTGCTCATGCGCGTCTTGCAACCGGCCGAATGGTCGAAACCCCGCGGCTTCTCGCACGGTGTCGCGTTCGACGCGCCCGGCAAGTGGATCGTGCTGGCGGGGCAGACCGGCGGCGACGAGAAGGGCGACTACGCCCCCGAGATGGCCGCCCAGGTCGGCACCGCGTTGAAGCGCATCATCAAGCTGTTGAATGAGGCCGGTGCTGGCCCCGAGCACATCGTCCGCCTGACCTGGTACCTGACCAGCCGCAGCGAATATGAGGCCGCGGGCGCCGGTATCGGCGCGGCGTGGAAGGAGACGCTCGGGCGCAATTTCCCGCCGTCCACCTTGCTCTATATCGACGGGCTGGTCGATCAGCGCGCCAAGGTCGAGATCGAGGTCACCGCATTCGTGCCTGCGGCATAGCACCGCTGGGGCGTAAACAAAAAGCCCTCGGGGATGACTCGAGGGCTTTCCCAGGTTGGAGTTCGGATCGATTACTTCGACAGCGTGATGCTGGCGCCGCGGAACTGGCTGTCAGCCCTGATGGTAACGGCCTGCTTGTTGCCGGTGGTGCGCATCGAGATATCGGCGTTGAAGCCGGGAGCGCTGGCAACGACCTGGAAGTTGCCGCCGCCGCCGCGACCCTGCAACGAGCCGCTGACATTGCGGCTGGACTCGCTCCAATTGCCGCTGACCACGCTGCCTTCGGCCTGCACATCGGCCGCTAGGTTGAACTTGTAAGCGTCGCTGGCGCAGGTGAGGCTCATGGTCATCCGGGGCCCGCCGACGTGATACGTCGCCCGGCAGCGGATGCGCTCGCTGGAGCCGTCGTCCAGCGTGACCGAGCCGGCGCCCGACCAGGTGCCCGCCATGCCGGCGAACGGGCCGGACTGGGCATGGCCCGTGGTACTTGCGAGTGCGGTCACGAAAAACGCGGCGGCTGCAAATGCTGGCCGCCGCGCGATGGCAAAGAAACTTGATAGGCTGGTGATCTTACTGACGGGATGC
The DNA here is from genome assembly GCF_054055915.1 of Bradyrhizobium sp. USDA 4516. Taxonomy (NCBI): domain Bacteria; kingdom Pseudomonadati; phylum Pseudomonadota; class Alphaproteobacteria; order Hyphomicrobiales; family Nitrobacteraceae; genus Bradyrhizobium; species Bradyrhizobium sp. USDA 4516. Next base: position 7,472,337 of record NZ_JBSRXT010000001.1, read on the forward strand.
TTCCCATCGGCCGCTGCATGGTACGCCAGCTGATGCCCCATTCCACTTCCCCGATCCGGAGTTGCCACTGAGTTGTCCGTTCGCATATGCACCATTGATCGAGACTCGCACAAGTCCCCCGCTGCCGACGGTGCCGGAGATCGCCGCGCCCTGTGCCGAGATCTTTCCTTCAGCGACGGTCACGGTCGAGCTCTGCGACGGTTCGCAGCTGCCGGTCTTGGTGACGACGGTGACGTTCCAAAGCCCGTCATAAGGCTGCTGAGCGGACACGGGAGCAGCGGTGAGGGCCGCAGCCGAAGCGACCGAAGTGACCAAAATCAGGTCGCGAATGCGGATCGAACGCATGAATCAAATCCCTGTAATTTCGTGTGATGACGCGGCTTATCCTGTCACAATGTGTTCAAAATTTGCTGCGTCGCGGGAGTCCCCAAATGTTCCTGTGAACTCAAACACATCATGGTGAATTCGGTTCCGGATCAGGAACGGAAAATCCGAGCATCGCTTTTTCGAACGAGGTATTCATATACTCTGCTCGGGTTAGTGTTTGCCGGGGCTCAAATTCGGCGCCTTGGTCGCGAACTGCTCATCCTGGACCTTGGCCGGCAACGAGCCGTTGACCTTGCCATAGTCAATGACCTGGGCGAGCAGACGCAAACCGAGCGGCGCCAGCGCGCGCTCCCAGAGCTCGCGGGCGGTCTCGCCTTTCTTGACGAACACCCAGTCCTGCGCGGCGATCGCGCCGGCGTCCATGCGGTCGGCGAGGTGATAGATGCTGCCGCCGGCGATCGGATCGCCTTCCTTGATGGTCCACTCCACCGCGGCGATGCCACGGTGGCGCGGCAGCAGCGACGGGTGGTATCCGATGCCGCCGAGCCGGGACGCGGCAAGCGCCTCCCTGCTGACCCGGGCATGGCTGTGGGCGGTCACGATCAGGTCGGTGTCCGGCGCGATCTCGGCGGCCGTCACCAGCTTGGGATCAGCCTGGACAACGACTTCGATGCCGGCCGCCCTGGCCGCTGCCGCCAGCCGGTCCTCGCCGTCATGGACGACCACCCTGACCAGCGTGACGTGGTGTTCGCGCAGCATGTTCAGGGTCGTCACGCCGAAATGGCGGGAACCGACAAGGGTAATGCGCATGGGGATCTATTCCGTGGGGTTTACTCGGGGATTGCTCGGGCCGCCGCTATGCCGATAGCACACCGCGGCGGCCTGTTTCGCTGTCTTGCCCCTTATCAACAGGACGGCCGGGTGGCAAATGTCAGGCCGCCGGCTGCTTGCTGGCCAAAACCTTGTCGATGCGCCGGCCGTCGAGGTCGACGATCTCGAATTCCCAGCCCTGCGCGGCGGTTTTCGCGCCGACATCGGGGATCGCGCCGAATTCATGCAGCAGGAAGCCGGCCGCGGTCTGGTAGGGCCGCGGCGAGGGCAGCGTGATGCCGAGCAGCTCGCTGAATTCCAGCGCCGGCATCCAACCGGAGATCAGATAGGAGCCGTCGGCGCGCCGGACATAGGCAGGCTCGGCCGGTCCTTCCTCGGTGTGGAAGGCACCGACGATGGCCTCGAGGATGTCGGCGCTGGTGACGACACCCTGGAAGGTGCCGTACTCGTCGTGGACGAGGCCGATATGCACTCTGGAGTCGCGCAGAATCGCGACCACGTCGCGGGCGTCGACGGTCTCCGGAATGATCGGCGCATCGCGCGTCAGCGCGCGGATGTCGGGCGTCTGGCCCGCGAGGTAGACATCGAGCACGTCCTTGGCCTGCACGATGCCGAGCGCATGGTCGCGGTTGCCGTCGAACACCACGCAGCGCGAGTGACTGCTCTTTTGCAGCGTCGCCAGGATCTCGGCCGCGGGAGCGGCGAGGTCGATCAGGCTGACCTCGTGGCGCGGCGTCATCACGGCGCCGACCGGCAGATCGCCGAGCCGCATCACGCCGGCGATCATCTCCTTTTCGCCGGGCTCGAGCACACCGGCGTTCTCGGCCTCCACCACCAGCGTCTTGATCTCGTCCTCGCTGACGCGGTCCTGTGCATCCTCGCGATGGCCGAGCACCCACAGCAGCAACTTGCCGGAACGGTCGAGCAGCCACACCAGCGGCAGCGACAGCCGCGCCATCATGGTCATGGCCGGAGCGACCTTGACCGCGATCGACTCGGGATCGCGCAATGCGATCTGCTTCGGCACCAGCTCGCCGACGATCAGCGAGGCATAGGTGATCACGCCGACGACGAGGCCGACGCCGACCGCGTCGGCGACACTTGGGGACACGCCGAGCTCAAGCAGCCATTGCGTCAAACGCTGGCCGAGCGTTGCGCCCGAGAAGGCGCCCGACAGCACGCCGATCAGCGTGATGCCGATCTGCACCGTAGAGAGGAACTTGCCGGGATCGGAGGCCAGTGCAAGGGCGCGGCGCGAACCGCTGACGCCTCGTTCGACCAGCGCCGCGAGACGCCCCGGACGCGAGGAAACGATCGCGAGCTCCGACATCGACAACAGACCGTTGACGACGATCAAGACCGCCACGATCGCAAGTTCCAGATATAACACGGGAGTCCCTAAACATTGGCGGCGTCGGCCGCTACACGACGCCCAATATAGGCATGCCGGAGCGATTTTGCTGTGCCTTGTCGGGCGTCCCTGCACAAGCAGAGGGTGCGTATGGCCAGCATGCAGCAGGAGATCGCGGCATTTTGGCGCGCTGGCATCATACCCTAGGCGAGGATCCGCAGCGCCGGCTTGGCGAACCTCCTGCCCGATGAGGCGGGCTGCATCAGCATTCGTTTGGAGGCGGCTTGCAGTTGCACCCGCAAGTCGGCGTTGCATTGCTTCATCTGGTTGCGCAATTCGCGGCGGGAGAAGGCGGTGAGCGAGGGGTCCGCGAGTTGCTGCCAGGCCTTGCGCAGCCATTCCTGCAGTTCGCGAATGTTCTGATCCAGAACCTTCTGATCAAACACGTCGGGCTGGGTCATGCCGCCAAATCCCACGAAGCGATCAGTTGCAAAGTAACGCTGATTCGCGTCGCTTCACCTAGCGCAATGTTGCGCAGGCGCGTTTGCGGCAGGGGAGATCGAAGGCTGCAGGCGTGTTCGTGCCCGCGTCAGCGAGCGTCGCTGGGCCCGGTGCGCAGCAAATCCAGCGCGACCGGCAGCGCGAGGAACAGCGCTGCGAGCATCGAGAGATGACGCGTCCGCGCGGCGGTCAGTCCGAGATCGTATTGGGCGAGATAGGCCAGCATGATCGCGATGTAGGCGGCGACGCAGATTGCGACGGCGATGCTTCCGAAATCGGTCTTGCTGTCGGTCTTATCGTCCACGGCGGCACCACGTCGTTACCGGAGCGGTGTAGCGTGGCTCGGCTTCACCAACTATGAGCTGGATCACGAGCGGAGGGGCCACTCCGGCCAAATGGCTTCGTGCGTCACGACGGGCCAACTGGCGGAGGCAAACGTCGCAATCAGCATTCCGCAGCAACGTGGCCGCGGCGACTGAAACTCCAGCCCGGCCTTGGCGACCACCTGCCGCCAGCAAGCGGCCTAGCGGGAAGGGCTGCGTTTCGGCTGGCCTTCGCGCGGAAGCTCGACCGGGATGTGGGGCGCGGTGCTCACCACGCGGGGGCTTCCGTCAGAATGGGTCTGGCCGTTGAGCAATGTCTCGAGCACCAAAAAGAATTTTTCAGAAAGCATGGGCGTAGCCCTCGTCGTCTAATGTCCTTGTGTCGCGGCGCGCCGCGGAAAATTCGATCAACAAAATGCGAGTCGCACCGGCACGGCGATGCTGCGGCGCAATGTCTCTCGCACGCAATCCGGGAGATTACGGCGCCCACGCCGTCAACCGAGGCTTGCGCGAAATAGTTGCCAGCTTCCTAACGATTGCCGGCGCGGCACGTGATGGCGCTCACCGTTCCTTCAAGGATGCACGTTATTGATAGGGGTATGGATCGTGACCAGGACATCGACGAGGGATTTGGATCGGCGCTGCGCCGCAGCTACGGGCGGCTGGCCTGGTGGATCGTCCGATTTAACCGCGTGCTCGAACCGTCGCGCGCGGCCGAACCACCGCGCACCCTATCGCCGCCGCGGCCCGCTGTTCCGCCACGGCGGCCTGTCCCGCCGCGCCCCGAATAGACCTCACCGGAATACCAGCCTCCGCTGTATCGGCCGTGCGGCCGGACTGCTATTCATGCGCCATCCGCGGACCCCTCCGGTCCGCCGTTTTTGACGATGCGGCCGCGCGGCCGCGCAAGCGACGAGGGACGAACGCGATGATTGAGACGGTTGGCATTATCGGCGCCGGGACCATGGGCAACGGCATCGCGCAGGTCTGCGCGGCGGCAGGCCTCGGCGTGACCATGGTTGATATCTCCGACGCGGCGGTGCAGCGCGGCCTGAAGACGGTCGGGAGCAGTCTCGATCGGCTGGTCGCCAAGGAGAAGATGACCGCGGCCGATCGCGACGCGACGCTCGGGCGCATCAATGCGACCACGGACAAGGCCAAGCTCGCCGCCTGCGATCTGGTGATCGAAGCCGCGACTGAGAACGAGGAGCTGAAGGTCAAGATCCTGAAGGATCTCTGTGCGGGGCTGAAGCCGAGCGCGCTGGTCGCAACCAACACCTCGTCGATCTCGATCACCCGCCTTGCGGCCTCGACCGATCGTCCCGACCGCTTCATCGGGATGCATTTCTTCAATCCGGTGCCGGTGATGGCGCTGCTCGAATTGATCCGGGGCCTGCAGACCTCAGACGACACCGTCGCCAAGGCCGAAGGCTTCGCCAAGCGGGTCGGCAAGGTGGCGATCACGGCGAAGAACAGCCCCGGCTTTGCGGTGAACCGCATCCTGTGCCCGATGATCAACGAGGCGATCTTCGCGCTGCAGGAAGGCATTGCCACCGCCGAGGAGATCGATGCCGGCATGAAGCTCGGCTGCAATCATCCGATCGGCCCGCTCGCGCTCGCCGATCTGATCGGGCTCGACACGATGCTGTCGGTGATGGAGGTGTTCTACACCGGCTTCAACGACCCCAAGTACCGGCCGGCGCCGCTGCTGAAGGAGATGGTCGATGCCGGCCATCTCGGCCGCAAGACCGGGCAGGGGTTCTACAGCTACAGCAAGTGAGGCCGGCGCGCGCCTGACCCCGTAATCATCCGGGATGGATCGCGCGGACAAGGTCGCGTAACGACAAGACCTGATCCGCCACGAGGCGGGGGACATCAGAAACGAGGCCCGGTCTCCTAGGCACACCGGGCCTCGTTTTTTTGTGGGATACCGGGCTCAGTTGGCCGATGCGACCGGCGTGACGCCGGTTTCATCGGGATCGGCGCCGAACAGGCCGACGAGGAACTTGTAGTAGTCCGGCATCTTCTCCTTCAGCGTGGCGCGCGTATAGGGTTCGTGCTCGGAATCCTTGCCGGCCAGGAAGATGCTCGCCGTCACCGCGAAGAACTCCTGCTGGTTCTTCAGCGCATAGGCCTCCTTGGCGAACAGCTCCTTCGATTTGGCCTGGCTGAGGAAGCCCTTGATGCCCTTGTTCTCAAAGCCGTTCGGCATCAGCCGCGCGTGATAGGCGTGAAGGAATTCGTGCAGCAGCACCGGCTCCTTCGCGTAACGCATCATGTTCGGACGCATCCTGATGATGCCGATGCCGGAATCGAGCGCAAGCGCGAGCGGATCCGAATTGGTCCATTGCTGCTTGTCGTGATCCCAGATGGTGACGTCGCGGGTCGTGCCGCGGTCCCATTCCGGCGGCGTCAAGCCATAGCAGGCCGCTGCCGCGCCTTCGTCGAGACACGCCATCTCGCTCGCAACGATCGGCACGCGATGGAAGAACTGCAACACCTTCGGGCTGAAGCCCGTGGTTTCCACGACGTCGAGCTGGCGGCGGACCATGTCGGCGATGCTGGTGACGTCCTTGCGGTCGGCGTTCTCGGAGAGATCGAAGACGTAGCCGCGATATTTCTCGACGCTGCTTGGTGCCGCCTCGGACGCCCCCGACATTCGTGGTCCGGCAACGGCCGCTCCGGCCGCAAGTGACAGGATCATTGAAGCAATGAGCGTGCTGCGCATGATTATCCCCCGTGCGACGAGCCCTCTCCGGGTGTCGTCGTCCATTGAGCCGCGCGGGAGACTAGGGCAGCCGCCTTGCGGCGCGCTTAAGTCGTACATTTCAACCGGGCATCTGCGATTAGGCGCCGGTTAACTACATGCGCTGGGATGGCCCGGCGGGCAGCGGGTCTGGAGGCCGCGGGGGCCGATGACCCGTCAGCCGGTCCTCACCGTGCCGCGACCGGGCTTTGAGCCATCGTCACAGCTTCTTGAGGCGGTGCCCGGAAACCTCGCAGATCCTGCCGCCGTACCTAGATCAGCGGCTGGGAGCCGATTGAGCAAGGAAACACGATCATGCGCAGGACGAATTGGGCAATTCTGGCGTTCGCGGCGCTCGGAACGAGCTGGATTGTCGGTTCCGCGTCGCCTGCTGCGGCCGATCCCTATGAGTATCCCTGGTGCATCCAGGGCCGGCAGGAGGGATATCCCGGCTATTGCGGCTACCAGACCTATCAGCAGTGCCAGGCATCCGCATCGGGCCGCGACGCCTATTGCGGCATCAATCCGCGCGTTGCCTTCAGCCAGCAGCGGTTGGCGCCGCGGGCGTTCCGCTGAGCGGTGCAAGGAGGTCGGGCCAAGCGACCGTCGGGCACGATGGTTGCATAGCTGACGGTCGGATCATTTTTTCTGCCTTGGAGCGAATATGGGCGAGATCATCAGGTTCATCTCGAAGTCCGAACGCGAGCGTGCGCGTCTGATCCGCGAGGCGCGTGCGAACTATGAGCGCATTTTTCCATCGGCCGATCCGGCTGATGCGCAGGGCGCCGCAGACGAGGGCAGCGGCAGCGAGGCGTCGTCGAAGCCGTAGCGCGCCGGTATTGCGCGCAAGGGGAGGCGGAGCGGCGATGTGGCAGCGTTTGTGGCAGTCTTGGACGATCGACAAGCCGGCCGCGCTTGGCGATTGGCTGTGGCAGATCCTGGTCGTTGAGCTCGCCGCCTTGCTCGATCGGCTGACGTTGCGGAAGCTGATCGCGCTGATCCCGGTTGCGATCGTGATCGGCGCCTATTGGCACCGGATTCCGCTTCCTCCCGAGCTGATGCTGGTCGGCGATGTGCTGGCCTATATCGACATCTTCTCGATGATCTTCCTGATCGGCTTCTTTACCCGGGTTGCGACGGTTGTGGCGGTCGTCAGACAGGCTATCGGTCGCGTCCGCGGCGTGATGCAGCATGTGCCGATGGCGCTGCACAGGTTTGGCGTTCGTCACCGTCGCGCCAAGGACAGCACGCGCCGCAGGCGGCTCACGCATGCGAAGACAGATGACGATGGCGCCGCCGGCATGGCAGGCCTGGCTTGGGCCTAGTCCGACGCGATGTGGCGGCGACGAACGCGATCGCGGCGCCTATCGCGGCTGCCCGGCCTGCTGATCGCCGTCATCCGCCTTCGGCCGGGCCGGGCCGTGCGCGGACGCGCTGTCCTGGCTCCGCCGGTGCGAACTGGAGAGGTCGGTCGCGCCGTGCTGGGATCGATGAAACGCGATACCCATCTGGAAACTCCAGACGCCGAACAGCAGCGCGCCTGCCACACAGGCCGCCACGAAAGCCCAATCGCGTTTCCTCATCGGTCCAACAAAGCCAATTCGATACCGCACCAACCGCGTGTGTTCCGAGGCTCGCCAAGCGAGCCCGCCGCATTGTGAGACGATTGCACGCGCTTGTCGATCCGCGCGGCTCACCCTCGCATCGGTCACGGAGCGGTGATCATCAAATCATGCGTCCAGAAACACTCCGACCAGATTGCGCGTCCCCCGCAACAAACTTGCCAAACTTTCACTAGGGCGCTGGCGCACTGAGTTCGAAAATGTAAGGACCCGATCGGACGATTCGCGAATGACCGAACTTGAGGAGCTCAGATATTTCGAGCATCAGTGCCTGGAGATGGCGGAGCAATCCACGCTGCCGGATGCCCGCCGCGCGCTCCAGATCCTGGCGCGCAACTACGCCGCCGCGGCCGAAATCGTCGAACGGCGCGCGCAATCCGCCAACACCGCGCTCGCGCAGCTGTTTCGATGCTTGAGGCTGTGACCGGTTGAGGGCGTGACGAGGGCACCGGTCACGACGACCGATCCCGATGGCGCGGATGCGGTCTGCGCCTAAAGCCGCCGGCTTCAGGACCTTTCGGTCCACCGTCGTCGGCATCGAGATGCTTGAACACATCGGGCGACGCTGCCATCAGATTGCGCGATCTCGGCGGCGTGGCGCCGTCGGCAGTCGGAAGGCGAGGTGCTGCGATGTTCTCGCTGACTTTTCTGGGAACGTCGGCAAGCGTGCCGTCTCCCGAGCGCAATCACCCGGGCATTCTCGTCGAGGCAGCCGGCAGTCGTATTCTGGTCGATTGCGGCGAGGGAACGCAGCGCCAGCTGCTGCGGAGCGGCGCCGGCTTTCGACGGCTTGATCACCTGCTGCTGACCCACGGGCATTTCGATCATGTGCTCGGCATCCCCGGGCTGTTTTCGACCCTCCGGTTGCGGCAAAGTTCGGATGCGATGACGATTCATGCCGGGCCAGGCACGCTCGATGTCGTCGTCCGGATGCTGGCAGGCCTGTGGGGCGAGGGCAGAGCGCCGATCCCGCTTGATCTGGTGCCGTTGAGCGAGGGGCGAGTCCTCGACGCCGGCGAATTCACCGTCGATTGCTTTCCCGTCCGCCACCGGGATACGGACAGCTTCGCCTTCACCTTTCAGAGCGCGATACGCCGGCATCTCCTCCCGGACCGGCTTCTGGCGCTGCGCGTGCCTGATGGGCCGGTTCGCCGGGAGCTGGCGGAGGGGCGGCAGGCGAAGCTGGACGATGGTCGCACCATCGATCCGGAGCAGGTGCTTGGCCCGGCCCAGGGGCGAAAGAAGCTCGTCATTGTCGGTGATGCTGAAACAACCGAGGGGCTGGCTGAACACGTCAGGGACGCCGACGTGCTGGTGATCGAAGCGACGTTTCTCGAGCGCGACGCGGCCATCGCGCGCGACTACGGGCATTTGACGGCCAGCGAAGCCGCCGCGCTCGCGGCGCGGAGCGGGGTCAAGCAACTCGTCCTCACGCACATCTCCGGCCGCTATCCGGACGAGGACATTCTGGCGGAGGCGACGAGGACTTTCCCGAACAGCAGGATAGCCATCGACTTCGACCGCATCGCTATCTGAGTGCGCGCCGCACGAACAACGTTTCATTAACCCGACTCACGCAACGTCGTCCCAGGCCGTCTGGATGGGCCGCTAGCAGAAGGCCGCCACGAGTGACTACGTGGCGGCTTTTTGCGTCCCACAGTGCCAAGGGAGACGACCGATGGACTACGGCGCCTTCACCGACGCCAGCCTGAAGATGATGTACGAAGCCGTCCGCGGTGCGCTCAGAGCCGACGACGAATTCGAGGCAGCCGGCGAAGAGCCAAAATTCCGCGTCCGCGCGACGCCCGAGTGGAAACGGCATGCCGGCAGCCTCGAGGCCGAGATGCTGAAGCGAGGGATGCAGCTCGATATCATCGACTGGACAGGCGGTCAGGGCGAACTGCCGTTATCTTGACGGCCGAACTCCAGCAGCGTTCCGAATGTTCGCTCCGAATTTGTGCGCTGAACGGCGCGTTTGCGCGGTCATGCGTCGCGCTCCCCCTCGGCGCGGGGGTAAACTTTGTGAGGCGGGCGGTTTTCGTTGTGCCTTGAGCTGTTCCCCGATCGTTCCCTTCCAACGGCGACGCTGGCCCGTTCAGAACGTCCAGTAGCCAAAGCTGAATTCCGCAAGGGCCTAATTTGCTCCATCGATGCGCCGCCATTTCGCCGCGCCTCGTTCGCTTTGCCCAACTCTGTTCATATGCCTTACGAGGTAACACAGATGTCATCTGTTCGCGGTTTGTGTCGCCACCGATCGGGGTATTCGATCTAACTTTGCCTTACGGCTCGGGCTTCAGGGCGTCCGTCAAGGCCTGCTTTATGTGTTCGGCCTGTTCCTTCGTCAGCTTCTCGGCGAAGTGGCCGTCTTTCTTCAACTGCGCTGGCCCCTTGAGCTCCCGATCATAAACCATCCAGTCGGTGCTTCCTCTCCGAACGACAAACCTTGACTGTAGGGGCGCTGCGTATCTCAACGATACCTCCCAATGAATCCAGCTGCTCGTCTCCAAAAGACACATCCGGCGACAGCTTGTTCCTGAACCGGGACACTGAAATTTCCTGCGCCACCTAAAGAGCAAGGCTCATGCCGGAATACACGCGCCGCCGACCGGTCCGGAGAACCGCAGGCAGGCTCGACGCCGGCGACGCCGAACGTGATGACTGCGACAGGGAGAGCAACGAGCCGTTGGCGTCCGGATGCGTCTGGTCCGAGCATTGGGATTGCAGTTCTGACCGTCCCGAAAAATTACGCCGCCGGGCCCGAAATGGTTTGTCCCGGCGACGCCCTGTTCTTCCAGCCTCTGGGCCCTGAAATCCCCAGCGCCGAAAACCTACTAAAGATCACGCCGAACAACTGTGGCTTGGTTCACACAAAATTAAGAACAAGAGCCGGGCAGATGCTATCCCAAGCTTCTTTCGGCACCTGGTCAATCATCCGCATGGCGAGAACACCCGACGCCGTCCGCTTGAAATGCATGCGGGTAGCGCCGGCCTAGCCCCAGGAAGGAAGTGCAAATTCCCGATGGATATTGGCGCGTGCGAAACGCCAAGGGCTCGTGGCCTTAGCTCCACTAGATGAGGTACTCCGGATGCATGGGACCGCCCAGGCGAGCAGGTCTTTCCCAGGCTGGAGCATCCGCGCGAACGTTCCGCTCGCGTGGGCCGCCTGGATCGCCTCGAATGCTCTCGCGTGCTCCATCAACCGTCGGGCGGCTTTGCCTGCACCGAAAGCGGATCAACATCGCCACCGTGCTGGCCGGCCAACACATTAAGGAAGTCGACGGCGGCATTTGGCTCGTCAGCTTCATGCACGATGATTTGGGATACTTCGACCTGGAGCAGAAAACCCTGCAACCCCTCGACAACCCGTTCGGCACGAGGCTGTCACCCATGTCCTGTTACCCATGTCTCCGGGCTGGACAGAATTTGTTTGGTGAGCGCGGAGGGACTCGAACCCTCGACCCCATGATTAAAAGTCACGTGCTCTACCGCCTGAGCTACGCGCTCACTCACCTGAATATTAGATCCGGACGCCAGCGGTGAACCGCTCCGGATCGTGCTCCAGCCCGCGCTGTGTAGGGGGCAGGGCCCATCGGGTCAATAGCCGACGGGCGGTCAATTGTGCACCGGCGCGCCGGATTTGCCGTTCCGGCGCCTGCGGTTAGGGCCGTTTCTTGAAGTCGGCCAAATCCGGCGCTAGTTGTCGCGGCGGATTTCCGAGCCGACCGGCTGCGATGGGGCGGCGACCGAGGGCAGGCTGACCGGGCGCAACCCGATCAGTTCCGCGGTGCGGATCGCGCTGTTGCGCCAGAATGCGAACTCGTTGATCCGCGAATTTTCCAGGATCGCGATGGAGACCGCCGCCAGGAATGGCAGGCTCTGCAGCACCAGGACGCCGGCGAAGATGTAGATCTCGCGCACCTGCTTGTAGCCATTGGTGACGACGAGCACGACGGCGCCGATCAGCAGCAACACGCCGATCACGGCTTCCCAGAACGCCTGGAACTCGATCGACATCCGCGACAGGCCGCCCTTGGAGGTGCGGGCGAACGCAAGATGCTCGGTGATCAGGCCCTGCGCCACCGCGCGCGACACCGTCCACTGCACGCTCATCGCCGCTATCATGGCTCCTAACATCTGGCCTGCCTTGATGTTCACGCGCAGCCGGTAGAGCGCGACGAAATGCACCAGCGAGACGATGAAGGAGGCGATGATCGGCAGCGTCAGAATCTTGTCGGGGATCGCGATGTCGGCGAAGGCGACGATCGGCACCCAGATCAGATTGAGGATCGCAACCACGACGCCGAGGCTTTCGGCGCCGAGCCAGTTGAGCCAGCCCAGCGAGAACTCGCGGCGCTGATCGGGCGTCAGCCGGCTGGCGCCGGGCAGGAAGCGCCGCCAGTGCTTCTTGACGATCTGGAAGCCGCCATAGGCCCAGCGATGGCGCTGCTTCTTGAAGGCCTCGTAGGTGTCGGGCAGCAGGCCTTCGCCGTAACGCACATTGGTGTAGTGCGTGAGCCAGCCCTGCTGCTGGATCGAGAGGCCGAGATCGGTGTCCTCGCAGATCGTGTCAGAGGACCAGCCGCCGGCCTTGTCCATCGCGGCGCGGCGGATCAGGCACATCGTGCCGTGCACGATGATGGCGTTGAACTCGTTGCGCTGGACCATGCCGATGTCGAAGAACCCGGCATATTCGCCGTTCATGATGTAGTGCATCAGCGAGCGATCGCCGTCGCGATGCTCCTGCGGCGCCTGCACGAGGCCGACGCGCGGATCGGCGAATGCCGGCACGAGATCCTTCAGCCAGTCCGGATGCACGACGTAGTCGGCATCGATGATGCCGATGATCTCGGCATCCGCCGCGGTGCGGTCCATCGCGATGCGCAGCGCACCGGCCTTGAAGCCCTGCACCTTCTCGGCATTGATGAACTTGAAGCGCTCGCCGAGCAGCCGGCAGTGATCCTGGATCGGCCGCCAGAAGTCGGGATCGGGCGTGTTGTTGATGATGCAGACGCACTCGAAGTTCGGATAGTCGAGCCGCGACACCGCATCGAGCGTCTGCTTCAGCATCTCGACCGGCTCGAAATAGGCCGGGATGTGGATCGAGACCTTCGGAAACTTGACGTTCTCGCCGATCGTGGCGGGCGCGAGCGCCGCGCTCTTGCCGATCAGCCGGCGCGGGCCGCGGCCGAACGCCACCGCCGCGATCTCCTCGATCCGCGCCATCGCGATCAGCACCAGCGGAACCAGCAGCACCAGGCCGAGGCTGAGCGCGAAGGCCGAGCCCCAGACGAAATAGTGCGTCGTCCAGTACGAGAACACGGTCGCGACCCAGGCGCCGACGCCGTTGGCGGCCGCCGACAAGAGTAGCGCCTGCATCACGGTCGGCTGGTCCAGCCGCAGGATCGGCAGCGACATGAACAGGCCGACCAGGACGGCGACCAGCGCGATCTTCCAGTAGTTCGGATCGGTGACCGGACCGGTCCAGGCGAACTTTGGCTCGCGGTCGGCATTGAGGATGCCCCAGTAGGGTCCGACGCCGCCTTCGAAGAACTTCCAGGGCTGATCGATCGCCTCGACGATGTTGTAGTCCATGCCGATGGCTTCGGCGCGGGTGACGAAGTTGCGCAGCACGGTGGCCTGCTGGAACGGGCCGGGAACGGCGCTGCGCAGATTGTAGCCCTGGCTCGGCCAGCCGAATTCGGCAATCAGGATGCGTTTGCCGGGGAAGGAGTCGCGCAACAAATTGTAGCGGTCGACCGCCTGGTCCACCGCCTGCTTGTCGGTGAAGTTTTCCCAGTAGGGCAGCACGTGCGCGGCGACGAAGTCGGACGAGTTGGCGAGCTGCGGATGGTCGCGCCAGATGTTCCAGATTTCACCGGTCGTGACGGGGACGTTGACCGACTTCTTGACCCGCTGGATCACCTTGATCAGCCGGTGCACGTTGTTTTCGGCGACTGCCCACTTGATCGCTTCAGCGCGCTTGCTCAAGCCGCTGCTGCCGTTTTCATCCGGCTGCATTTCCGCGTCGTGAAGACGCTGCGCTTCCTCGCGAAGAATCCTCTCGGACTCCTCGGGCGGCACGCCGATCTCCGGAACCGAGCCGAGGTTTTCCAGCGGCACCTGCTCGCCGCGGAACACGGTTTCGTTGCCGACTACAATGCCGATGACGTTGCTGTTGCGCTTGGCCAGGTTGATCGCGGCTTCGATCTCACGGTTGTTGCGGTTGGCGTCCTTGTCGATCCACGCGCCAACCGTGACCTTCATGCCGAACTCGGCGGCGACCGGCGGCACCAGCTCGTTGCCTTCCGTCGACGAATAGAGGCGGACCGCTTTGGTGAGCGTGGACAGTTTTCGCAGGTCGGTGCGCACCTTCTCGGTGTCGGCGGCAACGTCTGCGACGGTGTGGCCTGACTCGAACGGAGCGTAGGACAGACTCGGCAGCGTGCCACGGAAATCGGGCGCCGACTGCTTCTCCTGGAAGAGACCCCACAGGGCGGCGTGGGCGGCGGTGACAAGCAACAGGACGGCGACGACGGCGCGCATCGCGGTTAAACCATACGGGGCCTGAGATTGAGGACTAAGCGAACCCGTCCCCTGGGTTCGACCAACACGACAGCGGAGGGAAAGATATCTCCGCCATCCGATTTAACAACTGGTGTGCCGCGATGGCGTTTTAAGGGCGCAAGCCGTTCCAGCCGCGAAAAAATCGCGGCCGGACCCCGGTCGCGGGATATGGCTATTTCGACGCCGGCGCAGGTGACGCCGACGGGGTCGGTGCAGGCGAGGGCGAGGCTGCCGGTGCCGGTGCGGCGGTGCCGGCCGTCGCCGGCGCCGGGGTGGGAGCAGCGGCGGCGGCCGCGGCCTGGGGCTGCGCGCCCGGATTGATCCAGCAGGCGTGGATGCGGCCGTCGAGGCTGCCGCGGACCTTGTCGTCGATCTGGGCGCCGAACCGGGTCAGGCAGCGGAACGCCGCCTGGACGTGGCCGCCGGGGCAGCCGAACCGGTCGTAGAGGTCGAGATGGCGGAACGCGGTATCGAGGTCGTCGTTCCACATCAAGCGGACGACGCGGCGGCCGAGCCAGACGCATTCCGGGTTGCCGGCCGGGCCGTTGATGGCCTGCTGGGCCTCGACGAACTCCTCGACCTTGCGCTGGTTGGCTTCCCGTGCGGCATTTGCGTTGGCGTCGGGCTGTCCAGGCTGCTGTTTCGCCTGATCCGGCGGATTCGGCGTGCCGCTCTGGGCGAACGCGCCGCCGGCCCCAATGAGGAGCGCAAGGCCCGTGACAAGGCCCGTTACGGCAAGATGGCGCAAAGTAGTGTTCTTCAACTCAAGCAGCCGTCGACGCATGTATTCCCCGATAATGTTCCTGCCCCCGCGGGATCATCCTAACGGCTCGCGTGATGCCGTCCAAATAGGTCTCCAGTGCGGCGGAGACTCTGGCGAAATCTGATGACTGGAATTTGGTATTTTGTCCAGCAAACTCACAACTTTATCGACCCAGCGCAAAACTGTCGCAGGACAACCATGGTATTGACCTAATCCCGCTCTTGGCAGATGGGCTGTGACCGGCTAATTCGACGGTCCCCCGGAGGATGGAACCGATTTCGCTTCGTACGCCGCTGGCGCTTCTCCTGATCTCGCTCGCCGTGATTGCATCCGTGTGGTGGTGGCTCGCCACGCCGATTACGCTCGTGCGCGCGCCGATCGATCCCGCTGCAAAGCTGCAATGCGTGTCCTATACGCCGTTCCGCGGCGCGCAGACGCCGCTGGATCCCACCACGCAGATTCCAGTCGAGCAGATCGAGCAGGATCTGACCGATCTCGCCAAGGTCACCGACTGCGTGCGCACCTATTCGATCGAGAACGGCCTCGACCAGGTCCCCGGCGTTGCGGCCAAGGTCGGGCTGAAGGTGATGCAAGGCATCTGGCTCAGCAGCAACCGCTTCAAGAATTTGCAGCAGGTCGCGATCGCGGTGCGGCTCGCCAAGGAGTATCCCGGCGTCGTCACCTCGCTGATCGTCGGCAACGAGGTGCTGCTGCGCGGCGAGATGACCGCCACCGATCTTGCCGGCAACATCCGCGCAGTGAAGGCGGCGGCGGGCAATCTTCCTGTCACCTATGCGGACGTCTGGGAATACTGGGTGAAGAACCGCGAGATTTACGACGCGGTCGATTTCGTCACCATTCACATCCTGCCATATTGGGAGGACATCCCGGTCAAGGCAAAGTACGCCGCGGCGCATGTCGACGATATCCGCAAGCGGATGGCGGTGACATTCCCGGGCAAGGAGATCCTGATCGGCGAGACCGGCTGGCCGAGCCAGGGGCGGATGCGGGAGGGCGCATTGCCGTCGCGCACCAACCAGGCGCGGGTGGTGTCCGAGATCCTCGACCTCGCCAAGCGCGAGGGCTTTCGGGTCAACCTGATCGAGGCCTACGACCAGCCCTGGAAGCGCAAGCTCGAGGGCACCGTCGGCGGCAATTGGGGCCTGTTCGATTCGGTCAAGCGGCAGGTGAAATATCCGCCCGGCGTTGCTATCACGAACTATCCGGACTGGAAGCTGCAGATGGCGGGCGGCATGGCGCTGTCCGTCGCCACCTTCCTCGCGGCCTGGCTGACGCTGCGCCGCCGGCCCTGGACGCCGCGGCCGTCAGCCTGGATCGCGGTCGCCATTTCGGCGACGACGGCGGGGGCGCTGCTCGGGATTGCCGGCGACAAGATGTATTACGAGAGCTACGGCGTCGGCGGCTGGCTGCATTGGGGCGTGCTGCTCGCGGCGGGCATTGCCGCGCCACTGCTGACGGCGCATGCGTTGATCGCCGGCCGCTCGCTGCCGACCTTCCTGGAGCTGGTCGGGCCGCGCGACTATCGCGGCAAGGGCATGTTCGGCGCGGTGCTGGCGATTGTGCTGATCATCACCACGGTGATTGCTGCCGAAACCGCGCTCGGCTTCACCTTCGATCCGCGCTACCGCGATTTCCCGTATGCCTCGCTGACCATGGCGGTGGTGCCATTCGCGCTGCTGACCATGCTCAATCGCCCGAAGGAAGGCATCCGGCCGCTCGCTGAATCCGTGTTCGCCGGCCTGCTGGTGATCGCCGCCGGCTACACGATCTACAACGAGGGAACGATCAACTGGCAGTCGGACTGGACCTGCGTGATGTACCTCCTGCTCGCCGCTACGCTGTGGCGGGCGCGGGCCGCGCAAAACCCAGGATGAACAGCCCGATCGCGAGCCCCGACAGCACGACATTGTAGAGCACGATCCCGAGCCCCGCGGCGATCAGGCCGCCGGTCAGCAGCACGATCGACGGCCGCATCAGGTTGAGCACCGCGATTACCAGCGCGGTGATCCCGAACACCGAGTTCTTGAACAGTACGGTCGACAGCGCGCGAGCCTTGCAGAGCATGGTCTGCGCGCCGGCGTCGCAGGCCAGCGCAACGGGAGAGAACTCGATTGCCAGATAGCGCACGTAGAGCGCGTAGCCGACGGTGACGAAGCCCACGACCATCAGGAACTGGACCTGATAGGGGGAGAGGCGGAACGGAGGTTTTGTCATCGCGGCACTATGGTCGGGATCGGGTTGCGGGACAAGTTCGGTCGGAGCATCGAAATCGGTTGAAATCCGGCCACAATCCCTTGGCTCACATGATTATTGGCTGTTCCGCCGGAATATCGAGGAGATCGTGGTCGGCTCCGGCTTCTTGTCCTCGGCGACCGGCTGCTGCTGCTGCTGCGGCGCGACGGCGCGCTTCGGCACGGCCCGGCGATGCGACGGCGCCGGCTTGGCTCCGGCGGCCGGCTCGTTGAGGGCCAGTCGCTGGCCGTCATAGATCGCCGTCTCGCAGGTCCGCTGCACCAGGCTGAGGCCCGCGCAGATCCTGGCTGCGGTGCCGGCGTCGTTCAGCGGTCCGGCCACCAGGCGCAACTGCATGCCGAGCCCGTTGCTGTTCTCCTTGATCACGATGATCGGCCGCAGCGCCGCCAGCGGCGCGTTGGCCTTCGACTTCAACAGGCCGCGCCACAGCGCGCGCAGTCCATTGACCGAATTGGCCGTGCCGAGATCGACGCCGAATTCGGTGCGGTGGATCTGTGCCTGCGGCGCATCGTCCTCGGCGTCCGGATCCGCTGTGATCACCAGCGGAGGGATCGGTGCGGCGGTGACATCGTTGGCGGTCGGCGGCCTGACCGTTTCGGTTGCCTTGTTCGCCGCAGGATCGAGTGATGCCAGAACCGGCTTGTCGGCAAGCGGCTTGTCCGCGACCGGTGCCGGCGCAGCGGGTGCATCCTCGGCGCCGGCCGCGGCGGCGCTCATTGGACTTGCGATCGATGCGGCCGTGGCGGAATTCGGCGGCGAATTGTCGGAGGCTGGCGGCTTCTCCGCGGCGGCCTGCGGCTTGGCGGCCGCGGACGCCGGTTTCTTGTCGGCCGTTGCCGGCTTTTCGGCCGCCGCAACCGGCTTCTCGATCGGCCCAGTCGCCTTGCTGTCGCCGGCTGCGGGGCAGCTTGTCGATCGCCGCCGGCTTGTCCAATGCGACCGGCGGCGTCGTTGCGACGGCGGCAACGGTTGGCGCGGAGGCGGCCGCAGTCGAACTGGCGGTTGCGGGCGAGGTGCCGGGCGCCGCTGCCAAGGGCGATGGTGCCGGCGGCTGCCTGGCGATCGCGCCGGTCACGGAGTCGAGACCCTGCTCCAGCGTGGTGACGCGCGAATACAGCCGGTCGCGATCGCCGTTGAGCGTATCGATCGCAGACGCCAGCCGGCGCGTCTCGTTGTGGCTCTCCTTCGCCAGCGTCTGCAGCTGCTGGGCCTGTTGCGCGAGGTCCGCTGCGGCGACCTGGTCGCGCCGCAGCGTCAACGCCGACTGGTTGGCCATCATCGCGACGGTGACGGCGCCGACCGCGGCAACGCCCCACGAGCCGAGCCGCCACAGCATGCGGCGATCCAGAGCATCCTCCTCGGCCAAAAAGCCGGTGGTGCTCTCGGTGTCGAATTCCGCCGCCAGATTGTCGCGATCTTTGGCCAAAGCCCGCTTGGCCCTCCTCGAGGCCCGCCGAATCACGAGGCAAAGATTAACAGGAAATGGACCCGGAACTTGAATCCGGAGGCCACGGAGGCGAATCGGTTTCTTCTGCCGGGGAAAACAATTAAAGACGGCCTCGAAGACAGCTTTGCGCAGCGAACTGCGCGCGACATCGAGGATTGCGAATGACTGCGCGAACGAGCCTGACAGTGGTGCTTGCGGCCGGTGAGGGCACGCGGATGCGCTCGTCGCTGCCGAAGGTGCTGCACCCCGTGGCCGGGCAGCCGCTGCTGGCGCATGTGCTCAACGCCGCGGCCTCCGGCGAGGGGTCGCAGCTGGCGGTCGTGATCGGCCCGGACCACGAGGCGGTCGCCAACGAGGTGCGTCGGGTGCGGCCCGACGCACAGACCTTCGTGCAGCGCGAGCGGCTCGGCACCGCGCATGCGGTGCTGGCGGCGCGCGAGGCGATCGCCCGCAGCGCCGACGACCTCTTGATCGCATTCGGCGACACGCCGCTGATCTCGGCCGAGACCTTCGCCCGTATGCGCGCACCGCTGCGCGACGGCGCGGCCCTTGCGGTGCTCGGCTTCCATGCCGCCGACCCGACCGGCTACGGCCGCCTCGTGGTCGAGAACGGCAAGCTGGTCGCGATCCGCGAGCAGGCCGATGCAAGTGCCGAAGAGCGCAAGATCACGCTGTGCAATGCCGGCGTGATGGCGTTCGACGGCAAGAAGGCGCTCGCGATCATCGAGAAGATCGGCAATGCCAATGCCAAGGGCGAATATTATCTGACCGATGCCGTCGGCATTGTCAGGGAACTCGGACTGGAGGCCGTCGTGATCGAGACCAGCGAAGACGAAGTGCGCGGCATCAACACCAAGGCGCAGCTCGCCGAGGCCGAGGCCGTGATGCAGGCGCGGCTGCGCAACCAGGCGCTCGAGGCCGGCGTGACCCTGATCGCACCGGAGACCGTCTATCTCGCCGCCGACACCAAATTCGGCAAGGACGTCACGATCGAGCCGTTCGTTGTGATCGGAGCGGGCGTCTCGATCGACGACGGCGCCGTGATCCATTCCTTCTCGCACATCACTCAAGCTACGATCGGCAAGAAGGTGGAACTCGGACCCTACGCGCGGCTGCGGCCCGGCACCTCGCTCGGCGATGGCGTGAAGATCGGCAATTTCGTCGAGACGAAGGGTTCGAGGCTGGAGGCCGGCGTCAAGGTCAACCATCTCTCCTATGTCGGCGACGCCCATGTCGGTGCCAATTCCAACCTCGGCGCTGGCACCATCACCTGCAACTATGACGGCTTCCTCAAGCACAAGACGCTGATCGGCGAGGGCGCCTTCATCGGCACCAATACGTCGCTGGTCGCGCCGGTCACGATCGGCAAGGGCGCCTATATCGGTTCGGGCTCCGTGATCACCAAGGATGTTCCCGACGATGCGATGGCGCTCGAGCGCAGCGAGCAGTCCATCCGCGAAGGCGGCGCCGCGCGCTACCGCACGGCGAAGCTGAAGGAGAAGGCTGCGAAGGGGAAGTGATCTTCTCGCGACATATTTGCGAGCCTGTCTCGACCATAAAATGTCGTCCCGGCGAAAGCCGGGACCCATACTCCGCGGCGGAAGTTGGGGACAGGACTCGTCGTTCCAGCATCGTGAAGCAATGACCGTCGGTGGTTATGGGTCCCGGCTTTCGCCGGGACGACACTGAATGTGTTGCGCGATCTGTGAGTCACATATGCGCATCGGGTGACGGGGTTCGCAACGGGCTGATCGCAACGTCGATCGGTTGACCCGGTTCATGCCGCATTCTTCGCCTGGCGCGGCTCGCTGGTGTTCGGCTCTACCGGTCCGAGCAGGATGCGCCGCTGCATCTCGTCGAAGGCGAGGTTTGCGTTCTTCTCCCGTGTCATCAGCGACAGCAGGATCGCGACCGCAAAGGATAGCGGCATGCTGATGATCGCGGGATTGCGCAGCGACACGAACCACCATTGATGCTCGACCGCGGCGAGCGGCTTGCCGAGAATGTCGACCTGGATGGTCGGGGACAGATAGATCAGCACCAGCGAGCTCAGTGTGCCGACGAGGATGCTCGCCACAGCAGCAGGCGTCGTGAAGCGGCGCCAGGTGATGGCGAGCACGAGCGAAGGGAAGTTGGCGGCGCAGGCGATCGAGAACGCAAGTCCCGCCATGAACGCGACGTTCTGGCCTTCGAACGCGATGCCCAGGCCGATGGCGAGGATGGAAATCAGAACCGTCGCGACCCGCGCGACCTTGAGCTGCTCGGCTTCCGAAGCGGTGCCGCTCCTGATCACATTGGTCCAGACGTCGTGGCAGAGCGTGGCGACGCCCGACAGCGTCAGCCCCGCGACGACGGCAAGCATGGTCGCGAACGCGACCGCGCAGATGAAGCCGAAGAACGCGTTGCCGCCGACGGTGAGTGCGAGCAGGGGCGCTGCCATGTTGCCGCCGCCGCCGGCCTTGGCCACCGCCTCGGCGCCGACCAGCACCATGGCGCCGAAGCCGATGATGAAGACCATGAGATGAAAGACGCCGATCAGGCCGGTGGCATAGAGGATCGACAGCCGTGCGGCTTTGGAATCCTTCACCGTGTAGGCCCGCATCAGCACATGCGGCATCGCGGCGGTTCCGAACATCAGTCCGAGCCCGAGCGAGATGGCATCCCATTGACCCGAGACCACCTTCGATCCCGGCTGCAGCACCTTGGTGCCGTATTTCTCGGACGCCGCGGCGAACAGCTTCAGCGGGTTCATGTCGAAATGGGTCAACACGAGGAGGGCGAGCAGGATGCCGCCGCCCATCAGCAGCACAGCCTTGACCACCTGCACCCAGGTCGTCGCCAACATGCCGCCGAACAGCACATAGACCAGCATGACGCTGCCGACGACGACGACCGACCAGGTGTAGGGCAGGCCGAACAGCAGCTTGATCAGCGATCCCGTCGCGACCATCTGGGCGATCAGGTAGAACAGGATCACGGCAAGTGTACCGATGGCGCCGGCGAGGCGCACCGGGCGCTGGCGCAGGCGATAAGCCACGACGTCGGCGAAGGTGAAACGGCCGACATTGCGCAATGGTTCGACGATCAGGAACAGAATGATCGGCCAGCCGACCAGCCACCCGATCGAATAGATCATGCCGTCGAAGCCGTTCGAGGTGACGATGCCGGCAATCCCGAGCAGGGCCGCGGCGCTCAGGAAGTCTCCCGCGAGTGCCCAGCCGTTCTGCCACGGCGTGACCTGGCCGCCGGCGGCAAAGAAGTGCTCGGTGGTGCGCGTGCGCCGCGCAGCCCAATAGGTGATCGCCAGCGTCAACGCCATGAAGGCGAAGAAGAACCCGATCGAAAGCGTGCTGCTGCCCATTTGCCTGTCCCCTTAGCGAAGCTCGCGAACGCCTGCGTCGAACACCCGGTTCGCCCACAGCACGTAGACCAGGCAGAGCACGAAGGAAGAGATGATGACGAGCGGGCCGAGCACAATGCAAAGCGACAGGCCGGGCATCAGAATGGTGCCGAGCAGCGGCTTGTCGAACGCGAAAAGCCCCATGAAGCCGAAATAGATCACGATCATCGCAACGCTCAGAACGAGCGCGACTGTCAGCCGCTTCTTGGCCAGTTTCTTGGCCAGCTTCTCGGCCTGCTTCTTGGCCAATGCGCCGCCGTTCGGCGCCGGATCGGCATTGCCGGGAATAACCACGTTCATTTCGGCCCCTCAAAACTTCAGCGCGCTCTGCTTGCGCCAATCGGACGAGCTTCAGCCGGGGGCTGACGGAAGGGAATTATGGATTTTTGCAATCTGCTGTGCGCGGCTGCGGCACGACATCGGCCAGCGTGACCTGCATGTCGGGATCCTGCTTCAGGGTATTTTTCAGGAAGGCGCGGACGGCGCGGATGCGCGGGGCGAATTGCAGGTCGCTGTGGACGTTGAGCCAGACCTCGCGAACGGTGCCGGCGAGAGCGGGCAGCACCGGTATCAGGTCGGGCCGGTCCCTTGTGGCAAAGCTCGGCAGCATCACGATGCCGAGGCCGCCCGCCGCGGCGTTCATCTGCGCGATCATGCTGTTGGAGTGGAAGGCGATTTTCGGCTCTTCGATGACATCGGCGAGCCAGCGCACCGAGTCGACCTGGATCAGGTCCTCGATATAGGACACGAACCAATGATCCTGCAGGTCGCGCAGGCTTGCGGGCATCCCGTGGTGGTCGAGATAGTCCTGGCTCGCGAATAGCCCGAGCCGAAACTTGCCGATGCGCTCCGAGATCAGGCCCGGACCGGGCGGCCGGAAGAAGGACACGAACAGATCGGCCTCGCGCTTATGAACGTAGACCGTCTGGGCGGACGTGACGAGTTCGACGGTGAGCTGTGGCGCGGTGCGTCGCAGCTTGGCAAAGCGTTGCGCCAGATAAAGCGAGGCGATCCCCTCCATGGTGGCGAGCCGCACGGTCCCGACGAGCTCCTGGGTGTCGCTGGCGCTGGCCTCCTCGCGGATCGCGATCACCGCGCTCTCGACCCGCTCGGCATGGCGCAACAGTCGCTCGCCGACTTCGTTGAGCTTGAGCCCGGCGCGGTGGCGTTCGAACACCGCAACCCCGAGCGAAGCTTCCATCTGGGCGATGCGCCGGCTGACGGTGGAATGGTCGAGCCGCAGCCGCTTTGCCGTTTGGCTCAAATTCCCGGCGCGGGCGGCGCAGAGAAACACCCGCAGATCGTCCCAGTTGATCGTGTCGAACATCACCGGCCTCCAGGTTGCGGCCGTTGAAATTACGGCCCTTGTCAGCAAAGCAATTCCCGTTCCAGCGCGTGGCGGTTCCGATCCTTCGCAACCGACCTTGCGACAATTCCCATGCACGCCGGCAAGCCAGGGATGATACCGCTTCGCTCCCCTAGTCCTAGCCGGGATTTTCGACATGCTTCCTCGTTTCAAGGCTGCTGCCGTCCACGCCGCGCCCGTCTTCCTCGACAGCTGGGCGACCACCGAAAAGGCGATCGCCATCATTCGCGAGGCGGCCAGGGCCGGCGCCGAGCTGATCGCGTTTCCCGAAACCTATATTCCCGCCTTTCCGGTCTGGGCTGCGCTGTGGCCTCCAATCGACAACCACGATCTGTTCGTGCGCATGGCGGAGCAATCCGTGCTGGCGGACGGACCGGAAGTGGCGCGGCTCTGCGCCGAGGCACGCGCCCTCGGCGTCACGGTCTCGATCGGCATCAGCGAGCGCTCGGCCGTCAGCGTCGGGGGGCTGTGGAACTCGAACCTGCTGATCGGCGAGACCGGAGAAATTCTCATCCATCACCGCAAGCTGGTTCCGACCTTCTATGAGAAGCTGGTGTGGTCGTCCGGGGATGGTGCGGGCCTTAAAGTCGCGGAGACGCGGCAGGGCCGGATCGGCGGGTTAATTTGCGGCGAGAATACCAATCCATTGGCCCGCTTCGCGCTGATGGCGCAGGGCGAGCAGGTGCACATTTCGAGCTGGCCGCCGATGTGGCCCACCCGGCGCCCGGCAGGCGGCGGCAATTTCGACAACGTGGCCGCCAACCGCATCCGGGCCAGCGCCCATTGCTTCGAAGCCAAGGTATTCGGGATCGTCACCGCCGGCTACATGGACCAGGCGTTGCGCGCCTTCCTCATTGAACGCGATCGAACGATCGCCGACGTGATCGACCAGACACCACGTGCGGCGAGCTTCTTCGTCGATCCGACCGGCAGCGTCTTCGGCGATGGATTGCAGGACGAGGAGGGGATCGCCTACGCGGAGATCGATCTCAATCGCTGCGTCGAGCC
Source organism: Bradyrhizobium sp. USDA 4516 (assembly GCF_054055915.1). Lineage (NCBI taxonomy): Bacteria > Pseudomonadati > Pseudomonadota > Alphaproteobacteria > Hyphomicrobiales > Nitrobacteraceae > Bradyrhizobium > Bradyrhizobium sp. USDA 4516. The sequence continues at coordinate 7,496,860 of NZ_JBSRXT010000001.1, forward strand.
GAAACAGTTTCACGACGTGGTCGGTTACTACAACCGCTTCGACATCTTCGGCGTGACGGTCGACCGCAGCCGGTTGACCCCGGCTCGATTCCGCGATCCAGAGCAGCCGATAGCGGACGTGCAAGACGCGGCAATTTTGTCGGTCGACGCCGACGCTGCATCGAATGGGCAGGGCCGCGACCTCCGGAGCTGACGAAGCCTTGGTGCTGCCTCACACGATCCTTCGTCCGCGTGCGGGACCCGACGCGGACATCGCGGTCCGGCATTCTCGATAGTCCGCAAACCTGCAACGTTGCCAACGCGGGAATGTATGGCTACGCTTTACCCTGGGTAGGCTGCCAAACGTTCCTTCGATCGGCCGGACGCTCATGCCAAAATTCCTTCGCATCGGAGTCCATCAGTCGAACGTTTCCGGATACACGTCGAAGGCATGGTGCATTCGACGGGCCGGCTCGACGGTTTTCCTGAAATGGGGCGCCGTGCAGGTTGATGGCGCGGGCGACAGGCGAAAGGTCCACTGGACGTTTCCACCGCAGGAAAAAACCATTCGCTGCCGCACGGTGCAGCGCGCCCAGGACTACACCAAGGCCGCCATCGCGCGGCGACGCAGCCATCGCTATGAGCCTCTGGCTGGAAATATCGCGAACCGGCGGCGAACCACCGACCGGGACTCGCAGCTCAAGCAGGCGCTCGCCACGATCCTCTATGTCGATATCGTCCGATCCACCGAAAAGGCCGCGCGGCTCGGCGACACGCGCTGGGCGACGGTGATGAACCACTACTATGTCGCTGTGCGCAGGGAGCTGAAGGCCTTGCGGGGAAAGGAAGTCGTGACGACGGGCGACGGGTTGCTGGCGACGTTCCGCGCGCCGGCAGCCGGGATCCGTTGCGCGACCGCGATCCGCGAGTCCGTGCGCACGCTGGGGCTGGAGATCAGGGTCGGACTGCACGCGGGCGAATACAAGGTGAGTGGCGCGGAGGTGATCGGGCTTGCGTTTCACATCGGCGCGCGCGTCGCGGCGAAAGCGCGGGCCGGCGAAGTGCTGGTCTCGAGCGCGGTCAAGGACCTGATGTCAAAGTCCGAAATCCGCTTCAAGGACCGCGGCGCGCACCAGCTCAAAGGCGTGCCGGAGCGATGGCGGCTCTACCGGGTGGAGCATTAGGGCGTCCCGGGAGCGTCGACTACCGCCAGCGTCGGCTGGCCTCGCCGAAAGGCGTTAATGACATATTGATGCGGTTAACGACGTTTGCCGTCTGCGGTTTCATCGCTCTTAGGAGGCGACAAGGCAAAACACGGCATGCGCAAACATGCCGCGACCGTTCTGATTGGCGTCTTTTGCAGCCTGGTGACGTACTTCAGCGCCGCACGACTCTACCAATGGGCCGAGACCGGACAGTTGGCGGTGCTGTCCCGGAGGACACACGACCAACCTGAGTTCGTTTCCTGGGGCGACGATCGGCCCAGCTTCGTGCTGCTGTTCGCGCTCTATCTGTTTTTCCTCAAGAACGGACTGCTCGGCATGCTGGTTACGTGCCGCGAGGTCTGGCTGCGTGGCCGGGGATGGGGACCGTGAGCGCGCGGCTGATCGCTGGATTGATCAAGGTGCTGCTCGGAGGTCTTCTCACGGCCGGTCCGCCGCTCGTGTCGGTCGCGCGCGGCGACGAAACTGCGAGCATCAATGCACGACGCGAGGCGCTTCGCGAATGGAGCAGCCTTGCCAATGGACGCACGGACTTTGAAATTTCCGATCCGGCCTTGGTGCCAAGGATGCTCGCGCTTGCGGCCGAGCAATCCGGCTGCAAATACAGTGATGACATCGAAAAGTTGCCGGTTCGCTTCATGAAAGTGGCCGGGCACCGTCTCGCGCTGATGTTCTGTCGGCTTTCCGTGACCGGATCGCATCGCGCGTTCGATCTTTCCGACGTCAGCAGACCAAAGCCGATGGAATTTCCGTACGTCGCGCTGAACGGCTTCGGTACGACGGACACTCCGGGTTTCATCACATGGAGGGAGGAGGCCGGCTTGTTTCAGGCCGAAACCGGATCGGACCTGTGTCCCAGCCCACACCTGCGGCATGTCTATCGGCTAGACGTGACCAATCGCGAAAGCTTTGTCGTGGTTCGCGTCGAGGTCAGCGCGCCTGCGTGCGGCGCGGGTCAGGAATGGACCACGATCTGGGAGGCGAAACCGTGGCCCGCGCCGGAGGATCCGCGCTGACGCGCTCTTGCCAAAATGGTTAGCCCCGATTAACCAGCCTTTCGCATCAACCTTGCCGTTTAAGACTGTCGCAATCGGCAATAATTATTGAGTATCTTGCGGCCGGCGATTCCCGTTAAGGGACCGTGTCGCCGCTTTGGCAAATTTTCGGCGATTTTTGGGGACATTGAACCGCATGTGCGGCATCGTCGGCATTCTTGGACGCGCTCCGGTCGCGGAGCAATTAGTGGATTCGCTCAAGCGGCTCGAATATCGCGGCTATGATTCCGCGGGTGTCGCCACGCTGGAGAATGGCGGCCTGGCGCGGCGCCGTGCCGAGGGCAAGCTGAAGAATCTCGAGGCCCGGCTCGAGGCCAAGCCGCTCGGCGGCCATACCGGCATCGGCCACACCCGCTGGGCCACGCACGGACGGCCGACCGAGAACAACGCGCACCCGCACGCCACCGAACGCGTCGCCGTGGTGCATAACGGCATCATCGAGAATTTCCGCGAGCTGCGCGAGGAGCTCGAGGCCAAGGGTGCGGCGTTCTCGACCGAGACCGACACCGAGGTCGTGGTGCATCTGGTCGACAATCTGCTCAAGGGCGGCGTCAAGCCGATCGAGGCGGTGAGGGCGGTGCTGTCGCAGCTGCGCGGCGCGTTCGCGCTCGGCTTCATCTTCGCCGGCGAGGATGACCTGATGATCGGCGCCCGCAACGGCCCGCCGCTCGCGGTCGGCCATGGCGAAGGCGAGATGTTTCTCGGGTCCGACGCGATCGCGCTCGGGCCGTTCACCGATACGATCAGCTATCTCGAGGACGGCGATTGGGTGGTGCTGAATCGCAAGGGCGCCACGATCTTCGACAAGGACAACGCCATCGTCCACCGCGAGGCGATCAAGCACACGACGGCAACGGCGCTGGTCGACAAGGCGAACTACCGCCACTTCATGGCGAAGGAGATCCACGAGCAGCCCGAAGTGGTCCGGGCACACGCTGGCGCGCTATGTCGACATGGCGACCGAGCGCGTCACCATGCCGGTGAAGCTGCCGTTCGACTTCAAGGATATCCAGCGCGTCTCGGTCACCGCCTGCGGCACCGCGAGCTATGCCGGCTTCGTCGCGAAATACTGGCTGGAGCGGCTGGCGCGGCTACCGGTCGAGCTCGATGTCGCCTCCGAATTCCGCTACCGCGAGGCACCGCTGCGCAAGGGCGATCTTGCGATCTTCATCTCGCAATCGGGCGAGACCGCCGACACGCTGGCGGCGCTGCGCTACGCCAAGGCGCAGGGTGCGCACACGCTCTCGGTCGTCAACGTGCCGACCTCGACGATCGCGCGCGAGAGCGAGACCGTGCTGCAGACGCTCGCCGGTCCCGAGATCGGGGTCGCTTCGACCAAGGCGTTCACCTGCCAGCTGATGGTGCTGGCCTCGCTCGCGGTCGCCGCCGGCAAGGCGCGCGGCGAGCTGTCCGATGCCGACGAGGCCAAGCTGGTGCATGGCCTGGTCGAGATCCCGCGCCTGATGTCGGAAGCGCTGACCACCGAAGTGCAGATCGAGAAGCTGGCGCGCGAGATCTCGAAGTCGCGCGACGTGCTCTATCTCGGCCGCGGCACCAGCTATCCGCTGGCGCTGGAGGGCGCACTGAAGCTGAAGGAAATCTCCTACATCCATGCCGAGGGCTACGCCGCCGGCGAGCTCAAGCACGGGCCGATCGCGCTGATCGACGAGCACATGCCGGTCGTGGTGATCGCGCCCTACGACAAGGTGTTCGAGAAGACCGTCTCCAACATGCAGGAGGTCGCCGCCCGCGGCGGCAAGATCATCCTGATGACTGACGCCAAGGGCGCGGCGGAGGCGACCATCCAGTCGCTGGTGACGATCGTGATGCCGGACATGGGGGCGACCTTCGCGCCGATGGTCTACGCCGTTCCGGTGCAGCTGCTCGCCTATCATACCGCTGTCGTGATGGGCACCGATGTCGACCAGCCGCGGAATCTGGCCAAATCGGTCACGGTCGAATAGTCGCAAGCCGCAGCTTCACGCGGCCCTTCAAAAATGCGACAGAATGGCTTAGCTGGGTGGTGGACTACGGCCGCTTCGACGACCCTGGAACCGCAATGACCTCCAACCAAGTGCCTCCCGCCTCGACCGGTGAATTGCCCCCGGATGCCCCGCGCGGGCTGATGGCGCGGTTTCGCAACTATTTCCTGACCGGCCTGGTGGTGGCCGGACCGGTTGCGATCACCCTGTATCTGACCTGGTGGTTCGTGAACTGGGTCGACAATCTGGTCCGGCCGTTCGTGCCCACGGCCTACCGGCCGGAAACCTATCTGCCGTTCGGGCTGCCGGGTTCCGGCCTGATCGTCGCGGTCATCGCGCTGACGCTGCTCGGCTTCCTCACCGCCAATCTGATCGGGCGAACCCTGGTCGATCTCGGCGAACGGCTGCTTGGCCGCATCCCTGCGGTGCGCGCGATCTATCGTGGCCTCAAGCAGGTGTTCGAAACGCTGTTCTCCGGCAACGGCTCGAGCTTTCGCCGCGTCGGCCTCGTCGAGTTTCCCTCGCCCGGCATGTGGTCGATCGTGCTGATCTCGCAGGCGCCGAGCGCCGAACTTGCCGCTAGCCTGCCCGGAGCGGAAGAGCACATCTCGGTGTTCCTGCCGTGCGCGCCGAACCCGACCACCGGCTTCTTCTTCTACGTGCCGAAGAGCAAGATCATCGAGATCGAAATGAGCACCGAGGATGCCGCGACGCTGATCATGTCCGCCGGTGTGGTGCAGCCCGGCGGCACCGCCGATCAGAAGCGCGCCGCGGCGCTCGCCGGCATGGCCAATGCTGCGCGCATTGCGAGCCAGGCTTCGACCAACCAGGCCTCGCTGCAGCCGGCAACTCAGCCCGCGCCGGCCAAGGTCGAATAAGAGGCCCAACTCCATCCTCGTCATTGCGAGGAGCGAAGCGACGAAGCAATCCATGATTCCACATATGCGGACCGATGGATTGCTTCGCTACGCTCGCAATGACGGCGGGAAGGGGCAATGAGCACACCTAGATCAGCGTCTCGTAGAGGTCGTTCCAATCTGGATTCAGCGCCTCGATCAGCGCAATCTTCTTCGCGCGGCTGCCGGCCTTGATCTGCTTCTCACGAGTGATCGCGTTGTACATGGTTTTGTGCAATTCGTACCAGACCAAAATCTTGCAGCCATATTTGGCCGAGAAGCCCTTCACCAATCCCTCGCGATGCTCAAACGCACGCTTGGGTGGATTTGCGGTAACGCCCGTGTAAGCGGTGCCGTGACGCTTGTTGGCGAAGATGTAGACGCATGGTTGTTTCATGATGTCCCCCAGCCGCAAGTATATACCGTCATTGCGAGGAGCGGAGCGACGAAGTAATCCACGCTTCCGCATATGCGGAACGATGGATTGCTTCGCTGCGCTCGCAATGACGATGGGTAGAGCGCTCGCAATGACGGGGCTGGCCGCTACCCCGCGCCGATCAGCGGCACGGCTTCGTCGCGTTCGTAGAGGTAGAGCAGGACGCGCAGCGCTTCGCCGCGTTCGCCCTTCAGCTTCGGGTTGTCCTTCATGATCCGCAGCGCCTCGTCGCGGGCCTGGGTGATGAGCTGGCCGTGCACTTCGGAGCGCGCGATGCGGTAGCCGGGCAGGCCGCTCTGGCGGATGCCGAGCACATCGCCTTCGCCGCGCAGCTTCAGATCCTCCTCGGCGATCCGGAATCCATCCGTCGTCTCGCGGATCACTTTCAACCGCGCCTTCGACATCTCGCCGAGCGGCTCCTTGTAGAGCAGCAGGCAGGTCGAGGCCTCCGAGCCGCGGCCAATGCGCCCGCGCAATTGATGCAGCTGCGCAAGCCCGAAACGTTCGGCGTTCTCGATCACCATGATGGTCGCCGCGGGCACGTCGACGCCGACCTCGACCACCGTGGTCGCGACCAGGAGGCCGATCTCGTGCGCGGCGAATTGCGTCATCACGCGGTCCTTCTCGGTGCCCTTCATCTGGCCGTGCACGAGACCGACGCGATCGCCGAACCGCTTCTGCAGGCTCTCGAAACGTTCGGTCGCGTTGGTGAGATGCTCGGTGCCCTCGGCCTCGGATTCATCGACCAGCGGGCAGATCCAGTAGACCAGCTTGCCGGCGCCGAGCGCGCGGCCGACGCCGTCCATGACGTCCTCGATCCGGCTCATCGGCACCGCGCGGGTGTCGATCGGCTGGCGGCCGGCGGGCTTTTCGCGCAGCTCCGAGACGTCCATGTCGCCAAAGTATGTGAGCACCAGCGTGCGCGGGATCGGGGTGGCGCTCAGCACCAGCACGTCGACGGCCTCACCCTTGGAGGTCAGCGCGAGCCGTTCGCGGACGCCGAAGCGATGCTGCTCGTCGACCACGGCAAGCGCCAGCGCCTTGTAGATCACGTCGTCCTGGATCAGTGCGTGGGTGCCGACCAACAGATCGATCTCGCCGGCCTCGAGCTGTGCCAGCAGCTCGCGGCGCTCTTTGCCTTTCTCGCGGCCGGTGAGGATCGCAACCCGTAGGCCAGCGCTCTCGGCGAGCGGTGCGATGGTCTTGATGTGCTGGCGCGCCAGGATTTCGGTCGGCGCCATCAGCGCGGCCTGCCTGCCGGCTTCCGCAACCGCGGCGGCGGCCAGCAGCGCCACCACGGTCTTGCCGGAACCGACGTCGCCCTGCACGAGGCGCAGCATCCGCACCGGCTGCTGCAGGTCCGCGATGATCGCCGCGACCGCCTCTTGCTGCGACCTGGTCAGCGCATAGGGCAGGGCATCGATGATCTTCCGGCGCAGATGACCATCGCCGGCGTTGCGCACACCGCTGGGGCGTCGCAGCGTGGCGCGGATCAGGGCGAGCGCGAGCTGGCCGGCCAGCAGCTCGTCGAATGCGAGACGTGACCAGAACGGACCGTCGGGCAGGATATCGGTCAGCTCGACCGGCACATGCACGCGGGTCAGCGCCTCCCTGATCGGCGGGAAGTTGCAGCGGCGCAGCACCTCGGGGCTGATCCACTCCGGCAGCTCGGGCAGCCTGGTCAGCGCCTGCGCGATGGCGCGGCGGAGCGAGCCGATCGCAAGCCCCTCGGTCAGCGGATAGACCGGATCGATGCCGGACAGTTTTGCAAAGCCCGCTTCATCGACGACGCGATCGGGATGCACGATCTGCGGGATGCCGTCATACATCGCCAGCGTGCCGGAGACGTAGCGCTTCTCGCCGACCGGCAGCAGCTTCTCGACATAGCCGGGCTGGGCACGGAAGAAGGTCAGCACGACGTCGCCGGTGTCGTCGCTGGCATAGACAAGGTAGGGCGCGCGCGAATTGCGCGGCGGCGGCGGGCGATGGCGGTCGACGGTGACCTCGAGCGTCACCATGGTTCCGACCGCGGCGTCGCGGATCTTCGGCCGGGCGCGGCGGTCGATCACGCTCGCCGGCAGATGCAGCAGCAGGTCAACCAGCCGCGGCGTCTCGCTGCGGTCGAGCAGATAGCGCAGCAGCTTGTCCTGCTTCGGGCCGACCCCTTGCAGGGTCGTGACCTGGGCAAACAGCGGATTGAGCAGGGCTGGGCGCATCGACGAATCCAAGACCGTTTCACACCGTCATGCCCGGCCTTGTGCCGGGCATCCACGTCTTTTTTTGGAGCTGATGTCGGCCGGTCCCGTCTACGCCAAGGCTTCGACGGGCGCGCAAGCCCGGCAATGACGGCATGCGCCCACGGAAACCCCAAAACGCGGCGAATGAGGGCTGACATCGGCCATCGCCATGGCTATATCAAGCCCGCCCGGCACGTCCGGGCTTTTGGCGTTGGATGGATTTTGGGACATGACGGGATCGACACGATCGAGCAGCGGGCTCGATGACCGCCGCAAGCGGCTTTTGTTTCGCTGCTGGCACCGCGGCACCCGGGAGATGGACCTGATCCTCGGCCGCTTCGCCGACGCGACCATTGGCGAGCTGTCCGATCACGAGCTCGGCGAGCTCGAGCATTTGATCGAGGTCCCGGATCCCGACCTCTATGCGGCGCTGACCGGCGACAAGGTGCTGCCGTCCGAATATGCCACCGCGCTGTTTGCCCGCATCAAGGCGTTCCGGGTCGCGGATCCCAGCGCATGAAACAGCCGATGAAATCACCGGCCGCGATGCTCGCGCCCGGCCGGGTGCTGACCATCGCCAACGTCGCCGAGGGCGCCGAAGGGCTCGTCATCTCCGACCTGGCGCGCGCGATCGCGGCGCAGCCGAAGCGTCCGGCGGTGAGCCTTGCCGTGGTGTGCCGCGACGGCGCGCGGATGCAGCAGCTCGCCCGCGCGCTGGAGTTCTTTGCGCCCGATATCGCCGTGATGCAGGTTCCGGCCTGGGACTGCCAGCCCTATGACCGCGTCTCGCCGCATGCCGGCATTTTGGCGCAACGGCTCACCGCTTTGGCCAAGTTGTCGCGGCTGGTCGGCAGCGACAAGCCGCTGATTGTGCTCACCACGGTGAATGCGGCCGTGCAGCGGGTCCCGGCGCGCGATCAGGTCGCAGCGCAAGCGCTGTCGGTTGCGCCCGGCAATGTGGTGCCGATGGATTCGGTCGTGGCCTGGCTCGAGCACAATGGCTACACCCGCTCGTCCACGGTGCGCGAGCCCGGCGAATATGCCGTGCGCGGCGGCATCCTCGATCTGTTTCCGGCCGGCCTCGACCAGCCGGTGCGCTTCGACTTCTTCGGCGACAGCCTGGAATCGATCCGCACCTTCGATGCCGAGACCCAGCGCACGCTGCTCGACATGCGCGGGCTCGATCTCGTGCCGGTGTCGGAATTCCAGCTCACGACCGAGACCATCCGGCGCTTCCGCATGGGCTATGTCGCCGCGTTCGGCGCGCCGGGGCGCGACGATCAGCTCTATGAAGCGGTCTCGGAAGGGCGGCGTCACCCCGGCATGGAGCATTGGCTGCCGCTGTTCCAGGAGCGGATGGACACGCTGTTCGATTATCTCGACGGGGCGACGGTTGCGATCGAGCCGCAGGGCGAGGACGCAGCGCGCGAACGCTTCTCGCAGATCGTTGACTACTATGACGCACGGCGCGAGGCGCTGGAGCATCCGGGCAGCGGCGCGGTCTACAAGCCGCTGCCGCCGGACCAGCTCTATCTGACCGAGGCCGAATGGACCAAGCTGCTCGGCGATGCGCCGCTGGCGCGGCTGACGCCGTTCGCGGTGCCCGAAGGCACGCCCGACGTGTTCGACGCCGGCGCGCGGCAGGGCCGCAACTTCGCCCCCGAACGCGCCGACAGCAATGTCAACGTGTTCGAGGCCGTGGTCGGCCATGTCGGCGCGCTGCAGTCACAGCGCAAGAAGGTGGTGATCGCGTTGTGGAGCGAGGGCTCGCGCGACCGCATGGGCGCGATGCTGCGCGACCACAAGCTCCTGAACACGACCAGCGTCAACACCTGGCGGATCGTGCAGGCGACGCCGCGCAACGAAACCATGCTGGCGGTGCTCGGCATGGAATCCGGCTTCGAGACCGACGAGTTCGCCGTCATCAGCGAGCAGGACATTCTCGGCGACCGCCTGGTGCGGCCGCGCAAGGCGAGCCGCAAGCTCGACAATTTCATCTCGGAGGTGACGAGCCTTGCAACCGGCGATCTCGTGGTCCATGTCGAGCACGGCATCGGCCGCTTCGTCGGGCTGCAGACGCTGGAAGTCTCCGGCGCGCCGCATGACTGTCTCGAGCTGCATTATGCCGCCGAAACAAAACTGTTCCTGCCGGTCGAGAACATCGAGCTGTTGTCGCGCTATGGCTCCGACAGCGCCAATGTCGAGCTCGACCGTCTCGGCGGCGGCGGCTGGCAGGCACGCAAGGCCAAGCTGAAGAACCGGATCCGCGAGATCGCGGGCGAGTTGATCAAGATCGCGGCCGAGCGGCAGCTGCACGAGGCGCCGAAATTCCCGCTGCAGCCGCACGTCTATGACGAGTTCTGCGCGCGCTTCCCGTATGAGGAGACCGAGGATCAGTTAGGGGCCATCACCTCGACCTTGAAGGACCTCGAGATCGGCCGTCCGATGGACCGGCTGATTTGTGGCGACGTCGGCTTCGGCAAGACCGAAGTGGCGCTGCGCGCGGCGTTCGCCGTGGCGCTGGAGGGCAGGCAGGTCGCGGTGGTGGTGCCGACCACGCTGCTGGCGCGCCAGCACTCGCGGACTTTCACCGAGCGCTTCAAAGGTTTCCCGGTCAATGTGGCGCAGGCGTCGCGGCTGGTGTCGACCAAGGAGCTCAACCAGGTCAAGAAGGGGCTCACCGACGGCAGCGTCGACATCGTCGTCGGCACCCACGCGCTGCTCGGCAAGGCGATCAAGTTCAAGGATCTGGGCCTCCTGATCGTCGACGAGGAGCAGCACTTCGGCGTCAGCCACAAGGAGCGGCTGAAGCAGTTGCGCGCCCAGGTCCACGTGCTGACGCTGTCGGCGACCCCGATCCCGCGCACGCTTCAGCTTGCATTGACCGGCGTCCGCGAGCTCTCGATCATTGCTTCGCCGCCGGTCGATCGCCTTGCGGTGCGCACCTTCGTCGCGCCCCACGATCCCCTGATGATCCGCGAGGCGCTGCTGCGCGAACGCTACCGCGGCGGGCAGGCGTTCTATGTCGTGCCGCGGATCGAGGACCTCGCCGGCGTCAAGGATTTCCTCGACAAGAACGTGCCGGAGATGAAGGTCGCGGTCGCCCACGGCCAGATGCCGCCGACCGTGATCGAGGACATCATGTCCGCGTTCTACGACGGCAAGTACGACATCCTGCTCTCGACCACGATCGTCGAGTCCGGTCTCGACATCCCGAACGCCAATACGCTGATCGTGCACCGCGCCGACATGTTCGGCCTCGCCCAGCTCTACCAGCTGCGTGGCCGCGTCGGCCGCTCCAAGCTGCGCGCCTATGCGCTGTTCACGCTGCCGGCACAGCAGAAGATCACGGCGCAGGCGGAGCGGCGGCTCAAGGTGCTGCAGTCGCTGGAGACGCTGGGCGCCGGCTTCCAGCTCGCCTCGCACGACCTCGACATCCGCGGCGCCGGCAATCTGCTCGGCGAAGAGCAATCCGGCCACATCAAGGAAGTCGGCTTCGAGCTGTACCAGTCGATGCTGGAGGAGGCGATCGTCAACCTCAAGGCCGGCGTCGCCGAGCCGGCCGCCGACCGCTGGTCGCCGCAGATCACGATCGGCATGCCGGTCCTTATCCCCGAGGACTATGTCAACGACCTCAGCGTGCGGCTGTCGCTGTATCGCCGGCTCGCCGATCTCGACACCGACGAGGACATCGACGCCTTCGCCGCCGAAATGCGCGACCGCTTCGGCGTGCTGCCGGACGAGGTGCGCTATCTGTTCAAGGTCGCGGCGATCAAGGCCTATTGCCGAAGGGCCAATGTCGGGAAGGTCGACGCCGGCCCGAAGGGCGCCGTGATCGCATTCCGCGACAACAGTTTTGCGCATCCGGAGCGACTGGTGGGCTTCATCCGCCAGCACGGCCAGGCCGCCAAGGTGCGGCCCGACATGAAGGTGGTGTTCTTCCAGGAGTGGGATACGCCGGAAGAGCGGCTCGCCGGCACCACCGAGATCCTGCGCCAGCTCGCCAATCTCGCCGAGAGCAAGAAGGCGGCTTGACACGCGGTGCGACGCAAGCCCCCCTCAGGATCGGATCAAATAGGGCGCAACGTGGTCGTCGAGCAGTTTCAGGAACTGCTCGGCGAGAACGCTGAGTTCGCCGATCGTCGGCTTCAGGACTCCGACCTCGTAGTGGATCGCCGGCGCGAAGGGGCGGACGACGAGCTTGCTCGCTCCGCTGGTTCGCCTGAGCGTTTCGGACGCGCTGAGCGCGTCGACGAGGCAGACACCCGCGCCATCGATGACGAGGTTGAGCGCGACGGCAAAGAATTCACACTCGATCGCCGGATGAAACGGCGTACCGCTGGCTTCGAAGGCGCGCGATACCGCGGCATAGGTCGATCGGCTCTGCGAGGTGATGATCAGATCATGTCGCTCGAGCAGATCGGGCGTGACGACTTTCCGGTCAGCCAGTGCATGCGTTGCAGGCATCACGCAGTCGAGCGACATCCGGTAGCGCCGCAACACGACATTGGTGCGGTCGAACGGCGGCTCGGCGACTCCGAAGTCGAATGCACGTGCCGAGACCAGGCTCCGGACATTCTCGGAGCTTCGGGTCAGGAGCCTGATCGTTGTTGACGGGCGCTCGCGCTGGAAGCGGCTGACGACGCCCGGAAGCCAGACTATCCCAGGTCCCGGACTCGCGATCGTCAGAACGCCGCGCTTGCCTGCGGAGATTCCGGCAGCGGCGTCCTCCAGTTCGGCAAACCCGGCGAGCGCCCGGATCGCTTCATTGTGCAACAGATGCGCCTCCGGCGTAGGCACGATATGGCGGCTCTCCCGGCGAAACAGCGCAAACCCGACATCTGCCTCCAGCCGTTTCAAGGCCGCACTCACAGCCGGCTGCGATACCCCGAGTGCACGCGCGGCCTCGGTTGCCGATCGATGCTGCATAACAGCATGAAAAATCTCAACAAGACGCCGATCCATAACCAATATCTATATATCGTTTCGATGTCGCTCGTGGTATGAGCATGAAGGGAAACGCCAATAATACAAGGAATTTTCGCACATCACGCCGGCGAAATTCCAGATAATGTTACCGCAATCTGAGCGTGACGAGCATTGGCATTATATTTGCTTATGTTTCGAGATGAAGTCGTCTGGAGGGTCTGCGGGATGAACACAAGCCACGCATCGTGCGCCGCGTCGGTCCTGGCCGCCGAAGCGGTGGTCAAACGCTTCGGCGCCCACACCGTTCTGAACGGCGTGGATCTTGCGCTGGGCACCGGGCAGTCGACCTGCATCATCGGTCCAAGCGGCTCAGGCAAGACGACCCTTCTGCGATGCATGGCGCTGCTGGAGGCTCCTTCCGACGGGCGCGTCGTGATGGAGGGGGCGACGGTCTCGCAGGCCCGGCCATCGTCCGATGTGCGGCTCGCTGCCCGCAAGGTGCGGCCGGAAATCGGAATGGTGTTCCAGCAGTTCAATCTGTGGCCGCACATGACGGTGCTGGGAAACATCATCGAGGCCCCGATGCGCGTGCGCGGGGTCAGCCGGGATGAGGCGGTCGTCACGGCCGAACGGCTGCTTCAGAAGGTCGGCATGGAGGCGAAGCGCGATGCCTATCCGGCCAGGCTGTCCGGAGGCCAGCAACAACGCGTCGCGATCGCCCGGGCGCTTGCCATGCAGCCGAAGATACTCCTGTTCGACGAGCCGACGTCGGCTCTCGATCCCGAACTTCGCCGCGAGGTGCTGCAGGTCATGCGCACGCTCGCGCTCGAAGGCATGACGATGCTCGTGGTGACGCACGAGATGGGCTTCGCCCGCCGCGTGGCGAGCCATGTCGTGTTCATGGACGAGGGGATGATCGTTGAGCACGGCACGCCGGCCGCCTTTTTCGAACGGCCGACAACCGAGCGCGCCAAGCGCTTTCTCAATCAGTTTGACGAGTGATCACTGCACGACAGGAGATTGAAGCTCATGCCAAATCTGCGCCGACTTGCCTTCGTTTGCGCGCTCTTTCTCTCGATGACGCCGGCGGCTGCCCAGCAGACGCAGTCGCGCCTCTACGAGATCACCAAGAGCGGGGTACTCAGGGTCTGCATCTGGCCGATGTACTATTCAATTTCGTTCCGCAATCCAGATAGCGGACAGCTCGAGGGGATCGACATCGATCTCTCCAAGGAACTCGCCAAGGACATGGGCGTGAAGCTGGACTATGTGGAGACCGGCTTTGGCAGTTTCATCGCCGACCTGCAGGCCAACAAATGCGATCTCGGCATGTTCGGCGTCGGGGCGACGATGAAGCGTGCGCAGGCCGTCGCGTTCTCGGACCCGTATCTGACGAGCGGCGTCTATGCCGTCGTGCGCAAAGGCGGCCCGATCACATCCTGGGCGGATATCGATAAGCCGGGCGTCAACGCCGGCGTCTCGCTCGGCAGCTATGTCGAGAACTTCATGCGGTCCTACTTCAAGAACGCCAAGACCGTCGCGGTCGCACCTCCCGCCACGACCCAGGCTGAGCTGATGGCGCAACGCGTCGACGTCGTCATGACCGATTATCCGGCCTCGATCAAAATGAATGCCCAGTTCGACTGGACTACGACGGTGGCGCCGCCGGAAAACCTGTCCGTGACGCCTTACGCGTACGTCATGAACCAGGGTGACCAGATCTGGCTGAACTACGTGAACCTGTTCGTACGCACCATCAAGCTCGACGGCCGGCTCAAGGCCGCCGCCGAGAAGAACAAGCTCGGACCGATCGTCGCGCCCTGAGACATCAGATGCAAAGCTACAGCTTTCGCTGGGACGTCATCCCGAACAATCTGGGCTTTCTTGCCTCCGGCATGGAAATGACCCTTTTCATTTCAATTGTCACGCTCGTGGTGGCGACCCTGTTGGGGCTCGTCATCGCGATCATGCAGATGTCCCGCTTCCGCATCGCGCGCATCATCGCGCTTTCGGTCGGCGAAATCGTCCGCAATACGCCAATCCTCGTGCAGCTGCTATGGGTCTATTACGTGCTGCCGATCGTCTTCAATGTGAGGATCGATGCGCTGGCCGCATCGATCCTCGGTCTCTCGCTCTATTCGGCGGTGTTCATCTCCGAGGTCTTCAGGGCGGGCATCCAGACCGTTCCGGTCGGGCACCGCGAGGCGGCACAGGTGCTCGGCCTGACGCCCGCGCAGAGCTTTGTGCGGATCGTTGGCCCGCAGGCGATTCGCAGCGTGCTGCCGCCGCTGGCCGCCAATTTCGTCCAGCTCATCAAATATTCCTCGCTTGCGTCCGTGGTGTCGGTCGGCGAGGTCACGCGGCGCGGCATGGAGTTGTCGTCGTCAACGTTCAGGCCGCTGGAAATATTCACCTTCATCGCGGTGGTGTATTTCGCGATCTGCTGGCCGCTCACCCACTCAATCCGCATATGGGAAGCGCGCCTTGCACAACGTTGATCGAGTTCGCCGCGCGGTTTCGAGCGATCGGACCAGCCAGGTCGTCGAGCTGGCGATGCGGCTGATCGGAGTGGCGTCGCCAAATCCGGACGGCGACACGCGCGCCGTCGCGGCGCTGGCGGCCGATCTCCTCAGGGCGCATGTGCCGGGCGTTGCGGTTGAGCTGCATCCGGGGACAGCCGAGATCGTCAACGTCGTCGCGCGGATCAAAGGCCATGCCCCCGGCCGCCGCATCGTGTTCAACGGCCATCTCGACACCTATCCGTTGGGGGAGCGGATGAGTTGGTCGGTCAATCCCGACGGAGAGGTCGTGGGCGGCCGCCTTTACGGCCGCGGCGCGGCTGACATGAAGGGCGGCATTGCGGCATCAATGGCCGCGATGGCCGCATTGGCCGAGCAGCGCGAGGCATGGGCGGGAGAGGTGGTGCTGACGCTCGCCGGAGACGAGGAAAGCATGGGTCCGTATGGCACCAAATACCTGCTCGACCAGGTCTCCCATGCCAGCGGAGACGCCGTGATCATTGGCGACGCCGGTTCGCCGATGGTGCTGCGCTTCGGCGAGAAGGGATTCCTCTGGATCGAGATCGAGGCGGAGGGCTACGCGGCGCACGGCGCGCATGTCCATCTCGGCATCAATGCGATCGATCGCTTGCGCGAAGCGCTGGACAGAGTGAGTAAGCTGCGCAGCCTGGCGGTTGTGATGCCGGTCAATGTGGCGGATGCCATCCGCCGCGCAATGCCTGTCTCCGAACCGTTGTGCGGCGCCGGCGAAGCCGACGTCCTGTCGAGCGTCACAGTCAACATCGGAACGGTGAGTGGCGGTTCGTCACCGAACCTGGTGCCGAGCCAGGCGCGAGCGGCCATCGACCTGCGTCTGCCGGTCGGCGTCACGTCGGAAGCTGTTTTGGCGCTGTTGCGAGAGGTGCTCGATCTGCCCGGGATCACATGGCGCGTGTTGCGCTGTTTCGAACCCAATCACACCGGCCCCGGTGACGAGATCGTCACGCGCTGCGCAACTGCGGCGACGGAAATCATCGGCAGGGCGCCGGCGATCAACATGCGCGTCGGCGGCTCCGATGCGCGTTGGTTTCGCATGGCCGGAATCCCGACGGTCGTCTATGGACCGACACCTCACAACATGGGCGCGCCGGACGAGTACGCTGACATCGCCGAACTGGCGACGGTGTCGCGCGTGCACGCGCTGACCGCCTTCGACATGCTGACAAGAGAGAACAGAGAATGAGCGACGTGGCGGGTTTCGTGGGTCCGGAAACATTCATGGGATTGCCGGCGGGGTTACGGCGGCCGGGCAGCCGCGCTGCCGTGCTCGGCGTGCCGTTCGATTGCGGCACGCATCCGTTCCGCGTCGGCGCCCGGCAAGGTCCCCTGGAGGTCCGGCGGGAGTCGCGGCTCATTCGCCGCTATCATCCGTCGCTCGCCGACGTCGATGTGCTGTCATTGCTGGGTGCAGTCGATGCCGGCGATGTTGCCTTGGTGCCGGGACGCATCGAAGACGCCTTTGTCAAGATCGAGGCTGCCGCTGGCCGGATTCTCGAGCTTGGCGCGGTGCCGGTCGGGATCGGCGGCGACGGTTCGGTCTCGCTTCCGCTGATGCGCGCCGCCGCCCGGTATCACAAGGATCTCGTCGCACTGCATATCGACAGCCATACCGATGCATATCCGTATACGCCGGACGATCGGTACAATGCGGCCACGCAGTTCACCAACGCGGCGCAGGAAGGCGTGGTGAACGCCGGCCGATCCTGGCACATCGGCGTGCGCGGCTTCACCTATTGCCCGGGTGTGCTCGAACATACGCGGTCGCTCGGATTTCGCGTCGTCACGATCGAGGAGCTGATGCGGCGTGGTTTCGCGCAGACCGTCGCGGAATTCAGCCAAGTGGTCGGCGCGCGGCCGGTCTATCTGTGCTGGGACATGGATGTGTTCGATCCATCGGTTGCGCCCGGCGTCTGCACGCCCGCCTGGGGAGGCCTGTCAGCCCGCGAGGGGATCGAATTGCTGCGCAGCCTTTCAGGCTTGAATATCGTCGCGATGGATTTCAACACGGTCAGCCCGCCACAGGACGTTCAGGGGATGGCCGCCCAGCTCTGCGCCCATATGATCATGGAGGCTCTCGTGCTGCTTGCCGCGGGCATGGGGCTGTTGCCGGACTGAAATCGCGGCGGCTTGATCGGTCATGCTACGCCGGCGATGACCGTGCCCTAAAATCCGCGGGCCTTACGACGCAGCGCGCTCCGGCGCTCCGAACAGCCGCCCCAGCAGCGACAGTGCGGAATCGCCCGGCATCAGCGTTGCGACGCTGACGGCGGGCTCGGCGCGGGCGTCGCGGCGGCCGTTCTGGGTGTGGCGCATGACGCTCGCCAATCGCCGCGTGATCGCCTGCGCGTTGCGCAGGTCGGTGCCGGCGAATGCCACGACCAGCGAGCGCTCGTCATGCACGGCACCGAAATCGGCCTTGCGCATCAGCCGGCTGATGATCCGCGCGCCGTCGAACTGCGCGCGCGGCTGCGTGTTGTCGAAGGTGAAGCGTGCCACCGAGAGCGCGCCGCCGCGCTCGGCGGTCTGGTAGACCGCGGTCGCGAAGTCGCGCTCGAACGCGGCCTTGGTGAGCAGGCCGGTGCGGGCATCGATAAGGCCCTTGGCGTCGATCGCCTTCAGCATGCGGCCGAGCCGCGCCTCGAAGGCGTGCTGGCGGATCATCGGCAGCGCCATGTCGGCGATGCGGGTCGGCCCGGCCGTGACGATCTCGAGATTGGGCAGCTCGTATCGCGGCGTCAGCTCGCCCGAGGCGACGATCACCGGCAACGGGCGGAAGCGGACATCCTCGGTCAGCACGGTCAGGAACGCATCCATCACCCGCGGCGTGAAGCCTTCCGCCAGCACGATGCCGTCGATGTCGCGGCTCGAGAGATGCTTGGCGGCGGCCTCGATGCTCAGTGCGCCGACCACACCGGCGCGTTCGCCGAGCGCGACCGACAGCGTCGGGTAGGCGCCGCCGCGGCCGATCAACAGCGCGGTGGCCTCTCCGATCGGATCGATGTCAGACAGGGCGATCGGTGCCGGCGGCACCAGGCGGCGCATCACGGTAGAATGCAGCGCGCGAACGCGTAAGGACGCGTTGAGCCGGGCGACCAGCCGATCCGGCAGACCCTTGCTCTGGAAGAATGCGATCACGGTGTCGGGCAGGGTGGTCGCGGGATCGACCGCGATCAGCGGCAGATACGGCGCACGGGCGGCGGCGCGCTTGGCGAGGCCCGACAGGGTGACGAAGTCGACCCCCTCGGCGGCCGCGATGATCGCGGCCGGCTTGACCTGCTCGATGGCCCGTCCGACCTCGTTCCAGTCGGTGACCACGACCGGGAAGAGTTTCGTCTCATCGAGGGCTGCGGCAAACGACGGCTTTGTCGACGCCGATACGATGAGGACCGGACCTTGCTGGGACATTCGAACGCTCGAAAACCAATGCTTAAGATCAGCAACGGCTGCGATGCTAGTTCGCATGGCTTAATGCGGCGTCAACACAATGATAAGACTAACACAATGATAAGATTTTAACTCAACCCGGCGCCGCCACGGTCGCGAAATGCTTCGACCATCAAAGGGTTAAGCCCAAGTTCTGTGAGAGCGTCGCGGGCGCGCGCATTGTCCTGTGCCCGTCCGGCCAGCCGGTGGCCGCTGAGACGGTCCGGCAATGCGGTGAGCAGCGCGCCCTGGCCGAGGCGGCGCGACCATTCCTGCAGCTCCTGGGCGAGGAAGCGGTAGCCGCCGACCGTCATCACCCCCGACGGCGGCGCGGTGATGTTGACGGCCCCGGTTGCGCGATCGACCCGCGCGGCATATTCGGTGTCGACGAAATCGCGCGGCGGCGGCGCGATCAGGCTGTCGCCGGGCGGAGGCGGCGGCGCATAGGCGGCGACCGGCACCATCGGGCCGCGCAGGCCGAGCGTGCCCTTCGGCGTCAGCAGGATCTCGCCGGCGACCGATGCGCCGGGCGCTTCGCGCGGCGCACTGTGCGGCCCCGGCTTGATCACGGCCGGCGATCCGTCCTCGGCGGTGCGGCGGGCGCCGAACAGCCCGGCCTCGCCGAACAGATAGACGTCGGTCATGGTCACCCGCCGCGAGCTCCAGTGCGCGCTGGAGGCAACCTGCTCGGGCGTACGCCAGAGGCCAATCACGGTGCGCAGGCTGGGCAGGCGCTCCGACAGGCCGCGCTCGTCGAGCCGCAGTACGAGCTGCGCCGGCGCGATCAGCGTGTTGCAGGTGTGATCGTTGAACTGGGTCTCGAACGCTTCCTCGTCGAACGGGTGGTGCAGCACCAGCGTTCCGCCCGACAGCAGCCAGGTCACCAGCGACGCGCAGATGCCGGCGAACGACATCGGCGCGAATGCCGACATGATGGTGGCGCCTTGCGGCAGATCGCTCTCCAGCGACATCGCGAGCCCGCCGGCTATCAGGCCGAAATGCGCCCGCGGCACCGGACGAAGACCTTCGCTGGTGACGTCGAAGGAGATCAGCGCCGGCTTGCGGCCGTCCTGGATCATCGGGCGCGAGGCCCGGGAGTCCTCCAGGATCGCCTGGTCGAGCGACGCCATGCCTTCGGGCAGATCGGTCCCGAAGCCGCAGACATGGCGGATCGAGAACGCTTCGGCCGCGGCGTTCATGGCGATGTGGGCATAGGAGACGCCGTCGATCCGGCCGCAGCTGACGATCGCCCGCGCCGCGGTGCGGTTGAGCACGGACGTCAGCTCGGCCTGCCGCCACAGCAGCGGCAGCGGCACCACCACCAGGCCGACCCGATGCGCGGCAAGGACGGTCAAGGCGAATTCGACCGTGCCGGGCAGCTGCACGGCGATCACCGTGTTGGCCGGCAATCCGCTCTGCACGAAGTGGGCGGCGATCGCCGAGATCGCGCGGTCGGCCTGGGCATAGGTCAGGCGCTTGCGGGTCTGTCCGGTGATGCGCTGCTTGTTGAGCGGGTCGACCAGCGCCAGCGCCTCGGGTTGCCGCGCCAAAGTGCGCTTGAACAAGGTATCGAGCGTTGGCGAGGTGATCGACTGGTTCACAGGTTCAACGTCGGTTGCATCGCTTCGATCGGACCAGATCATGCCACATCGGGTCGCAAATCACTTGGAAATCACTTGGACTGCGCGGCGGGCTTCTGCCACCAGGTTTCCGGCAGGTAGCCCGTCAACGCCGTGGTCGAAGGCCGTTCTATCCGATTCCAGCGCGCGATCCATTGCTCTCCCAAGTTAAATAGGGGGATAGCGTAGAAGCCCGACATCAGGGCCCGGTCCAGCGCCCGCACCGCCGAGACGAAGGCCGGCCGCTCGCGCGCCGCGAGCAGCGCCGCGATCATGGCGTCGATGGCGGGATCCTTGGCGCCCATGTAATTCCTTGTGCCCGGCACATCGGCGGCCTGGCTGCTCCAGTAGAACCACTGCTCGTTGCCCGGCGACAGCGACTGGTCCCAGCGGATGGGGATCATGTCGAAGTCATAGCCGACCCGGCGCTGCTCGAACTGCACCGCGTCGACCACCCGCACCGCGGCTTCGATGCCGGCCCGCTTCAGGTCGCGCTGATAGGCGAGGGCGATCCGCTCATGCTCGCGCGTCGTCACCAGGATCTCGATGCGCAGCGGCGTCCCTGTCGAGCGCTGCTTCAAGACTGTGCCGTCGAGCGCGTAGCCCGCCTCGGTGAGCAGCGCGAGCGCACTGCGCAGGAGGCCGCGGTCGCGCCCCGACCCGTCGGTGACCGGCAGTCGATAGCGGCCGTCGAGGATATCGGGCTGGATGTGCGACAGATATGGCTTGAGCAGCTCGAGCTCGCGATCGCCGGCGGGGCGGCCATAGGCGGACAGATCCGATCCGGCGAAGAAACCGCCGGCCCGCGAGAACAGTCCGAAATAATAGTTGCGGTTGACCCATTCGAAATCGAACAGCATCGCCAGTGCCTGTCGCACCCGCAGGTCGGCGAATTTCGGCCGCCGGCTGTTGAAAACCAGGAATTCGGACGGCCGCGGCGTGCCGATCTTGATGGTGTCGCGGATCACCTCGCCGTTGCGCGCCGCCGGGAAGTCATAGCCGTCGTGCCAGCGCAACGGCTCGGTCTCGGTCCGGAAATCATACAGGCCGCGCTTGAAGGCCTCGAACATGCCGTTGGCCTCGCGGTAGTAATCGAGCCTGATCTCGTCGAAGTTCCAGAGGCCGCGGTTGATGGGCAGATCGCGGCCCCAATAATTGGGATCCCGCGTGAAGGTGACGCTGGCGCCGGGCTTGACCGCCGTCACGCGGTAGGGGCCGGACCCGATCGGTGGGGCCAAGGTGGTTTCCTCGAATTTTTCGGGGTCGATGGCGTGCCGCGGCAGGATCGGCATCAGGCCGAGGATCAGCGGCAATTCGCGGTCCGCCACGCCGCCGAAATCGAACCGGACCGTGAGCGGGTCGAGCGCCTCGGCCTTTGCGACTTTCGAATAATACTGACGGTGCATCGGACGGCCGTGGTCGCGCAGCAGCGCCAGCGAGAACAGCACGTCGTCGGCCAGTACCGGCCGGCCATCCGAGAAGCGGGCGCGTGGATCGATGTGGAATGTCACATAGCTTCTGGCGTCGTCGGTCTCGACGCTGCGCGCGAGCAGGCCGTACAGCGTGAACGGCTCGTTATTGCCCCGCGCCATCAGGCTTTCGTAGACATAACCGCGCTCATAGCCGTAGCCCCTGACCTGCTGCACGGGGACGCCCCTGATGATCAGGGGATTGAGGCTGTCGTAGGTGCCGATCACGCCCTGGACCAGGCGGCCACCCTTGGGAGCGTCGGGATTGGCATAGGGCAGGTGGGTAAAGTCGGGTGGCAGCGCGGGGGCGCCATGCATCGCGATCGCGTGGCTCTCGGCGGCCGCCGCAGGGACCAGCCCGCTCGTCGTGTACCCCAGGACCAGCCAGATGGCGGCCCATGCGGCGCGCCAAGTGTGCCCGGGAACACGTGCGTGAGGCGCCGGATTTGATTCGCGAAACGTCACGCCCGGAGGTTTATCACAGGCCGCTGAAACTCGCCGCGAGATGGGCGCAAATCCGCTTGTCGGCATTGATCTTTCCGCGCGCCGCTGTATTGAAGGCGTGCAATTCGAAGGCGGGAACGCCTGTCACGTATCCGCCTCAATTGACTAGGAGACAGCCGCCCAAACGGCTATGTGTCGGCGCCTGCAGCGGTTTCGGGCTTCCGTTCAGAAAGGGTTTTCCGCAATGAATTTCCGTATCTTGGCCGCCCCGGTCCGGCCGCATGGGCGAATTGTTGCCCTGATGGCGGCGACGGCATTCTCTGCAGCGCTCCTGGTTCCTGCCGCTCGGGCCCAGCAGCCGGCAGCGCCGGCGCCTGCGGCACCGAAGGCTGCGCCCAAGGCGGCACCCAAGGCAGCTCCGAAGGCTCCGGCAGCCCAGGCGCCCGCCCAAGCACCGGCCGCCGGCCAGCCGCCCGCTGCGGCCGCCCAGCCGCCGGCGCAGGATCAGCAGATCCAGCTGATCTACGCCCCCTGGACCAAGTTCTGCCTGAAGGGCCAGGAAGCCAACGCCAAGCAGGTCTGCTTCACCGGCAAGGACGGCCGCATCGAGTCCGGCCAGCCGGTGATCGCCGCCGTGATCATCGAGCCGGAAGGCGAGCCGAAGAAGATCCTGCGCGTCACGCTGCCGCTCGGCATGCAGCTCGTGCACGGCACCCGCATCATCGTCGACGGCAACCCGCCGCAGCAGGCGCCCTATGTGATCTGCTTCCAGAACGGCTGCATGTCCGACTATGAAGCAACGCCCGAGCTGATCGCCAACATGAAGAAGGGCCAGAACCTCGTGGTCCAGGCGATCAATTCCAACGGCGCGCCGCTGACGCTGCCGCTGCCGCTCAACACCGAATTCGCCAAGGCCTATGACGGCCCGCCGACCGATCCAAAGGTGTTCGAGGAAAACTCGAAGAAGCTGCAGGAAGAGTTGCAGAAGCGCGCCGAAGAGCAGCGCAAGAAGCTGGAAGGCGCGGGCGGTGGCTCTGCGCAGGCTCCGGCGCCGGCCAACCCGGCGGCCAAGTAAGCACCTCAATCACGCGTTCAAGAAAACGCGAGATCATCGCGATCAAAAGGCGCCCGGAAGGGCGCCTTTTTTGTCATGCGAAACAGACTGGCTGCTGGCAGCCTGCTGCGCTGGTGATTGCGCAGATCGTGTGCGATGGTCGTCGAAGGGTGCTTCGATTGAGTCGCGCGATGAGCGCGCATCGGCGGTGCCTGGTCCGGACAAGTCCGGCGTCGAAGCACAATCATAAATCCGATACGGGAGGCCAGACGAAAGCGCGAACAGCGCCTTCGATGCGCAAATGCGCGCGTGGTTCTTCCGCGAATCCTGGCCGCCGCTCGCAGTCATGGAAGTCGCGCAATGTCCCAGCAAGCCGGCACGCAGCGGCGGGAACTGCGCTCCCGGCCTCGGGAGCAGCCGGCCGGCGGTGCTTCGGTCGATGCTGGCGTTCGCGTCAGCCAGGACAACGTCCCCGGAACGTTTCATCCCGGCATCGTCCATCTCGCGCTGGCGATGGGCGGCTTCGCAATCGGCATCGCCGAATTCGCGACCATGAGCCTGTTGCCGTTCTTCGCCCACGACCTGCACGTCAGCGAGCCCCAGGCCGGCCACGCGATCAGCGCCTACGCGCTCGGCGTCGTCGTCGGTGCGCCGGTCATCGCGGTGTTGTCGGCGCGCATGACGCGGCGGACGCTGCTGATCGCGCTGATGGGTTTCTTCGCGCTGATGAACGGCCTTTCGGGGCTCGCACCCGATTATCACGCCATGCTGGCGCTGCGCTTCCTGGCGGGGCTGCCGCACGGCGCCTATTTCGGCATCGCCATGCTGGTCGCGGCCTCGCTGGTCCCGACAGACAAGCGCACGGCGGCTGTCGGCCGCGTGCTGCTGGGGCTCACCATCGCGACCACGATCGGCGTTCCGCTCGCCAACGGGGTCGGGCAGGCGATCGGCTGGCGCTGGGCCTTCGCGATCGTCGCCGGCCTCGCGCTCTTGACCGCGGTCCTGGTCCTGATCTTCGCCCCGCGTGATGCCGCCAACAGCAAGGCGAGCCCACTGCGCGAACTGTCGGCACTCGGGCGCAAGCATGTCTGGCTGACGCTGGCGATCGGCGCCATCGGTTTCGGCGGGCTGTTCTCGGTCTACACCTACCTGGCCTCGACCATGCTGGCGGTGACCCACACCTCGCCCGCGCTGGTGCCGGTCACGCTATGCGTGTTCGGCGCCGGCCTCACCGCCGGCAACATCATCGTGCCGCGCTTCGCCGACCGCGCGCTGATGGCAACCGCGGGCGGGCTCCTGCTGTGGTCGGCGGCGACGCTCGCGCTCTATCCGTTGGCGGCCGGAAATTTCTGGACGCTGACCGCCGACGTGTTCCTGATCGGGCTGGGCGGGGCGCTCGCCACCGTGTTGCAGACCCGCCTGATGGACGTCGCGGGCGAGGCACAGAGCCTCGCCGCGGCGCTCAACCACTCCGCCTTCAACGTCGCCAATGCGCTGGGTCCGTGGCTCGGCGGAATGGCGGTCGCAGCCGGCTATGGCTGGACGTCGACCGGCCTCGTCGGCGCGGGGCTGGCGCTGGCGGGATTTGTCGTCTGGGCGATCGCGGTTGTCTTGGCTAGGCGCGAGGGGGTGTGAGCGTGGCAGCGCGAACGCCGTGGCATTCGCCGGAGCGCCGCCGGACCTCAGTTCAGCGACGGATTGCGCGGACGGTAGCCGCCCGATTTGTCCTTGATGAAGATCTCCGCCACCTGCGAATGCCGGATCGGCTCGCCGGACTCGTCGGGCAAGAGGTTCTGCTCCGAGACATAGGCGACGTACTCGGTCTCCGAGTTTTCCGCGAGCAAATGGTAGAACGGCTGGTCCTTGTGGGGCCGCATGTCCTCGGGGATCGACAGCCACCATTCCTCGGTGTTGTTGAACTCCGGGTCGATATCAAAAATCACGCCCCGGAAGGAGAACACCCGGTGACGGACGATCTGCCCGATCTGAAACTTGGCGGTGCGCGCTTTGATCATGGCTCGTCGATAGACCAACATTGTGGCCGATGCTAGAGGCTAAGGCCCGAATTAGCCCACGCTTTACCGATTCCAGCCCTGCAAAAACGACCCGAAATCCGGCCGAGAAACTACTTTCAGAATGATCGATATCCTCAATCTGGCGTTGCCGTATTTCGGCTTGATCTTCATCGGTTATGCGTGCGGCAAGGCCAAGGGTTTGCCAGAGAGCGGGCTCGCCTGGATGAATTTCTTCCTGCTTTACGTTTCGTTGCCGGCGCTGCTGTTCGGGATCATGTCCAAGACGCCGTTTGCGGAGCTGAACAACCCGCCATTTCTGATCGCCACCACGCTCGGAACCGTGCTCGCATTCTTCCTGGCGATGGTCGCGGGCAAGCTGATCGGCGGGCTCACGCTGCGCGAGGCGACGCTGGCCGGCCTGTCGGGCGCCTACGGCAATATCGGCTATATGGGGCCTGGCCTCGCGCTCGCCGTGCTCGGTGCCAAGGCGGCGGCGCCGACGGCGCTGATCTTCTGCTGCGACAGCATCTTCCTGTTCTCGATCGTGCCGCTGCTGATCGAGCTCACCGACCGCGACCATCCCTCGCTGCTGCACGCACTCGGCGTGGTGCTGCGGCAGATCGTGCAGAACCCGCTGATCATGTCGGCGGTGTTCGGGGCGCTGGTCGCCGCGTTTCACATCCCGATCCCGGTCGCGCTCGATCGCACCATCCAGTTCCTGGAAAACGCCGCCGCGCCGACGGCGCTGTTCGTGCTCGGCATCACGGTGGCGCTGCGGCCGTTCGAGCGGGTGCCGTGGGAGGTCCCGGGCGTGGTCGCGATCAAGCTTTTGATCCATCCGCTGCTGGCGTTCGGCCTGATGCTGCTGTTCGGCCCGTTCGCGCAGCCTTGGGCCGCGACAGCGGTGCTGATGGCTTCGCTGCCGCCGGCGCTCAACGTGTTCGTGATCGCGCGGCAGAACGACACCTGGATCGAGCCGGCGTCGGTCGCGGTGCTGATCGGCACCTTCGCCTCCGTGGTCACGCTGACCAGCGTGATGTGGTTCATCCAGAGCGGACGGCTGGTGTTTCCCTGATCGGCGCGCTTCTTATTTGACGCGTTTTCTTAACGCGAACCGGTACCCACTTCGCTCGAAAACGCTTTGCTCACCGCCGCCACGACGGAGCGAGGCCTTCGCGCATCGCCAGGCGCCGCAACGGGCCGAATGCGCCGAGCAGATGCAGGCCGGCAGCACGCGCCGTCTGCATGCCGAGGAAATCGCTCAGCAGCGATCGGTTGGCGATGTCGATCGCCCAGGTCCGGCTGGCGACATCGGGGCGCCGCGCCGCCTGGTAGCGCGACAGCACATTGGGCGCGCCGGGATCTTCGCCACGACCGATCGCCTGACCGGTGATCTCGGCGATATCGGCGGCATCGCGCAGTCCCATATTGAGGCCCTGCGCGCCGATCGGCGGCAGCACATGGGCGGATTCCCCGACCAGCGCGATCCGGTCCTTGGCGAATTGCCGCGGCCGCTCGATCGCGAGCGGAAACACGTGACGGCCGCCCTGGACCTCGATGCGGCCGAGGATCGAATGCGATTGCCGCTCGGCGGCGAGCGACAATTCGTCGTCGCCGAGTGCCATCAGCCGCTCGGCCTCCTTGGGCGCCGAGACCCAGACCACGCTGCTTCTGACGCCGCTGAGCGGCACGAACACGCAGGGGCCGTGCTCGGTGTGGAACTCGGTCGAGATGTTGTGGTGCGGCCGGGTGTGGGTGACGTTGAAGGTGAGGGCGGACTGCCCGAGCTCGCGGCTTGTCACCTCGATGCCGGCGGCCTCGCGGGACAATGAATTGCGCCCGTCGGCACCGACCACGAGCCGGGCCTGAAGCGACTGGCCCTGCCGCGTCAACACGGTAACCGCGGCATCGTCCGGCCGCACCGAGGCGGCTTCATCGTCGAACCGCGTCAGCGCGGACATTTCGCCGGCGCGGTCCTCGAGCGCCGCGACCAGCGAGCGGTTGTCGATGTTGAAGCCGAATTGCTCGCGGCCGATCTCATCGGACGAAAAGCGCACCTCGGGCGCACGGATCAGGCGGCCGGTGTCGTCGACGAGGCGCATGGTCTTGAGCGCCGCCGCTCGGTCGCTGCAGCGCCGCCAGACGTCGAGCCGATCCAGGATATCGGTCGAGGCACCGAGCAGCGCGGTGGTCCGGTTGTCGGCATAGGGCGCGCGGCGCGCCAGCAGCGCAGTCCGCGCACCTGCGTCGGCAAGGGCAATCGCAGCCGTTAATCCGGCCGGACCGCCGCCTATTACGATAACGTCATAATCCAGCGAGCTGTCGGTCATATCAGGACATTTGACATGCTTGGCCCGATTTTCAAGCCATCGGTAACCACCAAGAGTTTCCAACGCTTTGCGCGGCGGAACGCCGCAAGACCGCATATGCAAACCGGTCCGATTCCTGATAGCACTCGGCCGATGGAGCATTCGAGCCAGCCCGATGCGTTGCCAGAACGGATGCGGACCGCCGCATTCACCGTTCATATTTTCACGGCGCTCGGCGCCGGGGTCGCGCTGCTGGCGATGCTGGAGGCGGTGCGCGAGCACTGGGCCAACATGTTCGCCTGGCTCGGGGTCGCGCTCATCATCGACGGGATCGACGGCCCGCTGGCGCGCCGGCTCGACGTGGTGCGGCTGCAGCCGAACTGGTCGGGCGAGGTGCTCGACCTGGTGGTTGATTTCGTCACCTATGTGTTCGTGCCGGCCTATGCGATCACCGCGAGCGGCATGCTGCTGCCGCTGGCGGCGCCGATCCTCGGCATCGGCATCGTGGTCTCCAGCGCGCTGTATTTCGCCGACCGCCGCATGAAGGCCGATGACAACCATTTCCGCGGCTTCCCGGCGCTGTGGAATGCGGCGGCGTTCTACCTGTTCCTGCTGCATCTGCCGCCGGTGCTGTCGACGATCGTGGTCGCGCTCCTGATCGTGCTGACCTTCGCGCCGTTCCACGTGCTGCATCCGCTGCGGGTGGTGCGGCTGCGCTGGCTGACGCTGTGGCTGCTCGGCGCATGGGCGCTGCTCGGCATGTACACGCTCGCCAACGATTTCGTGGTCGGAGCCCCGATCACCTTCGGTCTCTGCGCCATCGCCGTCTACATCATCGGCAGCGATACCGTGATCCGCCGGATGAAAGCCTTCAGAGCATGATGCAACTGATCACCAGCCCGGAAGCCTGGGCGGCGTTGCTGACCCTGACTGCGCTCGAGATCGTGCTCGGCATCGACAACGTGATTTTCCTGTCGGTGATCGTGTCGCGGATCCCGCCGGCGCAGGCCAAGCGCGCGCGGCAGATCGGCCTGCTGCTGGCGCTGGTGTTCCGCATTCTGCTGCTCTCGATCCTGGTCTGGCTGATCGGGCTGACCCAACCGGTGATATCAGTCAGCGACGTCGCGCTGTCGTGGCGCGACATCATCCTGATAGGCGGCGGCCTGTTCCTGATCGCGAAAGCAACCCACGAGATCCACGGCGAGGTCGAGGCGCGCGAGGGGGAAGCCGGCG
Source organism: Bradyrhizobium sp. USDA 4516 (assembly GCF_054055915.1). Taxonomy (NCBI): domain Bacteria; kingdom Pseudomonadati; phylum Pseudomonadota; class Alphaproteobacteria; order Hyphomicrobiales; family Nitrobacteraceae; genus Bradyrhizobium; species Bradyrhizobium sp. USDA 4516. The sequence goes on from NZ_JBSRXT010000001.1 coordinate 7,525,721, forward strand.
ACAGGCCGAGCGCCAGCGCGTTCTTCTGGGTGATCGTGCAGATCATCATTATCGACCTGGTGTTCTCGCTGGATTCGATCATCACCGCGATCGGCATGGCGCAGGACATCGAGATCATGATCGCGGCGGTCGTGATCGCCTGCGTCATCATGTACATCTCGTCGGGACCGGTGGCGCGGTTTGTCGCGGAGCATCCGACCACCAAGATGCTGGCGCTGGCCTTCCTGGTGCTGATCGGCGTGGCGCTGGTGGCCGACGGATTCAAATTCCACATTCCGCGCGGCTACATCTATTTCGCGATTGCCTTCTCGGCCGCGGTCGAGGCGTTCAACGTCATGGCCAAGCGCAACCGCAGGAAGCCGGCGCGCTGATGGGCATGATCTCCGCGCAAACGCTGCGCGTTTGTCGCGAGGGAAAGCCGGTTCGCACTTTTCCGGAACGTGCCGTAGCCGGTTCCGGCCCGCTTGGTTGACAAGCCGGCCGCGATGGCATTCGCTCGCTTGACGCTGATATTGAGGGGAGCGACGACATGACCAAGGCTGTGCGCGTGCACCAGGTGGGAGGCCCGGAAGTCCTGACCTACGAGGACGTCGAGGTGGGCGCGCCGGGGACGGGCGAGGTCCGGATCCGCCAGCATGCGGTCGGTCTGAACTTCATCGACGTCTATTTCCGCACCGGCCTCTACAAGGCGCCCGGCCTGCCGTTCATTGCCGGCAATGAGGCTGCAGGCGAGGTGTTGGCCGTGGGTCCGGGCGTGACCAATTTCCACCCCGGCGATCGCGTCGCCTACTACTACAATCTCGGCGGCTACGCGTCCGAGCGCGTCATCCCGGCCGACAAGCTCGTCAAGCTGCCCGACCATATCACCTACGAGCAGGGCGCCGTGCTGATGCTGAAGGGCCTCACGGTCTGGTATCTCCTGCACAAGACCTTCAAGGTCGAGCACGGCCATCGCGTGCTGATCCACGCCGCGGCGGGCGGCATCGGGCTGCTCGCCTGCCAATGGGCGCGGGCGCTCGGCGCGCATGTCATCGGTACCGTCGGCTCGAAGGCGAAGGCCGATCTCGCGCTCGCCAATGGCTGCGATCACGTCATCCTCTATAACGAGGAGAACTTCGTCGAACGCGTCAAGCAGATCAGCCGCGGCGAGCTCTGCGACGTCGTCTATGACGGCGTCGGCAAGACCACGTTCCCGGGATCGCTGTCCTGCCTCAGGCCGCGCGGTCTGTTCGTCTCCTTCGGCAACGCGTCGGGCCCGGTGCCGCCGTTCCCGCTCGCCGAACTCAATAACCACGGCTCGCTGTTCGCGACGCGGCCCAAGCTCAACGACTATGTCGGCACCCGCAAGGAATTGCTCGAAGGCGCCGACACGCTGTTCGCCGCCGTGATCAACGGCAAGCTGCACGTGCCGATCAACCACGCCTACGCGCTCAAGGACGCCGCCAAGGCGCATATCGACCTGGAGAGCAGGGCGACGACGGGCGCGGCGATCCTGCGGCCGTAATTCTCGCCGTCATTGCGAGCCACCCGGTCGGCGCAAAGCGCCGCCGGATGACAGGCTCCGCGAAGCAATCCACCTCTCCACCCGGGAAGATGGATTGCTTCGTCGCTTCGCTCCTCGCAATGACGAGGGGGGGAGGATCCTACGCCACCCGCCGTGCCGCGCCGACCTTGGTCAGCACCGTATCCAGGCAGTCGACGACAAGGGAAATCTCCTCCCGCGTCACGTTCAGCGCCGGCATGAAGCGCAGCGTGTCCGGCTGCGGCGAGTTGATCAGCACGCCGGCCGCAAACGCCTCGGCAACCACGGCCGCGCCGATCGGCATCTTCAGGTCGAGCGCCAGCAGGAGGCCGCGCCCCCTGATCTCGCCGAGTCCGTGCCGCGACGACAGCCGCTGCAATTCGCGCTCGAGCAAAAGACCGGCATCGACAACCGATTTCAGGAAATCGGGCTTTCCGATCTGATCGAGCACGACAAGCCCCGCGGCGCACATCAGCGGATTGCCGTTGAAGGTGCCGCCCTGATCGCCGTGATCGAAGCACGAGGCATGCTCGGTCGCGAGCAGGGCCGCGAGCGGCACGCCGCCGCCGATGCCCTTGCCGAGCGTCATGATGTCGGGCTCGATCCCGGCGTGCTGATAGCCGAACAGCTTTCCGGTCCGGCCGATGCCGGTCTGGATCTCGTCGACAATGAGCAGCAGGCCGCGCTGCTGGGTCAGCGCCCGCAACTCCTGCAAGAACTCATCCGTCGCGGGCCAGACGCCGGCCTCGCCCTGGATCGGCTCCAGCATGACCGCGACCGTCGACGACGTGATCAGCTTTCGCACCGACTCGATGTCGTTCAGTCTGGCTTTGCGGAAGCCCGAGACCTTCGGCTCGAACAGGGGCTCGAACGCCTTCTTGCCCGAGGCCGACATGGTCGCGAGCGTGCGGCCGTGGAAGCCGCCTTCGAAGGTGATGATCTCATGCGCGCCGTTCTTGTACTTCATGCCATATTTGCGCGCGAGCTTGATCGCACCCTCATTGGCCTCCGCGCCTGAGTTCGCAAAGAACACCTGGTCGAAGCAGCTGTTGTCGACCAGCAGCTTTGCCAGTTTCAGGCTCTGCTCGTTGTAGAACGCCGGGCTCGGCGTCAGCAGCCGTCTCGCCTGCGCCGCCAGCGCGTCGGCCACGATGACCGGGGAGTGGCCGAGGGGATTGACGGCCCAGCCCTGCACGAAATCGAGATAGCGGTTGCGGTTGCTGTCCCACAAATACGAGCCGGCGCCGCGTACGAACACGACCTCGGGGCGAGCGGTGATGTCCATCAGCGCATCGAACGGATGGGTAGCGTTGGTCATGTCGATCTCCTCTGGGGTCGGTGTTGGGAAAGGGCAGGCCGAAAAGCGAGAAGGCCGCGCTTGGGGGCGCGGCCTTCTCGAAAACCTCGGCTGATTTATAGGATCAGCGATGGCGTCGGACACGGCGCAGCCCAGCATCGTCGCGGGTGCGACGACGGCAGATGGCGCGGCGGTGGGTCCGGTTCAGCTTCATGGCGCAGGCCCATACAGCGAGAGGGGCGGTGGTGTCAAGCGCGGACAGCGCCTCATTCGACGGGCATAGCGCGGAAGCAGACCGCGCGCGGTCGCAAGCAGGACCGTGCGCGCGTCGCCGGCGGGCAGGATTACGAGGTGAGCTATGAGGCGAGGAAAACCCGGAAGTCGGCAGCATCGGTGAAGAAGGCCGTCAAGAAGGTCGGCAATAGCCGCAAGCGAGTTGAGCGCCGGCTCGGGTCGGCGATAAGGAAGACGTTAGGAACGGTACCTTCGACGCGTCGTTAGCAATGCGCCGCTCCTCGGCAGAGCGGCATTAGACGAATGAACGTGCCCCGGGTCTTGCCCCCGAAGACCCGGGGCACATTCGCGACCATCTCTATTGGGACCGTCGCTTGGGACAGGAAAAAGCGGCAATTTGTCTCGCCGAGATTCACACGAGTTATTTCCGGAACTGGATGTCGTTGGGATGATCCGGGCAAGAGGGCGCGTGATTTTCATTTCGTGTTTTTTCTGCCCTAGGACGACGACCGTTGCTTCTCGGTGAACAGCGGTGCGGCGATCCAGCTTGGCCCCTGCATGATCCGGATGCAGGGGCCTTTTTTATGAGTAGGAACGAAGCGCTTGCGGCCGCATTGTTCGCCCTGTTCGGTGCCGCACCGCTACCGGCACTGAGACGCCCAGCTGAACACTGGCCTCAGCTTTCGCAGCTGGGGCCCTTTCTACTGCGCGAATAGGGGTAATACGTCAGCCTCGCTGCAGACCGGCCAACTGAGAGGCCCTATTACATAAGAATGCTCGTCATCAGTGCAGCGAGCATCGTGGCGCTAAAGACCGCAACTCCTAGACAGACGCGCGCAGCCGTCGAATAGGAATCGAATTGGGGCTGGTTGATCATGGCGCGGCCTAGATCGGCGCTCGTGAACCTGGGGTCGTCAGCCACTCCGTCAGATTGGCTGGGGTCTCGCCTTGCCGGGCTCTCCTGAGCAGGGCTTCTTTTTTGCAGACGGAGAGAGTGCCTTGGCCTGCGAGCGCACGGCCTCGTCGGCTAGGCGTTCTTGCAGTGATTGGGTTTGCTTGAAACGACGCCGCTTGCTGGTCATGGCGTTGCTCCCTGCTGGTGTTGGGCCGGAGCGCTAAACCGGGCGATCTCATCACCGATAGTTGCCACTAGCCGTGCGGTGATGTTCCGTTAACGAACGGAAAGAAGCGGCGTTCCTACGGAGCGGAAACCCCGCGCAGTTGCTACCGGCCCGCGTGCTGTTCTAGCCTTGTTCGCAGAAGCTCGAAGGTTTCGACCTGAATGTCTCAAAATGCGCAAGCCCGTCCTCGGGTGCCCGACGAGTTGGCCGGTGTCCTTCGGCAACTCATGAAGAGCACGGCAATCATCAATGCATTGCTTGCCTTCGTGGGTATAAGCGTGACCTTGTACATCTACCTCAAGTTTCCAATTCCCTCGGAAATCATCCGTCATGGGCTCGATAGGTTCGGTAAGCCGCTTGAGCCTGAGAACGCTATATCCTACCTCTTCGTTTGCCCGATTTTCCTAGTTTGGCTTGTCTTGATGCCATTGTGGGGAGCCAGGCAGGCAATGAGCATGACTGATGAAGCTGTCGCTAGGGGGCGAGAGACCTTTGCTTGGGTGCGTTGGGCAAAGCCGATCGAACCGTCCGTTCCATTTTATCAGTTGCTTTGCATTCTCGTCGTGATCTTCCAGATCCTCGTACTCAGCGCAACTATCTTCCGTGATGTTTCAGCCGCGCTCGGCAGCTTCTGACGCGATTGTCGCGATAGCAGTCTCCTGCGCGGCCTCGCGCCGATAATCATCGGCGGCCTTCTTTAGCGCTCTCTTGATTTCCTCATCGGTGGCTTGGTCAGCGTGGCGCTCCGCGTTCTCGGCCTGCCTCAAAAGATCTGCTCGGCTCATCGTATTCCTCCTGGACCAACAATTTGTCGGCGACGCTTGAGTTCCGTCTAGCAACGGACGCCGTTTGGTATCCGGGGAGGTCTCGAAGGAGCGGACTGGAGCTAGAATCCGGCGACGCTGCCGTGCAGGTCGTACTGGTCGGAGCGCTCGATCTTGGCGGTCACGATCTCGCCGACCTTCAGCGGGCGGCGGCTGGTGAGGTAGACGGCGCCGTCGATCTCGGGCGCATCGGCCTTTGACCGGCCCTTCGCCACCGTGGGGCCAACCTCGTCAATGATGACCTGCTGGCGGGTGCCGACCTTGCGCTTGAGGCGCCTCGCGGAGATCTTCTGCTGCCGCGCCATCAGCGCATTCCAGCGCTCCTGCTTGATCTCGTCGGGTACGGCATTGCCAATCGCGTTCGACGCGGCACCGGCAACCGGCTCGTATTTGAAGCAGCCGAGGCGATCGATTTCCGCTTCATCGAGCCAGTCGAGCAGATAGGCGAAATCGGAATCGGTCTCGCCGGGGAAACCGACGATGAAGGTCGAGCGCAGCGTCAGCTCGGGGCTCTGCTCGCGCCACTTCTGGATCCGCGCCAACGTCTTCTCCTGCGCAGCCGGGCGCTTCATCGCGCGCAGCACCTCAGGGCTCGCATGCTGGAACGGGATGTCGAGATAGGGCAGCACCTTGCCCTCGGTCATCAGGCCGATGACCTCGTCGACATGCGGGTAGGGGTAGACATATTGCAGCCGCACCCAGGCGCCGAGCTCACCGAGCTCCTTGGCGAGATCGAAGAATTTTGCGCGAACGCTGCGGTCCTGCCACGGGCTCTCGGCGTATTTCAGGTCGACGCCATAAGCCGAGGTGTCCTGCGAGATGACGAGCAATTCCTTGACGCCGGCCTTCACCAGCTTCTCGGCCTCGCGCAGCACGTCATTGGCCGGCCGCGACACCAGATCGCCGCGCAGCTTCGGGATGATGCAGAAGCTGCAGCGGTTGTTGCAGCCTTCGGATATCTTCAAATACGCGTAGTGCCGCGGCGTCAGCTTGACGCCCTGAGGCGGCACCAGGTCGATATGCGGGTTGTGCGCCGGCGGCAGCGCCCGATGCACGGCGTCCAGCACGCTCTCATATTGCTGCGGCCCCGTGATCGAGAGCACGCCGGGATAGGCGCTCTCGATCTGCTCCGGTTCGGCACCCATGCAGCCGGTGACGATGACCTTGCCGTTCTCGGCCATGGCCTCGCCGATCGCGGCGAGCGATTCCTGCTTGGCGCTGTCGAGGAAGCCGCAGGTGTTGACGATGACGATGTCGGCGCCGTCATGCTTGCGCGCCAACTCATAGCCTTCCGCGCGCAGCCGGGTGATGATGCGCTCGGAATCGACCAGCGCCTTGGGGCACCCCAAGGACACAAAGCTCACTTTCGGCGCGGCGGCCTCTTGCATATCTCTGATCTGCCTGATGAATGGGCAGGAGCTAGTCCCAATTGCCGAGAATTACAACCCTTTCCCGGGGCTTCCGGCATGATATGGATGCATCTGCCGGGCCTTAAGAGTTGTCGATGAGCGCTGAATCGTCTCCCAAGATCGTCATAGTCGACGAGAGCCCGATCCGAGCGGCCATCCTGGAGGAGGGACTGCGGGAGGCCGGGTATACGGACGTCGTGCATATCAGCGAGATGCAGAGCCTGCTCTCGCGAATCTATGCGCTCGACCCCGAGATCATCGTCATCGACCTCGAGAACCCCAGTCGCGACGTGCTGGAACAAATGTTCCAGGTCAGCCGTGCCGTCCGCCGGCCGATCGCGATGTTCGTCGACCAGAGCGACGCCGCCTCGATCCAGGCCTCGGTCGAGGCGGGCGTCTCCGCCTACATCGTCGACGGTCTCAAGAAGGAGCGGATGAAGCCGATCCTCGATCTCTGCGTCTCCCGCTTCAATGCCTTCGCCAAGCTGCAGGACGAGCTCGACCGCACCAAGCACGCGCTGGAGGAGCGCAAGGTGATCGACCGCGCCAAGGGCATCCTGATGAAGGTGAAGGGGCTGACCGAGGAGGAGGCCTACGTGCTGATGCGCTCGACCGCGATGCGCGAGAAAAAGAAAATCGGAGAGATCGCGCAATCGATCCTGACGGCGTCGGAGCTCCTGAAATGACCACACCATTGCGCATCGGGTTCATTCCGCTGGTCGACGCTGCCGCGCTGATCGTTGCGGTCGACAAGGGATTCGCGGCGGCCGAAGGCCTCGACGTCACGCTGGTGCGGGAAGTGTCGTGGTCGAACGTCCGCGACAAGCTCAACATCGGCCTGTTCGACGCCGCTCATCTGTTGGCGCCGGTGGCGATCGCCTCGAGCCTCGGGCTCGGTCACGTCAAGGTGCCGATCGCGGCGCCCTTCAACCTCGGGCTCAACGGCAATGCCATCACGGTATCGCCGGCGCTGCACGCCGCGCTGATGGAAGAGATCGACGGCGACCGCTTCGATCCGATGGCAACCGCACACGCGCTCGCCCGCGTGGTGGCCAAGCGGCGGAAGAGCGGGGCCGAGCCGCTGACCTTCGGCATGACCTTCCCGTTCTCGACCCACAATTACCAGTTGCGGTTTTGGATGGCCGCCGGCGGCGTCGATCCCGATGAGGATGTCCAGCTTGTGGTGCTGCCGCCGCCTTACATGGTCGACAGTCTCGCCAACGGTCATGTCGACGCGTTCTGCGTCGGCGCACCCTGGAATTCGATCGCGGTCGATCTCGGCATCGGCCACATCCTGCACTTCGTCTCCGACATCCTGCTCAGCGCGGTGGAAAAGGTGCTGGCGGTGCGGCAGAGCTGGTCGGAGAAGCATCCCGACATCGTGGCGGCGCTGGTGCGTGCACATCTGCGCGCCGTGGAGTTCATCGAGCGGCCCGAGAACCGGTCCGAGGTCGCGCGCATCCTGGCGCAGCCCGAGCGGATCGGCGTCGATGCCAGCGTCATCCAGCGCACGCTCGATGGCCACCTGAAGATTTCGCCCGACGGCACCATGCGCGAGAGCAATCGCTATTTGCTGGTCGGGCGCGAGGCGGCGGCGCGGCCTGATCCGGGGCAGGCGGCCTGGCTCTATGCGCAGATGGTTCGCTGGGGCCAGGCGCCATACCGGCCGGAAGCGCTGAAGACCGCCATGGCCGTGTTCAGGCCCGATCTCTACGACGCGGCATCGGGTCGCCCGGCCGGCGCCTCCAGCGCCATCGGGGCGTTCGCCGGCCCGCCGTTCGACCCGAGCGACGTTCCGGGGCATCTGGCGGCGTTCAAGATCGGGCGCTGGAAGGCCTGAGCGCGCCGCAGCGGCCGCTTCCGGCGGCACGTGCACGACCGGTGCGTCCTGTTGCTGGGACAGGGATGGGCAACAGGCGCGGCGACGGCAGCGCCTCGGCTATCGACCTCCGGCTACTTTGCATGGGGTTGTTTTCGAGATTTTCGGTTATCGCGGGACTGGCGCGGGTTCCCGACGCCTCGAATTGCGGCGAATAGGATTCTCGGCCGAGCTCGCGGGAAGGAATATTCCTCTCGGAACCGAGTTCCCGAAGGCGGCGGCATCGCTATTTTTGCCGCCCGCTTGAATCCGGGCGCGAACGATATTCCATATGTCCGAGAATGGGGCGTTGGAGATCGACCATGCGCGAGCTATCGGCGGAGGCCCGCCTGCACCTTTACGCGCGTAACATTTCACGGAAGTCCGGGACCGGAATTCACACGGCGGCGCTGTACAGCGCCTTTGCGGTGATCGCGGCCATCGTGTTCGGCACGCTGTCCGTCCACCCGTTCTGAGTCCTTCGGAAAATTCAAAAGCCGCCGTCTGATGTCCTCAGGCGGCGGCTTTGTGTTGGCTGGATGCTGACAGCTCAGTAGCCGTAACCGCGACCATATCCGTAGCCGTAGCCGCCACCGCAGGTGCTGCAGGTCTGCTGAACCGGCGCGTAGTAGGAATAGCCCGGCGAGACCATCTGCACGCGCTCCTGGGTGGCGTATTGCGGCGGGATGCGCTCATAGGCGACGCCTTCGGGCGCGACCATCACCGTCCTCGGCACCATCACGGTACGATACTGTGCCGGCGTGCGATGCGCGACGACGCGGCCCGGCGCCACCATGACGGTCTCCTGCACCGTGCGATACTGCGGCGGCACGCTCTGCACCTGATAGCAGGTCGTGCACGGCTGCGGCGGCGGCGTATAGCAGCTATAGCAGCCGGCGGATGCCGCGCTGGTGAAGGCGGCGGTGGCAACCGCGGCAATGGTGAGGGAGAGGCTGGTGCGGAACATGCTTTCGTACCCAATTTCCTAAGAGGACAATCAAAGGCTCGGAAGCTGCACCTAACAATCAAACGGCAAGTTTGGGTTTAAGAAGACTCTTAACGGAATCTAAAGGGCCGGCACGGCGGCCGGCCCTTTTTTGATCGATGTTCGCGGCTTAATGCGCGGTCTTGAACGGCGCAACGGTGATGCCCGCCTGCTTCAGCGCCTCGCGCAGGCCGCGCGCAATCTCGACGGCACCGCGCGTGTCGCCATGGATGCAGACGGTATCGGTCTGCATCTTGATCACCTTGCCGGTGACCGAGACGACCGCGCCGTCCTGCACCATCCGCACCACACGATCGGCAATCGCCTTGGGATCGTGCAGCACCGCGCCGGGCTTCTTGCGCGACACCAGGTTACCGTCGTCCTCATAGGCGCGGTCGGCGAACACCTCATGCGCCATCCGCAGATTCGCCGCTTCACCTGCGCGCACCAGCTTCGAGTTGGCGAGCACCACGAAGATGAGATTGGGATCGACTGCCTTGATCGCATTGGCGATCGCTCGTGCCGTCATGTCGTCCTCGCAGGCGACGTTGGAAATCGCGCCATGCGCCTTCACATGGGTGACCTTGTGGCCGGCCGCGGTCGCGATCGCCTGCAAAGCGCCGATCTGATAGGCGATCAGGTTCTCGATCTCCGAGGACGTCAGTCCCGGCATCGGGCGGCGGCCAAAGCCGTGCAGGTCGCGATAGCCGGGATGGGCGCCGACGCTGACGCCGCGCGCCTTCGCCAGCTCGACCGTCTTGCGCATGATGTCGGCGTCGCCGGCATGGAAGCCGCAGGCGACGTTGACCGAGGTCGCAAGCTCGATCATCGCGGCATCATTGCCCATTTCCCAGGGGCCAAAGCTTTCGCCGAGATCGCAATTGAGGTCGATAGTTGAAGTCATGACGATCGATCCGTCTGTTGTTGTACAGATTCAGGGTAGCGCAACTTGCCAGGTCGACACATCGACGGCGTTGACGGCCTGACCCGCGACATTCGCATCCCGCAGCGCTTCGATGTTGAGACCAAAATCCTCAATGCCGCGGAGGCGGTCGGGCAGGGAACGCAGCAGCTCGTGGAACTTGATCGCCTCGGCCTGCGCTTCCGCCATCGTCACCGCCCTGAAGCGGAACGGCCGGCCGGCCGAGATCTGCGCGAAGCGACCGAAATCGGCCGTGATCACGGTTGCGATCTTCGGATAGCCGCCGCTGGTGCCGCGGTCCGGCATCAGCACGATCGGCTGCCCGTTGCCGGGCACCTGGATGCTGCCGTTCACGGTGCCGTCGGAGACGATGTTGTGGCCGTCGAGATGCTTGATGGCGGGACCTTCGAGGCGATAGCCCATGCGGTCGCTGGTCGCCGAGATCTTCCACTCGCTGTCGACCAACAGCTTCTTGTGGTCCTCGGCGAACTCGTCGTCCTGCGGGCCGAACAGGATGCGGATCGGCGCATCGGTCGCGGCCGGCAATTCGATGCGGCGTTCGGGCGCGCCACTTGCGGCCTGCGTCGTCAACTCGTCGCCGCTTTGCAGCGGCCGCGGGTAGGGGCTGCCGAGCCCGGCGCGGGCGTTGACGGCGAGGCTGCCGAACATCGGCTCGCCTTCGATGCCGTGCTCGATCGCGAGATAGCTGAACGAGCCGCCGCGGGCGAAGCCGAGATTGAGCGTCTCACCTTCGGCGAGCGTCGCCGAGCTGTCGAACGCGACTGGCCGGCCGCCGATATCGGCATTGCGCGACGCGCCGGCGAGGGCGACGCGCACCGCGCCCCCGCGCGCGGTGAAGCTGGCGCCGAACGGGCCGATCTCGACCGCGGCGGCGAACAGGTCGTTGCCGACCAGCGTGTTGGCGGCCGCCAGCGAAAGCCGGTCCATCGCGCCGCTCGGCACGAGACCGTAGCGCTGCGAGCCCGGACGACCAGCGTCCTGCACCGAGCTCGCCGGGCCGATCGAGCTGACGACGAGCTTGCTCATGGCGTCACCAGTTCGGCGACGAACTCGCCGGCCTCGGCGGCGCGGTCCTGTTCGGCAAAGGTCTTGGCGTCCACCGCCGTGAAGGTGATGGCGTCGCCCGGCTCCAGCAGGAAGGTCGGATCGCGATGCAACTGGTAGGTTCGCACCGGGGTGCGGCCGAGCAGGTGCCAGCCGCTCGGGCCGGCCAGGCACTGCACGCCGGTCTGGATGCCGCCGATCGAAATGGTGCCGGCCGGGGTCAGGAGCCGCGGATCTTTGCGCCGGGGCATGTGCAGGAACTTCTCCAGTCCGCTGAGATAGGACCAGCCCGGCGTGAAGCCGATCATGGCGACGCGATAGTCGCCGGCGACATGGCGCGCCACGATCTGGTCGGGCGTGGTTTTGAGCGCCTTCGCGACGTCCTCGAGATCGATGCCGTGCTCGCCGCCATAGGTCACCGGGATGCGCCAGCGCCGCGTTCCGGTCTCGGTCGGCGGCGCCTTGGCGGCGCGTGCCAGCAGCTGCTCGCCCAGCGCATCGAAAGTAATCTGCACGGGGTCGTAATGCACCAGCAGCGACCGGTAGGTCGGCACGGTCTCGGTGATGCCGGCAATCGGCTCGGCAGCGATGACGCGGTCGAGCGCCAGCACCCGCCGGTTGGCGGCGTCGTCGATGGTGCGGCTGAATTCCACCGTGATGGCGCTGTCGCCACTCGGCAAAAGGCGGGGAGGACTTAAGGGGTCGGCCATTGGGTCAAGCGCTGTTCGTCAACCATCAAGCTAGCGTGTTTCGAGATAAAACGGAATTCGCTTCGTGCAAAATGATGCAGCAACTTCAATAAATTAATCGGCATGCCAGTGATAAATCTGGATGATCGCAGCTTTTTCGCGCAGCCCTTGACGCAAGGCCTTTGCCCGGCAACATGCGCCGGTCTTTTCCTCCCATCGGAGCAAGCTTTCCAGATGTCACTGTCCGCCGAAGCGATCGCGACGCTGTCGCACGTGTCCACCGCCACCATCACCACCGTCCTGCTCAAGAAGGGCCTGCGCAACATCTGGATGCGCGGCACCAAGCCGCTGAAGCCAGGGCAGAAGCGGCTGGTCGGACCGGCCTTCACGCTGCGTTTCGTGCCGGCCCGTGAGGATCTGGCGACGCCGGAATCCTGGTCGTCGCCGATCTCGACCCGCACCGCGATCGAGGCGATGCCGGCGGGCTGCATTGCCGTGGTCGATGCCATGGGCATCACCGATGCCGGCATTTTCGGCGACATCCTCTGCGCCCGCATGGCCAAGCGCGGGGTGACGGCGCTGATCACCGATGGCGTGGTGCGCGACGTCGAGGGCGTGCTCGGCACCGGCCTGCCGGTGTGGTGCGACGGCTACGCGGCTCCGCCGTCGGTTGCAGGTCTGACCTTCGTCGGCTGGGGCGAACCGATCGGCTGTGGCGGCGTTGCCGTATTCCCGAACGACGTGGTGGTGGCCGACCAGGATGGCGCGGTGCTGATCCCGCAGGCGTTCCTCGATCACGTGCTGGCCGAGGGGCCGGAGCAGGAACGGATGGAAGCCTGGATCGTCAACGAGGTGAACAATGGCGCCCAGTTGCCCGGCCTGTATCCGATGAATGCCGAGACCAAGGCGCGCTACGCCGCGACCAAGAAATAACGTCAAGAAAGGGAGGTAACCCCATGGACATCCACGTTTCCGGCTCGCGGCCGACCCGCCGCGCGCCGAAGGAGAATTTTACCGGCACGGTGTTGCAGGACCCGATCAACATGGCGCCGGCGCCGGCGCGGCTGAACGCCTCGCGCGTGTCGTTCGAGCCCGGCGCACGCACCGCCTGGCACACCCATCCGCTCGGACAGACGCTGTATGTGATCTCCGGCATCGGGCGCGTGCAGGCGAAGGGCGGCCCGATCAGGGAGATCCGCCCTGGCGACGTCGTCTGGATTCCGCCGAACGAGAAGCACTGGCACGGCGCCTCGCCGGACAACAGCATGACCCACATCGCCATGCAGGAAGCGCTCGATGGCGTCTATTCGACCTGGATGGAGCACGTCACCGACGAGGAATACAACGGCAAGGTCCGCTGAGCAGCCGTAGCAGTTTGAAAGATGAAAGCCCCGCTCGTCAGGCGGGGCTTTTGATTTTATGAGACCGTAGCCCGGATGGAGCGAAGCGCAATCCGGGGCGGTCTCTCCCATGGTGAAAATCCCGGATTACGCTTCGCTCCATCCGGGCTACGATTTGCAGGCAATCAATTCACCCGCGTCCAAGTCTGGCCGCCGCAGAACATGCCGCCGAACGCACAGCCCTGGACGCGCAGCGTGTCCGGGCTCTTCATCGCGATGGTGGAATCGTAGGTGCTGCCGCTGTTCGGATCGAAGATGCGGCCGCTCCACTTGTCCTTGCCCGGCTTCATGTTGATCAGCACCTGTTCGCCGTTGGCGTTCGATTTCTTGTCGACGGCGTAGCCGCAGAGATTGGCGCCACATTGCTCGATGCGGATTTTGCCTTCCTTTTCTTCGGTGAGCCAGACGCCGAGCGGCGAGTTCGCTGCTTGCACGGGATTGGCGAGGGGCTTGGGCACCGGAGCGCTCGGCGAGGCGGCGCCGACCGTTGGAGCGGTGGTGGGCTTTGCAGCCGGCGCAGTTTGCTGGACGGCTGGCGCCGCGGGCGGCGGCGGTGTGGTCGCGGCTGTAGCTGAAGGCGGCGTGGCCGCAACGCCCGTGCTGGGCGGCTCTGCCGTTGCGGCAGGCGCCGGCGGGACGGCGGCCTGATCGACGGCAGGCGGAGCAGCCGCTGCTGGTGCGCTGGGCGGCGCGGCCTGGGAATTCGTCTTAGCGTCCGTCTTAGTGTCCGACTTGGCGTCCGTGTTGGCTTCCTTCGGAGCCTTGCGCTTCTGCTCGGTGTCCTCGCTTTTGGCGCGTTTGGTGCGGCGGGGAGTATTGTCGTAGACGCCGGGGATCGAAACCGTGCCGCGATCGGGATCGATGCGAATAGTGCGGCCGCCGTAATCGAATGTGTACTGCGCCTGCGCTGCGGCCGTGCTTGCCAGCACGAGCGTGGCGATCGCCAGAAGCTTTCTCATCTCGACCTCCGGTGCAGGGAGCCTCGTTCGCAAGGCTATCCGGTGACCACCCCGTTGAACGTGTCCCAGATCACGGTCAGAACATGAGTCGTATCCTCGCGGTCTAGGTTCAAATCGCTGGATTACGGTCTGGTTTCAGGCCGTGCGCTTCAAATTATGCGCGCGGCGCGGGCTATTCGAACCACGCGGCGTAGATCCTCGCGTAGCTGCCATCTTCGCGCGCGATGTGAAGCCATTGGTCGACGAACGCCTTCAAGGCGACGTCGCGCTGCATCCAGTAGGCCTTTTCCGCGAAGTCGAACGGCTTGTCGGGATGCACGGCGCACAGCACGCCGGGATGCAGCTTCTGCTGATAGCGCGTCTCGGACGCATCGGTCATCATCAGGTCGGCGTCGCCCTTGGCGATCTCGTCGAAGATCTTGGTGTTGTCGTTGAAGACGCGGATCTCGGCGGTTTTCACGTGGGCGCGCGCGAAGCGCTCGTTGGTGCCGCCGGGATTGACGATGACTCGGGTGCCGGGTTTGTCGATCTCGGCGATCGTCTCAAACTTGCCCTTGTCGGCGCAGCGCGCGATCGGCGTCTTGCCTTCGCGCATGATCGGCGTCGAGAACAGACCCTTCTTCTGCCGATCGAAGGTGATGGAGACGCCGCCCATCGCGATGTCGAAATCGTCGGCCTCGAAATCCTTGGTCATCTGCGGCCACGATGTCGGCACGAACTCGACCTTGACGCCGAGCGCCTTGCCGAGCGACTGCGCCATGTCGACATCGAAGCCGCGGAAGGCCTTGGTCTCCTTGTCGAGATAGGTGAAGGGCAAATAGTCGCCGGTCATGCCGACGCGCAGGATGCCGCGCTTGACGATCTCATCGAGCCGGGACGGCGCCTGCTGCGCGTGCGCGGCGGACAGGAGCAAAGCGAGAGCGAGGCCGGCCAGCGCGCGAAACATCGAGGTCTTCTCCATCCGCATTTGATTGCGATGCCCGAAGGGCACGTATCGCGTCTCAGGCCTCGTTGCTGTCCTTGCTCGCCTGAACGACACTTGCAGTGCGGCTGAGCATCTCGTGCTTGAAATGCTCGAAGCGCCGCCGCGCTTGGGCCTCGCGATCGTCGACGAATTTGATCGCGGCGTCCCGCTCCATCGGGCCGTTGACGAGCGGGGTCGATGCCTCGCCGACGGTCTCGTCGACATAATATTGGGCGCCGTCCTGGCGCACCGTCCAGCGGAAGCGCAGCGCGGCCATTGGTCCTGGGCCGGACTTGGAATAGCCATTGGCCTCGATCGGTTGGGGCGGCGGCTGGATCGACTCCGGCTCCGCTTCCGGCTGGCTCGGCTCCGGTTCGGTTGGCTCCGGTTCACTTGCTTCAGCTTTACTTGGCTCGGGCTGTTCGACCGGTTCGGACGCCTCGACCGGCGGCGGCTCGCCCGCCGACGACTCGGCGGGCGCGGCCTCGACGGACACGGTCGTGATGGACACGGTCTCGACTGATACGACTTCGACTGACGACGGAAGGGGCGGCGGCATCGCGATGGAGACCGGAGGCTCCTTGGCGGGCTCGGCTTCCTTATCCGCCGTCTTGTCGGACGATTTGGCCTTCTCGGGAGGTGTCGTCGTCTGATCGAGGATGCTCGCGATTGCGGCGAGCGCATTGTCGGTCGGGTCACTCACGGTTCGGTCTCCCAGGCTCGGCGTTGGCGGAATCGCGCCGACGCCATTCCTATCTACCTGATCTGACTGGCCTTTGTCAGCCCGGGCGCTTCGGTGGGGCCTACGCGCAAACCGGCGGACGCCGGTCCTTCCAGGGGCGGACCTGTTCGAGCTGGCCGGCCAGGCGGAACAGCAGTCCTTCCTCGCCGAGCTTGGCCGCGAACATCATGCCGAGTGGCAGACCGGCCTTGTTCCAGGCCAGCGGCACCGACATCGCCGGCTGTCCGGACATGTTGAACATCGAGGTGCCCGGCATGTAGCGGCGCAGCACCGGCGCGATGTGGCCGAGGTCCTCGGACATCGTGTTCAGCTCGCCGAGGCGGAGCGGCGGCGCGCACAGCGTCGGGCTGAGGAAGATGTCGCAACCTTCGAAGAAGGTCGCAAGCGCGCGCGAGATCTGGAACGCTGCAAGCTGCGCGGCCACGTAGTCGGCCGGGTTCATCTTGGTCGCATTCTGGGCGCTGGCGAGCGTGAGCCGCTCGACATCGTCCGACGTCAGGGTGCGCCCGACGCGCTGCTCGAGCAGACGGATCGTCAGCGCCGTGTTGCCTCCGACGATGGTCGTCATGACTGCGGCGGGATCGGCCGCGAGCGGCGGCGCGCGCTCCTCGACACGATGGCCGAGGCCCGCCAGCAGCTTGGCTACGTCGCGGACCGCCGCAGCGATCTCGGGATCGATCGCATCGCCGTAGGGCGACTTGTCGGTGAAGCTGATGCGCAAATGGCCGGGATCGCGGCCGACTTCCTGCGAGAACGGTCGCTCCGGCGGCGGCGCGACATAGAGGCTCGACGGCTCCGGACCGTGGATCGCATCCATCATCACCGCGCTGTCGCGGACGCTGATGCTGAGCACATGGCCGACGGAGAAGCCGCCCCAGCCTTCGCCGCGATCGGGACCCACCGGGTTGCGGGCACGCGTCGGCTTCATGCCGAACACCCCGGAAGCGGAGGCGGGGATCCGGATCGACCCGCCGCCGTCGCTGGCATGCGCGACGGGCAGGATGCGGGCCGCGACCGCAGCCCCAGCGCCGCCGGACGAGCCGCCGGAGGAATGGTCGAGATTCCAGGGATTGCGGGTCGGGCCGAACAGGCGGGATTCCGTCGTCGGCATCAGTCCGAATTCCGGGCTCGCGCTCTTGCCGAAGATCGCAAGCCCGGCGTCGAGGAAGCGCTGGGCCAGCGTGCCATTGTGATCGGCAACGAAGTCCTTCAGCAGGCTGGCGCCCGACGTGGTGCGTGTGCCTTCGAGCAGATCGAGGTCCTTCAGCAGGAACGGCACGCCGGTGAAGGGACCGTCAGGCAGCCCCTTGGCGATCTGGCGCTCGGCATAGTCGTAATGCTTGACGACCACAGCGTTGATCTTGGGATCGACGGCGGCGGTGCGCGCGATCGCCTCGTCGAGCAACTCCTTCGGTGTCACGTCCTTGTTGCGGACGAGCTCGGCGAGACCGACCGCATCGTAGTTGCCGAATTCCTTGAAGGTCATGTGGGTACTCCGCATCGCCGGGCCGATCCTTTCGGATCGGCCGCGGCGCAAACGAGGAAGGCTGAAAGCTCAGCCGAGGACGTCCTGGTTGATCACGTTCTGGCGCAGCGGATTGCCATCCAGCACGCTCAGAATATTGCGTGCGGTCTGCTCGCTCATGCGATCGACGGCCTCGACCGTGACGCCGGCCACATGCGGCGCCATGATCACGTTGGGCAAAGCGTGCAGGGGCTGGCCGACCGGCGGCGGCTCGACCTCGAACACGTCGAGGCCAGCGCCGGCGAGCTTGCCCGACACCAGCGCGTCGTGCAGCGCCTTCTCGTCGACGATGCCGCCGCGGGCGGTGTTGATGAGATAGGCGGTCGGCTTCATCAGCCTGATCCGCGCGGCGTTGAACAGCCCGACGGTTTCGGGATTCTTCGGGCAATGGATCGTGACGAAGTCCGCCCGCGGCAGCGCCGCTTCGAGGTTCGACACGGCCTCGCAGCCGGCAGCCGTGATCTCGCTGGCGGGCTTGTAGGGATCGTAGACCAGCACGTTCATTTCCATGGCGAGGCAGCGCTTGGCGGTGCGGGTGCCGATGCGGCCGAAGCCAACGATCAGGACGGTCTTGCCGTAGAGATCGAACGGCAGCACGCCGAGCCGGCTCGCCCAGGTGCCGTCCTTGACCATCGTGTGCATTTCCTGCGCGCGCTTGGCCAGCGTCAGCATCATGAACACAGCTTGTTCGGCGACCGACGGCGAGTTCGCCGTGCCTGCGACCATCAGCGGCACCTTGCGGCGCGACAGCGCCGGAACGTCGACGGCGTCATAGCCGACACCGATCCGGGTCACCACCATCATGCCCTTGGACGCCTCCAGCTCCGCTTCGCCGAAGCGGGTTGCGCCGAGCGCCACGCCATGGACCGGCGCATGCTGCTCGAGCATGGTCTGAAAGTCCTTGGCGGAGATCAGGTTGGGAAATTCGATGAGTTCTACGTCATCCCGCTCGTTGAGGAGCACCCGTGCCCCCGGTGACAAAGTCTGGGTGACAAAAATCTTCTTCTTGTTGGTGGCCATTTCCTGCCCTTGAGGTTTCTTGTGCGCCGTCAAAGGACGACGCCGGTCACCTCGTTTAGCAAATGCATATTGTTGAGGTCCACAGCCAATCGGAGCGGGCTGCCATCCTGCGCACCGGCATTGGGATTGACCCGGCCGCAGACCTGGGTGCCCTCGAGCGTGAAATAGACCAGGGTCTCCATCCCCATCGGCTCGGTAACGTCGAGCATCGCGTCGAACGGCTCGATGCCCGGTTCGGCATGCGGCCGCGCCTCCATGACGTGCTCGGGCCGGATGCCCAGCAACAGCTTGTCGGTGCGGGAGAGAGCCTGGTAGCGGGCGGCGCGTGCCGGCGGCAGCGAGAAAGCGAGGCGATCGGTCAGCCGCACGTTGAGCTTGCCGCCGGTGTCCTCGAGCCGACAGGGCACGAAATTCATCGCGGGCGAGCCGATGAAGCTTGCGACGAACCGGGTCGCCGGCTTGTGGTAGAGCTCGTTGGGCGTGCCGATCTGCTCGATCCTGCCGTGGTTCATCACCACGACGCGGTCGGCGAGCGTCATCGCCTCGACCTGGTCGTGGGTGACGTAGACGGTCGTGGTGCGGACCTTCTGGTGCACCTTCTTGATCTCGATCCGCATCTGCACGCGGAGCTTGGCGTCGAGGTTGGACAGCGGCTCGTCGAACAGAAACACCTTCGGATTGCGCACGATTGCCCGTCCCATCGCGACGCGCTGGCGCTGGCCGCCGGAGAGCTGCTTCGGCTTGCGGTCGATCAGGTCGGTGATGTCGAGCATGCGGGCTGCCTCGGTGACCCGGCTCTTGATCTCGGCCTTGGGATAGTGCTTCAGCCGCAGACCGAACGACATGTTCTCGGCAACGGTCATATGCGGATAGAGCGCATAGTTCTGGAACACCATCGCGATGTCGCGGTCCTTCGGCGGCACGTCGTTGACGACGTCGCCGCCGATCATGATGTCGCCGTCGGAAATGTCCTCGAGGCCGGCGATCATCCGCAGCGTCGTCGACTTGCCGCAGCCGCTCGGCCCGACCAGCACCACGAACTCATGGTCTGCGATATCAAGGTCGATGCCGCGCACCGCCTCGACCTCGTCGTAACGCTTCACAACCTTCCGCAAACTGACGTCAGCCATAAGTTCAACCCTTTGTCGCACCGGCGGTCAGGCCGGCAATGTAGTAGTCCATCAGGAAGGCATAGATGATCAGCGGCGGCGCGGCGCCGAGCAGGGCGCCGGTCATGATCTGTCCCCAGTTGAAGACGTCACCCTTGATCAGGGTCGTGATGATGCCGACCGGCAGCACCAGCTGATCGGTCGATGTCGTGAACACCAGCGGATAGAGGAACTGAGCCCAGGAGACGGTGAAGGCGAAGATCGTGGCCGCGATCAGGCCGGGCAGCGCGACCGGGATGAAGATCCGGGTCAGCGTCTGGAACCAGCTCGCGCCGTCGATGATCGCCGCCTCGTCGAGCTCCTTCGGGATCGAGGCGAAATAGCCGATCATGATCCAGGTGCAGAACGGCACCGTCAGCGTCGGGTAGATGAACAGCAGCACGTACCAGCGATTGACCAGCTGGATGCCGGTCCAGTCGCCGAACACGGCGAACATCTTGAACAGCGGGATGAACAGCAGGCTGTCCGGAATGAGATAGGTGAGGAACACGCCGGTCGCGAGCGTCGCCGAGCCCCAGAATTTCATCCGCGCCAGCGCAAAGGCCGCCGGCACGCTGATCAGCATCGTGATGGTGACCACGATGATCGAGACCCAGGCCGAATTCCAGAAGAAGCGCAGGAACTGGTTCGAGGTCAGCAGCTCGATGTAGTTGCTGAGTGTCGGATGATAGACCCACCACGGATTGGTCGCGGCCGAAATCTCGGCGCTGCTCTTCAGCGAGGTGATCAGCATGTAGATCGGCGGCGTCAGCGAGAAGATCGCAAACAGCACCAGGAAGAAATAGGACCAGCGTAGCGCCCAGGCGCGGTCGCGGCTCATGCTGCCGTACTTGACCTTGCGGGTCGGTCCGGACTTGTCGATCGTCAGGGAGCTCATCAGGCTTCGTTCCCGCGTTTGGTGATGTCGCGCAGGATGAAAATCGCCGCGACCGCGAGGATTGGCACCATGAACAGCGAAACGCTGGCGCCGAGCGGCACATCACTGCCCTCGATGCCGACCCGGAACGCCCAGGTGGCGAAGATATGGGTGTGGTCGAGCGGCCCGCCCGCGGTCAGGATACGCACGATGTCGAAATTGGCGAAGGTCACGATCAGCGAGAACAGCGTCGTGATCGCGATGATGTTGCGCATCATCGGCAGCGTAACGTACCAGATGCGCTGCCACCAATTGGCGCCGTCGATAGCGGCCGCCTCATAAAGCTGGTCGGGTACCGATTTCAACGCCGCCAGATACATGATCATGAAGAATGGCGCG
Source organism: Bradyrhizobium sp. USDA 4516 (assembly GCF_054055915.1). Taxonomy (NCBI): domain Bacteria; kingdom Pseudomonadati; phylum Pseudomonadota; class Alphaproteobacteria; order Hyphomicrobiales; family Nitrobacteraceae; genus Bradyrhizobium; species Bradyrhizobium sp. USDA 4516. The sequence goes on from NZ_JBSRXT010000001.1 coordinate 7,546,681, forward strand.
CCGTACCAGACGTTGACGAGGATCACCGAGAAGCGCGCCCACATCGCATCGCCGGTCCACGGGATCGGCCCGATGCCGAAGAAGGAAAGCGTGTAGTTGAAGGCGCTGTAGGAGGGGTCGAACAGCCAGAGCCACGCCAGCGTGCTCATCGCCGGCGGGATCACCCATGGCACCAGCAGCATGCCGCGCCACTTGCGCTGCTTGTTGGCGGGTACGTTGTGCACGAAATGCGCGACGATGAAGCCGATCAGGGCTTTGAAGATCACCGCCGAGATCGCGAAAATGCAGGATTGCTTGACCACCAGCCAGAAGGTGTCGCGCTTGAACAGGAACTCGAAATTGCCGAACCCGACGAACTTCGTCATCGCCTTGTTCAGCGTCGCGAGGTGCAAGGAGTAGAGGGCCGGGTAGAGCACCAGGATCGCGATCAGGAGGATCAGCGGCAATGTCATCAGGAACGCGGCCATCGACTTGCGCCGCAGCGCGTTGCGCAGGCCGGCGCGCCTTCGTCCCGTCTGGGCAGCGGCTGCGCGGTTGGATTGGAATGCGACATCAACCATAACGCAGGTCCCTCGCGCGGGTTGGTTGCACAGCACGCCGATTCGGCGGCTGGGATGTGAAGACGGGATCTCGCGCGGCCAACATCACGGGCGGTCGCGCGAGACCTCGCTTGTCGTCAGCTTCTCATGAAGCCTTCGCACTCGCCCTCGGCCCAGGCGAGCGTCTTTTCCATGCTTTCACCCTGGTAGTACCGCAGGCACATCTTGGTCAGCGTGGCCTGGAAGTAGATCTGCTGCGCGATCTTGGGCGGCGCGGGCGAGGCCGCAATCGACAGCGTCTGGTGCTTGTAGGGGTTCGGATAGTGGTAGAGCGTCCCCTTTGGCGGCGCTTGCTCCGCCCAGACCTTCAAGGTCGTGAGCTTTTCGTAGGCCGGCAGGTCATAGCCACCGCTGGCGACCACCATTTTCTCGATCGATGCAGGTTGCGATAGGTGCGTCAGCAGGCTCTTGGCCGCCTCCTTGTTCTTCGAGAACGACCAGATCGACCAGAAGAACGGCAGATAGGGCGCGAAGCGTCCCTTCGGCCCGGCCGGGAACCCGTGCGTCCAGCACTGCTCGGCGACTTGCGGAGCATCGCGCTTGGCGACCGCCCACGCGCTCGGCGGATTCAGGATCATCGCGCCCTTGCCGGCGACCAGCCACTTGTTGTTGGAAGCGTCGTCCCATGCCGACACATCGGGCGGCAGGAAGGCGAGCAGCTTCTTGTAGTAGTCGAGGGCCTGGCGCACCGCGTCGGTCTTGACGGTGAGATTGCCCTTGGCATCGACCAGCTGCGCGCCGAACGACTGGAAGATCGCGCCGGCGGTGTCGACGCTGTCGCTGGTTTCGCCGAGGCCGATACCGAACGGGAATCCGGCCTTGTGGCAGGCTTCAGCCGCCTTGAGGAACGTATCGAGGGTCCAGTTATCGGCTTTCGGCTCGCTTCCGACCGGATACATCTCCTGCACGTCGATGTTGGCGTGTTTCTTCATCAGGTCGATGCGTGAGCAGGGACCCTTGATCTGGCTGCCGACGCTGGCGGGAACGCCGAGCCATTTGCCGCCGGCCTGGCCGAGATATTTCACCGTGCCGTTGACATCGCCGTTCAGCTTGAGGAGCGGATCCATGATGTCGTTGACCGGCTCGAGCAACTCGGCGTTGGCCTGCGGCCACCATGTCGGCATCTGGAAAATATCGTGACCGGATTTCGCCTGCGCCTCGGCGGCGATGGTGACGATGTTCTTGTTGCCCTGGCTGGTGATGTAGTCGATCTGGACCTCGACCTTCTCCTTGGCAGCCCATTCATTGACCAGCTCGGTGGACGCACTGTTCGCGCCGGGCACCCAGTGATCCCAGAAGCCCATCGAGAGCTTTCCGGCTGCGTAGGCGCCACGCACGTAGGGGGCTGTAATCAGCGCGGCCGATGACAGCGCTGTCGCTGCGACGAATTCTCGGCGCGAGAGCTTCTTCCGTGACATGGCATTCCCTCCCTGGTAGCCGACGGACAAAAGACTTTTTGAATCCCGTTGTTCTTTTTTGTGCGTCGCGTTTGCGCGACGTCGCGGGATTGCGTTGAAACCGATCAGAACAGAATTGCCGGCATCTGTCGAGAAACGAGATGCTGATGCCAACTAGAACTAACGTTGTGGTCAAATAGCAGGCAGTACCGTTCGCATCACTGCAGTTGCCGGCGGTTTGCCGTGCGTCTTGCGATCATGCTGCGACGCACGCGGGCGGCGACGCAGACAAGGTCGCAGACGGTGCGCGGTTGAGCCGCAGCTTTCCGGTCAAGCCTCAGCGAACTCTGTTCCGCCATGTTGATGCCCGGCGCGGCCGATAGACTCGCTGAAGCCGGAAACGCTAAAGTCCGGATTTGTCGAACCTACTCCCGCATCAATTCCGCAATCCACCACCGATCACGGAGACCCGATCATGCTCATCCCGGTAGCGAAGCTGCGCGCACAATGGAGATTGTGCGCCGCGGTTGGGGCCGCCACCGTCACGTTGCTCGCAGTGCCTCATATGGTCGATGCGCAGATCGTGCAGGGCGTCGAAAAGGGGGCGCGCGAGGGCAACAAGGCTGCCGGGCCGGTCGGCGGCGTTCTCGGCGGAGCCATCGGCGGCGTTGTCGGGGTGGTGACCGGCGTGACCGGGGTGTTGACCGGCAACAATGGCAACAACCCCAATGCCGGCAGCGGCAAGAACGCACAGGGCGCGGCGGCCGGCGCCAAGGCCCCCAAGTCGGCCAAGGCCGCCGCAAAGGACAAGGGCGCGAAGCAAGCGCCGACCGTGCTGACCCAGGCCGGCGCGCCGCAGCTGACGGCCGAACAGATCGTCGCCAACAGCGACGCCAACATCGAACGGATCAAGAAGGAGCTCAACCTGACGCCGGAGCAGGAGAAGAATTGGGCCGGCTTCAACAGTGCGATGCACTATCTCGGCCACAACGGCGCCGACCGACTCAACCTGCGCATCGCGCGGGCGCAGCGCGATCCGCCGGATGACATCATCGAGCAGATGCGCAACGAGGCCCAGTTCCTCAATGACCGGGCGGTCGATCAGCGCGGCGTCGCCGACGCCGCCGAGCCGCTGTTTGCCAGCCTCGACGACAAGCAGAAACAAATCTTCATCAACGAAATGGTCCGCCTGAGCCACGAACGCGGGCTCGACTGAGGAAATCTCGCCGGCCAAGTGGGGACGAATAGCCGGGCCACCAAGCCCTGGGGTAGGTTAAAGGCGCAGCACCCGGCTATTCTGCCGCAGCGGCGCGGCCCGGTTAATTCGTCATTCAATGTTGAAGAAAAACGGACCGGATCACGCCCGAGTGATGGCCGAGTCAGGGCCTTGTCGGGAACCATCCACAGCGCCCGAGGCCAGCGCGGATTGAGCCGTCAATGACCGGGACATCGGCGCGGCAAAGCGACGATGTCCTTCGGACGGCTCTGCCCGGCAATCAGCGATCCGCAAAACGCTGGCGCTTAGCTCTTCGGGAAGTTCAGCTCCACACCGACGCCGTCCGGATCGTAGAGGAAGATCTGGGTGTCGCCGGTGCGCGGCACGATCTGCTCACGGAAGGTGACGTTCTTCGACTGGAGGCGCTTGCGCACGGCTTCGACGTCGCTGGCGGCAAAGGCGATATGGTCGAGGCGGCCGGTGTCCTCATATTTCTTCGCGGTGCCGCGCACCACGATGCCGTCGCGGGGCTTGCGGGTGCCCATCAGATGGACGGTGGCCTGACCGCCGGAATAGAGCCAGTAGCCGGGGAAATCGAGCGGCGGCCGTTCGCCGTTCTCGAGCCCGAGCACATCGCAATAGAACGCCTTGGTCTTCTCCAGATCCTGCGGCTCGATGGTGTAATGCTGTAGTCCACCCAATGGCATGGTTCTTCTCCTTGAGAAATCGGGTTAAACGAAGCTGAGGTCGGCATCGACGCCCAGCATCCAGGCGCCGACGGTCTCGAAATGACTGAAGCGGCCCTGCAATTGCTGGGTCACGGTGTGGATGTCGCGGAAGCGCCGCTCCAGCGGATGGCCGTCGAAGATCGCGGTGGCGCCGGCGGTGTTGTAGGCGAAATCGACGGCCTCCCGCGCCTTGTGGATGGCGTGGGTGGCCGCCATCCGGATCGTCATGCGCTGTGCCACCGTGATGCTGTGGCCGGCAACCAGATCCTTCCAGATGTCGGCCATCGACTGCAGCAGGAAGGCGCGGGCCGCGCGCAGATTGACCTCGGCCTGGGCGAGGCCGGACTGCACGACCGCATTGTCCCGCAGCGTCTTCTTCATGCCGCGCGGCACCTTGTTGCGGGCGACGTCGACGAAATTGTCGAGCGCGCTGCGGGCAATGCCGCAGGCGACCCCGGCAAAGCCGATCTGGTAGCAGGTGTGGTTGCTCATCCGGTACAGCGGGCCGTCCTCGCGGCACTCGCGGTCGAATTCGCGGGTGATCGAATGGTCCGCGCGGACGAAGACATCGTCGAGCGCGAACTGGTCGCTGGCGGTACCGCGCAATCCGACCGTGTTCCAGATGTCGGTCCATTCGACGTCCTCGGTCCGCACCAGCATTGTGCGCTCGACCTGGTCGCCATTGGCGTCCCGGCGCGGCGATCCGTCCGCGGCATAGACCGGGCAGTGCGCGCCGAGCCAGGTGGCGTGCCGCCCGCCCGAGGCAAACGACCAGACCCCGGTGACGCGGTAGCCGCCCTCGCACTCGATGGCATTGACCTTCGGGCCGGGGCCCCAGGCGAGCACGGCACGCGGCTCGGCAAACACTTCCTGCGCGACCGGCAGGTCGAGATAGGCCGCCGACATCGCGCAGCCGCCAGCCTGGCTCAGGCACCACGCCGTCGAGGCATCCGCCTTGGCGATGGTCTCGATGGTATGAAAGAAGGTGACGGGATCGGTTTCGATCCCGTCGGTTGAACGCGGCAGCAGCAGGCGGAACAGCCGCGCCTCATGCAGCCGGTCGAGCAGGTCGGGCGGCAGGCGGCGTGTCGTTTCGATATCATTGGAGGCGGCCGCCACCGCGTCCCTGATCGACTCGGCGCGGGCGATCACGTCGCGATCGCCGGTAAGGTCCGCAGCAGTCACATTCATGTTCGCCTCCCTCAGGCGCGCCGGATCGTTGCGGAGGCCGCGACGTCGACCGTCGCGTTGAGCTCCTTGTCGATCTGCTCGATCGATTTGCCCCGGGTCTCGAGCCCGAAGAACAAATAGACGGCCCCCGCCATCAGGAACCAGCAGCCGAGATAGACGAAGGCGGTCGGGATCTGGGTCAGTGGCACGTCGGGCTTGAGGTAGTTGTTCGAACCGACGATCAGCGCAAGCCCGACCGGCCCGATGATCTTGCCGATGCCGCCGAAGCCATAGGCCGACCCCATCCCCGTGGTGCGCAGATGCGACGGCCAGACCTCGGCCGCGTAGGGACCGACGATCGCAAAGCCGCCGTCGGCGAAGAAGAAGGCGGCGGCCAGCAGCAGCCAGAACGCCGACATGCCGAACAAAGTCGCGTCGTAGTGGTAGCCGGCGATGATCGTCAGCGCGCCGGCGCCGAAGCCGAGCAGGCCGCCGGCAACACGCCGTCCGAGCAGCTCCGAGAACCAGGAGAACGAGATGCGGCCGAGGAAGCCGGTGATGCTGAGCAGGATCATCATCTTGGCGGCTTCCTGCGGCGTCACCTTCAGCAGCAGCACGAACAGTGCGGGCGCCCATAGCGTGATGCCGTAGACGCCGGTTTGCGCGCCTGCATTGCCGAGCCAGGAGACGATCAGGCTGCGCGGATATTTGAACAGATCGAACCAGCTCGTGGTGATGATCGGACCGGCGTCGGCCGCGCTCGGCAGCGGCAGCTCCGACGGCGGCACCTGCAGCGCCCAGGCCAGCGACTTGCGGGCTTCGTCATAGCGTCCTTGCCGGCACAGCCAGCGCGGCGACTCCGGGACCCAGATCCGAACCAGCAGCACCAGGACCGACGGCAGCACGCCGATCGCAAACAACAGCCGCCATTGATCGGTTCCCATGACGGCTCCGAGCACCGCGCCGAGGCCGACGCCGAGCGGGATCACGCAGGTGACGAGGCCGCCGACCCAGCCGCGCTTGTGCGAGGGCATGAACTCCTGCACCAGCGGCAGGTCGACACAATAAAGACCGCCGACGCCGGTGCCGACGAAGAAGCGCAGGATCGCCAGATAGACCCAGCCATTATCGGGTGTGAAATAGAGCAGGCCGGTCGCAATCGAGAAGTTCAGCACCGTGCCGATGAAGACGATACGCCGCCCGACCCGGTCGGCGAGCCAGCCCCAGAGGTAGGCGCCGAGGATGGCGCCGATGCCGGAACTCATCAGCACGGTGGCCGACTGGCCGAAGGTGAGCTTCCACGGTCCGATCAGGAACGCGAGCACGAAGCCGATCAGGAAGTAGTCGAAGAATTCCAGCGCATCGCCGATGATGGCCGCCGCAAGGATCTTGATCTGGTTGCCGGTCAGAGTCGTCCGGCGATCGAGAATCTCGAACATGGCGCGTCTCCCCATGGCGCCTGTTCATTGTTCCCCGGAGCGTGCGTCGCGCCAGCGCATCGCCCATAGGATGAGGCTATCCTCGTGCCAGCGCGAACGACAAGCCCGCGCCGACGCGGGGCTCATCTGCATTCGCGCGATAAGCGGTTCGGCGTACTGCTGCGCACATGGTGGTGCGAAAGCCCGATTTGAGCCGCCGGAGCCGTTGACTTCTGCAATGCCGATCGCCCACGTTTGCGTGGAGGAAACGGGGAGCAGCCGGGTGGACGAAAAGCGCAAGCATCCGCGAACCGAGGTCAATGAACCCGGCTATGTCTCGTCGGGCGGTTCGGTCATGCATTGCACGATCGTGAACATCTCGCCGGAGGGGGCGGCCATCGAGGTCGAGAATCCGGCCTTCGTCCCGCACCGATTCCGCCTGGTGATGGCCCGCGACGCCTCGGTCGTCTACGAGTGCCAGGTGATCTGGAGTAAGAAGTCGCGAATTGGAGTGAGTTTCGTGGCAACCGCCTGAGCGCGGCTATCTCGATTGGGGACGCCCATGAACCTGCGTGCCAAGGAGCCCGGGTTTCGTTGCTGGAACAGCAGGTGATCCGCCGATGAATCCGGAACCTGCAACGATCTGCCTTGGCTGCTGGCAAAACCTGCATATGCCGATCCCGTTGCGCGGTCCTTTGGCGGCGCCGTTCCGTCTGTTCGGCGTCCGGCCGAGCCGCATGAACCCGAACACATGCACGATCTGCGAGATGGCCTTCTCGAAGATCATGAAGGCGCGCGCCGTGACCATCGACGCCACCATCCTGTTCGCCGATCTGCGCGCTGACGCAGACCATCGCGCAGGATGGGCTGACCTCGCTGCTCGACGCGTTCTACGACGACTGCGCCGCCGCGATCTGGCGCTATGACGGCATCCTCAACAAGACCATCGGCGATGCCGTGTTCGCGATCTTCAATTTCCCGGTGCGGCGCGACGATCTCCGTGCAGGCCTTGCTCGTGGCGCGCCAGATCCAGCGCAGTTTTCGCGACAGGCACGATGCGCTGGTGCGGGCGATCGGCGCCGGCGACATCGAGATCGGCATCGGAATCGGATTGGATAGCGGTGACACCAATTTCGGTGAGTTCGGCCAGGCCCACCGCGACCTGACGGCAGTCGGCACGGTGGTCAATCGCGCGGCACGCGCGCAGGCGGCCGCCAGGTCAGGCGAGATCCTTGTGACGACGGCCGTGCGGGATCGAACCCGCGACATGATCACGGCAGCCGGTGCCGATTACACCCTGAAGGGCTTCGACCAGCCCGTCACATTATTTCCTGCGTGAATTGGCTTTCGCGTGAATTGACGCGGCGCAAAAAAGACGGCTCCAGCGTGCAACTGCGCGCCGAAGCCGTCGGGGATGGTCGTTTGCCGATTACGAACGCCGCCTCAACGCAAGGTCGGCGGCTTGGTTCCAGCCCGTATGAAAATCTTCGAACCGGCGTCAGCGCCACATGCCGCGCATCCGGGCGCCGATGTCGATCGGCGGCGCGCGGTTGGCCGCGGAGGCCTGCGCGGCCGCGGCGCGCGGCCAGGTGGTCCGCTCGAACATCGGCAGCAGTCGTTCCGGGATGAAGCGGGTGCGCGAGGCATACATGTGGCGGTCGCCCTTGGCGGCCTGGCCGTGAACGAAGAAGCGCTGCGGCACCAGCAGATGCAGATCGTCCTTGGCGCGGGTCATCGCGACGTAGAGCAGGCGGCGCTCCTCCTCGAGTTCGGCCGACGTGCCGGCGCCGAGGTCGGAGGGCATGCAGCCATCGACGACATTGAGCACATAGACGGATTTCCATTCCTGGCCCTTGGCGGAATGGACTGTCGACAGGATCAGATAATCCTCATCGAGCAACGGCACGCCAGCCTGGTCGCTGGTCGCATCGGGTGGATCGAGCGTAAGCTCGGTGAGAAAACGTTCGCGTGACGGGTAGCCGGCGGCGATCTGCTCGAGCTGAATGAGATCGGCGCGGCGTACCTCGCTGTCCTCGTGGATGCGATCGAGATGCGGTTCGTACCAGAGGCGGGCGCGTTCGATATCGACGGGCCATTCCGAGTAGCGAAGGTTCTCGATGGCCTCCACGAACAGCCGCCAGTCCGCACCGGCGCGGGGCGGAGCGGGCAGCGCGACGAGCGCAGCAATCGGATCGGCGGCCTCGGTCATGCGGTCGAGCACCCGCTGCGCCGAGGCCGGTCCGACGCCGGGCAACAGATGCAGGATGCGGAAACCTGCAACCCGGTCGCGTGGATTGGCGGCGAAGCGCAGCAGCGCCAGCATGTCCTTGACATGCGCGGCGTCGAGGAATTTGAGGCCGCCGAATTTCACGAACGGAATGTTGCGGCGGGTCAGTTCGACCTCCAGCGGTCCGCTGTGCGAGGAGGTGCGGAACAGCACCGCCTGGTGCTTCAACAGGGTGCCTTCCTCACGATTGGCCAGCACCTGCTCGACGATGTAACGGGCCTGATCGGCCTCGTCGCGGATCGTGACGAGCAGCGGCTTACGGGTCGAGGTCCGGTCGGTCCACAGGTTCTTGGTGAAGCGCTCCTTGGCGAGCGAGATCACGCCATTGGCCGCCGACAGGATCGGCTGCGTCGAGCGATAGTTGCGATCGAGCGTAACGATCTCGGCGGCCGGGCTGAACTGGGCCGGGAAGTCAAGGATGTTGCGCACGGTGGCGGCGCGGAACGAATAGATCGACTGCGCGTCGTCGCCGACCACGGTGAGCCCGCGGCCCGCGGGCTTGAGCGCGAGCAGGATGGAGGACTGCAGGCGGTTGGTGTCCTGATATTCGTCGACCATCACATGGTCGAAACGGCCGCCGATCTCCTCGGCCAGAGCGCTGTCCGTCACCATCTGCGCCCAGTAGAGCAGGAGGTCGTCGTAATCGAGCACGTTCTGCCGCTGCTTGGCTTCGACATAGGCCCCGAACAGCTGTTTCAATTCACTGGCCCAACCGGAGCACCACGGGAAGAACTGGCCGAGCACGGCCTCGATCGGCATCTCCGCGTTCACGCAGCGCGAATAGATCGCAACGCAGGTGCCCTTGGTGGGGAACCGGCTTTCGGTGCGGGAGAGCCCGAGATCGTGGCGGACCAGATTGATCAGGTCGGCGGAATCCTCGCGGTCATGGATCGTGAAGGCCGGGTCGAGGCCGATACGCTCGGCGAATTCGCGCAGCAGCCGCGCGCCGATGCCGTGGAACGTGCCGGCCCAACTCAGCGCGTCGGTCATGACCGAGGCGCGATCGCCGAGCACGCGGCGCGCAATGCGCTCGACGCGGCCGGCCATCTCGGCGGCGGCGCGCCGCGAAAAGGTCATCAACAGGATGCGGCGCGGATCGGCGCCAGCGACGATCAGATGCGCGACGCGATGGGCGAGGGTGTTGGTCTTGCCGGACCCCGCGCCCGCGATCACCAACAGCGGCGCGCCGACGATGCAATCCTTGCCGACCCCGTGCTCGACAGCGCGGCGCTGCTCGGCATTGAGCGCATCGAGATAGGCTGTGTTGGCAAGATCAGTCACGAATCACCCCCACGAAACGCTAACAGACATTGCGATTCATTGGGGCCGGCGCGCCGAGGCGGACGGAGAGAAATTAGATTGACATTAACGCGGCGCGGCGCACAACCCCGCCATGGGTGACGTATCCAAATCCGACACGCCGCTGAAGGCGACGTTCAAGGTGCGGCTGAACGGCGAGACGGTGACGCTCGCGACCGTCGGCCAGGCCTATAGCTTCATCAGCAATCTCAGCGCCGTCGAATGGATGGAGTTCCGCTCGCTGCATGACGAGGCATTGGTTGCGCTCGAGAGAGCGGCCGGTAACGCCATGCTGACGGTGCAAGCGACCAACGCGTTGCGGATGCTGTTCGTCCGCGCGAAACTGCTTTGAAAAGAAAACGAGCCGCCTTGGTGTTCCATTGGCCCTCCAAGGCGGCCCGAGAGTGCGGCTGAAGCGCATTGCGCACCCGGCCGTCGCGTGTACCGCCGTTACCTTGTTTGCGGCCATAACGAACAGCGCCTTACGCAACCACCGCCGATTCGGCTGTAGCCGCGGCACCACAATCACGGGCCAACGTCATCGACCAGGCGGTCATACACGAGCGCGGACCGGAGGTTCATGGTTGCGATCTTCAGATAGCTCGGCTCGCGCATGGCGTTGTTGAACATCATGATCGCCGTCTTCCAGTAGCCGCGCTCGCGCTGATCCAGGTTTAGCGCGGACAGGTAGTCCGCGGCGTCGCCGACCGTCGCGAGCGTTCGCCCGTCCTTCAGCGTAATCGGGAACGCAAGCGGCGACCGCTTCTCCAACTCCAGCACGTCAGGCTCCCCCAGGACCAAGCAGCAATAAGACAAAGCAGCAATAACAGGAACAGACCTAGCTGCGCCGCTATATCAAAGCCTTAAGGGGACGTCCGGCCTGGCTGGCGCGGACGGTCAGAACGAATCCGCCAGCGCGATCTCCGCCTTCAGCGCGTCGATCCGCCGTTCGGCTTCCTCGGACGTCAGGTCGCGTGCGTACTGGTTCGGCTGATAGGCCTCCTCGGCAAGGCTCCTCAACCGCAGCGCCTGGGCACGGGTCATCAGCCCACCAAGCCGCTCCGCGACCCCACCATATCTTACCGCTGCCACGCTCATTGCTTGCCTCGCTTGCTGGATCGTGACTTGACAATATGTTCTATTTTTGTTCTAACAAGACATGGACAATAAGATCAATGAAATTCGGCGCAAGATCAGCACGTTGCGAGCTGAGATGAGCCTGATCGAGGCGTCGATCCGGGATCAGGTCAACCGTGACCTCGATTGCAGTGAAGCATCGTACCGGCTGATGGCGATGCGAGCCGAAGTGGCCCAACTGGTCGGCCGGTGGAAAGCCGCCGGCGGCGGCGAGCGTCTCCCTACGGTCCGGGAGCGGCTGAGCCGGAGCTTCGAGGACCGCGCCGGCACGAAGGTCAAGGTGGACAAGGACAAGGCGAAGCCTGCGCCCGGTCACAGCAACGCCCGGGTGTGATCCGGGGGTTTGTCCAAAGAAGGGAGCCTCGAACACCGGCTCAGGCCCAAATCAGGTTTCAAGGAAGGAACCCGGACCGCAGGATCTGCATTTTCTTGTGGTGAGAGCCAATACCATAGCATCGCCCAGCGCCATGATCGCCGATCCGACCGCGCCACCGCGGGCATCGATGAATGACGATCGCAGTCCACTGCTGACGCTGATCTCCTGCATCAGCTGCATCAGGACGATGCGGCTCGAGAGCAGCCATCCGGGCAGCGAGGGCAGGGATATTCTTCAGTACCGCTGCGAGCAATGCAGCCGCATCGAGCGGGTGCAATTGGTGCGGCGAAGCTGGCCGGCGGAACGCTAGCCTTTCGATTTAGAGCTAGTGTCCCGAATCCGAAGTTCGCATCATTTGCCGCACCTTCGGAGCGAACTTCGGATTCGATAAGGACACTGGCAAACTTATGATTCTAGTGTGCTTTATGAATGCGAAGTTCGTGAAAGTGGCTGCCGCGAAATCGCACGAACTTCGCATTCAGCACACTAGGAGCGGGCTTTCGCCTTTGGTCTTGCCACGACGTCATGCGCGGTGGCATCGAACTCGCTCGAAGCGTTGCCGGATGGCCCGCTCGTCGCGCTGCCGACGCCGTGCCCCGTCAACTTTGCGAGTTCGCGGCTGAGGTCGTGGATGTGGTACGGCTTGCGCAACACCGGAAAGTCGGACCTCACGTCGCGTGCGCTCGCGCTGTAGCCTGTCGTCAGCAGGATCGGCAGCTCGGGCTTTCTGTCCCGGATCGTGCGCGCCAGCTTCAGTCCATCGATCCTGCCGGGCATGACGATGTCGCTGAACACCACATCGATCCCGTTGGCGTCGATTTCCGACAAGGCGGCCTCCGCGTTCGAGGCCCAGCGCACGGTGTAGCCGAGCTGTTCGAGCAGGCCCGTGCTCGCATCGGCGACGGCAGGATTGTCCTCGATCAGCAGGATCGTGGCCAAGCCGGGCGTGCTGTGCCCCGTAGCCGTGCGCTTTGCGGCCGCAGTCCCGCGCGGGAGATAGATGCTGACCGTCGTGCCCTTGCCGAGCGCGCTTGTAATCTCGACCCGGCCATCCGCCTGGTGCGCGAAACCGTGAACCTGGGACAGCCCAAGGCCGGTCCCTTTGCCGACCGGCTTGGTGGTGAAGAAGGGATCAAAGACCTTGTTCATGACATCGTCTGGAATGCCTTCGCCGGTGTCGGTAATGCTGACGACCACCTGGGCGGCTTCCGGGACATTGCGCGCCGCGACGGTCAGCGTGCCGCCGCCGGTCATCGCATCCCGGGCATTGACCACGAGGTTGATCAGCGCGGTCTCAAATTCCGTCGGATCGACGAAGATCGGCCAGAGATCCGGTCCGATCTCCATGTTCAGCTTGATCGCGCCGCCGAGCGCGCTGGTCAAAACCTCTCGCACCGCGGTGATCCTGTCAGCGACGTTGATGGTCTGCGGATTGACACTCTGCCGACGCGCGAAGGTGAGGAGCTGCCTGGTCAGGGACGCGGCACGCTCGGATGCGGTTTCGATCGCGCCGAGTGCAAGCATCCCCCGTTCGCTCATCACCTCGCGCTTGATCCGGTGCAGATTGCCGGAGATGATCATCAGCAGGTTGTTGAAGTCGTGCGCGACGCCGCCGGTCAGTTGGCCGAGCGCATCCATCTTTTGCGATTCCGCAAGCTGACGCTGCACCTGTTCGAGCTTCTGATGCGCGTCGCGCCGCTCGGAAATATCCCGGGTGATCTTGGCGAAGCCGACCAGGCTGCCGTCGGTATCGCGGATCGGATCGATCACGACGCTCGCCCGGAAGAAAGAACCGTCCTTGCGGACCCGCCAGCCTTCCTCCACGTAATGCCCGGTCTCTTCCGCGATCTTGAGCGCATGGGCGGGCTTGCCGGCAGCCTGGTCGGCCGGCGTATAGAACCGCGAGAAGTGCTGGCCGATGATTTCGCCGGGCGAATAGCCCTTGATGCGCTCGCCGCCGGCGTTCCAATTGGCGACGATGCCGGCCGGCGTCAGCATATAGAGCGCATAGTCGGTGACATTGCTCACCAGCAGGCGGAACTGGCTTTCGCTGGCCTCGAGATCCGCGCGCGCCTGATGCCGCTCGGTGATGTCGCGGGTGACCATTGTGTAGCCGACGAGCTTGCGCTTCTCGTAGATCGGATCGATGACCACAGCGGCGTAGAATTGCGACCCGTCCTTGCGGACGGACCAGCCTTCGGCCGCTGAGTGCTTCTCCTTCCGCGCCATCTGCAGCGCTCTCGCCGGAACGCCGGATGCGCGGTCTTCGGCAGCATAGAAGACCGAGAAGTGCTTGCCGAGGATCGCCTTGGCCGGATAGCCCGTGATGCGCTCGGCGCCCTTGTTCCAGTTGATGACCCGGCCATCGGGGCCGAGCGTGCAAATGGCGTAGTCGACCACGCCGCCAGCCACCGGCCGACGATCGTGCCGGCTCTCGACGATGCCCCGTTTGAGTTGTTCTGATTTCTTAACCATCACCGATCCTGCCCCCGCCCGAAACGCGCGGGGATGGTCAATGTTCCATGCGAGCACGAGGACCGGGCGATCAGGGCCGGCTCCGTCGTTCTTCGGAAAAGTTCGGCCAACGGTCGGAACTTTTGGTTCCAATCGCGATTAAGGTACTCGGTTTGCGTCACAAATTGCGGTTTTGGCGTTTTCCCGCTTGAATAGATCAAGGGCAGTCATTCTTATGGTCACACTGGCTTTTCCGAGTCTCTGGATTCGCAGCCAGCGCGTAGGGGAAATTACATGACCGATCTCGGTTCGTCGCCTCGTCCCCGTGCTGATACGCGCCGCAGCCAGCAATCAAACGGAAGCCTCGATTCTTCGCATGACCTGCTGCAGTCGCTGCAGGCGATGCGCGCCGGCGATTTCTCGGTCCGGATGCGTGGCGACTATCTCGGCATCGACGGCAAGATCGCGGACGCCTTCAACGAAATCGCTGCCGCCAACGAACGCATGGCGCAGCAATTGGCGCGCGTCGGCCAGGTCGTCGGCCGCGAGGGACAGACCCGCCAGCGCGTCAATTTCGGCCTCGCCAGCGGCGCCTGGGCCGATATGGAGAGCTCGGTCAACACGCTGATCGACGATCTGCTGTGGCCGACGCGCGAGGTCACCCGCGCGGTCGCTGCGGTGGCGCAAGGCGATCTGCTGCAGACCGTGCAGCTCGACGTCGAGGGCCGGCCGCTGCGCGGCGAATTCCTGCAGTCGGCGAACATCGTCAACACGATGATCAAGCAGCTCTCGGTGTTCACCTCGGAGGTCACGCGCGTGGCGCGCGAAGTCGGCACCGAGGGCAAGCTCGGCGGCCAGGCCCAGGTGCCGGAAGTGACCGGCGTCTGGAAAGACCTGACCGAGAGCGTCAACTCGATGGCCAACAACCTGACCGGCCAGGTCCGCAACATCGCCGAGGTGACGATCGCGGTCGCCAACGGCGACCTGTCCAAGAAGATCACGGTCGACGTCCGCGGCGAGATCCTGCAGCTGAAGGAAGCCATCAACACGATGGTCGATCAGCTGCGTTCGTTCGCTTCCGAAGTGACGCGCGTGGCGCGCGAGGTCGGCACCGACGGCAAGCTCGGCGGCCAGGCGATCGTGCCCGGCGTCGCCGGTACCTGGAAGGACCTCACCGACTCGGTGAACGCGATGTGCGGCAACCTGACCGCCCAGGTGCGCAACATCGCCAACGTGACCACGGCCGTGGCGCGCGGCGACCTGTCGCGCAAGATCACGGTCGACGTCAGCGGCGAGATTTTGGAGCTGAAGGACACCATCAACACGATGGTGGACCAGCTCAACTCGTTCGCGTCGGAAGTGACGCGTGTGGCGCGCGAGGTCGGCACCGAGGGCAAGCTCGGCGGCCAGGCCCAGGTGCCCGGCGTTGCCGGCACCTGGAAGGACCTGACCGACAACGTCAACTTCATGGCGTCGAACCTGACTGCGCAGGTCCGCAACATCGCCGACGTCGCGACCGCGATCGCCGGCGGCGACCTCTCGAAGAAGATCACGGTCAACGTGTCGGGCGAGATCCTTCAGCTGAAGGAAACGCTGAACACCATGGTGGACCAGCTCAACGCGTTCGCGTCGGAAGTGACGCGCGTGGCGCGCGAGGTCGGCACCGAAGGCAAGCTCGGCGGCCAGGCCAACGTGCTCGGCGTCGCCGGCACCTGGAAGGATCTGACCGACAACGTCAACTTCATGGCGTCGAACCTGACCGCGCAGGTGCGCAACATCGCCGCCGTGACGACCGCGGTCGCTGGCGGCGACCTCTCGAAGAAAATCACGGTGGACGTGCGCGGCGAAATCCTCGAGCTGAAGGACACCATCAACACGATGGTCGATCAGCTCAACGCCTTCGCCGGCGAAGTGACGCGCGTGGCGCGCGAGGTCGGCACCGAAGGCAAGCTCGGTGGCCAGGCCGAGGTGCGCGGCGTCGCCGGCACCTGGAAGGATCTCACCGACAGCGTCAACTCGATGGCCTCGAACCTGACCGCGCAGGTCCGCAACATCGCTGAGGTCGCGACCGCGGTGGCGAAGGGCGACCTGTCGAAGAAGATCACGGTGAACGTGTCGGGCGAAATCCTTCAGCTGAAGGAAACGCTGAACACGATGGTGGACCAGCTCAACGCCTTCGCCGGCGAGGTGACTCGCGTGGCGCGCGAGGTCGGTACCGACGGCAAGCTCGGCGGCCAGGCCGAGGTGCCCGGCGTCGCCGGCACCTGGAAGGACCTGACGGACAGCGTCAACTCGATGGCCGGCAATCTCACGGCGCAGGTGCGTAACATCGCCGAGGTCGCGACCGCGATCGCCGGCGGCGACCTGTCGCGCAAGATCACCGTCGACGTGCGCGGCGAGATCCTTCAGCTGAAGCAAACGCTGAACACGATGGTCGACCAGCTCAACCGCTTCGCGGGCGAGGTGACGCGCGTGGCGCGCGAGGTCGGCACCGACGGCAGCCTCGGCGGCCAGGCCAACGTGCCCGGCGTCGCCGGCACCTGGAAAGACTTGACCGACAACGTCAACTCGATGGCCGGCAACCTGACCGCGCAGGTCCGCAACATCGCGGAGGTGACCACCGCCGTGGCGCGCGGCGACTTATCGCGCAAGATCACCGTCGACGTGAAGGGCGAAATCCTCGAGCTCAAGAACACCATCAACACGATGGTGGACCAGCTCAATGCGTTTGCGGGCGAGGTGACGCGCGTGGCGCGCGAGGTCGGCACCGAGGGCAAGCTCGGCGGCCAGGCCGAAGTGCCCGGCGTCGCCGGCACCTGGAAGGATTTGACCGACAACGTCAACTTCATGGCGTCGAACCTGACCGCGCAGGTCCGCAACATCGCCGAGGTCGCGAGCGCGATCGCCGGCGGCGACCTGTCGAAGAAGATCACCGTGGACGTGCGCGGCGAGATCCTGCTGCTCAAGGACACCCTGAACACGATGGTCGAGCAGCTGCGCTCGTTCGCCGCCGAAGTGACGCGCGTGGCGCGCGAGGTCGGCACCGAGGGACGGCTCGGTGGCCAGGCCGTGGTGCCCGGCGTCGGCGGCACCTGGAAGGACCTCACCGACAACGTCAACCTGCTGGCGGCGAACCTGACCACCCAGGTGCGCAACATCGCCGAAGTCACCACCGCGGTGGCGCGCGGCGACCTGTCGCGCAAGATCACGGTCGACGTGAAGGGCGAAATCCTCGAGCTCAAGAACACCATCAACACCATGGTCGACCAGCTCAACGCCTTCGCCGGCGAGGTGACGCGCGTGGCGCGCGAGGTCGGCACCGAGGGCAAGCTCGGCGGCCAGGCCGAGGTGCGCGGCGTTGCCGGCACCTGGAAGGACCTCACCGACACCGTCAACGTCATGGCGGTCAACCTGACCGAGCAGGTGCGCGGCATCGTCAAGGTGGTGACCGCGGTCGCCAACGGCGACCTGAAGCAGAACCTGACGGTGAAGTCGAAGGGCGAGGTGGCCGCGCTCGCCGACACCATCAACAACATGACCGAGACGCTTGCGACCTTCGCCGAACAGGTCACCAGCGTGGCTCGCGAGGTCGGCGTCGAGGGACGGCTCGGCGGTCAGGCCAACGTGCCCGGGGCGGCCGGCACCTGGAAGGATCTCACCGGCAACGTCAACCTGCTCGCGGCCAACCTGACCTCGCAGGTGCGCGCGATCGCGGAAGTGGCGACGGCCGTGACCAAGGGCGACCTGACGCGCTCGATCCAGGTCGACGTCCGCGGCGAGGTCGCCGAGCTCAAGGACAACATCAACACGATGATCGGCAACCTCCGTCTCACCACGGAGCGCAACACCGAACAGGACTGGCTGAAGACCAATCTGGCGCGCTTCACCAACATGCTGCAGGGCCAGCGCGATCTTGCGACCGTTGGCCGGCTGCTGCTGACCGAGCTTGCGCCGCTGATCAATGCGCATATGGGCGTGATCTACCAGGTCGACAATCCCGAGAATGCGCAGTTGCGCCTGTTGTCGGCCTATGCCAGCGACAGCAGCAATCCGTATCCGCAGATCGTCCAGTTCGGCGAGGGATTGATCGGCCAATGCGCGCTCGACAAGCGTCAGCGCCTCGTCTCCGAGATTCCCGGCGATGCGGTGCCGATCAATTCGGCCTTGATGCGGATCATGCCGAAAAACCTCGTCGTGTTTCCGGTGCAGTTCGAGAACCAGGTCAAGGCGGTGATCGAGCTGTCCTCGATCTCCTCGTTCACGACCTCGCAGATCACCTTCCTCGAACAATTGACCGACAGCATCGGCATCGTGCTCAACAGCATCGAGGCGACGATGCAGACCGAGGCGCTGCTCAAGCAGTCGCAACAGCTCGCCGGCGAGTTGCAGACCCAGCAGAAGGAATTGCAGCAGACCAACGATCAGCTGGAGCAGAAGGCCCAGCAGCTGGCCGAACGCAATGTCGACGTCGAGCGCAAGAACCAGGAAATCGAGCAGGCGCGGCGCGCGCTGGAAGAAAAGGCGACCGAGCTGTCGCTGACTTCGAAGTACAAATCCGAATTCCTCGCCAACATGTCTCACGAGTTGCGGACACCGCTGAACTCGATCCTGATCCTGGGCCAGCAGCTCACCGAAAATCCCGACGGCAACCTGACCGGCAAGCAGGTCGAGTTTGCCCGCACCATTCACGGCGCCGGCACCGACCTGTTGAACCTGATCAGCGACATCCTCGATCTCTCCAAGATCGAGTCCGGCACGGTGACGGTCGACGCCGAGGAAATTCTGACATCGAGCCTGCTCGAGACCGTCGGACGGCCGTTCCGGCACGAGGCGGAGAACCGGCATCTCTCGTTCAGCATCGATGTCGACGCCAATCTTGCGCGCAGCATGGTGACCGACTCCAAGCGGCTGCAGCAGGTGCTCAAGAACCTGTTGTCGAATGCGTTCAAGTTCACCGCGGAAGGCGGCGTCAGCCTGACCGTGTCGGCCGCGCTCGGCGGCTGGAGTGTGGAGCATCCGATCCTCAACGCGGCGCCTGCGGTCGTTGCGTTCGAGGTGTCGGATACCGGCATCGGCATTCCACAGGACAAGCAGAAGCTGATCTTCGAGGCGTTCCAGCAAGCCGACGCCGGCACCAGCCGCAAATATGGCGGCACCGGTCTTGGACTGGCGATCAGCCGTGAGCTCGCGGGTCTGCTCGGCGGCGAGATCCATCTGCGCAGTGCGACGGGCAAGGGCTCGACCTTCACGCTCTATCTGCCGCTGAAATATGCCGGACCCTCGGTGGCACTGCGCCCGCAGGCTCAGCCGATCGCGATGCCGCACGCGCCGGCGCCGGCACTGCAGGCTTCGGGCGCGCAGGAGCGTGTGATCGAGCAGCTTCCGGACGACCGGCTCGATCTCGAGCCCGGCGACACCATCCTGCTGATCGTCGAGGACGATCCGCATTACGCGCGGGTGCTGATCGATCTGGCGCGCGACAAGGGCTTCAAGGTGCTGGTCGCAAGCCGCGGCGCCGAAGCGCTGGATCTGGCCAAGCAGTTCCAGCCGAGCGCGGTGTCGCTCGACGTCTTCCTGCCCGACATGCTCGGCTGGACGGTGCTGAGCCAGCTCAAGCACAATCCGCTGACCCGTCACATTCCGGTTCAGATCATCACGCTCGACGAGGACCGGCAGCACGCGCTGGCGCGCGGCGCGTTCTCCTTCGTCAACAAGCCGACGACGACGGAAGGCGTCAGCGCTGCGCTGTCGCAGATCAAGGAATACGCCAGACCACGCCGCAAGCGCCTGCTGATCGTGGAGGACAATGCGGCGGAGCAGCTCAGCATCACCGAACTGCTCGGGCACGAGGATATCGAGATCGTGACCACCGGCACCGGGGCAGGGGCGCTCTCGACGATGCGCGAAAATCCGTGCGACTGCGTCGTGCTCGACCTGCGCCTGCCCGACATGAGCGGTTTCGAAGTGCTGGATCAGATCCGCAAGGACGAGACGCTGTCCAATATACCCGTCGTCGTGTTTACGGGCCGGGAACTTTCAGCGGAAGAAGACGCGGAACTGCATACGATGGCGCGCAGCATCGTCGTCAAAGGCGTGGAATCGCCGGAGCGTCTGCTCGACGAAACGTCACTGTTCCTGCACCGTGTGATCACGGAATTGCCCGTCGAAAAACAGAGGATGCTGGAGAAGCTCAATGGTTCCGATGAGGATCTTATTGGCAAGACCGCACTGCTGGTCGACGACGATGCCCGCAACATCTTCGCGCTCTCGAGCGTGTTGGAGCGGCGAGGTATGAAGGTGTTGACTGCGACAACCGGTCACGAGGCCATCTCGCTGGTCGAATCCAATCCCAAGATTGCGATCGTGCTGATGGACATCATGATGCCGCAGATGGACGGTTACCAGACCATCGGCGCCATCCGGCAAAACTCCGCCTTCGCGCGGCTGCCGATCATCGCGCTGACCGCGAAGGCGATGAAAGGCGATCGAGAGAAATGCCTGGAGGCAGGCGCGTCCGACTATCTGGCGAAACCCGTGAACACCGAGCAACTGCTGCTGGCGATCCGCATGTGGCTGCACCGCTGATCGGCGATCGAACATGATGGACCACGAAAAGGTAAACATCCTTCTGGTCGATGACCAGCCGGCGAAGCTGCTGGCCTATGAGGTCATCCTGAAGGAGCTCGGCGAGACACTGGTCGCCGCGTCGTCGGGCCGCGAGGCGCTGGAGTTCCTGCTCAAGAACGAAGTCGCGGTCATCCTGGTCGACGTCTGCATGCCAGAGCTCGACGGCTTCGAGCTCGCGGCGATGATCCGCGACCATCCGCGCTTCCAGAAGACCGCGATGATCTTCATCTCGGCGATCCAGGTCAGCGATATCGACCGGCTCCGCGGCTACGAGATGGGCGCGGTCGATTACGTGCCGGTGCCCGTCGTGCCCGAGGTGCTGCGGGCAAAGATCCGCGTGTTCGCCGAGCTCTACCGCAAGACACGACAGCTCGAACGCCTCAACGCGGAGCTCGAGGACCGCGTGCGCGCACGCACCGCCGAGCTCGAGCAGTCGACCACGCGACTGGTCGAAAGCGAGGCACGCCGCAGCATGGCGATTGCGGCCGGCAAGATGGGCTCGTGGGACTGGGATTGGGTCAACGGCGACTGGATGTGGGACGAGGGGCAATACAAGATCTTCGGCGTCGACCCGAAATCCTTCAAGCTCACCTCCGACAATATACAGGCGCTGTTTCATCCCGACGATGTCGAGCACCTCCGGCAAGCCTGGACCGGCTTCGGCAAGGGCCAGACGTCCTATGAAACCGAATTCCGCGTCATGCGGCCGGACGGCGAAGTGCGCTGGTGCGTCGGTACAGCCGCGGCCACCAGCGACCGCAACGGCAAGGTGGTACGGGTGAGCGGCGTCACCGTCGACATCACCGATCGCAAGAAGGCCGAGGAGCGGCAGAGCCTATTGACCCGCGAGGTGGACCATCGCGCCAAGAACGCGCTCGCGCTGGCACAATCGATCGTGCGGCTGACGCGCGCGCAGAACGTGACCGCCTATGTGCGGGCGGTCGAGGGCCGCATCACAGCGCTGGCACGCGTTCACACCGTGCTGTCGCTGTCGAGCTGGCAGGGCGCCGAAATCCGGCGGCTGGTCGCCGAGGAGATCGCGCCGTATTCGGAAGCCGGACAGATCCAGATCGATGGCGAAGAGGTGCAGTTGCAGCCCGCGACCGCGCAGACCTTGGCGCTGGCGCTGCATGAGCTCGTCACCAACTCCGCCAAATACGGTAGCCTGTCGGTGCTGTCGGGCCGGCTTGCGATCACCTGGGAACTGCACGACGAAACGTTGATCCTGGCCTGGGTGGAATCCGGCGGACCTCCCGTGACCAAGCCGAAGCAGAGAGGTTTCGGCACGAGAAGCGTCATCGCCAGCATCGAGACCCAGCTCGGCGGCCGCGCCGACTTCGATTGGCGCACCGAGGGCCTGGTGTGCCGGCTCACGGTTCCGCTCAAGGCGCTGGCTGGAGAGCCCGCGGCCTACCGCGATTTGTCGACGGCCGAGCAGCGCCAGCCCATGGTCAGTTCCAGGGCCGTGTAGCGCCTCCCATCGAACAGGAACCAAGCGCCGGACGCTGCGGTTAACGGGGCTTGATCGCTCCATTCGTGGCTTGAGGTGCTGCCTTGGATGCCCAAACCAGAGAGCGCGGGCCGTCCGGGGAGAAGCCGCGGCAGCCCGAGCGCAACCCCGAGCAAGGATCGCGCCCCGACCGCGGATCCGCGCCACAGCAGGAAACCGAGCGCAAGCCATCGATGCGCGACCGGCTGCGCGAGCACTGGCTGCTTGCCACAGTCGGCGCCTGTCTGCTCCTGCTCGCGATCATCGGTGGCGTGAGCTATTGGCTCAACGTGCGTCACTATGAATCGACCGATGACGCGTTCGTGGCCGCACGCAGCTTTGCGGTGGCGGCGAAGGTCGGCGGCTATGTCGTCGAGGTCCCCGTCACCGACAACCAGCACGTCAATGCCGGCGATCTCCTCGCGAGGATCGATGAGCGCGACTACAAGATATCAGTCGATCAGGCCAGCGCGCAGGTCGCGGTCGCCGAGGCCAATATCGCCAATGTCGAGGCCCAGATCGACAGTCAGCAGGAGCAGATCAAGGAAGCCAAGGCGCAGCAGCAACAGGCCGAGGCGCAATTGAAGTTCGCGCGGGAGGAGGCGGAGCGCGCCCAGAACCTCGTCGAAAAGGGCGCGGGCACGGTGCAGCGGCAGCAGCAGACCCGCTCGGATCTCGACGCCCAGCAGGCCAATGCCAGCCGCGCCAGAACGGCAGTGACTGCCGCCGAGCTCGGCGTCAAGACGCTCGAGGCTCAGCTCAAGAGCAGCAAGGCATCGCTGGAGCAGGCGCAGGCCCAGCTCGATCAGGCCAAATTGAACCTGCAATATACCCGCATCGTCGCAGCGCAATCCGGACGCGTCGTCAAGCTGAGCGGCGCGGTCGGCACTTATGTGGCGCCGGCCCAGAGCGTCATGATGTTCGTTCCTGACGAGGTCTGGATCACCGCCAACTACAAGGAAACGCAGCTGACGGACATGCGCCCGGGCCAGCCGGTCGAGATCAGGATCGATGCGTATCCGGGGCGCAAGCTCACTGGCCGCGTGGCTTCGGTTCAGCCGGGCTCGGGCACCGCGTTCAGCCTGCTGCCGGCGGAGAACGCGACCGGCAATTTCGTCAAGGTCGTGCAGCGCGTTCCCGTGAAGATCGTGATCGACAATTGGCCGAATGACGTTCCGATCGGGCCGGGCATGTCGGTCGTGCCCTGGACCAGGGTGCGATGAGCGACGTTGCGGCAGGCGGCGGCGCGGCCTGGTCGCCGGAGCGTTCGGCTGCCGGCGGACATAATCCCTATCTGATTGCCTTCGTCGTCTCGATCGCGACCTTCATGGAGGTGCTGGACACCACGATCGCGAACGTGGCCTTGCGCCATATCGCGGGCGGCCTGGCCGTCGGCATCGACGAGAGCACCTATGTGATCACCAGCTATCTGGTCGCCAACGCGATCGTGCTGTCGATCTCGGGCTGGCTCTCGACCGTGATCGGCCGCAAGCGCTTCTACATGATCTGCGTCGGCACCTTCGCGTTCGCGTCCCTGCTGTGCGGGCTTGCCTGGAGCCTAGAGGCGCTGGTTCTGTTCCGGATCATCCAGGGCCTTGGCGGCGGCGGGATGGCGACGAGCGAGCAGGCGATCCTCGCCGACTCCTTTCCGCCGGCCAAGCGTGGCCAGGCGTTCGCGATCTACGGCGTCGCGGTGGTGGTTGCTCCCGTGGTCGGGCCAACGCTCGGCGGCTGGATCACCGATACCTATAGCTGGCACTGGATCTTTCTGATCAACGTGCCGATGGGCTTGCTCTCGCTGTTCCTGGTCGGGACGCTGGTCAAGGAGCCGTTCGGCGCCGAGCAGGAGCGCAAGGAGCTCCTCAAGGACGGCCTGCGCGTCGACTACATCGGCTTCGTACTGGTCGCGATCGGGCTCGGTTCGCTCGAATTCGTGCTCGACGAAGGCCAGCGCAAGGACTGGTTCGGGTCCAACATGATCGTCGGCTTCGCGCTGGCCTCTGCGATTTGCCTGATCGCGCTGATCCCCTGGGAGCTGACGCGCAAGGACCCGATCGTCGATCTCCGCCTGCTGGGACGTCGCCAGTTCGGATCGTGCTTCCTGGTGATGCTGTGCACCGGCGCGGTGCTGATCTCGTCGACGCAGCTCCTGCCGCAGCTGTTGCAGACCGAGCTGAACTATACTGCGCTGCTTGCCGGGCTCGCACTGTCGCCCGGCGGCGTCGTCACGCTGATCTTGATGCCGGTGGTCGGCCATCTGGTCAGCCGCGTCCAGCCGAAATATCTGATCGCGATCGGCGGCTGCATCGTCGCATTCTCGATGTGGCACCTGACGGGACTGAACGGCGACATCACCTATGGCTATGCTGCGCTCTCACGCATCTTTCTCTCCGCCGGGCTTCCGTTCCTGTTTCTCCCCGTCACGACGGCCTCATATGACGGCGTGCCGCCGGACAAGACCAACCAAGCCTCGGCGCTGATCAACGTCGCGCGCAACATCGGCGGGTCGATGGGCGTCGCACTCGCGCAGACCGCGCTGGCGCAACGCCAGCAATTCCACCAGAGCCGGCTGGTCGAACATGCCGCGCCGTCCGACATCGGGTATCAGCAGACCATCGACACGATGACGCGCTTCTTTGAGGCACAGGGGTCGAACGCATCGGACGCCGCGTCCCAGGCGGTCGCCTGGGTCGGCCAGACCTTGCAGCGGCAGGTCGACCTGCTCGCCTATATCGACGTGTTCTGGATGCTCTCGATCATCGGCCTCGTGATGATCCCGCTGGCGCTGATCATCAAACCGGTCGATCTGACGGCGTCACCCAAGGGACATTAGAGCAGACGACATTGTGAACGCGGGAGCGGCCGAACCACGCTATGAACGGCGTGGCCGAAGGGAAATCGCGCGAGGAGCATATGCCCAGGACGAGTCTTGTCGGTGCGGGTCTGTCGGTCGTCTTCCTCGCGGCGATCAGCATCACGCGGTCGGGCGCCGAGCCCGTGCTGAAAGGCGCGGAAGCCTTCGGCGACTGGCAACGCGACAAGCCGGGCACGGTGCGCCTGATCACGCCGCAGGACTTGCCCAAGCCCGGGGCAACGGCGTCGAGCAGCAAGTTTCCGCGCGTCATGCCGAGACCTGCATCGGCCACGCCGCAGGTGCCGGCAGGGTTCAAGGTCGAACTGTTTGCGAGCGGGCTCAGCGGCCCGCGGATCATCCGGACCGCGCCCAATGGCGATATCTACGTGGTGGAAACCGGCTCCGGCCGCATTCGTATCCTGCGCAGCGCCGAGGGCGCCACCAGGCCTGCGACCAATGAAGTCTACGCAACCGGCCTGAACCAGCCGTTCGGCATCGCGTTCTTTCCGAGCGGTGACAATCCGCAATGGCTCTATGTCGCCAACACCGACAGCGTCGTGCGCTTTGCCTACCGCAACGGCGATCTCAAGACGTCGGGAAAGCCCGAGACGATCGTCGCCCGGCTGCCGCCCGGCTACGGCCATTCCACGCGTGATATCGTGTTCACGCCGGACGACAAGCGGATGCTGGTGTCGGTCGGCTCCGCCGGCAACGCAGGCGAGGGGCTGGGTCGCCCGCCGAAGGGCATCGAGGCCTGGAGCCGCGACCATGCGCTCGGCGCGGCCTGGGGCGACGAGACCGATCGCGCCGCCGTGCTCGCCTTCGATCCTGATGGCAAGAACCAGAAGCTGTTTGCCACCGGGATCCGCAATTGCGTCGGGCTTGCGATCCAGCCGGGAAGCGGCACGCCGTGGTGCTCGACCAACGAGCGCGACGGCCGCGGCGACAACCTCGTGCCCGACTATGTGACGCGGGTCCGCGAAGGCGCGTTCTACGGCTGGCCCTGGTACTACATCGGCGGCAACGAAGACCCCGCGCATGCCGGCGCGCGGCCCGACCTGAAGGACAAGGTGACGGTCCCTGACGTGCTATTGCAGGCCCACTCGGCGTCGCTTGGCCTGACCTTCTACACCGGCAGCAGTTTTCCGCCGGAATATCGCGGCGATGCTTTTGCTGCCGAACACGGCTCGTGGAATCGGTCGAAGCGCACCGGCTACAAGGTCATCCGCATCCGGCTGAAGGACGGCGTGCCGACCGGCGAGTACGAGGATTTCGTCACCGGCTTCGTCATCGGCGACAATGAGGTCTGGGGCCGTCCGGTCGGTGTGACGGTCGCGCGCGACGGCGCACTGCTGGTCTCCGAAGACGGCAACGGCACGATCTGGCGCGTCAGCCGCGACTAGCGCTGCAGGCGGCGCGCGCTAGCCGAGCCCGTCCTTGAGGCCATACTCCTCGTAGATGGTCAGGGGATCGGTGTCGGGAAACAACCGGCACTTGGCCTGCGCAAGATGCAGCGTGACGGCGCCGGCCTCACATCTGGCGGTCAGGATTTTTCGGACATCCTCCATATGCGCGCGCGGCTGATGCTTTGACGGCAATTGTTCGAGCGCCACCAGCGCTGTGGCCAGGGCCTCCGTGACCACCCATTCGTCGTGTCCGGTAATTCCCTTTCGCGGCATCGCCACACCCTCCGTAGCACCGGCTGCGACATTGTAGCGCGAGATGGGTGGGGGCTGTCATCAGCCAACATGGCCAGGGCAGCGGGGAACCGGTTCGCGTGGCCCTGCCACGATGCGCCGCAGGGAACCGGCGTGGCAGCGCGCGGAAGCAATGATTAGAACCACGAGGCTCGCTTCTTCGTCTCGGGTCAGTCCACCCAAATGTTCGCTCCCTATCTCTTGGCCTGGAGTCTTGTCCCCGACGGCGCCCCGATCGTGACGCATGCCGCACGGTTGCTGCCGGTGCGCCGGCATGGGGAGCCGGCCATGCTCAAGCTCTCGCACGAGCCGGACGAGCGCCTCGGTGCCATCGTGATGGAGTGGTGGGACGGCGAAGGTGCGGCGCGGGTTCTTGCCCGTGACGGCGACGCCCTTCTGCTCGAGAGGGCGACGGGATCGGCTTCGCTCAGCGAAATGGCGCGAACCGGCCGGGACGACGAGGCCTGCAGGATTCTCTGCGCAACGGCTGATCGGCTTCACGCCGAGCGAGCGAAGCCGCGGCCGGATCTGACGCCGCTGACGCACTGGTTTCGTGAGTTGTGGCCCGCGGCGAGGGCGCATGGCGGCATTCTGAACCGATCGGCGGAAGTTGCCGAAGCTCTGCTGGGCAGTCAGCGCGAGATCGTGGTCCTGCATGGCGACCTGCACCATGACAACGTGCTCGACTTCGGCGCGCGCGGCTGGCTTGCGATCGATCCGAAGCATCTCGTCGGCGAGCGCGGCTTCGACTTCGCCAACATCTTCACCAATCCGGATCTTGCGGATCCGACACGGCCGGTCGCGACCGAACCCGGACGCTTTGCGCGGCGGCTCGACATCGTCGTTGAAGCCGCGCGGCTGGATCGCCGGCGCCTGCTGTCATGGATCGTAGCCTGGACCGGCTTGTCGGCCGCATGGTTTCTGGGGGATGACGATCCGCTCGCCGAAATCGACCTTACGATTGCACAGTTCGCCGCCAATGAACTCGACCGGATGGCGTAGGGCGCGCAGCGACTACGCCGCCGCGGCGCTGGCTCCACTCAGCGACACGCTCAAAATCCGCCACTTCGAGATATCGAAGAAATAGGCGGCCTTGATGCGCGCGGAAGCGGGGTCCGGCGCCTGAATCGCGGTGTGGAATTGCCGCGTCCCATCGCTCAGCGAAATCCGGAATGTCTGCATTGGTCGAACCTCCACGCGCGGATGCTGCGGCACGGAGAGTTAACATCCGGTTGCCGTTGACGGCGCGCGCGACACGCTTGCTTCACTCACTCAGGTGAAGCCGGCGGCAGCCGCACCATCGTGTCCTCCGCGCCAACGACGCGTCCATCTTGCGCGCGCAATTCGAGCCGTCGCACCGGCAGCCCGTTCTTGCGGTCGACCAGCAGCACATGCGCCTCATCGGGCTCAAAGAAGAAATCCTCACCCCACTGCCGGAGCGCGACAAGAAGAGGGAAGAGCCCGCGTCCCTTTTCGGTCAGCACATATTCCTGGTAGGGGCTGCCGTCGCTTGCGGGCATCGTCTCCATGATGCCGTGCGCCAGAAGATTGCGGAGCCGGGCCGAGAGAATGTTCTTGGCAAGCCCGAGGCTCTTCTGAAACTCGCCGAAGCGGCGCAGCCCGTCGAACGCATCGCGGACAATCAGCAGCGACCACCAGTCGCCGATCGCATCCAGCGGCCGGGCAACGCCGCACATCGAGTCCCTGTGGCTCACTCGCTTGGCCATCGTGATCCTCAACACTCATTCCCTGGGGGATGATCGGCGCTCAGAGCCGCGGCCGGAAAACCACCCGATCGTGGGTTCGATATATTGGTTGCAAAGTAAAACCTCAAGCGATACACGATGGTTGCAAATTAAAACCTCCTGAGGTGCGCCATGATCCAAGCCGACGCCGCGTTCGACGGCACTTTTCCTTTCGCACCGCATTTCAGCGCGGCGCCGGGCTTTCAGATGCATTATGTCGACGAAGGTCCGCGGGACGGCGAGGTGGTGCTTTGCCTGCACGGCGAACCAAGCTGGGGCTATCTGTTCCGCCACCTCGTGCCGAGCCTCAGTGCGACGCACCGGGTGGTCGTTCCGGATCACATGGGTTTTGGCAAGAGCGCGACGCCGGCGCATCGCAGCTATTGGCTGCAGGACCATGTCGACAATCTCGAAGCGCTGGTCCGCGCGCTCGATCTCACCGACATCACGCTGGTCATGCATGATTTCGGCGGCCCGGTCGGCATGGGGCTGGCGGCCCGGCATCCGGGCCGGATTCGCCGCATCGTCTCCGCCAACGGGCCAACGCCGTTCGGGCAGAGCGATCTGTTCGATCGCGTCGCCGCCAACGCGCAGGTCTCGCCGTGGTTTCAATGGATCGCAAAGGCCGATGCGAGCGGCGACCTCGAGCCGGTTCTCGGACAGCTCGGCTTCAACATTTTGAGCACGCTGAAGCTCAACGGATTCGAGAACAACGCCGTCATCACGGACGCCTGGCTCGCCGCCTACGGCGCGCACTTCGCCCGTCCGGCGGACTGCCTCGGTGCGATCGGCTGGGCCAAGGGCTTTGCGACCGGCGCGCATCAATTCCAGACGCCCGATCCCGCCGCCCACCGCTTGATCCGCAGCAAGCCTGCGCTCGCGATCTGGGGCGAGGCGGACCGCACGCTGCGCGCGGAGCATTTCCTGCCGCTGTTTTCCGCAATCTTCCCGACGGCGCCGGTCAGGCGCCTTGCCGGCGTCGGGCATTACTGCTTCGAGGATGCGCCTGGGGAAATCGCCGGCCTGATTGCGGAGTTCATGCGGCAGACGTGACTACGCGTCACATCGTGCATTCCGCCGAGATCGCAGCCTCAAGTGTCGGCACCCAAGCCTTGTAGGCGGCCGCGGTGAAGTGAATGCCGTCGGCCATTTTCGCGCCGGGCGGCAGATGCGCATCGATGAACCGAACGCCACGCGCAACTGCGGCGGCTTCGATCGCCCGGTTGGTGGATTCGTCAGCTGCGACGGCGATGGCCACCAATGGCCGGGTCGACAGCGACTTGACGGTCTCGATGAGGTTGGCGAAGTCGCGTTGCGCCGTTGGCGATCCGGCGTCGTTGGCGCCGACCGCGAGCACGAGCAAGAATGCGCCCTGGTCCTGCAGCACGCGCCCGGCGAGCTGCTTTGCCTCCGCGATGGTCTGACCGCCAACACCGGCATTGATGACCGGACGTCCGCAGAGCTGCCGGGGCAGCGGAGCCATTTCGGTGATGCTGTCGCCAAGCACGACGATCGGCGCCGGCGCGTCGGCGAGCGCAGCGCGTATCATGAATTCGCGCACAGCCGCATGATCGTGAAAGGCGTGCTGAGACACTTCGCCGAAGCGGTTGCGCATCCTCTGCAGCTCCGCAAAGGAAGCGACAAAACCAATCAGAAAAGTAACGGCCAAAACCCAAGGTAGTGCGCGACGCATTGCTCCTCAAAGCTATCATCGCGGCTCCAGCCCGAGCAATATTCGGAAACAACCGCACAACGCCGAAGCGATCACTTTCTGCGGATCACGTCCTGCGGGAGGTGGCTGGATACGGCGGCGCACAACCCGTTACCTTCGTTGCGGCCATCTGGTGGTTGGCTATCGCGGCCGCTTTGGTCTCAGCTCCGAACCCGGCTGGACAGCGCCCAATTGAAAGCGGTGGCGGAAGGGGTGGGATTCGAACCCACGGTACCCTTGCGGGCACGCCGGTTTTCAAGACCGGTGCCTTAAACCACTCGGCCACCCTTCCGGATCAAGGATCAGGCCCTTAGCGTAGGGCGGCGCCGAACGCA
Organism: Bradyrhizobium sp. USDA 4516; assembly: GCF_054055915.1. Classification (NCBI taxonomy): domain Bacteria; kingdom Pseudomonadati; phylum Pseudomonadota; class Alphaproteobacteria; order Hyphomicrobiales; family Nitrobacteraceae; genus Bradyrhizobium; species Bradyrhizobium sp. USDA 4516. Next base: position 7,577,220 of record NZ_JBSRXT010000001.1, read on the forward strand.
ACGCGAACTTGGCGGCGAAACCCGGGCCGACCCGTCATTCGCCGGTCCGTGGGCCTGGGGCTCATGCTCGCAACGCCGTTGACCGCGAGGGCCCACCTTGGCCATCATGACGCCCATGAAGCGTGTCCTCTTTCTCTGCACCGGCAACTACTATCGCAGTCGATACGCAGAGGAACTGTTCAACCATCTTGCAAGAGCCGAACAACTGGCGTGGCGCGCCTCCTCCAGAGGCGCGGCCGAGCGGGAATCGCCCGACAATGTCGGGCCGATGTCAGTCTTCACCGACGATCGTCTTCGCGCGAGCGGCATCGTTCCGGAGGGCGCAGCGCGCTTTCCGCAGCCCTGTTCATTGGCCGATTTCGACGACGCCGACCTCGTGATCGCGCTCAAGGAGACCGAGCACCGTCCGCTGATCGAGCGTCGGTTCCCCGAGGTCGCCGACAGGGTGACTTACTGGCACGTGGACGATATCGACTTTGCTCACCCGTCAGTCGCGTTGGCCATGATCGACGATCACATCCGCGCGCTGGTTTCGGCGCTCAGGTCATCGGTTCGCGCTTCAGGAAGATCTCCAGCGCAAACGTAGCCGGGCGCGCGAGCCTTCCGCTGATGCGCTCGAGGTCGTCGATGGCGACGATCTCGAGGCGGCCTTCGATCACCGTCAATTGGTCGATGGGCACGTCGCGCGCGAGGAACACCTCGCCGCGAAGCGTGCCGTTTGGGGTTGCATGATCGGGACCGGAATAGCGGCCGATCAACTCGAAACGCTCGGGCGGCAGGTAGTAGCCGATCTCCTCGTGGATCTCGCGAACGACGCATTCGAGGAAGGTCTCGGCGCCCTCCCGCCGTCCGCCAAACAGGCTGATCTTTCCGCGATCGGTAACATGCGGGAGGTCGTCGCGCAGTTGCATCAGCAGCCGGCCATCTGTGCTGACGAGAAGGGCGGACGTTCCCTCCCTGACACTGCCGGTCATCCGTACATCCTCTTCGGGAAACGGCGAGGATGCGTCACGAGTGGGGCGGGGAGAAGACAGCGCGTCTGCCGCAACCCGTTTGGCGGGGAATGAGTAGGGGTAACCGATGCCCGTCGCACGGGCGCCGGTAGAATCTCAAAAACGTTCAGCCGAAAGCGAACGCCAGCAGGCTCGAGCACAGCAGCACGAGGCTTGCTGCAGTCAGGGTCAGAAACCCGTCGGAGACCAAATCGTGATTACGCATGATACACCTGCCTTCAATCGATGCTCATCCGAATTGATTAAAGCTTTCCGAACATTCACTCCTGGAAAGAGGTGACGCGTCTTTCCGCCTTCAACGGACTGTCAGGCCCGGTACCGATAGCCTTCCACGGCGTGCGCCAAGAAGATCGCCGCACTCACCAAGCCCATCACCGCTGTAACCGTCTCGATCATCGCAAACTTCCTTTGCGCCCCACACGGAGGAGAGAACGATTGCAGGCTTGCACAGTCAAAAAGATTCAATTGTTGGAATCCAAGATGCGCCCGGACTGATGATTTGCTGCAACAGTGTGTCTGATCGCGGGACAGGCGAGGGCGTTTGGCAGGGGCGAAGGTCAGTAGAACGACGGAGGCGGCGCAACAGACCATTCACCAAGACGCCACCGCCCGCCGGCTCTCCCCATTTCCGCCGTGTTCCGGTTGCGATATCGTCACGCTCTGGTGCGGAGGTGGGCCGCACAGCGACGGCAAACGACTTCGACGCCTCGGAGTAGGCGCACGTCCGGCAGAATGGTACTTGGGGCAGATGGGGATTAGACGGCCAGATTCGATGATCCGGACGGCGCGCGGCGCCGTTGCGGTGGCGACGTGCCTCGTCCTCGCCAATTGTGCCTCCTCGAACAAGTTCGCCAACCGGGTCGACCCCAAATACGGGGTGTCGTCGAGCCCGCGCGTGGTGGCGCTGGGTGATCCCGTGCCGAAAGGCGGCGGCACCTATCGCATCGGCAAGCCGTATGTTGTCGCCGGCCGCACCTATGTGCCGGAGGAGAACGAGAACTACCGCGCCGAGGGCATGGCGTCCTGGTACGGCGACGATTTCCATGGCCGCCTGACCGCCAATGGCGAGGTGTTCGACATGGGCTCGCTCACCGCCGCCCATCCGACCTTGCCGATGCCGAGCTACGCCCGCGTCACCAATCTGAGTAATGGCCGATCGCTCGTCGTTCGGGTCAATGACCGCGGCCCGTACCACGGCAATCGCCTCATAGACGTCTCGAACAAAGCCGCAGAACTGCTTGAATTCAAAGGCAATGGCGTGGCTCGCGTCCGCGTCGAATATGTCGGCCGGGCGCCGCTCGAGGGGTCCGACGACCGCCAGCTGATGGCGACCCTGCGCACCGGTACTCCAGCGCCGTCCCCGTCGATGGTCCGCGTCGCCTCGGCACGGCCGTTCGTGCCGGAGATGTCATCCTCCTCGGGCCGGGTCCGTGGCGACGTTCCGTTGCCGGAGGGGCGGCCCTACAGCCTCGGCAACACCCAGGCCGACTACGCCTCGGTGAGCGCCACCTCGGAAATGTCGGCCTCGAGCCGGTCGCACCGCCGCGCTCTGAGCAATCCGCGCGAAGTCTCCTATGAGGGCGACGCGCGCTACGCCGCAAGCCCGAGCCCGGCGGCCGCCTATGTCCCGATCGACGCGCGCGGACCGGCCGAAGTCCTGAGCGGGCGCGGCCTCTACTGAGCCATGCGCTTACAGATCAGGCTGTTGGCCTGATCACTTCAGAAACGCAATCAGCGCCGCGTTGACCTCGTCGGGGCGCTCCTGCTGGATCCAGTGGCCGGCCCCCTCGATGATCAGCTTCTGCTTGAGGTTCGGCAGCACGCGCTCCATGTCCGCGACACGCTTGGCGCCGATCAGCCCGGTGATCACCGAATCATTCGAGCCGGCGATGAACAGCGACGGCTGATGGATCTGCGCGTCCTGCCAGGGCGCGGTCAGCTCCCAGTTGCGGTCGAGATTGCGGTACCAGTTGAGGCCGCCGCGGAAGCCGGAGTGCCGATAGCCTTCGGCGAATTCGGCAATGTCGGCCTCGGTCAGCCAGGCCGGCAATGGCATTCCGGCCGGCAGCTTGCCGAGGAAGCCCTTGGCCTCGTCGACGAACATCGAGCTTGGATCGGAGACGCCACGCCCGAGCACCAGGCGCATGGTGTGGGCGATGTCGCGCTCGAACTCGGCCTCGGCCACGCCGGGCGGCTGGAAGTACTGCCAATAGAAATTGGTGATGCCGCTGTCGCGCAGGGTCTCGAGCGGGCGACCGCGGCCGCGGAACGGCGGCGGCACGCTGAGGCCGGCGACTTTCGTGAAGATGTCGGGACGGAACAGGGCCGCGTGCCAGGCCACCGGCGCGCCCCAGTCATGGCCGACGATCATCGCGCGGGTCTCGCCGAGCGCGGCAACCAGCGCCACCATGTCTCCGACCGTATCGAAGATCGTGTAGGCGCCGACCTCGGCCGGCGCGCCGGTGCGGCCGAAGCCGCGCATGTCAGGCGCGACGACCCGAAAGCCTGCCGCGGCCAGCGCCGCGATCTGGTGCCGCCATGAATAGGACAGTTCCGGCCAGCCGTGGCAGAGCACGACCAGCGGGCCTTGCCCGGCCTCGCGCACGAACATGTCGATGCCGTTGGCGGAGATGGTGCGGGAGGATGACATTCGCGTTTCCGCCTTGTTTGCCGGTTCTGCTGACGTTAGCTGGTTCCAAGGATAGGGACGTTCAACGCAACCGGCAATCCGGCCGGCCGTGCACAAGCGCAGAAACCTCAGTTGTTTGCGATACTTCCAGCTGTTAGAACGCAGTCTCTCAGGACATCGCCGATGGCAGCCCAGACCGCAGTTCCCCGCACGTTGTCAGCTCGCGCCGGGCGTTGCTGGCGCGGCCTGGTCGCGGCCGCGGTCGCGCTGGCGATCGGTTGCGGCGGAGTGGTCTATGCCGCCAACAACAGTGTCCAGGGCGCCAAGAAGGAAGAGGGCGGGTTCGACGGCGATGCGCCGACCGCGATCCTGGTGGAGGCCTCAAGCGGCAGCGTGCTGTTCGAGAAGAACGCCGACGAGCTCCGCGCGCCATCCAGCATGATGAAGCTGATGACGGCCGAGGTGGTGTTCGACGCCATCAAGAAGGGCGACATCAAGCTCACGGACGAGTACCGGATCAGCGAGAACGCCTGGCGGCGGGGCGGGGCGCCGTCCGGCACCTCGACGATGTTCGCGGCAATCAACAGCAAGGTCTCGGTCGACGATCTCCTGCATGGCGCGATCATCCCGAGCGGCAACGACGCCTGTATCGCGCTCGCCGAAGGCATTGCCGGCACCGAGCATACCTTTGCGACCGAATTCATGACCAAGCGCGCCCGCGAGCTCGGCATGACCAAGTCGACCTTCGGCAATTCCAACGGGCTGCCCGACCCGGCCAACAAGATGACGGTGCGGGAGCTCGCAACGCTGGCGCGGCACATCATCCTGACCTACCCGGACAGGTACAAGCTGTTCGGCGAGAAGGAATTCACCTGGAACAAGATCCGCCAGCAGAACCGCAATCCGCTGCTGAACGCGTTGCCCGGTGCCGACGGCCTGAAGACCGGCTACACCAAGGAAGGCGGCTACGGCATGGTCGGCTCGGCGGTGCAGAACGACACGCGGCTGATCGTCGTGGTCAATGGCCTCGAGGATTCCGAGGACCGCGCGACCGAAGCCAAGAAGATGCTGGAATGGGGGTTCCGCAGCTTCGAGACCCGGACCCTGATCGCGGCGGATCAGCCGGTCGGCTATGCGCGGGTGTTCGGCGGCGAGAGCCGCTCGGTCAAGCTCGTCAGCCCCGATCCGATCAAGGTGATGGTGTCGAAGAACGGCAACGACAAGCTGCTCGCGCGCGTCATCTATAGCGGCCCGGTCAAGGCGCCGATCACCGCCGGCCAGAAGATCGGGGTGGTGCGGGTGTGGCGCGGCGCCAATGTCGCGATGGAGGCTCCGGTCTTCGCAGCGGACGCGGTCGGCACCGGATCGACGATGCGTCGCGCGCTCGACGGCGCTCAGGAGTTGGTCATCGGCATGTTCCGCGCAGGGGTCGAGAAGCTCTGACATGGCGGAAGCAGCAGTCCAACGGCCGAGCTTGCGCGGTCGCTTCATCACCTTTGAGGGCGGCGAGGGGTCGGGCAAATCGACCCAGATCCGCAAGCTTGCCGAACGGCTCGATGCCGCCAAGCTGCGCGCGATCGTGACCCGCGAGCCCGGCGGCTCGCCGGGGGCGGAGATCATCCGTCACCTCGTGCTGTCGGGGATGGGCAAGCTGCTCGGGCCGGAGGCCGAGACGCTGCTGTTTGCCGCTGCGCGCGACGACCATGTCCGCACCGTGATCCTGCCGGCGCTCAATCAGGGCATCTGGGTGCTGTGCGATCGCTTCTTCGATTCCACGCGTGCCTATCAGGGCCAGCTCGGGCAGGTGTCGCCCGAACTCGTCAACGCCATGCAGCGCGTGACCATCGGCGATCTCAAGCCCGATCTGACCTTCATCCTCGATGTGCCGGTCGAGGTCGGACTGCAACGCGCCGCCGCGCGCCGCGGCACCGCTACGGCCGATCGCTTCGAAGCCGAAGGCATCAAGTTCCATCAGGATTTGCGTGACGCGTACCGCCGGATCGCGGCCGAAGATCCGGAGCGCTGCGTCCTGATCGACGCTACGGCCGATCCGGACACGGTCACGGCCAGGATATGGGCCGCGCTGCGCGAACATCTGCGCGCAACGCTTGCGGCGGACAGCATCGCATGAGCGCGCGCAAGGTCGAACAGGAGAGCGCCGCCCGCCATCCGCGCGAAACGCCGGATTTATTCGGGCATCGCGAGGCGGAGACCGCCTTGCTCGATGCCTATCGCAGCGGACGAATTCCGCACGCCTGGCTGATCGGCGGGGCGCAGGGCATCGGCAAGGCGACGCTGGCCTACCGCATGGCGCGGTTCGTGCTGGCGTTTCGCAATCCGAAATCGTCCCAGGTGCAGCAGGCGCCGACGCTGCTGGTCGATCCGGCCGACCCCGTGGCGCGGCAGGTCGCGGCAGGCGCTCATGGCGGGCTGCTGGTGCTGGAGCGCGGCCTCAACGATCGCGGCGTGATGCGGACCGTCATCACGGTCGACGAGACGCGCGAGACCATCTCGTTCTTCGGCTCGACGGCTGCGGTCGACGGCTGGCGCGTCTGCATTGTCGATACCGTCGACGAGCTCAATCCCAACGCCGCGAACGCACTGCTGAAAATCCTCGAGGAGCCGCCACAGCAGTCGCTGTTCCTCCTGGTCAGCCACGCACCGTCACGGGTGCTGCCGACCATTCTGTCACGCTGCCGCAAATTGCTGCTGCGGCCGCTGGAGACGGACGATGTGGTGCGCGCGGCCGCGGCTGCAACCGATATCGAAGCCGACGATCCCGCGCTGGCGGAAGCCGCCGCAGCATCCGAAGGCAGCGTCGGGCGGGCGCTGTCGCTGCTCGGCGGCGATGCGCTGAAACTGCAGCAACGCACGGCCGCGCTGCTCGCGACGCTTCCGAGTGTCGATCCGCGTGAGCTGCATGCGCTGGGCGAAGCGCTCGGCACCAGCGACCGCGTCGCGCTCGCCGCCTTCATCGACGGCATCGATCGCTGGATGAGCGAGCGCATGCGCACGGGCGATGCCAATGCCAATCTGCCGCGCCTTGCACGGCTGGCGGAGGTATGGGAAAAGATCGTCCGCGCCGCGCGCGATACCGAAGCCTACAATCTGGAGCGCAAGCCGCTGGTTTTCTCGGTGTTTTCGATGCTCGCGGATGCGACCCGATAGACACCGCGTCTTAAACGCATCTGCTGAAAACACATCCGTCTGACAACACTCCCGACAATCTCGTTTCGATCTGCAAAGGATTCCGTGGTGGCGACCGCTAAGAAGAAATCGTCGAAAAAAGCCAAGAAGACGAAGAAGGCATCGCCCGCTCGCGCGACCAGCAAAGCAACGGCGAAGGCGCGCGCAGCCAAGAAGGCCGGGCGCGTCGCCAAGAAAGCGAAGAAGGCCGCCAAGTCCAAATCCAAGACCGGAGCCAAGGGCGCCAGGAAATCGGCGGCAAAGAAGGTCGTCAAAAAGGCCGTCAAGAAGGCTGCGAAGCAGACGGCCAAGAGCACGGCCAAGAAGGCTGCTGCGAAGGCCACCAAGGCTGCGCCGAAGAAAGCAGCCGCCGCCGCACCGGCGGCAAAGAAGCCCGCTCTGCCGATGGCTCCCGTTACCGAGAAGGCGCCGAGACCGGCAAAGGTTCGCGCGCCGAAGCAGCCCAAACCCGCGGCGGTGGCTCCTGCGGCCGCTTCCGTTCCGGTGCCCGCCGCGGACCGCGGCAACGTCTTCTACATCACGACCGCGATCGCCTATCCGAACGGGCAGCCGCATATCGGCCACGCCTATGAGGCGATCGCGACCGACGCATTGGCGCGCTTCCAGCGGCTCGACGGCAAGGACGTATTCTTCCTGACCGGCACCGACGAGCACGGACAGAAGATGATCCAGACCGCGGCCGGCGAGGGCATGACGCCGTTCGATCTCGCGACCCGCAACGCCGCGCGGTTCAAAGAGATGGACGAGCGGCTCAACGTCTCGTTCGACCGCTTCATCCGCACCTCGGAGCCTGCGCACCACAAGTCGGTGCAAGAGATCTGGCGCCGCATGCAGGACAATGGCGACATCTATATCGACACCTATGCCGGCTGGTACTCGGTGCGCGACGAGGCCTATTACGCCGAGGAAGAGACCGTCGTCGGCGAGGACAATGTCCGCCGCGGCCCGCAGGGCACGCCGGTCGAATGGGTCGAGGAGAAGAGCTATTTCTTCAAGCTGTCGGCCTACCAGGACAAGCTGCTGCACCTTTATGAGAGCCAGCCCGATTTCATCGGCCCGGATTCGCGCCGCAACGAAGTGATGAGTTTCGTGCGCGGCGGGCTCAAGGACCTCTCGATCTCGCGCACCACGTTCGACTGGGGCGTCAAGGTCCCGGACGATCCCGAGCACGTGATGTATGTTTGGGTCGACGCGCTGACCAACTACATCACCGGCGTCGGCTATCCCGATGAGAACGACAAGCATTGGCGCTACTGGCCGGCCGACGTGCACATCATCGGCAAGGACATCATCCGCTTCCACGCCGTGTACTGGCCGGCCTTCCTGATGTCGGCAGGCATTCCCGTGCAGAAGCGGGTCTATGCACACGGCTTCCTGTTCAACAGGGGCGAGAAGATGTCGAAGTCGGTCGGCAACGTGGTCGACCCCTTCAATCTCGCCGAGCAGTACGGCGTCGACCAGATGCGCTACTTCTTTCTGCGCGAAGTGCCGTTCGGCCAGGACGGCAACTACAACCACGAGGCCATCGTCGCGCGTATCAACGCCGACCTCGCCAATGATTTCGGCAATCTGGCGCAGCGCTCGCTGTCGATGATCGCCAAACAACTCAGCGGCGTGCTGCCGGAGCCCGGCGAATTCAGCGACAACGACAAGGCGATTCTGGCGCAGGCCGACGCCATGCTGGAGACGTCGCGGACCGCGATGGCGACGCAGCAGATCCATCAATGGCTCAACACGGTCTGGGCCGTGGTCGCCGAGGCCAACCGCTATTTTGCCGGCGAGGCGCCGTGGGCGCTGGCGAAGACTGATCCCGCGCGCCAGAAGACGGTGCTGTATGTCACCGCCGAAGTCGTGCGCCAGATCGCGATCATGGCGCAGGCCGTGATGCCGGAGTCCTGCGGCAAGATGCTCGACAGCCTCGGTATCGCTGCTGACGCGCGCAGCTTTGCCGCGGTCGCCGAACGGATCAAGCCGGGTACGGTTTTGCCGGCGCCTGTCGGCGTCTTCCCGCGCTATGTGGAACCGAAGACCGAGTGAGCGGTTCGAAATTCATGCTGGTCGACAGTCATTGCCATCTCGATTTCCCTGATTTCGCCGACGATCTCGACGGGATCGTCGGGCGCGCCGAGGCGGCCGGCATTGGCCGCATGGTCACGATCTCGACCCGGGTGAGACGGCTCGGCGGTCTGCTCGCGATCACGGAGCGCTTTCCCGACGTCTACTGCTCGGTCGGCACCCATCCGCATCATGCAGATGAAGAGGACGGCATCCCGGCCAGCGAACTGATCGAGCTGACGAAGCATCCGAAGGTCGTGGCGCTCGGCGAGGCGGGGCTCGACTATTTCTACGAGCACGGGTCGCGCGAGGCGCAGGAGCGCGGCTTTCGCGCGCACATCGCCGCGGCGCGCGAGACCGGCCTGCCGCTCGTCATCCATACCAGGGAGGCCGATGAGGATTGCGGCCGCATCCTGGAGGACGAGGTCGCGAAGGGCCCGTTCAAGGCGGTTCTGCATTGCTACACCGGCGGGCGCGAACTAGCGATGAAGGCGATCGCGCTTGGGCTGTCGATCTCGTTCACGGGCATCCTGACCTTCAAGAAGTCCGACGCGCTGCGGGCCCTGGCAGCCGAGCTGCCGGCCGACCGCATCATGGTCGAGACCGACGCGCCATATCTTGCGCCCGGCAAATTCCGCGGCAAGCGCAACGAGCCGTCCTATGTCGTCGAGGTCGCCAGGGTGCTCGCGGAAACCCGCGGCGTCTCCCTGGAGGAGATCTCGCGGCAGACCACCGAAAACTTTTTCCGGCTGTTCTCCAAGGTGCCGGCGCCGAAGGTTGCTGCATGACGCTGACACTGACCATTCTGGGCTGCGGCTCGTCCGCCGGCGTGCCGCGCCCGGCACTCGGCTGGGGCGCCTGCGACCCCAGCAATCCAAAGAACCGCCGCCGCCGCTGCTCGATCATGGCCGAGCGCACCATGGAGCACGGCACCACGCGGGTCGTGATCGACACTTCGCCCGATCTGCGCGAGCAGCTGATCGACAGCAATGTCGAGCACATCGACGCGGTGTTCCTGACGCATGAGCATGCCGACCAGACCCACGGCATCGACGATTTGCGCTCGGTCGTGCTGCATCAGCGCCGCCGCATCCCGGTCTACTTCAACCAGTCGACCGCCAAGGACATGATGGCGCGGTTCTCCTATTGCTTCATCTCGCCGGAAGGCAGCGACTATCCGCCGATCCTGACGCGGCATTCGATCGAGGCCGGCGAGAGCCATACGGTCCAGGGGAAGGGCGGTCCGCTGAAGCTCGCGGCCTTCCTGGTGCATCATGGCAAGATCCCGGCGCTCGGCTACCGCATCGGCGGCGCCGCCTACACGCCCGATCTGCACGACATCCCCCAGGAGAGCTGGCCGGCGCTCGAAGGTCTCGATCTCTGGATCGTCGACGGCTTGCGCTATGCGCAGCATCCCAGCCATTTCAGCGTTGCGGACGCGCTGTCGTGGATCGAGCGCTTCAAGCCGAAGCGCGCGGTCATCACCAACATGCATTCCGACCTCGACTACGAGGTGCTGCGGCAGAGCCTGCCGGCCGACGTCATCCCGGCCCATGACGGCATGCGGCTGACGCTCGACCGGGCAGGCTGAAGGCTCAGGCCGAGATCGCCTTGGCCGATCCGACCTGGTTGCGCAGCAGGAATTTCTGGATCTTGCCGGTCGAGGTCTTCGGGATCACGCCGAACACCACGGATTTCGGCGTCTTGAACCCCGACATGTGCTCGCGGCAATAGGCGATGATCTCGGCCTCGGTCGCCTTGGCGCCGTCCTTCAGCTCGATGAAGGCGCAGGGCACTTCACCCCATTTCGGGTCGGGCTTGGCCACGACTGCCGCAAACAGCACGGCCGGGTGCTTGTAGAGGATGTCCTCGACCTCGACGGAGGAGACGTTCTCGCCGCCGGAGATGATGATGTCCTTGGAGCGGTCCTTGATGATGACATAGCCGTGCTCGTCGAGCACGCCGAGATCGCCGGTGTGAAACCAGCCGCCGGCAAAGGCTTCCTGCGTCGCCGTCGCGTTCTTCAGGTAACCCTTCATCACGATGTTGCCGCGGAACATGACCTCGCCGATGGTCTCGCCGTCGCGCGGCACCTCGCGCATGGTCTCGGGATCGAGCACCGTGACGCCTTCCTGCAGCGGATAGGACACGCCCTGGCGCCGCTTCAGCTGCGCGCGCGCATCAGCCGACAGCTCGTCCCAGCCCGGCTGCTCGGCGCAGACGGAGGCGGGGCCATAGACCTCGGTCAGCCCGTAGACGTGGGTCAGCTTGATGCCGATGCGCTCGCCACCCTCGAGCACCGCAACCGGCGGCGCCGCGCCGGCGATCAGGCCGACGACGGGCTTTGCCTTACCGGCCTTTGGCGCATCGGGCGCGTTGATCAGCGTATTGTAGACGATCGGCGCGCCGCACATGTGGGTGACGCCGTGCCTCGGGATCAGTTCGAAGATCTTGGCCGGGTCGACCTTGCGCAGGCAGACATTGACGCCGGCGGCCGCCGCGATCGTCCAGGGGAAGCACCAGCCGTTGCAATGAAACATCGGCAGCGTCCAGAGATAGACCGGATGCTGACCGAGATTGCCGGCGAGGATGTTGCTGACGGCGTTGAGATAGGCGCCGCGGTGATGCGTCACGACGCCCTTGGGATTGCCCGTCGTGCCCGACGTATAGCTCAGCGCGATCGCGTCCCATTCGTCGGCCGGCGGCCGTTCCACGAAGCCGGGATCGCCCGCCGCGACGGCAGCCTCATACTCGATCTCGCCGATCCGCTTGCCGCCGCCAAAGGCCGCGTCATCGACGTCGATCACGAACGGCTTTGCGCCCTTCATCAGGGTCAGGGCCTCCGCGATCACGCCGGAGAATTCGGGATCGACCAGAATGATCTTTGCGCCGCCATGCTCGAGCTGGAACGCGATCGATGCCGCGTCGAGGCGGATGTTGAGCGCGTTGAGCACCGCGCCGGTCATCGGCACCGCGAAGTGCAATTCGTTCATCGCCGGGATGTTCGGCAGCATCGCCGCGACCGTGTCGCCATGGCCGATGCCATGGCCGGCGAGATAGGACGCAAAGCGCCTGCAGCGCTCGTAGGTCTCTTTCCAGGTGAAGCTGCGGCCCTCATAGACCGCGCTGAGATGGTCGGGATACACGGCAGCCGAGCGCGCCAGGAAGCTCAGCGGCGAGAGCGGCACGTAGTTGGCCGGCGTCTTGTCCAACCCGATCGAGTACTGGTTCTGAGCTGCACTCATGGCTCTATCCCATCCGCAAGGTGCTTTACAGGAAGCCGATCGATATCCAGGGGAAGATGGCGACGATGATCAGGCCGATCAACAGCGCCAGCATGTAACCCCAGATCGGCCGGATACCCTCGGCCGGATCGACGCGCCCGATGGCGCAGGCGGCATAATAGCCGACCCCGAACGGCGGCGCGAACAGCCCGATGCCCATCGCCAGGATGATGATCATGGCGTAGTGCACCTCGTGGACGCCGACCTGGTGCGCGATCGGAAACAGCAGCGGCCCGAACAGCACGATCGCCGGGATGCCCTCGAGCACGCTGCCGAGGATCACGAAGGCCAGGATCGAGACCGCAATGAAGGTCGCCGACCCGCCGGGCAGCCCGGTCATCGCCGCCGCCAGCGCCCGCGAGAAGCCGGACTGGGTCAGGCCCCAGGCCATGCCGGTCGCGGTACCGATGATGAACAGGATCGCCCCCGACAGGCATGCCGTGTCGATCAGCATCGGCAACAGACGTCGCCAGTTGAACTTGCGGTAGATCAAGAGGCCGATGACGAAGGCGTAGACGATGCCGATGGTCGACACTTCGGTGGCGGTGGCGATGCCTTCGACCACGGCGTAGCGGATCACGAAGGGCAGGGCCAATGCGGGCAGGGCGAATACCAACGCCTTGCCGATCTCGCTGCCGGTGGCGCGCTGGACGTGGCTGCGGTCTTCGCCGCGGTAGCGCCACCACACCAGCCCCGACAGCGTGATCGCCAGCACCACGCCGGGCAGCAGGCCGCCGGTGAACAGCGCCGAGATCGAGACGCCGGTCACCGAGCCGATCGTGATCAGCACGAGGCTCGGCGGAATGGTTTCGGTCTGCGCGCCGGTGGCGGCGAGCAGGGCGACCAGATCACCCGGCTTGGCGCCGCGCTGCTTCATTTCCGGGAACAGCACGGGCGCGACCGCGGCCATGTCGGCCGCCTTCGATCCGGAGATGCCGGAGACCAGATACATGGCGCCGACCAGCACGTAATGCAGGCCGCCGCGGACATGGCCGAGCAGGCTCGCCAGGAACGCCACCATGGCCCGCGCCATGCCGGTCATCTCGATCAGGAGACCGAGGAAGACGAACAGCGGCACCGACAGCAGGATCAGATGGCTCATGCCCTCGTCCATCCGGCCGACCAGCACCATCAGCGGCGTCCGCGTGGTCAGCGCCAGGTAGCCGAAGATCGCCATGCCGAAGGCAAAGCCGATCGGTACGCCGGCGAACACGCAGAAGCCGACCACGCCGACGAAGAAGATGATCAGGTTGAGATTGCCGAGCGGCCGCAGCATCGGCTGTGCCAGCCAGAACAGCCCGATCAGCGCAGCTACGGTCAGCGCGGCCAGCAGGAAGGTCCTGAAATCGCCGACCCGCGCCAGCCGCAGCAGCGCGAACAGCGCCATCAGGCAGGTGCCGACCGGCAGCGCCGCCGCGCGCCAGGTGTTGGATATCTGCAGCGCCGGCGTCGTGATGAAGCTCTCCTCGTAGGCATATTCATAGGCCGGCCGCACGATCAGGATCAGGAACGCCAGCGCGGCGCAGGTCGCGACGACGTCGAGATAGGCCCAGAGCCGCGGTCCCGCGCTTGCGACCAGCGCCGTCATCCGCATGTGCTCGCCGCGGCGAAACGCCACCGCCGAGCCGAGCATCGCGAGCCACAGGAACAGGATCGACGCCAGTTCGTCGGACCAGATCAGCGGCGCATGGAGCACGTAGCGCGACACCACGCCGGCGAACAGGATCACGACCTCGGCGACGACAAGGATCGCCGCCGGGATTTCCACCAGCATCCCGAGCGCCGCGTCGATGGAACCGAGGACGGAGCGGCGGCGAGGGGGCTGCGACGCCGCCTCGCCGGCCACGGCCGGCGTCATCTCGACATGAGCCATGGCAAACCTCCCGCTTGATTTGATCGATCAGGACAGTTTGCCGACGGACTTCTCGAGCAGATCCCAGGCCTTCTCGCCGTACTTGCCCTTCCACTCGGCGTAGAAGCCGGCGGTGCGGAGCTTGTCGCGGAACGGCCCGACCTCGGGCTGGTTGAACACGAGCCCCTTGCCTGTGAGCTCCTGCTTCACGGTGGCGTTCAGCTTCTCGGTGTCCTCACGCTCCTTGACGGCCGCCGCGTTGACGTTCTTGGCGACGATGGTCTTGATATCGTCCGGCAGAGCCGCCCAGGCCCGGCGGTTCATCAGGAACCAGAAGCCGTCCCACATGTGGTTGGTCATCGAGCAGTATTTCTGCACCTCGTAGAGCTTCGCCGCCGAGATCAGCGCCAGCGGGTTTTCCTGGCCTTCGACGATCTTGGTCTGCAGCGCCGAATAGACCTCGCTGAAATTGATCGAGGCGGGCGATGCATCGAACGCCTTGAACATCGAGGTCCACAGCGGCGACACCGGCACGCGGATCTTGAAGCCCTTGAGGTCGTCGGGACCGGTGATCGGCTTGGTCGACGATGTGGTCTGGCGGAAGCCGTTGTCCCAGATCTTCTCCATGACCTCGAGGCCGGCCTTGTTGATCTCGCCGCGCACATAGGCGCCGAGCTCGCCGTCCATGGCCTTCCAGACCGTGGGATAGTCCGGGAATGCGAAGCCGATGCCGTTGATCGAGGCGGCCGGCACCAGGGTTGCCAGGATCAGGCCGGACAGCGTGAAGAACTCGACGCCGCCGGAGCGCACCTGGCTCAGCATGTCGGTATCGGAACCGAGCTGGCTGTTCGGGAACACCTGCAGGTCAAACCGGCCGTTGGTCTCGGTCTTGATCGCCGCGGCCATCTCCCGGGCGCGCGCCACGAACGGATGCGACTCCGGCAGGTTGTTGGCGAACTTGTAAGAGAACTCGGCCGACTGGGCGCGCGCGACATAGGGCGCGCCGATCCCGCCGAGGGCGGCGGAAGCGGCGGAAACCTTCAGCAGCGTGCGTCGTGAAAAGCTCATTGGTTGCTCCCTCAAGAGGCTTGTTGTTGTTCTGAGATGCCATCCTATACGGACCTGATGCCGCGGGGTCACCAGCGATCTCTGCACAGCTGGGGCTTATTGCAGCGTCCGTACGCGGCGGCAATATCGGCTTTCAGACGAGATGCGCGCGCGTGCATCGCTGCGGCACCAGCACCGGCTAGGCGACAGTTCGGGACACACCGCCACGCGCGCCAACTTGCGGACCAGTGCGAAGATTTCCCACTAAATATCTGATCTAATTGTAGATATAAATATTCCATAATATACCTTATGCGAATTATGGATATGGGCGTGCCTACGATCACCGGCAGCTATCCCATAGCTCCGCTCACCTTCGCCGTGACGCCGAGAATCAGGAACCTTGGCTCCGTCTGACAGATCGACGGCCCAGTCCTACCTTCCAGCGGTTGAGCGATGAGCCGTATCAGCCAGGCACGCCTGCCTCGCAGCTACGCATCGCCAGCGTCAGCTCAGCCCCAGGAAGCAGGTATTGCCCACCCCTGCTCCGATTGCCCTGATACCGGTACCTCGTTTCGGCCCGTTGTCGCTTCAGTCGTCGAGGGTCCACATCCGGAGGATATCGGCCGTGGATGCCACCTCGATCTGAATGCTGAAGCGTTCGGCATAGAGCTGCAGCAGCGCGTCATGGCTTTGATCGGAAGAGCTGCACAGGGCGTCCTCGGCCACGATCACCCGGTAGCCGATATCGATCGCGGCCAGCACAGTGGCGAGCACGCACACGTCGGTCTCACCGCCCGACACGATCACCGTATCGATCCCATGCGCATCCAGATGAGCTTGCAGGCGCCCGTTGCCGAACGCGTTGTAGATCGGCCGGTCGATGATGGCGGCCGGCGGCACACAGGCGGCGAGCGCCGGCACGAGCTCGACCAACTCCGGATCGAGCCGCTCGCGGGTCACGCATTCCCATTTCTCGTAATAAGCCCGCCAAATCCCTCGCGCGTCGTGCTTCGAGCGCGGCGGAATGAAGCGGGTGAACACGGTACGTTCAGGCGCATGCCGCGCCAGCTCGATGATGCGCGGCAGCACGCGGTCCATCCAGGGCGTCGCCCAGGGCGCTCCGGGCTCGAACAGCCGCTGCATATCGATGCAAAGGTGCGCCGCGCGCGGACCTGGCGGGCTCAGAAGCTGTCCCATCGCTCACTCCTGCGCGCGCCGACCGGATGCCGTCACACGCAAGCTCAGCCGCCGAGGCCGCGAAAGGCCCCGCCGAAGCGGGGCCCGGAACGCGGTCCCGTTCACCATTTCTGGCGGCCGTACCAGTCGTTCACTTCCTTGGCGGCTTGATCCTTGGCATAGCCGTAGCGCTGCTGCAGACGGCCCTCGAGCTGGTCCTGCTTGCCGTCGATCACATCGAGATCGTCATCGGTGAGCTTGCCCCACTGCTCCTTGACCTTGCCCTTGACCTGCTTCCAGTTGCCTTCGACACGATTCCAATCCATTGCGGTTCTCCCTTGAACGATGAGACCGACCAACGGGCCGGCCGAGGCTTCGTTCCGAAGGCACGTTGCGGCAAGACTTCGCAATCCAGACTTCGCAATCCGACCAAGCTCCATCGTGACCCGCTCGAATGTGCGACGGCCGACGAGGCGCTTTGCCACGCATCGATCAAGGATAGGAACTTGCTTTCCGCACTCGTGTTGGCACTCCGGACTATTCACCCAACACACGGAGCGACCAATGCCGGACAAGGATCTCAGCGCCCTCTTCCTCGATACCCTCAAGGACATTTATTACGCGGAAAAGCAGATACTGAAGGCGTTGCCGCGGATGGCCAAGTCCGCCGAGTCCGACGATCTGCGTGCGGCGTTCGAGAAGCATCATGACGAGACCGAAGGACAGATCGAGCGGCTCGAGCAGATCTTCGACCTGATGGGCAAGCCGGCGCGCGGCAAGAAGTGCGACGCCATCGAGGGGATCATCGACGAGGGTAAGGAGATCATGGAGGAGTATGCCGACACGCCGGCGCTCGACGCGGGCCTGCTCTCGGCAGCCCAGGCGGTCGAACATTACGAGATCGCCCGCTACGGCACCTTGAAGGCTTGGGCCAACCGGCTCAGCATGAAGGATGCGGTCAAGCTCATCGACCAGACCCTGGCCGAGGAAAAGAAGACGGATGAAGCGCTCACCAAGCTTGCCGTCAGCGGCATCAACGCCGAAGCCGCCTGACGAGACGCGCGATGAAGCGACGTCCGCTTTGTACACATGCTCGCATTTGCTGGTAGATTGGACGCCGATTCAGCATCCGGGAGCCCGATGGCCCGACGCACCGGCAGCGCCGATCTTCCGCTCCATGGCGGCCGCGTGCCGCCATGGCTGGCGGCGCGTATGGCGACGCTGGGTGGCATCATCACCCAGGCCGTCGTCCACCATTACGGCCGCGATGCCTTTTTGCAGCGACTGTCGCATCCATTCTGGTTCCAGTCGTTCGGCGCCGTGATGGGCATGGACTGGCACTCGTCCGGCATCACCACCAGCGTCATCGGTGCGCTGAAGCGAGGTCTGGCGCCGCTGCAAGGCGAGCTCGGAATCCATGTCTGCGGCGGGCGCGGCAAGCATTCGCGCCGCACGCCCGATGAACTGTCCGCCCTCGGCGACCGCGTCGGATTCGACGGTGCCGCCCTGACCCGCGCGAGCCGGCTGGTGGCCAAGGTCGACAGCGCCGCGGTGCAGGACGGATTCGAGCTCTACCTGCATGGCTTCTTCGTCACCGACGACGGCAAATGGACCGTCGTCCAGCAAGGCATGAACGGCGACAAGCGGCAGGCCCGCCGCTATCACTGGCACTCCGAGGGCCTGCGCAGCTTCGTCGACGAGCCGCACAGCGCGATCGACGGCCCGGCGCAGGGCGAGATCGTCAATCTCACCGATCACCGCGCCGAAAGCTCACGCCAGGCGCAGCTCGATCTGCTCGCTGCGCTTGGGCCGGACGGCATCACGCGCGAATATGCCGAGCTGACGCAGAGCGCGACCGCGCAACCGGATCTCCTGCACCTGATCATGCCCACGCATCACGACGTGCGCTCGAGCGACGTGTTCGTGCGCCGCCTGCACGGCACCTTGGCCGCGGCTGCCGATCGCGGGCCGCTGGATTTTCCCGAGCTGCTGCTGACGCCCGGCGTCGGCGCCCGCACGGTGCAGTCGCTCGCGATGGTCGCCGAGGTCGTTCACGGGACGCCCTACCGCTTCCGCGATCCGGCGCGCTTCTCGCTCGCCCATGGCGGCAAGGACCGTCATCCCTTCCCGGTGCCGATCAAGGTCTATGACGAGACCATCCGCGTGCTGAAGTCGGCCGTGCAGCAGGCAAAGCTCGGCCGCGATGAGGAGATGCAGGCCCTGAAGCGGCTCGACGATCAGGCCCGCAGATTGGAACGAACCGCCACCGGCCCCTCCTTCGAGGCGTTTGTCGCGAACGAGCGGGCCCGTTCTCCTGCGCTCGACGGCCGCTCGGTGTTCGGCTGGGAAGCCGACCTTGCCGAGCGCGACGGGATCACCAAGCCTTAAAGCGAAGGCTTGATCCACCGCTTGGACCATCGCATGGCGCGCGTATTGATTGGCACCTCCGGCTGGCACTATTCGTCCTGGCGCGGTCCGTTCTTTCCCAGGGGCTTGCCGCTCAAGCGGCAACTCGACTACTACGCGACGCAGTTTCCGACGACTGAGCTGAACGGCGTCTTCTACCGCACGCCGACCGAACAGGCGGTGACAGGCTGGCGCGATGCGACCGATGCGGATTTCGTCTTCGCCTGGAAGGCGTCGAAATTCATCACGCACTGGAAGCGCCTCTCCGCGAACTCGGTCAACAGTCTCCAATTGCTGGAAGAGCGTCTGTCGTTGCTGCGCAACAAGGCCGGCCCGGTCCTGTTTCAGCTGCCGCCGAACTTCACGATCGATGCCGATCGGCTAGCCTCGTTCCTGAAGCTGTTGAAGCGGCGGCGGCGCTATGCGTTCGAATTCCGCCACCCCAGCTGGTACGCGCCGCATATCCTGAAGCTGCTGGCGGATCGCAATATCGCGCTCTGCATTTCCGATCACCACGACGCCCCGGCGCCGTGGAAACGGACCGCGGATTTCGTCTACGTCCGCGGCCACGGCCCGGGCGGCCGATATCGCGGGCACTACAAGCCGGCCGAGCTTTCCGACTGGGCCAAACGCATCCGCGGCTGGAAGCGGCAGGGATGCGACATCTATGTCTATTTCGACAACGACCAGAAGAGCGCAGCGCCGGCGGATGCCAAACGGCTTTGCGCGCTGCTCGGCGCCACCGTTCCCCGGCGGCGTTCGCAATAGGAACGAACGGTTCCAGCCTGCATTGGCTCCCAAGGAAAGGAGCCGGTGCGATGCCATCCGATGCGTTGAAAGCCATTGCGCTGAACCGCACGCTGAAGCGGGGCAAGGATCCCTCCCCGACCGACTACAAGGACCTCGAAAAGCCCTACGACAAGACTGTGCAGACCACCGCCATGCTTGCGGCCAACGCGGCACATCTTGCACGCCTGCTGAAGTCGGCGACCTATCCCGGCGTAGCCTAGGCACGGAGCGGGACATGCCGCTTCATCCGACCTGGACCAACATTGCCATCCGCCTCGCCTTGTTAGGAACGCCGTTCCGGGCGGCATCGTTAGGCCGTTGACGCAACCAGCCAAATGGAGAGGCTATCATGAAGGTTTGCGACGCGATGACACCTGACGTCCAGCTGTGCACCCCCGACGATACGCTCCGCGATGCTGCAGAAGCGATGGCAGCGCTTGGCGTCGGCCTGCTGCCGGTTACCGATAGCGAGCGCCTGGTCGGCATGATCACGGACCGCGACATCGCGCTTCGCGGCCCCGACTCGCGGGTCGGCGACGTCATGACGGCCGAGGTGAAGTATTGTTTCGAGGATCAGGAGCTCGACGACATCGCGCAGAACATGGGTGCGATCCAGGTTCGGCGCCTGCCGGTGCTGAGCCGGGACAAGCGCCTGGTCGGAATCATCGCCCTCGGGGATATCGCCCTGATCCAGGCCAGCGATGGTACGGGCATGGCGCTCAGCCAGATCTCACGCCCGACCACCCAACACGCGCAACTCTAGACTTACACGGCTCCGCTTCGCGGCCCTGGCTCGCAAAGGCTCGGCTCGCGAAGCGGAGCGTCAGGTGTGCCAATGGCCGACTATGTACCTTGGATCGTGATTGCCGCCGGGGTCATCGCCCTGATCGTCACGGCGCTGCTCTGGCGCGCCCACTACGTCAGCTCCGATTGACCGAACGGGGAACTCGCGCCGTCAGGCCGCCATCTTGCGGCAGGATTCCGCGCAGGCACGGCACATCGCCACGCATTCGTCCATGCCGCCGACGCGCTCGCAATCCTCAGCGCATTCACCACAGATCTCCGCGCATTCCCGGCAGGTGTGCTTGTGGTGCGGGGTGTTGATCAGCATGAAATGGGCCGCCGTCCGGCACATTTCCGCACAAGCCATCATCAATCGGAAATGCGCCGGCTCGACATGCTTGCCGCCGGTGACGAGACAATGGTTCATGGCCGTGCCCAGGCAGGTCCTGTAGCAGGACAGACAGGTCTCGACGCATCGGTTCATTTCCTCAGAGAATGCCATGTCGATACCTCACGCCTGCGCCAGCAGCTGGCGCAGGTAGCAGAGTCCATCAAGGGTCAGCTTCGACTCGCGGACTTCGCCCTGCGCGATCTCGGCTTCGAGGAAGGTCTCGAGTTCGGGAAGCGCGCGGTCGAACCTGTCCGCGATGCCCATCAGCTCGCAGGTTTGCTTGATCCGCTCGATCGGTTTTTCCAGCACGTTGATCTCAACCATTTTGGCATAAGCGCGGGTCATGCCGTTGGTTCCTATGCTCATTGCCGGGTGCGCTGCTGCGGGGTCTGCGCCGGCTAAGACGCCCTGCCGACCGTGTCGGCCATGGTTGCGCCACGCGCTCCGAGCGGCTTGCGGCGGCCCTCGGTCGAATCGAGCATGGTCTGATGCTCGATCTCTGAATTCAGCTCTGCCCCGCACAGCACAATGATGGCGGACATCCACATCCACGTCATCAGACCGATGGCAGCCCCCAGCGAGCCATAGGTCGCGTTGTAATCGCCGAAGTTCGCCAGATACCAGGAGAGCAGCACCGAGCCGGCCAGCCACAGCACGGCCGCTGCGACGGCGCCGACGCTGAGCCACTGCCAGCGCGGCCTGGTTCGGCTCGGACCATAGCGGTACAGCACCGCGAGCGCGGTGAGGAGCAGGAGCACCAGGATCGGCCACCGTCCGAACCGGATGACGAGCTCGGCCGTCGTGCCCAGTCCGACCTGCTGTAGCAGAAGCGGGACGACGACCACCGCTCCGACCATCAGCATGATGGAAATCAGCCCGGCGATCGTGAACGAGAGGGACATCAGATTGAGTTTGACGAAGCTGCGCTTTTCCTTCTCGTCATAGACGACGTTGAGCGCATCGAAGATCGCCTTCATGCCGGCATTGGCGCTCCAGATCGCGATCAGCAGGCCGGCGGCAAAGGTCAGGCCGAGCGTCGAGGTCCCCTTCGCGAGCACGCGCGCGATCTGGTCCTGGACGATCGCAAACGAGCCTTCCGGCAGCATCAGCGCCAGGCTCTGCAGGTTCGATGAGATCGTGGACGGATCGGCGAACAGGCCGTAGCTCGAGACCAGCGCGGTGATCGCCGGGAAGATCGCCAGCAAGCCGTAGAACACGACGCCGGCCGCGGTTGCCAGCAGACGGTCCTCGTCGATCTGCTGATAGGTGCGGAGCAGAATGTCCTTCCAGCCGGCAGTCGGAATCTCGAGCGGCGTGTCGGCGAGCCGTCCACGATCTTGCGTTTCCGCTAGCATGGGTTCGACGCCCTGTTCCAGAACGGACGGCCGCTCCGATCGGGACAGCTGGCGAGAGATCGCCAACGTCGCCAGAGCCGTTGCACCGGCGAGCATCAGGTCGTTCGGCCAATTGCGCAGCGTAGCCATCGCTAGTCCTGGATCGCGTCGCGCTGACGCCGGGCGCGCGATGCAGCAAACCAGCCGACAAGCATGATTGCAGCCCCGGCGGCCAGTGCGCGGGTGGTGGGATCTATGCTCGCCCCTGCTCCCGTCCGAGTGGTGGCGATCACCCGCGCGGCGACGGGCACTGCGATCGCGCGCTTGAGCATGTCGGCCTGTCGGCCCGGGCGCGGCACGGCCGGCCCAGGACGCGCGAGCAGCACGCGGCCCATGACGAGCCCCAGGATCCCGAGGAGGACAAAGGCGCCGCCGATCACGGCATATGCGATCCAGATGCCGTAATGCACTTCAAGGGCGTGGAAAGCCGCGCCAACGCCGATCCCGATCGCGATCAGAAGCGAGACCGCACCCGCCAGCATGAAGCTGCATGCAAACGCGTAGCCGGTCACGAGGCGCGTCATCCATTGTCGCAAGTCCGCAAGGTAGGAGCGGAAGATCAGGCTCAGCGAAGATGACGTGTTGACGCGCATGACGAGGTCCATTGCAAGTCGGCATCCGACAACCCGGCGGGAAGATCGACGTTCCTCCCCCGGCAACGCGCAACAGTTCGCGCCAATCGGGGCCGCCCGGTCCGAGCGCTAACTGACCGGAGGGAGATTTGCGCGTGGTGGCATGGAGCTCGGGAATGGCTTGGCGACCAAGAGCGTCCCGCGCTCGTCGGTTTCGAGCGCGATCTTCTGGGCAAGCATCACGTCGCCCGCCGCCAGCGCACCGACGGGCCGGAAGCACCAGCCCAGCACGATGCGATCGCCGCTGTCCATCTCATAGACGTTGGTCGAGGTGCCATAGCAAATCCGGTATCGCTTGCCGGACTCCGAGCCGATGACGTCGAAGCGCTTATACTTTTCGAACTGCGCCCGCTGCTCGGGTGACAGCCACGCGGACAGCAGCGCAAGTCCGCGCGCCTCAATTCGCTCATAGGCCTGCCAGCGATCCCAGATCGCGGCCAGCGTCGCACCCAGCGTGCTGGCGGCGCGCCGGAGCACGGACCGCAGGGACATCTCGCGCAGACGGGCGAGCATGGCGTCAGCCGCCGACCAGCCTCGGATAGAACAGGGTTTCCTCGGCGGTCGGATCGAGCGCGCGGACCAACTTCGCCTCTCCGGTCGCTTGCCGGATTGCGGCGGTGTAGCCATCCGACGTGAGCTGGGTGAAGCGAGCATTCGCCCAGGCCAGCTGCTCACTGTTGTCGGGATCGAACTGCTGCCGCGTGTCGCCGGAGTGATCCATCACCAAGATCGTTGCCATCATCGTCTCCTTTGAAGGACATTCACAACTGCATCAGACAATCGGCACGGCCGTCGTCGGCCTACCGCCCATCCACTCCGGCGCGGCGCCGTCGCGGTGACGGCCGCCCGCGCCGGCCGCGGCCCACGCGGCGACCGCACCGAACAGCAGCGCCGCTGCAACCGAGAACGCCAAAATCACCGCGCTGCGCCGCGACCGCTGGATGGCGGTCCTGGCATCGCCCATCACGCTGTCGACGCGCTTCTCCGCCTCCGCAGCAGGCAGACCGGTCGCGGCCGCCACCTGCTGGATCAGATAGCTGCGATCGTCGGAGCTGACGCCACTGCGGCTGGAGCTCGTCAGCAGGATGCGACCGGCCTCTGCCCGCTCATAGCCGATATCGAGATTGGCCGGACGCCGCACTGACCGGTACAGGCGGTCGAGCTCGGCGCTCAGCAGCGGCTCCGCGGCCGTCGCAGATGGCCGGTTCTGAACCACCGGACGCGCGGTTGACAGGCCAACCAGCGCGACGATCGTAGCACCGAGGATGACGGCGAGCGCCCAGGCGGTCAGGCCGTGAAGCCCGTCGCGGCTGTCGATCTCGTCGGATGGCGTCGCGCCGATCACGCGCTGGGCCCGGCCGGCGATGTAGCCGCCGACGCCGAAGCTCACCAATGCCTGCAGGATCAGATACAGCCCCGACAGCAACGCGAGCGCGGCTGATGCGTCGCGCCATGACGGCGAGCTTGAACTGACACCCAACCCGACCGCCGCGCCGAAGCCGATCAGGATCACCGACAGCGCCGCCGCAGCCAGCGCGCCGGCGATGACCGGACTCCATTGCAGCCGAAGCCCGGTCCTGTTGGCGGCGGACACGGCAAGCCCTCGCTCGTTATCCATGACGCGCCTACCGCAGCCCGAAGAACGACAATATCGCCAAAATGACCACGATCAGTCCGACCAGATAAATCAACTGGTTCATGAAAACCTCCTCCGTCCTTCCCGTCCTGACAATCTGGTGGAGAAGCCAAGGTTCCTACGCGGACGAACCGGCGCGATGCGGCAGGCCAATAAAAAGGGCCCCGCCGATGCGAGGCCCTCATTGGTCGTCGCGATCTGCTGATCGCGACGTGCGACCAACACCGTTAGTCGTCGTCCCAGTCATGACCACGGATCACGAAGCCGCGGTCGCGGTAGTAGTCGCGATGATGGTTGTACCAGCCGTGGTGCCAGCCCCGGTCATGCCGGTATACGTCGACGCGCGGACCACCATAATATCGATCGCCGTAGTAGCCGTGGTCGCGGCCGACATAGATGCCCACACCCTGCGCGCTCGCAACGGTCGGTGCCGCTATCGAGAGTGCCGCAACCGCGGCAAGAGCGTAAGTAAGCTTCGTCATGGCATCCTCCTTTCTAGTACGCCGTGATAACGACTGGCGTCCGCGCATGTTGCAGGAACAGGATCGGAACTTTCCTGAACGTTCCTTCACCATCATGGCGGCTGGACGTGACCGGAGGACGAGATCGAGGAGCCCTCGACGCTCTACTCGATCGCTGTGGCTCCACTCCCTGTTCGACACAAGTGACCCCAGCTCAGGGATGGAGAGCTGGGGTCGTAGCGGGGTTCTCCTGGTTAGCGCTGACGGCCGGTCGGCGCGTCAGCTCGCGAGAGCATGCGCGTCGAAGTCAGTTCCGGCACTAACGTCTGCAAATGTGCGACGCACAATCGTGCCGCTGCGATTGCCCGATCAGACCGCCTAGCGCCACATGCTCGGGGCGGTGCGCAACGCGGCTTGGCCTGCGATGCGCAGCTCATCGATTGACGAGCGTCCCTCGCGAATGGCCCGCAGCAATCCAGAGGCGACGTTGGTCCGCTTCGTCGTATCCGAGCGCGGCACGCCTCCGCAGACCTCGTCGAGCACCGCGCGAAGCACTGCCGCCGTCTCTCCATCGAGCATGATTGCCTCCCTGCCCTCGTGGATCGAACTGCATCGTAGCGCGAGACCGCGCGAGAGGAGTTCAAGTATGTTAACAGCCGTATCCAAATCTTGCGCGGCCACCGTCGCGCTGTCTTCGTCGTGACAAATCACTGTCACGTTCAGATCGACAGTACGCTCTGCAAAATGACACGCGCCTGCATCTGCATCAGTCTCGCTGCGACATTTCAAGGATCGCATCAGCGAACGCCTGCGGCGCCTCGCGCACCAGCCGCGCCGGCATCCGTCGCGATTTCAGGGGGAGCAGCATAGAGCCGCCTTGCCGCGTCTCAGCCGCGCCGCTTGGTGTGCAGATAGTCGGCCGAAAACAGCGCCGTATCCTTGAGCAGCTTCAGGTCGTTGATCGTCAGCATGCGATCGCGCAGCACGATCAGGCCGGAGCCGCGCAGCTCCTGCAGCGTCCTGTTGACGTGGACCACCGACAGGCCGGTGGCATCGGCGAGATCCATCTGCGTGACCGGGAACAGGCAGGAATCGCCGTCGATCATTCCAACCGGCAGCAGGCGCTCATGGAGTTCGCACAACAGATGCGCGACCCGCTCCAGCGCCACGCGCCGTCCGATATTGACCGTCCATTCCCGCTGGATCGCGCTGTTCACCATGGTTTCGCACCACAGCGCCTCCTCCAGCGAACGGTCGCTCGCCAGCAGTTGCTCGAACGCCGGCCGCTTGATGTCGGCATAGGTGACCGGGGTCAGCGCGCCGATCGAATGATCCATCACCGACAGCAGATAAACGCAGGCGTCGCAGCTGTCGCCCGGCAGGATGAAATTGACGATCTGGCGGCGGCCGTCCGGCAGCGTCTTGTAGCGGCAGAGCCAGCCCGACAGGATGATCCTGACGCTCTCGACCGGATCGCCCTCGGTGGCGAGGTCTTCGCCCGGGCGGGCCCGATGCAGCCCTTCCTGGATCGCCTGTTGCAGCAACGCGACCCCGCGTTCGGACAATTGCCGCAGGGCGTTAAGCCGCCGGATCACCGGCTGCGCCAGATTTCCCTCGAGGATCGGGGGATGCATCTAGCTCCCCATGCTCGGCGTATGGATGGCTTGCGGGTTCATCGGTATGGCGATCGTGCAGTGCAGTCCCGACGGATTGAACTCGAGCGTGCTCTTGCCCTTGAACTCGAACGCCAGCGTCCGCTCCAGGAGATCGGATCCAAATCCCCTGCGGCGCGGCGGCGCCACCGCGGGCCCGTTGCGCTCGCGCCAGTCGAACAGCAGTTGCCGCGGATCGGCCGCATCATCGATGCGCCATGAGACGTCGATGCGCCCGGCCGTATCGCTCAGCGCGCCATACTTCAAGGCATTGGTTGCGAGCTCGTGGAGTGCCAGCGCGAAGGTCTCCGCGGCCTTGGGCTGGAGCCGGATCCTGGGACCTGCGACCTTCAGTTGCTCGCCTTCCTTCGCGTTGTACGCAAGCAATTCCTCGACCACGAGATATTCGAGGTCGACGCCGCCTTCCGGATCGCGGGTCACCAGCGATTGGGTCCGCGCGAAGGCGTTGAGCCGGCCGTCGAGATGCGATGCGTAGTCCTCGACGTTCGCGCTGGTCTCGGCCGAGCGGCGCGCGATCGAGCGGACCACGCCGAGCGTGTTGCGCACGCGATGCTGCAGCTCGGCAAGCAGCAGCCGCTGCCGCTCCTCGGCCCGCGTGATCGCGGTGACGTCGATGAAGGTGATCACGACGCCGGCGATGAAATTGTCGATGCTGCGGTACGGCAGGATGCGCACGATATAGCGCGTGCCGCTGTCGGGCGCGGTCAGCTCGCGCTCGGCGCTGGCCAGCGTCCGCAGCACGCGCCGCACATCGTCGTAGAGCTCCTCGATCGGGATACGCGCCTTGATATGCGCGATCGGGCGGCCGACATCGGTTTCGACCAGATGCAGCAAATGCGTGATCGCCGGCGTGAAGTTCATCACCTTCAGATCGTTGTCCAGGAACACGGTCGCGATCTGCGTGCTCTCGAGGAAGTTCTTCAGGTCGCTGGTGGCGCGGGTCAATTCCTGCACGCGGTGCGCCAGCTCGCCGTTGACGGTCGTCAGCTCCTCGTTGACCGACTGCAATTCCTCGCGCGAGGTCTCTAGTTCCTCGTTGGCGGATTGCAGCTCCTCATTGAGCGATTGATACTCCTCGTTGGAGGATTTCAGTTCCTCATTGGTGCTTTCGAGCTCCTCGATCGTGGCCTGCAACCGCTCACGGGTGGCGCGCAGCTCGCTCTCCAGCCGCTCGACATGCTCGGTCCTGACCAGAACGTTGGGATTGGTTTCGGCGCGATCCACAGGGCGGATCGGCCCATCCTTGAACAGCACGACGAAATTGCGGTGACCCGCAGGGCCGTCGAGAATTGGTTCGGCCGTGATGTCGACCAGCACGCGATGCCCGTTGACGCCGAGTTGCACCTGCTCGGCATGCGCGGCCTCGTTGGTTTCCGCGGCACGGCTGAGCGCCGTGCGCAGCTCAAGTCTGAGGTCGCGGTGCACGAGTTGCAGCAGGTCGAGGGTCGCCGTGCCTGCGGTCGGCTCGATATAGCGGCCGGTGCGGCCGGAGAAATGCAGGATGTGAAAGTGGTCGTCGGTGATCACATAGGCCGGCGCATAGCGCTCGGCGATGCGCTGGGCGCGGCGCTCGAGGCCGACATCGGGACCGATGGAGCGGACCGGTGGTATGTCGATCGCGGCTCGACCGGCCGCCGTCGTGATCGGGAATTCCGGCGGCAGCCGCGTCCCGGTCTCGAGCTTCTTGAAGATGCGTGCGCGCCGGTCGACCGGCGCGAACAGCTTCGGATGCCGCGTGACGTTCTCGGAATTGCCGAGAAACAGGTACCGGTCCGGCAGCAGCGCAAAATGGAACAGCGGAATGACGCGGTTCTGCAGCTCGGCATTGAGATAGATCAGGAGGTTGCGGCACGAGATCAGATCGAGCTTGGAGAACGGCGCGTCCTTGATGACGTTGTGCTGCGAGAAAATGCACATCTCGCGCAGCTCCTTGACGACGCAGTAGGTGTCGCCTTCGCGCACGAACCAGCGCGCCAGCCGTTCCGGCGTCATATCGTTCTCGATGCTGGTGCGATAGCGCCCGACGCGCGCGGCGGCGAGCGCGCGCCCGTCGATGTCAGTCGCGAAGATCTGCACCTGCGGCACCGAGTCGAGACCGGCCATATGCTCGCGCAGCAGGATGCCGATCGAATAGGCCTCTTCGCCGGTCGCGCAGCCAAGCACCCAGACACGCACCTGCTGGCCGGCACCCTTCCCTTCGAATATCTTCGGGATGATCTGGGTTTCCAGGACATCGAACTCCTTCTTATCGCGGAAGAATTCCGTGACGCCGATCAGGAGGTCGTTGAACAGATGTTGCGCCTCGTCCTTGTCGTTTCTCAGGAAATCGACATAGGCGGAGATATCGTCGATCTGCACCACCTGCATGCGGCGCTGAACGCGGCGCAGGAAGGTGTTCTGCTTGTAGCCGTGGAAATCGTTGCCGGTCTTGTTGCGAAGGATATCCGCAATGCGCGCAAGCGAGGTTGCCGCCGCGGCCAGCACCTCGTCGAACCCCTGCTTCTCCTCGAGCCGGCGCAGGTGGCGGGCATAGACGTCGATATGCTCGGGAATGGCCTCGGGCGGCAGCACAAAATCCGCGATCGCCACGGCCGAATTGCCTTCCGCGTGCGGATCGGGTTCGCCATCCCCGATGCGCTCGGCGATCGCCAGGCCGCCATGATCCTTCAGGGTCGCGACCCCGAGCGTGCCGTCGCCACCGGTGCCGGCCAGCACCACGCCGATCGATTCCTCGGCGCGCTCCTCCGCCAGCGACACCAGGAAACTGTCGATGGTGGCCCGCTCGGCGCGCGCCTGCTCGGCGCGCCGCACGGCGAAACGGTCGCCATGAACGGTGGTGATCATGTCGGACGGACACAGATGGATCGTGCCACCCTCGACGAGCTGTCCGTCGCTGATCTCGGACAGCCGGGCGCCTTCCGATCGCTGCAACGCTTCGCGCAACCGGGTGTCCTCGATGGCATCCCGGTACTGCAACACGAGCACGACGGCCTGGTCCGGATTGAGCCTCAGCTTCGAGAAGAACCGCTCGATGCTGTCGAGGGTGCCGGCGGACGCGCCCACACCTATGATCAGCGGCGCCTTGGACTGGCGCTCTTCGTCTCCGCTCTGGGATTGGCCAACATCATCCATGATTGCAGCGGCTCTCATTCTCCTGCTGGCGTCTCGCCCGCGTCTTTTGATAGCAGAGTTTAGTCCTATCCCAACGGGATAGGTAGGAATTCTCCAACCTCCCGGGAACCTCGACTCCGGGATCGATTGCCCTCCAAAACCGGAAGGGTCATAGTTAGGTGATGGAAGGCGACCCGACGATAGATGGATCCGGAGAGCTCACAGCCCTGATCAGGCGTGCGGAACGGGCGACTGCAGAAGCCCATCGCCTCATCGACGAGAACGACCTCTGGCGCCAGCGCGTCCTGCAGCAGTTTGACCACATGTTCGAATTTGGAGCGGAGTTCAGGGCGCAGAGGCGCATCCCCGATCCTCCTCCCGGGCGCTAGTGCGATGTCACCCGCTCCTCGAGATATGCGACCCGCTGCACGATCAGGGTTCGATGCCGCTCCCACTCGATCAAGGTCTGCTTGAGCAAGCCGACCAGCCGCTCGGCTTGCACAGTGTCGTGACCGGCCCGTTGCAGCCAATCCAGCAGATCCTGCTGGCCGCGCAGCCGCCTCCAGCCCTCCTCGATATCGACGTCCGCCTTGACCAGCAGCGCACGTTCGGACCGCAGCTGTTCGGCCCAGTTCGCATGCTCAGCGCTGGCCATCACGGTTCCTTCCGCACCGGTCGCTTCGGATCGAGCGATTGTAGCATGACTCGCCGGATCATATCGGCGTATTCGCGATATTCAGCGGCGCGCGCGTCATACATTTGCGCGACCGCCGGGCGACCGCTCTGGCGGCCGTCCTCGGCCATCCGGTGCACCAGTTCGGCGCGCTCCTCGATGATGCGGAGTGCGACCCGAAGCGCCTCGTCAACCCGGCCCTCCTGCTCCTTGGCAAGCGCGTCGGCCGTATAGGCGTGACCGACCTGACAGCGGAATCGCAGCGGGTGCCCGACCTTGAGCTCGGAAAGGACGCCGCCGCACCCCGGACAGGTCAGCGGCGCGGGATCGGCAATCTCGACCAGCGTATCGCTGCCGACGCGCTCGCCCGCCGCAATTTTCACCTCCAGCACGATCTCCGGCGGAATCGGCAGGATCGCGCCGGGCCGCTCCCGGACCAGATCGGACAGCACATCGCCAAGCCGTGCACCCGGGATACAGAGGTCAACCGTGGTCGCTTCCAATGCCCTGAGCGGCATTTCATCGGAAATAGCGTCCTGGGGCTCCTGAACCAGTGCGACCCCACCGCAGCGCTTGATCGCGTTCAGGCCCGCCGCGCCGTCGGACAGCAGGCCGCTGAGCACAACGCCAATCACGCGCGGTCCATAGTGCAGTGCGGCCGAGCGAAACAGCGCGTCGATCGCCGGCCGGACCAGATTTTCGCGTGGCCCGCGGCCGAGCATCAGGTGGCCGTTCTGGATCAGCAGATGGTGGTCCGGCGCCGCCAGATAGACGTGACCATTTTCGATGACCATGCCGCTTTCCGCCTGCCGGACCGGCAGCTTGCCGGCTGCGCTCGCGACCGTGGAGAGAATGCCGATGCCGTGAGACGGTATGTGCAATACGATGAAGACCGCGGCCGGCAGATCCACCGGCAGCCGGCCCAGAATCTCCTTCAACGGTGCAGTCGCCCCAGCCGAACCGCCGATGACGATGATGTCCCGATTGGACATGGAACCTGCCTTTTCCAATATTGTTTACAACAAGGCGAGCATTCGGCTTATGTTCCAATTTTGCGACGACATCACGCCGGGTACGGCCCGAATCGACATGTCTGAATTTGCACCTTTGCGCGAACGCCCTCTCCTGACCGGACGGCGCGTCCTGATTGTCGAAGACGAATATTTCCTTGCCGACGACATGCGCAGCGCGCTGCGTGCGCTCGGTGCCGATATCGCCGGGCCGGCCGGTGACATCGACGATGCGCTTCGTATCCTTCAAGACGGCGGCGTGATCGATGGAGCGGTGCTCGATGTAAACATCCGCAAGCAGATGATCTATCCGGTCGCGCGCGAGCTGCAGGCGCGCGGCGTGCCGATGGTGTTCACCTCGGGATACGACAAGATCGTGCTGAGCAGCGAATTCGCGGACGTTCCATTGTGGGAGAAGCCGTTCGATCATCGCGCCATGGCGCACGGGCTCGCCGGCATGATCCTGCGTGGCAATGACGCTGCTGGACACGAATAATCCGCTGGAGCATTTGCAAATGTTAGTGCGGAGGTCTGCAGAGGGCCTCACGATACCCCGGTCACGATATCGGACGGGGGTGCATAATGACCGAGATCGAAAGACGTATCGAGCTGCTGGAGCAGACGGCCGCAGAGAGCGCGCTGATCGCCGACCTCTCAACCGTCACGGAAACCCGCATCCGTAACGCCCAATTGGCAAACGAGTTGCGCCTCGTCGTCGCGCAGCTCAGGACCTTGAGGCCGGGTGACGCTCATATTGTCTGATTGTCTCGGTCCACGATCTCCGGCGAACCGGCGGCGTGATGCATCCTCCCATCGTTTTCAGGAAGGACAGCGACACTGCACGATTCAACGGATCGGAT
Source organism: Bradyrhizobium sp. USDA 4516 (assembly GCF_054055915.1). Lineage (NCBI taxonomy): Bacteria > Pseudomonadati > Pseudomonadota > Alphaproteobacteria > Hyphomicrobiales > Nitrobacteraceae > Bradyrhizobium > Bradyrhizobium sp. USDA 4516. Next base: position 7,609,305 of record NZ_JBSRXT010000001.1, read on the forward strand.
CGCGGAATGCCGGCAACTGGCCGACGAGGCCGACCGTCTGGCCTCGACGTCCGGCGTCGAAAGGACGCGCAAGGATTACGAGTTGCTGGCCAAGTCCTGGCGACGATTGGCGCTGAGCTACGAATTCTCCATGCATCTCGAACGCTTCATCAAGGCCCGCTAGTCGACGCCCGCTAGTCGACCCACCGGCCGGTCGGGATATTGCAGGTGCCCGCCCGCACCAGCGAAAGCCTTACGTATCGTTGTCGCGGTGGGCTTTGATCTCCATGCGCGTGCTCGCGGAATTACGCACCGATTGCCGCAACTCGGCGAGCTGATCGTCTCGCTGATCCGCGAGCGATCGCTTCTGTGCGCGCAACGTGAGACTTTCTTCGATGGCAAGCTGAGCGCGGGCGAACAGGGGATCGATCATCGACGAAACATGTCACCCGATCGCTGCCGCCGCCCTGTCATGTGATAAGTCCGAAGCGGCTTTGCTCCGAGGCGGTGCGACAAACGTAACTCATGAGACATCGAAGATTGTTCGAACGCGGTCGTCGCCGGCGTCGATGCGCCGCTTCATGGCCTGCTCCCTGGCGGGGCTGATACAGTAATCACCCCATGGCTCCGCCTCCGCAAGGTGCGAAAGCTCAACACAGGTCAGGGTTCAGGATTCCATATTGGCTTTCCGCCTGCGGGAAGGGTTCCTGCGTCTTGCGGCCCAGAAACGTGCTGGCGCGGCTTTCGGCGAGGAGTTTACGCGCATGCTCGACGACCCGGATCATCCGCTCTGTATCGTCGAGATCACGGTAATTGGAAAGACGATAGATTTGCCGCTCGATGGGCATGGCGTGCTCTCTGTTATGCAGGCGGGAGCACAATCGGTCTCTCAGCCACCGACGTCTACGGGCAAAGCTTTGGCCGGTGATGAGGAGACAACACGCCTCGACCAGGAAAGTTGCCAACAAAGTGCTGTGCCGGAAGCCCGAGGCGCCGGAGATGGCCATTCGGCCAAGCGACAGGCGCCGACGGGCAATTCAGCAAAACAGTTCCTACGGCGTCCTGCCGGATCGGACGCGGCCAGCCCGCGGCGCGTGCACCGATCTGCGTTCAGCTCGCCAGCTATTCGGCGACGCTCATCTGCTTGCACAAGATCCCGAGAGCCTCCGCACACCCGCGCGGCTTGGTTACCACGGGGAGGTGCGCATACTTCTCGGGCAGCGTGCTGGGGTCGTAGCCGGTATACAGGGTGACCGGTGTTCCCATCGCAAGCAGGGTGTCGATCAACTTGTAGGACGAGGTTCCATTGACGTTGATGTCGATCAGCGCGCCGGACGCTCCGGACGCGTGCGGGCGGGCTTCGTCGATCGAAGCGAACGGGCCGACGACGTGATAGCCGGCCTGTCGTGCCAGCGTGGCACAGTCATCGGCAATGAAATACTCGTCCTCCACGATCAAGATCGTACGCATAGCAGTACCTCTGCCAGTTGATCTTCGCGGATGATCGAGGCGTTAACGTTCTCCCGCCGGTTGGGTTTCCCAGGCGCGTCGTTCCGCGCACCGTTAGGACAGCGGTCATGGCCCATTTCAAAGAGCGGGAATTCAAGGCGGAGGGTGGTCCCGATTTTCCAGGCGCGCGCCGTCAGCTACCGGCCACCAGCAACCCGAGGTATAGCCAGAGTACAATTGTCACAGTGATCGTTGCGGCGAAAAAGTAGCGGTCGATGAGATTCATCAACTGCACCTTCGGCTGACTATGGCGGATATCGAATCGCGGTCGAAACATCAGTCGCTGCCGCTTGTCATCTCTCTGCCTGGTTCCGGCATTTACATATGAGAGACCGGTGATCCCGCCCGGAGATGGCTCGTTTGCCGATGCCGAAGAACAAACCAGTCGCCGTCACCGCTAGGGTGTGCGGGTGCGCGGCTCCAAGGCGGCAAACGAAGGAACGAGGGTCGGCGCCTGCGGTTGGAGCCGGCGAACGCAATGCATCAGCCAAGAACCGCAGCCAAGAACCGCCGCCGCTATCGCTGCCCGACGTCCCGCCCGGCCCCGCCATCAGTCGAGCACGATCATCACCGGCGGATCAACCTGTAGCTGTTGTGATAGTTTTGGGGAGGAGTTGGCTCCATGAAAGCAACCATCGAACAAAGAACGACCGCCGGCAATCTCGACCTGCTCGACCGCTACTGGCGCGCCGCCAATTACCTTTCGGTCGGGCAAATCTATCTTCTCGACAATCCGCTGCTCGGCGAGCCGCTGCGCAAGGAACACATCAAGCCCCGCCTGCTCGGCCATTGGGGCACCACGCCGGGCCTGAATTTCGTCTATGCCCATCTCAATCGGGTCATTCGCGCGCGCGATCTCAACGTCATCTACATTTGCGGTCCGGGACACGGCGGTCCGGGCATGGTGGCGAACACATATCTCGAGGGCACCTATAGCGAGATCTATCCCGATGTCGGCCGCGACATCGACGGTCTGCGCAAACTGTTCCGGCAATTTTCCTTCCCCGGCGGTATTCCAAGCCACGCCGCACCGGAAACGCCCGGCTCCATCCACGAGGGTGGCGAACTCGGCTATTCGCTGGTCCACGCCTATGGCGCGGCATTCGACAATCCCAATCTGATCGTGGCCTGCGTCGTCGGCGATGGCGAGGCGGAAACCGGTCCGCTCGCTGCATCCTGGCACTCGAACAAGTTCCTGAATCCCGCGCGCGACGGCGCGGTGCTGCCGATCCTGCATCTCAACGGCTACAAGATCGCCAATCCGACGGTGCTCGGGCGGATGGGCGACGAGGAAATCCGCAACCTCTTTCGCGGCTACGGACATGAGCCGCTTTTCGTCGAGGGCGACGATCCGATGCCGATGCATCGCGCCATGGCCGCTGCCCTGGATGAGGCGCTTGCAGCCATTCACAAGATCCAAACCGAGGCGCGCGGCGGCAAACGATCGGAGCGGCCGCGCTGGCCGATGATCGTGCTGCGCAGTCCGAAGGGTTGGACCGGACCGAAGGAAGTCGACGGGCTCAAAGTCGAGGGCTTTTGGCGCGCGCACCAGGTGCCGATCGCGCAAGTCCGCGACAACCCCGCGCATCTCAGGCTGCTTGAAGACTGGATGCGCAGCTATCATCCAGAGCAACTGTTCGACAAGGATGGTGCGCTGATCCCGGAGCTCCAGGCCCTCGCCCCGACCGCGAACCGCCGGATGGGCGCCAATCCGCACGCCAATGGCGGCCTTCTGAAACGCGAGCTCCGGCTGCCGGATTACCGCGCATTTGCCGTCGACGTGAAGCATCCGGGTCAGACGGTCGCCGCAGCGACCCACGAGCTCGGAAAATACCTGCGCGATGTCCTCAAGCTGAATGCCGATACCGGCAATTTCCGCATCATGGGGCCTGACGAAACCGCCTCGAACCGGCTGGATGCCGTATTCGAAGCCACAGACCGGGTCTGGATGGAGCCGACCGAGCCGTATGATGTCCATCTCGCTCAAGACGGCCGTGTCATGGAAGTCCTCAGCGAGCATCTCTGCCAGGGCTGGCTGGAGGGCTATCTATTGACCGGACGCCATGGCTTCTTCTCCTGCTATGAAGCGTTCATCCACATCGTGGATTCAATGTTCAACCAGCACGCCAAATGGCTGAAGGTCTCGCGCCAATTAGCGTGGCGGCGTCCGATCGCCTCGCTCAATTACCTGCTGACGTCGCATGTCTGGCGCCAGGATCACAACGGTTTCAGCCACCAGGATCCCGGCTTTGTCGATCTGGTCACCAACAAGAAGGCCGACATCGTCCGTGTCTATTTCCCGCCCGACGCCAACACGCTGCTATGGGTCGCCGATCACTGCCTGCGGACCTACGATCGGATCAATGTCATTGTCGCCGGCAAACAACCGTCCGCGCAATGGCTTTCGATGCAGGACGCCGCCACCCATTGCGACGCTGGCATTGGCATCTGGACGTGGGCCGGAACCGGGGATGCCACAAGCGAGCCCGATGTCGTGATGGCTTGCGCGGGTGACGTTCCGACGCTGGAGACGCTTGCCGCCGTTGATCTGCTGCACAAGGCCCTCCCCGACCTCAAGATCCGCGTGGTCAACGTCGTCGACCTGATGACGCTGCAGCCGATGCAACAGCACCCTCATGGCCTCAGCGATCGCGACTTCGACAGCCTGTTCACGCGCGATCGCCCCGTCATCTTTGCCTACCATGGCTACCCGTATCTCATCCACCGGCTCACCTATGGCCGGGCCAATCACGACAACATGCACGTGCGCGGCTTTGTCGAGGAAGGCACGACGACCACACCTTTCGACATGGTCGTTCTCAATGGGCTCGACCGCTATCATCTCGCGATCGAGGTGATCGAGCGCGTGCCGGGGCTCGCCACCAAGGCCGCACAGATCAAGCAAGGATACCGGGATGCCCTGATCGCGCATGCGCGATATGTGCGCGAGCATGGCGAGGACATGCCGGAGGTTCGAGACTGGGTCTGGCCGAACGGCACCGGCGGCGCCACCCCTGCCAAATCCGGCGGTTGAGCCATGCCGACCTCCAATGCGGTTCTGGTCGTCAACTCCGGCTCGTCGAGCATCAAGTTCGGCGTTTTCGATGCTTCACATGCCGATCCCAAGCTGCTCTGCAAGGCGCAGATCGATGAGCACGAGGGCGCCTCGCGATTGGTCTTCACCGATCCGGCTGGCCGCGCGTCGTTCGCGTTGGAGCAAGCCGAACCAGATGCGTCGCCCGATCGGCTGTTCGCCGATGTCCTGGCACGGATCGAACATCATCTCGGCGAGCGGCTGCGTGCCGTCGGGCATCGCGTCGTACACGGCGGCCGCGAATTTCCGCGACCGGTCGAAGTCAACCGGACGGTGCTTGCCGTCCTCGACGCCCTCACCCCGCTGGCGCCGCTGCATCAGCCTCGCTGCCTGACGCCAATCCGGGCAATCAGCGCGATCCGGCCGGAACTGATGCAGGTCGCATGCTTTGACACGTCGTTCCATCATGGCCTCGCGCCGCCCGTCAATCGGTTTGCGATCCCGAGACATCTCGAACGCGCCGGCATTCGGCGCTACGGCTTTCACGGTCTCTCCTTTGAATATGTCGCGGGCCGCCTTGCCGACATCTCGCCGGAGCTTTCCTCGAAGCGCGCCGTGGTGGCGCATCTCGGCAATGGCGCGAGCCTGTGCGCCATGCGCAACGGCCGGAGCATCGACACCACGATGGGTCTGACGCCGCTCGACGGCCTGGTCATGGGGACCCGTTGCGGCACGATCGATCCGGGCGTTCTGCTTTACCTCCAGCAGCAGAACGGCATGTCGGTCGACGACCTTGAGCAGCTGCTTTATCACCAATCGGGGCTGCTCGGCGTTTCGGGCATCTCCTCCGACATGCGTGTCTTGCTCGCCAGCCAGGAGCCCGCCGCGAAGGAAGCGGTTGATCTCTTCACGTTCCGCATCGCGCAGCAGGTCGTCGCGATGGCTGGCACGCTGGGCGGACTGGAATGCCTGGTGTTCACCGGCGGTATCGGCGAGCACGCGGGCGAAGTTCGCAGCCAGGTCTGCGAACGCCTGCGATGGCTGGGTGTCCAGCTCGATCCATGCGCCAACGCCGCGGCAGAGCTGCACATTGCTGGCAAGGACAGTTCAGTGGACGTGCTCGTCATGGCGACAAACGAGGAAGCAACGATCGCTCGCCACTGCGCAGCCTTGATCTCGGGAACCTAGGATCGAGAGGCGCGATTCACATAGGCAAATGCGGATGCCGGTGATGGGCGCATGGTGCGCGCTGCCTGCTCGGTCTCGACAACGGTGCAGGCGGATGACCCCAGCGTCGGCCCCAGGGCCCGCAAAGGTGCTGGGGTCGTCTCCGCACCGCAAAGGCCCTGACGCACCGGCCCGGCGTCAGGGCCTTCGCCATTCCGAAGCCTGGAAAGGCTCTTGAACGACACGCATCAGCGCCCCTTGAAGCGCGGCTTCCGCCGTCCGAGGAAGGCCGCGACGCCTTCCTTGTGATCCTCGGTCAGGCTCGCCAGCGCGAACTGGTCGAGGTCCATGTGGCTGGCGAGATCGTCGAGCGCATGTGCGAGCCGGTTGACCGTCAGCTTGGTCATCGCGACCGAGATCGGCGGCTGGGCAGCGACCTTGGCCGCGAGCGCCATCGCGATGTCATATGACTTTCCAGGATCGGTCACCTGCTCCACCAGGCCCCACTCGTAGGCCTCCTCGGCCGAGATCCGGTCGTCGGCCAGGATCACCGCCTGCTTGGTGCGCGCCGGTCCCATCAGATGCAGCATGCGCGGCACGCTCTGCCAGCTCATGTTCATGCCGAGCGCGATTTCCGGCACCCGCATATGCGCGTCGCGCGCCATGACGCGGAAATCCAGCGCGACCGCGAGTGCCACGCCGCCGCCGACGCAAAAGCCCTCGATCGCGCCGATCGTGACCTGCTCCATGTCCTGCCAGGCGCGCGTCAGCCGCGGCCCGAGCTTCAGGTGCCGGCGCAGCGTGCCCATGTCCATGGTCTGGCGAGAACGCCCCTCGGCGTCCTTGAGGTCGAAGCCGGCGCTGAACGATTTGGCGCCGCCGGTCAGCACCACCACCGAGGTCTCGCTATCGTCCTCGAAACTGCGCGCTGCGTCGGTCAGCTGCCGCAGCGCCTCCGGCGACAGCGCGTTGATACCGTCGCCGCGGTCGAACCGCACCACGGCGATGCGGCCCTCCGGCCCGAGGCCTTTCTCGATCGTCACATAGTCAACCACGCATACCTCCCCGCTCGCATTCTTGTGTACTGCCTGCCTCGACATAGCACGACGGTTTCGCCTATTCTGTGGGCATGAGCGAACATGATCATCACCACCACGATCACGACCATTCTGAACTGTCGGAGACCGAACTGCGCGTCCGTGCGCTGGAATCGATCCTGACCGAGAAGGGCTATGTCGAGGCTGCCGCGCTCGACGCCATCGTGCAGGCCTATGAGACCAAGATCGGCCCGCATAACGGCGCCCGGGTCGTCGCCAAGGCCTGGACCGATCCCGCCTTCAAGAAGGCGCTGCTCGAGGACGCCAGCAAGGCGGTCGGCACCCTCGGCCATGTCAGCCGGGTCGGCGACCATCTGGTCGCGATCGAGAATACACCCGGCCGCCACAACATGGTCGTCTGCACATTGTGCTCCTGTTATCCTTGGGAAATGCTCGGGCTGCCGCCGGTCTGGTACAAGGCGTCGCCGTATCGCTCGCGCGCGGTCAAGGATCCGCGCGGCGTGCTCGCCGATTTCGGCGTCAGCCTGCAGAAGGAGACGGAAATCCGGGTCTGGGATTCGACCGCGGAAACGCGTTTCCTGGTGCTGCCGATGCGGCCCGAAGGCACCGAGGGCTGGAGCGAAGACCAGCTCGCCGAGCTGGTGACGCGCGATTCCATGATCGGCACCGGCTTTCCCAAGAAACCGGGGGCGCCGTCATGAACGGCGTCCACGACATGGGCGGCATGGACGGGTTCGGCAAGGTCGAGCCCGAGCCGAACGAGCCGATGTTCCATGAGGAATGGGAATCCCGGGTGCTCGCCATGGTCCGTGCGATGGGCGCAGCCGGCGCCTTCAACATCGACGCCTCGCGCTTCTATCGCGAGACCCTGCCGCCGCAGGTCTATCTGTCGAGCTCCTACTACAGGAAATGGCTGCTCGGGCTGGAGGCCCTGCTGCTCGACAAGGGCTTCGTCTCGAACGACGATGTCGCCGCCGGACGTTCCGTCGCGCCGGCGAAATCGCTCAAGCACGGCAAGTTCTCCGTCGCCGATGTCGAGCGCGTGATGGTGCGCGGCAAGTTCGGCCGCGCCGCGCCGGGACCTGCGAAATTCAAGGCCGGCGATCGGGTGCGGGCGAAGAACATCCATCCCGCGACGCACACACGGCTGCCACGCTACGTGCGCGGTCACGTCGGGGTGGTCGAGCGCGATCATGGCTGTCACGTATTTCCCGATACCGTGGCCAACGACGCCGGCGAACATCCGCAGTGGCTGTACACCGTCGTGTTCGACGGACGCGAGCTGTGGGGCCCGGACTCCGATCCGACCATCAAGGTCTCGATCGACGCGTTCGAGCCGTATCTGGAGGCCGTGTGATGGATGCAGGTGCCGCCGCGCGCGCCACCAGCGCAGTGTCCAGCATTCCCCGCGACCAGGACGGCCCGGTGTTCCGTGCACCGTGGGAGGCGCAGGCGTTCGCCATGGCCTTGACGCTGCATGACCGCGGCGTGTTCACCTGGCCCGAATGGGCCGCCGCGCTCGCCGACCAGATCAAGCGCGCGCAGGCGGCCGGCGATCCCGACACCGGCGAGACCTATTACCAGCACTGGCTCGCGACGCTCGAACATCTCGTCGCCGCCAAGGGCGTCACGACGCATGAGACACTGCACCGCTACCGCGACGCCTGGGACCACGCCGCCGACCGCACCCCGCACGGCCAGCCGATCGTGCTGACGGCGGGGGATTTCGAGTAGCCTCGAATGCCATGATTACCTACATGCGCATGCGCGGGTGATGTCATCGCGTGGTGGGTCGCCTTGAATCGCGAACTCATCCTCATCGTCGTCCCGGCGAAGGCCGGGACCCATAACCCCAAATGCAAATTGTTACGCGATGCTGGAACGACGAGTCCCACCCACAACGCCTGCCGCGGCGTATGGGTCCCGGCCTTCGCCGGGACGACGACGGGGAGAGAACCGCGCGCACGGATTCCAGAGACGGGAGTGCTGGAGCCGAGAAGCCGCAGCATACCGGATCGCCCGGTCGAGCCGGGCCTGGGACGATTTCTGGATAATAGAAGAATACCGCTGAGTTGCCCGACGTGTCAAGTTGCCGTGTCGAACGCCGGCAGCCGCCGACTCCTTTGCATGGGGTTGTTTTCGATATTTTGGCCGTGCGCCCCTGCGGGGCCATCAGTCCACGGTTACGGGCCACCCTGCGCGACGTACTCCCGCCAGCCCTTGGCCCGCAGGCTGCAGGCCGGGCATTCGCCGCAGCCATAGCCCCAATCGTGCTGCGCGCCGCGTTCGCCGAGATAGCAGGTGTGCGAGTGCTCGCGGATCAGGTCGACCAGCCCTGCTCCGCCGAGCTCGTGCGCGAGCCGCCAGGTCGCGGCCTTGTCGAGCCACATCAGCGGCGTGTGCAGCTCGAAATCCCTGGCCATGCCGAGATTGAGCGCGGACTGCAATGCCTTGATGGTCTCGTCGCGGCAATCCGGGTAGCCGGAATAGTCGGTCTCGCACATGCCGCCGATGATGTGGCGGATCCCCCGCCGATAGGCGAGCGCCCCAGCGAAGGTGAGGAACACGAGGTTGCGGCCGGGCACGAAGGTGTTCGGCAAGCCGTCCGCGCCCATTTCGATCGCGACGTCGCGGGTCAGCGCGGTGTCGGAAATCTCGGACAGCGTCGGGATATCAAGCGTGTGGCTGTCGCCGAGTTTCGCAGACCATTCCGGCCGGACCCGCCTGATCCCGGCCAGCAGCTGGTCCCGGCAATCGAGCTCGATCGCGTGGCGCTGGCCGTAGGTGAAGCCGAGCATCTCGACGCGGGCAAAGCGCGACAAGGCCCAGGCAAGGCACGTGGTGGAATCCTGGCCGCCGGAAAACAGCACCAGCGCGGTGTCGGAAGCATTCTGATCGGTCATGGAACGCGATTTAGCACCTGACGGCGCCGTGGCCAATCCGTGGACAGCGTCGCGATTCCGGCGTGTTTTACTGGGATCGGGAGGGGTGTATTGGCATAAAGCCAATACCTCTTTGATGCCGGTGCCCCATGACCCCATCCCGCGACATTTCCCGCCTGATCGAGATCATGGCTGCGCTGCGCACGCCGGTGACCGGCTGCCCCTGGGACCTCGTGCAGAATTTCGAGACCATCGCGCCCTACACGATCGAGGAGGCCTATGAGGTTGCGGATGCGATCACGCGCGGCGATCTCGACGATTTGCGCGAGGAGCTCGGCGACCTGCTGTTGCAGGTGGTCTATCACGCCAGGATGGCCGAGGAGCAGAACGCGTTCGCGTTCGGCGATGTGGTCGAGGCGATCACCAGGAAGATGATCCGCCGTCATCCGCACGTCTTCGCCGACAAGGACGGCAATATCCAGCCGGCCGGCGTCAAGAGCGCCTGGGAACGGATCAAGGCCGAGGAGAAGGCCGAGCGCGCCGCGCGGCGGCCGCCCGAAGAGACTGCGCACAAATCGCTGCTGGCGAGCGTGAAGGCGGGCCTGCCTGCCCTGACGCGCGCGATGGAGCTGCAGCGCAAGGCGTCCACCGTCGGCTTCGACTGGAACGACCCGCGCGCGGTGCTCGCCAAGATCCGCGAGGAGGCCGACGAGATCGAGGCCGCGCTCGACCGCAACGACAAGGCGGAGATCGCGGAGGAAACCGGCGACCTGATGTTCGCGCTGGTCAACCTCGCCCGCCACGTCGACGCCGATCCGGAAGCGGCGCTGCGTGCGACCAACGCCAAGTTCGAGCGGCGCTTTGCCTATATCGAGAAGGCGCTGGCGGCGCAGGGGCGTTCGCTGGAGGGGGCATCGCTGGAGGAGATGGACGCGTTGTGGAATGAAGCCAAAACCGCCGTCGTCCCGGCGAACGCCGGGACCCATACCGCGTGATCTAACGGATAGTCGACGGTATCAATCCCACGCATCGCCAGAGATTCAGCGAGGCGAGCAAGATGCAGAACTTCCGCTGCACTCAACAACGATGGCCGGTGGTCATGGGTCCCTGCTTTCGCAGAGACGACACCGAGGTTGAAGGCGCAGGCTCAGCCTACAACAGCGTCCCGCGCAGGATCACCGCGGCAACGCCGAAATAGATCACGAGACCGGTGACGTCGACCAGTGTCGCGACGAACGGTGCCGACGCGCTGGCCGGGTCGAAGCCGATGCGCTTGAGGATGAAGGGCAGCATCGAGCCGCACAGCGATCCGAAGGTGACGATGCCGATCAGTGCGGTGCCGACGGTCGCTGCGACGAGCACCCAATGCGGGCCGTAGTCGAACAGGCCGAGCGTCTGCCAGAGCGTGATCCTGACGACGCCGATCAGGCCGAGAATGGCGCCGAGCACGATGCCTGTCGGCAATTCCCGCACGGCGACACGCCACCAGTCGCGCAGCCGCACCTCGTGCAGTGCCAGCGAACGGATCAACAGCGAGGTTGCCTGGGAGCCGGAATTGCCGCCCGAGCTCATGATCAACGGGATGAAGAGCGTCAGGACGATCGCCTTCTCGAGCTCACTCTGGTACGACTGCATTGCGGTCGCGGTCAGCATTTCCGACAGGAACAGTGCGCACAGCCAGCCGGCGCGCTTCTTGATCATCTCGCCGAAACCGATCCGCAAATACGGCTCGTCGATCGCTTCCATGCCGCCGAACTTCTGGGCGTCCTCGGTCGATTCCTCGACGATGGCGTCGATGACGTCGTCGACCGTGACGATGCCGAGGATATGGCCGGGGCCGTCGACGACGGCGACGGCGAGCAGGTCGTAGCGCGAGATCAGCCGCGCCGCCTCCATGCGGTCGGCCTCCGGCGAGATCATCAACGGCTTCCGCGCCGGCGCCGCGGTCAGCACATTGGCGTGCGGATCGCCCGAGATCAGGCGGCGCAGCGGCACGGCCTGGATCAGGGTCTTCTTGACCGGGTCGATCACGAAGATCGAGTAGACGGTCTCGCGGGTGCGCTCGACCATCCGGATGTGATGCAGGACCTCGGCGATGGTCCAGCTCGAGGGCACGCTGACGAACTCGGTCGTCATGATGCTGCCGGCGCTGCGCTCGGGATAGGCCAACAGCCCGGAGATGACGTTGCGGGTCTCCGGATTGAGCCCGTTCAGCAGCGTGGTGCGCAGCGGCTCGACCAGCTCCTTGAAGATATCGGCGGCACGGTCGTCGGAGACGCCCGACAGCAGCGAGACCGCGGTATCCTTCGGCAGCTCGGCGAGGATCTCGCAGGTGTTGTCGAGTCCGGGCAGGTCAAGCACCTCGATCGCCTTCTCGGCCGGCAGCGATCGCAGCAGCTTCGCGGCATCCGCGGGCTCCCGGGCATTGAGCGCCTCGACGATTTCGGGCGCCCGCTCCTGGGCAAGATCACCGCTCTGGCCGGCGAGCGTCTCTTTCGTGATGGTTTCGCTGGTGTCCTGCATCGATCCGCCTCGGCTTCGCGTTCTGCAGCGCAATGAACCAAGGCGGCGCGGATTTCAAACAGAAAGTGCGACGCCGCGTCGCAGGCGCATCGGCGCCCTGCAACGTCACGGCATCGTCATATTTCGGAAGATTGCAGGGCCCGTATTCGAGGGCTTACGCCTCGTAGGGGACAGCGGCGAACCGGCTCATCACGATGTCGCGCTTGGTCTCGTCGACGCGCACCGTCATGTCGAAGCGCTCGCCATGCAGCTCCTTGTTCAGAACCTCGGCATTGCGGTGCAGCCAGCTGATGCCGGCGCCATCGGAGGCGTCGATCGAAAGATTGAGCGTCGAGCGCTTGGCCGCGAGGCGATCCTCGATCGCGGCGAGCAGCGCATCGATCCCCTCGCCTGTTGCGGCCGAAACCAGGAAGCATGGCCGCTCCGGCGGACGGCGCGCGGCGATATTGCGCAAATTGTCCCGCTCCTCGGGATCGAAGCGGTCGATCTTGTTCCAGACCTCGATGATGCGCTGGCCACCGTCGGCATCGGGATCGATGCCGAGCTGGCGCAACACCGCCTCGACGTCGCGCTCCTGCGCCTCCGCGTCCTCATGGGAGATGTCGCGGACATGCAGGATGATGTCGGCTTCCAGCACCTCTTCCAGCGTGGCGCGGAACGCGGCCACCAGCTGGGTCGGCAAATTGGAGATGAAGCCGACCGTGTCCGACAGCATCGCCTTGCCGCCATGCGGCAGGTTGAGCGCGCGCAGGGTCGGGTCGAGCGTCGCAAACAGCATGTCCGCGGCCTGCACGTCGGCGCGGGTCAGGCGGTTGAACAGCGTCGATTTGCCGGCATTGGTGTAGCCGACCAGCGCCACCACGCGATACGGCACGCGCTGGCGGCCGGCGCGATGCAGCCGCCGCGTCGCCTGCACCTTCTTCAACTCGCCTTCGAGCTTGGTGATGCGCTCGCTGATCAGGCGGCGGTCGGCCTCGATCTGGGTTTCGCCGGGGCCACCCATGAAGCCGAAGCCGCCACGCTGGCGCTCGAGATGGGTCCAGGACCGCACCAGACGGCTGCGCTGATAGTTGAGATGGGCGAGCTCGACCTGCAGCGCGCCTTCCTTGGTCTTGGCGCGGCGGCCGAAGATTTCCAGGATCAGGCCGGTGCGGTCGAGCACCTTGGTGCTCCAGGCCTTCTCGAGATTGCGCTGCTGGATCGGCGACAGCGCGCAATCCATCACCACGAGCTCGACCTGGTTGCTGGTGACGAGCCCGTTGATCTCCTCGACCTTGCCCTTGCCGAGGTAAGTCGCGGGCCGGATCTGGCTGATCGGCGCGATCACGGAGTCCACCACCGTGAGGTCGATCGCACCGGCGAGGCCGGCGGCTTCCTCGATCCGCGCTTCATAGTCGCGGACAGAGGAATCCGTTTGCGCATCGCCGTCGCCACGGCGCGTGCGCAGGTACGGGCCGATGACGATCACCCGCCCGGTGCTGCCGTCCCCCGCCGACCGGGCACGGTCGGCGCCCCCTTCACGATTGAAGGGTTCCAATCAGTTCACTCTCAAGCCGGTGCGTCCTCACCACCTTCGAACAACTGAATCGGAGCTCCGGGCATGATGGTCGAGATCGCGTGCTTGTAGACCAGCTGCGAGTGACCGTCGCGCCGCAGCAGCAAGCAGAAATTGTCGAACCATGTGACAATGCCCTGCAGCTTTACTCCGTTGACCAGAAATATCGTCAGTGGCGTCTTGGTTTTACGAACGTGATTAAGGAAGGTGTCTTGTAGATTTTGTGCGCGGTCTGCCGCCATTGTTTTTGTCCCGCAAGCTTGTGCTTCTTTTTATTGAACCGGTTGTTGCTCTCTGACGGAGCCTCCTCCGGCTGCCCACCTGCCACGAGATCCCCCTCCGGCAGGCATAGCGGTAGGATTAGAGGCTACGCGCGGTTTTTAGGCAAGCTAGTTCGCGGTGCAGTCGGTAGGAACACGGTGGCAATTCTAAGAAAGTGCGGGGAAGGAGACGAATATTCTCGTGGAGAGTGGATAAATCCCCGGTTGTACCGGCCCCGCCCTCGCCCCGCCGATCGATCCAAACCGCCCCGAGAGCCGCCTGTCGGCTCCCCGGCGGGTGACCGCCGGGGCTTCGCTTCGAGCCGCCAGCGGACTGCCGGCCTGCCGCGCCGGGGTCAGCCGACCCCGAGCGCCTTCAGCTTGCGATGCAGCGCCGAGCGCTCCATGCCGACGAACTCCGCGGTGCGCGAGATATTGCCGGAGAAGCGGCTGATCTGGGCGATCAGATAGTCGCGCTCGAACACCTCGCGCGCCTCGCGCAACGGCAGGCCCATGATGTGCTCGCCATTGTTGGAGGTCGGCATCGCCGGCACCATCGAGCCGACGTCCTGCGGCAGCATGTCGGCGGTGATGATCGCCTCCGGACCGCCGCCGGCCAGGATCATCACGCGCTCGACATTGTTGCGGAGCTGGCGGACGTTGCCCGGCCAGACGTGCGACTGCAGGACCGCCATCGCGTCCTGCCCGATCTGCCGCTTCGGCAGGCCGGTGGCGGCCGAGATCTGGTCCATGAAATAGTCGATCAGCTCGGGGATGTCCTCGCGTCGCTCCGACAGCGGCGGCACCCGGATCGGCACCACCGAGAGGCGATGATAGAGGTCCTCGCGGAAGCGGCCTGCGGCGATCTCCTCCTCGAGATTGCGCGCGGTCGAGGAGATGATGCGGACGTCGACATGGACCTTGCCGGTGCCGCCCTGGCGCTGGAAGGTCTGATCGACCAGCACGCGCAGAATCTTGTTCTGGGTCTCGCGCGGCATATCCGCGATCTCGTCGATGAACAGCGTGCCGCCATGCGCCTCCTCGAGCGCGCCGGCCTTGCGCTGCTGCTCGCCGTTCGATCCCTCGATGCCGAACAGCTCGATCTCCATGCGCTCCGGCGTGATCGCGGCCGCATTGATCACCACGAACGGCCCCTCGGCGCGCCCGGAGGCATGGTGCAGCGTGCGCGCGGCAAGCTCCTTGCCGGCGCCGGAGGGACCGACGATCAGGATGCGGCTGTTGGCCTTGGCGGCGCGGTCGATGGTCTGGCGCAGCTGGTTCATGCAGGCCGAGCGGCCGGTCAGG
The DNA here is from genome assembly GCF_054055915.1 of Bradyrhizobium sp. USDA 4516. Lineage (NCBI taxonomy): Bacteria > Pseudomonadati > Pseudomonadota > Alphaproteobacteria > Hyphomicrobiales > Nitrobacteraceae > Bradyrhizobium > Bradyrhizobium sp. USDA 4516. Next base: position 7,624,577 of record NZ_JBSRXT010000001.1, read on the forward strand.
ACGCTCGCCGCCGGAGCCAGCTGCTTGAGCTCCTTCACCTCGCGCTTGAGCCGCGAGGTTTCCAGCGCCCGGGTCGCGACCAGGATCAGCCGGTCCGACTTGAACGGCTTCTCGATGAAGTCGTAGGCACCGCGCTTGATCGCGGCGACCGCGGTCTCGATGTTGCCGTGGCCCGAGATCATCACGACGGGCAGATCGGCATTGTCCTTCTTGATCTGCTCGAGCAGCTGCAGGCCGTCGAGCTTGGAGCCCTGCAGCCAGATGTCGAGGAAGACCAGATTGGGCCGGCGATTGGCGATCTCGGCGAGCGCCGAGTCGCTGTCGCGCGCGGTGCGCGTGGAAAAGCCCTCATCGTCCAGAATACCCGCAACGAGGTCGCGAATGTCAGCTTCGTCGTCGACAATCAGAATGTCACTTGCCATGGGTTACACCTGCCTTGTCAGTCGCTCGTCGCGGCTTTGAATTTTGGCTTTTGCGCATTTGGCTCTTGATTGTTTGGCCCCTGATCAGCGGGATCTCGGATAGGTTCTTGGATTGGTTCTTGGGTCGGTTCTTGGATTTTTGGTTCATTGTTGGTCGCTTGCGCCGGGCCGTTGGTCGGCTCCTCCGGCGGATTTTTTTCACTTTCCGGTTCGGCCTTGTCCGGTTTGACGTCCGGTTTTTGGTCCTTGCTTTCGGGCTTGTTCTCCGGCTTGGCCGCGTGTCCCGTGACGGCAAAGCGCAGCCGCATCCAGGCACCGCGCTGGCCGTCGCGGAAATCGGAGGCATCCTTGAGCTCGATGCGGCCGCCATGGTCCTCCAGAACGCGGCCGACGATCGCCAGGCCGAGGCCGGTGCCCTTCGCCCGGGTCGTGACATAGGGCTCGAGCAGGCGCGCGCGGGCGACCTTGGGCAGGCCGATGCCGTTGTCGACCACGTCGATCAGGATGTCGTCGTTCGCGCGCTGCGCCACGACGTCGATGCGGCCCTTGCCGAGTTCCTCGCGCGGCACCTGCTCGATCGCCTCGGTGGCGTTCTTGATGATGTTGGTCAGCGCCTGCGAGATCAGCCGGCGGTCGAACTGCGCGGGCAGCGGCGACTGCTTGATGTCGGCCTCGATGTCGAGATCGGGATGCGCGACCTTCATCAGGAACACCGCCTGGCGCACCACGTCGGCGACGTCCTCCCCTTCCATCACCGGCTTCGGCATCCGCGCAAAGCGCGAGAACTCGTCGACCATCCGCCTGATGTCGTCGACCTGGCGCACGATGGTATCGGTGCACTGCTCGAAGATCGACTTGTCCTTCTCCTCGGTGATGGTCTTGCCGAACTTGCGGCGGATGCGCTCGGCGGAGAGCTGGATCGGGGTCAGCGGGTTCTTGATCTCGTGGGCGATGCGGCGGGCGACGTCGCCCCAGGCCGAGGTGCGCTGCGCCGACACCAGCTCGGTGATGTCGTCGAGTGTGATGATGTAGCTGTCGCGCGACTGGCTGGTCTGCTCGGCCGAGACGCGGACCGACAGATTGCGCTCATGGCCGTCGCGCAGGATCGTGACCTGCCCCTGCACTAGGCGCTGCGTTCCCTCGCGCGCGGTTTTCATCATCTCGTCGAGCTCGGGCAACACGTCCGAGAGCGGATGGCCGAGCGTCTCCGATTCGGCGTGCCCGATCAGCTTCTCCGCCGAGCGGTTGAGGACGCCGATGGTGCCTGAGGCGTCGACCCCGATGATGCCGGCAGAGGCCGACGACAGCACCGCTTCGATGAAACGGCGGCGGCTGTCGATGGTCTCGCTGGCGTCGACCAGCTCGTTGCGCTGGGTGCGCAGCTCCTGGGTCATCTTGTTGAAGATTTCGCCGAGCAGCGCGAGGTCGCTTTCCGACTTGTTGACCGGCACCTGGACATTGAGATTGCCGGTCGAGACCTCGCTCGCCGCACCCATCAGCTGGCGGATCGGCGACACCAGCCCGTTGGCGAAGTTCAGTCCGATCAGCACCGAGGCCATCAGGATGGTCAGCGCGATCACCGCGAACATCAGCGCGAACGCGACCTGGATGCCGAGCCTGCGGGTCTCGAGCTGGGCATATTCGGCCGCGCTGGTCTGGGTCTGCTTGAGCTGGGCAACCACCGCCGGATCGAGCAGCCGCGCCACATACAGGAACATGTCGTCATAGGCCCGCAGGCGGACCACGGAGGCGACGTAGTTTTCCGGAAAGACCGAGATCTTCGGCTCGGTCTCGTTGATGTCCTTCAGGATGTCGGGCGGCGGCGCCTCGTAGTTCAGGCGAACGCCGGTCTCGGCGCTGGCGACGATCTTGCCGTCCTTGTCCATCAGCACCGCGACCGGAAGATTGCGCGACTCGGCGCCGGCCGTCATCAGCTGCAGGAACGTCATGCGATCCTGGTCGTAGAGCGGCCGGGCATGGGCGAGGTCATTGGCCATCGCCAGCGTGTCGCCGTTGATGAGCTGGGCGTGCTCCTGCATGTAGGCACTGGCGATGGTCAGCGAATTCTGGATCACCTGCTTGGTGGGACCCGAGAACAGCCGGTCGAGGCCGCGCTCGATGGTGACGTTGGCGACGATCGACACCAGCACGGCGGGCAGCACCGCGATCACCGAGAACAGGCCGACAATCTGCACATGCAGCCGCGCCGCGGCCCGGCCGCGCCGCCTCGCCTGCACCATCTGCCAGACTTCCCGGACGATGATGCCGACCAGCAGCAGGATGGTGCCGGCATTGATCATCAGGAAGGAGCGGACCACCTCGGACGTGGGCTCGATCGGGGTCAGCCCGGTCAGCACCACGAAGGTCAGGAAGGCGGACAGCAGCGCGATGGCCACGGCAAACGGCGCCAGCCAGCGCCGCAGCGGGAAGCCCCGCGCCTCTGCATTGGGCTCGGCCGACGGGGCGCGTAATGTTGAAGCGGTGGTCTCTGCGCTGGTCATACCGGCAATTGAGCTGAGAGCGATCGCCCGCGGGAATTGCGAACTGATGCAATCATATCACAATGTTGCCGAATTGCGACATTTCCGCGGCGCAAACCCCTGGTGCGGCGCCGTGTCCCCAAAACCATTTGTGACTACTCAATAACGGTAGCGAGCTTGAAGCGAGGCTCGCGCCCCGCCCTGGCAGCCCTAGCCGCCGCTCCGGTAGACTTGGATGTCGAGGTCGCGGATCTTCTTGCGCAGCGTATTGCGGTTCAACCCGAGCAGGTCGGCGGCCCGGATCTGGTTGCCGCGAGTCGCCGCCAGCGCGGCGGTCAGCAGCGGGATCTCGATCTCCTTGAGGATACGGTGGTAGAGGCCCGGCGGCGGCACGCCGTTCGGGAAGCCGGAGAAGTGCGAGGACAGATAGGCCTCGACCGCGCCGCCGAGATTGTCGACGCCGACGGTCGCCGTGCTGCCCGAGGTGACCGCCGGCGGCGCCAGCTCGCCGTCGATGACGGAAGACGTGATGACGTCCTGCGGATAGAGCGCGGCGAGCCGCCGGGCGAGGTTTTCCAGCTCGCGGACGTTGCCCGGCCAGCGGTGCTGCTTGAGCCGCTCGAGCGCCTGGGCGTCGAGCTTCTTCGGCGGCAGGCCGTCCTTCTCGGCGAGCGAGAAGAAGTGCCGGATCAGGTCGGGCAGATCCTCGATGCGCTCGCGCAGCGGCGGCAGCCGCAGCGGCACCACGTTCAGGCGGAAGAACAGATCCTCGCGGAACAGCCCCTGTTGGATCAGGATGCGCAGGTCCTTGTTGGAGGCGGCGACGATGCGGACATCGGTCTTGATTGGGGTGCGGCCGCCGACGGTGGTGTATTCGCCCTGCTGCAGCACGCGGAGCAGCCGGGTCTGCGCCTCCATCGGCATGTCGCCGATCTCGTCGAGGAACAGCGTGCCGCCCTCGGCCTGCTCGAAGCGGCCGGAGGCGCGGGTGTTGGCGCCGGTGAAGGCGCCGCGCTCATGGCCGAACAGCTCCGATTCGATCAGGTCGCGCGGGATCGCCGCCATGTTGACCGCGACGAACGGGCCGTTGCGGCGCCGTCCGTAGTCGTGCAGCGCACGTGCGACCAGCTCCTTGCCGGTGCCTGATTCGCCCGAGATCATCACGGTGAGGTCGGTCTGCATCAGCCGCGCCAGCACGCGGTAGATTTCCTGCATCGCCGGCGAACGGCCGACCAGCGGGATCGAGTCGAACTCGCCGTCATCGGCGGGACTGGAGACCCGCTCCTTCGGCTCGGCCAGCGCGCGGCCGACGATGGTGATCAGCTCCTTCAGGTCGAACGGCTTCGGCAGATATTCGTAGGCGCCGCGCTCGGAGGCCCGGATCGCGGTCATGAAGGTGTTCTGCGCGCTCATCACGATGACCGGCAAATTCGGCCGCATCTTCTTGATCCGCGGCAAGAGATCGAATGCGTTCTCGTCGGGCATCACCACGTCGGTGATGACAAGATCGCCCTCGCCTTGGCTGACCCAGCGCCACAGCGTGGCGGCGTTGCCGGTGAGGCGAACCTCATAGCCGGCGCGCGACAGCGCCTGGTTCAGGACGGTCCGGATGGCGGTGTCGTCGTCAGCGACAAGTATGCTACCTGCAGGCATTGGTGTTCCTCATCGTGCATCCTGAGAGGCAGGCGAGGACGTACCCGGAACGTCATCGCGGTTGCTTTGGTCGAGTTGCTTGGCGGCGCTGTACATCGGCATCAGCACGCGGAAAGTGGTTTTGCGCGGCTGCGACTCGCATTCGATGATGCCGCCGTGATCGCCGACGATCTTGGCGACCAGCGCGAGGCCGAGCCCGCTGCCGGTCTGCTTGGTGGTGACGAAGGGATCGAACAGGTTCGGCAGCAGGTCTTCCGGCACGCCAGAGCCGTTGTCCTTGACGCAGAATTCCAGCGGCAGCGAGACCCGCGATTTCTTGCCGGGCACCGACAGCCGCACGCCTGGCCGGAACGCAGTGGTGAGCTGGATCTCGGCATCGGTGCCGAGATCGGCCACCGCTTCGGCCGCGTTCTTCACGAGGTTGAGGAACACCTGGATCAGCTGGTCCTGGTTGGCCAGCACCGGCGGCAACGACGGATCGTAGTCCTCGATGAAGCGGACATTGCGGGCAAAGCCGGACTGCGCCAGGCGCTTCACATGATCGAGCACGGAATGGATGTTGACCGGACCGCGCGCCACCGGGCGGTCGTCGCCGAACACCTCCATGCGGTCGACCAGCGTCACGATGCGGTCCGCCTCGTCGCAGATCAGTCGTGTCAGCAGCCGGTCCTCGGAGGACGCCTGCTGCTCCAAAAGCTGCGCCGCGCCGCGGATGCCCGACAGCGGGTTCTTGATCTCGTGGGCGAGCATCGCCGCCAGCGCGATCACCGAGCGCGCCGCGCTGCGATGGGTGAGCTGGCGATCCATCTTGTCGGCGATGGTACGCTCCTGCAGCATCACCACGATATGCCCGGGCCGCTCGGTCAGCGGCGCGACGTGCAGATCGACCTGGCGATCGCCGCCGATCCGCGGCGTGCCGAGATCGACCTTGTATTCGTTGACCGGCGAGCCGCTCGTCCGCACCTGCTCGATCAGCGCCAGCAGCGGGCTGCCGAACGGCACCAGTTCCTTCAGCGACTGCCGGCGCAGGAACTGGGTCGATATCTCGAAGAATGATTCGGCTGCGATATTGGCGTCGACGATCCGCCCGTCGGGTGCGACCAGCAGCACCGGATTGGGCAGCGCATTGAGGATGGCCTCCCCGTCAGTCGGCACCGGCCGGCGGAATTCCATGGCTGACGTCATGCGGCAGCACTCCAGGCAAAATCGTCGTAGGCGTCGGCGAGCGAGCGATGCACGCTGGACGGCTCTTCCGCGGTCAGGATCGCCTGCCGCCAGGTCTTCAAGGTCGCGGCCGGCGCGCAGCTATAGGCCGCAGCAGCCTCCAGCGCCCAGCCCAGATGCTTGCGTGCATGCTTGAGCCCGATGCGCAGGCCATAGTGGCTGCAAACCTCGTCATAGAGCGCGCGAACGTGCTTGAGCTGCTCGGCGAGCGACGGCGCGGCCTCGGCGATCCCGGTCTCGAGGCGACGGCCGATCTGTCCCGGCAGCCAGGGCTGCCCCTGCGCGCCGCGGCCGATCATGACGGCGTCGGCGCCCGACATCTCGAGCGCACTGACAGCCTTGTCGAACGAGGTGATATCGCCGTTGACCACGACCGGGACGGTGACGGCGTCCTTGACCGCGCGCACCGCGTTCCAGTTCGCCTCGCCCTTGTAGAACTGGCAGCGGGTCCGGCCATGCACGGTGATCATCTGCACGCCGGCGGCCTCGGCGCGGCGCGCCAGTTCCGGTGCATTGAGCGAGCGGTCATCCCAGCCGAGCCGCATCTTCAGCGTGACCGGCACCCTGACCGCCGACAGCGTCGCCTCGATCAGCGTGACCGCGTGGTCGAGGTCGCGCATCAGGGCCGAGCCGGACTGGCCCCCGGTCACGTGGCGGGCCGGACAGCCCATGTTGATGTCGATGACGTCGGCGCCGGCGCCTTCGGCGATCCGTGCGCCCTCCGCCATCCAGTGGGTCTCGCAGCCCGCCAGCTGGACCACATGCGGCCCGACCCCGGCTGCCTCGCAACGCAGCTTCGACATCGGCTTGCCGTTCACCAGATCGTTGCTGGCGGTCATCTCGGAGACCACCAGGCCGGCGCCCAAAGTGGCAACGAGTCGCCGGAAGGGCGCATCGGTGATGCCGGACATGGGCGCGAGGAGAACCCGGTTGGCGACAGCAATATCGCCGATCTTCAATGGGTTACGAGGAGTACTTTGCACGCCGGTCACAGCCGTCTCGTCGTTCTGTCAGCCACGCCATTGCAGCTGACGTCGCCTATTCTGCGCACAATTCTTGTGCAGTCAAGGCTCATGCCTACGGTTTAGACATTCCTATCATCAGTGCAGGTGCACTGCAACAAAATCTGCTTTTCCCACAGTCATCGGCAAACGCTCTGTTTTTGCGCAGCGGTCATGCTAAGGGCTGTGCGCGGCGATCCTCGCCGTCCCCCTCATCCCCGATTCGTCTGTCACTGGTTCAAAATGCCGAAGCCTGAGCGTACCGCAGCCATCCTTGTCGCAGCCGGCCGTGGACTGCGCGCCGGCGCAGGCGGGCCGAAGCAATACCGGACGATCGGCGGACAGACGGTGATCTACCGCGCCATGGAGGCGTTCTCCGGACATCCGGACGTGTTTGCGGTGCAGCCTGTGGTCAATCCTGACGACACCGCGCTGTTCGATGAAGCAGTCGCAGGCCTCCGCCATCGGCCGCCGACGCCGGGCGGCGCGACCCGGCAGGCCTCGGTCCATGCCGGGCTCGAGGCGCTCGCAAGCGAAAAGCCGGATATCGTGCTGATCCACGATGCCGCGCGCCCCTTCGTCACTGCAGCCGTGATCTCGCGCGCGATCGCCGCAGCCGGCCGGACCGGCGCTGCGATCCCCGTGATTCCCGTCACCGACACCATCAAGCTCACCGGCGATGCCGGCGACGTCGAGGCGACGCCGGAGCGCGCGCGCCTGCGGATCGCGCAGACGCCACAGGCTTTTCGTTTCGACGTAATATTGGAGGCGCATCGTCGCGCAGCGCGCGATGGCCGCTCCGATTTCACCGACGATGCGGCGCTTGCCGAGTGGGCGGGATTGACGGTTGCGACGTTTGAAGGTGATGCTGCCAACATGAAACTCACCACACCCGAGGACTTCGTGCGCGAGGAAGCGCGGCTCGCAAGCCAGCTCGGCGACATCAGAACCGGCACCGGCTACGACGTGCATGCCTTTGGCGACGGTGACCATGTCATGATCTGCGGCGTGCGCGTGCCGCACACGAAGGGATTCCTGGCCCATTCCGACGGCGATGTCGGGCTGCATGCGCTGGTCGACGCGATCCTCGGCGCGCTGGCCGACGGCGATATCGGCTCGCATTTCCCGCCGAGCGAGGCCAAGTGGAAAGGCGCCTCCTCCGACCAGTTCCTGAAATACGCGGTCGAGCGCGTCACCGCGCGTGGCGGACGGATTGCCAATCTCGAGGTGACGCTGATCTGCGAGCGGCCGAAGATCGGGCCGTTGCGCGACACCATGCGGGCGAAGATCGCGGAGATCTCCGGCGTCCACGTCTCGCGCGTGGCGGTCAAGGCCACCACCAGCGAGCGGCTCGGCTTCACCGGCCGCGAGGAAGGCATCGCGGCAACCGCGAGCGCCACGGTCCGTCTCCCTTGGGACGATAAAGGCTGGGACGATAAAGGCCGGAGTGCCTGACATGGGCGGCAGCGACGCTCGTGCCCTCTCCCGCTCGCTGCTCGACCTGTGCCGGATGCGCAAGCTGACCATCGCGACCGCCGAATCCTGCACCGGCGGCCTGGTCGCGGGTGCGCTCACCGACATCCCCGGCTCTTCCGACGTGATCGACCGCGGCTTCGTGACCTATTCCAACGAGGCCAAGCGGGTCATGCTCGGCGTCAAGGCGGCCACGCTCGAAACGTTCGGCGCGGTGAGCAAGGAAACCGCGACTGCGATGGCGATCGGCGCGCTGGAAAAGGCCGGCGTCGACCTTGCGGTCTCGATCACCGGCATCGCGGGCCCTGGCGGCGCGACACCGGGCAAGCCGGTCGGCCTGGTGCATTTCGCCGTCGCCGCGCGCGACGGCCGCATCATTCATCGTGAGCAGCGATTTGGCGCGATCGGCCGCAGCACGGTGCGGCAGCGCTCCGTGGTCGAAGCATTGCGCATGCTGATGGAGCTTGCGCGCCCGCCGCAGGCCGCCAAGCCGCGTCGCGAGGCGGCCAGCCGGTTGCGGCCAAGGGTGGCCCGGTCGCCGCGGAGCCACGCTGCGAAACGCCGCCGGCCGCCGCGCGGATAGGCCCAACGCAAAGTCAAGTCGCGCCACGGCCCGCCTTACACGGGCTTGTGTCAACTGCGGCCCGGTGACGCTTACCTGAAATGGAACTTTGACGCGGCTTCGCCGCTTTATGTTGTTCCAACTCTGCTGTTTCGATTGTTCGTCCAACAGCAAAATCCCACAACAAGGAGAAAATGATGAAGTTGGGAACTTTGGTCGTGGCCGCCATCAGCGCTGGCGCCATGACGCTGTCGACTGTTGTGCCTTCGTCCGCCGCACCACTCGCTCCCGCGCAATTGCAGGATCAGCCTACCTCCGTCGAGCATGTGCAGTATCGTCACTGGCACGGTGGTCCGCGTTACGGCTATCGCGGCGGATACGGCTACCGCGGTGGTTACTATCGCGATGGCGGCAGTAACGGCGCGGCGATCATCGGCGGGCTGGCGGCCGGCGCGATCATCGGCGGCGCGATCGCGGCGAGCCAGGCCAAGGCCAACAACGACGCCTATTGCTCCCAGCGTTTCCGTACCTACGACCCCGCTTCGGGCACCTACATCGCATCCGGCGGCGTGCGGCGATCCTGCCCGTAAGTCGGCGAACGCTCTCCCGCACCATCAGTCGTGCCCGGCCTCGTGCCGGCCATTTGCGTTCCAGAGATGTAGACGAGACGACTTCGCTACGTCGACAGCTGCGGCTTGCCGTAGACCTGATCCGCGCGCTTCTCGAACGCCGCGGCAAAGCGTGAGAATGCGGCGTCGAACATCGAGCCCATCAGCATCGCCAGCATCCGGCTCTTGAATTCGTAGTTCAGGAAGAAGCCGACATCGCATTCGGTTTCCGACTTCGGCTCAAAACTCCAGCGATTCTCCAGATTGCTGAACGGGCCGCGCAGATATTCGACCAGGATCTTCAGATTGGGCCGATCGAGCGTCACCTTGCTGGTGAAGGTTTCCCGCACCAACTTGAAGGACACCGTCATGTCCGCCACCACGACCTCGGTGCCGTCGTCCTTGGGCGTGCGCTGGCGGATCTTGAGCGAGTGGCACAGCGGCACGAATTCGGGATAGCGCTCGACGTCGGCGACCAGATCGAACATTTGAGGTGCGGTGTGGCGGACCCGCCGCTTGCTTGAGAATCGTGGCATCAGTGGACACTCGCACGGTTTTGCCCGAGTGCGAGGCGCTTCAGATAATCATCCGCCTGCGCCCGATCGGTGAAACAGACCAGCGATTGATCGGGCCGCAAGCCGGCAAAATACTCGATCAGCTTCGGCCGCTGCTGCCGGCGATAGGTCCAGACGTAGCGGAAGAATTCGAGATCGATCTTCTCGGGGCAGCCTTCCGCCATCTCCGGGCGGATCTGGCCATAGCTCCCGGCAATCCGCCTGAAGATACCGAGCATGCAGGTCGACCGCGGCAGGTCCAACCAGATGATCGTGTCGGAGAGCTCCCGGCGCAATTGCCCCGCACCATGCCTCATGTAGTTCCCATCCATGATCCAGCGCGGTTCGCGGGCTGCTTCGGTCATGCGGCGCTCGAATTCGTCCCTGCCCGACTCGACCCAGCCCGGTTTCCAGAACAGCGCATCGATCGACACGGTCGGAATCCCTGTCATGGCGGACAGCCGCCGCGCAAAGGTCGACTTGCCGGATCCCGACGATCCCATCACCAGAACGCGCTGCATTGGTCCAGTCCAAGATTCGGTCAAGGTTCGGTCAAGGCCCGATCAAGCAACGGCGCGTGACGGCGCCGGCCTACCGCCGTTTGCAAAAATCTAGCGGCCGCGGGCCGTGCGCGCCGCCTGCAGTTTGGCGAAATCCTCGCCGGCGTGATGCGACGAGCGCGTCAACGGGCTCGCCGACACCATCAAAAAGCCCTTGGTATAGGCGACGCGCTCGTAGCCTGCGAACTCGTCCGGCGTCACGTAGCGCATCACGGCGTGATGCTTGCGGGTCGGCTGCAAATACTGGCCGATGGTGAGGAAATCGACTTCGGCCGAGCGCAGGTCGTCCATCACCTGCAGCACCTCGTGCCGCTCCTCGCCGAGGCCGACCATGATGCCTGATTTGGTGAAGATGGTCGGATCCATCTCCTTGACCCGCTGCAGCAGCCGGATGGAATGGAAATAACGGGCGCCGGGACGGACCGTCAGATAGCGCGACGGCACGGTTTCCAGATTGTGGTTGAAGACGTCGGGCTTGGCCGCGACCACGCGCTCCAGCGCGCCGTCCTTGCGCAGGAAGTCCGGTGTCAGGATCTCGATCGTGGTGCTCGGGCAGCGCGCGCGGATGGCGCGGATGGTCTCGGCAAAATGCTCGGCACCGCCGTCGGCGAGATCGTCGCGGTCGACCGAGGTGACCACGACATGACTGAGCCCGAGCTTGGCGGTGGCCTCCGCGACGTATTCCGGCTCGCTCGCCTCGAGCGCGCCGGGCATGCCGGTCTTGACGTTGCAGAACGCACAGGCGCGCGTGCAGGTGTCGCCCATGATCATGAAGGTGGCGTGCTTCTTGTCCCAGCACTCACCGATATTGGGGCAGCCCGCCTCCTCGCATACCGTGACGAGGCCATTCTCCTTCACGATCCGGCGCGTATCTGCATAGCCGCGTGTGTTCGGCGCACGAACGCGGATCCAGTCCGGCTTCGGCGGCGACACGGCATCCGGCCGGTTCACCTTTTCGGGGTGCCGTGGGCGGAGCTGAGTGGTGGAGATGGTATCGACGATGGTGACCATGGATGCCTGCAAGTCGCGGGAGCATGATCCAGGCAGATCAATGCTCCGAACCAAGGGCTTAGCTAATCGGTGTTGACGCGGCTCGCAACCCGCCCCGCGACCCTAGCAGACCTGCCCATATATTGGCAGTCTTGCGACCCGTTCCATGCCGATTCCTACCTCAAAATGGCTCAAAAACCCCGATCCATCAGCGCGACCGCGCCGCGCCTTGGCAAGGCGCTGAAACGCTCCTTCTTCGATCGCAGCGTCCACGAGGTCGCCCCCGACCTGATCGGCGCGACCTTCCTGGTCGGCGGCGCCGGCGGCATCATCACCGAGGTCGAGGCCTATCATCACACCGACCCGGCGGCGCATTCCTACCGCGGGCCGACCCCGCGCAACCAGGTGATGTTCGGCCCGCCGGGCTTCTCCTACGTCTACCGCTCCTACGGCATCCATTGGTGCGTCAACTTCGTCTGCGAGGAAGCGGGCTCGGCCAGCGCCGTGCTGATCCGCGCGCTCGAACCGACCCATGGGCTCGCGGCGATGCGCCGGCGGCGCGGGCTGGAGGACGAGCGCGCGCTGTGCTCGGGGCCCGGCAAGCTCTGCGAGGCGCTCGGCATCACCATCGCGCACAGCGAATTGCCGCTCGACCGCGCCCCGATCGCGCTCCATGCGCGGACCGAAGCACCCGAAATCATCACCGGGGTGCGGATCGGCATCACCAAGGCCGTCGACCTGCCCTGGCGCTACGGGCTGAAGGGATCAAAATTCCTCAGCAAGCGGTTTTGATCGCCACGGCGTTATCAGCTATGACGCCTTCTTCAACCGCTCGATCGCCTCGAGAATCTTGGCGCGGCGCTCCGCTGCTGCCGCGCGCTTTTCCTTCTCTTCCTCGACGAGCTCTTCCGGCGCGTTGGCGACGAACTTGTCGTTGGCGAGCTTGGCATCGACCCGCTTGATGTCGGCGTCGGCCTTGCCGAGCTCCTTCTCCAGCCGCGTGCGTTCAGCCGCGAGATCGATCACGCCCTTCAGCGGCAGCGCGACCGCCTCGCCGCGGACAAGGAGCTGTACCGCGCCTTCCGGCGGGTGATCGGCAAACGAGATATCCGACAATCGTGCGAGCCGCTTGATGGTGTCGTTCCAGCGCCGCGCGCGGTCCCGCGTCTCGTCGGAGGCGCCCGCGATCACCAGCGGCGTCAGTGTCGACGGCGGGATGTTCATTTCCGCCTTCACCGACCGCATCGCAGTGACGAGATCGACCACCCAGCCGATCTCGGCCTCGGCCGCGGGATCGCTGAACTCGTCGGCGTCGAGCGCGGCAATCACCGGCGGAATGATCGGATCGACCACCGGACCGGCGGTCGCGATCGCGGCCAGCTGCTCGCCGGTCACGCCCGACTTGCGCGGCCAGGACGCCAGCACCAACAGGCCGTCGCGCTTTGCGGTCACCGCCCACAGCTCCTCGGTGATGAAGGGCATGAACGGATGCAGCAGCTTGAGGATCTCGTCGCGGGTCCAGGCGACCATGGCGCGGGTCTCGGCCTTGGCCGCGCCCTCCTCGCCCATCAGCACGGGTTTCGCGAGCTCAAGATACCAGTCGCAGAACACGTTCCAGACGAAGCGGTAGATCGCGCCCGCGGCATCGTTGAAGCGATGATCCTCGATCGTCTCGGTGACCTCGCGGGTGACGCGCGAGGTTTCGTGCGCGATCCAGCGGTTCAACGTCTCCTTTGCGCCCTTCGGATCGAAACCGTCCGGCTTGACGCACTCGTTCATCTCGGCGAACCGGCAGGCGTTCCAGAACTTGGTCGCGAAATTGCGGTTGGTCTCGACCAGATGCGGCGACAGGCGGATGTCATGGCCTTGCGCCGCCTCGCGGGTCAGCGCGAAGCGCAGCGCGTCGGCGCCGTATTCGTCGATCACGCCGAGCGGGTCGATGACGTTGCCCTTCGACTTCGACATCTTGGCGCCCTTCTCGTCGCGGACGAGGCGGTGGATGTAGACGGTCGAGAACGGCGCCTCCTTCATGAAATGGAGGCCCATCATCATCATGCGGGCGACCCAGAAGAAGATGATGTCGAAGCCGGTAACCAGCGTATTGGTCGGGTAGTAGCGCGCGACCTCCGGCGTGTCGTCCGGCCAGCCCAGCGTCGAGAACGGCCACAGGGCCGACGAGAACCAGGTGTCGAGCACGTCCTCGTCACGCGTGATGAAGCCCTCGCGCTTGGCGGGGTCGACCGCCATGTCGTGGCCCTGCTCCGGCGTGATGACTTCCTGCTCGACGTAATAGCCGAGCGCGTGGCCGACCGCCTCTTCCTCGGTCTCGGCGACGAACACCTTGCCGTCGGGTCCGTACCACGCCGGGATCTGATGGCCCCACCAGAGCTGGCGCGAGATGCACCAGGGCTGGATGTTCTCCATCCACTCGAAATAGGTCTTTTCCCAGTTCTTCGGCACGAACGTGGTTTCGCCGGAGCGCACCGCCGCGATCGCCGGCTGCGCCAGCGTCTTGGCGTCGACATACCACTGGTCGGTCAGATACGGCTCGATCACGACACCGGAGCGGTCGCCATGCGGCACCATGTGGGTGTTGGGCTCGATCCGCTCGAGGAAGCCGAACTCCTCCAGCCTTGCGACGATCTTCTTGCGCGCCGCGAAGCGCTCGATCTTGTCAAACTCGGCGGCGAACTCGTCGGCGCCGACAGGCAGGCCGCGCAGATAATCCTCGTTGCCCACCAGGCTGAGGCTGCCTTCCTGGTCGAGCACGCTGATCTGCGGCAGGCCGTGACGCTTGCCGATCTCGAAGTCGTTGAAGTCGTGCGCAGGCGTCACCTTGACCGCGCCCGAGCCCTTCTCCGGATCGGAATAGTCGTCGGCGACGATCGGAATCCTGCGGCCGACCAGCGGCAGGATGACGTGCTGGCCGACCAGATCGGCGTAGCGCTCGTCGTCCGGATGCACCGCGACCGCGGTGTCGCCGAGCATCGTTTCGGGACGCGTCGTCGCGACCACGATGAACGATTTCGGATCCTCGGGGCTGAAGCTGCGGCCCTCGATCGGGTAGCGCAGGTACCAGAGATGGCCCCTGACCTCGACCTGCTGCACTTCGAGATCGGAGATCGCGGTGAGCAGCTTCGGGTCCCAATTGACCAGGCGCTTGTCCTTGTAGATCAGGCCATCGCGGTGCAGCTCGACGAACACCTTGACGACGGCGCGCGACAGGCCCTCGTCCATGGTGAAGCGCTCGCGCGACCAGTCGCAGGACGCGCCGAGGCGCTTGAGCTGGTTGACGATGGTACCGCCGCTCTCGGCCTTCCACTGCCAGACTCGCTCGAGGAACTTGGCGCGGCCCATGTCGCGCCGGCCCGGCTCCTGCCGTTCCATCAGCTGACGCTCGACCACCATCTGGGTGGCGATGCCGGCGTGATCAGTGCCGGGCTGCCACAGCACGTCGCGGCCGCGCATCCGCTCGAAGCGGCACAGGATGTCCTGCAGCGTATTGTTGAGCGCGTGGCCCATGTGCAGCGAGCCGGTCACGTTCGGCGGCGGGATCACAATGGTGAAAGGCGCGGCGTCCTTGCGTTCAGGCCGGCCGGCCTTGAACGCACCGCTCTCCTCCCAGATCCGGGCCATCCGGTGCTCGATATCGGCGGGCTGGTAGTTTTTCTCGATCATGACAATGCGCTGTGGACCATGGAAAGCGTTAGAAAGCCGCCGGAGCGCACCAAGTCAACCGGACCGGTACGTCAAATCGACGTTTAGGGCATTTGGGGAGCTGATTGAGGGCCGCCAGGCCCAACGGCGGGAGCCAGCCTCGCGCCGGCTGCGCTGCTAACGCCGCGCGCAGCTAGCGCCCGCGGGATACCCGCTCGATCTCGGCCTTGACGATCCGCTCGACCAGCCCGGGCAGATTGTCGTCCAGCCAGGACTTCAGCATCGGCCGCAGCATCTCCTTGACCAGATCCTCGAGCGTCCGCGCATTGTTGCTCAGCACGGTGTTGGCCAAAGAGTTGAAGGCCGACTCGACGGCCCGCATCGTGGTTCCCGAGATGATCTGCTGCATGGGCGCGGTCTCGATCGCCGGCGGCTCCCGGGCCGGTTCCGGCGCCCGGCTCCGCGCTTCCGTGAACTCGAGGTCGTCCTGCGGCTCGACCTTGCGGAACGACGGCGCGGCGGCCGGGTCCGGCAGCGCCATCTCGTCGGTGAGTTCGAACACGTCGGCTTCGGGCTGGGCCGCGGGCTGCGGCGACGGCCTGATCTCGGCTGCGGGCGTCGCCTCATCGAGGCTGGCGAGCAGCGAGTCGATATCGTCCTGACTGTTGCTGGCCGCCGGTGCCGGCGCAGGCGGCGGTGATTTCGGCGCCGGCGCGGCGGCCTTCGCGGCCGGTGGCGCTGCGGACGGCGGGCTCTTCATCGCGGGCTTGGCTGCTGGTGCTGGCTCGACCTTCGGCGCCGGGGCTGCAGCGGCGGCCGCAGGCTTCTCGGCCGCGGCCGGCTTCGCCTCGTCGTCGGCAATGATGCGACGGATCGACGCCAGGATCTCCTCCATCGAGGGCTCTTGGACCTTCGCAGGTTGCGTCATCTCCGACTCCACATCGAAACGAATTTACATCAAGCCCGAGAGGATTCGCCGGTTCCGATGATGCGGGCAGAGATTTTCATTGCTCCCGCCCGACTTGTCCCCAGATCAAGCCCGCCCGAGGCTTTGTGCAAGCTTCGTGTCGCCCAATGCAGCGTGATCACAGGGGGCGTCGCACCTGTCATCACGCTACGCCGGCGCGCCGCGAATCGCCTTGCTGCCCGACAAAACGGTATGTCAGGCCAATTATCGAATGCAAGCAAACGCGCCTGTTTGTGGTCCTGATTAACTCAGAACCACAAACGTGACGCGACAAGCGATGACGATGCGAAGGTGTTTAGCGGCCGTCGGGCGTGCGTACGCCGGCCCAGTTGTCACGAACCTGCTGGTAATGCACGCTCGGATCGTAGACGTTGGTCGAAAGCCCGAGCACCTGCGGCGACAAGCGGCCAACCGCGCTCAGCACGTTATAGGACGCGACGACGCGGTCGTGCTGCGCGGTGACCAGCGCGTTGCGCGCGTTGACGAGCGCCTGCTGCGCGTTGAGCACGTCGAGCGTGGTGCGCTGACCGGCCTTGGCCTCTTCGCGCACGCCGTTCAAGGCGATCTCCGACGCGGTCACCTGCGCCTGTGCCGATGCCACCTGCGACTTGCCGGCGACCAGCTGGCCCCACGCGGTGACGACGTTGGCGCGCGCCTGATCGCGGGTCTGCTCGAGCACGAGGCGCTGCTGCGCCAGCGATTCCTTGGACTGGCGGATCAGCGAGTATTCCGCACCACCCTGGTAGAGCGGCACCGACAGCTGGACCGCCGTTCCCGCGCTGAATGTGCGCTGGCTGATCAGGGTCTGTTCGTATTGCTGCTGCACCGACGTTTGCAGGTTGACCGACGGGAACAGCGCACCCTCGCTGACCTTGACCTGCAGGAAGTTGACGTCGACGCCGTACATCGCCGAGGTGACGTTCGGATTCTGGGTCAGGCTGAGATCGACGGCGGCCGCAAGCGTCGTCGGCAGGAAGCGGTCGACCGGCGAGCCCGGCGCGAGATTCTGCGGCTCGTTGCCGATGATGCGGCGGAAATTCGATCGCGTCGTCGTCAGGTTCGATTCGGCGGTGAGCTGCTGGGTTTTACCTGCCGCGAGCTGCGCTTCGGATTGCGCGACGTCGGTCCGCGTCACTTCGCCGACATTGAAGCGGTCCTGGGTCTGCTTCAGCGTCTGTTCCAGCACGCGCGTGTTGCTGCGCTGAACTTCGACGATGGCGGAGTCGCGGAGATAGTCCATGTAGATCGTGGCCGCGCTCAGGATCACGGTTTGCTCGAGCACACGCAGGCCCTCGCGCGCCGCCGAGACCTGGCTTTCGGCCGCGCGCACCCTGGGCGCGGTCTGCGCGTTGAACAGCGATTGGTTGACCGTGAGGCCTGCGCTGCGCGGCGCGTTGGCGCCATGGATTTGGGTGCGGACAAGATTGTTCGCGTCGCCGCCCTGTGTCGTCAGCGTATCGGTGTATTGGTACCCCGCGCTTGCCGTCAGTGCGACTTTCGGGCGGTAGCCCGACAGTGCCTGCGGAACGTTCTCGTCAGTTGACCGCACCTGCGCGCGTTGCGCGTTCAGCTGGGGATTGTTTTGGTAGGACCGCACCAGCGCGGCCTCGATGGTATCGGCGAGTGCGGGCACAGGGCCCATCTCCGCCAACAGAAGGACGGCAGTCGCAGCCGCGGTGACAACCTTCACCCCACGCATCCCCGGAAATCCAATCATTGTAGTCGCCGTCTCCCACACGCAAATCAGTCCGGCGGTCGCTTCAGTCGAAGTGAGTCCCGCCTCACCTTAGTCCGCAGCTAGGCCCAACGGAACTACCCCGCAACGGAACACGGTCGAAACTCTTCACATGGGGCAAACGGGCCACACTTCTGATTCGGAACGGGATTTTATCAGCCGGTGCGCCGCCATCGCGGTCAGAAGACGAAGGCGGGAACTCGCTCGAATCCGGGTAAAACGGGAGCCGAGGCGTCGAACAGCTCGCGATGGCCGAAATCCCCGTGGGAGTGCGTCACCAGGGTGGCGCGCGGCGGCGGCAACAGGCCGAACACTCCGACCAGCCGGCCCCCCTCCTTGAGTTGGCCGAACAGCCCGGTCGGGACGATCTCCGTCGCACCATTGAGGATAATGACGTCAAACGGGGCGCCCGCGGCATCGCCGTCGGCGGCCGCGGCCGTTTTGACGGTGATATTCTGGATTCCGAGCTCGGCGAACGCCGCGGTCGCCTTTGCGGCAAGGGCCGGATCGCTTTCGGTCGCGCTGACCTCTGCGGCAAAGCGCGCCACGACGGCGGCGGCGTAGCCGGTCGCGCAGCCGACCACGAGGACGCGGTCGGTGGCCTTGATCTCGGCGGCCTGGAGCATCCGGGCGAGCAGCGCCGGCGTGATCAGGCAGCGCCTCGTCGCACCGCCCTCGGCGACATCGAGGTCGAGGTCGAGATAGGCCAGCGCCTGCTTGCTGGCCGGCACGAAGACCTCGCGCGGCACGGTCAGCATGGCATCGAGAATGCGATCATCGGTCACGTCGCTCGGACGCACCTGACCATCGACCATATACTGGCGCGCGGTCGAAAAACCGGTCATTGGCGGAGACCCTGCAAGTCGCGGCATTGCCGCTGGAGAAGCTAGAACAGGGCCATCTTTTGGAACAAGCTCCGCCAAAACGCAACACGCCGCTGGCGGGCGAAACGCGCTCCCAAAACGCGCTCCAAGGCGCAGTCTATTCGATCGTGACGGCGAGCCGGCCGATCAGGCGGGCCACTTCATCGAGATGCTCGGAATCATGCTCCTCGACGGCCCTCGCGAGCCGGCGGACGCACTCATCGTCACTGATGTCGGGGGCATCGCTCGGAACGAGCGTCGGCTGCGGCATCGACAGGTCGATCAGGTTAATGGCCATCAAAATCACCTCTCAAGACCCGGCGGGAGCAAGTGTCGACGGCTATTGAGTCGATTTGACGACGTTTTCGGCCTGTCCGCTGCGGACCACGGGCTTGTGATGGCGATTTGGGGGATCGATGGGGCCAGACCAAACTGGCTCCCCGGGCTGGATTCGAACCAGCGACCATTCGATTAACAGTCGAATGCTCTACCGCTGAGCTACCGAGGAATAGGCGAACAGCTGTTCGCGAGCGGGCAGCGTATAACAAAGCCTTTCGGCC
Source organism: Bradyrhizobium sp. USDA 4516 (assembly GCF_054055915.1). Taxonomy (NCBI): domain Bacteria; kingdom Pseudomonadati; phylum Pseudomonadota; class Alphaproteobacteria; order Hyphomicrobiales; family Nitrobacteraceae; genus Bradyrhizobium; species Bradyrhizobium sp. USDA 4516. Next base: position 7,643,886 of record NZ_JBSRXT010000001.1, read on the forward strand.
TTGCAAAGAACCAAATGGCCCCTCCGGCGAAACTTTAGCGCGCACGGTAAGCCTCTGCGATACAAGGGCTTACCTGTTGCCCGGCGTGCAACATGCCCAGCACGCCGGCCCCGCCGCGCTCCTGCGGGCGCCTGGAAACCACCGCCAGCGCGGCGGCCACGCGGCGCCCCGCGATTCTGTCAGGGGCGCCACGGCCCAGCTCCTCTCGCAAACGGGGTTGGCTACCGCCCGGCGATGGCAACGATGAACAGCGCGGTCGCGGCCAGCGATGCGATGGTCCGCACGTGGTTCCAGAAGGTCCAGTCGGTCAGATAGCGCGCCCAAACCGACGCCGCCGACGTGCCCGCCGGGTCAGAGGCCGCAAGCTGATCATTCAGCGGCACATTGAAGACGACGGTGACGACGAACATGCCGACCACGTAGAGCCCGCCGCCGCAAATCATCGCAACCGCGCCCGGCTCCTGCCATCCGAGCCCGCCGAGCACGGCCAGCACGGCGCAGGACAGCGTGGTGCCGAGGAACACCGGCATGAACGGCGAGCGGACGATATCGACATTGATCGCGTTCATCGCCGAGATGCCGGCGGCCTGATCGATGCGGCCGAGCGCGGTCATGACGAAAGCCGAGAACGCGAAATAGAGCCCGGCGAGCAGGCCGCAGCCGAGCGCGGAAAACCAAAGCAAGCCCGAGGTCAGGATCTGGCGCATCGTTCCGCCTCCAAATGCGAGATATACTCGTATTTGTGAAATGCGATAAACTCTCGTATTAGAGCCGTCAACCCCGATCGCAGGGAAGCGAAAGATGTCGAGACGAAAGGCCGCATCCGTGGAAGTCCCCCTGCCCGGGCTGGCGCGGCTTGCCCCGACCCAGCAGCGCAGCCGCGAGCGCTTCGAGCGCATCCTCGCCTGTGCGACCGAGATCATGGCGGAAAAGGGCAGCGAGGCTTTCCGCATGAGCGACGTCGTCGCGCGCAGCGGCGTCGCATTCGGCTCGCTCTATCAATATTTCCCGGACAAGGCCGCGATCATCGGCACCCTGGCCGAACGCCATAACGCGGTCGGGCGCGATTGCGTCAGGCGCGATCTGGCCGCGGTGACGACCGCGCGCGACCTGCACCCGGCGCTGTGCAGGATCGTCGACAGCTACTACGAGATGTTCATGCGCGAGCCTGTCATGCGCGACATCTGGCAGGCGACGCAAGCCGACCGCGCCCTGCAGAAGCTCGATGCGGACGACATGGCCGTGCTCTCCGGCCTGTTGTCCGACGCGGTCAGGCGGATTGCGCCCGACATGCCGACTGCCGCCCTCGCCACCTTTTCCGCCCTGACCATGACACTGATCGCAGCCGCCGTCCGTCACGCGATCACGCTGCCACCGAGGAAGGCGCGGCAAGCGCTGACGCAGTTCAAGACCATGCTGCCGCACGACCTCGCCAGTCTGGCATGACGGCTCCGGCACGAGCGTTGGGAATATTCCCTGTACAGAAACGATAGATACGGGCGCATACGGCTTACGCCGTTCGCGTCAGCAGGAGCCGAGGATCGTGCGGCATGCGACTGGTCCCCACCGTGCGATACTTGCCTCCATTGTCACGTCTCCCTAAAATTCCTGCGATATTTGACGGCTATGAATACCGCCGGGAATCCCGGCAAGAGTTTTTAGAAAGTTGTGATTTGTTTCACACGAGGTGCGGCCATGCCGACCTAGGTTCCCGAAGGGATCACCAACGATTCATTAACCAAAGCGGGCGCCATCGTTCTTTTCATAAAATTCGAACGAATCGCTCAATCCGGACCGAAGACTGTTTTGCGACCATGGCGCTCTCGAACCTCGGAGAGCGTGATGAGCGAAGTCGAATTTGATCTGCTGCTGGACGCCGTGCGAACGGCGATCGCGCCCATTGCTCAGGAGGATTTCGTGGCTCAGCCCTCGCCCCGCATTCAGCCGCCACCGCGCGCGGCCAATGACAACCAGGCGCCGTGGCCGCTGATTCCGTTTCCTGAAGGTTGGTACGCCGCGAGCTAATGCGGCTTCTCATTGACTGGCTGCAAGCCATTGATGAGATGAGTGGAGGCCACGACCAGAATTGAACTGGTGTACACGGTTTTGCAGACCGTTGCGTAACCACTCCGCCACGTGGCCCCTTGCGGCGGACTTCATATACGGCCTCTCTCCGATAGGCAACCGAGCCGGAAGGTAAGGTGCCCCTTGTTTGAGCAATATCCTTTCGGAAGACCGCTTCGCGCTTTTCCGGATCAGGCTTCTAGCGCCGGCGCCTCCGGAAATCCCGCTTCTTCGGTTTTGGCGCCAATTCCGGCAATTTGGCCTGCACTTCGCGGAACCTCGCCAGCATCCGCTCGAAACTGCCTGACAACGTTGCGGCAATGTCCGGCCGCTTCTCCAGCCCCGCCAGCAGGATCGCGGCCGCCTCAATGGTGGACAGGCCGTCGCGGCGCGGTTCCCGCCGCAGTCTGCCGTAGAGCGAGGGCCGTTTCGGCCCGAGAATCACCCGCTGACACTTCAGCATCCAGGCATTGCGCCACCACAGCGCCTTGGCCTGGCTCCAGGTGCCGTCGAGCAGCACGATGCCCTCGATGTCGGAGAGGATGGCGCGCTGATGCGGCTCGAGCTCGCCCTTGCGGTTGATCGCAACGATCTCGGCATCGGTCTCGAGGTCTTCGACCTTGGCGGAGCCGAGATAGAGCGCCGCCCAGCGTGACGGATCGGGTACCGGCCGGCCGAGCGCCTTGGCCAGGCTCGGCCAGGACAGCCCGATCCGCACCACGGCGTTTTCGAAATGCTGTGCCAACAGTCGCGCGGTGCCGAGCGCCCTGTCCTGCTCCTGCGGATGGATCAGGATCAGGAGCTGGATGCGGCTCTCGATCGGCGTGACGCTGTCGCAGATGCACAGCGGCAACGGCTTGCCGCAATGCGCGCACTCCTCGATCTCGGCGACAATATCGGTTTTTGCTTCGGTCGGTTCGGACATCGCTCCGCTATACGCTTGCAATCGTGCAATTCAAACTATTCCGCGGGTGCGTGCACGCCTGACGGCTCGCGGCGCTGGCGCAGCCGGTCGATCAAGAGATAGATCACCGGCGTCGTGTAGAGCGTCAGGATCTGCGACACGAACAGGCCGCCGATGATGGTGATGCCGAGCGGCCGGCGCAGCTCGGTGCCCGGGCCGGTCGCAATGACCAGCGGAATGCCGGCGAACAGCGCGGCCATCGTCGTCATCAGGATGGGACGGAAGCGCGCGCGGCAGGCCTCGAAGATCGCGTCCCGCGACGACAGGCCCTGATGCCGCTCGGCCTCGAGCGCGAAGTCGACCATCATGATGCCGTTCTTCTTGACGATGCCGATCAAGAGGATGATGCCGACGAAGGCGATCACCGTCAGCGGCGTGTTGGTCACCTGCAATGCGAGCAACGCGCCGAGGCCGGCCGACGGCAGCGTCGAGATGATCGTGATCGGATGCGCCAGGCTCTCATAGAGCACGCCGAGCACGATATACATCGCGACCAGCGCGCCGAGGATCAGGAGCGGCTGCCGCCCGCTGGTCTTGTTGAAGTCGCCGGCATTGCCGTCGAAGCTGCCGCGAATGCCCTCGGGCATGTGCAGCTCGTCGACCGCCTGCTGGATGTTCGTCGTCGCGACCTCCAGCGGCACGTCCGGCAGCAGGTTGAACGACACCGTGGTCGAGGGGAAGCCGCCGGAGTGATAGACCGCGAGCGCCGATAATCCACGCTGGTAGTGCACCAGCGCCGACAGCGGCACCTGCACGTCGTTGGCGCCGGCAACGTAGATGCGCTCGAGGTTCGACGGATCGCTCTGGAATTTCGGATCGATCTCGAGCACCACCACGTACTGGTTGCGCTGGGTGTAGATGTACGAGATCTGCCGCTGCGAGAAGGCGTTGTTGAGCGCGTTGTCGATGTCCTGCACGCGGACGCCGAGGCTGGAGGCGGTCTTGCGGTCGATCACGAGGTTGAGTTGCAGGCCGCCGGGATCGCGGTCGGAGGAGACGTCCGTGATGCCCTCCACCGTCTCCATGCGCTTGGCCACGATCGGCGCCCATTTCTGCAACAGCTCGAGGTCGGTCGAGGCGAGCGTGTATTGGTAGTCGGAATCGCTCTGCCGGCCGCCGGTTCGGATATCCTGGGCGGCGAACATGAACAGGCGGATGCCCGGCACCATGTACAGGTTGCGGCGCAGCCGGTCGATCACCTGGGCGGTCGACAGGCCGCCCCGCTCCTCCGGCGGCTTCAGACTGATGTACATGATGCCGCGGTTGGAGGTGGCGCCGCCCGGGCCGCCGCCGGAACCGACTGACGAGCCGATGCCGGCGACAGCGGGGTCGGCCATCACGATGTCGGCGAGCCGCTGCTGCAGCTGAAGCATCGCCTGGAACGAGATATCCGCCGACGCCCGCGTCGAGCCGATCACGAAGCCGCTGTCGTCGGTCGGAAAATAGCCCTTCGGCGTCTTGATGTAGAGCGTCACCGTCAGCGCGACGGTGGCGAAGAACACCACCAGGGTCAGGAAGGGATAGCCGAGCACGATTCGCAGCGTCGCTGCGTAGAACGCCACGACACGGGACAACGTGCCCTCGATGACGCGATCGTACCAGGTGGCATGATCCGAGGTCGCCTCCCTAATGTAATGCGCGCAGATCATCGGCGTGATGGTCAGCGACACCACGGTCGAAACCGCGATCGCGAACACCAGCGTCAGCGAGAATTCGCGCAGCAGGCGCCCGACGATGCCATCCATGAAGATCAGCGGCGTGAAGGCCGCGATCAGCGACAGCGAGATCGACAGCACCGTGAAGCCGATCTGCTTGGCGCCTTCGACCGCGGCCGGATACGGCGCCATGCCCTGCTCGAGATTGCGGTACATGTTCTCGATCATCACGATGGCGTCGTCGACCACGAAGCCGACGGAGATCGCCAGCGCCATCAGCGACAGATTGTCGATCGAGAAGCCGGCGAGCCACATCCCGGCGCAGGTGCCCGCCAGCGCCAGCGGCACCGACACGCCGGCGGCGATCGTCGGCACCACCCGGCGCAGGAACACGAACACCACAATCATCACAAGCATGGCGGTCGCCAGCAGCGTGAACTGCATGTCCTCGACGCTGGCGCGGATCGTTCCGGTACGATCGACCAGGGTGGAGGTCTCGACGCCCGCCGGAATCCATTTCCTCAATTCCGGCAGCATCCTGCGAACGCCGTCGACGGTGTCGATGACGTTGGCGTCGCCCTGCTTGGTGATCTGGATCAGCACCGCCGGCTGCTTGTTGAACCAGGCGATCGAGCGCGAGTTGCGCACGGAATCCTCGACCTCGGCGACGTCGGCGAGACGGACGTAATTGCCGTTCGAGCTCTTGATGACAATGTCGCGGAATTCGGTCGCGGTGCGCATCTGCTTGTTGATCGAGAGCGTCTCGCTCAGCCGGCCGCCATTGAAGATGCCGACCGGTCCCAGCGGGTTGGCATTGATGATCGCGAGCCGGACGTCGTCGGTCGCGATCCCGGCGTTCGCCAGGGACACCGGGTTGAGCGCGATGCGCACCGCTGGCTGGTCGGCCCCGCTGACGGTCACCTCGCCCACTCCCGGCACCTGCGAGATGCGCTGCGCCAGCACCGTGTCGGCGACGTCGTACATCGCGCTGGTCGAGATCGTCTTCGAGGTCAGCGCCAGCACGAATACCGGCGACGCGGCCGGGTTGGCCTTGCGGAACCTGGGCAGCGACGGCAGGTCGCTCGGCAAATCGGCGAGCGAGGCGTTGATCGCGGCCTGCACGTCGCGCGCGGCGCGGTCGATATTGCGGCCGATCGAGAACTGCACCTGGATGCTGGTGGTGCCGAGCGAGCTCGTCGAGGTGATCTGGTCGACGCCCGAAATGGTGCCGAGCTTGCGCTCCAGCGGTGCGGCGACGGTTGCGGCCATCACCGAGGGATCGGCTCCTGGCCTGGACGCCGACACCCGGATGGTCGGGAAATCGACATTCGGAACCGACGACACCGGCAGGAACTGGTAGGCGACGATCCCGACCAGGAACAGCCCGATCGCAAGCAGTGTGGTGCCCACCGGCCTACGGATGAAGGGCTCCGAGATCGAGATCACTGCATGCCCTCGGTGGCGCCCGCGATCGGCGGGCCGCTGGGACCCGGCTCAGGCACGGCCCGCTCGATCCGGCGGTTGAGGCGGTCGAGCGCCAGATAGATCACCGGCGTGGTGTAGAGCGTCAGCAGCTGGCTCAACAGCAGGCCGCCGATGATCGAGATACCGAGCGGGAAGCGCAGTTCCGCGCCGGTGCCGCTTTCGATCGCGAGCGGCAGCGCGCCGAACAGCGCCGCCAACGTCGTCATCATGATCGGGCGGAAGCGCAGCAGGCAGGCCTGCACGATGGCGTCATAGGACGACATGCCCTGGTGACGCTCGGCCTCCAGCGCGAAGTCGATCATCATGATCGCGTTCTTCTTGACGATACCCATCAACAGGATGATGCCGATCAGGCCGATCACCGAGAGGTCCTGCCCGCACAGCATCAAGGCGAGGATGGCGCCGACGCCGGCCGAGGGCAGCGTCGAGAGGATGGTGATCGGATGGATATAGCTCTCATAGAGCACGCCGAGCACGATGTAGATCGTGATGATCGCCGCCAGGATCAGCCAGGGCTGGCCGGCGAGCGAGCGCGAGAATTCGGCGGCGTCGCCGGAATAGATCCCGACGATGCTGCCGGGCATTCCGATCCTGCTCTCGATCGCCTTCACGGCCGCGACCGCGTCGCCCAGCGCCTCGCCCGGCGCCAGGTTGAAGCTGAGCGAGACTGACGGGAACTGCGCCTGGTGCGAGATCGCGAGCGGCGCCGTTGTCCGGACCAGCGTCGCCACCGCCGACAGCGGCACCTGCGCGCCGTTGGCTCCGGGCAGATAGAGCTTGTCGAGGATCGACGGGTCGCGCTGATACATCGGCAGCGCTTCGAGCACGACGCGGTACTGGTTGGCCTGGCCGTAGATCGTCGAGATCTGCCGCTGTGCGAAGGCGTCGTTCAGCGTATCGGTGACGCCCTGCAGACTGACACCGAGCTGGCCGGCACGCTGGCGGTTGACGTCGAGCGCCGCGCGCAGGCCCCCCTCCTGCGCCTCCGAGGAGACATCGCGGAAGATCAGGTCCCGCCGCATCTCGGCGACGAGCTTTTGCGCCCATTGCGAGACCTCGGCGGCGTCGGTCGCGGTCAGCGTGTACTGGTATTGCGAGCGGCTCGACTGGGTCGAGATCTGCACATCCTGCACCGGCTGGAAGTAGACCGTCATGCCGGGCACCGTCGCGATCTTCTCCTTCAGCCGCTCGATCACCTTGACGACGCCCTCGCGCCGCTGGTCGAGCGGCTTCAGCGTCATCACCAGACGGCCGACATTGGTGGTCGGATTGACCGAGCCCGAACCGATCACCGAGACAACGCCGACCACATCAGGATCGGCCTTGATGATGTTTGAGACCGCGCTCTGCCGCCGCTGCATCTCGGCGAACGAAACGTCGGGTCCGGCCTCGGTCACCGCCGTGATCGATGAGGTGTCCTGCAGCGGCAGAAAACCCTTCGGTGCCAGCACATACATGATCAGCGTCAGCGCGATGGTCGCGAACGTCACCAGCAGCGTCGCGCGCTGGCGCCGCAGCACCCAGAGCAGCGTCCGATGGTAGAACTCCACCATGCGGTCGATGAAACGGCTGACCGCGGCAAGGCCCGGGACCGCCATCTCCTCATGGATGTTCTTGAGCAGCCGCGAGCACATCATCGGCGTCAATGTCAGCGAGACGATCGCCGAGGTCACGACCGCGATCGTCAAGGTGAGCGCGAATTCGCGGAACATGCGGCCAACCAGGCCGGACATGAACAGCAGCGGGATGAACACCGCGATCAGCGACACCGTCAGCGAGATCACGGTGAAGCCGATCTCGCTGGCCCCCTTCAGCGAGGCCTCCATCACCGTTTCGCCGTCTTCCATGTGGCGGACGATGTTCTCGATCATGACGATGGCGTCGTCGACCACAAACCCGGTTCCGATGGTCAGCGCCATCAGCGACAGATTGTCGAGGCTGAAGCCCGCGAAATACATGATGCCGAAGCTCGTGATCAGCGACAGCGGCAGCGCAACGCCGGCGATCAGGGTCGCGCGCAGCGACCGCAGGAACAGGAGCACCACCAGTGTCACCAGCACGACGCTCAGGATCAGCGTGAACTGCACATCGCGCACCGAGGCGCGGATCGTCACGGTACGATCGGAGACAATGGTCAGCTTGACGCCGGCCGGGACCGCGCGTTGCAGCCGCGGGATTTCGCCGCGGATCTGCTTGACGACGTCGATGACATTGGCGCCCGGCTGGCGCTGGATGTCGATGATGACGGCCGGCGTGCCCTGGTACCAGCCGCCGGTGCGGTCGTTCTCCAGCCCATCGACGATCTGGGCGACGTCGCCGATCGTGACCGGCGAGCCATTGCGATAGGCGATGATGATCGGCCGGTAGGCGTCGGCGGCGGCGATCTGGTCGTTGGCGGCGATGGTGTAGGATTGCTGGGCGCCGTCGAGCGAACCCTTCGGCCCCGACACGTTGGCACCGGCGATCGCGCTGCGCAGGTCCTCCATCGCGATGCCATAGGCCGCGAGCCGGGCCAGATCGGCCTGCACGCGCACCGCCGGCTTCAATCCGCCGAGGATCGAGACCCGGCCGACGCCGGAAATCTGGCTCAGCCGTTGACCCAGGATGGTGTCGGCGAGATCGCTCATCGCCCGCAGCGAGATCGTCTCCGAGGTCAGCGCCAGCGTCATCACCGGCGCGTCCGCCGGGTTCACCTTGGCGTAGACAGGCGGATACGGCAGCGTCTTCGGCAATATGCCGGCGGCCGCATTGATCGCGGCCTGCACATCCTGCGTGGCGCCGTCGATGTCGCGGTTGAGGTCGAACTGCAACGAGATCTGGCTGACGCCGAACGAGCTCGTCGAGTTCATCGACGACAGCGACGGGATCTGCCCGAGCTGCCGCTCCAGCGGCGCCGTGATCAGCGAGGCCACCACGTCGGGGCTGGCGCCGGGCAGTTGCGTCGTCACCTGCACGGTCGGGAAGTCGACCTGCGGCAGCGCCGAGACCGGCAGCGCCCAATAGCCGAGCGCACCGCCGATCATCAGGGCGATGCCGAGCAGCGAGGTGGCGATCGGCCGGCGGATGAACGGTTCGGAGACGCTCATGGCTGCGTGCTCGCTGTAAGATCGGCCATTACGAAGTCAGGATGCCAGTCATGGCTGCGCCTTCGGCGCGCCGCCCGGCTGTTCGCCCCCTGCTGCCGGCGCGGGCGCCGGTCCGGTCTGCCCCTTCTGATCGCCTTCGCTATGCTCGTGCCGGCCGCGATGCTCGCCGTCCTTGCCCTGCCAGTCTTTCTTGCCGTCCTTGCCCTGCCCTTCGCCTTGGCCAGCCCCGCGCTTGCCGTCGGGATTGCGGCTGCGCTTGCGCGGCGCGAGATCGGCGGCCGGCGGCCCGTCGTCCTTGCCGACCACGACCTTCGCGCCATCGGCGAGATTGGCAAAGCCGGTCGTCACGACGCGGTCCGACGTGGTCAGGCCGCTGGCGATGACGGCCTCATGCTCGTTCTGCTGGGTGACCGTGACCGGCTTGGCGGTGACGACGTCGCCCTCGCCGATCACGTAGCTGAAGGTGCCGGCCGGACCGCGCTGCACCGCCGAGGTCGGCACCACGATCGCCTGCGGCAGCGTCTCGACCTTGAGCCGCACATTGACGAACTGGCCGGGCCAGAGCTGGTAGCTGGCATTGGGGAATTCCGCCTTCAGCTTCAGCGTGCCGGTGGTCGGATCGACCTGGTTGTCGATGCCGGTCAGCTTGCCGGTATCGATCACGGTGACGCCGTCATTGCCGAACACGTCGACCGCGAGTTGGCCCTTCGCGGCCGCGGCGTTGACCCGCATGATCTGCTGCTGCGGCAGGCTGAACCATACTGCGATCGGCTGCAGCTGGGTCAGGATGACGAGCCCCGTGGTATCGGCGGCGTGGATGATGTTGCCCTGGTCGACCTGGCGAAGGCCGGCGCGCCCCGCGATCGGCGCGACGATCTTGGTATAGCCGAGCGTGGCGCGCGCATTGTCGATCTGGGCCTGGTCGGCCTTGATGATGGCCTGCTGCTGCGCGACCAGCGCTCGCTGCGTATCGGCCTGCTGCTTCGAGCCCGCGTTGGTGGCAGCGAGCTGCTCATAGCGGGCAAGATCGATCTTCTGATTGGCGAGCAGCGCTTCGTCCTTGGCCTTCGTGGCCACCGCCTGGTCGTATTGCGCCTGATAGATCGCCGGATCGATCTCGCCCAGAACGTCGTCCTTCTTGACGTCCTGGCCCTCGACGAAATTCACCTTGAGCAGCTTGCCGTCGACCTGCGAGCGCACGGTCACGGTATTCAGCGCCCTCACCGAACCGACGCCGTCGAGATAGACCGGCACGTCATGCACCTGCGGCGTGGCCGCCAGCACCGGCACCGGCAGGTCAGGCCGCCCGCCCGCGCCGCGCCCGCCGCCGCCATTTTGCTTGGGCTGGAAGGCGAGCCAGCCGAGATAGCCGAGCCCGCCGAGGATCACGAGCGTGATGAGCAAGGACACCATGCGCCCCAGCACGCGCGAGAGAAGGCTCCGCTTGCGCGGCGCCGTGCGTTTCTCGTCGTCCGTCGAGTCGGGCTTAAAGAGCATCGACCGGTCTTTCCATCTTCGGTTCCCAGCCGCCCCCTAATGCTTGATATAGGCTCACGATCGCCAATAGCCGGGCCAGTTGGGCCTGCGAATAGGCATCTTCCGCCTGGAACAGGGTCAGCTGCGTGTTTAGCACAGTTACGATATCGGCGGTGCCGGCCTTGAGCTGCTGCTCGGCGAGGTCGAAGGCGCGCCGCGACGACGACAGCACGTCGCGCTGCAGCTGCAGCCGGCGCGTGGTCTCGCGGATCGCGACCAGCGCATTGTCGACGTCGGTGAACGACTGCACCACCGTCTTGCGGTAGGTCTGCAGCAACTCGTCCTGCTTGGCCTTGGTGTACTCGAAATTGCCGAGGATCCGGCCGCCGTCGAAGATCGGCTGGGTCATGCTGCCGACCAGGTTGAAGAAGGCGGCATGCGGCTGGAATAGCGAGACCAGCGCCTGGCTCTGGTAGCCACCCGTTCCGGTCAGCTGGATGCTCGGGAAGAACTGCGCCCGCGCGCTGCCGACATTGGCGGTGGCGGATGCAAGCTGCGCCTCCTGCCGGCGGATGTCGGGACGCTGGGTCAGCAATTCAGACGGCAGGCCCGGCGTAACGCGCGGGATCGCAACGGCGTTGAGCGAGCCGCCGGAGACGCGCACGCTTTCCGGCGGTCGCGACACCAGCACCGCGAGCGCATTGATGCTCTGGTCGAGCGTCTGCCGCAGCGGCGGCACCAGCGCGCGCTGGTTGGCGAGCACGGTCTCCTGCTGCGCGACGTCGAGATCGGAGCCGGTGCCGGCCTTGAAGCGCTCCTTGATCGCATTGAGGATGCGCTCGGCGCTGGCGATGTTGCGCTGCGCGGTGCGCAGCCGGTCCTGCGTCGCGAGCACGCTGAAATAAGCATTGGCGACGCTCGCCAGCGTGGTCAGCGCCACCACCTCGCGGTCGAACCGGTTGGCAACGGCGGTCTCCTCCGCCGCCTGCGCGGCGTCGCGGTTCTGGCCCCAGAAGTCGAGCTGATAGCTGGCGCTCAGCGAGGCGTTGTAGTTCACCACCTCGCGCCCGCCATTGGTGAGGCCGCTGGCGCTGGAGCCGGAGGTGCGCGAGTAGGTTTCCGATCCGTTGAGATTGAGGGTCGGCAGCAGCGCCGCGCCGGCCTGCCGCGCCAGCGCGTCGGCCTGGCGGAAGCGCGCAACCGCAGCGGCGATGTCGAGGTTGACGGTCTGCGCCTCCTCCATCAGCTGCGTCAGCTCCTTGGAGCGGAAGCCCCGCCACCAATCGAGCGTCGGAAGCGCGTCGCCCGGGCGGCCGAGACGCGCGGCCTTGTAGCCCTGCGGCACGTCGAGCGCAGGATCCGGGATGTCCTGGGTCAGAATGCAGCCGGCGCAGCCGGCGGCCAGGCCGAGCGCAACAAGCGAGCGTGCCGCGAGCCGGCGCGCGCGGACGGCGAGGCCGAACCGGCCTCCAGGCACCATCACGGACACGGGCTGGGTCACACCCGTTCTCCGCCGAAGCCAAACTTCGCCCGTGGCGCACGAATGACGCGTTCAGCGATGGTCTGGGTGACGTTCACGGGGGTATGCTTCAAATGGAACCTGCCTGTCCCATCCTACCCTTGGGACAATGGGGCGGACAGCCCCGTCACAATTGCGCGGCGTCGCATCACAAGCGATTCGTGGCTACCTTGAATGCCGACTTTTCCCTATTTTTTACGGCATTTCCGCGCTTTTCGGCCCGGTGCCGGAAGTCACGATTCTTACAAAGATTTCATGGGGATTTCTCGGCTCCTGTTGCATTGAATCCGCAAGATGTGCCGGCGCGGCGCCAGACTCGCGCCACTGCGCACCGCGCCGTCAGGTTTTGATTGGCCGAGAGCGCGCAACTCATGCAAAACCGCTGACCACAGGATGATTCTGCTGGCCGACCCGACCGCCGCAAAACGGCGTTCTCCCCAAGCTCGAGACATCCGCGCGTGCGAGGTCAAGCGTGTTGAACCCGTCTTTTGCCGCAGTGCAAAAGCCCTTCCCTTTTTCGATCAGCACACTAGGTTCGCCAAGCAAGACCCAGCCCGGCAAAGAAATTCCCCGACATGATATTCAACAAAGACGTCATCGAAGCGATTGGCAACACCCCGCTCATCAAGCTGAAACGCGCGTCCGAACTGACCGGCTGCACCATTCTCGGCAAGGCCGAATTCATGAACCCGGGCCAGTCGGTGAAGGATCGTGCCGGCAAATGGATGATCCTGGAGGCCGAGAGGCGCGGCACGCTGAAGCCCGGCGGCCTCGTGGTCGAGTCGACCGCGGGCAATACCGGGATCGGGCTTGCTGTCGTGGCGAGTGCGCGCGGCTACCGCACCCTGATCGTCATTCCGGAGACGCAGAGCCAGGAAAAGAAGGACATGCTGCGGCTGTGCGGTGCCGAGCTGGTTGAGGCGCCGGCGCTGCCTTTCGCCAATCCGAACAACTATCAGCATCTCGGCAGGCGTCTCGCGGAGCAGCTGCGCAAGACCGAACCGAACGGCGTGCTGTTTGCCGACCAGTGGAACAACCTCGACAATCCCAAGGCGCATTACGACTCGACCGGACCGGAAATCTGGCAGCAGACCGACGGCAAGGTCGACGGCTTCATCTGCTCGGTCGGCACCGGCGGCACGCTCGCCGGCATCAGCCGCTACCTGAAGGAAAAGAACCCGGCCATCGTCACCGCCTGCGCCGATCCGCACGGCTTCGGGATGTACGAACTGTTCAAGAATGGGCAGGTCAAATCGACTCCGGGCGATTCGATCACAGAAGGCATCGGGCTCGGACGCGTCACGCCTGTCGTCGAGACGGCGAAGGTCGACACTGCGTTCCTGATCTCCGACGAGGAAGCGGTGACCATCATCTATGAGCTTTTGGAGCACGAAGGCCTGTGCCTCGGCGGCTCGACCGGCGTCAACATCGCGGGCGCGATCCAGCTCGCCAAGCAGCTCGGCCCCGGCAAGACCATCGTCACCATCCTCTGCGACTCCGGCAACCGCTATCAGTCCAAGCTGTTCAACCCGGCCTTCATGCGCTCGAAGAACCTGCCGGTCCCGGAATGGCTGGAAAAGCGCAGCAAGATCGAGCTGCCGCTGGTCTAGGGAGCGAATGCGTCCCCGCAGACGTCATTGCGAGGAGCTATTGCGACGAAGCAATCCATGCTTCCGATGCGGAGGATTGGATTGCTTCGCGGAGCCTGTCATCCGGCGGCGCTTTGCGCCGACCGGGTGGCTCGCAATGACGGCAGAAATCACCGCAGAATCTGGCTCAGGAACAGCTTCGACCGCGCATGCTGCGGGTTGGCGAAGAATTCCTGCGGCGTGTTCGATTCGATGATCTGGCCCGCGTCCATGAAGACGACGCGGTTGGCGACCTCGCGGGCAAAGCCCATTTCGTGGGTCACGACCAGCATGGTCATGCCCTCCTTGGCAAGATCGACCATGGTGTCGAGCACTTCCTTGACCATCTCCGGGTCGAGCGCCGAGGTCGGCTCGTCGAACAGCATCACCTTCGGGTTCATGGTCAGCGCACGGGCGATCGCAACGCGCTGCTGCTGACCGCCCGACATCTGGCCGGGAAACTTGTTGGCCTGATGCGGGATCTTGACCCGCTCGAGGAACTTCATCGCGGTGGCCTCGGCATCCTTCTTCGGGATGTTGCGCACCCAGATCGGCGCCAGCGTGCAATTGTCGAGCACGGTGAGATGCGGGAACAGGTTGAAGCTCTGGAAAACCATGCCGACCTCGCGGCGGACTTCGTCGACACGGCGAAGGTTCGGGCCGAGGTCGATGCCGTCGACCACGATCTCGCCCTCCTGGAATTCCTCCAGCGCGTTGATGCAGCGGATCAGGGTCGACTTGCCCGAACCGGATGGGCCGCAGATCACGATGCGCTCGCCCTTGCCGACCTCCAGGTTGATGTCGCGCAGCACGTGGAAGTCGCCGTACCATTTGTTGAGAGCGGAAATGTTGACGATCGGGGTTGTGGACATGATGACCTTGTTCAGTGGCGGCGGTGAGCGTTGAGCCGGTTTTCGACGAACAGCGAGTAGCGCGACATTCCAAAGCAGAACACGAAGTAGATCATTCCAGCGAAGGCGAAGCCGGTAAAGGCCGTGGTCGGCGTCGACCAGGTCGGATCGGAGAACGTCGCGTGCAACGATCCCAAGAGGTCGAACAGTGCGACGATCGAAACCAGCGAGGTGTCCTTGAACAGGGCGATGAAGCTGTTGACGAGACCCGGAATGACGTGGCGCAGCGCCTGCGGCATCACGATCAGCGACGTGGTCTTCCACCAGGACAGGCCGAGCGCGCTCGCCGCCTCGCCCTGCCCGCGCGGGATTGCGGCAAGGCCGCCGCGCACCACCTCGGCCTGATAGGCGCCGGCAAACAGCGCAATGCCGATCAGCGCGCGGACCAGCCCGTCGACGTTGAAGTTGCCCGGCAGGAACAGCGGCAGCATGTAGGTTGCGAAGAACAGCACCGTGATCAGCGGCACGCCGCGCCAGAACTCGATGAAGGCGATCGAGAAGATCCGGATCAGCGGAATGGTCGAGCGGCGACCCAGCGCCAGCGCGATCCCGATCGGCATCGAGGTGACGATGCCGGTGACCGACACCACCAGCGTCACCAGGAGGCCGCCCCACAGCCTGGTGTCGACGATGGGCAGTCCGCCGCGGTCGAGCCCCATCAGCTTGATCACGATCGCGATGCCGGCGAAGCTCGCCAGGCTCCCGAGCAGCGCCCGTTGTCCGGTTCGCATGCCGCCGCCGAGGAAAAACAGGATCAGCGAGACGATCGCCGTGGTCAGCAGGAAGTCGAACCACAGCGGCTGGATCGACATCTGGAGCTGCTCGCGCAGCCAGGTCAGCGGAAAGATCAGCCAGCCGATCAGGCTGCCGACGAGCACGATGATATTGCCGACGGCCCACAGCAGCGGCCCGATCGCCGAACTCCGGCTGAGATTGACCAGCGCCCGACCGGCATTGACGATGCTGTCGTCGAACAGCTGCAACAGGCTCGCGACCCAACTGACGCCGAAGCCGGCTAGTCCGCCGCCGCGCAGCAGGAAGAAGGCGACCGCCGGGAACGCGAAGAAGAACAGACCCGCATTCAGGCCCTTCGCCGGCAGGCGCGGAATAAGGAGTGGCAGCAACAGGACGGCCGCAAGGACGAAGGTCAGGTTGACGCGCCAGCGTTCGGCTTCCGGATAGAAGCCGTAGATCAGCTGGGTGAGCTTGGCCTGGATGTAGGGCCAGCAGGCGCCGACCTGACGGCCGGCGGTCTCGGCGAGACAAGCATTGCGGTCCTTGCCGCTCCAGACCGCATCGACCAGCAGGAACTTGAACGCGGGAACGATCGTGTACCAGAGCAGCCCCAGCGCCAGGATCGTCAGCAGGATGTTGGTCGGCGAATTCAAGAGCCGCGTGCGGATGAAACCGACGAGGCCGGTGGTCTTCACCGGCGCCCGGCGTTCGGGCACCAGATCCTGCCGGACGAAGGATGACGCGGTGGCGTCGGTCATGCCCCAAGGCTCCGGTTGATGCGCCAGCCATAGACGCTCATGATCGCGCTGGTGACCAGCGAGATCAGCAGGTACACGCCCATGGTGATGGCGATGATCTCGATCGCCTGGCCGGTCTGGCTCAGCGTCGTTCCGGCAAATACCGAGACCAGGTCGGGATAGCCGATCGCGACCGCCAGCGACGAATTCTTGGTCAGGTTGAGGTACTGGTTGGTCAGCGGCGGAACGATGACGCGCATCGCCTGCGGCACGACGATCAGCCGCAAGGTGGTGCCGCGCGACAGGCCGAGCGACGAGCCGGCTTCCATCTGTCCCCTATGGACCGACAGAATACCGGCGCGAACGATCTCGGCGATGAACGCCGCCGTATAGGTCGACAGCGCAACCGCCAGCGCAACCAGCTCCGGAATCACCCGCGCGCCGCCGGCGAAGTTGAAGCCCTTGAGTTGCGGCAGCTCGAAGGTCACCGGCAGCCCGAACACCAGCATCGTCACCAGTGGCAAGCCAGCCAGCAGGCCGAGTACATAGGGCCAGATCCGGATCGCCTGCCCGCGTTGAAACAGCGCCCGCCTCGCATAGCCGCGCAGCGCCAGCGCGCCTGCGACGCCAATCGCGAGCGCGATCAGAAGCGGATCGAGCCCGGGCTCGCCGATCGGCCGCGGGATCACCAGCCCGCGATTGGAGAGGAAGAAGGCGTTGAACAGCGAGATGCTCTGGCGCGGCCCCGGCAGCGCCGCCAGCACCGCGAGGTACCAGAATAACAGCTGGAACAGCAGTGGCAGATTGCGGACGATCTCGACATAGATCTCGCCGAGCCGCGCCAACAGCCAGTTCGGCGACAGCCGGCACAGCGCAATGATGAAGCCGATGATGGTGGCGAAGACGATGCCAATGCCCGCAACCAGCAGCGTGTTGAGCAGGCCGACGAAGAACACCCGCGTATAGGTGTCCGACCCCGAATACGGGATCAGGTTCAGGCTGACATCAAAGCCCGCATTGTTTTTGAGAAACCCGAACCCGGAGGCAATGCGCTGCGTCTCCAGGTTGGCGCGGGCATTGGCCACGATCTCATAGGCGACCCAGGCCAACACCGCCGCGAATACGATCTGCACGGCAAGGCCAGTCCAGCCGGACTGGCCGCCGAGCACGCGCTTCAGGCGGAAGATGAACTGAGGCGGTGGTTTTCGGGGCTCGGTCGTCATCGCCGCAGCCGCCTCGTCGCCGATCAGCGGATCGGAGGCGCGTACTGGATGCCGCCCTTGTTCCAGAGATTATTGAGCCCGCGTGCGATCTGCAGCTTCGATCCGACGCCGACGTTGCGATCGTACATCTCGCCGTAATTGCCGACGGCCTTGATGATGCGGGAGAACCAGTCCTTGGTCAGGCCGAGCTGCTCACCGAGATTGCCGTCGGTGCCGAAGGCGCGCTTGAGGTCGGGCTTGTCCGACTTGGCCATCTCGTCGACGTTCTTCTGGGTGACACCGAGTTCCTCGGCATTGATCTGGGCGAACAGCGCCCACTTCACGATGTCGAACCACTGGTCGTCGCCATGGCGAACCATCGGGCCGAGCGGCTCCTTGGAGATGATCTCGGGAAGCACGACGTGGTCGGCCGGGTTGGCGAGCTTCAGTCGCTGCGCATAGAGCTGGGACACGTCGGAGGTGAACACGTCGCAGCGGCCGGTCTCGTAGGCCTTCACGGTCTCGTCGGCGCCGGCGAACGCGATCACCTCGTACTTCATGTTGTTGCCCTTGAAGTAGTCGGCGAGGTTCTGCTCGGTCGTGGTGCCGGTCTGCACGCAGACCGACGCGCTGTTCAGCTCCAGCGCCGAGTTCACCTTCAGCGACTTCTTCACCAGAAAGCCCTGCCCGTCATAATAGGTCACGCCGGTGAAGTTGGCGCCGAGCGAGGTATCGCGCGACAGCGTCCAGGTGGTATTGCGCGACAGCACGTCGATCTCGCCCGACTGCAGCGCGGTGAAGCGGTCCTTGGCCGACAGTGGCACGAACTTGACCTTGGACGGATCGTCGAAGATCGCCGCCGCGATGCCACGGCAGATGTCGACGTCGATGCCGGTCCAGTTCCCCTTGTCGTCCGGCGACGAGAAGCCCGGCAGGCCGCCGCTGACGCCGCAGGACAGCTGGCCTCGGTCCTTGACCGTCTTGAGGGTTTGCGCCGAGGCGGCCTGGACCGACAGGGCGGCGGCAGCGGCGAGGGTGACAGCCAGGGATACGCGTTTCATGGGCGGGGCCTTTCAGGGTCGTCCGGTGGACGTTTGCATTGTGATCGCCTCGCGTTCACGGGCCATCCCAATGATCCCTTGCAGCAAAAATGCCGATTTGACCGGCAGTTTGACCTGCAAACCGGTCAGGCAACGGATCGTAGGTCGCGGCAGGCCCCTCAACGTGCGGCGACTGGTAGTTGCGCCGCATCACATAGCGACTGACGAGCCGGGTCAAGGGGTTGACGCATGTCTTCTACCTCTTGTTAGTAACACCTCCCGGCCCGGCCCCGTCTTCCCGACGCGGTACGGCTGCGGCAAAAAGTCTAAAGTTTAACGGCAGCGCTCCATGACCTCCTCCGACGGCTCCACGCCCTCCCACCCGCAACAGGCCGCCACCCGCCTGGTCACGGCCGGCCGCGACACCAAGGCCCAGAAGGGCTTTGTCAATCCGCCGGTGTTTCACGGCTCGACCGTGCTCTATCCGACCGCGGAGGACCTCCACGCCCATCGCGCCGAATTTACCTATGGCCGCCACGGCAGCCCGACCACGCGGGCGCTGCAGGACGTGCTGATGGCGCTGGAAGGCCCGCAATGCGCTGGCGTCGGCCTTGCCCCGTCGGGACTGGCGGCGATCAGCACCACGCTGCTCGCCGTACTCAAGACCGGCGATCACCTCCTGGTGTGCGACAATGCCTATCGGCCGACCCGCAATTTCTGCGACAACATGCTCAAGCGCTACGGCATCGAGACCAGCTATTTCGATCCGCTGATCGGCGCCGGCATCGAGACGCTGTTCAAGCCGAACACCCGCGCGGTGCTGATCGAAGCGCCCGGCTCGCAGACGTTCGAGATGCCGGACGTGCGGGCGATATCGGCCGTGGCGCACGCTCGCGGCGCGCTCATGATCGACGACAACACCTGGGCGACGCCGCTCTATCACCGCTCGCTCGAACAGGGCGTCGACATCAGCATGCAGGCCGGCACCAAATATATCGGCGGCCACTCCGACATCATGTTCGGCACCATCGCAGCCAATGCGAAAGCCTGGCCGCTGATCCAGGAGGCGATCCGCCTGCTCGGCGTCTGCGCCGGCCCCGACGACGTCTATCTCGCGCTGCGCGGGGTTCGCACGCTATCGGTGCGGCTTGCGCAGCACCACCGCTCCGGACTCGAGATCGCGCGCTGGCTCGGCGCGCGGCCCGAGGTCGATCGCGTGCTGCACCCTGCCCTCGACACCGATCCCGGGCACGCGATCTGGAAACGCGACTTCACCGGCGCCTCCGGGCTGTTCAGCATCGTGCTGAAGCCGGTGCCACAGACCGCGGTCGATGCAATGCTGAACGCGCTCACTTTGTTCGGCATGGGCTTTTCCTGGGGCGGCTTCGAAAGCCTCGCCATCCCGTTCGACTGCAGCGACTATCGCACCGCGACCAAATGGTCGCCGGGCGGGCCGACGCTGCGGCTGCATATCGGGCTCGAGAATCTCGACGACCTCAAGGCCGATCTCGACCGTGGATTTGCGGCGTTGAAGGCCGCGCTCTGATCCTCGCGCCCTGCCACGTTAGACGACATTAACCACGCTCCACCGGCGCTGACGCCGCGTTGCGACCAACGTCGTACGCCTTAAGCACGCGCGATCTCCGGGATTCTGCGGAGATGCAACGGCGCCGATAACTCGCCGTTCACCATCCCCACCAATCCCTTAATTGTCCGGACCTTCCATCAAGTTCCCTTATACTTTTGCGGCCGTAGTGATGCCTCGGGAAGGGCTGTCAGTGTCGCAAGGACGCGATTGCCCTGTGTGAAGGGCATTCAGACAATCGCATGAAAACGGCACGCATCGTGGTCCTCGGCATCGCCGGCGTCGCAGGCCTCGCGGCCATGTATCTCGCGAGCGTTGGCGATCGCAAACCGGCGCCGGTCGCGCCGCCCGTCGCGCAACTGCCGACCGTCGAAGTGCTGGTCGCAAAGTCCGACATCGGGCTCGGTCAATCGGTCAAGGCCGAAGACATCCAGTGGCAGCGCTGGCCGGCCGAAACTGCAAGCAGCGCGTTCATCCGTCACGACGCCAACGCCAATGCCATGAACGACATCATCGGTTCGATCGCACGCGCGCCCTTCATCGTCGGCGAACCGATCCGCGAGCAAAAGCTGGTCAAGGCCAACGGAAGCGGCTTCATGGCCGCGATCCTGCCCTCCGGCATGCGCGCGATTTCCACCGAAATCTCGCCGGAGACGGGCGCCGGCGGCTTCATTCTGCCGAACGACCGCGTCGATGTGATCCTGTCGCGTCGCGACAAGAATCCCGATCAGCAAGGCGGCCGCGATATCGTCACCACTGAAATCCTGCTGTCCAACGTCCGCGTTCTGGCGATCGACCAGGCGCCGAAGGAGAAGGACGGCAACAACTCCCTCGTCGGCAAGACCGTGACCCTCGAGCTCAAGCCCGAACAGGCCGAGACGCTGGCGCGCGCCCGGCAGAGCGGAACGCTGGCGCTGGCGCTGCGCAGCATCGCCGACGTCAACGAGCAGACCGACGAGACCAGCGACCATGCCCCGAAGCGGGGCGAGAGCATCAAGGTGGTGCGCTTCGGCATCCCGAGCTCTCTGACGACACAGAAGTGATGGGGGCTTCGATATGACGACGGGTGCGAAACAAATGGCGACGTCGACCACGCTGGTCCGCGCGCTGTCATTGTCGGCGATCACCGCGCTGATGCTGATCCCTGCCCTTGCCAGCGCGGCCGATCCCGACAAGAACGCGGATGTCGCGGTGACGAGCAGCATCGCCGCCAAGACGCGCTCCGTCTCGCTCGGCGTTGGCAAGTCGGTCGTGGTCGATCTGCCGCGCGAGGCCAAGGACGTTCTGGTCGCCGATCCCAAGATCGCCAACGCCGTGATCCGCTCGGCGCAGCGCGCCTATATCATCGGCGCGGCAGTCGGCCAGACCAACGTGGTGTTCTTCGACGCCGACGGCAACCAGGTCGCCTCCTACGACATCGCGATCAAGCGCGACCTTAACGGAATGCGCGCCGCGCTGAAGCAGATGCTGCCCGGCGTCCAGATCGAGGGCGTCGGCGACAGCGTCGTCCTGACCGGCACGGTGGCAAGCCCGGTCGAGGCCCAGCAGGCCGGCGACATCGCCGCCAAACTGGTCGGCAGCGCCGACAAGGTCGTCAATTCCATCGTGGTCCGCGGCCGCGACCAAGTGATGCTGAAAGTCACCGTCGCCGAAGTCCGCCGGGACGTCGTCAAGCAGCTCGGCGTCGACCTCAGCGCCAACATGAACTACGGCACCGCCGCGGTGGTCTTCAACAACGCCAACGCCTTCACCGCCAATAACGGTGCGCTCGCCCCCAACAACGGGCTGACGGGCGCAGCCCTGAACAAGCTCGGCGTGCCGACCGTCACGGCGACGCTGCGCGCGATGGAGAGCGCGGGCGTGGTCAAGACGCTGGCCGAGCCCAACCTCACCGCGATCTCCGGCGAGTCGGCGACCTTCATCTCGGGCGGCGAGTTTCCGATTCCGACCGGCGTCACCTGCCAGACGACGACGTCGGGCACGATCGGCAATTGCGTGCAGACCGTCAGCTTCAAGAAGTTCGGCATCTCGCTCAACTTCACGCCGGTGGTGCTGACCGAGGGACGGATCAGCCTGAAGGTGATGACCGAGGTCTCCGAAGTCTCGATGGAGAACGCCCTGACCGGCGGCCAGAACGGCACGACCATTCCCTCGATCAAGACCCGCCGCGCCGACACCACGCTGGAAGTACCCTCCGGCGGCTCGATCGCGATGGCCGGGTTGATCCAGGAGCAGACCAAGCAGGCCATCAACGGCATGCCCGGCGTCGATCAGATCCCGATCCTCGGCCAGCTCTTCCGGAGCCAGGACTTCGTCAACAACGAGACCGAGCTCATGGTCATCGTGACGCCCTACGTGGTGCGCGCCGTTGCGCAGAAGGAGCTGTCCCGTCCCGACGACGGATTTGCCCCGGCTTCCGACGCGCAGTCGGCACTGCTGGCGCGCGTCAATCGCATCTACGGCGTCGCCGCCCGCAGCGAGCCGATCGGCGCCACGCCGGTCAATTTCGGCTTCATCATCGACTGAGGCGCGGACCTGAAGGGGTTGGGGGATCCTATGATGACACGCAACACACAAGCCGGTCGTGCCAGGACGCTGTCGCTGTTGGGCGCCGTCGTCGTCAGCGCGATCGCGCTCGGCGGCTGCAATCTGACGGGCGACAATCTTGCCACCGGCACCGTGGGCGACGACTACCGGCAGCGGCATCCGATCGCGGTGACCGAGGGCGAACAGTCGATCGTCGTCTTCGTCGGCCGCGCCCGCGGCAACCTCACCGAAGCGCAGCGCGACGACGTCATGGGGCTGGCGCGCACCTGGCGCCGCGAAGGCACCGGCGCGATTGCGATCGACGTGCCGGCCGACAGCTCGAACTCGCGCTCGGCACAGGCGGTGTATCAGGAGATCCGCGGCCTGCTGGCGTCGATGGGCGTACCCGCCCATGCCATCACCAAGCGCTCCTACCATCTCGATGATCCGCGCGCGCTTGCGACCATTCGGCTGAGCTATCCGAAGATGGCCGCCGTCGCCGGTCCCTGCGGAGTGTGGCCGAGCGACCTCGGTCCCTCGATCTACAATCCGAACTACAACCAGAACAAGCAGTACGACAATTTCGGCTGCGCCACGCAGCGTAACCTTGCCGCGATGGTCGCCAATCCGTCCGACCTCGAACAGCCGCGAACCGAGACCGCAGCCTATACGCCGCGCCGTACGATCGCGTTCGATAAATACCGCAAGGGTGAGTCGACCGCGACCGCCTACCCCGAAGCCGAGAAAGCCAAGCTGAGCGACGCCGCGAAATGACCGAACAACAAGACGAGCCGCAGCACGCCAACGATTACATCGCGCCGGCGCCGCGGATTTCCGTGCAGGCGTTCTGCGCAAGCGTCGCGACCGCCGCGAACGCACGCGCGGCTGCCGACGACCGCCGGCTCGCCAAGGCTCATCTCTCGGTCCATATGGGCGGCATCGCCGCGGCGATCGACGCCTACCACAAGGCGCCGACGCCCAACGTCATCATGCTCGAGACCGAGCCGGATCATGATTTCCTCGCCGGTCTCGACGAGCTCGCCACGGTCTGCGATCCCGGCACCCGCGTCGTGGTGCTCGGCACGGCCGGCGAGACTGCGCCGTATCGCGAATTGGTCCGGCGCGGCGTCAACGACTACGTCATCGGGCCGGTCAAGGTGCTCGACATCGTGCGCTCGATCTGCAGCCTGTTCTCGGCCTCCGAAGCGGTCTCGGTCGGCCGCCTGATCGCGGTCGCGGGCGCCAAGGGCGGCGTCGGCGCCTCGACCATTGCCCACAATGTCGCCTGGACCATCGCACGCGACCTCGGGCTGGATTCGGTCGTCGTCGATCTCGACCTCGCCTTCGGTACCGCCGGCCTGGACTACAATCAGGACCCGGTGCAGGGCATCGCCAACGCCGTGTTCTCGCCCGAGCGTCCGGACTCTGCCTTCATGGAACGCCTGCTCGCAAAGTGCGGCGATCATCTCAGCCTGCTGGCGGCGCCGGCCACCCTCGACCAGGTCTACGATTTCGGCGCCGAGGCGTTCGATGCCATCTTCGATACGATGCGCATGACGACGTCCTGCATCGTGCTCGACGTGCCGCATCAATGGACCGCCTGGACCAAACGCGTGCTGGTCGGTGCCGACGATATCCTGATCGTGGCCGAGCCCGACCTCGCCAACATGCGCAACACCAAGAACATGATGAACCTGTTGAGGACCGCGCGTCCGAACGACCGCCCGCCGCTCTACTGCCTGAATCAGGTCGGCATGTCGAAGCGACCCGAGATCGAGGTCAAGGATTTCGCCAAGACGATCGAGAGCCAGCCGATCGCGGCGATCCCGTTCGACTGCAGGCTGTTCGGTGAAGCCGCCAACAACGGCCAGATGATCGCGGAAGTCTCCGCGCGTCACCGCACCACAAGGACTTTCCTGCAGATCGCGCAGCGCCTCACCGGCCGTCCCGATCTCGCCGAAGCCCGCGAGTCGTTCCTGTCGCCCATCCTCAAGAAGCTGCAGTCGCGCCGAACCGACGGGCGCCGGGTCGCCGGCTAGCGTTCCGCCTGAAAGCGCCCTAGTCGCGGCGACTGGCTGCGACCGGGATCTTCTCGGCGTCGGCGCGGCTCGCATCCCTGCGCGCCAACAGTCGCTTCAGCGCGGCGACGTTGGCTGAGCCCTGCTCCGCCGGCAAATCGGCCTTCATGATGGTTTCCGCCTCGGACTGGCGGCCCTGCAAGCCAACCACGACGGCGAGATTGGTTCGCACCCGCATGTCGCCGGGGGCGCGCTCCCGCGCGCGGCGCAGCGTCTCCTCGGCCTTCGGCAGGTCCTTCGACAGCAGATAGGACAGCCCGATATTGGAGAGCACTGACGGATCGTCAGGCACGATCTTCAGCGCACTCGCATAATACTGCCGCGCCTCGTCGTGGCGATCGAGTTGGTCGAGCACGGCGCCCTGCGCCGACAGGATGCGCCAGTCCGGATCTTCCGGGGTATGCGCGCGCCCGAGCACGTCGAATGCCTGCTGGAAATTGCCGTTGTCGGCGAGCGCCCGTCCGTAACCCGCGAGCAGCGCCTTGTTGCTGGGCTGCGCCAGCACCGCCTGCTCCATGACGGCGACCGCCTGGGCCCGCTGGCCGGTGGCGCGCAGCGCCCGGGCGTATTTCAGCGCGGCGTCGGTGTCTTTCGGGTTGGCGCGGACGCGCTCGTGGTAGGTCGCGATGTCGCGCCGCGGATCGGCCGGGGCCGGCGTGGCCTCCGCCGTGTCTCCCAATGAGCCGGTGATGTCAGACGGGCCGGAGGTTTGACAGGCAGACAACCCGATCAGCAGGATCGCGGCAGATACCGTGCCCGCGAGACGGCGCACGCGGCCTGAGGGTCGGGGGAATTTCTCAAACATAAAGCGAGACTCGGAACGGCGAAGGTTCCGGGATGCTCACAGCTTAACCCTAAGGTCCGGTTAAGGATGCCATCATGTCGCCGTCATCCGGCCCAGATGCGGTGCCGGACGCCTGGCGAGAAAGCAGCCAAATGGCAGCTTCAGTCGACTTCAGTCGACGAACTGGGCGCCGAACTCGTGCCCGATTTGCCAGGCCAGCCGGCACTGACGCGGACTGCCGGTCGACAGGATGATGGTGAATTCCGGCGGGATCTCCAGATATTCGGCGATCACCTTGACGCCGCCGGCTGAAATATCGGTGATCATGCAGTCGCGTGGCAGCGACCCTGTGCCCAGCTGAATTTTGGCGACGCTCCGGCACGGGCGGCGTTCGCTCTTGCGGCGATTCATAAACATTCTGATCCCCAAGCCTTTCTGGGCAACTTCCTAGCCTATCGTCATAGCTGGGAAAGATTGGAAACTGCCTAGCGGAACCCATCGCAATTGAGCGGTCGCGTTCGAGATTCGTTTACCGGGGGCGCCCTCGCCGGGAGACACGAGCTTTGATCAATCAACGATTGAATAGTTGAATGATATGTGCTGCAGGTCGAATGACGTCTACCCGATAGGCCGCCTCACTCGATAGCGTGCGTCGCTCCCGCCGTGGTCGCATGAGAACAAAAAGGGGTTGATCGCCAGTCGATAGACGATACCTATGTTCATTCGACTCGAATTCGCCGGGATGCCAGGAAGCATGGGAAGCATTGTTCTGCTCGATCTGATGGGGGGCGTGGCGCTCCTGCTGTGGGGCCTGCACATGGTCCATAGCGGGATTCTGCGCGCCTTCGGACCGGATTTGCGGCTGCTGCTCGCCCGGGCGCTGCGCAATCGCTTTACCGCCCTTGGCGCCGGCCTCGGCCTGACCGCCCTGCTCCAGAGTTCGACCGCGACTGCCCTGATCACCAGTTCCTTCGCCGCCGAAGAGATCGTCAGCCTGGTGCCGGCGCTCGCGATCATGCTCGGTGCCAATATCGGCACCACACTGATCGTGCAGGTGCTGTCGTTCAACGTCGCCGCCATCGCGCCGGTCCTGTTCATCGTCGGCCTCGTTGCGTTCCGCAGCGGGCCGCGCTCCCGGATCAAGGATCTCGGCCGCGTCTCGATCGGCCTCGGCCTGATGCTGCTGGCGCTGCACATCCTGCTCGATACGATGGCGCCCGCCGAGAATGCTCCGGGCGTGCGCGTGTTCCTCGGCGCGATCACCGGCGATCCCGTGCTCTGCATCCTGATCGGCGCCGTCGTCACCTGGCTGGTCCATTCCAGTGTCGCCAGCGTGCTGCTGGTGATGTCGCTGGCCTTTTCCCAGTTCATCTCGCCCTATGCCGCATTTGCGCTGGTGCTCGGCGCCAACCTCGGCAGTGCCATCAATCCGCTACTGGAGGGCGCGCGGCGCGACAATCCGGCGAGCTACCGGCTGCCGGTCGGCAATCTCGTCAACCGCGTCGTCGGCATCCTGCTGGTGGCGCCGTTCCTGCGCCCGATCACCGAGATCATCTACGCCTGGCAACCCGATCTCGCCAAGGCGACTGCGCTGTTCCACATCGCCTTCAACGTTGCGACCGCGCTGCTGTTCATCGGCGTGCTCGACCACATGGCGCGGCTGCTCGAGCGTCTGCTGCCGAAGCGAGCGCAGGAGACCGATCCATCACGGCCGCGCTATCTCGACGAGAGTGCGCTGGAGACGCCTTCACTGGCGCTGGCCGATGCGGCCCGCGAGGTGCTGCATATGGGCGATCACACCGAGGCCATGCTGCGCAAGGTGATGGCGGCGATGCTGACCAACGATCGCGCCCTGGTTGACCAGGTGTCGAAGATGGACAACACCGTCGACCGGCTGAACGAGGCGATCAAGCTTTACGTCACGAAACTCACCCGCGGCAGCCTGGACGAGCGCGAGGGCCAGCGCGCGATGGAGATCGTCGCGTTCGCGATCAATCTCGAGCATATCGGCGACATCATCGACAAGAACCTGAGCGAGCTCGCGACCAAGAAGATCAAGCATCGCCTGCAATTCTCCACCGAAGGCGCGGAGGAATTGTCGGCGTTCCACAAGCGCACGATCGACTCGCTGCGGATCGCGTTCGGCGTGTTCATGTCGGGCGATGCCAACGAGGCGCGCAAGCTGCTCACCGAGAAGGCGGCGCTGCGCGCGGCCGAATTGGCCGCCGTCGAGCGCCATCTGGAGCGCCTGCGCGAAGGCCGGCCCGAAACCATCGAGACCACTTCGCTGCATCTCGACGTGCTGCGCGACCTTCGCCGCATCCATTCGCACATCTGCTCGGTCGCCTATCCCGTGCTCGACGCCGCCGGCGAGACCGCCGCCGATCGCGAGAGCACCACCATGGAAGCGACCGACGTTGCGGCGCCCGTGCCTTCGAGCTCTCCGGGCTTCTGACCCCGGCAAGGCCCGCCGCGCCGGCATGGCGTGATGCGATCTGCGCTCGCTATGTCGGCGGCCGATGTTCGGAGCCGAAACGCCGCGGCGGAAGCGCGGAGATGGCAGCGAGTTGGTCGATGCTGTCACGCTGGCGATCGAAAGCCCCGAGCAGATCGCCTTGCAGCAGCCGGCCGCCCGACAGCTTCATCCGAAGCGGATCGACGTTGCGGCCGTTGATCCGTACCTCGTAATAGAGGTGCGGTCCGGTCGAGAGCCCGGTCGATCCGACAAAGGCGATCGTCTCGCCCTGACGAACGCGGTCTCCGATCTTCAGGCCGGGCGGGAAGCTTGCGACGTGGGCATAGGTCGTCTCATAACCGCGGTCGTGCCGCACGCGGATATATTTCCCGTACCCGCGTTCGTACCCTTCGGTCTCGACGACGCCGGCGCCCGCGGCCGCGATGGGCGACCCATAGGGCGCCGCATAATCGACGCCCTCATGGAAACGGCGGTCGCCAAGGATCGGATGAATCCGCCAACCAAAGCCGTCGCCAAGGCGGCCGGTCACGACCGGCTTGCGCAACAGGAATTTGGTGATGGACTGGCCGGTCTCATCATAGAAATCGGAGCTGCCATCGTCCGGCGCCGTGAAGCGATAGTACCGGCGGGACTGTCCGCCCGCCGTCAAACCGATGAAGACCAACTCCGGCTGACCGATGTCGTTCGGCGCGTAGATGATCTCGGCCACATCGGCGTCGCCGAGCGGCTCGTCGAGATCGAAATCGCGGCCACAGAGCCGCATCAGTTCAGCAACGATCCCCTGGTCGACGTGGTTGGAGCGCGCAAGCGCGTCAAGGCCGTCACGCAGTGTTTCGCCCGGAACGGAATGCGTATCGATCGACTCACGCAGCGGGCTCTCGCTGCGCGCGGCGATGTCGGGCTGTTCGGGCGCGATCGGCTGGTATTGGCCGCCATCGGTGCGACCGACGGCGGACACATCGGAGCCGGCGCGTTCGATCGACACCTTCGCGACATGGCCGCGCGGCGAACCGGCGTCTTCGCCTTGTTCGATGACCGTGATTTTCTCGCCACCGGACAGCGTCTCCAGAGCGCCAGGCGACGGGAAAGCGGCCAGGATCGCCGGCGCGTCCTCCGCGGCCGCCGCCAGCGCCCGCAGAATGGCGGCCAGCGTGTCGCCGCTTCTCGCGATAATGACATGTCGGCGGTGACGCGACGACGTAGGCGACTTCGGAAGGTTGGTGACGTTGACAGCCTCGCCGATCGGAGCCGGCGGACGCGGCACGTCTTCACCGTCAGCATAGGCGCTGGTGCCGCCCGGCAGTGGGCGCCGCGCTGGACCTGTCCGTATGATGGCTGGCAGCTCCGACAGCAGGTCGCGTTGCGAGCCCGCTCGCGCGTCGTCCTTTTCGTCTCCCCGCGCTTCCTGGTGTGGCTCGAGATCGATCTCCGCGAGCCGCGCTGACACGCGGGTAAATCGACGGACCGCGCCGGCATCGCTCAGCTGCTCAATCTTGAGCGCAGCGGAATTGCCCTGCGGGCCGAGCCTCCGGTCGAGACGATCGCCGCGTCGCGCCTCGTCAACTACCTGCCCTGCGAAGCGCGGAAGTGACACGACCGGCGCGGCTGCGAATCGCGCGTGATCGCCAAACGCCCCGCGAAGCGCGCCGGCAAGAAGAGCGACGGCGGCGGATCCGATCAGAATCGTCCCCGCCATCCAGCGGAGGCTGACGGCGCGCCGGTCAGGCAATTTGCGCTCGCCGGTCAGCGGTGGCTCGTCAAGCGACGGAATATCGCGGACGCTCGATAGATAACCACCCGCTTTCGTCGCTTCGTCACGGCTGGTCATCAACGCCCCTCATCCCCTGGGGCACGGTCTCGAGATGCCGCCACGCCCACGGCAAGCCGTAGATGCCATGCCGCTTGGGGCGAATGTTTGACCTTGGTTCAGATTCGGTCGCAATTGATCCCGGGCTGAGCCCGATGCTGGAATCTATCGAGATTCCCGAACAAGGCCTACCGCTCGCCGCTCCGACGATGACGGCAATCAGCTATCGAGCGTCTTCGACCCGCGGCCGCGGTTCTTCACGATCAGCATGATGTTGCGGATGTAGATCAGCGTGGCCAGCCCCTGCCCGATGATGATGACGGGCTCACGCTTGGCAAGCCCGTAGATCAGCGTCATCAGGCCGCCACCCATCGAAAAGAACCAGAACGCCATCGGCACCACGCTCTGGCCGGCGCGTTCGCTGGAAATCCACTGCACGAGGAAGCGCGCGGTGAAGAACAGTTGCGCGATCAGGCCGAACGCCAGCCAGAAGTCGAACTTGGCGATGAACACGTCGTAGAGATAGGCGCTCAGCGCCTGACCGTACTGAATCAGCATCACTTCACCTCGGTCACGCCTGGCACGCCAGCGACATCGGGCACTTCAGCGACCACTTCAGTGACGACCGGCGTCGGCTTCTTGCGGCGGATCAGCCACCACACGCCGGCGAGATCCATGATCCCGATCCAGAGCCGGTCGAAAAATCCATAGTTCGACACGCCGGAATGGCGCGGCCGGTCGACGACGTCGACATAGGCAATCGCCAGCCCCTCGCGGCGGACCAGTGCCGGAAGAAAACGATGCAGCCCGTCGAAGTAAGGCATCGCCAGAAACACCTCGCGCGGAAACGCCTTCAGGCCGCATCCGGTGTCGCGGGTGCCGTCGCGCAGGATGATGCCGCGCACCGTGTTGGCGATGCGCGATTGCAGCTTCTTGAAGCCGGTGTCCTTGCGCCCGACGCGCTGGCCCGCGGCGAGGCCGACGCGGCCGTTGCCGCTCTCGACCGCCGCGATCAGGTCCGGCAGGAAGGCGGGATTGTTCTGCCCGTCACCGTCGAGCGTGGCCACGATCGCGCCGCGCGCGGCGCGCACGCCGCTGCGCACGGCCGCCGACTGGCCCGACGAGACCGCGTGGCGGAGCTGCCGGAGATTGGGCCGCCCGGCCATGACCGCGCTCAGCCGCTCGCCGGTGGCATCCGTCGAGCCGTCATTGACGTAGACGATCTCGTAGGCCCAGCGTCCGTCGAGCGCGGCCGCGATCTCGGCGATCAACGGCGCGATATTGTCCGCCTCGTTGCGCACGGGCACGACGATGGAAACGGCGACCGGCATCTGGTCGGGAGCAGGCAAATCGGCACTCGTGGTTGGTGTTGTCGGCGATGGAACCAGCCCGATCCGGCCGTCGGGCGACCGCTTTTATGGGGCGAAGGCGCTCCTCGCAACCCTTTTGAGACGCCCGTCCGACGGTCCTGACAGCGCCACCACAGTGCCGTCGCGATGAATGGCAAAACCAAGGCGGCGGGCGGCGAACCAGTAGCGCACGACCATTGCGCCGATCACCCCGACCAGCGCGCCGGCCACCACGTCGCTCGGATGATGCGCCAGCAGCACGAGCCGGGTCGCGGCGATGACCAGCGCGTAGACCAGCATCGCGAACCGCGCGCCCGGCCACACCGCGGACACCGCAAAGGCAAGCGCGAACGCCGTGATCGAATGTCCCGACGGAAAGCTCGAATAGGCCTCGGTACCGGCGAAATGCTGGAAGTTGAAGGCATTGGCCTTGCCGCCGACAAAGGGCCGCCCGCGGCCGACGATCCACTTGATCAATTCGCCGACAGCGACCGAGAGCACGACCGACAGAAACAGGTATTGCAGCCTTGTCCCGAAGCCAAGCAAGGTGGCGCGCGGCACGCCGCGCAGCGCAGGCGCCGCCAGCGCGACCACGATCAGCAGCAGGCCAAGCGCGCACAGCACATACTCGTCCTTGCCGAAATCGGTGAGCGTCTTCACCCACCAGAGACCCGGCGTGCCGCGTGGCGGCATCAGACTGATCTCGGTGACATCGAACGCATACATCAGCGTGATGATCACGGCGCCGACGATGACGACGAGCAAAAGTCCGTGGCGCGCGGAGCGGCGAGCCGCCTCGGCACGGCGCGAATGCGACGGTGCCCGCACGAGCTGGGCAAAGGACAGCCAAACCAATGTCAGCAATCGTCCGAAATAGTTGGCGGATTCCGGGGTGGCTGGAAGCGCCGGCATGTCATTCCGTCCCTTCGGAACGGAAGATCGCGATCGAGACCGCCTTGCCCTGCGAGATGTTGTAGCCCTCGACGCGCACCGGCGCGTTGTAGCGCAGGCCGATCGCCTCGGCGCGCTGCACGAAGGCGCGCTCCGAGCGCTGTTCGACCAGCGCGAAGCGGCAGGAGCCCTGCCCGAGGAAATCCGCGGCGCCCGATCCGTCGGTGAGCAGCGTCGAGGTATCGGTCATGAACACGAGGCTCGGCTCGTGGAAGCCGGCGGCTGCCGCCTTCGGGCCGACGCAGGTCACGTTGCGCAAGGCGCGTGCGACCTCCTGGCTCGGAAATACGGTGGTAAGCCGCGGCAGCACCACACCATAGGTGCCGGCTGCCATCAGCGCCGCGGCAATCACCGCATTGAGCAGCGAGCGCTCGGCGCGGCTGTCCTCGAACAACCACCACGCGATCAGGCCGAACACCATCGCAACGGCGAACAACGGCCAGGCCGGAAACACCGGCTGATGGATCGCCTTGATGGCGCCGACGATCACCAGCACCGCGCCGAAGGCGGGGATCGCGAACCACCAGGCGGCGCCCCGCAACAGCCACGGCGAGCGCGACAGCACGCGCCGCTCCAGCGCGCCGACGGTCAGGATCGCGATCGCCGGATAGAGCGGCAGCACGTAATGCGGCAGCTTGGTCAGCACGGCCTCGAACACGATCCAGGACGGGATCAGCCAGGCCAGCAGGAACTGCGCACCGGGCTCGCGCCGCGCCCGCCAAACCGCAGGCGCCGCCATGCCGGCGAGCGGCGCACCGGGCCAGAACGTGATCCAGAACAGCAGCAGATAGAGTCCAGGCGGCGCGCCATGGGATTCCTGCGCACCGAGCTTGCTCAGCATGTCGCCGCCGACCGAGTCGGCAAAGAAGGTCTCGCCGGCGCGCAGGAAGATCAGCACGAACCACGGCAGCACCAGCACGAGGGTCCACATCAGCCCCCAGACCGGGCGCATGCGCCAGAACCAGGCCGCCGATCGATCGAGAATCGCAAGCCCCGCCATCGCAAGGCCGACGAACATCAGGATCAGCGGCCCCTTGAGCAGGATGCCGACCGCCAGTGCCGTCCAGAAGACCGCGGGCGGACCCCATGAAGGGTGTGCGGGATCCTCGCCGCGCTGCCACGACAGATAGACTCGCGCCATCGCGCCCATCGCCGCGGTGACGGTCAGCAGCAGCATCGCGTCGGTCTTGGCGAGCCGCGCTTCGACCCCGAGCAGCACGCAGCTTGCCATCATCAGGGCGGCCAGCACCGCCCCCTGCCGCGTCACGAAGGCCAGCGCCGTCCAATAGGTCAGCAAAACGGCGCCGATGGCGCCGATCAGGGACGGCAGGCGGTACACCCAGATGCGGACCTGGGCGCGCGGCACCCCGAGCGCGGAGACGGTCTTCAGCGCAGCCGCCTGCATCCAGTAGATGCCAACCGGTTTCTTGTAACGGACGTCGTCCTGGAAGCGGATGTCGACGAAATCGCCACTCTCGACCATCTGCTTGGTCGCCTGGGCAAAGCGGACCTCGTCACGGTCGATCGGCGGGATGGTGAAGAAGCCCGGCAGGAACAGCACCAGGCAGGTCAGCGTCAGGAACAGGATCGAACGCCATTGGCTGGCCGTTGCGAACTCGAACGCCATGAACAGCCTGCGGCTCGAATGCGCAGGTTTTACAGACTGTTGCCCTGCTCCGAAGCGCCGGGGTTGGAGGCCATCCACCATGGGTTTCGCATACGATGAAACCGCAGCGCAAACAACTGTGCTGTTCCGCTTTCCGACCGTGCCGCTTCGCTTTCCCGTGCGATCATTGCACGCGGATCACAACGGTATCCGCGGCCCCCGTGGCGTCGATCACGGTGAGCCGCGCGAAGCCCGGCCCGGGCGGCTCGATCAGGCGCTGGCGCCGGCTGTCGATGTCCCCGGCTGAGACACCATTCACAAGGACCGTCAGCGGCAGCACCCCGCCGGCGACCTTGACCGGCAGCGCGGCATTGCGGCCGCCCTCGGATTGATCGACATCGATGCGCGAGCCGTTCAGCGGAAACTGGATGTGCGGAGCCTGGTCGTTGCCGCTACGGACCAGTTCGCCGAGCGGCCGGAAGCGGCGCAGCGGCGGCGGCAGTTTCGCGTTGGATGCGACCAGCACGCCGCGTGGCGGCTTCGGCAATGCCGCCGGGATTTTGCCGGTGCGTGCAAAGGCGTCGAACAGGATCGGCGCCGCGGCGGTGCGGCCCACCAGACCCGGCACCGGCGCGCCGTCGGGACGGCCGACCCAGACGCCGATCGTGACGCGGCCGTCGAAGCCGACCGACCAGGCATCGCGATAGCCATAGCTGGTGCCGGTCTTGAACGCGATCCGGTTGTGCACGCCGTTCTCCGGCGGCGGCGTGCCGAGCAGGACGTTGCCGACCTGCCAGGCCGCAGCCTGATCCATCAGCCGCATCGTGTCGCGGCTGTCATTCTCCTGCATGATCTCGCGCAACGGTTTAGTCGCGCCGAGCCGTGCCAGGCCGGAATAGAGCTGAGCGAGATCCTGCAACGTGATGCCGACACCGCCGAGACCCATCGCAAGGCCCGGCGCCTCGTCCTTCGGCAGCACGAGACTGGTGCCGGCCTGCTTCAGCCGCGACGACAGCCGGCTGGCACCGACCCGGTCGAGCAGCGCGATCGCCGGCACGTTGAGCGACAATTGCAGCGCCTTGCGGATCGGCACCGTGCCCTGGAACGTCATGTCGAAATTTTCCGGCGCGTAGGTGCCGAAGCGGATCGGCCGGTCCTCGATCAGGCTGTCGGGATGGACAAAGCCATCCTCGAAGGCAAGGCCATAGATGAACGGCTTCAAGGTCGAGCCCGGCGAGCGCACCGCGCGCGTCATGTCGACCTGCCCGGCCCGCCGCTCATCGAAATAATCCGCCGAGCCGACGCGCGCGAGCACGTCGCCCGTCTCATTGTCGACCACGACGATCGCAACCGAGACGTCAGGCCCCTGCGCGATGGCGCGGTCGCGCGCCAGCGCCTCCAGGTTCCGTTGTAGCGCGGCGTCGAGCGTCAGCTTGATGACGGGCGCATCCTTCATCGTCGCGATCGCCTGATCGGACGAATGCGGCGCCAGGATCGGAATCTGCTTGCGCATCTTCGGCACC
Organism: Bradyrhizobium sp. USDA 4516; assembly: GCF_054055915.1. Lineage (NCBI taxonomy): Bacteria > Pseudomonadati > Pseudomonadota > Alphaproteobacteria > Hyphomicrobiales > Nitrobacteraceae > Bradyrhizobium > Bradyrhizobium sp. USDA 4516. Next base: position 7,679,073 of record NZ_JBSRXT010000001.1, read on the forward strand.
GCCGTCGCAGTGGCCTGCGCGGCATCGTCCTTCGACACCACGCCATCCTCGACCATGCGCTCGAGCACGCGGTCGCGGGCAGCGTGGGCGGCGTCCGGGTAACGATCGAGCCGCCGCCGCTCCGGCGATTGCGGCAGCGCCACCAGCAGCGCGGCTTCGGCGAGCGACAGCCGCTTCGGCTCCTTGCCGAAATAGGCGATCGAGGCGGCACGGATGCCCTCGAGATTGCCGCCGAACGGCGCCAGCGCAAGATAGAGATCGAGGATCTGGTCCTTCGAGAGCTGCCGCTCCAGTTCGACCGCCCGCACCATCTGCCGCAGCTTTGCGTAAACCGAGCGCTGGTGGCGCGGCTCGATCAGCCGCGCCAGCTGCATCGTGATCGTCGAACCGCCCGAGACGATATGACCGCTGGTGAGAAGCTGGAATGCGGCGCGCGACAGCGCCAGCGGATCGATGCCGTGATGCTCATAGAAGCGCTTGTCCTCATAGGCGAACAAGAGCTTCAGATAGGTGGGATCGACTGACGTCTTCGCATCGACCGGCAGCCGCCAGCGCCCGTCCGTCATCGCATAGGCGCGGAGCAGCTTGCCGTTGCGATCGATCACCGTGGTCGAGACCTGCTGCGCCTTGTCGAGCGGCAACGGCCCGAGCGAAACGATCCAGGCGGCGAAGGCGCCGGTGATCGCAATAAGGACGACGGCCATTGCGGCCGCGACGCGGAGCGCCAGCCGCCCGCTGCGCTTGTCATGCCCGGGCTTGACCCGGGCATCCACATCCTTCGTTCGCATGGACGCGCCTATGAATGGCCGGGTCAAGCCCGGCCATGACGAGAAGAGTTTGCGCCGCGCGTCCTTGTTCATTTCGCCGGCTTCACCTCAACCGCACCGGTTCCGCTGCGGCCATAGCGCGAGGGATTGTACATGTCCTCGACATAGGCCTGCGGCAGCACATATTTGCCCGGCGACACCGCGCGCACGACATAGGCGACCGTAAACACCGCTTTGTCGTTGGCGCCCCGATCGATCGCCGCCGTGAAGCGGTCATCGCGGAACTCGGTGTTCTTCGGCTCGACGCCGTCCTCGATCCACGCGAGCGTGCCGGAATCCCCCGATGACACCAAGTTCGGGTTGTCGATCTCGAGCCCGGCCGGCAGATAGTCGGCCACCATGATGTGACCGAACTCCGGTTTGGCTTCCGTCACCTTCAGGACAACCGCGAAGCGGTCATTCTGTTTCGCCTTGGTGACATCGGCCGGCTTGCCGTCGAGCGTGAAATAGCTGCGCTCGATCTTGAAGCCGTTGGAGGCCGCCGGCTCCGGCGTGACCGGCGAGCCCGACACCGAGATCACCGCCTGCACCGGCGCATCGCCGGTATTGGTGATCCTGAGCGGCTGGCCGGTCATCTCCTCGGCCTTGTAGCTGCGATAGACCGCGGTCTTGACCGGCTGGCCGTTGATGTCGAGCGCCAGCGTCTCCTTGGCGAGCGCCCGCGCCGCCAGCACCATCCACGCATTTTCCTGCGTCGAGGTGTAGGGCGACAGTCCCCGCGCCGCCTCGACCCGCAGCACGGCTTGGGTCAGCGTGGTGCGCGGTGCATTGCCTTCGCCAGCGAGCGAGACCAGCGCAGCAGCATCGCGCAGCGCCGAGCCGTAGTCGACCCGGCCGAACTCGATCACGGGTTTCGGGTTCAGCGCATCGAGCGCGGCACCATAGACCCGCTCGGCCCTCGCCTTGTCGCCGACCAGCGCCAGCGCCGCCGCAAGCTGGGCCTTGGAGATCGGGGTCGCCAGATTGTTCAGCTTGGTGTCGGCGAGATAGCGCAGATCACCGATCGGCGCCGCGCCGTTGCGCGCGAGCACATAGAGGCCGTAGGCCAGATCGCGGCCGCCGTCCTTCTCCGGCTCGTTGGCATTGACCACCGAGTTCCTGACGCGGTCGAGCGCGTTCTTGAACAGCACGTCCGGCACCGCAAAGCCCTTTTCGCGGGCCCGGGTCAGGAAGTCTGTGACGTAGGCATCGAGCCAGGCGTCGTCGCCGCCCGCCGACCACAGGCCAAACGAGCCGTTGGACCCCTGTCGAGCGAGGAGCCGCTCGATCGCGTCGCGGATGCGCTGGTCGACCGCGGTGTCCATCGCAAGATGGGCACCGGCGGCGAGATCATTGACATAGAGCAACGGCAACGCGCGGCTCGTGATCTGCTCGGAGCAGCCATACGGGTAGCGGTCGAGCGCTTTCAGAATGCTCGCGGCATCGAGCGCGGTCGACAGGCTCGCCGAGACCGAAACGCTGCCGGTACCCGGCACAAGATCGGAGAACATGTCCGAGGTCAGCGTCAGGCTTTCGCCCTTCGCCAGCGTGCGGATCGAACGGCGCGCCAGAACCTGGGTCGCCGGCTTGACGTCGAGCGCATAATGCCGCGCCAGCGTCAGCCCGTTCGGCCCGGAGATGTCGACGTCGAACTCGGCACGTCCGGCGCCGCCGGCCTCGAGGCCCAGCGACAGCGAGGAGCGCTGCTTGGCGGCAAGCTTCACCGTCGTGGTCGAATTGCCGGAAGCCTTGATCGGGCCGCTCGCCTTGACGCTGATGGCATAGTTGCCGGCGGCACCTTCGACATTGTCGATATCCATGCTGATGGTGCCCTTGTCACCGGTCAGCAGGAAGCGCGGCAAGGTCGCGGTCACCACCACGGGATCGCGCACGATCACGTCGACATTGGCGCGGCCGACCTTGGTTGCGCTCCACGCCACCGCCATCACCCGCGCGGTGCCGGCAAATTCCGGGATATCAAAGCTCACCTCGGCCGTCCCGTCAGGCCCGACCGTGAGGATGCCGGAATAGAGCGCGAGCGGCTTCTGCGTTGGCGGCGAGCCCTGCAGCTCGGCGCCGGCAGAGTCGCCGCCGCTGCGGATCTGGCCGCGGGTACCTTGCATGCCGTCGATCAGCTGGCCGTAGAGGTCGCGGATCTCGGCGGTCAGGCGGCGCTGGCCAAGGTAGTAGTCGTCCGGCGCCGGCGGCTTGTAATTGGTCAAATTGAGAATGCCGACATCGACCGCGGCGAGCACCACCTTGGCATCCTCGCCGGGATTGAGCCCGCCGAGCTTGACCGGGATCTTCAGTGTCGAGCCCGGCCGCACCAACGCGGGCGGCGACAGTTCGACGGCAAGCGTGCGCGCTTTCTTGTCGATGCCGAACCATTTCAGTCCGATCGCGCGGCCGGGCATGCGCCCGGCGGCGGCATCGAGCGGACGGCGCAACGTCGTCATGACATACGCGCCGGTGCCCCAGTCCTTGCCGACGGGGAGCTTGACCTGCCGGGTGCCCTCCGTGACGTCGACGCTTTGGGTGGTCAGCAGGCGGTCGCCAAGCACATAGACCGTCAGCTTGCCTGACGTGCGCGCATTGACCGACACGGTCATCGTGTCGCCCGAGGCATATTCCGGCTTGTCGATCGAGGTTTCCAATAGATCAGGCGTGTCGGCGCTGCCGTCGGAATACCAGCCGACGTCGAACTGCACCGAGGTGACGGGGCCGTCGGCGTCGGTCGATTTCACGTCGAGCCGGTAGCGGCCGGGCTGCGGCTGGAAGGCCAGGCGCATCGGCTTGTCGGCCGCGAGGTTGACGTCGCCATCGGCGACGCGGCGGGTCGACTTGACCGGCTCATACTGCCAGGACGAATTCTGCCGGTACCACTGGTAACGCGACTCCAGCTTCAACAGCTCGTAGCGCAGCCCGTTGCGCGGCAGCTGCTTGCCGTCGGGCGCGACGAACACGACGTCGAACTCGGCCTTGTCGCCCTCGGCCACGCTCTTGTCGCCGAACAGCGGCTTGACGCCGATCAGCGAGGCGCCAGGGGCCACCGGCAGCACGATCTTGCGTTCCACCGAGCGGCCGCCGGTCTCCGCCATGCGGATGTAGATCTGGGCCTCCTGTGGCCGCGTCGAGGTCGGCACCTTCTCGAGCTTCACCGGAAAGGTCGCCGCGCCGTTGGCATCGGCCTCCGGCAGGTCCTCGATCGGGGTCCGCTCGTTGCTCGCGGTCTGCTCGTCGTCGACGCCGAACTGATAGCCGGCATAACCGGGCCGGCCGTTCGCCGCGGGCGCTACCAGCATGTCGCCCTCGAGCTGCAGGCCCGAGGCCGGCGCGCCGTAGAGGAAATGGCCGGAGACCTGAAGCTCCACTGGAACTTCAGCTTTGATCACCTTCTCCTTGCTGGTCAGATCGAATTCGACCCGTTCGGGAATGTAATCCTCGACCATGAAGGTGGCCTCGCCGACCGACGAGCCTTTCGGATCGGTAAAGACGCGGGCGCGCCAGGTGCCGGTCGGCACCGCAGAGTTCAACGCCACCGCCAGCATCCGGCCGCCGGCGCCCTGGTCGGGCAGCACGGCGCGGCGGAATTCGACGCCGTCGGGGCGCTCGATCACCATGGTCAGCGGCGTCCCGGTCAGGGCATTGCCCTGCCCGTCGCGCAACAGCGCGGTCAGATAGACGGTCTCGCTGGAGCGGTAGACGCCACGCTCGGCGTAGACGAAGGCGTCCGCGCCGGCCGGGATCGCCCGGCCCGCGACGCCGCGGTCGGTGAGGTCGAACGCATTGGTCTTCAGGCTCAAGAAGGCATAGTCGGCCTTCTCGCCCATGACAGTCAGCAGTGCCGGCGACAACCCGCCCTCGCCCCGGGCCAGGCCTTGCTCGAACAGCACATGGCCGGCGGCATCGGTCTTGCGCGTGGCCAGGATCTCATTGTTGCGGGCGACCAGCTTCACGTCGGCGTTGGCGACCGGTTCGGTCGAAGCCAGCGAGTTGACGAAGACGTGGATACCGTCATTGCCGGAAAAGGCCGACAGGCCCATGTCCGAGACGATGAACCATTGCGTCGCCAGCGTGCCGTCGTCGTCGGTGCCCGGCCCCTTGGCCGCGGCGGTCATGACATAGACACCGGGTTGCAGGTCGCCGAGCGCCTGGTCGACCGGAAACGCCGTGACGACGTCCTGGTTCAGCGTGGTCGCTGTCGCAAGCTCGCCGGACCACACCTTGACGCCGCGCTGGTCGCCGAGATCGGAGAGCTGGTAGCGGCTCAGCGTGCTCTGGAAGTCGCTGTCGATCACCGTGTTGATCAGGTTGCGGTCGCCGATCCGGAAGACGTCAACCTTGACCGCCGGCGTGTTGACGCTGACCACCGGGATACCGCGCTGTCCGGTCCGCGGCAGCACATAGGCCCGCCCGGTGAACCGCACGAACGGCTTGCGGTCGCGGACATAGATGTTGAACTCGGCCGATTTCGGCAGGGTCTCCTTGACAGTCGACGGCAGGCCGGCGCGCAGATTGATGTTGTAGCGCTCGCCATGCTTGAGCCCGTCGACGCAGAGCTGCTGGCCCTCCGCCGACAAGGCCGGCTTGTCGGTGCCGGCGAGCGCGAGATACGGCGCGAAGTCGACGCGCTTGGCGAGTTCCTCCGAGAACTGGAAGCAGGCCCGCGGCGAGGCGGCGTCGGAATCGACGGTATAATCGAGCAGCCGGAAACCGTGCTCGTCGCGCATCTTCTCGTACTGGCCGCGGACATCGGCGACCTCGCGCATGTCGAGCGACAGCCGCAAGCTGTCCAGCGCCGGGCGCCACAGCTTGCGCTCGGCAAGCGCTTTGCCGAGCACGGCGAGCGCGTCCGCCTCCTCGCCCGCATTGCCGGCGCGCTGGTAGGCGATGTAGGCGGCGGTGGAGGCGCGCTCCATCAGGAACGTCTGTTCGCTGGAGCTCGCCGACCGGATCTGGAAGATCGTCCTGGCGAGGCGCAGCCAGTTGGCGCCGTCCTCCGGCGTGGTCGCCGCGATCTGGCCGAGGATCTGCAGCCCGCCGCGGAAATCATTGCGCTTGAAGGCGGCGTCGGCGTCGGTGCGCAGGGTCGCGGCCGACTTGTTGACCGCGCCGGCCTCGTTCTTGATCTGGGCTTCCAGCTTGATCGCGGAATCGGCGAGATCGTCGCGCTTGAAGGCCTTGTCCGCGGCCTGGGCGCCCACCAGGGCGAGCAGCAGCGTGGCGCATATCGTGGCGGCACGAACCAATCCGATCATGATGGAGCTCCTGAACGCCCCGCGGTCGAACGCCGCGTTGGGGCCAAAAGTGCGCGAAAAGGTGACGGAGTGAAGGCGCGGACATGAACGGACGAAAACGTCGCAGATCGCATTGCCGACATTCCTTTGACCACCCCGGCGGCAGCGTCGTGCGGCTCGGCAGGCTGGACAGGCCAACGCAGGGCGGGCGCCCTGCTCGCCTTTGTCGTTCGACCACAAAAATCGGTTCGGACGGACTTGGCGGAAAGGCGGATTTTTCATATTGGCGGTGCTACAAGGCCGCCACGGTCCCGTAGCTCAACTGGATAGAGTAGCGGATTTCTACTCCGCGGGTTGCAGGTTCGAATCCTGCCGGGATCGCCAGTACTTGTGCCGATAAAATAAGGGTTTCTTGCAGTTTCGGCTTCGTTCCAGCGTCCGTTTTCGTGTTGCAAGACCTCGCAAGCCAATACTAGCAAAATCAACGCATTGCGGACGGCTACAAATCATTCCACGCAACACGGACGCAACACGGCGGTTTTGCGTTTGTTCTGATATTCTGCGGGTGGGCTGACGCACCAGGAACAAGGGGCAATGCCGGGAGTCATCATAAGCTCCCGCGATAGGTTGCCCCCCGACCGGGAGTTTAAAGCGGCCTTGGCGTTCCCCACGCCAGGGCCGCTATCCAGGTTTTTGGAGTGAACGCCGCCGGGCGTGTATTTCTGAGACCGGCGGCGTTTTTTCGTCAGGCCCGATCGCGAGGGTCGGGGCGGCGCACCACGGATAGCACCGGCCGCGGCAGTGCTGTTGCCTCTCGCGACTGAATGGCCCGAGCATGCTCAACGATGAGCCACAACACGCGGTTCATTTGATCTAAACAGGTCTCCGCGTCAGGGGCGGTCGTTAGCACGCAGAGCAGCGTGGCGTGGCTGATGATGGCATCGCAGTCGTCGATCGTGTTGTTAGCGATCATTCTGCCACCCTCCCTAATTCGCCCAGGCTGTGGAGGCCGGCACGATGAGACCTAAGGCAGCCTCTCCGCCGTCGCTGAGCATCGCCTGCGCGGCCTGAAAGGAAGCCTCGGCGGACATCGTGACCTTGAGCACAGCGAGCTGCTCACGGTTTGCGCTGCCGTCACTGGCCGGTTGCGTGATGGCAAAGACCAGTCGGCGGTTGGGGCCGATCCGCTCCACCCGTGCCAGCGCCTCAACGAAGATCTCCTGAACGCCATATGTGTCGAGCGGGCTCATGCTGCTGGCCCCCGCTTGGATGCTGCCCCAGTCATGTTGCGGAGGCCGTTGAGGAGTCTGTTTCGGTCATGGGGTGTCAGTTGCCGGAACAGTATCGCCACCTCCTGCGACTGTGCTTGCTCCACCTCGGGCGTCGTAGATCTGGCGTCCCGCACGGTGCGCAGCAGGCCACTGAGGCTGCCGTACAGCACCCAGTCGGTGCTGATGGCGTGATTGACGCAGAAATCTAGCATGGCGCGATCTGATCGACAGGCCTTCGACACTTCGGCGCCGTGGATCAGGCGTTCATCGGCGATCAGCTTCAGGCGACGCCTGATATTCGCGCTCGACGTGCTGCCGTCCTTCTGAAGCCGCTTAAAAGCGTTCTCATGCGATTGCTGGGATTTGATCTTCTCGATCTTGCTCTCAAAATCCTGTGGGGTTGCCATGGTCGCACACCCCCCTCACGCCAATTCCAGCTCGGGACGGACAGCGGCGCCACCGTCGAGGGTCCGCGGCCGGAAAGCGGAGACGAGCGCGCCGTTCGCGTCGCGGCCGGTGTAGACCTCTATCGCGCCATCATCCTCGATGGCCTTGAAGGCAGCCGCGACGTAGGGGTCGCGGAACAGAGAGGACAGTTTTGTGCTATGATTTGCGGTAGCTCGGGCCATTGGCTAACTCCCTGTCGGCCTGGGTTAGGGCCGGATTGGAAGTTGACGCTTCCGTCCGGCCTGATTTTTTGATACCAGTTAATCATGAAGAGCGCAAGAAAAAATGGTACCAAAAAATCAAGAGGCAGACCCGCGACCGGCGTCGGCACGCAGATCGGCGCGCGATGGTCGCCCGAAGTGCTTGATGCAATTGACGATTGGCGCCGCCAGCAAGAAGACCTGCCCGGCCGACCTGAGGCTATCCGCAGGCTGGTGGAACTGGGGTTGAAGGCGAAAAAGTAGCCCCATAGAATCCCCGCTCCTCCAGAAGGAGCCGCCGATGCCGATCTACCTGGTGCGGACAATCAAAAACAAAGACTTGGTCGGCATCTTCGCCGCACCGAACGTCATGGAATTGGCCTTTCTGATCGATGAAGCGCTGGATCCGGACGCGTGTGAATATCAGCGGCTCCCGCCCGGTGGCATCATGTGGGAAGAAAAGGCCGTCGCCATCCCGATTGAGCCCGGCGACGAAGCCGAAGACGACGAGGAAGAGGAAGAGGACAAGAGCGACATACCTTGGGAAGGCGCCCGCTTCACTGAAGTCTGGGCCATGTCCGTCTATGGTGTAGGTAAGGGCTCCCGATGGACGAAGATCGATCTTACGCTCGAGGACATGTACGGCGTCGATCCCGAGACGCCAGAGCCCGAACCGCCGCCAAGGCCGGCTCGACCGAGACAATCAGCAAGAGTGCTGCCGTTCCGAAGGCGTGAAGCAAAGTGATCAAGTTGGATCGCCACTGGCACTGTGAATAATCCGGAAAACCTTCAATTGCGCGACTTGCGAAACAAGTCGCGTGTCAAATTAAGGCCGGATCCCGAATCAAAGGAGATGTCCGTGGACCGCTTCCCGATTGCGTCCGCGCCACCGGTAAACCCGATGGTCGACTACATTCGTAGACAAAACAACCAGGCGGGCAACGCCCAGGAGCGCCTGTTAGATCTGATCCACGCATATCAGTCGCGTATGTCGGACGATGCAGAGATCGGCATATCAGTCGTTGGATCCGCAGCGTCATTTAGATTGCGTGCGATCAGCGTGTCCAATCCTGATATTCTCATCTTCGACGGTATCGACGATAACGGAAACGAGGTTCGGCTGCTGCAGCATCATTCACAGATGGCAGTCCTTTTGGTGTCGATGCCCAAGTTGGGCGCGGAGCCGGCATTTAGAATGGGCTTCACGTAGATCATCCACTAACGCTGGGCGGGTTGACCAACGAATAGGGCTTTCGTAGTTGGCCGGACCAATTCCTAGCGGCTTCACTGCGCACGCGATCGGCGCGATTATCGGGCCATGCCCTGGCGCCGCAAACCAGCTCGTCATCTCCGCTACTGGTCCGGTCCCGTCGATCGAAACGCCGGCTTCAAGACGGTGTTGGTCTTCTGCGTCGGATGTCAGCATCACAACGGTCGGCTGAAGCTGGCCGATCTTCCGGACTGGGACTGGTACGATATCTCGGCGCACCTCAAGTGCACTGCATGCGGCAGGGTCGGCTGGGTCGATACGCGGATGGACTGGGGCGAGGTGATTAACTTCGCCAAGGGGGTCGGTTGATCTCGAAGGGTTTCGAAGCATGTTCAGCAGGCGCGCTCGCTAAAAGATAGCTCTTGCGCTCGACTCTCGGTTGATTCAGGATTCCCGAAGGCCTTCCCCGGGAGCTAGACGACGATGGCAATCATCGGCACTGTGGCTTTTCTCTTACTGGTTGGCGTGGCAATGCTCGCTAGAGCGCGCCTTAAAGAGCGCGCTTCCTACCGCCAGCAAATGACCGATAACGCGTTGCGGTCCATGGGCAACTAGGCAGGCCCTTTCTAAGGGCTTACTTCCCATGCCCCCTTGCTCTCGCCATCAGGGTTGCGAGAAACTCGCAAGGAAGAAACAAGGGGGAAGCGAGCATGCCGCAAGCTGTGAAGAACGGTCTGAAGGCCACGGCTGATATCAAGACCGGAAAGATGGAAATTGCTCTCATACGGGACGACAAAGAAATTTGCGTCACCGACATCGATTTGTCGGAAGTTTGCGCAGCGGCTGCAACGTTGCTAGCTACGGCAACACAAGCATGTGAGCAGATGCCGCCGCAAAATATCATTCCGACGATGTCGATTGCGCCGACAGGATACAATTTCGGTCAAAGTCATATACCAGGCTGTGACAACCTGATTTTTTACTTTGGCCCTTCTGCATTGGGAATTGCCATCCATCGCAGTCAGATGGCGGCAATCGGACAACGACTAATTGCTCTGAGTGCTGGTGGTCAGCGTCAATAGCCATTTGCGCTCATATCCTCGTTGTTGAAGACGACGAAGCCATTAGACAAACCACCCAGGCGTAAAGCCACTCGGAACTGCGCCGGAAAAGCTCCTCGCGCCGAAATTGGCTGTGTAGACGTCGTTATTCAGACCGAACCCTACGGCGGGAATTACCGGCCCCGCCGGAATTGCTACGCCGTTGAGGTTGGTGGCGGGGTCGCCGGCTGCGGTGGCACCATTCCAAGCCCCACCGTGCGTGACGTTCTTGAACCAGACTTTTCCGTTGTCGATATCAACAGCAATCCCGATCACGTCCCCAACAGAGATGAGTCCGAGGTTGTAGCCAGAATATCCAGCGTCGTTCCAGATCTGACCCTGTGGAATATTTCCCTGGAACAGCATTGTCGCATTTGTCGGGTTGGCCAAGTCGCCGACAGTCGCCGATGTTGACGCGATCCCGATCTCTCCGCCGAAAAGAAAGCCGCCCAGAGAGACCCAAGTTATTTCGAAGTAGACCTTGCCGGCGGTCTTTGCCTCACTAAGGAATACGAAGACACCGCCCCCGCCAGGTGCCGTTCCAGTCGCGGTCAGATTGTGATTACTCACCGTCGCATGAAGTGCCGTAGATGGATCGAAGTTCGCGGTGCTCCATCCGAACGAACAGCGGATGTATGGCACCGCCGTGAATTCCACTGCGTAAATGTCATCGACCCGCTTGTTCATGCTCCTACCTCTGCGATCGAGTGAACAAAGCCGTTGGCCAGAGCCTCGGTCGCATTCCAGGTGCGATTTTCGGCAATCCACGCGCGCGCAGTCTGCTCAGTGACGCCTAGACGAGCCGTAAGCAGCGAGGTTGTCACGTCGTCGGTATCGCAAAGGCTTTCGTTGATCGCATTTCGGTCTTCCGCAGATAGAAACTGCACAGCCTTGAATCGTTGTTCGGTGTAGCACCTGACAGCAGCATGGACTAACACCTGTCCCTCTGGGACAATGGTTCGAGCGTCTGCCGACAGCGCGAGAAGTACCGCGCTCGAGCTGCACCGGCCGGTGATCCGAGCCTCAACGTGCCGCGGGTGAGCCAGTAGTGCCAAGGCAATCTGTAAAGCATCATCCGCCACCCCACCTGCATCGTCGATATTCAAGACAATGCTGCGATCGTGCGATTCGTGAATCGACAGCACATAGGCGGCCACATCGCGGCGCGGCACTTTCCCCATTGCGTAATCGACCGCCGAAGGCGGCTTATAGAAGAACTCCAGAACAAGTGGAGTTCCTGCACCTTGCGTCCGGCATGACGGGTTGGGGAATTGCGGGAGCACGGACGGGCACCGCCGCGGGGCGGCTGAAATCACGATAATTGTTTCGTCGCTTGTCGATGTCATCTGTGGCTAAGAGCCGATCACGCCCACGAAGCCCCCGCCGCCGCCGCCCGATGCTCCATCATCGAATGCGCTGGCCAGAAGCCCGATGTAATAATGATCGAGGCTGGAATTGGCGTTTGCGAATGCTCCAGATGCGCGGCTGATGCCATAGCCGCTGGTACCCCAAGGGTCTGACGCGCGATGAGCAGCGTTGCCCAGTGTCTTGAAATAAGCGCTGATGCTTCCTGCACCCGGTGTGAACACGGCGCCGATTGGCTGGTTCGCGGTCGTAGAGTACGGCGAAGAGAACATCTTGTAGAAGAAGCCGCTATTCGACGAGAGCGTCTTTGCCACGATGGACGCGGACTTCTGCACGGTCGGTGTGCCCAGCGGATCACTGTAAAGGTTCAGCGTAACATCGTTACTGAATGTTCCCCAGCCGTACATGCCGAAAATCTTCATCGGCACGGGCATCTGATAGAGCTGCCCGTACTCCTTTGTTGCAGAGCCGCTATTCCAGAATTTACTGCCCATGGTGGACGTGACGTCACCGCCCTGAATCCATCCGGTGGCACCATCGGCGAACGTTATGAGGACATTCGGAATAGATGCGGCTTGGCCAGTGTACGAGCTGCCATTGTACGTCGTCACCGTAGGCGACATGATGCCTACGGTGGCGGGGCCAGGTAGATCAATGCGGACTATGTCAGAGCCACCGCGCGCGGTCATCTGGATCACGAAGGCGACGAGATCGCCGTGAGCGATTGTCTTGGATCCGGTCGTCGGCACGCTGGTCTGCCACGCGCTATCGGTGATTCCACCACCGCCGCCAGCAAACACGGCTGCAACATCGAGTGTGGCGACGCCCGCCGAATTAACGGCGCGTCCAGGTTGACCATTGCCGGTATCGACGGCAGCAAGTCCTACCGAAACAGAGGTGCTTGGGCTGACGAATGTAATACCATCGGAGCGCCAACCAATCGATGACGACCCGGTCGTGTCGATCGTATGTGAGCCTTGATCTGACGTTTCGATATGACCGATGCAGATCACTGCCTGGTTGACCAGGCCGGCGTTAAAAGATCCAAGCCCATTGATCGGGTTGAAGTTCGGGCTAGGGCCGAGAAAAGCCGGTCTAGCGAGCGTCTGAAGCGTCATCTTGTCTAGTGGCTCCTAAGCGTGGCGTTGGATAGCGATACAGCGTCGAACGTCGTCGGTGTGAAACCACCGCCGGCCGGAGGCTTGGGTGTCGGCCGGGCAAGAATTTGCGGGCTACAAAACATCAAAATTTCTCCTAATGGAGCTAGGCCCGACATCATCGAGGCCATCTGCTGCGCGCGGCCCCGGACCCCGGCATCCCGCCGGAGTCCGGTTACGCGCTCGAGAGCGGGGTGGGATTAGGTCCCGCTCGATCGCAAGGTTTTCGCCGGAAGCTCGGCAGTGATGGTGGCCTTCGGCCCCGCAGGGCGCGGCGCAGTTTGCTGCGCGATGCCGGCCTTGACGCCGGCTTCTGTGGCGCTGGCGAGCGCATCTGCTGCCGCTCGCTGATTTACTCCGGGAGGAAGTGCTTTCGGGATAGTCATTTATTGTCCTTTCGTGATCAGGCCGCTTTGCGTTGGTTGAATTCGTCGAGAGTTGCCGCCTCGATGCCGGTGGCGAGCTCATCAGCGGTCGGTTCACGCTCAACACCGTGCTCAAGATCCACCACGCGACCGCGACGCAGCCAGGCCACTTCCTGACGTCGCTCGATTGGCGCAGCGGCGGTGTTGAACTGCTCCAGAGTCATGCCGGTGTCGATGCGGGCACTGTCGCGTCCGGCCTCGACTGCTGATGTCGCCACGCTGATCGCGTCCTCCAACTCGGCGATGTCATCGATCAGCGAGCCATGCACTTCGCGCAAAACCTTCTCTTTCAGCACGGCTAGATGGCTGTCAGCCACACCCGTCAAAGCAGGCGTTGCCTCGATGATGGCCGCGCGGACCTGCGGATCGAGGTTCTCTGCCCTGGTGATCTTGTCGCGCTCGGCCTGCGGCAAACCACGGAGCCAAGTTCGGATCTCCATCTTCGCAATGGCTCCAGCGGCGTCTGCCGGATCGGCTTTCGGGAGCTGAAGACGGCTGCGCATGTCATCGAGTTCTTGCTTGGCTCGCGAGATCGCGCGGCGCCCCTGATGGAACACAGGCACGGCCTGGTTCAGGATGTGGCTACGGTGCTGATCCTGTCGGCCCTGATCGGTGTATCGAGTATCCGCGTGGAGCTGCTTGCCGATGTTCTCGGCGACATCGACGGATGACAGAGCGTCCAGGTAGACCTTTTCCAAGCGCTCGATGGTGGAGTCGGGTTTTGGTGTCAGCGTCCACATCCGGATTGCCTGGTTGGATCTACCAGGAACGTCTGCCCGCAGGATCTTGCGCCGACCCTTGACGCCGAACTGCTCGCCAATCGAATTCATCGCGTATGTTCTCCTATCGTGACGTGGCAAAACCGCCGGCCAATGGGCCTTCGGTGATCTGACCGTCGAATTTGCTGGTTGGTTTGCGACCGTATGAATCTGCGTAACTGACTCTTTGATAAACCATCTGTGAGGCGCAGGCGGCCCGCGGCTTCGTCATCAGCTCAGTCAGAGCCCACACCAGCGCATCAGCACGGTCTGGCGAACCTTCACCGAGGTAACCCTCGCCCGTCATCGCAGCGAGTTGGTCTTCAAGCTCAGTGAAGTTGCTGGCGTGACGAACCCTGCCCTGCTCGTACAAGGCCGCGATCGGCTCAGCGCGCTGGATCTTGCCGCGCGATGCCGTCACTTCGCGGTAAGGCACGCTGGAATCAACCGTGCGGATGACGTGCTGAACCATCGCGCCGCCGAAGTTGCGCTCTGCGACGATCCGGTCAGCCTTGAATTCGTGGAAGGCAGCCACTGCACGGGCGCCCCAGATGCCAGGCGATGCCTTGATGGTGCGATCGGCCAACACATAGCCGAAGCCATCGACGCCGAGGCCGGCAACGACAATGCCGACGGCATCGCCGCCGTCATTTTGGCCCGCGGTGCCCGATGGATCGATCGCGACGACCACGCGCTTGAGATCTGGAACAGTGCCAGTGAACCGCGCTCGCTCCAGCAAGTCGCGGGCCCAGAGAGCCCCCTGCACGTCCTCAAGCAGTTCTGCGTTCAGCTCCTGCCGACCTAGACGCGTGCCCTCATAGCGCGCTCTGATGGCATCCAGGAATGGCCCAGCAAGGTTAGCTGCGTTCTCGAACGTCGAGCCGCGCGTAACGACGACGTCCCTGCGCTCCAGCAGCTCCTTGATGAGCTTGAGCGGCCTCGGCGTGGTGGTGGCAATCCAGCGCGGGTGATCGCCAAGGCGAAGACCGAACTGAAGCATTGACCATGCCGCAGCCGGATCATTCCAAGCCGCCAATTCGTCAGCCCAGGCGAGGTCGAACTGCGGGCCGCGGAGGCGATCGGCCTCCTCGCTCGAGAAGGTGTGAGCCACGGCCCCATTGGGCCACGTCAGCTTGCGCTTCGAGGGCTCATATTCCGGCCGGCACCAGTCGGACGAGATGGCCAAGAGGCCCGATTCGCCCTCCACCATCGTGTCGCGGGCGTCGGCAGCGGTCGGGGCAATCATCGCCACCCGTCGCGCCCTGCCCGTCTCGACCTCTTCCTTGACCCACTCGGCGCCGGTCCTGGTCTTGCCGAACCCACGGCCCGCCATGACCAGCCAGCCGTTCCAGTCGCCATCCGGAGGTAATTGCGACGGGCGCGCCTTCGTGCGCCAGCCGCCATCGGCCAGCGTGTCGGCAAGCTGTGCGGCCAGGCTACGCTGCGACATGGTCGATTACCTTCGCAGGGAGAGCCGCTGGTGCGTTGGTCGCATCCAGGTCCCGAAGTGCCAGCACCACGGCTGCACGCGCGTCAGGATGCGGCGCAAGGGCTCGGAGAATGGCCGCCTGCACCTTCATGAATGCCGGGTGATCGCTGATCAGCGCGACGTTGTTGGTGATGTGGTAGGTGTTCGACCTGGCAAGGTCGCCGAGTTCGCCGCTAACCCGTGCAATCGTCTCGAGCGTGGCCGTCAATCGGCCAGCGACGTAGGCAGCGCCGCGTCCGTCGCCAGCCTCAGTCATGTTGGCCATGACGCCCATCAGCACGGTGCGCACAGCGTGCAGGTGATCGAGGACAGAGCCGCCCGTGTCCGCCGCCTTCGCCGCCAGGTCCTGC
This sequence comes from Bradyrhizobium sp. USDA 4516, assembly GCF_054055915.1. Taxonomy (NCBI): domain Bacteria; kingdom Pseudomonadati; phylum Pseudomonadota; class Alphaproteobacteria; order Hyphomicrobiales; family Nitrobacteraceae; genus Bradyrhizobium; species Bradyrhizobium sp. USDA 4516. The sequence goes on from NZ_JBSRXT010000001.1 coordinate 7,694,888, forward strand.
AACTGGACAGGCCCGGCCAGATAGCCGGCCTTCATCTCGTCGCTGACGTGATCCCGGTAATGCCGGTGGATCGCGTCGCGGTGGACGCCGAACTTCTCTGCCAGGCTATCGAGGCTCGCCCCACCAGCGCGCAATAGCTCAATGCGCCATCGTTCATCATGGCGGCAGACCTGACAGCGTGGGGAGCGTGTGACGCCCATGGGCAGCGTGACTTTCCAAGTACATCCGTTGGAAAGCCCGCTCCGCTTGCGCGGCCATGGGCACATCGGGCGAACCCGATGCGGAGAATCTAGCGCGAAAATCCGTCGCGATTCAACAGCCGCGATTACAAACGTCTACAATCGACGCAACACCGCAGCAACACGCCCCGCAAATCATTGAGATGACTCGCCGATTTCGTGACCCACGGATGAGATATCCGATACTCACGCCAATTGGCGAATAGTTGCCAGCGCAACAACTGCAGACGTGCGTCGCAGGCAGCAGTTGGTTTTGCCTGATGAGATCCTGGCCTTGCCGCCCTGGTTACGGTGGTTACGGTACGGGTTACGTTACGGTTACGGTTCAAACAGGTTACGGGGTTACGTTACGGTACGGCCCCCTATAAGGGGCCGTAACACGTAACCAACCTCGGCCCGTTTTCGTTGACGGTGCGGAAATGCCTTAGCTTGAACTGTCCCGCTATCCGTTCCTGATCTGGTAGGTCATCGGGAATGGAGAAGAGGCCAGAACCGACGCACCACTTTGTTTTGTGCGCCTCACAGATGAACCAATGGCGACCGACTTCGTCATTGAGGTAGCCGTCATCCTTGCCGCAGAACGGACAGGCGCGCCGAAGTAGTCTGTCATGACTGCACCGCGTGCCATACACCTGCGTACTCGCGCACGAGACCCCTCGCCTTCAGCGACCTGGCGATGTCGTGCAGGGTCGCTTTCCGCTTTTTGCCGATGTCCAGATCGCGAGCAGCGGCATTCCAGTCCTCCGTGGAGAGCCCGGCGCCGCCTGCGTCGCGCAGCAGCCCAAGCATGGTTTTCTGATTGGCGCTGAGCTTCGGCTCGCGCTTCGCAGCAACTTGCGCCGAAACCTCCTCGCCGCTGACGATGTTGACCGTGATTGGGTCGCCGTCTTCGTCAGAACCGAACTGGTGTATCTCAGACTTGAAGGAGAACAACGGACCCTCGGCTAAGTCATTGGCCTTGGTTATGGTAGCCGTCTTGATCTCGCTACCAGAAATTTCCACCATCAGATCGACGTCGCCATAAAAGGCGTTTGAGCCTCGGGCGCCACGGGATTCGTCCTTCCCCGTATGGCCAACCAGGGCTATGTGCGGTCGACCGGTCAATTCCTTCAGCCGCTCCAGGTTGGTGAACAGCCGGCCCTGATCCTTTGCCTTGTCTTCGTCGCCGCCACCGGCCGCAATCAGCTTGGCGTGCGTATCAAAAATCACAACCGACAAGAACGTATCGGTGAATGCCTCGGCGTTCTTGATTGTGTTGGCGACCTTGGCGACGTTTTGAGGGGCAAGCAGGTCAATGGTCGCCGGAACGACAACGATATTGCGCTTAGGATCGAGTCCAAGCCGCTTAATCTGAGCCTCGATCCTGCGCCTGACCAGATCCGCGCGCTCGAGCGCGAAATAGATCACACCGTAATCGGAATGGCCTTTAAATTTCTTACCGTGCCAATCCAAGCCATAAGCGACACTGACGGATAGATCCGCCATCAGTGCTGACTTCAAGCTACCGGGAGGGCCAACCCATGCCGATGTTTCGCCGAACGCGATGGCGCCCTTCAATATCCATGACTTGGCGTATTCTTCACTGCCGAAGAACTCATCCGATACTTCAAATGGAAAGCCGGCGCCGTATTCGTCGCGCTTCCGGCTTCTCGGGGGAGATCTTTTGCGGCTTGTGCCGTCGGCATATGTGCAGTTGCCATCTGCGTCATAGACCAGGTTGTTCTCAATCATTCGGCCCCCATCAATTCGGGGTAGACCAGATTGATCGCGCCCATCTCCTCAAGCTTGGCGTCAGCCTGAGCCGTCGTGATTCGGCCGTTCTTTAGTTGAAGGCCAATGACTCGCACTTCGCTGGCGAGCCACATGGCGCGGCTGTACATGAAGCGCAGCCCGGCGAGCTGCAGTTGTTTCCGGATGGCGGGGTCCGAGACCATGAGTCGATGGTGGTTCATACTGCATCACCGCCCGGCCGGATAATGACGCGCTCGATCCGTAGCTTGTTTTTGTCGGCCGCCGATGCGATTTCGGCGGCCAGCTTGAGCGGCAAGACCACAAGCGGTTCGCTGCGATCGGCTCGGACGATCAGAATGTCCCGGTCAATCAGCCAGCGATAGAGCTCCTTAAAGCCGGCCGCGCGGCACTTGACCTCGACCACGCGATCGATGCCCACGACAGGCACGGTCAGGTCACCCAGATAGGAGCCGCCAGCAGATCCGGACAGCGGCACGCGTTCGGCCGCAAAGCCGCGATCTTGAAGAAACCTGACTATTGCTCGTTCGGCACGATTGCCCTTGTCTCGGGATTTTCTGCCGCCCTTCATCGTTGAGCCTCCCCGAACACGAGGGGTGCAACGATCGACGCCATCGCCATGCTGATCGCGCAGCGCCGAGTCAATCGACGCGCTTGCAGACTGTGCAGCGTGGGTGATATATATTCCGAACACTTCAAAGCAGTCGCCAGATCGTATTCGGAGACGCCGCCGGCCAGGGCGGCGTTTTCCTTATGAGGTTGCATTATGCCGCGACCTCCGCTGCCAAAAGCGCGTCGGCCCGCAACAATCCCTCGGCTACTGCGACGAGATATTCGCGCCCGACGACGACGTGGCGCGGCGTCGATTGCATCTCGCCATCGCGGCGGCGCTCGAAAATGCGCAGCTCGGCCTTGGTGCTACCGTTGTAATCCTTGAGCGCGATCCGGAATTCTTCGCGGCCAGATTTGACGACGCAGGCAATCAGCCGCTCCGGTTTAGCCATCATGGGGTTTCGAATTGGGATCATCATTCGGCCCCCCTGCCACGGGTGATGTTGGCATAGTGGTCACGCAGCACCGACTTCGAGGCAATCCACTGATTTCCCTCTTTCCCGCCCGGCAATTTGCCCGTCGAGAGCTTGTGGTATGTGGCCCGCTCATCCTCATTGATGAACGCCGAAATGCGCTTAACCCCGCGCAGAAGGTCGTCCGCTATCTCCACAATCAAACCTCTTCGTTGGATAAGGATCATTTTCATCCTATCCGCGATATAAAGATTATTTTGATCCTTTACAAGGGTGAAAATAATCTTTATAGAGTTCTCCTGATTGCGAAGCTCAACCAATGGCTACAAATGTTTACAGTCTCAGACATCGCCGAAATCGTGAAAAAGCCCGAGGAGGACCTGCGCGACGCCATTACGCGCATCCGCAACTGGACGAAGGAGCGACTCCTCACTCCTGAGGGCGAGCTTAACCCCGGAACGGGCCGCGCCCGCCTTTACTCCGCGGCCTCGATGGAAAGTGCGGTGCTGCTGCAGTTTCTGACCGATGCTGCAGGAATGAAGGCGGTAGCCGTTGCACCGCAATTGGAGGACGCTCGCGCGGAGCTAGAGGATGCTCGCAAGCACCTCAAGAAGGGCGGAGCCGAGCCCTATTTCTTGGTGATGATCCGATCTCTTGGAGATCGCGAGTGGCAGATGACAAGTACCCCGCTGTCGAAGCTTCCGATGGTGCTGGGTCGAAGGTCGGCAGACGCATACAGCCTTATTGATCTCGGCCGATTGATCGAACGGGTCAATTCCAAGGGGGGTAAGTGATATGGCCACCGTCCGCAAACGCAAGCTCCCCTCCGGCCTCATCCGCTGGCAAGCATCCTACGTAGACGGTGGCGGCAAGCGCCGGGCCAAGCTTTTCGAGCGCAAAAGCGATGCCGAGGTCTGGCTTGTCGAAACAAGGCATGATGTGGCACGCGGCACGCACACCGCAGGAAGCGTCTCTCCTACTGTAAAATCTGCGGCTGCCCTCTGGATCAAAAGGTGCAATGACAAGGGCCTCGAGCCCATGACCGTCAAGCAGTACGAGGAGCATGTCGAGCTGCACATTGTGCCGTTCATCGGCGCCAAGAGGCTTTCCGAGATCACTGTGCCGGCCGTGAACGCATTCGCCGATCAGCTCCGGGACAGCGGGCGATCGGCAGAGATGATCAAGCGCGTCGTCCGGTCACTGGGGGGCATTTTCAAGGAAGCCAGGCGCCGCGGGCTAGCGTCCACCGCGCCAACCGCCGGCATTGATCTGGACTTGCCGGACCGTGACGATCCGCGCCCGGTCATCCCCTCCAAGGCAGAGCTCCAAGCCATCATTGCTGGCGCTCACGGTCGTTGGCGCCCGTTGATTCTGGTGGCTATCTTCGCCGGTCTACGCGCCAGCGAACTGCGCGGTCTCCGCTGGATGGACATCGATTTCGAGACTAAGCAGATCAATGTGACCCAGCGCGCCGACGCATCACACAGGATCGGGAAGCTCAAGTCCAAATCGGGCTATCGATCGATCCCCTGCCCACCCCTGGTCCTGAATGCCCTCCGCGAATGGAAGCTGGTCTGCCCAAGGCGGGATACTGGAAAGAAAGATGCGGCTGGCGAGCCGGTGATGGTGCTCGACCTCGCCTTTCCCAATGGTCTCGGCAAGGTCGAATCGCACTCCAACCTGATCGAACGCGGCCTGGACCCGATCCTCATAGCGGCCGGCCTCTCAGAGACCCGGCCAGCATTGGATGCCGCAGGCCAGCCGGTTCTGGACGATGCTGGAGAGCCTAAAATCACCGTGGCAGGAAAGTACGGTATGCACTCGTTACGGCACGCCTGCGCCTCACTTTGGATCGAGAACGGTTATAACCCCAAGCAGATCCAGCGGCTGATGGGTCACAGTTCGATCAAGGTGACATTTGATGTGTACGGCCACCTGTTTGCGGACGCCGATGCCGACCAGAAGGCCGCCGAAGGTGTTCAAGCACGATTGTTGGGGGGATAGCGCATATGTTGAACAAGGACTTCCTAGAGGGGTTTGAGGCCGCCAAGAAGCTAGCCGAAGCTGTGGCCAACGATGAGATCGAGGCCGCCGATAAAGAGCTGAACACGGTCAATCTCGCGGCCGGACAAAAAGAGCGCACGCAGGTCCGCAAGAAATACGCCGAGGTTATAGCGCGAGGCATACGGAAGCTAACGCCGTAGCAGCAACACCAGCGCAACACGGCGACGCCAATCCATTGATATTGCTTGCGCTCCAGCGGATTTCTACTCCGCGGGTTGCAGGTTCGAATCCTGCCGGGATCGCCACCCTCCCTCCTCGATGAAACCATTTTCCAGAAGCCGCGAAGCCGGCCGGAAACAAACCCGGCGTAGTGTCCCGGGGATTGGACCAAGGGGCTTCGGTCATGTGGGATTTCATCAACGAATTGTATCGGGATTTCTGCCTGGCTCGCCTGCAGGAGATGCGCAAGCTCGAGCATCATATCTGACCGGGCGGAGCATCGGTGGCGATCAGCCGTTCTCGCGCCGCGGCTTGGATCACCCCAGACAATCGGACCTTCGCCAGCGCACAAGCAGCCAACACCAATCCATCGCGGGACCCCCAGTCCCCGTATGATTACGGGGGCGCTCGAACCTTGGCGCCGGTTTTGCAGACACAAACATGACTGGGATTGCGGGCCCAGATTGGAACAGGCGCCGCCGGGACAATGCATTTCGAGCCCGGCGGCGTAATTTTTCGGGACGGGCTCACCGCCATGATCCGAACGGTCCGGCGTCAGTGCCGGGACCATTCCCTTGCTTCGCCCGCGGCCTCTCCTGCCTGGAAATCAAGCACGCTCGTTCGACGTCGATCGCTCCGCCATCAAGGTGTCAGCCGGCACGGCGATGAAAAGGATCGCCGCTGGTTGATCGTCGTCCTCCTGGCCGGTCGCTCGCGAACGTCGACCGTCGGCAGCAATCAAACCAATCTCTAAGGCTCTCTTAACCACAAGCGAAGGCCGCACGCGGGGTCATGGGCCGATTGCGCGCCGATCCGCGTTATCCAGCACCATGCGTGTGACAAGCCGTCCGATCGCCTCTGCTCTGTGTGGTGCGGCGGTTCTCGCTGCGCCGCTCGCAGCCGCCAATGCGCAGCAGGTGCAGGCCGGAACGCTTGAGTGTCGTGGCGGACCCGATACCGGGTTCGTGGTGGGTCCGGTGACCAACCTCAATTGCGTGCTGCACGTCGATAGCACGCCGGACAGTCGTTATGTCGCGGCCATCCGCAACCTCGGCGTTTTGATCGGAGATCAAGAAGTCGCCATGACCTGGAAGGTGATGGCGCCCGTGCCGTGGCTTGGAAGCGACGATCTCGCCGGCGGCTACGCCCATGCCGACGGCGCCGGCGTCAACGTTCTCGCCGGCGGCACGAATACGCCGATCACGCTGCATCCGTTGAACGAGCGGAACGTCCCCTCAACGCCGCCCCTGAAAATCGAGAACCTCGAGATTCGGCCGGTGGACCGCTGACCCTGAGCGCAGCCAGGCGATGGCCGGCGCGGCCGCCGGAATGCACAACGCCGTCCGCTTGAAATAGATGCGGACGGCGCTGGCCCTAGCCCCAGGAAGGTGATGCAAAATCCTGACAGCTCCAAGTCTGCACACTTTGTGCCAGCGGCGCATGTCCCAAATTGGCTATCACGCGGCATGGCCCAAATGGGCCATTTGGAAACACAGAAACAAAGATAGGTTAGGCATTGAGGCGCCGGCGACGGTGCCTCACGACCAAAGTGTCTACTTGGCCTCAGCGTGGCCCACGCGCTGAGGCCTTTCTTTTTCGATGTTCGCCGTGTGCCGTGAAATCACTCGCGTCTTATCATTCAGCGCACGAAACGATTCCGTAGTTCTCCGTGCGTGAACAAAGTTCCGGCGGCGATTGAGGGACTGATCGCTTTCCGTTCGTGCGATTGCAGGTTCCACTTGCCGTGAGCTCCGGCAGCGCGCTTCGCAATTTCTTAATCCAAGAATGTTTCTCTAGAGGATTGTGAGTGCGCGCATCGGTCGTCGATATTTTTCAGGACCGCGATGGACGATTCCCAGATCGTCCTTTTTGTTCGATGAGGATTCGCACGACCAAAACATCACGCGAGCGATGCGAACGCACAGCGCGCAGCGGTCACGCCGCGAGAGTCTCACTTTGGTTTGCTCGGCCGATGCGCCATTCCCATATACACCCCACCGGCCTTCAATTCCGCCAGCATCTGGTCGATCCGCTTGCGCCGTGTTGCAGTTCGCACGCTGCGGCCGATCCAGTGCAGATAGTCGTTGCGCTGATACGGCGGGCGCGTCTTGAACGCCTGCATCAGTCCGGCAGCATCGAGCTCGCGGCGAATGCTCGCCGGCATCGCCGCGCGCGGTCGCTTCAACGTCACGCCGCCCTCCGATCGCCGGATCAGGACCGCCGCTTGGCTTCGACGTAACGTTTGAAGTTATCCAGGATCGCCTGCCAACCGCCGCGTTGCTGCTCGACCGAATGAGTATCCTCGCTGTCGAAGCTGACCTGCACCTTGACGCCGCCGGTCTCCGGCGTGAATGCGACCTGCGCGCTGCGATCGCCGAACGAATATTCGAGCAGCCGGGGCTCCTCGACCCTGGTGTAGGTGCCGGCGAAATCGAACCCCGTGCTGCCGTCCTTGGCTTCCATCCGTGACGAGAAGGCGCCGCCGGTGCGCAGGTCGACGGTCGCGGCGGTCGTGTGCCAATCGTCGGAAGCCGCGTTCCACTGCTTGATGTCGTCGGGCGTCGTATAGGCGCGCCAGACATCCGCGATCGGCGCGGCAACGGTCATTTCGACGGCAATCCTCATATCTATTCCCTCGTAGCGATGGGTGAAGCCGACGCGCCTCCCGGGCGGCGCCGGACCGCAGCCATTCTATTAGGGCCATCGACGCCTTCGTCAAATGGCAATGCCCGGGCCGCCGGGAACATGAGGAGATCCGGGACGCCATTCAACCAACCAAATGGTGCGTGGTCGCCACAAGAATTTCGTCAGGAATGACCGTGTATGGAAGACGGGTCCAATGCCCGGAGAGCGCGTCATGCGGAACCTGAACACCGTCCTGAGCAAGCTGAACGACCGCCTGCTGCGGCTGGAGGGCGAATTGTTCGTGCTGCGATCGATCGCGCGCGCCGCCCTCACCGCCGGCGACGAGTCCGCCGTCCGCACCCGCAAGCTGCTCGAAGGCGCAAGGCTCGCGCTGTCAGACGAAGCCGAACGGCCGCTGGACGCCGCGACCGGGAAATACGTCGCGGCCGCGATCGCCATGGTCGAAGAGCTGCTTGAGAATCCCCGCGAGGCGGCCCCGCTGTTCAGGGTGATCGACGGCGGCAGGCGGGACGATTAGCGCGCTTGCGCCGAGCCTAGCCGGTACCCTGCACGGCCTTGTCATAGGCCTCGATCGTCAGCCTTGCCCTGACCGCAATATCCGCGCCCGTCATGCCCGGCTTGTAAAGGCTGCTGCCGAGACCGAAGGCGCGAATGCCTGCCTTCACATACTCGGCGAAATTCTGGTCCGAGACGCCGCCGACCGCGGCGATCATCACGTCCGGCGGCAGCACGGCGCGGATCGCGGTGATGCCGGCGGCGCCGAGCACGCTGGCCGGAAAGAATTTCAGGCTCGATGCCCCCGCGCGCGCGGCGAGCAGCGCTTCCGTCGGCGAGAACACGCCGGGCATCGTGATCATCGCGTGGTCCCTTGCACGCGCCAGCACCTCGACATCGACATTCGGCGACACCATGAGGCGGCCGCCGACGTCGTGCAGGCGATCGACGTCGGCTGCAGTCAGCACCGTGCCGGCGCCGATCAGAACATCGGCCGGCGCGCGCTTCGCCGCGATCTCGATCGAGCGGAACGGCTCGGGCGAGTTCAGCGGAATCTCGATCGCGGTCATGCCGGCGTCGAGCAGCGCGCTGACGATGCCCAGCACCTCGTCCGGCTTGACGCCGCGCAGGATCGCGACCAGCGGCCGCTTCATCGGCGGAAGCGGAATACTCATGCGTTGATCCCTCACTTCTTCCAGATCGCCGCCGCTGCGCCGGCGAGGCCACGGCGAACCGCCTCCTCCGCATCCATAACATTGAGCGGAATCGAAAGGCATTCGAGCGCCATCTGATAGAGCCGCTGCAACCGGCCCGAGGCAATCAGCGTAACCGGCGCTCCCTGCTCCCGCTCCGCAAGGCCCGCCGCGAGTTCGACGCCGATCAACGTGCCCGAGATCGTCTCGCGCGCGGCCTGTGCGTTGCCGCCGAACAGCAGCTGCCGCGATCGCACGCGAAACAGCAGATTGGCCGCTAGCGCCGGCGCCGCGAATGCCGCCGCGACCGCCGCGCGGAACGCATCGCCGTCAACAGCTTCCTCGGCGCCGGCGACGGCGTGCGACAGGATGGTGTCGCGCGCGACCGCGCTGAACAGCTCTCCGGTCATGAAGGTCGCAAAGCGTTCGACCGTTCCGCCGCGGACCCTCACCCATTTGGAATGCGTTCCCGGCATGCAGACGAGCGCCTCGCCCGGCGCATTCAAGCCGAGCGCCCCCAGCAGCTGGGTCTCCTCGCCGCGCATGACGTCCGGCGCGGCGGCATCACGCTGCGCAATTCCAGGCAGGATACGGATCTCGCGCGTCTGCCCGCTGACCACGACAGCGCCCTTGAGGATGTCCGACAGATGCGCCGGCGTATCGATATAGCCGGCCTCGACCCAGCCCTGCCGCGCGCCCGCCATGCCGCAGATCACGACCGGCAGGTCGGCCGGCACACCCAGCGCATCGAGATGCGATTGCAGCACGGCCGCAAAGCCGGTCCTGGCTGCCGCGGTCATGCCTTCATCGCTGCGGCGCTCACCGAGCACCTTGCCACCGGCGCCCGTCAGCCAGAGCCGGAAGCTGCTGGTGCCCCAGTCGACCGCGACATAGGAAAGCCCGCTCATCGCGCCCTGTTCCACGCTCTCAGTGTCCCGCGCGCCGACGGCGCCGCTGCCAGACGCGATAAAGGCGATCATCGCGCCACGCAAGGCGGCTCGGTGGCGTGACGCCACGAGGCCTCGCTGGCATCGGACGCGCGGATCGATTACCGCGCGCCCTTCAGCGTGCAGGAGGTCGTGCAGGTCGTAACGTTGCCGCGATCACATTTGATGCAGGCGTTGACGCACTGATCCATGACCTTGGGATTGTACTGACTGTAGAGATTGGCCGCACAGCTGTTGGTCGATCCCGTAACCTCCGGGTCGGACCAGCAACCGGACAGTAAAAATGCTGCGGCACTCAAAATGGCGACCTTGCGCATAAGGCCTCCTGCCACGCCGTATCCGAGTAATGTTGCAAGTAACCTTGATGGGTTAGGTTAAATTCCGGTTTCAATTGCGGCCTTATTCGGAAGCAGTATTGCTTATCCACCGGACATTTCCCCAAGGTCCGGGCCCACACCGGCAAGGCCGTCAGGCGACCCCGCCTGGCGGCTTTGTTGCCCAGCAATGCACAAGGAAACCAACAAGATGGCCCGAAAGCCGCGGTGGTCGTTCAAGGAGGACCGACGACTGATGGAACTGGCACGCTCCTCGAAGTCGCTGGAGGAGGTCGTGAAGGCGACCGGCCGCTCGCCGGAGCGGATCAAGAAGATGGCGATGCGCCTCGGCCTGTCGATCAAGCCGCGCAGTACCACCAAGAAATGACTTGAAATACGGCCGCTAGAGTTCTGGCGGACAATCGTCCTTCGCCCGCACCAGGATCGCCTTGACCTCGCCTTCCGGCTTGGCCTCAGCCTCGCGTTCCGCCTCGGTCCCCCTGGTGCAGGTGGTCAGCACGAAAGCAACCCGGCTGCATTGCCATTCCGGCCCGAGCGCCGCATTGGACACCGGCTCGGGCGACGCCAGTGTCAGGGATAGATACGCCACCAAAACGGCACCCGCCGCGCCTGCGGCAGCCAGCGCCGCGCCCTTTCCGGACCACAGCTTGGACATCATGGCCTTGGTTCCCGCCGATCTCCAGGAGACGAGGCAGCCGCCTGTCCACGTGTGATCGGAATCACAACCGGGATCAAACAGTTCAGCCCGAGTCTTTGGGCTTGATGTGGGATCGATATTGCACTGCCGCAAGACGGGGTTAGCGCGCCGGCTCGATCACATTACAGTTGGTCCGGCCCGACATCAGGCAGTCCTGCATCTTGCTCGCCGCCGTCAGGTCATGCGCGAGCCAGAGGCCGACCGCGAGCATGACCGCTGCGACCAGCAGTCCGATCAGCGCGCCCCTTCTGCTGCCTCCGTCGTCGGATTCGCTCATGCCCGCTTCGGTTCCCGGTTGCCACGGTCCGCATCATGACCCTTTGCACGGTTGCGTGCGATCAATTCTGCAACAGTCGCACAACGAAATGCACGGCCGCGGCCGTCGGCACCGCAATTCCGTTGCGCGCCAGGGGCGACTCGCGAAAGACTACTCGCTGAAGTGGAGCGCGTGTGCGGGGCGTGCCGATGAGCGAACAAGAAGCGACGACGTACGACTATCAGCGTTACAGGCAGTTGCTCTCGGAGGCTGTCGATGAGAGCAGCAGGCAGCGGCTGATCAGCCTACTGATCGTCGAAAGGGCGCGCGACAGGCTGGAAGCCCAGCGCGCCTCGGACCGGAGCGCGATGACCGCCGAGACGGTCGCCAAGGTCCTGGGTAACGGACGACGCGAGCACCTCCAGCGCGGCTGAACTTTTCAACAGCCCTTGTTCAACAGCCCTTGGTGACCAGCCACTCACCACGCGTCCGCGGGGCGAACGATGGCCGCTTGACGCTGGCTCATATCTCCCTTGCTCCACAGCCCTCCGTTCACCACTGGCAATTTCGTCGCCACTCACTTATTGAAACGCCGAACCAACCCCATCCATCACCCGAACAGAAAGCAGCAAGGCTTCCTCTATGAGTGGCTTCAAGGAACCGGGTTTTGCCGACCGCCAGAAAGCGGCCCTGCAGGCGCGGCAAAACCTCCTCAACAAGTTTCGCGCCCAGCCGGGAGCTGACGATCCCGCTGTGAAGGCACGTGCCGAGGAGCGCGCGGCGATTGCCGAACGCCGCACCAAGGCCAAGGAAGCCCGCGAGGCCGAAAAGGCCGAGCAGAAGCGCCGCGAGGAAGAGGCCGCCGCCGCCGAGGCCGCCCGCATTGCGCGCGAGAAGGAAGAGGAAGCCGCCCGCGAGGAGGCGCTGCTCGCCGAGCAGAAGGCCAAGCGCGATGCCCGCTACGCGGCACGCAAGGAGCGCGGCAAGAAGAAGCGCTAAGGCGCAACCAGGCCCGCCAGCGGCGGGCCTGCGGACAGCGGGCGATGACGGCAGTCAGTTCTTCTTCATGCCGTCGTCTTTCTTCATCATCGCGCCGCCGTCCTTCTTCATGGCGTCGTCCTTCTTCATCATGCCGCCGTCCTTCTTCATGGCATCCTTGGACATCGAGTCTTCCTTTTTCATCGCGTCATCCTTGCCCATCTTGTCCTGAGCGAAGGCGGCGGGCGCCAGCGCCAGGCTGAACGAGAGCAGCGCGGCGGAAAGGCCGAGGCAGGTCTTGGTGGTCATGGTGATGATCCCTTGTGTGGTCGAATGTGAGCGCGACGACTTGCCGCTCTCTACTCGACGCACTTGCGCCGGCCGTCGTTACCTCCAATAACGAATTCTTGAAGCAGCACGGCTGCGGTCGCCCGGCGGCTGGTCGCGCGACGGTTGCGCGATGACGCGGCGTCACCGCGCATCAGTGTGCATCGCAACAACGGCAAGGCTTGAACGTCAGGACTTGAATGTCAGGACTTGAACGTCAGGACTTGCAGCCCCGTATCGGCTCGCACTATCAGGGCGCCTCGAACTATCAGACTAGAGAATATTCACGCGAAGACCGGCTAAGCTAAAGCTCCGCGCCGGCCTAACAGCCACTCAAGAAGCTCTCAGGGGAGAACAATGCTTACACGCCGCCACGTCCTCGCTTCCGCCCTCGCCGCACCCGCCGTCCTGCGGATGGGCATCGGGACCGCGCATGCCGCGACCACGCTGAAGATCTCGCACCAGTTCCCCGGCGGCACCATCGACAAGGGCGACTTCCGCGACCGGCTGTGCAGGATGTTCGCGGCCGAGGTCGCCAAGCGCTCGGGCGGCGATTTGACCGCCGAGGTCTACCCGAACTCGTCGCTGATCAAGACCAACGCGCAGTTCTCGGCGATGCGCAAGGGCGCGCTCGATCTCAGCCTGTATCCGATGCCTTATGCCGGCGGCGAATTGCCGGAGACCAATATCGGCCTGATGCCGGGCCTCGTCACCACCTACGACCAGGGCCTGCGCTGGAAGAAGGAGCCGGTCGGCAAGGCCTTGAGCGACTTCCTCGCCGACAAGGGCATTCTGCTGATCTCCTGGGTCTGGCAGGCCGGCGGCGTCGCCAGCCGCTCCAAGGCGATCGTGGCGCCTGAAGATGCCAAGGGCCTCAAGGTGCGCGGCGGCTCGCGCGAGATGGACATGGTGCTGCAGACCGCTGGCGCCGCTGTGCTGTCGGTGCCGTCGAACGAGCTCTACGCCGCGATGCAGACCGGCGCCTGCGACGCCGGCATCACCTCCTCCACCAGCCTGATCTCGTTCCGCCTCGAGGAGGTCGCGAAATCGCTGACCTCCGGCGCCGGCGCCTCCTACTGGTTCATGCTGGAGCCGTTGATGATGTCGAAGGCAATCTTCGACAAGCTGCCGAAAAACCAGCAGGACATCATCCTTGCCGTCGGCACCGAGCTCGAGGCGTTTGGCCGAAAGGGGGCGCAGGACGACGATACCGAAGTCGCCAAGGTCTATGAGAAGGCCGGCGCCAAGGTCAGCGCGCTCGATGCAACCATTGTCGGCAAGTGGCGCGACATCGCGCGCGATACCGCGTGGAAGGACTATGGCGCCAAGACCGCCACCGCCGCCAACCTGCTGAAGCTCGCTAGCGACGTCGCCGCATGATCCATGGTCCGGTCGCGGATCAGGCCGAAACCGCAAGCATCGCCGCGGGCAACACGCCCGTGGCCTTGCTTGGGCGCGCGCTGTCCATCTGCAACAACATCATCGTGGTGTTCGCCGCGCTCGCTCTGGTCGCGGCCTGCGTGATCCTGAGCTACAGCGTGCTCGGCCGCGCCCTGTTCCACAGCCCGAACTACTGGCAGGACGAGGCGGCCGTGTTCCTCCTGGTCGGCGCCACCTTCATGACATCCGCCTATGTGCAGAGCCAGCGCGGCCATGTCAGCATCGAGGCGTTCGTCGGGCTGCTCTCGGCGCGCGCCAACGCCATCCGGCTGTGGCTGGTCGATGTCGCGAGCTTCGCGTTCTGCGCCTTCTTCGCCTGGAAGTCCTGGACCCTGGCGCATGAAGCCTATGTCGACGGCCAGGTGTCCAACTCGATGTGGTCGCCGCCGCTCGCCATCCCCTACGTGCTGATGGCGCTGGGCATGACGCTGCTCTGCGTGCAGATACTCCTGCAAATCATCATTCCGCTGACGGGTGGCGCGCGCCGATGACCGTGTTTGGTATTGGTATCTCCTACGGACTTGCCACCCTGTTTGCGATGTTCTCCGGTATGCCGATCGCGTTCGCGCTCGGTGCCGTCGCGGTCGTGTTCATGGCGATCTTCATGCCGGCGGCCTCGCTCGATACGGTGACGCAGAACGTCTACGAGGAGATGGCCTCGATCACGCTGCTGTCGATCCCGCTGTTCATCCTGAAGGGCGCGGCGATCGGCAAATCGCGAGCCGGCCAGGACCTCTATTCGGCGCTGCACGCCTGGCTGCACCGCGTGCCCGGCGGCCTCGGCGTCGCCAACGTATTCGCCTGCGCCCTGTTCGCGGCGATGGCCGGCTCCTCGCCGGCGACCTGCTCGGCGATCGGTTCGGCCGGCATCCCGGAGATGCGCAAGCGCGGCTATTCCGGCGGCTTTGCCGCGGGCATCATCGCCGCCGGCGGCACGCTCGGTATCCTGCTGCCGCCCTCGATCACGATGATCCTGTTCGCCGTCGCAGCCGAGAAATCGCTGGGACGGCTGTTTCTCGCCGGCATCGGCCCCGGCCTGCTGCTGGTGACGCTGTTCGGTTTCTACGCGGTGTTCCGCTTCCGCAAGGAATACGCCATGGCCCGCGCCGTCTATGACGCGACCGGCAAGGACGCGGCGATCCTGCAGCATGACGAATTCACCATGGCCGAGCGCTTCAGCGCGCTGCCGCGCGTGATCCCGTTCGTGCTGCTGCTGACCGGCGTGATGATCGCGCTCTATGGCGGCTACGCCACGCCATCGGAAACCGCCGGCCTCGGCGGCCTCCTGGCGCTCGGGCTGATCGCCGTGATCTACAGCGTGTGGACGCCCAGCGACCTGTCGCCGATCCTGAAATCGACCATCCGCGAGTCCACCATGCTGATGCTGATCATCGGCATGTCATTGCTCTACTCCTATGTGATGAGCTACCTGCACATCTCGCAGTCGGCCGCGGAAGCGATCGTCGCAATGCACCTGCCGCGCTGGGAGCTGTTGTTTGCGATCCTCGTGATGGTGATCGTGCTCGGCTTCTTCCTGCCGCCGGTCTCGATCATCCTGATGACCGCGCCGATCATCCTGCCGCCGCTGCGCGCGGCCGAGTTCGATATCATCTGGTTCGGCGTCGTCATGACGATCGTGATGGAGATGGGCCTGATCCATCCGCCGGTCGGCCTCAACATCTTCGTCATCCGCAACGTCGCGCCCGACATCCCCTTGAGCGAGGTGATCTGGGGCACGCTGCCATTCGTGCTGCTGATGATGTTCGCAGTGCTGTTGCTCTGCTTCTTTCCGGAGATATCGACCTGGCTGCCGAATCTGATCATGGGGCCGGACGGCGGGCGCTAGACCGCTTGCGCGCAGCGAGGACGCGGCAGACCGTAGTTTCAGGCAGCCTCCTGCTCGCGTTCCGCGAGCGCCCTCTCGATCCGGCGGACCAGCACCGCCGTCGGACGTCCCTCGCGCTGCAGCCGGCGGAGCTCGTTCCACAGCCTGATGATTTCGCGGTCTCGCTCGGCGTCCATGGCAGCACTCCCCCGGAGCGCGCCAATATGAACGAAACAAGAACAAAACTCAAGGCCGCGAGATGGCTTCAAGCCGCCGTCGCGCGTGCAGGAACCAGAGCGACGCGGCGCGATTGGTTCCTTCATGAAAATGGCCAAGGCAATTCGCAGGCAGGCGCAGACCGCGGAGCGGGTTGCGTTGACGACGGCCGACGCACTTGTCGCCAACCAGATGCGCTCCCTCGCCCGTGCTTTCAGGAGCCAGGCCGATATCCTGAAGAAGAAAGAGAAGAAAAAGAAGAGGTGAGACTTGCCTGCGGCCAGGGCTCACGGATAGCCATCACCCGGCGAGTCGACCTCGACCACATCGATCCGCGACGCGGACCTGCCCTTGCGTAACTCCTCGTAGGACGTCTCCGCGCTCAGGCAGAACAGCGTCCTGCGGTCCGCGCCTCCGAGCGCGCAGGCAAGCGCGCGGCGGCCGGACACCGTGATGCGCTTACGCTCCACACCGGTGCGATCGATCCGGACAAAAGCATCTTCCGTGAAGGACGCGACCCAGGTCGCCCCGTCGGCATCGAGGCAGATGCCGTCGGGATCGTTGATGCTGCCGAACCGCCCGCGCAGGCTCAGGCCGCCGTCCGGCGCGATGTCGTATTCGGCGAGACCGGCGCCATCCATTTCGGCAACGACGAGTCGGCGATGGTCGGAGGAGACGGCAATGCCGTTGGGAAACCGCAAGCCTTCAGCAACGACGCGCGCACTGCCATCGGCCGTCACGAGGATGATCCGGCCGACCGCACCGCGGCGCTCCGGCGGCGGCAGGTTGAAGCCGAGATCGCCGACATAGGCGCGTCCCTGCCCGTCGATGATCATGTCGTCGATCGTGCCGGTCGCGACTTCGGAGAGATCGGCATAGAGCGACAGCGCTCCATCGGAAAACCGCAGCAGCCGCTTCCTGAACATCGTCAGCACGACGATGTCGCCATCAGGCAGCACGCCGAGACCACACGGCGTGTCGTCGGTCAGCGCAGCATGCTCCTGCAACTCGCCCGACGAGCTGATGCTCAGAAGCGCCCGCGCCATGCAATCGACGAACCAGAGCCGCCCGCGATGCCAGCGCGGGCCTTCGAAATAGCGGCCGCCGTCGAGGATCGTTCTGAGGCGAGCCGTCATGACGCACCGGCTCGAGAAAAGTGATGTGGCAGTGACATCGGTAGCCCCCACGTGCGCTCGCGACGACGATACAACTCACGCGGAACCGGTCAAAGCACGGTGCGGCCGTCCGTTTCCGCCGTAAAAACCCCGGTTCCCGCGGGTTCCACACGCCATATTCCATATTTCGCCGCGTTTTCCCTGTTGAGTTGCAGCTGCATTAAGACTCGAGAATCGAGGGTAGTGATAATCTGCGGCGGTTGTGCCGCCGTATGACGCGTTCTGTTGTGCCTCATGGTTTCTCAGGGGGGACCAGGGAATGAACCGTTGCCTACGTCCGCTGGCGTGCTTCGCCACCGCCGCCGCGCTCGCGCTGCTTCCGGTCCAGGCGACCGCCAAGCCGCATCACCAGCACCAGGCCAAAAGCGGCCACGGGGACAAGAAGGCGCATGGCGGCAAGGCCGCGCGCGAGAGTGCCTCCGGCAAGCGGCGGCACGCCAGACACGGCGCCGACAAACGTAAATCCGCGAAGGCCAAATCCGATCCTTCCAAATCCGCTGAGAAGGCGCCCGAGCCGGAGAAACCCGCCGAGCCGCAATTGTTGGGCGATCTCGCCACGATCAGGGACGCGATCCTCGCCGCGCGCAGAGGCAAGACCAGCGACGCGACCGATATCCAGGCCAGGATCACCGACCCGGTCGGGCGAAAACTCGTCGAGTGGTATCTGCTGCGCCACTCGGAATCGAGCGCGCCGTTCAGCCGTTATGCGGCATTCGTGACGGCCAATCCGGATTGGCCTAGCGTCACGCTGTTGCGCAAGCGCGCCGAAGCGCGGATCTGGCAGGAGCGCAGCGATCCGGCCACGGTGCACGGCTTCACCCTCGATCAGCCGATCAGCGCCAAGGGCAAGTTCGCGCTCGCCCGCACGCTGCTGGCCGAAGGCGACCGCGACGGCGCCACCCGGCTGGTGCGCGAAGCCTGGCGCTCGGAGGAGCTGTCCGATCGCTCCGAGAGCGACGCCTATGATGCGTTCAAGGACCTGCTGACGCGCGACGACCATCGCGCGCGCATGGACAAGCGGATCGGCGCCAAGGATCTCGCCGGCGCGAGGCGCGCGGCGCAGCGGCTCGGCAGCGACGATCTGGCGATCGTGAAAGCCTGCAGCGCGGTCCGCGGACAATCCAGCAAGGCAGAGGACACGCTCAACGATGTGCCGACCGATGCCCGCCGCGATCTCGGTTACACGCTGTGCCGAATTCAGTGGCTGCTTGCGAAGAACAAGGTCGACGAAGCCGCGCGCGTGACGATCGCGGCTGAGCCCGAGACGATGGCGCAGCAGGACACCGACCAGTGGTGGCGCGAGCGCCGCATCCTCTCCCGCAAGCTGCTCGACCAGGGCGAGTACCAGGCGGCCTATGACGTGGTCCGGCCCGCGGCGGCGCCGGACAATCCTTATTATCGCTCCGACATGCACTTCATGCGCGGCTGGATCGCGCTGCGTTATCTCAACGACGCCAAGACCGCCGCGGCGCACTTCGCGCATATCGACGAGGGCCAGACCAACCCGACCGTGCTGGCGCGCGCCGCCTATTGGCGCGGCCGCGCCGCCGAGGCACTCGGAAATTCCGCGGCGATGCGGGCCGACTACCAGGCCGCCGCGCGCTACCCGACGGCCTATTATGGTCAGCTCGCGCTGGCCAAGCTCGGCCGTGATGGTGGCGTCGAGCTGCGCGCGCCCTCGCCGGCTGCCAGCGCCGGCAGCATGGCGACCGACGAGCGGGTCCGCGCCGCCGATATGCTCTATGCGATCGGCGAGCCCGAGGTCGTGCTCTATTTCGCCGCCGACCTCGCCGAGGAAAGCACCGATGTCGGGATGCTCGAAGCGCTCGGCGAGCTGACCGGCCGCCGCAACGATGCCCGCGCCATGCTGCAGATCGGCAAGATCGCGCTCGCGCGCGGCTTTGCCTTCGACCATTACGCCTTCCCGGTGATCGGCATTCCCAAGCACACGCCGATCGCGCCCGATATCGGGCGCAGCATGACCTACTCGATCGCGCGTACCGAAAGCGCGTTCGACCAGCGCGACAAGTCGGCGGCCAACGCCGTCGGCCTGATGCAGGTGACGCCGGAAGCCGGCCGTGACACCGCCAAGCGCTTCGGCGTCAGCTATGACTGGAGCCGGATGGTGTCCGATCCCGTCTACAACACCCAGATGGGCGCAGCCGAGCTCAGCGCGTTGCTGTCGGAATATCGCAACTGCCACATCATGACCTTTGCCGGCTACAACGCCGGTCGCGGCCGCGTCCGCGACTGGGTCAAGGCCTATGGCGACCCGCGCGATCCCAAGGTCGATCCGGTCGACTGGGTGGAGCGGATCCCGATCTCCGAGACGCGCAACTACGTGCAGCGCGTGATGGAGAATTTCGCGGTCTACCAGGCGCGGTTCGAGGATGCCGGCACGGCGGTGGCCAAGAACGGCGAGCGCGTCGTGACACAGGAGAGCAACGCGGCGCCGGCTGAGGCAATGCCGTCGCAATAACGTCGTCCCGGCCTAGGACCGATCGACATTCATTGCATCCAGATCATTGCGGCAGCGAGATGGATGAAGCCGGTAAAGTTGTCAGATCGCCTGTCATAACGGGTTGCCAAGCGTCGGAAGTGTTTGAGCTGGCAAAAGCAGCGCTCGATGCGGTTGCGCTGTTTGTATGCGTCGGCGTCGTGCGGAATGATGATCCTGCGGGTGCGGTTTGACGGGATCACCGCCGTTGCGCCGATTTCCGCGATGATCGCACGCAGGGCGTTGCTGTCATAGGCCTTGTCGGCGAGCACGGCATCGCCGCTTTGGCCGTGGAGCAGTGCCGGCGCCTGGGTGATGTCATTAACTTGCCCAGCCGTGACGATGAAGCGGAGCGGACGGCCGAGCGCATCAGCCAGCATGTGGATCTTGGTGGTCAGTCCACCTCGGGAACGCCCCAGCGCCTGATCTTTGGCCCCCCTTTTCCGCTCGTCGCCTGCTGGTGGGCGCGAACGATGGTGCTGTCGATCATCAGATACTGGTTGTCGCGATCGGCGGTCAGAGCAGCGAACACGCGCTCCCAGACGCCGGCATGGCACCAGCGGCTGAAGCGCTGATGCACCGTTTTCCACTTGCCGTACCGTTCCGGCAGGTCGCTCCAGTGTGCGCCCGATCGCAAAACCCACAAACATCCGTTGACGAACAGTCGATTGTCCGCAGCCGTACGTCCCGGGTCGCCAGCTTTCCCCGGCAGCAGTGGCGCAATCCTCGCCCATTGCGCCTCCGTCAGCTCATATCGTTTCGCCGCCACCATCTGCTCCGTGTCTCGAATCACGGAACTCTATGAATCAGCGATCAAACCGCTTGGGAATCCTGAATGTCGATCGGTCCTAGCGCGCAATTGCGCGCGGCCGGGATGACAAGTTTCAATCCACCTTCACGTTGGCGGCCTTGATCATCGGCCACCATTTGGCGATTTCCGCCTTCTGCCAGGCACCGAGCGCATCCGGCGTGAGGTGATCCTTCGGCGGCATCTGCAAGCCCAAATTCTCGAGCTGCTTCTGCACGGCCGGATCGGCCATCGCCTGGACCGCAGCGGCGTTGAGCTTGGCCACGATCTCCTTCGGAGTACCCTTCGGCACCCAGAGGCCGGACCACAGCGTCATGTGGAAGCCCGGCAGGCCGGCCTCGTCGACCGTCGGAACGTCAGGCGCATTCGCGACCCGCTTGGAATCGGTGACCGCATAGGCGCGGATATTGCCGGCACGGACCTGGTTGATCGAGTTCGAGGTCTGGTCGACGATGATGTCGATCTGGCCGGCGACGAGGTCGTTCAGCGCTGGGCCGGTGCCGCGATACGGTACATATTGCAGCTTGATGCCGGAAACGTTCTCGAAATAGAGCCCGGCGATATGGCTGCCGCTGCCGGCGCCGGCGGTGCCCGCGGTCGGCGGCGCCGGCCGCGACTTCAGCCACTCCAGCAATTCCTTCAGCGATTTCGCCGGCACGGCGTTCTTGCTGACGATGATCATCGGGTTGCTCGGCAGCAGCACCACCGGCTCGAGATCGGTGACGAGGTCGTAGCCGAGCTTGTAGATCGCGCCGTTGGCGACATGGGTGCCGAGATGACCGAACGAGATGGTATAGCCGTCGGGCGCCGAGCGCACCGCGCGGCCAACGCCGATCGAGCCGCCCGCTCCAGTCACGTTCTCGATCAGCAGCACCTCACCGAGCGACTGCTTCATTCGTTCGCCGAGGATGCGCGCCATCGCATCCGAGGGGCCGCCGGCAGCAAACGGCACCACGATGGTGATCGGGTGCGCGGGATAGGTTTCCGCGGAAACGGTCCCCGTCAACGCGAACATCGCTAATACGGCCAGAACCAGCTTCCGCATCACGCTCTCCCTCAATTTTCTTGTTTCCAATTATTTTTGAAGGGCCACCTTTCGACAAGATGGCCCTTCGGATGAGGCGTCAGAACTGCGAGAAGTCGATCGGCTTGTACCGGTCGAGCGTGCGGGTGATCGGCGGCAGCGGGTATTTCAGGCCACTGGCGCAGTTGAACAGCATCACGCGGTCGGTCTTGCTGACACGGCCGTCGGCGAGGCTCTCCTTGTAGGCGGCATAGGTCGCGGCGCCCTCGGGGCACAGCAGCAGCCCCTCCTCGCGCGCGACCTCATTGAGGGCGGCGCTGATCTTGTCGTCATCGACGGCGATCGCAAAGCCCTTGCTCTCGCGCACCGCGCGCAAAATGAGGAAGTCGCCGATCGCCTGCGGCACGCGGATGCCCGAGGCGATGGTGTGGGCGTCCTCCCAGCGCGCGGCGTGTTCGGTGCCGGCCTCATAGGCCCGCACCATCGGCGCGCAGCCGGAGGCCTGCACAGCGACCATGCGCGGGCGCTTGCTTCCGATGAAGCCGATCTTCTCGAGCTCGTCGAACGCCTTCCACATGCCGATCAGGCCGGTGCCGCCGCCGGTCGGGTAGAAGATCACGTCGGGCACGTCCCAGCCGAGCTGCTCGGCAAGTTCAAGCCCCATTGTCTTCTTGCCCTCGATCCGGTACGGCTCCTTCAGGGTCGAGGTGTCGAACCAGCCGACTTTCGCCTTGCCCTCGCCGACGATCTTGCCGCAGTCATCGATATAGCCGTTGACGCGATAGACGGTGGCGCCCTGCAGCTCGATCTCGCTGACATTCACCTCCGGCGTATCGGCCGGGCAGAAGATCGTGGTCTTGATGCCGCAGGAGGTCGCATAGGCCGCCAGCGCCGCGCCGGCATTGCCGTTGGTCGGCATCGCCATGTGCTTGATGCCGAGCGCCTTGCCCATCGACACCGCCATCACCAGGCCGCGTGCCTTGAACGAGCCGGTCGGCAGCCGGCCTTCATCTTTCACAATGATCTCGCCGCCGCCAAGCTTGGCGCCGAGCCGCGGCAGCCGGATCAGCGGCGTCGTGACCTCGCCGAGGCTGACGATATCCTTGCATTTGCGCACCGGCAGCAGCTCGCGGTAGCGCCACAAATCGGCGGGACGCTGCGCCAGGGCGTCCTTCGTCAGCGCCTTCTTCACCCCGGCAAGGTCATAGCGCACCAGCAGCGGCTTGCCGGCCTTGGAGAGGTTGTGCACCTGGTCGGCGGGATAATGATCGCCCTCCATCGCGCATTCGAGATGGGTGACGAAAGTCGGGCGTTCGATGGTGAGGTTGTCGTTGTCTTTCACTGGCTCTGTTCTTTCTCCGGCTTCTTGCGTCAACGGCTCTTTCCGCTTGTCATCGCCGGGCTTGACCCGGCGATCCATCTTGCAAAAAAGCTTTCGCTTGATGGATGCGCGGGTCAAGCCCGCGCATGACGAGCTGAATTCGGCCACTCAAATATTCAGCACCCGCCCGTAGGCGTCGAGCACCGCTTCCTTCATCATTTCCGACAAGGTCGGATGCGGGAACACGGTGTGCATCAGTTCCTCTTCCGTGGTCTCCAGATTCATCGCCACGACGTAGCCCTGGATCAGCTCGGTGACCTCGGCGCCGATCATGTGGGCGCCGAGCAGCTGGCCGGTCTTCTTGTCGAAGATCACCTTGACGAGGCCCTGGTCCTCGCCGAGCGCGATCGCCTTGCCGTTGCCGACGAACGGGAAGCGGCCGACCCGGATCTCGCGGCCGTCTTCCTTGGCCTTGGCCTCGGTGAGGCCGACGGAGGCGACCTGCGGGTTGCAGTAGGTGCAGCCCGGGATCATCAGCTTGTCCATCGGATGCGGATGCAGGCCCTTGATCGCCTCGATGCAGATCACGCCCTCATGCTCGGCCTTGTGCGCGAGCATCGGCGGTCCCGCGACGTCGCCGATCGCATAGATGCCGGGAACGTTGGTCTTGCCGAGGCCGTCGATCACGATGCAGCCGCGATCGGTTTTGACGCCAAGCTTCTCCAGCCCGAGATTCTCGATATTGCCGACCACGCCGACCGCCGAAATCACGCGCTCGAACTCCACCGCTTGCGGCTTCTCCTTGCCGTCGTCGATGGTCGCAACCACGCTGTCGGCCTTCTTCTCGAGCTTTGTCACCTTGGTCGAGGTGAGTATCTTGATCCCCATCTTCTCAAACCGCTTGCGGGCGAGCCCTGCGATTTCCGCATCCTCGACCGGGAGAATCTGCGGCAGCACCTCGACCACAGTGACGTCGGCGCCCATGGTGTGGAAGAACGAGGCGAACTCGATGCCGATCGCGCCGGAGCCGACCACCAGCAGCGATTTGGGCATCCGCTCCGGCACCATCGCCTCGAAATAGGTCCAGATCAGCTTCTTGTCGGGCTCGAGCCCGGGCAGCACGCGCGGCCGCGCGCCGGTCGCCACGATGATGTGCTTGGCCTGATAGGTGCCCTCGCCGCTGGCGCCCTTCGGCGCCTCGACCGCCGACTTCTTCACCGTGATCTTGCCGGGGGCATCGATCGTGGCCTCGCCCCAGATCACCGTGACCTTGTTCTTCTTCATCAGGAAGCCGACGCCGTCATTGAGGCGCTTCGAGACGCCGCGCGAGCGCTGCACCACCGCCTTCGGATCGAACGAGACATTGTCGGCCGACAACCCGTAATCCTTGGCGTGCTGCATGTAGTGATAGATCTCGGCGGAGCGCAGCAGCGCTTTGG
Organism: Bradyrhizobium sp. USDA 4516; assembly: GCF_054055915.1. Classification (NCBI taxonomy): domain Bacteria; kingdom Pseudomonadati; phylum Pseudomonadota; class Alphaproteobacteria; order Hyphomicrobiales; family Nitrobacteraceae; genus Bradyrhizobium; species Bradyrhizobium sp. USDA 4516. The sequence goes on from NZ_JBSRXT010000001.1 coordinate 7,719,242, forward strand.
TCGGAATGCAGCCCCAGTTCAGGCAGATGCCGCCGAGATAGGATTTCTCGACGATCGCGGTCTTGAAACCGAGCTGCGCGGCACGGATCGCGGTCACGTAGCCGCCGGGGCCGGAGCCGATGATGATGACGTCAAAGGATGTGTCGGCCATGGCGGCTCCCGTTCAACTCAACGTGTGACGCCGCGGGCGCGGCTTCTTGCGATCAATGACCTGACCAGCCATTCGAGTCCGATCACCAGGGCCATGATGGCCAGGGCCGTCAGCACGATCGGCTGGGCGATGTTCCGCGCCAGCTGCTCGCCGGCGAAGAACGCGGAGTGTAGAAAATCCAATCCGACCGGATTGAGCACCAGTGCGGCCGACAGCAACAGCGAGATCCAGGGCCAGCGCGTGCGAGCCATGCTGGCCATTCATCCGTACTCCCGCCATACCGCACCGAGGAACACGGACCACGCCAGCGCCAGCACCGCGGCGCCGATCATCATGATCCTGAACTGGATCGTCGATATCAGGTCGCGGTTGACCGCGACGAGCAACGCGACGGCGATAGCGGCGAGCAGGACGTACGGACCGACGATCGCGTACATGGCGGATGCCCGTCACACCATCATCATCACAGGGTTTTCGATCAGCTGCTTGAAGGCACCGATCAGCTCGGCGCCGAGCGCGCCGTCGATCGCACGGTGATCGCACGACAACGTCACGCTCATCATGTGCGCGATCTCGATCTTGCCGCCGCGCACCACCGGACGTTCCTCCGAGGTGCCAACCGCGAGGATCGAGGCATGCGGCGGGTTGATCACGGCGGTGAAGTGGTTGATGCCGTACATGCCGAGGTTGGAGACCGCGGTGGTGCCGCCCTGATATTCCTCCGGCTTCAGCTTGCGGGCGCGGGCGCGGGCGGCGAAATCCTTCATCTCGTTGGAGATGGTCGAGAGTGTCTTGGTCTCGGCCTTGCGGATGATCGGCGTGATCAGGCCGCCCGGCATCGCCACCGCGACGCCGACGTCGGAATGCTTGTGCTTGAGCATGCCGCCTTCGGTCCAGCTGACGTTGCAGTTCGGAATCTTCTGCAGCGCGACCGCCATCGCCTTGATGACGAAGTCGTTGACCGAGATCTTGTAGAGCGGCTTCTTCTCCTTGTCCTTCGGCGCTGCGGCGTTGATCTCCTCGCGCGCGGCGAGCAGCTTGCCGATGTCGCAGTCGATGGTGAGGTAGAAGTGCGGGACGTTCTGCACCGAGGCGGTGAGACGCTGCGCGATGGTGCGGCGCATGCCGTCATGCGGCACCACCTCGTAGGAGCCCGGCTCGAACAGCGCGAGGATCTGCTTGTCCGACATTGACGGCGCGATGCCCGGTCCCGCGGCGGGCGCTGCCGCCGGCGCCTTCAGGCCCTTGCCGGACTTGGCCTCGTCGACGTCGCGCGCGATGACCCGGCCATGCGGGCCGGTGCCGGTGATGCGGGCGAGATCGATGCCGGCTTCCTTTGCCAGCCGGCGCGCCAGGGGCGATGAGAACACCCGGGCGTGGCCGTTAGCCTGCGCGGCCGGTGCAGCAGCCTGAGGCGCCGCTGCCGGCGCTGCGGCCGGCTTCGGCGCCGGCGCCGCCGCCGGTGCGGGAGCCGCCGCCGGCGCGGCCTGGGCGGCGGGCTTCGGCGCCTCGGCGGGTTTCGCGACAGGTGCGGCGCCCGCTCCGGCGCTGGCCGCCGCCTTCACATCCTCGCCGTCGCCGGCCATGACCGCGATGACGTCGTTGACCGGCACGTCCTGGGTGCCCTCGGGCACCAGGATCCTGGCGATCGTGCCTTCGTCGACCGCCTCGACTTCCATCGTCGCCTTGTCGGTCTCGATCTCCGCGATCACGTCGCCGGACTTGACCTTGTCGCCCTCTTTCTTGAGCCACTTGGCGAGGTTGCCCTTTTCCATCGTCGGCGACAGCGCGGGCATGAGAATATTGATCGGCATTGTCAGTGACCTTGTTGCGACCGCGGTTTGGTTTGGCCCATGTCGGTCGGCCGGGCGATTTCGGCTTCGAACATCTCGACGATGCGCGCGAGCGCCTCGTCCTCGGTGTATTCGCTCTCGCGCGCATAGGCGCGCGCGGCGTGGCGGGCGATGTCGACCAGCATGAGCCCCCACATGTCCGGCTCCTCGAAAGCGCGCTGGAACGCGATCGACAGGCCGCCATCGACGACGAAGGCGCGCAGCACCTCGATGGCGTCGTCGCGGCCCATCACGTCAGGCGGCAGCGGCTGCTCCTTGGGACCGGCCATCGGCGTTACCGGTAGGATACGGCCTTGGCGGCGGCGACCACCTCGGCGACGGAGGGCAGAGCGAGCTTTTCGAGGTTGGCGGCATAGGGCATCGGCACGTCCTTGCCGGAGACGCGCGCCACCGGCGCGTCGAGATAGTCGAAGGCGTGCTCCATGATGCGCGCGGCGACCTCGGAGCCGACGCCGCTCTGCTGCCAGCCCTCCTCGACCGTCACCGCGCGGCCGGTCTTCTTCACCGAGTTGATGATGGTCTCGGTATCCATCGGACGGATGGTGCGGAGATCGACGACCTCGGCCTCGATACCTTCCTTGGCGAGTTCGTCGGCAGCCTTCAGCGCATAGGACATGCCCATCGCCCAGGAGACGATGGTGACGTCCTTGCCGGCGCGGGCAATCCGCGCCTTGCCGATCGGCACCACGAAATCAGCCAGCTTCGGCACCTCGCCGGTGTGGCCGTACAGCACCTCGTTCTCGAGGAAGATCACCGGATTGGGATCGCGGATCGCGGCCTTGAGCAGGCCCTTGTAATCGGCGGCCGAATACGGCGCGATCACCTTGAGGCCCGGGATCTGCGAGTACCACGCCGCGTAGTCCTGGCTGTGCTGCGCGGCGACACGCGCGGCGGCGCCGTTCGGGCCGCGGAACACGATCGAGCATCCCATCTGGCCGCCGGACATATAGAGCGTCTTGGCGGCGGAGTTGATGATCTGGTCGATCGCCTGCATGGCGAAGTTGAAGGTCATGAACTCGACGATCGGCTTCAGGCCCGCCATCGCCGCGCCGACGCCGACGCCGGCAAAGCCGTGCTCGGTGATCGGCGTGTCGATCACGCGGCGGGCGCCGAATTCCTGCAACAGGCCCTGCGTCACCTTGTAGGCGCCCTGATATTCCGCGACCTCCTCGCCCATGATGAAGACATCGCCGTCGCGGCGCATCTCCTCGGCCATCGCATCGCGCAGCGCCTCGCGAATGGTCTGCGTGACCATCTCGGTCCCCGCAGGGATTTCCGGATCAGGCAGTGACTCGGTCGCGGGCGCGGCTGATGCCTTCGCCGCGGGCTGCGGCGTTTCCGCCTTGGCTTCGGCAGGCGCGGCTTCGGCGGCCTTCGGCTGCGGCGCTGGAGCCGCCGGCGCCTTGGCGAGGTCGGCGGCGCTTTCGCCGTCGACGAGAATGGTGGCGATCGGCGTGTTCACCGCAACGTCCGCGGTGCCTTCCGGAATCAGGATCTTGCCGAGCGTGCCCTCGTCGGTTGCCTCGACCTCCATCGTCGCCTTGTCGGTCTCGATCTCGGCGATGACGTCACCGGACTTGATGGTCTCGCCTTCCTTTTTCAGCCATTTGGCGAGGTTGCCCTTCTCCATGGTGGGCGACAGCGCAGGCATCAGCACTTGAATGGGCATATCGGCTCCCGAAATCGGTCTTGAAATTCGTCTGCGCGGGTGGGGTCAGCGGTAGATGTCGGTGTAGAGCTCGGCCGGATCCGGTTCCGGATCGTGCTGCGCGAAGTCTGCGGCCTCGTTGACGATCTCGCGCACCTGGGCGTCGATCGCCTTCAGGTCCTGCTCGCTGGCGCCCGAGGCCAGCAAGCGGTTACGCACCTGCTCGATCGGGTCCTGGTCGTGACGCACCTTCTCGACCTCCTCGCGCGTGCGGTACTTGGCCGGATCGGACATCGAGTGGCCGCGGTAGCGGTAGGTCTGCATCTCGAGAATCATCGGACCGTTGCCGCCGCGGCACCAGGCCACGGCCTCATCGGCGGCGGCCTTGACGGCGCGCACGTCCATGCCGTCGACCTGCTTGCCCGGAATGTTGAAGGAGGCGCCGCGCTTGGAGAAATCCTGCTGGGCCGATGCGCGCGACACCGAGGTGCCCATCGCATAGCGATTGTTTTCGATCACGTAGATCACCGGCAGCTTCCACAGCTCCGCCATGTTGAAGCTCTCATAGACCTGGCCCTGGTTGGCCGCGCCGTCGCCGAAATAGGTCACGCTGACGTTATCGTTGCCGCGATAGCGGTTGGCGAACGCAAGGCCGGTGCCGAGCGAGACCTGCGCGCCCACGATTCCGTGACCGCCATAAAAGTGCTTCTCCTTGCTGAACATGTGCATGGAGCCGCCCTTGCCGCGGGAATAGCCGCCGCGGCGTCCGGTCAATTCGGCCATCACGCCCTTGGCTTCCATGTCGCAGGCCAGCATGTGGCCGTGGTCCCGGTAGCCGGTTATGACCTCGTCGCCCGGCTTCAGCGCCATCTGCATGCCGACCACGACCGCTTCCTGGCCGATATAGAGATGGCAGAAGCCGCCGATCGCACCCATGCCGTAGAGCTGACCGGCCTTCTCCTCGAAGCGCCGGATCAGGAGCATGTCCCGCAGTGCCTTGAGCTCCTGCTCCTTGGTGAATTCGGGGGGAGAGCCGGCCTTCTCCTGCCCTGATTCTTTTGCGACGCTTTTCTTGGGTGCGGCCATGGCAATTCCGGGTGAGAGAAGTCGGAGAACCCTCTCTAACCCAACTCAAATCGCCTTGGAAGGATTGCGTTCGCCCGATGGAATTTTGCTATGCCGCACTGCAGCGCAGCGCGACATTTTTGTGATAGCGCGCGAATGATTTTGAAATTTGAGAACGCGTCGTCAGTTACTTGTTGATCCGAACGAGGTCACGCGGATTGGCGTAGTCGAGCTGAAAGCGCGCACGCTCGTCCAGCATGTCGGGATCGACCCGGTCCGACCGCAGCAGCGACACCCGCTGCTCGCCCTCGGCCCGCTCCTTCTTCAGCCGCGCCAGCTCGGAGGTCAGCGCGATGATCTCCTGATCGAGCTCCTGCCGCGCGTTCAAGCCGTATTTGCCGGTGTAGGCGTTGACGCCGAAATAGCCGACCATCAGCGCCGCCAGCGTATAGAGGGCGAGCCCGGTCAGAATCGATTTGAGGCGTGTGCGGGAAACCATGGCCGCGAGCATGCGGCCATGGGGTTAACGAACGCTGAACCAGAGCGTTTTCGAGCGAAGTGGATGCCGGTTCGCGTGAAGACAACGCGTCAAAGCAAGTTCAGAGCCCGTTCCGATTCGATCGGAACGGGACTCTTGCTCAGCGGTTCTGCTTTTCGATAAAGGCCGCGAAGGCGTCGAGATACTGCTGCAGCACACCCTTGAGCGACTCCTTGGTCAGTTCGCCGTTGTCGTCGAAGGCATCGCCGACGCCGTTGAGATAGGCTTCCGGCTGACCGAGGATCGGGCCGGAAATGCCGGGCAGGATGTTCTGCAGGTGCTTCACCGCGCTGACGCCGCCGAGCGGTCCGGGCGAATTGCCGATGATGCCGACCGGCTTGCCGATGAACGAGCTCTTGCCGTAGGGCCGCGAGGCGACGTCGATGGCGTTCTTCAGCACGCCCGGGATCGAGCGGTTGTATTCGGGGGTCACGAACAGCACGCCGTTCGACTTCTGCAGCTTCTCGCGGAAGGCAAGCCAGTCCGCCGGCGGCGCGGCCTCGAGGTCCTGGTTGAAGAAGGAAATTTCCTGAAGCGTCGTCACATCGAGCTTCAGCGACGCCGGTGCAAGCTTGGCCAGCGCATTGGCGATCTTGAGCGAGAAGCTCTGTTTGCGGATGCTGCCGACGATGGTGACGATGTTATAGGCCATAGCAAATTCCCCTCGGATTGCGCGTGAAACTGGTGCCCCTCACCTACCGGCGCACCAAGAAAGATGCAAGTGCATGGATCGTTCAATTCCGGAAACGCAGCGTTTCGCGGAGTTGGTCTATGCAAAGCAAAAGGCCGCCCCCATCGGGACGGCCCCTGCGTTTCGATCCTCAGCCCTTGTTCGGGTTGATCAGGAATTTCTCGCCGGTCGCGCGCTTGTTGTAGACGGCGATGTTGTCGAGTTGCAGGGTCTCCTGCAACGAGACCACCTTGGTGTAGTGACTGGCGAAAGTCGTCTTCAGTTCGGCCACCACGCGCTGGCGCAGCTTGTTGCCGGCCTCCGGACCGATCTTCATCAGGAATGGGAACAGCAGCCAGCCGCCGACGCCCCAGGCCATGCCGAAGCCGCGCGGCAATTCGATCGAGCGGGTGTCGAGGCTGCCATAGACATAGACCTGCTTGTGCACATTCGAGCCGTAGCGGCTGTAGGCCTTGGCGGTCTTGTTGATCGCGGTCTCCATCGCGACCAGGATCTGGCCCGCGAGCTTGCCGCCGCCGATCGCATCGAAGGCGATGGTGGCGCCGGTTTCGACCAGCGCGCCGGTGAGCTTGTCCATGAAATCGGGCGCGGAGGAATCGACGACATGTTTGGCGCCGATCTTGTGCAGGATGTCGGCCTGCTCCTTGTTGCGCACGATGTTGACGAGGCCGATGCCGTCCTTGAGACAGATCTTGTTGAGCATCTGGCCGAGATTGGACGCTGCCGCGGTGTGCACCAGCGCCTTGTGCCCCTCGCGCCGCATCGTCTCGGTCATGCCGAGCGCGGTCAGCGGATTGACGAAGCAGGACGCGCCTTCCGCCGGCGTGGTGCCGTCGGGCAGCGGCAGGCATTCGTTGACGCGCAACGTCCGGTATTGCGCATACATCGCGCCACCGATCATCGCGACCGTCCGGTCCATCAGCGCTTTCGCCGCATCCGATGAACCGGTCCTGATCACGACGCCGGCGCCTTCATTGCCGACCGGCATGGACTCGTCGAGTCGTGCCGCGAGGCCCGGCAACGCAGCTTCCGGCACGCGCGCGGTCACCACTGGCAATTCCTTGCTGCCGGAGACCTTGGCGGCCGACATGTCGGCCGGGCCGATCAACAGACCGAGATCGGACGGATTGATCGGGGTCGCCTCGACCCGGACCACGACCTCGTCGGGGCCGGGCTCGGGGGTCGGGACATTGACCAGCGATATCTCGAGCTCGCCATTCTTCTTGAGCAGCGAACGCAGCTGCAGACCGCTCTTGCCGTCGCTCATCCCGACCTCCCTTTTGAGTTTTGTTGGATCCCGTTCAAGCTGGGGCGCTACGCCAGCGCCTTCAAGGCCGCCCTGCCCGCGTATTTCGCCTGGGTGCCGAGCTGCTGCTCGATGCGGAGCAGCTGATTGTATTTGGCGGTGCGGTCGGAGCGCGCCAGCGAGCCGGTCTTGATCTGCCCGCAATTGGTGGCGACCGCGAGATCGGCGATCGTGGAGTCCTCGGTCTCGCCGGAGCGGTGCGACATCACGGCGGTGTAGCCGGCCTTGTAGGCCATCTCGATCGCCGCAAGCGTCTCGGTCAGCGTGCCGATCTGGTTGACCTTGACCAGGATCGAATTGGCGCGGCCGTTCTTGATGCCGTCGGCAAGCCGGGTGACGTTGGTGACGAACAGATCGTCGCCGACCAGCTGGCACTTCTTGCCGATCGCATCCGTCAGTTCCTTCCAGCCGTCCATGTCGTCCTCCGACATACCGTCCTCGATGGTGACGATCGGATAGCGGCTGACGAGATCGGCGAGATACTTCACCTGCTCGGAGCGCGAGCGGGTCTTGTTCTCGCCGCCATAGACGTAGGAGCCTTCCTTGAAGAATTCGGTCGAGGCGCAGTCGAGGCCGAGCACGACGTCGTCGCCCGCCTTGTAGCCGGCCTTGCCGATCGCATTCATCACGAACTCGAGCGCGGCGTCGGCCGACGGCAGGTTCGGCGCGAAGCCGCCCTCGTCGCCGACATTGGTGTTGTGGCCGGCCTTCTTCAGTTCGCCGCGCAGCGTGTGGAAAATTTCCGAACCGCAACGCAGCGCCTCGGCGAACGACGTGGCGCCGACCGGCAGGATCATGAATTCCTGGAAGTCGATCGGGTTGTCGGCATGCACGCCGCCATTGATGATGTTCATCATCGGCACCGGCAGCGTCCGCGCCGAGGTGCCGCCAACATAACGATACAGCGGCATGTCGAAGGATTCGGCGGCGGCCTTGGCGCAGGCCAGCGAGACGCCGAGGATGGCGTTGGCCCCGAGCCGGCTCTTGTTCGGCGTGCCGTCGAGCTCGATCATGATCTGGTCGATCGCGACCTGCTCCTCGACCGCCTGGTCGCTGAGCGCCTCGAAGATCTCACCGTTGATGGCGGCGACCGCCTTCTCGACGCCCTTGCCGAGATAGCGCGCCTTGTTGCCGTCGCGCAGTTCCACCGCCTCATGCGCGCCGGTGGAGGCGCCCGACGGCACCGCCGCGCGACCGATTGACCCATCCTCCAGCACCACATCGACCTCGACCGTGGGGTTGCCGCGGCTATCAAGGATTTCGCGGCCGATGATGTCGACGATGTCAGTCATGACGTGCTCTTTCTCGATATGGGGTTGGCTGATGCGCCGCGTCATACACGGCGCGCAAGCAAATGTGAACGGCCCGCCCGCCCGGCCCGTCTGACGGTGCAATGTGGTGGGTTTATGCTGTCGGGGATTACCTTCGCGTGCTGGCCCATTGTTTCACGAAGCCGGGATAACGCAATGAACCGTCGCCAGTTTCTCGCCTCCACCACTGCCGCGATTTTGACCACGAGAGCGCAGGCGCAGGATGCCCAGACGCCGTTCCGGGTGAAATATTTCAACGTCGACGCCGGGACCGGCCTGCACGATGTCACGCCGGCGCCCGATGGCACCGTCTGGTTCACGGGCCAGCGCAGCGGTGCGCTGGGCCGGCTCAATCCGCGCAACAGTGCGTTCAAGCTGGTCAGCCTCGGCAAGGGTGCGGCCCCGCACGGCGTCACGATCGGCCCCGACGGCGCGCCATGGGTAACCGAGGGCGGGCAGAATGCGATCGCCCGCGTCGACCCCGGCGACCACAAGGTGACGCTGTTCCGCCTGCCTGAGAAAGCCGCTGACGCCAATCTCAATACCGGCGTGTTCGACAAGCGCGGCGTCTACTGGTTCACCGGCCAGTCCGGCTTCTACGGCCGGCTCGATCCGAAATCCGGTGAGATGAAGGTGTTCGAGGCACCGCGCGGCGTCGGCCCCTACGGCATCACCGTGACCCCAAACGGCGACATCTGGTACGCCTCGCTTGCCGGCAGCTATATCGCACGGATTGACCCTGCGACCGGCAACGCCAGCGTGGTCCAACCGCCGACGCCGAAACAGGGCGCGCGACGGGTGTGGTCGGATTCGCGGGGGCGGATCTGGGTCAGCGAATGGAACAGCGGCAACGTGTCGGTGCACGATCCCGCCGACGGGACGTGGAGGGCCTGGAAGCTGCCCGGCAGCAATCCACGGACCTATGCCGTCTATGTCGACGACAAGGACAAGGTCTGGCTCACCGATTTCTCGGCCAACGCGATCATGCGCTTCGATCCGGTGGGCGCGACCTTCAACGCCTTTCCGAGCGACCGCGCCGGCGCGAATGTCCGGCAACTCGATGGCCGGCCCGGCGAGGTCTGGGGCTGTGAATCCGGCCAAGACCGCTTGGTCCTGATCCAGACTGCCGCGCCCGCGTAGCACCCTGCCCCCGCACGCGGACGGTTGACGAACCGCCCGCTTCCGTTCATTTCGGCCGCTCCCACAAGGATGAGGCCCATGGCGAAGAAAACCCTGCAACTCGGCCGTGCCGTCGCTTGGCCGGATAGCCCGGACAAGGCGGTGCTCGACCGCGTCCCCAATCCGCAGGCCGGCACGGATTATCTGGTGCGCTTCGCTATCCCGGAATTCACCTCGGTCTGCCCGATCACCGGCCAGCCGGACTTCGCCCATCTGGTGCTCGACTTTGTGCCGGGCCGGTGGCTCCTGGAATCTAAGTCGCTGAAACTCTATGCGGCAAGCTTCCGCAATCACGGCGCCTTCCACGAGGATTGCACCGTCATGATCGGGAAGCGTATCGTCGGGGAAATCAAGCCGAAATGGCTGCGGATCGGCGGTTACTGGTATCCGCGCGGCGGCATCCCGATCGACGTGTTCTTCCAGACCGGCCGGCTGCCGAAGGGCGTCTGGGTTCCCGATCAGGGCGTCGCGCCCTATCGCGGGCGCGGGTGATCCGGCGTCTCAATAGGCGCTCAGCAGATCGACCTTGGCATTGGCGAGGATCAGGCGGCGCGCCAGCAGTGCGGAAAGATTGCGCATGATCTTCATCGAAATCTGCGGGTGGAGCTGACGATAGTCGGCAAAGCTGTCGATCGGTAGCTCGAGGCATTTGACCGGGGTGTCCGCCCAGACGTCGGCGCTGCGGTGGCTCTCGATGATCGCCATCTCGCCGAACTCCATGCCCGGCCCGAGCGAGGCAAGCCGCACGCCGCTCGGCAGCTTCACGCTCACCATCCCGCTTTGCAGGAAGAACAACGAATTGGCCGGCTCGCCGGCCACGACGATGCGCTGGCCGGCGTCGTAGCGGCGCGGCGTCGAGAGTTCGGCGAGCGCAGCGATCTCCTCGGGCGCGAGATCGGCCAACAGCGCCTGCTCGCCGAGATGGGCGGTCTCCTTGGTCTCGGTGAAGCCGCCATAGCGGTAGATCAGTTGATCCTCGGCCCATTCAACGGCGTCGTCGAGCAGCGGAAAATGCCGCAACCGCTTCGGCTCTTCGATCTGCGCGCGGATCGTGGCCCAGACCGGCGACGTCGTCTCGACACCGGAGATGATCGTGGTGACACCGGAATTTCCGAGCGTGGCGATTTTCTCAGCCAGCAGCTGGGCGCCGGCTGCCGTGATGTCGGGCACGCGGTGGAAATCTAGGATCAGCAGCGGCGCGCCGGGCGGCTCGCTGGACAGCCGGCGAGTGACGTAGTCGATCGACGCGAAGTTGAGCGCCCCCACCAGCTCGATGACGCGGGTGTCGCTGTGGCGGTCATCGAGGATCTGCTGTTCGTGCGGCTGGCGGCTGCGGCGGGAGGTGATGCCGAAGATGTCGTAGTCGGCGATGATGCAGGTGCGGACGTCGCCGCTGCGGTTGAGCATATGCAGATCAAATCGCGCCGACAGCGCCTCGCAAACCTTCAGGCCTCGCACGCTGTTGAAGTGCCCATCGAGCAGCGGCGAAAAGGTGCCGAGCCCCAATTGCGACGGGAGCGCTGCGACGATGCCGCCGCCGACCCCACTCTTGGCGGGCATTCCGACGCGATAGATCCACTCGCCGGCATAGTCGTACATGCCCGAGCTCGTCATCACCGACAGCGTGCGCGCGACGACATGCGGCGTCACCACCTGGACGCCGGTGACCGGATTGACGCCGCGATTGGCGAGCGTTGCGGCCATCACCGCGAGGTCGCGCGCGGTGACGAGAATTGCGCATTGCCGGAAATAGATATCGAGCACGGCATCGACGCCGTCCTGTAGCACGAGGTAGTTGCGCAGCAGCCAGGCGATCGCGCGATTGCGGTTGCCGGTCGCCGTCTCCGACGCATGGACCGCGTCGTCGACGTCGAGTTCGCGGCCGGCAAACTGGCCGAGCTTGTCCCGGATGCGCTCGAATGCGGCGCGGCCATCGACCTCGTGGATCAGCCCGGAGCAGGCAATCGCGCCGGCGTTGACCATCGGATTGAACGGCTTGTTGTCGTTGGTCAGCCGGATCGAGTTGAATGCCTCACCGCTCGGCTCGACGCCGATCGCCGACGCGACGCGCGCTTCGCCGACGAGATCGAGGGCCAGCGCAAACACGAACGCCTTCGAAACGGACTGGATGGTGAAAGGAGCGGCGCTGTCGCCGACTTCGTAGACATGGCCATCGATGGTGACGAGGCTGATGCCAAAATGCGCCGGGTTGGCCCGTTTCAGCTCCGGAATGTAGTCGGCGAGCGCGCCGGAATTGTCCGATTTGAATTCTTGGTGGCAGGAGGCCAGAAAACGCTGAAGTGGAGGCTCGGTGCCATATCCCGTTGTCCTGACGTCCGCATTCCCTCGAATAGGCCAGCCAGTCTGGACGTCCACGCTCTCACCTCAAATGGCGAGAAATAAGCAATCCTCATGCCATGCGCGGTCGTCCGAACGCTGCTGCGAATGCGTCATCCTGACGCTGCACCCCGCTTCCCTGCATGTTGTGTCTGCCACCGCCGGTGGGCCCGTGGACGCCTAGGTTGTCTGCGCATCGGCGGGCCTGGTCTGCCGCAGAAACCGCGCGCAGATAAAGCCGAGCACGACCATCACGGCGGCAGCTGACACCAACGTCGCGGTCTTGCCGACGTGTTGCAGGCCGAAGCCGTAAGCGATCGGGCCGACGGTCTGGCCCATGAAAAAGAAGAACGAGTGCAGCGACAGCGCGGTGGCGCGCGCCTCGACCGACAGCTCGCTGGCGAACACCTGCAGGCAGCCGTGGATCATGTAGAAGCCGAGGCCCATCACCAGGAGGCCCGCCATCTGCAGCTTCCAGTGCGGCCCGAAGGCGACCCCGACCAGTTGAATCGCAACCAGTGTCGCGCCAACGATCATCATCCCCCTCACCCCGATCCACGGCAGCAGGCGCGATACCGTCAGCGTGTAGAGCAATCCGCCGATCGCAAATCCCGCGATCACGATGCCGGCGATCGACAGCGAGGTCTCGCCGAGCTCGAACAGGAACGAGGCGATGAAGGGAAACAGCCCGAGCACGCAGCAGCCTTCGATGAAGACTGCCGAATAGCAGATGCGGGCGTTCGGATTGGTGAAGATGGTGCGATAGCCGTGGCGCAGCGCCTTCAGGCTGGTGCGCGGCGGACGGTTCAGCGCAGCGCCGCGGAAGCCGGCTGCAACCGCCAGCGCGACGATGATCACGAGGCCGCCGAGCACCGCGAGCACGCCGCGCCAGCCGAGGAAGTCGCCGATCAGGCCGGATGCCGTCGCACCGAGCAGATTGCCGGTCATCGAGCCCGCGAGGGTTCGTCCGATCGCGAGCTGCCGCTTGTCCGGGCCAACCAGATCGCTGGTCAGCGACAGCGCCACCGGAAACACGCCGCCCGAGCCGATGCCGGCGAGGATGCGGGTCACGAACAGCATCGGAAACGAGGTCGAGAGCGCACCGAGGATGTTGGCGACGCCGAGCAGTCCGAGGCAGATCGTCATCAGCCGCGCCTTGCCGAACAGATCGGCAGCGGCGCCGATCGCCGGCTGGACCGCGGCAAAGGTGAAGGCGAACACCGCGGCAAAGCTCGCCGCGGTCGCGATGCTGACGCCGAAATCCTCAGCGACATGCGGCAGCACCGGATCCAGCGCGCGCACCGACAGGCTCGCCGCGAAGGTCGCCAGCGTGATCACGTTAAGGGCCGGCGGCATGCCGCTGGTTGCGGTCATGTCGTTGTCCGCCGGTCAGGCCGCCGTCTTCGCCAGCGCGTCGAACTGCATCAGCCGCTTGACGAGGGACTCGAAGTCGCGGAGCGGCACCATGTTGGGGCCGTCCGACGGCGCGTGATCCGGATCGGGATGGGTCTCGATGAACACGCCGGCGACGCCGACCGCGACCGCGGCGCGCGCCAGCACCGGCACGAATTCACGCTCACCGCCCGACGAGGTGCCCTTGCCGCCCGGCTGCTGCACCGAATGGGTGGCGTCGAAGATCACAGGCGCGCCGGTGGTGCGCGACAAGATCGGCAGCGCGCGCATGTCCGAGACCAGCGTGTTGTAGCCGAACGACGCGCCGCGCTCGGTGACCAGCACGTTGGCGTTGCCGGCGCCGGTGATCTTGCTGACCACATTGGCCATGTCCCACGGCGCCAGGAACTGGCCCTTCTTGACATTGACGACCTTGCCGGTCGCGGCCGCAGCCAGCAAGAGATCGGTCTGCCGGCACAGGAAGGCCGGAATCTGCAGCACGTCGACCGCCTGCGCCACGTCGGCGCACTGGGTCGCCTCATGCACGTCGGTCAGCACCGGCAGCCCGAGCGAAGACCGGATCTCGGCGAGGATAGGCAGCGCCTGCGCCAATCCGATGCCGCGCGCCGCGGTCGCGCTGGTGCGGTTCGCCTTGTCGAACGAGGTCTTGTACACCAGACCGACCTTGAGCCGGACCGCGATCTCCTTCAGCGCGGACGCCACCTCAAGCGCATGCGCGCGGCTCTCGAGCTGGCACGGACCGGCGATGATCGAAATCGGCAAGGCATTGCCGAACTTGGCCGATCCGACGGCAACGATCGGCGCGGCGGCTTGCGCGGAAACCTGATTGGTCAAAATGCTGCATCCTTTTGCCGGCGACCATGCAGTCCCGCGCGGGACGGATCAAGCCATCCCGCACGATGAGGGGGTTGCGCTGACGCCGTGGGTGCGCCGTGCTAACACAATCCCGCCCAAACAGCGCCTATAAACTGGCGCGGAACAGATTCCCATGAGGAAGCCATGCGCATCCCGCTGATGATCGGAGCCGTCGCCGCCCTGTCGGCGATGTCGGGCCTCGCCTATGGCCAGACCAGCACCCAGCCCGGGGTCGTCACCAGCGGAGCCACCGGCGTCACCGTCAATGGCAAGCCGGCGGCGCGCAGCGGCGATACCACCAGCAATGGCGGCCCGCTTGTCGAGGGCGTGCCCAACGTCCTGATCAACGGCAAGCCGGCGGTGGTCATGGGCGATCGCACGCATTGCGGCGGCAAGACGACCTCCGGCAGCCACGGCGTCTTCATCAACGGCAAGCCGATGGTGACCCAGGGCGATCAGACCTCGGGCTGCCCGCAATAGCGTCGCTGCAACTTTCCCTCCCCAAGGGACCGAGAAAAGATGCCTCCCCGTCATTGCGAGGAGCTCGCGACAAAATTGCGAAGCAATTTTGCGCTGAAGCGACGCAGCAATCCATCGCTCCGCATATGTGGTGCCAATGGATTGCTTCGCTTGCAATGACGGGAACATGGCCGCAGCGGGCGTCACTTGACCGACGAAAACGCCGTCGGCACCAGAAGCTGGTTGACGATGTTGAGGACGATCTGGCCGTCCTCCTCGGTCTTGGCGCGCGCGGTGATCCACTCCGGATCGGTCTGGAACGCGGTCCACTTCTTCTCGCGCTCGGCGAGCGATTCCCAGGCCAGCAGATAGGTCAGCTCCTGGTTGGATTCCCCGACCAGCGTCGTGAAGAAGCCGGCCTGCCTGATGCCATGCTTGTCCCAGAGCTTCAGCGTGATGGTCTCGAAGCGCTTGAGCAGCGCCGGCAGCCGTCCCGGCAGGCAGCGATAGACGCGGGTCTCGTAGATCATTGGCAGTCCTCCCAGATTTGTGTGCGGGCGGTTATAGCCAGCGCCTTCCGGACTGTCTTGAGGGGGTGACAACATGGCACCCCTGCTCGCGACAGGCGGCCATTTCCGCAATGTTGTTGCAATGTTACTTGCCCTAAAACCTGCCTTCAGGAGCTGGACCCACAAGGACATGCGGATACTGCTGGTTGAGGATGAGGCCGAAATGGCGGCGGCGCTGTCACAGGCGCTGAAGGGCTACGACATGGTGGTCGACCACGTGCCGAACCTTGCCGAGGCCGAGGAAGCGATCTGTGCCGACGTGCATGGCGCGGTCCTGCTCGACCGCCAGCTTCCGGACGGCGACGGCCTCACGCTGATCCCGAAGCTGCGCGCCAAGGCCGACGGCGTGCCGATCATCGTGCTGACCGCGCGCGGCGATCTCACCGACCGCATCACTGGCCTCGACAGCGGCGCCGACGACTATCTGGCCAAGCCGTTCGCGGTCGAGGAGCTGATGGCGCGGCTGCGCGCCGTGCTGCGCCGCCCCGCCGGCCTGCAGCTCGAGATCATCAGGGCCGGCCGCGTGGCGTTCGATTGCGGCCATCGCGAGGCCAGTGTCGACGGCTGCCCACTTGAGCTGCCGCGGCGCGAGCTGCTGGTGCTGGAGACGCTGCTGCGCCGCATGGGCCGCACCGTGCTGCGCGCGACGCTGGAGGAAGCCGTCTACAATTTCGAGGACGAGATCCAGTCCAACGCGCTCGATGCGCACGTCTCGCGTCTCAGGCGCAAGCTTGCCGACGCCAACGCCGGCGTCGAGATCCACAGCATCCGCGGCGTCGGCTATCTCTTGAAGCAAACGTCATGAGCGAACAGGCCGAGCACTATTGCCTGCGCTCGCAACTGAGCTGGCGGCTGGTGACGCTCCAGGCGCTGCTGCTTGCCATGCTGATCGTTTGCCTGATCAGCGCGTTGTGTGCCACCGGCTTCCTGATCGTTCCGCGCGATGAGGATCATGTGATTTCCATCGTGCAGGGCGCGGTCGCACGCGACGGCAAGGGCGAGTTGATTTTGCGCCCGACGGCCGAACTGCAAAAGCTTCGTGACGACACGCCGGACCTCTGGTTCCTGGTGCGCGACCGGCAAGGCCGTTCGCTGACGGAAGGCGCGGTGCCGCCGGAATTCGCCAGGATCGGCGACGCGCTCGACCAGATCAGCCAGGCGCGGCTCGGCTGGCAGATGTTCGAGGATGATCCGCGCAAGCCGCCGGCGCGGCTGAAGCGCGTCAATTCCGACGCCGGCCCCGTGCAGGTGCTCACAGCGACGCAAGGGCCAATGTCGAGCGTCAAGACCGCGCTCGCCACGACGCTGGCATTCCTCGCCATTGCCCTGCCCGGCCTTTTCCTGATGGCATGCGCCACCTTCATCGCGACGCCGATGGTGGTGAAGCGCGCCTTCGCCGGTCTCGATACCACCGCCGACGAAGCGCGCCGGATCGATTTCCGCCAGCGCGGCAGCCGGCTGTCGGCGGACCATCTGCCGCTCGAGGTGGCGCCGCTGGTGACCGCCATCAACGATGCGCTGAAGCGGCTCGACGACGGCTATTCCCGGCACCAGCGCTTCGTCGCCGACGCGGCGCATGAATTGCGCACGCCGATCGCGATCCTCAACACGCGGCTGGAGTCGCTGCCGCCAGGCCCGGAGAAAACCCGCCTGCTCGAGGATTCGGCGCGGCTTGCGACATTGGCCGAGCAACTGCTCGACATCCAGCGCTTCGACCAGTGCCGCAATCCGTTCGTCCGCGTCGATCTCGTCGCGGTCGCACGCAATGTCGCGGCCGACCTTGCGCCGCTTGCGATCGCGGCCGGCTACGAGCTGTCGCTCGATACCGCAACCGATCGGGTCGAGACCTTGGGCGATCGCGCCGCGCTGGAGCGCGCGCTCACCAATCTGGTGCAGAACGCCATCCAGCATGGCGGCCGCCGCGGCACCATCACCATCCATGTCGGCAGCGCCGCGACGATCGACGTATCGGATGAAGGCGACGGCATTCCCCAGGACCAGCGCACACGGATCTTCGACCCGTTCTATCGGCTCGCGCCGCTCGATCGCGGCGCCGGCCTCGGCCTCAACATGGTGCGCGAGATCGCAAGGCTGCACGGCGGTCACGTCTCCGTGCTCGACGGCCCGAAGGGCGGCGCGTGCTTCCGCCTCACGTTACCGCCGGCGCCGTTCGCGTCGTGATGCCAAAGCGTTTTCGAGCGAAGCCTGTCCCGCACTCGATGCGGGATGGGCACCGGTTCGCGTGAAGGAAACGCGTCAAAGCTAGAGTCGAGAGCCCCGTTCCGATTCAATCGGAACGGGGCTCTCGCGCAATGTTGTCGCAATGCAGCTCCCGCAAACAAGGCATCACGCTTCGCATCTGAGTCGAAGCGCCGCGACACTTTGCTGGGAATCCCAATGTCACATGATCTGCTGTCTTTCTTCACGGCGTGGATGGCGGCCCCCGGCCGCGTCGGCGCCATCGCGCCGTCGGGCGCCGCGCTCGCCGAACTGATCACGCGCGACATCAGCGCCGACACCGGCCCGGTGCTCGAGCTCGGTCCGGGCACGGGCGCGTTCACCTATCAGCTGTTGAAGCGCGGCGTGCGCCAGCAGGATCTTACGCTGATCGAATACGGCTCGGATTTCATGCGGCTGTTGCAGCTGCGCTTTCCCGGCGCGCGCGTGCTGTGGATGGACGCGGCGCGCCTCGCCTCGGAGCGGCTCTACGATGGCGCGCCGGTCGGCGCCGTCGTCAGCGGACTGCCGCTGCTCAACATGTCGCCGCGCAAGGTCATCTCAATCGTCGGCGGCGCGTTCAGCTATCTACGTCCCGGCGGCGCGTTCTATCAATTCACCTACGGCATGCGCTGTCCGGTGCCGCGGCCGATCCTCGACAGACTCGGTCTGCGCGCCACGCTGGTCGATCGCGCCATCCTCAACGTGCCGCCGGCCGCGGTCTACCGGCTGACGCGACGCCCGCAATACAAGCTGATGACGCGCGACGGCACGCCGGCGGCTGGTGCAAACGTTTCACCGATCAAGAAAGAACGCCGGACCAGCGAGGACTGCGCCGTGTAGCGGCGCAGCTGACGGCCGCTCAGTTAAACCAGCCGGCTCTGCTTGGCTGCCGCCTCGATGAACGACGCGAAGAGGGGATGCGGTTCAAAGGGCCGCGATTTCAGCTCGGGATGGAACTGGACGCCGATGAACCAGGGATGGTCCTCGTACTCCACGATCTCCGGCAGTACGCCGTCGGGCGACATGCCGGAGAAGCGCAGGCCGTGCTGCTCGAGGCGGTCCTTGTAGGCGGTGTTGACCTCGTAGCGATGGCGGTGCCGCTCGGAGATCTCGGTCGCGCCGCCATAGACCTGCGAGACGCGGCTGCCGCGGTTCAGCGCCGCGGGATAGGCCCCTAGCCGCATCGTGCCGCCGAGATCGCCGCTCTGCGAGCGCTTCTCGAGCTCGTTGCCGCGCAGCCATTCCGTCATCAGGCCGACCAGCGGCTCCTTGGTCGGGCCGAACTCGGTCGAGTTGGCGTCCTCGATGCCGACCAGATTGCGCGCCGCCTCGATCACCGCCATCTGCATGCCGAAGCAGATGCCGAAATACGGCACGTCACGCTCGCGCGCGAACTGCGCCGCGCGGATCTTGCCCTCGGCGCCGCGCTGGCCGAAGCCACCGGGCACCAGGATGCCGTTGACGTGCTCGAGGAACGGCGCCGGGTCCTCGTTCTCGAACACCTCGCTCTCGATCCAATCGAGATTGACCTTCACCTTGTTGGCGATGCCACCGTGCGACAGCGCCTCGATCAGCGATTTGTAGGCGTCCTTCATGCCGGTGTATTTGCCGACGATGGCGATCGTCACCGCACCTTCCGGATTGCGGACGCGTTCGTTGATGACGTGCCAGCTCTGCAGCGCCGGCGGAATCTTCGCGGTGATGCCGAACGCGGCCAGCACCTCATCGTCGAGGCCGGCGGCGTGATAGGCCTCCGGCACGGCGTAAATGTTGTCGACGTCGCGCGCCTCGATCACGGCGCTCTCGCGCACGTTGCAGAACAGGCCGAGCTTGCGCCGCTCCTCCTTGGGAATCTCGCGGTCGGTGCGGCACAGCAGGATGTCCGGCTGGATGCCGATCGAGCGCAACTCCTTCACCGAGTGCTGCGTCGGCTTTGTCTTGAGTTCGCCGGCACTTGGAATGTACGGCAGAAGCGTCAGGTGAATGTAGACCGCGTGATCGCGCGGCAGCTCGTTCTTGAGCTGGCGGATCGCCTCGAAGAACGGCAGGCCCTCGATGTCGCCGACGGTACCGCCGATCTCGACCAGCACGAAATCGAACTCGTCGTTACCCGACAGCACGAATTCCTTGATCGCATTGGTGACGTGCGGAACCACCTGGATAGTGGCGCCGAGATAATCGCCGCGGCGCTCCTTGGTGATGATGTCCTGGTAGATTCGCCCGGTCGTGATGTTGTCGGCCTTGGTGGCCGGACGACCGGTGAAGCGCTCGTAATGGCCGAGATCGAGATCGGTCTCGGCGCCGTCGTCGGTCACGAACACTTCGCCGTGCTGATACGGCGACATCGTTCCGGGATCGAGGTTGAGATAGGGATCGAGCTTGCGAAGGCGGACTTTGTAGCCCCTGGCCTGCAGCAGAGCGCCGAGCGCCGCTGAAGCCAGACCCTTGCCGAGCGAGGAGACCACGCCGCCGGTGATGAATATGTACCGCGCCATGGGACTTTACCTTTAATCCGACTCCGGCGATTCGCAAAACGAATCGGCTGTTCCCGGCAAACAATTCGCCGGGCTGTGGGTTGCATCAAACTGGAAGCGATTTCAGAGCATTGATGGGGGTTTCTGATGCAGGATGCCAGCGGGGCATCCTGCATGGCCACCCCGCTTTATTGCGACCGTGGCGCCTGCGGGCCGCTCGGGGCCTGCTGCCCCTGCTGCTCGTCGGCCTTCTTCAGCGAATCGAGGATGCCGCCCGAGGTCGGCGCGTTCATCGGCGTGCCGCCGGCCGGCTGCGTCTGCGCCGGCGCGCCGGTGCCGACGATCGAGCTCGGCTTGCGGTCGTAGCCTGCGTACCAGGACAGGAACAGGCTGGTGATGAAGAAGCCCACCGCGAGGATCGCCGTAGTCCGCGTCAGCAAATTGGCGGTGCCGCGGCTCGACATGAAGCCGGCGCCGCCACCCATGCCAAGGCCACCGCCTTCGGATTTCTGCAACAGCACGGCGCCGATCATGACGGCGACAATCATGAGGTGGACAATGATAACGACAGTCTGCATCGCAAGCCTTCGTCACAAGCCGCCAAGCGGCCAGACAAACGGCGCTATCGGCTCTACGGTTTTCGTGAAGTCGCGCCCTGTTACACGATTGCACCGGGCATTGTCACCCCCGAGATAGTCGCACTGTCGACGATCACAAGCGGCGCCGATGGCGGCCCGGCCGGGCCTTGCCGGGAACCGGCAATTTCTACTATAGTAGACAAATGGATACTTTAGTAGAAGATCTGAGCCAACGCCTGGCGCAGCGGATCAGGCTCGAGCGCGATGGCCGGGGCTGGTCGCTGGCCGACCTCGCCGAACGCGCTGGCGTCTCGAAGGCCACGATCAGCAAGATCGAGCGCGCCGAGGTCAGCCCCACTGCGGTCGTGCTGGTGCGCCTCGCCTCGGCTTTCGATCTCACCCTGGCCGGCCTGATGTTGCGCGCCGAAGGCCAGGGCGAACGGCTGTCGCGCGCCGCCGCGCAACCGGTCTGGCGCGATCCGGAAACCGGCTATCTACGCCGCCAGGTGTTCAGCCGTCCCGACCATCCGGTCGAACTGGTGCGGGTCGAGCTGCCGCCGAAGCAGACCGTGACCCTGCCCGCCTCCTCCTACGCGCATATCCGCCAACTGGTCTGGGTGCTCAGCGGCAGCCTCGTCATCACCGAAGGCGGCGCACGCCACGTGCTCGGCGCCGGTGATTGCCTCGGATTCGGCCCGCCGGCAGAGACGACCTTCGCCAACGAGACCAACGCCTCCTGCACCTATGTGGTCGCCCTGGCCCGGAGCTGATGCATGCCGCAGTTTTCGATCAAGCCACTCGCCGATGAGCCCGGGATTCGCAGCGCGCTCAGCGAATTGTTGATCGAGACCGTCGCCGGCGGCGGCTCGGTGAGCTTCATGCATCCGCTGTCGCCGGATGACGCCGATGCATTCTGGCAGGACTCGCTCGGCGCCGCCGCGCGCGGCGAGCGCATCGTGCTCGGCGCATTCACCGACAATGATCTGATCGGCACCGTGACGCTGCTGCTCAACCTGCCGCCGAACCAGCCGCATCGGGCGGAAATTGCAAAAATGATGACGCGCGTCGCCCATCGCCATCGCGGCGTCGCGACGGAATTGATGCGCACGGCCGAGCAGCTTGCGATCGCGCACGGCCGCACGCTGCTGGTGCTCGACACCGCCGCAGAGGATGGCGCTGCGCCACTCTATGAAAGACTGGGATTTCAGCTCACCGGCATCATCCCGGACTACGCGCTGAAGCCGCATGGCGGCCTCACCGGCACGATGATCTACTGGAAGCGGATCGGCGCGGCGGCAACCTGAATCCGTAGCCAAGCAGAGATGCCGATGGCAACTGTCTGCGCAACACTGCCAATCCCGTCACCCTGAGGAGCGCCAACGGGTCCGCGCAAAGTGCGGCCCGATGACAGGCTCCGCGCGTCTCTAAGGGTCGACGGCCACCAGCTGGGCCGTCGATCCTTCGAGACGGCCGCGTTGCGGCCTCCTCAGGATGACGGTGTGAGAGCTCGGTGCGAAAGGGGCAGCCCTAACACCCCGCAGCGATCGCCAAAAAGTCCGACGCCTTGAGGCTGGCGCCGCCGACCAGTGCGCCGTTGACATTGGCGACGGCCATCAGCTCGACCGCGTTCGACGGCTTGACCGAGCCGCCATAGAGGATCCTGATCCTGTTTCCCTCGCCCTTGAAGCGATCGGTGAGCTGACCTCGGATAAACCTGTGAACTTCCTCGACATCCTTGGCGGTCGGGGTCAGGCCGGTGCCGATCGCCCAGACCGGCTCATAGGCCACCACCAGGTTGGCCGCGGTCGAGCCGTCGGGCAGCGAGCCCGCAAGCTGGGTGCCGCAGACATCGAGCGTCTTGCCGGCGTCGCGCTGCTCGCGCGTCTCGCCGATGCAGACGATCGCGGTCAGCCCGGCGCGCCACACGGCCTCCGCCTTCTGCCGAATCAAGGCATCGGTCTCGCCGTGGTCGGCGCGCCGCTCGGAATGGCCGACGATGATCGCGACCGCGCCGAGATCCCTGAACATCTCCGCCGAGAGATCGCCGGTGTGGGCGCCCGATGCCTTGGGATGGCAATCCTGGGCGCCGACCGCGACCTTCGAGCCGCGCGCCTTGTCAGCGAACGCCCCGACCAATGTCGCGGGCGGACAGACCAGGAGATCAGCCTTCCCGGCGACATCGCCGGCGCCCGCCAGCATCGCGTCGAACTCGGCAAAAGAGGATTTCAGGCCGTTCATTTTCCAGTTGCCGGCGATCAGCGGCCGGATGGCGTCGGTCATGTCGGATTTCCCATCATTCAAGCGTGTCCCTGCGCTACCAGAGCCGGGCGGCGACTTCCAGAGCTCGGCTTCGCGCACACCGTGCGACGCTTCCGCCCGCGCGGCCAAGGTTGCGGGGGCGCTTCGGCCACTTTATGATGGGTTTTCAACCCGGTGACGCCCTGCTGCGGGACAAAAGCCTCGACTTTCGGCTCCCCATTGGGCACGACCCGGTTCCCCTCCTGTAAAACAAGTTGGACCCATGCTTCGAGGAATGCGGAAAGCCTCATCAAACTGGCTCGGCAAGACGATTATGGCCGTGGTGATGGGCGTTTTGATCGTCAGTTTCGGAATTTGGGGCATTGCCGACATTTTCAAGGGGTTTGGCCAGTCGACCTTCGCCAAGGTGGGCGGGACCGAGATTTCGGCCGAGCAGTTCCGCCAGATCTATACCGACCGCCTGCAGCAGCTTGGCCGTCAGTTCGGCCGCCCGCTGACGCCGGACCAGGCGCGCGCCTTCGGCATCGACCGCCAGGTGCTGCAGCAGACGCTTGCGGAAGCCGCGATGGACGAGGAAGCACGCCGCATGGGCCTCAATGTGTCCGATGCGGAGGTGCTGCGCGCGATCTACAACGATCCAAACTTCAAGGGCCTCAACAACCAGTTCGACCCGCAGCGTTTCCAGGCCGTGATCCGCAACTATGGCTATACCGAAGGTCGCTACATCGCCGAGCAGCGCCGCGTTGGCCTCAGGCGCCAGATCGCCGGCACCATCTCGTCCGGGATCGAGCCGTCGAAATCGCTGGTCGAGGCGCTGACCCGGTTCCAGAACGAGCAGCGTTCGATCGACTACATCACGCTCGGCGCCGCGCAGGCCGGAACCATCGATCCGCCCTCGCCCGAGGCGCTCGCCGCCTATTTCGAGGACCACAAGGCCCAGTTCCGCGCGCCCGAATACCGCAAGATCTCCTTCGTCGCCATCACGCCCGAGGAAATCGGCAAGTGGGAAACGGTGTCGGACGAGGACGCCAGGAAGATCTTCGAGGAGCGCAAGGACCGGCTCAGCACGCCGGAGAAGCGCGAGGTCTCGCAGATCGTGTTTCCGGACGCTGGCGAGGCGCAGGCCGCGCGCGGGCGGATCGCGTCGGGCACGTCGTTCGACGACATCGCCAAGGAGCGCAACCTCAATCTGGCCGACGTCAATCTCGGCCTGGTCGCGAAGTCGGCGATCCTCGATCCGGCCGTCGCCGATGCCGCCTTCTCCCTGGCCGCCGGCGAAGTCAGCCAGCCGGTGCAGGGCCGCTTCGGCGTCGCGCTGGTCAAGGTCGGCAAGGTCGAGCCCGGCGTGACCCCGAGCTATGAGAGCCTCGCCCAGCAGGTGAAGAACGAGATCGCCTCCGAGCGCGCCCGCACCAAGGTCGCCGACCTGCGCGACAAGATGGAAGACGAGCGCGGCGGCGGCGCCAGCGTCGTCGAAGCCGCACAGAAGCTGAAGCTGACGCCCGTCACCATCGACGCGGTCGATCGCTCCGGACGGCTGCCGAACGGCCAGGTCGCGACCAACATCCCGCGCGGCCTCGACGTGGTGTCGCAGGCCTTCAACAGCGACGTTGGCGTCGACAACGACCCGATCCAGTTCAACGGCGGCTATGTCTGGTACGACGTGCTCGGCATCACGCCGTCGCGCGAGCGCAGCCTCGACGAGGTTCGCGATCAGGTCGAGGCCAAGTGGCGCGAAGACCAGATCTCCACCAAGCTGCGCGCCAAGGCGACCGAGATCGTCCAGAAGCTCGACAGCGGCGCCAAGCTCGCCGACGAAGCCGCCGCTGCCGGCGTCAAGGTCGAAACCGCGGCGAATTTCAACCGCGAGGCCTCGCTGCCTGCCGTGCCGGCCGGCGTGATTGCGGCGGCATTCCGGACCGCCAAGGACGGCGATGGACAGACCTCCGTCGCCGGCGGCAGCCAGTGGGTGGTCTTCCGCGTCACCAACGTGACGGTGCCGCCGGTCGACTTCGCGTCCGACGCGGCCAAGCAGCTCACCGAGGCGCTGCGGCGGTCGCTGAGCGACGAGCAGGTCGCGCAATATGTCACGAAGATCGAGTCCGATATCGGTGTGACCATCAACCAGGCAGCCTTCGCACAGGTGACAGGCGCAAATAATTGAGCATGATCGGGACAGCGCGACGACGCGCTGCGCGGCGATCAAGCTCCAACAACAGACCCTGAGCCAGCGAATGGACGACCTGAAATCGATCATCGGAAAAGTCGCCACCGGCGCCACGCTGACGCGTGAAGAGGCGGCGTCCGCCTTCGACAGCATGATGTCGGGCGAAGCCACGCCCTCGCAGATGGGCGGGCTATTGATGGCGCTGCGGGTGCGCGGCGAGACCGTCGAGGAGATCACCGGCGCCGTCACCGCGATGCGCGGCAAGATGCTGCCGGTCACGGCGCCGGCGGGGGCCGTCGACATCGTCGGCACCGGCGGCGACGGCTCCGGCTCGGTCAACGTCTCGACCTGCGCGGCCTTCATCGTGGCCGGCGCCGGCGTGCCTGTGGCGAAGCACGGCAACCGCGCATTGTCATCGCGCTCGGGCGCCGCCGACGTGCTGGCCTCGCTCGGCGTCAAGCTCGATTTGACGCCCGAACAGGTGGGGCGCTGCGTCAAGGAAGCCGGCATCGGCTTCATGTTCGCGCCCGCGCATCATCCGGCGATGAAGAATGTCGGTCCGACCCGGGTCGAACTCGCCACCCGCACCATCTTCAACCTGCTCGGCCCGCTATCGAATCCCGCCGGCGTCAAGCGGCAGATGGTCGGCGTGTTCTCGCGGCAATGGGTGCAGCCGCTGGCGCAGGTGCTGAAGAACCTCGGCTCCGACAAGGTCTGGGTCGTGCACGGCTCCGATGGCCTCGACGAGATCACCCTCACCGGCCCGACCTTCGTTGCGACGCTCGAGAACGGCGAGATCAGGACATCAGAGGTCACGCCCGAGGATGCCGGCCTTGGCCGCGTCGGCGGCGAGGCGCTGAAGGGCGGTGACGCCGATGCCAACGCGATCGCGCTCTCCAGCGTGCTGCAGGGCAAGCCGAGCGCCTATCGCGACGTCGCCCTGCTCAACGCCGCCGCCGCGCTGATCGTGGCCGGCCGCGCCAAGGACCTCAAGGAAGGCGTCGCGATCGGTGCCCAGTCGCTCGACAGCGGCGCTGCCGCCGCGCGGCTGAAGCATCTGGTCGCGGTTTCGAACGGCTGAGAGCGCGAAACATGTCCGATATCCTGACCAAGATCGAGGCTTACAAGCGCAAGGAGATATCAGCCGCGAAGCGCGCCCATCCGCTCGCCGAGGTCGAGGCGCAGGCCAGATCGGCCTCGGCCCCGCGCGGCTTCGTCCGCGCCCTCAAGGACAAGCATGCGCGCGGCGACTACGCGCTGATCGCGGAAGTGAAGAAGGCCTCGCCCTCGAAGGGCTTGATCCGGGCCGACTTCGATCCGCCCGTGCTCGCAAAGGCCTACGAGGCCGGCGGCGCGGCGTGCCTGTCGGTGCTGACCGACGCGCCCTCGTTCCAGGGCCATCTCGACTTCATGGTTGCGGCCCGCGCGGCGACCAGCCTGCCGGTGCTGCGCAAGGATTTCATGTTCGACACCTACCAGGTGGCGGAGGCGCGCGCCCATGGCGCCGACTGCATCCTGATCATCATGGCCGCGCTCGACGACGCGGCGGCCAGGGAGATCGAGGACGCCGCGCTCGGCTACGGCATGGACGTACTGGTCGAGATTCACGACCGCGCCGAGCTTGACCGTGCCTTGAAACTTCGCTCGCCGATGATCGGCGTCAACAACCGCAATCTGCGCACCTTCGAGACCACGCTCGCGACCAGCGAGGCGCTGGCACCGCTGATCCCGCCCGACCGCCTGATGGTCGGCGAGAGCGGCATCTTCACGCCTGGCGATCTCGCCCGGCTCGAACGGGTCGGGATGTCGACCTTCCTGGTCGGTGAAAGCCTGATGCGCCAGCAGGACGTCACCGCGGCGACCCGCGCCTTGCTGACGCGGCAGGCCGCCCCGCGCGCCACCGCAACGCGCTGACGCAATGGCGCGGAACAGCAAGGGCAAGACCAAGGCCGAGCCGTCCGGCTCCGGCACCGCCCTCACCCATATCGACGCCAAGGGCGAGGCGCGGATGGTCGACGTCTCGGCCAAGCCCGCGACCGAGCGGACCGCGGTCGCCGAAGGCCGCGTCGTGATGAGCAAGGCGACGCTGGCGCTGATCGAAACCGGCCAGGCCAAGAAGGGCGACGTGCTTGCGACGGCGCGTATCGCCGGCATCATGGCGGCGAAGCGAACCTCGGAATTGATCCCGCTCTGCCATCCGCTGGCGCTGACCAAGGTCACGATCGACATCACACCCGACCGCAAGCTGCCCGGCTGCATCGTCCGCGGCAGCGTCAAGGTGACGGGGCCGACCGGCGTCGAGATGGAGGCGCTGACCGCAGTCTCGGTCGCATGCCTGACGATCTATGACATGGTCAAGGCGGTCGACCGCGGCATCCGCATCGAGGGCATCCACCTCGTCGAGAAGATCGGCGGCAAGTCCGGGCACTATCGCACCCGCGCTTGATCGACGGTGCGCAAGCGACGGCCTGTCGCAAATGCCCGCAAGGTTTCATTAACCAATCTCGCTAACCCGCGCTCCATTTCGATTGGATACGACTTTCGCGGGCCGGGGGTGCACGAGACCTACTTCCGGGTGAAACACCTGGAAGCGATTGCGGCAAATGACTCCAAACGGCAGCGCCACGTTCAACATCAAATCGGTGATCGGCAGCGGTCCGATCCGCTGGCTGATCCTCGGCGGCGCCGTGATGATGGCCGCGATCGCGATCGGCGCTACGCTGATGGCGGAGAATTTCCGCGATCGCGCCCTGCACAACAGCGAGCGTGAGCTCGAGAACACCGTACTGCTGCTGGCGCGGCATTTCGACCAGCAGCTCGACGATCTCGAAGTCGTCCAGCGCGACCTGATCACGTTCATGCGCGACAATGCAATCGCGACGCCGGAGAATTACAAGCGCCGGATGTCGGCCGCCGACATCCATGCGATGCTCAAATCCAAGATGGACGCGCTGTCCAATGTCGGCAGCCTCAACGTGTTCGACGCCGACGGCGTTCTGATCAACAGCTCGGGCACCTGGCCGCTGCCGCAGGCCAGCATTGCCGACCGCCCCTACTTCCAGATCTTCAAGTCGAGCCCCTATTCGCCCGACATGCAGGTCGCGCCGGTGGTGAGCCGCATCACCGGAAACTGGACCACCGTCATCGTCCGCAAGGTCACCGGTCCGCATGGCGAATTCCTCGGCGTGGTCGGCCGCGGCATCGAGCCGGCGGCCTTCGAGAAATTCTTCTCCACCGTGGCGCTCGGCGACGGCGCCGCGATCTCGATGCATCATCGCGACGGCACGCTGCTGGCGCGCTATCCCCATGTCGAGGAGCTGATCGGGAAGAATTTCCGCAACGGTCCGGTCAATCAGCAGCAGGTGTTCGAGCTGCCGCAGAGCACGACGCGGCTGGCCAGCCCGGTCGACGGCAAGGACCGCCTGGTGTCGTCGCGGGCACTGACCAAATTCCCGATCGTCGTCGTCGCGACGAGCACCACGGAGGCGGCGCTCGCCAACTGGCGCGAGCAGATCGGCATCCTGATCGCGGTGACCAGCATCTCGGTGCTGGCGATCGCGATCCTGCTGACGCTGGTGGTGCGCAAGCTGGTGCAGCAGCATCGCGCCCAGCAGCAGCGCCTGACGCTGGAGAAGCTGCGGCTCGACACCGCCGTCAACAACATGACGCAGGGCCTGTTGCTGTTCGATGCCGCGCAGTGCCTGGTGATCTGCAACAGGCGCTATATCGAGATGTACGGGTTGTCGGCCGACATCATCAAGCCCGGCTGCAGCTTCCGCGACGTCATCGTGCATCGTCACCGGACCGGCTCGTTCCAGGGCGACGTCGAGCGCTACGTCAATCTCGTGCTGCGCGACGTCGGCATCCGCAACACCATGGTGATCACGACGCCCGACGGACGCTCGATCCAGGTCGTCAACGAGCCGCTGGCCGACGGCGGCTGGCTCGCGACCCATGAGGACGTCACCGAGCGCCGCCGCGCCGAGGAGCGCATCACGCATCTCGCCCACTACGATGCGCTCACCGACCTGCCGAACCGCGCGCTGTTCCACGAGGAGATCAGGCGCGAGCTGCCGCATGTCACGCCCGACAGCCAGCTTGCGGTGCTCTATATCGACATCGACGAATTCAAGGGCGTCAACGACTCGCTCGGCCACATGGTCGGCGACGAGCTTCTCAAGTCCGTGGCGCGGACGCTGAGCGGCGTGATCGGCGACGGCGATTTCGTCGCTCGCCTCGGCGGCGACGAGTTCGCGATCGTGCAGACCGGGGTGAAGAGCGAGGCCGAGGTCGCCGACCTCGTCGCGCGCATCTACGAGGTGATCCGCGCGCCCTATCAATGCCTCGGCCACCAGGTCACGACCGACGCCAGCATCGGCATCGCACTGGCGCCGAAGGACGGCACCGATCTCGACCAGATCATGAAGAACGCCGATCTTGCGATGTATGCGGCGAAGTCGGCCGGCCGGCGCGTCTTCCGCTTCTTCGAGCCGGCGATGGATGCCGACGCCCGCGCCCGCCGCGAGCTCGAGATGGAGTTGCGGCAGACGATCGCCGCCGGCAGCGGGCTCGAAGTGCATTACCAGCCCTGCGTCGACCTGCGCAGCAACGAGATCACCGGCTGCGAGGCGCTGGTGCGCTGGCGTCATCCACAGCGCGGCATGATCTCGCCGGCCGAATTCGTGCCGATTGCGGAAGAGACCGGCCTGATCAACCAGCTCGGCGAGTGGGTGCTGATGACGGCCTGCAAGGAAGCCGTGAACTGGCCCGACCGCGTCAGGCTCGCCGTCAACGTATCGCCGGTGCAGTTCCGCAGCGGCACGCTGGCGCTCAAGGTGATCGCGGCGCTTGCATCGTCGGGGCTGTCAGCGAGCCGGCTCGAGCTCGAGATCACCGAGGCGGTGCTGATCCGCGACGACGAGAGCGCGTTGGCCGCGCTGCACCAGCTGCGCGCCATCGGGATCAGGATCGCGCTCGACGATTTCGGCACCGGCTATTCGTCGCTGAGCTACCTGAAGCGATTCCCGTTCGACAAGATCAAGATCGACCGCTGCTTCGTCACCGACATCGCCGATCCGCAAGGCTCGGCCGGCATCGTCGAGGCCGTCGTCAACATCGCCGCCGAGCGCAGCATGACGACGACGGCGGAAGGCGTCGAGACCGCGCAGCAGCAGCAATTGCTGCGCGAGCTCGGCTGCTCGGAAATGCAGGGCTATCTGTTCAGCCCGCCAAAGCCCGCCGCCCAGATCCGCGAGCTGCTGGCCGGGCATCGCCGCGGCCCCGCCGCGGGCGCGAGCACGGCGCGGCGACGCAAGCCGGTCGCCGGCGCGGCGTAAGGCTGCTCGGAAGTCGGAGCCCGAGGGGCGCGCCCGCACGATTTCGGAATTTTGGAAATATACCCTGTAATTGCCCGACGTGTCAAATTGCCTGGTCGAGCGCCAGCCCCCACCGGCTCCTTTGCATGGGATTGTTTTCGATATTTTGGCAGCTGCGTAGCCCGGATGGAGCCATCCGGGCTACAGGTTCTAGTTCGGCACCGGCCGCTTCTGCGCGGCCTTGGTGTCGGCGTTCTTGGCATCGGCGTTGACGGTGACGCCGCGCAGCTGGTTGAACGCCGCGGCCAGCGCCTTGTCGTTCTTCTCGTCCGGCGGGACGTAGGATTGCGAGCCGGTCTGCTCGGCGCCCTCGGCGGAGAGATGGCCGCGCATCGAGGCCTCGCCCTTGATCTCCGAGCGGGTCTTGAATTCGTCCGGCACGTCCTGCAGCACCTCGATGTCGGGCTTGATGCCGAGTGCCTGGATCGAATGGCCCGACGGCGTGAAATAGCGCGCCGTGGTCAGCGCCAGCGCGCCATTGCCGGTGCCGAGCGGAATGATGGTCTGCACCGAGCCCTTGCCGAACGAGCGGGTGCCGATCAGGGTCGCGCGCTTGTGGTCATGCAGCGCGCCGGCGACGATCTCGGAGGCCGAGGCCGAACCGCCGTTGATCAAGACGACGAGCGGCTTGCCCTTGGTCATGTCGCCGCCATGCGCGGTGAAGCGCTGGGTTTCCTCGGGATTGCGGCCGCGGGTCGAGACCACCTCGCCGCGCTGCATCAAGGTCGAGGTCACCGAGACTGCCTGGTCGAGCAGGCCGCCGGGATTGTTGCGGAGGTCGACGACGTAGCCTGTGAGCTTGTCCTGCGGGATCTGCTTCTGGATATCGCCGATCGCCTTGCGCAGACCCTCGGTGGTCTGCTCGTTGAACGAGGTGATCCTGATATAGCCGATGTCGCCGCCCTCGACATGATACTTCACCGGACGCACGCGGATGATCTCGCGCGTAATCGAGACCTCGATCGGCTTGTCGGCATCCTTGCGGATGATCTTCAGCCGGATCGAGCTGTTGGGCGCGCCCTTCATCTTGTTGACGGCCTGGTCGAGCGTCATGCCCTGGATCTGGTCGTCGTCGATCGACGTGATCACGTCGCCCGACATGATGCCGGCGCGCGAGGCCGGCGTGTCGTCGATCGGCGCCACCACCTTGACGAAGCCGTCCTCCATGGTGACCTCGATGCCGAGCCCGCCGAACTCGCCATGCGTGGTCTCCTGCATCTCCCCCCAGCCCTTCTCGTTCATGTAGCGGGAGTGCGGATCGAGCGAGGAGATCATGCCGTTGATCGCGCCCTCGACGAGCTTGGCGTCCTCGGGCTTCTCGACGTAGTCGGTCTTGACCTTCTCGAACACCTCGCCGAACAGATTGAGCTGCGAATAGGTGTTGCTGTTGTCGGAATGCGCGGCGGCGTTGGCGACGGCGAACAGATGCGCGCCCTGCGGCGAGGCCACGAGCAAGGTGAGACACGCGCCCGCGACCGTCCCGAGCAAGAAGCCAACATGTTTGCGCATTATCCGTGATCCCTTCGCTAACGGCCGGCAACGTTTCGCAACATTCGGCCCCACCCCGACGCGGGGCACCACACAACGGCTTTTTGGTCGGATCAAGGCCGCCTTGTCACCGGACCATTACGGTCCTGTCACGGTGCCCGGATCGGCCTCTTGTCAGCCCCCTGTCAGCCTTTCGTCGGCCTTTGGCCCAGTCTCCCGCAACCCGTTCTGCCAGGTCGACGGCTGGGTGCCGAATCCGCGCTTGGCCCGCGTGCCCAGCCAGTAGCCGAACTGCGGAGGAACATTGCGGAACGGCCCCTCGACGCCGAGCTTGAGCGCGGCGTCCATCGGCCAGTTCGGGTTATTGAGGATTTCCCGGCCGACCGCGATCAAATCTGCTTGTTTATCACGCAGGATTTGTTCGGCCTGGTCTCCGTGGATGATCAGGCCGACCGCCATGGTCATGATATCGGCATGGGCGCGGACATATTCCGCGAGCGGCACCTGATAGTTGTATTTGATCTCCTTGCCCAGGATCGGCGCCATCTCGCTGATTCCGCCCGATGAGCAGTCGATCACATCGACGCCCTTCGCTTTCAGGATCCTGGTGAGCCGGGCGCTCTGCTCCGGGCCCCAGCCGGCGTTGTCCTCGACCGACAGCCGCACGAACAGCGGCTTGTGATCCGGCCAGTGCGCCCGCACCGCCTCGGTGACCTCGATCAGGAAGCGCATCCGGTTGGCTTCCGAGCCGCCATATTCGTCGCTGCGCTGGTTGGAGCGCCCGGAGAGGAATTCGTGCACGAGATAGCCATGGGCGCCGTGCAGTTCCAGCACCTCGAACCCTGCCGCATGGGCGCGCCGTGCCGCCTGCCCCCAGGCTGCGACGAGATCCTTCACCTCATGCGTGTCCAGCGCGCGCGGCACCGGCCAGCGCTCGCTATGGGCAATCGCGCTCGGCGCCACCGGCGTCCAGGCATCCCAGTCCTCGATCTCGGCGGTGCGTTCGAGCGGACGATCCCCCTCCCAGGGCCGGCTTGCGCGCGCCTTGCGGCCGGAATGACCGAGCTGGATGCCGGCGACCGCGTTCTGCTGCTTGATGAAGCCGACGAGGCGGCTGAGCGGCGCGATGAACTTGTCGTCCCAGATGCCGAGATCGCCGATCGTGCCGCAGCCGCGCCGCTCGACCTTGGTCGATTCGACGATCACGAGACCGGCGCCGCCGGCGGCGAACCTGCCCGCATTCAT
Source organism: Bradyrhizobium sp. USDA 4516 (assembly GCF_054055915.1). Taxonomy (NCBI): domain Bacteria; kingdom Pseudomonadati; phylum Pseudomonadota; class Alphaproteobacteria; order Hyphomicrobiales; family Nitrobacteraceae; genus Bradyrhizobium; species Bradyrhizobium sp. USDA 4516. Next base: position 7,752,422 of record NZ_JBSRXT010000001.1, read on the forward strand.
CAGATGCCAGTCGGTCGGAAAGCCCTTCTCGGCGGAATATTGGTGCATCGGCGGCACCACGATGCGGTTCTTCAGCGTGACGCCGCGGATCGTCATTGGCGAAAACAGCAGCATGTCGGACATCGCTTCCTCATTATGCGTCGTTACCCGGCGCCCGGGACCGATCTTGTGTTTGGCGCGGACGATATACGCACCGCGCAATGGCCGATAGAGGCGCGCCGGCGGCCGCAATTGGCCACTCGAACGGATCGCGCCAGGTTCGCGATGCCTGTTCCCTCGCGAGGATTTTTCGCGCGCACAGGAAATGATGATCGCGATGCGTGTTGTCCCCGGTAACCCGAGGAGGGACACTCATGAGAACCCGCACAATCGCACTGCTCATCGCCGGTGCCATGGCAACCGGCCCGATACTGGCGCAACACGCGGTTGCCCAGAACCTGCAAAACGAGGCCGACAAGGGTGCCAAGACCCGCAACTCCGGTGAATCCGGCTATGTCGGCGATCAGGACAGGCCCGGCGCGGCCGCAACGCCTCCGGGGCGCCCCGACACGGCCGCCGGTTCCCCAAACGCCACGACGTCTCCGAGCGCTCAAAGTTCCGGAACCGGGATCGCCGGCGCGCCGGGCAACAAGAGCGGGCCGCCCGCCAAGCAAGGCACGGTCGGCTCGAACTCGCAGAACCTGCATGTCCAGGAACAGGATTCGTCGAACATCAAGGGACAACCAGGCAACAAGAGCGGCCCACCCGCAAAGCGCTAGGCTGCGCGCCATGCTGACCAGGCGGCCGTGAACCGGAATGGTGCCGGCAAAGCTCGCTGGACCCGATCGGCGCCGGTTCGAAACGGGCCGTTGATCGAGTCGCTCAGATATTATTGAGCGGCCTTCCGGCTCGCGGAGAGATCGGTTGGGCAATTTGCGCCGCATTCAATCGATTTCTTCTGGTCGGCAACGCGCCATACCAGCGACGCGACCAGGACAATGATGGTGACGGTGAGCTTGGCCAATGCGTCGTGGTTCAATGTCGGCTCCGCAGAACAATCGGCATAGCGAAAAAAATCAGCTGCAAGCAGAAGAAATGTGACCCCGGCACCCTTTGGGGCCGAAGGCCGACGCTGGAGACGTCCACCAGGCCCGCATTCGATTCGGGCCGGCCGACGTCATGATGGTACGGTCGTGGCGCGGTCTGCAAGCTTCTCAGTCTGCATGGCAGCATGGCACGGCCGGCCGCAGCCGGTTGGAACATTGTCATCGATGTGCGGTTCAGTGGTTGTCCTCTGATTCATTGCCCCAGAGGCACACACCACCTCCTGCGGCCCCAGCCGTCACGCTGGGGCCGTAAATCATTGGAGGTGCACCCGGACTGCCGCTCGGCGCGGGGGTGAGCGCAGCGGCTTCCGAGAACCACAATCGATTTGCGCTGGCACACCCGCAAGTGACGCTACTTGCCGACCTCGTACACGTCGGGATCGAAGCTCGAACTCGGATGGGCGAACGCGTGGCGCAGCGCCGGCGACATCGGGACGTTGTAATTGATACCTTTCGGCGGGGTCGGCGCTTCCAGCCACTTCCTGTACATGACCTCGATCTCGTGGCTCTTGTAGAGCTCCGCCGTGGCGCGGTCGGCGAGCGCCTTGAACGGGGTGTCCTCCCTGCGCAGCATGATGCCGAACGGCTCTGCCTTCGAGAACGCCTCCTCGCTGATCATGTAGAGCGAAGGCTGCTTCGATCGCGCGATCGCAACCGCAAGCTGGACGTCGTCGAGCGCGTAGGCCTGGGCGCGATCGGTCTCCAGCATCAGGAACGCCTCGGCCTGGTCCTTGGCCGGGAGAACGTTGATGCCGAGCTTGCGTTCGGTGTTGACCTTGATGAGCTGCGTGAGGTTCACCGAGCCCGCAACGGCGGTGACGGACTTGCCCTTGAGATCGTCGATCGTGTTGATCCCTGCGGATTTCTTGGCGGCAAACCGTGTCGCGCTGAGGAAATGCGTGTTGGTGAAGGTCACCTGTTTCTGGCGGTCCGCGCTGTTGGTGGTCGCCGAGCAATGCAAATCGATCGTGCCGTTGACCATCAGGGGAATGCGGTTCGACGAGGTCACCGGGAGGTAGTCGACGGCGATGTCGGATACGCCGAGCTCCTTCTTCACGGCATCGACGATCTTCAGGCAGATGTCGAGCGCAAAGCCGATCGGCCGCTGATTGTCGTCGAGATAGCTGAAGGGAACGGAAGCCTCCTGAAAGCCGAGCGTGACCTTCTTCGTCTCCTTGATCTTCTGCAGCGTGCCCGACAGCTCCTCGGCCGCCGCGGGGCTTGCGGCGAGCGTGAGAGTGAAGAGGATGGCGGGCAAACGCATCGGCGGCTCCTGTGCGGTGATCAGGCGGCGGTGATAGCGCACGCATGAGCCCGGAGCCAGATGACGGTGTGTCTAGCAGCTATCGCACTTTGCTATGGTCCGCCTGCCAGAGTTGCAGCCGCAGCCGCGAAGCATCCCTAGCGCTGCGCCCCACCTCCGAGCAGGCGATCGCCGACCAGGCGGACCGCGCCACGGGTCCAGGAATAATCGGCGCCCATCCGCAGGCCGCTGTCGCCGCGTGAGACGACCGCGCCGCTGCGGGCGTCGCGCAGCTGGAAGCCGATCGTGTATTCGGTCCGGCTGACCCGCCTGATCACGCCGATCAGCGATTGATCTGCGCCGAGCTGTTGCGCGATCGCGGCCTCGCAGCCGTCGCAGTCGCGCAGCGCACGCGCCTTGACGGGTTCCGCGGTCGCGCCGCCGGTATCGACCAGGCGGTAGCGGCCCGACTGCGCAAGCCGGTCACGCACGCCCTTGGTCACATCGGCGAGGTAGGCCGCATCGGCGTCGGCAAGGCCGGATGCCGGCGCCGCGGAGATGTCCTCAAGCTCGAACTCGAACACCGCAAGCCCGATCGGCGCAGCCGTGGCGGTCTGTGCCGGCGGCAACACGGCCGCGAGCACGCCGAGCACCTCGCGCGACACGAACATCCGCGCATGGTCCCATGCGTCGTCATTGTCGCCGCGAAACGTGTAGAGCTTTTCGTACAGCACGCGGCTCCCTTCGACATCGATGACCGCCACCTTGGCCCACTGCACCAGCGTGCTCATCTTCTGAACGCCACCGACCACCTTGATCCGGGCCTCGCCTGCGGACGCCGCTGCTGGCACCAGGCGATAGCGCGGCTCCGCGGCGACGTCGGCGCGCAGCGCGCGCGTGAACGCATCGAGCCGCTTCTGATGCGCGGCAGTCTGATCGAGGACCTCCCCCGAGGTGTCGACATAACTGAAATCATCGATGCTGACGCCAAGCTGAGATGCTGGCACCGTGCCCGTTTCGGCGCGCAACTGACAAGGTCCGGCCAGAAGGCCGGTCAACGCGAGGGCGTACAAGACAAGACGGGATTGTCGCATGGTCTGGGCCTTTCGGGTGCGGGCGCGGGCGGGTCGGTCGCATCCTGGGCCAACTGGCCGCCGCGCCGCAGCGGAGTGCCTCCCGCCCGGTGCCGGGAAAATTTCACGACGATGGTCCGCGCCCGAAGAACGGCTATGGCAGCGCTTCTCGACGCCTCCGTTCTGCCGTTTAATGTGCCTGACGGCCCTGCCCGCGATGGCGCGCCGAAGCCCGTCTGCGATCTCTGAGGATACGCCAATGTGGAATTGGTCCGGAAGCGATCTGAAACTGCGGCTGACGTTGCGCGTGGCGATCGTCTCGACGCTCTGCTTTGCCGTCATCTCCGGCTATTTCCTGATCGAGGCCGACCGCTCGGTGCGCGGGCGGATCGCGGCCGTTGCCGATATCGCCGCCAAGACGCTGCAGCTGCAGCAGAGCAAGATCCAGTGGCTCAACAATGCGCGTTCCGAATTTCCCGATCTCGACAGCGTTGCCGCCTCGGTCATGACGCCGGGATTGTGCCTCGCCTTTCGCAGCAATAGCGGCGAGATCAGCCAGCGCTTCTGCGGCGGCGCGCAGACTGACACGGCCGCGCCGCCGCTGGCCTTCGCGGCGCTCTATCGCCGCCTGTTCGATCCCGGCCGCGAGGTGGTGCGGCAGGTGGTTTCGCGCGGCAACGCCATCGGCGAAGCGGTGGCCTGGATTGATCCGGCGGTGCCGACCGCCGAGGCCTGGCACGATGCCGGCCGGCTGATGGCGGTGTTCATGATCGCGCTGCCGTTGCTCTGCGCTTTGGTCTATGCGGCGCTGGCGCGCGCGCTGCGTCCGACGCGGCAGATCCGCGACGGGCTCGAGCGGATCGCCGCAGGCGACCTCGCAGCGCGCCTGCCGCCGTTCGATCTCGCCGAACTGTCGGCGATCGGCGATGTCTTCAACCAGCTCGCCGAGCGCCTCGCCGCCGCGCTCTCCGACCGCAACGCGCTGACGCAGAAACTGATCCTGGTGCAGGACGAGGAGCGCCGCCACCTCGCGCGCGAGCTGCATGACGAGTTCGGGCAGTCGCTGGCCGCCATCCGCGCGCTAGCCGCCTCGGCGCGCCAGACCGCCGCCGCGGATTGCCCGCCTTTGCTCGCCGAATGCGACGGCATCGCGCGGACCGCGACCGACATGATGGAGACGTTGCGCGGCGCCCTCTTCCGGCTCCGCCCGCCCGATGTCGACGAACTCGGACTTGCGGCCAGCCTCGAGGGCCTGGTCGCCGGCTGGAACGGCCGCAGCCGCGGACAGCCGCGGTTCGAGATCGCCATATCGGGATCGTTCGAGCACCTTGCCGCCTCCGTCAGCGCCAATCTCTACCGCATCGTGCAGGAGGCGCTCACCAACGCCGCCAAGCATGCCGGCGCCACGCGCGTCATGCTGCGGCTCGAGATGCGCGAGGCGCCGCCTGGCGGCGGCGACAGCGCGATCGTGCTCGCGATCGAGGATGACGGCCAGCCCGGCGATCCCGATCCCAAAGGCGATCCCCAGCTCAGGTCCGGCCTCGGCCTGCTCGGCATGCGCGAACGGGTCGCCGCGCTGGGCGGGCGGCTCAGCTTCGAGACTGGACAGCCCAGCGGCTCCTCGCTCCGCGTCATCGTTCCCGTCGCAGTTAGCCGAGCGGCCGCACCGGTGGAGCGCGCGGCATGAGCCACGCGGCGCGCACCATCATGCTGGTCGACGACCACGCCGTCGTCCGGGAGGGCTACCGGGCGATGCTGCAGAAGCAGCCGGGCCTCTGCGTCGTCGCCGAAGCCTCCGACGGCGTCGAGGCCTACCGCCTCTACAAAGAGACCGGGCCCGACCTCGTCATCATGGACCTGTCGATGCCCGGCATCGGCGGCATCGAGGCCATCCGCCGCCTCCGGCAGTGGGACAGGCGCGCAAAAATCCTGGTGTTCACCATGCACCAGAGCGCGGCCTTTGCCGTGCAGGCGATCCGCGCCGGCGCGAGCGGCTATGTCACCAAGACCAGCCCGCCGGAGACGCTGGTGCACGCCGTGATGGATGCGCTGTCGGGCAAGATCGCGATCAGCCCGGATATCGACCACGAGCTCGCGCTTAGCCACCTTGCCGGCGAGACCAAGGCGGCCGACCTCCTGACCGCGCGGGAATTCGAGGTGCTGCGCATGCTGCTCGCGGAAAACACCACCGAGGAGATCGCCGAGGCGCTGCACCTCAGTCCCAAGACGGTCGCGAACCTCCATTCCCTGATCAAGGACAAGCTCGGCGTCGGCACCGATATCGAGTTGGTCCGCCTCGCGCTGCGGCAAGGCATCCTGACGCAGCTCGATCTCGGCGAACGCTGAGCCCGCGTCGGCGGCAGCGACGAACCCTTGCGAGCCCGCCTGAGATTGGATAGCCTCTGCTCGCGATGAGCTTCGCAGGCTCATTCGCCCCTCGCGCGACTGGCGAGCTTACGTGGAATTGACCACGGTGAAGCGCGAAGGGTTCCAACGCCGTTCGCCTGGGCAACCCGTTCAGCTGATGATCCAGCGTCTTAGGGAGCCCGCACCATGCCGTCATTCCGCAATGAACTCCATCTCAACGATTCGGAAGTTGCCCTTGCGCTCGAGGGCGAAGAGCGCCGCCAGCAAGACGGCGTCGAGCTGATTCCATCGGAGAACTACACCTACCCCGAGGTGCTCGAGCTGCTGGGATCGGTGTTCACCAACAAGTATTCCGAAGGTTATCCGGGACGCCGCTATTACGGCGGCCAGGAATTTACCGACCAGATAGAGAACCTTGCCCGCCAGCGCGCTTGCGCGCTGTTTCGCGCCGAACATGCCAACGTTCAGCCTCTGTCCGGGTCGCCAATGAACCAGGCCGTGTATCTCGGCCTGCTGCAGCCCGGCGATACGATATTGGCGATGGACCTGTCACACGGCGGCCATCTCACTCATGGCGCGCCGGTGTCGCACATGGGGCGGCTCTTCAACTTCGCCCGCTACAAGACGCAGCCGTCAAACGGCGGCGCCATCGATTTCGATGAGCTCCGCGCCATGGCCCGGCACGTCCGCCCGAAGCTGGTGCTGTGCGGCTACAGCTCTTATCCGCGCGATCTGGATTATGCGTCCTTCAAGAGCATCGCCGATGAAGTGGGTGCACTGACCATGGCCGACGTCAGCCATTACGGCGGCCTGATCGCCGGCAACGCCTTGCGCAATCCGCTCGATGCGGGTTTCGACGTGATGACGACGACATCGCACAAGACGCTTCGCGGGCCGCGTGGCGGCATCGTTCTTTGTCGCCGGGAGTTCGCCGGCAAGGTCGACGCGTCGGTGTTCCCGGGATTGCAGGGAGGTCCGCACATGAACGTTGTGGCCGGAACCGCGGTCACGCTGAAGAAGGCATCGACGTCCGATTTTCAGGCCTATGCAAGACTGGTCATGCGCAACGCGAAGGTCCTGGCCGAAGCGTTGATGGAACGCGGCATGACGTTGATCACCGGCGGAACCGATAATCACATGATGGTTGTGGATACGGTGGCCAGCGTCGGCGTGGACGGCGGCGCGGCCGAGAACATCCTCGACGCCGTCGGGATCACCGCAAACAAGCAGATCATTCCCGACGATCCGCGTCCGCCGCTCAAGCCGAGCGGCATTCGCCTCGGGACGCCGGCGGCGACCACGCGCGGCATGGGCGAGCCCGAAATGCGCCTCATCGCCGAACTCATTGCGGAGTCCCTCCGGTCGAAGGGAGATGCAGAGGTCGTCAAGCGACTGAGGTCGAACAGCGTCGAGATGTGCCGCGCCTTCCCCGTTCCGGGGATCGCGCCGTCCTCATAGGCGGCCGAGCCGCGTTCCTGTTCCGCGTCCGTCGCGTCACTCGGCAGGTCGTGAAGGTTCCCAGGGGAAGGACCGGAACGGAAATCGATGCTGTTCGTTGGACCGCATGATCTCGAAAGACGGAGCGTCCCCGCCGTGACCCGGAAAACCTTGCAAGCACGCTCGGAACAGGCGCTCGTCGTCATCATTCTCAGCACCGGTGCGCTGATCGGTTACCTCGGCCTGGCACTGTCCAGGCTGTGAGAGCGACGCCGGCGGGCACCAAGCCGCCGGCAGGCATCAAGTCGCTTGGTACCCTGAAAGCGCGCGCGCGTGCCACTGAGTTGCCCGACGCGGCAAGCCAAGCCCCGTAGCAAAAATATAGGGTGAAACGAAGAGCAAGGCTCGGACAGATCATGTCGCGAGAATACGGATGTTTGACGCACAAGCGACGACACCCGCCGTCGTCCCGGCGAAGGCCGGGACCCATTACCCCAAATCTCAATTGTTGCGCGACGCTGCGGCCACGATCCCGTTCCTGATCAAATGCGGTGGTTATGGGTCCGGCCTTCGCCGGGACGACGGTGGTGTGCGCGGGAACAGTCTCGCGATGAATGCAACGCCACGTACAATCCACACACCGGTCACTGAAATCGAGGACATTGCCGCCTGGCCGCCATTCTCGTACACGGTTTCATGCAATGACCTCGCAATTCACTCCCAACTCCGTCGACGTGCTGCTGTTCGATATCGGCCGCGTCGTGCTCGACATCAACTTTGACAGGGTGATGGCGCGCTGGGCGCAGCATGCCGGCTGTGCGCCTGCCGAGCTCGCCACGCGCTTTGTCGTCGACGACAGTTTCAAGCATCACGAGATCGGCCGGATCGACGACACAGCGTTCTTCGAAAGCCTGCGCCAAACGCTCGGCATCAACATCACGGACGCCCAGTTCCTCGAAGGCTGGAACGCGATCTTCACCGGCGAGATGCCGGGCATCGCCCCGCTGCTCGCGGCGGCCGCCAAGCGGATGCCGCTCTACGCCTTCTCCAACACCAATCCGGCCCATGTCGCGCATTTCTCGGTCACGCACGCCGAGCTGCTCAGCCATTTCCGCAACGTCTTCCTGTCCTCGAGCATCGGCTTCCGCAAACCCGACGCCGAGGCCTATGATCATGTGGTAAAAGCCATCGGCGTGCCGGCGTCGCAGATCCTGTTTTTCGACGACCTGGCCGCCAATATCGAAGGTGCGCGGGCGCGCGGCCTTCATGCTATCCACGTGACGTCGACGGATGACGTGGCAAGGGCTTTGACCGCACTTGGTATTGAAACTTAGGAATTGAGGAGCTCTGAGCGTGGCCCTGATGCCGGTTGCCGATGCCCTGTCCGCCGTCCTCGCCGGCGCCGAACCGCTGCCGGAGGAGATGGTCGCGCTCGATGCCGCCTACCACCGCACGCTTGCGCACGACCTCGCGGCGCTCCGCACCCAGCCGCCGCAGCCGATGTCGGCGATGGACGGCTATGCAGTGCGCGCCGCCGATGCGGCCGATCTAAAGGCCCGGCTCAAGGTGATCGGCGAAGTCGCCGCCGGACGGCCGTTCGAGCGGACGGTCGGCGCCGGCGAGGCGGTGCGGATCTTCACCGGCGGCGTGATCCCCAATGGCGCCGACGCTGTGATCATCCAGGAAGACACCGCCGTCGACGGCGACCACATCACGATCTCGGAGGCCGCCAGCGTCGGGCGGCACATCCGCCCGGCCGGGGTCGACTTCCGTGAGGGCGAGGTGCTGCTCGCCGGCGGCAGCCGCCTGTCCGACCGCGCGCTGTCGCTGGCGGCCGCCATGAACTATCCGGAACTTGCGGTGCGCCGCCGCCCGAAGGTCGCGGTGCTGGCGACCGGCGACGAGCTGGTGATGCCGGGCTCGCAGCCCGGTCCCGGCCAGATCGTCTATTCCAACGGCTACGCGCTGCGGGCGCTGGCGCGCGCCGAAGGCGCCGAGACCCTCGACCTCGGCGTTGCCGCCGACACGGTAGAGGCGACCACGGCGGGCATCCGCCGGGCACGCGAGGCCGGCGCCGATGTCCTCATCACGACAGGCGGCGCCTCGGTCGGCGACCACGATCTCGTCAAGCGGTCGCTGGAAGCCGAGGGCGTCGAGATGGCGTTCTGGCGGATTGCGATGCGGCCCGGCAAGCCGATGATGCATGGCCGGCTCGGCGCGATGCGGGTGATCGGTCTGCCCGGCAATCCGGTGTCGTCCTATGTCTGCGCCTTCCTGTTCCTGGTGCCGTTGATTCGGGCGCTGAGCGGCCGGAAAGTGATTCATCATCGCCGCGCGAGCGCCCTGCTCGGCCGCGACCTCGCCGCCAACGACCAGCGCGAGGACTATCTGCGTGCGCGGCTCGAAGCGCGCGAGGACGGCACGCTGATCGCAACGCCGGTGACGCAGCAGGACTCGTCGCTGCTCGGGAATCTCGCTGCGGCACGGGCACTTCTCGTGCGTCCGCCGTTTGCGGCAGCTGCCGTCAAGGGCAGCGAATGCGAGATTCTGACACTGCCCGAATAGGGTTTTCGCGCCCCGCCGATTGTGCGTTGCCCGACGCGTTCACCGGAAATTAAGTGGTTGCGGAACACATATCGAACATATAGTGTCCGTTCATGATTTGTTTCGAGTACTGGTGTCTACAATCGGGAAGCCGCGTGGAAGCAGGTGCATCGAGCACATGCTCCTGAGGTCAGGCCCGGCCTGCAGGCCCCACCAGAAGAGTCTCGGAATCGAACGACGCTATCAACCGGGGGAATACTCGAGATGCTCACGCGCAAACAGTACGAACTACTGCGTTTCATCAATGAACGTCTGAAAGAGGCCGGCGTACCGCCCTCCTTCGACGAGATGAAGGATGCGCTCGACCTGCGCTCGAAGTCCGGTATCCACCGCCTGATCACTGCGCTGGAGGAACGCGGTTTCATCCGCCGCCTGCCGAACCGCGCCCGCGCCATCGAGGTCATCAAGCTGCCCGAACTCTCGGCCGGCGGCGGCAACGGCCGCCGCGGCTTCACGCCCAGCGTCATCGAAGGCACCCTCGGCCGGCGCGCCAGCACGCCGCCGATTGCCGAGGACGACGGCAACCGTCCGGTCGCGGTCCCCGTGATGGGCCGGATCGCCGCCGGTACGCCGATCGAGGCGCTGCAGACCCGCAGCCACACCATCAGCGTGCCGCCCGACATGCTCGGTGCCGGCGAGCACTATGCGCTCGAGGTGCGCGGCGACTCGATGGTCGATGCCGGTATCCTCGACGGCGACATGGCGCTGATCCAGCGCAACGACGTCGCCAATACCGGCGACATCGTGGTGGCGCTGATCGACGAGGAGGAAGCCACCCTGAAGCGCTTCCGCCGCCGCGGCGCATCGATCGCGCTCGAGCCGGCCAACACCGCCTATGAAGTGCGCATCCTGCCGCCGAACCGGGTCCGCATCCAGGGCAAGCTGATCGGCCTTTATCGCAAATACTGAATTGCAAATACTTGCGGCGGCCGGGAACGAGCAACACGTCGGATCGTTCCTTGCATGATAGTGTAGCGTACGGCCTGCCCGATGCGCTCCGATACCTCTCGCGCAGCGTCGCGTGTTTGTGATCGGAGCGATCTCGGACCAGTCGTACAATCGCCCAGAAACGAGCAGACGCTCGTTCGCTATCGTCCACTCTGGTAGAGGCCCTAATGCCTCAAGGAGAGGCACGGGTCGCTACCTCGAAATGAGGAGCCATCCGATGTGTGACTATAGTCTGCACGCCGTGGCATCGCGCCCCGCCATTGTCGGAGAGACGCTGATCACGACGACGTTCCGCGGCACGTCGACCCGCGGCTTTGCTTCGGAGAATGACCCCACTGTCGCGGTCTGCATGCTGCCGGGCACCGAGCTCGCTTTCGCCGAGAACGTTCGCTACGACAGCCGCTGGATCTGGACCAAGACGCTGAACTATCGCGTCGGCGTGTTCAACGAAGTCGAGCCCGACGTGCCTGATCGGCATCATGACGCGGTCGAATTCCCCGACGGCAGCCATGTGCTGGTGACCCAGCTGGTCGAGGGACAGCGCGTCAGCGTGCTGCAATTGCCGGCGCTGCATCCGCCGGTCGAGCAGAAGCCGAAGGTTGTGGAGCGGCGGCCCTCCGCATTCGCAACCCTGTTTTTGGGTTGAGCGCATCGTCGCCGCGGAATGAGCTGTTCGGCGGCGGATGACCTAAGCAATTTCGGGCGACCCCGGACTCCCGCTTCCGGGGCGCTGAAGGAGATTTGCGTCGGCCGGCACCTTGGCGCATCATCGGGCACGGAGGACGTGCGCGGTGGTCGATAAGGTCACATGGCAAAAGGCTGGACGCGTCACGGAACCGGGCCGCTACATGTTCCGGTTCGGTTGGCTGACGGTAACGGCCGACGACCTGAAAGTCTGGGAGCAATTTCCCGAGGCTTCCTTCACCCTCGTCAAGAAGCCCGACGCCGGCCCCGACTCCGACGAATACCATCTCGGCCTGTTCGAGCTGCCGAGCGGCCCCTCGCCGGACCACGGCTAATCATCACCCTGCAGATCGGTCTCGGCCGGCGTCGCATCCACCGCAGGCCGCGGCGCGGCGGCGGGCGCGCGCAGCGTCGTTTCGCTCTCGCCGTCGCCGGGAACCGCCGGCGACCACGGCCGGTCGATCCCGCCGGGCTTGACCGCATCGACGGCGTAGCCGTCCCTGATCCTTCGCAGCACCAGCGCGCCGTGGCGGCGCAGCCGCTCGGCATCGATCACCGATGCCGCGCAGCCCTGCGGCGCCGGCCGCGCCGTCACGATCAGGGCTGCGCGCTCGCAGTCGTCCGCCAGCGCCTCCGGCCGGGTCGCCAGCGCGACGAAGGCGCCGCCGGGTCCCTGGGTCACGCAGCCGCCGGCATCGCACGAGACGCCCTCGCCGAGCGACGCATCGGTGGCGGTGCGCGCGTCGGCGTCCGCCGCCAGCCACTCCTTGACCAAAAATGCATCCTTGGCGCTCTGCATCAGATGCAGCCGTCCATCACCGCCACGCACCGCGACATTGCGGCCGTCGCCCGAGATCAGCACGTCCGGCTGCGGCACCCTGAGCGCCCAGACCGAGGCCACCAGCAGCAGCACCGCACCTGACCAGCGCAGCGGCGTGCGCAGCAGCCCGAGCAGGATGATGCCGGCGCTCGCTGCGATCAGCGGCCCGATGCCGAACGCCGCCATGCGGCCGACCGCGCCCGGGAGTGCGGCGACCCATTGCGTCACCAGGATCATCCAGTCGATGCCAAGACCCATGATCGCCCAGAACACGCCGTCGAAGCCGAATGGCATGGCGACGAGTCCGAGCAGGCCGGCCGGCATCACGACCGCCGAGACCACCGGCATCGCCGCGAGGTTGGCGAGCAGCCCGTAGGGCGTCACGCGGTGGAAATGGAACGCGGCATAGGGCGTCGTCGCCAGCCCCGCCACCAGCGAGGCCAGCATCAGCATCGTGAGCTCGCGGCCGCCCCACAGCGCAACCCGCGCAGTTGCCGAATGGTCGGGCGACGCCAGCAGGTTCGGCAGCCCGATCTGCACCAGCGCCACCAGCCCGAGCGTTGCCGCAAACGACATCTGGAAACTGGGATGCACCAGCGCCTCCGGCGCGATCGCGAGCACGATCAGCGCCGCCACCGCCAGCGTCCGGAAGGTGATCGCGCGGCGGTCGACGATCACGGCGAGCAGCACCACGGCGGTCATGAAGAACGACCGCTGCGTCGCAACCTCGGCGCCCGACAGCAGAAGATAGAATGCGGCGGCGACCAGCGCGGCCGCCGCCGCCCATTTCTTGATCGGATGCCCCGCCGTCAGCGCCGGAAACAGCGCGAGCAGCGCGCGCACCGCGAAAAACACGACGCCGGCGACCACGGCCATGTGGTAGCCGGAGATCGACAGCACGTGGCCGAGTCCCGAGATGAACATCGCATCGTTGACCGGCGTCGAGATCGCGTCGCGCCGGCCGGTGAGCAAGGCGGTCGCGATCGCGCGCTGGTCGCCGTCGAGCGTGGTGCGAATCCGCGCGTCGATGGCGTCGCGCAGGCCCTGCATGAAGGCGGCGTAGCGCAGCGCAAAGCCGCCGGTCGCAGGCGGCTCCCTGGTCTTGACGGCGCCCATCACGAAGCCGGAGGCGCCGATGCCCTGGAAATACAGGTCACGGCCGAAATCATAGGAGCCCGGGCGCTGCGGCCCGAGCGGCGGCAACAGCCGCGCCTTCAACTCAACGAAGCTGCCGACATCGGGCGCGGTGCCCTTCTTCACCGAGAGCCGGACCCGATTGAGCTTCGTCATGTCGCGCGGGCTCTCCATCGAAACCACGCGCAGCACGAAACGATCGGTCTTCTCGCGGATGTCGCGCGTCTCGACGAAGCCGGTCAGCGCCACCGAGAACATCGGCCGCGCCAGCACCGTGTGAGCGACGCGCGCCGTCTTCCAGGTCGCCGTCGCAAAGCCCGCGGCCACCGCGGCCAGCAGCGCGATGACGGGAAACACGCTGCGCCGCCGCAGCAGCAGCGCCAGCAGGCAGAGCAGGATTGCGACGGTGGCCGCGACCGACAGCACCGGCTCGTGCTCGGCCGCGAAATAGAACGCGATGCCGGTGCCGAACGCCACCGGCACCCAGGGCAACAGGCGGCCAGCGCCGGCCTCGGCGCGCGCCCATTGCCGCAATGTCTCGACGAGAGGCTTCCAGATGCCGGCGCGCACCGGGAGAAAGCCGCCGACCGGCGCAGCCGTGCGCGGCGGCCACGTCCCCGCGTAGCCGCGTTTGCCGCCCGGCGTCGTGCCCTGCTCCGCCATTCCGCTTGCGATCCCTGCCGGGCGGCAGGCTAGCGGATCGCCCCGTCACCCGACTAGCGGAACGGATGCAGAATACGGACCGGGAACGCCCGGGTATCTGGATCGTCCTGCGCCTTGCCTAGCTCGCGCCGGGCCACGGCTGCCGCCTGCGTCAAATCGATCGAGCCGAAAGTCTCACTAAGATACCGATCACATTAGGAATAGACTGTCCTGATGCCTCCGCTCCCGAAGAGACGGAGATGAGGCAGTGACGGCTCGCGGCACTTGAAGGCCGCTGGAGCTCCTCTCAGGTGGCCACAACTCCCCTGAGATCAGGCGTTGCGGACGAACGCGCAAATCTCGCCTGTAACGCCGTGCACCACGCGCACTCCGCGAGCGGATAGATCGCTGAAAAACGCGAGGAGTAGCGTTTGCATTTGAGAGGAGCAGCACATGGCAATTCAAGTACCAAGCGATTTTCGCCGCGTGATTGTCGCTGCGTCAGTGGGAAACATCATTGAATGGTACGACTTTTATATTTTTGGCAGCCTGGCCGCCGTTCTTTCGGTCAAGTTCTTTGAGCAATCCCACCCCGTCGCAGCCCTGCTGAGCACGATCGCGCTGTTCACTGCGGGATTCCTGATCCGCCCGCTGGGGGCCTTCCTGTTCGGATGGATGGGCGATCGGGTCGGCCGCAAATATACATTCCTCATTACGCTGAGCGGAATGGGCCTGGGAACGGGAGCGATCGGACTGATCCCAACTTATCAGTCGATCGGCCTGACGGCCGCATTCGTTCTGTTCGGCTTGCGGATGATCCAGGGTCTCTGCCTGGGCGGCGAATATGGCGGCGCCATCACCTACGTCGCCGAGCATGTTCCGGACGACAGCCGCGGCTACTACACGGGCTGGCTACAAACCTCGCCGACGCTCGGGATCGTGGTGTCGCTGGCGGTGATCGTTCTGACCCGAACCTGGGCCGGCAATCAGGCCTTTGACGAATGGGCGTGGCGCGTACCGTTCCTGGTCTCGTTCGTGCTGGTGGCCATCGCCATCTACATCCGCCTGCAGCTCCAGGAGACGCCGATTTTCCAGGAGATCAAGGCACAGGGACAGATGACCAGGAATCCCTGGCGGGAAGCTTTCCTCAGCGCCAACATCAAGTACATCCTGATCGCCATCGTCGTCCTGATTGGACAGGGCGTGGTCTGGTACAGTGGCCAATTCTGGGCACTGTACTTCCTGCAGCAGGTCTCCAAGGTCGATGCGGTTACCTCGGCCTACATCGTGGGAGCCGCATTGTTGATCGCAACGCCGAGCCTGATCTTCTTTGGTTGGCTGTCGGATCAGATCGGCCGCAAGTCCGTGATCCTCGGAGGAATGCTGCTTGCCGCGATCACCTACTATCCGCTGTATCTGTGGCTCGGCATGGTCACGCAGCCGGGACACATCAACTATCCGGTCGCCGTCTTCATCATCTTCATCCTCGTCTGCTATGTCGGGATGGTGTACGGGCCGGTCGGCGCGTTCCTGGCGGAGTTTTTCCCGGCCAGGATCAGGTACACCTCGGTCTCGGTGCCGTATCATATCGGCAATGGATGGGGCGGCGGATTGGTGCCGTTCATCACATCAGCCGCCTTCGCGGCGACCGGCAGCATCGGCTACGCGCTGATCTACCCGATTGTCGTTCCCGCGGTGTGCTTCGTGATCGCCGTTTTCATCATGCCCGAGACACGCAAGACCAGAATTTGGGAGCAGATCGAGGCGAAAGCCGCATCGTGACGGAGTCACCTTGCTGACGGGCGACTACAGCTCCGTTCCGACGGGATCGGAACGGGACTCTAGAATCTTGTCTCGATGCGTTTTCCTTACGCGAGCCGCTATCCACGTCGCTCGAAAGCGCTCTCACCCTGCAGCAGGCGCCATGGCCGCCGTCCAGCGCGTGCGGGACGACGCTTCTGAATCGTCCCGTACCCGCCGTCTCTGGCGTGATGTCTCTGTAGAACCTGCATCGGGCGGCAGAGGGGATCCCGCGCCAAGCAAATCCCCGCTCCGGCCGCCTTTGGTTGGCGGTCAGGCCAACGTCTCAGTCAGCTTCCTCTCAGCCAGCTCGGTGATGCCAGCGATCGTGCCACCAGGTGGCGAAATCACGATCCATCGTCAGCTCCCAGCACGCGAGCACGATCACCACGACGCCGGCGAGCACGCTGCTCGTCGTGACCGATCCCTGCTGGTAGTTGAACGTCCAGGGTGCGACCACCAGAGCCAACCCCATCAGCATCTCGCCCCATTCCTCCAGATAGGACGGAATGATGAATGCCTCCAGGGCGAACAGCACGACGCCCAATCCGAGCGCGATGGAGATCCAGAGAGCTGCCCCGGAAAAGCCCAGTGCAAACGGCGATGCGACCAGCCAGGCGCCTACCAACAGGCTGGCAGCATCCTGCCAGTGTTGAATGCGCATGATCCTCACCTCCTTCTTCCGAAGACATGGTGCGGCGCGGACAAAAAAGCATCTGTCCGACCTGCGATGTGTTGCCGCTGCTGATCCGCGAGCCGACGACCTTGCTGCCGTCCGGGCGCCCGGAAGCCGCGTTCCGCAGCCTACGACCTTGGTCCCTCCTCGCAATGCAGCGCGATCCGGATAGCCTGCGAGTTGGGTGCAGCCGCGAGGCGCCCGGCCCCGCGCACTCTCCCTGACTACGAGGGCCCGCCGGCCCTCGACTTTTTGCGTCAGCTCCAGCGCTGAGCCTAGATCAGCGGCGTCTGCGACGAGACGTGGTGGCAGACGATCTTCCAGTCGCCGTCCTCGCGCGCGATCACCCAGGTGATCTTGACGGCGAGCGAAGGCGCATCGCCGTCGAGGAAGAATGACGCGATGCCCGCCATGTTGACGAGATCGGCGTTGACCCGCTCTGCCCTGACATCGCTGAACTGAACGCGCGGCGCGCGCCAGCGCGGCAGACCGTCAAAGTAGGCTTTGACGCCGTCGCGGCCGCGATACAGCGTCGGGTTCGAGCCGAAGAAGAACGCGCTCTTCGAATAGAGCGCGCTTAACGCATTCGCATCGAGCCTGCTGAAACCCGCCGACCATCTGGCGATGATGGCGGAGGCAATCTCGTCGGATTCGTCAGGCATCGATCCCCCCGTCCGCTTGTCCGCTCGGGACGCGCTCCCTCTCGGCTAGCCCTTGCCGCCGACTTCCTTGGCGAAGGTGTCGCGCAGGCCGATGGTGCGGTTGAACACCAGCCGGTCCGGCGTCGAATCCGCATCGCGCACGAAATAGCCCTGCCGCTCGAACTGCACCGGATCGGGCGAATTGCTCTCGGCGATCGCCGGCTCGACGCGCGCATCCTTCAGCACTTCGAGCGACTGCGGATTGAGGTCGGCGGCGAAATCGGCCGCGTTCGGGCTCGGATTGGCGAACAGCTGGTTGTAGATACGGACCTCCGCCGGCTTCGACTGCGCCGCCGGCAACCAGTGCATCGTCGCCTTGACCTTGCGGCCGTCGGGCGCGTTGCCGCCCTTGGTTAGGGGATCGTAGGTCGCGCGGAGTTCGACGATCTCGCCGGCGTCGTTCTTCACCACGCCGGTGCATTTGATGAAGTAGGCATAGCGCAGCCGCACCTCGTTGCCGGGCGAGAGGCGGTAGAACTTCCTCGGCGGATTCTCCATGAAGTCGTCGCGCTCGATATAGAGCTCGCGGCCGAACGCGATCTTGCGGGTGCCGGCTTCCGGATTGTCAGGATGGTTGATCGCCTCGATCTCCTCGACCTGCCCTTCCGGATAATTCTCGATCACCACCTTGAGCGGCCGCAGCACCGCCATCCGGCGCAGCGCCGTGCGGTTCAGCTCCTCGCGGATGCAGAATTCGAGCATCCCGACATCGACCACGCTGTTGGCCTTGGCGACGCCGATGCGCTTGATGAATTCGCGCACAGCGGCCGGCGGCACGCCGCGCCGCTTCAAGCCGGCAATGGTCGGCATGCGCGGATCGTCCCAGCCCGAGACGTGGCCGTCACGGACGAGCTGGGTCAGCACGCGCTTGGACAGCAGCGTATAGGTCAGGTTGAGCCGTGCCATTTCGTACTGGCGCGGCTTCGAAGGCACCGGCAGCTTGTCGAGCAGCCACTCATAGAGCGGGCGGTGATCCTCGAACTCCAGCGTACAGATCGAATGGGTGATGCCCTCGATCGCGTCCGACTGGCCGTGCGCGTAGTCGTAGCTCGGATAGATCGACCATTTGTCGCCGGTACGCGGATGATGGGCGTGCAGAATGCGGTAGAGCACCGGATCGCGCAGGTTGATGTTGCCGGCGGCCATGTCGATCTTGGCGCGCAGCACGCGGGCGCCGTTCGAGAACTCACCGGCCTTCATGCGGCGGAACAGATCGAGGTTCTCCTCGACCGAGCGGTCGCGGAACGGCGAGTTCTTGCCGGGCTCGGTCAGCGTGCCGCGAGACAGCCGGATTTCCTCCTGGGACTGATCGTCAACATAGGCATAGCCGGCCTTGATCAGACCCTCGGCCCAATCGTACAGGCGCTCGAAATAGTCCGACGCATAGAACAGGTTGGCTCCCCAGTCATAGCCGAGCCAATGGACGTCGGCCTGGATGGAGTCGATGTACTCCTGCTCCTCCTTGGTCGGATTGGTGTCGTCGAAGCGCAAATTGCACTGGCCGCCGAACTCCTGCGCGATGCCGAAATTCAGGGCGATCGACTTGGCGTGACCGATGTGCAGGTAGCCGTTCGGCTCCGGCGGGAAACGGGTCACGATCCGGTTGTGCTTGTGGGAGGAGAGATCGGCCTGGACGATGTCGCGGATGAAGTCGCGCCCTGCCTCTGCCGTCGTGTCAGTCGTCATCAAAGGGTTCCCTGGAGGAGTCAGCTCAACCTTCTGCCAAATTCGTGCCGTCCGGCCAAGTCTGGTTTCAAGCCTGGTTTCAAGTCTGGTTTGAGGCCTGGTTTGGTGGGCAAAAGGTCAGCCGGGGGTTTAGTTATGTCCGGTTCCTGATATACACCACCGCCGTCTCAGCATACGTCTCGCTCGATCATGACCAAACCCGTCGTTACCCGCTTCGCCCCCTCACCGACCGGCTTCCTCCATATCGGAGGTGCCCGCACCGCGCTGTTCAACTGGCTCTATGCCAGGAAGCTCGGCGGCAAGATGCTGCTCCGGATCGAGGACACCGACCGTGAGCGCTCGACCAAGGAGGCGATCGACGCCATCCTGGACGGCCTGAAGTGGCTCGAGCTCGATTGGGACGGCGGGGTCATCTACCAGTTCAGCCGCGCTGCCCGCCATCGCGAGGTCGCCGAGAGCCTGCTCGCCGCCGGGCGCGCCTATTACTGCTATGCCTCGCCGGAAGAGCTCACCGCGATGCGCGAGAAGGCGCGCGCCGAGGGCCGCACCCGCCTCTATGACGGCATGTGGCGCGACCGCGATCCGGCCACGGCGCCCGACGGCATCAAGCCGACCATCCGCCTCAAGGCGCCGCAGACCGGCGAAACCGCGATCGAGGACCAGGTGCAGGGCCGCGTGGTCTGGCAGAACGAGAACCTCGACGACCTCGTCCTGCTGCGCGGCGACGGCACCCCGACCTACATGCTCGCGGTCGTGGTCGACGACCACGATATGGGCGTCACTCACATCATCCGTGGCGACGACCACCTGATCAACGCCGCGCGTCAGAAGCAGATCTACGACGCGCTGGAGTGGGAACTGCCGAGCATGTCCCACATTCCGCTGATCCACGGTCCCGACGGCTCGAAACTGTCGAAGCGCCATGGCGCGCTCGGCGTCGACGCCTACCGCGCGCTCGGCTACCTGCCGGCCGCCTTGCGCAACTACCTGGTCCGGCTCGGCTGGAGCCATGGCGATCAGGAGATCTTCTCGACCCAGGAGATGATCGACGCGTTCGACCTCTCGGGCATCGGCCGCTCTGCGGCGCGGTTTGATTTCGCCAAGCTGGAGAACCTCAACGGCCACTATATCCGGCAGAGCGACGATCAATCCCTCGTGACCCAGTTCGAGAGCGTGCTGGATTATGTTCCCGAGGGTGCCGCGCTGAAGGCCAAGCTCAACGACACCACCCGCGCGCAATTGCTGCGGGCGATGCCGAGCCTGAAGGAGCGCGCCAAGACGCTGATCGAGCTGATCGCCGGCGCCTATTTCATCTTCGCCGATCGTCCGCTCGCGCTCGATCCGAAAGCTGTGGCGCTGCTGACGCCGGAAACGCGTGCGTTGATCGGCCGCCTGCGCACCGCGCTGGAAGCCGTCAACGACTGGACGGCGGAAACCACCGAGACCGCGATGCGGAATTTCGCCGAGCAGAACAACCTGAAACTCGGCGCCGTCGCCCAGCCGCTTCGGGTGGCACTGACGGGACGCACGACGTCGCCGGGCATATTCGACGTGCTGGCCGTGCTGGGACGCCAGGAGTGCCTTGCCCGCCTCGCCGATCAGGCGGCGTGATCCTGCATGGACCCCCTCCAGGGTCCATCTTGCAGCGCACATGGCAATGAGCTACCCAATCCCGGACGCTTTCTCCACAAGCCGTTCCGCCCCGCCATGGGCCGCAATTTAGCGACTGGGCAAGGTCGGTTTTCGCAACGAATTCATCGGGGATATCACGATGGACGCAAAATCCAGCAAGACAGCCACACTCACCATCGGCAACAAGAACTACGATTTCCCGATCCTGAGCGGCACGGTTGGGCCTGATGTCATCGACATCGCCAAGCTCTACGGCCAGGCCGGGGTGTTCACCTACGACCCCGGCTTCACCTCGACCGGCAGCTGCCAGTCGAAGATCACCTACATCGACGGCGACGCCGGCGTGCTCGAGTACCGTGGCTATCCGATAGAGCAGCTCGCCGAGCACGGCGACTTCCTCGAGACCTGCTACCTGCTGCTGTACGGGGATCTTCCGACCCCGGCGCAGAAGAAGGACTTCGACCATCGCGTGATCCATCACACGATGGTGCATGAGCAGATGGCGCGGTTCTTCCAGGGCTTCCGCCGCGACGCTCATCCGATGGCGATCATGGTCGCCGCCGTCGGCGCGCTCGCCGCGTTCTATCACGACTCCACCGACATCAACGATCCGCGTCAGCGCATGATCGCCTCGATGCGGATGATCGCGAAGGTGCCGACGCTGGCGGCGATGGCCTACAAGTACACGGTCGGCCAGCCCTTCGTGTATCCGAAGAACTCGCTCTCGTTTGCCGAGAACTTCCTCAACATGTGCTTCGCGGTGCCCTGCGAGGACTACAAGATCAACCCGGTGCTCGCCGACGCGCTCGACAAGATCTTCATCCTGCACGCCGACCACGAGCAGAACGCCTCGACCTCGACGGTACGCATCGCCGGCTCGTCGGGCGCCAACCCGTTCGCCTGCATCGCGGCAGGCATCGCCTGCCTGTGGGGCCCGGCGCATGGCGGCGCCAACGAGGCCGCGCTCAACATGCTCTACGGCATCGGCAAGGTCGAAAACATTCCGGACTTCATCGCCAAGGTGAAGGACAAGAACAGCGAAGTTCGCCTGATGGGCTTCGGCCACCGCGTCTACAAGAACTACGATCCGCGCGCCAAGATCATGCAGAAGATGTGTCACGCGGTGCTGAAGGAGACCGGCCACGGCGACGATCCGATGCTCAAGGTCGCGATGGAGCTCGAGAAGATCGCGCTCAGCGATCCCTACTTCATCGATCGCAAGCTCTACCCGAACGTCGACTTCTATTCGGGCATCACGCTGAAGGCGATGGGCTTCCCGGTCTCGATGTTCACCGTGTTGTTCGCGGTCGCCCGCACCGTCGGCTGGATCAGCCAGTGGAGCGAGATGATCGAGGACCCGCAGCAGAAGATCGGCCGTCCGCGCCAGCTCTATACCGGCGTCGCACGCCGCGACTATGTGCAGATCGACAAGCGCAAGTAAGCTGCATCGCTGAAGAGAATCCGGGACGGCGCCATCATTCCTGATGGCGCCGTTTTCGTTTGCCCCGCGCGACTTCGGTCGCGATCGCGTCAAGGCGCGGCAGCCAGAACGCCCTGAACCGGTCGAGCCAGTCGTCGACCTCGCGCAGCCGCGCCGGCTCGACCGCATAGATGCGGCGCGTGCCCTCGGCGCGCACCGACGCGAAACCGGCGTCGCGCAAGATCCGCAGCTGCTGCGACACCGCCGACTGGGTGATGCCGAACTCGCGCTGCACGACCGCAACGACGTCGCCCGAACTGTGCTCGCCGGTCGCAAGCAGTTCCAGGATGCGCCGGCGGACGGGATCGCCGAGGATGTCGAAGGCGTGCAAGGTCGCTAAAGCGCGATGAGACTGCATCGTCATCCCGCTTTAGCTCTTTGCTTGAGCATGATCTCCGCGCAAACGCTTCGCGTTTGTCGCGAGGGAAAACCGCTTCACACTTTTCCGGATCATGCTCTAGCCTCCGCTCCCCGGCTCCGGCTCGCCGCAATAGGCCGCCGTGGTGTTTGCGGCCGATCTGCGCGCCGCAGCCTCCTCGGTGCCCGCCGCGATCGAGGCCCTGCACCAGTCCTCGCTGGCGCGGCGGATGAATTCCTTGCCGTCGCCGGTGGCTGGCCAGGCGGACGCGGCGGCGCGGTCGAATTCCTCGCCGGGCGGCATGGCCAGATAGAGCGCGAGCCCTAGCAGCGCGAGATCCCAGCCGACGCCGACCGCACCGGCCCCGTAGCGGTCCCAGAAGTCGCCCTCGATCACCGAGAGGTGTTCCAATTCCAGGCGCGTGGCGTCCGGGCCATTCTCGGCCAGCGTGACGCTAACCCAGCTGACCGTGCCCATGGACTCCCACGTGACGGCAAGCCGGCGCGGTGGCTCACACGTCGTGATCTCGCCGCCCGCATGGCCCTGGAACTGATAGCGGCCGCCAAGCCTCAGGTCGCCCGAGATCGGCAGGAACCAGCGCGGAATGCGTTCGGGGTTGGTCAGCACATCCCAGAGATCGGCAATGTCGGTGTCGTAGCTGCGGGTCGCGATCACCGCCCGGGCCGGCTTGCCGTCGCGTTCCCGGAAGGCGACTTCGCGAATGACGGCTCCGAGATAGGCGACCGGGTCGATCTTCATGGCATGCTCCGTCCTAGTATTAGCTATTGCTAATATTAGGACGGTCTAAATATTCAGCGCAAGCGAGATCCTTGCGGCGGGATGTCGCCACTGAACTGAACGAGGACACGATCGATTGGCTAGGCCGAACGGCGGCCCATTTCCGCCAGCACGATGTCGGCGGCGCGGACGCTCGGCGGCTGGTCGCCGGTCGACATCTTCCCGTCCATCGTCGCGAACCCCACGAGCTGCCGCAGACGATCGGGCGAATCCGCAAGCACGTCGCCCAGCGCCGCCGCGAGCTTGTCCGGCGTGCAGTCCTCCTGCAGGAACTCGGGAATGATATCGCTGCCGATCACGAGATTGGCGAGGATCACCGAGGACACCCGGATCGCGCGGCGCAGGATGAACGCCTCGGCGGCGCCGACGCGATAGGCCGTCACCATGGGAATCCCTGACAGCGCGAGCTCCAGCGTCACCGTGCCCGACTTCGCGAGCGCAGCGCGGGCGACACGGAACGCGGCGCGCTTCTCGGTCTCGCCGATCGCGAGCCGCGGCACCACCGGCCACGACGCGACGCCTTCGCGCACCATCGCCTCGAGATGCGGCATGGTGGGAAGCACGAGCTCGAACGGCGTTTGCTTGTTGAGCTGGCCGAGCGCGGTGCCGAACAGCGCCAGATGATGCCTGATCTCGCTGCGCCGGCTTCCGGGCAGCACCAACAGCACCGGAGGCTGCGCATCGCGCCGCTTCTGCTCGTCCTCGTTCGGCCGCAGCGAGGCGAGCTGCTCGGTCAGGGGGTGGCCGACATAGCTGCACGGCGGTCCCTGCAGCTTGCGATATTCCTCCGGCTCGAACGGCAGCAGCGCGAGCACGTGGTCGACATAGCCCCGCATCGCGCGCGCCCTGCCCGGCCGCCAGGCCCAGACCGACGGCGACACGTAGTCGACGATCGGAATGTTCGGATTGCGGGCGCGGACACGACGGGCGACGCGGTGGGTGAAATCGGGGCTGTCGATGATGACGAGCATGTCAGGCGCGTCGGCGAGCACGGCATCGGCGGTGCGCCGGATCAATCGCAGGATTCTCGGCAATTGCTTCACGACGGCGGCAAAGCCCATGATCGAGAGCTCTTCGATCGGAAACAGCGGGACGATTCCCTGAGCAGTCATCGCCCGGCCGCCGACGCCGGAAAACTGCACGGCATCGCCGAGCCGCTGGCGCAGCACCTGCATCAGTGCCGCGCCGAGGCGGTCGCCGGATTCCTCGGTCGCGATGAGGAAGATCTTGCGAGCGGTGCTGGGGCTGCGCAGCTGCATCAGCCCGCCAGCCCGATGACAAACAGCCCCCTGGCGTCGGCGGCCTCGACCAGGGCCTGCGGCTCGGCGGCCAGCGTATTGCCGGCGATCACGGCGATGCCGGCGATACCGGCTGCTGCCGCGCCCTCGACCGTCCGCGGGCCGATGGTCGGCAGATCGAAGCGCAGATCCTGCCGGCTCTTCGGAGCCTTCACCAGCACGCCGCGGCCGGCCTTGGCGCGAATGCGACCCTCGACGCGCAGCCGCGCGACGCGCGCGAGCAGCCCGTCGGTACCCTCGATATCCTCGACCGCTACCACATGACCGTCGATCACCACGGCCGCCTGACCGATGTCGAACGGGCCGAGCGCGTCAAGCACGCCGCGTCCGCGCGCGATGTCGGCGAGCGCCGTGCTGTCGGGCGCCGCGCGCGTCACGGCGCCCTCCGGCATCAACAGATCGGGCGCGACATCCTTGATCCCGACCATGCGGAAGCCCTGCTGCTCGAGGATGCGGCCAACGCTCGACAGCAAATGATCGTCGCCGCCGCGAAATGCGCGCACGACGTGGCCGAGCAGGCGCAGCGTGCCCCAGTCGAGCCGGATCTCCGACAGCGCGGGCCGCACCAGGGTGCCGATGAAGATCAGATCGCGGCAGCCTTCGTCGCGGAACAGCCGGGTCGCCCGCCCGAGCTGGCCGACCGAGATCCAGCGGTGACGAAACCGCTGCGCGCGCGCCGGATCGCAGGCGCCGCGCAGCGCGAACAGCACTGGCGTGATGCCGCGCGCAACCAGGGAGTCGGCGACCGCGAACGGCATGGCGCCGCCGCCGGCGATGACGCCGACCGGCGAGGAAAGCGAGGGAGCCGCTGACGTCATGCTGGCGGCCATCCCCTGCTCAATTGGTATCGGCGGGAAGGCAGAGCGGGCGCAGCTTGCCGCCCTCGATGAAGGCCAGGATTTCCGCAATCGCCGGATCCTCGCCCGCCAGCGGCTGCACCGAAGCGAGCCGCTCGGCGAAGATGCCGGGGCCGTGGAACAGCTTTTGATAGAACGCGCGCACCGTCGCCAGCCGCGCCTTGGTGAACTGGCGGCGCCGCATGCCGATGATGTTGAGTCCTTCGAGAACCGCGTACTGACCGTTGGCGAGGCCGAACGGGATGATGTCGCCGCGCACGCCGCAGACGCCGCCGATCATCACCTGCGAGCCGACGCGGGTGAACTGGTGCACAGCCGACAGGCCGCCGATATAGACGAAGTCGCCGATCTCGCAGTGGCCGCCGAGCGTTGCCGACGTCGCGAAGATCACGCCATTGCCGACCATGCAGTCATGGCCGACATGGCTGTTGTTCATGAAGAAGCCGCGATCGCCGACGCGCGTGAGCCCGCCGCCCTTGACCGTGCCGACATTCATCGTCACGCCCTCGCGGATCGTGCAGGCTTCGCCGACTTCGAGGCGGGTCGGCTCGCCGCGATAGCTGAGATCCTGCGGCGGCCCGCCGAGCGCTGCGAACGGCGAGATGATGCAGCCGGCGCCGATCCTGGTATGCCCGCTGATCGTGACATGCGCGATCAGCTTGCAGTTCTCACCGAGCACGACGTTGGGGCCGACGATGCAGTACGGACCGATCTCGGTGCCGGCCCCGATCACAGCGCCATCGGCAATCCGCGCAGTCGGGTCGATCATGCTCATGAAGTTTCGGTCCGGAATTCGTTAATGGCGCCAAGGTGCTATCGAGGCGCCAGGCTGTCGATTGGGGCGGTCGTTAGCGCGACTTTGCCCGCCCTGTCCAGTGACGTATGATGACGGCCTGTTGCAAGAGAAGGTCGCAACCGAACCATGGTCCGGGCCGCCGCGCTGATCCTCAGCCTGCTCTCTGCGCCAATCGGCCCGGAGACGGTCGATCTCGGCAACAGCACGGCGGTCGACCTCTCGAGCTTCGAATGCCGCGACATCAACCGCAGCACGATCGTCCAGCGGGTCTGCTACAGCACGGATCAGCGCGCGCTGCTGGTGGCGGTCAGAGGCAGCTACCAGCATTATTGCGGCGTCCCTGCCGAAACCTACGACGCGCTGATGAACGCACCGTCGATGGGCATCTTCCTCAATCGCGTCCTGCGGATCGCGGGCGCGGACGGCCGCTACACCTGCTCAACGTCTTGAGCCCGGCGCGGACTAATCCGTCAGCATCGCACCGACATCGGCCTCGGCGACGACCTGGCCGTTGACCTTGGCATCGCCGTGAAACCACCACATCGTCTTGCGCCGGCCGAGCGAGCGCATGTGATACTCGATGGTGTCGCCGGGCATCACCGGCTTCCTGAACTTGCACTTGTCGATGGTGAGGAAATACACCGCGCGCGGCTTCTCGGTGCCCTCGACCGACTTGATGCCGATGACGCCGGCGGTCTGGGCCATCGCCTCGATCATCATCACGCCGGGGTAGACCGGGCGGTCCGGGAAGTGGCCCTGGAACGGCGGCTCGTTGAAGGTGACGTTCTTGATGCCGATGCCGCTGTAGTCGGTGCGGATCTTGATCACCCGGTCGATCAGCAACATCGGAAAGCGATGCGGAAGCGTCTTCAGGATATCGTTGATATCCACCAGCTCGAATTTGACCGGTGCCTCCTCCATCACTCCTGCCCCTCACCTTTGGCTTCGTTGTCGCGCACCAGACGCTCCACTGCGATAATTTCCCTGAACCACTGCTTGGTCGGCTTGGCGAAATGCCCGCCCCACCGACCGTTGGCCGGGATGTCGTCCTTGACCGCGCTCATCGCCGTCACCTGGGCGCCGTCGCCGATCTTGAGGTGGTTGTTGATGCCCACCTTGGCGCCGAGCGCGACATTGTCGCCGATGGTCAGGCTGCCGGCGAGCCCGATCTGGGCCGCCAGCAGGCAGTGCCGGCCGATCGTCACATTGTGGCCGATCTGGACCTGATTGTCGATTTTGGTGCCCTCGCCGATCACGGTGTCGCGCAGGGAACCGCGGTCGATAGTCGAGGCGGCGCCGACCTCGACATTGTTCTGGATCACCACGCGGCCGGTCTGCGGCACCTTCACATGGCCGGCCGGCCCGAAGAAGATGAAGCCGTAGCCGTCCTGGCCGATATTGCAGCCGGGATGGATCAGGACGTTGTTGCCGATCAGCGCGAACTGAATGGTGGTCTTGGCGCCGACATTGCAGTCGCGGCCGATCTTGACGTCGGCCCCGATCACCGCGCCGGCGCCGATGATGGTGCCCGAGCCGATCTCCACCCGCGGGCCGATCACGACCAGCGGATCGACGATGACGCCGTCCTCGAGGCGCGCGGTGGGATCGATGATCGCCGACGGCGCGATGCCCTCGGTGTCGAACCAGGATTGCGGCCGCAGGGCATCGGCGTGCCATTGCCGGGCGAGCTCGACGAACACCTGGAACGGCTTCGCCGCCCGCAGCACGGCAGTGCCCTTCGGCACCTGTGCCTCGAAGCGCGGGCTGACCAAACACGCCCCGGCCTTGGTCGCGGCAAGCTGGTCGGCGTATTTCAGATTGTCGAAAAAGGCGAGATGCATCGGACCGGCCTCGTCGAGCGAGGCCAGCCCCCTGATCTGAAGCGCGCCCCTTTCGGGGTCGACCAGTTGCGCCTTCGTCAGCGCGGCTATTTCAGCCAGCGATGACGAAGGAGGACTCTTGTAGAAGATCGGCTGCGCCATTCCATCCGTCGCAGTCCGGTTGGCAATCGGTCTTAGAACGTCGTACCGCCGCCAAACCGGAATTCTTGCGTGCGGTCAAACGCACCCTTGGTCAGCGGCACCGCGTAGTCGAAGCGCAGCGGGCCGAACGGTGACTGCCAGATCAGGCCGACACCGACCGAGGTGCGGACAACCTTGCTGTCGTCGTAGCTCAGGCCAAGGCACGTACCCGGAGACGGCGGATTGTTCGTCGGCCTGACACAGCCAGGCACGTTGACTTCGCCGGTCGCCGCCCACGAGGTCGGGCCCTGGTAGTCGTACAGCCCGCCGGCGTCGGCATAGACCGCGCCCTTGAGCCCGACTTCCTTCGGCAGGAACCAGAACGGCATCTGCAGTTCCGCCGACACGCCCCAGTACTTGGTGCCGCCGATGGCATCCATGGTGCCGTACGGGTTGATGTCACGCGGACCGATACCGTTCGGCGCGAAGCCGCGGACCAGGTTCGGGCCCATCTGGAAGTGATCGAGCATGCGCAGATCCGAGGTCCCGAGCTTGTTCAGGATGCCGCCCTGGGCGTGGATCACGCCGACGATGTCGGAGACCAGCGGGGTGTAGTACTTCGCGTCGATCGCGGTCTTGATGTAGCTGACGTCACCGCCAACACCGGCGAAGTCCTGCTTGAAGTCGACGATCAGACCGTCGGTCGGGTTCTTGTTGTTGTCGAGCGTGTTGTAGTTGAGCGTGTAACCCAGCGCCGATGTGAGGGTCTTGCCGCCCGCCAGCTCCTTGCGGACCGGCAGCGAGGCTTCGCCGTCAAAGAAGCAGCCGAGACCATTGGTCGACACCAGGCTGATCCCGTTCAGGTTCGCATAGGCCGGGCTCGGATTGAACGCGGGGTTGGGCGTTCCATCCGGCAGGGTCGGCACGTTGTTACAGTTGTTCAGCGTCGACGGCAGGGTGATTTCCTGCTGGTAGATCGAGTAGCGCAGCTGCAGCGACAGATCTTCCCGCAGGCTGAAGCCGAGCCGCGGGCTGAAGCCCAGCGTCTTGGTGCCGTAGGCGATGTAGCTGTTGGACAGCTGCTGGCGCTGATAGAGGTCGAGGCCGAGCGCGACGCGGTAGTCGAGCAGATAGGGCTCGACGAACGACAGCGAGTAGCCGCGGGCATACTGGCCGTAGGTCACCGACGCCTTCGCGTACAGGCCGCGGCCGAGCAGGTTGCGCTCGGAGACGCTGACTTCGGCCAGCGCGCCGTCCGTGGTCGAGTAACCGCCCGACACCGAGAAGTCGCCGGTCGATTTCTCCTCGAGATCGACGATCAGGATGACGCGATCGCTGGAGGAACCCGGCTCGGTGGTGATCTTCACCGTCTTGAAGAAGTCGAGGTTCTTCAGCCGGCGCTCGGCACGGTCGACCAGCGCACGGTTGTAGGCGTCGCCTTCCGAGATATCGAACTCGCGGCGGATCACGTAGTCGCGGGTACGGCTGTTGCCGCGGATGTTGATGCGCTCGATATAGGTGCGCGGACCTTCGTCGATCGCGAAGGTGATCGACACCGTATGATTGTCGAAGTTGCGATCGCCGCGCGGCCGGACCACCGCGAAGGCGTAGCCGCGGCGCGATGCCTCGATCTGCATCTCCTCGACCGACTTCTCCAGCGCCTCGGCGTTGTAGAGCGAGCCGACATTGACGCGCGAGTAGGTGCGCAGCGCGTTCGGGTCGAGCGTTGCGATCGACGACGTATAGTTGACCGACGCGACGCGGTACTGCTGGCCTTCCTCGATCTTGAAGGTAACCAGGAAGCCCTTCTTCTCGGGATCGTATTCGGTCAGCGCGGCCACGACCTGGACGTCGGCATAGCCGTTCTTGAGATAGAAGCGACGCAGCAGGTCGCGATCGGCCTCGACCCGGTCGGGATCGTAGACGTCGTTGCCGCCGAGGAAGCTCAGGATGTTCGATTCGCGGGTTTTGATGACGTCGCGCAGACGGGACGCCGAATAGGCGCTGTTGCCGATGAACTCGATCGACCGGACGCCGGTCTTCACGCCTTCATTGACCTCGAAGATCAGGTCGACGCGGTTGTTCGGCTGCTCGATGATCTGCGGATTGACCCGCACGTCATAGCGGCCGGACCGACGGTAGATTTCGGCGATGCGCAGGGCGTCCGACTGGACCATCGGGCGCGAGAACGTGCCGCGCGGCTTGGACTGAACTTCAGCGGTGAGCTGCTCGTCCTTGATCTTCTTGTTGCCCTCGAAGGCAACGCGGCCGATCACCGGGTTCTCGACCACGACCACGACGAGGCGCCCGCCCCGCTGGTCGATATGGACGTCCTGAAACAGGCCGGTCTCGATCAGCGCCTTCAGACCGTCGTCGATCTGGGCCTGGGCCAGCCGACCGCCCGGTCCGGGATGGAAGTAGGAGCGGATGGTTTCAAGCTCGACACGGCGGTTCCCCTCCACCGTGATCGAATCGACGGTCTGCGCCGACGCAGGCACAGACACAGCTACGGTCGCCAAGGTGGCAACCACCGGCGCGGCGAACATGACCAAGGCGGCGAACAGCCCCCCCCTCACTCGCATTCCAAACATCATGCGCAATGCGCCCTTATCTTAACGATGCCAGATCGTTCCCCAACGACCCGACAGATTCCCAACCTGCCGCTCAGCTTGTAACCAAATTTGCCAAGGGGGCAAACTTACTAGAGCTGAACATTTCCATTTTCGTTCCAAGACGTTGCCCATTGGCAACGCCACAAAAAAGCCCGTTTCAGGACCCGGCGATCCTGAGGATGTCGTTATACGTCGCAAACACCATCAGCATCAGGACCAGACCCAGCCCGATTCGGAAACCCACCTCCTGCGTCCGCTCCGAAAGCGGGCGTCCCCGCAGTGCCTCCGCGCTGTAGAAAAGCAGGTGTCCGCCATCCAAAAGCGGGATCGGAAACAGGTTCAGCAGGCCGATCGAGACCGACAGGATGGCGCAAAGGTTGATCACGAACTGGAACCCGGCGCTCGCGGCCTGCCCCGACAGCTTCGCGATTCCAATGACGCCGCTCACCTCGGCCGGATTGCCGGTTCCAACGAACAGCGACCCCAGGAACTTGAACGTGCTGGAAATGATGTACCAAACCTGCTCGACGCCGATCTTGAGGGCCTCCAGCACGCCGACCGAGGCGCTGGTCGCTTCGCCGACCTGAGCCTTGTGCTCGATTCCGAGCACGCCGATTCGGTGGGCATTGCCGAAGGGGTCCTTGACCTCCCGGAGCGCCGGCGTCGCCTTGAGCGCGACAATCGCACCATCGCGCTTCACCTTGAATCCAAGCTCTGAACCAGCATTCGAAGCTACAATCCGCTGCATGTCGGCGAAGCTCTGGATCGCGCTGCCGTCGATATCCACGACGACATCGCCGACCTTGAAGCCGGCGTTCGCGGCGACGCTTTCGGCCACTAGGCCGTCGACCCGGGCAATCGTGCTCGGCTTGCCGTAGTAGAGCGCCATGCCCGCGAAAATCAGGGCGCCGAGAATGAAGTTCGCCACCGGGCCGGCCGCAACGATGGCGGTGCGCTTTCCGACCGATTTGTGATGGAAGCTGCCTTCACGCTCTTCCGCCGTCATGGCGGCGAGCGTCTCGGTGGACGGCGTCGAAGCCTCGCTGTCGTCGCCGAAGAATTTGACGTAGCCGCCGAGCGGAATCGCCGAGATCTTCCAGCGCGTGCCATGCCGGTCGTTGAAGCCGGCGAGCTCCGGACCGAAGCCCAGCGAGAACGTCAACACCTTCACGCCGGCCCAGCGCGCGACCAGGAAGTGGCCGAGCTCGTGGAAGAAGACGACGATGGTCAGGACGAAGAGGAAGGGAACGATGGTACCGAGAAGCCCATGACTCAACGCATTGATACTATGAATAAAATACTCGGGCATTCGATTTTCCCTCGACAAGAGCCAAAGGCTCCGTCCCCAACCCTCTAGGTTGCCTTTAAGGCAATTTGAGGCAATAGGGCGGCAGCTTTATTTCGCGCGATATGGTCAACGGAAATCGCATCATCCGCCGAGTGCAGTGGTGGCTGATTCCCTGACTTGATCCAATCGTTCATCGTCGCCTCGACCAGCCGGGCGATCGCGCCGAACTTGATCTTGCCGGCGATAAACGCGGCGACCGCGATCTCGTTCGAGGCGTTGTAGACCGTCGTCGCACCGTGCCCCATCCTCAGCGCCTCGTATGCCAGCCGCAGCCCCGGGAAGCGTTCAAAGTCCGGCGCCTCGAAAGTGAGCTGTCCGATCTTGGCGAGATCGAGCTTGGCGGATGGGCCGACGACGCGGTCGGGCCAGCCGAGGCAATGCGCGATCGGGATCCGCATATCGGGCGTGCCGAGTTGGGCGACCACCGAGCGATCGGAGAACTCGACCATGCCGTGGATGATCGACTGCGGGTGCACCAGCACGTCGATTTCGTCGGGCGTCAAAGCGAACAGATAGGACGCCTCGATCACCTCGAGACCCTTGTTCATCATCGAGGCGGAATCGATCGTGATCTTCTGCCCCATGCTCCAATTCGGATGCTTCAGCGCCTGTTCCAGCGTCGCCTGCTCGATGTCGGCGGGCGACCAGGTACGGAACGGGCCGCCGGACGCGGTGATGATCACCCGCGTCAGTTCCTCGCGGTTGCCGGAAGCCAGCGCCTGGAATAGCGCATTGTGCTCGGAGTCCGCCGGCAGGATGCAGGCGCCGGCCTTCCTCGCCCGCTCCATGAAGATATCGCCGGCACAGACCAAGCATTCCTTGTTGGCCAGCGCGACGGTGGCGCCACGATCAACCGCGGCAAGTGCGGGCTTCAGCCCGGCCGCGCCGCTGACCGCCGCCATCACCCAATCGGCCGGCCGCGCGGCCGCTTCGATGATCGCGCTCTCCCCGGCCCCGCATTCGGTCCGGGTTCCGGCCAGCGCGTCCTTCAGCTCCGAAAGCTTCGCCGGATCGGCAATGGCCGCGAACCGCGCGCCGAATTCCTTGGCCAGCTTGGCGAGGCCCTCGACATTGCTGTTCGCGGTCAGCGCCTCGACCCGGTAGCGGTCGCGCGCGCCACGCAGCAGATCCATAGTGCTGTCGCCGATCGAGCCGGTGGCACCGAGGACGGTTACGGTGCGCGCGGCGGATGCCGCCGCGGCCTTGTTGTTACGCAACGGAACTGCGCTCATCTCATCACCAAACCATAAGACCGCGCCCGACGCCATCGGCGCCACCACGGAGAAAGCCGAAAATCGCCGCCACAATGACGGCCGCGACAAATCCGTCCAGGCGGTCCAGGAGGCCGCCATGACCGGGAATGATGTGACTCGAATCCTTTACGCCGAACCGCCGCTTCACCGCGGATTCGAAAAGATCGCCAAGTTGCGAGACCACCGACAACACGGCGCCGAGCATCAAGAGCGGACCGGTCGAGCCGATCTCAAAGGCGGCAAAGCCGGCAGCGACCAGCAGGCTCGCCCCGAAGCCGCCAACCGCGCCCGCCCATGTCTTCTTCGGGCTGACCCGCACCCAGAGCTTCGGCCCGCCGATACTGCGGCCCGCGAAGTAGCCGCCGATATCGGTGACCCACACGATCAGCAACACGAACATCAGCGCGGCAAAGCCCTTCGCCGTGTCGAGGCGCAGCAGGACCGATGCGATCTCGGCCCCTGCCGCATAGAGCAGTCCCGCAATGGCCCAGTTGCGCCGCGCGCCGGACGTCAGTGCCACAACAACCGCACCGGCGGCGAGCACGATCAGGGCCGCATCGATACGGCCGGCCATCAGGCATAGTCCGGCGAGCAGCAACGCGACCACGCCGGGCACCACGACACGGAGCTCGCGTCCGAGTCCGGTGACAACAAGCCATTCCGCGAACAATCCCGCCGCCGCCAATGTCACGAGGAGCGACCAGGCGACGCCGCCCATATAGGCCAGCGCGATCGCAACCGGCGCCAGCACCAGCGCCGCAATCACGCGCATCGCGAGATTGCGCGACCCCTGCTCGTTTGCTGCCGCCGGCGCGGCCTCGCCCTCGGTCACGATCCGGTTTTCGCAGCGAGCCCGCCGAACCGGCGCTCGCGCTTGCCGTATTCCGCAATCGCGCCTTCGAGCGCCGCCTTGTCGAAATCCGGCCAGTGAATCGGCACGAACACGAGTTCGCTATAGGCGGCCTGCCACATCAGGAAGTTGGAAAGACGCTGCTCGCCGCTGGTGCGGATAATCAGATCCGGATCCGGAATGTCGGGCGCATCGAGATATTGCCCGAGCGTGTCGGCATCGATGGAGTTGGCGTCGCGCTTGCCTTCGGCGACCTCGCGCGCAAGGCGCCGCGCCGCGGCGGCGATCTCCGCCCGCGAACCATAGTTGAAGGCGACCACAAGGCTGAGCTTGACGTTGTTCTTCGTCAGCTCCTCTGCCTCGTTGAGCAGCGCGCAGATGTCGGCGTCAAGCCCGTCACGCTCGCCGATCACGCGCACCCGCACCCCGTCACGATGCAGCGTCGCCAGATCGTTGCGGATGAAGCGGCGCAACAGGCCGAACAGATCGCCGATCTCGCTCGCGGGCCGCGACCAGTTTTCCGAGCTGAAAGAAAAAATGGTGAGATAGACGATGCCGAGTTCATGGGCCGCACGCACCACGCGGCGCAGCGCTTCGACGCCGCGGCGATGGCCCTCGACGCGCGGCAAGCCGCGCGAAGCGGCCCAGCGCCCGTTGCCGTCCATGATGATGGCCACATGCAACGGACTGCCGGAGCGAT
Source organism: Bradyrhizobium sp. USDA 4516 (assembly GCF_054055915.1). Taxonomy (NCBI): domain Bacteria; kingdom Pseudomonadati; phylum Pseudomonadota; class Alphaproteobacteria; order Hyphomicrobiales; family Nitrobacteraceae; genus Bradyrhizobium; species Bradyrhizobium sp. USDA 4516. Next base: position 7,787,265 of record NZ_JBSRXT010000001.1, read on the forward strand.
CCGGTCCGTCAGCTGCTGGGGCGGCGGCGTTCGACATCGGCTCGTTCCCGTAGCGCCTTCAGACCGTCAGGATTTCCTTTTCCTTGGCGGCAAGCAGCTGATCGACTTCGGCGATCACGCCGTCGGTCGCCTTCTGCACCTCGTTCGACAGGCGCTCCTGATCGTCCTCGGAGATCTCGTGATTCTTCTCGAGCTTCTTGATCACGTCGAGGCCGTCGCGGCGCACGTGGCGTACCGCGACCTTGGCCGCTTCCGCGTATTTGTGCGCGACCTTGACGAGCTCCTTGCGGCGCTCCTCGTTGAGTTCGGGAATCCGCAAGCGCAGCACCTGTCCTTCGGTCGCCGGCGACAGGCCGAGGTTGGAGTCGACGATTGCCTTCTCCACGGCCTTGACCATCGTCTTGTCCCAGACCTGCACCGAGAGCAGGCGCGGCTCGGGCACGCTGATGGTGGCAACCTGGTTGAGCGGCATATGCGAGCCGTAAGCCTCGACCTGGACCGGCTCCAACATAGAGGCCGCGGCACGGCCGGTGCGCAGGCCGCCGAGCTCGTGCTTGAGCGATTGCGTGGCGCCCTGCATGCGGCGCTTCACGTCGTTGATGTCAAAACCAGCTGCGGCCATGACGTTTCTCCCTTTCACTAGAAACCGGCTGTCGACGCCCTCGGGTCCAAAATCTGGACCCGGAGGCGCGGCAATCAGCCGGCGACGACGGTGCCGTGTCCGGTACCGCGCAGAATCGCACCGATCGAACCGGGCTCCGCGATAGAGAACACGATGATAGGCAGCGACGTCTCGCGGGCAAGTGCGAAAGCGGTCGCGTCCATGACCTTGTAGCCGCCCTCGATCGCCTGCGAATGGGTCAGGCGGTCGAAGCGCTTGGCTTTGGGGTCCTTCTTCGGATCGGCGCTGTAGACGCCGTCGACATTGGTGGCCTTCAGCACCGCCTGCGCGCCGATTTCGGCCGCGCGGAGCACGGCGGTGGTGTCGGTCGTGAAGAACGGGTTGCCGGTTCCACCGCCGAGCAGGACGATGCGTCCCTCGGCGAGATATTTGTGCGTTGCACTACGGGTGAACAGCTCGGAAATCTCCGGCATCACGAATGCCGACAAGGTCCGCGCCGGGGTTCCCTTGCGCTCGATCGCCGCCTCCAGCGCGAGGCAGTTCATCATGGTGGCAAGCATGCCCATGGTGTCGCCGGTCGGCCGGGAGACGCCGCGCGAGGACACCTCGACGCCACGGACGATGTTGCCGCCGCCGATCACGACGGCGACCTCGATACCGAGCTTGCGGGCCGCGATCAGGTCGTCGGCGATGCGATCGACCGTTGGTTGATCGATACCGAACCCGTGGGAACCGGCCAGATATTCGCCGGACAGCTTGATCACCACGCGACGATAGATCGGCTCAGCCATGATGCAATCGCTTTCTTATCCCGCGCAGGCAGGCTTCCGGCGCAGAGCGCCGGACGCCCTGGTGTCAGCGGTTACTTCTTGCCGCTGGCGGCCGCGACTTCGGCGGCGAAGTCGCTTTCCTGCTTCTCGATTCCCTCACCGAGAGCATAGTTCACAAAGCCAGCGATTTTGATCGGCCCGCCGACCTTACCCTCAGCTTCCTTCACCGCCTGGGCAACCGACTTGCCGCTGTCGTGGATGAAGGCCTGATCGAGCAGGCAGACCTCCTTGTAGTAGGTCTTCAGGCCGGAATCGACGATCTTCTCGATGACGTTCTCCGGCTTGCCCTGCTGGCGGTACTTGTCGGCCAGCACGTCCTTCTCGCGCTTGACGGTCTCCGGATCGAGCCCGGCCGGGTCGAGCGCCAGCGGCTTGGCCGCCGCGACGTGCATGGCGAGCTGGCGGCCGAGCACCGCGAGCTCGTCGGTCTTGCCGGCGGATTCCAGCGCCACGATCACGCCGATCTTGCCGGCACCCTCGACGACTGCGTTGTGGACATAGCTCGACACCACGCCCTTGCTCACCTCGAGCGAGGCGGCGCGGCGCAGCGTCATGTTCTCGCCGATGGTCGCGATCGCGTCGGAGATCGCGGTCTCGACGGTGACGTCGCCGACCTTGGCCGCCTTGATCTTCTCGACGTCAGCGCCGTTGTGCAGCGCGACCTGGGCGATCATCTTGACCAGGCCCTGGAACTGCTCATTGCGCGCAACGAAGTCGGTCTCCGAGTTGACCTCGACCAGCACGCCCTTGGTGCCGGAGGTCAGCGCGCCGATCAGGCCCTCGGCCGCGACGCGGCCGGCCTTCTTGGCGGCCTTGGAGAGGCCCTTCTTGCGCAACCAGTCCTGCGCTTCCTGCATGTCGCCGTTGTTCTCGGTCAGCGCAGCCTTGCAATCCATCATGCCCGCGCCAGTCGACTCGCGGAGCTCCTTGACCATCGCTGCTGTGATCGTTGCCATCGTTCAATGTCCTTCTTGCCTGTACAGAAACCGCGGCGCCCGATGGCGCCGCTATCTGCGACAGGGAGATCGTTGTTCGTGGAATAGAAGCGGCGGCCGGGCGAGACCCGGCCACGCCGCGTAGCCTTTATTCCGCTTCGGCGAGCGTCTTGGCCTGGGCGACCCAGGCGTCGGCACGGCTCGGCAGACCGACTTCTTCGCCGATCTTGTGCGCGGTGTCGTGGTCGAGCTCGGCGAGCTGCCAGTAGTGGAAGATGCCGAGGTCGTTGAGCTTCTTCTCGATCGCACCGGACACGCCGGTGAGCTTCTTGAGGTTGTCGGCGGTGCCGCGCGGGCCGGCGAGGCCCTGGAAGCCGGACGGCGCAGCCGCCGGAAGGTCTTCCTGCACGGGCGTCGCCGACGCGCCGATGTCGATTCCGGAATCGCCCTGAGCGCGCGAGATGCCGTCGATGGCGGCGCGCGCCACGAGATCGCAATACAGCGAGATCGCGCGGCCGGCGTCGTCATTGCCCGGCACCACATAGGTGATGCCCTTCGGGTCCGAATTGGTGTCGACGATCGCCGCGACCGGGATGTTGAGCCGCTGGGCTTCCTGGATCGCGATGTCTTCCTTGTTGGTGTCGATCACGAAGATCATGTCGGGAAGGCCGCCCATGTCCTTGATGCCGCCGAGCGAACGGTCGAGCTTGTCGCGCTCGCGCTGCAGCGTCAGCCGCTCCTTCTTGGTGTAGGAGTTGGCTTCGCCCGACGACAGCACGTCGTCGAGATGACGCAGGCGCTTGATCGAGGCCGAGATCGTCTTCCAGTTGGTCAGCGTGCCGCCGAGCCAGCGCGAGTTGACGAAGTACTGCGCCGAACGCTTGGCAGCGTCGGCAACGCCGTCCTGGGCCGAGCGCTTGGTGCCGACGAACAGGATGCGGCCGCCCTTGGCGACGGTATCGCTGACCGCCTGCAGGGCACGGTGCAGCATCGGCACGGTCTGCGCGAGGTCGATGATGTGGATGTTGTTGCGGGCGCCGAAGATGTAATCCTGCATCTTCGGATTCCAGCGGTGGGCCTGGTGGCCAAAGTGAACGCCAGCTTCAAGCAACTGACGCATAGAAAAATCGGGTAGCGACATAGTGATAATTCTCCGGTTGGTTCCTCCGGAAACGTGTGAGCAAACGCGCCTGAATGGCCCGGTTGCCACCGGACGGCCTTGAGAGCCATGTTTCCGTGTGAGATGGCGCGCTATATAGCGCGATTTGCGCCAGAAGCAAGGAAATACGGCCGGTTACACCGGCCGGCCGGGCCCAATTCGTGCCGAAACGGCCCTGTTTGGCGTCCGGAGTCCCCAGTTTACAGGGTCTGCACGTCGACCACGCCCGCCACCGCCTTGATTGCGCCGGCGATCTGCGGCGAGACCTTGTAGCGGCCGGGCAGCTTCATCTCCACCTCGGTTTCGAGGTCCAGCATCATCACCAGCGAGACGTCGCCATCGGCCCCCGCCGCCGGTGGCGGCGCGGCGGCCGGCTTCACGGCCGGTGCCCTTGCTGCGCCGCCCGGGGCGGGCGCGGCTTCCGGCATGTTGAGGCGGCGGGCGATCGACTCCAGCGGCTTGGTGTCGCGGACGAAGATGCGCAGGCCCTTCTGCGTCTTGGCCGCGGCGTGATCCAGCGGCTCGGCGTGCAGCACCCTCGCCCGCACGTCCTCGCCCTGCAATTCGGCGCCGAGCTGCAACAGCACGGCCGCGCCCGGCTCGAGCACGTCGCGGTATTGCGCAAGGCCCTCCGAGAACAGCACCGCCTCGAAATGGCCGGTCGGGTCCGACAGGCCCATGATGCCCATCTTGTTGCCGGTCTTGGTGCGCCGCTCCATGCGCGACACCACGGTTGCCGCGACCTTGCCCGCCGTGGCGCCGGTCTTCACCGCGCGGGAGAATTCCGCCCAGGACTGCACGCGCAGCCGCTTCAGCGCGGTCGCGTAGTCGTCGAGCGGATGGCCCGACAGGAAGAAGCCGATCGCATCATATTCGCGCCGCAGCCGGTCGGCGGGCAGCCACGGCTCGATCTGCGGCAGCATGATGCTCGGCGCGTCCGCCGCGCCGCCGAACATGTCGTTCTGGCCCGAGGTCGCCGCCTCATGGCTGCGCTGGCAGGCGGCGAGGATCGCATCGGCGCCGGCGAAGACGCGCGCGCGGTTCGGCTCCAGCGTGTCGAAGGCGCCGGCCGCCGCAAGGCTCTCGATGATCCGCTTGTTGACGGCGCGCGGGCTCACCCGCGCGGCGAAATCGGCGAGCGAGGTGAAGGCCCCCTTCTTGTTGCGCTCCTCGATGATCTGCTCGACCGCCTGGATGCCGACGCCCTTCAGCGCCGCGAGCGCGTAGTAGATCGTGTTCTCGCTGACCTCGAAGGTCGCGCCGGAGCGATTGATGTTGGGCGCCTCGACCTTGATGCCGAGCCGTTGCGCCTCGGAACGGAATTCGGACAGCTTGTCGGTGTTGTTGAGTTCGAGCGTCATCGACGCCGCCAAAAACTCAACCGGGTAATGCGCCTTCATATAGGCGGTGTGGTAGGACACCAGCGCATAGGCGGCCGCGTGGCTCTTGTTGAAGCCGTAGTCGGCGAACTTGGCGAGCAGCTCGAAGATCGTCTCGGCCTGGCCCTTCGCCACGCCGTTCTTCATCGCACCGGCGACGAAGATGTCGCGCTGCTTGTCCATCTCGGCGCGGATCTTCTTGCCCATCGCGCGGCGCAGCAGGTCGGCCTGGCCGAGCGAGTAGCCCGCCATCTGCTGCGCGATCTGCATCACCTGTTCCTGATAGATGATGACGCCGAAGGTCTCCTTCAGAATCGGCTCCAGGATCGGATGCAGATATTCCGATTCCTCGTCGCCGTGCTTGCGCGCGCAATAGGTCGGGATGTTCGCCATCGGGCCCGGGCGATACAGCGCCACCAGCGCGATGATGTCCTCGAAGCGGTCCGGCCGCATGTCGATCAGCGCGCGCCGCATGCCCTGGCTTTCCACCTGGAATACGCCGACGACATCGCCCCGCGCCAGCATCTGATAGCTCGGCGCATCGTCGATCGGCAGCGTCGCGAGATCGACATGGACGTTGCGCTGCTTGAGCAGCTTCACCGCGACGTCCAGCACGGTCAGCGTCTTCAGGCCGAGGAAGTCGAATTTCACGAGGCCCGCTGGCTCGACCCATTTCATGTTGAACTGGGTGACCGGCATGTCGGATTTCGGATCGCGGTAGAGCGGCACCAGCTCGCTCAGCGGCCGGTCGCCGATCACGATGCCGGCGGCATGCGTCGAGGCATGGCGCGTCAGGCCTTCGAGACGCTGCGCGATGTCGAACGCACGCGCGACCACCGGATCCTCGTCGCGGAACGCCTGCAGCTTCGGCTCGCCCTCGATCGCCTGCGCCAGCGTCACCGGCGCTGCGGGATTCTGCGGCACCAGCTTGGTCAGCTTGTCCACCTGCCCATAGGGCATCTGCAGCACGCGCCCGACGTCGCGCAGCACGCCGCGCGCCTGCAGCGTACCGAAGGTGATGATCTGCGCCACCTGGTCGCGGCCGTAGCGCTCCTGCACGTACTGAATCACCTCGCCGCGGCGGTCCTGGCAGAAGTCGATGTCGAAGTCCGGCATCGAGACGCGTTCGGGATTGAGGAAGCGCTCGAACAGCAGCGCAAACCGCATCGGATCGAGGTCGGTGATGGTGAGCACCCAGGCGACCAGCGAGCCGGCGCCGGAGCCGCGGCCCGGCCCGACCGGAATGCCCTGCGCCTTCGCCCATTTGATGAAGTCGGAGACGATCAGGAAGTAGCCCGCGTATTTCATGCGGGTGATGACGTCGAGTTCGAAGGCAAGCCGCTTGCTGTAGTCCTCTTCGGTCATTCCCGGCGAGAGACCGTGCACCCGCAGGCGATTCGCGAGCCCCTCCTCGGCCTGGCGCTTCAGCTCGGCGGCCTCGTCGGCGGCGGCATCGGCGCTGGCGGCGGCACCCACCGTGAAGAACGGCAGGATCGGCTTGCGGGTCTTCGGCCGGAACGAGCAGCGCTCGGCGATCTCCACCGTCGAGGCCAGCGCCTCCGGGATGTCGGCGAACAGCACCGCCATTTCCGCGCGGGTCTTGAAGCGGTGATCCGGGGTCAGTTGCTCGCGGTTGGTCTCGGCAATCAGATGGCCGCCGGCGATGCAGAGCAGTGCGTCATGCGATTCGTAGTCGTCATTGCTGGCGAAATACGGCTCGTTGGTCGCGACCAGCGGCAGGCCCTTGCTGTAGGCGAGATCGATCAGGCCGCCCTCGGTGCGGCGTTCCTTGTCGGCCCCGTGGCGCTGCAATTCGATGTAGAGGCGATCGCCGAACAGACTGGCGAGGCGCTCGCAGCGGGTGGTCGCCAGCGCCGCCTGTTCTGCCCGCAGCGCCAGCGCGATCGGCCCGTCCGGGCCGCCGGTCAGCGCGATCAGGTCTTCGGCGTCGTCGGTGAGCCAATCGAACTTGATGTGCGGGGTCTGGTTGACCGGCGTCTCCAGGAACGCCCGCGAGTTCAGCCGCATCAGGCTGCGGTAGCCGCGCTCGCGCGCCGCCAGCAGCACGATTCGCGCCGGGCCCGTCGTCGCAAGGATGCTGCGGGTATTCGGATCGACGTCGCCGAAATCCAGCGCCAGCTCGCAGCCGACGATCGGCTGGATGCCGTAGCCGGCCATCTTGTCGGAGAATTCCAGCGCGCCGAACATGTTGTCGGTATCGGTCAGCGCCAGCGCCGGCTGGCGGTCGGCCTTCGCGAGCTCGCCCAGCTTGGCGATCTTGATCGAGCCCTTCAGCAGCGAATAGGCGGAATGAACGTGAAGGTGAACGAATCCGGCATTCGGCATGACTGCTTACGGAAGCTCTTGAGTCAGGGATGGAGCGAGCGCCAGGGCCGGAACTCGAAAGTCTCAGACCCGACTCGCAATCCCATGGTGGGGCCTGACCCCTGCCAAGTCCACGCCGAACGCGGCGTGGCGGCAAGTCCTCCTGCTTTTCCCCAGGGGCAGACCATGCCGCCGGCGATGCCCCTGTCCCCGCGGGCGTATTTTCAGAATTGGGTGATCAGCTGGGCCCACACCGCGATCATCCCGACGAACAGCGTGATCGATGCCAGCGCTGCAGCTTCTTGCACGAAAATCTTCAACATGGCCGCTCTCCCTGAACCGGAACGTATGCAGAACATTGTTCCTTTTTTGTTCTAGGAGTCAAGCAATGGTAGTGGGTCAGTTTGAAAACTGACCCCGAAAGAAATCTCTTGGTTAATTCGGAGAACGTCCAGCTATGACTCGCCCCACGCGGGAACCGTCGCCTACATTCGCGGCATGGCGAAATTCATGCTGCAAATTCTACTGGGCTTCGTTTGCCTCGTCTGCACGCACGCGGCCCTCATAGTTGCTCACGATCTCGGCTGGTACCCAGATCGACAGCTGGCGGGGCTGGTAATGGCATCCCCCGACATCCTACAGCTTGATTGGTTTAGGTGGGGCCTCGTCGCAGTCATCTCGATAATCGCTTGGGGGACCGCCGATTACTTCCTCTACAGGAAGAAGCATAAAACCGTCGCGCCCAAACCAGATGGAAAACCAGGCAGGCACACCCTCACACAATACTCGCCGCCGGTCCCTTCCGGGCTGTACACGAAGCAATGGGTTCTGGTCTACAACCCAACAAATCCCAAGGGACGCAAGAGCATCTCATTCAATGAAGACGGCACAATTGGCGACGGCCGAAATCACAATGAGTGGCGATGGAGCTACACTAACGATCATCTAGATATCTGGATGAAGGACAGCGGCCATTGCCGGCGTCACCTTGAGGGTCTGATGGATGCGAACGAAGTTGTAGTACATCGTATGCAGCGCAATCGCTGCGGCGTGGTTCTCGACCTTCTTTGAAAACGCGTTCGTCAGTCGCGTGAACCGGCGCATGTGCATGCGCATGGTGAGATTGCTGCGCTCAGCATAGGACGTGCTGATGTGCTTCGGGTCGGGATTGCCGATCTTCGGCTTCTTATCTGCGCCAAGGCACTTGGCCGGGCTATAGCGGACTTCCGCCTGCGGATCGGAGCCATAAATCTTGATGAGCATGGCGTAGTCCACCTGATCGGCGAACGCGGCCTCAACAGCGTACAGGTACGGCCTATGGCCGTCGCTGGTGAGCTGGACGCGATTGGCTAGGCGGCTCTCCAGATCGTGGACGAACGTCAGAGCGGCGTCCTGATCGCGAGCGCCAAGCAACCAGCTCACAATCAGCTTGGTATCGGCGCAGATTGCCGTCCACGTCCAAACGTCGCCAGCGGCCTCCGGAGCGGCCTTGGCCTTCTCCACGTTCGCGGCCTTCGCGTAAACGAACGACCAGATTTCATCCATCTGGACGCGCTTGGGCGCTTCGCCGATAAAGACACCTATATCGCTCTGAATTGGGAGTATCGCGAAAAGCTTGGTGGGCCACACGAAAAGGAGTTCGATCGAGAAAGAGAAATCTGCAAGGCAAATTGGCGGAAGCTATTCAACACCTACCAGCCCATCAACGGGACGAGCATCGATGACTACTTCGCAGACATCTCAAACGTCTTTTCTGTCTGAAATTTCCAAGGGTGAGCCAATCCCCGTGGGAAAGCTTGCTTAGCTTCGATGTGAAAAGAATTTCCGCTCGGGTCGATTTCTTCAATGGAAACCGACGACAGGAGTTGGGGCTCTTTGATGAGGAGGCGATCAAGCAAGAGAGGGCATCCGCAGCCGCAATTGAAGCACCGCAAATCGGATTCATCTTCCGGGCCACGATCGCCCCGGTTAGCGTCCCGAACTACGGAAGAATCCTTCTGCGGGTCAGTATCGACGACGAGGAATCGATATGTGGCAGCATAAACTTCGTTCGTGATTCTAACGCTGATTCCACCGCTTAGCCGCCGCCTTCCTAGCAATCTCGGCGCGACGCTCGGGACTCATAGAATCCGCCCGCGCCTTCCCGCCCTTCTTCCCTAACTCAACCGCAGCCGGGTCTTTGCCCTCTTCCTCTGGCGTAGGATCGCGGTCGGGCGTTTCGCCGGTCGCGATATCAATGATCCGCTTGGCGAGCTGGTTGGGGTCTCTGGGGCGCTTTGGGGTCATGCTGGCGACCCATCCTTGCGGGTTTTCAGAGTGAAGGTCGGCGAGGCCGTATCGTTCCACTCGGCCATGACCTTGTGGCATTCCTCGCAATTCGCCCTGTCGTGATCCCGAGCCGGGAATCGGCGGATTGTGACTGCGTAGACGGCACCGCAATGAGGACAGGTAAAGTCCTCTCCCGGACCGGATTTCCATGTCTGTACCATGGCCCGAATATGCGACGTTGACCGTCAACATACCAGTGGGGAACCCCGCCACAATCAAACTGACCCACTACCCAAGCAATGCCGGCGACCCCAGTTCGAGAAGTGACCCCTGTGGTTAATTCCTGAGCGGCCGACGTCTCGCCGCCGACAGTGATCCGGATGGCGAACTCGTCTTGAGCCTCCGGGGAGCTAGTTACCGCAGCAATTCCCAGCCTGCCTGGGAGGGCAAGGGACCGTTCCGTATGAGCAAAAAACGCAGCAATCTCCTGCTTTCGGTTTCAGGCGAGTGCCGCAGCCCTTGCAATCATAGAAGAACCGGCAGGCGTCGGTCGGCATCGTCTCGATGGAGACATGGCCGCAGGACGGGCACGTCAGTTGGGAAGTCAGCTGCAGGTCCGTCATGCCGCGAATATGCGGCGTTAACTGTTCGGTTGGAAAGCCCCGCCCAATCAAACCCGACCCGAATCCCGGAGCGGACGGCAAAGCCTGTCCCCTGCTCCTGGCCGATCGGCGGCGCCGCCAGGCCAACAAAAAACCCCGGGCCGAAGCCCGGGGTTTTCGATGCCGCTTGAATTAAGCGAGCGATCAGTACTTCGCGATGACCGGGCCACCGAACTTGTAGTTCAGACGGCCGAGGACCATGTCGGTGTCGCCACCGGTGTGGAAGCCGGTCACGGCAACACCAGCCGGGGTCACGAAGGTCGCGCCATGGGTGTCTTCGAAGATGTGGTTGTACTCGACGCCGAGCGACCAGCCCTGCGAGAAGGCGAATTCGAGGCCAACACCGACCGTCGGGCTCCAACGGGTGTCGAAGCCGGTCTCGGACGCCAGATTGCCGGCCGCGTTGAGGAACTGGAAGTTGCGATCGGTGACCGCAGCACCGCCCTTGGCGTACAGCAGGACGTTATTCCAGGCGTAGCCGATCTGACCGGTGAACAGGCCGAACGCATCGGTCTTCGAGCGAACGATGCCGCCCGGGACGACCAGGTTGCCGGTGCTGCCGGAGAAGTCAGCCCAGTTGCCCTGAGCTTCCAGACCGAACACCCAGCCGCCGGCCTGCCAGCGGTAGCCGATCTGGCCACCGACGGTGCCGCCGTTGGCGTCGAAGCTTCCGACGCCGCCGAAGCCGTCGACCGAACGGTTGTCGTGGCTCTGGCCCCAACCACCGTTGATACCAATGTAGAAGCCAGTCCAATCATAAACAGCGGCAACCATGGGCGGCGGAGCCTTGGTGTAAGGGCGAGCCGCGAGGTCAGCCGCGGAAGCAGCAGTCGCGCTGAGCGCGAGCATGCTGGCGGTGACAAGCAAAATCTTTTTCATTTTCCCGTTCCAACTTTTTCTACAGGCCCCCAAGGCCGCGAGACACCGTCATAGCAGCCCCCGGCGGAATTGCTGTAACTTCGCGGCAACAGGCAGGGCCAAACGACTTCCCTCAAATTTGAAGTTAATACTGTATTACGGGCGATTCCTGGAACTTTTGCCACATAGTTGCCGCACAAACTTCACAATTCGGATCTGCGTGCATAGCTGCGCGCAAGATAGTTGACCGGAACCGGCTTGTCCGATTTGGATCGTCGCCAAGGTCGCATCTTCGCAGCAAAAGGAATGCACATGCGCACGATGATTCTTGCTGCTGCGGCGTCTGTGGCCGCATTCGCAACGCTGGGGACTGCGCCCGCGCATGCCGTCGGCGTGCGTTACCCGTTCTGCATTCAAGGCGACCGCTATCCCGGCCTGAGCAACTGCTCCTATCCGTCGTATGAGGCGTGCCTGGCCACCGCTTCGGGCATCGGGCAGAACTGCATCGCCAACCCCTATTATGCCGGCGACAACGACCCGCGCTCGTATCTTCACGTGTCCCCGCGGGACCGCCGTGAGGGCAATTTCTTCGACCTGTTCATCCACTGATACGCTCGGTCCGGCAACCCCGGCGCGGGAATGTGAGTTGATCCGGCGCTGCGCACAGGTGCCTATTCGCGCGCGCTCGGCATCAGCATTGCCGGCGCCGATGAGGAGATTTCTGATGCGCAGTCTGATTCTGGCACTCTTGCCGACACTCCTGGCCTTGGCAGCCGCGCCGGCCAGCGCCCAGAAATACGATTCGACCTCGCCGGTCTGCAAAACCAACTACCGATGGGGCGGTGAGGATACCGACTGCGGCTACACGTCGATCGCGCAGTGCCAGGCTTCGGCGTCCGGCCTCGCGGCGATCTGCATCAACAACCCCTACTATGCCGGGCCGCCGATCGACAGGCAGCCGAGAGCATCAGGCAGACGGCCTCGCCCCGCTTATTGAGAGCCAGAAGTATTTCGTTCCGATCGAAGCGACACGGAAAAAGGCTCCGGATTCTCTCGTCTTAGCGCGGCTTCTTCACGCGCACCGCTAGCCAGTTCACGCGACGGCGCACTATTCGAGCTCGACAACCTGTCCGTTCGACAGCGACACCCGGCGATCCATTCGCGCGGCGAGATCCAGATTGTGAGTCGCGATCAGCATCGCGACCCGGGTCGCCTTCACGAGTTGCATCAGCGCGTTGAAGACGTGGTCGGCCGTGCCGGGATCGAGATTGCCGGTCGGCTCGTCCGCGAACAGTACCCGGGGCGCGTTGGCAACCGCGCGCGCGATCGCGACACGCTGCTGCTCGCCGCCCGAGAGCTCGGCTGGGCGATGGGTGATGCGATCGCCGAGCCCGAGATAGGAGAGAATCTCGGTCGACCGTTTCACGGTTTCGGAGCGTTTGAGGCCGCGAATCATCTGCGGCAGCATGACGTTCTCGAGCGCCGAGAACTCCGGCAGCAGCCGGTGCGATTGATAGACGAAGCCGATATCGGAACGGCGAATCTGGGTGCGGTCGACGTCGGACATCTGCGAGGTCGGCGTGCCCGCGACATAGACTTCGCCGTCATCGGGGGTCTCCAGCAGGCCCGCGATGTGCAGCAATGTCGACTTGCCGGATCCCGACGGCGCCACCAGCGCCACCGATTGACCGGGCCACAGCGCGAGATTGGCGCCGTTCAGGACGGTCAGCGTCGCTTCGCCCTGCCGGTATTCCCGCTTGATGTCATGAAGATAGACGACCGGTGTGTCTTCCGCCCCCTCCGCCATGTGCGCTCCTTATTCGTACCGGAGCGCGTCGACCGGATCGAGGCGCGCGGCGCGCCACGACGGGTAGAGCGTCGCAAGGAAGGACAGCGTCAGCGCCATGATCACGACGGCGAGCGTCTCGCCAAAATCGATTTCAGCAGGCAGCTTCGACAGGAAATACAGTGTGGGATCGAACAATTCCGTGTTGGTGAGCCACGACAGGAACTGCCTGATGGTTTCGATGTTGAAGCAGATCAGCAAGCCGACCAGCAGACCGACCAGCGTGCCGACGACGCCGATCGATGCGCCGGTGATCAGGAATATCCGCATGATCGAACCCTGCGAGGCGCCCATGGTCCGCAGGATCGCGATGTCCTGGCCCTTGTCCTTCACCAGCATGATCAGTCCCGAGACGATGTTGAGCGCCGCGACCAGCACGATCATGGTCAGGATCAGGAACATCACGTTGCGTTCGACCTGAAGCGCGTTGAAGAAGGTCGAATTGCGCTGCCGCCAGTCGACCAGAAACACCGGCCGGCCGGCCGCCTCGGTCACCAACTTGCGATAGGTTTCGATCTTGTCTGGATTGGTGGTGAACACCTCGATCGAGGACACGTCGTTGTTGCGGTTGAAATAGGCCTGCGCCTCGGTCAGCGGCATGAACACGAAGGTCGAATCATATTCCGACATGCCGATCTCGAACACCGCAGTGATCTTGTAGGGCTTGATGCGCGGCGTGGTGCCCATCGGCGTCACCGCGCCCTTCGGCGAGACCAGCGTGATCATGTCGCCGGCATGCAGCGAAAGCTGGTCGGCGAGGCGGCGACCGATCGCGACGCCCTGCCCCTCATCAAAGCCCTCGAGCGAGCCTTGTTTGATGTTCTTGGCGATCGAGGTGAGGTTGTTGAGATCGTCGGCGCGGATGCCGCGGATGAAGACGCCGGCGGCGTTGAACGGCGATGAGCCGAGCCCCTGCCCGTCGACCACCGGCGCGGCGAGGCGGATGCCCTGCACCTGACTGATGCGGTCGGCGACATCCTTCCAGTCGGTCAGCGGCGATTCCAGCGGCTGCACCAGAATATGTCCGTTGAGGCCGAGGATCTTGTCCAGCAACTCCTTGCGGAAGCCGTTCATGACCGCCATCACCACGATCAGCGTGGCGACGCCGAGCATGATGCCGAGGAACGAAAAGCCGGCGATGACCGAAATGAACCCTTCCTTGCGGCGCGCGCGCAGATAGCGTCCGGACAGCAGCCATTCGAATGGCGCAAAGGGCGGGGTACGGACTGGCTCGCTCATGGTCTCATCCATCTGTCGATAATCCCATGATTCGGGCCAAATGTGGCCGGATTACCCCGCCGATCAGCGCGGCGTGAATAAACTTTAACCCGCGAGCTTCGCGACCACGTCGGCGGGGCTCATGTTGTCGCGTGAGCCGTCGCTGCGACGCTTCACTTCGACCTTGCCGTCCGCAAGCCCCTTGGGTCCGACCAGAATCTGCCACGGGATGCCGATCAGATCGGCCGCGGCGAACTTGGCGCCGGCACGCTGGTCGGTGTCGTCGTAGAGCACGTCGACGCCCTTCGCCGAGAGCTCGCGATAAAGCTGCTCGCAGGCGCCATCGACCGCGGCATCGCCCTGCTTGAGATTGAGGATCGCGGCGCGGAACGGCGCGACGGCCTCGGGCCATTTGATGCCGGCGTCATCGTGACACGCTTCGATGATCGCGCCGACCAGACGCGACACGCCGACGCCGTAGGAGCCGCCATGGATCGGCACGTCGACGCCGTCGGGACCGGCCACCATCGCCTTCATGGTCTCGGAATATTTGGTGCCGAAATAGAAGATCTGGCCGACCTCGATGCCGCGCGTGTTCAGCCGCTTTGCCTCAGGCACTTCCTGTTCGAAGCGCGCAGCCTCGTGGACGTCCTCGGTCGCGGCGTAGACCGAAGTCCACTGCTTGATGATCGGCGTCAGATCACCGTCATAATCGACGTCCGCGCCCGGCACCGGCAGGTCCAGCACATCGCGGTTGATGTAGACGCCGGACTCGCCGGTCTCCGCGAGCACGATGAATTCGTGGCTGAGGTCGCCGCCGATCGGGCCGGTCTCGGCCCGCATCGGGATCGCCTTGAGGCCCATCCGCGCAAAGGTGCGCAAATAGGCCACGAACATCTTGTTGTAGGAGCGCCGCGCGCCGGCCTCGTCGAGGTCGAACGAATAGGCGTCCTTCATCAGGAACTCGCGGCCGCGCATCACGCCGAAGCGCGGACGCTGCTCATCGCGGAATTTCCACTGGATGTGGTAGAGGTTGAGCGGCAGGTTCTTGTAGGACTTGATGTAGGAGCGGAAAATCTCCGTGATCATTTCCTCGTTGGTCGGCCCGTACAACAGCTCGCGCTTGTGACGATCGAGGATGCGCAGCATCTCCGGGCCATAGGCGTCGTAGCGGCCGCTTTCGCGCCAGAGATCGGCGAGCTGCAGCGTCGGCATCAAGAGCTCGAGCGCGCCGGCGCGGTCCTGTTCCTCGCGAACGATCTGCTCGATCTTCTTCAGCACCCGGAAACCGAGCGGCAGCCAGGCATAAATGCCGGCAGCCTCCTGCCGCATCATACCCGCGCGCAGCATCAGCCGATGCGAGACGATCTCCGCCTCTTTCGGGTTTTCTTTCAGGATGGGCAGGAAAAACCGCGACAATCGCATGGCGTTACTCGGGAATCAGGAAAGCGTGGGAAGAGCTGCAGTGAAACCGGATCGGCTGTGAAAACACAAGGCCGCCAAATAAGAAAAACCCTTCAAATCAGGCGATTTTCGGCCATTTGAACGAATTGCGTACCATCGAAGTGCCCAGCGCGCCGACCGCGGCTTTACCTGACCTCGAAATCGTCTTCCAGCGTCACTTTCTTGAAATCGGTCACCAAGGCGTCGATCTGCATGTGCCAGCGGCCCGGCACCGGCAACGGCACCTTGCGCACGTGCCAATAGCCATCGGCACCGCGCGCGGCGGCGCGTTCCATCGGTTCGATGCCGCGCTCGGGCAAGCTCAGCGTCAGCGTCGCCTCCTTGGCCGTGAACGGGCTGGCATCGCCGTTCATCAGCTGCAGCACGAAGTCATTTTGCCCGACCTTGCCCGGCGCGATCAGCACCTGGAACATCGCGGCATCGGTGTGAATGTGGACCGCGAGCGGAACATCGGCCGACATCGCCAGCACGCGCGGCGGCGGCGTGAAGCGCCAGAGTGCAACGAGGCCGAGAATGGCGATCATCAGCACGAATTCCAGCGCGATCGAGCGCTGCAGCGGCCGTGTCCGATGAAACTCGCGCGCGATGGCCGGCGTGAACACCAACCGGTTCAGCGCAGCGAGCCCGAGCAACAACACCACCAGCACCAGTTTCGCAACCAGGATGTTGCCGTACCCGGTGTCGATCAGCGCGTGAAAACTGTCGAGCTGGACGATCGCGAGCGCCAGGCCCGACAAGGCGATCAACGCGACGACCGGCACCGCGATCGTCGAAAAATGCCGCAGCACCCGCAGCAGCGAATCCTTGCGCTGCCAGGCAAGCACCGCCAGCGGCGCGAGCGCGCCCATCCAGAACGCCACGCCCACGCCATGGATGAACAGCGCGGCTCGCGTCAGCCATTGCGGCGAAGCGGTGGCGGCGTGGCCGCTGACCGCAAACGACAGCCCGACACAGATCATTGCGATCGCGGTGCGGGTGAAAGCTGCACCGAACGACGGGCTGCGCCAGGCGATCGCCGCGATTAGCATCGCGGCGATCGCGAGCAGCAGCGCGGGAAACAGGCTGGTAGCGGCGGCGCTGGCCCATGCCGCCCACGTCACGATGCCCGAGAGCGGCAGGTTCAAGAGGTCGACACCCTGCAAGCCAAGCGACGCGATCGCGCCGACAAGGCCGATCTTCAGCGACCACATGATCAGCCGTTCGCCGGCCGGGCCCTGCCCGATCCAGGCCGCAAAGAACACGCCGCCGACGCCGGCAAACAGGCCCAGATAGAGCCCGAGCCGCGCCAGCCAGATCAACACATCGAGCACGCCGTCGCTTGACGGCGCCGCCGAGCCGGTGACGACGCCGATCGAAAACAGCAGCGAGCCCGCGACCGGATGGCCATCCTGCGACACCACGCGATAGCTGACCACCTGCGTGCCCTGCGGCAGGCCCGCCGGCAGTGTCACCATCACCGACTGGTCGACGGCGCGGATCGCGACGTCGCGCGGCTTGCCCGCAGCGTCGAGCAGGCTGACCGCCGTCGGCGCCACCGCTTCGTTGAAGCGGAGCACCAACGTCTTGGGTGCTTCAGCCACCACACTGCCGTCGGCCGGTTCGGCGCCGATCAGGACGGCATGCGCATGGGCTGAGGTCGCAAGACACAGCGCCACGAGCAGCGCTGCGAGGTTTGCGACCAACCGCATCACTTACGACTTCGGCAGCAGATTGACGCCGGGCGCCGGTGTCTTGCTGCCATGGTCGTGCCCGCCGCCCTGCCCGTCGGCTGGGGTATCGATCCAGCGGCTGACGCCCTGCTCGCACTCCTGCACGACCGGAAAGTACAACGTGGTGTTGGGCTTCAAGGTATCGGTGAGAAACGTCTGCATCACGAACTCGTCGTAGTTCTGGTCCGCAAGCTTGCCACCGCTCCAGGCGACTTCCTTGACGCCCTCGGAAAGCTTGGCGCCGTGATAGTCGTATTGGGCGGCGTATTTGCCGGTGACCGCATCGAGAGTCCAGCCCGCCTTCGGCATCGGCTTAACTCCGATCACGCCCTCCGGAATCTGCACCCGGATCTTGATTGTCGCCGAGCCCGCGCAGCCATGCGGCACGGCGAACACCGCCTTGTAATACGATCCGACCGCCGCCTGCTTTCCTTCGAGTGTGATATGCGCGATCGCCGGCTGCGCTGCGAGCAGCGCCGCCGTGGCAACGACGAACGTCTGTGATCGCATGGCTGCCTCACATCTTCTTCATGTCCATGTGACCGGAATGGTCGCCATGACCGGAATGACCGCCGCCCGGCCCCTGCGCGCCGACGGCCTGCACGTCCAGCGAGACCGAGACCTTGCCGGCCTTTTCGAACTCGAGCGTGACCGGCACCTTGTCGCCCTGCTTCAGCGGATTCTTCAGGTCGAACATCATCAGGTGATAGCCGCCCGGCGCGAGCTTCACGGTCTTGCCGGGCTCGATGGTGAGGCCCTTGTCGAGCGCACGCATCTTCATCACGCCATTGTCCATCGACATCTCGTGGACTTCGATCTTGCCGGCAACATCGCCGGTGCCTGACACCAGCCGGTCGGGCGTCGTCCCCTTGTTCTCGATCGTCAGGTAGCCGCCGCCGATCTTGGCACCGTTCGGCGTTGCGCGCGTCCAGGCCTGCGTGATCACGAGATCGCCGGCCTTGACGTCCTCCGCGCGCGCGGACGTCGACGCGAGTGCAGCGGTCAGCGCTGCGAGGGCAAGGATGCGGGAGAGCGTCTTCATGGCGACGGATTTCCTTTCAAGTTGAAATTCAAGTGTCATCGGGTTGCTGCCGACTGGGCGATGGACCATTTGTTCAGATCGGCGATTTCGGCCGACCCTTCGATCGTCGTGATCGTTCCATCCCGGGAAATCAGCATGGTTCGCGGGATATCGCCTTGCCAGGCCGGATCGATCTCAAATCTCAACCGCTCGGCAAAGCCGTCGTCGAAGATCCAGTTTTCGGCCGCGCCGAGGCCGGCGCGATCCAGCATCGATCGCGTCGCTTCCGGAAGGTTGGGAACCAGATCCGCGCTGATCGTGACGATATCGATTCCGGGATGATCCTTCATGAACTGGCCGAGCTCCGGCAGCTCGACCTTGCATGGTCCGCAGGTCACTCCCCAGAAATGCACCAGGGTCGGATGACCGGCATGCGCATGCAGCAGCTTTTGCCAGCTGCCGCGTTCGAACGGCTTTGGCGCGCCCTCTCCCGCCGCCAGTGCGGACGGCAGCGTCGCGAGCAGGATCAGCGCAGCCAGCAGATGACGCTTCATGGTTCGCCCTCGATCGCTTGAAAATGGTAGCCGTCGGCCTTCGTCATCCACGACAGATAGGTCTGCCGACTGTCCGAGACGAGCAGCGGATGGTCGGAACTGTCGGCGGTGTCCGCGATCACCGTCGGCTTCGACCATGTCGCCCCATCGTCGTGCGACGTCATGAGGTCGATTGTCGTCTTCTGCCCGTCGAATTCCTTCCAGGCCATGACAAGCCCCTGCGGCCCCGCGATAATCTGCGGCCGGGATGGGCTGCGGTTCGGCTGACCGACCGGAAGCGGATCGGAGAAGGTTTTGCCGCCGTCGCGCGAGCGCGCATAGAACAATCCCTTGCGCGCCTTGCCGTTGGTGTACCACGTCACATTGTAGGTTCCTTCGGGCGATATGGTCAGGCTCGGACCGTGATGCGGACAGGCCGCGATCTGCCAGTCGTCGCGGCTCACCCGATGTATCTCGCCGGGCGTAGCCAGGTCGGAGAACGTCACGACCGCATGGTCGCGCACGCCGCCTTCAAAGATGTTCCGGAACACGACCACAGGATGGCCCGCACCATCGAACGCCAGCGCGAGGCGGCAGCACTCGCAGGTGTTGTCGGCGACGAGCCGCGCGTCGGAATAGGTTGCTCCGCCATCTCCCGATGACGCGAAAAACAATCCGGCACCGTCATATTTCTGGCCGCGCTGCTGCGCCGGCACGCGGTTGCGCTTGTCGAGCCACGCGGCAAACATCGCCCCCGCAGGATCGAAACCTATCGCCTCGAACCGTTGGCTCTCATTGTTCGTGGTGATCGGCTTCGGCGCATCGAAGCTGCGCCCGCCATCGGTCGATCGCGTGGTCAGCACCTGGCCGTTGAAATTCTGATCGCGGAAGATCGAGAAGGCCACAGCGATGTTGCCCTTGGCATCGATCGCAAGCTTCGGCCGCGCATCCGGTCCCCAATCGAGACTGAGCCGCTCCCGTGTGACCTGCACCGGTGTGGAAAAGCTCTTGCCCTGGTCTTTTGAGCTCGCGACGGAGATCTGGCCGCCGGCCATCCACACCAGCCACAATGTCCCATCCCGCCCAAAGGCGGGCGTGACCTTGGTCGCGCAGCGCAGGGCCGTCTCTTCGCAGGCCGCTTCGGAGGCGTGCTGATGGCTCATCTGTGCGACGGCAAGGCTCGGCAAGGCCGCGAGCATGAGCGATGCAAGCAGCGTCAGGGCGACCGGTTTGCGATAGGTCATCGATGCGCTCCTCATTTGAACGCAATCTTCATGCCCGCCACGACGGCGCGCGGCGATCCGGCATAGATCGAGTTGGTCGAGTTCGCCAGTACGCTCGCGGGATTTTGAATGCCTGCCGCGGTCACCGAATTTGAGATGTTGTTCGCCGACGCCACGTACGTCCGGTCGAAGACGTTCCTCACCTCGATGTAGAGGTTCAGCGCCTTGAAATAATCGGAGACGAGATCGGTCTTGTAGTGCAGATTGAGGTTGACCAGCTCATAGCCTGGCGCCTTCAAGAGGTTGGCGTTGTCCATGTAGAAGCTGTCCTTCCACTGCACTTCGACGAACCCGCCAAATCCCTGAAACTGACCCGACAGCTGGTCGTAGCCCAACCGCGCCGTGAGCTCGTTCGGCGAAATGCCGGGAATCTTGTTGCCGGCGCGATTGAAGCTGAACACCGCGCCGTTCGTGATGTTCTCGACGTATTCCGTGTAGACCTCGTCGAGATAAGTGTAGGCCGCCGAGAACCGCCAGCCCGGCAGGAATTTCCAGTCGGCGGCCAGCTCGACGCCGCGATGCTCCGATCGCGGCGCGTTGAACGTGTAGGAGATGCCCGCAAGCGGCGTGGCCTGAGAAACGAGCTCGTCCTTGAAGAACTCGTAGAAGCCCGTGACGCTGAGCTTGAGCGCGTTGTTCGGTGTCCAGTCGGCACCGACATCGTAACCGAGATTCTTTTGCGTCCGCAGCTGGGTGTTGTTGCCCGAGGCGCCACTCGGCAGGACGAACAAATTGCTGACCTGCGGCGTGCCGTATCCGGTTGCCACTCGTCCACGGACTTGCCACTCGCTGCTCAGCCGGTACAGCAATGCGAGCTCGGGCGCGGTATTCTGGAATTGCCGGTCCGCCGTCGTGATCGCCGTGGTCGTGGTTCCGGCCGCGCCGGCGTAGCTGTAGGCGGTGTTCCGGCCCGTCAGACTGGTGGCCTCCCAGCCAATGCCGGCAACGGCCGTCAGCGCAGACGTGAGCTTCAATTCCTCGCGTGCGCGAACACCGTAATTTGTCGTCGTGCTGAACAAATTGCTCGACAGGCTTCCGAGCGTCGCATTTCCGCCCGGCATTACATTGCGCGTGTCGCTCGACGCGGTGAGCGTATTGTAGAAGCCGCCGAAATAGGTCGTCGAATCCAGCCCAAAAATATCGCCGCGTCTGACGACGTCGCTCATGTAGTTGTAGGACGGGAAGTCGCCGATCGCGCTCGTCGATCCCGTCGGTTGATTGATATTGCGGTCGTCGAAGACGAACTGGTTGCGCCAGGTGGTCTGGTTGTCGAAGTCGTGCTCCCAGCGGCCGCCGACGATGGTACGGCGGTCGTCGCGCCCGAGACCGGCCTGAACCGCGGTCTCCCTGTCGGTCCCGGCCGCCGCGTTGAATCCGTTGTTGAACAACGTCACGGTGGCGCATCCCGGCGCGGCCGTCGCGCCGGTCGTGCAGCCCTGCTGGAACGGGTTCTGGTAGAACTGGTTAAGCGAGGAGCGGATCGGCAGGCGCGTCGTCAGGTCGTTGTTGATCAGCTTCACCGTGAAGCGGTCGTCCGGCGTGACCTGCAGCGTGCCGAGGAAATTAACGGTCTGTGTGTTGAACCAGCTGTTGCCGATGTAGCCGTCGCCGCGCGCGTCGCTCGCGAACAGCGAGGCCTCGAAATTGCCGACCTTCTTGCCCGCCGCGAGATAGTTGTTGAGGTAACCGAAGCTGCCGCCGTCGACGCCATACTCGACGCCGTCGATCTTGCCGCCCGGCCGGGTCCTGAAATTCAGCGCGCCGCCGGTCGCATAATTGCCGTAGAGCGCCGATGACGGCCCGCGGACCACGTCGATGGCGCCATAGGCATGCGGATCGATCAGGTCGCTGCGCGACAGGCCGTCCGGCTGGGTCACCGGGAAACCGTCGTCGAAGATGACGAGGTTGCGGATGCCGAAGCCGTTCCGCGCATTCGACCCGCGGATCGAGATGCCGAAATCACGCGGGCCGTTGCCCTGCTTGATCGAGATGCCCGGACTGTCGCGCAGCACATCGGCGACGGAGAACGCCGGTCGGTTGTCGAACTGGCTGCGGTCGATGGTCGTCTGCGTTTGGCCTGTCGGCGCCCGGTTCAAACCGTCGCGGGTCGCGGCAAGCGTCTCCCCCGGCCTCGCGCCGTCCGCTGGGGCCGCCGTCACGGCTGGCGCTGTCGCCGGCTTCGGCGGCCGCCGCACGGACGCGGCACGAACGCGCGGCTTCTGCGCCGCCGGCTTGGCGCGCACCGCCGTCCGGGGCGCCTCGACGGTGACGGAGGGTAGCTCTGTGCTGGGCGCCTGGGCTTCGGCAGCGGACGGCAATGAGCAAAGCGTCGCGCCCAGCGCGAGCACGCTTGCCGCCTCCAGCGGATGATAGCGAAACATGGATGAATCCTGACACCGGCGCTCCGGCCGGCTTGCTCAAGGGCACTTGCTGGCGCGGGACGCACCGGCAGCGACAAGGTCGTCAGGAAAACAGCGGCGGCGCGCGGGCTTGCGCCGAGAGGCCGGCGCGCGAACGATCGAGCTCGGAGGCGAAATCAAGCCAGGCGATCGGGTTCGGCAGGCGTTCGACGGCCTGGGCCACAACTTGCGGGCTATCAACCGGCGCACCGGTCTGCAGCACGCTGCAGGCCGAGCAGCAGCCGTCATGGGCGTCGTGACTGGTCTGGTCACCCTGCCCCGCTCCGGAGCCGGCATCGCCGTGGCAGATGGTGGCGGCCGCGAGCGGATCGGACGCGGCAAGGCTCGCCGCCCAGCAGGCCCCGATCGGTGCAAGAATCTGCACAAGCAGGGCAACCAAGACGATGGGCAGAAAATTCTTCAGCCGCCGGCGCATCGCAAATCCATCCGCCACGGAACTAACCACCATGGGCGCCGGAAGTCGAGATCGCCGATGCGTCCGGTTTCTTCCAGCCGACGGAAATAACCGAGCGTGGCACTTGCGTCACGGCAACTCCGAAATCAGTCGTATCCCCTTACCCTGCCACGTGTTTTATATCTCCCGTCACAACCGCCGGTGGCGCCATCCCAATCATTTCGCAAATTGCTCGAAAATTGAACAATCGTTGCCGAAAATGATGACAAGCCTGGAAAGATAGTCTACCAATTCGGGCTCAGGCCAGCCGCGAGGTGTGTCCTGGTGGTCCAAGTCTCGGGAGGAGCCCGACGCGCACAAGCAGCGTCACCCCATCAATCAAGATCAAATCGAATTTTTGGGGCAAATAGGGTCGACACAATTTTTGGAGCAGGGCTTTGAGCCCTGCTCTTTTTTTATGTGATGATCGCAATCCGCTATGGCTCCATCATTGAATCCGATCGAACGCAGCTTTGAACTCGCAGCAGCGGCTTGCGATGATCTGACACCGTCAGTCTATCGCCGCCTATTTCGCGAACATCCCGAGACGCAGGCGATGTTTCGCACCGAAGGCAGCGAGCCGGTGAAAGGCTCGATGCTGCAGCTGACGATCGAAGCCATCCTCGATTTCGCGGGCGAGCGCCGCGGACATTTTCGCCTGATCGAATCGGAAGTGTTCTCGCACGACGCCTACGGCACGCCGCGCGAACTGTTCGTCGCGTTCTTCGCGGTGATCGCCGATACGCTGCGCGACATTCTCGGCGAGCAATGGTCTGCGGAGATCGATGCTGCGTGGCACAAGCTGCTCGGCGACATCGAAGCCATCGTGCTGCAGCAGAAACATCTCGTGGACGAGAGGCCGTAGCGTCACCGTTCCGATTGTGACACACTCGCTTTATCCGCGGCGCGTGCAACTGACGCCGACGGTCAGAAAAACGAAGAGGGAGCAAGCAATGCCAGGGACCGACAAGGGGATGGACAAGGCGTCGACGACGCGGCGCGACCTTCTGCAGATGGCGGCGGCAGGTGGAGCTGCGGCCGGCCTGTTCGGCGGAATGGGCATGACGACGTCGGCGCTCGCCGCCGAAACGGGACGCTCGGAAAAGCCGCTGAAGGCGGCGTTCTCCAATGCCGGACTGCAGGCGACGTGGTGCGCGCAAGGCAAGCAGGCCGCCGAGTTCTGGGGCAAGCTGTTCAACGTCGAGGTGACCTGGTTCGACGGCCAGCTCGATGCCGTCAAGCAGCGCGCCGCGATCGACAACATGGCGTCGCAGAAATGGGACTTCGTCGCGATCCAGGCGTTCGGCATCGGCACGCTGACCCAGCCGGTGCAGAAGATGATCGACGCCGGGACCCCCGTGATCGACATGGACACGCTTATTGCTCCTCTCGATCAAATTAACGTCCACTCGTTCCTCGCACCTGACAACGAGTTCATGGGCGCCTCCGTAACGCAGGCGCTGTGCAACGCGATCGGCGGCAAGGGCAAGGTCATCATGACCCAGGGCGCGCTCGGCCATACCGGCGCGCAGGGCCGCGCCAAGGGCTTCAACTCGGTCATCAAGCAGTTCCCGAACATCGAGGTGCTGGATACCCAGCCCGCCGACTGGGACGTCTCGAAGACCGCCCGGCTCTGGGAAACCTATCTGACCAAATACTCGCAGATCGACGCCGCCTTCTTCCACAATGACGACATGGCGCTCGCCGCCTACAACATCATGAAGGCGCGCAACCGCACCAACATCCTGATTGGCGGTGTCGACGCCATGCCGCCGGCGATTCAGGCGGTCAGCGAAGGCCGCATGTTCGCGACCGTCCGCAATCCGTCCTGCCGCATCCATGGCGGCGCGATCGTCGCGGGCGTCGCCGCCGTGGTCGGCGGCGAAAAGAGCGGCCAGGGCATTCCGAAGAATGTCGTGACCGACGGTCCCGTCGTGACCAAGGCCAACGCCGCCGGCATGCAATGGATGGAGGATCATTTCCTGATCTGAGCGGGCCTCATGACGCAGGGACGCTCGGCGATCCTCGAATTGCACCAGATCACGAAGGCCTTCGGCGGCGTCGAAGCCCTTCGTGGGATCGACTTCGCGCTGCACGCCGGCGAGATCCATGGTCTCGTCGGCGAGAACGGCGCCGGAAAAAGTACGCTGATGAAGATCATCGCCGGCGTGCATCCGGAGTTCTCCGGCCGCTTCATGCTGGACGGCAAGGAGACCCGCTTCCGCTCCACCCGTGACGCGCACGCCGCCGGCATCGGCATGGTGCATCAGGAGCTCAGCGTCGCGCCTGATCTCACGGTCGCTGAGAATGTGTTCCTCGGCAACCAGCCGACCAACCGCCTCGGCTTCGTGCAATGGCGGCGGATGGCGCGCGAGGCCGGCGAGCAGCTGGCCCGGTTTGGCATCGACGTCAACCCGATGACGCGGCTCGGCGATTTGCCGATCGGCCTGCAGCAGCTGATCGAGATCGCTCGCGTGCTGTTTTCCGGCGCACGCATCATCATCCTGGACGAGCCGACCTCCGCCCTCTCTCCGCCCGAGGTCGAACGCCTCTTTGCGACGCTGCACAGGCTGCGCGACGAAGGCACCAGCATCGTCTTCATCTCGCACTTCATCGAGGACATTTTGCGGGTCTCCGACGTGGTGACGGTGTTCCGCAACGGGCGGAAGATCGCGGAGACCGCGTCCGCGGACACCACCAAGGGCGCCCTGATCGAGGCCATGATCGGCCGCGGCGGCGAGGCGCTGGAACACAGCTACACCGATGACCTGATGCTCCCGCAATCGAGCGGAGGCGCGGCGGTGCTGAAGGTGGATCAGCTCTCGCTGCGCCGCAGCCTGCGGGACGTCTCGTTCGAGGCCCGCTCCGGCGAAGTGCTCGGTATCTACGGCTTCATGGGCTGCGGGCAGCTGGAGCTGTCGCGCATCCTGTTCGGCAAGCTGCGACCCGACGGCGGAACGCTTGCGGTCGACGGCGCCACGAAGACGTTTCGCAGCACCGCGGCGGCGCGACGGGCCGGCGTCGCCCTGGTGCCGGAAAGCCGGCGCGCCATGCTGTTCCACCAGGAACCGGTCTACAAGAACATCTCGATCAGCATCCTCGAACGGATCTCGGCGCTGCTGCTCAAGCCGGTGCGCGAGCGTGCGATCGCCCAGCGCCAGGTCGAGCAACTGCAGATCCGGCCGCCGGTGGTCGGCCTCGATCTCGGCATGCTGTCCGGCGGCAATCAGCAGAAGGTGGCGCTGGCGAAATGGCTAGCCTATCCGCCGCGCGTCCTGGTGCTGTGCGAGCCGACCCGCGGCATGGATGTCGGCGCCAAGAACGACGTGATCAACATCGTGCGCGATCTCCGCGCCAAGGGGCTGGCGATCATCGTGCTGTCGACCGAGCCGGAGACGGTGCTGTCGCTGGCCGACCGGATCCTGGTGCTGAAGCGCGGCGCGGTGGTGCGCGAATTCGCGGGCGAAGCGGTCAGCAAGGACCGGCTGCTGGAGGCGGCCTAGAGCATGATCCGGAAAAGTGCGAAGCGGTTTTCCGATGCTCAAACAAACAGAGAAAGCGCGATGACCACCTCATCGCGCTTGATGGAGAGACATGATGGCAAGCAGTGACGGCGCCACGGCGCGAGCGGATCACCAGCGGTCGCGCGGGCTGGCGCCCTTCGTGCGCTCGCAGATGCGCAACATTGCGCCGTTCCTGACGCTGATCTTCCTCAGCGCCTTCTTCGCGATCGCGAGCCCGTCGTTTGCCACCATCGACAATGTCGGCAACATCCTCACGCAAGTGTCGGTCACCGGCATCATCGCCGTCGGCCTCACCTTCGTGATCCTGTGCGCCGAGATCGACCTGTCGATCGCCAGCATCGCCAACGTCACCGGCATTGCGGTGGCGTACTTCACGCTGCAGGAATCCTACGTCAACATCGCCAATGTCCCGATGCCGGGCATCGTCGCGATCCTGCTGGCGCTTGCGCTGTGCGCGCTGCTCGGCCTCGTCAACGCGCTGGGGTTGACCATGATCGGCATCCCCTCCTTCATCATGACGCTCGCCATGATGCAGATTGCGGCCGGCGTCTCGGCGCTGCTGGTGCGCGGCCAGATCGCCTACAAGGTGCCGGACCTGATCACGACGCTCGGCTCCGGCTCGATCGGCGGCATCCCCTGGATTGTGATCGTCGCCGCGGTGATGCTGCTCGGCGGCCACCTGGTGCTGACCTACACACGGTTCGGCCGCTACGTCTACATGGTCGGCGGCAACCGCGAGGCCGCGGAATTTGCCGGCCTCAACGTCAAGCTCATCCTCGGCAGTGTGATGGTGATCTCGGCGGTGTGCTCGGGGATCGGCGGCATGCTCGGCGTCGCCCATTTCGGCAGCGCCCAGCAGAACGAGTTCGATACCTATCTGCTGGATTCGATCGCGGCCGTGGTGGTCGGCGGCACCAGCCTGTTCGGCGGCCGCGGCGGCATCGGCAACACCATCGTCGGCCTGTTCGTGCTCGGCGTTCTCAACAACGGCCTCGACCACGTCAATATCGACAGCTTCCTGAAGATCCTGATCCGCGGGTTGATCCTGCTCGCGGCGCTGATCATCAACGTGTACGCGCAGCGGCTGCGGGAACAGGCGGCGGATTAAGGATGAAGGAGCTGAGCACACAGCTCTCTCCATTCGTCGTCCCTGCGAAAGCGGGGACCCATACGCCGCGGCGGGTATTGTTGAAGGAACTCGTCATTCCAGCGTCGCTTAACAATGATCGTTGGTGGTTATGGGTCCCGGCCTTCGCCGGGACGACGCCGAGTGTGTATCGCTTGTGAGTCAAACATCCGCATTCTCGCGACATGATTTGTCCGAGCTTGCTGTTCGTTCCGCCCTCGCGTTGAAGAGGGCGCAGGGAAAGCCGCGCTGCGTAGGACGAGTAGAGCGAAGCGAAACCCATCAACTCTTATCGCGCTGTCAGAATGATGGGTACCGCTTCGCTCCACCCATCCTACGCTTCCCGGCTACCTCGCAAAATCCGGCTGCCAGTGGCGCAGCTCGCGGGCGGCGTAGGTGACCGCGCCGATCGTCGTGTAGGACGGCGCCTCCAGCATCATATTGCGGGCGAGCTTGAGGGCCCGCGCCTCGCAGATCGCGCGCTGCTTCTCGTCGGCGATCCACTCGAAGTCGATGTTGTGCGCGAGACCAAGGATGCGCCGGATGGTCTTGGCCGCGGCGAAGCCGACGGTGTCCTCGAACAGCCGCGCCATGTACGCCTGCCGTTCTGCCTCCAACCGCGCGGCACCTGCCTCGCCGGTAAACAGCGACACCGGATAGCCGTCGCCGTTCGCCTCGCTGCGCCACAGCGCCAGGAACTTTCGGGAAAACTCGCTCCAGACGCCCTCCATGGTCGCGAGTAGCCAGGCCTCGAACGAGGCGCGCTCGCCCGGCGCGCGCTCGTGGCCGGCGGAGGCGAGATAGGCCATCAGGAGGTTGCCGATGACGGCGCCGATGTCGAAGCCCATCGGGCCGTAGAAGGCGAACTCGGGATCGATTACCCTGGTCTCGCTGTCTGTAACCATGATCGAGCCGGTATGCAGATCGCCGTGCAGCAGCGCCTGCGGGCTCGCCATGAATTTCAGCTTCAGCCTGGAGATCGCGACATGCAGGTCGAGGTCCTCGCGGAACGCCGCCGCCGTGGCGTCGAGATACGGCGCGGTCCAGCGGTTCTGCTCGGCGATGCGGTAGGGATCGGTGAAGATCAGGTCTTCTGTGATCTTGCAGAGCGCGTGGTTGCCGGCGAAATCGGCGATGCCCTGCTTCTTCTCCGCGGCCGACAACGCAAGGTCGGACGTGAAGAACAGCGTTTGCGCCAGGAAGGTTGAGATATCCTCGACAAAGCGCGGGTACCACGTGGCCTCGATCAGGCCCTTGCGCATGATGATGTGCGGCTCGAGTAGCTCCATCGCGGTGAGCGCGAGCGGCGCATCATGATGCAGCACCGCCGGCACGAGCATCGGCGCCAGCCGCGCCTGATGCACCAGCGCCATGTGCTCGTAATGCGCCCGCGACAGCGGCAGCGGCCAGCTCTCGCCGACGAGGCGCACATACGGCAGCGCCTGCTTGACCGCGAGGCCGCCGCTTCCGCCCTTGACGATGAAGACGAGATTGAGATTGCCGTCGCCGACCTCGCTGATCGACCAGTCCGCCGGCGCGCCGCCGAGCTGCGCGACGATGGCGGGCAGCCCCGCGAGATAATCCCGCAGATCGGCTTCCCGCAGGATTCGATATGCGCTCGGCCCGGAGCCCGGCTGGGACTGCAGGTTCATCGTGGTCGCCTCCTCCGCATTGCCAGGGCGAGGTTGATCCCCACTCCATTGGCATCAGTTTCTAAAACAGCATCCCCATCGGTTCGTAGCCCGGGTGAGCCAACGGGTCGCGCGAACGCGCGCCCGATGACAGGCTCCGCGATACCCGGGAAAGTGATCCCGCATGTCGCTTCGCTCATGCGGGCTACTTCTGATCCCACGAAAACTGCGTATCAGAACGGCATCCCCATCAGCTTCGACAGCCGCTCGATCGAGAGATAGCCGGAATGATAGGCCCACATCGCGATCGCGAAGATCACGGCGGAAATCAGCGTGGTCCACAGCAGCTTGCGGCCCATCCGCGCCAGGATCGGCGCGCCGGGGTCGGTGCCGGGCGCGCCGACATTGTCCTCGTGCTGGCTGCGCACGCCGAACGGCAGCGTCAGGAACAGCACGAGCCACCAAAGCACGAAGTAGATCGCAAGTCCGGTGGAGATCTGGTAAGCCATGCGGCCTCAGGCCTGTTCGATCTCGACCAGGGCGCCTGAAAAGTCCTTCGGGTGGAAGAACAGCACCGGCTTGCCATGCGCGCCGATCTTCGGCTGGCCGTCGCCCAGCACCCGCGCACCCTCGGCGATCATGCGGTCACGGGCCGCGATGATGTCGGGCACGTCGTAGCAGACATGGTGGATGCCGCCGTCGGCATTGCGCTCGACGAATTTCGCTATCGGCGAGGTCTCGCCCAGCGGCTCGATGAACTCGATCTTGGTGTTCGGCAGCGTCACGAACACGGTAATCACGCCGTGTTCCGGCAGCGGCACCGCATCGGAAATCTCGGCATTGAAGGCAGTGCCGTAGATCTTCGCGGCCTGCTTGGCGTCCTTGACCGCGATCGCGACGTGATTGAGCCGGCCCAGCATCTCTCTCTCCCTTCAGTTGAGCATGATCTTTTCGGAAAATCGCTTCGCACTCTTCCGGATCATGCTTAGGCTCAAACCGTCAGAACGTGCACGACGCAGATCGGCTTCTTGCCCCATTGCTCGTTCAGCGCCGCCCGCACCGCGCGCCGCACCGATTCCCCCAGCGCGTCCGGATCGCGCCGCCGCGGCTTCGGCAGGCCCTCGATCGTCGATACCACCACATCGAACACGATGTCGTCGAGCAGTTCGCCCGCCGCATTGTTCTCCGGCATGCCGACCAGATCAACCTCGGGATCGTCGACGAGCTCGCCCTGCTCGGTCATGGCGATGGCGACGAAGGCGCAGCCGGCAAAGCCCATCCGCCGCCGCTCCACCACAGCGCGCGACTTGGCGTCCTCCAGGATGGTTCCGTCCTTGTAGAGCCGCCCCGCCGGCACCTCGCCGATGATGCCGGGCTCGCCGGGCCCGAGCTTGACGAGGTCGCCGTTGCGGCAGGTCAGGACCTTGGGCACGCCGGCGGCGCGCGCCAGCTTGGCGTGTTCGGCGAGATGCAGCGCCTCGCCATGGACGGGGATCAGCAGTTGCGGCCGCACCCAGGAGATCATGTCGCGCAGCTCGTCGCGGCGCGGGTGGCCGGAGACGTGCACCAGATGCTCGCGGTCGGTGATGATCTCGACGCCCTGCATGACGAGGTTGTTGATGATCGAGCCGACCGCCTTCTCGTTGCCGGGAATGGTGCGGGAGGAGAAGATCACGGTGTCGCCCTTGTTCAGGGTGACCTGCGGATGGTCGTCATTGGCGATCCGCGCCAGCGCCGCACGCGGCTCGCCCTGGCTGCCGGTGCACAGCGCCAGCACCTTGTCGGCCGGGAAATGGCCGTAATAGTCGGCGCTGCGGAATTTATGCGAGCCATCGAGATAGCCGCATTCGCGCGCCACCTGCACCACGCGCTCCATGGCACGGCCGACCACGACGACCTCGCGGTCGGCGGCGTTGGCGGCGTCCGCCACCGCCCGCACCCGGGCGACATTGGAGGCGAAGGTCGTGACCGCGACCCGGCCCTTGGCCGCCTTGACCAGCTTCTTGATTGTGGCGGCGACCTCGGTCTCCGACGGCGAGCGCCCGTCGCGCACCGCATTGGTGGAATCGCCGACCAGCGCCAGCACGCCTTCATCGCCGAGCTCGCGCAGCCGCCGCTCGTCGGTCGGCTGGCCGATGATCGGGGTCGGATCGATCTTCCAGTCGCCGGTATGCAGCACGGTGCCGAGATCGGTCTTGATCGCCAGCGCGTGCGATTCCGGAATCGAATGCGCGACCGGGATGAACTCGACATTGAACGGACCGATATCGACTCGCCCGCCCGACGGGATCACCGTGACCGGGATTTTTGGCGGGTTGCGCTCGGCGGCGCATTTGGCCTCGAACAGCGCCGCGCTGAATTGCGTCGCGTAGATCTTGCAGCCGAGCTTCGGCCAAAGATCGATAATGGCACCGAAATGATCCTCATGGGCGTGCGTCAGCACGAGGCCCACCAGATTGTTGCGCTCCTTCTCGAGGAAGCGGACGTCGGGCATGATCAGGTCGATGCCCGGCAGATGCTCCTCGTCGCCGAAGGAGACGCCGAGATCGACCGCGAGGAAGGACCGCTGGTGGCGGTTGCCGAGGCCGTAGATCGACAGGTTCATGCCGATCTCGCCGACGCCGCCGAGCGGCGCAAAGGTGAGCTCGTCCGGACGCGCCATCAGTTCGCCCTCACCGAGGCTGCGGTGCCGAAATAGACCTCGCCGGCGGTCACGGGCAGGCGCTCGCCATCAGCAGTGCGGACGATCAGGCAGCCGGTATCATCGATGGTGTCGAACGTGCCCTCAAGGGTCGCCGAGCCGGTCTGGACCGCGACCTTCTCGCCGAGCCCGGCCGCGCGCTCCAGCCACAGCCTGCGGATCTCGGGGAAGCCGCGGCCGTCGTCCCAGATGCCGCGAAACTCGACCCAGGCGTCCGACAGCGCGGCAAACAGCTCCTCCGCCCCGATCTGGATGCCGAGCGCCGCGAGCGATACGGCCGGCGTCGGCGTCCCCTCTGGTGCTGCGACGACATTGGTGCCGATGCCGACGACGACCGCCAGCCGGCTCCCGATGGCTTCGGCCTCAAGCAGGATGCCCGAGAGCTTCCTGCCGTTGGCCAGCACGTCGTTCGGCCATTTCAGGGTGAACTTCGGGCTGTCCGGCCCGAGCCGCAGCGCCGCCTCGATGCTGACCTTCCGCAGCGCAGCTTCGAGCGACAGCCCGGCGGCGAAGCCGAGGGTAGCGGCGACTGCCGGCTGGACGTCCGTCACCTCGAGGATCGTGCTGGCGAGATTGCCGCGCGGCGCGACCCAGATCCGCTGCCGCCGCCCGCGGCCCGCGGTCTGTTCCGGCGTCACGAACCACATCGGCCCCTGCTCGCCGTCGCGGGCGCGCAGCATCGCCTCGGCATTGGTCGAGCCGATCTGATCGAAGGCGGCGAGCCGGTAGCCCGCCGCTATGGCCCGGGGCCCGAGCGTGAAGGTCATGTCAGCGTTATGCGCATGATTGGTTCCGAAAGCCAGCATCCCGATTTCGGAACTGCACGCTTCAAAATAGTGATTTGGCCGCCGCCGTGGCCACGCTCACCAGCGGGCCCGGATAGGCGAAGTAGAAGATGTTGAAGATGCCGGCGACCGCCAACACTGTGCGCAGCTCGACGCGGACCGGGTCGAGCTTGCCGAGCGGCTGGTCGAAATACATCACCTTGACGATCGACAGATAGTAGAACGCGCCCACCACGCTGGTCAGCACGCCGATCACGGCGAGCGTGAACAGATTGGCCTTGATCGCGGCGACGAACACGTACCATTTGCCGAAGAACCCGGCGAGCGGCGGCACGCCGGCCAGCGAGAACAGCAGCATCGCGAAGATGAAGGCGAGCAGCGGATTGGTGCGGGAGAGGCCGGCGAAATCGCTGATCTGCTCCAGCGCCTGGCCGTTGCGCTTCATCGCCAGGATGATGCTGAAGGAACCGAGCGTCATCGCGACGTAGATCGTGATGTAGATCAGGACGCCCTGGGCGCCCTCGACCGTGCCGGAGGCGAGGCCGACCAGCGCAAAGCCCATATGGCCGATCGAGGAATAGGCCATCAGCCGCTTGATGTTGGTCTGGCCGATCGCCGCGAATGAGCCCAGCGCCATCGAGGCGATCGCCACGAACACCAGGATCTGCTGCCACTGGGTGACGATGCCCGGGAACGCGGTCAGCGTCGCGCGGGTGAACACCGCGAGCGCCGCGACCTTCGGGGCGGACGCGAAGAACGCCGTCACCGGCGTCGGCGCGCCCTCATAGACGTCGGGCGTCCACATGTGGAACGGCACCGCCGACACCTTGAAGCAGAGGCCGGCGAGCAGGAACACCAGGCCGAACACGATGCCGATGCTGCCGGTCGTCGCGGCGGCCGCGATGCCGGCGAAGCTGACGGTGCCGGTGAAGCCGTAGATCAGCGAGGCGCCGTAGAGCAGCATGCCCGACGACAGCGCCCCGAGCACGAAATACTTCAGGCCCGCCTCGCTCGACTTGGCGTTGTCGCGCTGGCTGGCGGCGACGACGTAGAGCGCAAGGCTCATCAGCTCGAGGCCGAGATAGAGCGAGATCAGGTCGCCGGCCGAGATCAGCACCATCATGCCGAGCGTCGACAGCAGCACCAGGATCGAGAACTCGAAGTTGCGGCTCGACGGCTGGGACAGGTACTCGGTCGACAGGATCAGGGTTGCCGCCGAGGCGATCAGCGCGAGGACCTTCAGGAAGCGGGCGAAATCATCGACGATGAAGCTGCCGCCGAAGGTCACGAGCTTGCCGGCCGGCAGCCAGAGTTCCAGCACGCCGGTCAGCACCAGGAGACAGATCGCCAGCGCCGTGACGAGCCGCGTCGTCCCCTGCCCGCGATAGGCTCCGATCATCAACAGCACCATGGCGCCGACCGCGAGCACCAGCTCCGGCAGCACCGGCTGCAACTGATAACCTGCACTGGAAAAGCTCATGACGAGGGCCTTACTGGACGGTCAGCGCGGCTGCCTTCACGGCAGTCACGGCGGTTTGGTAATTGTTGACGAGCTGCTGCACCGAGGCCGCCGACATGTCGAGCACCGGCTTCGGATAGACGCCGAACAGGATGGTCAGTGCGATCAGCGGGAACAGCGTCACGCATTCGCGGAAGGTGAGATCCTTGATCGACATCAGCGACGGCTTGACCAGCACCCCGAACACCACCTTGCGGTAGAGCCAGAGCGCGTAGCAGGCCGACAGGATCACGCCGGTGGTGGCGAAGAACGCCGTCGGCAGCGAGATCTTGAAGGTGCCGAGCAGCGTCATGAACTCGCCGACGAATCCGCTGGTGCCCGGCAGACCGACATTGGCCATGGTGAAGACCATGAAGGTCAGCGCGTAGAGCGGCATCCGGTTGACGAGACCGCCATAGGCCGCGATCTCGCGGGTGTGCATGCGGTCGTAGACGACGCCGACGCAAAGGAACAGCGCGCCGGAGACGATGCCGTGCGAGACCATCTGGAACATGCCGCCGGCGACGCCCTGCGTCGTCACCGCGAAGATGCCCATGGTGACGAAGCCCATATGCGCGACGGACGAATACGCGATCAGCTTCTTCATGTCCTCCTGCATCATCGCCACCAGCGAGGTGTAGATGATGGCGATGACCGACAGCACGAACACGAACGGCGCGAAGTCGTGCGAGGCCAGCGGGAACATCGGCAGCGAGAAGCGCAGGAAGCCGTAGCCGCCCATCTTCAGCAGGATCGCGGCCAGGATCACCGAGCCCGCCGTCGGCGCCTCGACGTGCGCGTCGGGCAGCCAGGTGTGCACCGGCCACATCGGCATCTTCACCGCGAACGAGGCGAAGAAGGCCAGCCATGCCCAGGTCTGCATCGACCGCGGCACCGCGGTGTGCATCAGGGTCGGGATGTCGGTCGTGCCGGCGTTCCAGTACAGCGCCATGATGGCGAGCAGCATCAGGACCGAGCCGAGGAAGGTGTAGAGGAAGAACTTGAACGACGCATAGACCCGGCGCGGGCCGCCCCAGACGCCGATGATCAGGAACATCGGGATCAGGCCGCCCTCGAAGAACAAATAGAACAGCACGAGGTCGAGCGCCGAGAAGGTGCCGACCATCAGCGTTTCCAGGATCAGGAACGCCATCATGTATTCGCCGACCCGCTGCGTCACCGACTTCCAGCTCGCGATGATGCAGAGCGGCATGATCGCGGTGGTCAGGATGATCAGCGGCAGCGAGATGCCGTCGACGCCCATGTGATAGGTGATGCCGGTGGCGAGCCAGGACGCCTTCTCGACAAACTGGAAGTCGGTCGAGGCCGGATCGAAGCGCGCCACCAGGATCAGCGAGATCGCGAAGGTGATCAGCGTGGTCCACAGCGCGATCCAGCGCGCCGTGCGGCTCGCGGTCTCGTCACCGCCCCGCGCCAGCAGATAGACCAGGATCGCACCGACCGCCGGCAGGAAGGTCGTGACCGAAAGGATGGGCCAGGTTGTCATCTACTGGCCTCCCAAGCCGAACATGAACCAGGTGATCAATCCGGCGGCCCCGATCAGCATCGCGAATGCGTAGTGATAGAGGTAGCCGGTCTGCAATTTCACGACGTTGCGGGTGACGTCGAGCACGCGGGCGGAGACGCCATCGGGACCGAAGCCGTCGATGATGAAGCCGTCGCCCTTCTTCCACAGCGTGTAGCCGAGCCACTTCGCCGGGCGCACGAAGATCCAGTCGTACAGCTCGTCGAAGTACCATTTGTTGAGCAGGAACTGGTACAGCATCGGCTGCTGCTGCGCGAGCTCGACCGGTAGGTACGGCCTGCGGATGTAGAACAGATACGAGATGAACAGGCCGAGCGCCATCATCACGGTGGGCAGCGGCGCAAGCCAGCCCGGCATGTGCTCCATGTCCTCGAGGATGTGCGGGTTCATCTTCACGGACTCGCGGAAGAACTCTTCCACGCCGTGCGGGTTGACGAACAGCTCCTTGAACGGCAGGCCCGCCAGGATCGAGCCGGCGGCGAGCACGCCGATCGGCACCAACATCCACACCGGGCTCTCATGCGCCGCCTCGTAGTGCTTCTGGTCGTGCGGCTCGCCGAAGAACGTCTTGAAGATCAAACGCCAGGAGTAGAACGAGGTCAGGCCGGCGGCCACGATGGTCAAGAGATAGGCGTAGGTCGCGAACGGGTTATGCGCCGCATAGGCCGCCTCGATGATCGCGTCCTTGGAGAAGTAGCCGGCGAACAGCGGGAAGCCGGTCAGCGCCAGGGTGCCGATGCACATCACCGCGAAAGTGTACGGGATCTTGCGCCACAGCCCGCCCATGTTGCGGATGTCCTGCTCGTGGTGCATCGCGTAGATCACCGAGCCTGACCCTAAGAACAGCAGCGCCTTGAAGAAGGCGTGCGTGAACAAATGGAACATGCCGACCGAATAGGCCCCCGCTCCCATCGCCACGAACATGTAGCCGAGCTGCGAACAGGTCGAATACGCGACGATGCGCTTGATGTCGTTCTGCACGAGGCCGATCGTGGCGGCGAAGAACGCCGTGGTCGCGCCGAAGAACATCACCACCGCCTGCGCGGTCGGCGACAGCTCGAACAGCGGCGACAGCCGCGCCACCATGAACACGCCGGCGGTGACCATGGTCGCGGCATGGATCAGTGCCGACACCGGGGTCGGACCTTCCATCGCGTCCGGCAACCAGGTGTGCAGCAGGAACTGGGCCGACTTGCCCATCGCACCCATGAACAGCAACAGGCAGGTCAAGGTCAGCGCGTCGGCCTGCCAGCCGAAGAAGTTGATGGTCTTGCCGGTCAGACCGGGCGCGGTATGGAAGATGGTCTCGAAATCGGTCGAGCCGACCAGCGCGTAGATCGCGAAGATGCCGAGCGCGAAGCCGAAGTCGCCGACGCGGTTGACCACGAAGGCCTTGATCGCCGCGGCATTGGCCGACGGCTTCTGGTACCAGAACCCGATCAGCAAGTAGCTCGCGAGGCCGACGCCCTCCCAGCCGAAGAACAGCTGAACGAGGTTGTCCGACGTCACCAGCATCAACATCGCGAAGGTGAACAGCGAGAGATAGCCGAAGAAGCGCGGCCGGTTCGGATCCTCGTCCATGTAGCCGATCGAATAGAGGTGGACGAGCGCGGACACCGTGTTGACCACGACCAGCATCACCGCGGTCAGGGTGTCGACCCGCAGCGTCCAGGCCACCTGCAGGTCGCCCGAGTTGATCCAGGGCAGCAGCACGACGCGCGCGTCATGGTGCATGAAGCCGACATCGACCAGCGTGAACCACGACAGCGCCGCCGACACGAACAAGAGGCCCGTGGTGATCAGCTCGGCAAGGCGCGAGCCGGCGGCCGCCGGCTCGGAGACATGGTGATCGTCATGGCCATGGTCATCATGGCCATGATCGTCATGGGCCGCGGAGGCATGGGCGTCGCCATGCGCATCGTCGTGATGGTCGACGGTATCGCCGCTCGGGCAGCGCGCATGGGCACCGACCAGCGAGATAATGCCTGCGAGGATGGCGCCCAGCAGAGGCAGGAATACGATTGCCTGAACCATAACTGCGCCTAGCCCTTCATCAGATTGACGTCTTCAACCGCGATCGAACCGCGGTTGCGGAAATACACCACCAGCACGGCGAGACCGATCGCAGCCTCGGCGGCGGCCACCGTCAGCACCAAGAGCGCGAACACCTGGCCGACGATGTCGCCGAGGAAGGTCGAGAACGCCACCAGGTTGATGTTGACCGACAGCAGGATCAGCTCGATCGACATCAGGATGACGATGATGTTCTTGCGGTTGAGGAAGATGCCGAGGATCCCGAGCGTGAACAGGATCGCGGCGACCGCGAGATAGTGTCCGAGCCCGATCGTCATTTCACCCACTCCGCCGCGTCGGCATCCTGCAGGCCCTGCCCCGACGCCACCTTGCGCATCGCCATCGCCATCTCGGGCGTGCGCGC
Organism: Bradyrhizobium sp. USDA 4516; assembly: GCF_054055915.1. Classification (NCBI taxonomy): domain Bacteria; kingdom Pseudomonadati; phylum Pseudomonadota; class Alphaproteobacteria; order Hyphomicrobiales; family Nitrobacteraceae; genus Bradyrhizobium; species Bradyrhizobium sp. USDA 4516. The sequence goes on from NZ_JBSRXT010000001.1 coordinate 7,825,478, forward strand.
GTTCTGCACGTTGATGTTCTGCCGCTTGACCTTGGCCTTGTGGCGCAGCGTCAGCACGATGGCGCCGATCATCGCGACCAGCAGCACCATGCCGGCGAGCTGGAAGTAATGGATGTACTTCGTATAGAGCACGAGGCCGAGCGCCTCGGTGTTGCTGACATTGGTCGGGATCGCCGCGGTGATCGTCTTGGTCACGGCCGGGTTGATCACCCAGGCGCCGACCACGAGCAGCAGCTCGAACATGAAGATGCCGCCGATCACGATGCCAATCGGCAGATACTGGATGAAGCCCTCGCGCAGCTCGACGAAGTCGACGTCGAGCATCATGATCACGAACAGAAACAGCACCGCGACCGCGCCGACATAGACCACGATCAGCATCATCCCGAGGAACTCGGCGCCCATCAGGATGAACAGCCCGGCCGCGTTGACGAAGGCCAGGATCAGGAACAGCACGGAGTGCACGGGATTGCGCGAGACAATCACCATGACCGCCGAGGCCACGCAGGCCGCAGCAAACAGGTAGAAGAACAGCGCCGGAAGGATCATGCCCTCACCTCACCGGTATGGCGCGTCGAGCGCGATCGACTTCGCGATCTCGCGCTCCCAGCGGTCGCCATTGGCGAGCAGCTTGGCCTTGTCATAGTACAGTTCCTCGCGGGTCTCGGTCGCGAATTCGAAATTCGGTCCCTCGACGATGGCGTCCACCGGGCATGCCTCCTGGCACAGGCCGCAATAGATGCACTTCACCATGTCGATGTCGTAACGCACCGTGCGGCGGGTGCCGTCGTTGCGGCGCGGGCCGGCCTCGATCGTGATCGCCTGCGCCGGGCAGATCGCCTCGCACAGCTTGCAGGCGATGCAGCGTTCCTCGCCGTTCGGATAGCGGCGCAGCGCGTGCTCGCCGCGGAAGCGCGGCGAGATCGGGCCCTTCTCGAAGGGATAGTTCAGCGTCGGCTTCGGCTGGAAGAAATAGCGCATCGCCAGGAAGAACGCCGAGACGAATTCCGACAGCAGAAGCGAGCGGGCTGTTGCGTTGACATTGACACTCATGACGGCCTCACTTCGGCGCGATGCCGGCGAACTGCAGCACGCCGGCCACGATCACCACCATCGCCAGCGACAGCGGCAGGAACACCTTCCAGCCGAGCCGCATCAGTTGATCGTAGCGGTAGCGCGGCACGATCGCCTTCGCCATCGCGAACATGAAGAACATGAAGAACACCTTCAGGGCGAACCAGACGATGCCCGGAATCCAGGTGAACGGCGGCAGATTGACCGGCGGCAGCCAGCCGCCCAGGAACAGGATCGACGCCAGCGCGCACATCGTGGTGATCGCGACATACTCGCCGAGCATGAACAAAAGATACGGGGTCGAGCCGTATTCGGTCATGAAGCCGGCGACCAGCTCGGACTCGGCTTCGACCAGGTCGAACGGCGGACGATTGGTTTCCGCGAGCGCCGAGACGTAGAACACCACGAACATCGGGAACAGCGGCCACACATACCAGTTCAGGATGGTGAGCTGCGGCAGGCCGATCAGATGCGCAAGCCCGCGGGTGTTCTGCGCCTCGACCACAGCCGACAGGTTCAGCGAGCCGACGCAGAGCAGCACGGTGATGATGACGAAGCCGATCGAGACCTCGTAGGACACCATCTGCGCCGCCGAGCGCAGGGCGGCCAGGAACGGATACTTCGAGTTCGACGACCAGCCGGCCATGATGATGCCGTAGATCGACAGCGACGAGATCGCGAAGATGTAGAGAACGCCGACATTGATGTCGGAGATCACCCAGCCGAGATCGAACGGGATCACCGCCCAGGCGGCCAGCGCCAGGATGCACGACACCAGCGGCGCCAGCAGGAACACGCCCTTGTTGGAGCCGGACGGAATCACCGGCTCCTTCAGCACGAATTTCAGGAGGTCGGCGAAGGATTGCAGCAATCCGAACGGCCCGACCACGTTGGGGCCGCGGCGGATCTGCACCGCCGCCCAGATCTTGCGGTCGGCGAGCAGGATGTAGGCGATCGCGATCAGGAGCACGACCAGCAGCAACAGGCTCTCCGCGACCATGATGATCAGCGGCCAGAGGAAGCCGGTCCAGAACGAGCTTGCGAAGAATTCAGCCATCAGGTCACGCTCACTCCGCTGCCGTCAGCATTCGGCCCGACGCCAGCCGCGAGCACTCCGCCATCACGGCAGAGGCCCGCGCGATCGGGTTGGTCAGATAGAAGTCCTCGACGGTCGGCTTGAATGCCGCCTTGTCGACGCTGCCGCCCTTGCCTGCCAGCGCCTTGACGTCGTCGGGCTTGCCGGCCTCGATCTGGTCGAGCCGCATCAGATGCGGGTAGGCCTTGAACATAGCCTGACGCAGCGCCTGCAGCGAATCGAACGGCAGCTTCTTGCCGAGCACGTCGGACAGCGCGCGGATGATCGCCCAGTCCTCGCGGGCCTCGCCCGGCGGGAATGCGGCGCGGTTGGCGATCTGCGCCCGGCCTTCGGTGTTGACGTAGATGCCGGACTTCTCGGTATAGGCCGCGCCCGGCAGGATGACGTCGGCGCGATGCGCGCCCTGGTCGCCATGGGTGCCGATATAGACCACGAAGGTGCCGTCCGGCACCTTGATCTCGTCGGCGCCGAGCAGGAACAGCACGTCGAGCGTGCCGAAGGTCGTCATCTGCGCCGCGGTCAGGCCACCGGCCGCCGGCGAGAAGCCGATATCGAGTGCGCCGGCGCGCGAGGCGGTATCCTGCAGCACGGCAAAGCCGTTCCAGCCGTCCTTCAGCGCGCCGACATTAACGGCGAGCTTGGCGGCCTGCGCCAGCACCGCAGCGCCGTCATGCCTGGTGTAGGCGCCGGCGCCGACCAGGATGATCGGGTGCTGCGCATCCTTCAGCACGTCGGCAAAGGAGTGCTTGCCCGCCACGAGATCGGCCAGCGTGTCAGTACCCGCACCGAGATACTCATGGTCATAGGTGAAATCGGCCTTGGCGCCGATCATGCCGACCTTGAGCCCGCCGGTGCGCCAGCGCTTGCGGATCCGCGCGTTCAGCACCGCGGCTTCCTTGCGCGGATGCGAGCCGATGATCAGGATCGCGTCGGCCTGGTCGATGCCGGCAATGGTCGGATTGAAGATGTAGGAGCCGCGGCCGGCCTTGGCGTCGAACGCATCGCCGCCCTGCACGGCGAGATTGACCGAGCCGAACTTCGCGAGCATTTCCTTCAGCGCATACATTTCGTCGACCGCGGCCAGATCGCCGGCGATCGCGCCGATCCGCTTGCCGTCGCTGCGGCTGGCCTTGGCGGCGATGGCGGCGAAGGCTTCCTGCCAGGTCGCCGGCCGGAGCTGGCCGTTCTCGCGCACATAGGGCCGGTCGAGGCGCTGCGTACGCAGGCCGTCGACGATGTGGCGGGTCTTGTCGGAGATCCACTCCTCGTTCACCGCCTCGTTGATGCGCGGCAGGATGCGCATCACCTCGCGGCCGCGGGTGTCGACGCGGATCGCAGATCCCACGCCGTCCATGACGTCGACCGACTGGGTCTTGCCGAGCTCCCAGGGCCGCGCCGCGAAGGCGTAGGGCTTCGAGGTCAGCGCGCCGACCGGGCAGATATCGACCAGGTTGCCCTGCAGCTCCGAGCTCAGCGCCTGCTCGAGATAGGTGGTGATCTCCATGTCCTCGCCGCGGCCGGTCGCGCCCATTTCCGGCGCGCCGCAGACTTCGGCGGAGAAGCGGACGCAGCGCGTGCACTGGATGCAGCGGTTCATCGAGGTCTTGACCAGCGCGCCGAGATACTTGTCCTCGACCGCGCGCTTGTTCTCGGCGAAACGGCTGGTGTCGACGCCGTAGCCCATCGCCTGGTCCTGCAGATCGCACTCGCCGCCCTGGTCGCAGATCGGGCAGTCCAGCGGATGGTTGATCAGCAGGAACTCCATCACGCCTTCGCGCGCCTTCTTCACCATCGGCGAACGGGTCGAGATTTCCGGCGGCTCGCCCTTCGGGCCCGGCCGGCAGTCGCGCACGGCCCAGGCGCAGCTCGCGACCGGCTTCGGGCCGCCCTTCACCTCGACCAGGCACATCCGGCAATTGCCGGCGATCGACAGCCGCTCGTGATAGCAGAAGCGCGGAATCTCTGCGCCGGCCGCCTCGCATGCCTGCAGCAGCGTGTACTCCGGCGGCACATCGATCTCTTTGCCATCGACGATGATCTTGCTCATGTCTGTCTCAAGTCTTTCCGAGCTTGCAGTCGGGCGGTGCGACGCTCGCGGTTTTCAATGAGGTCTTCACCCACTGCTGGGTGTCGGCGCCGTAGGTCGCGAGATAGGCAGGCTGCGCCTGGTTCTTCTCGCAGAGGAACGGCAGATGCGGTTTCAGGTCGTAGTCACACGATGCCTGCCATTCGCGCTTATCCGCGAAGGCGGCAAAGGTCTCCTCGCAGGCATAGAGGAAATACGAGACAAAACTCTCATATTGGGACCGCTCTTCGCGACCGGCGGCCTTGATGGTCTCGTAGTCCGGCTGAGCGAATTTCGGATTCTGGAATGCGAGATCGGTGTAGCCGAGAAACGCTGAACGCGCGCTGGAAGCACGGTTCGAGGTACGGATTTCGTTGATCTGCAGCAGGATTGCAACAAAGCCGAGCAGCGCCACGGTCGCCTGCGCCATCTGCGCAAGCGTCCCGTACTTCTGCCACCATGCAGCCTGTTGCGTCATCACCAACATTACTCCGCGGCTACCATGTGCATGGGATCGCGAATGCCCTGATCGTCGAGATCGGCCTTGTGCGAATATTGGTCGATGCGCTCTTCGATCTCGTGACGGAAATGCGCGATCAGGCCCTGGATCGGCCAGGCGGCGGCGTCGCCGAGCGCGCAGATAGTGTGGCCCTCGACCTGCTTGGTGACCTCGAGCAGCATGTCGATCTCGCGCTTGTGGGCACGGCCGTCGGCCATCCGGGTCAGGACGCGCCACATCCACCCCGTGCCCTCGCGGCACGGCGTGCACTGGCCGCAGCTCTCATGCTTGTAGAAATAGGAGATGCGCGCGATCGCCCGGATCAGGTCGGTCGACTTGTCCATCACGATCACCGCCGCGGTGCCGAGGCCCGAGCGCAGCTTGCTCAGGCTGTCGAAATCCATCGGCGTGTCGATGATCTGCTCGGCCGGCACCATGCGCACCGACGAACCGCCGGGGATCACGGCCTTCAGATTGCCCCAGCCGCCGCGGATGCCGCCGCAATGCTTCTCGATCAGCTCGCGGAACGGAATCCCCATCGCCTCTTCGACGTTGCAGGGCCGTTCGACGTGGCCGGAGATGCAGAACAGCTTGGTGCCGACATTGTTCGGCCGGCCGATGCCGGCGAACCAGGCGGCGCCGCGGCGCAGGATGTCCGGCGCGACCGCGATCGACTCGACGTTGTTGACGGTGGTCGGGCAGCCATAGAGGCCGACATTGGCCGGGAACGGCGGCTTCAGCCGCGGCTGGCCCTTCTTGCCCTCGAGGCTCTCGAGCAGCGCGGTCTCCTCGCCGCAGATATAGGCGCCGGCGCCGTGCGCGACATAGATGTCGAACGGCCAGCCGTTGATATTGTCCTTGCCGACCAGCTTGGCCTCATAGGCCTGGTCGATCGCCGCCTGCAGCCGCTCGCGTTCGCGGATGAACTCGCCGCGGATATAGACGTAGCAGGCATGCGCGCCCATCGCGAAGCTCGCGAGCAGGCAGCCCTCGACCAAAAGATGCGGATCGTGCCGCATGATCTCGCGGTCCTTGCAGGTGCCGGGCTCCGACTCGTCGGCGTTGACGACGAGATAGCTCGGACGGCCGTCCTTGGATTCCTTCGGCATGAAGGACCACTTCATGCCGGTCGGGAAGCCGGCGCCGCCGCGGCCACGCAGACCCGACGCCTTCATCTCGTTGATGATCCAGTCGCGCCCCTTGTCGATGATCCCTTTGGTGCCATCCCAGGCGCCTCTGCGGCGCGCGCCCTCGAGGCCCCAATCATGCAGGCCGTAGAGGTTCTTGAAGATGCGGTCCTTGTCGTCGAGCATGCTCAAAACTTTCCGAACATCACCGATTGGCTTGCGAATAAGCGAGCCCGGCGGCGCAGCCGCCGAACACGATGGCCCACAACAGGCTGGATTCCAGCGTGGCGCTCAGGCCGTAGCGTTGCAGCAGGAACATGAAGCCCGCCGCGACAACGGTATGCAGGGCGATCGTGCGCCAAGCCTTCATCGCAGCGCCCCGTCCCGTCTCATCTGCTAGCACCTGAAAGCTCCGCATCAGGTCGTTTCCTTCAGCGTCGTCGGCCCGCCCGCGGGCGCCGAGAACTGACGGTCGACCTGCGGGCCCGGCTTCGGCGGATTGCCGGCGGCAAAGCCGTCGAGCACCTTGCCGAAGCTTTCCTTGGTCAGGTCCTCATAGGTGTCCTTCCAGATCAGCACCATCGGCGCGTTCACGCAGGCCCCTAAGCACTCGACTTCTTCCCAGGAGAAGTTGCCGTCCTTCGACAGCTGGAAGGGATCGTGATGGATGCGGTGCTGGCAGACCTCGATCAGGTCGGCGGCGCCGCGCAGCCGGCACGGCGTGGTGCCGCACACCTGCACATGCGCCTTCTTGCCGACCGGCGAGAGCTGGAACATGGTGTAGAACGTCGCGATTTCGAGCATGCGGATATGCGGCATCTCGAGCAGGTCGGCGACAGCGCGGATCGCGGCTTCCGAGACCCAGCCGTCATGCTGCTCCTGCACGCGCCACAGGATCGCGATCGCGGCCGAAGCCTGCCGTCCCGGCGGATATTTCTCGATTTGCTTCTTGGCCCAGGCAAGATTCTCGTCCGTGAACGTGAAGCTCGCGGGCTGCAATTCCTTCGGGGCAAGGCGGCGGACGGACATCGATCAAACTCTCATTGCGCGCGGTTCGGATGCGGACATCGTCACCGGTCGACTTCGCCGAACACGATGTCCAGCGAGCCCAGGATGGCGGAAACGTCGGCCAGCAGATGGCCCCTGCAGATGTGATCCATCGCCTGCAGATGGGCGAAGCCCGGCGCGCGGATCTTGCACTTGTAGGGCTTGTTGGAGCCGTCGGCGACGAGGTAGACGCCGAACTCGCCCTTCGGCGCCTCGACCGCGGCATAGATTTCGCCGGCCGGCACGTGCACGCCTTCGGTGTAGAGCTTGAAGTGATGGATCAGCGCTTCCATCGAGCGCTTCATCTCACCGCGGCGCGGCGGCGCGATCTTGTTGTCCTCGACCACGACCGGGCCCTGCCCGTCGGGTGCCTTGAGCTTCTGGATGCACTGCTTCATGATGCGCACCGACTGGCGCATCTCTTCCATGCGGATCAGATAGCGGTCGTAGCAGTCGCCGTTCTTTCCGATCGGAATGTCGAAATCCATCTCGGCGTAGCACTCGTAGGGCTGCGACTTGCGCAGGTCCCAGGCCGCGCCCGAGCCGCGCACCATCACGCCGGAGAAGCCCCACTCCCAGGCTTCCTTGAGCGGCACCACGCCGATATCGACGTTGCGCTGCTTGAAGATGCGGTTGCCGGTGAGCAGCCGATCGAGGTCGTCGACGACCTTGAGGAACGGATCGCACCACGCCTCGATGTCGTCGATCAGCTTCGGCGGCAGGTCCTGATGCACGCCGCCGACGCGGAAGAACGCCGCGTGCATGCGCGAGCCCGAGGCGCGCTCATAGAACACCATCAGCTTCTCGCGCTCTTCGAAGCCCCACAGCGGCGGGGTCAGCGCGCCGACGTCCATCGCCTGCGTGGTGACGTTGAGCAGATGCGACAGGATGCGGCCGATCTCGCAATAGAGCACGCGGATCAACTGGCCGCGGCGCGGCACCGTAATGCCGAGCAGCTTTTCCGCCGCGAGGCAGAACGCATGCTCCTGGTTCATTGGCGCGACATAGTCGAGCCGGTCGAAATAGGGAATCGCCTGCAGATAGGTCTTGTGCTCGATCAGCTTCTCGGTGCCGCGGTGAAGCAGGCCGATATGCGGATCGACGCGTTCGACGACTTCGCCGTCAAGCTCCAACACAAGACGAAGCACGCCGTGCGCCGCCGGATGCTGCGGCCCAAAGTTGATGGTGAAGTTACGAAGGTTTTGCGGTTGTTCATTCATGGCTTCGGCTCCGCCTTGACCTTCTCATCGCCGGGCAGCGGATAGTCCGCGCCTTCCCAGGGCGAAAGGAAATCGAACTTGCGGAATTCCTGGTTGAGCCGGACCGGCTCGTACAGCACCCGCTTCTCCTGGTCGTCGTAGCGGACCTCGACGAAGCCGGTGAGCGGGAAATCCTTGCGCAGCGGATGGCCGTCGAAGCCGTAGTCCGTCAGCAGGCGGCGCATGTCGGGATGGCCGGTGAAGATCACGCCATAGAGGTCGTAGGTCTCGCGCTCGAACCAGTCGGCGCCCGGGAAGACGCCGATGATCGACGGCACCTGCGTGGTCTCGTCGGCCTGCCCGCGCAAACGGACGCGCGCGTTCAGCGTCGGCGACAGCAGATGGTAGACGACGTCGAAGCGCTTCTCGCGGCTCGGATAGTCGACCGCGGTCACGTCGGTGACGTTGACGAAACGGCAGCCGGGATCGTCACGCAGAAACCTGGCGACCTCCACGATTCTGCCAATCTCGACGTCGATAGTGAGCTGATTGAACGCGACCGAGTGCGCCGTGGCCGCGCCCGGAAGCGCGCTCACGATCGTCTGCCCAAGGGCGTCGAGCTTGCCGTCGTCCATACCTGAAACCTTAGCGTTCAATAGTGCCGATACGGCGGATCTTCTTCTGCAGCAGCAGCACACCGTAGAGCAGCGCTTCCGCCGTGGGCGGGCAGCCGGGCACGTAGATGTCGATCGGCACGATGCGATCGCAGCCACGCACCACCGAATAGGAGTAGTGATAGTAGCCGCCGCCATTGGCGCAGGAGCCCATCGAGATCACGTAGCGCGGCTCCGGCATCTGGTCGTAGACCTTGCGCAGCGCGGGCGCCATCTTGTTGGTCAGGGTGCCCGCAACGATCATCACGTCGGACTGCCGCGGCGAGGCGCGCGGTGCGAAGCCGAAGCGTTCGACGTCATAGCGCGGCATCGAGACCTGCATCATCTCGACCGCACAGCAGGCGAGACCGAAGGTCATCCACATCAGGGAGCCGGTGCGCGCCCAGGTGATGAGGTCATCGGCTGCAGCGACGAAGAAGCCCTTGTCGGACAGCTCGTGATTGACCTCGAGGAAAAACGGATCATTGGCGCCGACCGGCTTACCGGTCGACGGATCAAGGATACCCCTCGGAGCCATGGCGATCTCAGATTTGGCAATCGCCGGCTGGGAGGTTGCGGCGGTGGGGCTCAATCCCATTCGAGCGCGCCTTTCTTCCATTCATACGCAAATCCGACCGTCAGCACGGCCAGGAACACCATCATCGACCAGAACCCGGTCGCGCCGAGCTTTCCGAACGCCACGGCCCAGGGGAACAGGAACGCCACTTCGAGGTCGAAGATGATGAAGAGGATCGCCACCAGATAGAACCGGACGTCGAACTTCATGCGGGCGTCGTCAAAAGCGTTGAATCCGCATTCATAGGCGGACAGCTTTTCCGGGTCCGGCGATTGGAACGCGACCAGGAACGGCGCGATCAGGAGTGCCAGACCGATCAGGCTCGCGACTCCGATAAAGACCACAAGTGGGAGATAATTCTGCAGGATGCCGGTCATCGGCGAGGCCTTCTTGCTGCGGTTTCGGACATGCCGCAGATTCGTTGATTGGAATTGTTCTTGAGGCTTTAGCGCAGCGCAACAGGGGGCGCAAGACAAGCTATTTTGACGCTTTTACCGTCCTTCCCGCGGGCTCTTGGCCTCATCAGGCGGATGCGCTTGCCTCCATGGGCAACGCCGCGGCGGCCATCCGGTGCCCTGCGCTCTCCCCATATCAGCCCAGCCCCCGCTCGGCAGCGAGCATCTCGGCGGCGGTCAGGGTGAGCCGATCGATGTGTCCGAGCAGCAGCTCAAGATCCCCCGGCGCAAGCTGTTCCAGCAGGTGCCGGTTTCGCTCCTGCGCGCCGGCCACGATGGCATCATGGGCTGCCAGGCCGGCCTTGGTGAGAGAGACCAGGGTCTCCCGGTTGTCGCGCGGATTGGCCGCCTTCGCCACCAGCTTGCGCGCCACGAGCTCGGCGAGCGCCCGGCTGATCTGCCCCTTGTCCATGCCGACGGCCTCGGCGAGCCGCACCACACTCATCGGCGGCCGCCGGCCGAGCGAGGCGACCAGACCGAACTCGACCGAGGACAGGCCGGTCAGGCGCTTGTAGCGCAGCATCGCGCCGCGCCTGAGCAGGTTCGCCAGCACCATCAGCCGCGACGACATCATCGCGGTGATCGGCGCCAGTTCGGAATCGACAACGGCCTCCGGCGGCAAGGCCCTCTCAGTCCTGAGCTTCTCGGTCATCACCAACCTCTGCCAACAAAGCCGCGCGCTGCCAAGCTCAACGATATCGTTGACATTGTCATCTATCTATCGTTGACTTGGTCAACGATAGATCAGCCGCCGGCGCCCGACCAGCGGCGGGGAGGACAACATGACGATCACCCAGCGGGACCGCGATCTCGGCACGGCCTATGCGATGAAGCCGTCGAGCACCCGGACTCACCTCGGTCGGCCGCGGCACGCCGATGGGCGAGCTGTTGCGCCGGTATTGGCACCCGGTCGGCCTCACCGGTGACGCCTCCGATATCCCCAGAAAAGTCCGCGCACTTGGCGAAGACCTGATCCTGTTCCGCGACCGGCATGGCCGGGCCGGCCTGCTACATGCGCGCTGCTGCCACCGCGGCACCACGCTCTATTACGGCAAGGTCGAGGAAGACGGTATCCGCTGCTGTTATCACGGCTGGAAATTCGACACCGAGGGCCGCTGCCTCGAACAACCCTGCGAGCCCGACGGCGGCCTGTTCAAGGACAAGGTGCGCCAGCCCTGGTATCCGGTGCAGGAACGCTACGGCCTGATCTTCGCCTATATGGGGCCGCCCGAGAAAAGGTCGGTGCTGCCGCGCTACGAGTGCCTGGAAAACATGGACGACGGCGAGTTCGTCGAGACCGACGATTCCTCGATCGGCGGCGGCCCTGCCGTGATCCCCTGCAACTGGCTGCAGCATTTCGAGAACGTCGCCGACCCCTACCATGTGCAGGTGCTGCACGGCTCGTTCTCAGGGCCGCAGTTCAACCAACATGATGGCCTCGATGCCCGACGTGAAGTTCGAGATGTCGCCGCGCGGCATCACGGTGCGTTCGATCCGCAGGCAGGACGACGGCAAGGTGTTCTATCGCGTCACCGAGGCCGCCCTCCCCACACTCCGCGTCGTGCCCAATCCGCGCGTCGCGCAGTTCGCGCGCGTCGAATCGATCGGCTGGACCTTGCCGATCGACGACACCTCGTTCCGCATCTACGTCGCCGGCCGGGTCAAGAACGCGGGCGATATCGGGCGGATGCGCTCGAAGTTCAACGGCAAGTTCTGGTGGGACATGACCGAGGCCGAGCACCAGCAATTTCCCGGCGACTACGAGGCCCAGGTCGGCCAGGAAGCGGTGACGATCCATTCCGAAGAGCATTTTGGCCAGAGCGACCGCGGCATCCTGATGATCCGCCGGATGCTCGCTGACCAGCTCGAGGCCATGGCCACCGGCCGCGACCCGATCGGGGTGTCGTTCGACGCCGACACGAGGCCGGTCGAATTCGAGGCAGGGAATTACATCCGCGAGGCGTAAGGCCCGCGCGCAAGCAACAACAACAAAGAAGATCGGGGGAGGAAGTGATGGTCGATGTCGCACCGCAGGCGGCCGCGCCAACGCAAGCTGCGGCCGCGCCCTCGGCGCGCCGCTACTACGTCCTCGCCTTGCTCACGATCATCTACGCCCTCAACTTCCTCGACCGCACCATCTTCAACGTGCTGATCGAACCGATCAAGAAGGAGTTCACGCTCAGCGACACTACGATGGGCCTGCTCGCCGGGTTCGGTTTCGTGCTGTTCTATTCGCTGCTCGGCATTCCGATCGCGCGGATGGCCGATCGCCTCAACCGCCGCAACATCGTCGCGGTCGCCTTCGCGTTCTGGAGCGCGATGACCTATCTCTGCGGCCTCGCCTCCAGCGTCACGACGCTGGCATTGGCCCGGGTCGGCGTCGGCATCGGGGAGTCGGCGGGCACGCCGGCCTCGCAATCGATGATCGCCGATCTCTTCGACAAGAACGAACGACCGCGCCCGCTCGGCATCTACGCGATCGGCACCTATCTCGGCGTCTTCCTCGGCTATTTCATCGGCGGCTATGTCAACCAGCACTATGGCTGGCGGATGGCGTTCTTCACCGCCGGCCTGCCCGGCATCGCGCTCGCCGCCGTCTTGTGGCTGACGATCGCCGAGCCGAAGCGCGGCGCGATGGCCGAGACCTTCAAGGCCGAGCCGCTGGGGCCGACGCTGCGTTTCCTGGTATCGCAGCCGAGCTTCGTCATCGTGCTGATCGGCTCTTGTCTGACGACCTACACCAACTACGCCACCGCGGTGTGGATCCCGCCGTTCCTGGCGCGGATCCATCACCTCACCAGCGCCGAGATCGGCACCTATGCCGGCACCTTCAAGGGTCTCGCCGGCATGGCGGGCACGCTGATCGGTGGCCTCGTGGTGGCGCAGATCGGCCGTCGCGACGACCGCTGGAAGCTGTGGGCGCCCGCGATCATGTCCGGTCTCGCCGGCCCGGTGTTCGCGCTGTGCATGCTGACGCAAAGCTTCACGCTGATGGTCGCGACGCTGGCGCTGACCTCGTTCATGGTCGGCTTTCATCTCGGCCCGATCTTCGCGATTGCGCAGACGGTGGCAAAACCCAGCATGCGCGCGCTGGCCTCGGCGATCGTGCTGCTGACCGCGACCTGCTTCGGCCAGGGCGTCGGCCCCCTCGCCGTCGGCATGATCAATGACGCGCTGAAAGGCACCTACGGCGTCGATGCGGTTCGCTACTCGCTGCTGTCGGCCGCGCTCACGACGACGCTCGGTGCCCTGCTGTTCGTGTTGGCGGCACGCGCGATCCGCGCCGACATCGCGCGCGCGAGCTAGCACCCGTCTCAGCCGAGCCGGCGCGTGATGTCAGGCTGCGCTCACGTCAGCTTGCCGGTGTATTTCTCCAGCGCCGCCCAGGCGTCCGCGCCGTAGGTCTTCTGCCACTGCGTGTAGAAGCCGGCCTTCACCAACGCGGCCCTGAACTGCACGGGATCGGGCTTGTTGAAGGTCATGCCCTTCTCGGTCAGCTCGGCCTGCAGCGAGCGGTCCATCTCGACCAGATCGGTGCGCTCCTTCACCGCCGCGGCGTCGAACGCGGCATTGATGAGCTCGAGCAGATCGGGCGGCAGGGCCGCCATCGCGCGGCGGTTGCCGAGGATCCAGTAACCGCTCCAGCAATGGTTCGAGAGCGCGCAGAAGTTCTGCACCTCGTAGAGCTTGCCGGTCGAGACCTGCGCCAGCGGGTTCTCCTGCCCTTCGACGATGTGGGTCTGCAGCGCCGAATAGAGTTCGCTGTAGGAGATGCTCGACGGCAGCGCGCCAAGCCCTGAGAACAGCGACGTCAGCAATGCCGTCACCGGCACGCGGATCTTGAAACCCTTGAGATCGTCGACGCTGTTGAGCTGCCGGCTCGACGACGAGGTGATCTGACGGAAGCCGTTGTCCCAGACCTTCTTCAGCGGCACGACGCCGGTCTTCGTGATCGCCTCGCGCACGAGGTCGCCGACGCCGCCGTCCATCGCCGCCCAGACCTGGTCGTAGGACTGAAAGGCGAAACCGATGCTGGGCAGCCCCGATAGCGGCACCAGCGTCGACAGCGTCATGCTGGGCGCGGCCAGCAGCTCGATCCCGCCGGCGCGGACCTGCGACAGCATCTCCGGATCGCCTCCGAGCTGGCTGTTGGCGAACACCGTGATGTTGACCCGGCCGGACGACTGCGCGCCGACCGCCTTGGCGGCCTCAGTCAGGCGGATTGTTAGCGGATGGGTTTCCGGAGTGTTGACGCCGAGCTTGAAGTCGAACTCGGCCGCCGCAACGGCGCGCTTACCAAACATCGTGGCGGCGAGTGCCGCGGACGCGGTTCCAAGGACCCGGCGCCGGGTTAGTCTCATTGTTTTCATTATTGTTTTTCTCCCAAGCGCATTTCCGCGCCTGGGGCAGTTTTAGCCGGCCGGCAGTGTGACGCAAGGCACGGTGAAACCAATCCGCCCGTGGCACGAAACCATTTCCCGGAACTCACGAAACGATCCGGAAACAGATGGGCCTTACCAGTACCTGCCATAGACGGCGCACAGACGCCCGGAGGCGACCATGAACCACTCGATCCATTCAGCTGACCGCGCGACCCATCTCAAGATTGTGGTGGTTGCCCTTATTGCGGGGATCGGGATCGCGGCGCTCGGCATTTCGGCCCGGAACAACGCGGATTTCACCCAGACTGCCCAGTCCACGCAGGTCATCAAGGCTGGCAAGCCGGTGGCGATCACCTCGTCGGGCACCTCCACGGTCCGCTAAGACGCTTTCAAGCCTCGGCAGACACAACGGCCGCCCCTGGGCGGCCTTTCTTGTTGGTCCTGATCGTCTCAGGCTCGGACCAGGACGGTGTGGCCTTTGCGAGCAGGTTCGGCTACGGCGATTGTGGACCACCGAGACCGGAGTGCGCGCGATCGACGTGTGCAAGGTCGCAACCCGGCTGAGCGCCGCGAATGACTGAACCTCGCCTCGCCGGCGACAACATTGCGAAGCCGCAGCATGCTTCCCGCACCGACGGGTCGCCCCCTTTGCTCGGCCTCCCGGCATCGCTGCCGCTGGTGCTCGACCTCGACGGCACGCTGATCACGGGCGACCTGCTCTATCTGAGCTTCGTCTCGATCCTGCGCCGCAATCCGCTGATCGTCGTGTCATGCGCCGCCTGGCTGACGCGCGGCCGCGCGGCGCTGAAGCGCCGGCTCGCACAGCGCCAGCGCATCGACTGGAGCCGGATCGAACTGCACCAGGACGTCGTCGCATTGGCCGAGCGCGAGAACGCGGCCGGCCGCCGCATCGTGCTGGCAACCGCGGCCGACGCGCTGCTCGCTCAGAAGCTGGCGTCGCGTCTGCCTTGGATCGACCAGGTGCTTGCCTCCGACGGCGAACATAATCTCAAGGGCGCCAACAAGGCCGACCTGTTGCAAAGGACATTTCCCGGGGGCTTCATCTACGCCGGCGACAGCGCCTCCGACCTCGCGGTCTGGGCCCACGCCGCCGGCATCATCACCGTCAATGCCCGCGATGCCGTGCGCGCCGCCGCGGCCGGGCTCGGCAGGCCGACGCTGCATTTGCAGGGCCGCGCGGCCGCAGCGAAATCTTAACCGCGCCCTAACGCGGTTGTTCGATTGCAATCCGCTCCGCGACCCCAGTCTTAAAAGTTGCCCGGCTAAGGTCGGCGTCAACAAAGGCGCAGGCCACAATGAATTTGCAGCAGCAAGTAATTTCAACCGGCTTCAAGATCATCTGCACGGATTGCGGCAGCCTGGCGATCAAGGTCGCCGATCCGGCGCATGCATCCGGCGACACCATCATCGAATGCCGCCGCTGCAACGCGGTGCGCGGCACGGTGGCGGACCTGCACAATTTGGCGCGGCGCGGCCGTGACCTGTTCGAATTCTAACCGCGGCCCCGCCAATGCTGTCAGACCCGAAGGCGACCACGCAGAGCGACGTTCCCTTGGACACGGTCTGGTCGATCCTCGAGGCCGCCAACGAATTGGGCGACACCCACACGGTTGACGCCTGCCGCCGCATCATCGACGCCAATTTGCGCGGCGATGCACCGGGACAATCCGACCTCAACGCGGTCGCCGCATTCTTTGCCTGATCAAGGCAGGGCGTTGCCGTTGTGTGAATTCGTAGGGCATCGCGGAGACGAATGGCCAGGCAGAAACATAACAACACAGACCGAGATATTGCTTAACTTGCTTCGTCCAGGGCCGACCGGCTAGCTGCCTGGCAGCTTTCGGATTCGGACGGACCGATGACATTGACGCGCGGTGACCTGGTTGTCGGGGTCACGATCCCCGGGTTCTTCGTCCTCAGCGTCGCCTCGATGATCGCCTGTGGGCACGCATTCCCGGCGATGCATGTCTGGCGATCCGGCATCACCGCGCAGGCCGTCCTCGGCATCACCATCATGGTCGCGTTCGTCCCGGCGTTCGTCGCGGCACGATTCAGCTTCGGTTATCTGGTCGGCTTCTCGCTGCTGTCAGCCGTGTTCGGCTTCGTCTGGCTCAGCTTCTTCAGCGCCTTCGACTATCCGCACGCCATCGCCCGCTGGGCCATGATCGCCGCGCTGGCCGCAGCGATGATCCCTCTGATGTTACAGAATATCCCGGTTTGGCGGCCCGATTTGTCCGAGGCGGCCGTCAAGCGCATCGCGATTCTGCTGCTGGCGTCGTGCTTCGCCGTGCTGGTGGCCGACATCTCCTACGGGGCCAATCTTGGCAATCCCTATGGCGCAGCCCGCACCGCCGTCGTGCGCCCGGCGCTGTTGAACTATCTCACCGGAATCATGACCGGCGCGGTCCTGCCCTATTTGTTCGCGCATTTCGCATCGCGCAGCCGGTGGATGCCGGCGGCCGGGGTGCTGCTGCTTGCGCTTTGCTTCTATCCCGTCGTCAACAACAAGACCATCCTTCTGTTGCCGATCTGGCTGCCGTTTCTGTTCTGGCTGTACGGCCGGTTCGACCCGCGGCTGGCCACGGTGCTCGCATTTCTGATCCCGATGATCGTCGGCCTTTTGGCTTTCGCCGTCCTCGTGTCCGACAAGACCTACATCGTGTTCAGCACCATCAATCTGCGCTTCGTCGCGATCCCGTCACTCGCGCTCGATCAATACGCCGACTTCTTTGCGCACCGCGAACTCACCCGGTTCTGCCAGATCACCGTCCTGCGATACATAACCGCCTGCCCGTACGGCGAGCTCGGCCCGACCCTCGGAGCGATTTATCAGGACGGCAATTTCAACGCGTCCTTCCTCGCCACCGAGGGCATCGCATCGGTCGGTCTTGCGCTCGCCCCGGTGTCGGCTTTCGTCTGCGGCCTGATCCTGTCGGTGGGATCGATGGTCTCAAAGCACCTGTCGCCGCGCTTCATCGCAGTTTCGTCCGGCATCGCAGTTCAGGCGATCATGAACGTGCCGCTCACGACAGGCCTGCTGTCGAACGGGATAGCACTGCTGTTCCTGCTGTGGTGGCTGACGCCCGAACAGCGCGTGGCATTATCGGTCAGGCTCGAGCAGGCCGCTCAACCCGTCAGCGTTGTCGGCCTCGCGGCGTCCTGAGCTGTCGCGGCAGTTCGCCAGGTGCAGTGAACAGGAGGGCAGGCAACTCGTTATGGCACCGGTCCAGAGGGACCAATGGTTTCGGGCCAAACACGCTGCTAAGTCATTGAAATAAATGGCGCGAGAGACGGGACTCGAACCCGCGGCCTCCGCCGTGACAGGGCGGCGCTCTAACCAACTGAGCTACTCCCGCGGATGCCGATCGTCGGATTGATCCGCGCAGGACCGAGGGCATAAAGGCCCGCATCCGGTTAGTCAAGGACGTTGCGGATTCCTGCACAGCGTCGGCATTTTCGCGGCGCGTACGCGGGTTGTCGCCTGTTTTCAGGGGAAACGGCGTAGTCAGCGAAGCCCCGAATCAAATAAGGCCTGATACGTCTGGGTTTCCTGTGGCCGGCCCGGCGCTGCCCGTTCCCGGAACCGGCGGTTTTCAGGACTTTTCCGGACGCATTTTCCCGACGCGAACGGCGCGCCATTCGCGTGAAAAGCAGCAATCCAGCCATTCAGCAACGAGGAGGGCCAGACATGGCGAAGAAAGCAGCGACACCGGCGACGATCACGCTGAAGCATTTGGCGGCGGCCATCGCCGAAGAGCAGGAGCTGTCCAAGAAGCAGGCCGAGGCGATCCTGACCGATATGGTCACCAGGATCACCAAGCACCTCAAGAAGGGCGAGCGCATCAGGATCGTCGGCCTCGGCATCCTCCAGGTCCGCAAGCGCGCCGCCCGCATGGGCCGCAACCCCGCGACTGGCGAACAGATCCATATCAAGGCCAGCAAGAAGGTCGCCTTCCGCGCCGCCAAGGAGCTGAAGGAAGCCGTCTAGCGCCTACTCTCTCCGTTAAGGCAAAGCGCCATTCCGGCTCGTGACGCGGCCCCGGGGTGGCGCTTTTCTGTTATAGGAGTGTCCTTCGAAACTCGCCTTGACGCGGTTTGCTCGCGCGAACCAACTTCGCCAAAGCGCATTGTTCCTTTCTCCAGTTTTTTGCGCGGTTTTCATGCTGGCACCGGCTCTCGACTTCAAGCACACCGTCACCGAGCGCTTCCTGCGCTATGTCGTGATCGACACCCAGTCCGATCCGGATTCACCCACCACGCCTTCCACCGAGAAGCAGAAGAATCTCGGGCGCCTGCTGGTCGCCGAGCTGCAGGCGATGGGGATATCCGACGCGCATCTTGATCCGCACGGATACGTCTATGCGACGATCCCGGCCAACACCGACAAGACAGTGCCGGTGATCTGCTTCTGCTCGCACATGGACACCTCTCCCGACTGCACCGGCAAGAACGTCAAGCCGCAGGTCGTGAACAACTACCGCGGCGGCGACATCGTGCTTCCCGCCGATGCCTCGCAGGTGATCCGCCCCGCCGAGCACCAAGCGCTAGCCGACCAGATCGGCAACGACATCATCACCACCGACGGCACCACCCTGCTCGGCGCCGACAACAAGGCGGGCCTTGCCGAGATCATGGATGCCGCGCATTTCCTGATCACCAATCCGCAGGTCAAGCACGGCACCATCAAGATCCTGTTCACGCCGGACGAGGAGATCGGCCGCGGCGTCGACAAGGTCGACATCAAGAAGCTGGGGGCCGATTTCGGTTACACCATGGACGGCGAGACCGCCGGCCATATCGAGGACGAGACCTTCTCGGCCGACGGCGCCAGCATCATCATCGAAGGCGTCGCGACCCATCCGGGATTCGCCAAGGGCAAGATGGAGCACGCGATCAAGATCGCCGCCGCGATCGTCGATCGCCTGCCGAAGGACACCTGCTCGCCCGAGACCACCGAGGGCAAGGAAGGCTTCCTGCATCCGGTCGCGATCTCCGGCGCGCTGGAGAACGCGCGGATCGACTTCATCGTGCGCGATTTCACCGAGGCCGGCCTGAAGCAGAAGGAATCGCTGCTGGAAGACATCGTGAAGGACATCATGAAGGGCTATCCGCGCTCGACCTACCGCATGGAGGTCAAGCAGCAGTACCGCAACATGAAGGATGTGATCGATCGCCACCCGCAGATCGTGGCCTATGCGATCGAGGCGATCGAGCGCGCCGGTCTCACGCCGGTGAAGACCTCGATCCGCGGCGGCACGGACGGCTCGCGGCTGTCCTTCATGGGACTGCCCTGCCCGAACATCTTCGCCGGCGAGCACGCGTTCCATTCGCGGCTCGAATGGGTCAGCCGGCAGGACATGGAGAAGGCCGTGCAGACCATCGTGCACCTGGCGATAATCTGGGAAGAGAAGGCCTGATCAGGCCCGCGCGGTCACGATCCAGATCGCGCCGGGCAGCAGCACCGCATCGCCCTTGACAAACGGCGCCAGCGCCTCGCGCATCGAGGCGATCGCCGCAGCGCGCACCTCATCAGGGTGCCCTTCCAGCGCGCGGCTGGCCGGCCCGATCTCGAGCGCGCCCTGGATCGCGGCATCGATGCCGCGCCCGGTCGCGACATCAAGCTCAACCCGGCACGGCTCCATGGCAATGCCGGAGAAGCCGGCTTCGCCCAGGATCCGCTTCACCCGGGCCTCGGAGGCGAACGCGAACGGGCCGGGATCCTCGGGCCCTAGCGGCGGCAGTTTCGGCACGTGCTTGTAGACGGCAGCAAGCGGCGTCATGAAGAACGGATTTTCGCGCGGCTCCTGCCAGCAGACGAAGGCGAGACGACCGGTCGGCTTCATCGCCTTGCGCAGATTGGCGAACGACGTCACGGGATCGGCAAAGAACATCACGCCAAAGCGCGAGGCCAACAGATCGAAGCTCTCGCTGACAAACGGATAGATGGTCGCGTCGGCCAGCGCGAACTCGACCGGCAAACCCTGCGGCGCGCTCTGCCGCGCCCGCGTCAGCATCGGCTCCGAGACATCGACGCCGAGCACGTGACCTGTGGGCGCGACCTTGGCCGCCAGCGCGAAGCTCGAGGCGCCGCTGCCACAGCCGACATCGACGACGCGTTCGCCGGCTTTCGGCGCGGCGCGATCGATCAAGAGGTCGAGCACCGGCTGCAGCACGATATCCTGCGCGGCCTGCCGTGTTGCCCAGCGCTGACCGCCCGGCCCGTTCCAATAAGCAATCTGGTCGGCGTTCTGCGGATGGCCAGCGTTCATGCGATCGAAACCTTGTGAGGAAGCTTCTGTTGTCTCATGTTTGGGCATGATCTTTTTCGGAAAACAGCTTCGCACCTTTTCCGGATCATGCCCTAGCAGCACTCGCGCGTCGCGGCGCGCAGCATCGGCTGATAGGTGAATCCGGCATCCGCCTTGGTGACGGGATCGTTGGCGACGATCTCCTGCGGATCGGCATCGTCGGGCAGTTGCAGCACGCCGAGGCCCCAGACGCCGGCGGGATCGGCGACCGGTCCGAACACCAGCGCCTTGCCGGCCTGCAGCAGTTCGCCGCAATAGGCGACGTGCGCCTGCATGATGGCGGCCTCCTGCGGCGTCATATCCTGAGGAAAGGTCGGGCGCGGTCCGGTCAGTTGGCAGACGTAGTATTTCATCGACCTGATCCGCGCTCGGAGCTTTATTTGACGGCTGCGCTCGTGGGCTTGGCCGGCTTCGGCTTCGCGGCATTCGCCTTGGGTGCGCCTTGCCCGTCGCTGCGCGCGATGCCCCAGGGATCGGTCGGCTTCTGATCCGGCACACCGCTTAGCGCACGCTGATAGGCGCGCTGCTGCCGCGCCTCGTTGGCCGCATCGGCCGGCGACTTCTCGACCTCTTCGCGATAGCGCTGAACGTGATCCGACTGTGCGAATGCGGGTCCGGCAATCATGGTGAGAAGAAAAATCGCGGCGAGTTTGCGCATGCATCAAGTTCCCGGTTAGGCGGACAGAATAGCATCGCTGCAGCGTCGGCATCAAATCGGAGCGCGTGACTTTCGGCACCTTTCGCACCATCGGGGATCGAATGACATTCGGCACGCCAGCGCGGAGCAAGCGCGGTCCCGGCCATCCCCATGAGACTACTCCACGGCCGGGATCGCGCCCTCTCCGCGCGTTCACCGAGAGCGATGCAATGGCCTTACTCCGTAGGGCTCATCAACCAGAGGCCGCTTTGCAGCTCGTGAAACACCGCGCCACCGTCATCCTGCGCGAGCATGTGCAAGCGGAGGCCGAGCTGGTCGGACGAGCCGCGGTTCTCACCGATGGAACCGCAGGGACCGTCGAGGGCGTGTTTCTCGACGAATCTCACGGGTTGCGCATCTCGATCAAGGGCCACATCGGGAAGTGGCCGATCGCGACCATCAGGATACTTCAGCCATAGGGCTGGATCCAAAACGGGGAAGCACGCCCGCACATTCAGGCAGCCGGTTCGGCTGCGCTCTTCGAGCTTCGGTGCGACAGCCTTCGCCCTGCGAACCGAACAAGCGGATGAATTCGTGCTCACAGGCTGGCTTGCCCAGCCGTAGCCCGTGAGGTGCGAAGGCTGGTAGGCGGCGAGAGATTCGAACTCCCGACCCTCTCGGTGTAAACGAGATGCTCTAACCAGCTGAGCTAGCCGCCCTTACCTGCGCGCCTCTTTAGCCTCGCCTGCCCCCGAGGCGCAAGGCCGCAAAACCTCAATCCGTCAGCTCCCAGTCCTTGGGGTGCGCTGGCAATTCCTCGAGATCATTGATCCATGGCGCCGCGGAGCGGCACCAGACCTGGCGTCGCGGGCTCAATTGGCCGCGCTGGCGAATGCTGCCCCAGCGGATGCCCCAGTCGTCGGGCCCGCCGTCCTCGCCGCTCGTAAACAGCGGCGAACCGCAATCGCCGCAAAAGTGCTGGAAGCGGATTCGGCCGTTATCGCCCCGCTTGCCGTAGACCTTCGGCGCACCTCCGATCAGCCGCACCTGTTCGGCGTCGCAGATCACCGTGACGCGGTAGGGCGAGCCGGTCAGCGCCTGGCAGTCCGTGCAATGACAGATCGAGACGCATTCGGGGTCGATCTCGGCCTGATAGGTGATAGCCCCGCAATGGCATTGCCCGTCGATACGCATATGGCGCTCTCCAATTCCGTCAAACAAAGCAACCGCCGTGGGCGCGGTTCCATCGTCCAGGGGGCCTGGCTCTCGGCCCACTTCCCTTGACGGAGCAACGCCGGTATCCCGTACCCGCCTTGTTTGGGATACCAAATCGGGATACGAAACCCGCCAGACCGAGATTCTGTACCCGCTAAGGCGGCCAAAGGACGGCGCCATGTCGCAGATGCTTCAGATCCATGACGAGCTCCGGGAGATGATCCTGTCGCTCGACCTGGGCCCCGGCGAGCGGCTGACCGAGCGCTGGCTGGAGAGCCGGTTCGAGGGATCGCGCACGCCGATCCGTGCCGCGCTGGTCCGGCTCGAAGGCGAAGAGCTGGTGCGCCGCGACGGCCGCAACTGGATTGTCGCACCGATCGACCTCGGTGAGCTGGAGGCGCTGGCCGAGTTCCGGATTCCGCTGGAGACGACGGCGGTGCGCCTCG
The DNA here is from genome assembly GCF_054055915.1 of Bradyrhizobium sp. USDA 4516. Lineage (NCBI taxonomy): Bacteria > Pseudomonadati > Pseudomonadota > Alphaproteobacteria > Hyphomicrobiales > Nitrobacteraceae > Bradyrhizobium > Bradyrhizobium sp. USDA 4516. Next base: position 7,848,279 of record NZ_JBSRXT010000001.1, read on the forward strand.
CCTGCGCGCGGGCCAGCGCAGCCGATATCGCCGGCGTCGAGGAGATGCTGGATGCCTGCCAGTCCGGCGCGCCGCGCGAGGAATGGCATCGGGTCGGCACCGATTTCCATGTCGAGATCGCGCGGCTCTCCGGCAATCCCTTCATCGTCAAGGCGATCGCCGGCGCCATGACGAGGCTGTCGCGGGCACGCTGGCTGGAAGTGTGGACCGAGCCGTCGCGCGAGCAGGCCTGGCGCGAGCACCGGCGCATCCTCGGCTTCATCAAGGCCAACGATCCGGAGGCCGCCGCACGCGAAGCCGCCGACCACATCACCGATACCCGTGATCGCCTGCTGCGTTCGCTGAACGAGGATCGCCGCGGCCTGCGGGCGCGCGGCTTCGCCGTGATCGGGCTGCGCTGACATGAACATCGAAGTCGATCGCGAAGCCCTGCTCGACGCGGGCCCCTGGAAACGCAATTTGATCGTCTGCGTGTTCGGCTCCTTCACGACAATCGTGGGGATGACGCTGCTGCTGCCGTTCCTGCCGCTCTATGTCGAGCAGCTCGGCGTGACCGATCATGCCGCGATCGTGCAATGGTCGGGCGTCGCCTATGGCGCGACCTTCTTCAGCGCGGCGCTGACGGCGCCGCTGTGGGGACGGCTCGCCGATCGCTACGGCCGTAAGCTGATGCTGATCCGCGCCAGCCTCGGCATGGCGATCGCGATGTCGCTGATCGGCATGGCGCACAACGTCTATGAGCTGGTCGGCCTGCGGCTGCTGACTGGCCTGCTCGGCGGCTACGCGTCGGGTTCGACCGTGCTGGTCGCGGCGCAGACGCCGAAAGCGCGATCCGGCTGGGCGATCGGCGTGCTGTCGGCCGGCATCATGGCCGGCAGCCTGGTCGGTCCCTTGATCGGCGGCGTGCTGCCGGGGCTGATCGGCATCCGCGCGACCTTCTTCCTGATCGGCGGCGTCATCTTCTTCACCTTCCTCGGCACGACCTTTTTGATCCGCGAGGAAGCACGCCCGAAGACCGCGAAAGGCGGCAAGGCGCGTGGCGGCTGGTCGCTGGTCCCGGACAAGCGCCCTGTCGTCGCGATGTGGGGAACCGGCCTGCTGCTGATGGTCGCCAACATGTCGATCGAGCCGATCATCACGGTCTATGTCGCGCAACTGGTCGAAGCACCGCAGGTGACGTTCGTCGCCGGCCTCGTGATGTCGGCGGCGGCCTTCGGCAGCCTCTTGTCGTCCTCGCATCTCGGCAAGCTGGCCGATCGGGTCGGCCACTGGCGGATCATCACCATCTGCCTTGCTGTCTCCGCGCTGCTGTTGATCCCGCAGGCCTTCGTGGTCAGCGGCTGGCAGTTGATCCTGCTGCGCTTCCTGATGGGGCTCGCGCTCGGCGGCCTCCTGCCCTGCATCGCGAGCGTGATCCGGCACAACGTGCCTGATGCGGTCACCGGCAGCATGCTCGGCTATTCGATCTCGGCGCAATATGCCGGCCAGGTTATCGGCCCGCTCGGCGGCGGCTTCATCGGCGGCCATATCGGCATGCCCGCAGTGTTCCTCGGCACCAGCGTGCTGATGGCACTCGGCGCGATCGGCAATTTCGTCGTCGAGAGGAAAGACTAGTTCCGGCGCCGGCGTACCCACGTCGGCAACTCGATCGTTCCGTACCGCAACGACGAAAAAGCCCGTCGGGGTGTCGGAACGCGCGCCATTCGTTCGTCCTTTTGCCTGTGAAGCCAGCAAATGGAGATACCCAATGGCCGACCTGACCCTGACCACCTTCGATTGGGTTCCGGAGATGCCGCGGGGATTTGTGCGCGACCTCCGGGTGCGCTGGGCACTGGAAGAGGCGCGCTTGCCGTATCGCGTTGCGAGCGTGCCATTTCGCGATCGGAGCGCCGAGCACTTCGCGCACCAGCCGTTCGGCCAGGTGCCGTGGCTGACCGACGGCGACATCTCGATCTTCGAGAGCGGCGCGATCCTGCTGCATCTCGGCGAGCGCAGCGACGCGCTGCTGCCGACCGATCCGTACCAACGCAACGAGGCTTTGAAATGGCTGTTCGCAGCGCTCAACTCGGTCGAGATGGCGAGCCTGCCCTGGTCGCTCCTGGTATTCTCGGGCGAGAGCGGCGGCACGTCGGCATGGACACGCTTCGACGGCTTCCTGCAATCCCGGCTCAGGCACATGGAGCCGGTGCTCGCGGGCCGCAAATGGCTGGCCGGGCCATTCTCCGTCGCCGACGTTCTCATGGCGGATGTGCTGCGCCTGGTCGACCGCTTCGACGGACTGGCGGAATATCCCGCGTGTCGCGACTACGTCGCGCGTGCCACGGCGAGGCCGGCTTTCGCGAAGGCGCATGCCGATCAGATGGCGCACTTTGCCGCCGCGGACAGAGCCGCAGCCTTCCCGACCTGATCGCGAACAGCGAAAACAAAAACGGCGCCCGAAGGCGCCGTTTTCTTATGTCGATCTGAGCTCGCTCAGTGCGCCGTCAGGCCGCCGGATGCTTCATCGGAAGCATCGGGCTTGACGTCGACCTTGCTGGTCTCCTCTTCCCAGACGATCGGCGCGGGCACGCGGACCAGCGCCTTGGCGACGACCTCATCCAGCCGCGAGACCGGAATGATGTCCATGCCGCCCTTGATCGCATCGGAAATCTCCGTGAGATCCTTGGCGTTGTCCTCCGGGATCAGCACCGTCTTGATGCCGCCGCGGGCGGCGGCCAGGAGCTTCTCCTTCAGACCGCCGATCGGCAGCACGCGACCACGCAGCGTGATCTCGCCGGTCATCGCGACATCGTGGCGGACCGGAATGCCGGTCATGACCGAGATGATCGCGGTGGCCATCGCAACGCCGGCAGACGGACCGTCCTTCGGCGTCGCGCCCTCCGGCACGTGAACGTGGATGTCGCGGCGGTCGAACATCGGCGGTTCGATGCCGTAGACGATCGCACGCGAGCGGACGTAGGACGCCGCCGCCGAGATCGACTCCTTCATCACATCGCGCAGATTGCCCGTGACGGTCATCTTGCCCTTGCCGGGCATCATGACGCCTTCAATGGTGAGCAACTCGCCGCCGACATCGGTCCAGGCCAGACCGGTGACGATACCGACCTGATCCTCGTCGTCGATCTCGCCGAAGCGATACTTCGGAACGCCGAGGAACTCTTCGATGTTCGCCTCGGTGACCTTCACCGACTTTTTCTTGGAGATCATCAGCTCCTTCACCGCCTTGCGGGCGAGTGTGGAGAGCTCACGCTCCAGGTTACGCACGCCCGCTTCGCGGGTGTAGCGGCGGATCATCAAGAGCAAGGCCGCGTCGTCGATCGACCATTCCTTGGAGTCCAGACCGTGCTTGGAGAGCGCGCTCGGGATCAGATGCTTGCGCGCGATCTCGACCTTCTCGTTCTCCGTGTAGCCGGCGATCCGGATGATCTCCATGCGGTCCATCAGCGGGCCCGGAATATTCAGCGTATTCGCGGTCGTGATGAACATCACGTTGGACAGGTCGTAGTCGACCTCCAGGTAGTGGTCGTTGAAGGTCGAATTCTGCTCGGGGTCCAAAACCTCAAGCAGCGCCGACGACGGATCGCCGCGGAAATCGGCGCCCATCTTGTCGATCTCGTCCAGCAGGAACAGCGGGTTCGAGGTCTTCGCCTTGCGCATCGACTGGATGATCTTGCCGGGCATCGAGCCGATATAGGTGCGGCGGTGACCGCGGATCTCGGCCTCGTCACGCACGCCGCCGAGCGACACGCGCACGAATTCGCGCCCCGTGGCCTTCGCGATCGACTTGCCGAGCGAGGTCTTGCCGACGCCGGGAGGCCCGACCAGGCACAGGATCGGTCCGGTCAGCTTGTTGGCGCGCGACTGCACCGCGAGATACTCGACGATACGGTCCTTGACCTTCTCGAGTCCGTAGTGATCGGAGTCCAGCACCGCCTGCGCGGCCTCGAGGTCCTTCTTGACCTTGGACTTCTTGCCCCACGGGATCGACAGCAGCCAATCCAGATAGTTGCGCACGACGGTCGCTTCCGCGGACATCGGCGACATCTGGCGCAGCTTCTTCAGCTCGTGCTGGGCCTTCTCGCGCGCTTCCTTGGACAGCTTGGTCTTGGAGATCTTCTCCTCCAGATCGGCCAGCTCGTCGCGACCTTCGTCGTCGCCGAGTTCCTTCTGGATCGCCTTCATCTGCTCGTTCAGGTAATACTCGCGCTGGGTCTTCTCCATCTGGCGCTTGACGCGCGAGCGGATGCGCTTCTCGACCTGCAACACCGAGATCTCGCTCTCCATCAGGCCCAGCACCTTCTCCAGGCGCTGCGTGACGGACAACGTCTCCAGGATCGCTTGCCGATCGGCAATCTTGACCGCGAGATGCGAGGCAACAGTATCGCCGAGCTTGGCGAAATCGGTGATCGCCTGAACCACGCCGACGACTTCGGCGGAGATCTTCTTGTTCAGCTTCACATAGCTTTCGAAGTCGGACACGACCGACCGCGCCAGCGCCTCGGCTTCGACCGAGTTGGCGTCAGTGTCGGCGAGCGCGACCGCGGTCGCCTCATAATATTCGCTGCGGTCGGAATACTTCTCGACGCGCGCGCGCTCGAGGCCCTCGACCAGCACCTTGACGGTGCCGTCGGGCAGTTTCAGGAGCTGCAGGACGCTGGCGAGCGTACCGGTCTCGTAAATTGAATCGGGTGCCGGATCGTCATCGGACGCGTTCTTCTGCGTCGCGAGCATGATCAGCGCGTCGTTCTTCATCACCTCTTCGAGCGCGCGGATCGATTTCTCGCGGCCGACGAAGAGCGGCACGATCATGTGCGGGAAGACGACGATGTCGCGGAGCGGCAGCACCGGATAGGAGTGGCTTTCGCCGTGGACGATCGTTGGCCGGGGTTTTGAGGTCGTCATGGCCTAATCCTTTTGTTGTGCCCCCTTGCACGCAGTCCGCCTGCTTGCGCAACCGCCACAAGGTGCCTTGGTGATGCGGAATGAGAATGCCGTCGGCAGCCGCTTATTCCGCATCGTGAAGCGACGAATCTCAACGGATGAGATCCCTCACCGATAGCATTAGGTGGCTATCAGGCGGGGGGGTGTCAAGTCTCAGAAGTGTCGGGAAATATAGGCTAAACAAGCATTTGCTGCTACGCCGTAAGGGCGCCGCTGCTGCGCCACGGCGGCCGCCGGAGCGTCCGGCAGCCGTGCATTTTTGGCGGGTCGAGACGAGCGCCGTTTAGGCGCTCGCGCTGCTCTCGACGGCGCGGTCGGAACGATCCGCGTAGATGTAGAGTGGACGCGCCGTTCCCTCGACGACCTCGCGCGAGATCACGACTTCCTCGACGCCTTCCAGGCCCGGGAGATCGAACATGGTTTCGAGCAGGATGCTCTCCAGGATCGACCGCAGGCCGCGCGCGCCGGTCTTGCGCTCGATCGCCTTGCGGGCGACCGCGCCAAGCGCCTCGTCGGCGAAGGTCAGCTCGATGTTCTCCATCTCGAACAGCCGCTGGTACTGCTTCACCAGCGCGTTCTTCGGATCGGTCAGGATCTTCTTCAGCGAGGTCTCGTCGAGGTCCTCCAGCGTCGCAACGACGGGCAGACGGCCGACGAATTCCGGGATCAGGCCGTACTTCAGCAGATCTTCCGGCTCGACGTGACGGAAGATCTCGCCGGTGCGGCGGTCCTCCGGCGCGAGCACCTGCGCCGCGAAGCCGATCGAGGTCGAGCGGCCGCGCGCGGAGATGATCTTCTCGAGGCCCGAGAACGCACCGCCGCAGATGAACAGGATATTGGTGGTATCTACCTGCAGGAACTCCTGCTGCGGATGCTTGCGGCCGCCCTGCGGCGGGACCGAGGCCACAGTGCCTTCCATGATCTTCAGCAGCGCCTGCTGGACGCCCTCGCCCGACACATCGCGGGTGATCGAGGGGTTGTCCGATTTGCGGCTGATCTTGTCGATTTCGTCGATATAGACGATGCCGCGCTGCGCACGCTCGACGTTGTAGTCGGCGGCCTGTAGCAGCTTCAGGATGATGTTCTCGACGTCCTCGCCGACATAGCCGGCTTCAGTCAGCGTCGTCGCGTCAGCCATGGTGAAGGGCACGTCGAGGATGCGGGCCAGCGTCTGCGCGAGCAGCGTCTTGCCCGAACCGGTCGGACCGATCAGCAGGATGTTCGACTTCGCCAGTTCGACGTCGTTGTGCTTGGTCTGATGGTTGAGCCGCTTGTAGTGGTTGTGGACGGCGACCGACAGCACCTTCTTGGCATGGCTCTGGCCGATCACGTAGTCGTCCAGGACCTTGCAGATTTCCTTCGGCGTCGGGATGCCGTCGCGCGACTTCACCAGCGAGGACTTGTTCTCCTCGCGAATGATGTCCATGCACAGTTCGACACACTCGTCGCAAATGAAGACAGTCGGTCCGGCAATCAGCTTGCGAACTTCATGCTGGCTCTTGCCGCAGAACGAGCAATATAGCGTGTTCTTGGCGTCGCTCGTGCCGACCTTACTCATTCATTATCTCCGTCCGCCGTTCGATCTTGTTTGCCAGATCGACCCAATCCGGCACACAACCGGGCTGTTGGGTAGATAGAGCAAATTCCGTACCAAAAAAGACCCTTACGCAATACTGACCGTGTGGATCACGGTTTATTCGAATCTCCGCGATCATAGCCGATGCATCACAGCCAACCATGCTGGCACCCGACTATCAAGAATTCGCTAATCGGATGGCCGGCTCAAGACCGTGACAATACCGTGATTTTCAACGATCGCACGTGGAATACGCGTCGAAATCCACGGAACGTTGCGGGATTACCACGTCGGTATATGAGCACGAAAGCGGAACTTTCCGCTGTGCGCATGCACCCGCCGGCGGGTCCAGCACCCTGCTTTTGCCGGTTATGTGAGGCGTCAATGTGGAGATCACACCGACGCCTCGAGATGCCTGCCCAGATCAGGCCGCCTTCGCGGCGGCCGGATCGTCCGGACGCTTGTCGATGACCTTGTCGACGAGGCCGAACGCCTTGGCGTCCTCGGCGGTGAGGAACTTGTCGCGCTCCAGCGCGTCCTCGATCGCCTTGTAGGTCTGACCGGTATGCTTCACGTAGATTTCGTTGAGGCGCTTCTTGAGATTCAGGATCTCCTGCGCGTGCAGCATGATGTCGGTGGCCTGACCCTGGAAGCCGCCGGAGGGTTGGTGCACCATGATGCGGGAATTCGGCAGCGTGAAGCGCATGTCCTTCTCGCCCGCAGCCAGCAGCAGCGAGCCCATCGAGGCCGCCTGCCCGGTGCACAGCGTCGATACCGGCGGACGGATGAACTGCATCGTGTCGTAGATCGCAAGACCCGACGTCACCACGCCACCCGGCGAGTTGATGTACATCGAGATTTCCTTCTTCGGATTCTCGGCCTCGAGGAACAGCAACTGCGCGACGATCAGCGTCGACATGCCGTCTTCCACCGGACCGGTGACGAAGATGATGCGCTCTTTCAGCAGGCGCGAGAAAATGTCGTAGGCGCGTTCGCCGCGATTGGTCTGCTCGACGACCATCGGCACGAGGTTCATGTAGGTTTCAACGGGATCGCGCATGAAAGAACCCAAGGGTTAGGGGTGATGCAGAACTTTGCTCAAGACTACTTGGCTCAAGACTACTGCCTCAAGGCTTAACCCAGATATGGGCCAATTTCCGGCCGACAAGGCCGTCAACTCGCCGCACTAGCCACCTGGGCAGGTCGCAGAAGTTCAAGCTGATTCGCGTCTTCGCGCCTAGCGACGGGACCCGTCGCGAGGCGCGCTTTCGCGGTTCATCATTAACGCGAGGTGCCGAAATTAAGCGGCAGTTTTCTCGGCGTCTTCATCCTTGAACAGCTCCTCCTTGGTGACCTTCTTCTCGGTCACATTGGCGAGCTCCAGGACGAAGTCGACAACCTTGTCCTCGTAAATCGGGGCGCGGAGCTGGGCCAACGCCTGGGCGTTGCTGCGGTAGTAGTCCCAAACTTCCTTTTCGCGGCCGGGCATCTGGCGCGCGCGCTCGATCACGGCGCGCGACACCTCGTCGTCGGTCACGGTGATCTTGTTCTTCTCGCCGATCTCCGACAGCACGAGGCCGAGGCGGACGCGGCGGTCGGCGATCTTGTGGTACTCCTCCTTTGCCGCTTCCTCAGTGGTGTTCTCGTCGGCGAAGGTCTTGCCGGACGAGTCCATCTCCGCCTTGATCGAGTTCCACATCAGATTGAACTCTTCGGCGACAAGCGACGGCGGCGCCTCGAATTTGTGGCTGTCGTCGAGCCGGTCGAGCAGCGCGCGCTTGACCTTCTGGCGGGTGGCGCCGGCGAACTCGGCCGTCAGGCGCTCGCGGGCGGCCTCCTTCAGCTTGTCGAGCGACTCCAGGCCCAGCGTCTTGGCGAACTCGTCGTCGATCGTGGTCTCACCGGGCGCCTCGATCAGCGTCGCGGTGGTCTCGAACTCGGCCGGCTGGCCGGCGAGCTTCTCGTTCAGATAGTTCTTCGGGAACGAGACCTTCAGCGTGCGGGTCTCATTGGTGCCGATGCCGATCAGCTGCTCCTCGAAGCCCGGGATGAACTGGCCGGCGCCGATCACGACCTGGATGCCCTCGCCGGTGCCGCCGTCGAAGGCTTCACCGTTGATGGTGCCCTTGAAGCTGATGGTGACGCGGTCGCCCTTCTCCGCCACGCCCTCGGTCTTGGCATTGTACGGGCGGCTGCCTTCCGCGATCCGCTTGATGGCATCGTCGACATCGGCGTCGGAGACTTCGACGACTGGCTTCTCGACCGAGAACGACTTGAAATCGGCGAGCTGGATCGGCGGCACGACCTCGATCGCGACGGTGTAGGTCAGGTCGGTCTTGCCCGACAGCAATTCCTCGACCTGGTCCTTCTCGGTCGGCATCGTGATCTTCGGCTCGCCGGCGAGGCGGAAGCCGCGATCCTCGAAGATCTGCCGGTTGGTATCGCTGATGGTCTGGTCGATGGTCTCGGCCATCACCGAGCGGCCGTAGATCTTCTTCAGATGTGCCACCGGCACCTTGCCGGGACGGAAGCCGTTGAGACGGACCTTGTCCTTGAGGTCGACCAGCTTGGCGTCCGCCTTGGCATCGAGATCGGATGCCGGGACGCTGATCTTGAATTCGTGCTTCAATCCCTCGTTGAGGGTCTCGGTGACCTGCATGGTATCAATCTTCTTCCGCTTTTGCCGCGGCCCGAGCGGCCGTGGCAGTGTTCAATCTGTTCGACGATGGGCCTTGCGGCCTAACGTCTGTGGGTTCGGCGAACCCTCACCCCATCGGGACCAAAGGTTCTCCAAGAATTCGTCATGCAAACGCTGTAAGCGCTTGGTGCGGGCGGAGGGACTCGAACCCCCACAACTTTCGTCACTGGAACCTAAATCCAGCGCGTCTACCAGTTCCGCCACGCCCGCGCGAAAAGCATCCCAGTCCGGCCGCGATGCCGCGGGCGGCCGGGCTTATAACATGCGCCCACCGGTTCGCAGCAAAAAAATGGCCGCTGTTGAGCCCGCCCTGCGACCGATCGCGACTGGACAGGTACACTTGAAAATGGTCCGCATCGGCCGGATGGCAAGTCGTCCCGCAAGTCCCGAATTTTCACTCACCCGGCGCAACCTGATCGCCGCCCTCGGCGCCGCGGCGCTTTGCCCCGCTCTGCCGGCCACCGGCGCGGCGCAGGGCCGGACCGCGGTCGCGCTCCAGGCCAAACCTGACCGCATCTCGCTTCGTCCGGACGGACCGGGTCCTGGCGGACCGGAGATACCGGTCTGGTCGCTCGGCAGCGGCGACCTCCGCTTCAAGCGCGGCGAGGTCCTTGACGTCACCTTTGGCAATGACCTGCCGGTCGCGGCCGCGCTGGATTGCCGCGGGCTCGACGGCGTCGCAGCGGCGGAGCCACTGGCCTCCCGGGCGCTGCTTGCCGCCGGGGCAAAGGATAGCTTCCAGCTGCCGCTTCGGCATGCCGGCACCTTTCTGTGCGAGCCGCTGATCGGCGATGGCAGCACGGCGCCGGCACGGCCGCGGCCGCTGATCGTGACCGGCACCTCGCCGGTCGCGGTCGACCGCGACGAGGTCTTGCTGATCGAGGAGTGGCGCCTGCGACCGGACGGAAGCGCAATCCCGGCCGGCAATGATCCAAAAGATTCGACGCAAATTCATACGATTAACGGCAAAACCTCATACGACATCTCGGCACCGGCCAATGCCCGCCTCAGACTCCGCTTCATCAACGGCAGCCAACGCAGCGTGCTGGCGATCAAGCTGGAGAACCTCGATGTCCGTGTGATGGCCATCGACGGCCAGCCGGCCGAACCGTTTCCGGCCCGGAACGGTGCGCTGGTACTGGCTCCCGGCGGCCGCACCGATGTCTTCGTCGACGCGGCCGGACCGGCCGGAACCAGCTTCGCGATCCTGCTGCACGACGGCACGCAGGCCCGCCCGGTCGGCAAGCTGGCCGTCTCGAACGACCCGCCGCTCCGGCCGGCGCCGTTCCCGCCGGCTCCGCCGCTGCCCGGCAACGACATGCCCGCCCAGCTCGATCTCAAGAACGCCGCAAGGTTCGAGCTAACCCTCGGCACGCCGACCGAATGGTTCCGCACGGCGGACTTCAAGCCATCGGCCGCTCCGGCCTTTCAGGCCAAAGCCGGCCGGCCGGTGGTGCTGGCGCTGACCAACCGCGGCCCGATCGCCAGCGTCTTTCATCTGCACGGCCATCACTTCCGTCTGCTCGACCGGCTCGACGACGGCTGGAAGCCGTTCTGGCTCGACACGCTCGCGATCGAGCCGGGCCAGACCCAGCACATCGCCTTCCTCGCCGAATATCCGGGCCGCTATCTGATCGAGCAGGTCGCGACCGACTGGGCCGCGCCGCGGCTCTTCCGATGGTACAGTGTCCAATAACAAGAAGAGGAAACGTCCATGAGCCAGACAGTTGCAGCGATCCGCGCAGTCAAGGCGCGAAGCGTCGTGGTGCCGCTCAAGCGCCCTGTGAAGAACGCCTTCGGCGTGATCGATTCCGGCCCGCTGGTTCTGATCGATGTCGAGACTGACCAAGGCGTTACCGGCCGCACCTACATCTTCGCCTACAGCAAGCTCACGCTTAAACCTCTTGCCTATCTGATCGAGGAGATCGGCCGCGAGCTCATCGGCAAGCCGGTCGCGCCGTTCGACCTGATCAAGGCAATGGACGCCAAGTTTCGGCTGCTCGGCTGGCAGGGCCTGGTCGGCATGGCGGTATCCGGACTCGACATGGCCTATTGGGATGTGCTCGGCCAGCTCGCCGGCCGGCCGCTGGTCGAACTGCTTGGCGGCTCGGCGAAGCCGATCAAGGCCTATGACAGCTACGGCGTGGTCGATCCCGTTGCCGATGAGCGCGCGCTGCGCTGCTCGCTTGACCAGGGTTTTCGCGGCATAAAAATCAAAGGCGGCGACGGTGATGCCGCCAATGACGAGCGCGTCGTGAAGGGCGTGCGCGCCCTGCTCGGCCCCGACATCGCGTTGATGATCGACTTCAACCAGTCGCTCGATCCGGCGGAGGCGACCCGCCGCATCGCCCGCCTTGCGCCCTACGATTTGCACTGGATCGAGGAGCCGGTGCCGCAGGAGAGCCTGTCCGGCCACGCAAAAGTCCGCGAGACCTCGCCGACGCCGATCCAGGCCGGCGAGAACTGGTGGTTTCCGCGCGGCTTTGCCGAAGCGATCGCGGCCGGCGCATCCGACTTCATCATGCCCGACGTGATGAAGGTCGGCGGCGTCATCGGCTGGATGCAAGTCGCGGGACAAGCCGACGCCGCCTCGATCCCGATGTCGAGCCATCTGTTCGCGGAAGTCAGCGCGCATCTGCTCGCGGTGACGCCGACCGCGCACTGGCTCGAGTTCCTCGACTTCGCCGGCGCGATCCTCACAAGGCCCGCCGAAATCGTCGACGGCGCCGTGACCGCTCGCGGTCCCGGGCTCGGCATCGGGTGGAACGAGTCGGCCGTCGCAAAGTATCTCGTCGGCTAGCGGCGATCCTGGCCGGTGAGGGCACGCTTCACCTTTGCGACGCATTCATGTAGGTCGATCCGAAATCGGAGCGCCCAATGTCAACCAATAGCAAGCTGACGCTCAAATTCCGTTGTCCGACGGAGCTTGATGGACTGATACCGGCCCCGATACCGGCGGCGCAGGGCGTTCCCGACTGGCTCAAGGCGATGCCGGCGACGGCGTTCTCCTCGATCAACCTGCACGACGAGGACACCATCAAGCGCTGCCCGCCGTTCGTGGATGCGATGACCTGCGGGTTCTTGCTGCCGCTGGTTTGCGATCTCAAGGTCGAGGACGGCGAAATCACCTGGGACCAGGACCTGCCGCCGGGAGGCACGCCGGAATTCCCACGCTCACCGATCGGCTTCCACGACCCGGGTCAGGTCACCGGCACTCCGCTGTTTGAAGAGGGCCGCTTCTTTCTCAAATTCCACAATTTGTGGACCGTCGAAGCCCCGGAAGGCTACGCGATCTACTTCACCCATCCCGTCAACCGCTTCGACCTGCCATTCACCACACTCAGCGGCCTGGTCAATTCCGACCTCTATGCCGACAATTGGGTGCACTTTCCGGCGTACTGGCACGACAGGAATTTCAGAGGCGTCCTCCCCAAGGGGACTCCGATCGCGCAATGTATTCCCGTCAAGCGAGACGACTGGACCGCGCAGGCATCGCCGTTCACCGCGGAAGACGCCAAGCGGGTCGGCGAACTCCGCACCGAGCTCCGACGGCAGCCGAACCTCTACCGGAGAAACTTCAGGGCGTAAGGCACGGCGGAATGCCGCCCGCCGGGCTCAATCTCACTCCCCGCCGAGGAACTTCGCAGCGGCGCTCTGGGAGAAGAAGAAGCGGCCATGAGATCCCGAGGCCATGACGAATGCCGCGCGTCCAAACAGCTGGGGCTGACCGCGCATCACCGAGCGCAGCGCTGCCTCGGCAGCATCGCGCTCCCCCTGCTCGAAAAGGCAGGTGGCGAGGTGGGCGCGGGTTGAGCGATCATCCGGGTATTGCGCGAGCACGCGGCGGAACGCATCCGCGGCTGCGGCGTAGTCGCCACGGAGGATCAGGACCCGCCCGAGCTGGTTGAGAATGTCGGGGCGTCCCGGCGCAGCATCACGTGCCGCCGTCAGGACGCTTGCAGCCCGCGCGACGTCATTGGTCTCCTGCAACAGGCGCCCGAGAGCGAGCTGCAGGTCGACGCTCTCAGGGGCCAGCGCGAGACCGGCCTCGATCGTGCTGATCGCTTCGTCGTGTTGACCGGCCTTGGCAAGCTGCCCGGCGAGTTCCTGAAAGGACGGAAAATATGGCGGGCGGCGTGCCGCCGTGCGCCGAAGCTGTGCGATGCCGTCGGCGACGCGGCCCGCGCCGCACATCAGCGCGCCGAGCAAAGTCTCGACCTCTCCATCGTCGATGCGACGCGCAACCCGCTCGAGCGTTGCGATCGCCTCGCCGCCCCGGTTCTGCCCCATCAGGGCATGCGCCAGAAGAAGCGCGGCGTGTCTGTCCGTGCGGTTTGATTTCAGGAGGTTCGTCGCAATCTGCTCGGCCTGAGCAAACTGCTGCGCCCGCAACGCCAAGGCGCCTTGTTGCAGCGCCTGAGCGAGGAAATTGTTCTGCCTGCCACTCACGAGAGGTTTCTGGAGGATCCGAGAGAATGTTGAGGGCCCTAGCCCCGCCATCGCGGGGCGCCCAGCAACAGTCTCGTTAAAACGCGACATGAGGTCAACAGCAGCGCCCCGCCCACCTTCTGGCCTACCCAACGGCCTGATGTCGTCGAGCCCATGGCGATCACATCAATTCGCATCGAAATTGCGAAACGGAACCCGTCAATTCGGGACAAGCGTCGGATAAATCCTGTAGTGTCGGAGTTGATCGGCGTGCCGCCGAGCGAATCTGGCACCATGTGGCTCAGATCGGAGAACAGGGATGGCACAGTGTATCGTCGTCGTTCAATTCGACCTTCCGAAACGAACTGAAGAACAGGCCATCAGGGGTGGCATGGGCACCGCCCCCATTTACCGAAAGCTCGCAACAAAGGGGCTGATCCGCAAAGACTATCTCAATGGAGAGGCCGGTACCGGCGGCGTCTATCTCTGGGAGAGCCGAGAGGCGGCCGAGGCATGGTTTACCGAGGCCAAGATCGTCGAGCTCACCGGACGGTTCGGAGTCCGGCCGCGGCTGACCTGGTACGACACACACGTCACCGTCGACAATCTCAAGGGCGAGACGCGGGTGAGCCAAACCGCGCTGATTTCAGCAGCGGAATGAAATCGACCTGAGGTCAGCGTCGAGCGCCCGCATCTGAGCACAGTGCGGGCGCTGTAACGCGGCCGTTTTCGACCGGGGCCTTTGGCCCGACGCCTACTCCCCGCCTCCGGCAATCCCGCCGGGGCTCGGTTGCAGCTTGCCGCGCGCCTGCGCCGATGACGCTTCGCTGTCCATCGCCTCCGGCCGCAATGCCTCCAGCGGACGCTTGCGGGTCTCGATGCCGAGCACCGCAACCGCGATCGCCTGCACCACCAGGAGCCCGGCCACCACAGAGACGACGCCGGTGACGCCGAACCTGATGAACAGCTCGACCACGATGAACGGCGTCACGATCGACATCAGGCGACCGGCGGTGTTGCAGATGCCGGATCCGCGCATCCTGAGCTCGGTCGGGAACAGTTCGGGGATGTAAAGCCCCCAGGCCAGCGCCAGCATCACCGCCACCGTGAACACGAGCAGGAAGCCGATCACGACGAAGGCGACCGGGTTGATGAACATCGGATAGATCAGCCCGAGCCCGGCCGCGGCGAGCGACAGCACGATCAGCGACGGCTTGCGGTCGATCTTCTCGCCGATCCACATGCCCGACAGCGTGCCGAGCGGGCTGCCGAGCGTCATCAGCATGGTGTAGCCGAGCGATGACGACAGGTTGATGCCCTGCTTGACGAAGAAGGTCGGGATCCAGGCGATGAAGCCGTAGACCGCGGTGTTGAGCCCGATCAGGATCAGGCAGCCGACGATGGTCCGCGCGATCAGTGCGCGCGAGAACAGGCGCGTAAAGCGAACGTCCGGCTGTACCGGCGCCGGCTGATAGGCCGGGGTCGGCAGGGTCCTACCCTTGCCGACCTCCTGCTCGATCGCCGCCAGCACCGCCTCCGCCTCGGCGCTCTTGCCCTGCGTCTCGAGCCAACGTGGCGATTCCGGCAGCGAGCGCCGCAGGAACCAGACGATCATCGCGCCAATGCCGCACAGCGCAAACATCCAGCGCCAGCCGAGGTGCGGAATGACGACCCAGCCGACCAGCGTCGCGACGAACAGCGCACCATTGGTGCAGGTCGCGAGCGCCGCGCCCCAGCGGCCGCGCTGCTGCGGCGGGATGAATTCGCTGAGCACGACATAGCCGACGACGATCTCGGCGCCGAGCCCGAGGCCCATCACGAAGCGGGCCCCGATCAGCCAGCTCATCGACGGCGCGAGCGTTGCCGCCAGCGCGCTGAGGCCGAAGATCAGGAGGTTGGCCTGATAGGCGAACTTGCGGCCGAAGCGGTCGCCGGCGACGCCCGCCAGCCAGGCACCGATCAGCATCCCTACAAAGGTCGCCGAGATGAAGCGCGCATTCTGCGCGAGGTCCGAATAGCCGGACTGAACCAGTGCGCCGAGAATGCTGCCGGCGAAGAAGATCTCGAAGCCGTCGACGAACAGCCCGGCTCCGATCAGCGCGAAGATCCGGTAGTGAAACCTTGAGATCGGCAATCTGTCGAGCCGGCCCCCCGCGTTAACGCCCTTGGTCACTTCAGCCTCCCTGATTTTGATTTTGTTTTGATCGTTGTCCGCGCCGATTTTTGTGCCCGCGCTATCTGGTCGAGACGCGCGTCTCCTCGTCTGCGCTCGCATGCATGGCTTGCGGCCGCGGCAGGCCGAGGTTCTCGCGCAACGTGTCGCCCTGATACTCGCGCTGGAACAGGCCGCGCCGTTGCAGCTCGGGCACGACGAGGCGCACGAAGTCCTGGTAGGTTCCGGGCACATGGGTGGCTGCGACGACAAAGCCGTCGCAGCCGCCTTCGCAGAACCAGCGCTCCATCTGATCGGCGACCGCCTTGGGCGAGCCGACGAAGGTCGGTAGTTCAGCGAGCGTCCCGCGCCCGCTGAACTGCACGAAGTCCCGCGGTGTCGGATTGGGCTTGCCGCTGAGATTCATCACGCGGTCGCGGATTGCTTGCAGCCCGCTGATCGAGGCCAGCTCATCCGATGTGAACGGCTCGTCCATCGGCTTGGCCGCGAAATCGTAGTTCAACACCTCCGACAACAGCGTCAGCGCATCGATCGGCTTGGCGAGCCGGCTGATCGCCGCGAACTTGTCCTCGGCCTCGGCCTGGGTCTCGGCGACAACAGGATAGACCGCCGGCGCGATGCTGATGTCCCTGCCCGTCTTGGCCAGCGTTCCCTTGAGGTCCGCATACTGCTTCTTCGCAATGTCGAGATTGGGATAGATCACGAAGATCAATTCGCCCCAGCGCGCCGCAAAGGTCTTGCCGCGGCCGCTCTGGCCGGCCTGAATGATCACCGGATGGCCCTGCGGCGAGCGCGGCACCGTGAACGGGCCGCGCGAGCGGAAGAACTGCCCGTGATGGTCGAGCCGGTGCACCTTGGCCGGGTCGGCGAACAGCCCGCTCTCGCGGTCGAAGCTGACCGCGCCGTCCTCCCAGCTGTTCCAGTGGCCGAGCACGACCTCCATGAACTCGTCCGCGCGGTCGTAGCGCAAATCGTGGCTGAGATGCTGCGAGGCGCCGAAATTCGCCGCCTCGGAGTCGTTCAGCGAGGTCACCACGTTCCAGGCGGCGCGGCCGTTCAGCAGCAGGTCCATCGTCGCGAACACCCGCGCGACGTGGAACGGCTCGTAATAGGTGGTCGAATAGGTCACGCCGATGCCAAGCCGCTCGGTCGCCAATCCCATCGTGAGCGCAACCGAGACCGGATCGAGCTTCGCCGCGCGCACGCCGTGGCGGATGGTCTCGCGGAAATCGTCGCCGAAGCGATCGGGGATCGCGAGCCGGTCGTCGAAGAAGGCAAGATGGAACTTGCCGTGCTCCAGCGTGCGCCCGATCTCCTGGTAATAGTCGCGCGAGAACCAGTTCGGCTTCGAGTCGGGATGGCGCCAGGAGGCCGGATAGTTCGAGCAATTCTGGGCCTGCAGGAAGCCGATCAATTTCATCTGCCTGGTCATGGCGTGGTTCCTTCGTGGCCGCGGGAGAATTGGGGCATGTCAGATCACCCCGTCGCTGCGCAGCGCGGCGAGCGCCGCCGCGGTTGCGCCGGCAAGTGAGGTCAGGACTTCGTCGGTGTGCGCGCCGAGCGCGACGCCGGCATGCTTGAACTGCGGCGGCGTGCGCGACATTTTTGGGATCGCGCTCGGCACCGCAATCGGCCCGGCGCGCGAGGGCACCTCGGCGATGTTGCCGCGGGCGCGGTACTGCGGGTCGGCGAAGATGTCACTGATGCTGTAGATCGGCCCGCAGGGCACGTCGTAGCGCTCGCACTCGGCAAGCGCCGTCTCCAGCGGCTTGGAGCCGATCCAGTCGGCGACCATCCCGTTAACCTCCTCGCGCCGCGCCAGGCGGCCGGCCATGGCCGCATAGCGCGGGTCGGCCGCGAGTTCGGGGCGCTGCATCGCCTGCGCCAGGCGCTCGAACATCTTGTCGCTCGAACAGGCCAGCGCCACCCATTTGCCGTCGGCGGTCTGGTAATGGCTGTGCGGCACGACATTGACGGTGTCGGCACCGAGGCGTTCGCGGACGAAACCGGTCTTGGCGAACACAGTCGCCATCTCGTCGAGCAGCCGAAACACCGATTCATAGAGCCCGATATCGACCACCTGCCCGTGTCCGGTGGCTTCGGCATGGCGCAGCGCCAGCAGCACGCCGAGGGCGCCCCATAGCCCGGAAATGTAATCGGCGAGCGAGGTCGATCCCGGCATCACCGGCGCCCGTCCCGCCTCGCCGGCAAGATAAGCGAGCCCGCTGAAGCCGTGCGCGATCCGGGCAAAGCCCGGCTTGTCACGCAAGGGGCCGTCCTGCCCATAGGCGCTGATGCGCAGCATCACGAGTTTTGGGTTGATCTCGCGTAGCGCCTCGAAGCCGAGCCCCCATTTCTCCAGCGTGCCAGGCCGGAAGTTCTCCAGCACCACGTCGGATTGGCGGACCAGCTCGCGAAACAGCGCGGCGCCACGCTCGCTGCGCAGATCGAGCGTCACCGACTTCTTGTTGCGGGCCTCGCTGAGCCAGACATAGGTGTCGCCGCATTCGCTCGGCGTGCCGAACCGGCGCAAGGGATCGCCTGTGCCTGGCTGCTCGATCTTGATCACCTCGGCGCCGAAGTCGGACAGCACTGTCCCGCAGAACGGCGCCGCCACGAAGGTCGCGATGTCGAGCACGCGAATTCCGGCCAGCGGTGGCTCATGCGACATCGCGCGCTCCCTGCCTGCCCGCCGCCAGAATTGCGTCATGGCGGTCGATGATCGCCTGCGCGCGCTTGAGCACCGCAAGATCGATCAGCACGCCGTCCTGCCCGAAAGCGCCGTCGCCGCCGGCGCTGGCGGACTGGATCTTGGCCGTGATCTCGCGCGCCCAGCCGATCTCACGTGCGGTCGGCGAGAACACCTCGTTGGCGGTCTCGAGCTGCGACGGATGGATCGCCCATTTGCCCTCGAAGCCGAGCGCGGCCGCTCGCGCCGCGCTGGCGCGAAAACCTGCGGCATCGCCGAAATTGGCAAAGGGGCCGTCGATCGCACGCAGGCCGTGGGCGCGGCAGGCATTGGCGATGCGGGCGAGCGCGAAGTGCCACTGGTCGTTCCAGTGCATCCGGCGCGCACCGCCCTCGTCCGCATCGGTGAGCACGGCATAGCGCGGATCGGAGGCGCCGATGATCTCGCCGCAGGTGCGTAGATCAATCGAGTAATCGCCGATGCCAAAGATGACCGCTTCCAACCGCTCCGACGCCTGCACGATGTCCTCGACATTGGCGAGCCCGAGCGTGGTCTCGATCAGGATCTCGATGCCCAGCGGCCTTGCGCGCGGGAACTCGCGCTCGAGCCCCGTCAGCAGCGCCTCGACGAAACGGACGTCGAATGCGGTGCCGACCTTCGGCACCATGACGAGGTCGAGGCGCGGCGCGCGGCTGACGATCTCGATGATGTCGCGATGCGCCCATTCGGTGTCGAGGCCATTGATGCGCACCGCCAGCGTCTTGTTGCCCCAGTCGATCCGGTTCAGCGCCTCGATCGCGATCTCGCGCGCCTCGGGCTTTCGCGGCGGCGCAACCGCGTCCTCCAGATCCAGGAAGATGAAATCGGCCGCGCTACTCGCTGCGCGTTCGAAGAAATGGGTCGAGGTCGCGGGAACCGCGAGTTCGGAACGCTGGACGCGGCGCGTGCGCGGCTTGGTGACGGTGAAGGACATCGGAGCGTCTTTTCTGGAGCATCTTTTCTGCATCGCGCCGCAGGATCGTCTCCCGGGGCCAACAACAATCATGCTAGATGTCCGACACTGATCTTTCTAACGAGATTATCTTAAGAACTGTTCAGTTCTTTGGGACAATCCCTGCAGGGCAAAAACGATGTCGCAGATCAATTTCAAGCTGCTGCACATGTTCATCGCGGTCGCCGAGAACAAGAGCTTTCGCCAGGCCTCCGAGCAGCTCAACCGCTCGCAATCCGCGGTCAGCATGCAGATCAAGCTGCTGGAGGACCAGGTCGGCGCCGCGCTGTTTCATCGCACGACGCGGCGCGTCGAGCTGACCGCGGAGGGACTGCAACTGCTGACGCATGCGCGGCGCGCGCTCGGCGAATGGGAGAACGGCCTGCGCGAGATCCGTGAGGTCATCGACATCCAGCGCGGGACACTGTCGCTGGCCTGCGTCCCGACCATTGCCGCGACCATTCTGCCGCAGGCCCTGCACGCCTTCCAGGCGAGCTATCCCGGCATCAACATCAATCTGCGCGAGCTTGCGGCCGAGGACATGCTGGACTGCCTGCGCCGGCGCGAGGCGGATTTCGGCATCGGGCCGGAGACGGACGGCTCGACCGAGTTTCAGTTCGCGCCGCTGTTCAACGACCCGATCTATGCGCTGGCGACAAGAGCGTTTCCGTTTCGCAAGCGCAGCGCTGTCGACCTAACCGAACTGTCCGCCTATCCGATCCTGCTCAACTCAAAATCGGCGGCGCTGCGCTCGATGCTGGAGCGCGCGCTCGCCACGCGCAATCTGCAGATGAAGATCAAGTTCGAGGTCGAGCACAGCTACACGCTGGCCGCGCTGGCCGGCGCCGGTCTCGGCGTCGGCATCCTGCCGAAGGTCGCCTTGCCGCGGCCGGTCAGGAAGACGATGCAGGCGCTACCGATCGTCAATCCGACGCTGGAGCGCACCGTCTGCATCGTCTCGTTGCGCGGACAATCGTTCTCGCCGGCTGCCGGCGCGCTGACATCAGTGATTCACAAATTCCTCAAGCCGCGCCCTTAGGTCCGCCGGGCCAACCCGCAGAACGCGCCACCAAAATAGATCAGCGGCGTCTCCCCCTCACGCAGATGCATCGCGCGGACCGCGCCGACGAAGATCGAATGCGTGTCGTGCGCATGCTCGTCGATCAGCTCGCAGTCGAGCCCGATCAGCGCATCCTTAAGGATCGGCGCGCCCGTGGCCAGCGACAGCCAGCCGTCGGCGTCGGAAAAGCGATCGTCCCGCTCGATGCCGCGGCGGCCGGCGAACACATTGGCCAGCTCGGCCTGGTCGGCGTGCAGCATGTTGACGCCGAACGCAGCGGTGCGCCGGATCAGGCCATGCGCGCTCGCCGAGCGGTTGACGCAGGCGATCAGCCGCGGCGGCGTGTCCGACAGCGAACAGACCGACGTCGCCGTCATCCCCGTTCTGTCGCCCGGCCCGCCCGCCGACAGGATCGTCACCGCGCCGGCGTGGTGACGCATCGCCGCGCGATAGGACGCGGGGTCGACGCTCCCGTGAGCCGGAGCGGCGGCGATCCGTGAGGCGGTCGAAAGCAGGCTGGTCGGTGCATTCATCTGGCTGTTCCGGGCGAGAGGCGACGGTTTTGAATCGTATAGGCCAGCCGGATCGATCGCAGAAACGCAAATATCTAACCAGTTGTTCAGATCATCCGATCAATGCCGGGCGTGTGCAGGCCGGCGAGCCGCGGCAGCGCCTGATCGAATGCCGCGCGATGCACGCGCGCGGCAACATCCATGTCGGCCAGCACGAGCCGCCTAATACTCAATCCCGAACTCGTCATAGAGACGGCGGAACACGGCGGGCAGCACTTCGGTGAGATCTTCCGCGATCAGGCCGGGGCCCGCCTCGCTCGCGCTCTCGCCGTGCATCCAGACGCCGATGCTGGCCGCCTCGAAGGCCGCGACGCCCTGGGCCAGGAAACCCGCGATGATGCCCGACAGCACGTCGCCGGCGCCGGCGGTGGCGAGCCACGGCGGCGCGTTGGCGGCGACGGTGGCGCGGCCGTCGGGAGACGCGATCACCGTGTCGGCGCCTTTTAGCAGCACCACCGCGCCGGAGCGCTCGGCCGCCGCGCGCACGCGCTCGAGCTTGGAGCGGCCGGGATGCTTGTTGGAAATATCGCTGAACAGCCGCGGAAACTCGCCCTCATGCGGCGTCAGCACCACCTGCTGACCGGCGCTCGACTTGATCGCCTCGAACAGCCGGTCCGGCGCGCCGGCAAAGCTGGTCAGCGCGTCGGCGTCGAGAACCAGATGCCGCTGCGCCGACAGCGCGGTGTGGACGAAGTCACGGGTCCGCGCGCTGACCCCGGCGCCAGGACCGATCACGCAGGCATTGAGGCGCTTGTCGCCAAGCAACTCGGCGAACTGGATCGGGTTGTCAACCGCGCGCACCATCACCGCAGTCAGCGCCGCAGCGTTGACGGCAAGCGCGTCGCGCGGCGAGGCCAGCGTCACGAGGCCGGCGCCGGCGCGCAGCGCGGCGCGCGCGGCGAGCCGTGCCGCCCCGGTCGAGGCGAGATCGCCCGACACCACGACGGCGTGCCCCCGCGCGTATTTGTGGCCGTCGATCCGCGGTACCGGAAACGACCATCGCCAGGCCTCCGGCGCATTCTCCGCGGTCAGCGGCTTGATCTCGTCGAGCACCTGCGCGGCGATACCGATGTCGGCGACGCGCACCCGGCCGCAATACATCCGGCCCGGCAGCAACAGATGCGCGGGCTTCTTGCGGAAGAAGGTGACGGTCTCGGTGGCCTGCACGGCCGCTCCCATCACCGCGCCCAATGTGCCGTTGATGCCGCTCGGCAGGTCGACCGCCAGCACCGGCGTACCGTTGGCATTGATCGCCGCGATCATCTCCAGCGGATCGCCCTTTACCGGCCGGTTGAGGCCGGCACCGAACAGCGCGTCGACGATCAGCGCCGGCTTGCCGAGCGCCTGCGGGTTGAACGGCAGCACCGGATATTTCCAGCCCTTCGCCGCCAGCGCCGCGTCGCCCTGCAGGCTGTCGCGCTCGCAGAGCAGGATCACCGAGACCTCGCGGCCGCGCGCGGCAAGCTCGGCGGCAGCGACAAAGCCGTCGCCGCCATTGTTGCCGCGGCCGGCGACCACCACGATCGGCCCCTCCTCGACCAGGTCCATCGCGGCTTCCGCGACGGCCTGGCCCGCGCTCATCATCAGCGCGAAGCCCGGCGTTCCGGCTGCGATGGTCAGCCGGTCAGCGCGCTCCATCTCGGTCGTGGTCAGAACGTCCATGCCGAATCCTCAATCGCTTCGCCTTTTCGAGAGGCAATTCCTGTGACGTTCGCGGGGTTTCTACTGGCCGACTGCATACGGATCGATCTATTTGCCTATTTGTTAGGCTCGGATATCATAGCCCATGTGGTTCGATATCAGCCGATTGCCTGTTAAAAGGCTGATAACATTCTGAAATCGGGGACCTTAACAACTTGGCATAGACCCTGCTTTTGAGGAAGCCGCGCGCAAGGCCGCTTCATGCGACCATTGCGCGTGTTTCCGGCTACCGGCCGGAAGCCTTAAGACCAACCAGACTGCGCCCCACGCGCATCGAACTCGACCCTGCAATCTGCAATGCCCGGGAGGCGCTCAGTGAAGAAGATTGAAGCCATCATCAAGCCCTTCAAGCTCGACGAGGTGAAAGAAGCGCTCCAGGAAGTCGGACTGCAAGGCATCACCGTCACCGAGGCCAAGGGATTTGGCCGCCAGAAGGGCCATGCCGAACTCTATCGCGGTGCGGAATACATCGTCGACTTCCTGCCCAAGGTGAAGATCGAGATCGTGATCGGCGACGACCTGGTCGAGAAGGCGATCGACGCGATCCGCCGCGCGGCGCAGACTGGCAGGATCGGCGACGGCAAGATCTTCGTCTCCAACATCGAGGAAGCCATCCGCATCCGGACCGGCGAATCCGGGCTGGACGCTATTTAAGGGCGGTGCTATCCGGATTTTCCGACGGCAAAAGAGAAAAAAGGCTGCTTCGGCAGCCTGATTTCGTTTGTGTAGTCACACGAACTCGCCAAAAGCGGGAATAACGTCGCTCTCCGCTGGAAACCGACCCGCACATCCATAAGGGGTATTCATGAAGACCGCCAAAGACGTCCTGAAATCGATCAAGGACAACGACGTCAAATACGTCGACCTGCGCTTCACCGATCCGCGCGGCAAGTGGCAGCACGTCACCTTCGACGTCAGCATGATCGACGATGACATCTTCGCCGAGGGAACGATGTTCGACGGCTCGTCGATCGCCGGCTGGAAGGCGATCAATGAATCCGACATGTGCCTGATGCCCGACCCGGTCACCGCGACGATCGACCCGTTCTTCGCCGAGACCACCATGGTCATCACCTGCGACGTGCTCGAGCCGACCACCGGCGAGCCCTACAACCGCGACCCCCGCGGCATCGCCAAGAAGGCCGAGGCGATGGTGAAGTCGATGGGCGTGGGCGACACCGTGTTCGTCGGCCCCGAGGCCGAGTTCTTCGTGTTCGACGACGTGCGCTATTCGGCCGAACCATACAACACCGGCTTCCGCCTCGACTCCTCCGAGCTGCCGATCAACTCGGCGACCGAATATGAGGGCGGCAACCTCGGCCACCGCATCCGCACCAAGGCCGGCTACTTCCCGGTGCCGCCGCAGGACTCGGTGCAGGACATGCGCTCCGAGATGCTCGGCGCGATGGCCAAGATGGGCGTCAAGGTCGAAAAGCATCACCACGAGGTGGCCTCGGCTCAGCACGAGCTCGGCATGAAGTTCGACACGCTGACGCTGATGGCCGACCATATGCAGATCTACAAGTACTGCATCCACCAGGTCGCCCACATCTACGGCAAGACCGCCACCTTCATGCCAAAGCCGGTCTACGGCGACAACGGCTCGGGCATGCATGTGCATCAGTCCATCTGGAAGGACGGCAAGCCGACCTTCGCCGGCAACAAATACGCCGACCTGTCGGAGACCTGCCTGCACTACATCGGCGGCGTCATCAAGCACGCCAAGGCGATCAACGCGTTCACCAACCCGTCGACCAACTCCTACAAGCGTCTGGTGCCGGGCTATGAAGCCCCCGTGCTGCTCGCCTATTCCGCGCGCAACCGCTCGGCGGCCTGCCGCATCCCCTACACCGCGAACCCGAAGGCCAAGCGCGTCGAGGTGCGTTTCCCCGACCCGATGGCCAACCCCTATCTCGGCTTCGCCGCGATGCTGATGGCCGGTCTTGACGGCATCAAGAACAAGATCGATCCGGGTCCGGCGATGGACAAGGACCTCTACGATCTGCCGAAGGAAGAGCTGAAGCAGATCCCGACCGTCTGCGGCTCGCTCCGCGAGGCGCTCGAGAGCCTCGACAAGGACCGCGCGTTCCTCAAGAACGGCGGCGTGTTCGACGACGACTTCATCGACGCCTATATCGAGCTGAAGATGACCGAGGTCGCGCGTTTCGAAATGACCCCGCACCCGGTGGAATTCGAGATGTACTACTCGCTGTAAATCTTACGGCACCGACGACAAGCGAAAGGCGCTTCCACCGGAAGCGCCTTTTGTTTTTGGGTGAGAACGGTGCGTAGGATGGGTAGAGCGAAGCGAAACCCATCGCACCGGTGCAAGCCTTGAGATGATGGGTTTCGCTTCGCTCTACCCATCCTACGCAGGGCAGTTACACCTTCGCCTTGGCGAGCCGCCGTCCGCCGGCGTCGAGCGCGCCGAAGGTGCCGGCGATCATGTCCGGCGTCGGAATCATGCCGCCGAGCGACCAGCTCGCCGGCTCGCCCTCCTCGATCTTGACCCAGACGTTGCGGCGGAAGTCCGGGTTACCCTGCCCCTCGATCTCGACTATGAGATCGGTGACGCGCTCCAGCAGCGCCTGCTTCTGCGCGACATCGAAGATGCCGCGGACGGTGGAAATGGTGACGTAAGGCATGGTCTCTCTCCATTGCTGAGGGTGTGACAACGCAGCGAAGATGGACCGGCACGGCACAATCAGGCAGTGGCCGATCGGACAGAGATCGGGCAATATCTGCCACCGCCCGATCGCGCTGATCGGCTAGCATGACGGCAAATTCCGGAGGTCCCATGAAGCTTGCGATCCTCGCGCTGGAAGGCTGCATGCAATCGGCGGTCGCCGGCATCGCCGACATCCTCACCCTCGCCAACCACGTGATGCAGCTGCGCGGCGGCAAGGCGCGCTTCAGCTGGCAGACGCTCTCGCTCGACGGCAAGGCGGTGCGAGCCGGCGGCGGCAAGTTGCTCGCCGTCGATGGTGCGGTGGGCAGGCGGACGGCGTGCGACGCGATCATCGTGCCGGGCAGCCTGGTCGATCATCTCACCGCCGAGCGCCTGCAACCGCAATATGACCGTGCTGGCGCCTGGCTGCGCCGGCAGCATGCCAGCGGCCGGCTGATCGGCGCATTCTGCAGCGGCGTGCTGCTGCTCGCCAATGCCGGCCTGCTCGACGGCCGCCGCGCCACCATCACGTGGTGGCTGCAGAGCGAGCTGCGCCGCCGCCATCCCAAGGTCGATCTCGCCGGTGATGCCGTGATCACGCAGGCCGATCGCCTGGTCTGCGCCGCTGGCCCGATGTCGTGGGTCGATCTGTTGCTGCGGCTGATCGAGCTCGTCGAAGGCGCGGAGGTCGCAAAAATTTGCGCCGACTATGCGGTGATCGACACCGCGCAGCGCACCCAGGCGATCTTCATGCCGCTCGGCTACATGCTCGGCCAGGACCCGCTGCTGATCAAGGCGGACATGCTGGTGCGCCGCACCGGCAAGACCCCGATCACGGTGCGCGGCCTCGCGCATGCGCTCGGCCTCAGCGAACGCACACTGAACCGCCGCTTCCGCGAACTGACCCACGAGCCGCCGCAGGCCTTCATTATGCGCCGCCGCGTCGAGCACGCCCGCACGCTATTGGAAACAACGGCGCAGCCGATCAAGGCGATCGCCCGCGCCACCGGCTATGAGGACGAGAGCAGCTTTCGAAAGGCCTTCCGCAAGCTCACGCTGACATCGCCGCAGGCCTATCGCGCGCAACGATCGATGCGCGCGGCCTGATCGCGGGAAGCCCCGGAAGACTACGGTCAGCAACGCTGACGAACCTGATGACGTGATGCGAACCGCACACAAGGTTGTGTTTCCGGGATCGACAACGCCTGGGCTCGGGTGTTCACTGCCGGCAAGGACCCGAAAGCGGCCTCCGATAAAACACACATTCATTTTTCTGCATGGGGAGAAACGAGATGTCTTTCGTCGCTCGACGAATGGCGGCGCTTTCGACCGCCATCACCATTCTCGCTGTCTGTGCTGGCAGCGCATTCGCCCAGAAGAAATACGACACCGGCGTAACCGATACCGAAATCAAGATCGGCAACATCATGCCGTATAGCGGGCCGGCATCCGCCTACGGCACCAGCGGCCGGGCCCAGGCGGCCTATTTCCGCAAGATCAACGCCGAGGGCGGCATCAATGGCCGCAAGATCAACTTCATCTCCTACGACGACAGC
Organism: Bradyrhizobium sp. USDA 4516; assembly: GCF_054055915.1. Taxonomy (NCBI): domain Bacteria; kingdom Pseudomonadati; phylum Pseudomonadota; class Alphaproteobacteria; order Hyphomicrobiales; family Nitrobacteraceae; genus Bradyrhizobium; species Bradyrhizobium sp. USDA 4516. The sequence continues at coordinate 7,875,332 of NZ_JBSRXT010000001.1, forward strand.
TACAGTCCGCCGAAGACGGTCGAGCAGGCGCGCAAGCTGGTCGAAGGCGACGAGGTCTTGCTGATCTTCGCCTCTCTCGGCACGGCATCCAACGGCGCGATTCAGAAATACATGAACGTGAAGAAGGTGCCGCAGCTGTTCATTCAGACCGGTGCCACCAAGTGGAACGATCCGCAAAGCTTCCCATGGACCATGGGCTGGCAGCCCAGTTATCAGAGCGAGGGACGGATCTACGCCAAGCACATCCTGAAGGAAAAGCCGGGCGGCAGGATCGCGGTCCTCTACCAGAACGACGATTATGGAAAGGACTATCTCAAGGGCCTGAAGGACGGCCTCGGCGACAAGGCGGCGTCGATGATCGTGATCGAGGATGCGTATGAGGTGGCCGAGCCGACGATCGACACGCACATCGTCAAGATGAAATCGATGAATGCCGACGTATTCGTCGACATCGCCACACCGAAATTCGCGGCGCAGGCCATCAAGAAGGCGGCCGAGATCGGCTGGAAACCGCTGCACATCCTCAACTCGGTAGGTTCCTCGCTCGGCGCCGTGATCCAGCCTGCCGGCTTCGAGAACGCACAAGGCATCATTTCGGTGGCCTACCTGATGGATCCGCTCGATCCGCAATGGAAGGACGATCCCGGCATGAAGGCGTTCGACGAATATCTCTCCAAATATTTCCCCGAAGGCAATCGGGCCGACAGCCTGATTATGACAGGGTACAATGCGGCTCAGACGCTGGTTCAGGTGCTTAAGCAGTGCGGCGACGATCTCACGCGCGCCAACGTCATGAAGCAGGCTGCCAACCTGAAGGCCTTCCGCACCACCAACCTGCTGCCCGGCATCACGATGAACACCAGCCCGATCGATTTCGCGCCGATCAAGCAGATGCAGCTCAGACGACTCAGGGGCGAGCGATGGGAGCTGTTCGGGCCGATGCTCAGCGCGGAAGTGGGCGGTTAGCCGACCGCGACCCCTCACTGCGCCGCCGGACTGTCCGAGCACTATCCGCGTCATTGCGAGGTGCTCGCGACAAAATTGCAAAGCAATTTTGCGCTGAAGCGACGAAGCAGTTCATCTCTCCGCGTATCCGGACCGATGGATTGCTTCGCTTCGCTCGCAACGACGCTAGTAGCCTTGGATCTGTAGGATGGGTAGAGCGCAGCGAAACCCATCATCTCGCCCCCTGCACAAGCGATGGGTTTCGCTTCGCTCTACCCATCCTACGGAGCTTGACCTACACCCGGAACAGCTTCGCGTACCTCGCCTTGATCTCCTCCGACTGCACCTGCACCTGGGCCGGATCGGCCTTGAGCATTTTCAGTTTGTCGAGCGGCACGTGACCGGCCTTCTCCTTCACCTTGGCGTGGAACGAGCGGTGCGCGAATTCGTCGGCCAGCATCTGCTGCGTCTCGGCGCTGAAGAAGTAGCTCTGGAACAGCCGCGCCGCATTCGGGTTCGGCGCGTTCTTGAAGATGCCGCTCGGGACGATGATCAGCGGCGCGCCCTCGGCCGGATAGACCACCTCGACCGGCTTGCCCTGATCCTTGGCCAGCACGAGGTTGTAGTCGTTACCGTCGGCCATCACCGCGCGCTCGCCGAGCAGAATCTTCTTCGGCGGATCGGCCGCCGACTGCACCTGCATCACGCGCTGCTGCGACAGCTTCTCCAGATACGGCCAGCCGAGGTCGCGTGCCAGCACGAAGGTCGCGGTCATGATCGCGCCGGAATAGCTCGGGTGGCCCTTGACGATTTTGCCGCGCCACTTGGGATCGAGCAGGTCGGCGTAGCTCTTCGGCGCCTCCTCACGCTTCACCTGCTCGGTGTTGTAGCCGATTACCTCGAACCAGGCGCAGGATGTCGCCGAGGTGCCGTCGGGATCGATCTGGTCGGCCGGAAAATGCCTGGCGACGTCCTCCGGCACATAGGCCGCGAGCCAGTCGTTCTTCTTCCAGTCGAGGTAATGCGCGGGATCTGTGGAATTGGCGACGTCGACGGCGTTGATGCCGCTGCCCTGCTCCTGTGCGATGCGCTGGAAGATACGCTCCGCGCCCGAGCGCTCGACGCGGACGCTGATCCCGGGATATTTCTGCTCGAAGTCACGCGCGAGACGCTCGGCCGTGTTCAGCTCCAGCGCGCTGTAGAACGAGATCTTGCCTTCCTTCTTGGCGGCTGCGATCAGCTCCGGCGTCACGGCTTCCGCCGGCGGCGCCGCCGCGCGCAGCGGCTCCGCGAATACCATGCCGGCGGCGGTGGCCGCCGTCACCTTGAGCCAGTCGCGCCTCGACCATTTGCGGTCCTGCATTCCATACTCCCTGAAATCGGGCCGTTGACCGGCCGCGCCTTTGTCGCGGGAGCTTAACGCGTAGGAGGGGTAGAGCGAAGCGAAACCCATCAAATAGCGGCCACATCAGGGATGATGGGTTTCGCGCAGTTTATCATCGGGCCACGCGTTGCGGACCCGTTGGCATCCAGGTCACGCCACGGTCTACGTTTTCGCGGGCGGATTCTCGCGCAGGAAGCGTTCGAGATCGGGCTGCACGGAATAAGGCTGCGGAACCGGATCGCCCTGAAAGTCGACCTGAAGATCAAGGCAGCGCCGCAGCATCCGCGCCAGCTCGCCGCGCCGATAGGGCTTGGTCAGCAGCGGAATGCCGTGACCGCCACGCCCCTGCTGTGCGGGCAGCACGCCGTCGCTGTAACCCGAGGTGAACAGCACCCGCAGTGCCGGGCGCCCGGCCATCAGCGTCTCCGCCAATTGCCGGCCGTTCATGCTGCCGGGCATCACGATATCGGTGAACAGAAGGTCGAACGCGGTGCCGCGTTTGACGATCTCGAGCGCGGCGTCCGCGTTCGCAGCGACCAGCACGTTGTAGCCGAGGCTTTCGAGCTGGCCCGTGACATAGTCCCGGATCGTAGGATCGTCCTCGACGCACAGGATCGTCTCGTCACCGCCCCTGACGGGCAGATCGTCCTCCTCCGCCGCGCGCTGTGCGGTGCCGTCGGCCTTCGGCAGATAGATCCTGAAGATGGTGCCGCGCCCCTGCTCGCTCTTGACCTCGATCCCGCCGCCGCTTTGCTTGACGAAGCCGAACACCATGCTGAGCCCAAGCCCGGCGCCCTGCCCGACCTCCTTGGTGGAAAAGAACGGATCGAAGATCTTCTCCAGATGCGTCGGCGAAATGCCGGTGCCGGTATCGGTCACCTCGATCACGAGATGATCGCCGGCGCGCTCGACGCCGCACGCCACGGCGTCGGGAATCCCGAGCTGGATGTTGCGGGTCGCAAAGCTCAGCGTGCCGCCGTCAGGCATGGCATCGCGCGCATTGATGGCGAGATTGACCAGCGCAGCACCAAGCTGGCTGCGGTCGACGAAGGCGAGCCAGGCGTTGCGGCCGAGCTCCGTCCTGATCTCGGTCTGCGAACCGAGCGTCTGCGACAGCAGCCGGACCACCTCGCCGACCAGGTCGTTGACGTCGGTCTCGCCGGGCTGCAGCGGTTGCTTGCGCGCGAATGCCAGGAGGCTCGAGGTGAGCTGCGCGCCGCGATCGGCGGCATCGCTGATCAGCTTGGCGATTGCGGCGAGTTGCGGGTTGTCCTTGACGCCGTCGGCGAGGATCTCGATCGTGCCGGTGATCACGGTCAGCATGTTGTTGAAGTCGTGCGCGATGCCGCCGGTCAGCCGCCCCAGCGATTCCGACTTCTGCGCCTGGATCAACTGCTCCTCGGCAATACGGCGCTGGCTGACGTCCCTGACAAAGGAATTGATGATCCAGCCGTCGCCGCGGCGCAGCGCGTTGAGGGACACCTCGACATAGAACCGGTGACCGTCGCGGTGCAGGCACGCCGTTTCATAGCGCATGCCCATGCCGCCGGCCGCGGTCTCCTGCAGGAAGCGGGTGATCCGCTGCCGGTGCGCGAGGCGCAGCTCCTCCGGAAACACCAGTTCGACCACCCGATAACCGACCGCCTCGGAGCGCGTCCAGCCGGTCAGCACCTCGGCCTGCGGGCTCCAGTCGAGAATGACGCCGTCCTGGTCGGTCTGGACGAAGGCGTCGAGCGCGGTCCTGACGATGGCTTGCGCCATCTGCTCGCTCTCGACCAGCGCCTGGTGTGCCCGACGCTGCGCGGTGACGTCGTGCAGTACGGCGACCGCGCCCCGCAGATTGCCGGTATCGTCGCGCAACGGCCGCGCGTTGACGACAAGGAAGACGGCCGGTTGCGGCGGTTGCGGTTTGACGATCAGCTCGAAATCGTCGACGTCATCGCCGCGCAGCGCACGCGCCATCGGCGTGTCCGGGATCGGCATCACGGTGGTGCCGTCGGCATAATAGTTCTGGAAGGTGCGAACGCCGGTCAGGGTATCAAAACCGGGTTCGACACTGTACAGCCGTCGCGCCGCGGCGTTGACGATCACGATCATCCCGTGCTCGTCGGCGACCACCACCGGATCGCGGATGCTCTCGACGGTCTTCTCCAGCAGGTGCTGCCTGCTGCCCAGCTGCGCCGACAATTCGGCAAGCGTCGCCGCGAGCTGAGCGGTCTCGCCGTCATCGCTTGAGCCGAGCGAGACCTGCTGGCCGCGCGACAGCGCCTCCGCCGCCCGCACCAGCTGGGCGGGCGTCCTGGACAGCGATCTCGCAATCACCTCAGCCGTCATCAATACCACCGCAACCGCGCCACCCGCGAGCAGAACGCCCGGCCAGGTTACGCCATGGATGAAGCCCAGCGCGAGCAGGAGCGCGGCGACGGGAAACAACATCCCCATCGCCAGACGGCCCGACAAATTCATCCCGACCAACCCCTCGTGTCGGCTGCACCCGAAAATGGAAAAGGAAAAGCAGTATTCGGAAAGGGTCGTCGGCGCCGGAGCAAATATCCCTGTTGCTTAGCCGAGTCCGGCGCCGCAATCCGCCACTTTCGTATCCGTATTAGTACGGAGGAAGGCCGATTCCGGCGCACGCGCAATACCGGAAGAATAGCTGCGACCTGTCGACCAGCGGTACATCTCGCCGGCAGCACAACTCAACATACCGAGAATTTGCAGGAGGGCCCCGGAGTGCATGTTTGGCGCCGTGGTCAGCCGTCGGCCGAACGCGCCAGGCGGGATGCCGACATGGTCGCTCGCCAAACATGGACCACTCCCACGTTTCTGGGTCCAGCCCAGCCCTCGCCGGCGCTTGGCGACGCTCTCAACGCCGACTTACGACACCTCGAAGTAACGTGCCTCGGCTGCGAGACGCATCGTGAGGCGGCCGAACAGGACCTCGATCCACGAGCTCGAGCGCCCCGTGGCAAGCGGTGTTCCCGATTGCGGACGAACAATATCTCGGCCAAAATCGTCGGGACAGTTCAGGAAGGATGAGCTTACAAAAGAGAGACGATGTGACGTGCAGGCCGCATCCTCATCCCTCGTAGGCTTAAGCTGCAAATACCGATCTGGGTCCCGTTGAATGTTAGCGCGCCGAAGAGCGGATCTGCTCTCAAGGCGGGTGACTTTGCATTTGCTACGGAGCACAAAATGGATTCCATGCTGAATGACAGGGTCGCGGAAGGGCGGCTCGTGAGCTTGGAAGAGCAGCTTTCGAACCTCGCGCGCGAAGCAGGAGTCAGCCCTTCCGGCCCGCCGACCGGCAAGAAAGCGTTTCACGCGCCGCTAGAAGCGGTTCATCGATTGGCGGATTGGCGCCACCTGGCCATTGTCGGTTCCGTGCTGGCAGCATGCATAGGTGGCGCTGCTTGGTGGTGGTCGTCACCCAGCGATACGGCGATGGTGGCCTCCCCTGGCCACTCCTCACCTCCTGCGCAAACCCCGCCGAAAGACGCCGCGCCGAAAGACGTTGCGCCGACTGCCGCCGCACTTTCTTCCGACTTGGCGCAGCAGCTTCAACCGATGGCGCGCGATCTCGCGGCCTTGAGGCAGGCGGTCGAACAGCTTGAGGTGAGGCAAGAACAATTGGTCCGCGACCATAAAAATGTCGCAAGCCAACTCGAGGCGAGCCAAGCAGAAATGGCACGCAGCAAAGATATCATCGACCAGATCAAGGCGACCCAGGATCAGATGGCGCGCGAGAGCGAGACGGTCACCGAGCGGCTCAACGCAAGCCAGGACCAGCTGGCCGGTGTCATTGCGAACGCCGCAGAGCCGAAGGTGAGCCCCGAACAGCCAAAGGTAAGCCCCGAACAGCCAACGGTAGCCCCAGAAATACCACTGCCGCGTCCGCGGCCGTCGACCGATGTTGCCCAGGCGCGCAAACCGGCGCCAACCCCGACGCGGCCGCACGCCACCAGCAAACCGCAACCGCCGGCATGGCCATGGTCAGTGCGCTAATGCCGTGACGTGCTGCTTCCTGCGTGCCGTCGACGCGGCAACGGCCGGTACCTGCACTTTGCGATCAATGAAGCAACACGAAGAGGCCGCTGGCGCTGGTCAGCGGCCTCTTGAACCTGATCTTAAATGAACGTCTTGGTGGTAAAATCTTTGCCTCAGGTCCGCCTTTATTAAACGGGGAATTTGCCACACAGTGAAGTCCCAACAGGTGCGATGCTCAACGGAACTCTTGTGACGTTGCGGGGACAACACACTTTGCTTTCGTGACGTCCTGAGTTCTAGGAACGATCTACTCGCCTGCCGCTCGGCTCCCATCGATTGGCCAAGGAAAGCCCCGCGTCTTTCATGGCTTCCCGAACCGAGGTTCGACAAACCGACCCGACGGACAGGCGACGCCACACCTTTGGTGTCGTCCCTGCGAAAGCACTAGCGTATATACATGTCCTCCGCAGTCTTTCCGGAGTCTTCTCAAAGAGTTGGCCGAAAACCGCAGAGAGCTTACTCATCTGCCCTAGGACCGATCGACATTCAGGATTCCCAAGCGGTTTGATCGCTGATTCATAGAGTTCCGTGATTCGAGACACGGAGCAGATGGTGGCGGCGAAACGATATGAGCTGACGGAGGCGCAATGGGCGAGGATTGCGCCACTGCTGCCGGGGAAAGCTGGCGACCCGGGACGTACGGCTGCGGACAATCGACTGTTCGTCAACGGATGTTTGTGGGTTTTGCGATCGGGCGCACACTGGAGCGACCTGCCGGAACGGTACGGCAAGTGGAAAACGGTGCATCAGCGCTTCAGCCGCTGGTGCCATGCCGGCGTCTGGGAGTGCGTGTTCGCTGCTCTGACCGCCGATCGCGACAACCAGTATCTGATGATCGACAGCACCATCGTTCGCGCCCACCAGCAGGCGACGAGCGGAAAAGGGGGGCCAAAGATCAGGCGCTGGGGCGTTCCCGAGGTGGACTGACCACCAAGATCCACATGCTGGCTGATGCGCTCGGCCGTCCGCTCCGCTTCATCGTCACGGCTGGGCAAGTTAATGACATCACCCAGGCGCCGGCACTGCTCCACGGCCAAAGCGGCGATGCCGTGCTCGCCGACAAGGCCTATGACAGCAACGCCCTGCGTGCGATCATCGCGGAAATCGGCGCAACGGCGGTGATCCCGTCAAACCGCACCCGCAGGATCATCATTCCGCACGACGCCGACGCATACAAACAGCGCAACCGCATCGAGCGCTGCTTTTGCCAGCTCAAACACTTCCGACGCTTGGCAACCCGTTATGACAGGCGATCTGACAACTTTACCGGCTTCATCCATCTCGCTGCCGCAATGATCTGGATGCAATGAATGTCGATCGGTCCTAGGGTTGCGCCCGCCGATTTCGGCTCTCGCCTAGTAGCTAACCCCTTGATGATGAGTCGGTTTTCTAGCCTCGAAGAGATGTGTAAATGCCCTAGTGCGAAAGCAGGGACCCATAACCACCGACGGTCCTTGTTGAGCAGTGCCGCAACGACGAGTCCCCCTCCACAACAACCGCCGCGGAGCATGGTCCCTGCCTTCGTAGGGACGACAGCGCGTTTTTCGGAGACGACGTCGTGATTAACGCGCAGGGACGGTGGCGGTGAAACCGTCCTACGCCGCCCGCCGCCGTTCGCGCAGCGCGTCGCCGAAGGCTTCGAACAGGGCGCGGTTGATCGGATTGCGCTGCGGATCGTATTCGGCGTGCCACTGCACACCCAGCGCAAAACCCGGCGCATCGGCGATGCGGATCGCCTCGATGGTGCCGTCCTCGGCGATGCCCTCGATCACGACGCGCTTGCCGGGCTCGAGGATGCCCTGGCCGTGCAGCGAATTGACTCGAATGGTCTCCCGGCCGAGGATTTTTGCGAACGCGCCGCCCGGCGTCAGCGCGACGTCATGACGGTCGGCGAACACAACGGTCGGGTCAGGATGGATCTCGCCGTTCTCCAGCCGCGGCATCCGGTGGTTCATGCGGCCCGGAATCTCGCGGATCTCCGGATGCAGCGAGCCGCCGAAGGCGACGTTCATCTCCTGCAGGCCGCGGCAGATACCGAAGATCGGCACACCGCGCGCGACGCAGGCTTCCGACAGCGCCAGCGCAACGTCGTCGCGGTGGATGTCGTAGGGCTCGTGGGCGGCGCAAGGTTCGGTATTGAAGCGGGTCGGATGAACATTGGCGCGGGCCCCGGTCAGCACCACGCCGTCGACCACGTCGAGCAAGGCACTGACCTCGGTGATTTCGGGGCTGCCGGCGAACATCAGCGGCACCGCGCCCGACACCTCGGCAACCGCGCGAAGGTTGCGCTCCCCGACCATCTGGACTGTGAAACGATTTTCGATGCGATGGGCGTTTCCGATCACGCCGACCACGGGCCGTCTCATTATTGAAGTCTCGCGCAATGATTCTTCTAAGTTTGCGACGTTGCGGAGACGATCATGCCTTCGAGTTCCCGCCGGATCAACTATCTATATCTGCACAGGGGGGCTTGCAGTCCTGCACAGATTCGCGCCCCTCGGGACCCAAAGCCGGCCAGATGCCCACCGATCGCGCCCGGCCCCGCACCCCGTCAGCGGCGAACCGGCACGGCCCCGCCAGCTTGATCCCGGCGGGGTTTTCGCCAAAGACTGCTCGAAACACCGTCGCGAAGGGGGAATTACCCGTGACAGACTCGGCTGACAATCGCCTGCAGGCCCGCAACGACTTGGCATGGGCGATCGCCGTCGGCGGCATCGGCGTGGTACTGTTCGCTGCCCTGCTGACCTTCGCCTGGCATTTTGCCGCGACCCTGTTCCTGCTGTTCGCCGGCATGCTGCTCGGAGTCGCCCTCAATGCCATGACCACCCTGCTCGGCCGGCTGACCAAGCTGCCCCACGCGTTGCGGCTTGCGATCGTCTGCCTGGCGATGGCCGGGCTGCTGTCCGGCATCGTGTTCCTCGGCGGCACCACGATCGCGCAGCAGGCCACGGTGCTGAGCAACACGATCAAATCGCAGCTCGGCAGCGTCAAGGACTTCCTCGAACAGCACGGGGTCGACACCAGCTATCTCGATTTCACCAATGCCGCGGGCGAGGCAAAGGGCGAAGGCACCGCCGTGACGACGACGACAACGACGCCCCCATCGTCGCAGTCCCATGGCATCCCCGGCGCCGGCGCGCTGGCCTCAAGCGGCGGCGCCATCATCAGCCAGACGCTGAAGGTGCTACTCGGCACCGTCAGCGTCGTCGGCAACTTCTTCATCGTGCTGTTTCTCGGGCTCGCCTTCGCGGCCCAGCCCAGCATCTACCGCGCCGGGCTGTTGTTCATCGCGCCGGTCAAGTACCGCGCGCAGGCGACCATCATCGTCGACCACATCGGCGAGACACTAGAGCGCTGGCTGATCGCGCAGATCATCACGATGACGGCGGTATTCCTCGTCACCTGGATCGGGCTTGCCATCATCGGCATTCCGAGCTCGTTCATCCTCGGCATCCAGGCCGGCCTGCTCGCCTTCATTCCGACGGTCGGCGCGATCCTCGGCGGGCTGATCGTGGTGCTCGCGAGCCTTGCGACCGGATGGATCGCGGCGCTGTCGGCCTTCATCCTGTTCCTCGGCGTCCACGCGCTGGAAAGCTACGTGCTGACGCCGATCATCCAGCGCCAGGCGCTCGACATCCCGCCGGCCACGCTGTTCGCGTTCCAGATCCTGCTCGGCGTCGTGTTCGGCATCTGGGGGCTGGCGCTGGCGCTGCCGCTGATGGCGATCGCCAAGGTGATGATCGACCACTTCAAGACGGAGGATCCGGCGCGGGCCGCGTGACCGCACGTCAGGAGAGCAGCAGCACCGTTCCCGCGACCATCAGCATCACGCCGGCCAGCATCACCATCGGCCAGCGACTCTTCGGCGGCTGGTATCGCCCCTGCGCGCGCCGTTCGGCGATCAGCGCGGTCTCGTATTCATGCGAGTCCGAGAACAGGCAGGCGAAACCGCTGCGCGCCGAAACCGCGTCGGCTTCGAGCGACATCAGGGCTGACTGCGGATTGCGGGTGCGGATCGACTCCATGCCCGAAAGCATGGGATCGAATGGTTAACCACTCGTTACCGCACTCATGCCCGGACGCTCGCCGGCTTTTGCCGCGCCGAAGCCGGCAGGCCCGCGGTCTTGCGCCGCCAGTTCTCCAGCGAGAGCGGCAATTCCTCCGCTGCCTCGACGCGGTTGCGGCCGCCGCGCTTGGCCTGGTAGAGCGCGGTGTCGGCCGAGGCCAACAGCACCTCGAGCTCGGTGCCGGCGGGACCGCCTGCGACGCCGATGCTGACCGTGGTGTCGACCGCGCCTTCCTCGCAGGTGATGTTGCTGTTCTCGAAGGCTTCGCGCACGCGCTCGGCGACCAGCACACCCTCCTCCAGCGAGCACGGCAGCAGCGCTGCGAATTCCTCGCCGCCGATCCGGCCCGACAGATCGCTGATCCTGAGGCTGTTGACCACGACAGCGGAGAACAGCTTCAGGATCTCGTCACCCGCGGGATGGCCGAAGCGGTCGTTGATTGACTTGAAGTGATCGATGTCGAAGATCATCACGGTGACCGGCCGGCCGGCAATGGACTCGCGCTCGATCACCCGCGCGCAGGCCTCGGTGAAGCCGCGGCGGTTGAGCATGCCGCTCAGGGGGTCGATCGACGCGGCCGTCTTGTGCACGGCCACCGCGCGGTCCGACACCATCATGAAGATCACGAACACCGTGCCGATCGCGTACAGCACGAGTTCGATCGAAAACAGCGTGACCCAAAAGCTGGAGACGAAATTCTGGCCGTTCAATCGCAGCAGGTCGCCGACCAGGATCGGCAGCATCAGGACGCAACCGTGCGCGACCGGGATGACGATCGCAAGCCAGCGCCGTTGCATCGCGCGGCGGCGCTCGCTCCACAGTTCTGAAGCGGTCAGCGCGGCGTAGATCGCGACGATCCCGGCACCGATCGTCAGGCGCATCGCGGGATCCTCAACCGTCGTCACCGCCCCGATCCATGCGATCGGGCCGAGCACGAGGCCCAGCAAATTGGCCTTGCGGCCGTGGAAAATGCGCGCGGCATTCCAGACCAGGCCGCAGGCGGCGAAGCCGATCGCATTGAGGCCCAGCAGAACCATCGGATCGAGCGTCGAACTACCGACCGTCCAGACCGCGACCGAGGCCGCGCCGAGCAGATAGGCGGTGCCCCACCATTTCAGCGCGGAAATGTTCTCCTGCCTGCCGAACAACCACAGCATGGCGCCGAGCATGCCCGCGACCATGGTGGCGAACAAATAAAGTGTCGATGGATCGAACGACATAAACTCACCCCAGCCGGTGTGATGCAACGTTCGCAGGCGCAAATAAATACGGTGATGCAGCGCCATTGCGAGCCCGCAAAGCTAGAAGGTGCGAGTTCCAATTTCGTTTGCACGCACACGCAAGTTTTCATGAAAAACTGCGCTAATTCGCGCCGAAGCATCGCCGGTCGGACGCAGCAAAAAGGGCGCCTCGCGGCGCCCTCTGCAACTCGATGCCCGCGGCAATTGCCGCGAATTTTAGAACTCGAATTAGCGCTTCGAGAACTGGAAGGACTTGCGGGCCTTCGCCTTGCCGTACTTCTTGCGCTCGACCGAGCGGCTGTCGCGGGTCAGGAAGCCGCCCTTCTTGAGGACGCCGCGCAGCTCGGGCTCGAAGTTGGTGAGCGCCTTCGAGATGCCGTGGCGGACAGCACCGGCCTGGCCGGAGAGACCGCCGCCGGCGACGGTGCAGATCACGTCGTACTGGCCATTACGGGCGGCAGCGACCAGCGGCTGCTGGATCATCATGCGCAGCACCGGGCGGGCGAAGTAGACTTCGAACTCGCGGGTGTTGACCGAGATCTTGCCGGAGCCCGGCTTGACCCAGACGCGGGCGACCGCGTCCTTGCGCTTGCCGGTGGCGTAAGCGCGGTTGTACTTGTCGACCTTCTTGACGTATTTCGGCGCGTCGGGAGCGGCCGGCTTGACCTGCGAGAGCTGGTCGAGGGACTGCAACGTATCGGACATTATGCGGCCCTCGTGTTCTTGCGATTCAGGGAAGCGATATCGACCTTCTCGGGGCTCTGCGCTTCATGCGGATGATCGGCACCCGGATAGACGCGCAGATTGCCCATCTGCATACGGCCGAGCGGACCGCGCGGGATCATGCGCTCGATCGCCTTCTCGACGACGCGCTCGGGGAAGCGACCCTCGAGGATCTGCTTCGCGGTGCGCTCCTTGATGCCACCGATGAAGCCGGTGTGCTTGTAGTAGGTCTTCTGGTCGCGCTTGCGACCGGTCAGCACCACATGCGCGGCGTTGACGATGATGACGTTGTCGCCGCAATCGACATGCGGGGTGTAGGTGGGCAGGTGTTTGCCGCGCAGGCGCATCGCGACGAGCGTGGCGAGACGACCGACGACCAGACCCTTGGCGTCGATCACGACCCACTTCTTCGTCACTTCGGCGGGCTTGGCCGAGAACGTGCTCATGTGTGAAATCCGTGAAAAAGAAATCGGCGCCGTATGCGCCGAACTGGCAGCTTTCTAGAGAAGCCGCGATCGCGCGTCAACGCCCACGCGCTCAAATTACATCAGAAAAAACAATGGCTTGCAATTATGGTGCAATAATACCGTAGAAAAGCCTATTGATTTGGAATGGAATAGGTCGCCGTGACATGGGCGATGGGATCGGGAGACGAGCCGGACAGCAGGTTGACCTCGCCGACCGCGAGCCGCTTGCCGAGCTTGAGCAGCCTCGCCACCGCAAGTACGTCCTGCCCCGGCTGACCCTTGCGCAGGAAGTTGATGTTGAGGTTGGTGGTCACGGCAAGGCCAACCGGCCCGATCGCCGACAGCAGCACCACGTACATCGCGAAATCCGCCAGGCCCATCAGGGTCGGCCCGGACACCGTACCGCCGGGCCGCAGCATGCGCTCGCTGAAGCGCTGGCGCAGCAGGGCCGTCTCGCCGTCGGCGCTTTCGATCCGGACATCGTCGTAGACGAACGCCTGCGGGAATTCCCTCCGCAGGAACTCCTCCACGTCAGCCACGCTCATTTTCGCAGTCGCCATGCCGTCCCTGCCCTCGCTTCAGCCTGCCTGTTACATTAAGTTGTCACAGAGACCAAAGTGGAATTTCAGCATGTCCGCCCAAGCCGCCCGCGCCGAAGCGCCGCAACACCAGCCGATCCTGGTGCGCGAGACCGTCGGCAGTATCGCGCTACTGACGCTCAATCGGCCCGGAGCGCGCAACAGCCTCTCCGAGGGCCTGATCGCCGAGCTGCACGCCGCCCTGAACGATGTCGGCGGCGACAAGCGCATCCGCGCCGTCGTGCTCGCCGCCAACGGCCCGGCGTTCTGCGCCGGCCACGACCTCAAGGAGCTTACCGCGCGCCGTAGCGATGCCGACCGCGGCCGCGCCTATTTCGCGCAGATCATGAACGCCTGCAGCGCGATGATGCAGGCCATCGTGCGCCTTCCGAAGCCGGTGGTCGCATCCGTCCAGGGCATCGCCACCGCGGCCGGCTGCCAGCTCGTCGCAAGTTGCGACCTCGCGGTCGCCTCCGAAGCGGCGGCGTTCGCGACGCCGGGCGTCGACATCGGGCTGTTCTGCTCGACGCCGATGGTGGCGCTGTCGCGCAACGTGCCGCGCAAACAGGCCATGGAGATGCTGCTGACCGGAGAGCCGGTCTCGGCGGCAACGGCGCAGAGCATCGGCCTCGTCAACCGCGTGGTATCCGCTGGCACCGAACGCGACGCCGCGATCGCGCTGGCCGAGAAGGTCGCGCTGAAATCGGCCTACACCGTCAAGCTCGGCAAGGAAGCGTTCTATCGCCAGGCCGAGATGAACCTCGCCGATGCCTATCGCTTCGCCGCCGAGGTGATGACCGAAAACATGATGGCGCGCGACGCCGAGGAAGGCATCGGTGCCTTCATCGAGAAGCGCGATCCGAAGTGGCAGGACAAGTGACGACCTGAGGTCGTCATTCCGGGATGGTGCATTAGCACCAGACCCGGAATCTCGAGATTCCGGGTTCTCGCTGCGCGAGCCCCCGGAATGACAAACCCGGAAGAAAAATGAATCACGACGCCTACGACGACAATTACATCCGCAGCATTCTGAACAACGTCAAGACCATCGCGATGGTCGGCGCCTCGCCGGTCAATGTGCGGCCGAGCTATTTCGCGTTCAAATATCTGGCGCAACGCGGCTACGACATGATCCCGGTCAACCCCGGCCATGTCGGCAAGACGCTGATGGGCAAGCCGTTCGTCGCCTCGCTTGCGGACATCGATCGGCCGATCGACATGATCGACATCTTCCGCAATTCAAGCCACATCATGCCCGTGGTCGAGGAGGCGCTGAAATTGTCGACGCCGCCGAAGGTGATCTGGATGCAGCTTGGCGCACGCGACGACGCCGCGGCCGAGAAGGCGGAAGCCGCGGGCCTCAAAGTGGTGATGAACCGCTGCCCGAAGATCGAGTATGGCCGGCTGTCGTCGGAGATCTCGTGGATGGGCGTCAACTCGCGCACGCTGAGTTCCAAGCGTGCGCCGATCCCGACGCAGGGCATGCGGCTGTCGCTCAATCGCACGAGCTTCGGCGGCGGACAGACCGCGGCGTCCGACCGCGCGGCAAAGAACAAGACCGAGACGACCTGACATCGCGGCGGAATAATCGCTGCGATCATCCGGTATAGCGCGGGATGCCCCTCCAAAAACTGGCAATGCGCCCAACTCGCTTGACGGCGGGCGCCGTCGCCATCAGCATGCCGCGCGTTTCGACCAGGCCACAACAGGATACTAAAGAATGACCGATCGCCTTCCGGGATTTTCCACCCTCGCCGTGCACGCCGGCGCGCAGCCTGATCCCACCACCGGCGCGCGGGCGACACCGATTTACCAGACCACGTCATTCGTCTTCAACGATGCCGACCACGCGGCCTCGCTGTTCGGCCTGCAGGCTTTCGGCAACATCTATACCCGCATCGGCAACCCGACCAATGCCGTGCTCGAGGAACGTGTCGCAGCCCTCGAAGGCGGCACCGCGGCGCTCGCCGTCGCTTCCGGTCACGCGGCGCAGGTCGTCGTGCTGCAGCAGCTGTTGAAGCCCGGCGATGAGATCATCGCGGCACGCAAGCTCTATGGCGGCTCGATCAACCAGTTCACGCACGCCTTCAAGGCGTTCGGCTGGAACGTGGCCTGGGCCGACCCAGATGAGATCGAAAGCTTCGAGCGCGCGGTGACGCCGCACACCAAGGCGATCTTCATCGAGTCGATCGCCAACCCGGCCGGCAGCATCACCGATATCGAGGCGATCGCGGCCGTTGCGCGCAAGGCCGGCGTGCCGCTGATCGTCGACAACACGCTGGCCTCGCCCTATCTGATCAAGCCGATCGACCACGGCGCCGACATCGTCGTGCACTCCCTAACCAAGTTCCTCGGCGGTCACGGCAACTCACTCGGCGGCATCATCGTCGATGCCGGCACCTTCGACTGGTCGAAGGACAACAAATATCCGATGCTGAGCGAGCCGCGCCCGGAATATCACGGCATCCGGATCCAGGAGACCTTCGGCAACTTCGCCTTCGCGATCGCCTGCCGCGTGCTCGGCCTGCGCGACCTCGGCCCCGCGCTGTCGCCGTTCAACGCCTTCATGATCCTGACCGGCATCGAGACGCTGCCGCTGCGCATGCAGAAGCACTGCGACAACGCCAAGGCGGTGGCGGAATTCCTCTCCACCCACCCCGCCGTGTCGGCGGTGAACTATGCCGGCCTGCCCGGTGACAGGTACAACGCCTTGCAGCGCAAATATGCGCCGAAGGGAGCCGGGGCGGTGTTCACGTTTAGCCTTAAGGGCGGCTATGACGCCGGCGTCAATCTGGTGTCGAACCTGCAGCTGTTCTCGCATCTCGCCAATGTCGGCGACACCCGCTCGCTGGTGATCCATCCGGCCTCCACCACCCACAGCCAGCTCGACGACGCCGCCAAGGTGAGGTCGGGCGCGGCGCCCGAGGTGGTGCGGCTTTCGATCGGCATCGAGGACAAGGAAGACCTGATCGCCGACCTCGACCAGGCCCTGCGCGCCTGATCCCGCACTTGTTCCGGAGCGGTGCGCCGCATCGCTCCGGCAGCTTGCCCAAGGCGGCGGGCCTCCCGTTAACGCTTAATACCGACGGGCCTCTCGTTAACGTTCAATCCGGCTTAAAGTGGCAGTGATAGGCTCCGGATGATTCGGGAGACCATTGATGCTGCGCTGGACATTGCCGCTCGCGATCGCATTGTTTGCGATCCCGCCTGCTGACGCCGCCGACGGCCCGGCCGTCGCCAAGAGCGCGACCGTCAAGGCCGCGCGCCAGCTGCCGGCGGGCCTGCCGCACCGGCATTACGCCTACCGCACCACGATCACATCGCCGACCTATGTGCGGCGCGGACGCCAGCTCGTGATCGTCGAGCAGCCCGTGGTGATCCCGCTCAATTCCGAGCCGTATATCCCGTTCGTGCCCGGCGAGCCGCTGCTGCCGGGGTCGTCGTCGCTGCCCGGCTATTACGGCAACTGGCACTCCTACAACTATTTCGGCCCGTACTACGGCGGTGCCTATGTGACCTATTGGGACCGCCTGCCCTACGCCTGTGGCGTCTACGGCTACTGCTAGCGCGGACCGATCGGGTGGCCAGATCGCCGCAGAAATCCAGCGCACCGGCTTCGGGGAACGCGGTGACCGCCGATCTCGTCGCGGTGCTGGTCGCCGTCACCGAGGGCACGCCCAAGATCATGACCATCGCCGGCGGCTCCGCGCTGCCGAGCGGCCCGTTCGAGTTCACCCATCGCTCGCTGCAGACCGCGCTGCGGGCCTGGGTCGAAGCGCAGACCGGCCACCCGCTCGGCTATGTCGAGCAGCTCTACACCTTTGCCGACCGCGGCCGTTCCGGCGATGCCAAGGGGCCGCACAGCGTCTCGATCAGCTATCTCGGCCTGACCCGCGAGGATCGGGTCGGCGAAGGCTTCGAGGCGCACTGGTCCGGCTGGTACGACTACTTCCCCTGGGAGGATCATCGCGCCGGCGCGCCGGCCTTCCTGGCGAAGACGATCGCGCCGAAGCTGAAAACGTGGGCGAAGGCGGCGCCGTCACCGACGCTGCAGCGCGAGCGCTGGCAGCGCTGCGCCATCACCTTCGGTCTCGACGATCGCGACTGGAACGAGGAGCTGGTGCTGCAACGCTACGAGCTGCTCTACGAGGCCGCGCTGATCCCGGAAGCCGGACGCGGGCATGGCCGCGAGGCGCCGGTCGTGCCGGGCAAGCCGATGACGGCGGATCATCGCCGCATTCTCGCGACCGGGATCGCGCGGCTGCGCGCCAAGATCAAATACCGTCCGGTGGTATTCGAGCTGATGCCGGCCGAGTTCACCCTGCTGCAACTGCAACGCAGTGTTGAGGCGCTCGCAGGCCGGCTGGTCCACAAGCAGAACTTCCGCCGGCTGATCGAGCAGCAGGAACTCGTTGAAGAGACTGGCGCAATGGCCGCCGATACCGTCGGCCGGCCGGCCAAGCTATTCCGCTTCCGCCATGCCGTGCTGGCCGAACGGGCCGTCGCCGGCACCAAGCTCCCGCTTTCGCGCACTTGACACGCCTTATGCTCAGGATAAGTATAAGCCATCTTATGCTCACGGAGAGTATAAATGGTTGCGCTCGATACCGATCTGCTCACCCGCACCGCGCCGCTTTATGAGCGCGTCAAACGCGTCATCCCGCCGTTCGAATGGGCCACGTTCGCCGAGGACGTCGATGCGATCCTCGCGCTGAAACGCCGCCGCAACGCGGTGGTACTGGCGCATAATTACCAGACGCCGGAGATCTTCCACGGCGTCGCCGATATCGTCGGCGACAGCCTGTTGCTCGCGCGCGAAGCAACCAAGGTCGATGCCGATGTCATCGTGCTCGCGGGCGTGCACTTCATGGCCGAGACCGCGAAGCTACTCAATCCGGCCAAGACCGTGCTGATCCCCGACCTCAAGGCCGGTTGCTCGCTGGCGGATTCCATCACCGCGCAGGACGTGCGGCTGATGCGCGCGCGCTACCCGGACGCACCGGTCGTCGCCTATGTCAACACCTCGACCGCGGTGAAGGCCGAGTCCGACATCTGCTGCACGTCGGGCAATGCGCTGAAGGTGGTTGAATCGCTCGGCGCCGAGCGCGTCATCATGCTCCCGGATGAATATCTGGCGCAGAACATCGCCAAGCAGACCAGCAAGAAGATCATCGCCTGGAAGGGCCACTGCGAGGTGCACGAGTTGTTCACCGCCGATGACGTGCGTCAGCTGCGCGAGGATCATCCCGATGTCACCATCCTGGCGCATCCGGAATGCCCGCCCGAGGTGGTCGCCGAAGCGGACTTTGCCGGGTCGACGGCTGCGATGCAGTCGTTCGTCGAGACCAAACGTCCGCCGCGCGTCGTGCTGCTGACGGAATGCTCGATGAGCGACAACATCGCCGCGCTAAATCCCGGTGTCGACTTCGTCCGCCCCTGCAATCTCTGTCCGCACATGAAGCGGATCACGCTGAAGAACATCCGTCACGCGCTGGAGACCAACCAGCACGAGGTCACCATCGACTCCGCGATCGCTGATCGCGCGCGCAAGAGCGTCGAAAGGATGCTGGCGATATGAGCATCGATATCTCCGATCTCAACGGCCGCCCGGTGATCATCGGCGGCGGTGCCGCCGGGCTGATGACCGCGCTTCAGCTCGCCCCCGAGCCGGTCGTGCTGCTGTCGAAGTCGCCGCTCGGCGCGGAAGCTTCCAGCATGTGGGCTCAGGGCGGCCTTGCGGCGCCGGTCGGCGCAGATGACAGCCCTGCCCTGCATCTCGCCGATACGCTCGCGGCCGGCGCCGGCCTTTGCGACGCGGCCGCCGCGAGCCGGATCGTCCACGCCGCGCCCGCCGCCGTCGAGCAGCTGGCGAGGCTCGGCGTCGCCTTCGACCGGCACGCCGACGGCAGCTGGCGCCTCGGGCTCGAGGCCGCACACCGCCGCAACCGCATCGTGCACGCCACCGGCGACGGTACCGGACGCGAGATCATGCGCGCGCTGATCGCGGCGGTCCGGCGCACACCATCGATCACGCTGCTGGAAGGCGTCGAGGCGCGCTGGCTGCTGGTCGAGGACAATGCGGTCAGGGGCGTGCTTGCAGCCAACGCAAGCGGCGCGCTGACGATCACGACCAATCGCGTGGTGATCGCGACCGGCGGCATCGGTGGGCTGTTCGCCGACAGCACCAATCCCGGCGGGTGTTTCGGCCAGGGGCTCGCACTTGCCGCACAGGCCGGCGCGAAACTGTCAGACATCGAGTTCGTCCAGTTTCATCCGACCGCGTTCGACGGGCCGTCGCGCCCGATGCCGCTGCTGACCGAGGCGATCCGTGGCGATGGCGCGGTGTTGATCGACGAGACCGGCGAGCGCTTCATGGCCGATCAGCCCGGCGCCGAGCTTGCGCCACGCGACATCGTCGCGCGCGCCGTCTGGCGCCACCGCGCCGCGGGGCATCGCACCTTCCTCGACGCGCGCCAACATCCGGGCGCGGAGTTTGCTCAGCGCTATCCCGTGATCAGCGCGTTCTGCAAGATGGCCGGCATCGATCCCGCCCATGATCCGATCCCGATCCGGCCGGCGGTTCACTACCACATGGGCGGCATCACGGTTGACGGTTTTGGCCGCTGCACGGTGCAGGGCCTGTGGGCCTGCGGCGAGGCCGCGCGCACCGGGTTGCACGGTGCCAACCGCCTCGCCAGCAACTCGCTGATGGAAGCGATCGTCTGCGCGCGCTGGGTCGCCGAAAGCATCGAAAGCGTGAGTGCGGGCCCACGCGCCATGCTGCGCGACGATGCGATGCCACAGGCTTCCGATCCCTCCGCCGTGCGACCGATCCTCACCCAGGGCCTCGGCGTCCTGCGCGACCGCGACGGGATCGCCCGCGCGATCCGCAGCCTCTATCCACTCGCATGCGGTCACAGTGCGGCGTCCGACGCAGCATTGGTCGGATTGATGGTCGCGGTTGCCGCCATCCGGCGTGAGGAAAGCCGCGGCGGCCACTTCCGCAGCGATTTCCCGCACATTGCTGCGTCGGCCGTTCCGTCGTCCCTTACCCGCGCCGATGCACTCGCCGCCGCGCGCGACATCGTCGAATCCACGCCATTTGCCAGGAGTGCCCTGTCATGACCCTCCCCCCCCTGCTGCCGCTGATCTATGAGCCGATCGTGCAGACCGCCTTGCGCGAGGATCTCGGCCGCGCCGGCGATATCACCGCAGACGCCATCGTGCTGGCCGGCCAGCAGGCGCGGCTGGTGATGCGGGCGCGGCAGCCCGGTGTGATCGCCGGGCTCGATGTCGCGCAGTCAGCCTTCCAGACGGTGTCGCCGGCCATCACGCTGCGCGCCGAACGGCCCGACGGCAACGCGGTCGAACCCGACCAGGTCATCGCGATCATCGACGGCCCGGCCCGCAGCCTGCTCACCGCCGAGCGGACCGCGCTCAACTTCCTCTGCCATCTGAGCGGTGTCGCCACCGCAACGGCTACGCTGGTCAAGGCCGTGGCGGGCACCCGCGCGCAGATCGTCTGCACTCGCAAGACCACGCCGGGACTGCGTGCGCTGGAGAAATATGCGGTGCGCGCCGGCGGCGGCGGCAATCATCGCTTCGGCCTCGACGATGCCGTGCTCATCAAGGACAACCACATCGCGCTCGCCGGCGGCATCCGCACCGCGATCGAGCGCGCCAAGGCCAATGCCGGCCATCTCGTCAAGATCGAGGTCGAGGTCGACACGCTGTCGCAGCTCGAAGAGGCGCTGACGCTCGGCGTCGACGCGGTGCTGCTCGACAACATGACGACCGAGCAGCTCAGCCAGGCGGTCGACATGGCGCGCGGCAAGGCGATCACCGAAGCCTCCGGCCGCATCACCGCGGCGACGGTCGCAGCGATTGCCGCAACCGGCGTCGACCTGATCTCGGTCGGCTGGGTGACCCACAGCTCGGCCGCGCTCGATATCGGGCTCGACTATCTGTCCTGATCGATCAAAGAGGTTGATCGATCAACCGGGCTGGCCGACCGCAACGAGGGTCGGCTGATCCCGCTCGGTCCGGCGCGCGGCGAAGCGCTCGGCCTGCAGCACCGCTAGTGTCAGCACGACGATGGCGACGGCCTGGTGCGTCAGCGCCAGATCGATCGGCACCCGATGCAGCAGCGTCAGAATGCCGAGCGTCGCCTGCAGCGTGATCGCAGCCACCAGCCACCAGGCCCCCGCGATCACAGCGCCGCCGGCGCGCGCGCGCATGGCATCGATCGCATGTGCGATCGCCAGCGCGAACAGCAGATAGGCGGTCATGCGATGTTCGAACTGCACCGTCAGCGTGTTGTCGAACAGATTGCGCCACCACGGTGTCTCGAACCAAAGCCGGTCAGCCGACGGAATGAAGCCGCCGTCGATGTCGGGCCAGGTATTATAAACCCTGCCCGCGCGCAGCCCCGCGACCAGCGCGCCGAAATAGAGCTGCACGAAGGTCAGCACGAGCAGCACCGCGCTCGTGATCTTCAGCCTGAGCGGCGCGATCACGCTTGGGCGGTCGGTCAGGCGCCGCAGCGTCCAGACGATCGCCGCGAAGATCAGGAGCGCCAGCACCAGATGCGTCGCCAGCCGATACTGCGATACCTCGATGCGTTCAGAGAGGCCGGACGCGACCATCCACCAGCCGACGCCGCCCTGCAGCGCGCCGAGGCCGAAAATCACCCACAATCGCCGGCCGAGTTCGCCGCTCACCGCGCCGCGCCACAGGAAATACAGGAACGGCAGCAGATAGGCCGCGCCGATCACGCGGCCAAGCAGCCGGTGGCTCCACTCCCACCAGAAGATCGTCTTGAATTGCTCGAGCGTCATCCCGGCGTTGAGCTCGCGATATTGCGGGATCCTCTTGTAGCCCTCGAAGGCCTGGGTCCACTGCGCCTCGGTCAGCGGCGGCAGCGTACCGGTCACCGGCTTCCATTCGACGATCGACAGGCCGGACTCGGTCAGCCGCGTGGCGCCGCCGACCAAGACCATCAGGGCGATCAGGGCGGCCACCGCGACCAGCCATACCCTGACGGCGCGAAGCTGCGATGTCTTTGCGGAAATACCGGCCATTTCGCCCTGACTTGATTGGATTTTCGGGCCCCTTATAGTCCGCCGCGCCCGCGGCGCAAGCGCCGCCCGGGGCCTCGTTCCGATCAAGTCGGAAGGAAGCTCCAGAATGTTGTTTTGACGCGTTTTCTTTGCGCGAACCGGTGCCCGCTTCGCGCGAAAACGCCCTGGATCACGAGTCGTACATATCCGCCATGGCCATACGCACCCGCAAACTGCTCGGTACCATCTTCCTGCTGATCCTGGTGGTGGTGTGGTCGCTGCTTGGCATGACGGTCGCGCAGACGCCTTGGCTCGCCAATTCGGGGCTGCTGCAGGCGATCTTCTACGTCGTCGCTGGCCTCGGCTGGGTGCTGCCGGCGATGCCGATCGTCGCCTGGATGTCGCGGCCCGATCGCGCCTAAGTAACGTCCTGGTCGCGCGCGCTACGCGTCGGCCGCACCGGCGCGAACATCACGCCCGACAACAGCACCCGCATCATCCGCAGCGAGCGCACGCGGCCGTCCCATGCGATGCGCGGCAGCGCGTGAAGGTTGGTGCGCCCCTGCGCCTCGACGACCCCTGGTATGGTCGACACCGCGCTGGCAAAGCCGGCCTCTTCGGCCATCACGACATGCGGACGGCCGAACGCATCGCGGTCCCCGAACGGGAATGCGAAATGTCTGACCTGCCGCCCAAGCGCGCTCTCGGCCACCGCCTTGCCCATCGCCATCTCGCGCTGCGCGTCGGCATCCCTGAGGCTCGACAGCGCCGGATAGTTCACGGTCGCGCTGCCGAACGTCACGTTCGGATCGGCGGCAAGCTTCGCCAGATCCTGCCAGTCGAGTGACGTATTGCGTGACAATTGGGCTGCGTCGGCCGAATAGCGCCTGGCGAGATCGTTCAGCGCGTAGGACAGGTCCGACGGCGGCAGCTTGCGCAGCCAGCCGGACAGGAAATCGAACAGCTCGTATTTGTCCGAGAGATTTGAAATCGCGAAGTGCCGCTCCCGGCCGTCGATCATCATGCTGATGCGGTTTTCGCGCGCGATGATTTCCTCCAGCACCAGCCACCACGCCACGCCGACGCCATCGGGAAAGGCCGTCGGCAGATACAGCGCGAAGGGAACGCCGTGCCTGGCGAGCACCGGCCAGGCATGGGTGACGATGTCCTTGCTGGCGCCGTCAATGGTCAGGCAGGCAAAACGCCGGCGCACCGGCAAGGTCACCGCCCGGCGGCAAGCCTCGTCGATCCCGACGATGTCATACCGCCAGCGCTTCAGCGCTCGGATCGTGCGATCGAGGAAAGCCGGGGTGATCTCCTGGGACTTCAGCGGCTGAAACCGGCCGCGTCGCGCGGGACGAACGCGGGCGAAGCGCAGGATCACCCCGGCGCCGCCGCTCTCGCGTTCCCGCAGCTTGAAGGCGCCACTGAAATACGCGAACTCCATTCGGGCCCGTCGTAAAATCCCGCTGTCCGGCGCCAAGATCCCCGTCCTTGTCAGGCGGTTCCCGCACACCGCCGCGGCATTGTTCTTACTCTTTGTTGACATTTCCCTGCGAAGGTCGGCCCCAGCCGAGAACTGTAAATTAATACCCTAAAATTTCGGGTTCCGAGATGACCATGGCGGCGGCAATCGAAGGCCAGACGGCTGAGACGCGGGCGTGGCCGAACGCGATCCGCGTTGCCGGCGTCGACATCCTTCATGATCTCACCGCAGCCGAAGCGACCTGGCGCGGC
Organism: Bradyrhizobium sp. USDA 4516; assembly: GCF_054055915.1. Classification (NCBI taxonomy): domain Bacteria; kingdom Pseudomonadati; phylum Pseudomonadota; class Alphaproteobacteria; order Hyphomicrobiales; family Nitrobacteraceae; genus Bradyrhizobium; species Bradyrhizobium sp. USDA 4516. The sequence continues at coordinate 7,899,580 of NZ_JBSRXT010000001.1, forward strand.
TTCGAGACATCGCAGCACAGCTACACGCCCTATCAGCGGTTCGATTTCCTCGCCAGCTGGCAACGCCAGGTCGGCGAGCGCGAGGGCCTGCGGCCCTTCATCGTCGTCGCTCATGACAGCGAACGCCGGCCGCTGCTGCTGTTGCCGCTCGCAATCGAATCCCGCCTCGGCGCGAACTGCGCGAGCTTCATGGGCGGCAAGCATGCGACCTTCAACATGGCGCTGTGCGCGAAGGATTTCGCCGCCAACGCGACGGAAGCCGACATCGCGGCTCTGATCGGATCGATCGCCGAACGCTCCCGCGCCGATGCGCTCGTGCTCTGCCAGCAGCCGCTGCGCTGGCAGGACCTCCCGAATCCGCTGGCGCTGCTGCCGCATCAGGCTTCGGTCAACGACTGCCCGGTGCTGGCGATCGAGCCCGGCGCGGCACCGGCGGCGCTGGTCAGCAACTCGTTCCGCCGCCGCCTCAAGGGCAAGGAGCGCAAGCTGCAGGCGCTGCCCGGCTATCGCTATTATGTCGCGAGCGAGAGCGCCGATGTCTGCCGCCTGCTCGACTGGTTCTTCCGCGTCAAGCCGCAGCGCATGGCCGAGCAGAAGCTGCCGAACGTGTTCGCCGAGCCGGGCATCGAGCAGTTCATTCGTGCCGCCTGCCTCGCGCCGCGCGCCGACGGCAACGGCTACGCGATCGACATCCACGCGCTGGAGTGCGACGAGGAAGTGATCGCGATCTTCGCCGGCGTGTCCGACGGTCATCGCTTCTCGATGATGTTCAACACCTACACGATGTCGGCCAATTCCAAGTTCAGCCCCGGCCTGATCCTGATGCGCGATATCATCGATCGCCATGCCGGCCTGAACTACCGCGCTCTGGATCTCGGCATCGGCTCGGACGAGTACAAGCGGCTGTTCTGCAAGGACGATGAAGCCGTCGTCGACAGCTTCGTTCCGCTCAGCTTGCGCGGCAAGCCGGCGGCCAGCGCGCTGTCGGCCATCAATCGCGCCAAGCGCGCTGTGAAGCAAAATCCGGCGCTGTTCGAGATTGCCCAGAACCTGCGCAGCATGTTCCGCTGAGTGTTCAGCGCGCCGCGTCGCCCTGCTCTGCGCCGCCATTCGGTACGCCGAGCCGTTTCATCGCGTCGAACAAGAGTGCCGCAGCGGGTGACAGCGCACGCTTGCGCAACTTGATCAGGCCGTAATTCTCCAACAACAGCCTGTCGCGCAGGCGCAGCACCTTGAACCGCTGCGGATCGACCAGATCGAACACCAGCATGGGGACCGGCACGATCGCGTCGATGCCCGCCGCAATTCCGACCGAGGCGAAAAACGACTCGGTGTTGATGACCCGGCGCGGCGGCGTCACGCCGCGGCTCATGAACAGCCTCTCGAGCGCCTGGCGCATGAAGGATTCGCGCGGCTGGCAGATCCATTGCTGGTCGGCCATGTCCTCCAGCTCGACCGTCTCGCGGCCGGCCAACGGATGCTCCGCGCGAACGAGCAGCACCGCCTCCTCCGCGCCGATCTCGTAATAGTCGAATTGCCGGGGGTCGATGCCGGCGGGAATCCTGGCGACGACGAAATCGAACTCGAGCGCCAGCAGTCGCGTGATCAACGGCGGGCTGGTGCTGACATCGAGCGAGATGTTCACCCGATTCAGCTTTTCGCCGAGATACTGGATCACGTCGACGACGAGGTCGATGCTCGGCTTGGCTACTGTTCCAACGGAGACCGTGCCGAGCTCACCGGATTTGTAGCCCGCGAACTCGTCGGTGACCTGGTCGAGATCGGCCAGCACGCTCTTGCCGCCACGGATCAGGATCGATCCATAGGCCGTCGGTTCGACGCCGCGCGCCGTGCGCTCGAACAAGGGAACCCGCGCCAGCGCCTCGATTTCGGCAAGCATCTTCGATGCCGCCGATTGGGTGATGTTCAACCGCTCGGCGGCGAGCTGCAACTTGCGCTCATTGTCGAGAGCGACCAGCAGGCGCAGCTGGCGCAGTTTCAGATTACTGATCACGGCCCGCCACCATCCTGCCCCGCAAGGGCCCTTCCGTTCCGATTAAGCCGGAACGGGGCTCCAGATTCTGCTTTGAGGCGTTTTCTTGGCGCGAACGAGCAGCCACTTCGCTGGAAAACGCTCCAGGGTTCCCGCGCTTATACCGCGGTGCATCATGACAGTTTCGCCGTGGCTCCATTCCCAAATGCCATTAGTCACGCGGCAGTCGATTACACAACAATAAAGAAGACTTGCAAGAGCAACGCGACGAACCGCTGCGGGTGCGCCAGGTGCCGCCCCGAACAGCGCAGTGATCGTCTGCCGAATCGAACAACAGGAAGGGATGGGAACGATGAGCGACGATGTCGAGAAGCGCGCGATCGGAAAGATGATGCGGCGGCTGATTCCGTTCCTCATCCTGTGTTACTTCGTGGCCTATCTCGATCGCGTCAATGTCGGCTTCGCCAAGCTGCATATGAACGCGGCGCTCGGCCTCAGCGAGGCCGCCTACGGGCTCGGCGCCGGTCTGTTCTTCATCGGCTACTTCTTCTTCGAGGTGCCCTCCAACATCCTGCTGGAGCGGTTCGGTGCGCGGCGGTGGATCGCCCGCATCATGATCAGCTGGGGCATCGTCTCGGCCGCATTTGCCTTCATCCCGCAGATGTCCGCGGCGAGCGGCCTGTCGAGCGAATGGATCTTCTACTTCCTGCGCCTCCTGCTCGGCGCCTGCGAAGCCGGCTTCTTCCCCGGCATCATCTTCTACCTGACGCTCTGGTTCCCGTCGGTGTACCGCGCGCGCGTCATCAGCCTATTCATGCTGGCGATCCCGATCTCGAGCATCATCGGGGCGCCGATCTCGGGATTGCTGCTCAACCTGTCGGGCGCCGGCCTGACCGGATGGCAGTGGCTGTTCATTTGCGAGGCACTGCCGTCGGTCCTGGTCGGTTTCGCTGTCCTGACCTTCCTACCGGACTTTCCGCGCCAGGCAAGCTGGCTGCAGCCCGACGAGGTCAAGTGGATTCAGACCACGCTTGAGCGCGAGCGGCAGCAAACCGAGGCCGTGGAGCATATTTCCGTCCTGCAGTCGCTCACCGACTCGCGGGTCCTTGCCTGCGCCTTCGTGTATTTCTGCCTCAACGCGGCAAGCTACGGCGTCGCATTCTTCCTGCCCACCATCATCAAGGCGTTTGGCGTCACCGACACCCAGACCGGCTTGATCGCGGCCCTGCCCTTCGTGTTCGGCGCGGTCGGCATGGTGCTGCTCGGCCGCCATTCCGACAAGACCGGCGAGCGGCGATACCATGTCGCCGGCGCGCTGACGCTCGCCGCCGTCGGTATCGGCCTTGCCGGGCTGGTGTCGAATCCGGTGCTGATCGTCGCCCTGCTCTGCCTTGCGCAGATCGGCGTGTCGGCGGTGCCGCCGATGTTCTGGCCGATGCCGGCAGGTATCCTGACCGGCGCCTCGGCGGCGGCAGGCATTGCCGCGATCAACTCGCTCGGCAACCTGTCAGGCTTCGCCGGCCCATTCGCCGTCGGCTATCTGAAGGACCTGACGGGCAGCTTTACGGCAGGGCTGCTGCTGCTCGCCGTGATGGGACTGATCGGCGCGCTGGTCACGATCAGGCTGCGGATCGATCCGGTGCTCGAGCGAACCGCGCGCGAGCCGATGATGGCGCACTAGGCATCGGGCGCCTCCACCGGATGGGATGGGAACGGCGCCGGTAATGCCTGTCACCTGCCGGCGGCCGCCTTGCTTGCGGCCGCCTTGGCGATCTCACGGATGCACGCGATGAAGATCTCGGCGGTCGGGCCCAAGGTGCGGCCTTTCAACGTGACGATCGCGGCCGAGACGGCGGCCGCTCGCGGAAGCTGAACCGGAAGCTCCTTTAGCCCGAGATCGCCGCCGGCAAACCGCGCGACCGAGCCCGGCAGCACGGTGATGAAGCGGCCGGTCGCGGCGAGCCGGCAGCACAAATGAAGCGACAGCGTCGTGATCGGCGCGCTTGGCATCTGCATTCCGAATTCGCGAAACGTCTCCGCCACCGCGGCGCCCGGAAAGGTGTCCGGCGGAGGCAGCACCCAGCGCTCGTCAGCGAGGTCGGCCAATTCGAGCCTGGACGCGCGCGCCCATTTGCTTCGCCTTCCCGCGACCACGACGCGCCGATCATCGAGCAAGGGCTCGACCGCCAGGTCCGTCTCGTCAAACGGCGTCGGCGTCCATCCAAGCAACAGATCGATGTTGCGCTCGCGCAGTTCGCGGTAGCGCAGATCGCTGAGAACGGTCTGCGCGACATTGATGCGGATGCCGGGATGCTGCCGCGTGAAGCGGTCGATCGCCACCGGAAGCAAGCCCGCTGCGATGCTCTCCGTGCTGCCGATGCGCAACTCTCCGATGCTCGGATCGGCCATAAACTCGAGCTCCTGCAAGCCCTGGGTAAGCTCGTCGAAGATCGAGACCCCGCGTCGCACCAGAGCGTGGCCATAGGCCGTCAGTTCGATGCCGTTACGGCAACGATCGAATAGCCGAAGGCCGAGCGCGTGCTCCATGTCGCTGACCGCCCGCGAAATCGCCGGCTGCGACACCGCGAGCTCCGCGGCAGCCTTCGCCATGCTGCCGCGCTGCGCGATGACGAGCAGGATGTGCAGGTCGCGCAGCTTGATCCGGCGTCGGGCACGCTCGATGTCCTGCATCAGCGATCCTTACCAAAACGGTTATGGACGCCTCAGACACTAGCATTGGACGTTTATCCCCGCCTCACGCATCTTCCGCGCGCGATGACGCAGATCGTCGCGCCCCGAACGGCGCGGCTCGACGACCATGGAGGCATGCATGTTGACCCGTCGCGACGTCCTGACCGCGTCAGCGGCCGGTGCCGCGCTCGCCGCCGCAGGCCTGGTCCGGCCAGTCGGCGCGCAGCCCCGCCTGAAGACCGCCCATATCCTGACCGGCTACACGCCCGGATTGCCCGACGCCGTCGCAAGGCTCGTTGCCGGGCAGATGAAGGACTATGCCGACTCCATCGTCGTTGAGACCCGGCCCGGCGCGAGCGGCCGGATTGCGATCGAGGCGGTAAAGAACGCCGAGGCCGATGGATCGGTCATGCTGCTCGCGCCGCTTGGCTTCATCGCGCTGTTTCCGCACACCTACAAGTCGCTGACATACGCACTGCAGGACTTCACGCCGGTATCGACCGTCGGCTCATTCGCGACGCTGCTGGCGATCGGCCCGAAAGTCCCGAACGATGTCAGGAGCCTCGCCGACTTCGTCGCCTGGTGCCGCGCCAACCCGACACAGGCGACCTACGGCACGCCGGGCGTTGGCACCACCCTGCATTTCATCGGTGCGATGCTCGGCCGAACCGCGGGCTTCGACTATCTCCACGTGCCCTATCAAGGCAGAGGGGCGGTCCAGGATCTCCTGAAGGGCGAGATCGCGTCGGCGGTGATGCCGATCGACAGCCTGCTGGGTCAGGTCCAGTCCGGACAGCTTCGCGCTCTGGCGACGACCGGTCCCAGCCGTCTCAAATCCCTCCCCGATGTGCCGACGGTGGCGGAAGCCGGCTACCCCGGGCTTCAGGACGTGACCTGGTTCGGCATCTTCCTGCCGGCGAAGACGCCCGCGGCAATCGTCGCGCAACTCAACGGCGCGATCCAGGCGTCATTGCGCAGCGACGAGGTCAAATCCGGCATGGCCAAACTGTCGGTCGACGTCGACGCAATCGCGATGAATGACTTTGCGCAACTGCTCGCCACCGAATCCGATCGCTGGAAAGGGATCGTGCGGGCGACAGGATTTACCCCGACGGGCTGACGGCGGCGCTCAGGCAGCCACCACCCGCGGGCTCCTCACAGCCGCTTCCGACGCCGCGCAGGGCTTGCTCAGCATCGTCACTTCGGCGAAGCCGACCGCCCTGAGTTGCTCGACCATCGAGTGGCGGGCATCCTGCGCCATGGCGGCGTCGGGCACGACGACCGCCTGCGCCTTCGCGGTCAGCAGTTCGGCCGGCAGGTCGACGGCCGAACCGGCGTCGAGCAGCACGTGGTCGTAGACCCTGAGCAGCGCGTCGATCGCAAGGGCGAGCCGCGGCGATTGCAGATGCGAGCGATCGAAGCCCGGACGCCCGGCGCTGACGATCTGCACACGCGACTGCCGGTCCTTGGTGATGATCTGCGCGAAGGTCGCCTCGCCCTGCATCAGCTCGGCAAGGCCGGGCGCCGCCGGATCGACGGTCGCGGACGTCAGCACCGGCGAGGACGCGACGAGATCGACGACGACAACCTTGGCCTGGCGCGCCATCAGACGCGCCAGCGTCAGGGCGGTCAACGTAACGCTATCAGCCGCGGCCGGGCCGAGCACGGTGACCTTGTGGGCGGCGAGACCGGCGGCGACAAGGCGCTCGGCGAGCTCATCGATCTCGTCGGCAGTCTGGGCGGACTCAGGCTGCGGCGGAGGTTCATAGGCAGCCGCAGGCTCCAGCGGCAGTTCGGGCTCCACGGCCGGCTTCGGCGCGACCGGCGATGCGAGCGCGGGTTCAGGGGGCAGCGCCGGCGCGGGCTGGTCCACGGTTGCGGCGTCCATGACCGGCTCGCGGCGCCTGATCACGGCAGCCGCCGGCGCGAAGGCACGGCCAACCGCACCGGGCGCGGAGATGCGCAGCAGCTCGCCGGTGATGATGATGCCGGACGACAGCAGCAGCGTCGCCAGCGTCGCGATCAGCACGATCGGCAGCTTCTTCGGATAGGCCGGCGTATTCGAAACCGAGGCGCGCGAGATGATGCGACCGTCGGTCGGCGCGGCCTCGATGTTCTCGCGCGCCGTCGCCTCGCGGTACTTGGCGAGATAGGCCTCCAGCAGGTCGCGCTGCGCCTTGGCTTCGCGCTCCAGCCCGCGCAGTTGCACGTCCTGGCTATTGCTAGACGACGCCTGCCTCTTCGACTGGTCCAGGCTCGCCTGCAACGCCATGACTCGGCCATCGGCGACGCGGGCGTCATTGTCCAGCGAGCGCGAAACCTTGCCGGCTTCTTCGCGCAATTGCCGGTCGAGATCGGCGATCTGCGCCTTCAATTCCTTGATGCGCGGATGGTTGTCGAGCAGCGTCGACGACTGCTCGGCAAGCTGCGCGCGCAGCGTGCCGCGCTGTTCGGCCAGCCGGCGGATCAGCTCGGAATTGAGCACCTCCGACGCCTCGATCGGCTTGCCGCCCTGAAGCATCTCCCGGATCAGCCGTGCCTTGGTCTCGGCATCCGCCTTCAGCGCGCGGGCATTGTTGAGCTGCGTGTTCAGCTCACCCATCTGCTGGTTCGACAGCGGGATGTTGTTGGTGCCGACGAACAGGCTCGACTTCGAGCGGAATTCCTCGACGCGCGAATCCGCGTCCGCGACCTTGGTGCGCAGCTTGTCGATCTCGCCGAGCAGCCATGTGCTGGCGGATTTGGCCTGGTCCTGCCGCGCGGCCTGCTGCAGCACGAGATAGCCGTCTGCAATCGAGTTGGCGACGCGCGCCGCAAGCTCGGGATCCTCGGACTGGAACTCGATCACCATGACGCGCGACTTGTCGACCGCAAAAGCCTGGAAGCGCTCGTAATAAGAATCAAGCACCCGCTCTTCAGGCGTCAGGCTGAACGGGTCACGGCCGATGCCGAACAGCGCCAGCAGCGACTTCAGCGGCGAAAAGCCCCGCAGCACCGGATCGAACTCCGGACGTTCGGCCAGCTTGTTCTTCTTGATGATGTCGCGCGCGAGATCGCGCGACAGCAACAGCTGCACCTGGCTCGTCACCGCCTCGGCGTCGAGCGAGGTGCGCTCCAGGTCGCGCTCGCCGTTCGGACGCAGGAAGGCGTTCTCGCGATTGTCGATCAGGATTCGCGCTTCCGACTTGTAGCGCGGCGTCACGACGTTGACCGCGGCAAGCGACAACGCGAACACCAGCACCGTCGGCACGATGATCCAGCCGCGCTTGCGCGCCAGCGCGCGGCCGAGCACGTGCAGGTCAAGATCGGCCGCCTCCGCCGGACGGGCCGGCTTGTCAGGAGCAGGCTTGTCGGGAGCAGGCTTGTCGGGATCAGGCTTGGGCGCAGCCGGCTTCACGACAGCTTCGTCGGCAACGGGCGCAGACTTCGGCAACGCCCGTTGCACGACGGCCTTATCCTTGCCTCTACGCCAGAATGCAAAACGCATAACGAACCCCCGCGGACACCGCGACTCCCTCTCAATGGGGCGATTACAGTCCATTAAGGTTGCCGCTGGGTTAATCGGTGGGGTTGACGGGCATGGCCGCCACCACCCGCCCCGTCATTCTTTGTTAACCATGGGTGCCGTTAATCGGAGCCGATATTGTCGCGGGATTCCTTGCATGCGCGATCTGCGCGCTCCCCTTATTTGTCTGGTCGCTGCGCTCGCGCTGTCGGGCTGCATGGGCCGAACGTCGCCGCTTGCCGGTGACCCCGGTCTCGAACCGATGGCGTATGCTGCGCCCGTGGCCTATGCCGATCCCGCACCGACGCGCGAGGGCTATAATCTCGGCCCCGGCGACAAGCTCCGCGTTGTGGAAGGGCTGACCAACGCCTATGCGATCGACGCCGCGGGCGCGATCACCATGCCGCTGATCGGCTCGGTGCCGGCGCGCGGCCGGACGCCCGCCGGGCTTGCCGCCGAGATCACCGCGCGGCTGCGCAACGGCTTCATCCGCGAGCCGTCGGTCGCAGTCGAGATCGAGGCCTACCGGCCGTTCTTCATCCTCGGCGAAGTCCAGGCCCCCGGCCAATATCCCTATGTGCCCAACATGACGGTCGAAAGCGCGATCGCGATCGCCGGCGGCTTCTCGCCGCGCGCCAGGCGCGACGAGGTTACCGTCACCCACACCAATGCATCCGGCGCCGGCCGCTTCGTCGCTCCCCTGGGCACGCCGATCGGCCCCGGCGACACCGTGTTCGTCGGCGAGCGCTGGTTCTGATCGATGGCGCAGGATCAAAATCAGCAACCGCCCCTCCGCATCCTGCACGTGGTGCGTGCCCCGGTCGGCGGCATCATTCGTCACATCCTCGACGTCGCCAACGGCCAGATCGAACGCGGCCATCATGTCGGCATCGTCGCCGACAGTTTGACCGGCGGCGCGCGGGCCGACGCGGCGCTTGCCGAGATCGAGCCGCGGCTCAAGCTCGGCGTCCACCGCGTCGCGATACGCCGTGAGCCGCGCTTCGCCGACTTCATGGTCTGGGCCCACATCGCCGGCCTGATCCGGAAGCTGAAACCCGATGTCGTCCACGGGCATGGCGCCAAGGCCGGCGCCTATGTCCGGCTGCGGCGGCGGTCGGGCAAGGTGATCCGGGTCTACACGCCGCATGGCGGCTCGCTGCACTACCCGCTCGACACCTGGAAGGGCCGCTTCTACAGCCAGCTCGAGCGCACCCTGATGAACAGCACCGACCTGTTCCTGTTCGAGAGCGCGTTTGCCCGCGACACCTATCAGCGCACCGTCGGCAAGCCGGCAGGCCTCGTGCGCTGCGTGTTCAACGGCGTCACCGCGGAGGAGTTCGAACCGGTCCCCCGCGCCGACGATGCCACCGATGTGGCCTATGTCGGCGAGTTCCGGCGCATCAAGGGCGCCGATCTCCTGATCGACGCGGTGGCGAAGCTGCGCGCCGAGGGCAAGCCGGTGACGTTGACGCTCGGCGGCGACGGCGAGGAATTCGAGCGCCTCAAGGAGCAGGTGAAGCGGCTGTCGCTCGGCGAGGCCGTCCGCTTCATCGGTCACGTCAAGGCGCGCTATGGCTTTTCGAAGGGCAGCCTGCTCGTGGTGCCCTCGCGCGGCGATTCGATGCCCTATGTAGTGATCGAGGCGGGCGCGGCCGGCGTTCCGATGATCGCCGCCGATGTCGGCGGCATCCCGGAGATCTTCGATACCCACACCGACGCCCTGTTCGCGCCGAGCAATGCTGGAGCGATGGCCGACGCGATCAAGGCCGCGCTCGACGATCCCGCCGCGACCGCGGCGCGCGCCGAGCGATTGCGCGAGCGGATTTCGGAACATTTCTCGCAAAGCGCGATGGTCGAGGGTGTACTGGCCGGCTATCGCGACGCCTTTGCCAAACGTTAACCACTTCTTGCACACGTAACCGTTTCTTCCGATTTGTCCCCTTAAGTCACGTCCGGGGGAATTTTCGTGCCGCGCGCGGATGCCCATCTGCATGCGCAGGAATGGACGTGGACTCGTGGAACCGTTTAACGCACGCTCGATGCTGGATGCCGCTGCGTCTGCGACGGCCGCTCAGCGGCAGATCGAACGGCGCCGGCGCCTCTCGCCGGCCGCGCTCGCCGTTACCAACCAGAAGGTTCGCGGCGCCTACTCGCCGGTTGTGATCGCCGGCGTGGTTCGCCTCGCCGACTTCGTGCTGCTCAGCCTGGTCGGCGTCGGGCTTTATCTCGCCTATGTCAGGCCGCTCGCCGGCGGCAGTATTCACTGGGGGTACATCGCATCGATCCTCGGCATGTCGGCTGCCGCCGTGGTTTGCTTCCAGGCCGCCGATATCTACCAGGTGCAGATCTTCCGCGGCCAGCTTCGCCAGATGACGCGCATGATCTCGTCGTGGGCCGTCGTGTTCCTGCTGTTCATCGGCATCTCCTTCCTGGTCAAGCTCGGCGGCGAGGTCTCGCGGGTCTGGCTGTCGTCGTTCTTCTGCGTCGGCCTTGCGGTGCTGATCGCCGAACGGCTGCTGCTGCGATCGATGGTGCGCGCCTGGGCGCATGACGGCCGGCTCGACCGCCGCACCATCATCGTCGGAGCAGACCACAATGGCGAGCAGCTGATCGAGGCGCTGAACGCCGAGGATGATTCCGACATCCATCTGCTCGGCGTGTTCGACGACCGCAATGACGATCGCGCCACCAACACCTGCGCCGGCGCACCGAAACTCGGCAAGATCGATGACATCGTCGAATTCGCTCGCCGCACCCGCGTCGACCTCGTGCTGTTCGCGCTGCCAATCTCGGCGGAGACCCGCATCCTGGAAATGCTGAAGAAGCTGTGGGTGCTGCCGGTCGACATCCGCCTGTCGGCCCATACCAACAAGCTGCGCTTCCACCCCCGTTCCTATTCCTATATCGGCAAGGTGCCGACGCTCGATATGTTCGAGGCGCCGATCACCGACTGGGATCTGGTGCTGAAATGGCTGTTCGACCGCGTGGTCGGCGGTCTGGCCTTGCTTGCGGCGCTGCCAGTGTTGGGATTGGTGGCGCTCGCGGTGAAACTCGACAGCCCCGGCCCGGTGCTGTTTCGCCAGAAGCGCTTCGGCTTCAACAACGAGCGGATCGACGTCTACAAATTCCGCTCGCTCTACCACCACCAGGCCGACCCCACCGCTTCCAAGGTGGTGACCAAGAACGATCCGCGCGTGACCCGCGTCGGCCGCTTCATCCGCAAGACCTCGCTCGACGAATTGCCGCAACTGTTCAACGTCGTGCTGAAGGGCAATCTGTCGCTGGTCGGCCCGCGGCCGCACGCCGTGCAGAGCAAGCTGGAGAACCGCCTGTTCGACGAGGCGGTCGACGGCTACTTCGCCCGCCACCGCGTCAAGCCGGGCATCACCGGCTGGGCGCAGATCAACGGCTGGCGCGGCGAGGTCGACACCGACGAGAAGATCCAGAAGCGCGTCGAATACGACCTTTATTACATCGAGAACTGGTCGGTGCTGTTCGACCTCTACATCCTGCTCAAGACCCCGTTCTCGCTGCTGACCAAAAGCGAGAACGCGTACTGATCGAGGCGGGTTCAAACCGCACGTCATTGCGAGCGCAGCGAAGCAATCCACGCTGCCGCTAGGGGATAGGTGGATTGCGTCGTCGCTGACGCTCCTCGCAATAACGGGTGTCAGGTTCTGTGTCCGTTGCGTTGCGTGAGTATCCGATGGCCTATGCGGCGACAGCCGGGACGTCCCATTCGCTGACATCAGCACCAACGGGCGTGCTGGCGCTGCAGCGGGCGCTGGTGTGGCTGGCCGGTGCGTCCGGCGCCATCGTGTTCATCGAGCCGAGCCCGTATGAGCTCGTCACGCTGACTGCCTGCGTGCTGTTCTTCGCCACGGGCCTGCGCATGCGGCTCGTGTTCATGCCGCTGCTGTTCACATTGATCGTGCTCAATGTCGGCTACAGCATCGGTGCGGTGCCGTTCCTCGACAAGCCGGAGGTGGTGAACTGGATCCTGACCTCCTGGTACATGGCCATCACCGTCATCTTCTTCGCGATGGTGATGTCGGAGGATACCGAAGCCCGCCTCGACATGCTGCGCCGCGGCCTGATCGTCGGCGCGATGATCGCTTCGCTCGCCGGCATCGCCGGCTACTTCCGTCTGGTGCCCGGCGGCTACGACCTGCTGACGCTGTATGACCGCGCCCGCGGAACCTTCAAGGACCCGAACGTGCTCGGCGCCTTCCTGATCCTGCCGGCGCTGTTCACACTGCAGAGCGTGGTCTCCGACCGCTTCGGCAAGGCGCTCCGCAACGCCATCGCCTTCGGCATCATCTCGCTCGCGATCCTGCTGTCGTTCTCGCGCGCCGCCTGGGGCGGCCTCGTGATCACCGCGGCCTTCATGCTGGCGCTGATGGTGTTCACCAGCCGCTCGCAGGCGCAGCGCTCGCGCATCATCGTGATGACCTTGATCGCCGCGATCCTGGCCGTGGCGCTGATCGCGGTGCTGCTCTCGATCGGCTCGGTCGCCGACATGTTCAAGCAGCGCGCGAGCTTCGACCAGAGCTATGACGAAGGCCGCTTCGGCCGGTTCGGCCGCCACATCCTCGGCGCCCAGATGGCGCTGGAGCTGCCGTTCGGCATCGGGCCGCTGCAATTCCACACCTACTTCCCCGAGGACACCCACAATTCCTATCTCAACGCCTTCATGTCGGGCGGCTGGATCTCGGGGATCTGCTATCCGGCGCTGGTGTTCGTCACCGCGATCATCGGCTTCCGCTACATCTACATGCGGGTGCCGTGGCAGCGCGGCTATCTCGCGGTCTTCTCGGCGTTCCTCGGCTTCGTCGGCGAGAGCTTCATCATCGATACCGACCACTGGCGGCACTTCTGGATGATGCTGGGCACGATGTGGGGCATGTATGCGGCAGCCGAGCACTACCGCGCGACGTCGGCACGGATCATCGACGAGTCTTCGGCGGCATCTTGAGGCTGGCGCGCTGCTCCGGCGGCATGTCGATCACCGCCTTCAATGCTCCGGTCGCTTCCAGCACGCCCTTGTAGCCGTCATTGGCGAAACGCAGCAGCAAGCGCAGCTCGTCGTCGGTGTAGCTGCTCCACAGCTTGAGCATCGCCTCCTGCATCGGCACGTAGAACTTGCCGATCTCCGCCGCTTTTTCCTCCACCACCGAGATGAAGACCTTGCGGCGGTCGCTCTCGTCCCGCTCGCGGCGCACGTAACCCGCTTTCTCCAGACGATCGACCACGCCGGTGATCGCGCCGGTGGTCAGCCCGGTGACCTCGGCGAGACGCCCCGCGGTCACCCGCCCCTCCAGATGCAGGATATCCATGCATTCCATGTCGGAATTGGAGATTCCGGCCATGTTTGCAACTGCTTGGCCGTACATCACGCCCTGCGCGGATGACCGGCGCATCGCCTCCTCGAGTTCCTGCATCAGCGTTTCGCGCGACGTCGTGCTTGACAAATCGGCTCCTATATCTTACTCGCCTAATATCTTATATACTAAGATAATTAGCAACTGACCTTTCCTATCCCACACGGATGCATGGAGCAAGGCATGACCTCACGTCCCCGTAAAGCTCTGATCATCGGCGCCGGCATCGCAGGTCCTGTCACCGCGATGTTCCTGACCCGCGCCGGCATCGAGACCGAGCTCTATGAAGCCTGGCCCTACTCCACCGGGATCGGCGGCGGGCTTCAGATCGCGCCGAACGGCATGCATGTGCTGGCCGAGCTCGGCCTCGCCGACGAACTGATCCGCAACGGCTCGATCGCGGAGTCCTTCGACTTCTATTCGCAGGGCGGCAAGAAGCTCGGCTCGCTCAACCAGAACATGCAGCAGCGCTTCGGCCAGCCCGCGGTGAACATGTGCCGCGCGACGTTGAACGAGACGCTGATCGACAAGGCCTGGGCCTCCAACGTCTCGGTGTTCTTCGAGAAGAAACTTGTGAAGATCGAAGACCGCGGCGACCAGCCCGTGATCGCCTATTTCAACGACGGCACCACCGCCGAGGGCGATTTCGTGATCGGTGCCGACGGCGTGCACTCTGCGGTGCGGCGCCACGTGATCCCTGACGGCCCAACGCCGTTCGACACCGGGCTGATCGGCTTCGGCGGATTCGTGCCCCGCGCGGTGATCGAGAAGCTGCCGATCGGCCAGAGGGTGGCGACCACGTTCGGGCAGAGCGGCTTCTTCGGCTATGGGATGTGCAGCCCCGATCCGGACACGGGCGCGATGTGGTGGAGCACGCAGCCGTCGCACGGCATGACCGCGGCGGCCTACCGGTTGCAGAGCCAGGCCGCGATCAGGCAGCATCTGCGCGATTTCCACGCCGGCTGGCACGCGCCGATCCCCGAGATCATCGAAGCCGCCGAGAATATCGTGGTCACCGACACGCTCGACGTCGCGACGCTGCCGACTTGGTCGCGCAAGCGCACGCTGTTGATCGGCGACGCCGCGCACGCGACGAGCCCGCATGCCGGCCAGGGCGCATCGCTGGCGCTGGAAGACGCGCTGCGGCTCGGCATCCTGATGCGCGACGGCCAGGAGCTCGGCATGACGTTCCAGGCTTTCGAGCACGAGCGGCGCCCGCGCGCCGAGAAGATCGTGGCGATCGCCCGCCGCAACGGCAACAGCAAGCGCGAGTTCAGCCCGACCGGCGCCTGGCTCCGCGATCACATGTTGAAGCTGCTGCTGCCGGTGTCGTCCAAGGGCATGGACTTCATGTACGCTTATAATCCGCGCGCGGCGGCGTAGCGCCTCTCCCTCTCCCCGTCCTTCACGGGGTCGAGACGAGCGAAGCTCGCTCTTAGAGGGTTGGGGTGAGGGGCTCTCTCCACGAGCAATGCGATCGGACGGACCTGTACCCCCTCACCCGGATCGCATCTGACGATGCGATCCGACCTCTCCCCGCAAGCGGGGCGAGGTAAGCGAAGCTACTTCTCGACCTCGAAGGTCAGCCCGGCGTGATCGATCAGGCGCTTGATCAGCTTGTGCTGCATCGCCGCTCCCGGCGTCCAGAAGCCGGCGGCGACGTCGGGTGTATCGCGCAGCAGGCAGATCGCGCATTCCGAGATCATCTTCGAGGTCGAGCCGTAGCCGGGATCGCGATCGCCCTTGATGCCGGCGCGGACCATGCGGCCGTCGGGCGCGACCGCGAGATAAAGCAGATCGTAGCGGCCGTTCTCGCGCTCCTCCTTTGACGGCCCCTCGCCCGGCTTCGGCGCGCTTGGGCCGGTCTTCTCGGAATTCAACGCCATCACCTTCTTGGCGTTGGCCTCGCCCTTCTCGCCCGGGCCGGTCAGGACCATCTCGTCGTAAACGAAGTCCCGTCCGTAGGGGAAGCCCATCAGCATGTTGGAGCGGTGCACGTTGCGCGTGTTGATCAGCGCCATCATGAACGGCGCGGTCCAGGAGTGCAGATCCTCCTCATAGGCCGGCTTGCTGCCGCGTGGCTGCTTCGGGCCCTCGAAGCCCGGCGTCAGCGCGAACGGGTTGTTGAGGATCGCAACCAGGCTGAGGTCCTTGGCGACCGCATCGAAGGTCGCCTTGGCGCTCGCCGCGGTGCCGCCGGACAGCGTGCCGCGCATGTCGCGCACGCGCCCCTTGACGCGCGGTGCCGGCGCGCCGAACACGCGCCTCGCTTCCTCCTGCACGAAGAACGCGCCCAGTTCGAACGGCACCGAGTCGAAACCGCAGGAGAACACGATGCGCGCGCCGCTGGCCTTCGCGGCGGCTTCGTATTTGTCGATCATCTGCCGCATCCAGATCGGCTCGCCGCAGAGATCGAAATAGTCGGTGCCGCTTTCCACGCAGGCCGCGATCAGCTCGTTGCCATAGAGCTGATACGGTCCGACCGTCGAGATGACAGACCTGGTTTGCGCAAGCATCGCCTTCAGCGAGGCGGCATCGCCGGCATCGGCGACGATCAGCGGCGTGTCGGCGGGCGCGCCGATCGCGTCGCGTACCGAGGCGAGCTTGTCCTTGCTGCGCCCGGCCATCGCCCATGTCAGGCTACTGTTGCGATAATGCGCCGCGAGATATTCGGCGACGAGCTGGCCGGTGAAGCCGGTCGCACCATAGACGACGATGTCGAGTTTCGACGAGGACATGCATCAGGCTCCCTGCGCAGCGAATGGGCGCCCTTTTGTCATCGCGGGCGCGGCAACGCAATGCGCTATTTCTTGTACGAGACGCCCATGCCGGCGCGCACGTCGGCCTGGATGCCATAGGGCGCGATCGGGTAGCGCAAACCGTTCTTGGCGAGCTGCTTCATGCCGGCGATCGCCTTCACCAGATAGGCCGGCGGCAGCGCCATCAGCATCTCCTCGTCGGGCACGCCGCCATAGCGGCGCTCGGCGAAGCATGGCAGCGACAGGCTCGGCTCGCCCGTCTTCAGCGCCCGCCCCCACGAATCCGCGCAGGCGGTTTCGCCGACCACGCCCCACTCGAACTTCTTGTAGCCGGTATACTGAAGCCCGTTGATCAGGATGATCATCTGTCCCGGCGTCGCATAGACGAGGCAGATGTCGGGCGGGTTGAGCCGTCCGCTGGTCAGCGGGCTCACCGCCATCGCCTGGTACTGGCCGTAAGGCACCACGTCGAGCGCCTCCTGGCGCTTGCGCGCGTCTTCGGCGGTGCCATGCCAGACGCCGACATAGTTCTCGCCGGCAAGCCACTTCTCGTCCTGCGGTGCGAGCCCGATCACGGCGCGGCATTGCGCGCCGACCAGATCGTCGCCGGTAATGCCGACGGTCCAGCCGAGCCGCGAGGCCATGCTGACGATCTGGTCCGTGGTGTGGACCGCCGATGGACGGCGGATCTTCGGGATCGCCTCCATCTCCTCGACCCGCGCGAACATCTTGATGCCGATGACCGTG
The DNA here is from genome assembly GCF_054055915.1 of Bradyrhizobium sp. USDA 4516. NCBI lineage: Bacteria > Pseudomonadati > Pseudomonadota > Alphaproteobacteria > Hyphomicrobiales > Nitrobacteraceae > Bradyrhizobium > Bradyrhizobium sp. USDA 4516. Next base: position 7,916,656 of record NZ_JBSRXT010000001.1, read on the forward strand.
GTCTTCAGCCGCAGCAGGTTGTTCAGGTCGGCGACGATTGCGCCGAGGTCGAACTGTTCCGGCGGTGTCTGCTGTTGCATGGCGAAAACTCCCGTGATCGGCGGCTTGGCGCCGCCTGTTGATTTGATGTTAGAGCATTTTCAAGCGAAGTGGGTACCGGTTCGCGCGAAGAAAATGCGTCAAACAAGAATCCAGAGCCCCGTTCCGATTCAATCGGAACGGGGCTCTGGCCGGATTGGCCGGTGAAGGCGACAAGCCTCAACGTGCAGCCGGTCCCGGCAACAAATCGTCGGTCTTGCCGGCCAGATGATAGGCCAAAAGCCCGATCCACTCCCGCGCGCCGAGATCAGTGCGTGACAGGCCCTCGATCGCAAGCGTCGCGAAGCTGAAGACATTGCCGACGCGCCAGTCGACCGGATAGGCCTCGACATTGAATCCCGCCTTGCGGAACAGCCCGACCGAGCGCGGCATGTGGTAGGCCGATGTGACGAGCAGCCAGCGCTCGCCCGGCTTGGGATCGACCAGTGCCCTGGAGAACTCGGCGTTCTCCACCGTGTTGCGGGAGCGGCGCTCGATGATCAATCGCGACCTGGCAATGCCGAGCTCCTCGAACATCTCGGCGGCATAGTCGGCTTCGCGCGCATCGTTCGAGATCAGGTTCGCGCTGCCGCCGGTGAACACGAGGCGCGCGTTCGGATATCTGCGCGCGAGAGCCGCCGCCGCGATGACGCGATCGGCCGCGCTGCGCACCACCGGCGTGCCATGCGCAACCGACAGATCGGCATCGATCGAGCCGCCGAGCACGATGATGCCGTCCGGCACGCCGCGCGAGGCGTCCCATGGCGGGAAGCGCTGCTCCAAAATGGAGATCAGGACATCGCCGAGCGGCGAGAAGCCACAGATCGCGAGCAGCAGCAGCGCGGTCACCATCAACCTGCGGCCGAGGCGCGCAAACCGCGTCAACAGCAGCACGGTGCCGATCACGCCGATACCGATCAGGAAGTTGATCGGCAGCAGCACGATGCCGAGCGTCTTGGAGAGCACAAAAAACAAGAGAAGCCCCTGCGAAGTTCTGCTACAGCGTCATACGCTGCTGGGAAACCAATCAAAAGCCGTCACATGACCCATCACCATCTGAAGTCGAGCCCTGAAACCTGCCATTGGGGCTTCTTTGAAGCCAAGCTGAAACCGGTTCTGACCGTTGCGAGCGGCGACGAGATCACGATCGAAACCGTCAGCGGCGGCCCGGACGTGGTGCCCGACCGCGGCAAATTCTTCGTTCCGCCGGAGCTCGACGAGATCCATGCGAAGTGCGAGCGGATGGTACCCGGACACATTCTGACCGGCCCGATCGCGGTTGCCGGCGCCGAACCCGGCGACGTGCTCGAGGTCGATATTCTCGACGTTCAGCTGCGACAGGACTGGGGTTACAATCTGATCAAGCCATTGTCCGGCACCCTGCCCGACGATTTCCACGAAACACGCGTCCTCAACATCCCGCTCGATCGCGGGCGCATGGTCGGCCGTATGCCCTGGGGGCTCGATCTGCCGCTCAAGCCGTTCTTCGGCGTGATGGGCGTGTCGCCGCCGCCGGCCTGGGGCCGGATCTCCTCGCTGATCCCGCGCGCGATGGGCGGCAATCTCGACAACAAGGAGCTCGGCGCCGGCGCCAAGCTCTATCTGCCGGTGTTCGTTCCGGGCGCGCTGTTCTCCTGCGGCGACGGCCATGGCGTGCAGGGCGACGGCGAGGTCTGCGTCACCGCGATCGAGACCGCGCTGACCGGCCGCTTCCGCCTCACATTGCGCAAGGATATCAAGCTCGCCTATCCGCGCGCAGAGACCGCGGATCATTACATGACCATGGCGATGGATCCCGATCTCGACCAGTGCGTGGTGCGGGCGCTGCGCGACATGATCGTGCTGCTCGGCGAGAAGCGCAATCTGTCGCGCGAGGACGCCTACACGCTGTGCAGCCTGGCCGCCGACCTGCGCGTGACGCAGACGGTCAACGGCTCCAAGGGCATCCACTGCATGATCGCCAAATCGGTGGTCCACGGGTAACCACGCACGTCATTCCGGAGCGATGCGCAGCATCGAATCCGGAATCTCGAGACTCCCCGGTGCGCAATTCGCGCACCTGAGGTTCGGCTCGGCGAGCCGCCCCGGAATGACTGAGTGCTATGGCCGCACTTGTGTTCCGCGAGCACGGCTCGATACAATCCCCGTCCCAACGAACAAGAATGGACGGGGACGGATATGCTGAAGGACAGGCTTTCGCCGGCCGACGAGGCTGCGCGCGACAGGGAAATGCAGGAGACGCTCGCGGCATGCCCGCGCATCCTCGACCTCATTGCCCGCGGCCCGCAGGGCGCTCCGGACGCTGAAGCCGCGATCTATCTGCGCTCGCCGCTCGATCCCAACCCGGTCGTGATCTCGAACGATCACTTGATGGGCTGCATCAAGGCCGCTGAAACCTATTTCCGTAAGCACGGCATCGGCAAGGACGACGCGGTGGCTGTCCTGCTCCCGGCGTGCCCCGCGACCGTCGTCGCGATCTTCGGCGCAGCCGCCTGCGGCGTCGCCGAGCCGCTCAATTTGCTGTTCACGCGCGAAGCGATCGTCGCCCAGCTCAATGCGATCCACGCGAAGCTGTTGCTGGCGCCGCCGCCGGGCATGCCAGGCGGGCTCTATGAGAGGGTCGAGGGCCTGCAGCGCGAGGTACCTTCCCTGAAGCACATTGTGATCGTGCCGCTCGACGGCAGCATCGCCTTCGACGGTGAGGTGCTGCGGCCTGATCCCGCCTGGCGCGACGACTACGGCAAGTCCAAGGACATGAGCGAGGCCGACCGCGTCGCCGTGATGCTCCCGACCGGCGGCACTACCGGCCATCCCAAGGTGGCGCGGCTCACCAACCGCGCGATGGTCGCCTCCACCGTATCCTCGCGGATGGCGCTCGATTTCCATCGCGGCGAGCGCGCGATGATCACGATGCCGCTGTTCCATGTCGGCGGCCTTTTCTGCACCACGGCCAATTCCCTGGCGGCCGGCACGACGATGGTCATCCCCGGTCCCGCCGGCGCGCGCGATCCGGCGCTGGTCCGGCACTTCTGGCAGATCATCGAGCAGTACCGCATCAACATCGCCGGCAACGTGCCGACGATACTTGGCGCCCTCGCCGATATCCCGGTCGCGGACAGCGACATCTCGACCCTGCGCGTCACCGCCACCGGCGCCTCGATCTGCCCGCCGGAGATCGAGCGGCGTTATCTTGCGACCTGGGGCGGCCCCTGCATCCAGCAGCTCTACGGCATGACCGAGCTCGCCGGTGCCATCACTCACGATGTGCACGGTGTGAAGCCGCGCGCCGAGAGCGTCGGCACCCGCAATCCGCTGGTCGAACTCGCGATCCTCGACGGCGGCAAGCTCCACACGGGACCGTGGCCTTCGCCGGTCGGCGAACTGCTGACCAGGGGCCCGCAGGTGTTCGCCGGCTATGTCGACAAGAAGCAGACCGAGGAGGCGTTCCGCGACGGTTGGCTGCGCACCGGCGACATCTGCCGGATCGATGCCGACGGCTTCGTCTACATCATGGGCCGCGCCAAGGACGTCATCATCCGCGGCGGCCACAACATCGATCCGCGCGCGATCGAGGACGCCGCGCTGGCGTTTCCGGGCGTGGCGCTTGCCGCGGCCGTCGGACGTCCCGACACCTACGCCGGCGAAGTGCCGATGCTGTTCGTCTCGGCGCAGCCCGGCACCCATATCGATCCGAACGCGCTCGCCGCCTTCGTGCAGGACAACATCCTGGAGCCGCCGGCGCGCCCGCGCGTGGTGTCGGTGATTCCGGAGATGCCGGTGACTCCGGTCGGCAAGATCTTCAAGCCGAAGCTGCGCGAGATCGCCGCCGGCGAGGCCGCGCGCGAGTTGCTGGCGCTGGAAGGATTGTCCGGCGAGGTCACTGTCGACGCGATCACCGACCCGTCGCGCGGACTGTACCTGAGGGTGAGCGCGCCTCCGGACAAGGCCGAGAAGGCTGAGCGGCTTCTCAAGAAGTTCCCGGTCAAGGTCGAGTTACGGCCCTAACACCTTCATCTACCTCAATAATTCGATGACACCCGCGCGCTGGAACTCGCTTCCAGCGCGCTTGGGCGCGGCTGGCTGTTTCTTGCCGCCCACGGCTTGACGAACCGCCTCATTCCTAAATAGACTCTAAATAGATACTTTTCAGTACAGGCGTTCGGGGTTAAGCGTTTCACCATGGCTACGGAAAAGGCCGAAACCGACCGCGTCCCGGTCACGCTGGCGCTCTCGACCATCGGATACCTCGAGAAGCTGGTGAGACAGGGCACCCACGGCACGAGCGTCCCGGGCGTCGCACGGACATTGATCGAGGAAGGCATTCGGCTCGCCATCAAGGACGGGTTGCTTGCAATCCGCGACAACGGCCGCACGCCCTGAGAGCATGATCCGGAAAAGTGGAAACCGGTTTTCCGAAAAGATCATGCTCAAGAACTAAGGGCGCGTGTGCCGGCGCGGCGGTTCAACACAGAACGTGGAACCGTCAGATGATTGCCATCCAAGAGACCTGGACGCCGGAGCGCGTCGACCAACTCAAGATCTACTTTGAAGCCGGCCTCTCCTGCCGCGACATCGCCGTCAATATCGGCGTCAGCCGCAATGCGGTGATCGGCAAGCTGTCGCGGCTGAACCTCACACGCACGACGCCGGACGAACGTCGGGCGCGGCGCAAGAAATCCGCCGCCCACGCCGCGCAACGGGCGACCGCGAAACAGCAGCTCCGGTTGCTCCAGGCGGTCTACGAACGAGAGGCCAACGACGCACCGATCGTCAGCGCCAACAGCTGCTCGCTGTTCGAACTGAGCGAGCAGCGCTGCCGCTGGCCGATCAGCACCCCAGGCGCCGATGATTTCTGCTTCTGCGGCAACACACCGCTCGGCGGCATGCCCTATTGCTCAGGGCATTACCGCCTCGCCTATCAAGCGGGATCGCGCCAACGCGCGATGCGCGGATAGCGCTTGAGTGAATCCGTCCCGCACGCGATGCGGGACGGCCGTTCAGCCGACCTTCCACCCGGTCGCTGCCACGAGGTCCTGATAAAACTCCGGCGAGTAGGCCTGTTCCGGCGCCTTGCGCACGCGCTCGTCGAGAAGATGCGCGTCGTCGCCGACCAGGATGCGCCAGCGTTCGGCCTTCACACCGTCGAGGATGACCTTGGCGGCGGCCGCCGCCGAGGTCGGCGCTTCATCGAGGAAGATGCGGGCACGGTCGAGCGCGAGCTGCTGGATGTCGGCGTCCGACATCTTGGCGACGTCGATCCCCTGCCCCTGCAGACGCTGACGGGCCTGCTTGAGCTCGTCGGCGTTGAGCTGGTCGGAGCCGTTCTGCACCTTGCGCGAGTTCGACACGATCGAGGTGCCGATGTGACCGGGCATCACGACCGAGCACTTCACATGCGGCGCGTTGAGCCGGAGATCATTGATCATCGCCTCGGTGAATCCCTTCACGGCAAATTTCGCCGCGCTGTAGGCGGTGTGGGACACGCCCATGCCGACCGAGGCCCAGAAGCCGTTGACGCTCGAGGTGTTGACGATGTGCGCCTCGTCGGCCTTCACCAACAGCGGCAGGAAGGTGCGGACGCCGAGATAGACGCCGCCCCAGCAGATGTTGAAGGTGCGCTCCCACTGCTCGCGCGTGTTGGAGAACAGGCTGCCGCCGCCACCGATTCCGGCGTTGTTGAACAGCAGGTGGATCTTGTCGGTCGCCTGCTGCTCGATCAGCTCGTCGCGGAAGCGCTTGTAGTGATCCTCGATCGAGACGTCGGCAACGTGCGTCGTGATGCGCAGGCCCTGCGGCAGCTTCTCGACCTCGCAGAGCCGCTTGGTCTCGGCCATCGCCTCGGCCGAGACGTCGCACATCGCGACATTGCAGCCCTCGGCAACGAGCTGCCGTGCCAGCTCGCGCCCCATGCCCGTGCCGCCACCGGTGATGACGGCAATCTTTCCGGCGAAATCCTTCATGTGAGATCCGTTCCTTCCCTTATTTTTCTTGCCCTGTTCTTCTTTGTTTCGGCCGGAGCGCGGATCGCAGCCCCAACCGCTTGGCTGCGGCACCTTACATCACCGAATTGTCGCCCAGCAACGGCGCCGCCTCACGCGCAAGTGAGCCGCCTGCAGCGGGTTGAGACGGTGGCCGCGTAACGAAATCATTCCGCGTTGCGAACAATCCGACATCGACAATCGGAGACCATGATCGTGCACATCCTGAACAGATTGGTCGCGACAACGCTGATGGCGATCGCGGCCGGAATTTCCACCGCGGCCGCAGCTGCCGAGGTAAAACCAGCGAAGCAGCGCGACAGCACCTGCACAGATGAACTACGTTGATCGCAATCGGCGCACAGCGCAGCGCGCGGCGTGGCAGCGTGCGATCGTCATGGGCGAAGCTCTGACAATGCTGCGATCACGTCGCTCGAATTCGAATGCTTGTTCACGAAGCGTGAGACTCACGCGATGATCGCGCGCATCCTGGCCGCAGGCCAAGCCGCGTCATGACGCGGCCCCGTGCTATTCGGCTGTCTCGATGCGCACGGACGCGCGCCGCCGCAGGACGCCGGCACCCGCGCTCAGGGCCAGCTTGAGCAGGCCGCGCCAGGAGAAATCGATGATTACCTCATGGTGCCGCAATCCCTTGCCGCCCTTCACCAGCCCGAGATCCCGGATCAGGCAATAGTGGCCGCTGCTCATGCGCGCCAGGCGGCTGTTCTTGAAGCGTCCCATCAATGGCGAGAATGCACTGCGGATCGATTCCGTCAAATCTTGACGGCATCGAATCGGCAAGGCGACGGCAACCCGCGCCACCATCGTCGCCGCCGGCTGGGCCTTGAATCAAAAACCTCCGGCAGGGCATTGCCGGAGGTTTGGGAGGCTTAGCAGCTAGCTAAGAGCCATCATTCAATGTGTTGGCCGTGGCGTATATAGTTTAGTAGATCAGGTAAGTAAATAAGTCTGCGGCGAATGAATCGCATGGCTCGTCTTCGTCGTTCGCGTGGACCGAATTGACGCAGCGCAGCTCTCCTTAGAATCTTTCGCAAAGAAAAACCCCGGCAGTTGCCTGCCGGGGTTCTGTTGGATCGTGATCAGATCAACCGGAATTACCAGTTGCGCTGAGCGCGGAAGAGCATCTGGACAGTGTCCTGATCCTTCAGCTCGTAGGTCGCGGTCGGCTTGCCGATAGCAGTCGACGACGTCGTGATGATACCGGCATACTTCTGATCGAGGTGCGAGTAGGTCACGTCGGCCGAGAAGGTCAGGTTCTTGACCGGGGTCCAACGGGTGATCACGCCGATCTGCGCGATGTTGTAGTCGGGGTTGCAGGCGGTCACGCCAGCGCCGCCAGCGAATGCGGCACGGAACGAACCACCGACGCCACCAACGCCGCAGATGAGCGACTTAGCCGCGTCGTTGTACGAAACAGCGGCGAACGCACCGTACAAGCTGGTGTTCCAGTAGGGATCCCAGTTGTGGGTGTACGCACCGCGCATACCCCAGGTCTTGATGGACTGCTGCTGACCGCCGGGGCCGAACACCGTGTCGGGTGCCGTACCGAAGCCAACGCTGCCATAGACGCCCGGCAGGCTCGAACCGCCGAAGATGGCGATCGCGCCGGCCTGGCTGGCCAGTTCCTGGATGTTGTAACGGGTCGCACCGTCGGTGTAGACGCCCTGGATGTTGATGGTGTCACCGGGTCCGGTCGGGATGTTCTTGATCGACAGGGCCAACGCACCAGCCCAACCCCACTTGTCGTCGGGATGACCGGTCAACTCGGTGCCGCCATAGTAGGCAGCATGGTTGTCATGCGCGGCGACCGACGCCTGGAAGATACCCCAAGCCTGGTCGACCTTGAGCGAAGCGACGAAGTCCGGAGCGATCGTGCCGGCGTAGTCGCTGGAGCCGTAAGCACCACCGACGCCGAGGTTGTTCACGCCAGCCTGCATGTAGGCAACCTGGTCCTGCGCCGACAGAGCCAGCGATACGCCGTTGCCGAACTGCGCGGTGTAGGTGAACTGGTTGATGCCGTTGGTGGTGTTCACGCCACCGACGAGTGCGTCGTAGTTGTTGCCCGGATAACCGTTCCAGGGGGCAGCGAACTGCGAAACCGCCTTACCCATCGTGAAGCCGGCGAACTGGATGAAGGCGTAGTAGACGCCGACCGTACCGGCAGCCACGTTGCCCGAACCTGCGTTGTTCGGCGCAGAAGACGAGCCGATCGCCGAGTACACGGTCGAGCCGTTGCCCTGGCCGGCATAGGTGTCGGAGGTCCAGGTGAACACCGCATCGAAATAGGTGCGGACCACGCCGTATTCGGTCGCGGTGCGCGTATCGATGTTGAAGTCTTCACGCGAACGCCAGGTGTAGCCGTTCGTGAAACGGTTGTTGGCACCGCTGGCGCCGTTGTAGTTCGCGCCGTACACGCTGTTGCCGTTCACCACGACGTCAGCACGCACATAGCCGCCCAGCTTGATGCAGGTGTCGGTGCCGGGGATGTAGTAGAAGCCCGGACCGTAAAGCGAGCAAACCTTCACGTACTCGACCGCTTTGGCCTTGACGGGAAGATCGGCCGCCTGTGCCCCGCCGACCGCGACCAGCGCAGCCGTCGAGCCCAGGATAAGGCTCTTCAAATTCATATTAAACCTCCAAGTTGCTCATATGCGGAGAGTCCGAGGCCGCGAGCGCCCCGTGATCCTCCCGCATTGTCCAAGACCGTTTTCCCCAAACCCCGCACCCTCAGATCAATCTGTGGTGTGCGACGGACTTGAACGATCACCGCAACGGGACGATCGAGATTCCCCTACCGCCGGGTTCAATATGCATTGGCGAGTTCGCCAATCAAAATAGTTTATAAAGTCAGGAATGCGAATGCGGCCACACTGTGTCTCGCCGGCAACGCTGCCTGTAAGCCCTTTGCCTACCTGAGAAAACTTGTCACATCCCAAATAGTCCAACCGTCACACGACCATCATAATTACTTTACGTTCACTTGCGTTCGTTGGCGGCTTGCGGGAAAAAACCTACTGCAGCGCGGAAAACAAGAAATAAATCAGCACAAAGCTGAGTCGGCGCCCGAGGGAAGAGGAAGCTGTGTCAGTGACAAGGAAGGATTCGACGCGCCAGCGCGCCATCGAACATCTCGACATCATCAAGCGGTTCACGCTCGAGATTTCGGCCATCAACTCGCATCTGGAGCGCGTCCGTCAGTTCTGGGGCAAGTCGCTTGGCGTCAGCGGTCCGCAATGGATGATTCTCATCGCGATCTCGGATCTCGACAAGGATGACGGCGTACCGATCAACGTGGTGTCGAAGCTGCTGCACGTCGATCCGTCGTTCGTGACCACGCAGTCCAAGCTGCTCGAGCAGAAGGAGCTGCTGCGGCGCGCGCCCTCCCCGGCCGATGCGCGAGTGGTCCGGCTGTCGCTGACCGACAAGACCAAAAAGCACCTCGCGGGCCTCGCCGAACAGCACAAGGCGTTCAAGAAAACCGTGTTCGAGGAGTTCAGCGAGCCTGAGCTGGCCGAGTTCACGGCCAAGCTTTCGATGCTCACCAACCGCCTCGAAAAGGCCTGCCTGATTGTTGCGATGGAAGCCGAGGCCTGAGGCGACCGGCTCTGCAGCGGACGGGACGACTGGCAACCGGCACGATCGCGCCGCTCACCTCGCGAAGCGTTGGCAGCGGAGACTTATCGGTGTCCGCGCCCCGGCGACTGGAACGCCAGGAAGGCGAGAACGCTCAGCAGCGCAGCCCAGACCAGAAAGTGTTCAGCAATCATGTTGGCCCCCCATTTGCCCCTCAATGGAAAGCATGAAACGGGCCAAGCCGCGGTCGATCCGTGAACGGGCTATGGAAAAGGAGCCCCGGCGCTGACGGCCGGGGCCCCGAAAAACTTACAGTGTAACTATCTGGACCTGGTCGAGCTGCCTCCGGTCATCCCGCTGCCCGACCCCGTCGTCTGACCAGGGGCGTAGCCAGAGGCCCCTGGGCTCCCGGCTTTCGATCCTCGTGCCTGCATCTCGTGCCCGGGTGCATAGCCCGAAGCGCCGTGACTGCCTTTCTTGGAGCCCTTCTTTTGCATCTCGTGTCCAGGTGATTTGCTCGAAACGCCCTGTGCAAAGGCAACCGGGGTGGAAGCCATCAGGCATGCCGCGGAAAGGACGATGATTGCGTGCTTCATTTTGTCCTCCAAAATGCGCCCCGCAACTAACCGCCTGAAATCAGTGGCGTTCCATGAACGATTGTTCATCGACAACGACAGCCGCCGATGCGATCGGCTTGGTGCTGCCTCTTCAACGAGCGTTTGCTCGATATTAACGACAGCGTGTTGGCTTCCGCGCACAGCTTTCCGCGACTGGCGAACAGCATTGGCAACCAATCGCAAGCCGACGGCGAGCGATGCGCGCCCGCTTCAAACCACACCGAACGAATTTTGAGAAAAATGGTCGGAGCGAGAGGATTTGAACCTCCGACCCCTAGTCTCCCAGACTAGTGCGCTAACCGGGCTGCGCCACGCTCCGATGCCGTTCCATTAGCTGCGATCCTGCGTTCGCGCAAGGCGGGGCAGGCTCTCAAAGACTGTATTCCGAGGCCGGTTCCCTTGGCAGGCTTCCTTGGCAGGCTTCCTTGCCTCAGCCGTCCTTCATCGCCGCGTCGATCATCTGTCGGCAGGCGACCAGCTCCTGCAGCACGCGTTCGAGCCGCTCCCGATCGACTGACGGAACGGAGGGACGAACCGGCGGCGCGGCGGGCGCCTTGCCCGGCTGGGCGTGCGCCTTGTAGGTCGACAGGATCGGATCCTCGTCGGGATCGACGAATCGGTAGTCGATCCCCTTCTCGTCGCCATCACCCTCCTCGCCGTCGAAATCGAGGCCGTCGCTGCTCTCGAGGTCGTCGGGCTCGGCCATGCTGTTGCCGACGGCTTCCTCGACCGCGCCGAACGAGACCGCCGCGGTCTGGTCGGCGATGCCCTGCACCGATTTGATGCCGTGCTCCTTCAGGATCCGCTGCACACCGCGGATGGTGTAGCCCTCGCCGTACAGCAGCCGGCGGATGCCCTTGAGCAGGTCGACGTCGTCGGGGCGATAATAGCGGCGTCCGCCGCTGCGCTTCATCGGCTTGATCTGCGCGAAGCGCGTTTCCCAGAATCTCAGCACATGCTGGGGAATATCGAGTTCATCAGCGACCTCGCTGATGGTACGGAACGCATCCGGCGCCTTGTCCAAATGCCCGCTCCTTTGAGCTCAATGCCTGGAGCCTTTCCGTTCCGATTGAATCGGAACGGGGCTCCGGATTCTAGGTTTGCCGCGCTTTCTTCACGCGAACCGGGTATCCACTTCGCTTGAAAACGCTCTAGTCGGCCTTGCTGCCGTCGCCATTGGTGACGACGTGGCCATTGATCCGCTGCTTCAGGATCGCCGACGGCTTGAACACCATCACCCGCCGCGGCGAAATCGGCACCTCGGTGCCGGTCTTCGGATTACGGCCGATACGCTGGCCCTTCTTGCGCACCATGAAGGAGCCGAATGAGGACAGCTTCACTGTCTCGCCCTTTTCCAGGCAATCGGTGATCTCCTTCAGCACCAACTCGACAAATGCCGACGATTCCGTGCGCGACAGACCTACCTTTTGGTAGACCGCCTCACACAAATCGACGCGCGTAACTGTTTTTCCGGTTCCCGTGGTCATCGCCTGCCCCGCACTCTCGGCGAACAATTTCTTGACTGAAATTAAAAGCTTAGCGCGCAATGGTCAACAGTGACCAGCGCCCAGGCGCAGGAAAGATACCGGCAACCTGTCGGTACTGTTTGGCGATACGCTACCAGCGCACGAGCGCCGAGCCCCAGGTGAAGCCGCCGCCCATCGCCTCGAACAGCACCAGATCGCCCTTCTTGACGCGCCCGTCCTTCACGGCGACCGACAGCGCGAGCGGGATCGAGGCCGCCGACGTGTTGCCGTGCTTGTCGACCGTCAGGACCACCTTCTGCGGCGCAATATGGAGCTTGTGCGCCGACGCATCGATGATTCGCTTGTTGGCCTGGTGCGGGATGAACCAGGTGATGTCCTCGGCGGTAAAGCCGGTGGCGTTGAAGGCGTCGACGATCACGTCGGTGATCATGCCGACGGCGTGCTTGAACACCTCGCGGCCCTCCATCCGGAGATACCCGACCGTCCTGGTCGAGCCGGGCCCGCCATCGACGAACAGCTTCGCCTTGTGGCGGCCGTCGGAGCGCAGATGCGTCGTCAACACGCCGGGGTCGCTGGTGGTGCCGGAATGCTGCTGCGCCTCCAGCACGACCGCGCCGGCGCCGTCGCCGAACAGCACGCAGGTGCCGCGGTCGTTCCAGTCGAGGATGCGTGAGAAGGTCTCGGCACCGATCACCAGCGCCCGCTTGTGGGTGCCGGCGCGCAGGAAATTATCGGCGGTGGCCAGCGCGAAGACGAAGCCGGAGCAGACCGCTTGCAGGTCGAAGGCGACGCCATGGTTGATGCCGAGCCCGTGCTGGACGGCGACCGCGGTGGCGGGAAAGGTGTTGTCGGGCGTCGAGGTCGCGAGCACGATCAGGTCGATCGACTGCGCATCGACTTGCGCGTGGGCGAGCGCGGCCTGCGCCGCCTTGATCGCCAGATGCGAGGTGAATTCGTCGTCGGCCGCGATGTGGCGCTCGCTGATGCCGGTGCGCTGCACGATCCAGTCATCCGACGTGTCGATCCGGGTGGCCAGTTCGGCATTGGTCAAAACCCGCTCCGGCAAATATGAGCCGCAGCCGAGCACTACCGAACGTATAGCAGTCACGAGACAGCCTCCTGCGCGGTCTGCGCCTGCACCAGCGCACTGCCGTCGCGATTAAGCATCTGATTGATCTTGGTGAGGAGATCGAAGTGGGCCATCTCATAGCCAACATCCACCGCATAGGCAAAGCCTTCCGCGTTGGTGCCGCCATGGCTCTTGACCACGACGCCCTTCAGGCCGAGCAGCAGGCCGCCATTCGACTTGTTGGGATCGAGCTTGTCGCGCAGCTTCTGGAACGCGCCGCGGGCCAGCAAATAGCCGATCCGCGCTAGCCAGCTAGATGACATGGCCTCGCGCAGCAGCGTGAACATCTGGCGCGCGGTTCCTTCGGCGGCCTTGAGCGCAATGTTGCCGCTGAAACCTTCCGACACGATGACGTCGGCGAGGCCCTTGCCGATCGCGTCGCCCTCGACGAAGCCGATATAGTTGAACTGCGTCGAGTTCATCGCGCGCAGCATCTCCGCCGCCTCGCGGATTTCCCCGTGCCCCTTCATCTCCTCGGACCCGATATTGAGCAGGCCGACGGTCGGCCGTTCGAGGTTGAACAGCACGCTCGCCATGGCGCTGCCCATCACCGCCAGCGTCGCCAGATGGCGGGCGTCGCCGCCGATCGTGGCGCCGAGGTCGAGCACGACAGAGTCGCCGCGCAGCGTCGGCCACACCGCCGCAAGCGCCGGGCGGTCGACACCGGGGAGCGTCCGCAGATTGAGGCTGCCCATCGCCATCAGCGCGCCGCTGTTGCCGGCGGAGACCGCAACGTCGGCCTCGCCATGCTTCACGGCGTCGATCGCGAGCCACATCGAGGACGCCCTTCGGGTCCGCCGCAGCGCCTGGCTCGGCTTCTCATCGTTCTTCACGGCGACGTCGGTATGGATCACTTTCGATACCGCCTTCAGTGCCGGATGCTTGGCGAGCTCCGGCTCGATCTGGGCCCGGTCCCCGACCAGCAGGAATTCGCTGTCGGGATGACGGCTTAACGAGATCGCGGCGCCGGGAATGACGACGGAAGCGCCGACATCGCCCCCCATGGCGTCAAGCGCTATTCGAACCTTTTGAGGCATGAACGTCCCGGAAGCCTGCTTTCCCGCAGCCTTCAGACGAAGACCGCGAGCTTGAAGTCACCGCCGTCAACGGCGCGCGGCGAAACACCAACTCGCGTCCCGGCCGGGCCGCGACAATAGCGTGTCCTCGGTCCGACACAACCTCTTGACCGCAAATGAGGCAGCTGCCGAACCGTCACGCAACACATCGGAACATACCAGAAATACATTGTATTTCAATGTATTGTGACACGTATTTGAAGTAACTAGGAACACCGCTCGCGCAAGCTTGCAGGCAAGCCATCCCCGCAAATGTGGCGCCAGGCGCCCTCAACTTCCCTTGGGCTTCTTGCCGTCCGGCTTTTCGGTCAGCGCCTTCAGCGCCGCGAAAGGATGATTTTCCGGGTCAGGCGCTTCAGCCTTCTGTTCAAAGACCGCATCCACCTTGCGCGGATACGGGTCTATGCCGAGAAACAGCGCATCGGTGGCAAGCCGGCCGATATCGATGAAGCCGCCGACGATCGGCTCCGGCGGGTCCGGCGTTTCCTCATCGCTGTCGCCGGCGTCGTCGACCAGGTCGGCCATTTGCGGGATCTGCTCGGGCGGCGCGAACACCACATCGATCGGCTCATCGATCTCGTTCTCGATCGGATCGAGCGTCACCACGCAGGTCTGCCCGATCCTGGCCTTAACTCTGCCGGTGACGTGGTAGCTGCCGTCGCGCTTGGGCTGCAGGTCGAACTCTGCACGCGCGGAGACGACTTCCCGCAACTCGGCAACTTCGGCCATCGCCTTGCGCGCCGCCTCGTCGGCCGCGATCTCGCGATGCAGGCCGGTCTCCGGAATCTGCGCGATGTTGACCAGGACCCGCCAGGGGTCGCGGTCGCGCCGTGCATCGGGCTGCCCTGTGCCGCCGCCGCTCATGCCGCCGTCCCCGCAGGCTGTGGTGCCGGAAAGCGCCAAGTACCCTTGGCCAGCGCCGCGAGGTCGGCGCTCGCCAGCTCTTTGATCGCCTCCCTGGCGTAGGCAGCGAGCTCGCGGGCCTTGTCGATGTTCTGACCGTTGAGGATGTTCTTGCAGAACGACTCGGCCAAGGCTGCCTCGCTGTCGGTCAGCGCCAGATCATAGGCCGCGGTGCGGCCGTAGAAGGCTTCACCGAACGCCTGCATGCGCTTCGGCACCGTGAGGTCGCCGACGCCCATTTCGCGCAGATTGTCGTCCATATCGATGCAGAAATGATCGAACAGGGCCTGGGACAGCGCGACGCCGCCCTCGACGGATTTCAGTCGCCGCAGCACCAGCCACAGATGCATCAGAAGCAGGTCAAAACGGCCATTAACCGTGTCCGGAACGCCCAAGTCACGGTAAAACAACGGTTCTCGCGCCTGCGTCACGATCATGCCATAGATGGTCTCAATGGTGCTGCGCGCGGGCACCCGGGGTCTTCTGAAGTGATTGAACGGCCAAAGCATGACGGGTTCCGGCTGCCGGTCCCCAAAGGGTCGCCTGTTGAGAGGTCGCCCATTGGAGCTCGGCATGATTGCAATCCATTGAGCTGCCCGGTACGTCAATGCCTCGGCCGATGCAAGGGGACGGATCAGTTCCGCCGATGAACCACATTCTTTCACGACAGTCTCGCGCCGCTTCCGCGCGCGGGTTCTTTTCGCGTCTCCGCGCCGTCGCGGCGATTGGCCTCGTCTGCGCCGCACTCGGCGGCTGCGCCGGGGAACAATTCCAGAAGGGCTACATCCTGCCCGAGGGGGCGCTCGAGCAGATCCCGATCGGCGCGAGCCAGGACCAGGTGCTCATCGTGCTCGGCACGCCCTCGACGGTCGCAACGCTGGACGGCGAGGTGTTTTATTACATCTCGCAACGGACCTCCCGCCCGGTCGCCTTCATGAATCAGCGGGTGATCGACCAGCGCGTGATCGCGGTCTATTTCGACAAGAACCGGCAGGTGCGCCGACTGGCCAATTACGGCCTGAAGGACGGCAAGATCTTCGACTTCGTCAGCCGGTCCACGCCGACGTCGGGCCAGGAAATGTCCTACCTGACACCGCTCTTCAAGCTGCTGAGCTTCAACTAGAGCGTTTTCGAGCGAAGTGGGCTCCGGTTCGCGTGAGACAACGCGTCAAACCGGAGTCCAGAGCATAAGCCGCTGCGCCAAGTTGTCGCTTGCCCGAGGGGCAAGCGGTCCCCTAGTTTGCTCGCAAACAAGAGCCTGAGCAGGGGGTAAACGCATGACAGCCAAGAGATTTTCCCGTCGTACGGTATTGTCGGGCACGGCCGCATTGACGGCCGCGGCGATCCTGCCGCGCGCGAGCCTCGGCGCCGGTGACTGGCGGCCGACCGAGACCGTCCGCATCATCGTGCCGGCGGCGGCCGGCGGCTCGACCGACGTGATGGGGCGGCTGCTCGCGGCGCATTTGCAGCCGCTGTGGGGCCAGTCGGTGGTGGTGGAGAATCGCTCCGGCGCCGGCGGCACCATCGGCACATCCGAGGTCACACGCGCCAAGGGCGACGGCCACACCATCCTGATAGGCAATCCCGGCCCCAACGCGATCGCCTACAGCATCTTCCGCAACCTGACCTACAAGGCCGACCAGTTGCAGCCGGTCTCCAACATGATCCGGATTCCGAACATCGTGTCGGCGCATCCGTCGACCGGTCTCAAGTCGATCCCCGAATTGATCGCCTTCCTGAAGAAGAATCCGGACAAGCTCACCTTCGGCTCGTCCGGCACCGGACAAAGCCCTCACCTCACCGGTGCCTGGTTCCTGCAGCTCACCGGGTTGAAGATGACGCACGTGCCGTTCCGCGGCGCCGGTCCCGCATTGCAGGCCGGGCTCGCCGGCGACATCCAGATCCTGTTCGACAATCTCTATCCGTCGCTGCCGCAGGTGCAGGACGGCAAGCTCAACGGCCTCTGTGTCACCACGCCGGAGCGTAGCGATTCCGCACCGAACCTGCCGACGATGCGCGAGGGTGCGCCGGAACTGGCAAAGTTCGACGTCTCGTCCTGGTTCGGCGTGTTCCTGCCGAAGACCGCGCCTGCCCCGGTGCTCGACGAGTTGAACCGCCAGGTCAAGGCGATGCTGGAGCGCGACGACGTCAAGAAGAACATCGCCGGCATGGGCGCGCGCGCCGACTACGGCACGCCCCAGCAATTCTCCGATTTCGTCGATGCCGAGACGAAGAAGTTCGCGGCGATCATCGAGAAGGAAGGGTTGCAGATGGAGGTCAAGTAGCAGCCGCCGTCACGACGTTTCCTGACCACGTTGCGGCCAACGCTACGAAGACTTGTTGATCTTCTTGACCTTGGCGTCGGTCGCTTCAATCGACATCGCCAGTTCCATGATCGCCTTCGAGAGCAGCTCGATGGCCTCCTTCTGATCCTGCGATTTGGAGGCGCGGAGCGCGTAGTTCCGTGCGGATGAGAGCGACATCGATTGATCTCCGTGTTGTTCGCGTCTGGTTCAAAAATAAAACCCCGCGGCTTTCACCGCGGGGCCTCGTTTCAGTCGTGTCCGCCGCTCAGTGCGCCAGGATCGCCAGCAGCAGCAGCGCCACGATGTTGGTGATCTTGATCATCGGGTTCACCGCCGGGCCCGCCGTATCCTTGTAGGGATCGCCGACGGTATCGCCGGTCACCGCGGACTTGTGGGCGTCAGAGCCCTTGCCGCCGTAGTGGCCGTCCTCGATGTACTTCTTTGCGTTGTCCCACGCGCCGCCGCCCGAGGTCATCGAGATCGCGACGAACAGGCCGGTGACGATGACGCCGAGCAACATGGCGCCGACCGCGGAGAAAGCCGCCGACTTACCGGCTGCGCCGCCGCCCGCGATCGCGTAGATCAGGAAGTAGACCACGATCGGCGACAGCACCGGCAGCAGCGACGGGATGATCATCTCCTTGATCGCCGCCCGGGTCAGCAGGTCGACCGCCTTGCCGTAGTCCGGCTTGTCGGTGCCCTGCATGATGCCGGGCTTCTCGCGGAACTGACGACGCACTTCCTCGACGATCGCACCGGCGGCGCGACCGACCGCGGTCATGCCCATCGCACCGAACAGATATGGCAGCAGGCCGCCGAACAGCAGGCCGACCACGACGTAAGGATTGTTCAGGGAGAAGTCCGGGTTGACGCCCTTGAAGTAGGCATGGGCGTTGGCGTCGCTGATGAAGAATTTGAGGTCCTGATTATAGGCCGCAAACAGCACCAGCGCACCGAGACCGGCCGAGCCGATCGCGTAGCCCTTGGTCACCGCCTTGGTGGTGTTGCCGACCGCGTCGAGCGCGTCGGTCGACTTGCGCACCTCCTTGGGCAGCCCCGCCATCTCGGCGATGCCGCCGGCGTTGTCAGTGACCGGGCCGAAGGCGTCGAGCGCGACGATCATGCCGGCCAGCGCCAGCATGGTGGCGGTCGCGATCGCGATGCCGAACAGGCCGGCAAGGCTGTAGGTGACGAGGATGCCGGCGATGATCACGATCGCGGGCAGCGCGGTCGCTTCCATCGAGACCGCGAGGCCCTGGATCACGTTGGTGCCGTGACCGGTAACCGAGGCCGAGGCGATCGACTTCACCGGCCGATAGTCGGTGCCGGTGTAGTATTCGGTGATCCAGATGATCAGGCCGGTGACGACGAGACCGACCACGCCGCACCAGAACAGCGCCATGCCGGTGTAGTCGACGCCGTCGAGCTTGCCGAAGCCGACCAGCCAATTGATCACGAGCGCGACGCCGACCAGCGACAGGATGCCGGTGGCGATCAGGCCCTTGTAGAGGGCGCCCATGATGGACTGGCTGGCACCGAGCTTGACGAAGAAGGTGCCGATGATCGAGGTGATGATGCAGATGCCGCCGATCGCGAGCGGCAGCGTCATCATGTTCACCAGGATCGGCGTTTTGGCGAAGAAGATCGCCGCGAGCACCATGGTGGCGACCGCGGTCACCGCGTAGGTCTCGAACAGGTCCGCCGCCATGCCGGCGCAGTCGCCGACATTGTCGCCGACGTTGTCGGCGATGGTGGCCGGGTTACGCGGATCGTCCTCGGGGATGCCGGCCTCGACCTTGCCGACAAGGTCGCCGCCGACGTCCGCACCCTTGGTGAAGATGCCGCCGCCGAGACGGGCGAAGATCGAGATCAGCGAGGCGCCGAAGCCGAGCGCCACCATGGCGTCGACCACGGTGCGGCTGCCCGCTTCCAGACCCATGAACTTGACCAGCACCATGAAGTAGATGGTGACGCCGAGCAGCGCGAGACCGGCAACCAGCATGCCGGTGATCGCGCCCGCTTTGAAGGCGAGCTCGAGGCCGCCGGCGAGCGAGGTGGTTGCCGCCTGCGCGGTGCGGACGTTGGCGCGCACCGAGACGTTCATGCCGATGAAGCCGGCAGCCCCCGACAGGATGGCGCCGATCGCAAAGCCGATCGCCACCGGCAGGCCCAGGAAGTAGGCCAGCACCACGAAGATCACGATACCGACCATGCCGATCGTGGTGTACTGCCGCCGCAGATAGGCCTGTGCGCCCTCGCGCACCGCGGCCGCGATTTCCTGCATGCGCGGATTACCCGCATCCGCGTTCAAGACCGACTGCGTCGCCCAGATCGCGTAGACGATGGAAAGCGCCCCGCAGAGCACAATCAACCATAAAGCTGTCATGTTGCCTCAGATCCTTGATGTAACCCCCGCGCCTTCTTGTGCCGCTAGGGGGCGGCAGGCGCTTATTTTGCGAGAACAATCCTCCCCAAAAACGGATTGCCTCAAATCGGGCGCGACCTTGCCAAAATCGTTACCGCTGTGCAACGCCACCCGTGGCCGAAAACGCCGATATCGGCAGCTATTTAGAAGGAAAATCGGCGCGATCAGGCGCGGGAAGTCCAGAGCTGCTTCCGTTCCGACGCGTTTTCTTAACGCGAACCGGTGCCCGCTTCGCTCGAAAACGCTCTAGAAATGGCTGTAGGACAGCCGCTTCAACTTCAGTTCCCGCCCCTGCCCGTCAAGGAAGCTTGGTGGCGACAAGCCTGCGATCAGGCCGCCGATTGCGGTCACCGCGACCTTGGCCTGCCGTGCGTCGCGCAGAAACGCGTCGACATGATCGCTCGGGACCGCGCACAAGAGCTCGTAATCATCACCGCCGGCCACCAAGGTCTCGATACCGATCGCCTTGCGCGCGAGCAGCCCTGCGGCTGCAGACGACAACGGGATGCTCGGCACGTTGATCACGCCCGCCACACCACTGGCTGCGCAAAGCTTGGTCAGATCGCCGGCAAGACCGTCGGACACATCCATCGCGGCGCTGGCGTGGGTGCGGACGGCCGTGGCTAAGGCGTTGCGCGGCTGCGGAACACGGTAACGGGCGGCAAGAAAATCCCGCCCGACGACATCGTCCGCCAGAGCCGCGGCGACCGGGCCACCCCGGAGCACATCGAGGCCGAGCGCGGCGTCTCCGATCGTGCCGGTGACGAACACACGGTCGCCCGCCTGTGCTCCCGCGCGATGCACCATCGTGCCCTGCGGCACCCGGCCGAACGCAGTGATCGAAATCATCAGCGGCCCCGGCGTCGAGACCGTGTCGCCGCCGAGCAGCGGGCAGCCGAAATGTGCGGCGTCCTCGCCGAGCGCCCGGGCAAACGGCTGCAGCCAGGCCTCCTCGGCGCTGCGCAGCGCCAGCGTCAGCACGAAGCCCGCCGGCACCGCGCCCTTGGCGGCGATGTCGGAGAGGTTCACCCGCAGCGCCTTGCGCGCCAGCATGTCGGGCGGATCATCGCCGAGGAAATGCACGCCCTCGACGATGGCGTCCGTGGTGACCACGATGTCCTCGCCGGCCGCCCTCAGCGCGGCGGCGTCATCGTCGAGCCCGAACGCCCCCGGTTCGGTCGCGAGCGGCTTGAAATAGCGCGCGATCAGGGAGTCTTCGCCGGAGGTATGTTTGCTTGCTTGGGTCATCAACCCGTCATCCTGAGGTGCGAGCGAAGCGAGCCTCGAAGGATGCACGGCCCCGATGCGACCGTAGCGCCACGCCGTCGCCCTTCGAGGCCTCCGCTTCGCTACGGCACCTCAGGGTGACGGCTACGGAGGGGGGCGGCATCGCGGCACCTAGCTCCGCACAAACTCGTCGCCGCGGAACTGGCGCGCGATCTGGTCGAGCACGGCGTTGACCATGCCGGTTTCGTCCTTCTCGACGAAGGCATGCGCGACGTCGACATATTCGGAGACCACCACGCGGCCCGGCACGTCCTTGCGGTGCTCGAGCTCGTAGGAGCCTGCCCGCAGCACCGCGCGCAGGATGGCGTCGATCCGCTTCAGCGGCCAGCCCTTCGACAGCGCCTCGTCGATCAAAGGATCGAGCCTGGCCTGGTCGCGCACCACGCCGGAGACCACGTCGCGGAAGAACGCGGCTTCCGCCGGCAAATATTTCTCGCCCTCGACCTCGTTGCCGAGCCAGTGACTCTCGAACTCGGCGAAGATGTCGTTGATGCCGGCGC
Source organism: Bradyrhizobium sp. USDA 4516 (assembly GCF_054055915.1). NCBI lineage: Bacteria > Pseudomonadati > Pseudomonadota > Alphaproteobacteria > Hyphomicrobiales > Nitrobacteraceae > Bradyrhizobium > Bradyrhizobium sp. USDA 4516. The sequence continues at coordinate 7,938,036 of NZ_JBSRXT010000001.1, forward strand.
CGCCGATGTCCATCTGATAGAGCGCCTGCACCGCCGCGAGCCGTGCCGCGCCGCGGCGGTTGGCTTTTCTGTCGGGGGCTTTCGCGGGCTTCTTGTTGTCTGCCATGGTCAGGCCTTTGCCAGGCGGCGTTTGATCCGCAGCATCGCCAGCGCCGCACGCGCCGCGTCGCCGCCCTTGTTGAGTTCGCTGGCGCGCGCCCGCGCCCAGGCCTGCGCCTCGGTGTTGACGGTGAGGATGCCGTTGCCGAGCGGGAATTTCCGGCTGATGGCCAAATCCATCAATCCGCGCGAGGACTCCTGCGAGACGATCTCGAAATGGATGGTGTCGCCGCGCACCACGCAGCCGAGCGCGATCGCCGCGTCATACGGCTTGCCGTTCGCTTCAGCCGCATCGATCGCGATCGCAATCGCCGCCGGGATCTCCAGCGCGCCCGGCACCGTGATCACGTCGTGCGTCGCACCCGCGGCCTTGATCTCGGCCAACGCGCCTTCCAGCAGCGCGTCCTGGATGTCGTCATAGAACCGCGCCTCGACGATCAGCACGCGTGCGCCGGTAATGTCGGTCTGGTCCTTCAGGGGTGCGCGCCGCGCGTCAGCCATCTACGTATCCATTTCATATTGTTGACATTTACCGATAACGTTGGATGTCAACGTTTCGCGAGTTTGTAGTCGCCCCGACGACTGAAGCCAAGCACGAATGCCTCAGGCACTGTCATTCCGGGATGGTCCGAAGGACCAGACCGCAGGTGCACAATAGTGCACCGGGGAATCTCGAGATTCCGGGTTCGATGCTTCGCATCGCCCCGGAATGACTGCCGCTTGACGGCTATGCCGTCATTTCATCTCCGACAGCCGCGCCGCGTAGCGGGCCATCAGATCGACCTCGATATTGACCTCGCTGCCGGCCTTCCAGGCGCTCAGGGTCGTCACGGAAAGCGTGTGCGGGATGATCAGCACCGAAAAGCTGACGTCGCCGACCGTATTCACGGTCAGCGACACGCCGTCCAGCGTGACCGATCCCTTCGCCGCGATGAAACGCGCCAGTTCGCGGCTGGTTCGCAGCTCGAAGCGCGCCATGTCGGGCAGGTCGTCGCGCTTGACGATGGTGGCGATGCCATCGGCATGCCCGGCCACGATGTGACCGCCGAGTTCGTCGCCGATCTTGAGCGCGCGCTCGAGATTGAGCCGGCCGCCCTGCGCCCAATGCTTGGCGGTGGTCATGCCGAGCGTCTCGGCCGCCGCATCGACATCGAACCAGGTCTTGCCATCGGCGGTGCCGGAGGCGACGACGGTGAGGCAGACGCCGTTGCAGGCGATCGAGGCGCCGTTGGCGATCGTGGTCTGGTCGTAGTCGCAGGCAATCCGCATGCGATGCAGTTGCCCCTGCGCCACCTGCTTCAGGCTGGTGATCTCACCGATATCGGTGACAATTCCCGTGAACACAACAAACCTCTTACTCTTCGTCATGGCCGGGCTTCACCCGGCCATCCACGACTTACTTCACTGCTGGCGACCAAGACGTGGATGCCCGGGTCAAGCCCGGGCATGACGACTTAGGATCGATCGTAGATAGTCAAAACATCTTTGGCCAAGGCTTCGCTAGCACGAAGCCGGAAGGCGGGCGACTGCGTGATTGCGTCGAGCGGCATTGCGTCCAGCGCGGGAACACCACCGGCACCGATCGCATCGGGTCCGCGCAACAGCCAGATCTCGTCGACAAGGCCGGCTGCCACGAAAGAATTTGCCACGCGCGATCCGCCCTCGACCAGCAGCCGCGAAATCCCCCTCTCCGCCAGCGCATGCAGGACGGACGGCAGATCGAGACCATCAGGCGCGCTGGCGGCGATGCGGATCACCTGCGCGCCGGCGGCGCCGAGCTTCACCGCGGCAGGCGCCTCCGCCATGTCGGAGGTCATCACCCAGAGCGGCGTCTCGCGCGCCGAATGCACCAGGCGGCTGTCGCCAGAAATCCGCAGCGCGCGGTCCAGCACCAGGCGCACTGGCGAGCGCGCCGCCATGCCGGGCAGCCGGCAGGTCAAGAGCGGATCGTCGGCCTTGACCGTGCCGATGCCGACCAGGATTGCATCGCTCTGCGCGCGCAGCAGATGCACCCGGGTCCGCGCGGCCTCTCCGGTGATCGTAACCGGCTTATGGCCGCTGGCAGCGATCTTGTCGTCGGCGGACACCGCGAGCTTGAGGATCACATGCGGGCGCTTGTCGCGGATACGGCGGAAGTGCCCGGCATGGTCGCGCGCGGCCTCTTCCGCGCACAGCCCGACATCGACCGCGATGCCTGCGGCACGCAGCCTGGCGTGCCCCTGCCCCGCGACTTCCGGATTGGGATCCTCGATCGCCGAGACGACGCGGGCGAGCCCGGCCGCCACAACGGCGTCCGCACAGGGCGGCGAGCGGCCGAAATGCGAGCAGGGTTCGAGCGTCACGTAGAGCGTGGCGCCGCGCGCGGCATCGCCGGCGCGCCTGAGTGCCTCGACCTCGGCATGCGGCCGGCCGCCTGCTTGCGTCCAGCCGCGGCCGACGATCACGCCGTCCTTGACGATGACGGCGCCGACCGCCGGATTGGGCCAGGTGCACCCGAGCCCGCGCCGGCCAAGCGCCAGCGCCAGCTGCATGAAGCGCAGATCGGCCGCCTTTGCCGCTTCCTTGGCCTCTCTGGCCTTCTGCGCGAACTGGTCTTCCAGAATGCGGAAGATCATTTGCGTAGCGTCGCGAGCCGCGGGTCCTCTTCGCCGGTCAATTCGTCGAGCACGGCCTCGAAGTCCTTGGCCTCGCGGAAATTGCGGTAGACCGAGGCGAAGCGCACATAGGCGACGTCGTCGAGCTGGCGCAGATGCTCCATCACGATCTCGCCGATCGCCTCAGAGGAGACCTCGGCCTCGCCGCCGCTTTCGAGCTCGCGCACGATGGTGGACACCATCTTCTCCACCCGCTCGGATTCCACCGGGCGCTTGCGCAAGGAGATCTGCAGCGAGCGCACCAGCTTGTCGCGGTCGAACGGCACGCGGCGGCCGTTGCGCTTGATGACGGTCAGTTCGCGCAGCTGCACCCGCTCGAAGGTCGTGAAACGGAAGTTGCAGGCCATGCAGACGCGACGCCTGCGAATGACCGCGGAGTCCTCGGTCGGACGCGAGTCCTTGACCTGCGTGTCGAGAGAATTGCAGCTCGGGCAGCGCATCCGACGGGACCTCTAGCAACGACCTTTTACTGATAGATCGGGAAGCGATCGGTCAGCGCCTTGACGCGCTCCTTGATCGCGGCCTCGACCAGCGGCGCCTTGCCATCCGGCGACTGCGCCAGCGCGTTCAGCACTTCCGCGATCATGCCGCCGACCTGCTTGAACTCGGCGACGCCGAAGCCGCGCGTGGTCGCCGCCGGCGTACCGAGCCGCAGGCCGGAGGTGACGAACGGCTTTTCGGGATCGAACGGGATACCGTTCTTGTTGCAGGTGATGGCGGCGCGCACCAGCGCCTTCTCGGAGATGTTGCCCTTCAGGCCCTTCGGCCTGAGGTCGACCAGCATCAGATGGTTGTCGGTGCCGCCCGAGACGATGTCGAGGCCATGGCCGCGCAGCGTCTCCGCCAGCGCCTTGGCGTTCTCGACCACGTTCTTGGCGTAGACCTTGAAGTCCGGCCGCAGCGCTTCTGCGAACGCCACCGCCTTGGCGGCGATGACGTGCATCAGCGGACCGCCCTGCAGGCCCGGGAAGATCGCCGAGTTCAGCTTCTTGGCCAGCGTCTCGTCATTGGTGAGGATCAGGCCGCCGCGCGGGCCGCGCAGCGACTTGTGCGTCGTGGTGGTGGTGACGTGGGCGTGCGGCACCGGCGAGGCATGCACGCCGCCGGCGACGAGGCCCGCGAAATGCGCCATGTCGACCAGCAGATACGCGCCGACGGAATCCGCGATCTCGCGGAAGCGCTTGAAGTCCCAGGCGCGCGAATAGGCCGAGCCGCCGGCGATGATCAGCTTCGGCTTGACCTGCTCGGCCTGCTTCTGCACCGCGTCCATGTCGATGATCTGGTCCTCGCGGCGCACGGTGTAGTGCGCGGCCTTGAACCACTTGCCGGACATGTTGACCGGCGAACCATGGGTGAGATGGCCGCCGGCCGCGAGGTCGAGGCCCATGAAGGTGTCGCCGGGTTGCAGCAGCGCCAGAAACGCCGCCTGGTTCATCTGGCTGCCGGAGTTCGGCTGGACGTTGGCGAAGCCGGCGCCGAACAGCTTCTTGGCGCGTTCGATCGCCAGCGTCTCGGCGACATCGACCCACTCGCAACCGCCGTAGTAGCGCGCGCCCGGATAACCTTCCGCGTATTTGTTGGTCATCACCGAGCCCTGCGCCTCCAGCACGGCGCGGCTGACGATGTTTTCCGAGGCGATGAGCTCGATCTCGTGACGCTGCCGGCCGAGTTCGCCCCTGATCGCGGCGGCGATTTCGGGATCGGCCTCGGCGAGGGTCGCGGTGAAGAAGGAATCGGGCGCGGAAGCGGTCTTGCTGGACGAGGTCATCGGCGAAATATCTCCACCGCCGCAAGCCTTTAGGCAGGATGCGGACGGTCACGAGTGGCGGTCGAAGCTGGTTTCAGAGCGTTATCACATCGCCCCAAAATGGCCAAGCGGTTGCGGTCCCTGCCGGTCAATTATGCCAGATATGGTGGGGATGGCGGGGATTGCCAGCCGGCCGGACGGCCGCCCCCGCCGCCCGGTTCCCGCCGCGCGGCCAGCACGGCTGTGGCAGCCGCCGAGTGGAACGTGACTCCCCCTTCCCGACCGCGCGGGACCGCGGACGAGACAACTATCGCCTCGAGGTTTCAACGCGTTGCTCGCGCAACCGCGCGACATCGGACTGGCTTGATCATGTCGCGCGCGATCGCGATGTATCGACTCACGAGATGACGAGACAATTTTTGAATCGTTCGATTTTTGAATCGTTCAACACTGGATCGATTCAAGGCTCTCACGCGATGCGTGCAATTGCGCGTCATACGCCGTTGTCTCCCGGTCACTAAGCCAAGCTTTGCGTGCAACTTCGACAGCTTCTAACCCCGTGCAGGCTGCTCGCGAAAATCACCGTGATAACGACTCGCTCAAGATTTTTTTACGGAGCGTGGAATAAATGTCGTGCAGGTGGATTCGGCCGCAGCGGTTTGCTGCTTCGGCTGTCGTTGTGTTTTCGGTTGTTGGTGCGGACGATGTCTTCGCCCAGACGCAATTGCCGTCCGTGACAGTCGAGGCGCCGCAGCGGCAAGCGGCGCGATCGCAGCAGCCTTCGCAACGGACCACGCGCGCACGCAGCGCCTCACGCCGCGCGACGGCCGCCCCGGTGGGCGCGCAGCCACAGACCGCTCAGCAGCCCGCGGGCGCCAGCGGCGGGCACGAACGCGCCAACGGCCCGGTCACCGGCTATCTGGCGCGGCTGAGCGCCAGCGGCACCAAGACCAGCACGCCGATCATCCAGACGCCGCAATCGGTGTCGGTCATCAGCGCCGAGCAGATCCGCGACCAGAAGATCGTCAGCAAGTTCGACGAGGTGCTGCGCTACACGCCGGGCGTCATCGGCGGCACTTATGGCGCCGATTTCCGCAACGACTGGTTCATGATCCGCGGCTTCCCCGCGCAGAACGAGTCGCTGTTCCTCGACGGCCTGCAGCTGTTCTACACTTCCTATGCGAGCTGGAAGCTGCAGCCCTTCAATCTCGAGCGCGTCGAGGTGCTGCGCGGTCCGTCCGGCATCCTGTATGGCGGCTCGGCGCCGGGCGGCCTCGTCAACGCGGTGAGCAAGCTGCCGCAGGCCGAGCCCATTCGCTACATCGAGACCGGCGTCAACAATTTCGGCAACGCCTATACCCAGTTCGACATCGGCGGCGCGACGGCGCAGCCCGGCAACGGCCAGGTGCAGTACCGCCTCGTCGGCCAGGCCCAGGGCGGCGGCACCCAGACCGACTATGTCTACGACAACAATTTCTTCTTCGCCCCGTCGGTGACCTGGCGGCCCGATGCCGACACCAGCCTCACCGTGTTCGGCATGGCCTCGCACAGCAACACCCGCGCGCTGAACTTCCTGCCCTATGTCGGCACCGTCACCAACGCGCCGTTCGGCCGGATTCCGACCAGCCTGTTTGTCGGCGATCCCAGCGCCGACCAGTTCCGCCGCGACCAGCAGATGGTCGGCTACCAGTTCCAGAAGAGCGTGACCGACAGCGTCGATTTCCGCCAGAACGCGCGCATGGCGCATGTCGACGTCTATTATGCCGGCCTCTACGGGCTCGGCTATGCGACGACGCCGGCCGCCGCCGACATCACCCGCGGCAATTTCTACACCCGCGGCATCGCCACCCAGCTCAACCTCGACAATCAGCTCGAATACCGCTTCACCACCGGCGCGCTGCAGCACACCGCACTGGTCGGCGTCGATCTGAAATATTACGGCATCGACGATCGCCAGGGTTTTGGCATGGGCACCAATCTCAACGTGCTCAATCCGGTTTATGGCACCAACCTGCCGTATAGCGGCCCGCTCTATCAGAACGGCTATCTCGCCCAGGGCATGGCCGGGCTCTACCTGCAGGATCAGATCAAGCTCGACCGCCTGACTGTGGTGCTGTCCGGCCGCCAGGACTGGGTCGATCTCACCAACAACAACCGGATCGGCGCCTCCCAGGGCCGCGACGACAGCAAGTTCTCCGGCCGTGTCGGCGCGATCTACAATTTCGACAGCGGCGTTGCGCCCTACGTCTCCTACATGACGGGCTACAATCCGGTCATCGGCACCACCGCGTCCGGCCAATTGCTGCTGCCGGAAACCTCCGAGCAGACCGAGGTCGGCGTCAAGTACGAGCCGGTCGGGCTCAACGCACGGTTCGGCGTCGCGTATTTCGACCTCAAGCGCAAGAACGCGCTGACAACAGATCCGAACAACCCGCTGTTCCAGACCCAGAACGGCGAAGTCACCTCGCGCGGCGTCGAGCTCGAGGCGGTCGCGAACATCACGCGCGATTTCAAGCTGGTGGCGAGCTACACCAATTACGAGCTGTTCGTCAGCAAGGACCTCAATCCCGCGCTGATCGGCACCGTGCCGACCAACGCGCCGCGTCAGCTCGCATCGGCGTGGACCGACTACACCTTCCGCGACGGGCCGCTCACGGGCTTCGGCTTCGGCGGCGGCGTGCGCTATGTCGGCTCGTCCTTTGCCGACACCGCGAACACCGCACGCGTCCCGGGGGTCGTGCTGGGCGATCTCGCCTTGCATTACGAATGGGACAACAACTGGCGCGCGGCGCTCAACGTCGTGAACGTCACTGACAAGATTTATGTCGCGAGCTGCGCGACCATCAGCTCCTGCTACTACGGCGATCGCCGCCGCATCACGGCGAGCCTCGCCTACAAATGGTGAGCTGAACTTTCAGTTCACGGAAAATCATGTGACCGAGAGGCGGCATTCGGCCGCCTCTCTTTTTTCGCTGTCGTCAGGGTGGTGTCAGCTTGTCACGCTAGGTTTTGCGTCGCGGCGATATTTGCCGTGCCCAGACTGGCCCGCTCCGAAATGCGAGCCCCGGAGCGGGCCTTTTACGGTCTGGTCGCGTCCTAATCCTCGTTCGCCTTGAATCGCCCCAATCCCTTGAGCACGAACGGCGCCAGCAGCGCGATCAGCGCGATGCCGAGCAGCGTCGCCGACATCGGGCTTTGCAGCAGCACCATGGGATCGCCGAGGCTGATCGCCAGCGCGCGGCGCAACTGGCTTTCGGCGATCGGCCCGAGGATCAGCCCGATCACGACGGGCGCGATCGGGAAGTCGAACCGGCGCATCAGAAAGCCCATGACGCCGAACGCCGCCAGCATCGACAGCTCGACGACCGACGGCTTCGCCGCGATCGTGCCCATGGTGGCGAACACCAGGATGCCGGCATAGAGCCAGGGCTGCGGGATCGCCAGCAGCCGCACCCAAAGGCCGACCAGCGGCAGATTGAGCACCAGCAGCATGCCGTTGGCGATGAACAGGCTCGCGATCAGGCCCCACACCAGGTCGGGCCGCTCCGCGAACAACAGCGGCCCCGGGTTGAGGCCGTATTGCTGGAAGCCCGCCAGCATCATTGCAGCCGTTGCCGAGGTCGGCAGCCCGAGCGTCAAAAGTGGCACCAGCGTGCCGGCGGCGGACGCGTTGTTCGCCGCTTCCGGCCCTGCGACGCCTTCGATCGCGCCCTTGCCGAACTCCTCCGGATGTTTGGTCAGCCGCCGCTCGGTGGAATAGGACAGGAATGTCGGGATCTCCGCCCCGCCGGCCGGCAGCGCCCCGATCGGAAAACCGAACAGCGTGCCACGCAGCCACGGCTTCCACGACCGCCGCCAGTCCTCCCGCGTCATCCACAGCGAGCCGCGCACCGGCTCGAGCTTCTCCTCGGCGTGATGCCGGCGCGAGGCGACATAGAGCGCCTCGCCGACCGCGAACAGGCCGACCGCGAGCGTCGTCACCTCGACGCCGTCGAGCAGTTCGGGGATGCCGAAGGCAAGCCGCGCCTGACCGGTCAGCTTGTCGATGCCGACCAGCCCGAGCGTGAGGCCGATGAACAGGCTCGTGAGGCCGCGGACCGGCGAGTCGCCGAAGGTCGCCGACACCGTGACGAAGGCGACGCACATCAGCGCGAAGTAATCCTCCGGCCCGAAGCGCACGGCGAAATCGACCAGCCATGGCGCGAGGAATGCGAGGCCGATGGTGGCGATGGTGCCGGCCACGAACGAGCCGATCGCCGAGGTCGCCAGCGCCGGGCCGCCGCGGCCGGCCTTGGCCATCTTGTTGCCCTCGAGCGCGGTCGCCATCGACGCGCTCTCGCCCGGCGTATTGATCAGGATCGCGGTGGTCGATCCGCCATACATGCCGCCATAATAGATGCCGGCGAACATGATCAGCGAGCCGCCGGGATCGAGCTTGTAGGTCACCGGCAGCAGCAGCGCGACCGTCAGCGCCGGTCCGATGCCCGGCAACACGCCGACCGCGGTGCCCAGGAACACGCCGATCAGGGCGTAGAGCAGGTTCATCGGCTGCATGGCGACCGCCATGCCGTGCGCCAGCGCGGCGAAAGTGTCCATCACAGCAGTCGCTCCAGCGGGCCGGCGGGAAGGCTCAGCGTCAACAGCTTGTCGAACGCGAGATAAATCAGCGTCGTGATCACGAGCGCGATGGCGGTGTCGGCCAGGACGGCGCGGCGGCCGAACGCCGCCGACGTGGTGACGAACAGCGCCGAGGTGGCGAGGATGAAGCCGCCGCCAAAGCCGATGATGGCGATCAGGAGCGCCAGGCCCCCGATGATCAGCCACACCGGTTTCGGATCCATGCTCTCGCGCGGCGGCAGCTTGCCGCGCAGCGCGTCGATCAGATTGCCGACCGCGAGGATGACAAGGCCGATCGCGATGACGACCGGCATCGCCTCCGGCCCCATGCCGTACATCGTTGTCGACGGCAGCTTGCTGGCGTCCCACACCAGCACCGCAGCAAGCCCGGCAAGCGCGGCCGCGATGACCACGCCGGCGCGATCGACGCGGCGCGCCGGCGCCGGCCGGAGGTTTTCAGACGCCGCGTCCGGCGTCATGACTTCACGAGGCCGACGGACTTCAGCACCTCGGTCACGCGCGTGATCTCCTTCTTCAGGAAATCCGCGAAGGCGTCGCCGCCGAGATAGGCGTCATCCCAGCCCTTCTGCTTCAGGATCTCCTTCCAGGAATCGGACTTCACCATCTTCTCGACCGCATCGCTCAGCACCTTGCGCTGCTCCGGCGTGATGCCGGGCGGAGCGACCACCGAGCGCCAATTGGCCAGCACGAGATCGATGCCCTGCTCTTTGAAGGTCGGGATGTCGACGCCGGGCAGACGCTGCGCCGACGTCACGCCGAGCGCGCGCAACTTGCCGGCCTTGATCTGGCCTTCATATTCGCTGAGGCCGGAAATGCCGGCCGTGACCTTGCCGCCGAGAATGGCTGCAAGCGACTCGCCGCCGCCCGAGAACGGAATGTAGTTGATCTTCTTGGCGTCGGCGCCGACCGTGCCCGCGAACAGCGCCGCCATCACATGGTCGACACCGCCGGCCGAGCCGCCGGCAAAGGTCACCTTGGCGATATCGGCCTTCACCGCGGCGGCAAGATCCTGCGCCGTCTTGATCGGCGAGTTCGCCGGCACCACGATGACCTGGGTCTCCTCGGTGAGGCGCGCAATCGGCGTCACCTGATCCAGCGTCACCGGCGACTTGTTCATGGCGAGTGCGCCCACCATGACGAAGCCGTTCACCATCATCTGGTTGCCGTCGCCCTTGGCGCCGTTGACGAACTGCGCGATGCCGACGCTGCCGCCGGCGCCAGGAACGTTGGTGACCTGGACGCTGCGCGCGATGCCGGCCGCGACCAGCGCCTGCTGCATCGAACGCGCGGTCTGATCCCAGCCGCCGCCCGGCGCCGCCGGCGCCATCAGCTTGAGCTCGAGCTGCTGCGCGGGCGCCGGACCGCTCGCCCCGAGCAACAGCGCGACGACCGCGCCGAACAGGCGCATGTGGGACGAGATCATGGGGCTTCCTCCTGAATTTTCGGAAAGCAGCCTGCGGATCGCCGGCTGCATCCGGTCACGTGATCGCATCGCCACTCGGACAGCGCGGTCCCTTCGGGTCAGGAATCGCTCGCCGATCTCGCGTCTGCGTGTCCCTAGCGACCATTCGCCACAGCCTTCGGCAAGCCGGAGGGCGCAGCTAGCCAGTGCTGCAAATCGCCGCACCATCTCCGGTCATTTTTCGCTTGCTTTGATTCGGCACGGCTCGCCAACGCAAGTTCGGTTCTAGGAACCTTCGCCATTTTCTCCCGTTCCACCTCCGCCGATTGGTACGGCTATTGGAGGAGAGAACATGAAGTTTAAGACCATTGTCGCGGCATCTTTGCTTGCCGCTTTCGTCTCGCCGGCATTCGCAGCGGATGAATTCTACGTCGTCCAGGATGTGAAGACGAAGAAGTGCACGATCGTCGACAAGAAGCCCGTCGACACGACGACCACCGTCGTCAGCCCGTCAGGCACTGTCTACAAGACGCGCTCCGAGGCCGAGACCGGCATGAAGAGCGTCAAGGTCTGTACCTCGGACTAGGAGGCGATCGCATGCCAGTCATCATTCTTTGGGCCGTGCCGGCGATCATCGTCATCGGCGGCGGTATCTACCTGTTCGGCCATCTTCACTGAAGGCGAGGAGTTTCACTTATGAAGTACTTAGCTATCGGCTGCATCATGGCCGCAGCGTTCGCTACCGCCGCGCATGCCGCAACCACCATGCCCGCCGCTCCGGCGGACAGTTCGACCATCACCAATTACTACAAGCAGAATGTCTACGACCCGAAGGAATCCAAGATCGGGACGATCGACGACGTGCTTGTCGACAAGTCCGGCAAGGTGACCGGTCTCGTCGTCGGTGTCGGCGGCTTCCTCGGCGCCGGCGAAAAGGACGTGATCGTGCCGTTCACCGCCGTCAAGTCTCAAAAGAAAGACGACAAGTGGTGGCTTACGCTCGACGAGACCAAGGACAGCCTGAAGGCCGCACCTGGTTTCAAATACGATCGCGCCAGCACGACTTGGAAGCCGGAGAATAAGTAGCATCGACGCCCCGTCTGCTCGCTCAGAGCAGACGGGGCGCTATTCACGCAAGTGATGGCGGCCCCATCCAAGCTCGCCGGAACGGACCAGGGTCGCGCAACGAAACGGCCCCAGCACCTTTGGGGGCCTGGAGGCCGGTGCTGGGGCCGGTTGCCTGATCCGGGGCCGAGCTGTTGGAGCCAGGCAGTCCAATCGATCAACGCCCCCGCGGTTCCGGCATTAGCCTATGTAAATCGGCGACCTAATTTTCCACCGGCATGTCTTGTCTGCAACAGGCCTCCCTCGAGCGGCGCTGATCCGCCGCCGCTTCAGCCGCGGTTCTGACGCGGAGAATCAACCGCAAAAATTTTTCGGCCGGGTTCTTGACACGATATCTCCGGTTTTTATTTTCTTTCGCGCCAGCCCCCAACGCGGAGGCTGGGGCCTGGTCGCCCCTCGGGGCCAGGCGAGACGGGCACCGGTCGTGTCCGGTGCCGTTCATATCCATCTTGCTCTATGGAGGATTTGGCTATGCGCACATACGACTTCTCTCCCCTGTTCCGGTCGACCATCGGATTCGACCGGCTCTTTGATCTTGCCGAAGCAGCCCACCGGGCCGGCGAAGATCACTACCCGCCCTACAACATCGAACGGCTGTCCGAAGACAGCTATCAGATCGTGCTCGCGATCGCCGGTTTTGCGCCGGATGAGATTTCCGTCACGGCAGAGCAGAACGTTCTGACTGTCGAAGGCGTCAAGGTCGAGAAGGCCGAGCGCGAATACATCTATCAGGGCATCTCGACGCGCAGATTCAAGCGCCAGTTCAGCCTGGCCGACTACGTCGAGGTCAAGAGCGCGGCGTTCGACAACGGGCTTCTCAGGATCGAGCTGGCGCGCGAAGTGCCGGAGGCGATGAAGCCGCGACGCATCGCGATCAACGCGGCATCGAACACGGCGCCCCGACAGCTCGAAAACGTCGCCGCCTGATTGAACCGGCGAAGCCGCGTCCGACGAACAGGTCGCGGCTTCGTCTTCTCACTCTTCTCAGCAACTCGTCTTTCGAACGGAGGTATCCATGCGGCCGACGACCGCGCCTGCTCATAACGTTATTGGCTTTCATCTGCCGATTGGCGATCACCACCAATATGAGGTCCCGCACGATGTGGTGCGGGATTCTCGCCTGAGCCTGGCCGAGAAACGCGCTCTCCTGGCATCCTGGGCCTCGGACGCCAGCGCTGTAGCGTCCAATCCCGCTTTGCGCGCACCCAAGGGGCTCAAAGCGCCCGTTCCTGTCAGCGACATCCTCGAAGCGCTTCGCGCGCTCGACAGCGATCCGCACCATCCGCCAGGCGGCCGGCCTGCCCGCCTGCGCTCCGTCGACCGCTGCCTGGCTGCATAGGAGCGCGAGATGACAGACATCAGGCTACCGAAGCAGGTCATCGACCGCCTCGAGGGACGCTGGCGGTCAAGATTTGGACAGGCAAGGCGCCGGAGCTCAGAACTGTTCGACCACCGGCTTGAACAGTTGCGCGCTCATCGCAACAATATTCATTGGTATCGGCGATTGCTGCAGACCCAGCTCTCCGACCTCGAGCGCGAATTCATCGAAAGACGGCTGTCCGAAGAAACCACGGCAATGCAAGGCCTCGCGGCCGACATTCCATCCCTTCCCTCCTCGTTCGATCGCGCAGCTTGCGAGGAGATCACGCCATGAATGGGCTGCAACAACTGCTCATAAGAGGCAGCGAAAAAGTCATCGGTCACTATCAATTCCTGCTGGATAGCGCGACCTCGGAACAAGAGCGCGAACGCTATCGACGGAGGATCGAGGAAGAACGCCGGATACTAGGCCGGTTGCTCGACGATTCCGATCGGTCGTCACGCGCGGCGTGAGCGATTCATGGCGGCGGGAGAGCAAATCCGCTCGTGATGCCCGCCGCTCGCCTCGCGCGAAGGCCGCAAAGCCACCCGCGTGCCTTCGAACCATCAAAGGACGCGTCCGTTATCCGGAGGCTTGGTACGCATCCGGGAGACGTTGCCTTATGTATCTGATCTATTATTTCGCTGTCTTCCTCGCTGTGACCGGCGCAGTCTTTGGCTCATTGGTCACGCTGGAGAAGATCTTTCATTCCATGGGCTCCGCCTAACGATCCCGATCGAAGGTCTCGGATCGGAGCCCTGGTTCGGAATTTCACCCTAGCAAAAGCCAGGCCATGGAGGCGATGAGAGCCACAAGCGACACGGTCGCAGCGCTGACAAAGGCAATCTCCACACCGTCGATATGGTGGTGGTTTGTATGCATTGAGCGTCCTCCTAGATGGGTGCCCGCGGACCTTGAGACAGTAGCCACGCCGCCAAATTGGCGGTGGTTTCGTCATGCCGCGCCTGCCTCAACAGGGTCTCTCGCTCTCGACAGGGAGGAAGGTTCTTGGCCCGTTGACGTAGCCGTTCGGCTTCTTGGGCGAGGCGTTTTTCAAGAGGGAAAATCTGCCTAACCCGGCGTCGTCGCTTCATGGCTCCTCTCTCCAACGCTGACGTTTGGCTGCCCCAAAAGCAAAATCAAAAAGCCCGGGAAGCCTAAAAAGTTCCTGCCAGCTTCGCGTCAATGAGATCAGACGGATGGAACTGGCGAAACGGCATGGACGTTACAGGGCATGGGCATGGCCAAGGACCTGAAGAAACAGGCCAAGACCGCCGAGCAGGCGGCGGTGCGGACGGCTGACGAATTCGCGGCCGAGCAAATGAAGAGCCTCGCCCAAGCGTTCCGGGCTCAGGCCGAGGTCGTCAAACGAAACAAGAAAAAGAAGAAAGATGAGCTTCACCGTAAAAGCTAGGTGCAAGTTTGGAGAGATCGTGCACCGTCGTGGCACGGCCGAAGCAGCTCTACGCAAGGCAAAAGAGCTTTCACGGTCGCAGTGTTACGACATCCACATCGTGACACCTGAAGGCCGAGACTACGACTCGTCCGAGTTTGGGGATCTTCCCCGCACGCCACTGGCTGTGCGCGTTGCTCAGAAAGGCCACACCTATCCATAGGGCAGGAGAGATTCCATAGGGCAGGAGAGGTTTCAAAACGGCAGGCTCAAAAAGCGGCCCCGGCTAACCGCATCACCCTTAGGGTGCGCCCTTCCCCAACCGCCTCGCGCGCGCCATAGGCGCGACAATCAATAGCGGTCGCGATATCCCCGCCGCTGCTGCCCATATGCGGCACGAGGATTGATCCCGCAGGTCACGTTCCTTCCGGAAGCTGACGCGAGACACTGGGCGCGGGTTTGGTACATGCAATCGCCGGGATAGCCGACGCCGCGCCCCTGCACGCACCAGCGATAATCCCGGTCGCTGGCTGGGCTCACACTTGCCAGTCCTGCAACGCCGAACGCCAGGACGAACGCCAGGACAGCGAACAGGACGGTTGCGCGCATGATCGGGTCCTCGCAAGCAATCGAGGACCAACGGAGCGGCAAGATTAGCGTTCCCTTCGATAGTGGCCGGCCGGTTAGCAAGATCGCAAGCCGCAGCCGGAGCGGCCGCGCCGAGCGCGAGCGCAGGAACCATGCTCCGTTGGGTCGGTTGTCGGAAACCATCCATCCCACACAAGTCAATCGGCATGCCGTCACGACTGCTTTGGTTTTTAGGGTTTCCGGTTCTGGTTGTTCTGGGTGGTTGCGGCGATCAACTCGAGTGCGATTCAATCGAAACCCGGAAGGCCGTGCTCCAGACCATCTCCAACGATCACCGCAATCCGCTCGTCAATTTCGCCGCCAGGGAATCGACGGCGAAGCCCACTGCGGAAAACGCAAATCCACAATACCTCCTCGGTGAAAAGATCGTCACGACCTCGGCAAGTGAGGACAAGCGAACATTGCAATGCAGCGGCGGCATCTCGGTTTCCGTGGGCGACATCAAGGCTTCCAAGGAAGTCGAATTCACCGTGCAGAAATCGAGCGACGGAAAGTTGGCGGTTTCGGTTGCTCCATTTCAGTTTTGAGTTGCGACAAACTCAGTGTCGTCCTGGCGAAAGCCAGGACCCATTACCCCAAATCACTATTGTTGCGCGACGCTGGGGCCGCGATCCCGCTCATCGCCAAACGCGGTGGTTATAGGTCCTGCTTTCAGGACGACGATCGTGCGCGAGGAACCTGCACCGTCATCGCGTCGTTGCGAGCAAAGCAAATCGCCGCCGAGGAAGCCTTGCCGACGACGCGGAATCAGACCGCGAAGCCAGGCGCGCCGCTACAGCCCGGTATAGCCGGCCTTCACGTGGTCGGTACTACCGTCGAGCTGGCGCAGATAGGTCAGCCCGCACACCGTCAAGCGATGCGGATCGCGCTCGCCGGCGTCGAACAGCGTCTGCACGTACTCTGTCACCTTCGCCCGCGCTTCCTCGCTCGCAGCGGGCGTGCGGTTGAGCAGCAGATCATACGTCTGCATGATCCGATCGATAGCGGCTTCCATTGAAGTCTCCGGGTTGACGCTCAGGCGACCACCAGCGTCTCGGCCTCGAACTTCGCGATCGCCTTGTTGGCGAGGCGGAGGCGATTCATCTCACCACGCTGGAACAGCTTCACGATGATGCCGAGCAGGCGCTCATTGGTGGCGAAATTGTCGGGGATGGCGCCGGATTTGCGCAGATAGTTCGAGGCGATCGCGTAGGCGTCACCGACGACCTCGACATTCAGCACCTCAATCCCGCGTTCGAGCAACATATCCCTGCCTCTCCGTTGGCTAACGGATAAGCCGCAGGGAACGCCTTGGTTCCTCGCCGGGGCCCATTTATTTTCGCAGGTGCAGCATGAAAAACGCATCGGCCGGGCATGACCGATGCGTTGACTGGAGCAAGGTTGGACTGGAGCAAGGCTGGACTGAAGGAAGGCTGCCGGTCTTCTCGCGCGGCCGGCTTGGCCATCAGGCGAAAACAGGAAGGCTCAGAGGCGATACAGGATCTGGTCGGTCCAGAAACGCTCGAGGCGATGCAGCGACTTGTTGAGGCTCGCGAACTCCTCGTTCGAGATGCCGCCGACCTGCTCCACCGTCTTGACGTGCTTCTGATAGAGCGCATCGACGATCTTGCGGACTTCCTGGCCCTGCGGGGTCAGACGGATACGAACCGAGCGGCGATCGACGCGCGAGCGCTGATGATCGAGGAAGCCGAGCTCGACGAGCTTCTTCAGATTGTAGGAGAC
Source organism: Bradyrhizobium sp. USDA 4516 (assembly GCF_054055915.1). Classification (NCBI taxonomy): domain Bacteria; kingdom Pseudomonadati; phylum Pseudomonadota; class Alphaproteobacteria; order Hyphomicrobiales; family Nitrobacteraceae; genus Bradyrhizobium; species Bradyrhizobium sp. USDA 4516. Next base: position 7,954,824 of record NZ_JBSRXT010000001.1, read on the forward strand.
GTTGGAGCCGAGATAGTAGCCGCGGGTGCGCAGCTCGCCGGCGGTCAACTCCTTGTCGCCGATGTTGTACAGGAGCAGCGCCTGCACCGAGTTGATGTCGGCGCGGCCACGACGATCGAATTCGTCCTTGATGACGTCGAGGAGCCGGCGATGCAGCCGCTCCACCAAAGTCAGGGCTTCGAGATAGAGCGGCTGCACCGGAGCTTGACCGGTAGCGCGATCAGCGGCATCCGCCGCCGTTGTCGCAACGGCTTTCATCATGACACTTCCCCTGTTTGTCGTTTTTATCGACTTTATTCGACGAAACTTGTGTCCCGCCTGATAGGTCCAACGTAAGGGGGCCGTTTGAATATCCGCTTAAATAAGAGAATAAAGAGATCATGAATTTAAGACAGTGAATCGTGGATTAAGCCCATGGATCAAAGGCTTTTCGCAACTTTTCATTGACGGTGGCGGACCCTTGTTCACGCTTCGTCTGCCTGCCCTGTCACATTCGGAAACAGCATCGTCTGAATTCGAAACGGTGGCGTAACGGGTATGAGGGAACCCTTTACGGTGACCGATCGGTTACCGGAAAATTCTTTGAAAATTTTACCGGAGTGCAGCGGCGGGACGTGCACGCGATGCGCGCAAGCGGTGCCGATCTGTTGTGGGGGCCAGACCGGTTCCGCCGTCGGCCCGCGCAAAGCCGGCCGGCACACGCGCCGAGGTCCGGTGAAATGGGCCCCGACGGCAGGTCCCGTAGAGACGGTCCCGCAAGGGAGTGTCTCAAACGGATGCGATCTGTCGGCACCCACCTATCAGAACCAGCAGAGCTGTCTTCTCGTTGCGCGCACGGCTGGCAAATATTGCCGGCCGCGGCCGGCTATTCGTGGCGCTGTCGCCACGGGGCAACAGTGCATCAGGCCATCGCTCCACGTCGACCTATGGCGGGCGTTCGCGCGCCGACATCCAGGCCAGCGCGAGATAGGCGGCGAGCATCATCGCCTCGAGCCCGACCACGGTGAGACTGCCGCCATAGATGCCGGGAAACATCAGCTCGATGACCGCCATCGACACCACGGTGGTCAGCCACACCACGGCGCCCCAGGGCGTCGCGAGCCAGAGCCCGACGGCGGCGACGAGCTCGATGACGGCGAAATAGATCGTGGCGGTCTGCCAGGCCATCGACTGGTTCTCGAAGGCCTCCTCCTCGCCACCGACGAAGCCGGTCACCTGGGCCCAATGATAGAGGCCCTTGGCGACCGAGACGACAGCCATGATGCGCAGGAAGATGACAAGGCGCCGCGTCCACGCATTGTCGTCCGGCTCGATCCGGTCGGACGAGATCGCGCTCACCGAGATGGCATTGTCCCGCGCCTGATCGCGTGCAGAGGTGTCAGACATCCGAATCGCCGCAGAGCGGCTGCAAAATGGGGTTCATGGGCGCAGTCTTGGCCCGCCGGGGACGCAAAATCAATTGCCGTTGCGGCAAATCAAGGGCGCCACGGATGCAATAGCGGCGCAATGACGGCGGCCCTGACAGGTGCTAGAACCGGACTTATATCAGGTCCAGACCTTATCAGGTCCAGAACTGCCGTCCGTCGAGGAGAAGACAACATGGCGATCAAATTCGGGCGCCCGATCGAACTGCGCGATGCGCCGCGGCGGCAGAGCGATGCCCTCGCCTCCCCCTCGCTCGACCTCTCGATCCGGATGCGACGCAATCGCAAGTCGGAATGGGCCCGCCGCCTGGTGCGGGAGAACGTGCTGACCACCAATGACCTGATCTGGCCGATGTTCGTGGTCGATGGCAACAACACCCGCACGCCGGTGGCCTCGATGCCCGGCGTCGACCGGCTCACCGTCGACCAGATCGTCCGCGACGCCGAGCGCGCGGCAAAGCTCAACATCCCCTGCATCGCGCTGTTCCCGTTCACCGAGCCGTCGCTGCGCGACGAGCAGGGCTCGGAGGCGCTCAACCCCGACAATCTGGTCTGCCAGGCGGTGCGCGCGATCAAGCAGGAGTTTCCCGACATCGGCGTGCTGTGCGACGTCGCGCTCGATCCCTTCACCAGCCACGGCCATGACGGGCTGATCGAGGACGGCAAGATCCTCAACGACGAGACCGTCGCGGTGCTGGTGAAGCAGGCGCTGACCCAGGCCGAGGCCGGCTGCGACGTGATCGCGCCGTCGGACATGATGGACGGCCGGATCGGCGCGATCCGCGAGGCGCTCGACGACAACGGCTTCGGCGACGTGCAGATCATGTCCTATGCGGCGAAATACGCCTCCGCCTTCTACGGCCCGTTCCGCGACGCGATCGGCTCGGCCAAGACGCTGACCGGCGACAAGCGCACCTACCAGATGGACAGCGCCAATTCCGACGAGGCGCTGCGCGAGGTCGAGCTCGACATCGCCGAGGGCGCCGACATGGTGATGGTGAAGCCGGGCATGCCCTATCTCGACATCGTCCGCCGCGTGAAGGACCATTTCGCGATGCCGACCTTCGTGTACCAGGTGTCCGGCGAGTACGCGATGATCGCGGGCGCCGCCGCCAATGGCTGGATCGACGGCGAGCGCGCGATGATGGAGAGCCTGGTCGGCTTCAAGCGCGCCGGCGCTGACGGCATCCTCACCTATTTCGCGCCGAAGGCCGCCGAAAGGATCAAGGCGGAGAGCTGAAGGCCGCCGCCCGTTATTGCGACGAGTGGATCGCTTCGCTCCGCTCGCAATGACGGCGTGAAGGTAGGACCGCTCAATCCAGCCCCCGAATCGCCGGAATATTTCGGCTAGTTAATGTTCGCGCAGGCTTGGCGAACGCGCCTCCTGTTCCCATGTCCTGCGCGGGACTTTCATCGGAGGTTGGTCATGTCTTACGGCAATGACGGCGGCACCTGGCGCAATGAGGCCTGGCGCAACGACGGCGGCGTTCCTCCGCATGCGTTCGACCCAATGATGCAGCCGGACCTGTTCCGCGGCGTACTGACGCGCCGTGTCTTTGCGTTCCTGATCGACCTGTTCGTGCTGTCGGTGCCGGTGATCCTGGCGGTGATTTTCATCGCGGTGTTCGGCCTCGTCACGCTCGGTCTCGGCTGGGCGTTGTTCTGGCTGGTCTCGCCGGCCTCGATCGTCTGGGCGATCGTCTATTACGGCGCCTCGATCGGCGGGCCGCACTCGGCCACCATCGGCATGCGCATGATGGATCTGGAACTGCGGACCTGGTACGGCGCGCGCGGCTATTTCGTGCTCGGCGCCACCCATGCGGTGCTGTTCTGGGTGACGATCTCGTTCCTGTCGCCGCTTGTGCTCCTGATCGGGCTGTTCAACGGCCGCCGCCGGCTGCTGCACGACATCATCCTCGGAACCGTCATTATCAACAGCTCGGTCCGGACCCCGGTCGCCCCGGCCGCGCGGGCCTCCTATTAGGCCCGCCTAAACCAATTGACCGTTAGCCTCAGGGGGGCGATGCTCACTCGGCTGCCTGTATTGTTTGTGGAGCCCGACGATCTGACGTGACCCAGCATTCGCGTGATACTCCCCAGTTCTATTTGACGGCGCCCTCGCCTTGCCCGTATTTGCCGGGCCGACATGAGCGGAAGGTTTTCACGCACCTGGTCGGCGACAAAGCGGGCGATCTCAACGACTTGCTGACCCATGGCGGCTTCCGCCGCAGCCAGTCGATCGCCTACCGCCCGGCCTGCGACCAGTGCCGGGCCTGCGTCTCGGTCCGTGTGATCGCCAACGAATTCCGCCCCTCCCGCAACTTCCGCAAGGTGCTGGCCCGCAACGCCGACATCATCGGCGAGCAGCGCACCGCGGTGCCGACCTCGGAGCAATATTCGGTGTTCCGGGCCTATCTCGACCGCCGCCACCGCAACGGCGGGATGGCCGACATGACCGTGCTCGACTACGCGATGATGGTCGAGGACAGCCATGTCGAGACCCGGATCATCGAGTACCGCAAGCGCAATGCCGACAGCGCCATCACCGGTCGCGGCGACGAGCTGATGGCGGTGGCGCTGACCGACGTGCTCAGCGACGGGCTGTCGATGGTCTATTCGTTCTTCGAGCCCGGGCTGGAGGCGCGCTCGCTCGGCACCTTCATGATCCTCGACCATATCGCCCGAGCCCGCCGGCAGGGCCTTCCTTACGTCTATCTCGGGTACTGGATCGAGGGCTCCAAGAAGATGGACTACAAGGGCCGTTTCCTGCCGCAACAGCGGCTCGCGCCGTCGGGCTGGCTGCGCGTCGACGCATCAGGCGAGGTGCTCGCCGAGCCGCAGGACTAGCTGCCGAAGACTAGCTGCCGAAGAACGTATCGATCAGCAGCTTCACGTTCAGGACCACGATCAACCCGGCGACGATCCACGCCGCCACCGCGACGGGGCGTGAGATCGCGAACGCGCCCATCTTGCGTTTGTCGGACACGAACCGCACCAGCGGGATCACCGCGAACGGCAGCTGCATCGACAGCACGACCTGGCTGAACACCAGCAGCTGCGCCGTGCCGCTCTCGCCATAGAGCGCGGCGACCACGATGACAGGGACGATCGCGATGCCGCGGGTCACCAGCCGCTGCAGCCAGTCGGGCAGCTTGAGGTCGAGGAAGCCCTGCATCACGATCTGGCCGGCCAGCGTCGCCGTCACCGTCGAGTTGAGGCCGGAGGCGAGCAGCGCCACGGCAAACAGCGTCGAGGCGATGCCGAGGCCGAGCAGCGGCGACAGCAGTTCGAACGCCTGGTCGATCTCGGCGACATCGGAATGGCCGCTCTTGTGGAAGGTCGCGGCCGCCAGCACCAGGATCGCGGCATTGACGAACAGCGCCAGCATCAGCGCGATGGTGGAATCGGTGGTCGCCCATTTGATCGCGTCGCGCCGTCCCTCCTCGGTGCGCGGATAGGCACGGGTCTGCACGATCGAGGAGTGCAGATAGAGATTATGCGGCATCACGGTGGCGCCGATGATGCCGATCGCGATGTACAGCATCTCCGGATTGGTGACGATCTCGCGCGACGGGATGAAGCCGCCGAGCACGGCGGCCACCGGCGGCGCGGCGGCCGCGATCTGGACGACGAAGCAGACCGCGATGACGATCAAGAGCGCGATGACGAAGGCCTCGAGGAAGCGGAAGCCGCGATTCATCAGGAGCAGCAGCAGGAACGCATCCAGCGCCGCCAGCAGCGCGCCGCCGATCAGGGGAATGCCGAACAGCAGCTTGAGCGCGATCGCGGTGCCGATCACCTCGGCGAGGTCGCAGGCGATGATCGCGGCCTCGCAGGCGAGCCACAGCAGCAAATTCACCGGGCGCGAGTAGGTCGCGCGGCAGGCCTGCGCCAGGTCGCGGTCGGTGGCGATGCCAAGCCGCGCGGCGAGCGCCTGCAGCAGGATCGCCATCAGGTTGGAGAGCAGGATGACCGACAGCAACGTGTAGCCAAACTTCGATCCGCCCGCGAGGTCGGTGGCCCAGTTGCCGGGGTCCATATAGCCGACCGAAACCAGATAGCCCGGCCCGGCGAAGGCCAGCAGCCGCCGCCACCACAGGCCGCCTGACGGCACCGCGACGGTCGCGTTCACCTCAGGCAGGCTGCGCACATGTCCGGCATCGCCCCGCCAGCCACCTGGCACGGCATTGGGAACCGAAACGGAAGACAGTTCAGGGGTCCGAGCATCCATCCGACAAGGATGGCCGATCTCTCCCGTTATTGCAACTCATTTGCAACTGCATCTAGGCTCACGAAAATGATACCAACCCCCTCCTTGTAAAGCACTGAGGAAGTGCTTTACGTTAGATGCATGATCAAGCTGCCCGTCGAGACGCCCACCGCAACCCTGCGTTACGCCCTCGCCCCTGACCCTTCAGGCATCGAGGCGATCGAGGCGACCTTTGCGGCCTATGACCGGATGATGGCGATCCTCGCCGAGGTCGCCCCCGTCGGCGCCAACCTCGTCTCGCTGCACGCCCAGGCCTACGAGAAGATCCGCAAGGAGACCGGCCTCCCCGCACGGCTGGTGACGCTCGGCCTGCGCGACCGTGCCAATTACATCGCAGGCGCCGCCGTCCGCCGGATACCGCTCGACGACAAGTTGTTTGCGATCAAGGGCCCAACTTCACTGACCATTAGCACTGTCAGCGGACGCGTCTTGGTGCCGTTCGATGTGCCGGGATATGTCTCGGGCTGGGAAAGCCCCTTCCCGGCGCATTTGATCTCGGATGGACGCGGCTACGAAATCCACATCGCCGTCAAATCGAAATCAGCACAACCGGAGGAGAAGACCATGCTTCACGAAGGCATCCTTGCGCGCATGGGCCGGCTTCTTGCCGCCATCGCGAGCCAGACCATCGACAATGTCGAGAACAACAACAAGGTCGCGCTGGTCAAACAGGCGATCCGCGAGATCGACGCCGGCGCCGACGAAGCGCGCTACGCGCTCGGCAAGTCGCGCGCCGAAGAATTCCGCCTGAAGAAGCGGCGCGAAGAACTGGATACCGAAACGACCAATCTGAACGAGAAGATTCGTCTCGCACTTGCGGAAAATCGCGAGGATCTCGCGCGCGCCGGCGTCGCACGGCAAATTGATCTGGAGTCGCAGGTGATCGCGCTGGAGCGCGCGATGGATTTCATCGAGCTCGAAATCGACGAGCAGACCAAGGCGCTGCAGGCCATGCTCGGCGCGCGCCGCGAGGCGGAGACGCGCTTGGCCGATCTCGAACAAAGCCTGATCCGCGAGGCCCAGGACGAAACCAGCCGGGGCCCATCGACGACCAATACATTGAGTGCTGAGCGCGCCATGGCGGCGATCGCCCGGGTCACCGGCGTTCCCGCCTCCAGCGTGCTCGGCGACAAGGAGCTTGACGAACTCGATCGCCTGCATCGCGAAAAGGAAATCGCGGCGCGGCTTGAAAGGATCAAGTCAGAAAAATGAGTGCAGTTGGCGACATTCTGCTCGCCCCCGACGTGCGGCCCTTCGCGGTCGCGGCTGCGATCATGGTTGCACTTGGCGGTATCGAACTGCTCAGCACCATGGTCGGACTTTCGATCAGCGAATTGATCGGCAAGGATTTCGCGGTCGAGGCCGAGAGCCACAATGCTCTCAGTGGCCTGTTTCTCTGGATCAACGCCGGACGGCTTCCCCTCCTGATCCTGATCATCCTGATCCTCGGCATTTTCTCGATCGGAGGCTTCCTGCTTCAGGGACTGGCGCATGCCGCAGGCACCGCCATCCCGGTCTCGCTTGCCGCGGTGGTTGCTGCCGCAGGCAGCATCCCCGTGATCAGAAATACCAGCCGCGGCCTCGCCCGCATCATTCCGCGCGACGAGAGCTATGCGGTCAACGACAGCGACTTTGTCGGCAAGGTCGCAACCGTGTCGGTCGGCCCGCTCGATCAGGGCCTGCCCGGCCGGGTCCGTCTCAAGGATGTCTTCGGCAACTGGCACACCGTGTCGGCGCGTGCCAGCGCGGAGTCCGAGGCATTGCCGGTCGGCGCCAGCGTGCTGCTGGTCGATCGCGATGCCAAGGGCTTCATCGCGATTGCCGCTCCAGCCGACCTCGTCGAACAACAACGATCTTCTAACAGGGCATAACACATGTGGGAACTTGCTGTACCCGTCGTTATTGGCGTCATCGTCATCCTCGTTATCGGTCTCCTGTTCGCAAAGCTCTACAAGCGCTCGACGCGCGATGAGGCCTACGTCCGCACCGGCCTCGGCGGCCAGAAGGTGGTGCTCGACGGCGGCTCGCTCGTGCTGCCGATCTTCCACTCCACCGCCGCGGTGAACCTGAAAACGCTACGGCTCGAGGTCGCGCGCGGCGGCCCGGACTCGCTGATCACCAAGGACCGCATGCGCGTCGACATCGGCGCCGAGTTCTATCTGCGCGTCAAACCCGACGCGTCGTCGATCGCGCTCGCGGCGCAGACCCTCGGCAACCGCACCAATGACGCGGCCGAGCTGCGCGAGCTGGTCGAGGCCAAGTTCGTCGACGGCCTGCGCTCGGTCGCCGCGACCATGAACCTCGAGGAATTGCAGGAGCAGCGCGCCACCTTCGTCAAGGCGGTGCAGGACGCGGTCGGCGCCGACATCCAGAACAACGGTCTCGAGCTTGAATCGGTGTCGCTGACGAAGCTCGACCAGAGCGACATCAAGCACTTCAACCCGAGCAATTTCTTCGATGCGCATGGTCTCACCACGCTGACCAAGATCACCAAGGAGCGTGAGCAGGAGCGCAACCAGATCGTCCGCACCACCGAGGTCAACATCGCCCAGCAGGATCTGGTGGCGCGGCAGACCACGCTGACGATCGAAAGCACCAAGCGCGAGGCCGAGCTCGCCCAGCAGCGCGACATCGCCAACAAGACCGCCGCGATGCGCGCGCAGACGGCGCAGGTCGAACAGACCGCGCTGCAGAACGAGGCCGAATACCGCATCCAGCAGGAGCTCGCGGTCGCCAACAAGCAGACCGAGGCCAACCAGGCCCGCGACACCCGCAAGATCGAGGCCGATCTCGCGGTCAAGCGCCGCAACACCGAGATGGAGCGCGACCTTCAGATCGTGGCGCAGGAAAGCGCGATCGCGGTCGCGGCCAAGAGCAAGGAGCAGTCGGAAGCCCAGACCATCGCCGAGACCGCGCGTGCCGTCGCGATCGCCGCCGAGGAAAAGGTCACCACCGCCCGCGCCACCGAGATCGCCGAGCGCGACAAGATCATCAACGTGATCGCGGCGCGCAAGGCGGCCGAGACCGACGCGATGCCGATCACGGTGATGGCCGAGGCGGAACGCCAGGCCGCCGCCAACAAGGCGGAAGCCACCAACGTGCTCGCCAAGGCCGATGCGGCGGCTGCCACCACCCGCGCTGCCGGCGTCAAGGCGCTCGGCCAGGCCGAAGCCGAGGTCGCGACGATGAAGGCGGAGGCGCGCAACAGACTGAGCGCCGACATGATCGCCTACGATCTCAACCTCGCGCGGATCAACGTGATCCCGAGCGCGCTCGCCGAGGCGGTGAAGCCGATCGAGAAGATTTCCGACATCCGGATCTTCGACACCGGCAGCATGCTCGGTCGCGGCGGCGCCAACGGCCACGCCAACGGCAATGGCGGCCTCGGGCTCGGCGACGGGCTCGCCGCGCAGCTGCTGTCGGTCTCCGCATTCAAGCCGATGATCGACAAGATCCTCTCGGAGGCCGGCTTCCCCGCCGGCTCCGACGCACTCACCAGCCTGACCAGCGCGCTGGCGCAGCGCAAGGCCGAGGTCGCCGAAACACCGACGGTGGGCATCGAAAGCGCGCCAACCGCGCTGGTCGGCACCATTACGGGCCAACTGGCGCCTGCTCCCAAACCGCAGTGACAGCTTTCAGCCAAGTCTGACTCTGGAAGAGCCCGCCGATCCCCTTCGGCGGGCTTCTGCTTTTGGCGTTATCGGGAAACGGGTGGGATCGGGCCTCTTCCAACCACACACTACCGGGCAGTCGAATGATCAAGGATTCCGTCATGTCCGCCGATACGCCTCGCCTGCCGGCCACCTTCAACCGCCTGGCCTGGTCCAATCTCGCCGCGCAATCCGCCGAACAGATTGCGCTTGCGGCTGCGCCCATCGTCGCCGTGCTGCTGCTCGGCGTCGGCGAAGGCCAGACCGGCCTGTTGCAGACCGCACTGACGCTGCCCTTCATCCTGTTTGCGATTCCCGCCGGCCTGCTCGCCGACCGCGTGTCGCGGCGCTGGGTGATGGCGGGCTCCGAAGCGCTGCGCGCGGCCGCGCTTGCCGCGATCCTGCTGTTGCTGTGGCTCGGCGCGATGACGCTGCCGCTGCTCGCTTTGCTCGGCTTCATCGCGGTCTGCGGCACGGTCGCCTATAGCGTCGCTGCGCCGGCGCTGGTCCCCTCGCTGGTGACGTCACAGCAATTGCCGGCGGCGAACGCCCGCATCGAGCTCGCGCGTACCGTCGCGTTCGCCAGCGGCCCCGCGCTCGGCGGCGTGCTGGTCGGCTGGGTCGGGGCCGCGCCCGCATTCGGCTTCGCCGCGGCATTGTCGGCGATCGCGGTCGTGCTGCTCGCCGGCATCTACGAGCCAGCGCGCCAGCCTGCCCCGCGGCGCCATCCGTTGCAGGACATAAAGGAAGGCGCGGCCTTCGTGATGCACCACGCCTTGCTGCGGCCGGTGTTCATCACCCAGTTCATCTTCAACACCGCGTCGTTCCTGCTGCTCGCCGTGTTCGTGCCCTATGCGGTGCGCCATCTCGGGCTCAGCGCCACCGGCGTCGGCACCACGCTTGCGATGTACGGCGTCGGCATGGTGGTCGGTGCGCTGTTCGCGACCCGCGTGATGAAGCGGCTGGCGTTCGGCACCGTGATCGGGCTCGGCCCGGTCACCGGCTTCGTCGCCGCGGCCGTGATGGCGCTGACGACCTGGATTGCGACGCCGCTGCTCGCGGGCCTCAGCTTCTTCCTGCTCGGCGTCGGCCCAATCCTGTGGGTGATCTCGACCACCACGCTGCGGCAGTCGGTGACGCCGCCCTCGCTGCTCGGGCGCGTCTCGGCGATCAACATCATGAGCTACGGCGCGCGCCCGCTCGGCTCCGCGCTCGGCGCGGTCGTCGGCGGCCTCTACGGCGCCGAAGCCTGCCTCTATCTCGCGGCCGCGATCTTCGCCGCCCAGGCGCTGGTGATCCTGATGTCGCCCGCGGTGTCGCTGACGCGGCAGCCCGACATGGTCGGCGAACCCGCGCGGTGCTGAACGGACTCTCCACCCATCATTGCGAGCGAAGCGAAGCAATCCATGTCTCCACTTGCGGAGGGATGGATTGCTTCGTCGCTTCAGCGCAAAATTGCTCTGCAATTTTGTCGCGAGCTCCTCGCAATGACGGGAAGGTCTAGCTCGCCAGGTACCGCTCGTATTTGCCGCCGACGACCTCGTCGGCGGCAATCGCCGGATCCAGCGTGTATAGATCCTGTGCATGGCCGATGCCGCGCAGCACGAAACGGCCGGTGGAGACCAGATAGTTGCGGCCGGCGGCGTCGAGCCCGGTGCGGAAATCGGTCGAGGTCAATAGTTCGCGGTCGACCGAGGCGCACATCGATGCGATCCGGCTGACCTCGTTGACGGCGGGCCCGACCACCGTGAAATCCAGCCGGTCCTCGCTGCCGATATTGCCGTAGAACACCTGGCCGACATGGAGCCCGACATAGGCCGTGGTGGTCGGCCGGCCCTCGTTCTCGCGGCGATCGTTCAGCACGCGGATGTTATGCCGGAACCTGTGCTCGGCCCGCAGCGCCGCTCGCTTGGCGCCTGCCACGTTCTCTCCGGTGAACATCGCCAGCACGCCGTCGCCGATCAGCTTCAGCACCTCGCCGCCGGCGTCATGGATCGCGTCGATCGATGCCTGCGCATAGTCGTTGAGGAACGGAATGATCTCGTCCGGGCCGATCCGCTCGCTGATCGCGGTGGAGCCGCGCACGTCGGAGTACCACAGCACGGCCTTGATCTTCTCGGTGATGCCGCGCTGCATGCGTCCGCGCAGCACCTGCTCCGCGGTGTCACGGCCGAGATAGACCCGTCCGAGCGTGCGGGCGATCTCGACCTGCGCGGCCGACTTGATCGCGAGCCCGAGCACCGGCACCAGGTCGCGCAGCGCCGCCATGTGGTTCTCGTCGAACCCATCCGAATGGCGGGTGGTGTAGTAGGAGTAGAAGCAGTCCATCTCGCCGATCGTGCCGGCCTCGCCGAAGCGATGCACGAAGGCGGCGAAATGCTTGTGGCCCTTCTCGGCCAACTCGCCGATCATGGAGAAATCGTGCGAGGTGTCGGCGAGATCGATCACTATCTCGTCATGGCCGTTTTCGAGCATGTGATAGAAGGCCGACCGCCGCCAGGTCTGGCTGGCCTCGCCGGTGCTGGTCGAGCCATATTCGAAGATGTCGGCCTCGTTGCTCTCGCCGTCGTTCCAGCGGAAACCGCGTCCTTCGAAGATCGGATGCAGTGTATCGATGAAGACGATCGCCCGCGACAGCGGCATGCCGGCCGCCCGGCAGCGCTCGCAGAAACCGCGCAGCAGGTCGTTTTCCGGCAGGCCCGTCAGACCCTGACGGACCAGCCAATTCATGAGGCGCAAACGGGGCGTCAGTTCCATAAGCTGGATTATGCCGGGCAATTGGTGCGGGAGGAAGGGCTGGTCGTCGCGTGACAGATGCGAACGCCAATGCGGCATTGCAAGGCCGCCCGCCTCACCATTTCGCGCGGAACACGGCCGCCGAATGGCGCCGATTCCGCTTCCTTTTGTTCGGCCGCTCGCGCACAACAGCGCATGGACAACGACGCTGGCCTGCCAAACCCGATCCGACGCCTCATGCAATGGGCGATCACCCCGCCGCAATCCTATGGGGTCTATCTTGTCGGCCTCATCCTGGTGTTCGTGCTGTCGTTCTACGCCGGCACGCTGAAGCCGACGCACTCGCCTGCCCCGCCGGCGGCCGCGCCTGCCGCGCCGCGCGGCTGATCAGACCGATTTGATTTCCGACGTCGCGATCCAGATCCCTGCGAAGACCGCGATCAGGCCGACGACCAGATTAGCCGTGATCGGCTCGCCGACCAATTGCTTCGCAAGCAGCGCGGCGGCGATCGGATTGACCGTCATGGTGTTGGCGACGCGGGTCGGCGAGGCCCGCTCGAGCGCCAGCACCCACAGGATGAAAGCCAGCGCGCCGCCGGCTATGCCGAGATAGAGCCCCGCGATCCATTGCGACGTGCCGAACTCGCGCAGCGTCGCCAGGCTGCCGGTGAACGATCCCACCGCCACCAGCGCGGCCGCGCCGGCGCCCATGCCGACGGCAAGGAAGCCGAGCGCGCTGGAGCGGCGGATGAACGGCCGCGACAGCACGTTGTAGAAGGCCATGCAGAGCACTGCGGCGGCCATGATCAGTTCGCCGCGCCATGCGCCCACTGGCGCCGCCGCCAGCCCGGATGCCAGCGCCGCCGCCACGCCGAGCACCGCGATCGAGACCCCGATCGATTTGCGCATCGTCAGGGGCTCGATGCCGAGCATGGCGCCGACCACCATGGTGGAGAGCGGCAAGGTCGCCAGCGCCAGGCTGGCGCGCGCCGCCGTCGTGTAGGACATCGCGAGATTATAGAGCACGAAGAACACGCCGAAGAAGGCGACGCCGAGCGCCGCGACCGCCGGCAAGTCGTCACGCCGCGGCCACTTCGCCCCGAGCAGGACCGCGGCGGGCAGCACACAGAGAAAGCCGATCACCCAGCGCAGGATCGCCAGCGTGATCGGGTCGGCATTGCCCGCCAGGTAACGGGTGATCGCCGCGGCGGTGCCGCCGAGGCAGCTCGAGACCAGTGCAATCGCAACGCCGATCCACTCGCCCATCCCGATCCCCATGCGTTTTCGGTTCGCTTGTGGCATCTTGCCCAGCGAGATCATTCCGGCAACTACTTCACAGGTATTCATGTCGCAGCAGCGCGATTTTTCGGCCAGCCTGCGCTGGTGGCGGCAGCGCAAGGGGCACTCGCAACTCGAGCTCGCCGGGCGCGCGGATATCTCCCAGCGCCATCTCAGCTTTCTCGAGCTCGGCCGCGCCGCGCCGAGCCGCGACATGGTGATCCGGCTTGCCGCGGCGCTCGACGTGCCGTTGCGCCAGCAGAACGCGCTCTTGGTCGCGGCCGGCTTCGCGCCGGTCTGGCGGCAAACCGACCTCGCCGCGCCGGAGCTCGCCCAGATCCGCTACGCGCTCGATTTCATCCTGGCACAGCAGGAGCCCTTCCCGGCGGTCGTGGTCGACCGGCACTGGAATCTGCTGCTCGCCAATGCAGGCGCAAGCCAACTGGTGGAATTCCTGGTCGGGCCGCTGGCGCCAGGCACGGCGGTCAACCTCGCCGATGCGCTGGTCGCGCCCGGTGTGTTGCGCCCCTATCTCACCAACTGGACCGAGGTGGCCGGCTACTTCGTCCGCAGCGTCGAGGCCGATGCCGCCGCCGACGGCACCACCGCGACGGCGGAATTGCTCAAGCGCCTGCTGGCCTATGACGGTGTCGAGGCCGCGTTGGCCGCGCCGGCAAGTCCCGCATCCGGACCGGTGCTGCCGATGCTGTTCCGCAAGGGCGACGTCAGCCTGCAGCTGTTCACCACGATCGCGACGCTGGGGACGCCGCAGGACGTCACCCTGCAGGAGCTGCGCATCGAAAGCTTCTTTCCGATGGACGAGAAGACCGCGCAGATTCTTCGAAACTGGTCGAAAGCGAATACCGCCAAGGCGGCTCAGTCGTAGAACTCCGGCGACATTTTCAGCCTGTCGCGCTGCGCCTTGTCGTGGTTGATCCAGAGCTGCGCCTTCTCTTTCGTCAGCGTATCGGCGATCTTCTGCATCGACGCCAGCGTCTGCTCCTTGCTGGCGTTCATGCTCGGCGTGCGCCGATTGTCCCAATTATCCCTGAAGTGAACGGCATCGCCGGTCAGCATGATCGCACCGGTCTTCGGCAGCTTCACCAGCAGCGACTGGTGGCCGGGCGTATGGCCCGGCGTCGACAGGATGGTGATGCTGCCGTCGCCGAATACGTCGCGGTCGCCTTCCAGCTTGGTCACGGGATGCTCGGGCTTGAAGCGCGGCGCGTTGTTGGTGCCGGGCCATTCATATTCCGCCTTCTGCACATACAGCATCGCGGCCGGGAACAGCTCGACATTGCCGATGTGATCGGGATGGGTGTGCGACACGGCGATCGCCTTGATGTCCGACGGCTTGACGCCGAGCTGGTCGAGCTGCGCGGCGAGCGTCTTCGGCCGCCGCCAGGTGACCGCCTTGGGATCGGTCGGCGCAGGGCCGTTCGGCATCGCCGCCACCGCGTCGGGAATCCCGGTGTCCCACAGGAACCAGCCCTGGGCATGCTTGATCAGGTAGCAATTGTCGACGAAGTCCATCGACTTGCCTTCGTTGACGCCGGGCGACCAGCGTGAAATGTCACCTGCAACGCCTTCACCGCAGTTGAGGATGTAGAGCTTCTCGACGCCTGGTTTCGCTGGCTCGGCGTCCGCATGCGGCAGCGCGCCCACAGTCCAGAGCAGCATCGCAAGACCGATTGCCTTCTTCATGTCGCCCCCCGTTTGATCGCGCCGGTGATTTGAACGCGCCCGCTCGCAATGTGCCGTGTCGTCGCCGCCCGTGGAAGACGTGGACATGGATCGATCGATCAATTGAATGCGAGTGGATCGCGGCTGCGTCGGCTAGACCATTTCCGCCGGCGCCAGCCGGCAGGTCTCGCTGCTGATCTCGACCTGCAGCGTCGCGTGGTGGATGCTGAAGCGCTCCGAGAGCTCGGCGCAGACATGATGCAGGAAGACGTCGTCGTGTCCGCCGGGCCGCACCAGATGCGCGGTCAGCGCGGTCTCGCTCGTGCTCATCGCCCAGATGTGCAGGTCGTGCACCTCGGTGACGCCTTCGAGCGCTGCGAGATAATCCCTCACCTGCTTGAGGTCGATCCCCCTCGGCACCGCGTCGAGCGCGAGGTTGACGCTGTCGCGGGCGAGCTCCCAGCCGCTCAGCAGCACCATCACGGCGATCACCAGGCTGATCGCCGGATCCAGCCACTGCCAGCCGGTCGCCATGATCAAGAGCGCGGCGATCACGACGCCGAGCGAGACGCCGGCATCCGCCGCCATGTGCAGATAGGCGCCGCGGACATTGAGGTCGCTGTCGCGGCCGCGCATGAACAGCAGCGCGGTGCCGCCATTGATCAGGATGCCGAGCGCCGCGACCCAGACCACGGTCCAGCTTGCGACCTCGGCCGGCTCGCGCAAGCGGTTGATCGCCTCGACCGCGATGCCGCCGACCGCGATCAGGAGCAACCCGGCATTGAACAGCGCCGCCAGGATCGAGGCGCGACGGTAGCCATAGGTGTGAGTATCGGTCGGCCGCCTGCCGGCGAGCCATGCCCCGCCCCAGGCCAACAGCAGCGCGATGACGTCGGAGAGATTGTGAACCGCGTCGGAGACCAGCGCCAACGAGTTGGCGGAATAGCCGAAGATCAGCTCCGCGACGACGAAAGCGGTGTTCAGCGACGCGCCGACCGCAAAGGCCGTGCCGAAACTGTCGGGCGCGTGGCTGTGCCCGGCATGGGAATGCCCGGCATGTCCGTGAGAATGACCGCTGTGGTCGTGGTCGTGATTGTGCGCCATGGCAACCGTCGCCCGATGTCGTCGGCGACGGTTATAGCGCGGTGAAATGTGGATACTATCACACCGCGCACTGAGCCCCCGTAGCTCGGATGGAGCGCAGCGCAATCCGGGATCACTGGTGATCCGGCGCGAGCTCCCGGATTTCGCTTCGCTTCATCCGGGCTACAACACCGTTACTCCACGCCGCGATTGAACTTGTTCGACTTCGGCAGGCCGTGGGCGAGCCGGCCGGCGTCGGCGCGGTTGCCG
Organism: Bradyrhizobium sp. USDA 4516; assembly: GCF_054055915.1. Classification (NCBI taxonomy): domain Bacteria; kingdom Pseudomonadati; phylum Pseudomonadota; class Alphaproteobacteria; order Hyphomicrobiales; family Nitrobacteraceae; genus Bradyrhizobium; species Bradyrhizobium sp. USDA 4516. The sequence goes on from NZ_JBSRXT010000001.1 coordinate 7,971,218, forward strand.
CGCCAGTCGGCCAGTTCCTTCATGGTCATGCTGTGCTCGCGGCCGGCGGAATCCTTCCAGCTCAAGCCGGCCTTGGCGTCGAACACCGCAACGTCAGACAGCGACGCGCTGGTGTATTTCTGCAGGCGCACGCCGCGGCCGCGCGCCATCTCCGGCACCTGGTCGAGGCCGAAGAGCACCATCTTGTGGTTGGTGCCGATCACCGCAACGGTGTCGCCGTTCACGGTCGTGATCGCGCGGGCCTCGTTCGGCATCTCGACATTGAGCACCTGCTTGCCCTTGCGGGTGTTGCCGACGCAGTCCTCTTCCTTGACGACAAAACCCTGCCCCTCGCTGCTCGCGATCAGGAACTTGCGCTCGCCCTTGTTGACGAACAGCGAGATGATCGCGGCGTCCTGCTCGAGGTCGATGAACATGCGGATCGGCTCGCCATGGCCGCGGCCGCCCGGCAGTTTTGCCACGTCGAGCGAATAGAACTTGCCGTTGGTCGCAAACAGCAACAGCTTCGAGGTGGTCTCGGCGAAGAACGAGTGCTCGAGCTTGTCGTCGGTCTTGAAGGCAAGGCCGGAGAGATCCTCGACATGGCCCTTCAGCGTCCGTACCCAGCCCTTCTCTGAGATCACGACGGTGCACGGCTCGCGCTCGACCAGCGCTTCCTCGATCGCGGCGAGGTCATGCTCGGGCGCATCGGCGAAGGTGGTGCGGCGCTTGCCGAGCGGCGTCTTCGGCCCGAAGATATCGCGGACCTTGCGCACCTGATCGCTGACCTTGGCCCATTGCTCCGTCTCGGAACCGAGCAGGCCCTCGATGCCCTTCAGCTCCTTGCGAAGATCTTTGTCCTCGGTGCGGATCTCCATCTCCTCCAGGCGGCGCAGATTGCGCAGGCGCATGTTGAGGATGGCATCGGCCTGGATCTCCGTGAGCTTGAAGGTCTTCATCAAGACCGGCTTCGGCTCGTCCTCGGTCCGGATGATCTTGATCACCTTGTCGAGGTTCAGATAGGCGACGAGGTGGCCGCCCAGCACTTCCAGGCGGTGCTCGATCTGGGTCTTGCGGAATTTGGTCCGCCGGACCAGCACGTCGCGCAGGTGGTCGAGCCATTCACGCAGGCACTCGGCAAGGCCGACCACCTTGGGGATGCGGCCCTTGATCAGCACGTTGAGGTTCAGCGAGATCTTGCTTTCCAGCTCGGTCAGCCGGAACAGCGACTCCATCATCAGCGCCGGATCGACGGTGCGCGATTTCGGCTCGATCACGAGCCGGACGTCCTCGGCCGACTCGTCGCGGACGTCGGCGACCAGTGGCAGCTTCTTCTCTCGTTGATGAGCTCGGCGATCTTCTCGACGATCCGCGACTTCTGCACCAGCCACGGGATCTCGGTGACGACGACCACCCAGGTGCCGCGGGCGCCTTCCTCCTGGGTCCAGCGCGAACGGGTGCGGAACGAGCCGCGCCCCGTGGTGTAGGCCTCGACGATCGCTTCCTTGGAATCGACCACGATGCCGCCGGTCGGGAAGTCCGGGCCCTTGACCCATTTCAGCAGCGCCTTCGACTTGGCGTCGGGCTTCTCGATCAGATGCAGCGCGGCGTCGCAGAGCTCGGCGGCGTTGTGCGGCGGAATCGAGGTCGCCATGCCGACCGCGATGCCCTGCGCGCCGTTGGCGAGCAGGTTCGGGAAGCCGCCCGGCAGCACCACCGGCTCTTTCGACTGGCCGTCATAGTTGAGACGAAACTCGACGCCGTCCTCGTCGATGCCTTCGAGCAAGAGGCGCGCGACCTCGGTCATGCGCGCTTCGGTGTAGCGGTAGGCGGCCGGGTTGTCGCCGTCGATATTGCCGAAATTGCCCTGGCCGTCGACCAGCGGGTAGCGCGAGGAGAAATCCTGCGCCAGGCGCACCATGGCGTCGTAGATCGCCTGGTCGCCGTGAGGATGGAACGAGCCCATCACGTCGCCGACGATCTTGGCCGACTTCTTGAACGCGGCGCGCGGGTCGAGCCCGAGCAGGTCCATGCCGTAGAGGATGCGCCGATGCACCGGCTTCAACCCGTCGCGGGCGTCCGGCAGCGCGCGATGCATGATGGTCGAGAGCGCATAGGCGAGATAGCGCTCCTCGAGCGCATCACGCAGCGGCACCTCGTGAATTTCGGCCGGCTCTTCCGGCGGTATCTGTCGTTTTCCCATGGGGAGGCGTTAAACCTTGGCGCTGAATCGGGCAAGCCGCGAATCAGCGGGAATTTAAGGCCCGAATCGGCCTTACGGAACCGCGCTCCGGCCCCGCCGCCGCGTCACGGCGTTGATAAATCCGTCGCGGGCGTCGGAATGGCCCTGGCCGCGGGGCTCCAGCACGTGGCGGAGCAGGAACAGGCCGGTGATCTGGAAGCCGTCGAGCAGGTCCTGGTCCGACCAGCTGTTGGCGCCGCCCTCGCCTTCGCGCAGGAACGCCGGCAGCGGCAACAGCCGGTCGCGCCATGGCTCGCCGGCGGCGCGCGACACCGCGCCGCCGGATTTCGGCGACACGTAGATCAGGTCGGTGGTCTCCCCGGTGGCTGCGCAGTTTTCCAGGTCGAGCCCGAAGCCGAGCTCGGTCAGCATCGCGAGCTCGAACCGGATCAGGTGCACGGCGGCAACGCCTGCGTCCTCGAAATCGTCGAGCGTCCCCTCCAGCATCTCGTAGATGTCCTCATGCGGATCGCGCTCGGGCAGCAGCCGGGCCAGCGCCGCCAGATGCGTGACACCATAGACCGCATGCGACGAGCCGAGCAGCGTCGCAGCGCGCAGTCGCGTGCCTTCCAGCGCATACATGCCGAGATGCTCGTCGAGCCGCGCCCGCCACACCGCGGTGACGCTGTTGCCGGGCTGCAGCAGCGGCCGCATCCGCGAGCTGGCGCCGCCGCGCACCAGGCCGAGATGGCGGCCGTGCTCGCGCGTCAACAGCTCGACGATGGCGGAGGATTCGCCATGCCGCCGCACGCCCAGCACGATGCCTTCGTCGGTCCATTCCATGTGCGGAGTCTAGCAGGATTCCGCGGATGAACGCAGCTTTCCGCACGCGTCATTCGCTACGCGTTGAACCAGCCCCGCGCGTCGCCGGTGAAGGAATAATACAGCCCGGCCGTGGTCAGAATGCATGACACCACCTCGATGGCGCTGTCGATCTCCATGCCCCTTGCGCCGATGACCTGCACCAGGGACATCAACGACAAGACGAGCACCGCGAGCAGCGCCCAGCGCGGCCAGTTCTTGCGGTGCTGCGCGGCAAGCCGGACGAAATACATCAGGAGCAGGATCATGCAGCCGGCCGTCAGGGTCTCACCCATGATCACCTGCTCGGTCTTCAGGACAGTCGGCGTGCGGTCCTGAAACGCCACCGACAGCGCATCCAGCGTCAGCGACAGATAGAGCAGAACCTCAAACCACAGCACATTTCTGGGCACGTTCATGCAAGCGTCGACTCTTATTCCTTGGGGAATTCCAGTCCCATTTCCTTGTAGCGGTCGGGATCGTCACCCCAGTTCTCGCGCACCTTGACGAACAGGAACAGATGCACGGGGACGCCCATGATCTCGGCGATCTCGGCACGCGCCTGCGCGCCGATCGACTTGATGGTGGCGCCGCCCTTGCCGAGCACGATCTTGCGCTGGCTCTCGCGCTCGACAAAAATCGTCTGCTCGATGCGGATCGACTTGTCCTTGCGGTCGGTCCAGCTGTCGGTCTCGACCGTCGACTGGTACGGCAGTTCCTGATGCAGATGGCTGTAGATCTTCTCGCGCGTGATCTCGGCCGCCAGATGCCGCATCGGCGCATCCGACATCTGGTCCTCGGGATAGAGGAACGGCCCCGCCGGCACCAGCTTGGCGAGCGTCTGGCGCAAATCGGCAACGCCGTCGCCGGATAGCGCCGAAATCATGAAGGTGTGCTCGAAGCGCATCCGCTCGTTGGCGGCCTGCGCCAGCGCCAGCAGCTTCTCGCGCTGCACGAGATCGACCTTGTTCAGCACCAGGATCTTCGGATGCGCGACGGTTTCGAGCTTGGTCAGGATCGCGTTGGCCTCTTCGTCGAGGCCCGACTTCGCATCGAGCAGCACGCAGACGAGATCGGCGTCGTGCGCGCCGCTCCAGGCGGTCGACACCATGGCGCGGTCAAGCCGACGCCGCGGCGCGAAGATGCCGGGCGTGTCGACCAGAATGATCTGCGCGTTGCCCTCGATCACGATGCCGCGGATCAGCGCGCGCGTGGTCTGCACCTTGCGCGAGACGATCGTGACCTTGGAGCCCACCAGCGCGTTGACCAGCGTCGACTTGCCGACATTGGGCGCACCGATCAGCGCGACGAAGCCACAGCGCGTCGCGTCCCCTTGCCCTTTGGCCTCGTCAGTCATTGGTGCCGACGCCTTCGCGCTCGATCATCGCGGATGCCGCCGCCTTCTCGGCCGCGCGCTTGTTGCCACCGAGGCCCTCGGCGGAGGCCAGGCCCGGCAGGTCGACCGCAACGCGGAATTGTGGATCGTGATGCGGGCCGGTGCGTTCGACCTCGCGATAGACCGGCGTCGGCAGCCCCTTGCCCTGTGCCCATTCCTGCAACACGGTCTTGGGATCGCGCAGCGGCCGGCGCAGCTTGTGCATCCGTTCGGTCCAGTTGCGCTCGACGAACTGGCGCGCGGCCTCGTAGCCGCCGTCGAGAAAGATCGCCCCGATCACCGCTTCGCAGATATCGCCGAGCACGGACTTGCGCAGCCGGGCGCCCTCGACCGCCTTCACCATGCCGAGCTTGATGTCCTCGAGCAGCCCGAGCGCCTTGGCGACGTCGGCGCAACTCTCCTTGCGCACGAGGTCGGCGAGCCGCTTCGACAATTCGCCCTCGTCGGCCTTGGGGAACGACCGGAACAGCATGTCCGACACGATCAGCCCGAGCACGTGGTCGCCGAGGAACTCCAGCCGCTGGTAGCTGTCGGCGCGGTTGCGGGTGGCGGGCTTCAGCGCGGAGACGTGGGTGAACGCGGTGGTCAGCAGCGCGGGATCCTGGAACGTGTACCCGATCCGCGCCTCGGTGCCGGCGATCGCGGCCTTCTCCTCAGCGGCCTTGACCGCCTTGCTGCGCCGCTTCTTCGGCGCGGCTGTGCCGTCGGCGGCAGGCGTCTGGCTCGGCTCGCCGGTCGGCGCTGGATCGTTGATGGATGCGGTATCGTCGTTCATCGCACGATAGAGAATAGGCGATTCCACCGCACGGCAAGCGGCCAGCGCCAGATCATCCAGGCCTGCTCGCCCTCGGCGATCGAGAAGAAGATCATCTGGGCTCGCCCGATGATGTTCTCGAACGGCACGTAGCCGACCTGCGACAGGAAGCGGCTGTCGGTGGAGTTGTCGCGGTTGTCGCCCATCATGAAGAAATGCCCGGGCGGAACGGTGTAGACGATGGTGTTGTCCATGTAGCTGTTGTCGGTGCAGTCCAGCGTCTCATAGCTGACGCCGTTCGGCAGCGTCTCCTTCCAGCGCTTGACGCGGGCGGTCGCATCCGCCGAGCCGCAGGGATCCTCGCCGACGAAATCGCTCAGCCGCTCCCGCTTGATCGGCTCATCGTTGATGTAGAGCAGCCCGCTCTTCACCTCGATGCGGTCGCCGGGCAGCCCGATGACGCGCTTGATGTAGTCGGTGGAGTCATCCCGCGGCAGGCGAAACACCACGATGTCGCCGCGGTTCGGCTCCGAGCCGAAGATGCGGCCCGAGAAAATGTTCGGCGAGAACGGGATCGAATAGTGGCTGTAGCCATAGGAATATTTCGAGACGAACAGGTAGTCGCCGACCAGGAGCGTCGCCTTCATCGACCCGGAGGGGATGTTGAACGGCTGGAACAGGAAGGTGCGGATGACGAGCGCGATCAGAAGAGCATGGATGACGACGCGGATGGTCTCGCCCAAGCCGCTTTCAGATTTGGTCCCGGTGGTCACGCTCATTGCTTTCTCAATTCCCGTGGACTGATGTCCACGCGGTGGCAGAACGTTCTCTTCGCGCGAAGCGTTCGGCCTTCGCGTGAGGAAAATGGCCTTGATTCTGATCTTGAGGGCAAATTCCGGCCTAAACCCGGAATCAGCGTCTCGCTCGATATAACCCTGCGGCGTTTTAGACGGTTGTTCGCAGGGGCGCAATCAATCGCCGCCTCAAAACTTCGCAATTCATTGAAATATCAATGATTTTTTAGTTTGCTGAAGTTTTCCGGCAGAATCCGGCACCGCGGGATCATCTGGCGGGGGCAACCGCCGAAATTATGACGAAGGCCTGGGCCAACGGCCAATCGTCGGTGATCGAAAGGTCGATCTGCGCCTGCATGCCCTCGGGCGTCAGTTCCTGCAGCCGGGCCAGGGCCCCGCCGGTCAGCCGCATCGACGGCCGCCCGCCCGGCAGGTTCACGACGCCCATGTCCTTCCACCACACCCCGCGCCGGATACCGGTGCCGAGCGCCTTGGAGCAAGCTTCCTTGGCGGCAAAGCGCTTGGCGTAGGTTGCGACCACCATCTTCTCGTTGTTGGCGCGGCGCATCGCCTTGGCGCGCTCGGCGTCGGTGAAGATGCGGTCGAGAAAGCGCTCGCCATGGCGCTCGATCACCTTGGCCACCCGGGTGATGTCGATCAGGTCGGAGCCGATGCCGATGATCATGCGCTGACGCCACCCTGCGCCCTGGCGCGGCCGCGGTCCATCGCCGCACGCATCTCGCGCACCGTCTCGGCGATGCCGACGAACAGCGCCTCGCCTATCATGAAATAGCCGATGTTGAGCTCGCGGATTTCGGGCAGCGCGGAGATCATCTCCGCGGTCTCATAGTCGAGCCCGTGGCCGGCATGGACCTCGAGCCCGGCCGCCTGCGCCAGCCTGGCACCGGCGACGATGCGCTTCCACTCGGCCTCCGCCTTGTCCTTGTGGCCGTCGACGACGGCGTCGCACCAGCCGCCGGTGTGGATCTCGATCACGGGCGCCTTCAGCTTCGCGGCCATCTCGATCTGCCTGGGATCGGCGGCAATGAACAGCGAGACGCGGATGCCGGCGTCACCCAGCCGCGCGATGAACGGCGCCAGCGCGTTGTGCTGGCGGACGACGTCGAGGCCGCCTTCGGTAGTGAGCTCCTGGCGCCGTTCCGGCACCAGGCAAACCGCGTGCGGCTTGGTGGCGAGCGAGATCCGCAGCATGTCGTCGGTCGCCGCCATCTCGAAATTCAGCGGCTTGGAGATCTCGGCCTTGAGCCGCGCCATGTCCTCATCGCGGATGTGGCGGCGATCCTCGCGCAAATGCGCGGTGATGCCGTCGGCGCCGGCCGCGATCGCGGCAAGCGCCAGCCGCACCGGATCGGGCCGCGCTCCGCCCCGGGCGTTGCGAAGGGTGGCGACGTGATCAACATTGATACCGAGACGCAGCGGCGGAGTTTTGGACATCTCTTTGACCTGCAATCTAGCCCGTCATGCGCGGGCTTGACCCGCGCATCCATCCTTTTGGAAAGATGGGTTGCCGGGTCAAGCCCGGCAACGACGAGACGTTACCCATTGACGCGCTCGACCCGAGCGACGACGGCCTTGGCGCGCAACTGGGCGATGATAGCGCTGAGATGCTTGAGGTCATAGACCTCAAGATCGATGGTCAGCTCCGTGAAATCGGGCGATTGGCGCGACATGTGGATGTTGTCGATATTGCCGTCGTGCTCGGCGATCACGGTCGCGATCTGGGCGAGGCTGCCGGGCTCGTTGACATTGTGGACCAGGATACGGGCCGGGAAGCGCTGCGGCATGGTCTCGTCGATATCCCAGCGCACGTCGAGCCAGCGCTCCGGCTCCTCCTCGAAATCTTTCAGCGCCGGCGACTGGATCGGATAGATCGTGATCCCCTCGCCCGGCGTGACGATGCCGACAATCCGATCGCCCGGCACGGCACCGCCGTTCGGCGCGAACTTCACCGGCAGGTCGGAATTGATGCCGCGCACCGGGATCACCGAGGTGGCGCGCGCCGGATGCGGCGGGTTCTGCGTCTTCAGCTTGGCGGCGAGACCCTTCTTGGCGCCGTAGCGCACCAGCCGCTCTTCCTTGTAGTCGGGATACATCGCGCGCGCGACGTCGGAGGCCTTGATCTCGCCGCGCCCGACCGAGGCCATCACGTCCTCGATCGAGCCGCGCGCGAGCCGCGGCAACGCGCCCTTCAGCTTGTCGTCGGCGTATTCGATCTTGGCGCGGGCAAACAGGCGGTCGACGATGCGGCGGCCGAGGCCGGCATACTGGTCGCGCACCGCGTCGCGGGTGGCACGGCGGATCGCAGCCCGCGCCTTGCCGGTGCGGGCGAGCGCCTCCCAGGCCGACGGCGGCGCCGACTGTGCCTTCGAGGTCAGCACCTCGACCTCGTCGCCGTTCTGCAGCTCGGAGGACAGCGGCGCGAACTTGCCGTTGATCTTGCAGCCGACCGCGCTGTTGCCGACACCGGTGTGAACGGCATAGGCGAAATCGATCACGTTGGCGTTGCGCGGCAGCGCGATCAGCTTGCCCTTCGGCGTGAAGCAGAACACCTGGTCGTGGAACAGCTCGAGCTTGGTGTGCTCGAGGAATTCTTCCGGATTGGCGCTTTCCGAGAGGATGCCGATGGTGTGGCGCAGCCAGGCGAAGGCGTTGGACTCGTGCTTCAGCCGCTCGTGCGGCGAGCCCGCGCCCTCCTTGTAGAAGGCATGCGCGGCGATACCGAACTCGGCGATCTGGTTCATGTCCTCGGTGCGGATCTGCAGCTCGACGCGCTGCTTGCCCGGCCCGATCACCGTGGTGTGGATCGAGCGGTAGTCGTTCTGCTTCGGGGTCGAGATGTAGTCCTTGAAGCGGCCCGGCACCACCGGCCAGGTGGTGTGGACGATGCCGAGCGCGCGGTAGCAGGCGCCGACATCGTCGAGGATGATGCGGAAGCCGTAGATATCGGACAGCTGCTCGAAGCCGACCGACTTGCGCTCCATCTTGGTCCAGATCGAAAACGGCTGCTTGCGGCGGCCGAATACCCGCGCGGTGATGCCGTTCTTCTGCAGGTTCTTGGAGAGCTGGGTTTCGATCTCGCCGATCAAATTGCGGTTGCGCTCGGCCAGCGAGTCGAGCCGCTGCTTGACCACCGCATAGGCCTCTGGATCGAGCACGAAGAACGAAAGGTCCTCGAGTTCCTCGCGCATCTCGTGCATACCCATGCGACCGGCCAGCGGCGCATAGATATCCAGCGTCTCCTCGGCGATGCGGCGGCGCGAGGCCGGCGGCACGAATTCCAGCGTGCGCATGTTGTGCAGCCGGTCGGCGAGCTTGATCAGCAGCACGCGGACGTCGTCGGCGATCGCAAGCAGCAGCTTGCGCAAATTCTCGGCCTGCTTGGCCTCGCGCGACACCAGTTCCAGCCGCTTCAGCTTGGTCAGGCCTTCGACCAGCGCGCCAATCTCGTGGCCGAACACATTGTCGATCTCGGCCCGCGTCGCCTCGGTGTCCTCGATCGTGTCGTGCAGCAACGCCGCCACGATCGTGGCGTCGTCGAGCTTGAGGTTGGTGAGGATCGCGGCGACCTCGAGCGGATGCGAGAAATAGGGATCGCCGGAAGCACGGGTCTGCGTGCCGTGCGCCTTCATGGCGTAGACATAGGCGCGGTTGAGCAGGTCTTCGTTGGTGTCGGGGTTGTAGGAGCGGACGCGCTCGACAAGGTCATATTGTCGCATCATTCGCGTCCGCGGCTTGGCCGGCCTCTCCGCCGTGGACGACGTCGGCGCCACCGCGACCGTTTCGGTTGCAGCCTGCATCTGGATGGAACTGCGGCGTCGATACGCCATGAACTCGCTGCCTCTCGCGCGGGACCGGAACGTCCCACCTTTCCTCAATCTAGTGCGCTTTCCAATGAAGCAGCACCCCGCGCGGGCCCTGGAACCATTCAATTTCCCGCGTCCGCGTAGGACGCACCGTAACAGCAAAATTGTCAACAAAAGCAAAGGCCCGGAGCAATGTCCGGGCCTTCGGCAAATCTGTTCGAAACGACGGCGAGCTTACTCGTCTTCCTCGGGCTGCTCCTCCGGGGGCGCCAGACCCTCGAGGCCCTTCAGCAGCTCTTCCTCGGTCATCCGCTCGACCGCCACCTCGGTGTCGTCGGCGTCGACGCTGGCACCGGCGGAACCGATCAGCGGCACGGTGTCGGGCTCGGGCTCGTCGACCTCGACGAACTTCTGCAGGGAGTGAACGAGTTCCTCTTTCAGGTCTTCCGGCGAGATCGTCGAATCGGCAATCTCGCGCAGCGAGACGACCGGATTCTTGTCGTTGTCGCGATCAACCGTGAGTTGCGACCCCGAGGAGATCATCCGGGCGCGATGCGCGGCCAACAGGACGAGGTCGAAACGATTGTCGACCTTGTCAATGCAATCTTCGACGGTGACGCGAGCCATCTCGAGGCGCTCCGTGGTAAAAGGGACCGAACATGTAGGTTATGAGGGTTAGTTATAGGCCTAGCCCCGGTTTCGCAAGGTAAAATTTGTGATTTGCCTTCCGAACAGGCTCTGATAACCCGGTCTGACGGGGGCCAGAAGGGCCGGAGCGTCTGACGACATGGCCAGGTTGCTGTCCCAGGCGAGTAAATCTCTTCATTGCAATGTCAAGGGTCTAGGCTTTTTGCCCTCGCCTCACCATAATTGCGGTGGTGACTGTCGCGGGGAAAGATTCACAGAACTTTAGGCAGCAACGCCGGAAATTGCGCGCGGTTGATCACCGCCGCGCTAAGAACACTAACAACCACGCGAGAACACTTTGATGTCGTCACCTGTTTCCAACAAGATCGCGCTCTTCATCGACGGAGCGAATCTTTACGCCACCGCAAAGACGCTGGGCTTCGACATCGACTACAAGCGCCTCCTCAAGGAGTTCCAGAGTCGCGGCACCCTGCTCCGTGCGTTCTACTACACGGCGATCATCGAGGATCAGGAGTATTCGTCGATCCGCCCGTTGATCGACTGGCTCGATTACAACGGCTACACCGTCGTCACCAAGGCGACCAAGGAATTCATCGACGCCAGCGGCCGCCGCAAGGTGAAGGGCAACATGGACATCGAGCTCGCCGTCGATGCCATGGAACTCGCCGAGCACATCGACCAGATGATTCTGTTTTCCGGCGATGGCGACTTCCGTTCGCTGGTGGAAGCAGTGCAGCGCCGCGGCGTTCGCGTCACGGTCATCTCCACCATCGCCAGCCAGCCGCCGATGATCGCTGACGAGCTGCGCCGCCAGGCCGACGTCTTCACCGACCTTGTCGAGCTGCAATCCAAGCTTGGCCGTGATCCGTCCGAACGCCCGGCCCCGCGCGAACCGCGTCACCACTCCCCGCAATTCCTGCAGCGCGCGACCACCATGGCCCCACGGGGAGCCGATGACGATTTCGACGAGTAATCTCGTCGCTGCTGCTACGCGCCCCGACAGCAACTGTCAGCTTTGTGTCAGGCTGGCCGACTTCCGCGCGCAGGCGCGCGCACTGCATCCGGACTGGTTCAACTCGCCGGTGGAATCGTTCGGCGATCCGAATGCGCGGTTGTTGATCGTGGGCCTCGCGCCGGGCATGCAGGGCGCCAACCGCACCGGCCGTCCCTTCACCGGCGACTACGCCGGTGATCTGCTCTACGCGACCTTGCTCGAATATGGTTTTGCCAGCGGCGTCTATCAGGCGCGGCCGGACGACGGCCTGAAGCTGGTCGACGCCCGGATCAGCAATGCGGTGCGCTGCGTGCCGCCGCAGAACAAGCCGCTGCCGGCCGAGATCAACACCTGCCGGCAATTCCTCCGCGCCACCATCGCCACGATGCCGAAGCTGCGCGCGATCGTGATGCTCGGACGAATCGCCCACGAATCGACTCTCAAGGCACTGGATGTTCGCTTGGCGGCCGCGCCCTTTGTGCACGGTGCCGTGCATAGCGCGGGCAAATTCAAGCTCTACGACAGCTACCACTGCTCGCGCTACAACACGAACACCGGCGTGTTGACGACCGATATGTTCCGAAAGGTGTTCGCGACCGTGCGCAAGGAACTCGGCTAGCGCCCCTTCCGGTATCCGCTTTGCGAACCGCTATCCAAAGCATGCAAATGCTGCAGGACGCTCGCGCGACTTCGGAATAATAGAAAATACCCCTGAATTGCCCGACGTGTCAAGTTGCCTGGGTGAACGCCGGCCGCCGCCGGCTACTTTGCATGGGGTTGTTCTCGATATTTTGGCAGCGCCCCCTGCAACGACCCCATGACTTCATATTGCTCTAGTCCGTCCGCGGATTGGCCTTCAGCCATTCCAGCACGTCTCCGGCGTTCCGGTCGGGCGGGAACACCGGATAGAACACGTGGCTGATGCGCGCATCGTCGATCACAAGGGCGAGCCGCTTGATCAAGATCAGCCCCGCCACCGACATCGTCGGCAACTTCAGCGTGTGCGTCAGTTCCAGCGCTTCGTCGGACAGCACCGGGAACGGCAGATGCAGGCGCGACGCCATCTCGGCCTGGTACGCATTGCTTTGCGTCGACAGCCCGAACACCTGGGCGGCGCCGGCCGCCTTCAGCTCGGCGAACAGGTCGCGGAATGCGCAGGTCTGCGGCGTGCAGCCGCGGGCGCCGGGGATCAAGTCCCATTCGTCGACCAGCCCGATCTTGCCGGGCTCGCCGGTTCGCGGATAGGCGAACACCACGGTGCGGCCCTTGAGCGCCGACAGCGCCACCGCGGTGTCGTCGGTGGCGCGCAGCCTGACCGGCGGGATCGTCATGCCGGTCAGATGCCCCGCGCCGCCGTCATCCGTCGGCGCCGGAATCTTGCTCCAGTCGACGTCAGTAAGGCTCGATTGGCTCATGACCCAAATCTCCCTCGGTCGTCATTGCGAGCGAAGCGAAGCAATCCATAGAGACGCGCACTGGACAGATGGATTGCTTCGTCGCTTCGCTCCTCGCAATGACGACTTGAACGCTATCCCCGCGCCCGCATCAGGCGGCCCTTCTCGCGGCTCCAGTCGCGCTTCTTCTCGGTCTCGCGCTTGTCGTGCAGCTTCTTGCCCTTGGCGACCGCAAGCAGCAGTTTGGCACGGCCGCGCTCGTTGAAATACAGCTTCAGCGGAATGAGCGTCATGCCCTCGCGGTCGACCGCGCCGAGCAGCTTGTTGATCTGCTTGCGATGCAGCAGCAGCTTCCGCGGCCGCTTCGGCTCGTGGTTGAAGCGGTTGGCCTGCAGATATTCAGGAATATTGGCGTTGATCAGCCAGATCTCGCCGTTCTTGGAATCCGCATAGGATTCCGCGATCGTGCTCTTGCCGTTGCGGATTGATTTCACCTCGGTGCCGGTCAGCGAAATGCCGGCCTCGATCGTGTCCTCGATTGCGTAGTTGAAGCGGGCCTTTCGGTTTTCGGCAACAACCTTGATCGGGCGTTCGTTCTTCTCGGCCACTTTAGCTCTTCTTGAGGAGGTCGCGGATTTCCGTCAGCAGCACGACTTCGTCGGACGGCTTCGGCGGTTCGGCGGGCTTGGCCTCATCCTTGCGTTTGAACTGATTCATGAAGCGGACGACCATGAACAGCACGAAAGCGACGATCAGGAAATTGAGCGTCAGCGTCAGGAAGCTGCCCCAGGCCAGCACCGCGCCCTGCTTCTTGGCGTCGGCGAGGTTGGTCGCGTTCACGGCCTTGGAAAGCCCGGTGAAATAGTTGGAGAAGTCGAGTCCGCCCGTGATCGCGCCGATGATCGGCATGATGATGTCGCCGACCAGCGAGGTGACGATCGCGCCGAAGGCTGCACCGATGATGACGGCGACGGCGAGGTCGACGACATTGCCCTTCATGGCGAATTCGCGGAATTCCTTCAGCATGCCCATCCCCTTCTGCTCGACATTGCGCACGGCACTGTTCACGGCGGTCGCGGTCCGGCTCAGTTGATCAGGCCGGCATGGACCATGGCGCTGCGGACCGCCTGGCGGGTCGCTTCGGTGACCGGCACCATCGGCAGGCGCAGCTTCTCGTCGAGCTTGCCGAGCAGGGACATCGCGTACTTCACCGGCGCCGGATTGCTCTCGATGAACAGGTTGGTGTGCAACGGCATCAGCTTGTCATGGATCTTCAGTGCCGTGGTGACGTCGCCCTTCTGCCAGGCGGTCTGGAACTCCGAGCACAGCCGCGGCGCGACGTTCGAGGTCACGGAGATGCAGCCATGGCCGCCATGGGCCATGTAGCCGATGATGGTGGCGTCCTCGCCGGAGAGCTGGTTGAAATCCTCGCCCATCGCCGCGCGCTGTTGCGAGACCCGCACCATGCTCGCGGTGGCGTCCTTGACGCCGGCGATGTTCTTCAGCTCGAACAGCCGCTTCATGGTGTCGACCGACATGTCGATCACCGAGCGCGGCGGGATGTTGTAGATGATAATCGGAATGCCGATCGCATCGTTGATCGCCTTGAAGTGCTGATACATGCCTTCCTGCGTCGGCTTGTTATAGTACGGCGTCACGACCAGCACCGCGGTGGCGCCGGCCTTCTCGGCGTGCTCGGCGAGCTCGATCGCCTCCTTGGTCGAATTCGAGCCGGCGCCGGCGATCACGGGCACCCGGCCCTTGGCCTCCTCGATGCACCACTCGACCACCCGCTTGTGCTCGTCGTGGCTCAGCGTCGGGCTCTCGCCGGTGGTGCCGACCGGCACCAGGCCGTGGGTGCCCTCGGCGATCTGCCAGTTCACAAGGCCGCGGAAGGCGGCTTCGTCCACCGAGCCGTTTTTGAAGGGCGTCACCAAGGCAGTGAATGATCCCCGGAATTTTGTCTTGGCTGCCATGGACTTCCTCCAAACGCTTCAGGCTAAAGGCTAGGTCGACGGACCTTTGTTGTTGGCGCGCTTCACGTCCGTGCGACCGGCACCCGGTTGTTGCGAAACGCCATGAAAGGCAATTCATATCGGGTCTGGCGGACAGGCGAAAGGGCCGTACCGTACCTATTCCCAGCGGTAATCTGCGGCGCGCGAAATCGTTTCCAGCCGCGATTTTGCCGTTGTGCTGGCGCAAACAGCCGCACCGGCAGGCTTCTTAGTATTTTGTGTACGTTTTCAATCAAATAAGAACCCATGGCCCAAACGACCAGATGATTCGGGGCCGCAGAGGACTTCTGTGATCCGTTCCGTTCGTGCAGGCACATTGCGGTCGACGGCGCTGGCGACGAGCCTGGCGCTCGTTGTCGGCCTTGCCGCCATCACGGCAGATGCCTGGGCCGCCGAGGATGCTCCAACCGCAAAGCCCGCTGCCCAAGCTTCCAAGACCGCGCCGAAGTCCACGGCTCCGAAGGCGGCGGCGTCAAAGCCAGCGGCAACCAAACCCGGCGCCGCCAAGACTGACGCGGCCAAGACTGACGCTGCCAAGACCAGCGCTGGAAAGACTGACACTCACAAGGCAACGTCGTCCATGTCCGGCGCGGTCAAGACGGACGGAGCCAAGGCCGCTCCTGCCAAGACCGAAGCTCACAAGGCAACGGCTCCGAAGCCCACGGAATCCAAGGGCACCACGTCCAAGACCAACACATCCAAGACCACCGCGGCCAAGCCCGCCGCTCCGGCTGCAACGGGAACTGTATCGAACAGGTCGGTGCCCGCGCCCGCACTGGTTCCGGCAACCCGCCAGCATGCCGCGCCGATCGCGCGCAAGCCGGTGCTGCCTGCGGCCGTGGCCGCGACATCCTCGACGTCGCAGTCGGACAAGGAAGCGCTTGCAAGCGTCGTCGAGCTGCTGCGCAAGCGCAAGCCGGCGGACGCCACCGAGGCCGAGGCCTCGATCTCAGATCCGGTCGCGCGCAAGCTTGCCGAATGGCTGATCCTGCGCAGCGAGGACAACGGCGCCTCGGTCGAGCGCTACCGCGCCTTCCTCGATGCCAATCCGAGCTGGCCGTCGCAGACCTTCCTGCGTCGCCGCATCGAGGCTTCGCTGTGGGACGACCACCGCGACGACTCCGCGGTCTGGGCCTGGTTCCAGAATGAATCGCCGGTCTCGGCCAAGGGCCGGCTCGCGCTCGCCAAGGTGATGATCGGACGCGGCGACCGCGGCAATGCCGAGCGCCTGGTCCGCGAGGCCTGGCGCAACGACGGGATGAGCGAGGACACCGAAAACACCGCGCTTGAGCTGTTCGGCTCCTTCCTGACTGCCGGCGACCACAAGGCACGCATGGACACCATGCTGTACGGCACCGACAACGAGGCCGCCGGCATGCGCGAAGCCAAGCGCCTTGGCTCCGGCTACGTGGCGCTCGCGAAAGCACGCATCGCCGCCACCCGCAAGGGTTCGAACCTGCGCGCGCTGCTGGAAGCCGTGCCGAGCGAACTCTCCGGCGACACCGGCTACTTGTTCGCCAGGATCCAGTTGCTCCGCCGCGAGGAGAAATTCTCCGAGGCCGCGCGGCTGATGCTGAGCGCACCGAAGGAAGCTTCCCGCCTCTACAATGTCGACGAATGGTGGATCGAGCGCCGGCTGCTGGCGCGCAAGATGATCGACACCAACGAGTTTCGTACCGCCTATCTGATCGCGCGCGACGCGGCGCTGCCGGCCCGCGACATCTACAAGACCGAGCAGGAATTCACCTCGGGCTGGATCGCGCTGCGCTTCCTCAACGATCCCGCCCTCGCCGCCCAGCATTTCGCGCGGATCGGCGTCGGCAGCGCCAATCCGACCGCGCTGGCGCGTGCCGGCTATTGGCAGGGCCGCGCCGCCGAGGCCGCCGGCCGCGGCCAGGAGGCGCGCGCCGCCTACGGACGCGCGGCCGAGCAGTCCACCAGCTATTACGGCCAGCTCGCGCGTGCCAAGCTCGGCCTGCCGCAGATCGAGCTGAACAGCGCGCCGCGCGGCCGCGGCGCCGAGCGGCTGGAGATCGTGCGCGCGGTGGCGCTGCTCTACGAAATCGACGCGCGCGAGCTCGCGATCCCGATCTTCGGCGACATGGGCGACAATGGCGATCCGGAAGCCCTTGCCGGCCTCGGCGAGCTCACCGCGCGCCACGGCGATGCCCGCGGCATGCTGCTGATGGGCAAGGCCGCGCTCAACCGCGGACTGCCGTTCGACCATTACGCCTATCCGGTCAACGGCATCCCCTCGTTCCGCCAGGTCGGGCCGGAGGTCGAGCAAAGCGTCGTCTACGCGATCGCGCGCCAGGAGAGCGCGTTCAATCCTGCGGTGGTGTCGCCGGCCCAGGCCTACGGCCTGATGCAGGTGACGCCGGACGCCGGACGTTACGTCTGCAAGCGCGCCGGCATCGGCTTCGACCTCAACCGGATGAAGACCGATCCGGTCTACAACGCGATGCTCGGCGCCGCCGAGCTCGGCGGCCTGCTCGAGGACTATCGCGGCTCCTACATCCTGACCTTCGCCGCCTACAATGCCGGCCGCGGCAGCGTGCGGAAGTGGATCGAGCGCTATGGCGATCCGCGCGATCCCAAGGTCGACGCGGTCGACTGGGTCGAGCTGATTCCGTTCTCGGAGACGCGGAACTACGTCCAGCGGATCATGGAAAACCTGCAGGTCTATCGCGCCCGGTTCGGCGGCGGCACCAAATTGCAGATCGAGGCCGATTTGCGACGCGGCGCCAGCGTGGAATGAGCCGGCGCAACGGGTTTTCAACAGGCTGGGCGACCGCAGCTTCCAGCCTCGACCAAAGATCCAGCTAATCTATTGTTATATCTTGCATTTTAAGCAACCGCGCGCTCCGATACGAGCCGATCGGCGCGGTTTATAAAGGCTTGGGGACGGCCGGCGGCCGAGCTGCCCTCAAATCACCTTGGCGCAATCTGAATCTGCCGCTTGCGGCTCAGCGCCCTCTCGGGCATATCGGCGCCATTGGAGACGTGGCCGAGTGGCTGAAGGCGGCGGTTTGCTAAACCGTTATAGGCTTGTAAAGGCCTATCGAGGGTTCGAATCCCTCCGTCTCCGCCAGCCAACTATTTGTCCAGCCCGGAGACATGGGTAACAGGTCGTACCTAAGACATGGGTGACAACCTCGTGCGACAGCATGGTCAAATTCATCTCTCAGAATCGCGCCGATTTTCCGAAACTTGAGACGGCGATCAGTTCGACCGTTACTGCAAATATGACCAAGGCTGGATAAAGAAACGCCGCCGGGACAATGCCATTTCGAGCCCGGCGGCGTACTTTTGGCGTGCTGCACGGCGCTCCCTTAAAGTTCAATCTCGATTGCCATGTTCGCGCGCACAAGAGTGGTCAAGCCCGCTTTCAATCTCTTCGCTTGCCAGGTCTGGAAAGCTGGATCGGCGTTCAGCTTGTCAACCGCCGCGCCATAAGCCGAAAACGTCTCAAAATTTACTGAGAAAACGAAATTGCCGGCTTCACCGACGGCGACAGACCAGAACCTTGGTTTGCCACCATGCTTGCGCCAAAGCGCGGCACTCTCCTTTGCCAATTCGAGTATTCCTGCGAGGTCACCGCCTGGATTCGGCTTGACCACGTACTGCACGACTACTGCCATGCTACCCTCCATTGAAATTACAGGAGGAGCGCATGCGAGGCTGTTTTTCGGTCGTGGGGTTTGATCTAGGTCAAGCAATCCAGCGACGCGACATGGGTACTTAGCTGCCCCGGCGCGAACCGCGATGGCATAGTGCCTGCACTCTGGACCGTGCTGGGGATTTCAGTGTCCCAGTTCAGGAAGGAAACGCCGCCGGGCGTGTATTTTTGAGACCGGCGGCGTACTTTTTGGGGATTCGATCAGATCCAGTCGGTTGCCCAGCCGGGCAGACGATCCGGAAGCGGCCTATCGAGCAGGCCAGCGAACAACACGGCGAGCGCCGCACCTTTGATGGCGCCTTCGCCGTTGCTCCATCCGAAATGGGGGACCGCCGAGGCAATCGCCCACATCCAAAACGGTATTGGCGTGCGACCGCTGACTGTGACTTCGAAAGTATTTTCCAGTTCTCTTGTTCGCCCGGTATTGTCCATAAGCCGCAGAAAAAGCAGCCCTTTACTCACTCTTGAGCGGCGGTCCTAAGAGGGTCGTCCTGGAGGAATGCCGGCATCGGCCCCTGGCCTGGACCGGTTGTCACCTCCGCGTGAATGAAACATCATTCCCGGCTCCGCGAAGCGAGCACGCAACAAACCGCGCCCACCATCCCCGCATTGTTTATTTCACCTGAACATTTCCGGGGTAAAGCCATGCAGCAAGACAGTGGCATCCACTTCCAGGATACCGACCAGGTTCTGCGTAACGCCCAGCTTCGCCGATCCGCCGACTTGGGTCCCTGGTTACGGCAGCGCTTCTCATCCAAGGCAGGCAGGCTCGTGGTCGCAACTTCGCTGGCTTGCATGGTTGTTGTGCTGGCGATCGCTGCTGCCCCGCGGCCGGTCTCGAGCGCTGCGCTTGGCAGCGAGTGGCAATGTAGCAAGGCAGCGTTTGTCCTGACGACCTGCCGTCAAGCCGACCCCGCCCGTTCATAGCAAGCAGCCGCATTGGGGACGTACGGTAGCGACGTCAATTGGCTCTGGTGAAACCATTTGTCCGGCGACTCCGTAACTGGAGCGCCGGCCTATTTCTTCCATTTTGGCACTACGGGCCGGCTGGGGCCGTTCGGTCTTTCCCAGTCACGAACGGCCCCACTTTTAGGCCCATCCATGAACCGCGTCAGCTTTCCCTCGGCTTGATTATTTGGCATCAAATGATCAAGGCGCCCGCGCGAAGAATCCGTCGGCCGGTCGAGCTCGAGCTGAAGGCGAAGAAATAGATGGATGGCCCAAGTCGCGGTCTCAGGTCAGCGATCTGTTTCGCGCTGGTTCTCCTTCTGCCTGCTGCGCAGACGCCGCCGACGCTGCATTCGCGGGACGAGTGGCGTGTGGTTGACAAGGAATGCCGCGACGTCTTGCCTGCGCAGGCAAAGATACGGGCGTGTCTCAACCTGCTGAGCGATCGACGCCTCTCGACCGCTTATCTTGCGTCGATCACCGGCGAAATATCGAGCACCTTCCAAGGCTTGCGGGACTACGGCAACGCAATCAAGTACAAGAAGATCGAAATTGAACGTACCTCGGCGAGGCAACCTTCTTCGTCGGGTGACGCACTTCCTGCCAGTCTCGGTGCGATGTCTCTGCGTTACACGGAGCTCGGGACACTCCAGGCGCTCAATCGCCAAACCAATTTCGGC
Organism: Bradyrhizobium sp. USDA 4516; assembly: GCF_054055915.1. Classification (NCBI taxonomy): domain Bacteria; kingdom Pseudomonadati; phylum Pseudomonadota; class Alphaproteobacteria; order Hyphomicrobiales; family Nitrobacteraceae; genus Bradyrhizobium; species Bradyrhizobium sp. USDA 4516. The sequence goes on from NZ_JBSRXT010000001.1 coordinate 7,991,366, forward strand.
AGTCAGTCGGATGAAGCACGCCGAGGCGCCACTGAGGAGCAAAACAGCTACAACCTTGCGCTTCAGTACAACCCGATGAACTACAGGGCATATCGATACCGGGCTGAAATTCGCAGCCAATTCTGCGACAGCGCGTCCGCCGCTCAAGACATGGAAGCAGCGGTCAGGTTTGCCGAACAGGCAGGAGATCAGGACGCCGCGCGAGACTACAAGCGCGTCACGCTAGGTGCTTGCGTTCCGGCGTGGCGGCGAGAATAGTCCGAGCCATCAGACTGTCGCCAGCCGGCGGCACACGCCGCGCCGCACCGCCCCGACAGTATTCTTACGGACCCCCAACTGGCAGGGAACTTGCGATGTATCCGTGAATAGTTCGGCGCCAGCTGTTCTCGGTGTGCCGAACTCAGACATTCGGAGCACGCAAATGAACATGCATCATCGTTTTGAGACAGCTGGCGGACGTGGCGGACGCGAGTCGACGGTCAGCAAGATGCTGTCCGATCTCGTCCTGGCCTGCCGGCAGATCGAAGCCGACATCGCGACCGAAGAAGCGCGCGTGGGAATTTATGACCGATCGGACGCGAGGTATCCGATTTTGGCAAGGTCGCTCAATGAGCGGCACGCCAATCTCAAGGGAACGATTGCCACGCTCGAAAAGCGCGTCGCCGAGAGATCTCAGCACAAGCTGGTGACCGACGCAGCATAGCTCGGTCTTTGACCAGCTCCTTGCACGCGGGCAGAGCGATCGATGCGATGAAGCATCAGTGCGGCGGCGACGACGTCAGCCGCTGCCGCGGGTGGATGGATCGAGGTTTCGGTTCTCGCCGGGCGGGATCGGGCCAAAGCCCGGATATACGTACCGGTCCGGAGACACGACCTGTTCACTTGGACGGATGATGAGGTGCTGTCGCCCGCGACGATGATGCGCCTTTGCGGCGTCAGCATCCGCACTCCACAGGACCACAAGGGGCAACGTCAGGGCTAAGGCAACAGGCAAGCAAACACGCAAGGCAACACGCATCACGATCACTCCGTTTCACCGAATAGGTGATCGCCGAGCGTAGCGCTGTATTCTGCCCTGGCTTCTCACATGCGATCAAAACAGCGAGATCGGCGATCCGTCACTTCGTTATCGCGCACCGATCGCGGTCTTTAGCGGCCGCGGCAAGGCCTGCGCGCAGGCGACACCGAGCAGCGCGAGGCCGCCGCCGATGACGTGGAATGGCCTGACCGGCTCGCCGAGCATCACGATCGCGGCCACAGCGGTCAGCACCGGCAAGAGATTCATGAAGATCGCGCAGCGGTTCGGGCCGAGCTGCGCGACGCCGCGGATCCAGAGGAACGGCAGCACCACCGACGCGAGCGCACCGGCATACACGATCAGCGGCAAAGTCTCGGCGTTGACCTGACGCAGCGGCGCCGGCGTCGCGAGGAACGCGGGAAACATCACGGCCAGCGCGCACAGCGCCTGCATGTAGGTGGATTGCCATCCAGTGATCGGCAGATTCCAGCGTTTCAGCAGCACGCCGTACAGCGCATAGGCGATCGCGGCCAGCAGCATCAGCGCGTCGCCCGCATGCACGCCGTTCTGCAACAGCGACGACAAGTCGCCGCCGCTGACGAGGTAGACGAGGCCCGCAAATGACAGCGGTGCGCCCCAGATCATGCCAAGCGTCGGCGGTTCGCCGAGCAGCGCGGCACTGAGGGCGACCGTCAACAGCGGCGTCAGCGCGGTGAAAACCGCCATGTTGGTCGCGGTGGTGGTCTCGGCCGCCAGATACGACAGGCTCTGGAACAGGCACATCGCAAGAAAGCCGAGGATCGCGAGCGGACCAAGATGCGGCCAGAACGCATGCCGATTGCGCCAGGCGCCGCGCGCCACAAACGGAGACATCAAGAGCATCGCGACCAGCAGGCGATAGAAGGTGATCGCCTGCGGACCGATCGTGTGCGCCGAGAGGCGAGAGACGATGACGTTGCCCGCCCACAGCACGATGGCAACGAAGGGATAGAGAAGTGCGACTTTCTGCTTGAACATGACCCGGCAGCGCGTTGGTGAAGGACGCTCCGGCAACTACCTGTCGCGCTAACGTCCGTCTCACGCTAGAATGACCTCACCTAGTGAGATTGGGACATGCGAGATGAAGACGTGTTGGACGAGCTGACCACACGGCACCTCGACTATCACGCCACGGCGCGGCCGATGGCGGCGATGGAGATCGACTATCCGAGCGGCGCGTCGACCGGCCTGCACGCGCATCCGCGCGGCCAGCTGCTCTATGCGATCGAAGGCGTGATGGTCGTGCGCTGCGCTGAAGGCACCTGGGTGGTGCCGCCCAACCGGGCGGTGTGGTTGGTGGCCGATCTCGCGCACGAGGTCCGGATGTGCGGCGCGGTCAAGATCCGCACCGTGTTCGTGGACGCCGACGCGGCTCCCGATCTGCCGGGGGCCAGCTGCGTGTTCGCGGTCTCGCCGCTGCTGCGCGAATTGTTCGTCGCCGCGATGCGCGTCCCGCTGGACTATGCGCCCGCGACCTCCGATGAGCGCCTGATGCGCGTGCTGCTCGACCAGCTGCGCGAAGTCGATGTGCTGCCGCTGCACTTGCCGATGCCGCGCGACGAAAGGCTCGCGCGGATCTGCGCCGCGCTGGTGGCCCACCCGGACGATGGCTCCACGGCGGAGCAATGGGCGCGCCGGCTGAAGCTGACGTCGAAGACCATCCATCGTCTGTTCGCCAGGGAAACCGGCATGACGTTCGGCGAATGGCGTCAGCAGGCCCGCCTGCTGTTCGCGCTCGAACGCCTCGCGCGCGGCGCCCGCGTGATCGATGTCGCGCTCGATGCCGGCTATGCCAGCCAGAGCGCCTTCAGCGCGATGTTCCGCAAGCATTTTGGCCTGCCGCCCAACGCGTTCTATCGGTAAGCCGTCCACTGCCGCTGTGCTCCCTCTGCCCGTTCTTACGGGAAGAGGGTTGGGGTGAGGGCTGCATCCGCAAAATAACTTCGAGTTAGACTCGCGGAGATTCCCCCTCACCCGGATCACATTGCGCTTCGCTCCATGCGATCCGGCCTCTCCCCGCACACGGGGCGAGGTGAAGCAGAGTCCGTTGCTCGACCTGGCATAATCTCGTCGCGTTTAGTGCTCCGCCGCCGACTGAGCCTCCGGTCCCAGGATCCATTCCCTGAACGCCGCGATCTTCGGAAGCGACTGCCGGTTGTCGGGACAGACGAGATAGTAGGCGAACTCCTCCAGATGCGCAGTCTCGAGCAGCTGGACCAGTTCACCGCTCGCGATCTCATTTGCCACCATCGCGGCCGGCAGCAGGCCCGCGCCTTGCCCTGTCAGCACGGCCTTCAGCAGAAGGCCGCTGTCATCGAACGAGGGTCCGCGCGGCGTGCGAACCTCCGCGATGCCGTTGGCCTGAAACCACAGGCTCCAGCCCTTGCGATCGGCGTCATGCACCTGCGGCCAGCCCGCGAGTTCGCCCGGAGATGCCGGCCGGCCAAGTCGCTCAACCAGCGACGGCGATGCCACCGCCACCATCTCCACGGTGACGACGCGGTCGCTGCGCAGCCCCGGATAGCGGCCAAGGCCGTGGCGCACCGCGACGTCCACGCCGCTGCGCGAGAAATCGACCACTGTGTTGCTGGTGACGATCTGCAGATCGATCTCGGGATGCGCATCCTGGAACGAGGCCATGCGGGGCACCAGCCAGGCCGACGCAAAGAACGGCGTGACGCTCACCGTGAGCGTACCGACATCGACCGATGCCGCGACGCGGCGCGAGGCATCCGCGATCTGGCGAAACGCGTTGCGGATCGACGGCAGATAGTCGCGGCCGGCGTCGGTGAGATAGATGCCGCGCGGAACCCGCTCGAACAGCTTCACGCCGAGATCGGCTTCGAGCGTCTTGAGCATCTGACTGACCGCGCCCGGCGTCACGCATAGCTCCTCGGCCGCGAGCTTCACCGAGAGATGGCGAGCAGCGGATTCAAACGCCTTGAGCGCGTTCAGGGGTGGAAGCCGGCTTTCCATATTTAGATTTTCTAATCTGAATTGCCCAGCAAATCTGGTTTGCCAACTCGGCGTCCCGGGCGCCTTATCAGCTTAATCCGATGCTGAAAGCCGCGTCAATGCAGAGAAAGTCGAAATCATGGAACTTAGATTTTCTAACCTTCTTTGCCGCTCCCGACGGCTCCGTTTTCTTGATGGAGCCAAGCCATGACTGAGGTCGCAAGCAAGCTCGGCCTCCGCGAGATCGCTGCCGGCGGCCAGACCGGCCTGCTGGACTTTCAGTGGCTCGAAGCCGGACGCGGCCACATCCGCGGCCGCTTCGAGATTGCCGCAAAACACTTCTCGCCGCACGGGCTGCTGCACGGCGCAAGCATCGTCGCATTGGCCGATACCGCATGCGGGTTCGGCTGCCTCGCGTCGTTGCCGGACGGCGCCATCGGCTTCGCCACCGGAGAGTTGAAGACCAACTTCATCGGCGCCGCGCGCGAAGGCGGCATGAGCTGCGAGGCGCGCCTCCTTCACGCCGGGCGCTCCACCCAGGTGTGGGACGCCGAGATCCGCACCGAGGCGACGGGCAAGACCATCGCGCTGTTTCGCTGCACACAGATGCTGCTCTACCCGCCGAGCAAGGCCGGTGGTCATGCGGCACAGGGAGAACGATCATGAGGAATGCCGTCATGCACGCCGGTTATCAACGCGCCAAGCCGTTCTACGGCTGGTACGTCGTCGCAGCAGCCTTCGTCGTGACGCTGATCGGCTTCGGCAGCGCCTACACATTCTCGTCCTTCGTCGAGTCCCTGCAGCGGGAGTTCGGCGCCTCGCGCGGCTCGGTGTCGCTGGTGTTCTCCTTCGCTGGCTTCCTGTATTTCGGCCTGGGGATGATCTCCGGTCCGCTTGCCGATCGCTGGGGCGCACGCAGGCTCGCTGGCCTCGGAATGGCGCTGGTCGGTCTCGGCATGGTGCTGGCGGGACAGGCCCAGACCATCCTCCAAGTCTATGCCGCCTATAGCATCGGGATCGGCGCCGGCGTCGGTTGCGCTTACGTCCCGACCTTGGGCGCGGTGCAACGCTGGTTCGTCAGGCGGCGCGGTTTTGCGTCGGGCCTCGCCGTCAGCGGGATCGGCGTCGGCACACTGGTGATGCCGCCGCTCGCGACCTGGCTGATCACGAGCCTCGGCTGGCGCGATGCCTATGTCGTGCTGGGCGTTGTCGCCGCCGTCGCCGGGATCGGTGCATCGCTGCTGATCGCGGACGATCCGCGCCGCTACGGCACCGGACCGGACGGCGATCCGCTTGAGGCGGTTTCGGGCGCGCCGCTCCGCCAGGGCGTCTCGATCCGCGGCGCGGTGAGGACCGCGCGCTTCGCTGGGCTCTATGCCGCCTGCCTGATCAGCGCGTTCGGCGTATTCGTGCCCTTCGTTCACCTCGTGCCCTTTGCAGTCGATCATCGGGTGGCGCCGACGCTTGCCGTGCTGCTGCTCGGGATGATCGGGGTCGGAAGCACGGCCGGCCGGTTCCTCCTCGGCGGCATCGCCGACCGGGTCGGCCGCGATGCATTCCTGGTCGCGATGTATCTCGGCATGGCCGTCTCGCTGGCAATCTGGGCGATCGCCGGCACCTTCTGGTCGCTCACGGCCTTCGCGCTGCTGTTCGGCCTGTTCTATGGCGGCTGGGTCGCGATCCTGCCCGCTGTCGTCACCGACCATTTCGGCGGCCGCAATGTCGGCGGCATCATCGGCATCCTCTACACCAGCGTCGCGGTTGGCACGCTGCTGGGCCCGAGCGCCGCCGGCTTCGCCTACGACATCAGCCACAGCTACTTCATTCCGGTGGCGATCAGCGCGGCCGCCAACCTCGTCGCCGCCCTCATTGCAATGGCGACCATGCGAACGGCCTCGCCGATCGCCTCGGTTGAGCAGGCGTGAGGCCCTCATGACGGTCGGTGACCCCCGTGCTACGCTCGGAGATCACCGCCCCATCGTTTCGAGACCTCCGTGATCGCTCGCCTCGCCATGACCAATGCCTGGACTTATCGGCGAGCCGACAGGGAAGACATCGTTGAGCTGGCATCGTGGCGCGGCGCCGGCTCGCTTGGCCTCAAGCCGCACTTCCATGACGAGAACCAGATCGTGCTGGTGCTGTCAGGGTCGCGCGCCTTTCGCATCGGCGGCGCGACCGTCACCGTGCCCGCCGGCCATGCCGCGCTGATTCCGGCCGGAATGCTGCATGCGCCGATGACGATGTCGGACGAGGAAACGGTCTGCCTGAACGCCTACGTTCCTGCCGGCCGCGTCTGCTCATCGGTGCGGATCATCCGTTTCGGGCAGCGTTGGCGGAACGTCGACGAGATCTCGCCTGGGCACGTCAGCGAGATCGCCGACGACATCCTGTCGTGCGCGCCGTCCCACCCCGCCGGGTGCACCGACAAGACGAAGATCGGCATCACGCTGACCGAGAGCGTCGCGCCGATCGGAGCGATTGCCGCCGGCTTCGGGCGAAGCCGCGAAGGCTTCAGCCGCATGGTCAGCCGCGAGCTCGGCATCCCGCCGCATACCTTCCGTCTGCTGGCCCGGCTCAATCTTGCCCGGCAATTGCTGCGCGCCGGCGCGCCGATTGCGGCAGTCGCGGCCGATGCGGGCTTTTCCGACCAGAGCCACCTCACCCGGCTGTTTCGCCGCACCTTTGGCACGACGCCGGGCGTCTACTGGCGCGGCTGAAGTGACGTCACAGACGTTCCAGACCGATTGCCGCATCGCCCGCTAGCCTGCTCACCCTGAAGAGGGTGAAGGATGGATACCCAGACAAGTCTTCTGCTGCTGGCGGCCGGGGTCGCCGGAGGGATCATCAATGCACTGGCGGGCGGCGCCACACTCATCACCTTTCCGGCGATGCTCGCTGCGGGCCTGCCGGCCGTCATCGCCAACGCGTCGAATGCGGTGGCGATCTCGCCGGGGCATTTGATCGCGGCGCTCGCCGATCGCGGCAAGCTGCCGCCGCCGACGCGGCGCACGATCAGCTTCGTCGTGATCGCCACGGTGGGCGGCGCGGTCGGCGCCGGCGTGCTGTCGCTGCTTTCCGAGCGGCTGTTCCTGCTGCCGGTGCCGGCCTTGATCGCATTTGCAACGCTGTTGTTCGGCTTCGCGCCGCAGATCCAGGGATGGACCGTCGAGCGCCACAAGGCCGCGGCCTTGCCCTCGACCAGCGCGAGCGGTGCTGTCCTGGGATTGTCGTGCATCTATGGAGGCTTCTTCGGCGCCGGTCTCGGCGTCATCCTGACCGCGGTGCTGTCGATCACCGAGCCCGGCGACATCAGGGCGATCAAGGCGTTGAAGAACCTGCTCGCGACCTGCGTGTCGCTCGCTGCCACATTGATCTTTGTCTTGCAGGGAGCAGTGCGATGGCCGGAGACCCTGGCGATGCTGCTCGGCGCCATGGTCGGCGGCTATGCCGGCGGTTTCCTGATCCGGATCCTTCCCGGCCACATCGTCCGGCAGTTCGTCATCGTGGCCGGAGCGCTGATGACGGTGGTCTACGCGGCGCGATACTGGTTCTAGGTGGAGCGAGGGAGCCGAGGCTCCATCGATATCGGTTGGCTTAGTGCGTCGTCATCCAGGCGCGGGCTTCACGCTGGGCGACCGCGATCTCGACATCGGACATCTGCTCGGCGACTTCGCGGCGGTGCGCGATCGCGTCAGTACGTCCCTTGAGCGCCGCCAGGTTGAACCATTTGTGCGCCGCGACGAGGTTGACCACACCGGAGCGGCCGCTCGCCCAATACATACCACGTTCGAACAGCACGTCCTGGATCGCCGTTGCGGCAACCGGGACAGCGCTTTCCTGATCGATGACCCCCTGAAACATTCTCATTCCCCTTTTTGTTGCTGGCCGCCCTCCCCCGAGCGCGGCCCCCGTCCACTGTTGAAACTACCCTGTCATTCCCTGGCTGATCTTTGATCATGCCCGGGCTGATCTCTTGATCCTCGGGATCACCGCGTGCCGTTTGCCGGCTTGTTGGGATGATCATGGCCCATCAAATTTGAAGAGCGGTTTAAGTATCGCGATGAACGGGATGTAAATCGGCGTCGCCGAGGGCGCATCGAGGAATCGCAGAAGTGCCTGTGCCGCAGGCACTTCCTTGCATTCGTGAACGCCGGTTTACCCTGGTGTTTGGGACAACGATAACCATGGCGGACATTGGCCGCGGCGCCGGCGGGTCCCACCAGGCAATCAGTTTCGAAATTGACGGAGGGGCGGCGCGACCATGGACGAGCCGCGGAGCGGCGTGCGGTCGGGTGCACAGACAAAAGCAACGCGAGGCCGTCAGGCCCAGCGTCGATCCGAAACGGGGATGGATGGGGAAAGTGGCTGCCGGGCGCGGACTGCGCGGGCCGCCGGAACGAGGGGGTCGGCGAACACGTCAGGACCAGATTTCAGCTCGGCATTCTCGCCGGTGAAATTGCGGAACCAAGCGGGCTCCGCACCGAACGAAGAAATCTCTGTTTCTTCTGCCGGACCGGTTTTGGGAAGGTTGCCCTCTCCGAAATTCGATCCAGCCGTTTGACCTGATGTCTCGCCGACACCCTCTTTCGTCAGCCAGAGCCTTGGGGGTGGGATGTGCCTCTCAGCAGTCCGTCCGCTGGCTCTCGCGACGTGCCGGCGTCAAGCCGCCGGCAATCCTCTCGAGGCGAGAGGCTTACTTCTTCTTGGCGACCTTGCGGGTCTTCTTCGCAGTCTTCTTCACTGCGCTCTTCGCCTTCTTCGCCTTCTTCGCCTTCTTTGCCTTCTTAGCCATGTTGCCCTCCAGTATGTGAGATGGCTCTACTTCGCTGCGTGCACTCGGGAATCGATATGCACTACTTCCCGAATACACCAACAGACCGAAAAAAACAGTGTCCCGCTTAAGGAAGTGTTGACGCAGCGGTGGCAACGCGCACCGCGCGCGCCGCCGTTCAAATCGACACTTCATTCACGCGACGATGCAAGAAGTGCAACAGCCGCCGACATCGGCATTTGTCAACGTTGCAGGAAATGCCTTCTGTTGTAGGCTTTTCTTGAATTCGCATTGAAGCGATCGACGCGAGATCGTCGTTGCGCTGAGTCGCGAGCGAAGACGAAAAGCGGCACGTCGCCGACGCCGAGTCGTAATTTTTGGCAACGAAAAAATTTTCGTGGGAAAGACGGCTTTTGCCTCGTTTGAGGTCATCCGAACCGGATTTGCGAACGAATCGCGGCTTCTGCGATTCGGCGCCGGTGGCGCCGGCGCCACGAACGGAGGGTGTGAGGCAGGATCACGCCACGTTCACGCGCGCGCGACGACACCGAAGGTGACGGCAAAGGAGCATGCAAGGGAGCATGATCCGGCTGGATCATGCTCCAAGGACAACATCATTGTCCTGTTGTTCAGATGCCGAGCTTCGACTTCAAGAGGTCGTTGACCGCCTGCGGGTTCGCCTTGCCGCCCGACGACTTCATCACCTGACCGACGAACCAGCCGACCAATTGCGGCTTCGCCTTCGCTTGCTCGACCTTGTCGGGATTGGCCGCGATGATGTCGTCGACCACCTTCTCGATCGCGCCGAGGTCGGTGACCTGCTTCATGCCGCGCGCCTCGACAAGCGCGCGCGGATCGCCGCCTTCCTGCCAGACGATCTCGAACAAGTCCTTGGCGATCTTGCCGGAAATCGTTCCCTCGCCGATCAGGTCGACGATCGCGGCGAGCTGCTCCGCCGACACCGGCGAGGCTGCGATCTCGACGCCTTCCTTGTTGAGACGACCGAACAATTCGTTGATCACCCAGTTGGCGGCGAGCTTGCCGTCGCGTGCCTTGTCGGCAAGACCCGACAGCACCGTCTCGTAGAACTCCGCGCTCTCGCGCTCGGCGACCAGCACGCTCGCATCATAGGGCGACAGGCCGAAGCCCGTAATAAAACGGGACTTCTTCTCGTCCGGCAGTTCCGGCAGCTGCGCCTTGAGATCGTCGACGATGGCCTGGCTGAACTCGAGCGGCAACAGATCGGGATCGGGGAAGTACCGGTAGTCGTGCGCCTCTTCCTTGGAGCGCATCGAGCGGGTCTCGCCCTTGTTCGGGTCGAACAGCCGGGTTTCCTGGTCGATCGAGCCGCCGTCCTCGATGATCTCGATCTGACGCCGCGCCTCGTACTCGATCGCCTGGCCGATGAAGTTGACCGAGTTCATGTTCTTGATTTCGCAGCGGGTGCCGAACGCGGTCTCGCCGTAACGGCGCACCGAGACGTTGACGTCGGCGCGCAGATTGCCCTTCTCCATGTCGCCGTCGCAGGTGCCGAGGTAGCGCAGGATCGAGCGCAGCTTGGTGACGTAGGCCTTGGCCTGCTCGGCGTCGCGGATGTCGGGCTTGGAGACGATCTCCATCAGCGCAACGCCGCAACGGTTGAGGTCGACATAGGACATCGTCGGCGACTGATCGTGCAGCAACTTGCCGGCGTCCTGCTCCAGGTGCAGCCGCTCGATCCCGATCGTGACGCTGCGGCCGCCGTCGAGCTCGAGCGACACCTCGCCCTCGCCCACGATCGGCGACTTGTACTGGCTGATCTGGTAGCCCTGCGGCGAGTCCGGATAGAAATAGTTCTTGCGGTCGAACACCGAACGCAGGTTGATCTTCGCATTCAGCCCGAGACCGGTGCGCACCGCCTGGCGGACGCATTCCTCATTGATCACGGGCAACATGCCCGGCATCGCGGCATCGACGAGCGAGACATGTGAATTGGGCTCGCCGCCGAACGCGGTCGATGCGCCGGAGAACAGCTTCGCGTTCGAGGTGACCTGGGCATGGATCTCCATGCCGATCACGACCTCCCAATCGCCGGTGGCGCTCTTGATCAGTTTGTGCGGGGCGGCAGATGCGGTCATGGATCTCGGTTTCCGGATAAAGGATATCTGGGATGGATTGGGCTTCGCGCAACCAATCGCGCCAGTCAAGCCGCCTTACAGTCCCCTTGCAGCCCGCTGCCGTCGCCTGAGGCGGGGTCAGAGCCCGCGCCGGAACTGCTGGTAGGCCTTGCTCGAGCGCAACGCGTCGGCGCCGCCCGCGATCAGCTGGTCGACCTGCTCGGGCGGCAGCGACAGCCGCGTGGGGATGGCGTTCAGGATGCCGGCGCGGTCCGGTCCAAGCCGGTCGAAGCCGAGCCGCTCGACATAGATCGCGACGTCGCCGCATTTCCAGCCGGCGCCGACGCCGAGCCGGCTGCGCTCCGCCGCCGACAGCCCGCAGCGCCAGCGCTTCAGCTTGCCGGACCAGTCCTCGGCGAGCGCCGTGAAGGCGGCGTAGCTGGAGCGCACGCTGGCATCGATCGCGGTGTCGGCGGCCGCGGACACCAGTTCGACGCCGCTCGGCCCTTCGAGCGTCTGCACGAAGTCGCCTGAGATGCCGCGGCCGGCGTCGACCACCAGGAACAGGATGCGCTTCAGCTTGGCTGCCTGCCGCTCGTTCAGCGGCTCGTAGGGACGCTGCGCGGCGAGCAAGCCGATGCTCAGCCCCGACAGGCCGTAATTGTCGACAAGGCCGCCATCGAGCAGCTTGACGTAGCGCATCGAGCCGTCGCGGTAATGCGCCTGGGCCTCGGCGTAGGCGCGCAGCAACGGCTGTGCGTTCGGATCGTTGCGCACCCGCTCGAGCCAGGCCGGCAGCGGCGCGGCGCATCCACCGGGATAGGTTTGCAGCACGATCGGGGCGAATGCCAGCGGCACCGCGGCGGATGCCGCCACCGCTTCGGCGACACGATACGATCTGATGTCGCTGCACAAGGCATCGAACGACGTCTTGCCGAACACGAACGGCGTGCGGTTATAGATATCAGACGCGTTGATCCAGACCCGCGGCCGGCGATCGTCGGCCAGTGCGTCGAACCGCGCGCCGTCGAACAAATTCTGATCGAGCCAGTCGGTGAACTGGCTGTCGTTGACGCCGCCGCCGAGCGCGCGCCCGATATTGCCGAGCGAGATCCGGGTCTTCAGTCCCTCCTCGGCGTTGCGCAGCAGGAAGCGCTGGCGAAAATCGTCGAGCGCCGCGCGGCGCTTCAATCCGAAATAGGCGGCGGTGACCGATCCGCCGGAGACGCCGGAGACGAAGTCGACGCGGTCGAGCAGCGTCTTGGTGCCCGCCGCACTCGAACGCGTGTGGTCAAGCTCCTCCAGCACGCCGAAGGAAAACGCCGCCGCGCGGGTGCCGCCGCCGGAGAACGACAGCGCGAGCAGCAGATCATCTTCGTAGGCCGGAATGTCGCGAGCGCTGCTGTTGTCGGCGAGCGCGGCGCCGAGCGGCACATTGCCGGGCAGATTGTAGACGGAGGCGCAGCCGGCAAGGCCCGCCGCAACCACGGCCACCAGCATTGCTGACAGCCATCCCCCTATGCCCGACCCACGCACGAATACTCTCTTTTGCCGCTGGCCCCCGCCCGGTTCCATTAGCCTATCACGGCCAATCTGGGCGGCGGCATGGCGGCCGAAACAAGGTTAATGCTCGCGGTGCCTCCGCACCGGCGCCCTTTAGCCGCGCTGCGCCAGCAGCGTGGCTACGATCCGCTCCCACTCGGCCTCGAGCGTGTCCTTTGCGACCGGCTGGCCGGCTCGGCGATACCAATAGCCGGCATTGCCGAGATCGCCTTCGACGCGATGCAGATAGGCATGCACCCAGGCCGAATTGGCGTCGCCCTCATCCTGCACGATGCGGTGCGCCTGGTCCCAATCGCCCTTCTTTGCCCACCACAACGCGGCGAGCGGCGGCGACAGCGCCGCATCGGGCGCGGTGTTAGCGAGACTGGCGCGGAAATCCGCCATCGCTCACCACCATCTAGGCGCCGTGAACCGGCCGGCCGCCTGCTCGATCACCTCGCCGAGCGAGAACAGCGTCTCTTCGTCGAACGGACGGCCGATCAACTGCAGGCCGAGCGGCAGACCTTGCGTGTCCTTGCCCGCGGGCACGGCGATGCCCGGCAGGCCCGCCATGTTCACGGTCACCGTGAAGATGTCGTTGAGATACATTTCGACCGGATCGGCGCCGCCCTTCTCGCCGATGCCGAACGCTGCCGACGGCGTCGCCGGCGTCAGGATCGCGTTGACACCCTTGGCGAAGCAGTCCTCGAAATCCTTCTTGATCAGCGTCCGCACCTTTTGCGCACGCAGATAATAGGCATCGTAGTAACCGGCCGACAGCACATAGGTGCCGATCAGCACGCGGCGGCGCACCTCGTCGCCAAAACCATCGGCGCGGGTGTTCTCGTACATCTCGATGATGTTCCTGCCCGGTTCGCGCAGCCCGTAGCGCACGCCGTCGTAGCGCGCAAGGTTCGACGAGGCCTCCGCCGGCGCCACGATGTAATAGGCCGGCAGCGCATATTTGGTGTGCGGCAGCGACACCTCGACGAGTTCGGCGCCGGCGGCCTTCAGCCACTGCGCGCCCTCGCTCCAGAGCTTTTCGATCTCGGCCGGCATGCCGTCGAGCCGATATTCCCTGGGGATGCCGATCTTCATGCCCTTCACGGACTTGCCGATCGCGGCCTCGTAGTCCGGCACGGCGATGTCGACCGACGTGGTGTCCTTGGGATCGTGTCCCGCCATCGAGCGCATCAGGATCGCGGCATCGCGCGTCGAGCGCGCGATCGGGCCGGCCTGGTCGAGCGAGGATGCAAACGCGACGATGCCCCAGCGCGAGCAGCGGCCATAGGTCGGCTTGATGCCGACGGTTGCGGTGAACGCGGCGGGCTGGCGGATCGAGCCGCCGGTGTCGGTCGCGGTCGCGCCCATGCAGAGAGCAGCCGCCACCGCCGAAGCCGAGCCGCCGGACGAGCCGCCCGGCACCAGCGTGGTGTTGGAGCCCTCGCGCCGCCACGGGTTGGTGACCGGGCCGAAGCACGAGGTCTCGTTCGACGAGCCCATCGCGAATTCGTCATTGTTGAGTTTGCCGAGCAGCACTGCACCGTCGCGCCACAACTGCGAGGTCACCGTCGACTCGTAGGGCGGAATGAAATTGCCGAGGATATTCGAGCACGCAGTGGTCCTGATGTCGCGGGTCGCGAACAGGTCCTTGATGCCGAGCGGGATGCCGGCGAGCGGTCCGCCCTCGCCTTTTGCAATTTTCGCGTCGGCGGCCTTGGCCATCTCGCGGGCACGGTCGGGCGTCTCGAGCACATAGGCGTTGAGCACGCGCGCGGCTTCGATCGCGGCGAGATGCGCATCGGTCAGTTCGCGGGCGGTGAAAGACTTGCTCGCCAGGCCCTCACGGGCCTCGGCGATCGTCAGCGATGTCAAATCAGTCATTTATTGATCGGGCTGCAGAAGAACGGAGACAGGGTCTTGTCGTTGGCGGGGTCGTCATGCCGGGCTTTGGCATTTTCGTTGGCGCGGGCGGCGTCAAGCGCCTCGAGATGGTCGAGCACGGCGTCCATCGCCGCGTTGGGATCGGCGACCTTCCCCTTGCGCTCCATGGCATCGAGGAAGTCCATATAGGCCTTGTAGGCCTTCTCATCGTCGCACAGCAGACACATTGAACTTTGTCGCTTTTGTTTGACGCGTTTTCTTCACGCGAACCGGTATCCACTTCGCTCGAAAACGCGATGTTTGCGTTACTCGACCACCTTCGGCACCAGGAAGAAGTCGTTCACGCTGTCGGGCGCGTTGCGGACAATGACGTCGGCGATCTCGCCGTCATTGACCACGTCGGCGCGCTTCTTCATCTCCATCGGCGTCACCGAGGTCATCGGCTCGACGCCGTCGATATTCACTTCCGACAGCTGCTCCACAAAGGCCAGCATCGCGTTCAGCTCGCCCTGGAGATGGGGAACTTCGGCGTCGCTGACCGCGATCCGCGCCAGATGCGCGATGCGGCGGACGGTCGTGGCGTCTACGGACATTATATAGGGCCTCGGGGCTGAAAGGTCAGCCTGCCGTATAGCAGAGGCCGGTTTTGCGCCGCAACCGCGCGAATTTGCCCGCCCAACGGGGCTTTGCGCCCATCCGGCGACCGGGCAAGACACCCTGCCACGCATTCCGGCTGCGAAACGCACGACGAAACCAGTTCGCGGCCACCGCGACGTCGTCCCGAAACATTCACGGCGCCTACTCCACCAAACAGAAAAGTTCGGAGCGCGTCATGTCAATGCTCAACGGCAGCCCCCGCCCGGAGGGCTGGGACCCCGCCCTCTGGTCGATCGGCACGGCGCTGGGGGTCGCGATCCTCTACGTGGCCTGCCTGGTCTGAACGAGGCCGCGCGTCAGGCCTGAGACAGAGCCGCCATCCGCGCCAGCGCGGCGCCGGCGAGCGCGCGGGTCAATTCGGCCGCCGGCACCTCCTTGCCCATCCGCACTGCCTGCCCGGCCCATAGATTGGTGAAATCGACCTTGCCCTGTTTCTCGGCAGCCGCCTTCAGTGGTCCGAGCGCGGTCGCGGCGTGTGGAAACGCCGGCGCATCCGGCGAGATCGGCCCGACCTCGCGCATCACGCGGTTGGCGACGCCGCGCGCCGGGCGTCCGGTCATCACATTGGTGATGACGGTCGATTCGTCGCTCGCTTGCGCCAGCGCGACACGGCCCTGCGGGGTTACCTTGGATTCCGGGCAGCGCAGATAGGCCGAGCCGATCTGAACGGCCGCGGCGCCGAGCGCGAATGCCGCCGCGATCCCGCGCCCGTCAGCGATACCGCCGGCCGCGACCACCGGCACCTTCACCGCATCGACCACCTGCGGCAACAGCGAGAACGTCCCGGGCTGCTCGGAAATATTCTCGGTCAGGAACATGGCGCGATGGCCGCCGGCGTCGGCGCCCTGCGCGATGACGACATCGGCGCCGTTCTCTTCCAGCCAGATCGCCTCCTTCACCGTGGTCGCCGACGACATCACGATCGCGCCGGCCGCCTTCACCCGCTGCAACAGCTTCGGCTCCGGCAGGCCGAAATGGAAGCTGACCACCTCGGGCTTCAGCTCCTCGACCACGGCGCAAAACGCCGCGTCGAACGGCGCGCGGTTCGCCGCGTTGATCGGCGCATCCGGATCGAGGCCGAGCTCGTGATAGTAAGGCGCGAGCAGCTGCCGCCATGTCGCTTCATGCGCGCGATCGGTCTCGACCGGCGTGTGGCAGAAGAAGTTCATGTTGACGGGCGCCGAAATGCGCTGACGGATGATATTGACCTGCTCGCGTGTCTTCTCGGCCGATAGCATCGCGCATGGCAATGAGCCGAGTGCGCCACCCTCTGCGGCTGCGATGACAAGCTCCGCATCCATCACGCCCGCCATCGGCGCCAGTACGATCGGGAATTCGGTTTTGAAGAGATCAGTTAGACGTCGATCAGGCCACATTCTTCTTGCTCTTGAACTGGTTGTTGTTGGTTTTGAACCCTCTCCGCAAAAAGGGAGAGGGTCGGTTCGATACGAAAGCCAGCGAGCGGAACTATCACCGATCGCTACGGATTCAAGTCTCTTATGCGATGCGCGTTCCGATTCACGCCTTTTCAGGCAGGAGCCGGCGCCTGCGCAGGGTTGAGCACGGAGTTGCGACGTCCACGCAGAATCTGTTCGGCCTCCAACGTGATCCTGTCGACAATCTCGGCCGCCGGCGGAACGTCGTGGATCAGCCCAACCGCTTCGCCCGCGATGACGGCGGCGACGTCGAAATCGCCGCGCGCCTTGGCCTCCGCATAGTCGGCGGCAACCTTCTTCACATTCTGGAGCAATTCGACCTCACGTCCCGTCCAGCGCTGGACATGATCGTTGACGAGACAGCGCCCGTTGAACGGAGCCGGCCAGACATTGTTGCGTGACAGATCGAAGACGATGCCACGCACCGTCTCACCGCTCTTGGCGGCACAGACCCGCCGCTTCGCTTCGTCAGCGATCTCGGCTTCCTGGCTCGCGTAGAATCGTGTGCCGAGCAGCACACCGGAGGCGCCGAGCATCAGCATGGCGGCAAGACCGCGGCCGTCCGCGATGCCGCCGGCGGCAACCACCGGGACACGCCCCGCGGCGAGATCAACGATCGCCGGCACGACATCAAGAGTGGTTCGCGACGCGCCATGACCGCCGGCCTCGGTCCCCTGCGCGACGAGGACGTCGGCGCCGGCATCCAGTGCGTCCTGCGCCATCTCTTCGTCCTGCACCTGGCAAATGAGGCGCGCACCGGCTTGCTTGATCCGCGGTCCGAACGGCTTCGGATCACCGAACGACAGCATGATCGCGCGCGGTTGTGCTGCAAGCGCGACGTCCAACACCTCCGGCTGCTTCGCCATGCACCAGGTGATGAAGCCGATGCCGAACGGGGTCGTCGATTTCCGGAGCTTCGCCGTCTCCTGCTCGAGCCAAGGCCGGTCGCCATAGCCCCCGCCGAGAATGCCAAGGCCGCCGGCGGCGCTGACCGCAGTCACGAGCCTCGCGCCCGCGACCACATCCATCGGTGCGAGCAAGATCGGTTGTCGGATTCCCAAAAGCGCTGTCAGCGGCGTGTCGATCGACATGGCGTTCCTCCGGGGTTTGTGGACAACCAGACTAGGTCGGGCTAACATTCTGTGAAAATGAATACTAGAGAACGCTACCATCTCTAAATCAGAACGGTGATCCCAGATGGAATTGACCGACCTCCTCACCTTTTCCACGGTCGCGCGGCTCGGCGGCATCACCCGGGCCGCCGACGAGCTGAACACGGTGCAGTCGAACGTCACCCAGCGCATCAAGGCGCTGGAGGCCGAGATCGGCACCGCGCTGTTCGAGCGCCACAGCCGCGGCATGTCGCTGACCGGCGCCGGCCGCCGCCTGTTGCCCTATGCGCAGCGCATGGCGGCGCTGTCGCGCGAAGCCGTGCTCGCCGCGCGCGACGATGGCGAGCCGAAGGGTCCGCTGTCGATCGGCTCGATGGAAACCACCGCCGCGGTGCGGCTGCCGACGCTACTCGCCGAGTTTCATCGCCGCTATCCGGCGGTGCGCCTGACCTTGCGCACCGCGCCGACCGCCGACCTCGTTGCCGCCGTGCTCGATGGCTCGCTCGACGGCGCCTTTGTTGCCGGCCCGATCGAGCATGCCGAACTGTCAGCAACATCAGCCTTCACCGAGGAACTGGTGCTCGTCACCGCGCAGCGCTGGAAATCGCTGGCCGCCTTGCGCGCCGGCACGCCGGAGTCGGGCCCGACCGCGCTGGTGTTCCGCACCGGCTGCACTTACCGGCAGCGTCTCGAACAGGTGTTTACCGAGTTCGGCTGGCCGTCGGCCGTCCGGTTCGAGTTCGGCACGCTCGACGGCATGGTCGGCTGCGTCGCCGCCGACATGGGCGTCACCCTGCTGCCGCGCGCCGTCGTCGAGCGCGACCATGTCCAGCGCGACATCAACATCCACAAGCTCAATCCGCAGCATGCGCATGTCGAGACGCTGTTCATCCAGCGCCGCACCGCGCATCAGTACAGCGCGTTGCAGAGGTTGGCCGCGTGCCTCGGTGGCGACGAGCGGGTGATCGCCGCCTGACCGGCTTTTTCGCATGGACGCCACGGCAGTGCCGGGCTTTGCCTCGGCGCGCGGGCGCGTGCTAAGCGCTAGCGCCATGCCCGCCCCCATCCTTCCCCTGATCGAAGCTGCGCCGCACTGGCCCGAGCGCGGCGCGCTTGTCGGCCTCGACCTCGGGACCAAGACCATCGGCGTTGCCGTCTCCGATCCGGACCGGCGGCTGGCGACCGGCGTCGAGACCATCCAGCGCAAGCAGTTCAAGCTCGACGCGGCACGGCTGCTCGCGATCGCGGCCGAGCGCAACGCCGTAGGCTTCGTGCTCGGGCTGCCGATCAACATGGACGGCAGCGAGGGGCCGCGCGCGCAGTCGACCCGGGCATTCGCCCGCAACTTCGCCGGCCTCACCCCCCTTGCGATCGGGCTGTGGGACGAGCGGCTCTCGACCGCGGCGGTCGAGCGCGAGCTGATCGGGATGGACGTCAGCCGCGCCCGGCGCGCCGAGGTGATCGACGAGCACGCCGCGATCTTCATCCTGCAGGGTGCGCTGGACCGGCTCGCGAAGCTGCGCGGGGAGCGCTGACCATGGCCGTGGTGATCGCGGCGCTGCTGCCGGTGTTCCTCTTGATCGTGCTCGGCTTCGTCCTCAAGCGCACGCTGATGCCGCTCGATACGCAATGGCACGGGCTGGAGCGGCTGACCTATTACGTGCTGTTCCCGGTGCTCCTGGTGCAGACCCTGGTGAAGGCCGACCTGACCACGGTGCCGGTCGCGGGCGTCGGCGGCGCGCTGCTGCTCGCGGCGCTGGTGATGTCGCTGTTCTGCCTCGCGCTGCGCGGCCCGCTGGCGCGCGCTGGCGTCGACGGCCCCGCCTTCACCTCGATCTTCCAGGGCGCGACCCGTTGGCAGACCTATGTCGCGCTTTCGGTGTCGCGCAACCTCTATGGCAGCACAGGCCTTGCCCTGGCTTCGGTCGCGATGGTCGCGATCATCCCGCTGGTCAATGTCTTCAGCGTCGCCGTGCTGGCGAAATATGCCTCGTCCGAGAAGCGTTCGACCGGCGCCATCGTGATGACTGTCGTGCAGAACCCGCTGATCTGGGCCTGCGTCATCGGGCTCGTCATCAATGTCGCGCACATCCCGCTGCCACAGATCTGGTATGACGTCGCCGACGCGCTCGGCGGCTCGTCGCTGGCGATCGGCCTGCTCGTCACCGGGGCCGGGCTGCATCTGGAAGGCATCTTCCGGCCCAGCCTCGCCGCCAGCGCGGCATTGGTGCTGAAACTCGTGCTGATGCCGGCGCTGACCGTCGCGCTCGCGGTGTGGTTCGGCGTCACCGGCTCCAATCTCGCCATCGTCGCGGCCTGCGCCGCGGTGCCGACCTCGCCGTCAGCCTATGTGCTGGCGCGCCAGATGGGCGGCGACGCGCCGCTGCTCGCCCAGATCATCACGCTGCAGACGATTTTGGCCGCGATCACGATGCCGGTCGTGATCGCCGCAGTGGGGCTTTAGAGGGCGTACCCAATCGGCCTTGAATAGCGCCGCGCGATCGGTCGCTACCAGACTTCGCGATAGTTCGCGAACTTGCGCAGGGTCTTGTCATAGCGGGCCGGTACGATCCAGGGCAACAGGAGCCTGAAGATCGCGTTCGGAAGCGGAGAGCGAAGCCGCACATAGAGGTCGAGCGGATCGAGGTCATGCCGCATCCGGAATTTCGGTTCGTAGCTGAGACCCGTGCTTCGAAGCCACCTGTAACCGTTGGCGATCGCCCAATTCATCATGTCGCGAATGGTGTAGTAATAAAGATGAAGGTCGAGTGCGACAGCATAGTCGAGCCCGACATACTCCCAGAACAGACTGTCGCCTTCGACCATGCAAAGGCTGAAGGCGATCACCTTCCCGCCACGGCGCCAGATGAAGAAGCGGACCTTGTCCTTCATGTCGCTGCCGAGCCGGCGGAGATAGTCGGCTGTCAGTTTCTCGAAACGGAATTTCGAGCGATCGAAGACCTGCAGGTAGAGCGGATAGATCTCGTCGACGGCATCCCTTGCGTCGTCGGTGACGGTAAGAGCTATGGTTTCACCGTCGGTTGCCTTGAATTTCTTGCGGAGCTGCCAGCGTGCCGATCGCGGCAGCGCATTTTGCATGTAGGCATCGAAGTCGTCATGCTCGATATTGAGCGCCGTCATCGGCATGCTCGGCGCACGGGCGAAGCCGCGCCGGACAAAGCAATCCAGCACCGGCCGGTAGCGCGCAGGAAATTCCTTCAGGACGATGAGTTGCGCCCCGCACGATCGGGCGAGCGTGACGATTTCGCCGCAAAGAATCTCGGCGATCTTGCCGGACGGCACCGTGCTTGATCCGGCAAGATGCCCTTCACCGGCGAAGCATCCGATCATCAGGGTTCGCATTTTGAGAAACCTGGGAATGAAGCCTCGGATGCGCGCCAGCAGCGGCTGCCATTGCGCTCCAAGTCCTTCGAGAACGTCCTGGTCGAGAAGAAAAAACGGCTGGACGGCATGGAGACAGCCTGCCCGGTCGATGATCGCGAAGTACCGGTACTCGACACGCTCGCGGAGCGTATCCTCCAGGATTTCGTAGTAGCGGTGATCCTTGCGCAGGTCGGCGAAACTGGCCTCCCAAGCGGGACAACCGGCGATTTCGTCGCGCGTCACGATCTTTACGCGAAACGGCGCTGTAGCAGCCGCCGCGTCCGCTACGCTTGTTGTATCAGCCAGACTGACTGCGTCTGACGCCAACGCAATGCTCCGGGTGATGAAAACTCTTTCAATACAGTATCAATGTACCTGATTTGGCCGCGGCCTCCTGTGCCATCCGCGCAACAAGTCATTACTTTCGAAGTTGCGTCTCTTTCGAGGCCCCGTCGGCGCCGAGCGGCGCGCCCTCCCGCAATAGACCGGCCCGCCGGTCCCAGCGACGTAGCACCACAACTCGCCCTTGCGCTTCAGCAAGAGCGAAGGCCCGCAACAATTGCGCGCGGCTCGTAGACTTATGTTGATCGCCGCTATTTCCCGGTCGAACCGGCGAACGCCGTATCGAGCACATCCCCGATCGGCTGCCAGCTACGGCCATCGAACTGAAGCAACCGCAATTGCTCGACCGGTCGGAACTGAGCGGTGTTGATCTTGATGCCGGGGAGCAAGGCGGACGCCTGATAATCCCTGAGCGCCGCGGCCTGCTTCATGACGTTCTCGCGCGACAGGTCGTTGCCGCATTGCCTGAGCACCTCGACCATCGTTTCGGCGGCGGCATAGCCGTAGACTGCGGCCGCGTCATCCTTGCCGCCGGCTTTGGTATACTTGTCCAGGAAGCTGTACCAGGCGCCCTGCTCCGCTCTCCAGGCCGGATCGCTCGCATCCTTCAGGAACGCGGCGGTGATGACGCCGGTCGCATTCTCCGTGCCGGCCCGCTTGAGCACCGTCTCGATCGATGACGCCATCTGGTTCACGACGAACACCGGCCGCCAGCCGTGGTCGGCCGCCGCGCGGATCACCTTGGCGGCATTTTCCGGTACTCCGGCAAACACGAAGACCTCGGCGCCAGATTGCTTCAGGATCGAGACGTGGCCGTCCAGGTGCTGATCGTCGACATCATAGGCGATGTCGACCCTGATGTTGTGGGCGACGTCGCCCAGCCCTTGCACCAGTCCCTTGAACAATTCGCGCCCGAACTGGTCATTCTCCCAAAGCGCCACGATTTTCTTGCCGGGATAGAAAGCCTGGATGTAGTTCGCGTAGATGCGTCCCTCCTCGCGATACGAAGGCTGCCAGCCCATGGTCCACGGATAGGAGGCCGGCTCGCTGAGCTCGTGATCGCCGGAAGCAACGAAAAGCTGGGGGATCTTCCGTTCGTTGAGATACTTCCGCACCGCGAGATTCCCCGGCGTGCCGAACGAACCGAACATCAAGAGCACATTGTCGGTTTCGACCAGAATGCGCGTGAGATCCATGGCGTTGGCGGGATCCGACAGATCGTCATAGGACATGAAGCGGATCTTGCGGCCATTGATGCCGCCGCGTTCGTTGATCATCTCGAAATAGGCGGCTTCCGCCTTGCCGATCTGGCCGAAAATCTCCAGCGCGCCGCTATACGGCATGACATTGCCGATCCGGATTTCGGTGTCGGTAACGCCCTGGTCGCGCACCTGCTGCGTGATGGCGCCGAGAGACGCCAGCGCAACGACGCTGGCCAGGATTGCTCGGATCAAGATAGCCATGAGAAGAGCTCGCACGACGGCAGCCGCCGCTGCCTGGTTTCAGTCCGGCCCGCGCTCATTCATTGATCCAGATCATAGCACTCGGACGGGATGCTGGCATCCCCTTCGTCAACCTTCCGATGGGCGGCGATGCGCCACTGCTTGTTCCGGATCATCGCGCTGCAGACGGCTCCGGCGGCCATCACGTTGCCGATCGTGTCGTCGCGATGGGGCGTTAAGCGTAAGGGCCTATCATGAAGCAGCTGACTATGTTCAAGGCCGAGTGAACGATCACAGTCAGCCAGGTCGAATTACTGCGCCAACGAAAGTAGCCCAGAGCGAGGCCGAAAATGAATAGACAAAAACGATAGGACCAATCGTACTGCGTGTGGTTGAGAGCCCAAACCAGTGATGTCAAGACGATGGCACCGACTGGTCCGAGGAAGGACTGCGACCATCCTCGAAACAAAAAGCCGCGGAAGACAAACTCCTCCATGATCGGCGCGGCCAAGCAGCAGCCGATCAGGAAGGTGAGCAAGCCAACCCGCCCCTGCACGTTCAGATTGGGAGCGGCCCGACTCGTGTCTGCTCCTACGAAAGCTAGAAAACAGCTCTCCACAATCAGCAGAACTGCCGCGATGGCCAATGCGAGAAAAAGCTCTCTTGAACTGGGCCAATTGAGCGCAAGGTACTCGGAAAAGCCCCGATCGAGCTTGCGGACGGCGACCCAAAGCACCGCAACAGCGGCTGGACTTCCGAGCACCAGACCTGCACCCTGCCAGCGTCCCTCGAGCCCGGCCTGAGCAATCGGGATTGTCCCATACTGCGCGTGCATAAGGACAAGAACACCAAGCCCTCCCGTCAGAAGAAACGCGCCGTAGGCGAGAAGGCCAACAAGCGTCGTCTCCAGGAAATCCCATACCCGCGGCGATTTCGCCGAAGCCGGGACCGGCGCGTTGGCATTCTCGAAGTTCGACATATGGGATTCTTCTGCAACAACGTTGCAGCGAAGGTGGGGCTAGCTTCAACCTAGCATAGAGAACTCTCAGCCCGCCAGCCACCAGGTCTGGATCGTCGCCGCGAAATTGTTCAGCCCGTGCAGCAGGATGGTCAGCCAGGTCGATCCGGTGCGGAAGCGCAAATAGCCGAACAGGAGGCCGATCGTCAGCACCTGGCAGAGGAAGAACCAGTCGTACTGCAGGTGCATCACCGTCCAGACGATCGACGACAGCAGGATCGCGCCATAGGGTCCGAGCGCGGATTCCGACCAGCCGCGGTAGAGCCAGCCGCGCGCGAACAGTTCCTCCCAGAGCGGCGCGGCCACGGCGAAGGCGATCACCAGGAGCCACAGCGCGCTGTGCTCCTGCGCCGATTTCAGCACGTCGCCCATGAAGCCCGGCGACACCTCGCGGCCGGCGGCGCGGGACACCATGTCCCAGGCTCCGACCAGCACGACGAGCGCGACGACGCCGATGATCACGTTCTTCCACGACGTCCCGCGCAGCCCGAGGTAAACGGCGAACGGGATCCGGGTCCGGCGGATCGCGAACCACAGCACCAGCAACACCATCGGCAGGCCGGCGAGGACCGAGAGCGAGATCGTCAGGCCGTCGGCGACCACATGGGTGATGCCGGCCGTCGACACCTCCCCGCCCTGCGCGACGATGCGCCAGACGATGACCGTGACCTGGCCGACGAACATCGCGGCGAAGATCAACAGGCCCCACAGCGCGGTGCCCCAGAATTTCCAGACCCGCGGGGGGAGCGGTGGCGGTTCGATCGCGGCAGTCGCGTCTTGCGGCGTGAGAGAATCCATCAGCGAACCTCGGCTCTATCAATTCGTCATGGCCGGGCTTGTCCCGGCCATCAACGTCTTTCCTTGCCCTGTCGAAGCAAAGACGTGGATGCCCGGCACAAGGCCGGGCATGACGGTGGTCAATGTGGTCATGGCAGCGCCCGCGCCAGCAGCGCGTGCTGATTGGCATCGGATAAGTCCACCGCGCCGTACATGCCGGCGTGGCGTTCGGCAAGCTGTGCCACCGCGAACAGTTCGGCGTTTTTCGGCGAGACCTGGTTGAGCGCCGCGGTTGCCGCCAGGAGCGCCAGCTGCTCGACTGCAAGCCGCGCGACGCGCTCGCTGTCCGGCCGCCGGAACGACTGCCCGATCGAGGCAACAGCCTCGGCGGCGCCGGGCAGGCCCCTGGTCTCCTCGGCGAGCGCGCGCAGCACCGCGAGCGCGGCATCGGCCTCGCGGCCGAGCGCGCGCAGCACGTCGAGGCACATCACGTTGCCGGACCCCTCCCAGATCGCGTTGACCGGCGCCTCCCGGTAATGGCGCGCCAAAATGCCTTCCTCGACATAGCCATTGCCGCCGAGGCACTCCATCGCCTCATAGAGGAAGCCGGGCGCGCTCTTGCAGGTCCAGTATTTGATCGCCGGCGTCAGCAGCCGCATATAGGCGGCCTCGCCCGCATCGGCCGGCGCGCGATCGAAGGCACGGCAGAGCCTCATCACCAGCGCGATCGACGCCTCGACATGCAGCGCCATGTCCGACAGCACCGCCTGCATCAGCGGCTGGTCGGCGAGATGCTTCTGGAACACGCTGCGATGCCGCGCGTGATGGAGCGCATGCGCCAGCCCCGAGCGCATCAGCCCGGCGGATGCGATCGCGCAATCCTGCCGCGTCAGCTGCACCATCTGGATGATGGTGCGGATGCCCTTGCCCTCCTCGCCGATCAGCTCGGCATAAGCGCCGTGGAATTCGACCTCCGACGAGGCATTGGAGCGGTTGCCGAGCTTGTCCTTCAGGCGCTGGAAGTGGATCGCGTTGACCGTGCCGTCGGACGCAAAGCGCGGCATGAAGAAGCAGCTCAGCCCATTCATGGTCTGCGCCAGCACCAGGAAGGCGTCGCACATCGGCGCCGACATGAACCATTTGTGCCCGGTGATGCGCCAGGCCCCGCCGTCGCGCTCGGCGCGCGTCATGTTGGCGCGCACATCCGTGCCGCCCTGCTTTTCCGTCATGCCCATGCCGAGGGTCATGCCGCGCTTGGTCCACCACGGCGCAAAGGTGGGATCGTAGGCGCGCGTTCCGATCACCGGCATCGTCTTCGCCAGAATGTCCGGCTGCGAGGCCAGCGCCGCGACCGAGGCGCGCGTCATCGTGATCGGGCAGAGATGGCCGGTCTCGACCTGGGAAGCGATGTAGAACTTTGCCGCACGCACCACCTCGGCCGCTCCGCCGGCCGGCTTGCCGTCGGCGCTCCAGGTCGAGTTGTGCACGCCTGCATGCGCGGAGTGCGCCATCAGCTCGTGATAGGCCGGATGAAACTCGACCTCGTCGCGGCGATTGCCCCTGGCATCGAACAAGCGCAGCTTCGGCGTGTTCTCGTTGGCGATGCGGCCGCGCTCCGCCATCGCGTCCGAGCCCCAATGCTTGCCAAAATCCGACAGCTCCGCCGTTGCCGCCGCCCCGCCATTGGCAGCGACTGCCGCGGCGAGCGGCACATCCGCCGTGAACAGGTCGACATTTTCGAACGGCGGCGACTGGTTGAAGACGTCGTGGGTGGCAAACGGAGCCTGCGTCATGGTCTCCTCGGCAACTGGTCTGCACGCATGCGGCCTGGACAACCGGCCTCTTCCGGCCGGGATCACGGGCCAGCCGCGGCGCAATGGAATCGGAGGATCATAAGCCCGTGAGCCGGTGCCGGGCAGCGAAAAATGCGCATTCGGCCGCGTGCTGGTGAATCGGGGGTTATCGGGGTCCGCGCAGCCGATGTCCGCTCCGATCGCGGGGCGATATCGCAGCAGGGCCCATCAACGGACGCCCCTTGGGCTGTCCGCTATCATCAGCCGCCGCCGTACGGCCGGAACCGGCGATCCGGGCTGCCGTTCACCCGTTCCTCCGTGCGTCCGCCGCTCCTGCTGCAGGTTTTCCGCTCGGTTTCTGCAGCAACCAAATGCGCTCTGCGTTGTTGCAGTCCTAGCCATGCGCAGGGAAAAACAGGCAACCAATCACCAAGACGCGCTCTTTTAGGCCCTCCCAACCGAGAGAGAACTGATGATTGATAGATCTGAAACGCGCGGTACTGTGCGGAAACATCCCGGAATACTGAGAATATCCGCCATCGGCGTCGCCGGATTGCTCTCTGTCCTGATGCTCACCGCGGTGACGCCGCCGATCGTAGCGGATCAATCCGATCGTGCCGTGGTCAACGCCCCCGTTACGCTTTTGACCGCGCCGATCAGCGGCGAAGTCGGCCTGTTGACGGTGCTTCCGGGCCGGGACGTCCGCGATGGCGAAACGCTGGCGCGGATCAGCAATCCAAGGATCGATCGCGGGACGCTGATCGCGTTGCAGGAAAAGGCGTCCGACGCACGGCAGAAGCTCGATGCGACGCGCGCAAAGCACGAATCGGACTTCAACTATGTTTCGTCCCTCGATGGCGAGATTGCTGATCAGACCAGCCAGCTCAAGGGTCAGTTACAGTCGCGGATCGAGGAGCTTCGCGCCCGTGTCGCTCAATCCAACGCCGCGAGCGGTGAAAAGAAGGCCCTGGTCGACCGCCAGACCAATATGGTGACACGCAATGCCGCGAGTAACGACATGCTCCGGCCGACAACTCAGCAATATGCCGCGACCATACATGGTGCGGACGCAGAGGCCGCCAAGCTGAATCAGAAGATGGCACAGCTCAACGCCCTGAGCAGGGGTATCTATGTCGGCGAGGAACTGGTTGCTCTCAACAATCTGGCCCAGAAGCGCAGGGACATCGATCTCGACGCCACGCGGATGAAAATCGAGCAAAAGCAGCAAGCCGCAGTGCTTGCCGATCTCGAGCACCTGATCGACGCCGAAACGCGCAGGCTGGCGACGCTGGCGGATGCCGATGTCGTCGCGCGCGGCCAGGGCAAGGTCTCGAGCGTCGGCGCCGCGATGGGGCGGCATGTCAGCGCCGGTGATACTATCAGCTCCGTCATCGACTGCGACAAGCGCTTTGTCGTCGCCATCTTTTCCTACCGGCAGGGCCAGAGCATGATGCCCGGCACCCGCGTTCGCATCGACGGGAGTTCGTTGCGGTCCGGCGTCGTCACTGCGGTCGTACCGAAGACCAGCGACAAAGCCGATGAGCGCTTTGCCGTTCCGTTCCCGCAAACCGAGCGGCGCGAACTCTACGCCATCATCACGCCGGACCAGGCAGGCGACGGCGGACCGGTGCAGCAAACGGGGACCGCCGACGCGTCCGCCTGTCCGGTCGGCCAATGGGTGACGGTGACGCGCGAGAATGGTGTGGTCCCCTCGATGTCGGTCACTTGGCACCGGCTCGGCCACTACGTTGCGTCGTGGATCGGCGGCGACGCAGGCACCGCCGATACCGCGCAGAAGACGCCGCCGGATGCGGATGCCCGGCGCGCCGGTATCGCTCGTCTGCATGACGCTTTCCATGCCTCGGAGCCGCCGCAGCCGAAGGCCGACGACAACGAACCACCACCCGGAACTCGTGCCCTCGTATCGCAATGAAATCGGCCATCGCGATGATGCTGTGCGCGGCGATCGTGGGCGCGCCGGCGGCAGGCCACACGGCGCAAACCGCAAGCACGTTCTGCGCCGGGCTGAAAAAGGCGGTCGCGCCGCACAGCAGCGCGGCCGACGCGGTCTTCGTCCGCAGCTATGAGCCCGGCGAGGATGAAGCGGCCCTTCCCGCGGGTCTCGCCACGACGGCGTTCGTCTACGACAATGCGCTCGCCGTCATTGCGCTTGTTGCCTGCGGCAACGTGTCGGATGCAAGGCCAATCAGCAACGCGCTCAGCCGCGCCGCAGGCAACGACCGGAGCTTCGATGACGGCCGTGTGCGCAATGCCTATCGTGCCGGCGCGGTGAACCAGCCTATTCCCGATCTACCGGGCTGGTGGGACGGACATGCCAGGGTCTGGGCGGAGGATCCGGCGCAGGACGGCACCTCGACCGGAAACGTCGCCTGGGCTGCCTTGGCACTGCTGACGCTGCATCAGGCAACCCACGATCCTCGATATCTCGCCGACGCGGAGCGCCTGGTCGATTGGATGATCGGCGCAACCGCTTCCGAAAATGGCTTTTACGGCGGCTTTCACGGCTACGATCCGAAGCAGGTCAGGCTCACCTGGATGTCGACCGAGCACAACGCCGACGTTCACGCCGCCGCTCGCTGGCTGTTCCGCCTGACTGGCGAACGGAAATACGACAGCGCGGCAGGACAGGCGCGGCGGCTGCTCGATCGCGCCTTTCGCGGCGATCACTTCCTGCTTGGGACGAAGCCTGACGGCAGCCTCGCGGACGAGGGCCTGCTCGCGCTCGACGCGCAGCTTTGGCCGTGGATGGCGATGCCTGAATCGCCCGCAGCATGGAAGAGCGCGCTCGGCTTCGCAAAAGCGCGGCTCGGGGTCGACGGCGGTTTCGATTTCAACGGCGATCGCGACGGCCTCTGGGTGGAGGGCACCGCGCAGGCGGCCTTGGCCTACCGGATCAGCGGCGACCTACACGAGAGCAATCGACTGCTGGCAGACCTGAAGGCGGACCAGACGTCGTCCGGCCTGCTCAATGCGTCACGGCCGGCGCGGCTGACGACGGGATTATCGATCGATCCGACCAGCGGCGGCGATCCCGACTTTTTCTACTACCGCCGCCCGCATCTCGGCGCGACGGCGTGGGCCGCGCTGGCCGAAACCGGCTGGAATCCGTTCACCGGCAAAAGGATAAGCTAATGTTCCCATCCGCCGCGGATATCGTGTCAGTCCTGACCATCGACGTCGGCATTTTGCTCGGGCTTCTGGTCATGGCTCGGCTGTTGGAGCCGTCGCATGCCAGCCACCGTACGCTGTTCGGGACGACCACGGCGGCCCTTCTCGTCATGTATGCGCTGTGGCGATGGAGCGATACGCTGCCGCCGTTCGAGTTATCGGCGCAAAGTCTTTGGCCGCGGCTCTTCATTGCGTTCGAGTTGCTCGCGATCCTCTACACGCTGATCTCGATCGTCATCCTGTTCCGCAGCACCGACCGCACCGCGCAGGCCGACGCCGCCCAGCAGCTTTTGGCCGCGGACAATCGCGATCCCGCCGTCGACGTCTTCATCTGCACCTATGACGAGCCGTTCGAAATCCTCCAGCGCTCGATCCTGGGCGCGCTGGCGCTCGACTATGCCAATGTGACGGTGTGGGTTCTCGATGACACGCGACGCGACTGGCTGCGGGACTATTGCGAGCGGGTCGGCGCACGCCATCTGACGCGGCCTGACAACAGGGGTGCCAAGGCCGGCAACCTCAACAACGGGTTGGCCGCGGCTGGCCGTGCGACCGCCGCGCCGGTCATTCTGGTGCTCGATGCGGATTTCGCGCCGCGGCGTGACTTCTTGAAACGCACGGTCGGCCTGCTGCTGTCCGATCCGGAGGTTGCGATCGTGCAGACCCCGCAGTTTTACTACAACGCCGATCCGATCCAGCATAATCTCCTGGCTGAGAAGAGCTGGGTCGACGATCAACGCTTCTTCTTCGACGTCTTTCAACCCGCCAAGGATGCGTGGGGCTGTGCGTTCTGCGTCGGCACCTCCTTCGTCGTTCGCCGCGACCGGCTCGACGAGATCGGCGGCTTTCCCGAACAGGCGATCTCGGAGGATATCAACCTCACTTACACCATGCTGGCGCGCGGCTATCGCACGGTCTGGCTGAACGAGCCGCTCAGTTTCGGACTTTCGGCCGAAGGCATCCCGGAATATGTCACTCAGCGCGCTCGCTGGTGCCTTGGCACCATACAGGTTGGCCTGCTGCGCAACGGACCGCTGTTCGGCCGCGGCTTCAGCTTCACCGAGCGCTGGCACTATGTGCACGGCGTGCTGAACTGGCTCTCCAAACCCTTCATGGTGCTGCTATTGATCGCACCGACGATCTATTGGTTCGGCGGGCTGCCCGCGTTCGAAGCCGATTATCATTCCTTCCTGCGCTATGGCATGCCGGCGCTGCTCGGACAGATTATCTACATGAGCTGGATATCGCGCGCGCGGACGCTGCCCTTGTTCATGGAGGCCACCCACGCCGTCACCTGCTTTGCGGTGACCGCAACGCTGCTCAGCGCCATCGTCAAGCCGTTCGGACGTCCCTTCAAGATCACCGACAAGGGAGGTGATCGATCGGCGCCGCGCATCCACTGGAAACTCGCCGCCATTTTCGGATTGATCGCGGCAAGCTCCGCCGCAAGCATCGTGTGGGCGTACGTCTCCCCGTACGGCGCCAGCGAGATTTCCTCGCTCGATTTCTTCAACATGCTGTGGGCGGCGATCGCGATGCTGATCGCCTTCATCGCGTTCCTGGTCTGCTTCGAGCTGCCTCGCTCCGGTCACATGTTCGAGACGGACGAACTGGTCTGGCTCTTCGGCGAAGGAAAAATCCTGTCGTGCCGCCTGCTCGCGATATCACCGGACTCGGTGCGGCTCTCGGGTCGGTCGGGCGAGGCGCTTGAGCTTGCCGGCTGGCGCTACAGAATTCACCTGGAGGAGCTGGGGTGGACCGACATTTCCATGGTCTCGCGATCCCGCCAAACCGTGCTGGCGCGGCTTGAGCCGAGCGCCGAACAGTATCAGCGTCTGGTGGTGTGGCTGTTCAGCGCGTCGCACGGCAACATCGCCGCCGTCGCCAGTCTTCGCGGTGTGCTGGGCGGATTGCTGCGCCGCGGGTTTATCGGCGCGTAGGACCAGCCTGCGCCCAAGCTCATCGCGTTCAGATGCTGCCATGCTTGGGCGCATGGCGGCCGAGCCAGCGGTCGACCCAGTCATTGACGCGGGTCCGGTTCGCCTCCTTCCTGGAAGCCGGACAGGAAAAATGTCGCCGCTGCTCAATTGCCGGTTATCGGGATAGGCCGCCAACTGCAGGTTGGACTCATGCGCGGCGCCGTCCACCGGCGAGATGTAGGCAAACCGGATCTCGATCTTGTGCTTGATGTCGGCGCCGTGCCACTTAGGATGATGGCGCGCCAAGAGCTCGACCAGCTCGCACGGCAACAGATCGGAGGTCGAGCTTCGCGACCCCTCGGTCTTCTCCATGTAGCATTGTTCCTTGACGCTGCTGACGCGCGCATCGATCGGCCGGAAGTTCAACCGCTTGTCGAGCTCGCTATAGACATAGAAGCTCGCGACGGCGACAGCGATCATAGCGTAGAGGCCAAGGCGCATGGTTGTGCTTCCGTCCTGTCGAACCGCGTCGGTCAGATCGAACGCGTCTTGTCCGCCTTGGTCTTGGAGGCGAGGACAGGAAACACGTCCCCGGCGCGCAGCGGCTTGCCGTTGGGGAAGTAGGACATCTGCAGGCTCGACTGGTGCGTGGCCCCGTCGACCGGCGAGACATAAACGACCTTCACCTCGATCTTGTGCTTCACGTCATAGCCCTGCCACTTCGGATGCTCCTTGCGCAGCAGCTCGGCAATCTCGCAGCGGGTCAGATCGGAGGTCGATGTCGTCTTGGTGATGACCCCGCGCTCGACCTTTTCCAGATAGCATTGCTCGCTGACGCCGCTGATGTGGGCATCGACGCGCTGATAATTCGCGCTCTTGTCGTGTCGATCGTAGATCAAGACGCCGGCGACGCCGACGACAACAATTGCAATGGCTGCGAAACGCATGCTGCATGCTCCCGTGTTGCCCGCACTTCATACGGCCACAATTAAGGAGTGTTGAAAGCGCGCTCAGCTACTTTTGCGATGGCAAGCATCGTCTTGCGAAAATGCTTCGGATTTGAGGAAAATCCTGCGCTGGAGCTTCGGTTCTGATTGATCGGAATCGAAGCTCCAGTCTTTGTTCCGACGCGTTTTCTTCAACGCGAACCGGAGTCCACTTCGCTCGAAAACGCTCTACCGCGCCCGGACGATCGGGAAGTCGTAGGCCGGCCGGCCTGCCCCCGGCAGCGAAAAGTGCCACCATTCCTTGGCATAGTTCGCGAACCCCTGCTGGGCCATCGCCGCGACCAGCATGGCGCGCCAGCGTCTCTGCGCCGGCGTGATCGAGCTCGTCGCGGTGTGGGCCTTGACGTCGGAACAGTCGTAGCCGGTGCCCATGTCGACGCTGCCCTCGGGGGCGCGCGCGGCGGCCGGCGCGGTGCAGTCGGCATAGTCCCTGGCCGGATCGAACTTGCGCGAATTGTCGGCGCCAAGATCGACCAGCGTGAGATCGACCGCGGCCCCGGTCGAATGGCCCGAATGGGTGGCGATGTAGCCGAGGCGGAACAGGTCCGTCTTCGAAAAGGCCGGGCTGTAGCGCCGCTCGGCGGCGGTCTCGGTGCCGTTCTTCGACCATGCCACCATGTCGGCGACGGCGCGAGCCGGCCGGTAGCAATCGAACATCTTCAGCGACAGTCTTTGCCGGGCCAGTTCCTGCTGCACGGCCTTGAGCCGAAGCCCGACCTCCCGCTTCACCACGCATTCCGCCGCGCCATAGCCCGCGAGCGGCCGGCCCATGAAATTGTTCGCGCCGGCGTAGCGGATGTCCTGGATGATGGTCGGATCGATGTCGCGAAGGAACGCGAAGTCGCCGGGCAAGTTCTGAGCGAAGGCAGGCGAGATCGCCCCCGGGATCAATGCGATGGCCATCCATGCGATCACGACAATTTTCACGAGGTCTCGCTCCGGCGTCACGGCCGGGTATAGCCCGTCAGGAGGACGGCGTCGCTGCCGCTCCGCCTGTGCCCCGCCATCCACGTCTTGTTCCGGAAACCCCCGCAAAAGCAAGGCGCGGATGTCCCGCGCCGGGCCCCGGCAGGACCGCCGGGAAGGCGGCGACATCTTACTCGGGGAAAACTCCCGCGAGCCCTCTTCGCGCTTGCCCCACCGGCCATCCGCGCCTATAGCTCTCGCTTTAATGACCCCATCATTGAAATCGACTTTTGTCCTCGGTCACCGGCATCTGCTGGGCATCGAGGGCCTTTCCGCTGACGACATCACGGGCCTGCTCGACCTCTCCGAGGAGTATGTCGAGCTCAACCGCCAGGTCGACAAGAAGCGCGCCAGCCTGCGCGGCCGTACCCAGGTCAATCTGTTCTTCGAGGCCTCGACCCGGACCCAATCCTCGTTCGAGATCGCCGGAAAACGCCTGGGCGCCGACGTCATGAACATGTCGGTGTCATCGATGTCGACCCGCAAGGGCGAGACCCTGATGGACACCGCGGTGACACTGAACGCGATGCACCCGGACATTCTCGTGGTACGCCACCACGCCTCCGGCGCGGTCGAGCTTCTGGCGCGCAAGGTTGACGGTTCCGTGATCAACGCCGGCGACGGCAGCCACGAGCACCCGACCCAGGCGCTGCTCGACGCGCTGACGATCCGCCGCAACAAGGGCCGGCTCGAGGGGCTGACGATCGCGATCTGCGGCGACGTGCTGCATTCGCGGGTGGCGCGCTCCAACATCTTCCTGCTCAACACGATGGGCGCACGCGTCCGCGTGGTGGCCCCCTCCACCCTGCTGCCGCCCGGCATCGAGCGGATGGGCGTCGAGGTCGCGCGCGACATGCGCGAGGGGCTGAACGGCGCCGACATCGTGATGATGCTGCGGCTGCAGCGCGAGCGCATGAACGGCTCCTTCGTGCCGTCGTCGGGCGAGTATTTCCACTATTTCGGCCTCGACCAGAAGAAGCTCGGCTATGCCAAGCCGGATGCGCTGGTGATGCATCCCGGCCCGATGAACCGCGGTGTCGAGATCGACACCTTCGTCGCCGACGGCGCGCAGTCGCTGATCCGTGAACAAGTTGAAATGGGTGTGGCAGTGCGCATGGCGGTGCTGGAAGCGCTCGCCCGCAACCTGCCGAACGCGTGAGACCGATGCTGACCGACCGCCGCCCCATCCTGCTCGCCAACGCCCGCGTCATCGATCCGTCGCGCGATTTCGACGGTCCGGGCGATGTCCTGATTGCCGACGGCGTGATCCGTGACGCCAAGCGCGGCATCGGCGCCGCCGGCGTCCCCGAAGGCACCGACATCGTCAATTGCGCCGGCAAGATCGTGGCCCCCGGCCTGATCGACATGCGCGCCTTTGTCGGCGAGCCCGGCGCCAGCCATCGCGAGACTTTCGCCTCCGCCAGCCAGGCCGCCGCGGCCGGCGGCATCACCACCATCATCTGCCAGCCCGACACCTCGCCGGTGATCGACAATTCGGCGACCGTCGACTTCGTGCTGCGCCGGGCCCGCGACACCGCGATCGTCAACATCCATCCGATGGCGGCGCTGACCAAGGGCATGCAGGGCCAGGAGATGACCGAGATCGGCCTGCTCAAGGCCGCCGGCGCCGTCGCCTTCACCGACGGCGACCGCAGCGTCACCAACGCCCAGGTGATGCGGCGCGCGCTGACCTATGCCCGCGATTTCGACGCGCTGATCGTGCATCACACCGAGGATCCGAATCTGGTGGGCGAAGGCGTGATGAACGAGGGCGAATTCGCCACAAGGCTCGGCCTCGCCGGCATTCCCACCGCGGCCGAGTCGATCATGCTCGAACGCGACATGCGGCTCGCAGGCTTGACCGGCGGGCGCTATCACGCAGCCTCGCTGACCTCGATCGAGTCGCTGGAGATCCTCAAGCGCGCCCGCGACGCCGGCCACAATGTCTCGGCCTCGGTCTCGATCAATCACGTGACGCTGAACGAGAACGACATCGGCCCCTACCGCACCTTCCTCAAGCTGGCCCCGCCGCTGCGCACCGAGGAGGACCGCAAGGCGCTGGTCGCGGCGCTGGCCTCCGGGCTGATCGACGTCGTGATGAGCGACCACAATCCGCAGGACGTCGAGGTCAAGCGGCTGCCGTTCGCGGAAGCGGCAAGCGGCGCAGTCGGCCTGCAGACCATGCTGCCGGCGGCGCTGCGGCTGATCCACAATGGCGAGATGGACTTCAAGACGCTGATCCGGGCGATGTCGACACGGCCGGCGGAGCTGCTCGGCCTGCCCGGCGGCACGCTGCGCGCGGGCGCGCCGGCCGACGTCATCGTGATCGACGCCGACACGCCCTGGGTCCTCGACCGCGACGATCTCAAATCACTGTGCAAGAACACGCCGTTCGACGACGCCCGCTTCTCGGGCCGCGTGACGCGGACGATCGTCGGCGGACGGACCGTTTACGAGCACGTCTGAAACTGGGGTGGAACTTAGCGCGACGCGAGTTGCGACATCGCTTCCATCGTTGTGCCAACGACGATGGCCGCGACGTAAACGACAAAGAAAAACTGCTCCAGCCGCCTGCGAACAGAAGCCATGATAAGCTCCCTCATTACCAAGGCCATGGTGCGGATTTATGGTTAATATTTCATTGACGGCACTGCCCCGTTCTGGCCGGACCGCTCCAGGGAACCACTGCGATGTCTGCTGATGGGCTGCTGCCGCTCGCCTTCCTGATCGGCTACCTGCTGGGCTCGATCCCGTTCGGCATGGTGCTGACCAGGATAGCCGGCACGCAGGATCTGCGCACGGTCGGCTCGGGCAATATCGGCGCCACCAATGTGCTGCGCACCGGCCGCAAGGGCCTCGCCGCGGCGACGCTGCTCGGCGACATGTTGAAGGGCACCGTCGCCGTCATCATCGCCGGCACCATCGACGGCCCGAACGCGGCGATGCTGGCGGCGCTGGGGGCTTTCCTCGGCCACCTCTTCCCGGTCTGGCTCAAGTTTCGCGGCGGCAAGGGTGTCGCGACCTATCTCGGCGTGCTGCTCGGCCTGTTCTGGCCGGCGGCGCTGATCTTCGCCGTGATCTGGCTCGGCACCGCCTACACCACGCGCTACTCGTCGCTGTCGGCGCTGATCGCCGCGTTCGTGACGCCGCTGTTCCTGTGGTGGTTCGGCCATAACGCGCTCGCCTCGCTGTTCGCCGTGCTGACGCTGCTGCTGTTCTACATGCACCGCGAGAACATCCAGCGCCTGCAGGCCGGTACCGAGGGCAAGATCGGCGAGCGGAAGTGACGTATGTCATTCCGGGGCATCGCGCAGCGATGAACCTCAGGTGCGCAATTGCGCACCGGGGAATCCAGAGGTTGAGATTCCGGATTCGATGCGGCGCATCGCCCCGGAATGACTAGGCCTACCGCTTCAGCGCGTCCTCGACAAAGCTCGCGGCCGCCAGCGCTTTGGCATCATCGCCAAACCCCGCGATCACGGTGACGCCGACCGGCAATCCGCCCTCGGCGGTCAGTGTCGGCACGTTGACGCAGGGCACGCCCATCAAGGTCCAGAGCCGGTTGTAACGGGGATCGCCGGTCGACGCCAAACCCTCGGGTGCCGCGCCCGGTGCCGACAGCGTCAGCAGCACGTCGACCTCGGTGAGGATCGTGGCCAGCGCCAGCCGTGCGCGCAGCGTGACGTCTATCGCCGCGTCGTATTCGGCCGGCGTGCCACCCCTGCTCTCGTCGAGCCGGCCGCGCAGCAGCGGCGGCATCGCATCGTAGTTCCGGCCGTATTCCCAGGCGAACGACTGATGCGCCTCGAACTCCTGCACCACCGGATGGATCCGCCACGCCTCGGCGATGATCTCGGGCACAGCGAACTCGTGCACGGTCGCTCCGGCCTGCTCCGCCGCACGCGCGGCCTTCTGCAACGCCTCCGCGCCGGAAGGTTCAGGCGAACCGGCGAAGGCCTGCGTCACGACGCCGATGCGCGGCGCGGAAACCTTCGACGGCACCACCAGCTCAGGTCGCCTGGTCATCGCAGCGAGCCCCAGCGCGACATCGCGCACGCCGGCGCCGAACAGCCCCACCGTGTCAAGCGTCCAGGAGAAGCATTTCACGCCGACGGTCGGCAGCAGCCGGTAGCTCGGCTTGATCGCGGCGACGCCGCAGAACGAGGCCGGCCGGATCACCGAGCCGCCGGTCTGCGTGCCGAGCGCGAGCGGGATCATCCCGGCGGCGACCGCGGCGGCCGAGCCCGACGACGATCCGCCCGGCGTGTGCGCGTGATTGTGCGGATTGAGCGTTGCGGTCGGATCGTTCGCCGCGAATGCCGTTGTCGTGGTCTTGCCGATGATGGTGGCGCCGGCCTGCTTCAGCGCCATCACGACCGGAGCGTCGGCGCGCGGCCGATGCCCGCGATAGATCGCGGCGCCCATCTCGGTCGGGAGGTCAGCGGTATCGATGATGTCCTTGATGCCGACTGCAATTCCACGCAGCGGCCCGGCCTGTTGCCCACGCGCCTTCTCGTCGAGGCGGACGAAGGCGCCGATGGTCTTGTCCTGCGCCGCGATGGCGTCCCGCGTCTGCGCAATGGCGACATCGGTGGACAATTCGCCGGAGGCGATGCGGCGTTGGAGATCGGCAAGCGAAATCATCGGCGGATTCCTGTATCTTGACGGTTTTTGGCGGCTTCTTGCCCAGCGCTTTTAGCGCGTCGCGCGCGGCTGCGCCAATGTCGCAGTTGATCACAATCTCAGGTTGGGCGAAGCTGCGCCCCGCATGCATGACCGCTCGCCCAGCCCTCCAAAACTCACCGACACCGAACGGCTCAACCGCCTGCGGCTGATCCGCTCCGACAATGTCGGCCCGCGCACCTTTGCATCGCTGCTCCGCCATTTTGGCGATGCGGCGCACGCGCTGGAGCGCCTGCCTGACCTCGCGCGCCGCGGCGGCGCCTCCGGCCCCGGGCGGATCTGCAGCGAGGCCGACGCCGCCGCCGAGCTCGCGGCCTGCCGCAAATTCGGCATCGATCTCGTCGCGCCGGAGGAAGCGCACTATCCGGCGCGGCTTGCCACCATCGACGACGCGCCGCCGCTGCTTGCCGTGCGCGGCGCGCGCGAGGTCCTGACGCGGCCGATGATCGCGATCGTCGGCTCCCGCAATGCCTCCGGCGCCGGGTTGAAATTTGCAGGCACCCTGGCGCGCAATCTTGGCGATGCCGGCTTTGTCGTGATCTCGGGCCTCGCCCGCGGCATCGATCAGGCAGCGC
Source organism: Bradyrhizobium sp. USDA 4516 (assembly GCF_054055915.1). NCBI lineage: Bacteria > Pseudomonadati > Pseudomonadota > Alphaproteobacteria > Hyphomicrobiales > Nitrobacteraceae > Bradyrhizobium > Bradyrhizobium sp. USDA 4516. The sequence continues at coordinate 8,029,971 of NZ_JBSRXT010000001.1, forward strand.
ACCGCGCCACCGTTGCCAGCGGCACGGTCGCCGTGCTCGCCGGCGGCCACGACAGGATCTACCCGCCAGAGCACGAGGATCTGCTGGCCGCCCTGCTCGAGCATGGCGCGGCGATCTCGGAGATGCCGCTCGGCCACGTGCCGCGGGCGCGCGACTTTCCCCGTCGCAATCGTTTGATCTCGGGCGCCTCGCTCGGCGTCGTGATCGTCGAGGCCGCGCATCGCTCGGGCTCGCTGATCACTGCGCGGATGGCGGCCGAACAGGGCCGCGAGGTGTTCGCGGTGCCGGGCTCGCCGATCGATCCGCGCGCCGCCGGCGCCAACGACCTGATCAAGCAAGGCGCCACCTTGGTCACCGAAGCCGCCGACGTCATCAGCGCGGTGACGCCGATCATGGAGCGGCCGGTGATGCTTGGCGCGCGCGAGGACGACGAGCCGCTGGACTTTGCCACTGATAGCGGCGATCGCGCGCGCATCATCGACCTGCTCGGGCCGAGCCCGATCAGCATCGACGATCTGATCCGGATGGCCGACGTGTCGCCGGCCGTTGTCCGCGCCGTGCTGCTCGAGCTCGAGCTCGCCGGCAGGCTCGAACGCCACGGCGATGGGCTGGTGTCGATGATTTGACGAGCTGAATATCTCGCTCGCGCAAACGCCTGTCCGTCATCCTGAGGAGCGCGCAGCGCGTCTCGAAGGATCGACGGCCCGACTGGTGGCCGTGCGTCCTTCGAGACGCCTGCTACGCAGGCTCTCAGGATGACGGGTCTGCTTGTCCGAACGCGAAGGCTCCGAACTCAGCCTTGGCCATTCCGCGCATCGAAGTCGTTTCGCGCGCCCTCGATCTCCGGCAGATGCGCGAACGCCCATTCGCCGAGCGCCATCACAGGCACCGCCAGTCCGCGCCCGAGATCGGTCAGCTCGTAGTCGACCCGCGGCGGAATGGTCGGAAACACCGTGCGCGTCACCAGGCCATCGCGCTCCAGGCCGCGCAGCGTCAAGGTCAGCATGCGCTGCGAGATGCCGTTGATCATCCTCTTCAGCTCGTTGAAGCGGCGCGGTCCATCGCGCAGCAGCATGATGACCAGCACGCTCCATTTGTCGCCGACCCGCGACAGCACCGAGGCCACGCCGCGGCAGTCCTGATGCGTCCCGGGGCCACGCGGCAGGCCGGTTTCGGCGGTTACATCGATGTGCTCGGGTTCCATTGGTGTGCTCGGGTTTCAAAAATGTGCGTTCTTGCGGAGATTTAGGGCGGTCACTCATATAGCGCCAGTTACAAACCTATACCAAAGGTGACCCCAGCCATGAAACTTCTGCACATCGATTCCTCGGTCCTCGGCCCTCACTCCGTCAGCCGCCAGGTCTCGGCCGCTGCCGTCGAGCGGCTGCGCCAGGCCAATCCGGGCCTCGTCGTCAGCTACCGCGACCTCAGCCAGACGCCGCTCGCCCACCTCTCCGGCCTGCACCTCGCCGCCAGCCAAGGCGCGGCGCCGGATCCGTCGGTGCGCGACGACATCGCGACCGGCCAAGCGGTGCTGGACGAGTTCCTCGCCGCCGACATCGTCGTGATCGGCGCGCCAATGTACAATTTCACGATTCCGAGCCAGCTCAAGGCCTGGATCGACCGCATCCTGGTCGCGGGCAAGACCTTCAAGTATGGCACCGGCGGCGTCGAGGGATTGGCCGGCAACAAGCGCGTCATCATCGCGATCTCGCGCGGCGGCTATTACGGCGCCGACACGCCGATGGCCGCGCTCGAGCACCTCGAGACCTACCTGCGCGGCGTGTTCGGCTTCATCGGCGTCAGGAATGTCGAGTTCATCCCCGCCGATGGCATCCAGGTCGGCCCCGAGCATCGCGAAAAGGCGGTTGCGGGCGCGCTGCAGGCCGCCGGCAGCCTGAACGCAGCCTGATGTGATTCAAAGTGCCTGCCGTCGCCTGGCGGCGGCAGGCCGTTCAGGTGGACGAACTCAGAACCAGACGCCCTGTATGCCGAGGATGACGGCGACCAGCGAAATCAACAGGCCGATGCCGGAGAACAGCGCGACCGTCACAAACTGCGTCGTATCTGAACTTTCGGATGCGGGCGAAACCGGGATCGACGTCGAAATGCGGGCTGCTTTCGGCATGGCGGCACTCCAAATGATTCCGTGGTGAAAAACTCCCCGCCCAATCAGGAGTCCGGGCAGTACGTCAAAGGTTCAATGCGCGCGATGATAGTCGCAAGCCAAACCGGCCGGTATGAAACGCTTCACACCGGCCGTTCGATACAATGAGAAACAAACCAGAGCGTTTTCGAGCGAAGTGGATACCGGTTCGCGTGAAGAAAACGCGTCAGAATAAAACCAGAGCCGCGTTCCGATTTAATCGGAACGGAAAGGCTCTATCCGCGATAGATCGGCGCGCCCGCCGGTGATGCCGTTGCACCGCCATCGATGAACAGCTCCTGCCCCTGCACATGCGCGGCGTCGTCGGACGCCAGGAACAGCACGGTCTTTGAAATGTGATCGGGCTCGCCGATCCGCCCGAGCGGCGTGGTCTTGCCGATCCGCTGCTCGAAGATCTTCTCGGCCTCGGGCGTCGCGATCGCCGCGCCCCAGATCGGCGTGCGCACCGCGCCCGGCGCCACCACGTTGACGCGGATGTTGCGCGGCGAGAATTCTGACGCCATCACCCGCGCCATCGCGCGCACGCCGGCCTTGCTCGCGGCATAGGCCGAGTAGCCGGGATTGCCGAGCACGGAGATCACCGAGCCGTTGAGAATGATCGATGCGCCGTCGTTGAGGTACGGCGCGACCGCCTGCACCGTGAAGAACACGCCGGTGAGATTGGTCCGGATCACATTCTCGAATGCGGCCAGCGTGGTGCCGCCCACCGGCGTCTGGCCGGGAATGCCGGCATTGGCGAACAGAACGTCATACTTGCCGAACTTCTCGGCGCCCTGCTTCACCGCGGCTTCCAGCGCCGCGACGTCGGTGGCATCAGCCACCACTGCGAGCGCGTTCGGCCCGAGCTCCCTGGATGCCGCCGCAAGCGTCTCCTTGTTGCGCCCGGTGATGACGACCTTGGCGCCCTCCGCCACGAACAGCTTCGCTGTCGCGAGCCCGATGCCGCTGTTGCCGCCGGTGATCAACGCCGTCTTGTTCGCCAGTCTCATTTCCGCCTCCAGTTGGTTGCATTATTAAACTTCTTTGCCTAGCTAAGGCATACGGTTTAATATTGCAACCACACAAGGTCGTGATGGCCCAAACTCCTGGAGACAGCCGGTGAAACGAACCAGCCTTGCAGGCGACAGCTGTCCTGTCGCACGCGCGCTCGACGTGTTCGGCGACTGGTGGTCGCTCCTGATCATCCGCGACGCCAGCCTCGGCCGGCGCCGCTTCGGCGAATTCCAGGCGAGCCTCGGGCTTGCCAAAAACATCCTTGCCACACGGCTGCGCACGCTGGTCGAACGCGGCATCCTGAAGACGGTCCCCGCCTCCGACGGCAGCGCCTATCAGGAATATGTCCTGACGCCGAAGGGCCACGGCATCTTTCCGATCCTGGTCGCGTTGCGGCAATGGACCGAGGAATTCGACGAGCATCCGGACGAGATCGCGACCATCCTGGTCGACCGCGACAAGGGCAAGCCGGTGAAGAAGCTCGCGCTCTATTCGCAGGATGGACGCGTGCTGGGTGCCGCGGATACGACGCTGAAGCCGCGGCCTGCAGCGAAGCGCGCGCGGCGCCTCGTGAGTGCGTAGGACGGGTGTTGCTGGTACGACACGACGGGCAACTCACCAAAAACTTGTCATCCTCGCCCGCGAAAATATTTCGCTTTATCCGAATACGCCTCGCGTCGCGAGGATGCGGATGTATGACTCACATACGACGACCCATATTGGGTGTCGTCCCTGCGAAAGCAGGGACCATAACCACAAATGCGGATTGTTGAACGATGCTGGGACGACGAGTCCCGTTCTCAACACCCGCCGCGGCGTATGGGTCCCGGCCTTCGCCGGGACGACGGCGGTGGATGTGGCGCGAGCTAGCGTTCTTCCTTTCTCCAGGAAGGGTCGCAAATCACGACTTCTGTTTCGCCGCACCGCGCTGTTTGACATCTTGAATTGCGGTCCATCCCCACCGTCGTCCTGGCGAAAGCCAGGACACGACCCTGCTTCCCGTAACGCCCCTCACGACCGCTTCCTTCGGCTGCGCGAGCGCAGCTGCTCGTCGGCCCCCAGGCGGGCCATCGCGAACAGGCGGTCGAGAACTTCGAGTTTGTGGCGCCGGGCGAGTTTGGCGAGTTAGGTCGCGGCGCCTGCGATCAGGACCAGGGCGTCGTCGGGGCCGCCTTCCCCAGCCGTCTCGTCGCCCGCCGGACGCCTTGCGCTTCCGGCCGCCCCCTGTGCTGCTCAAAAGGCCTAATCCGATTCCTACGCTATATATAAAGAGATAAGCCCTTGCCGGCCGCAACTCTAGGACGCATTTTGCAACCCTTGGGATAGAAACTCCACAGCTTGGCGCCTCCCTTCAATATCTGGCGATTTGACAGGGACCGCCCCAGCACCCATGTTCGCCCCGACACGGCGGGCCGCGAGTCTAGCGGAACCCACCTTCAAGTTTTCCCGTAAGCTATTGGAATGACATGAATATCGTCATTGTGGAGTCGCCGGCCAAGGCCAAGACGATCAACAAATATCTGGGGTCCTCCTACGAGGTCCTGGCGTCGTTCGGCCATGTTCGCGACCTCCCGGCCAAGAATGGTTCCGTCGATCCCGACGCCAATTTCCAGATGATCTGGGAGGTCGATGCCAAGGCCGCGAGCCGGCTCAACGACATCGCCAAGGCGCTCAAGGGTGCCGACCGTCTGATCCTCGCAACCGACCCCGATCGCGAGGGCGAGGCGATCTCCTGGCACGTGCTGGAGGTGATGAAGGAGAAGCGCGCGCTGAAGGACCAGAAGGTCGAGCGCGTGGTGTTCAACGCCATCACCAAGCAGGCCGTCTCCGAGGCGATGAAGGCGCCGCGCCAGATCGACGGCGCGCTGGTCGACGCCTATATGGCGCGCCGTGCGCTGGACTATCTGGTCGGCTTCACCCTCTCCCCCGTGCTGTGGCGCAAGCTGCCCGGCGCCCGCTCCGCCGGCCGCGTGCAGTCGGTCGCGCTGCGGCTGGTCTGCGACCGCGAGCTCGAGATCGAGAAGTTCGTTCCGAAGGAGTACTGGTCGCTGGTCGCGACGTTGCTGACGCCGCGCGGCGACGCCTTCGAGGCGCGGCTGGTCGGCGCCGACGGCAAGAAGATCGCACGGCTCGACATTGGCTCCGGCGCGGAAGCCGAGGATTTCAAGAAGGCGATCGAGGCGGCCCTGTTCAAGGTTGCGACCGTCGAGGCCAAGCCGGCGCGGCGCAATCCGCAGGCGCCTTTCACCACCTCGACCCTGCAGCAGGAAGCTAGCCGCAAGCTCGGTTTCGCGCCGGCGCACACCATGCGCATCGCGCAGCGGCTCTATGAGGGCATCGACATCGGCGGCGAGACCACCGGCCTCATCACCTATATGCGAACCGACGGCGTGCAGATCGCACCCGAAGCGATCACGCAGGCGCGCAAGGTGATCGGCGAGGACTATGGCAACGCCTACGTGCCGGACGCCCCGCGCCAGTACCAGGCCAAGGCCAAGAACGCGCAGGAAGCCCACGAAGCGATCCGCCCGACCGATCTGTCGCGTCGCCCGGCCACCATCGGCCGACGGCTCGATGCCGATCAGGCGCGGCTTTATGAATTGATCTGGAAGCGCACCATTGCGAGCCAGATGGAGTCGGCGGAACTCGAGCGCACCACCGTCGACATCGAGGCCAAGGCCGGCTCACGCGTGCTGGAATTGCGCGCCTCCGGCCAGGTCATCAAGTTCGACGGCTTCCTCGCGCTCTATCAGGAAAGCCGCGACGACGAGGAGGACGAGGATTCGCGCCGCCTGCCCGCGATGAGCGAGGGCGAGGCCGTGAAGCGCCAGAGCCTTGCCGTCACCCAGCATTTCACCGAGCCGCCGCCGCGCTTCTCGGAAGCATCATTGGTGAAGCGGATGGAGGAGCTCGGCATCGGCCGCCCCTCGACCTACGCCTCGATCCTGCAGGTCCTGAAGGACCGCGGCTACGTCAAGCTCGAGAAGAAGCGGCTGCACGGCGAAGACAAGGGCCGCGTCGTGGTCGCGTTCCTGGAGAACTTCTTCTCGCGCTACGTCGAATACGACTTCACCGCCGATCTCGAGGAGCAGCTCGACCGCATCTCCAACAATGAGATCGCCTGGCAGCAGGTGCTGCAGGACTTCTGGCGCGGCTTCATCGGCGCGGTCAACGACATCAAGGACCTGCGCGTCGCCGAGGTGCTCGACGCGCTCGACGAGATGCTCGGCCCGCATATCTATCCGCCGCGCGCGGATGGCGGCGACGTCAGGCAATGCCCGACCTGCGGCACCGGCCGGCTCAACCTCAAGGCCGGCAAGTTCGGCGCCTTCGTCGGCTGCTCGAATTATCCGGAATGCCGCTACACCCGTCCGCTCGCGGCCGACAGCGCCGAGAGCGCCGACCGCGTGCTCGGCACCGATCCCGACACCGGCTTCGATGTCACGGTGAAGGCCGGCCGCTTCGGCCCCTACATCCAGCTCGGCGAGCAGAAGGATTACGCCGAAGGCGAGAAGCCGAAGCGCGCGGGCATTCCAAAGGGCACCTCACCGGCCGATGTCGATCTCGAACTGGCACTGAAACTGCTGTCGCTGCCGCGCGAGATAGGCAAGCATCCGGAAACCGGGCAGCCGATCACCGCCGGCCTCGGCCGGTTCGGGCCGTTCGTCAAGCACGAGAAGACTTATGCGAGCCTCGAGGCCGGCGACGAGGTCTTTGATATCGGGTTGAACCGCGCCGTCACGCTGATCGCGGAGAAGATCGCGAAGGGCCCGAGCGGCCGCCGCTTCGGTGCCGATCCCGGCAAGCCGCTCGGCGATCATCCGACGCTCGGCGCGGTCGCGCTGAAGAACGGCCGCTACGGCGCCTATGTCGCGGCGGGCGGCGTCAACGCGACGATCCCGAGCGACCGCACCCCCGACCAGATCACGCTCGCCGAAGCGATCGCGCTGATCGACGAGCGCGCGGCCAAGGGCGGCGGCAAAAAGGCCAAGAAGGCCAAGGCGGAAAAGCCCGCCAAGGCGAAGAAAGCCAAGTCCGAGGCGACCGAGACTGACGGCGACGGCGAGGCCAAGCCCGCCAAGAAGGCTGCGTCGAAGAAAGCCGCGACGAAGCCGAAAACGGATGCGACCAGCAAGGCGCGCGCGCCGGTCGCCTCCGGTGCCAAGACGTCGCCTGCAAAATCATCGGCACCAGCGAAAGCGCCCGCGAAGAAAAGCGCCGGCAAGGCACGAGGATAAGTGAAACGAAAACCCGACCATGGCTTTCCGGGCCGGGACGCCATCGTCGCCTTCATCCGCGCCAATCCAGGCAAGGTCGGCACCCGCGAGATCGCGCGCGAGTTCGGCCTGAAGAACGCCGACCGCGTCGAGCTGAAGCGGATCCTCCGTGAGCTCGCCGACGACGGCACGATTGCCAAGCGCGGCCGCAAGATCCACGAGCCGGCGGCGCTGCCACCGACCCTGCTCGCCGACATCACCGGCCGCGACAGCGACGGCGAGCTGATCGCCACGCCCGCCGAGTGGGACTCGGACGAGAACGGCACCGCCCCGAAAATCCGTATCGAGACGCCGCGGCGGCCGAAGCCCGGCACCACCGCCGGCGTCGGCGACCGCGCGCTGCTGCGCGTCGAAGTCACGGACGAGCAAGACGGCACACCCTATCGCGGCCGCGTCATCAAGGTGATCGATCACGGGCGCACCCGGATCCTCGGCATCTTCCGTCGCAATCCCGATGGCGGCGGGCGCCTGATCCCGGTCGACAAGAAGCAGGCCGGCCGCGAGCTCAACATCGCCAAGGCCGACAGCGGCGGCGCCGAAGACGGCGATCTCATCAGCGTCGACCTGATCCGCACCCGCGGCTACGGCCTCGCCTCCGCCCGCGTCAAGGAGCGGCTCGGTTCGATCGCCAGTGAGAAGGCGATCAGCTTGATCGCGATCAACACCCACGATATCCCGCAGGTGTTCTCCACTTCTGCGCTGCGCGAAGCTGAAGACGCCAAGCCCGCAACCTTGCAGGGCCGCGAGGACTGGCGTGACGTGCCGCTCGTCACCATCGATCCGCCGGATGCCAAGGATCACGACGACGCGGTGCATGCGGAAGTCGATCCCGATCCGAACAACAAGGGCGGCTTCATCGTCCATGTCGCGATCGCCGACGTCGCCTTCTATGTGCGGCCCGGCTCGGCGCTCGACCGCGACGCGCTGCAGCGCGGCAACTCGGTGTATTTCCCTGATCGCGTCGTGCCGATGCTGCCCGAGCGGATCTCCAACGATCTCTGCTCGCTGGTGCCGGGCGAGCCGCGCGGCGCGCTCGCGGTGCGCATGGTGATCGGCGCCGACGGCCGCAAGCGCTCGCATACCTTCCACCGCGTGCTGATGCGCTCGGCTGCGAAGCTACATTATGCGCAGGCGCAGGCCGCGATCGACGGCAGGCCCGATGACACGACGGGCCCTATCCTCGATCCGATCCTGAAGCCGCTGTGGTCGGCCTACGAGCTGGTCAAGCTTGCACGCAACGAGCGCGACCCGCTCGATCTCGATCTGCCCGAGCGCAAGATCCTGCAGAAAGCCGACGGCACCGTCGATCGCGTGATCGTGCCGCAGCGGCTCGACGCGCACCGGCTGATCGAGGAGTTCATGATCCTCGCCAACGTCGCCGCGGCCGAGATGCTGGAGAAGAAGGCGCTGCCGCTGATCTACCGCGTGCACGACGAGCCGAGCCAGGAGAAGGTGCACAACCTGCAGGAATTCCTGAAGACGCTCGACCTGCCCTTCACCAAGCAGGGCGCGCTGCGTCCCACGCAATTCAACCGCGTGCTGGCGCAGGTTGCCGGCGAGGACTACGAGCCGCTGGTCAACGAGGTGGTGCTGCGTTCGCAGGCGCAGGCGGAATACTCCGCCGAGAACTACGGCCATTTCGGCTTGAACCTGCGCCGCTACGCGCACTTCACCTCGCCGATCCGCCGCTATGCCGATCTGATCGTGCATCGCGCGCTGATCCGCGCGCTCGGGCTTGGCGAAGGCGCGTTGCCGACCGATGAAACCGTGGAGACGCTCGCCGAGATCGCCGCGCAGATTTCCGTCACCGAGCGCCGCGCGATGAAGGCGGAGCGTGAGACCACCGACCGCCTGATCGCGCATTTCCTTGCCGATAAGGTCGGCGCCTCGTTCCAGGGCCGCATTTCCGGCGTGACGCGATCCGGCCTGTTCGTGAAGCTCGACGACACCGGCGCCGACGGTCTGATCCCGATCCGCACCATCGGCAGCGAATATTTCAACTACGACGAAACTCGCCACGCGCTCATCGGCACGCGCAGCGGCACCATGTATCGCCTCGGCGACGTCGTCGATGTGCGTCTGGTGGAAGCCGCGCCGATAGCCGGCGCGCTGCGATTTGAGTTATTATCCGATGGTCAGGCAATTCCGCGCGGCAGAAAACGCGACAGCGTAAGGGCCGAGCGCCGTGCCGCCGGATTTGACAAGGGACCGAAACGATCAGGCAAGAAGGCGCACAAGGAGCGGAAATCGCGCAAGAAGGATCGCAAGCCGGCGCAGCAGAAGTCCGGCAAATCGAAGCGAGGCAAGTCATGGAAGTGACACCACCGACAGTGGTCTGGACTCGCGAGGCGGCCGAGCCCGAGAAGCGCGACGTGTGGAGCGCGATGAAGCGCGGGTTCCGCTGCCGCTGTCCGCGCTGCGGAAAAGGCAGACTGTTCCGCAAGTTTCTCAAATGCGACGGCCATTGCCCGGTCTGCGACCTCGACTTCACGCCGCATCGCGCGGACGATCTGCCTGCCTATCTCGTCATCGTTATCGTCGGCCATATCGTGGTACCGATGGCGCTGTGGATCGAGACCAATTATTCGCCGCCGGTGTGGCTGCAACTTGCGATCTATCTGCCGTTCACGCTGTTCGCATCGCTGGCGCTGTTGCAGCCGGTGAAGGGAGCCGTGATCGGCTTGCAATGGGCCCTGCGCATGCATGGCTTTGACGAGAATCCCCCTAGCGACATCCCGCCGGTCTAGCTAAACCGGGCCGCAAGAAGAAATGAAAGGGATGAAATGACTGAAGCTGCCGCGCCCGCCGCTGTCGTCCACCAGGGCGAAAAAGAAGCCGACCATCATGCGTATTTCCGGCCGAAGGATGCGGCGACGCTGATCCTGATCGATCGCTCCGGCGCCAAGCCGAAGGTGCTGGTCGGCAAGCGTCACGACAAGGTCGTGTTCATGCCCGGCAAATTCGTTTTCCCCGGCGGCCGCGTCGACAAGGCCGACAACCGCGTGCCGGTCGCAGCGCCGATCACGCCGGAGCTCGAAGCCAATCTGTTGAAGGGCAGCCCGAAGATCACGCCCGGCCGCGCGCGTGCGCTTGCCAACGCCGCGATCCGCGAGGCGTGCGAAGAGACCGGGCTCTGCCTCGGCCGCAAGGTCGAGAAGCCGCACAAGCTCGACGGGCCCTGGGCACCGTTCGCCGACGCTGGTCTCTTGCCCGATCCGTCCGGCCTGTTCCTGATCGCGCGCGCGATCACCCCGCCCGGCCGCGTCCGCCGCTTCGACACGCGCTTCTTCACTGCCGACGCGTCGACCATCGCGCATCGTGTCGAGGGCGTGGTGCATGCCGATGCCGAGCTGGTCGAGCTGGTCTGGGTCGAGATCGGCTCCGAGCCGCTCGCCGACGCGCATGCCATGACCAAGAACGTGCTCGCCGAGCTCGACCGCCGTCTCGCCACCGGGCCGCTCCGCCACGACGCGCCGGTGCCGTTCTTCCATTTCTACGGCGGCAAGATGCAGAAGGACGTGCTGGGGGCGTAGTATGATCCTCGTCATTCCGAGGCGATCGCAGCATCGAACCCGGAATCCCGAGATTGCGGCGCGAGATTCCGGGTTCATCGCTGCGCGATGCCCCGGAATGACACTGTCGAGAGAGCGGCCAAAAACAAAATAATCTTCCCGATGGCGCGCCGCGAAACGCCTCCCTATCTGTTCCGCTAACGACATCAAGGACGGAACGGGGCAATGGCGAAGCGTCAACTCAAGCTCGGCGCGTTCATGCGGCCGATCAGCATTCACACCGGTGCCTGGCGCTATCCCGGGGCCTGGCCCGACGCCAATTTCAACTTCGACCACATCAAGACGCTGATCCGCAAGCTCGAGGCCGGCAAATTCGACGCCTTCTTCATGGCCGACCATCTTGCCGTGCTGAACATGCCGATCAACGCGCTGAAGCGCAGCCACACCGTGACCTCGTTCGAGCCGTTCACGCTGCTATCGGCGCTCGCCGCCGTGACGGAGAATATCGGCCTGATCGCGACCGGTTCGACCACCTTCGACGAGCCCTATCACGTCGCGCGGCGCTTCGCCTCGCTCGACCACATCTCCGGCGGCCGCGCCGGCTGGAATATCGTCACCACGTCCAATCCGGACGCGGCGCTGAATTTCGGGCTCGACGACCATATGGAGCACGCCGAGCGCTACAAGCGCGCCCGCGAGTTCTACGATGTCGTCACCGGCCTGTGGGATTCGTTCGCCGATGACGCGTTCGTGCGCGACGTCGAGTCCGGACTGTTCGTCGATCCCGACAAGATGCATGTGCTCAATCATAAGGGCAAATATCTCTCGGTCCGCGGTCCGCTGAACATCGCCCGCCCCGTGCAGGGCTGGCCTGTCATCGTGCAGGCCGGCGCTTCCGATGACGGCAGGCAGCTTGCGGCCGAGACCGCGGAAGCCGTGTTCACCGGCGGCGGCAGCCTGGCCGACGGACAGAAGCTCTATGCCGACATCAAGGGCCGCATGGAGAAGATCGGCCGCGATCCCGAGCATCTGAAGATCCTGCCCGGCGCCTTCGTCGTGGTCGGTGACAGCGTCGAAGAAGCAAAAGAGAAGCGCGCGCTGCTCGACAGCCGCGTGCATTACGACAGCGCGATCGCCTCGCTGTCGGTTATCCTCGGCACCGATGCGTCCGGCTTCGATCCCGACGGACAGTTGCCGCCGATCCCCGAAACCAATGCAAGCAAAAGCGGCCGGCAGCGCCTCGTCGATGTCGCGGCGCGCGACAAGCTCACCGTGCGCCAGCTCGCGCAGCGCGTCGGCGGCTATGGCGGGCTCGCCTTCGTCGGCACGCCGCAGACCATCGCCGACCAGATGGAGGAATGGCTGACCGGCCGGGGCAGCGACGGCTTCAACATCATGTTCCCCTATCTGCCGCAGGGCCTGTTCGAGTTCGTCGATAAGGTGGTGCCGGAACTGCAAAAGCGCGGGATTTTCCGCACAGAGTATGAGGGGCGGACCTTGCGCGAGAATTTGGGCCTGCCGCGGCCGAAAAATCAGTTCTTCGAGGGGTAATTAGGCCCGGAATCGGGGTGATCTTGGCTCAGAAATCCTTGACTTTGGGCTGTTTCTGGCTAGTTTCCCGGCCAAACGCGGGCCGATTTGGCCGGCTCCCGAATTCCCCCGATTTTCGAGGTTTTGCACATGGCCAAGGCGGTCACCATCAAGGTCAAGCTCGTGTCGACGGCCGACACCGGCTTCTATTACGTTGCCAAGAAGAATTCGCGCACCATGACGGACAAGCTGGTCAAGAAGAAGTACGATCCGGTCGCGCGCAAGCACGTCGAGTTCAAGGAAGCCAAGATCAAGTAAGATCTGCAGCTTCCGACGTTTCAAACGGGGCCCTCGCGGCCCCGTTTTTGCTTTCTAGGCTTGCGTCATCCCTCATGATTCCCGGACCAGTCCCGGGCGCAGGGCTCAGATGATCGCAACCTTGGACGAGGGAAACGTCGGCGGCTACTCGGTCGCTTACGGCCGCGAGGACATCTACTTTCCGGTCTATGTCACGGCAGCCCTCGCCGCGATTTTTCTGACCGCGACCTGGATCACGGGCGCGATCTATTGGCTGGCGCCGGCGGCGGCAGCGGGCGGCTTCACCTATTACAACATCCCCCTGCTGGAGGCCGGTCGTCCGACGATCGGGGCCAACCAGTACGGCATCTTCATCCAGGCCTTCGGGCTGATCCGCTGGCGCGCTATCACGCGCATCGACCTCGTCGAGATCGCCGAGCGCGCGATGACCGTTCACGAATTGCAGATCGCACTCAGCGGGCCGCTCGGCAGCGCGCTGGTCGCCGATTGGCGCAAGCGGCCGGCCTACCGGCTGCTGATGCGCCTGCCGTGGCGCATGGACCATCGTGGCGTGGTCCGCGTCAATCTGGAGCCATTCGACCGGACGCCCGACGAGATCCACCGGACTTTCCTCAGGATGTGGCGCTATTATCGGAGCTAACCTTTGAACGCCTCATCGCGCAGATGCGCGTCCGCGATCTCTGCATCCGGATTGTGTGTGATCGTCATGAACCAAACGAGGCTGAAGAACAGCGACCACGCTGTGTTCCAATAGAACCAGTTCATCGGATCACCTCGAACAGCTTAGATCCGCGCCAGCCGGCGAAGATCGCCGGCTGCGCGGAATGCCGCCAAAGTCTACTGCACGACCTCGCCGTGCAGTGCCAGATCCAACCCTTCGCGCTCGATGTCCCGCGTCACTCGAAGCCCGACGAAGAGATTGATCACGAACAGGATGATCAGGCTCACCACGGCATCATACACGAAAACCGTCGCGACGCCGATGCATTGATTGAGGAACTGCCCGGGATTTCCTTCCAGAACACCTGCCGTTCCACCATACTGCTCGACCGCGAACACCCCGGTCAGCAGCGCTCCGACGATGCCGCCAAGGGCATGGACACCGAAGCAGTCCAGCGCATCATCGTAGCTGAACATGCGCTTCAAGCCGGTGCATCCCCAGTAGCAGCAGACGCCGGCGGCGATGCCGATCGCGAAAGCGCCGACCGGCCCGACGAAACCGGAGGCCGGCGTGATCGCGACGAGGCCCGCCACGGCACCCGAGCAGATTCCGACGACGGTCGGCTTGCCCTTCAACGCCCATTCCACCAGCATCCAGGTGAAGCCCGCCACCGCCGTGGCGATCTGAGTCACCAGCATGGCCATGCCCGCCTGCATTCCGGCCGTGACAGCGGAGCCGGCGTTGAACCCGAACCAGCCGACCCACAACAGCGAGGCGCCAATGAAGGTCAGCACCATATTGTGCGCCGGCCCCGTCTCGACGCGCTTGCCGAGCATAATGGCGCACATCAGGCCCGCGACGCCGGCGTTGATGTGCACAACGGTGCCGCCGGCGAAATCGAGAACCTTGACATACGCAGCGTCGTTGCCGGCCGAGAATATGCCGTCAGGGCCCCAGACCCAGTGCGCGATCGGCGCATAGACGAAGATCGCCCACAGCCCGATGAACCAGAGCATCGCGGAGAACTTCATCCGCTCGGCAAACGCGCCGGCAATCAGCGCCGGCGTGATGATGGCGAACGTCATCTGGAAGCAGATGTAAACGGACTCGGGGATCGTCGCAGCGAGCGGATTGGGATTGCCGATGCCTCCCTTGCCGATGTCGCTCAGGATGTCCTTGAGGAACAGGCGATCGAGGCCGCCGATGAACGGCGTGCCGGCACGAAACGCCAGACTGTAGGTAAGGACGGCAAACAGGATCGTGACTAGGCAGGTGACCGCGAAGCTAGTCATCACGGTATCGCCGACATTCTTCTTGCGCACCATGCCGCCATAGAACAGGCCGAGCCCCGGGATCGTCATCATCAGGACGAGCGCGACTGACGTGAGCATCCAGGCGGTGTCGCCGGAATTCGGCGTGCACTTCTCGAGGATCTTGCCGCCACAGGCCGGCGGCGCCGCCGCATCCTCGGCCAGCGCAAGATCGCCGAACAGCAGGCAAAGGAACGCCACGCCCAACAAGGCAACCACGATTCTCACGAGCTTCTGGCGCGTGTGTGTCGCAGACTCCATCATCGACCTCCCATCACAAGAGAAATGCTGGCGTTCGGAATGGGCGCGGCGCGTTCGCAGCGTGAGCGCCGAAGGACAGCGCGCGTCCGGCTATCGGGATGTCTCGAAGTGCCGCAGTGCGGGTGGCGGGATGCAGCGAAGTCGCAGCGGCATCAGGCCCGACGCAGGGCACAAGGGCCTCCTGCTCGGCGGCGCGGCAAAGGCCGTGGTGCGCGGATGCCTGGAGAATGACGGCGACTAGCCCCATCGCGGCCAGCCCTTCCCAAAGTCCCCAGGCCGGAACCCTCAGCGAGGCTTTCCGGCACGATTTCTAGCCAAATTGAAACAAGATTCGTGCCACCACTGCGCGCCGCGTAACACTTTGAAAACGCTATTGCTTCGATCCGCGGCCGGAACAGCATCGCGCTCCATTGCACGCTCTTGCGGCAAGTGGCCGGTCAAAAACTAGGCGGCATCTGGCGACTGCCCTCGCAAGGAGCAGCCGCCAGCTTCGCAGGGAGTCTGAAAGCTAAGCGGTCTTGAGCAGTGGCGGTTGCGCCGGCCGGATCAGCGCGAAGGCGAGCTGGATGATGCCGCCGGCGAGGCCCAGCGCGACGCCGATGCGCCAGGCCATGGTGTAGGAGCCGAGCGAATCGTAGATCAGCCCTCCTCCGTAAGCGCCGAGGAAGCTGCCGACCTGGTGGCTCATGAAGGCGAGGCCCTGGATCATCGCCTGCCAGCGCAAGCCGAACATCTCGGCCACCGCGCCCGCGACCAGCGGACCGACACCCATCCAGAGGAAGCCCATGATCGCGCCGAACAGCAGCGTCGAGCCGGGCGTTGCCGGCAGCATGAAGTACCAGGCGAGCGCCAGCGAGCGCACGATGTAGATCGCGCCGAGCAGCGCCAGCTTGTTCCAGCGCTGGCCGGCCCAGCCGAAGAACAGCGAGCCCAGCACGTTGAAGCCGCCGATCATGCCGAGCGTCTGCGCGCTCAGCATCGGATCGAGCCCGCAGATCGCGAGATACGACGGCAGATGCGTGGTGAGGAAGACGAGCTGCATGCCGCAGACCATGTAGGCGCAGGTCATCACCACGAAGGCTGCGTTGCCGAACGCGGTCTTCGCCGCCGTCGCCGCGGTGGCGTTGCCGATGTCGTCGCCAGCGGGCTTCGGCAGCGGAATCTTGTCGACGCGCCCGGCGTACAACGCCGCCGGGATCATGAAGATCGAGAGAATGACAAAGCCGGCAAGTCCGACGCGCCAACCGAAACCCTCATTGAGCATCTGGCCGATCGGCGCCGACAGCAGCGCGCCGAGCGAGCCCGCGGCGGAGACCATGCCGAGCACTGTCGAGCGTACCGTCTCCGGCACCGCGCGCGCCGAGACCGACATTGCGATCGCATTCGCGGTGCAGGCGAGCGAAAGGCCGATCAGGACACCGGCGCCGATCATGATGGCAACGAGCCCATGCGCCGTCGTCATCAGCACGAGGCCCGCGATGTAGGCCAGCGCGCCGACCACCATGATCGGGCGAAAGCCGTAACGCACCGTCATCGCGCCGGCGACCGGCTGCAGAAAACCCCAGGCGAGGTTCTGCACCGCGAGCGCCAGCGTGAAGTGGGATATCGAGATGCCGATGTCGTGCGTCAGCGGCTGCATGAAGATGCCGAGGCTCTGCCGCAGCCCCATGCTCAGCGTGAGCATGATGGAGGCGCCGATCAGGATGGGAAGGGTGGGACGCAGGACCTGCAACAGGGGCATTGTTCTTATTCTCCCATACGGCACGGCACGCGTGCCATGGCCTGCGATTCATGCATGTTTTGGTTACACAGACCTGTGCACTTAGGCTATACAGGGGGCCGACTGTCAAGCGAAGAGGATCACGGCTGGCGCATGGCTTCCCCGCCTCCCAAACAGACCATGAAGGAGCGGATCCTCGAGACCGCTGACAGACTGTTCTACCTGCAAGGCATTCGCGCCATCGGCGTCGACACCATCGCGGCCGAGATCGGCATCAGCAAGCGCACGCTCTACAACCACTTCCCGTCGAAGGACGCGCTGATCGAAGCCTATCTGCAACGCCGCTTCGTGCAGCCGCGTCCCTCCGACAAGCCGCCGGCCGAGCAGATTCTCGCAACCTTCGATTCGCTGGAGCGGCGCTTCTCGGCGAAGGATTTTCGCGGCTGCCCGTTCGTGAACGCGGTGGCCGAGCTCGGGCCGGAGGACGAGGATCGCACCTTCAGGAACATCGCAATCGCCTTCAAGGAAAGCCGCCGGCTCTGGTTTCGCGATCTGCTGCGGCGGCTCGGCGTCGCCGATGCCGAGGGACTTGCGACCCAGCTCACGCTGCTGGTCGATGGCTCGATCGCGCAGGATCTGGTGCGCGACGATCCGGCGATGGCGCGCGCGGCCAAGGAAGCCGCGCGCGTGTTGCTGGCAAATGCAGGCGTCAAGGTCGGCAGCCCCGCCCCCGCCGGCAAGAAACGCGCCGGATAAATCCGGTTGCGTGCGGAAGTCAGGTTTGGTTGTTAACACCGACCGCAGGCCACGGCATTCCCGGCTGGATATTCCGTCCGGCGAGATTGCGCGAAGACCTGCTACTTAGAAGACTTGCGGCACAACAGGGGAAACGACCATGGAAGATCTGAAGGTGACGGCCACCGGCTATGATTTCGCGCCGGCGCGCGCGGCCATGCAGCGCTACATCGACAACGATCTCCTGTCCGGCATCTCCTGGACGGTTCTGGTCGGGCGCGACATCGCTGACACGGGCTGCGTCGGATGGGCCGACAAGGAAGCGCAGATTCCGTTGCGCACCGATCACATCTTCCGCGTCTTCTCCAACACCAAGCTGATCACCTCCTGCGCGGCGCTGCTGCTGGTCGAGGAAGGCCGCTTCCGGCTCGACGATCCGATCGAGACCTTCATCCCGCAACTCAGAAACCGCAAGGTGCTGCGGCCGGGCGCGACGTCGATCGACGACACCGAACCGGCGCAGCGGTCGATCACCATTCGCCATCTGCTGAGCCACTCGGCCGGCCTCAGCTACGGCCTGTTCGATCCGGGCACACCGATCTTCAAGGCCTACAACGAGCGCAAGATCCTCAATCCGATGACGACGCTCGCCGACATGGTCGACGGTCTGTCCGATCTGCCGCTGGTGTTCCATCCCGGCTCGTCGTGGGAATATTCCGTTGCCATCGACGTGGTCGCACGGCTGGTCGAGGTGGTGAGCGGCCAGCCGTTCGACAAATTCATCAAGGCGCGCATCCTCGATCCGCTCGGCATGGTCGACACCGGCTTCCATGTTCCGGAGAAGGATCACAACCGGCTCGTCGCCTATTACGCCGGCGCCGATCTGATGGACCCGATGAAGCCCGGGCTGACGCGCACCGACAACGCGCCCTATCCTGGCGCCTATCTGCGCCCGGTGCCGCGCTTCAATGGCGGCGGCGGCCTCGTCTCGACGCTGCATGACATGGTCGCACTGATCCGCAGCCTGCTGCCCGGCGGACCGACGCTGCTGAAGCCGGAGACGATCGCAGAGGCGATGACCAACCAGCTCACGCCGGGCCAATGGATCCGCTTTGCGATGATGGGCGAGCAGCCCGGCAAGACCTACGGTCTCGCCGGCGGACTGATCCTCAACCCCTCCCCGATCGATCATCCCGACGCCGCCGGCGAGCTCTATTGGGGCGGCGTCGCAGGCACGCAGTGGTGGATTTCGCCCAAAACGGGCATCGCCGGCGTCATGATGGCGCAGCGCCAGATGGCGTTCGTCCATCCGTTCTCGTTCGAGTTCAAGCGGATGGCCTATGACGCGGTGAGACGCGGCCGCTAAGGGCACTTCGTAGCCCGGATGGAGCGCAGCGAAATCCGGGAAGCTGGTGCAAGCGGCGCGATACCCCGGATTGCGCTTCGCTGCATCCGGGCTACGAGATCGCGCTACGCTGCCGCAGACACCACGCGGTTGCGGCCGTCATGCTTGGCGCGATAGAGCGCAGTGTCGGCGCGCTTGAGCACATCGGTGACCTGCTCGCCCTTGCGCTCCAGCGTGGTGAGACCGATCGAGATCGTGACGGTGATCCGCTTGCCGCCCTTGTCGACGGTGAAGGGCTCGCCCGCGATCGAGCGGCGCAGCCGCTCGGCGACCATCCCGGCGACATGCAAGTCGGTCTCGGGCATCACGATCACGAACTCCTCGCCGCCATAGCGGCAGGCAAGATCGATGCCGCGGATCGACTTGCGGATACGGACGGCGAATTCGCGCAGCACATCATCGCCGGCATCGTGGCCGTAGGTGTCGTTGATCGCCTTGAAGTAGTCGATGTCGAGGATCATCAGCGCCAGCGGCTTGCCGCGGATCGAGGCCTGCTCCGCCAGCGTCGCGAGGTGGCTTTCCATGTAGCGCCGGTTGTTGAGACCGGTCAGCGCATCCGTGATCGCCATCTCGATCGAGTTCTGCACATTGTCGCGCAGATGATCGGTGTAGCGGCGGCGGCGGATCTGCGTGCGCGCACGCGCCAAGAGCTCGTTCTTGTCGACCGGACGCAGCAGATAGTCGTTGACGCCGATCTCGAGCCCGCGCATCAGCCGCGTGTTGTTGTCGGCATCCGAGATGGCGAGGATCGGGACCTGGCGCGTGCGCTCCAGCGAGCGGGCCTGGCTGCACAGCCGCAGGCCGTCGTAATTGTCGAGGCTGAGCGACACGATCAGCAAGTCGTAATTGCCCTCGGCGGCGTGGAACAAGGCTTCCGACGGATTGATCTCGACGTCGACGTTGTGTTCGGCGGAGAGGATCGGCGCCAGTTTCTCGTAGGACGACGGCCGGTCGTCGACGAGGAGAATGCGGCCGCCGGTGCCCTTGTCGGCGATCGCGCTGCGCTCGGGCGCCTGCATGCCGATCTCGAGCGAGGTGATGGCGCGCATGCGCAGTTCGTCGGTCATCATCTTCAGCCGCGTCAGCGAGCGCACGCGCGCGATCAGCACGACGTCGGACACCGGCTTGGTCAGGAAGTCATCGGCGCCGGCTTCAAGGCCGCGCACGCGATCGGCCGGGCTGTCGAGCGCAGTGACGATGACGACCGGAATGAAATGGGTCGCCGGATTCGACTTCAGCCGGCGGCAGACCTCGAAGCCGTCCATGTCAGGCATCATGACATCGAGCAGGATGATGTCGCATTCGGCGCGTGCGCAAATTTCCAGTGCCTCGGTCCCGTTGGAGGCAGTCAACACATCGAAATATTCGGCTGACAGACGGGCTTCCAACAACTTGACGTTCGCCGGAACGTCGTCGACCACGAGGATACGCGCGGACATTGCACCACAACTCCCCTATCCGATAAAGCGTCGGACAGTCTCAATAAATTTGCCGACCGAGATCGGCTTGGACAAATAGGCTTCGCAGCCGCCCTCGCGGATACGTTCTTCGTCGCCCTTCATGGCGAAGGCGGTGACCGCGACCACCGGAATTGCGCGCAGATCGGGATCGTCCTTGATCCAGCGCGTGACCTCCAGGCCGGAAACCTGGGGTAGCTGGATGTCCATCAGGATGAGGTCGGGGCGCAGCTTGCGGACGAGGTCGAGCGCTTCGAAGCCATTGCTGGTGCCCGAAGTCTGATAGCCGTGCGCTTCCAACAGATCGCGAAAGAGCTTCATGTTGAGCTCGTTGTCCTCCACGATCAGGACGGTTTTGGCCATCCCGTCCCTCCCAAACCCAGGAGACGGGCCCGGCTGCGGTACCTCACGCACCGCGCTCGGGGCGCGTCGAAAATGTGAATTCAAACTAGCGCCAGAATCGCTCTAACCCGTTAACCCGAAGTCCAACTTCCGCAGCGTGGTTTCCGTTGCTTGAACACATGAGGAAGACTCGGGCATGATGGGCCCCTCAATAGAGACCATAAGTTAACGGAAAGGCAAACCGGCGCGTTGAAAAAGCCTGTTCACAACCCCCGGGAAGTTGCTGAAATCGTTGCGATTCAGGCGCTCGGCTTCATTGCCGGCGATCCCGAGCGGCTGGGCCTGTTCCTGGCTGAAACCGGAATCGGTCCAGAGACGCTGCGGAACGCCGCGTCCAACCCTCAATTTCTTGCGAGCGTGCTCGATTTCGTGATGCGCGACGACGCCACCGTGAAGGCGTTTGCCAGGGCCTCGGAACTGCACCCGACCAATATCGCCGCCGCCCATCAGGCGCTGGGCGACCCGAAATGGGAGCGCGACGTGCCGTGACGACGGCAGCGGCAGCTTCCGACGGCCCCCTCAGTTTCTGCCGAGACTGCCTCGGCGACCTCGATATCAAGGTGAAGCGATGCAGCCATTGCGGCTCGCCGCGGCTGGTGCGTCATCGCGCCCTGCCCGCACTGGCGCTGGCGCACATCGACTGCGACGCGTTCTATGCCACCGTCGAGAAGCGCGACAATCCCGAGATCGCCGACCGCCCGGTCATCATCGGCGGCGGCAAGCGCGGCGTCGTGTCGGCCGCCTGTTACATCGCCCGCACCTATGGCGTCCGCTCGGCGATGCCGATGTTCAAGGCGCTGGAACTCTGCCCGGATGCGACCGTGATTCCGCCGGACATGGCGAAGTATGTCCGGGTCGGGCGCGAGGTGCGGCAGGCGATGCAGGCGCTGACGCCGCTGGTCGAGCCGCTGTCGATCGACGAAGCCTTCCTCGATCTCGCCGGCACGCAGCGCGTCCACGGCATGATCCCGGCCAAGGTGCTCGCCAAATTCGCCCGCGATGTCGAGCGCGACATCGGCATCACGGTGTCGGTCGGGCTGTCCTGCAACAAGTTCCTCGCCAAGATCGCTTCCGACCTCGACAAGCCGAGGGGCTTTGCCGCGCTCGACCAGGACGAGGCGCGCGAGATGCTGGCGAGCAAGCCGGTCGGGTTCATCTACGGCGTTGGCCCTGCGACCCAGGAGAAGCTGGTGCAGCGCGGTTTCCGCGTCATCGCCGACCTGCAGCGCGCCGACGAGAACGAATTGATGAAGCAGTTCGCGAGCGAAGGCCGTAGGCTGTGGCGGCTGGCGCGCGGCATCGACGACCGGAGCGTGGTGGCCGATCGCGGCGCCAAGACGATCTCGAGCGAGACCACCTTCGAGACCGACATCCGCGACTTCGCAACGCTGGAAAGACTGCTCTGGAAACTGTCCGAGAAAGTCTCGGCGCGGCTGAAGACCAGCGAGCTCTCGGGCTGTACCATCACGCTGAAGCTGAAGACCGCGGACTTCCGCCAGCGTACCCGTTCGCAATCGATCCAGACCCCAACCCAGCTTGCCGCCAAGATCTTTGCGGTGTCGCGCGAGATGCTCGCGAAGGAAATCGACGGCACCGCCTTCCGCCTGATGGGCACCGGCGTCAGCGCGCTGCGCCCGGGCGCGCAGGCCAACGATTCCGACATGCTCGACCGCCGCTCGGCGCACGCCGAACGCGCGATGGACAATCTGCGCAGGAAATTCGGCAATGCCGCCGTGATCAGGGGCATTGCCTATGAGGGGCCGCAGAAGAGCGCGGAGGAGTAATTCATCGTTGACGTCATCCCCGCGCAAAGGCCTCGCCTTTGTCGCTGGAGGCGTGAGCGGAGCGAGCCTTGAAGGATGACCGGAAAGCCTCGGGCCGTCGCCCTTCGAGACGCGCGCGATGCGCGCTCCTCAGGGTGACGGTACTCAGCGTCACGATGCCCTTCTCAATCCGCGACCGCAACCGCCTCGATCTCAATCAGCCATTCCGGCGCCGCGAGCGCGGTGACACCGACCAGCGTAGAGGCCGGCGGCTCCATGCCCTCGAAGAACGCCGAGCGTGCCTTACCGATGATGGGACGGAGTTCCGGCTTGTAGCCGACGACGAAGGTCGTGATCTTCACGATATTGGAATAGCTGGCTCCGGCGGCCTTCAGCGCCATGCCGAGGTTCTGCATCACCTGCGTCGTCTGCGCGGCGAGATCGCCGGCGCCGACCACGCGGCCCTCCTCGTCGACGGAGACCTGTCCCGAAATGTAGATCGTGCGCGCGCCGGAGGCGACGACGACGTGGGAGTAAGCCGGATTGTGATGCAGGCCGCTGGGGCGAAGGTGGTTGAGCTCGCTCATGAGGTGCCTCCCTGACACGCGTGTTTGTGGGAAGCCTACTCGTGCCGGACGGTTCCGGCCAGTGCGGTGTCGTGGAGTGCTCGGGCTTGCTCCGCCGTCGTCCCGACGAAAGCCGGGACCCATCCACCGAAGGTGATTGTTGTGCGACGCTGGGGCCACAGCCCCCTTCAACAACTCAACCCTGTAGTTATGGGTCCCGGGTCCCGCTTCGCTTGCCCGGGACGACGCTGAGTGGGTGGCGATAGCCAGCCCTCACTTGCAGGGCTTGGAATCCCTGACGTCGAACTTGTCCAGCGCGCCCGAGATCACGAAATCGTTGTAGTCCAGCACCAGCGCACGGGAGACGCCGTTCTCGTACAGCTCGAACGACATCGCGTAGACCGGCGTCTGCTCGCCGTCCTTCGCGCGCGCGTCGCTGTCGTAATAGCTCACCGTCACCGGCCAGCGCGTCATGGCCTTCATCGCATTGCTCGCCGTCGACGGATCGGGCGATGACGGCGCGCGGTCGCCTGTGATCGGCCGGCCGATCACGGTCAGCGTGTTGTAGATCTTCTCGCCGTTGTCGGAGCCGTCATAGACGGTCTGCTCGAGCACCGACTTGCCGTCGCGGGCGGCAGCGATGATGTGCTGGATCTGCTCGGTCGGGAACACGATCTTGCCGTCGATATTGAACGTCTTCTTGACCGGCTGGGTCAGCTTCACGGTGATATGATCGCCGACCCGCTCGGCGATGCCGTCGACCGGCGACGATTCGCTGTCGTTCATCCGCGTGTCGATCTTGAAGCGGTAGCTTTTGCCGGCCGCGTCCTCCCAGGACGTGGAGCGAAGATCGGACAGCGTCACCTTGCCCTCGCCGCTGTCGAGCTCGGACACCTGGCGGAATTCGGAGGTGTAGCCTTCGCAGGAGTTGCCGGAGAAATTGTAGAGGATGCGCCCGCGCGCATCGCTGACCGAGTTGGAGCCGCGCGATTTCACCAGGCTGAGGTCGTAGAGCGCCTGATGCGCGAGAAACGGCCCGCTTGCCGCAGCGACCGCGGGCCCCTGAACCAGGTCGGATCCTGCGGCAACGGCGATCGCAAACACCAGGGCACGCGACGGAGTCCGGAACGGCAGGGTCATGTGGTTTCCTCAAGGAGGCAGGGATTCGCCACAATAGTGACGGTGGTATTGCGCCGCAACTGGGGCAAGTCTGACAAAATGGCAATGTATGCAGCGAAATTGCCGTCATTTTCGGCACCTTTCCGTGCGATTCGGCACGTCATGGCCGCGTTGTCCTCACCTTACCGTCGCTTGCAACCGGCGGCACGATGCGCGAAACAATCGAAACAAACTTGGCCCTGACCGCGTTTCAGGCTTCGTGCAATCCAATTGGGGGACCAAAAATGGCGGGTACCGTCGAACAAAAACTGGCGTCACAGGGCATCACACTTCCCGAGCCGACCTCCCCGGTCGCAAACTATGTCCCCTTCGTCCGCAGCGGAAACCTGCTGTTCGTGTCCGGCCAGGTCTGCTTCAACGCCGAGGGCAAGCTGATCGCCAAGGGCAAGCTCGGCGCCGGCGTCACGCTCGAACAGGGCGCCGCTGCCGCGCGCGGCTGCGCAATCAATCTGCTGGCCCAGATCAAGGCCGCGCTCGGCGACCTCGACAAGGTCGTGCGCGTGGTGCGGCTCGGCGGATTCATCAATTCGGCGCCCGACTTCTTTGACGGGCCGAAGGTGCTGAACGGCGCCTCCGACCTGATGGTCGAAGCATTCGGCGACAAGGGCCGCCATGCCCGCACCACCGTCGGCGTCGCCTCGCTGCCCGCGGACGCTGCGGTCGAAGTCGAAGGCGTGTTCGAAGTCGCCTGATCGATGCGCGCTCCTGATTGGCTGACGAAACGGCCGGTCGCCCATCGCGGCCTGCACGATGCCGCACGCGGCATCATCGAGAACATGCCGGCCGCGGCCACCGCCGCGGTCGCCGGCAACTTCGCCATCGAGTGCGATATCCAGCTCACCGCCGACGGCGAGGCCATGGTGCATCACGACGATGCGCTCGGCCGCCTCACCGAGGGGGCGGGCCTGCTGGCAACCAGGACGGCGGCCGAACTGAAGGCCGTCAAGTTCAAGGACACCGCCGAGCAGATGATGACGCTCGGCGATCTCTGCGCGCTGGTCGCCGGCCGCGTGCCGCTGGTGGTCGAGGTGAAGAGCCATTTCGACGGCGACCGCAAGCTGGTGCGGCGGATGGCCGAGGTGCTGGCGTCCTATTCCGGCCCGGTGGTCGGCATGTCCTTCGATCCCGACCAGGTGCTGGCGCTGCGCGAGATCATGCCGAACCTGCCGCGCGGCATCACCGCCCAGCGCACCTATGACGACGGCCATTGGGACAAGCTGACGCCGGCACAGCGCGACAGCATGCTATACCTGCGGCACGGCTTTACGACCGAGCCGCATTTCGTCGCCTATTGGGTCAACCAGCTGCCGGCACCGGAGCCGTGGATCGCCCGCAACGTGTTCGGCTGTGCGCTGCTGGCCTGGACCGTGCGGACGGTGGAACAGCGCGAGCGCGCGGCGCGCTACGCCGACCAGATGATTTTCGAGGGGTTCGTGCCGGGAACCTGACATGTCCGAGACATGCCCTTGCAGTCTTGAACTCGTCGCTGCGACGCACGATGTTGGCGAGGGTTGGTCGTCATCGGCGATGGCGCAATGCGGGGCATGATCCGGACGTGGAGCCAGCTGTTCCGGAAAGATCATGCTCAAACGAGGCACCGGTCTTCATTCTCGATGGCGTCTTCTGAAATCACCCTAGAAGCTGTAGCCGACATCGGCGGCATTCCGGCCGCCGAATGGGACGCCTGCGCCAATCCCAAGGCGGATGCGGACAGCATCCATCACCTCGACACGCTGGCCTCGCCCGGTTCCGCAAAGGATTGCCAGACCACCGCAAGTTCGAGCTATAACCCATTCGTTTCCCACGCCTTTTTTGCCGCCGCCGAAGCCTCCAAGTCGGCCTGCCCGCGGACCGGCTGGGGCCCGCGGCATCTGATCGCGAAGCTCGATGGCCGGATCGTCGGCGTCGTGCCCTGCTATCTGAAATCGCACTCGCAGGGCGAATACGTGTTCGACCGCGGCTGGGCCGAGGCCTACCACCGCGCCGGCGGCAGCTATTACCCGAAGCTTCAGGTGTCGGTCCCCTTCACGCCCGCGACCGGGCCGCGGCTGTTGATCCGCGACGGCGTCGACCGCGAGGTGATCGGCTCGGCGCTGGCGCGGGGCCTGCGGGCGCTCTGCAACGCCACCGAGGCGTCCTCCGTGCATGTGACGTTCGCCCGCGAGGACGAGGCCAGGTTCCTCGGCGCCCACGGTTTCCTGCAGCGGACCGACCAGCAGTTCCACTGGCACAATCAGGGCTACAAGACCTTCGACGACTTTCTCGGTTCGCTGAACTCCCGCCATCGCAAGGGCATCAAGCGCGAGCGCCGCGAGGCGGTCGCCGCCGGGATCACCATCCACTGGCTGACCGGCTCGGACATCACCGAGGACGCCTGGGATGCGTTCTTCGAGTTCTACATGGAGACCGGCTCGCGCAAATGGGGCCGGCCGTATCTGACCCGAGAATTCTTCTCGCTGATCGGCGAGACCATGAGCCGGGACGTGCTGCTGGTGATGGCCAAGCGCAACGGCCGCTGGATCGCCGGTGCGATCAACTTCATCGGCTCCGACACGCTGTTCGGCCGCAACTGGGGCGCGATCGAGCACCACCCGTTCCTGCATTTCGAGGTCTGCTACTACCAAGCGATCGATTTCGCGGTTCAGCGCGGCCTCAAGGTGGTCGAGGCCGGCGCGCAGGGCGAGCACAAGCTGGCGCGCGGCTACCTGCCGCAGACCACCTATTCGGCGCATTTCATCGCCGACCCCGGACTGCGCCGGGCGATCGCCGATTACCTCAAGCGCGAGCGCGACTATGTCGCCGAGGTCGGCCGTGAGCTCGCCGAGGCCGGCCCGTTCCGCAAGACGGTCGACGACGACGCTTGACGTCTCCGCCGCCACCTAGGCAATAAAAGCAGCATCATCGAGGAGCCGCCGCCATGCCCGCCGCCTACGACAGCAACAACATCTTCGCGAAGATCCTGCGCGGCGAGCTGCCCTGCTACAAGGTCTATGAGGACGAGCACGTGTTCGCGTTCCTCGACATCATGCCGCGCTCGCCGGGGCACACGCTCGTGATCCCGAAGGCCCCTGCCCGCAACATCCTCGACATCAAGCCCGACGACTACGCCCATGTCGCGCGCGCCTCGCACAAGATCGCCGCCGCCGCGATGAAGGCGTTCGAAGCCGACGGCATCACGGTGCAGCAATTCAACGAGCCGGCCGGTGGCCAGGTCGTCTTCCATCTGCACATGCACGTCATGCCACGCAAGGACGGCGTCGCACTGCTGCCGCCCGCGAGCCACAAGGAAGACGGCAAGGTGCTGGAGGCCAGCGCGGCGAAGCTGATCGCAGCGTTGAAGTAATCCCCGCTGTCATTCCGGGGCGCGCGGAGCTCGAACCCGGAATCTCGAGATTCCGGGTTCGATGCTTCGCATCGCCCCGGAATGACCGGTTGAGAGATTCTACTCCGTCTCAAAGTCCCCGGCCTGCGGCGGAGCCAGCGGGGTGAACTCGCAGCGATCGGGCTTGACGTCGATCAGCGGCGTCTCGTCGAGGCAGTCGAGGCCGCGCACCAAGATGACGTTGCCCTCGACGCCGACCAGCTTGACGATCGAGGTGCCGATCGGATTGGGGCGCACCGGCGAGCGCAGCGAGAAGGTGCCGCGGGTGTTGCCGTTGTTCTTCGGGCTTTGCAGCACGATGTCGCGGCGCGACTGGTGCAGCCAGTACAGCACCTCGAGATTTGAATAGAAATCGACGCCCTTGATCGCGGCGACCCAGGGCTCGAAAATCTCGAGCCGGCACACCGGGCCGTCATGCCGCCCCTGTCGCGGCGTCGCCAGCCGCGAGGTCCAGGGCGTGCGGATGCGGCCGATGAAGACAAGCGCGGCATCGCGCGCCGTCGGCATGTCGACGGCGACCTCGCCCTGGCGCAGTTCCATTTCACGTACCATGTGTCAATCCAGCGATATGTTCAGCGCCTTGACCACGCCCGCCCATCGCGCGCGATCGGTATTCACGAACTTGTCGATCTCGGCCTGGCTCTTCGCATGCAGCGGCGGGAAACCGATCTTGAGCAGCGAAGCGCGGAACGCTTCGTCGTTCAAGGCCCGGTCGAGGCTCGCCTTGATCTTGTCGGCGACGTCGTCAGGCACTTTCGACGGCGCTGCGATACCATACCAGACGCTGACCGCATAATCGGGATAGCCGCTCTCGGCGATCGTCGGCAGATCGGGCAAATCGGGGATGCGCTCGGTCGAGCTGACGCCGAGCGGCCGCAGCATGCCCGATTTGACCGGCGGCAGCGCGGTGCCGAGCGTGTCGAACATCAGCTGGATGTTGCCGGACAGCAGATCGGTCAGCGCGGGTCCTGCGCCCTTGTACGGCACGTGGGTCATCTCGACGCCGGCCATCTGCTTGAACATCTCGCCGGCGAGATGAACCGTGCCGCCGGTGCCCGCCGATCCGAAATTGAGTTTTCCGGGATTCTTCTTCGCATAGGCGACGAACTCTGCGATCGTCCTCGCCGGCACCGACGGGTGCACCTCCATGATCATCGGCGCGTCCGTGATGACGGACAGCAGGTGAAAATCCCTGTCCGGATCGTAGGGCAGCTTCTTGTAGAGCATCGGATTGAGCACGAAGATCGAGGCGGCCGTCACGAACAGCGTGTAGCCGTCGGGATCGGAGCGCGCCACGGCCTCGGCGCCGATCGCGCCCTGCGCACCGGCCTTGTTCTCGACCACGACCACCTGCTTGAGATCGCGCCCGAGATATTCGCCGACGATGCGGCCGAGCACGTCGGTCGGCCCGCCCGCGGCATAGGGCACCACGAGCTTGATCGGCCGCATTGGATAATCCGCGGCACGCGCCGGCAGCGTCGCCGCCAGCAACGCCGTCAGAGCAACAATGATTAGCGATGATGCGCGCCGCTGCATGCCGTTTCCCCGTTGTCTTGTTCTTGGGGAGCGAGAGTAGCGGATAATGCGGACGCCGCAATCAGCCGAGCCAGTATTTGCCAGCGATCATGACGACTTCGCCTGCGATCACGCCGGCGAAGATCGATTTCCTCGCCAGCATGAACACGACAAAGCCGGCGGCGACGGCGCCGTAGCGCAGCCAGTCCGGCACGCTGGCGAGCGCGCCCGGCGGTTGCACCACGATCTGCGCGATGATACCGGCGAGGATCGCGGTGGCGACCGCCCTCACCCAGACCAAGAGTTCGGAGTTCTCGTCGATGCCGCCGCCGAACCACAGGCCGAGCATGCGCCAGATCTGGTTGGGGATGACGCCCGCGACGAACAGGATCGCCAGCGCGTGCCATTCGCCGATGAAACCGCTCATGCGCGCGCCCCGACGATGCCTGCCCTCGCGCGGTGCACGGCATAGGCGATGGTGCCGGCGACGACGCCGCTGACCAGGATGTCGACGCCGCTGTTCAGCATCGCCGCCAGCGGGAACAGCAATAGGCCGAGCACCAGCGCGATGACATCGGCGAGCTCGCGGCAGTTGCGCGCCGTGGAGAACAGGAAGGCGAGCGGCGTCAGCATCAGCATGCCGGCGGCGAACAGCGGCGTGAGGTTGGCCGCGAGCATGTAGCCGATCGTGTTGGCGATCAGGCAGACCGTGACCAGGCCGCAGCCGAGCCCGTGGATGAAGGCGATCCGCCGGTTGCGCGGCACCTGCGGCAGGAAGCGGAAGCATTCGACCCACAGCGTCACGGCGGTGAGATGCGCCACCAGGATCAGATGCCGGCGCTTGGTCTGTTCGGTCCGCATCATCGGCAACACCGACACCACCATCGGAAACAGGCGGATCGCGCTGACGGTGACCGCGATCGCCGATTGCAGCACGGTGGCGCCGGAGCCGAGTGTCGTGATCACGATGATCTGCGCAGGGCCAGCCCAGACGAACGCCGTGCTCGCCAGCGTCCAGCCCAGCGAGAAACCGGAATCATGCGCCAGCGCGCCGATGCCGAGATATGTCGCAAACAGCACCAGGGTCAGCACGGTCGCGCCGATCGACCGCGCGCCCCATAGGAAGGCGCGGAATGAGGTGTGCCATTGCGGAGAATCGAGCGGAGGAAGCGCCACGGGGAACCGGATGGTTTGCAATCGCGGCGGCTTAGGGCGCTGACAACGCAGGGTCAAGCAAGAGACGGCACAGGGCGGGTATGCGCCTTGGTAGCCCGGATGAAGCGCCAGCGAAAATCCGGGGCCGCTCTTGCAACCGGCGAGAGCTGTCCCGGATTGCGCTTCGCTTCATCCGGGCTACCGATCCACGCAATCACGCCCTGTTCTTCAGCACGAAGCACGCCCCGCCCGCCTTGCGGATGCGGTTGCACAGGCCGTCGGCCTCGGGGCGCGTGTCGGCGCCGATGCGCACCTGGTAGAAGGTCGCGCTGCCGCGGGTGCGCAGCCGCGAGCTCAACAGGCTCGGATCCTGGTCGCCGATCACGTTGGCGAGGCGCTTGATGGCGCGGGCATACATCGCCAGCGCCTTGTCGCGGCTGAAGCCGGCGGCGAGCTGGACGCCCCACACCTTGGCCGCCGACAGCGTGATGTGCTGCTCGAGCCCTGCGACGAACGGGTTGGGCGCGCGCTTGAGCAACGCCATCAGCTCGCGGCAGCTCTTGGTCGGCGCGCGCTGCGGCATCTTGCCGTTGCGCCCGGCGGCGGCCCAGTCGTCGACGCTGGAGCCGGTGATCGCGGAGACGTAGTTGCGCGTCTCCTGCGGCATGTATCCGGAGCCGGCGAGCCAGTCCTGGATTCGGCGCGGGCCGGCATTGTAGGCCGCCGCCGCGAGGCCGAGATTGCCGAACTGGTTGCGCAGCTCGCTGAGGAATTCGGCCGACTTCGGCAGCGCCTGCACCGGATTGAACGGATCGAGCAGCCCGCGCTCGTTCGCGGTGCCCGGCATGAATTGCGCGATGCCCTGCGCGCGCTGGCCGTTGCGGGTCATCGGACCAACCGCATCGGCCTGGAAGCGGCTCTCCTGCCAGATCACGCGCGCGAAGAATTCGAGCGGCAGATCGTTGGCCCGCGCCGCCGACTCGATCATCAGGCACATCGCCTCGCGGGTGTCGCTCTCGCGCACATCGTCCGCGGGCTTGTCGGTCGCCGCCGCGGGCGTATCCGCCGGGGGCGTATCCGCCGGGGGCGCGGCAGGTTTCTCGGCCGATGGTGCGGCCTGCTCTCCCAGCGGTGGCGCAGGCGGCTCCGCCGGCGCGGCCGCGGGCTGCTCAGCGGGCTTGTCCGGGGGCGGCGCTGCCGGCTGCTCGGCGCCAGGCGGCGGCGCCGGGGCCGCGGCCGGAGCGTCCTCCGCGCCGACCCGGGCCGGCGGCACCAGCAGCACAAGCATGACCAATGCGGCGCAACGACCGGTTCGCATGGCAATTCTGTTCCCGTGCGGGCGCGGCTTGACACCGCAAGCTCGTGGTCTAGCTATGGACTGAAATGATGGCGCGCAAAAGGGAGCGCAAATGGCCGCAGCATCCGACGATCAACTCGGCTTTGCCCCCGATGACGACGCCCCGATCGGCTATATGAAGCGAACCCGCGATTATTACGCGGCTATCGGCTACACCACCCCCTACCGCTGGGCGCATTACACCTCCGCCCCGTTCCAGCCCCTGAAGAAGCCGCTGAACCAGTCCCGGGTCGCCATCATCACGACCGCGGCGCCGTTCGATCCGGCACGGGGCGACCAGGGTCCCGGCGCGAAATACAACGGCGGGGCCAAGTTCTATGCGGTCTATGACGGCGACACGTCAAAGCAGCACGATCTGCGGATTTCGCACATCGCCTATGACCGCACCCACACCACGGCGACCGACAACGGCACCTGGTTCCCGCTGGCACAGCTGAAGCGCCTCGCCGCGGCCGGCACGATCGGCGACGTCGCGCCGCGCTTCTTCGGCGCCCCGACCAACCGCAGCCACCGCGTCACCATCGAGACCGACGCGCCCGAAATCCTCAAGCGTTGCCGTGACGACAAGGTCGACGCCGCGGTGCTGGTGCCGAACTGCCCGGTCTGCCACCAGACCGTCAGCCTGGTGGCGCGGCATCTCGAGGCCAACGGGATTTCCACGGTCGTGATAGGCTGCGCCAAGGATATCGTCGAGCATGCCGCGGTGCCGCGTTTCCTGTTCTCCGATTTCCCGCTCGGCAATTCCGCCGGCAAGCCGCAGGACGTCGCCTCGCAGGCGTTCACGCTGGAGCTGGCGCTGCGCGTGCTTGAGCAGGCGCCCGGTCCGCAGACCACCGTGCAGTCACCGCTGCGCTGGAGCGAGGATGCTTCCTGGAAGCGCGACTACAGCAACGCCGATGCGCTCAGCGCCGAGGAGCTGGCCCGCCTGCGCCGCGAGTTCGACGCGCAGAAGGAAGTCGCCAAGGGCCTGCGCGAGCGCGTGGCGTAAGGCTCGGCGCTAGACACGAGCACTTAGCCAACTCAAGGCGTCGTCGCTCGGGCGACCTGTACGGCGGTGAGCATGCCGGTCCGTTCATGGCAGCCGAGATATTCGAAGAACTGCTCGTCGGCGCCTGCCACCGTGACCTCGTGATACAGCCTGAGCTTGGCGTTCGGCCCCAAGGTCGAGAGATACTTCATCGCCGCGCCAAAAATCCTGACATGGGTCGGGTGCGATTCCGCCCAGCGCTCGAGTGCCGCAAGGCTCTTCCACCAGCTCTGGCCGTAAGACTTTTCGGTCGGCCTGCCCTCCGCATCGACAACGCGCATATAGCGGTTGGCATAGCAGCCGATCGGCACACCGTCGTCGCGCAGGAAATCCATGCCCTGGCGCAGCACCGGTTCGACATCGTCGAGATACATCTTGCGTTCCGCTGCCTCGGTATCGCTCCAATCCTGTCCGGAACGGATCAGGCAGAGATTGTCATGCGCGACCACACGGACGCGTGCGCCGTCGCGAATCACGCGCGGCTCGCCGCCCGGCGTCATCGCGTCGGTCTGCGACAGCGGGATACGGTCGCGCATACCGCCCCAATA
This sequence comes from Bradyrhizobium sp. USDA 4516, assembly GCF_054055915.1. NCBI lineage: Bacteria > Pseudomonadati > Pseudomonadota > Alphaproteobacteria > Hyphomicrobiales > Nitrobacteraceae > Bradyrhizobium > Bradyrhizobium sp. USDA 4516. Next base: position 8,063,211 of record NZ_JBSRXT010000001.1, read on the forward strand.
GGCGTGCTCCTGCACCTCGCCGCTCATGCCGTCGGCAAGCACCGCGACGCCCTCCGGACGGCCGAGCGACGAGAACAGCGTCTCGTAGCGCGCAACATGCGGCCGCAGCACCTCGATGAAGCGACCGACGCCATCGCCGGCGCCGCTGCCGGTCCAGGCCTCGCGCGCGCCGTCGAACCAGGCGTCGAAACGCCCGGCGTCGTCCCAATAGGCGACCGAGACGACGTTGGTGAAGCCGGCCTGGTCAACATATTGCGCGCGGTCCCAATGCGTCGGACTGTTTTCTCTGGCAAAGCGCGTGGCGATCTGCGCCAGCGCGTCGGTCGCCGCCGCGCTCCTCTCACCGCGATATTGCACGCCGAAATAGGCCATGATCACGCGCGTGACCGCGGGCTTGTGGCGCGCGACGAAGGATGGATAAGGCGGCGCGTAGTCGTCGGGCACACGCCGATGACGCGATCGGACTGTCTGCAAATGAGATGGAATGGCGGATTCCATGGCAGTCGCCTCCCGTTGGATGTCGTGCTTTCAGCTCGCGGCCGCGTCGATCTCCTCAAGGCTGTCGAGCGGAAGCGCGAAATGCTCGACGCGCTTCGACGGCTTCTTGTTCAGCAGCAGACGCGTGACATCGGGGCGCGAATAGTGCCCGGCCGGATCGGCGGCGTTCTTGGCGATCCCGATCGCGCCGAGATCGATATCGGCGAGCAGCAGGCCCTCCTGCTCGGGCGGCAGCTTCTCGGCGATCGAGCTGCCGTCCGGCCCGTAGATCGCGGCATGTCCGCCGCCGACATGCAGCAGCGCGTGCTTGTCGTCGCGGTCGCACATCTCGTCGACCATCGCCTGCGAGACCGTGGCGCAGGGCGCCAGCACGAAGCACGAGCCTTCGACCGCATAGACCCGCGAGGCCGCGTTGTTGACCTCCCAGCCGAGCGCCGGCGCGAACGGATCGTACAGCGAGAAGCTCGGCCAGGCCGCGACATGGACCTGCTCGTTCTGGGCGTACATCGCGTATTTCGACAGCGGCTGCAGGTGCTCCCAGCAGCACAGCGCGCCGAGCCGGCCGATGCCGGGACGGTCATGCACGGCAAGGTCGCTGCCGTCGCCCTCGCCATAGACGGTGCGCTCGGCATGGGTCGGCCGCAGCTTGCGCCGCTTCGCAATGGTCTCGCCGTCGGGCCCGATCAGCCATTGCGCGAGATAGAGGCTGCCGCCGTCGCGCTCGGACAGGCCGAGCACCGTGGTCATGCCGGCCTTCTTGACCGCGAGCCGCAGCTTCTCGGCCTGCGGGCTGTCGTAGCTGAGCGAGTTGTCGAAATAGCGCTGCACGAAACCGCGCCCGATCGCCCAAGCCGGCGAGTCCAGCCAGATGTACCAGGGATAGCCGGGGATGAACGCCTCGGGGAACGCGATCAGCTTCGCCCCTTTGGCGGCGGCCTCCTCGATCAGCGCGATGGACTTGGCGATGGAGGCGTCGAGGTCGAGCCAGGCAGGTGCGGCCTGCACCACCGCAACGCGGTATTTCGGATGTTCGATGCCCATGATGTCCTCCTCGCGGCCGACGCTTCCGGCCGGTTCGTGCTTGATCGGCCATGGCGGCCTCTGACATCATGCTGCCCCGAGACCGGGCACGCCGTTCGACCAGGACGGAAGGAAAATTCGACTGCGGAGGAGATTCCCCGGCCGTCCCCGGTATGAAGCTTGCTTTGTTTGCGTGGCCAGCGTTTGCACTCGTGAAGGGAGGAAATCATGCCGGCCCTGTTCACCACGGAAGACGCGCCCACCCATCGGCGCCTTGCGCTCTGGCAGGACATCGTCTGCGACGTGTTCGTGCAGCTCGACTGCAAGTCCGATCTCGGCATCGACTTCCACGGCGCCATCACCAGCGCGCAGCTGGGCGCGGTGAAATGCTCGGTAGTCTCGTCAGGCCAGCAACGGGTCCTGCGTACCCCGTCGCGGATCGCTCGCGCCAGCGAGGATTTTGTTCTGTTCGCCCTCGGCCGGAGTGGCGCGGGCGCCGTGCTGCAGGACGGCCGCGAGACCGTGATCCAACCGGGCGAGTTCGCATTCTACGACACCACCCGGCCCTATGAGCTGCGCTTCAACGCCGACTTCACGCAGACCATCTTCCAGGTGCCGCGCGCCATGCTGCACCGGCGCTTCGCCGGCACCCAGGGCTTAACTGCGACCACGTTCACATCGGATCGTCCCGTGCAGCGGCTCGCCTGGCAGTTCATCGCGGGGCTCTCCGAGATTGCCGACAAGCTCGATCCTGACAACGCGATCCGCCTCGCCGACCAGGCCGCCGACCTGCTCGCGATGGCAATGAGCGAGCGGCTCGGCGGCGCCGCGCTGCCCGCCTCGACCCACCGCTCCGCGCTGCTCTACCGGCTGAAGGCGCATGTGCTTGCGCATCTGCCGAACCCCGAGCTCAACCTCGCCGAGACCGCCGCCGCGCTCGGCATCTCGCCGCGCTACGTCAACAGCCTTTTGGCCGACGAGGACACCTCGTTCCAGCGCTTCGTGCTGGCGCAGCGGCTGGAGCGCTGCAAGCGCGACCTCGCCTCGCAGGCGCACGCGCATCGCCACATCGGCGAGATTGCATTCGCCTGGGGCTTTAACGATCTCTCGCATTTCGGCCGCGTGTTCCGTGACCATTACGGCCTGTCGCCGCGCGACTGGCGGCAAAGCCGGCTGCCGAACTAAAGCGTTCTCCGTGAAGCCAAGGGTCTCTTGCGGCGCAAAATAGCCGGGAATCCACGCCATCACGGATGCAAATATTTACACTAACTGCAACGGGTTCCCCGGCGCACTTCTTTTCGCTGCGGCGGACCGGTACATTCGTGCCGTTCATTTGGAGGATTTCCCATGCAGGACCGGCGCCAGAACGTACGCGAGAAGGTGTTCTATGGTGCGGTTGCGGAGATCAATGAACGCGGCTCGACGATGGATTGCGTCGTCCGCAACATCAGCGAAGGCGGTGCCTGCGTTGAATTTAGCGATGCCGCGCACTTGCCCGAAGAGATGAATCTCAGCGTCGCACGCAAGGGCCGCTCGTTCCTGGCCCGCCTGATCTGGCGCCAGGCCAACAAGGTCGGCCTCGCCTTCCGGATCATGACTTCCGACACGCCGGTCAGCGATCTCGACGAGCGGGTCCGCCACAGCGAGATCAAGAAGCGGCAGCTGCAGCGACGCATCAACGAATTGCTCGGCCAGGGCTGAGCCGCCTCGGCTCGGAGTCTTCGTTTCCGTCGCGGCCGGCATCCGGCATTCGGGGTTGCAAAGGCCGGGCTAATCCAGCATGCGGTAATCCCCGCAACGCCGGAACCGAGAGCCACTCCACGACATGTCGTCCGCGATCATTGAGCATCCCGACGGGCTGCCGCAGCCGCAGCGCAATTGGGCCATTCTCACGATCGCGCTCGGCCTTGTGATGGCCGTCGTCGACGGCTCGATCGCCAACGTTGCGCTGCCGACCATTGCCCGGGATCTGAACGCCAGCCCGGCGTTCTCGATCTGGATCGTCAACGGCTATCAATTGGCGATCACGATCTCGCTGCTGCCGCTGGCCTCGCTCGGCGAAATCATCGGCTATCGCCGCGTCTATCTGGCGGGGCTGTTGCTGTTCACGCTGGCCTCGCTGTTCTGCGCGCTGTCGTATACGCTGCCGCTGCTGACGGTCGCCCGCATCCTGCAGGGGTTTGGCGCTGCAGGCATCCTCAGCGTCAACACCGCGCTGGTCCGCTTCATCTATCCGCATTCGCTGCTCGGCCGCGGCATCGGCGTCAACGCGCTGGTGGTCGCGATCTCCGCTGCGGTCGGCCCGACCATCGCCTCGTTCATCCTGGCGGTCGGGACCTGGCCGTATCTGTTCGCCATCAATGTCCCGCTCGGCATCGTCACGCTGGCGCTGGGCTGGCGCTTCCTGCCGCGCACGAGGCCGGCGGTTCACGCCTTCGACTGGCAGAGCGCCGCGCTGAGCGCCATCGCGTTCGGGTTCGGTATCAGCGCGATCGACAGCGCCGGCCATGGCGGGTCGCTGTATCTCTGCGCATTGGAGTTCGCGGTCGCCGCGGTCGCCTCGCATTTGCTGTACCGGCGGCAGCAGCATCTGCCCTCGCCGCTGCTGCCCGTCGACCTGCTGCGGATTCCGATCTTCGCGCTCTCGATCGGCACCTCGATCGCCTCGTTCTGCGGCCAGATGCTGGCCTTTGTCGCGATGCCGTTCTATCTGGAAAACCATTTCGGATATTCGGCGGTGCAGATCGGCCTGTTGATCACGCCGTGGCCGATTGCGGTCGCGTTCGCCGCCCCGCTCGCGGGCTGGCTGGTGGAACGCTATCCGGCCGGCCTGCTCGGCGGCATCGGCCTGCTGCTGTTCGCGACGGGATTGGGCACGCTGGCCTTGATGCCGGTCAACGCCACGCCGATCGACGTGGTCTGGCGCATGGCGCTGGCCGGCGCCGGCTTCGGCCTGTTCCAGACCCCGAACAACCGCACCATGATCGCCGCCGCCCCGCGCGAGCGCTCGGGCGGCGCCAGCGGCATGTTAGGGACCGCGCGCCTGCTCGGACAGACCATCGGCGCCGCTTTGGTGGCGCTGCTGCTGGCTCGCTATCCGGCTGACGGCACCCGGATCTCGCTGATGGTCGGCGTCGGCTTTGCCGTCGTGGGAGCTGTGCTCAGCACGCTCCGGCTGTCCTCGGCCGGCAGCCGCGGCGCCGACCGGGTGCGGGTCCAGGAGGGCCAGCGGCTGAAGGGCGAGTGACGGCGCGGAGACGCGCCTCCCACCGCCAGAAACAAAAAGGCCGGCTGTTCAGCCGGCCTTTTCGTTTGGTTGTTCGCTCGCGCCTCAGACCTTGACCATCGGTCCCTTTGAGGCCGGCCCCTTGGTGCCGCCTCCGCCGCCGTTGGGACCGCCCTTCGGCGGCTTGCGCTTGCGCGGCGGCAGGTTCTCGGGCTTCGGCGTGACCGGGCCCTCGACATATTCGAAGCCGATCTTGTCCTTGGCGGTCGCCTCGTCCTTGACCAGGATGACGCGGACGTGTCCGCCGCCCTTGAGCTGACCGAACAGCACCTCATCCGCGAGCGGCTTCTTGATGTGCTCCTGGATGATGCGCGCCATCGGACGTGCGCCCATCTGCTCGTCATAGCCGTGCTCGATCAGCCAGGCCTTTGCAGGCTCGGACAGCTCGATCGTGACGTCGCGGTCGGCGAGTTGCGCCTCGAGCTGCAGCACGAACTTCTCGACCACCATGCCGATCACCTCGGCATTGAGGTGCGAGAACGAGACGATCGCATCCAGCCGGTTGCGGAACTCCGGCGCGAACTGGCGATTGATCGCTTCGTGATCGTCGCCTTCCCGCTTCGAGCGGGTGAAGCCGAAGGCCTGCCGCGCAAGATCGGCCGCGCCGGCATTCGTGGTCATGATCAGGATCACGTTGCGGAAGTTGACCTGCTTGCCGTTGTGGTCGGTGAGCCGGCCATGATCCATGATCTGCAGCAGCACGTTGTAGAGATCCGGGTGCGCCTTCTCGATTTCGTCGAGCAGCACGACGCAATGCGGATGCTGGTCCACGCCATCGGTGAGCAGGCCGCCCTGGTCGAAACCGACATAGCCGGGAGGTGCGCCGATCAGGCGCGACACGGTGTGCCGCTCCATGTATTCGGACATGTCGAAGCGCAGCAGCTCGACACCGAGCGACGCCGCCAGTTGCTTGGCCACCTCGGTCTTGCCGACGCCGGTCGGACCCGAGAACAAGTAGCTGCCGATCGGCTTCTCCGGCTCGCGCAGGCCGGCTCGCGCCAGCTTGATCGACGCCGCCAGCGACTCGATCGCCTTGTCCTGGCCGAACACCGTGCGCTTCAGGGTCTGCTCGAGATGCTTCAGCACCTCGGCATCGTCCTTCGACACGCTCTTCGGCGGGATCCGCGCCATGGTCGCGATCGTGGTCTCGATCTCCTTAATGCCGATCGTCTTCTTGCGCTTGCTCTCGGCGACCAGCATCTGCGCCGCGCCGGACTCGTCGATCACATCGATCGCCTTGTCGGGCAGCTTGCGGTCGTGGATGTAGCGCGACGACAGCTGCACCGCCGCCTCGATCGCCTCGTTGGTGTATTTCAGCCGATGGTAATCCTCGAAATAGGGCTTCAGGCCCTTGAGGATCGCGATTGCGTCTTCCACCGTCGGCTCGTTGACGTCGATCTTCTGGAAGCGCCGCACCAGCGCGCGGTCCTTCTCGAAGTGCTGACGGTATTCCTTGTAGGTGGTCGAGCCCATGCAGCGGATCGTGCCCGAAGCCAGCGCGGGCTTCAGCAGATTGGACGCATCCATCGCGCCGCCGGAGGTGGCGCCGGCGCCGATCACGGTGTGGATCTCGTCGATGAACAGGATAGCGTTCGGATGCGCCTCCAGTTCCTTCAGGACCTGTTTGAGCCGCTCCTCGAAATCACCGCGATAGCGGGTGCCCGCAAGCAGCGTGCCCATGTCGAGCGAGAAGACGGTCGCGGCCGCCAGCACTTCCGGCACATCGCTGTCGACGATGCGCTTGGCGAGGCCTTCGGCAATCGCGGTCTTGCCGACGCCGGCTTCGCCGACGAACAGCGGGTTGTTCTTCTGGCGGCGGCACAGCACCTGGATCGCACGATTGATCTCGGCATTGCGGCCGATCACCGGATCGATCTTGCCGTCGCGCGCCTTCTTGTTGAGGTTGACGCAATAGGTCTCGAGCGCCTCGCCCTTCTTCTTGGCGTCCTCGTTGCCCTTGGTCTCGGTTTCCTCGTCGACGCCGCGCACCGGCCGCGCCTCGGACACGCCGGGCCGCTTGGCGATGCCGTGGCTGATGTAGTTGACGGCGTCGTAGCGCGTCATATCCTGCTCCTGCAGGAAGTACGCGGCGTGGCTCTCGCGCTCGGCGAAGATCGCGATCAGGACGTTGGCGCCGGTCACTTCCTCGCGACCGGACGACTGGACGTGAATCACCGCGCGCTGGATCACGCGCTGGAACCCGGCGGTCGGCTTCGCGTCATCGGCGCCGTCAGTCACCAGGTTTTCGAATTCGGTCTCGAGATAATTAACGAGGCTGGTCCTGAGCTTGTCGAGATCGACGCTGCAGGCCCGCATCACAGCCGCCGCATCCGAGTCATCGATCAGCGACAGCAGCAGATGTTCGAGCGTCGCGTATTGATGGTGACGCTCGTTTGCGATCGCCAATGCACGGTGCAGCGACTGTTCAAGGCTTTGGGAAAAAGTTGGCATTCGCGTCCTCTATGGCCCCCTGCCATCATGATCGCCATTACCGGGTCAGGCAATAACAACCTTCGTGATCGCCTTTGATATAGTTACGACGGATCGTGGCGAAAGACCGGTCCCGCGATGATGGTTTTCTTCTAAATTCGGGGCATCGGGGCGTCGCGCGGCGACGCCCGTGATCGTACGGGAACGCCGTTCACCACCATCAAAATCCGCGATGCAAGACCCGTTCCGCGCCTCGCGGCGGGTCAGTCGTTCCAGCGACCTATTTCTTTTCCATCACGCACTGCAGTGGATGCTGGTGCTTGCGCGCGAAGTCCATGACTTGCGTCACCTTGGTCTCGGCGATCTCGTAGGTAAAAACGCCGCACTCGCCGATCCCGTGGTGATGAACGTGCAGCATGATCTTGGTCGCCGCCTCGGCGTCCTTGTTGAAGAATCGTTCCAGCACGTGAACGACGAACTCCATCGGCGTGTAGTCGTCGTTCAGGATCAGGACTCGGTACAGGTTCGGACGCTTGGTCTTCGGCTTGACCTTGGTGATGACCGAGGTCGACGGGCCGTTGCCCGTCCCATTGCGGTTGTCATCATTGTTCATTTTCGGCGCCGGCGCGGCGGCCACCGCCGGCATCGACGAAACCGGCTCGGAAATCGGGACTGTCAACGTGGATCGCAACATGGCTCAGGCGTTCGAATTCCCCAAGGGAAACCGGATGGCGGGAAACCGGATGGCAATTGGATGGTGGTCGCGATTGCCGCAAGACTGATCGCGGAACCCCCAGCAATGCTTTCCAGATTGCCGCTCCCGGTCCGATCCGGCGGCCGGATCGACTTCCCGAATATGGGCCTCGCGAGGCCCAGCCGCAAGCGCAGACCCGGCGCGGCCCACCGGTCCGATTCCGGGCGCGGCAACCCTCGGAAGGTTAATCATTTCTGCCCGATTTGACAAAGGAGTCGGGCGGCCAATTTAGACGCCATTGAGGATAGCGAGCGCTTTTGCCCGGCTTTTGAGCCTCCCCCGCGCCGCCCTGCCGGGTTTCCCGCGCCCGATTCACCATCTGTTTAGCGGCGCCGGTCGAGATGCCACCGCAATCCATTTCGACGAGAGTGCCATGCTTGGTTCAGCCATTTCCGATCGCGTCTGCGCGGTTGCCCGCCGGTTTTCCAGGGCAAATAACGGCAATGTCGCGGTGATCTTCACCTTCGCAATGCTGCCGCTCCTCGCTTTCGTGGGAGCCGCGATCGACTATACCCGCGCCAACAACGCCCGCTCCGCGATGCAGGCAGCCCTCGATTCGACCGCGCTGATGCTGTCCAAGGATCTGACCATGGGCAACATCACGGCTGCGGATATCCCGAGCAAGGCGCAGACCTATTTCACCGCGCTTTACACCAATAAGGACGGCCAGGGCATTTCCGTCACGGCGAACTACACCACCCCGACCTCGAGCGCGGCGGCCACCATCCTGCTGGGCGGATCCGGCCACATCAAATCCGATTTCATGCAGCTGGCCGGTTTTCCGACGCTGGGTTTCAAGAGCTCGACGACCACCACCTGGGGCAACGTCAAGATGCGCGTCGCCCTCGCCCTCGACAACACGGGATCGATGTCGGACGACAACAAGATCACCGCGCTGCGCAACGCGGTGGCCGGAACCGGCGGGCTGATCGACCAGCTCAGCGCGCTGAGCAAGAACAATGGTGACGTCTATATCTCCGTCATTCCGTTCGAGAAGGTCGTCAATGTCGGCACCAGCAATGTCGGTCAGAGCTGGATCGACTGGACCGACTGGCTCAATCCCCCGACCACGCAGCCCGCCAACGGCACCATGCAGGCAAGCCTGCCGATGAACTGGCACGCGGTCGGACCCGGTGCGCGATGCCCGTGGACCAACAACAACGGCGGCTTCACCTGCCAGAAGAGCCCGACAAATACCGGCAGCGCGAACTACATCCCCTCGAGCGGGACCTATTCAGGCTACATCTGCCCCAGCGTCGATGCGAACTCCTACACGCGCTACAATGGCTGCTGGGTGAGCACGCAGGTCGGCACCGGCGTGTTCTGCAGCGGCTCGACGTCGTGCAGCTGTCCGAAGAATTCGTCGGGTAACGATGTCTCCGGCTGCAGTTGCGGCACCTCCGGCGGCGTCTATCAATGCACCGGCAAGCTGTATACCCACGACTGGACGCAGCCCGGCCCCAACGACACGGCCGACAATCAGGGCCAGCCCCGGGTCAGCGCCGTCGTCGGATGGACCAACAATCAATGGACCTCGACCAACCAGATCCCCACCGTGAAAAACGACTGGCGGCAAGCGTCCACCAACCCGATCGGCAACTGGACGGGCTGCATCGCCGACCGCACCCAGCCGAATGATGCGACCGGCGTGCTGCCGGCGTCATCCGACGTCACCACGCTTTTCCCGGCCAACGAGCTCTTTGAGAACGGCTACTCCTACTGCAGCAGCAACTCCTCGCCGCAGCTCGAGCCGATCATTCCGTTGAGCTACAACTGGACCGCGCTCAAAAATGCGGTCAACGCGATGCAGCCGACCGGCGGCACCAACCAGGCGGTCGGCCTGGCGTGGGCATGGCAGTCGCTACTGGTGGGCGGCCCGTTGAACACGCCGGCGGAGGACTCCAACACCACCTACAACCGGGTCATCATTCTCTTGTCCGACGGTCTGAACACCGAGGACCGCTGGCCCGAATACGGCGACGGCCGCACGCAGGCCTCCGGCAACCCGATCGACGCCAGGCAGGCCCTGCTGTGCCAGAATCTGCAGGCCGCGAAGGACTCCAGCGGCCAGCCGCTGTACACGATCTACACGATCCAGGTGAACACGCACTCGCCCGCCGATCCGACCTCGACCGTCCTCAAGAATTGCGCCAGCACGCCCGACAAATTCTTCATGCTGACCAGCTCGACCCAGATCCTGACGACGTTCAACACGATCGGAACCGCCCTCAGCAAGCTGCGGCTGGCCAAATAGTCCCCGCTTCAGGCACAGCAAAAAAGCCCGGCCAAACAGCCGGGCTTTTCGCTTGTCTTGGTCCGCTGCGCTTACTGAGCAGCGGGCGCGAACTTGGAGACCAGACCCTCATAGGGCTTGAAGGTCTGCTTGGCGCAGTCGCTGTACAGGCCGGCGATCTTCTGCGATTCCGCAACGAAGGTCTCGTAGGACGAGCGCAGGTACTCGGTCTGCGCCTCGAGCGCCTTGTCCAGCGACTTCACGCCCGACAGCTTCTCGACGAACGACTTGGTGTCCTCAAAGGACTTCTTGGCATAGTCGCCATAGGCGGTGGCGATGGCCTGAACGCCGCTCTGCAGGTTGTTCGCCGACGCGGTGACCGACTCGAAATGCTCTTTGCCGTAGTTCTGAATGTCTTCGATCTTGACCATGGATGGAATTCCTTTTCCCAGACTTGAAGGCGCAAATTCCCATTGCCGGGAAGCTCCCGGCCCCCTGACGCCGATAGCCATATCGCATCGCACAATAGAGTCAACGAATATTGTGCATCGCACAATCCCACAACCCCGAATCTCCGGCATTCGCGATAAACCCCGGGGGACTACGCAACGGTTGCTTAATCTTTTGGAAACTCGGTCCGCCTAACCTGATTCCCGGACTTTGTTCGCCTTCCGACAGACAGCCTCGAAAGCTGTTTGTGAACAACACCTTAGCTAGAAGAGCGACCTGAGCCGCCACCTCGGCCGATGGTTCTGCCCGAAGTGGTTTGTTGCGCAGGCAAGGATCGATGGCCGCCGGGCACAATTTCGCCTCACGAGCCAGTGATCTAGATAGAAATTGGGACGGGGAAGTAGATGCTTCGAACAACCTTGGCCTCCTCGCGGGCGCTGCGAGTTGGCGTTCTTGGGCTCGTTACCGTCACGACGGCGATCCTGATCACGAGTGATAGCGCCGAGGCGCGCCGTCACCGGCGCCACTACGCCCGTCACCACCACAGCCAGGAAGCGCGCGAGAGCTACAGCCCGCAATTCGCGTCGATCATCGTCGACGGCAACACCGGTTCGGTGCTCACCGCCACCAGTCCCGACGGCCTGCGCCACCCGGCCTCGCTGACCAAGATCATGACGCTCTATCTGCTGTTCGAGCGCCTCGATTCCGGGAAGATGAAGCTCGACACCGAAATGCCGGTGTCCGAGCACGCCTCCGAACAGGACCCGACCAAGCTCGGCCTGCGGCCCGGCTCGACCATCAAGGTCGAAGACGCCATCAAGGGCCTGGTCACCCGCTCGGCCAATGACGCCGCGGTCGTGATCGCCGAGGCGATCGGCGGCAGCGAAGACGATTTCGCCCGGATGATGACCCGCAAGGCCCGTGCGCTCGGCATGAGCCGGACCGTTTATCGCAACGCCTCCGGCCTGCCCAACGATGAGCAGGTGACGACGGCGCGCGATCAATCGACTCTCGGCCGCGCGATCCAGGACCGCTTCCCGCGCTACTACCGCTACTTCTCGACCTCGGTGTTTAACTTCCGCGGCCAATCGATCCGCAACCACAACCATCTGCTCGGCAACGTCGAGGGCGTTGACGGTATCAAGACCGGCTACACCCGCGCGTCCGGCTTCAACCTCGTGACCTCGATGCGCCGCGGCAATCGCTTCCTGGTCGGCGTGGTGCTTGGCGGCCGCAGCGGCGGCTCGCGTGACGCCATCATGCGCAACCTGCTCGCCGAGAACGTCGGGAAGGCCGCGACCACCCGCACTGCCGCAGCGATCACCGAACGCAATCCGGCCGACGCCAATGTCGAGGTCGCCGACGCGGATAGTGCGCGCGCGCCGGACACTTCGCCGGTCGCGGCATCGGAGCCCGCCGCTGCAGCTGCCGCGATCCAGGCGCCGCGCCCGGCCAGCAAGCCCTCGCTGATGGCGGCGGCCGCCGCCGCGCTGCCGCCGCTTCCGGCCAAGCCGGAGCCGCAGGCCAAGCCCGAGCCGGCGCCGCTGACCTCAGGCGTGATCCAGACCCAGCCGATCGCCGCGATCCCCGGCTCGGCTGAACCGATGAAGCCGGTCAAGGTGAAGACGGTGCAGGTCAAAGCCGGCCAGATCAAGCTCGCCGCGGCCGGCCCGGCGCAGTCCGCGCCTCCGATCACCAACACGATCCCCTCGCGCGGCGAGGTCCCCGAGACCTCCAATGCGATGATGGCGCGGGCCGCCGAGACCTCGAGGCCGGAAATGCCGCGGCAGCCGGCCAATTTCGGCACCGGCAATGGCATCCTCGGCGTGCTACCGGCCTCGGCCGTCCATGCACCCGCTACCCCGGCGCCACAGGCCGTTGCGTCGATCGAGCCCGCAACCCGCAGCGTGCAGGCCGCTCCGCCGACCAGCTCAGCAAAGCCGAGCGCCGCGCATACCGGCTGGATCATCCAGGTTGGCGCGCTGGAGTCCGAGGGCGAAGCCAACAAGCGCATCGACCTGGCGCGCAGCTCGGCCCGCGGCCTGCTCAGCAAGGCGGACCCGTTTACCGAGGTGGTCGCCAAGGATAATCGCAAGCTCTATCGCGCCCGTTTTGCCGGCCTCGAGCGCGATCAGGCCGAGGCGGCTTGCAAGACGCTGAAGCGCGCTGAGATCTCCTGCATCACCGTTCGCAACTGATCGTCAGCATCTGCTGATTTCGAACGGCCGGCGCCGCAAGCGCCGGCCGTTTTGCTTTTGCCGCCGCGAAAACAGCCGGCCGTCCGCGAGCGGCGCAACCATGAAACTTCTCGTCAAGATTTTACGGTTAAGTTTTCCCGAAAGAGCGATCGGCCACGCCGGACAGCGGCGGGCCAGACGGGGCATCAATCAGAAACGGAAGGCAGCTCTCGGCTGTGGCGTTGGTAGCGTAGCCGGAGTTAGAGATGCGTGCGAAGCAGAGTGTCCTTGGCCTCGTTCACACGGGCCGCGAGGTACGTCGAGCCCCCCTGGTCGGGATGGAGTTTCTTCATCAGGGTTCGGTGAGCCCGGCTGATGTCGTCGCGCGACGCTCCCGGCTGCAGGCCAAGGATCTGATAGGCCTCCTCGTTCGTCATTTTGCCGCCCGACGCCGCACGGCCCTGCCCCCGTGCCCGGTCGCCCTGTGCGTCCTGACGCCAGGCGGGAAAGCGGCGGTCCAGATAGCTTTCAAGTAGCGCGACGCTCTCGGCGTCGAAGCTCGGGACCATCGCCAATAGCTGCGACAGGTCGAACTCATCGAGCATGCGGCCGGCCTGCGGTCCGGCCACGATCTGGCCCCTGAGCACGCCGCTGCGGTGATCGAGGGTCATATCGAGATATTGCGAGCGCACCCGCGAGCTTTGTCCCTGGCTGCGCGAACCGCCGAACATACCGCCGAGATTGGGAAATCCGGTGCTTCCGAACGGCGACCAGCCGAGCAGTCCGGCGCCGAAAATGCCGAGCGGAATTGCCACCGCCAGTTCGCCCCGCACGCCGGTAAAGGCCGCGACCGCCAGCGCGAGCACCCCGCCGCCGATCTTGATCGCGCGCGCAAGCACGGCGGGATTGGCCGCACGGAACATCTGCAGCGCGGAATAAAGGACGACAACGGCGATGACGCCGGCGATCAGCGTTGGCATGTCGGGAATATAGGCGGCCCGGCGGCAAAAAGCATGCGAAGCTTCGTCTCACCGGCATCAGGCGGAGCCTGACGCGATGCGGCGCTATTTCATCTGGCCGATCAGCTTCGCCGCGCCGCTCGTCGTCTTCGCCAGTTGCAGCAGCGCCTCGCGGCCGCCGGCGGCATAGGCTGCGGCGGCACGCAGCAATTCGCGGAGCTGGGCGGCCGCGCCGGGATCGAACCTGCACCAGGCGCCGCCGGTCAGTCGCGCGATCTCGCGAAACGTTTGCTCGGCGGTCGCATCCCTGCCCTCCTGGAACATGAAGACCGGCACCTTGAGCAGGCCGAGCTCACCGGCTTTGGCGCAGAGATCGTCGGCGCTCTCCTCCATCGCGTCGCCGACGAACACCAAGGCGCGCACCCCTGCCTCGACCGCTTCGCGACGCGTCTCGGACAGCACCTTGCCGATCTGGGTGTTGCCGCCCTGGCAATCGATCTTGCTCATCAGCCGCGCGAGCTGCGCGCTGTCGGAGATCCAGCCCGACGCACGGCATTCATTGAAGCCGCGATAATAGACGAGGCGGATATCGAGACTGCCGAGCGCGCCGGCCTCGCGGAACATGTCCGCCTGCAGCGTGCACGCCATGTCCCATGTCGGCTGCCGGCTCATCGTGGCGTCGAGCGCGAACACCAGCCTGCCGTGGGCGCCGGCGCGATGCGGCGACATCGCCCGCGCCTTGGCGACGAATGCCGCGATGTCGTTCGCGCTGGATGCCGGCACGCCAGGCGCATGGGCCGGGCGTACATCGCTTCCGGATGTCGGTTTGATCGTCTTGCCGGCCATCAGCGCTTGCCTCGTACAGCAAACACTATGTGGGCCGCGGCAGTGGATTGGTCAACGTGAGAGGCCAGCCTGGACCGCGAGCCGCCCGGTCAATTCGTGACCGACGGATCCTTCTTCGTCTCGGTCTTGGTCAGCGAGAGCGACTTCTTGAGCTTATCGGTCAAGGTCTGAGGTTTCTCGACCGGCACGTAAAGCGAGACGGGACCGGGCTCCAGAATCTTCGGCGGCGCATTCCTGGTGTCGACCGGCGCGACAGCGCTGTCGGTATCGGCGAGGAATTTATCGAGCATGGCCTGGATCGAGTCCTTGGCCTTCTCGGGCCCGGTGTCACGCATGTCGTTGTGCTGGAAGTTGGTGTTCACCACGGTGATGCCGGCCTTCTCGCATTCGTCGGCATCGGGAACGACGCCCGGATCCGGCTTGAACTGCGAGTCATGCGAACGGAACGACAGGATCTTGAACTTGCCGTCGGTCATGAACGGCACGCGCAGATTGTCCAGCGTCACCACCTTCTTGATCTCGTCCGGATATTGCTTGGCGAAATACATCGCGATATCGCCGCCATTGGAATGGCCGACCATCGTCAGCTTGCTGTAGTCCGCGTTCGGCTTGCGCTTCTTCATCTCCTCGATCGCGAACTTGATGTTGGTGATGCCGCGCTGGTACTGCGGCAGGCGGCCGACATAGAGCTCACCGACCTTGGTCACCATCGGCCCGTCCGACGGCAGGTCGTTCTGAATGCTGATGGTCAGATAGCCGCGCGCCGCGAACACGTTCGCGAGGAAGGAATATTCGGTGAATTTGACGGTATTGCCATGATTGAGGATCGCAACCGGCAGCGTGATCATGCCAGCGTCGGCCTGCATCTCCTTGTCGAAGCGCACGGCAACGTCGACCGCGACCGGCCGCTCATCGCGCGTCGGGTCCTTGAACATGAGAGTTTCATGACGGATCGCCCACTTGCTCGCGGTGAAATAGGCCGCCGTGATCACCACGGAGAGAGAAAGCAGAACGAGAATTCCACGCTTCATGACGTCCTCGAGGTGCCCGCCTTTTCAGGGCTATTCTTGGCCGGAGACTCTTCGGCCTCCTTTTGAGAATATATGTCACAGCGCTGTGACAGGAAGTCTAAAAGTTGGGACTTCGCAGCACGTTCATTGTGCGGTGCACACAACCTTTGTGCATTCGCTTCTGGCGCCATGGCTCTGCGGCACGATAATACCTCAAGACCAACCGACGGGGAGCGGAAACGCGGCTGGCTTGGGAAAACCGGATCTGGCCAGCTTTGTTCCGGCATATTGGCGACGGAGTGGCCGAAAACCCCGCAAGACTACCGTGCTTCTGGACGGGCCAGGAAGTGACGATAGTCACTTCCTGGACGCCCGACGCCCTGGAACCTGCCAGAAGGAGTGCCCGGCGGTCTAGCTGCCGATGATGTCGTCGACTTCCAGCGGCTTGTCGACCTGGCTGAACCATTCGGCCCGGTTGGCGGCCCTGCGGCGGCCGCGCTCGTCGAGCGGCAGCTTGAGCTGGCGCAGCAGGCTCATCACCTCCTCGCGGGCGGTGACGTGACCGAGGCTCGGGCGGGTGCCGAGCGTCGCCTCGTCGATGTCGTCGAGCGCCGTCAGCCCGCGCGGGAAGAATTCGCGATAGACCACCCGCTCGGCAAAGCCGTCGACCGCACGGAACCCGAGCCGCAGCGAGAGCTGTTTCAAGCCGTCGGCCACCAGCTGCTTGTTGCGCGAGCCGAGCATCGACAGCCGGTTGCGCACCACGATCCAGTCGGTCGAGGCGCCATCGAGCTGGCGGCGCTTGCGTCTGGTGTCGCGCACCATCTCCGCATAATGGCTCTCGCCGGTCACCGCGTAAGTCGCGGGATCGACGGTGCCGAGCACGTCGAAATCGAGGAAGCTGTCGTTGATCGGGGTTACCAAAGTGTCGGCCATCGAATGCGCGAGCCGCATCAGGTAGCTGTCCGCGCCCGGGGTATCGATGACGATGAAATCACAGGCGCGTTCCACCGCGCTCACAGCGGCCATGAACTGCTGGAATTCCGCGTTCTCGTTCTCCTCGATCTGCATCGTCTCGCCGTACTTGATGCAGTGGTGTGCCGGGAGCTCGAGGTCGAGCCCGGTGCGTCGCGCCCAGGCCTGGCGATTGCTGATGTAGCGGGTGAAGCTCTGCTGGCGGCAGTCGAGATCGATGCTGGCGACGCGTTGCCCGGCCTTCAGCAGCGCGACGGCGATATGCAGGGCGGTGGTCGACTTTCCCGATCCACCCTTCTCGTTGCCCAGCACGATGACATGTGCGGAGCCGGATTGACCCTGACGAGCCTGCACCAACATGATTCAAATCCCCGCAATGATCTTCAAAGCGAGCGCCGCTGCGGTCAAGTGAAATGCAGCGACAGGAAATCGATTGCCGTGCTGATGAATCGATCAAGCAAGACTGCTGCGTCGATCGGCGGCTTTGATCCGCGCACGTTCGAGATCGTGTAAGGCTTATCGGCCGGTTTGCCGATCGTGGTTCGGACTTGGTAAGCTGCGTGACCTGCCGAACGCCAACCCGTCCCGCCCAGATTCGTTCCCACCCGGATTGCCCCACGAGCCGAGACCAGATGCCGAGAAATCCCACCGTCGTCCGTACCGTCCCCGCCCTTCGTCGCGCCGTCGACACGCTGCGCGCCAAGAAGGCAACCGTCGCGCTGGTCCCAACCATGGGAGCGCTCCATGACGGCCATGTGTCGCTGGTGCGGCTCGCCAAGCGCCGCGCCAAGCGGGTCGTCGTCTCGATCTTCGTCAACCCGACCCAGTTCGCGCCGACCGAAGATTTCGGCTCCTATCCGCGCACCTGGAAAGCCGACGTCGCCAAGCTCGCCGCCGAGGGCGTCGACCTGATCTGGCATCCCGAGGTGAAGGCGATGTACCCGGACGGCTTCGCCACCAGGATCGTGCCGGAGGGGCCGGCCACCGCCGGGCTCGAGGATCGCTTCCGGCCGCATTTCTTCGGCGGCGTCGCCACCGTGGTCGGCAAGCTGTTCACCCAGGTCCGGCCCGACGTCGCGATCTTTGGCGAGAAGGACTTTCAGCAGCTCCGGGTCGTCACTCAGATGGCCGCGGACCTCGACCTCGGGGTCAAGGTGATCGGATCCAAAACGGTGCGCGAGCGCGACGGTCTCGCGATGTCGTCACGCAACGTCTACCTCTCGCCGGAGGAACGGCGCGCCGCCCCTGAGCTTCACCGGGTGATGAAGCAAACGGCCGGCCGCCTGCGCGCCGGCGAGGATACCGCGACCGCAATGGCTGACGGCGCCGCGGCGATCACCAGGGCCGGCTTCGTGCTCGATTATCTCGAAGTGCGCCACGCCGCCTCCCTGGCGCCGATCGGCTCGCTGAAGGACGGCCCGATGCGGATGCTGGTGGCGGCAAAGCTCGGCAGCACGCGCCTGATCGACAATATCGCGGTCTGAGACCGGACCGGAAAAGTGTGAAACGGTTCATGCGCAGAGAGGATGCGAGCCTGTAATGAGGGCTCGGCCTCATCTGTGCGGCCGGGTGCTTGCGCCACGCTCGCGACGCATGGATGATCGCGCCTTTCAAGGGCGATCGGAATGAACCATTACTTCAGGCAAGGCATTGTTCTTGGCATCGCGCTGCTGGCCGCGGCTGGGGCGCAGGCACAGACCCGGCCGCCGGTCGGCGGCGTCAATTCGGCGCCCGGCGCCATGATCTTCTACGTCGCGCATGGTGCGCCTGATGCCTGCGGCCCCGGCTGCTCGGACTGGATCGCGGCCGAAGGCGCGGTGCAATGGGACACCTACAAGCGCCTGCTGGCGATCCTCGACCGGCAGAACGGACGCAAGCTGCCGGTGGTGATCAATGTCAAACCGGGCTCCGACCTCACCGTCGCTGCCAGCCTCGGTCGCATCCTGCGCGGTCGCGGCATCGATGCGGCGGTGGCGGCAACCGAGGTCGAGGCATGCAACGGAAAACCCGAGGAGGAATGCTTTGCACTGAAGCGGCCTGGCGGCCCGCTGGATGCGAAGGAAAAGCTCTCCGGTGTGCCCTGCGAGCTTGCATGTGTATTGATGCTTGCGGGCGGCGTGCATCGTAACCTGCCGCCCGGCAACCGCGTCATCCTGACCGCAAGGATGCAGATCTACGACCGGCTCGCACCCAACGTCTCTGCCGAGCACCGCGAAAGCCTTACCACAATCTTCACCGATCAGTTCCGGAGATATCTCAGCGAGATGGGGATCGGCCATGAACTGTTCGACGTCACCGCCGACAGGGCGGGTGGCCGTTATGTCGAGGTCCCGGCCTCAGAATGGGCTCGGCTGCATCTCGTGACCCAGTGATCCCGGATCACTGCCATTCGATTGCTCAGAGCAACCCGATTGCTTACAGCAAGCCGAGGTCGCGCAACTCGCGGCGCATCGGCTCGGGCATCGATGCCACGCTGGCGGCGCTCGACTTGGTGAGATCGGCCGGCGCGGAGTCTGCGGTCAGGTAGCGCCAGCCCTGGAACGGCCGCATCGGCCGCGGCGAGACCGCGATCACCTTGGGCTGCATCACCAGCCGGCAGCGTCCGATGCCGTCCTTGTCGCGGAACGGCTCGATGGCGATGATCTTCTCGCGCGCGGCGATCTCGCCGCGGATCACCCAATAGAGCGAGCCCCCGGCAAGGATCTCCTCCTCGCGCTTCGGCGTCATCCGCGTGATGTGGACGTGACGGAGCGGCAGGCCCTTTTTCTTCGCGGTCGCCATCCGTTCGGCAACCCAGCCCTTGAGTTCCTTGACGGAGTCGCAACCGACGGCGAGCTTGATGAGATGAAGCGGCATGCGCCGGATGTAGCGGCCGGCGAGCGCTTTGAAAAGGGAGCGCTCTCCGCGGCGGTGGATATCGGGACTAGAGCGCTTTTCGAGCCAAACGAAGCCGGAACAGCGCAACGACGGCGGCTCAAGCCGCTGTCATCACGCTCATTGCTCGTTCGCAGCCGCCGGTGCGCTGGCGGCGGCAGGAGGCGACGCCGGCGCGGCCGGGGCCGGCGCGATCTGGACCGGGCGCTTCGCCGCCGGCGGACGCTTCGGGGCTGCGGCGGGCGGCGCGGCGGCGCGCGCGGCCGGCGCTGGTGCGGCGGCGGCCGGCTTTGCCGGCTCGGGCGTCATGATGCTGACCGGCGGCGTGTTCGCTGAGCTCGGAAACTCCGCATTGGTCGGCTTGCCGGTGGGCAACGACTGCGGCAGCGCCGCGACCAGGCCGGAGGCAGCCGATGCCTGGGCGCCGGCCGGCGCGTTCCACGACCCTGCGTAGCGCGTGATCAGGTTCTCGTAGGTCCGCTCGTTCATGTTGGTGATGATCTGATGGTTGTCGCCGAGCGAGCGGAACGCGGGGCACGCGGTCGGCGTGCAGTGGTCGCGCGCCATCAGCGCATAGGCGACCAGGCCGTAGCGGTCATGCTCGATGGCGCGGCGCAGCGCCTGCAACTCGGTGGTCGAATTGCGCTCGGCGGTCGCGAGGTCGCCCAGCGCGGTCAGGCGCGAGACCTGCGCCGCCGCGTAGCTGACCGCCGCCGCGGCCGTATCCGATGAACCGAACAGCACCTTCTCGCAGGCGTTGAGAACGGCGTCTCCGGCGAGGTCGTCGACGCAGGCCAGCGCCGGCACCGTCTGGCTGGCCAGTTGCGCCGTCCGTGTCTCGCCCGGCACCGCCTGCCCGCCCGAGCCGAAGCCACGGATCGTCGCGGCGACCGCAACCGCGATCGACAGCAGCGTGATCACGGTCAGCGCGCCGTTGGCGACGGATTTTTCCGCACGCAGCAGCGTGACCAGAACGACGATCCCAAAGAACCCCGCAGCGGCCAGCGTCAGCCACATCGGGAAGGTCGGTGAGCGCCAGATCTGATCCAGCGAGGAAGCCCAGTTCATGCGCGATGTCCCTCAACGCAGCGTAAGCACAATCGGCGGCGGCGAACGCCGCCACCCCGACGTCCAACCTTCAGCACAATGGATCTGCGAACAGGGCCTTTTGACGGCGGCGGCGCGGAACCCGCTCCAGCCGCCGGCTTGCGCACAACTCCTTCAGGACAGCGCGAGCTGACTCTCCTTGGCCACCCGTTCGAAAGCTTCGGTCGAGCTCTTGATGCGATACTGGCAATCGTCACCGTCGGTCGGCAGCAGACGGATCACTTGATAGGTGCCGCTCGCGGCGGGGCGCGCCACGTTGCTGGCCGTGAAATAGACGGTCTCGCCAATCGAGTACTTATGCTTCAACGCCCTCTCCATTTTCTTAGAGATTGCTGGCTGAGCTGACAGTCCCGATAGCTCAGGCCGGCATTTTGAGAACCCTGCGGCAAGCTAGCACATCGCACCTCCCCAAATCCAGCAAGATTGGGGCATAGCGAAGGTGCGATTTTTGCAGGTTTTTCAGAGCGATAGGCAGCAATTTACGTGCCAGCCGGAAATTGCCCGCCGAGCCCGGTTGGAACCCTGATTCCACCGGCTCAAGCGGTGTGCGGCAGCTTGCCGCCCGGGCTCGCGCCGTCGACCGCAGCCGGAAGTTGCTGGGCGAGCACCTTGGACAGCTGGTCCACCGGAATGTTGAACCTGGCGGCGAGCTGCTTGACCGTGTCGCTGCCGAGCACCTGCTGGAGCTGCTCAGCTGTGATCGGCAGGTTCTGACCGGTACCGATCCAGGATCTGACCTGCTCGCCAAGCCCGGCCTGCTCGAGCTTGGCGACGATCGCGGACAAGCCGCCCTGCCCGCCATTGCCCAGGACCTCGCCGAGCACGACGGGGATCACCGCCGCGCCAAGCTGGCCAAGCATGCCTTTCAGCTCCGGCGAATTCTCCAGGGAATCGAGAATGCCCATGGTCTAAGTCCTTTCACGACTTGCAAAACCAGCCTTTCCGGATTCGACGCCTTCGGCCCCGCGGCGTCAAGCCGCGATCTTTGCGAGCGCTGTCACAATTCGGAAGCGCAGCAACCGTCAGACATCCTCGAATCGGGCGATCCGCAGCGTCTCGGCAACGCCGTCGCTGGTCCATTCCTGGAACGCCGGAAGCTGCATCATGGCATCGACATAGTGCTGCGCTTCGGCCTTCACCGGGATCGCGTAGGTGCGGAAGCGATGCACCACGGGCGCGTACATCGCATCGGCGGCAGAGAATGCGCCGAACAGGAACGGACCCTGCTTGCCGTAGCGCGCATGGCACTCGGCCCAGATCTGCTGGATCCGCGCCACGTTGGCGCGCGCATCATCCGACAGCGCGACAGCGCGGATCGGCCGGTGCAGGTTCATGCCGCATTCGTTGCGCAGCGGCATGAAGCCGGAATGCATCTCCGCCGAGATCGCGCGGGCATGCGCGCGCGCGGCACGATCCGCAGGCCAGAGCTTCGCCTCGGGAAATCTCTCGGCGAGATATTCGATGATCGCCAGCGAATCCCACACCGTGACGTCGCCATCGATCAGCGTCGGCACCTTGCCGGCCTTGCTGAAAGATAGGATGCGGTCCTTGTCGGCCTGGTCCGTGTAGAGCGGAATGAAGACCTCTTCGAACGGGATGTTGTTGGCGCGCAACGCCAGCCAGGGCCGCATCGACCATGACGAATAGTTCTTGTTGCCGATGACGAGCTTGAGCATGTCCGGGAATCCTGTTGCCTCGGTAGTTTGCCATAGTGCATTGCACGCGTTCAACCTGTACATGACGCGGATGCGGCCCGGCGCGGACAGTCAGCCGCGCGCTCACGAAGGAAGGCAACATGACCGGCTATTGGACCGACATCCTGGCCGTCGGCTTCTTTGCGCTGGAATGGCTGGTCTACGCCATCACGCTGGAGCACACCGCGTATGGGCGCGACAGCCTATCGGCGCGGATGCATGTCTATCGCGAGATCTGGGTGCGGAATCTGCTCAACCGCGACGCACGGATGGTCGACATGCAGATCATGGCCAGCTTGCAGAACGGCACCGCGTTCTTTGCCTCCACCAGTCTGATCGCGATCGGCGGCGGGCTGGCGCTATTGCGCGCCACCAATGACGCGCTCGCCGTGCTCGGCGCCCTGCCGGTCAACCTCACGCCCTCGCCCGCTTTGTGGGAGGTCAAGTGCATCGGGCTGATCCTGATCTTCATCTACACCTTCTTCAAATTCGCCTGGGCCTATCGCCTGTTCAACTATGTGGCGATCCTGTTCGGCGCGATGCCGCCGGCCGACCAGCGCGACACGCCGGAGGCCGAGGCCCATGTGATCCGCACCACGCGGCTGTTCGAGACCGCAGGCCGGCACTTCAACCGCGGCCAGCGCGCGTTTTTCTTCGCGCTCGGCTATCTCGGCTGGTTCGTCAGCCCCTGGGTGCTGTTCGTCACGACAGCCGCGGTCGTGATCGTGATCTGGCGCCGGCAGTTCGCCTCGAATGCCTGGCAGGCGATGGGAAGCTGACGCGACGGTCGAGGCCGTGCTGCGCTCCCTCTCCCCGTTCTTACGGGGAGAGGGTTGGGGTGAGGGGCTGTTTCCGCATCGACGGAGAGAGACGCGTTCGCGGAGACTCCCCCTCACCCGGATTGCATCTGGCGATGCAATCCGGCCTCTCCCCGCACGCGGGGCGAGGCCGAGTGCGCCGCTCGTCCCTGGTCTACGACGCGAAATCGCGCGGGCTGAAATCGAGGTCGAGCACCTTCCATTCGCCGTAGCGATCCCGCGGCAGCATCGCATAGGGCTGGCAGGCCTGCAGCGCATCGGTCGCGCTCTTCAGCAACAGCGGCCCCTTTTCCGAGGCGGTGGCTTCGATCAGCAAGGGTGACGCGGCGAGCCTGCCGTCAGGCTTCATGAACACCCTGAGCTTGATCTTCACGTCATCGCCCGTCTTCAGCGTCGGCGGGAGCTTCAGGCAGGTCTTCAGATGACGGCGGAATTCGGCGACCACGCTCGAGCCGACATCGGCCTGCTCGGTGGCGGCCGCGTCGAAATTATCCTTGCCGGGTCCGGGGCCGGACGGCGCGCTGGCTGGCGGCTTCACGGAGATATCGGGCGGCAGGCCGAGCATGACGTTGTATTTGACCGAAAGATCGGGCTCGGGCTGCGCATAGGCAGGCGGCGACGCTGCCGCCTGTTGCTGCGCCGTTGGCTGGGGCATCGGTGGCGTTTGCTGTGCCGGCGCGGGCGGCGGCTCGGCCGCGGCACGCTGCGGCGCCGGGCTGGGCTTGGGCGTCGGCGTCGCCTGCTTCTGCGGCGGCTGCTGTGGTGCGTTCTGCTGCGGCGCAGGCGCCTGCGCCGATGGTTCGGGCTGGGCTGAATCCACCGTCTTGTCGAGCGACGGCAACTGCAACTCGGGCGTCGGCGACGGGCTCGGTGCCGGTTCGGGCTTGGTCTCGACCTCGGACTTGGCGACTTCCTGCGGCGTCACGATCTCGACCGGCACCGTGTCAGCGGCGACGGGATCGAATTGATGGACCTCCGAATAAAGGAAAATCAGCGCGAGCAGCATCAGGTGCACGAACACCGACGCCATCAGATCCGCGTTTGGCCGAAACTTCATCCCACTCGATCACATCAGTGACGTCTCTTCCCGCCCGGCCACAATACCGGCCGGAACCCGCCTGCCTCAATCCCCATTCGGTCCAAAGCTGCAATCGGCCAGCGGCGCATTAGCATGATCCGGATCAGGACCCAGCCATTTTTCCAAAACTTGATGCTTTCCAAGACTTGATGCTCAGGCAAAGAGCCCATGCGTCGCGGGGCCCGTCACCGTGCGTCAGCGCTCCCGATCGCCGAGATCTCGCGCATGTCGTCAACGGACAGCTCGAAATCGAAGATGTCGATGTTCTCCTGAAGGCGTTCGAGCTTCGAGGTGCGCGGGATCGCGGAGACATTCTGCTGCACCAGCCAGCGCAGGCAGACCTGGGCAGCGCTCTTGCGATAGCGGTCGCCGATCCGCGCGAGCGCGCGGTCGCCCTTGACCCGCCCTTTTGCGATCGGGCTGTAGGCAACGAACGCCATGCCGCGGCGTCGACAGGCCTCGATCACATCGGCCTGGTCGAGATAAGGATGGTACTCGACCTGGTCGCAGGCGAGCGGTTCGGGACATGCCGCCACCGCCTCCTTGATCAGCGCCACTTTGAAGTTGGAGACGCCGATATGCCGCGCCAGGCCCGCCTGCCTGACCCGCGCCAGCGCGCCGAGCGTCTCGGCAAGCGGCACCTGTGCATTGGGCCAGTGCAGCAGCAACAGATCGACCTCGGTCAGGCGCAGCCGCGCCAGGCTCTCCTTCGCCGACCGCTCGAGATCCTTGGCCATGAAATGCGTGGTCCAGACCTTGGTGGTGACGAACACGTCGTCGCGCTTGATGCCGGAGGCACGCAGCCCCTCGCCGACTTCGCGCTCATTGTCATAGATCTGGGCGGTGTCGATGTGGCGATAGCCGAGCCGCAACGCCTGCTCGACGATGCGTGCGCAGGTCCGCCCGCGCAGCTCCCATGTGCCGAGCCCGATTGCCGGGATTCTGGCACCGTTGCCTTCGACGACATTCATGGGCCCATTATGCGCGCATGACGAAGCCCTGCCAACTCGCGGTTCGGTTCCGCGATGGAACGTCGCGACGTCTCACCGCTCCGGCTGGTAGCCGTCGGTTAGCGTCTTCAGGAAGGCGATAATGTCGGCCTCGTCCTGCGCCGTCATCGCCGGCGTGTCGCCGAGATGGCGCTCGAACGGCGGATCGCTGACGTCGACATTGCCGTGATATTTTTCCGGCAGGTCATCGTACTTGCGCACCGTGCCGTCGGCGCCGCGCGGAAAGACCTTCTCCGGATTGGTATCGCGGAAGTTATAGAAGTCGAGCACCTGCTCGAGGCTGGTGAAGACGCCGTTGTGGAAGAACACGCGACGCGTTGCCGCGTTGCGCAAGGTCGGCGTCAGAAACATCCCGCAATATTGCGTCTGCTCGGCAATGTCGGTGCGGTACGGACCGCAGACCCCGAGATCGAAATGGTCGGGATCGCGGTTGCCGGCGAGCGCGGCGTTGCGCGGCGCACCGAGCGCCTCATATTGGTGATCGGTGAACAGCGGCGGCAGACCGTCCCGGGTCGGCTGCGACGTATGGCAGCCGCCGCAATTGGCCTTGTCCGGATCGTTGAACAATTGCAGGCCGCGCAATTCGCTCTCGTTCAATCGCGCCCTGCCCTCCAGCCAGTAGTCGAACTTGCTGGTGTAGGGATGGAAGCTCGGCTCCTCAACCTGATAGCGCGCGACGGCAAACATCGCCTCCGCGACCAGCAGCCGCGTATTGTCGAAGACACCGGCGCCGAACAGCTCGGCGAAGCGCGGCGCGTAGCTCGCCTGGCGCAGCTTCTGCGCCACGATTTCGATGCTGCCGCCGTCCATCTCGTTGGGATCAAGCAGCGGGAAGATCGCCTGGTCCTGCAGCGTATCGGCGCGGCCGTCCCAGAACAGTCCGCCCTGCGGCACGATGTTGACCGCCGACGCGGCCGTCCCGGTCGCGACCTTCTTGGCGCGCGGAGCCTGCTGGCCGAGCGCGGCCAGTTGCGCGAAGTCGACGACATTGTCGTCTTCGTCCTTTTCCGGCCCGATGCTGAAATTCGGCTGCCGCTCGAGATAGGTCAGGCCCGGCACGGCGCGTGTCCCTTGCCGGGATTGCGCGGGCCCGCCGAGCATCACCGGCCCATCATTGGGTGGCCCGTGGGCGTGGTCCGGACTGTGACAGGACGCGCATGACAATGCGCCCGACGAGGACAGCGACGCGTCGAAAAAAATCTTCTGGCCGAGCTGCGCCATGGCGGACAGCGGAGCAACAGGCGGACGCCTGAGCTGCACCGGGTTCGGATTGGTCCCCGGAAGTCCCTGCGTCTCGACGGCCGCAACGGCGCCGGCCATGCACAGCAGGCCGGCGCCGAGAAGCCACAAGGTGCGGCCATTCATATCAGATCCAGTGTCGTTAAGCGTTTTCGCGCGAACTGGAGACCAGTTCGCGCGAGCAGAACGCGTCAGGGCAGAGCTTCGGTTCTGATTGGATCAGAACCGAAGGGCGTTAGTGGTGATGGTGATCGTCCGGCGCGCTGACGATGACGGTGCCGGCGGTCGGATCGAGAAACAGCGTGTCCTGCCGGTACTCGTGGTCCTGGCCGTGGCCGCGCTCGAAGTCGAACATGTCGGCGATCGATTCGACGTTGTCGTCGAACGAGCCGCCGCCGAGACGCTGGCCGTGCAGCCAGTTGTCCTCGATGAAGCGAACGACGGAAGCCTGCGAGATGCGGGTGTGGCTGACGTAATTCCGCTTGGCGAAGGGCGAGATCACCAGGAACGGGACACGCGTACCGGGACCGCAGCGGCCGTTTACCGGCTGGCCGTTGAGGCCGTTCGGCGGCGTCTGCCTGCCGATACCGCGACCGCACTGGCCGGGACCGTTGACCTGGTCGGCGGTGGGATCATACGAGGCGCTGATCGGTGCAAGGTACTGGTGGTCGTACCAGCCGTCGGAGTCGTCATAGGTGATGATGACGGCGGTCTCGCCCCACTCCTTCTGCTTCTGCAGGAAGTTGATCAACTCGACATTGCCGGCCTGCTCATCGAGCGGATCGGAGTTGCCGGGATGACCGTCCTGATAGGCCGGCATCTTGATGTAGGAGACGGCCGGGAAGTTGCCGGCCTTCACCGAAGCATAGAAGTCCTCGAGATCGTAGGCGTGATTGGCCGGATCGAGCGTCTTGCTGCCGGGCACATAGGTGTGTCCGACCGCATTCACCGAGCTCGGCCGCGCATGGCTCGGGTTGGCGGTCGACTTGTAGTACTGGAACCAGGCGTGGTGCGGGATGTAGTCCACGACGGTGCCGTTGACGTTGCTCGAGAACGTGCTGCGGCCGCAGTTGGTGGTGCCGTTGCTGTTCTTGAGCGTCAGGTCGA
Organism: Bradyrhizobium sp. USDA 4516; assembly: GCF_054055915.1. Lineage (NCBI taxonomy): Bacteria > Pseudomonadati > Pseudomonadota > Alphaproteobacteria > Hyphomicrobiales > Nitrobacteraceae > Bradyrhizobium > Bradyrhizobium sp. USDA 4516. Next base: position 8,090,776 of record NZ_JBSRXT010000001.1, read on the forward strand.
AGCCGCCCATGAAGCTGCCCCAGCTAATCTGCTCGGCATTGAGCAGGTCGCCGATGTTCTTGCTGGTCATCAGGACCTGGCTGGTCGTGCTAGAGCAGGCATCGTAGGCAGGGTCGGTATCACCGATCAGCGTCAGGCCGCCCTGGCCGTCGGCGATCGAAGATGACGAGCCGACGATGTTCTGCGCGCCGTTGGTCTGGCCGGAGATCACCTCGAGCGCGCCGGGCGTCGACGGACCAAAGGTGTCGGTCCAGCTGTTGTCGCTCATCGCGAAGTTCTGGGCATAATTCCAGAACGCGGTGACGGTGTTGCCGTCGAAATAGCCCATCACCTGCCCGTTGGTACCGAACGCGCCGACGCCGCCGGCGGTGCCGCGACCGGTGAATTTCGGAAACAGGTCTTCCTTGCCGTTGTCGACTGCCTGCTGCTCGGGCGTGTAGGCGTGGTTCTGCGACTTGGTGTTGGCCTGGGTGCGGTCGAGGCGGAACGGATTGGTTGCGCCGGTGCCGTTGGCCGGATTGGTGTTCGGGTTATTGGTCAACAGATTGGCGCTGGCGAGATTGTTGACCTTCGGCGTATGCGGCTTCGCCGTGAACGGAATCGAGCCGGTCGGGTTGGTCGCAACCGGGTAGGTTGCGAAGTAGTGATCGAACGAGCGGTTCTCGTTGAAGATGACGACGAGATGCTTGATCGGCGTTTGGGTGTGGATGTCGTGCGGATGATGATCGTGGCCGTTATTGCCCTTGTTGTCGTCCTGAGCGGCGGCGCTGCACATCACCGCAGCGGCAGCAACCAGACAGACTCCGACCGTCGAAAGAAATTTGGTTTTCACCGTAGTGCCCCTTTTTGTTTTTAAGGATTTATGACGTCGACCTGCGACAAGTTATCCACCACCGATGACAGCGCTGTGTCGGTCGAATGAATGCGACGAACGATGATGCGCGCTCATGTCCGCATCGGTTGCAGATATCGGGGGACCAATCTTTGCGCGCATGACAGACGCCCTCCTCTTCCGTCTCACGCGATCGGCTATCTGTGGACGCGGTTTCGGTCACAAGACATGGAATTGAACGGATCGCGTTGGAGATGACTGCAGCAGTCAGCAATCATGCGAACAGGTTGTGCACCGCCGGCTGTCGCGGCTTGCTCACGCCCGAAAAAAATCCGCGCCTTCCGGGGATGTGTCCCAAAAAGCGCGGATGCTTGGTCTGGTGGCGGATGAAGGCCGCGATTCAACTCGGCGTGAAGCCTACCCCTTCATTCCAGTGATCGAAGCACTGACCGCGCGCGGATCGCGCTGCGGCCAGCGGCCGCTCTCGACCTGCGCCAGGAATTCGCCGACGATCCGGTTGTATTCGTCGGGCTCCTCGATGTTGATAGCGTGGCCGCAGTTCGGCATCACCGCGAGCGCGGCCGACGGGATGCTCTGCTTCATCAGGATGCCCGGCAGCAGGCAAGGCCAATCCTCGTCGCCGGTGATGATCAGCGTCGGCACCTTGATCCGCTTCATCTCGTCGACCAGCGTGTAGAGCGAAGGGCGCTCCTTCTGTACGCCCTGCTGGGTGTTGGCCGATCCCACCGCCGAATGCTCGGCCAGCATGGCCTTGAACTCGGCATGGCCGCGCGGGTCCTTGTTCTCGTACTGCACGCGGGTCGGCCCGTAGGCGTAGCGCTCGGCGAAGGTCGGCATGCCCTCCTTGCGGATCATGCCCGCGATCACGTCGGCCTCGGCGCGAAACGTCTCGCGCTTATCGAGCTCGGCGCCGTAGCCGCAGCCACCGATGCATAGCGACAGCGCCCGATCAGGGTGACGTAATCCGAAATGCAGCGTCGCAAAGCCGCCCATCGACAGACCGACGATATGCGCCTTCGGCGCGCCGATATGATCGAGCACCGCCAGGATATCGTCGGCGGCGCGCGCCTGCGAATAGGACGAGACCTGCTCCGGCACATCCGACGGCGGAAAGCCGCGCGCATTGTAGGCGATGGTCCGGAAGCGCTTGCCGAAGTGCCGCATCTGCGGCTCGTAGCTGCGCAAGTCGCCGGCGAACTCGTGAACCAGGATCACCGGATGCCCCGATCCGGTCTCCTCGAAATAGAGCCGCACTCGGTCGTCTGTCACAGCATAGGGCATGTTGATCTCCTGCCTTCTCTCTTGTTACGGATTTGGTCGCGTTACGGAATGGTCGCGGCCTTCGGCGGCTTGGCGCGGGGCAGATAGGTGCCGTGGTCCTTGCCGCCAATGAGCGTACCGTTATCGACGACGACCTTGCCGCGCACCATGGTCAGCACCGGCCAGCCCGTGACCTCGAGCCCCTCATAGGGCGTGTAGTCCGCGCCGTCGTGGATCAACTCGTGACGGATCGTCACCTTGCGCTTCGGGTCCCACAGCGCGATGTCGGCATCCGAGCCGACCGCGATCGTACCCTTGCGCGGATAGAGGCCGTAGATCTTGGCATGGTTGGTGGCGCTGAAGGCGACGAAGCTGTTGAGGTCGATCCGCCCCTTCACCACGCCTTCGGAGAACAGGATCGGCAGCCGCGTCGCCACGCCCGGGATTCCGTTTGGCACCCAGCGGAAGCTGGTACGTCCCTTCGGCGCAAGCTTGCCCTGCGGGTCGTCGTAACGGAACGGACAATGGTCCGACGAGAACACCGAAAACACCTTCTGCTGCAGACCTTCCCAGCAGGCCTGCTGGCTGGCGACGTCGCGCGGCGGGGGCGAGCAGACGTATTTTGCGCCTTCCATGTTGAGCTGATCGAGATCCTTTTCGGTCAGCATGAGGTATTGCGGACAGGTCTCGCCCATGACCCGCAAGCCCCTTTGCTGCGCGCGCCGGATTTCGTCCATCGCCTCGCGGTTCGAGACATGCACGATCATGATCGGCACGTCGACGAGCTCGGACAGCGAGATCGCGCGATGGGTGGCCTCGCGCTCGACCGGGATCGGCCGCGAGGTCGCATGGAAGCGCGGCGCGGTGTTACCGGTCCGTTCGAGCCGGTCGGTCAGGAAGCGGATGGCGTCGAAATTCTCCGCATGCACCATCAGCATGGCGCCGGTCTCGCGCGCGACCGACATGGTCTCGAGCAACTCCCGGTCCGACAGCGCGAGGCCCTCATAGGTCATGAAGACCTTGAGCGAGGTGTAGCCGTCCTCGACCAGGGCCGGCAGCTCCTGGCCCAGCACATGCTCGGTCGGATCGGTGAGGATGAGATGGAAGGCGACGTCGACATGGCACTCGCCTTCGGCCAGCGAATGGTAATGCTTCAGCGCCTCGCGCAGGGTCTGGCCCTTCTCCTGCAGACAGAACGGCAGCACGGTGGTGTTGCCGCCGAAGGCCGCCGATCGCGTGCCGCTGGCAAAACCATCGGCCATTACGATGCCGTCGCCGGACGGCTGGGCGAAGTGGACATGGCTGTCGATGCCGCCGGGCAGCACCAGGCGGTCGGTGGCGTCGATGATCGTGGCTGCATCGCCGAGATCATGGCCGAGCGCCGTGATCTTGCCGCCGCGGATACCGACGTCGCAGGCGAAGGTGTCGGCCGCGGTCACCACGGTGCCGCCGCGGATAATGGTGTCGAAGGACATCAGTTTGTTCCCTCCTTCGGTGAGCGGTGTTCGATGATTGCGGCGAGTGGCTCGGCCAGCCCGCGCGTCGGCTTCGGATCGGGACGGCGGAAGGTGCCGGCCACCGCCTTGCGCGGCTTGAGCACGGCGAGCGTCTCCGCCTGCCGCACCGCCGCCGCGACCGGATCGACCACCGGCACCGGAATGCGGTCGCGGACTTTTGCCGCGAGTCCGGCAAGCGGTGCGCCCGACAGAATGACGACGTCGGCGTTGTCCTGATCGACCGCACGGTTGGCGAGCGCGACCAGCAGCTCCTCCTTCTCGGCCTGCACCTCCGAGATCGACTGGAAATGACCGTCAAGCGTGCGAATGCCGGCGCAGCGCGAGCTCAGCCCGTGCATGGCGACGCATTCCTCGTACCAGGGCGCCAGCGCGCCGGCGAAGGTGACGATACCAAACCGGCGGCCGAGCATACAGGCCGTGAGCATCGCAGCTTCGGCCAATCCCACGACGGGGAAGGCGAACAGCTCACGCGCGCCGAACAGGCCGGGATCGCCGAACGCCGCGATGACAGCGGCATCGACGCCGGGGCCGGCTTCAGCCAGCATCTCCAGCGCGATCGCACCACCGATCTGGGCCTCGGCGCGGGTGGCGATATAAGGCACGCCGCGCGCGGCGGTGAGCGGCACGAGCTCGGTGCCGGCCGACGCCGCCTTGCTGCCGGCGGCATGGAGCAGATCCGTCACATCAGCCGTCGTGTTGGGATTGAGCAGCAGGATCTTCATGGCGCAACGTCCCTCGTCTTGCGGCCGCGTGGCCTTGCCGGTGCCTCCGGTGCCGCGGCGTCGTCCGCCTTGTCGTTCATTGCCTTGGCATCCAGCGTCTCGGCGACGATCTCGCCGGTGCGGCGCACGTGGTGGGCCAGTATCTGCCCGGCCCGGGCCGCATCACGCGCCTTCAGCGCCGACAAAATCTCCTGATGCTCTTGCACCGATTCATCCCAGCGGCCGAGCACCGACAGCGCGAAGAAGCGCGCCCGCTCGGCCCGCGCCAGCAGCGCCTCGTGCGTCGCCTTCAACACGGCATTGCGGGCGAAGCCGACGATCGCCGAATGGATCTGCTGATTAACTTGAAAATAATCGCGCAGCTCGCCGCGGCCGTGATGCCATTCGATCTTGTCCTGCAGCGCCGCGAGCCGTTCGAAGTCGTCCGGCTCCATGCGCAGCGCAGCGAGCTCGGCGGCGCAGCGTTCGATGCCGCTGACGGCCTCGAACAGTTCGGCGAGTTCGGCACGGCGGAACGGCGCCACCACGGCGCTGTGGTTGAGCCGCAGCTCGACCAGGCCCTCGCTCGCCAATTGCTTCAGCGCCTCGCGCAGCGGCGTGCGCGAGACGCCGAGCGCGTCGGACAGGTCCGCCTCCCCCAGCGATTGCCCCGGCGCCAGCTCGCCGCGCACGATCATGGTGCGCAGCCGCGTCGCCGCCTGCTCGTGCAGCCCAACCCGCGGCACGCGCAGACGGCGCCGTTGCAGCGCGGTCATCGCGCGCTTGGGTTCCTTGTTACGTCTGGTCGCCTTGGGTTCAGTCACCGCTTGCCTTCACTGTCATGATTGGAGATCGCGCCCTCCCACGTGGATCGCGGCGGCCGCGCGCAGATCGGGGTTCGAGAACAGGCTGCCCCAGCCCTGCACGCGCGACGGATCGCAGCCGGCCGCGGCAAGGCATGCCCACAGTGTCACCGCAATCGAATCCAGCACCGGGACGCCAAATCCGCGCTCCAGCCGCTCGGCCGCGCCGGCGCCGCGCATGTTGGTACAGAGCACGACGGCGGCATCGCAGCCCTCGCGCACCACCTCCTCGATCAGCCGCGCGACCTCGGCCTCGCTGACCTCGGCAAAGGAGAAATTGTCCTGCAGCGACAGATGCCGCTCGGCAAAACAGTGCAGCCCCTGCGAATTCCAGTTGGCGACGATCCGCTCCTGCACGTCCTTGCGATACGGCGTCACCAGCCCGATGCGGCTGGCGCCGATCCGCCGCAACACGTCGCGATAGGCCAGCACCGTGGTACAGGCCTTGATACCCGTTGCCGCCGTGATCTCTTCGCACAGGCTCTCGTCGCGGTCGAAACCGAGCCAGCTTGCCGAGGTGCCATTCCAGGCGATGACGTCGACCTTGGCATGCGCCAGCAGCTCGGCCGCGCGAAGAATCTCGCTGGCGTCGAACTGGCGCAGCGCCTGCTCCGACAGCGCGATCTCGGTCACCTTGAAGCGCGAGAAATGCGCCGAGACGTCGTCGACGCCCGATAGCATCGCGCAGGTGATCGGCTCGAGCGCGGTATTCGACGACGGCGTCAGCATGCCGAGCCGGACGGGACGTGTCATTGGTGAGCCTCATCAAGCGGCCGAATCCTTGGCGGATTCGGCCGCATCCGTTTTAGACCGGGAGCTTGCGGCTGTAATCGATCAGGGTCGAGCAGATCAACAGCGCAATGCCCGCGGCGGCGAAATACATCAGGGCCAGGAAATAGGAGCCGGTGGCCTGCACGATGAAGCCGACGATCAGCGGCGTCGTGATGCCGGCGATGTTGCCGCCGAGATTCATGCAGCCGCCGAGGAAGCCGGACTTGCCGCGGCCCGCCAGCGCCGACGGAATCGCCCAGTACATGCCGCACCAGCGCAGGAAGAACAGCGTCGTCGACAGCAGCACCACGACCGCAACCGCGTTGGTGACGTAGGCGACGAGGAAGATCGACACCGTCGCCATGATCGCCGCGATGCCGAACAGCGTGCGGAACACGGTGTTGGGCGACCCTCCCCGCTCCCGCCAGTTATCGCCGATCCAGCCGCCGACCAGTTCGCCGACGAAGCCTGCGAAGAAGATGATGAAGGACGCGCCGCCCAGCGCCTTGATGTCGAAGCCGTGCACCTTGAACAGGTAGGTCGGCATCCAGGTCAGCAGCCCGTAGAACGTGGTGTTGAAGAACATCCAGCCGAGGCACATGCACCACACCGAGCGAAACCGGAAATACGCCATCCAGCTTGCGCCCGAAGACGGCGGCGTCGCCGCATCCTCGATCGCGTGCGCCTCCTCGAGATAGCGCGCCTCGGCTTCATTGACCGACGGATGCTCGCGCGGCACGTTGCGGATGTAGTACCAGGCCCACAGCCCGCACAGCATGGTGCCGACGCCGGCGATGACGAAGGCGACGCGCCAGGAGCTGAACGCCGCCATCAACCAGGCGATCACGATCGAGCCGAGCGCCGCACCAAGCGGCGCGCCGCCGTCCAGCAAGGTGGCGCCGCGGCCGCGCTCGGTCTGCGTCATCCAGATCGCGTTGAGCTTGCCGCCGGCCGGATAGATCGGCGCTTCCGACGCGCCGAGCCCGAGCCGGGTCAGCAGCAGCAGCATCCAGCTGGTGGACAGCGCCGCCAGCGCCTGGAAGAAGCCCCAGAACAGCGTCGCGAGCGCGATCACGATGCGCGGCTTGAAGCGATCGGCGAGCATGCCGCCCGGCACCTGCATCAGCGCATAGGTCCAGAAGAACGAGCTCAGGATCAGCCCCTGCATCGCCGGATCGATATCGAACTCCTTGGCGATGACCGGCATTGCGACCGAGAGCGAGGCGCGATCGATATAGTTGATCGAGATCAGGAACAGCATCAGCAGGAAGATCTTCCAGCGGACGCCGCTCGGCTTTGCCGCATCTGCCATTGCGATGGTGGACACCTGATCGCTCATTGCTTGCTCCTCCCGACAGATTGTTTTGCCCTGCCGCGCCCCTCGTCCTTGACGGTCGCTGGCCTCTCCTGCCCTGCGTGAAGTCTGCTTCAAGGCGGCAAACGGGACAAGCACATTTTGTATTCTGCATACAAATTAGTTTATCTTATTGATATAAATCGATATTTTATCAATCTTGCGCTTCAATTGAGCAGCCGATGATCAGGAATTGGGCGTCAGGTCAGCCGCGCGAGGCAGGCGATTGCAGGGAATTGGCCCGGCGTCGCCGCTGCAACAAATCGCCCGCCTCGGTGCTCTGCTCACTGCAAAAACGAGCGTAGCCCGCATGAGCGAAGCGACATGCGGGGACAAAACCAGCCCCGGATATCGCTTCGCTCATCCGGGCTACGTAGGCACGGACAGCGGCGCCCCGGGGCCGTTGCCCGGGACGCAGTGAGTGAGCTAGCGACGGATGAAGGCCGCCACCACCGCGCTGGAGGTCGCGCAGACAGCGACCACCAGGAACACCAGCGACGTCTGGTTATGCTTGTCCATGAAGTGGCCGATCATCGGCTCGCCGAGACCTGCGAACAGATAGGCGAAGAAGTTCATCACCCCGGTCGCGGTCCCTGCCCGCTTGTGGCCGACCAGATCCGGGCACAGCGCCCAGAACGAGGATTGCGGACCGTAGGTGAAGAAGCCGCACAGGAACAGCACCGTCATCCCGAGAACGATGTCCGAGGTCGGGATCGCGTACATGCACAGCGAGGTGACCGCGGCGAGCGCCATGTAGAGCACGATGGCGAGGTAGCGGCGCGAGCCGAACACCTTGTCCGAGACCCAGCCATTGCTGAACGCGCCGACCGCCATGCCGACCGGCAGCGCGATGCTGATCCAGCGCGGATCGATCACCGAGGCGGCGCCGGCCTTGGCCCAGTTGCTGCCGAGGAAGTGCACGGGCACCCACACCAAGAGGCCGTAACGCGCCGCGTTCTGGAAGCCGATCGCGACGCCGGCGACCAAAAGACGCCAGTTCGACAGCACCGCCTTGTAGCGCGCCAGCGAGCCCTCATCGGCGCTGACCGCAGTTTCCGCAGAGGCGACATCGTCGGCCTCGTCATGGGGCGAGGCAAAGCCCATGTCCTCGGGCTTCTCGCGCGCGATCAGATAGAACGCGATGCCGCCGAGCAGCAGCAGCACTACCGGAATGCGGAAGATCCAGCGCCAGTCGAGCTGGAAGTAGCCGACCACGACCAGCGAGGTGACGAACGACAGCACCGAGGCAAGCCCCGCCGCGAATGTATAGAGCCCGTAGACCGTGCCGCGCTCGTGGCGGCCCCACCAGTTCGACAGCAGCCGGCTGCCCGGCGCCCAGCCCATCGACTGGAAATAGCCGTTGATGCCCCAGAACGCGGTGAGGCTGACGATCCCGGTCGACAGGCTGGTGGCCCAATTCATGATGAAGGAGAGGATCGCGCCGGCGCTCATCACGCGGCGGCCGCCGAACTTGTCGCCGAGATTGCCGTTGATGGCCTGCCCGACCGCGTAACACCAGAGCAGCGCCGCGCTGGCCCAGCCCAGCGCCTCCTTGGTGACGCCGAATTCGGCCTGGATGCCGGGAATGGCGAAGCCGAAGGTTTGCCGCCCGGTGTAGAAGAACAGATAGCAGAACATCGCCGCGAACAGCATCCGCCACTGCGCGCGGCGGAACGATGTCGCAAGCTCCGGATTCTGGACTCCGACCGAGCCGACGCCCGACGGACTGAACGTGATCGACATTAAGGCCTCCCCTTTGTTTGGTTGATCGCAGTCGGCCGCCGCGTTGTTCTTGTTGTCCGCGTGCGGCCCTCGTCGAACGCGCTGCTCTAGACCGGCCAGGGCAGCGAATAGGTCTTGACGTTGGTGAAGCTCTTGATCGCCTCCTGCACGCCTTCCTTGTAGCCGAGGCCGGAATCCTTGATCCCGCCGAACGGCGACATCTCGATCCGGTAGCCCGGCACTTCCCAGATGTTGACGGTGCCGACATCGAGCTCGTTGACGAACCGCGTAATGTAGTCGAGCCGGTTGGTGCAGACGCCGGACGACAGGCCGAACGCGGTCGCGTTCGAGATCCGGATCACGCTGTCGATGTCGTTGGGCACGCGGATGATCGGGATCACAGGCCCGAACGTCTCCTGCATCACCAGCTCGCTGGTGTAGGGAATCCGGTCGACCACGGTCGGCGGATAGAGCGCGCCGTCGCGAGCGTTGCCGTGCAGCAGCTCGGCGCCGTCGGCGACGGCGGCATTGACGCGGCGCTCGAATTCCTTCGCCGCGCCCTCATGGATCACGGTGCCGACGTCGACCGTCGGGTCCATCGGGTCGCCGCATTTCAGCTTGCGTGCCTTCGTCAGCACCAGCGCGGCGAAATCGTCGGCGACCGCCTCGACGCAGAGGATACGTTTCACGGCCGTGCAGCGCTGGCCGGAATTCTTGGTGGCGCCGGTCACCGCGAGCTCGGCCGCCTTGTCGAGGTCGGCGTCCTCCATCACGATCAGCGGATCGTTGCCGCCGAGCTCGAGCACCAGCCGCTTGTAGCCCGCTTTATTGGCGATGTGCTTGCCGACCCTGACCGAGCCGGTGAAGGTGACGAGATCGGCGTCCGGATCGGTGATCATCGCATCGCCCATCGAATGCGGATTGCCGGTCACCACCGACAGCATTTCCGGCGGCAGCCCGGCCTCGTACAGCACGTCGGCGAGCGCGAGCGCGGTCAACGGCGTCAGCTCGGTGGGTTTCAGCACCACGCGGTTGTTGGTCGCGATTGCGGGGGCGATCTTGTGACTCACCATGTTGAGCGGATGGTTGAACGGCGTGATCGCCGAGATCGCGCCGAGCAGCGGGGTGCGCGTCGTGAAGATCTTGCGCGCCTTGCCCTGCGGGCTGATGTCGCAGGAGAACGTCTCGCCGTCATCCTTGATCGCGAGCTGGCCGGCAAAGGAATAGACGTCGTAGGCGCGCCCGGCCTCGTAGAGCGAATCCTTCCAGCACAGGCCGGACTCGGCGGTGATGAGCCGCGCGAATTCCTCCTTGCGCCCGGCCAGGATCTCGGCGGTGCGCAGCAGGATGCGCTGGCGCTCGTAGCGCGTCAGCTTCGGCTTGAACGCGGCTGCCCTGGCGAAGGCGCTGCGCACATGCTCCGGCCGCGCCGCCGGCACGGTGCCAACCACCTTGTTGGTATAGGGATTGAAGACCTCGACATGCTCGTCGGTGTCGACGAGGCTGCCTGCGATCCGCATCTGCTCGTGGCGAACGGCCGGGCTCTGGATGTTCATGGCACTGTCCTTGGGGTCCGAATGCGTCACTGGATGCGGTTGAGCGCGACGTCGAAGGCGTCGAAATTGCGCAGGGCGTGACCGGCGGGCAGCGCGATCCTGCGGTTGGCGATCAGCGGCACCCGCTCCTCGGTGAGCCCGCCATGCGAGCGCAGCGGCTCGGTCAGGCCCGAGAGATCGTGACGGGACTCGCTGGTGCCCAGCACCTTGTGCCTGGTCGAGATCACGACGATGTCGCCGATCCGGTCCGGCGGCAGCTCGAACCTGGCGCAGGCCTCCTTGCGCGTCAGCGCGACCTCGATGCCGCCGGTCGCACGCAGCCGCGACAGCAGCGTATCGACGTTGGCGCCCTCCGGCGTGTAGATGGTCGCGAACGAGCCGAGCGAGCCGTGATGGGCGACATAGGGATCGGTGATCGGCAGGATCACGCGTGCGGCGCCCGTACCGGTCCAGTCGTCCATGACGTCCTGGAGGTAGATCACGTCGGGCTTGCCGTCGGGCAGGAACTTGTCGTTCATGCCGTGGTCGGCGGTCGCCACGATGTTGCAGCCGAGCGCATCCAGCTTCGCAAGATAGCCGTCGATCATCGCGTAGAAGTCGTTGGCGATCTTGGTGCCGAGCCCGACCTTGTGCTGGATGTAGTCGGTGGTCGACAGGTACATCAGATCGGGACGGTAACGCTCGACCAGCTTGACGCCGGCCGCGAACACGAAGCGCGACAGATCGGCCGAGTAGACCTCGGGCAGCGGCAGGCCGACGAAATCGAGCACGTCATCGATGCCGTTGGCGGCCCTGGTGGCCTGGTCGGCCTTCTCGGACGAGAAGGCGATGGCGCGGCCGCTGGAATAGTCCAGACCGTACGCAAGCAAGGTGCGCAGCTTGTCCTTGGCGGTGACGGCGGCAACCTTGTAGCCGGCGTCGTGGACACCGGCGAGGATGGTCGGTGCGCGCAGGAACTTCGGATCGTTCATCATGACTTCGGCGTTGTTCGCCGTGTCGTAGAAGTAGTTGCCGGCGATGCCGTGCACCGCGGGCGGACGTCCGGTGATGATCGAGAGGTTGTTCGGATTGGTGAAGCTCGGGATCACGCTGGCGGCATGGACGTGCGCGCCCTCCTTCATGAAGCGCGCGAAGGTCGGCGCGACGCCGGCCTCGATCGCCCGCTCGATATAGCCGGGCTCCGAACCGTCGAGGCAAATCACGACGGTTGGCCGCGTCGGCGCCTCGTAATCGCGCCCGTTCACGGTGATGGTTTTACGATTGTCTTGCATGATGCCTCTCCTCGTCACTGCGCCGTCGTCACGCGTTCGCCGCGCTCGGCATCCGCTGCGTCTGCGCTGCCTCGATCAGCCGTTCCTTCGACCCTAAGAAGTTGCGGCCGCGCTCGCCCTCCAGCGAGTCCGCGATCAGCGCGTGCCATTCGGCGCGCTCGATCCTGTAGGCGGCCGGATTGCAGGAGATGCCGAGCCGCGCCATGAAGTCCTCGAGATCGTCGGCCGCGCGGGCCAGGTCGGCGCCGAAGATCTGCCTCAAGCTGTCCTCGCAGAGCCCGCCCGCCCCTTTGACGCTGCGCAGCACCATCGGCAGCGAGAACGAGCAGGCGATGCCGTGCTGGACGCCGTGCCGCAGCGTAATCGGATAGGACAGCGAATGCGCGATCGCGGTCTTGGTGTTGGAGAATGCCAGGCCCGCGAACAGCGCCGCCTGCGCCATGCGGCTGCGCAGCTCGAGATTGCCGAGGTCGTTGGCGAGCTTCGGCAGCACCTCGAGGATGCTGCGTGCCGCGGCCACCGCGTGGTTGGCCGACACCGGATTGTTGTTGACGTTCCAGATGCTCTCCAGCGCATGTGACAGCGCGTCGAGCCCGGTGCTGACGGTCAGAAGCTGCGGCTTGCCGAGCATCAGGCGCGGATCGATCACGGCATGGGTCGGATAGAGCGACGGACGCGCCAGCGAGTATTTCTTGCCGTTGGCCTCGTCCCACACCGTGCCCCAGCAGGTCACCTCGCTGCCGGTGCCCGCGGTGGTCGGCACCGCGATGATCGGGATCGCCGCGAGGCGCTCGGCGCCCTGCTGCGTCTCCAGATAGGTTTTGACGGTCGCGAAGTCGCCGCCGGCGGCCGCGAACACCTTGGCGGAGTCGATCACCGAGCCGCCGCCGAGCGCGACGATCACCTCGGGCTGCCTCGCGAGCCCGGCAAAGCGCGCGGTCTGCTCGGTAAGCAGGCGGTAGTCCGGATTGGGCGCGACGTCGCGAATGGTCAGGACAGACGGTCCCGCCGCGGCGCGCAGCCGCCGCTCGAGCTCGTCGAAGATCGGCTCGCCATAGGTCACGAGCGCGTAGGCGCGCTTGCCGATCAGCCCCGGCAGCTTGTCGAAGCTGTCGGCTCCGAATTCGATCCTCACCGGGTTGGAATAAGTCCAGTCCATCCGCGCGTCCTCCGTTTGGCGCGAAGGTACGGCGCCGGCTGCTATTGACAAATTCATTCTACGGATGCGTTCTATTGATTATGTCAATAGTGTTCAGCCAGCTTCGCGCCTTCCACGCGGTCGCCACCCATGGCGGCTTCACCGCGGCCTCGCGCGTGCTCAACGTCGGCCAGCCGACATTGACCATCCAGGTCAAGGAGCTGGAGGAGAGCTACGGCGTCGAGCTTTTGATTCGGAAGCCGCGGCATACCGAGCTCACCGAGGCCGGCGCCGCGCTGTTCGAGATCACCCGCGGCATCATGACGTTCTGCGACGAGGCTCACGACCTCCTGGCCGCGCACGGCAAGGCGACCAAGGGCCATCTGCGGGTCGCGACCGTCGGGCCGTTTCATGCCACCGAGATCATCGCGGCGTTCAAGCGCGATCATCCGGAGGTGCAGATCTCGACCCTGCTCGGCAATTCCGAACGCACCTTCCGCCACATCGTCGACTTCGAGGCCGACGTCGCGATCCTGGCGGAGGTGCCGGAGGATCCGCGCGTCACCATGATCCCCTACCGCACGCACCGCGTGATCGTGTTCGTCAACCGCGACCATCCCTGGTTCAAGCGCAAGTCGGTCAGGCTGCGCGAGCTGGCCGACCAGCCCATCGTGCTGCGCGAGCGCGGCTCGACCACGCGGCGCGCGTTCGAGGCGACGATGCAGGCCGAGGGCATCAGGATCGAACCGGTGTTCGAGATCGAGAGCCGCGAGGGTGTGTGGAAGGCGGTCGAGCGCGGCCTGGGCATTAGCGTCGTCGCCGACTTCGAATTCGTGCCGCATCCCAATCTGCGCGCGCTGGAGATCAGCGACCGCACCATCAAGACCCAGTACAGCATCGCGCATCACAGCGGACGCGGCCATTCCCCGATCATCAAGGCGTTCATCGACACGGTCCGGCGGATGAAGGGGCGTGATGCTACCGCGAGGGGGTCTTCGGCCCGGCCTTGAGTGCGAACAGCGCCAGCAGCGCGGCCAAGCTCAGAGCCGATGTGACCGCAAGCGTGTAGCCACCGAGCGGCGAGATCAGGAATCCGAATATGAGGGGCGCGAGGGCTTGAGACAGTCGCGACGGCGCGCCGAGCAGTCCCAGGCGGTAGCCGTAATCTTTCGGACCGAATATCGCCAGCGGCAGCGTGCCGCGCGCGATCGTCAGGATTCCATTCCCTGCACCGTGCAACAGCGCGAACACCCCCGCGAAGCCACCGCCGAACAGGCCGATGACGCAGGCGCCCAAGGGATGTGTGATGCAGGCCAGGCGCGCCGACCAGAGCGGGTGGAAGCGCTTCAGCAGGCTCGCTTCGACAATGCGCGCCGCCACCTGAGCCGGGCCGATCAGTGCGCCCGCCGCGATCGCCTGCGCCTGCGTCGCACCGAGCGACTCCAGAATTCGCGGCAGATGAACCGCCATCGCCGACGTCACGCTCCAGGCGGCGGCGAAGGCAAAGGCGAGTAACACCATCGCGCGGTCGATGGCGATGTGCGGCTTCGGCGTGTCGGCCGCGATCCGATGCTCCCGTTTCAGCTTGGGGATCAGGAGGCCGTTGAGCGGCAAACAGATCAGGATGTGCGCCGCAGCCCAGCCGAAACAGGTCCAGCGCCAGCCGATGGTTGCGAGCCCCCACGCACTCAGCGGCCAGCCGATCGTGCTGGCAAAGCCCGCGATCAATGTAATGCCGGTGATGGAGCGACGGGCGGCGTTGCCGTAAATGCGCCCGAGCGCCGCGAAGGCGGCATCATACAGGCCAAGGCCCATGCCGACGCCGAGCAATAGCCAGCTCACCGCCATCAGCACGCCGCCCTGCGACAGCCCGAGCAGGATCAGCCCCGACGCCAGGATGAGGTTGGACGCGCAGAGCACTTCGCGTCCGCCCATTCGGTCGATCTGGCGGCCGACGCGCGGGCCGAGCAGCCCGGAGATCACGAGCGCCATCGAGAACGCGGCGAACAGCCAGTTCGTCGAGATACCGAGGTCCCGCGCGATCGGATCCGCGAGGATGGCGGGCAGATAATAGCTCGCCGCCCAGGCAAGGGTTTGCGTGGTCCCGAGCGCAACGATCAGGACGTTGTCTGCACGGCGGCTCATCCGGCGCGCGCACCCGGCGTCCTGGGCGGGACCACTTCTCCGTCCTCCTTGACGAATTGGCCAATGCCAGTGGCGAGAAGTTCAAGCACAGCCTCGGACGGCCGGCACAGTTTCACGCCGTTCGGCGAGACCACGATCGGCCGATTGATCAGGATCGGATGCGCGATCATGAAATCGATCAACTCGTCGTCGCTCCATTTCGGATTGGCAAGGTCGAGCGCTGCATAAGGCGTGCCTTTCTCGCGGAGCAGCGCGCGGGGCGTCATGCCCATGGCCTTGATCAGCGCGATCAGCGTGTCGCGCGCGGGCGGCGTCTTGAGATACTCGACGATCTCCGGCTCCTCCCCGCTTTGGCGGATCATGGCCAGCGCGTTGCGCGACGTCCCGCAAGCGGGATTGTGGTAAATCGTGATCGTCATCGGATTGCTTCCATCTTCGTTTCGCTCTGCCGCAGGAGCCACGTCATCAGCGCCAGCGCGGCCATCGCCCCCAGAATCTCGGCGACGATGAATCCCGGCAGGTCCTGCGCGCGGATACCGGAAAACGTATCGGTGAATGATCGCGCGATGGCAACGGCCGGGTTGGCGAAAGACGTGGAGGCGGTGAACCAGTAGGCGGCGGTGATGTAGAGCCCGACCAGCCATGGGATAGCGGCCTCGCGAAACCGCACGCCACCGATGATCGTTGCGACCAGTCCGAACGCGGCAACGAATTCCGCAAACCACTGCGGGAACCCGGTCCTCGCCTTGGCGGAGAACACCAGGAGCGGCAGGCCGAACATGGCATGCGCGACCATCGCACCCAGGATTCCCCCGAGCACCTGCGCCGCGACGTACTGCGCGGCGTGCGGCGGGCGGAGCTCGCCCTTGAGCGTGAACACCAGCGTCACCGCCGGATTGAAATGCGCGCCGGATATCGGTTCAAGGATCGTGATCAGCACCACCAGCATGGCACCGGTCGGCAGCGTATTGCCGAGCAGCGCCAGCGCCACGTCCTTGGTCAGGGTTTCTGCCATGATGCCGGAGCCGACGACGGTCGCGACCAGAAGCAACGTGCCGAGACATTCCGCCACAAGGCGCCGTGGCAGATCGAAATCGCGCATCACGCACGCGCCTTCTTCTTGCTGGTGGAAGGCTTGCACTGGGCGGCGGCGAGCGCCGGCGCGCAGATCTCCGGGTGGCCCGCGCAGCAATCCTTCATCAGGAAGGCGATGAGGTCACGCAAACCGGTGAAATCCGCCGAGTAGATGATCGAGCGCGCCTCGCGGCGCGGCACGATCATGCCGGCGTGCTCGAGGTCCTTCAGATGGAACGACACGTTGGATGGCGACACCTCGACCGCCTCCGCAATCGCCCCCGCGGCCATCCCCTCGGGACCCGCCTGGACCAGCAGCCGCACGATCCGCAGCCGCGTTTCCTGCGACAACGCGGCGAAGGCGGTTCGGGCTTGACGCTCCTCCATCTTTCGATAATCCTACAATTCAACAATCGTTGAAATGAGGATAGCAGCCATGGACACGCTTGCCAATACCCGTTCGATCGTCGGCGCCCTGCTTCCGGTGGAAGAGCTGTCATCCGCGGCCCTCCTTTCCGGCCTTGAGGCGCACAAGGAGAAACCGCTGATCTTCAGCTACGACGGCCGGGACGTCCGCCCGAGCTACCACGTGACCGAAGTCAAGACCGGTTCGTTCAGGGCGCTCGATTGCGGCGCGAACCCGGAGAGCTGGAGCGAGACCTTCATTCAGCTCTGGGACATCGAAGAGGAAAACCGCGGTCACATGCCGGCCGGAAAATTTCTTGCGATCATCCGCAAGGTCGACGAGGCGGTCGGCTTCGACCCGCAAGCCAGGCTGACGTTCGAGGTGAGCGACGGTGTTCGGCCGATGCAGATCTATCGCGCGGAACGCATGGAGACCGGCGACGCTGCGATCCGCGTCCATCTCTCGGCGCGCCCGTCGAGCTGCAAGCCGCGCGACCGATGGCTCCAGGACCAGCAGTTCTGCTGCGCACCGAAAACCAAACAGCCGTGCTGCGGGTGATGGATGCTTGAACGCCTGATATGGCCAGACGTGTCACGCGGATTGGCGCTCGCGGCCAAGGCTGCCCGGAAATTGCCGATCACTGAGTTGCCCGACGGGTCAAGCCCTCGGAGCAAAAATATTTCGCTTTATCCGAAGGACAACTCAATGTATGAATAACCCGTCTCACCCGATCGAGGGGCGCTGCGCATCGTCAGGAGTGTTGCGGTGAGATGCGGTGGACGCGGCAAGCGCAACTGACGAGTGCGCATGATGCGGACGGCGAAATCGTGCAGGCCTGACGCCCTAGCGGCAGGTGTCCTCTCGCAAAGTGCGCAAGCGTTTGCGAGGGCGGCGACAAAAAAGCCCAGTCTCGCCGGGGAGAGCACGTATAAGCCGTAACCCATCGCGCAGGGAAAGCCGGGTTGTTTCCGGTTACACCTGTGGTCCTACCCCCGAGCTTTCTACCTTTTGCTCGGGGCCCATGGGTGCGATCGGCACCCGGCTTTCCCTGCGCCCTCTGTTCAAGAGAGGGCGGAACAAAAAGCAAAGCTCGGGCAGATCATGTCGCGAGGACGCGGAAGCTTGATTCACAGCTCGCGCAACACGCTCGCTGTCGTCCCTGCGAAAGCAGGGACCCATAACCACAGATCGGCATTGTTGCGGGACGGTCGAACGAACGAGTCCCGTTCACAACACGGGCCGCGGAGTATGGGTCCCTGCTCCCGTGCGCAATTGCGCACTAGGCAGGGACGACACCGAGATTGCAGCGATGATAGAGCGCGCCCTACCCGCTCAAGCCGCCGTCGGCTCGCTCGACAGCGCGGCGAACACCGTCTCCGGCGAATGGGCGATCACGGCGAGCAACGCGCGGGCGGGTCCGCGCGGCGCGCGCTTGCCCTGCTCCCAGTTGCGGATGGTTTCCACCGGCACGCCGAGCTTGGCGGCGAATTCGAGCTGGGTGAGCTGGGCCCGGCGGCGCAGATCGCGTACGGCCGGCTGCGCTGCCGCAGGCTGCATCGCCGCCTGGTCGGGATGTGCGGGCACGAGCGGGATTTCCTGCCCGTCGCGCAATTCGACGATCCGTCCGTCCGCCTTGAGCCGCAACCGCTGCATGATGGCCCCCGTGATGGCCGCTTGGAGATAGCGGCATCATCGATGAAGCGCGTTAAGTTCGGATTAACGATAAGCGGCCCGGCGCGGCTCGCGCCCGAACCATGCGCCGCCCTGCCCGCGAGCGCGTTACTTGAGGCCGAACCACAGCGTGGCGATGCCGAGGAACGAGAAGAAGCCGACCACGTCGGTGACGGTGGTGACGAAGGTGCCGGAGGCGACCGCGGGGTCGGCCCGCACCCGTTCCAGCACCATCGGGATCAGGATGCCGCCGAGCGCGCCGGCGACCAGATTGCAGATGATCGCAAGCCCGATCACGATGCCGAGGCCGGGGATCTTGAACCACGCCACCGCGGCGACGCCGGTGATGACGGCAAAGGCGATGCCGTTGACGAGCCCGACCATGGTCTCGCGCAGCACCACCCGCATCGCGTTGTACGGGCCGAGCTCGCGGGTGGCGAGCGCGCGCACCGCGACCGTCATGGTCTGGGTCGCGGCATTGCCGCCCTGGCTCGCCACGATCGGCGCCAGCACCGCGAGCGCCACCATCTTCTCGAGCTGGCCCTCGAACAGACCGAGCACCGACGAGGCCAGGAATGCGGTGGCGAGATTGACCAGGAGCCAGTTGAAGCGGCCGCGGGCGATGGTCCACACCGTGTCGGACAGCTCTTCGTCGCTGGTGACGCCGCCGAGCGCCTTCAAGTCTTCGTCTGCCTCCTCCTCGATCACGTCGACGACGTCGTCGATGGTGATCACGCCGACCAGCCGGTCGATGGTGTCAACCACGGGAGCTGCGACCAGGTTGTACTTGCCGAACATCCGCGCGACCTCTTCCTGGTCTTCCAGCGCGGAAACCCGGCGACGGTCCTCGTCGAGCAGGTCCTTGATCGGGACCGGGCGGCGCGCGCGCAGCAGCACGTCGAGCGGCACGGCGCCGAGCAGGTGCTTGTCGGCATCGACCACATAGATTTCGTAGAAGCGATCCGGCAGGTCCGGCGTGTCGCGCATGTAGTCGATCGCCTGCCCGACATTCCAATCTGGCGGCACCGCGATGAACTCGGTCTGCATCCGCCGGCCGGCGGAATTCTCCGGGTACAGCAGACTGCGCTCGATGTCCTCGCGCTCGGCCGCTGGCAGCTTCTCCAGGATCTCTTCCTGGTCCTCCTCGTCGAGACTCTCCAGGAGCTCGACGGCGTCGTCAGATTCGAGCTCGCGGACGCCCTCGGCAACCGTCTCCGGCTCGAGTTCCTCGAGGATCTCCTCGCGGACGGTCTCGTCGACTTCGTTGAGCGCCGAGAAGTCGAAATCGGTGCCGGTGATCTCGACCAGGGTGACGCGGTCGTCCGGCTCCAGCGCCGCGATCAGGTCGCCGAGATCGGCCTCGTGCAGTTCCGCCACCACCTCGCACAGCAACGGCCGGTCGGCGGCGTGGATGGCCCGGGTGATCGCCGCGACGAATTCGCCGCGGAGCTCGCCCTCCTCGTCCCACATCGGCATCCGGGCCAGCGGATCGGCCTCGGCGGGTTCGGCAACGTCGAAATTCTCGGCCATGCCGTGTTTCGCCGGTTTGACAGGAGGGGAAAAACTGGTTGGATGAGTGCGGAACGGATTACCTAATCGGTGGGGCCCAGTGCAATGAGAAAGATGTCGAGCGCACCGCGACCGCTCCGGAAGGCTTTCGCGGCGCTGGTCGCGCTCGCGCCTGTTGCACTGTTCGGCTCGGCGCACGCCGCCGAATGCCAGCGCAAGGACGCGCTCGGTACCTCACGTGTGCTCGAGGTCGACCCTGCGACCTATCCGCGCGTCGGGTTGAAGAGCTTTCCGCAGACCCTGCCGCTCAGGGATGGCGAGATCGTGCTGACCTTCGACGACGGACCGACGCCGGGGGTCACCGACAAGGTGCTGACGGCGCTGGCGGCCGAATGCGTGCAGGCAACCTTCTTCATGGTCGGCCGCAACGCGGCCGATCATCCCGATATGGTCCGCAAGATCGCGCGCCTCGGCCACAGCATCGGCTATCACAGCTGGGACCATCCGCATCTCAACAAGCTCCCGCTGGATCAGGCCGAGGCGAACATCAACCGGGGGATCGAAGCGGTCCAGAAGGCCCTGCGCGGCACCGCAAGCACGGTCCCGAGCACGCCATTCTTCCGGTTCCCCTATTTCGAATCGACACCCGCCCTGCTGGACCATCTGGAAAAGCGCGGTATCGCGGTGTTCGGAGCCGATTTCTGGGCCAGCGATTGGAACAAGATGACCCCCGAGGAGGAACTCAAGCTGCTCACCGGGCGGCTCGAAGGCCACCGCAAGGGAATTATACTGCTGCATGACCCGCAAATGCGGACAGCCGAGATGCTGCCCGCCTTCTTGAGGTACCTGCAGGAGCATAAATACCACGTCGTCCACATCGTCCCGGCGGCGCTGAAAACCGTGTCCGACCGGACACATTGAACCCGGGACGCTAGGTGGATTACAGACCGTTAAGGCGGCATTCATGGCGCCGCACCTAAGGATTCGTCAGTGCGTTTGGAATGCGGCCGAGATTCGATGATTGCAAACGTCTTGGTGATGATCCGGAAGCGGTCGCGGACCGTGGTCCGCGCGGCGCTGCTGGGCTGCGGCTTGATGACGCCGTACGCCGCCCTCGCCGCAGACTGCCCTAACCCCAACGCACTCGGCACCTCGCGGACCCTCGTCGTCGATCCCAAGGAGCATCCCCGGATCGGCACCATGCAGTACCCGGAGACCTTGCCGCTCGCCGATCACGAAGTGGTGCTGACCTTCGACGACGGGCCGCTACCTAAATATAGCAACCAGGTGCTGGCCATTCTCGCCAGCCAGTGCGTCAAGGCGACCTTCTTCACCATCGGCTCCCAGGCCCGGTTCAATCCGGAGGGCGTGCGCAAGCTGATCGCGGCCGGACATACCGTCGGCACGCACAGCCAGAACCATCCGCTGACGATGAACAAGATGTCGCTCGAGAAGGTGCGGCAGGAGGTCGACGACGGCATTGCCTCGACGATCGCAGCCCTCAATGGCGACAAGAGCAAGCTCGCGCCGTTCTTCCGGATTCCCGGCCTGATGCGCGCCGAGATCCCGGAGACCTATCTGGCGTCCCAGGGCATCCAGGTCTGGAGCGCCGACTTCCCCGCGGACGACTGGCGTCACATCTCGCCGCAGCGGGTCTATGACCTCGCGATCCAGCGGATCGAAGCCAAGCGCAAGGGCATCCTGCTGCTGCACGACATCCAGCCGCGCACCGTTGCGGCGCTGCCGCGCATCCTCAACACGCTGAAGGAGCGCGGCTACCGGATCGTTCATGTCGTGCCCGCAACGCCCGATCGCCCGGCGACGCCGACCCAGCCGCAGCAATGGTATCTGCATCCGCCGACCGAGACGGTGGCGACCACGCGCTGGCCCAGGATTCCGAACTTCGTCTTCACCGCGACGCGGACGCTGCCTGCCCCGGTGCTTGCCGACATGGATTGGCGCGATGCCGACATCCTCGACCACGCACAGCGCACCCGGGTCGCGATGCCCGTCCGCACGCTGTGGCCGCAGCCCCAGCTTGCGCGGTTCGCATCCGTCCCGACATTGCCGGTCCCGGCGCCCGACGTGTTCCGCGTTCCCGAAGCGCTCGACCTGACCCTGCTCGCAGCCCGATCGGCGGCCAATCGCCGCCTCGTGCAGCGTGCGACAATTGGCGTTGGCGTATCGCGCGCGCAGGCGTTCTCCGCGCGCCAGGCCAGGCATCCGAAGCAGGCTGCGCATCAGGGGCCCGCCCCGGCGCACGGCCGAGGCCACGGCGCGCCCTTGCATGTCGCGCCGCCGGCTGCCGACAACGCGTCAGTCCACGTCGCCAATAATGTGAAGAAGCGCGCGCCGCGCGCCGAGGCGTCGGCTGGCAGGCGCGTGCCTGATTGACGTGATTTAGCTGGCCAGGATCTTGGCGACGCAGAGCAGGATCACCAGCGCCAGGAAGAAGATATCGATATAGGATTTGATCTCGCCAGCATGCCTGAGCACGGTGACATCGGCGACGATCTGCCTGCGCGAGGCGACACCATTTGGCCCCTCGCCGGCCGCCGCGGCGAGCCGCCGCGTCTCACCCTCCAGGCGCTCGATGCGCTGGAAGAAATAGAACGAGCGCAGGCCGGAAAAGGCGTGCATCGCCGCATAGACCAGGACCAGAATTGCGACCGTCGCGCGCTGCTCGTACTTCTCCAGAAGGTTCAGCGTGAAATAGACCAGCCCCAGGAACACGAAGTTGGAGACCACACGGTAGGCGTAGCTCGCAAAGATCATCAGGCGCTCCGGTAAGGCAAGCTTGCAGCCGCGCGATTGGGGGAAAGCGGTCGGCTTCGGTCGGCAACACCAAACCGGTAAGGCCATGCATCCGCGAATCTACCTGACCGGTGTTACATGACCGCATCGACCTGCACCTCCACGTCACCCGCCTGCACTCGTCGGACCTGCCCCCGGAGGCACGGGCCGGTATAGCCGGCGAGCGGCCACGCTCCGAAAAGTCCAGCGATTTCAAGGATCAGCTGAGGTGTGGTGCGCTCGGAGGGACTCGAACCCCCACGGTGTTACCCACTGCCACCTCAAGGCAGCGCGTCTACCAATTCCGCCACGAGCGCTTGGGATACCGGATGGAACCCCGAAGGCACCGCCGGATCGACGGGGCCATGTAACAAATCACGGATGCAGGGACAAGGCGATTAATGCGGGAATTAGCCGCGAACCCCGGGAGATTTCGGCAGCATCTGCTTGACCTCGACGGCAATCCGGTTGCGGTCGACCAGGACCACGCCGCTGGCCACCGGCAGGTTGTTGGCGAGGATCTTGACCTCGTCGGCCTCGGTGGCATCCAGTTCGATGATGGCGCCGCGGGACAGCCGCATGACCTGGTGAATCGGCATCGTGGTGGTGCCGAGGACCACCATGAGATCAACGCTGACTTTATCGAGGGTGGGCACTTCTGAACCGCCGAACGGGAACTAGATTGTGGGTTCACCTGACCACGTTAGGGTTAGCTAATGGTTAACGACCGCCAGAGCCTCGATTTGACGACCTTTGCGCGCCCTTCGGGCGGCGAAGCGGTCGAATGGCGGATTTCCGACCGCGCGGTGCCCTACCTCGATTCGCTCGCCGCAATGGACGAGCGGGTAGTGAAGATCGCGACGGGCGCGGCCCCCGAACTGGTATGGCTGCTGGAGCACCCGCCGCTCTATACCTCCGGCACCAGCGGCAAGGCCGACGATTTGCTCGCGCCGCGCTTTCCGACCTTCCAGAGCGGCCGCGGCGGCCAGGTCACCTATCACGGCCCGGGCCAGCGCGTCGCCTATGTGATGCTCGACCTCAAGCGGCGCCGGCCCGATGTGCGCGCCTATGTCGCTTCGCTGGAGGAATGGATCATCCGCACGCTGGCCGCCTTCAACGTCCGCGGCGAGCGCCGCGAGGACCGCGTCGGGGTCTGGGTCCGGCGCCCGGACAAGGGACCGGGCTATGAGGACAAGATCGCCGCGATCGGCGTGCGGCTGCGCCGCTGGGTCTCGTTCCACGGCATCGCGATCAATGTCGAGCCTGATCTTGCGCACTTCCAGGCCATCGTGCCCTGCGGCGTGGTCGATCCGCGCTACGGCGTCACCTCGCTGCTCGATCTCGGACTGCCGGTCACGATGGCCGATGTCGACATCGCGCTCCGGCAGGCATTCGCCGAGGTGTTCGGCGACACCGCAGCGCGCCTGCCGGAAGCGACGTCATAGGCTTCACGCCGCCTTCTGCGGCGCGACCTCGAGCTTGCCGGCGATGTAGCGGCGCTCCTGGGTAAGGCCGCCGAAGCCGTAGGCGTCGCCCTTCACCTCGTCGACATGGGCGTAGCTCTCGGTATGCAGCGGCCCGAGCAATTCGCCCATCCGCTTGAACAGCGCCGCGAGATAGGCCGCCTTCTCGTCCTTGGTGTTAGTGCCCTCGGTGACGTGGATGTCGAGCCAGTAGCTTGCAAGCCCCTGCTCGGCGAGCGACTTGCCGCCTGCGAACCAGTCGCCGGCATCGGCCGACTTCACGATAACAGCGGTGACCTTCGGATCCTTGTGCAGAATCCGTGCGGTCAGGTCCGACGCGGCGGCGGCGATGTCGGACTTCAGCGACGGCCTCTCGCGCGAGGTCGCGTAGGTGACGGTGATGAGCGGCATGATCGGTCTCCTTGAATTCGGTTGGCGCGGGTCAATTGCGCCTCCTCTAGCTAGACCTTCGCGCATCATCTTGGTATCTTATCTAGATTGATAGCAATGATAATAATCCTTGATCATGACCACCACGCTCGATATCGACACCGTGCAGGCCTTCCTCCTCGTCGCCGAGCTGCAAGGCTTCACCCGCGCCGCCGAGGCGCTTGGCACCACGCAAGCGGCGATCAGCATGAAGTTGCAGCGGCTCGAAACGGTGCTGGGCAAGCGGCTGGTCGAGCGCTCGCCGCGCGCGGTGCGGCTGACCGCCGACGGCGCGGCCTTCCTGCAGCACGCCCGCGCGCTGATCGAGGTGCATGATCGCGCGCTGGCCGGCGAGAAACCGGCGCGGCAGCAACTCACGCTCGGGATCAGCGACCACGCCGCGGGCCCGGAGCTGGTGCCGCTGCTGGAGCGGCTGCACGCGATGGCCTCCCAGCTTGCCCTCTCCGTGACCATCGGCTTCTCGCGCGAAATGCTCGACGCTTATGATGGCGGCGAGCTCGACGCCGTGATCGTGCGCCAGGAAGGCAGCCGGCGCGGCGGCGAGAAGCTGACCGAGGACGAATTCGGCTGGTTCGCCGCCAAACGCTTCGTCTGGCCGCGCGGCGATGCGCTGCCGCTCGCGACCCTGGCGCCGCCCTGCGGCGTGCGCGCCCTCGCCGTGCGCGCGCTTGACAAGGCCGGCATCGCCTGGACCGAAAGCTTCGTCGGCGGCGGCGTCACCGCGGTGGTGGCGGCCGCGCTTGCAGGGCTTGCCGTCGCGCCCCTCGTCCGCCGCATCGCGCCGCCGGGCCTGGTCGATATCGGCCCTGCCCACAAGCTGCCGCGGCTCGGCACGTCGAAGGTGATGCTGCATTCGAAAGTCAGCGATCCCGCCAAGCTCGCGGCACTCAGGACGCTGGCCGCGACGTTTCGGAGCGTGGCGTCTGCGTCATAGGTTGAACATCGTAGCGGTTCACATCGAGTCTTCGCCTGCCGCCAGTTCGCACATGACGAACCAGTAGGTCAGGCCGGCGACAAACCCGGCCACGACGAACAGGCAAACCAGTCCGGATGTCCAGACAGCCGGGGATCGTAGAAGGACAGTGATGCTCAACGCACCGATCGCCGCGCCTGCGCAGGCGAAAAATCCCGCGGCTCGGATATGGAACTCCTCGGTGAACCAGACGACGATCGCCGTGGGAATCGCTGTGAGCAGACAAGTGATGACGAAGATCGCGGCCGACGGAAGCAGCATCACGACGATGCCGTAGAGCAGCCGCGCGACATCGCCGTGCGACGTCATCATCACAATGGTCTGACCGACGGCGGAAATCACCGCAGTCGCCGCGCCACAGCCCGCAAGCCAACCTCCGAATGCACGGGAACAGGTGCTGCACATCGAGGCCTCCTCACAGGATCGCATCGAACGCGCTGCGCAAGGTTTCGTGTCGGAACACAAAGCCGTTGCTCAGCGCCTTGTTCGGCAGCACGCGCTGGCCGCCGAGCAAGAGCTCGTCGGCGAAATCGCCGCCAACGGCGCGGAGCAGCGCCGCCGGCACGCGGAAGATCGCCGGCCGGTGCAGACGGCGTCCGAGCTCCTCGGTGAATTTCATGTTGGTCACCGGGATCGGCGCGGTCGCGTTGACAGGACCGGACAGTTCAGGTCTCGCAATCACATGCGCGATCAGGCGCACGAGGTCGTCGCGTTCGATCCACGACATCCACTGCTTGCCCGAGCCGAGCGGGCCGCCGAGGCCGAACTCGAACGGCGTCAGCATCCGCGTGATGAAGCCGCCATCGATGCCGACCACGAGACCGATGCGCAAATATGCCACGCGCACGCCGTGATCCGCGGCCGGCTTCGCCGCATTCTCCCAGGCCTCGCACAATTCGTGACTGAAGCAGGCGTGGGATTTCGCCGACTCCGTCAGCACCTGGTCCTGCCAGAGCCCGTACCAGCCGATCGCGGAGCCGCTCACGAGTACCGACGGCTTGCGTTCGAGGCGCGCGATCAGCTTGATCACGTCAGACGTCATGTCGATACGTGAGGCGATGATCTTGCGGCGCTTGGCCTCGGTCCAGAGGCCGTTGCCGATCGGCTCGCCCGCGAGATTGACGATGGCGTCGATCCCGTAGTCGGCGGGCAATTGGTCGAGGCTCGTGACCAGCGTCACCGGCGGCGGCAGCATGTCGGCCTTTGCCGGATTTCGGATCAACGCAATCACCTGATGGCCGGATGCGGTAAGGCTCGCGACCAGGCGGCTGCCGATGAAGCCGGTAGCGCCGGTGACCAGCACGGTCTGCCGCGCCGGCAATTTCTCGACCAGCGTCGCGGCCGGCACGCTGGCCAACCGTCCGAGGCGCCTCGTCGCGGCAAAGTCGCGCGCGCCGAACAGCGCGACGCCGAAGGCCGCAGCCGTCGCGAACAGACTTAACGGACCCGCATAGGCCGGCGCGACGGCGGTCGGCAGCATCGCCCAGCCGATCAGGACCGGCACCAGCAGCACGAGGATGGCGCCGTAATTGATCGCCAGCAGCGTGTGATTGATCCGCTCGCTCGGTGGCAGCTTTCGGCTCAGATCCTCCTCGACGAAATCCATCAAGGTGATGACGACCTCGACGACGAGGACGGCCATGATCGCGATCGCAAGGATGCCGTGCACTTGCAGCCAGCCGAGCACGAGGAACAGCAGCGCATAGAGCATGTTGCGCACGCTGTGCAGCTGCAGCTCGTGGCGCTGCGAGGGACGCCAGGCCAGCCGCTCGGTGAATTCGTGGTGATAGAACGTATCGAATGCGCCCATCGCAATCTGGATGGCGACAAGCGTCCAAAGCAGCGGCGTCATGGCGTGGCCTCCCTGAACACGGCGGACTGACGGATCAGCCGGCCGAAACGCGGGTGGATGATCTCCAGCGTGAAGCGGAAGTCACCGCAGCCGAGATCGGAATGGGTCACGGTGAGATCGCCCGGCGTGAGCCATTCGGGCAGCGGCAGGCGAAACGTGCCGAGTTGCAGCGAATAGCCGACGCTGCGGAACACCAGCGCCTCGTGCTCGACCGCGATCCGCAGCGCCATGCTGACGCCGAAGCCGACATATTCCTCGAGCCCGGTCGAACCGGCAAAGCGCTTGGCGGAATGAATCACCTGCGGGAAGCCGTCGCGGCGCGCGCAGATGCGGGTCCAGACCTGGCCGCCGCTTGCCGCGTCCTCGGTGACGGTGACGATCATCGGCACGCGCGTTTCGGTGCCGGTCGGGAACGGTCCGCCGATCAGCCGTGCGGCCTGCGCCAGCCACCAGCCGATGCGGCTGCACGCCGCCTCCTCGACCTCGCCGACATAGACGACGGTGTTGCCGTCCTCGAACCGTTTCGAGAAGCGCCGCCAGATCGCAACCGGCAGGCGGCCCCAATCCTCGTCCGACAGCAATGCGCGGAAGCGGTGGTCGTCGAGCAGCTTTGTATCGGAAGCCGGCGCTGTCTTTAAGGTGGATATCCTTGCTGACGCCATCGCACACTCCCGTTACGCCGCCGCCTTTATTTGGCCCTGCCCGTGGGCAGGAAACTCACGATCTTCTCGCCGAGCTTGATCAGCGCGACCAGGCGCGGCCGCGGCACGTTCAGCATCTGCGTGTACCAGCGGTCGACCAGCTCGGTGAATGTCAGCATCTCCTTCAGCCGCTTGCTCGCGAGCGGGCTGATCGCGGGATCGTCGGCCGCGTCGGAGACGCAGGCGCGCAGCGCTGCGAGCGCGGGATCGATCTCGCGCTCCTTGCGTCCCGCCGCGATCCTGGCCGCGACCTCCCAGATGTCGGTCTCGGCCTCGAAGTGGTCGCGGCGATCGCCAAGGATCGGCACCCGCCGGATCAATCCCCAGGACAACAGCTCCTTGATCGAGTTGGAAACGTTGGAGCGCGCCATGCCGAGGGTGTCGGCGATGTCTTCCGCCGTCATCGGCGCTTCGGCAAGGTAGAGCAACCCGTGGATCTGGCTGACCGAACGGTTGACACCCCATTCGTCGCCCATGTCGCCCCAATGCAGGATGAAGCGCTCGACGACGGCGGGAAGTTTTTTCTTGGCGGATATTTCTGTCATAACAGAAATATCAGACGGTTCGGAGCAGAAGTCAAGGCTGGCCGTGCTGTCCACGACGGCGCACGAGACATGGCAGGTCTCCTGACCTATCCGGCGCCTCGGCGAATGCCCTGCATCGGAGGTGAGGAGTTTTCCTTTGTGGCCCCCGAGCTCTTCGTCCAAGCTGATCCGCGTGGATGATGGGCCGTGCGCCGGGTTGCCCGGCGTCGCGGCCGCAAGGGAGATTGCGCATGCCAGCGTCCGACAAGGAGTTCGTTGGATCCATTCCAGAGCTTTACGACCGGCTCCTCGTGCCGATGATTTTCGAACCCTACGCACGCGATCTGGCGCAACGCGCCAAGGCTCTTGGCCCGGGCGACCTGCTTGAGACGGCAGCCGGCACCGGCGCCGTCACCCGCGCGCTGTCGTCCGCGCTCGGCAGCGACACCAGGATCGTGGCGACCGACCTGAATGAGCCGATGCTCGAACGAGCGAAGTCACAGATGCCGAGCGGGACCGCAATCACCTGGCGGCAGGCCGATGCACTGAACCTGCCGTTCGACAATGCGAGCTTCGACGTCGTCGCCTGCCAATTCGGCGCGATGTTCTTCCCCGACAAGCCCAAGGGTTATTCGGAGGCGCGCCGCGTGCTGAAGCCGGGCGGCCGTTTCCTGTTCAGCATGTGGGGTCGCATCGAAGACAACGAGTTTGCCGATGTGGTGACCCAGGCATTGGCGGAGGTCTTTCCGGCCGATCCGCCGCGCTTCCTGGCGCGCACGCCTTATGGCCACTACGCGGCCGACCCGATCCGGGCCGACCTTGCACTCGCGGGCTTCAGCAAGATCGAAATCGACGACGTTCGGCTGCAAAGCCGGGCCAATGCGCCTCATGATCCTGCGATCGGCTTTTGCCAGGGATCACCGTTGCGTGGCGAGATCGAGGCGCGCGGCGGTATCGGCCTTGATGCGGCGACCGAGCACGCCGCATCGGCCGTTGCGCGCCGCTTCGGCAGCGGCGCGATCGAAGGCCGGATTCAGGCGCTGGTGATCTCAGCGGCCGCGTAACGACGCGCTTCAGATCGTGGGCAGGACCGAGAACCGCTCCCCTGCCCGGCGCTGGTTCAAAAGATCGGAATTGCCAGATGCGGCGTGCACGGCAGCGACGCGCGCCGAGAACGGACCGCGGCCACATGCCGTGATCATTTCAGTGACGACGTCGTCGGGACCGGCGAATACCGCCTCGACGCTGCCGTCGCGGCGGTTGCGGACCCAGCCTTCGAGGCCGCGTGCGTTTGCCTGCTCGTCGACCCAGGCGCGATAGCCGACACCCTGGACGCGGCCGCTGATGGTGACGTGGCGGATCACGCCGCTCATTTCTTCAGACCGAGGAACTCGCCGCTGCGCGCCTTGGTCTCCGCCTCGCGCATGACGCGGCCGGTCAGTTCGGACGAGGCGATACCCTTGAGGTTCTTCGGCGAGGTGCCTTCGCGCAGCGCCTTCAGCGTCTCGTAGACGGCCTGGGTTGCGGCCGCGAATGGCGCGTGGCCTTGCAGCGCGATCCTGACGCGCCGGCTTGCCAGATAGTCGAGCGCGGTCATCTCCTCCGGCGCGCCGCCGAGCACGATCGGCAGCGTCGTCGCGGCCGAGAGCGCCTCCAACTCGCCACGCGATTTGATGCCGGTGAAGAACAAGCCATCGACGCCGACCGCCTCATAGGCCCTGGCGCGTGCGATCGCATCGTCGAGACCGGTGATCGAGACGGCACCGGTCCGGCCCAGGATGACGAGCGACGGATCGCTGCGGCCGTCAAGCGCCGCCTTCATCTTGCCGACGCCTTCCTCCAGCGAGATCAGCTGGGTCTTGGCCTGGCCGAACACCTGCGGCAGCAGCGTGTCCTCGATGGTGAGGCCGGCCGCGCCGGCGGCCTCCACCTCCTGAACCGTGCGGCGGACATTGAGCGCGTTGCCGTAACCGTGGTCGGCATCGACCAGCACCGGCAGCGTCGACGCACGCGACATGCGGCGTATCTGCTCGGCGAATTCGGTCAGCGTGATCAGCGCAATATCGGGATCGCCGAGCACGGCGAGCGACGCCACCGAGCCGCCGAACATGCCGAGCTCGAAGCCGAGATCCTCCGCAATCCGGATCGAGGTCGCGTCATAGACCGAGCCCGGGCGGATGCAGATCGATCCGGTGAGTATCGATCGCAGGGCTTCGCGGCGTTTGCGGAAGGCCATGATGTGTCTCCATCCACGTCATTGCGAGGAGCAAAGCGACGAAGCAATCCATCTCTCATCATATGAGGCTAGATGGATTACTTCGCTGGCGCTCGCAATGACGGTGCTAAGCGAACTCCAGGATCAGCGCGTCGACCGCGAGCGTGGCGCCGGCGGCGGCGTGGATCTTCTTGACCGTGCCGTCACGCTCGGCGCGCAGCACGTTCTGCATCTTCATGGCTTCGACCACCGCCAGGGTCTCGCCGGCCTTGATCTCCTGCCCCTCGGTCACCGCGATCGACACCACGAGACCAGGCATCGGGCACAGCAACTTCTTGCCGGTGTCGGCGGCCGAGACCACCGGCATCAACCGCGCCGAGGTCGCCTCGGTCTCGGTGAAAACATAGACCGGGATCTCAAAACCCTGATGCGCGAGGCGGAAGCCGTTGTTGATCGCCCGCACCTGCACGGCGACGAAGTTGCCGTCGATGGTGCCCTGCCAAACCGGATCGCCCGGCACCCAGCCCGACACCAGATTGTGCGGATTGCCAGGGAGCCCGTCGGCGGCAATGAAGCGCACCGCGATGGCGTCACCCTCGCGGGCGACATCGAGCGCGATCTCGGCGCGGTCGAGCCACACCGCGCGGCGGCGCTCGCGCAGCACCACGCGGCCGCCCATCTGGCCGGAGATCTGCCGCTTGCGCTCGCCCAGCACGTGATCGATGGCGGCACCGACCGCGGCCAGCCGCCGCGCGATCTCGCCCTCGGGCGCGCGCGCCGAAAACCCTTTCGGGAATTCCTCCGCAATGAAGCCGGTCGACAGCCGGCCCTCGCGCCAGCGCGGATGGTTCATCAAGGCCGACAGGAACGGAATGTTGTGCCGGATGCCGTCGACATAGAAGGCGTCGAGCGCGGTCGCCTGCGCCTCGATCGCCGCGGCGCGCGACGGGGCGTGGGTGACGAGCTTGGCGATCATCGGATCGTAATGGATCGAAATCTCGCCGCCTTCCTGCACGCCGGTGTCGTTGCGGATCGTGATGCCGTCATGGCTGGCCTCGGCCGGCGGACGGTATTTCACCAGGCGCCCGATCGACGGCAGGAAGTTGCGGAACGGATCCTCGGCATAGACGCGGGATTCCACCGCCCAGCCGGTCAGCGTCACGTCCTTCTGCGCGATCGCGAGCTTCTCGCCGGCGGCGACGCGGATCATCTGCTCGACGAGATCGATGCCGGTGATCAATTCGGTGACGGGATGCTCGACCTGCAGGCGGGTGTTCATCTCCAGGAAGTAGAAGCTCTTGTCCTGGCCGGCGACGAATTCCACGGTGCCGGCCGAATCGTAGTTCACGGCCTTCGCCAGCGCGACGGCCTGCTCGCCCATCTTGCGGCGGGTGGTCTCGTCGAGCAGCGGCGACGGCGCCTCCTCGATGACCTTCTGGTTGCGGCGCTGGATCGAGCACTCGCGCTCGCCGAGATAGATCACATTGCCATGCTTGTCGCCGAGCACCTGGATCTCGATGTGCCGGGGATCGACGATGAATTTCTCGATGAAGACGCGGTCGTCGCCGAACGACGACTTCGCCTCGGCCTTGGCGAGGTTGAAGCCTTCGGCGACCTCCGCCTTCGAATGCGCGATGCGCATGCCCTTGCCGCCGCCGCCGGCGGAGGCCTTGATCATCACGGGGTAGCCGATCTCGTCGGCGATCTGGACGGCGTGCTTGTCGTCCTCGATGACCCCGAGATGACCCGGCACGGTCGAAACCTTCGCCTTCGCCGCGGCCTTCTTGGATTCGATCTTGTCGCCCATCGCGGCGATGGCGCCGGGGTTCGGACCGATGAAGACGATGCCGGCGGCTTCCAGCGCGCGCGGAAACGCCTCGCGCTCGGACAGGAAGCCGTAACCGGGATGCACCGCCTGCGCGCCGGTCTTGCGGCAGGCCTCGACGATCTTGTCGATCAAAAGATAGCTCTCGGCCGCGGCGGGCGGTCCGATCAGCACGGCCTCATCGGCCATCTCGACATGCAGCGCGTCGCGGTCGGCCTCGGAATAGACGGCGACCGTCTCAATCCCCATACGGCGCGCAGTCTTGATGACCCGGCAGGCGATCTCGCCGCGGTTGGCGATCAGGATTCGTTTGAACATGCTCTTCTTGCTTGGGCTTTTTCGGACTTCGAATTGTCCATTTGGCAGGATTCCTCCCCGCGCAATCTGGCACGGGCGATTGGGCGTAACCACTCCGTTGGTACAGCAAATTGCCCCTGAGGCAACGGTCTAATGCAGACCCTGCCCACTGCCCGGCCAGTCCAAGGTCAGTCCTCGGCGGTAGCCCGATCGGTATTTCAGCCCGAATAGGTCTTGAAGCGGCCACGCGAATGAGCCTTCGCGACGGCCTTCATTAGCTCGCTGACCTCGTTCTCCAGGAATTCATTGGCCACGATCAGCGCCCGGATGGTGGCGCGCAAATTCCCGCCGCAGGCGGAAATGGCCTGATCGACAGCGGCTTCCAGCCCGTCATCGTCGTCAGATTCGGGCCGTGCAGACATCATGGGGTATCCGGGATTCAGGTGGTGCATCATGTTCCTATTTTGTTCTCATCAAGTCAATCGGATCTTTGATCGGGCGCGGCCTCCTGGGCCGTCTTTCTCTTCTGCCGCCAGTGCGCGAAGCATTGCAGGCTCCAAATGCCGGTGACGATTTCGGCGGAGGACGTTGATAACGAAACTCGCCCATGCGCATCCCTTCAATGGCAATGTCCGGCCGTTCTGCGCCACGGAATGCCGATCGGGATGTGACGGTTCGCACGCCCCGCTCGCGAACAGTCCTTGGTTGGATCGTACCGGCTTGTGCTAGAAGTTCGGCTGCCCGCCAAAGATCTGAAGTTGAGAAAATGCGGTTTCGAAATCCGGTCGCCACGACGCTTCTCCTGGCCTTCCTGTCTGCAACCACCAGCCCGACTGCAACCGCAGGCCCCACGGCCACTGCGGTCATCAAGGACGCCGGCACCGTTCAGCTCGGCAACACGACCTATCGGCTCGACGGCATCGACGCGCCGGCGGTCGATCAGCTCTGCATCGACGAGCACGCCGACGCCTGGACTTGCGGGATCGAGGCGCGCGACCAGCTGACCAGGCTGATCGGCGGCAAGCCAATTCATTGCGACGATATCGGCGTCGATCCGACCTTCAAGAAGCGCCGCCTCGGCGTCTGCAAGATCGAGGGTGACCCGACCAGCCTCAGCCAGGTGCTGGTCCAGAAGGGCTATGCTCTCAATGTCGAGGGGTCGGCCACTGGCCGATTCAAGCCGGATGAAGCCACCGCCAAGGACAATCGCGCCGGGCTCTGGAAGGGCTGCTTCGTGGCGCCGCGCGATTTTCGTACGGCCAGGAAGGATGGCGCCCTGCTCGGCAACGCCTGCCCCGCCGACCGTGACACGCAGATTCGCAATGTGCTCTTCCCCGACGACCTGCCGATGCCGGCCAGCTGCAACATCAAGGGCAAATACGCCGTGCGCGCCCGCGTCACCGGCAATGTCGGCATCTACCACCTGCAGGCGTGCCGCAGTTACCCGGGCCTCGGCAATCCGGATCGCTGGTTCTGCTCCGAGGAAGATGCACAGGCCGCCGGGTTCCGCCGGGCCTATAATTGCCGGCCGCCCAAGAGCAAATGAAGAGCTCGTGGATTGCATCGTCATTCCGGGGCGCGAAGCGAACCCGGAATCTCGAGATTCCGGGTTCGACGCTTCGCATCGCCCCGGAATGACTCAGCCTAACGATTGCCGTAAATCAAGCTGGCAAAGCCGCCGCGTCCTGTGTGAGACTGCACCGAGAGGTTGCCGGCGCGTATGACCCCATCCGATCCCGCTGATGTGCTTCCCGAAGCTGCGGCAGCCGAACGGCTGCGGCAGCATCTTGAGGAGATCGCGCGCGAACGCGATCGCGCCCATCGCGAGCTCCAGGAGCGCGAAGCGGAGCTGGCGCGGATCCAGCGCATCGCGCGGGTCGGCGGACTCGAGATCGATTTCCGCGACGGCGTGCGCAACCGCCGCTCTCCCGAATATCTCCTGGTGCATGGGCTGCCGCCCGAAGAGATCAACGAGACCTATGAGAACTGGGTCGCGCGCATCCACCCCGAGGATCGCGAGCGCACGATCCGGCACCTGTTCGGCGTGCTCAAGGCCGGCGGCGAAGACTACACGGCCGAATACCGCATCATCCGCCCGAACGACGGCGAGAGCCGCTGGATCCGCGTCGTCGCCAAGATCGAGCGCGACCGCAGCGGCCGTGCGCTGCGGCTGGTCGGCGCCGATCTCGACGTCACCGATCAGATGCTGGCACAGGAGACCCTGCGCGAGAGCGAAGAGCGCTTCCGCCTGATCGCCGACAGCGCGCCGGTGCCGATCTGGGTGACCAAACTCGACCGCACCCGCTCCTTTGCCAACCAGGCCTATCTCGACTTCCTTGGACTGCCGTTCGAGGAAGCGATCGTGTTCGACTGGCGCAAGGCGCTGCATCCAGATGACCTGCCGCAAATCCTGCAGGAGCAGATCACCGGCGAGCTCTCGCTGAAGCCATTCGTGCTCGAGGCCCGCTATCGGAACGCCGCAGGCGATTGGCGCTGGCTGCGCTCGGAATCGCAGCCGCGCTGGGACCCGAACGGCAAGCACATCGGCTTCATCGGCGTCGCCCACGACATCACGGCGGCCAAGGAAGCCGAGATCGAGCTGCGCAAGCTCAACGAGTCGCTTGAGCGGCGCATCCTGGAGCGCACCGCGCAGCTCGAATCCCGTGAAGCGCAGACGCGCGCGATCCTGGAAACCAGCCATCAATACCAGATGCTGCTCAACCGCGATGGCGGCTTGCTCTACACCAACCAGACGGCGCTGGCCGGCATCTGTACCGATGCCGCCGACGTCGTCGGCAAGCCGTTCTGGGACACGCCGTGGTTCGCCGCGACCGAGGGCATGCCGCGCGTGATCCAGAATGCCTTCGCGACCGTGATGCGCGGCGAGGAAGTCAAGATCGAGATGCAGCTGCGCCTGCCGATCGGCGAGCGCTATTTCGATTTCGCGATGCGGCCGCTGCAGGACCAGCACGGCACCATCGTCGGCGCCGTTCCGGAGGCCGTCGATATCACCGAACGGCGCCGCGGCGAGGAAGCCCTGCGGCAATCGCAGAAGATGGAAGCCGTCGGCCAACTCACCGGCGGCGTCGCGCACGATTTCAACAACCTGCTCACCATCATCCGCTCCGCGACCGACTTCCTGCGCCGCCGCGATCTGCCGGATGACCGGCGCCGCCGCTATATCGATGCGATCTCCGAGACCGTGGAGCGGGCCTCCAAGCTCACCGCCCAGCTATTGGCATTTGCGCGCAGGCAACCGCTCAATCCGGAAGTGTTCAATGTCGGCACGCAGGTCGACAGCGTGACGCAGCTGATCCGCCCGCTGGTCGGCGCGCGGATCCACATCGAGGTCAGGATCGAGGATCCCGACTGCTTTGCGATCGCCGACATCGGCCAGTTCGAGACCGCGCTACTCAATCTCGCGGTCAACGCCCGCGATGCCATGAGCGGCGAAGGCCAGCTGACGATCGGCGTCCGGAAGGTCAAGAATATCCCTGCCCTGCGCGCCCAGGCCTCGCGCAGCGGCGATTTCGTCACGGTCTCGATCCAGGACACCGGCACCGGCATCTCGCCGGAAAACCTCGACGCGATCTTCGAGCCGTTCTTCACGACCAAGGAGGTCGGCAAGGGAACGGGTCTCGGATTGAGCCAGGCCTTCGGCTTCGTCAAGCAATCCGATGGAGACATCGAGGTCACCTCTACGCCCGGGCACGGTGCGACCTTCACCATCTATCTGCCGCACGCGATGCGCCCGGCGGACGCCAAGGTCGCCGCCAGCGCGGGCACCGAGCAGGCTTCGATCGGCCGCGGCTATCGCGTCCTCGTGGTGGAGGACAACGACGATGTCGGCCAGTTCTCCACCGAGCTGCTCGAGGATCTCGGCTATTCGGTCAAGCGCGCGGCCAATGCCAATGCCGCGCTCTCGATCCTCTCGGAGAACGAGTTCGCCGCCGACTTGGTGTTCTCCGACGTGATCATGCCGGGCATGAACGGCGTCGAGCTCGCCGGAATCATCCGCGATCGCTTTCCTGGACTGCCGGTGGTGCTGACCAGCGGCTACAGCAACGTGCTCGCCGAGAACGCGCACAGCGGCTTCGAGCTGATCCAGAAACCCTATTCGGTCGAGGCGCTGTCACGGACGCTCCGCAAGGCGATCGCCGAACAGCGGGCGACTGCTTCCAGGCCCTGATCCTGCCGCCGGCCGCGCTCTACTGGATCACGACATGCGCGACGCCGAGCTGAAGGATGCCGAGCGCGCGGGCCGCCGTGGTCGACACATCGATGATCCGTCCACGAACGAACGGGCCCCGGTCGTTGACGCGGCACCGGATCGATTTTCCCAGATACGAGACGGTGATCATGCTGCCGAATGGCCGCTTGCGATGCGCGCAGGTCATCTCGCCACTCCTGCCGATGCCACGATAATAGGACGCAAGGCCACTCTCTGCGTTTGCCATGCACGAGGCAAACAGCAGCATGGCCGCGGACGTTGCTGCGGTTTTCATTGATCGCCTGCCGGTCGAGCCCCGCAAGGGAACGCGGTTCCACGGGGTTCGGTTCCGCGCCTCGGCGTCGGCAGGTCGATTTTTAGGAACTTTTCGGAGGAAAGCGTCAGGGGGTCGCGGCTGGATCGATCAGGGCAATGCCGAGCTCGGGCCGCTTCCGCCGGCGAAGCCTGGCGGGGGCTTCGGTGACCACAACCTCCAGTGTCGGCCGAACGATGCCGGCAAGCAGATGGCCGCCGCGCGTCGATCCATCCGACAGTCCGAGCACGATGTGAATATGCAGGCTGGCCTTGCCGTCGTCGCCGGTCGCGATATCGCCGATCGCGCACAGCACCTCGCATTGCTCGTTGATCTCGATCTTCCGATAGCTCTTGGATGCGAAATCGAACCAGCCGACGGTTGCCCGCTCGAACGCGCCGATCGCGGTGAGCGATGCCGCCGTCACCTTCGCATCATTGGCGAACTTCGTCAGCGCGCCGAACGCTTCCTCGCCGCTATCGAGCACGACCACGCGAACCTGCGCGCTGGGCGCATCGGACACGAGCTTGCTTTTCATGGACCGCCTCGCCTCTCAAGAGCTTCCACTCTCAATCGGAGACGGCGACGATTGTTCCTGAGGGACCGGATCGGCAGGCGCTCAGGCGGCGACGCAATCGGCCGCGAGCAGCGTCCGCAGGTCCCGCGCAGGAACCGGCCTGCTGAACAGGTAGCCCTGCATCTGCGTGCAGCCGAGCATCTGCACGGTGTCGCGCTGCTGATCGGTCTCGACGCCCTCGGCGGTGGTGATCATGTTGCGGTCGGCTGCGATCGAGACCACGGCGCGGATGATCGAGGCCGAGCCGCTGTTGCGGGTCACTTCCTTGACGAAGCTGCGGTCGATCTTGATCTTGTCGAACGGGAAGCGTTGCAGATATTGCAGCGACGAGTATCCGGTGCCGAAATCGTCGAGCGCGATGTGGACACCGAGCGCGCGGAGCTGGCCGAGCGTGACCAGCGCCGCATCGTCGTCGGCGATCAGCACCGCCTCGGTGATCTCGAGCTCGAGCCGGCGCGGGTCGAGCCCGCTGTCGGCAAGCGCATTCGCAACCTTCAGCGCCAGCGTCTCCGACTTGAACTGGATCGGCGAGACGTTGACCGCGACGCGCACATGCGCCGGCCAGGCTGCCGCCTCGGTGCAGGCGGTGCGCAGCACCCACTGCCCGATCTCCTCGATCAGCCCGGTCTCCTCGGCAACCGGTATGAACTCCGCCGGCGAGATCATGCCGCGCACGGGATGCCGCCAGCGCAGCAACGCCTCGCAGCCGGTCACCTCGTCGCTGCGCAGGTCGACCAGCGGCTGGTAGTGCAGCTCGAAGCCGCCCTCGGCCAGCGCGATACGCAAATCGGCCTCCAGCGCGCGGCGCAGATTGGCCTGCGCCTCCATCGCCGGATCGAAGAAGCGATGGGTCCTGCGGCCCGCCGCCTTGGCGGCGTACATCGCAAGGTCGGCACATTTGAGCAGGCGGAACAGATCGGAGCCGTGGCGCGGGGCGATCGCAATGCCGATGCTGGCGTCGCTCGACAAATGGTGGCCGAGGCAGTCGAACGGCGTGCGCAGCGACTGATAGATGCGTGCGACCAGGTCGCCGACGTCGTCGTCCGAGGTGATGTCGTGCTGGACGATCGCGAACTCGTCGCCGCCGAGCCGCGCGATGAAGTCGTTCGACCCGACCGACTGGCGCAACTTCTCGGCGACGCGCCGGAGAAACTCATCGCCGATCAGATGGCCTAGCGTGTCGTTGATCCGCTTGAACTCGTCGATATCGATGTAATGGATGGCGAACTCGCGCGTGGCGGCCTCGAGCAGCAGCCCTTCCGCGTGGCGCTGGAACAGCGTCCGGTTTGGCAGATTGGTCAGCGCGTCGTAATGCGCGAGATACTCGATCCGCGCCTGCGCACGCCGCCCGTCGGTGACGTCCTCGAGCGTGGTGGCCCAGCCGCCGTCGGGCGCACGCTTATAGATCAGGCGGATGCTGCGACCGTCAGGCGTCATGATCACGGAGTCCCGAACCTCATCGCCTCTCGGATTGGTGAAGCGGGCACAGTACTCGTCGACGTCGCCGACAAACGAGCCGATCGCCTGGCGATGCAGGATCAGGTCGCGCAGATGGCAGCCCGGCCTCGCGACATCAGGCGAGAGGCCGAACATGTCGATATATTGCTGGTTGCAGATCACCAGCCGCGCCGAGGCGTCGAACAGCAGCAGCCCCTGCGTCATGGTGTTGATGGCGGTGTCGAGGTGCTGGCTCTTCTCGGACAGCCTGCGGCTTGCCGCATCGTGCTGCCGCTGCAGCTGGCGGACGATCAGGAAGACCGCGAAGCTGATGATCAGTACCGCCAACACGGCTGCGCAAAATTGCAGTTTGGTCTGAATGCGCCAGTCCTCCAGCGCGCTCGATGTTTTCGTGGTAGCGAGGATCAGGATTGGAAAATGCGACAGCGATCTGACCGCACCGACGTTCTCCTCGCCTGAAGCGCCAACGAACCGTCCCGAGGTGTTGCCGCCAAAGCTGATGACCTTCTGAAACACCGGCAGATTGATGATGTTGCGACCGATCACGCCGGCATCCTGCGGATAGCGTGCGATGATGGTGCCGTCGCGGTGGATCATCGAAATCACGGTGTCGCCGCTCAGCGCCAGCGAGGCGACGAAATCCTCGAAATGGCTTGGCTCGACGCCGCGGCTCGCGAAGCCGATGATCTCGCCGTTGCGCCCGGTGATCTTGCGCGCAAAGATCGTGGTCCAGTTGCCGGTCACCTTGCTCATTGCGGGCTCGACGATGACAGGAGACGTTGGCCGTCCCGAAGTGAACTCCTGGAAATAGCGCCGGTCCGCAACGCTGATGTCGGGCACCGGCCACATCTCGGATGAGTTGATCAGCCATCCCTTGGCGTTGAACAGATTGAGCCCGCCGACATGCGGCAGCGCCGCCAGCCGCGTGCGCAGCATCTCGTGCGCGCTCAGGAGTGACATGTTCTTTTCGAACTGATCGGCGGTCTCGACCTGCTCGGCCCGCAGGTAATTCACGATGTCGTCGTGGACATGCTGGAGATCTGTAAGCTGCTGATCGAAATGCCGCGACAGCAGCAGCGCAGTGTTGTTGAGCTCGCGCTCGGACATCTCCAGCGCGCGCTCGCGAAACTGCAGCGCGAGATAGCCGGTGCCAAGCGTGATGGCGAGCACCAGCAGCGCGGCGCTCAAGACGAGCCACTGGATCGCGCCCATCCTGCTGGCGCGCAACACACCCTTGATCGACAGCCGCCGGTATTCCGGCACGCTGCTCGTTGAGACAACCGACATTTTCCTGCCCCTGTGGATGCCCTTGTACGGGAACACAACCCAAGGGGTGGTTAGGAAAATCAGTTATCGGACGGTTAAGGCCAACGTGGACTCGCGCAGAGCCGGCCACTCGGCCGCTCCATACTCACGAGCTGCCGCAAGCCGAAGCCTCGGGCGGCGCGGCCTTGGGCTGTGGGGCGCAACACGCGCTCTGTTTGTCTTCCTGCTTCTCGTGCGCGACACGCGCGGTCCGCTCGCCGGTGCCGTCGCCATAGACGATGCTCTCACCGGTCGTGTGGAACGTCTCCCAGGCGATCCCCGCGGGATCGTCGATCCACGACTTCTCGGACTTGGCATAACAGCACACCGTCTGGCCCTGCTCGATGACCTCGCCGCCGGCCTTGCGCAGCCGTCCGTACACCTCGCCGAGCTCTTCAGCGCTCTCGACCTGAATGCCGAGATGGTCGAGGCCCGGTTCGCGGCGTCGGCTCGAGATCGCGAAGTTGACGCGGGGATCGTCGAGCATCCATTTGGCATAGTCTGATTTCACGACCGTCGGCTCGGCCCCGAACAGCGCCGAGTAGAAGCCGACCGATTGCGGGATGTCCTTGACGGCGACGTGAACATGCATGCGCTTCATGGTGCAGTCCCTTTAGGTTAGGGCGGCGGCGCTGGATGGATATTCCATCCCAAGCATGATCAGATATCAACAGCGTTACAACAGGAGTTCTGCTGCGGAATGGATGCGCTGACGCTGTTCGGATTATTCGCCGTGACCATAATGCTCGTCTGCTATGCGGCCGAAGATCGCAGCCCCTGGTTCATCCTGGCCTTCGCTGTCTCCTGCGCGCTCGGCTCGGCCTACGGTTTCCTGCAGGGCGCCTGGCCGTTCGGCCTCGTCGAAGCGATCTGGGCGGTCGTCGCGGCGCGCCGATGGCTGCTGCGCCGAACCGCAGACCGCGCGTAACGTTATAGTATCCGCGGCCAATCTGTCGCGGACCGGAACTTGAATGCGCGCGGGCACGGCGCTAAGTAGGCCCCATGGACGCTTCGCGCACCATGATTCAGTCTTCTCCTCACGCAACGGGATCGCGCCGCTGGCGCAGCCTGCTTGCGGGACTGATTTCGCTTGCGCTGGCGCTGTCGTTCTTCCACGGCTGGACCTCCGACGGCGATGCCGACGCGGCTCCCGGCTTCTCGATCGCGCAGTCGATCAACGACGCTGGCGGCAAGGCTCCGGCGCATCCCGCCTCGCCTCACAGCGACCATTGCCTGACGCACGTCGCCTCCGTGGCTCCGCAGGAGGCCGCGTTCCCGATCGCCTATGCGCCGCACAGCTACGGCGACACCAGCATCGGGCTGCCGGCTTCGGCCGAACGCCTCTCTCCCTTCAAGCCACCCCGCGCCTGATCCGGTCGACGTGACCGGCCGTGCGCTGCTGCCATTCGGCAGCGCGCACCCTTCCGCACAGATCGATGTCGCGACAGCGCAGGGCCATCGGCCTGCGCTGCGGAGAGGCGCATATGAAACGGGTTGTTCTATTTTTCGCCGGCATGGCCGCCGGCATTGCACTGGTCGTTGTGGCGGCCGGATGGATCGGCTGGCCGGTCAGGTTCCCGGCCGCGACGCAGGAGACTGCGACGACAGACGCAAAGACCGAGGCCCGGCACGAGGCCCCCGGGCATATCGAGCTGAGCGAAGACCAGGTTCGCGAGGCCGGCATCACGTTCGCGCAAGCCAGCGGCGGCATGCTGAAGCGGCATTTCCTCGCGCCGGGATCGCTGATCCCCGATGCGGATCATATCGGCCGGGTCTCGGTGCGCGTGCTTGCGACGGTCACAGAACTGCGCAAGCGTCTCGGCGACGTCGTCGAGAAGGGTGAGATCGTCGCCGCGATCGAAAGCCGCGAGGTGGCCGACGCCAAGAGCGAATACCTCGCCGCACGGCTCACCAACGATTTGCAGCAGACCCTCTACGCGCGGCAGAAGACGCTGGTCGAGACCCGCATCGTGTCGGAAAACGAGTTCCTGCGCACGCGGCTGACCGCGAACGATGCCCAGATCAAGCTCGACGGCGCCCGGCAGAAGCTGTTCGCGCTTGGTCTCTCGGAGGCCGAGATCGCCGACCTGCCGAACCAGCCGCCGGAGAGCCTGCGGACGCAATTCTTGCGCGCGCCGATCAGCGGCCGCGTATCCGAGCGGCGTGTCGACCTCGGCGGATTGATCGGGCGCGAGGGCCAGGAGAGCGAGCTCTATGTCATCGTCAATCTCGACGACATCTGGGTCGACCTCGCGGTCTCCCCCGAAGACATCGGCGCGGTCCGCGAAGGTGTTTCAGTGAAAATCCGCGCCATCGGCACCGAGGATGAAGCCAATGCCGGTGTGATCTTCGTCAGCCCCCTGCTCGACCGCGAGACCCGCAACGCGCGCGTGATCGCGACCATGCCCAACAAGGACCACCGCTGGAAGCCGGGCACCTTTGTCACCGCCGAGGTCCCGCTGTCAGGCGCGCCGTCGACCGTGATCGTCTCGAAGAAGGCGCTTCAAACCATCAAGGGAACGCCGACCGTGTTCGTGCGCGATGCCGACGGCTTCGAGGCGAGATCGGTGCGGACCGGCCGCGAGGACGACGACGATATCGAGATCGTTGCCGGCCTCACAGCCGGTGAGACCGTCGCGGTGCAGAACACCTTCACGCTGAAGGCGGAGTTCGAGAAGGACGAGGCGGAGCACGACCATGATTGAGCGCATCATTGGTCTTGCGATCCGGCAGCGCTGGGTGGTCGTCACATTGACGGCGATCCTGATGGTCCTCGGCGGCCTTGCATTGACGAAGCTGCCGATCGACGCGGTGCCCGACATCACCAACAAGCAGGTCCAGATCAACACCGTGGCCCCGGCGCTGTCGCCGGCCGAAATCGAGAAGCAGATCACCTTCCCGATCGAGACGGCACTGGCCGGCGCGCCCGGCCTCGAGAGCACGCGCTCGCTCTCCCGTAACGGCTTCTCGCAGATCACGGCAGTGTTCAGCGAGGCCACCGACATCTA
The DNA here is from genome assembly GCF_054055915.1 of Bradyrhizobium sp. USDA 4516. NCBI lineage: Bacteria > Pseudomonadati > Pseudomonadota > Alphaproteobacteria > Hyphomicrobiales > Nitrobacteraceae > Bradyrhizobium > Bradyrhizobium sp. USDA 4516. The sequence continues at coordinate 8,134,551 of NZ_JBSRXT010000001.1, forward strand.
TTTCGCCCGCCAGCAGGTCGGCGAGCGCCTGACCGAAGTCCGCGCGCGCCTGCCGCAAGGCATTGAGCCGCGGATCGGCCCGACCTCGACCGGCCTTGGCGAAATCTACATGTGGACCGTCCATTACTCCGGCCAAAAGGTGCAGACCGACGGCGCGCCGGGCCTGCAAAGCGACGGCCGCTTCCTGACGGCGGACGGTCAGATGCTGCAGAGCGAGGTCGAGAAGGACGCGTATCTGCGCACGGTGCAGGACTGGATCATCAAGCCGCAGATCAAGATGGTGCCTGGTGTCGCCGGCGTCGATACGATCGGCGGATACCTCAAGCAGTATCAGGTCCATCCCGATGCGGCGAAGCTGATTGCGCTCGGTCTCACCTTCGCCGACGTTGCCAAGGCGATCGAGACCAACAATGTCAGCCGCGGTGCGCGCTATATCGAGCGCAACGGCGAAGGCTTCGTCGTGCGCTCCGGCGGCCGGCTCGAGAACATCGACGAGCTCGGCGCCGTCGTCGTCACCACCCGCGGCGGCGTCCCGGTACGGATCCGCGACCTCGCCACGCTTTCGATCGGCGGCGAGACGCGCACCGGCAGCGCCAGCGAGAACGGCCGCGAGGTCGTGGTCGGCACCGCGCTGATGCTGATCGGCGCCAACAGCCGCACCGTGTCGGCCGCGGTCGACGCCAAACTGCGGACAATCATGCCGTCCTTGCCGGCCGCCATCGAGGTCAAGACGGTGCTGGATCGCACCCAGCTGGTCGATGCAACGATCGGCACCGTGGCGCGCAACCTCAGCGAAGGCGCATTGCTCGTGATCGCCGTGCTGTTCGTGCTGCTCGGCAATTTCCGCGCGGCATTGATCACGGCGATGGTGATCCCGGTCGCGATGCTGATGACCGCGATCGGCATGTGGCAAGGCCGGATCAGCGCCAATCTGATGAGCCTTGGCGCGCTGGATTTCGGCCTGATCGTCGACGGCGCCGTGATCATCACCGAAAACAGCCTGCGTCACCTCGCCGAGAAGCAGCATGCGCTCGGCCGCGTGCTGACGCGCGATGAACGGCTGGCGACGGTGCGGGCCTCCGCGGTGGAAATGGTGCGGCCGAGCCTCTACGGCCAGGCCATCATCCTCTTGGTCTATGTGCCACTGCTGACCTTCACCGGCGTCGAAGGCAAGATGTTCGAGCCGATGGCGCTGACCGTGATCCTTGCGCTCGCGGCCGCCTTCGTGCTGTCGCTGACATTGGTTCCGGCGCTGATCGCGATCGGCATCACCGGCCGCGTGCAGGAGCAGGAAAACCGGCTCGTTGCCGCCCTGAAGCGCTGCTACAGCCCGCTGCTCCGGCGCGCGGTTGCAACGCCTATCCCGGTCATCGCGGTGGCGGTCGTGCTGTTCGCGACCGCCCTGTTCGGGTTCTTCCGCCTCGGCCAGGAGTTCATCCCCTCGCTCGACGAGAAGAACATCGCCATGCACGCGCTCAGGATTCCGAGCACGGCACTGTCGCAGTCGCAGGCGATGCAGCTGTCGGTCGAGAAGGCCGTCAGCCGCTTTCCGCAGGTGTCGTTCGTCTTCTCCAAGACCGGCACCGCGGAGGTGGCGAGCGATCCGATGCCGCCGAACGCGTCCGACACCTTCATCATCCTGAAACCGCGCGAGCAGTGGCCGGACCCATCGCTGACTAAAGAACAACTGATCGAGGACATCTCGAAGGCGGTCGGCCGGCTGCCCGGCAACGTCTATGAATTCACCCAGCCGATCCAGATGCGCTTCAACGAACTGCTCGCCGGTGTTCGCGGCGACATCGCGGTCAAGGTGTTCGGTGACGAGTTCGGGCCGATGCAGAAAGCTGCCAACCAGATTGCCTCGGCGCTGCGCAGCGTGCGCGGCGCGACCGACGTCAAGGTCGAACAGGCCGGCGGCCTGCCCGTGCTCGAGATCAAGGTCGACAAGGCGGCGATCGCCCGGCGCGGCCTCAGCGTTTCGGCCGTGCAGGACGTGATCGGTGCCGCGGTCGGCGGTCAGGATGCCGGTGTTGTGTACGAAGGCGATCGCAGCTTCGACATCGTGGTGCGATTGCCGGAGAGCGTGCGCTCCGATCTCGAGGCGCTGAGCAATTTGCCGGTCGCATTGCCGAAGGCAACGCCGAGCTCGCCGGTGCAGAGCCTGCCGCTCAACCGCGTCGCCCAGTTCTCCTTCACCGAGGGGCCGAACCAGATCAGCCGCGAGAACGGCAAGCGCCGCATCGTGGTGACAGCCAATGTTCGCGGCCGCGATCTCGGCTCGGTGGTCGAGGAAGCCCAGGCAAGAGTCACGCAATCGGTGCAGCTGCCGCCGGGCTATTGGATGACCTGGGGCGGCCAATCCGAGAACCTCGCCGCGGCGCGCCAGCGCCTGGCCGTCGTGGTGCCGGCGTGTTTTGCGATGATCTTCCTGTTGCTGCTGGCGGCGATGGGCTCGGCCCGCGATGCCCTGCTGGTGTTCAGCGCGGTGCCGCTGGCGCTCACCGGCGGCATCGCCGCACTTTGGCTGCGCGGCATGCCGTTCTCGATCTCAGCGGCGGTCGGCTTCATCGCGCTGTCGGGCGTTGCGGTGCTGAACGGGCTCGTGATGCTGAGCTTCATCCGGCAGTTGCGCGAGCGCGGCGTGCCGATGCGGGAAGCCATCGAGCAAGGCGCCCTCACCCGCTTCCGCCCCGTGGTGATGACCGCCTTGGTGGCCTCGCTCGGCTTCGTGCCGATGGCGTTCGCCACCGGCACCGGTGCTGAGGTGCAGAAGCCGCTCGCCACCGTCGTGATCGGCGGCCTGATCAGCGCGACCCTGCTGACGCTCGCCGTGCTGCCGGCGCTCTATGCCCGGTACGGGTATGCCGGCAGCGCTGCGCGCAATGAGAGAACCGCGATTCAGCCTGCGGAATGACGGTGTGTTGACCGGCGTCCTGCGGGAAAAATCCGGCCGTTACAGCGCCGAGCAAGCGCTGTAACATTTCTGTCATATGGCAAAACTAAACGAAGGCTGCGGCGGGCTGCCGCGGGGCTTCATCAGGGGGAACAGCAATATGCGTCGTGCCATTACCTTACTGTCCGCGAGCATGATCGCGCTTTCGGCGGGCGCCGCCTCGGCGCAGAACGCCAAGCCCCGCAACCTCATCCTGTTCGTCCCGGACGGCCTGCGTGGCGGCATCGTGACGCCGCAGACGGCGCCTGCGATGGCGGAAATCCGCGACAAGGGCGTCAACTTCAAGAATTCGCACTCGCTGTTCCCGACCTTCACGATGGCGAACAGCTCGGCGCTGTCGACCGGCCATTATCTCGGCGACACCGGCACCTTCTCCAACACGATCTATACCGGCTACACCTCGGCGCCGGCGGGCGACACCGTGGTCCCCTTCATCGAGAACGACGCGGTGCTCGCCGATGTCGACGATCACTTCAACGGCGACTACCTCAACGAGGAGACGCTGCTAAAGATGGCCCGCGGCCAGGGTTTCAGCACCGCCGCCATCGGCAAGGTCGGCCCGACCCTGCTGTTCGACCACACCGATCGCGGCAAGAACACGATCGTGGTCGACGATTCCACCGGCGGCAAGACCGGCGTGCCGCTCTCCGACGAGATGAAGGACGCGCTGACCAAAGCGGGCCTGCCGCTCGCCACGCCGAGCCGCGGCGACAATGCCAAGGCGGGCGACGCCAAGACACCCGGCACGACGGTCGCCAACGTCGCGCAGCAGGCCTACATGGCCGACGTCGCGACCAAGGTCGTGCTGCCGATGTTCAAGGCGCGCAACAAGCCGTTCGTGCTGGTGTTCTGGTCGCGCGATCCGGACGGCAGCCAGCACAACACCGGCGACAGCCTCAACAGCATCACCCCCGGCATCAACGGCCCGACCTCGATGGCCGGCATCAGGAATGCCGACAACAACCTCGCCCAGCTGCGCAAGGCGCTCGACGAGCTCGGGCTTTCCGCCGACACCAACATCATGGTCTCCTCCGACCACGGCTTCTCGACGATCTCGAAGGAGAGCAAGACCAGCCCCTCGGCCAAGATCGCCTATAGCGACACGCCGCAGGATTTCCTGCCGATGGGCTTTGTGGCGATCGACCTCGCCAAGGCGCTGGACCTGCCGCTGTTCGACCCCAACGACAAGAACGCCAAGGTCGCCGACAACGCCCACACGAAGGCCGGCAACGGCGTGCTCGGCCAGGACCCGGCCAAGCCCGATGTCGTGATCGCGACCAATGGCGGCTCGGACCTGATCTATCTGCCGAACCGCGACAAGAAGCTCGCCGACCGCGTCATCAAGGCGCTGCTCGAGCAGGACTATGTCAGCGGCCTGTTTGTCGACGACAAGCTCGGCACCTTCCCCGGCACGCTGCCGATGTCGAACCTCAATCTGAAGGGCAAGGCGGTGACACCGAACCCGTCGATCGTGGTCAATTTCCGCTCCTGGTCGAGCGGTTGCGAGATCCCGACCAACTGCTCGGTGCAGGTCGCCGACACCGTGCTGCGCCAGGGCCAGGGCATGCATGGCAGCTTCAGCCGCGGCGACACCTTCAACTTCACTGCGGCGATCGGCCCCGACTTCAAGGCGGGCTATGTCGATCCGCTACCGGTCAGCAACGCCGATGTCGGCATGACCGCCGCCCAGCTGCTCGGCCTGCGCGCGCCGAACAATGGCGGGCTGATCGGCCGAGTGATGTCGGAGGCGCTGCCGAACGGCATCGTGCCGAAGATGGTCGAGGGCACCATCATGTCGAAGAAGCCGTCGGCCAACGGCCTGCGCACCGTGTTGAAATTCCAGCGAGTGCTCTCGACCCGCTATTTCGACGTCGCCGGGTTTCCGGGGCGGACGCTCGGACTCGAGGAAACCGGCGGCAAACAGAAAACGGCGGGGAAGTAATCCCCGCCGTTTTCGTCGAATTCCAGTTACGCGGGATGATGGCTTACATCATCCCGATGTCGAACACGTTGGGGAGCTGCGCCGCGAGCGGCAGCGCGGTCGCGCCGACCAGCGTCGCCACCATCGCCGCCAGCGCGCGGCCGGTGCGGCGCTGACCGCGCATCTGGCCCGCGATCCACTCCAGGACCTTGGTGTCCATCTTGGCGCCCTGCCTCGGCGCCCAGCGATCGATCTCGGTGTCGGGCGACAGCGCCACCGTGCGCGGCGGCACCGGCAGGCCGGACTCGGAGGCGGCATGGTGGGCGATCGCCTTGGCGAGCAGATCGTCGAACCGGCCGCCATCGCTGCGCTCGGCGGCGGCCTCGTTGATCGCGAACAGCGCCTCGATCTCGGCCCGGCTGATCGGCTGATGCTCGACCGCGGCCGCCGTCAGGATGCGCGCGCACCAGGCAGCGTCATCGGCATCGAGAGACCGGGAGAAATGGATGCGGCCCTTGGTGGTCGGGCCTTCGCCGGTGATCACGCCGTCGCGCACAATGGTGAGCGCATGGGCGGCAGTCTTGCGGCAGGACGGATGCAACGCACCGCTGAGAGGCTCAGCGGTCTTGGTACTTGGGGTAGACATTGTGGGAGCTTTCAATTCCTATCTCAGGCCAGCTTTTCCATGCGGGCGTAAACGAGTGGTTAATGATTCGGAACTTGCGTTCCGAGATTTTTAGATGGTTGCTATTTGGTCGCTTTAAACGTCGTCACGGTTCAGTCCTATAGCAGCCAGGGCCGGCGTGATGACTGCGATAAGCGGCATTATCTGGGCATTTCCAAGCCTTTGTGCCGCAGCTGATGTTTCGCCGCAGGGATCCGGATCAAAACAAGTTGCTTGGAATTCCGTCCTCAAGGAGAAATGTTTCACCTTTTTTCAGAACCCGTTCACTTAAGCCTTATCCCGTCCTATACTGGAACAGACAGCCTCAAATACAAATTCAGTCACAACTTCAAAGAGATGAGGTAAAATCATGGCACTTCAGATTGGCGCCGTCGCCCCCGACTTCGAAGCCGAGACCACCGAAGGAAAGATCAAGTTCCATGACTGGATCGGCAACAGCTGGGCGCTTTTGTTCTCCCATCCCAAGGACTTCACCCCGGTCTGCACCACCGAGCTCGGTGCGCTCGCCCGCCTGAAGCCCGAGTTCGACAAGCGCGGCGTCAAGCTGATGGGCTTGTCGGTCGACCCGGTGGACCGCCACGCCAAATGGTCCGACGACATCAAGGAAACCCAAGGCGCGGCGCCGAACTATCCGATGATCGGCGACACCGATTTCAACGTGTCAAAGCTCTACGACATGCTGCCGGCCTCGACCTCGGGCGATCCCCTCACCCGCACCGCCGCCGACAACCAGACCGTCCGCAACGTGTTCGTGATCGGACCGGACAAGAAGATCAAGCTGGTGATGGTCTATCCGATGACCACCGGCCGGAATTTCCAGGAGATCCTGCGCTCGATCGACTCGCTGCAGATGACCGCCAAGCACCGCGTCGCCACCCCTGCCGACTGGAAGCAGGGCGAGGACGTGATCATCGCGGGCTCGGTCAGCGACGACGAAGCCAAGACGATCTACCCGCAGGGCTGGAAGGCGCCGAAGCCTTATATCCGCATCGTGCCGCAGCCGAAGTAGCGGCAGGCTCACTGCGTCCGGGTGACCCGCGCACAGCCGATCATCGTCTGGTTTCGTGACGATCTGCGGCTGTCGGATCACCCGGCGTTGCATGAGGCGGCGGCAAGCGGCGCGCCGGTCGTCGGCCTCTATGTGCGCGACGAAGAGAGCCGTGCATTGATGCCGCCGGCCGTACGTCGGCTCGGGGGTGCGACGCGCTGGTGGCTGGCGCAGTCGTTGCGCGCACTTGGCAAGAGCCTCACCATGGCAGGCGGATCGCTGGTGCTGCGCACCGGACCGGCCGCGTCGGTGATCGCCACGTTGGCGCGCGAAATCGGCGCACGCGCCGTATTCTGGAACGACATCGCGCAGGCTCCGCATCAGGCCGTTGCCAGAGAAGTCGAAGCCGCGCTCGCAAGTGACAGCATCGACTCGCAAATTTTCCGCGGCGATCTGCTCGTCGAACCGAAGGCGCTCCGCAACAAGGACAACCGGGCCTTGCGCGTGTTCACGCCGTTCTGGCGGCGCGTCCAAGGCCTCGGCGATCCGCCAAGGCCATTGCCGGCGCCGAAAAGACTCACATCCATCGGCGGCATCGCGAGCGACGCCCTCGATGACTGGGGTCTCGAACCGACACGGCCGGATTGGGCCGGCGGCCTGCGCGAGACCTGGACACCGGGTGAAGCCGCGGCGCAGGCGCGGCTGAAGCGATTCCTCGATGAGGGGATCAGCGGTTACGCCGACGACCGCGATCGGCCCGACCGCGACGGCACCTCGCGCCTGTCGCCGCATCTGCGCTTCGGCGAGATCAGCCCGCGGCAGGTCTTTCACGCGGCCCGCTTCGCCGCCGCGGAAGACTCGCGCCTTGCCGGCGACATCGACAAGTTCCTCAGCGAGCTCGGCTGGCGCGAATTCTGCCGCCATCTGCTGTTCGACGTCCCCGATATGGCGGATCGGAACTTGCAGGAGCTGTTCGATGCCTTTCGGTGGAGGCGCAACGCTCTCGCCCTGGAGGCGTGGCAACGCGGACTCACCGGCTATCCGATCGTCGATGCCGGCATGCGCGAGCTCTGGCACAGCGGCGTGATGCACAACCGGGTGCGAATGGTGGCGGCCTCGTTCCTGGTCAAGCACCTCTTGATCGACTGGCGCACAGGCGAACAATGGTTCTGGGATACGCTGGTCGATGCCGATGCCGGCTCCAATCCCGCCAACTGGCAATGGGTCGCGGGCTGCGGCGCTGACGCCGCGCCCTATTTCCGCGTCTTCAATCCGGTCCTGCAGGGCGAGAAATTCGACCCCGACGGCGGCTATGTCAGGCGCTGGGTGCCGGAGCTCGCGCAGCTCTCCAACGAGCTGATCCATCAGCCCTGGACAGCGACACCGATCGAGCTGGCGAGCGCCGGCATCGAACTCGGCAAGACGTACCCGCCGCCGATCGTTGATCACAAGCAGGGGCGCGAACGCGCGCTTGCAGCTTACGCGAAGATCCGTCGCAAAGACTAAGCGCGGCGATTGACCAGCAGCACCGCCGCGGCGCAGGCGGCCATGCCGGCAATGGCGACATGATCCAGCCGCTCGTCGAACAGGACGTAGGCCATCAGCGCGGTCACCGCCGGCACCAGATAGAACAGGCTCGCGACCGAGGTCGCGGCATGGTGACGGATCAGCCAGTACAACAGCCCGATCGAACCGATCGACAGCGCGAACACGAGCCAGGCCAGCGCCAGCACGAACTCGCCGGTCCAATGCACCACATTGGTCTCGAACACAAAGGCGCCGATACCGAAGAAGATCGTCACCGCGATGTACTGCACCAGATTGCCGGCGCGCCAGTCGATCCGGTTGCAATAGCGCCGTTGATAGAGCGTGCCCAAGGTGATGCTGATCAGCGAGACGCCGGAGGCGAGCCAGCCCCACCCCGCCTCGCCCGTCATCGGCCGGTTGTGCAGGATCAAGACGACGCCGGCGAGGCCGAGCACCAGCCCGCCCCATTGCAGCGGCGTGACGCGCTCGCCCAGCCAGCGGTTGGCAATGGTCGAGGTCAGGATCGGCTGCAGGCCCGGGATCAAGGCCGAGAGCCCCGCCGGAACCGAATGCGCGATCGCAATCGCGGTGCCGCCGAGGTAGAAGCCGTGCACCAGGATGCCGGCGACCGCGCTGTGGAAAATACCAGTCCGGTCCGGCCAGTTCGGCCGCGCGATCGCGGCGATGACCGCCATCACCACCACCACGAACGCCATCCGGATCGCCAGATAGGTCAGCGGCTCCGCATTGTTGATGACGTATTTGGTGCCGATGAATCCGGTGCTCCACAGCACGACAAAGATCGCCGGCGCCAGACGAGCGGCAGTTTCCTCGAAGCTCTTGTTCATTGCAGACCGTCATTGCCTGAAGATGAAGCAACCAGCAATCGCGAATTTTGTGGGGTGCCGCGCCCGTTTCCGCAAGCACACTTTCTTCCAGGCGCAAGCAGGCACGACAGTGGGGATGAGTCGCAATTCAAGATGACCAACACGCGGTGTCATCACCCGCGCATGACGCCGGAAGGAAGGAGAATGAGAGCTCACGGCTCTTTCCTGGCGTCGTCCCTGCGAAAGCAGGGACCCATACTCCGCGGCGGTTGTTGTGAACGGGACTCGTCGTATCAGCATCGCGCAACAATCAGCATTTGTGGTTATGGGTCCCTGCTCCCGTGCGCAATTGCGCACTAGGCAGGGACGACACTGGCTGTGTTGCGCGGTCAGTGGTTTGACAGGTTTTCACTGAGTTGCCCGTCGGGTCGACTTGCCGCGGTGACAGAGGCTCGCGAGCTCGCCGACCTCGCCAGTCCTCTCACGCGAAGCGCCGGCCGCACGCGCTGCCAATCACGACGATTTGTCCTCAGGGATGCCATGCGCGTTTATCGGATGCGACATGCCGCCCTCACCGATACGCTTCGGCAGAATCTCGCAGCCGTCGGTCGCGGCACGTTCCGGATTGCACTGGAATATACCGTCGCCGAATACCGGCGGCCAAAAACATTGCACAAGAAGAGCCGGCCACGAGCCGGACAAGAAGAAAAACAATGGATCAAGTGGCGTTGGTCGTCGTTCGGGCGGTCGAGAGCGGCGCGACGACGACGAAAGATATTATCGGCGTGACCAGATTGTCGCGTCTCAAGGTCGAGCGTGCACTGAGCACGCTGGAGAAGCAGAAGCTGCTCCTCCGCGAACGGCAGGGCTCGTGGGCCCTCGGCTTTCCCGTGGCTCCGACGGTCAGGCAATGTGGATCATGCACCCTCTGCTGCAAGGTGCTTGAGGTGACCCATCTCAGCAAGCCGGTGAATACGGTCTGCAGCCACATCCTGGCGGGCGGCGGATGCGAGATCTACCACGAGCGTCCCCGGCAGTGCCGCTCATTCAGCTGTGCCTGGCTGCAAGGCCACCTCGATGATGATTGGTTTCCCGAGACCACGGGCATGGTGCCGCATTTCGGGCTCGACGCGCTGAATGTGCAGGTCGACCTCGATGATCCCGACCGCTGGCGCGAGGAACCCTATTTCAGCAAGCTGTGCGAACTTTCGTTGAAGGGCCTCAGGGTAAGTGAAGGGCGGCCGTATGCCACCCTCGTCATCGTCGGTCAGGACCGCTACCTGCTGCTCGGGCGGACCATCGTGCCCGATCCAACGCTGTTCGGCACCGCCTTCGTGCCGATTACGCTCGACACCTTCCGCTACTGGAAGGCAACATCGCTTGAGCATCTGCAGCGGTTGAACGATCGGGTCATGGAGATCCAGCGCATCCAGCAGGAGTTCGGCCATTGCGCCATCCCTGACGACGACGATCCCTCCCCGCCTTACCGGCCGGCTCTTCTCCAACGGTCGAAGGAACTGGGCGTGATACGCACGACGTGACGACAGCCGGACACAGCGCAGGTCAGCTCGTCATCTCAGGTGATACTTCCTGCCGTTGGTATTCGGGTCTGTGTTGTCGCTGGTCGAGAACATCAAGGCCGGGCCGAAGTAATTCCAGGTGTCCCGGTAAAATGCGAAGCGGCCGGCACCCTTGTCGATGATCTCTTGCTGGGCGGTGTTCGCGGGCCCGAGAAGCCGGTCGTCTTCGTACAATCGGGCAGTCTCGAGCGTGCCGTCCACGTATTTGACGGGGATGAGATACGCATATCCCTTGTAAAGACGGAAGGCGCCACGCAACAGGTTCCTGTCGATCGGACTCGGAGGAACCAGAAAAAGGAATGCGCTCGACGCCAAGGCAAAGAGCGTCGATCCGATCGCGATGCGCGTGCTGGCAGATGTCCTCAACGATACTTTTCCCTTGGCTCTTGCTTGCGAGGCTTCCCGCCTTCTGTAGCGCGCGCCTGCGGCGCAGACAACCGACCGCCCGCCGCCACGCCTTGTTGCGAGCCGGATCTGGCTCGCGATATTTCCGCATCGAACGACAATCAGATTGTCGCCGCGCGGCCGGCTGATCGGCCCAGGACTGCCATCAGCACCGTCGCGACGGCGCAGCACGCGAGCGCAACCTCCCAGCCTCCGGTCGCATCATGGGCAAGTCCGGCGAGCGGCGGACCCGCAGCGGCGAGCGAGTAGCCGAGGCACTGCGCCATGCCGGACAGCGCGGCCGCCTGGTGGCTATGCGAGGTTCGCAGGCTGACGAATGTCAAGCCGAGGATGAAGGCTGCACCCGCCCCGAAGCCGAACAGCGCGACCCACAGCATTGCGAGCGACGGACACTGCCACAATCCCAGCAGCGAGACGCAGGTTGCAAGCGACACGGCAATCGCAATCCCGCGCTGGTCCTTCATGCGCCGGACCATCGGCCCGAGGATCAGGCCGGGAAGCGCGGTCGCCAATTGCAACACACCGTGCAGCGTACCCGCCGTCGCCGCCGGGTAGCTTGCCTGCACGAGGATGGCGGGCAACCATCCGACGATGATGTAGAACACCAGCGAGGTCAGGCCGAGGAAGCCCGTCACCTGCCAGGCGAGCAGCGAGTGCCAGATGCGCCCGCGATGCGGCGACGAGGCCAGCTCGACCGTCGGGGCCAAGTGCGCCCCCAGCTGGGGTGCCCAGGCTATCAGCGCCACCAACGGAAAGATCAGCGTGCTCGCAAGCGAGAGATGCCAGTTCGATCCCGGGATTTGGGCGAGCGGGATTGCCACGACCGATGCGAGCGCCTGGGCCAATGCGGACGTGATCGCGTAAGCGCCGGTCAGGCTGGCGATGCGAGTCGGAAAGTCCCGCTTGAGCAGGCTCGGCAGCAGCACATTTCCAACGGCGATTCCGGCACCAATGGTGGCGGTGCCCGCGAACAGCGCCCAGACCGGACCGGACGAGCGCAGCGCGATCCCGGCCGCGATGACAAGCAGCGCACCGAACAGCGACCGCTCGATGCCCCATTCGCGCCCGAGCACAGCTGCGACCGGTGAGATCGCGGCGAACGCCAGCAAGGGCAGCGTCGTCAGGATTCCGGCCTCCGCCGCGCTGATCCCGCTGGTCTCACTGATCATGCCGAGCATCGGCGCGACGCCGGTAATGGGCGCGCGGAGCGTCGAGGCGATCAGCAGGATCCCCGTCAACAACAGCCCCTGCCCGCCCAGCGTGCGCATCGGTGCTATCATCGTCATCGCATGCTCCTGCCCATCTGAATGCGCCAAGCTATCGACTTGGCTGTCGGAAGAATTTACATATCTATTCTATCGATCGCTAAATTCGGTCACTCAACGGGTTTCCAGCTCCGTTATGGGCTTTCAACTTCGCTATCCCTGGCCGGACCTTGATCCGGATGACGTCGCGGCGGCGGCCATCGCCGTGCGCCTCGACGTCACCGAAAACAAGGTCGAGGCGGCCGAGCATGCGCACCGGAAGGGACAGCTCGTCTTCGCGCTCGGCGGCGGCGTGATGTGCCGCGTTCCGAACGGGTTGTGGATGGTGCCGCCGCATTGCGGCGTCTGGCTTCCCGGCGGCACGCGCCACACCAATATCGCAACCGCCAATGCACGAATCTTCTTCGTCTTCATCGAGCCCGGTGCCGCCGACCTGCCCGACCGCTGCTGCGCATTGTCGATCTCACCCTTGCTGCGAGAGCTGATCATCGCGCTTTCCGACCGTATGCAGCAGGACCACGGCACTGAAACCCTCGTTGCGCAATTGCTGCTGAGCGAATTGCCGCGTATGCCGCTGCAGCTGCATCTGCCGATCTCGCCCGAGCCACGCTTGCGACGGATCGCGGCAGCGCTCGCCGACGATCCGGCCGATCGCCGCACGATCGCCGAATGGGCCGAACGCGTGGCGCTGAGCGAGAGCAGTCTCGCGCGTCTCATCCTGAGGGAAACCGGCCTGACATTCGGACGCTGGCGTCAGCAACTGCATTTGATCGTCGCGTTGCGCGAACTCTCCGCCGGCGCGAGCGTTCAGCAGGTCTCGTCCGAGCTCGGTTATGAATCCGTCACAGCCTTCATCACCATGTTCAAGAAGGCGCTCGGCAAGCCACCGGCGAAATATCTCAGCGATATCATGCAAGGGAGCGGCTCGGCGTTCGCGGCTGGCGGGCGAATTTAGGAACACCGGTCGGCAACGGACGTTTTCGACATATCGGGCGAACGACAAGCGAGCCGCCTACGCCAAGCCAATGCAGCGAGGATGCCAGATGCCCTACGCGCTGTTCGATCGCGACAGACAGATCGACAAGGCTTTTCCGACGGAGAAGCAAGCGTGGGAACATGCACTGATCTGCGGACTGATCTTCGACGTTCCGGTGGCGGATGAAGCGCCGGGCCAGGTGCTGCCGGCCGGCTATCACATGAAGCGAATTCCCGGCGACAGCGAAGTGTTCGAACCGGCGCCCGAATGGAAGTTACCGAACGAAATTTCGTGATCGGCCCGCGGCAGGGTTGCCGGTTGCGATCGTGACGTTGCGCGATAAGTAACGCCGAACCAGACCAACAATTCAGGATGAGCGCATGGCCGAAACCGGCAAGATTTTTCACGTTCGCTGCGTCGACAACACGTTGCAGCGGGACACGCTCTCGCTCGGACGCGTCTACGAGGTGACAAGGGATATCGAACGTGACGGCTATTACGAGCTCAGCGGATTGGGCCGCTTCAGCCGGTCCAGATTCGAGGTCGTCGAGCCGAACGACGACACGGCCGAAGTCCGGCGGACGTCTCGATCAAAATAGACAGGAGAGCGCGATGCCCAGAGGCGACAAGTCGAGCTATACCGACAAGCAGAAACGGCAGGCCGAGCACATCGAGGAAGGCTACGAGACGCGTGGTGTTCCGGATCGCGAGGCCGAGCGGCGCGCATGGGCGACCGTCAACAAGGAGACCCACGGCGGCAAGAAGAGCGGTTCCGGCCGCGGCACGCGCGAGGATCATTCCCCGTCGCGCAAGGGCGGCAAGCTCGGCGGCAAGGCGGCCGCGAGCCGCCCCGCGGCGGAGCGGTCGCGCTCGGCGAAAAAGGCGGCACGTACCCGCAAGCGCCGGGCCGCCTGACCGGCCGCGGGCGCCCCCACAGACAGCAAGACAATACCGCACGCCCGAGCATGATCCGGGAAGTGCGCAGCGATTTTTCGAAAAAATCATGCTCAAACAATGAGCTAGAACGCGATGACGACGGCACCCGATCTCATCGCGCGTTAGGCGACGGCTCGCAAATGCGTGATCGGGTGCCACCACCGGTTGCCTTCATTTCGGCACCTATCGGGAACAGGCTGTCGGCCCAGGAAGCAAAAGCGAAGCAAAGGCGGCCACCGCAGGGGGTGCCTGCAATTGACGTATCGGTCCCATAGCAGCTGGCAGGACGTGGATCTGCGCAATCTCGTCCGGGTCATATCGGCCTGCACCCTCGGGCTTTGGGCATTTGCGGCCGGCCTCCTGATCGGGACCTTCCTGCTTTGATGGATCAGCGCGGCACGCGCCGCCTTCCTACCCGCCACTCAAGTGATGCGCGGCGACGAACAGGACGAGCGCACTAAGCACCAATGCCGACGTAGCGCCGGCAACGCTACGCGCGAGTTCAGCCTTCGAAAGATTGGATCTGGTTGCCATTGCAGCCTCCCGTTCGCGCGAGCTGAGCCACAGCCGCTCCGGCGGTCAGGCTCGCTCATGGAGACATTCGCATCACCAGGATGAACGCATCCTGAGCAAAACGAACCGCCGGCGCCTCTGTTCCAAAATCTGACCCAGGGGATCGCTTTCGGAACCCGGGCGTTGACCGCATGCGGCAAGCCGGCCGAGCCGCGCCGGAATTGGAAATCGGAGATGCCATGGTGATCCGCTGGGGGACACCCTCGGCTGGATCATCATCGCTGTCATCTTCAGCCTTGCCTCGCGCGGCAGCCTCGACATCCTCTCGGTCGCGCAGGCGCAGTTCGGCACCCTCGCCTTCCTCGCGGTCAGCTTCACGATCGGCCGGCGGCTGGTGTTCCGGCTGATCCGCTGGGCCAACGACAATCTGGTCTCTTCTGCGGCGGTGATCACCGTGATCCTGCTGTTGATGAGCGGGATGGCGATGATCACGCATCTGATCGGCGTGCACACCGTGCTCGGCGCCTTCATCGCCGGCGTGCTGGTCGGGGAATCCCCGATCCTGACCCGGCAGATCGACGAGCGGCTGCGCGGGCTGATCTCGAGCCTGTTCATGCCGGTGTTCTTCGGGCTTGCCGGCCTCAGCGCCGACCTCACGGTGCTGAAGGATCCATCGGTGCTGGGGCTGACCGCGGCGCTGGTGCTGATTGCGAGCATCGGCAAGTTCGGCGGGGCCTTCGTCGGCGGCGCGCTGGGCGGGCTGACGCGGCAGGAATCCTACGCACTGGCGAGCGGCATGAATGCGCGCGGCTCGACCGAGGTGATCATCGCCACCATCGGCCTGTCGATGGGGGTGCTGAGCCAGACCATGTTCTCGATGATCGTGACCATGGCGATCCTGACCACGATGGCGATGCCGCCGATGCTGCGCAGCGCGCTGGCGCGGCTGCCGCTCGGCCAGGACGAGAAGGAGCGGCTGGAGCGCGAGGAATATGAGCAGCGCGGCTTCGTCGCCAATCTCGAGCGGCTGCTGCTCGCGGTCGACGAGAGCAGCAACGCGACATTCGCCGCGCATCTCGCCGGCCAGCTTGCCGGTGGGCGCGGCCTGCCGATCACTGTGCTGCATGTCGGCGCCAATGCCAAGCTGCAGGAGAAGAACCGTGCCGATGAGGAGAGCCCCGAGGCGGCGGTCATCAACGCGGCCAAGGCGAGCGCCGAAGCCGATGCCGACGGCGGCGGCAATGTCGACGTCATCAGCCGCGCCCGCGAGGAGACGGCGGCGGAGGCGATCGCCGAGGAAGCCAAAAAAGGTTTCGACCTGCTGGTGGTCGGCATGGACGCGGTCGCCGGTCCCGACGGCGGCTTCGACCGGCGGCTCGACGACCTGACCTCCGGCTTCGACGGCCCGCTGGCGATCGCGGCCGCCAAGGGCGTGCAGAAGGAGCCGACGGCGAATGCGCGGAAGATCCTGGTGCCGGTCTCGGGCAGCAACGTCTCGCGGCGCGGAGCCGAGGTCGCGATCGCGCTGGCGCGCCTCTCAAGCGAGCCGCTGCAGGTGGTCTACGTCTCGACCACGCGCGACAAGGGCGCCCGCCGCACCAGCCCCAGCATGTCGCTCGCGCATGAGGAGGCGATCCTGAAGGACATCGCGGCGACCGCGGCGCGCTATGACATCAACGTGACGACGCGGCTGCGCGCTAATACCGCACCTGAGATCGCGATCCTGCAGGAGATCGCGTCAAGCCGCGCCGACCTTGTCGTGATCGGCGTCGACCGCATCCAGGGCGACAGGCTGAATTTCGGCAGCATCGCCGCGGCCGTGCTCGGCAAGTCGAAGGCGTCCGTGCTGCTGGTGTCGGATGGCGACGTCAGGCCCAAGACTTGAATTCCCAAGACCTGAACCCCAGGACTTGAAGGCCCAAAACCTGGAACAAGGAGCGCGTCCGCGCCTACCACTCTTCCGGACAGGGATCGACGATCTTCCAGAGATCGACCCCGTTCTTGATCTTCTTCATCTCGGTGGTGAGCCCGCCATTGCGGCGGATCCAGTCCTTCACCGTATCGGGGTAGTAGGACATCAAGTCGGAGGTGCCCTCGAGGCTGGTGACCTTGATGCCGAACGTGAAGGCCTTGTCGTAATAGGCCTGGTGGAAGCCGATGCTGGCCCGCGGCGTAACGCAGATCTTGTTCAGCGGCACGATGCCGAACACCAGCGTGCAGGCCGAGTTGCAGATGCCGTCGATCACGACGCGCTCGCGGCGCTCGCGGATCTGCTTGTACTTAGCCTTGTACTCCTCGACATAGCCGCCATGGTCGCGCGTGATGTGCAGCACCGCCCGCGCGGGCGTCGCAGCCAGAACCGAGAGCAGCAAGGCGACAAGGGGCGTGATGCGCATGGATCGTTCGAAACCGCGGGAAAGGCCGGGCCCGAGCGGACCTGACCGCAAGACTCTGGCCGGACTGTGTTGGCAATCCGTTAAGCATCCGCAAAAAGGCAAAATTTGGCGCGCTGTGGCTGATTTCCCGCAGCTTTTGGCCCCGATTCCGGGTTAAATGGACCCCGGGGCGGCCCACAATGCCGATTCCCGTAAATGACCGGAGGCCGCCCATGACCAAGACCAAGCTTTTCGCCGCCCTCGCTCTGGCCGTGATGGCCCTGACCCCGGCGGCTGCGGCCGACCTCACGGCCCATCCGCGCCACCACCGGCATCACCACCACGCCCATTGGGGCCTGCCCTACCACATCAGCTATCTGCACAATTACGGCCCCGGCCCGACTGCCGGCAGCTTCGCCTATTACGACGGCTCCCCGCGCAACAAGTGCTACCAGAGCGCGGCCGCCTATATCGGCCAGGACCACCGACGGCATCCCTGCTTCTGACGGCTATAAGGGAGACGGCGGGACGTGCCGGCACCGCTGGGTGCCGCGCTCCGTGCCTGCCTGCTGGCCCTCCCCGCCCAAGTCTGATAATCGACCCGCTACGCGCTCGTAGCTCAGCTGGATAGAGCATCGGATTTCGATTCCGAGGGTCGGGAGTTCGAATCTCTCCGAGCGCGCCAGCGATTTTACCGATAGATCAATATTTTAAGCCGCGCTCATTTCGTTCTGAGTGAGCGTTTTCGCGTTGCGTCTGTTCTGAAGCGATGCTGCAAGATGAGAACGACCCCGACGCCGCGCGCCGAGGCCGCCCCTGTGGCTCCCAGCCGGGTTGGGGGTATGAGAGCCGGGAGCCGGAAGACACTACTTCCAAAACCACCGCTCGTTCCTGCCGCCAATAGCACCAATAGGGATTACCTCCCGGCCAGGCTCGCCGAAAAACGATATCAGAATTGGAGTGATAGTATCGGCCGCCCTGCCGACGAGAGGGACGGTTAGCAAATCGGCAACTAGATCGGCGCAGGCTTCTCAGAGGGACGGGACCGTTGGGGACGCAGCACGGTCACGTTTCGGAGGAGCTGACGTGTAGGCCCTGGCGTCGGCTCCTCTCTTAGAAGCTTGTGTGAGTTCGGCAACAGCCGTCTCTCCGCGGATCTGCTAAGGAAATGACACTGGGAATTTCAGGGCCCCAGCGCTGGGAATGACAGGGCGCCGCCGGGACAAACCATTTCGGGCCCGGCGGCGTAGCTTTTAGGTCGGCGTCACAGTATCGATGCCGAGCGATCCGAGCACCGCGCGAGCTCGATCCGGCAGCCGATTGTTGCAGCGATCCTGCCACGAAACCATTTTCATCAGCGGACGAAACCGGGCGGAAACATTTGACCGGTACCACTTCTCCCAAACAATAATGGGGAAGTGTCATGATGGAAGCGACCATTGTCGCGCTGCTGCTCCTCAGCGCCGCTGTGTTTTTTGCGCACGCCTACGACGCCCTGCATACGCATTGACGGGATCGGCATCGCTTAAGTCTGCGTATCGTCCACCAGGGTCTGTGGGCTTGCGCGAGCCATCGACCGCGCCCTAATCCCGCCCGCCCTTCTCTCCGAACCACCGCCGGCACGCCCGGCTGAAGCTCGTCGCGTCGGTATAGCCGAGCGCGGCCGCCATTTGGTCGCGCGATTGGGTGCCTGCCGCGAGCATGATCCTCGCGCGCTCGCGTAGCACGCCGTCGAGCAGCGGGCGGAAGGCGCAGCCGGTCTCGGCGAGCCGCCGCACCAGCGTTCGCCGCGAAGTGCCGACGAGGCGCGCGGCCTCCTCCTCGGCGAGGCGCTGCGGCAGGCGCGCCGCGATCAGGCGCTCGACGATCCCCGCCAGCGCCGCGGTGTCGGGCTGCGGATTTTCGATCGCCTCGAGCGCTTCAATGGCCTTGGCGTGCAATTGCGGATCGGCAAACGGCGACGGCCGTGCGCCGAGCGCTTTCGGCACCTCGAAGATGAAGGCGGCGGCGTTGAACTTCACCGCGCAGGAATAATGCTCGAGCAGCCGCTCCGCGCCCGCAGGCGGCGACCAGGGAAATTGCAGTGTCGCCTCACCGATCGCATCCTCGAGCAGCTGCACGTACACGGCGTGCACGTTGAGGCTGACCGCCAGCGCCACGGCGTGCCACAGCCCTTCGTCCATCGCGACGGCGGGAGAGATTTCGATCTGGATCGCGCGCGCTGTCTTGCGCAGCCGGTTGCGGACGAAGGGCGCGCGGGTCGACCCGAAGCGCGCGCCGGTCGCCAACGCATCCGCGATGGTCGGCGCCGTCCTGGTCGCGACATCGAGCGCGCCTTGCAGCGATGTCGACCACACCGCCGCGGCCGACAACGGCCACAGCTCGCCATGCCGGCGGGTGATGTTGGCCGCCAGCACCACCAGCGAGGATACCGGCATGTGAGCGCCGGGCTGGTCGAGCGCCTCGAGCCGAATTCCGGTGCCCTTCAGCAGCTCGTCGCGATCGCCTCGCGTCTGGCCAAATGCCCGCACCAGGGCCCGCGCATAGACCGCGGAGACCGGCGTGCGAAGGGCATCGGATTCCGATCCGTGCATGGCGTCGGCGACCTCCCCCTCGCGAACGTCCGGCCGAACAAGCTTGGCGCAAAATGCCACAAAATTGGCCTGTTGTGAACTGGCGGCGCAGGCCCGCTTGGCGGCATGCTTGGCCCAACAATGGCGAACGCTGCCTCGCAAGAGATGCTGGAGGGAATGCGATGATCTTCACGGGCACCAATGCTGCTGGCGAAACGATCACCTACCGGGACGGCAAACGCTATCTCTGGATGCTCTCGTTCATTCCGCCGCTGATCCCGCTGTTGTCCTACTGGCTGTTCCTGCGGACACACAATCCGCTGGTGACGCTGATCCCCTTCGTCTTCATCTTCATCCTGATCCCGTTGCTCGACGTCGTGTTCGGCGAAGACACCCACAATCCGCCGGCGGAAGTGGTCGCCGCGATGGAGGCCGATCCCTATTACCTGCGGCTCGCGCGCATCACCGTGATATTTCCCTGGATCAACTACGTCGCGCTGATCGCCTTCTTCGGCACCCAGGATCTGCCGTGGTGGTCCTATGTCGCCTTGCTGCTCGGCGTCGGCACCATCAATGGCGGCGCGCTCCTGATCGGGCACGAGCTCGGCCACAAGCCTGACAGGCTCAACATCCTGTTCGGCATGCTCGCCAACTGCGCGGTCGGCTACGCGCATTTCCGCGTCGAGCACAATCGCGGCCATCACACCTGGGTCGCAACGCCCGAAGACCCCGCCAGCGCGCGCTTCGGTGAATCGATCTATGCGTTCGCAACGCGCGAGCTGCCGGGTGCGTTCAAGCGCGGCTGGCGCAACGAGGCCGAACGGCTGACCCGGCGCGGCGAGCCGGTCTGGTCGGTCAACAACGAGATCCTGCAGGGCTTTGCGCTGACGCTCGTGGTCGCGGCCGTCCTGATCGCGCTGTTCGGCTGGAAGGTCGCGCCGTTCATCGTCGCGCACCATTTCCTCGGCTGGTACGCGCTGACCCAGGCCAACTATGTCGAGCATTACGGGCTGCTGCGCGAGAAGCTGCCGAGCGGCCGCTACCAGGCGGTCGAGCCGCGCCACTCATGGAACACCAACCACATCGTCTCGAACCTGATGACGTTCCACCTGCAACGTCACTCCGACCACCACGCCAACCCGATGCGCCCCTACCAGTCGCTGCGCGATTTCGACGACATCCCGCGGCTGCCGAACGGCTACACCGGCATGTTCGGGCTGGCGGCAATCCCGCCGCTCTGGTTCCGCGTGATGAACCCGAAGACCCTGGCCTGGGCCGGCGGCGACAAGAGCAAGCTGAACCTCCGCGATCGGCCCGCGAGCTCGTGATCGCGGCGATCCGCCCGGCTCCCGGTCCTACATCTGGGCCGAGCGCCGCTTCATGGCGCCGATGCCGAGGAATGAGCCATTCACCGACGGATACTGGCTGGTGAATTCGAACGTATCGAAGCTTGGCGTTTCGAACTGCTTCAGCGCCTTCCAGAGCAGCGTGGTATCCGGACAGGCTTGGGAATGGATGTCATGATGCACGATGATGCGGGCGTGGGAACGCACCAGCAGATGATCCTCTAGCGCACCGCGCAGGCTGTGATCGCCGTCGATAAAGACGAAGTCGGGCTTCAGCCGGTCGACATGCGCACCGACCAGCGGCGAGGTCGAAAAATCCTGGATGTAGATCGGTTCGATAGCGACCTGCTGCTGCAGCAGATCGAAATAGGTCGAGATAAAGGGCGTCGGCGCGATCGGATCGAGTGCAATCACGGTCTTGAGGTCGGCGCCGCTGTTCCTGAGCCACTCCGTCACCAGGATGAACATGCCGCCCCAGCGGCAGCCGATCTCCATGTATGAGGAGATGCCGGACGCATTGCGCGCAAGCCAGGCGAGATATGCCGCAAGCTGGTTCGGATATTGCCAGAGGTGGAGGCCCTTGCCGAAGTTCGGCGCCAGCTCCGGCGGCTGCTCATGAAGCAGTTCGTCATTGAGCCCCAGCGCAGGGATGAATTCGCGTTCGAGGAAGTCCACGTCGGTACGCTGAGCCGGATTCAACCCGGCGATCGCATTGATCGCGTCACCGACGGTGACGGCGAGATCGGCGAAACGCTGGTATCGGTCGGCTTGATATCGGTCGGCTTGGGCTAGCTGGGCGTTGAGCATCGGCGCAATCAGATCGGTGGGCTGACGAGGACACAAAGAGGCCGCAGGTCGTCGCGCCCCCGATGATTGAACGGATGGGACGTCCGTCTCGGGCGCGAAATCTTGCATTCGGTCGCGAATGGTCCGCCTTCCCCACCGCATGCGTAAGCCGCTTCGGCATGGCGCGCCCGGCGTGCAGCCGGCATTCCCTTCAGCCGCTCGGAATCTTCCGCCGCACCGCCTCCACGCCGGCATCGGTCACGTTGTATCGGCGCCCCATCTCCGGGACGATCCAGCCCTTCTCGATCATTCCGGCAATGGTGCTTGGGCCGACGCCCGCGGGAAACGGACGGCGGTTGCGGATCGCGTCGATCGCGACCCGCTCGAGATGGGTGGCGACATGCGAGGGGCGCGCGCGAAACGCCTTTGCCATGATCAGGACCGACAGGACCTCGGCGCGCCGGCGCACGGCCGAAGCGCTGCGGGTCAGTTCGTTGCTGATCTCGAGAGCGTTCTTGCCGGCCCTGGCGAGTTCTCTGAGCTTCTCGTCCTCGTCAGGGCTCCAGCGCCGCACGATCCCCATCTGCCCCTCACCGCCTGGATACCCATCTCAAACCGATGCATACGCAGGTGGCGCTGATTTGCCATGTGACTTTCGGCACCTCTTGATGCGACGTCGGGGCTGTCGCCATCAGGACGGCCGATCGCGGTGTCGCACGATGCAGCACAAAAAGCATGATCCGATTGAATCGGATCATGCTCTCAATCCCCTTGCTTGGTGGCGTTTTGGTTACGCGAACCGGTATTCACTTCGCGCTGGAACGCTTCAGTGCTTGCTGGGTTCAAGCGCGATGAGCACGCCGGTCGGCTCGGGCTCGTGCGGCCGAAGCGAGGTCAGCTCCGGATCGCTCCACTCGGCGAGACTGACGACTTCGCCGGTCTGCCCCGGCATGTCGGAGGTCTGGGCCGGTTCAAGCACCTTGAGCCCGCTGGTGTCGACGAAGAACGTGTGCTCACCGAACACGCTGTTCAGTTGCGCCACGGCCGGGTGATCGTCCGGAAGCACCTGGGCATTCAGTTGCGTCATGGTCTGCTTGACTTGCGTGGAATTGAGTTTCATCCGCTGCTCCTTCTCGTTGGTTCCGGCCGCGATGGCTTCCTTGACAGGTTTCCTTGACAAGTTTTCCTTGGCTGGTTCCTCCCCGCCCGCACCCCACATCGGGGGCTTCAAGGTCTCGAACCGATCAGGCACCGAAACGTTCCGCACGCGCGACGCATTGACCGCCTGCGCAGCGGTTCCCCGCGTATCAGATGTTAAGTGCGACCCTGAAGTCACGCCCATCGCTACGAGACGGGAGGCTTCTTCCTTGCGAGTCCCTCCAGATGCACGCAGCGTGCGGCGGATTTGCGCGCGCGTTCCCTGGTGCGGCAGGCCCGGCAGCGCACCGCCGCGGTAAATACATCGCCCTTGGCGGTCTCGTACCACCATTTCTGCTGCAACGGCGTCCAGACCTCGGCAACGCCGCAGTCCTTGCAGATGAAGGGCTCCGGTCGATAGGTTCCGCGCAGCACGAAGTCGGGGGTCGAATAGCTGTTCGAGGGCGCAAGCCGCGTCGTATCGACGGCAACCTCGTCGCGCGCCAGCGCAATCTTGTAGTCGCGAAGCCGTTGCCGTTCAGCGGCGCGTCGGGTCTGCATGCGGAGCCATTCCTCGGCCTTGCGCCGCCTGGCTTCGATCTCTCCGTTCGTCTGCTTGCTGCGTTTCACGGCGGCACATCCGTCTGGGTCGAATGCGTTCGGCGCATCGACGAAGCAAATACCGGGCAGCACGACCTCGTCGATGATGACGTCATTGATGCGCTGCCGTTCTGCCGCCGGCTTGTCATAATTGCCGCAACATTGCGCGACGACAAGGTCGCGTGTGGGGAACACGTAGAGGCGCTGACGGCCGTCCGAGGCGGATGACTTCGGGATGCCCCTCAGGCCGCGCCTATGCCGGCCCCTGCTCCGCCGGCCGCATGCGGATCAGCGCGTCGAGCACGAGGACAAGAACCGGGCGCTGCTCGTCGTTGACCAGCTCCGTCTTGAAGATCACGACAGCGTCGCGCCGCTCCGGCCTGATGGTGATCTTCTGGATCTGGGATTGGCCGGTGAGCGTGGCGCCGGGCCGAACCGGGCTCGGCAGGCGGATCTCGAAGCTCCGCCCGACGATCCCCGCCACCTTGGTCCAGATCGCCTCCACGACGAGCCGCTGATAGATCGCAATGGTGTTGAAACCGCTTGCGATCAGTCCGCCGAACGGGCCTGCCGCGGCCGCGACGGGATCGGCATGGATTGGCACCGGATCATATTTGCCGGCGAACTCCAGGATCTCGGCCTCGCCGATCGTGTAGCTGCCAAGCTTGAACGTCTGGCCCTCGGTGAGATCTTCCGCATACAGCATCGCGCGCCTCCATCTGTCGCGCGACGATAGACGAATGGTGCGGGCTTTCCATTACCCCGGACGTCATGAACTTCGCGCGCGATACGCGAGCGACACCCGCCGCTCGCATATCGCCACGGGCATCCCGCGCTATTGCAGCCGGGCCGCCCTCGCCTTTGCGGCCTTCAGCGTGTTCTCCATCAGGCAGGCGATCGTCATCGGGCCGACGCCGCGCGGCACCGGCGTGATCGCGCCGGCGACCTGCACCGCCTCGTCGAACGAGACGTCGCCGCACACCGCATAGCCGCCGTCCGGCCTCTCGACGCGCGTGGTGCCGACGTCGATGACGATGGCCTGGGGCTTGATCCAGTCGCCGCGCACGAGGCCGGCCTTGCCCACCGCACTCACCAGGATGTCGGCCTCGCGGCAGATCCTGCTGATGCCGCGGGTGTGGATATGGGTCTGCGTCACGGTCGCGTGCTCCTGCAGCAGCAACGCGGCCATCGGCTTGCCGACGATGTTGGAGCTGCCGATCACCACGGCATGGGCGCCGGTGAGGTCTGATCGGACCGACTTGATCAGCCGGAGACAGCCGAGCGGCGTGCACGGCACCAGCGCGTCATCGCCGTGAAACAGCCGGCCGGCGTTCAGGGCGTGCAGGCCGTCGACATCCTTGGCGGGATCGACCGCCGCCATCACGCGCAAGGCGTCGATATGCGCCGGCAACGGCAGCTGCACCAGGATGCCGTCGATATCGTCGCGCGCATTGAGCGCCTCTACTCCGGCAAGCAGATCGGACTCGCTGGCATCATCCGGCAGGCGTGCGACCTCGCCGCGCAGGCCGAGCCGCTCGGCCATCCTGACCTTGCTCTGCACATAGATCTGGCTCGCCGGGTCGCAGCCGACCAGCACGACCGCAAGCCCCGGCGCGCGGGGCAGCCGGTCGAGTTCGCCAGCAATCTTGTCGATGACAATTTGGGCATGTGCATGCCCATCGAGAATGTTCGCCGTCATGGCACCTCCGTTTCGAAGCGGTGCCCAGGCGCGCGGCGTTCAGTCTCTGCGCTCCCCGATGGTGGTCCATCCAAGCGCCAGTCGCGCAGATGGCGTGGTCATAGCCGCCCCGCCGGGCAAAGGCAATTCACGCTCTCCCGCGGGTCGAACGGCGACGAATTGCCCTCACTTTTGCCGGTGGATCGGTGCCGGGCGGGTCACCTCTGGGGGTAGGATTCGGGCAAGACTTGCGTTAAGTCTCGGCGCTTGCCGGGCTTTTCCGATCGCCGGCGCCATCCTTCCGGTCATCACGCCATTTCGGACATTTTCGACATGAGACATATCATCCTCGCGCTGGCGCTCTTCTGCCCGGCTGCCGCGCTTGCCCAAGGCACCACGCCGGCCCCCGCCGACGCAGACAAGCCGGCGGCGGCGACCTCGCAGCCGATGGTCGGCGACAAGCCGCTGGTCCAGGTCGGCAAGAAGTCGGCCGCCAAGAAGGGCGAGAAGCCTGCCGCGCCCGGCAAGCCTCAATCGGTCGCTCAGAAGCTTCAGGCCTGTCAGGACATCGACGACGCCACCAAGGAGCGGCTGATCTGCTACGACGAGATTTTCAAGCCGCAGCCGAAGCCGAAGGCTGCCCCGGCCAAGGGCGTCAACGATTGCCGCTTCGTGAAGGAAGAGGACGAGCGGCTGACCTGCTACAACGGCTTCGCGGACAAGATTCCGCGCCTGCCGCGCTAAAGGTAGCGAGCGCCGCTCGGACGCCGTCCCGGATCAGGCCACCCGCCTGATCGCGGACATGAAAAAGCCGCCGCAAGTGTTTGCGGCGGCGGATTGATTGCCGGCTGCGGCAGCCCTTTCTTACCAGGTGCCGAAGCCGCCGAAGAAGCCCATGCGCTGCTGCTGCTGCTGCGCGACGCGGTAGGGCTGATACATGCCGGGCTGTGCCAGCCGCATCGGCTGCTGGGGATGGGCATGGTAGCGCGCGACCTTGCGCTTCTTCGGCGCCTGAGGCTGGGCCTGCGCCGGTTGTTCAGCCGATTTTGCCTCAGCCGCGACCTTCTGCGCATCAGCCTTCTCCGGCGGAATGAACTGGGCGAACGTATTGCGGACGCGGGCTTGCGCCGACGCATCGCCCGTAGCCGACGGGATAGCCGCGGCGACCGCGTTGACCTGCGCCGGAACAATGGTCGGCAAATTGGTGTCGTACACCACCCGCTCGGGCAATTTCTGGGTCGACTTGATGCGCACCATGGTCTTGTCGACGCCCGGCGACGACAGTCCCTGGTTCTGGCCGGCGACCACGGCCTCCTGCGGCACGATGGCATTGACGACGAAGAGCAGCGCGAGCAGCACTCCACCAACGAACAGGAAATAACGCGCCACAGGCATTTTGGTAGCTCCCCCCGCGCAGCAGGGCGCGGTTCATCTCGGCGCGACGACATCAGTCATCGCGCGGGCGATTTCATCGTCTGCGCATGATCACCCGGACGCTGTCCGCGCTCCCGGGTCGTTCGCTAACGGCTGGTTTATTAGTTAGTTCCTGTCCGGCCGTTACGGTTCACCCGACAAGTCAATTCGCGGTCACTTTTTCGAGATGCCGGGAATTAGAGGCGGCTCGCCGTCACGACCGAACATTTCGCCTTGTTTGCGTTCACGTTGACGAACCCGACCAACATTTGCGAGTAAGTCTTGCGGCTCTTCATGGCGATGGTGTCGGAGATCAGCCGCTTGCGCTCGGTCAGCGGCCGACCGTCCCGGCGGATGAAGGCGCAGGCGATCTCGATATCCTTGACGGCGAAATCATTGGCATTGCGCAGCGTCAGGGTGACCAGCGCCTTCGAACCCAGCCCGCCGCGCCGCCACGATTGCGAGGCGATCCGCAGCTTATCCAGCGGCGACCTTTCAGCGCCGGGCCCGGACGGCTTGGCCTCCTCTGCCCCCTGTGGAGCAATGGCCACACCGACGGTGGTCGGCTCGTCCGCCGGTGCGGCAAGCGCATCCCTCGCGGTCTGATTTGTGATTTGGGCTGGTTGCTCGCCGGTCGGGGCATTCTGCGCGGTGCGGATCATGGAGGACACCGGCCAGACATCCTGGTCCCCGGCGTCGCTCGGCTCGGGAAGCATGAACCATGCGGCGATCCCGGCGAGCGCAATCAGCGGCAGCAGCAGGCTGGCGTAGAAGCCCCCTTCACCGAGACGTCCGGCGGCCAACCTCCGAAACGACGCCAAGCCGATCCGCATCGTCGTGCCCTCACCCTGGCAGCCTGATCGGGCCGCCCCCACACAGAGAGGAAGCCGCACCGCGCGGCTTCCGGGACGGCCGCAGGTCGAGCGGCCACGCAAAAACAATCGCTGACGGCCGCAATGGTTTCATTCCGGGACGACAATCTTGGGCAGGCATAACGAGGGATGGTATCCCAGCGAACCGCTCGCTAGATTTGCGCCGCCCGAGAGCGAGTGCCGCGCACCGAACAGCGGCACGACAACAACAAGGAGATCGCAATGCCTGTCGTCACCTGGGACCACGTCCACCTGCGCAGTCCCGATCCCGAGGCCACCGCGACCTGGCTGCGCGACATTCTCGGCGGCGAGATCATCCGCGGCCCCGGCCGCATCGACGTCCACCTCGGCGGCGCCAGGGTGTTCATTGCGGAGGTGACCCAGGGCGACGGCGTCAACGCCGCGCCGGTGACGCCCTATCAGGGGCTCGACCATTTCGGGCTCACGGTGAAGGACATCGACGCGGTCGCGGCCGAGATCAAGGCCAAGGGCGTCGAATTCACCAAGGAGCCGACCACGATCCGTCCCGGCGTGCGGATCTGCTTCATCCGTGGCCCGCAGGGCATCTCGATCGAACTGCTCGAGCGCGATCAGAAATACGTCTGAGCCACGCGTGCGGCGCTAAGTCATGCTGCCGGGCATGAAGCAGCGGATCGTCACGCCCATGTAGCTGGGAATCGGCCAGACCATGGCGCGACCGACCCGGTTGGGCTCGGTGACCACGGCCTCGTCGGGGACATCGATCCACGCCCCGTCGAGGCGCACACGATAGTGCCCGTCCTTGGATTCCCAGTCGACATCGCTGACCGCTGTGCCGTCGGCATCCGAACAGCACGGCCCTTTGCCGCTGCGCAGGCCGTCGAACCACTCCTTCAGCGGCGAATTGGCGTAGCGGCCGTCGGGATCGCGCGCCTGCGCGATTCGCATGGCCGCGACCAACACCAGCGTTATCAGCACGAGGGATGCGATCATGCTGCCCGCATAACGGGCCGAAGTTCCATTGAGCCTGCGAGGGCGTGCCCAATGGCCGCCGGATTCAATCCAGTCAGACATGTGTTTGCTCCAGCACTCACCGGCCAGTGCAACCAGAGCTATGCATTTCGCGGGCCACTTTGATTCGCGCGTACGGTCCGCTGTCATTGCGCCGTCACACTGCCTGGCAGGAACCGAGGGTCACCCGAACGCGGGACACCCGGGAATCAACCTGCCGCATTGCACGAGGTTGCTCGCTTTGGCATAAAAAACCAACTGGCTTGCCGTGGGCGCGGCGGCCAGCAATCGGGACGTCATGAAGAACGGACTTTACTCAATTCACGTCACCCTGCTGGACGGTCGCGTCGGCAAGGGCAGCGGCGTCATTCTCTTCCGCAACGGCCAGATACTGGGCGGCGACGCCTATCTTTACTACACCGGCAGCTACACGGTGAAGGGCGATGCCTTCAAGGGCGAAATCCTTGTGCAACGCCACACGACGCCGCGCGACACCGACAACCCGCTGTTCGGCGGGCCCGCGCCCGTCGGCATCGGCGTCTCCGGCACCTTCACCGACACCCGCGGCACCATGAGCGGGACCGCACTGGTCGGCAAGGCGAGCCTGATCTTTGGCGCCACGCTGCACAAGCTCGCGGATATCAATTAGCAGTTTGAGACTCGCTGCTAGATCCGTCACCCCCGCGCAAAGGCTTCGCCTTTGTCGCTGGAGGCGCGAGCACAGCGAGCCTCGAAGGATCGACGGCCACGAGCCGGGCCGTGCATCCTTCGAGACGCGGCTTCGCCGCTCCTCAGGATGACGGATCGAAAGCAAACGCGTGGTTGGCCACTACGCTTCGCGCTATTCCGCGGCCTGCTCCAGCGGCGCGACGCGCGGGAGGATCATCTGGATGCGTGTGCCGTTGCCCGGTGCGGAATCCAGCGAGAGCCGGCCGCCGAGCCGCGTGGTGACGATGCTGTAGACGATGTGCAGGCCGAGCCCGGTGCCGCCCTGATCGCGCCGCGTCGTGAAGAACGGATCGAAGGCACGGCGGCGCACGTCGAGGCTCATGCCGCAGCCATTGTCGGCGAAGATCACCTCGACATTGTCGCCGCCGGCGGCATGGACCTGGATCTCGACCTCGCCGGCCTTGCCGTCCGGGAACGCATGCGCGACCGCGTTGAGAAACAGATTGGTCAGCACCTGGCCATACGGTCCCGGATAGGAATTCATGATCAGGTTCGGCTCGCAATCGACATTGAGCGTCAGATTGTGCTTGCGCAGGCCGGGCCTCAGACTCATCACCACCTGCTCGGTGAGATCGCCGAGGTCGAAGGTGCGCTGGTCCGAATAGTTGCGGTCGGCGGCGACCTGCTTGAACGACTGGATCAGCTCCGCGGCGCGGTTGAGATTGGCGACGAGTTGCGAGGAGGCATCGCGCGCCGTGTTCAGGAAATCGTTGAGGCTGGAGCGGCGCAGGTCGCCGCGCTCGACCTGGGTGGCGAAATTCGCGGTCTTGCGCTCCAGCGCGGACGCCACCGTCAGGCTGATCCCGACGGGATTGTTGACCTCATGGGCGACGCCGGCCACTAGGCGGCCGAGCGCGGCGAGCTTTTCGGCCTCGATCAGCGAATTCTGGGTTTCCCGCAGATTGCGCAACGCGGCCTCCGCGGAATCCCTCGCCTTGCGCATCTCCTGCTCGGAGCGCTTGCGCTCGCCGATGTCGAGCGCGACCGTGACGATGTTCTCGATCTCGCCTTGCGCATCGAGGATCGGCAGCTTGTTGACCAGCCATTGCCGCATGTTGCCGGCGACGTCCTTGTACTCCTCTTCATAGAAGCCGAGCTCGCGGCGCGCCGACAGGACGCGCTTGTCGTTCTCATCGGTCTTCGCCGCGCCATAGCGCGACATCAGCTCGCCGGTGGTCTGGCCGATCGCGTCCTGCGGCTCGATGCCGAAGATTCCCGCCATGTAGCGGTTCATCAGCACGTAGCGCAGGTCGCGGTCCTTGACGTTGATGACGGCGGGCACGGTGTCGATGACCATCTGCAACAGCCGACGGCCTTCGGCGATCGCGTCTTCGGCGCGCTTCTGGTCGGTGATGTCGCGCACCGTGCCCTCGTAGCGGATCACTTCGCCCTCGTCGTTGCGGACGACGGTCGCCGAATCGGACAGCCACAGCACGGTGCCGTCGCTCGCGCGCACCTGGTACTCGTAGTCGCGCACCGTGCCGTCGCGCTGCATCAGCTGCTGGTACTGCTCGCGCGCCGCCGGATCCACATAGACGGTAGTGGCGATGTCGTCGATGCCCTTGATCAGGTCCTGCGGCGTGGCATAGCCCATCATCCGCGCCAGCGCCGGATTGGCGTTGAGCAGCGCGCCGCCCGGCGTCGTGACGTAGATGCCCTCGACCGACGCTTCGAACAGCTTGTGGTAGCTCTCCTCGGCGAGCCGCTGCTCGGCGAGCGCGCGCAGCGCAGCCTCGCGCGCGCTGTCGGCGTCGACCAGGGTCTGGCGGAACACTTCGGCGGCGCGTGCGATGTCGCCGATCTCGTTGTCGAGGTCGGCGCCGGGAATGAACGCGCTCTTCTCGCCGCCGGCGACCTTGCGGATCGAGCCCGCGATCCTGGCGAGCGGGCGGACGGTGCGGCGAACCACCAACACCGACGCGAACAGGCCGATCAGCACACCCGCCGTGCCGAGCACGATGCTCTGCCATTTTGCTTCGGCCAGCGTCCGGGCAAAATCGCGCGACAGCACGTGGCCGCGGCGAGAGCTGAGCTCGCGGAGCAGCTCGGTGACCTTCTGGATCAACCGGCCTTCGGCGCCGAGCACCTCCTTGTCGATGTCGGCGATCTGGCCCTCGCGCACCGAGACCGCGATGATCGCCTCGGCATAATTATCGACGGCGCCGCGCAGCGCGGGATCGGAGATGGTCATCGCCCGCATGCTCTGCGCGGCCTGCTCGGCAGCGGACGTGTTGTGCGCCAGCAATGCGGTGGCAATCCGGCTCTGGGATTGCGACAGCGCATTGGCCAGCGCCGCATCGTTGCTCGCGGCGACCGCCTTGTCGAAGGCGTCGCGCAGCGGCGGCAGCCCGGCGACCAGCTCGGCCCGGCGGCTGAGCAGCGCCGAGATGCGCTCGATGCCGTTGCGATAGGTCGCCAGCCGTTGGGTGACGCCGTCGATCATGTCCTGCTGCTCGGGCGCCAGCTTGATGCGGGTCTTTTTCAGGATCTCGCTCAGCGACTGGGCCGCCTCCGCGACCTGGACCGACTGGCTGCCCGGCTCGGTGACGAAATCGCGCGCCGCGAGCCGCAGCTCGTTCATGCGGCGGTCGATATCCTCGGCGATGTCGCCGACACTCTGCAGCCGCTGCAACTCGGCGAAGGTGGTATCGATGTGGCGGATCGCGATCACGCTGGCGGTGGATGTGATGATGATCACAGCCAGGACCAGCAGGAAGCTGCCGAACGTGAGCTGGCCAATGGAGAGGGAGAACGCACGCGGCGCTTGCGAATTCGGCGGCAATTCAGCGGTCATGTCATCAAGGCCGGGGTCCAATGCGCCCTAATATACGGGAAATTACGGGCTTTGGGGAAACATGCTGCACGGCCCAACCCGCGGGCGGTGTGACCGGCGTCACCCCGGGCGGGTGCCGGTGGCCGATTCCGGCACAGGGCGGCGGGGCTCAGTCCGGCGGGATGCCGGCCTCCTTGACCACCCTGGCCCAGAGCGCAACGTCCGCCTTGATGATATCGGCGAACTGCCTCAGCGGCGCGCTACGGGCGTCGCAACCGGCGACATCCAGCTTCTTGCGCACCTCGGTGGAAGCCAGCGCGGTTTCGAGCGCCCCGCTGATGCGTTCGACCACCGGCTGCGGCGTGCCGGCCGGCACCACGAAGCCGAACCACGGCGTCACCTGCGCCTCGGCAAAGCCCTGCTCGGCCATGGTCGGCACGTCGGGGAAATACTTCGAGCGGCCGTCGCTGATCGCCCCGATGATCCGGATGCTGCCGGACTGCACCTGGGCCAGCGCCTGGTTGGCCGACAGGAAGCTCGAGGTGATCAGGCCGCTCGCGATATCGGGCACCATCTGCGGATAGCCGCGATAGCCGATCGCGGTGACGTCGATGCCGGCGAGCCGCTTGAACAGCTCGAAGCCGAGATGGCCGGTCGAGCCCTTGCCGGGATGGCTGTAGTTCAGCGTCCCCGGCTTGGCCTTGGCCAGCGCGACATAGTCGGCGACGGTCTTCACTGGCAGCGAGGTCGGCACGATGAAGAAGTTCGGGGCGAGACAGATCTGCCCGACCGGCACGAAATCCTTCACGGGATCCCAGCGCAGCTGCGTGTTCAGCCCCGGGCTTGCGGTAAAGAAGGTCGTCACCAACAGCCATGTGTAACCATCGGGAGCGGCGCGGGCGACCTCCTCGGCCGCGATCGAGCCATTGGCGCCGGATTTGGCCTCGACGACGATCGTCCCCTTCCATTGCTCCTGCATGTCCTGCGCCATGATGCGCGCGAACACGTCGGCGACGCTGCCCGGCGCGTAGGGAATGACGATGCGGATCGGCCGGCTCGGGAAGTCCTGCGCGCGCACCGTGCCGGCCATCGCCAGCAACGCCATGCACGCACCGGCAATGAGGCTGATCCGCCGCAACATCGTCCCGTTTCCCGCCCTGTGGTCTCGTTGCGGGCAGCATGCAGGCATTGGCCGGCGGCAGCAAGGCGCCGGTTTCAGCGGGCGAAACTTCAGGCGGGGCGATCTTGCGCCCAGGAATCGTCATCGCGGCGATGACGTCAGGCCGTGGCGATCCTTCGTGCAGGAATCGTCATCGCGGCGACGCCGATCACGACGCAGGCGAGGCCGATCCACGCCGTCGGGCTCAGCCGTTCGCCCAGCACCATGACGCTGAGCGCCACCCCGATCGGCACCCGCAAGTAAGCTTGCGCGGTGGTGCCGACCGAGCCGAGGGTCTGGATCAGGCGGAAGTAGATCACGAACGCGATCGCGGTCGAGAACACGGCAAGCGCCAGCAATGCGGTGAGCGATGTCGTCGACGGCGAAAGCGTCCAGGGCCGCTCGACGACAAGGCTGAGCGGAACGAGGATCGCGGCGCCCGCGAGCAGCGAACCCGCCGCCGGCGCCATCGGATCGAGCTCCTTGAAGCCGCGGCTGAAGATCGCGGCACAGGCGTAGCAGATGGTGGCGGCGACGATCGCGACCTCGGCCACGATCCCCTGCCCGAGATCGCGGAACGCATCGACGCCGACGATCAGGCAGATGCCGGCCATGCCTGATATCACCCCGAACAGCTTGCGCGGGCTCGCCCCCTCATGGCGGGTGATCGCGGCGGTGAACAGGAAGGTGAAGATCGGCGAGGCCGAATTGAGGATGGTGGCGAGCCCGGCATCGACGAAGCGCTCGCCCCAGGCGATCAGCGTCCACGGGATCACGCTGTTGAGGCAGGCCTGAAAGATGAAGCGGCGCCAGGTCGCGCGATCGGCCGGCATCGATACGCCGCGCATCCGCATGATGACGAGCAGCAGCAGCCCCGCGATCGTGGTGCGCGCCGCGATCAGCGTGATCGGCGGGATGGTCGCGACACCAAGCTTGATGAAGGTATAGGAGCCGCCCCACAGGGTGGCGAGCGCGAGCAGCAAGGCGAGCTCGAAGGCCATGCTCGGCTGTCGTGGGGCGGTGGTCATTGGCGGGATCCCGTCTCGATGGTTGAGACGGAAGCTACATCGCTGCGAGGTGATGATATTTCGATATAAGCCGAAATGTGGAGAAGCGACTCTCCTTCCCCGTCGTCCCGGCGAAGGCCGGGAGGTGGATTCACATTCGAAGTGCAACACTTGAGCAAAGGACTCGGCAGGCGTGCGGTAGTCAAGGCATTTGCGCGGGGTGTTGTTGTAGGCGGCGATGAACTGGCGGAATCTGGCGGTCGAGAGGGTTACGAGATCCGTCTTGCGGGGAATAAAGCGGCGCATCCTACCGATGGCGTTCTCGATGCCACCCTTCTGCCAGGGGGCATGGGGATCGCAGAAGAAGGTCGCGATCGAGAGGCGGTGCAGCGCCAGGTGACCGGCGAACTCGGTGCCGTTGTCGAAGGTAACGCTCTGGCGCAGCTCTTGTGGAAGGGGCGCGAAGAAGCCCACGAGATGGCGGGCGACACCGCGCGCGACCTTGCTGGCAAGGCGGATGCCGAGCAGCAGCCGCGAGGTGCGCTCGTGCACGGTCAGCACGGCCTGACCGTATTTCGAGAACATCATCAGGTCGGCCTCCCAGTGCCCGGGCACGCTGCGGTCGGCCGCTTCGAGCGGCCGATTTGCCAGGGAAACACGGCCTTCGATGAAGCTTGCGGGGCTGCCGCCCCGCTTGCCGCGGCAGCCGCGCTTGCTCTTGGCGCGCGGCAGATAGCGCCGC
The DNA here is from genome assembly GCF_054055915.1 of Bradyrhizobium sp. USDA 4516. NCBI lineage: Bacteria > Pseudomonadati > Pseudomonadota > Alphaproteobacteria > Hyphomicrobiales > Nitrobacteraceae > Bradyrhizobium > Bradyrhizobium sp. USDA 4516. Next base: position 8,169,307 of record NZ_JBSRXT010000001.1, read on the forward strand.
CAGTTGAAGTCCGTGGTGCGCCTGAGTTGGCGATAGATGAAGCGGTAGATGGTCTCGTGGGAGATCACCTTGCGCCCGTACTCGCGGGCCAGCCGGCCAGCGACCTGCTCGGGCGACCAGCCGCGGCGAAGGCGTTGCAACACCGCGCGGCGCAGGCCGGGCTCCCGTTCGAGGCGTCCGCCCGTCCAGCGCCGCGCTCGCATCTGGTGCTGGGCATAGCTCGGCTTGTAGCCGACCTGGCTCCCCCGATTGCGCCTCAGTTCCCGAGAGATCGTTGATGGCGAGCGATCCAGAGCTGCCGCGATTTGCCGGACCGAGCTGCCATTGGCCGATAGGCAGGCAATCTCGCATCGGTCGTCCAGAGAGAGCTGCTTGTAAGTCCGCCCCATGGCAACACCTCCTCAAGGAAGTGTTGCACTTCGTTTGTGAACTCAGGGGACCCATTACCACAGGGTTGTGTTGTTGGAAAAAGCTGCAGCCTCGGCGTCGCGCAGCAATGCAGTTCGGTGGTTATGGGTCCCGGCCTTCGCCGGGACGACATAGCGCTGCCTGTGAGTCACGCACTCGACGTCTCTCAGGACGACGGACCTACCCCAGCGCCCCGACGTCGAACACCTCGCCATCGTACCCCGCTTCCTTGGGGATGCGGAGCTGGCGGCCGCTGGCGGTCTTGGTCATCACGGGCATCACGGCGACGATCGGCTTGCCCTCGCTGTCGGCGAGCGCGGCGCCGACGTTCGGCTGCTTGCCGAGCCTGATCAAATTGCGCGTGGTCGGGAACGGCAGCTTGAAGCGGCCGGTCTCGCCGCCCTCCAGCGCCTCGCGCGTCGACACCCAGATCGAGTCGGTCGATTCCTTGCCGTCATGGGCGCCGAGCTGCTCGGGCGGTGCGGCGGCCAGGAAGAACCAGGTGTCGAAGCGCTTCGGCATGCCCTCCGGCGTGATCCAGTGCGCATACGGCACGAGCTCATCGAGCGCGAGCACCATGCCGTTGTCGGTCAGCACCTTGAGGAAGCTGATCTTGCCTTCGTTCAGCGCCGTGCGATGCGCGGTCGCGATCTCGTTCGCGCGCTTCGCATCGACCAGGTCTTTCGAGCCTACCGGCCGCGCCAGCAGGATGCCGCTCTCCTCGAAGGTCTCGCGGATCGCCGCGATGCGGAAGCCGAGCGCGTCGCCGTCGAGCCCTTCGCCGCCGGAATAGAGCGCGGGATCGGCGGCGATCTCCTTGTCGTTCTTGTCGACGCTGCCGCCCGGAAACACCAGCGCACCCGAGTTGAACTCGATCTGGTGATGGCGGACCATCATGAAGACTTCGATTTCGCCCGATGAGCTGCCGTCACGCAGCAGCAGCACGGTCGACGCAAGGCGCGGGGCAACGATCTCGGTCATGATTAGCCTGCTGCACTGGATTGCGGTTGCAGATTGGCGCGACGGTCGACGCGCGCCACACGGGACAAGAGATAGTCGACCTCCGCCCTTGCCTGCGGCGTGATGACGGCTCCGGGCTTGCGCTGCGCGCTGGAGGAGATGATGCCGCGCTTCTGCAGCACGTATTTGCGCACGGTGAGACCGACGCCGGGCTGCTGCTCGTAGCGGATCAGCGGCAGATGCGCGTCGAACAGATCATGCGCGGCATCACGCTTGCCGGCCTTGGACAGGTTGACGACATCGATCAGCAGCTCGGGGAAGGCATAGCCGGTCATTGCACCATCGGCGCCGCGCTCCATCTCGAAATCGAGGAAAAGGCCGCCATTGCCGACCAGGATCGACAGCGGCCGCAGCGAGCCGTCCTTCTGGAAGTTGCGCAAGGTCGAAATCTTCTCCAGGCCCGGCCAGTCCTCGTGCTTGAGCATCACGCAGGACGGCGAATCCATCACGATCTTGCGGATCACGGCCGGCGTGAACACGACGGTCAGCGTCAGCGGATAGTCCTGCAGCACCCAGGGAATATCGTCGCCGATCGCTTCCTGCGCCTGCTTGAAATAGCCGATGATCTGGTCGTCGGTACGCAGATGCGGCGGCGGCGCGATCATGACGCCGGCGGCGCCCGCATCCATCGACTTCTTCGCCAGCGAGCGCATCGTGGCAAAGCCCGGCGCCGAGACACCGACGATGACCTGGAGCCTCTTGGCGCGCTTGACGAAGCGCAGCGCGACCTGCTCGGCCTCCGCGGCGTCGAGCTTCGGCGCCTCGCCCAGGATGCCGAGCACGGTGACGCCGTCGCAGCCGACATCGGCATAGAAATCGGTCAGCCGGTCGATCGATGCCTCGTCGATGCGGCCGTCGTCGTGGAACGGGGTCGGCGCGATCGCAAAGGTTCCTGCGGCCTGGGCGGTGAGTTTGGTCATGGGTACCTCGTCTGTTTCGCCCTCTATACAGCGTCATTTCCCGATGCGCCATTGCGCATCGGGAAGCCGTCCCCGCAGTCGCGGGTGCCAATCCTTACTTGAACCGCCGCGCCGACTTCTTGATCTCTTCCTCGGAGAAGAAGATCTCCTTGGCGTGGGTGACGATGTCCTCCGCCTTCCATCCCGTGAATGGCGGCGTCCAGCCCTCCATTTCCATCATCCGCATTTCGCGGACGCCGCGCGGGCCGGAGACGCCAAGCACCTTGCCGGTCTGGTCGCCCGACAGATCGCTGACCATGTAGAGCACGGCCGGCGCGATGCCATCGGGCCCGAGCGCCGCACCCGGGTTCTCCTTGTAGCGCGGCAGGTCCGCGGTCATGCGGGTCAGCGCGCCCGGCGCCAGGGTCCAGATCCGGATGTTGTACTTGCGGCCCTCGATCGCCAGCACATTGGAGAGGCCCCAGATGCCGCCCTTGGCGGCGCCGTAATTGGTCTGGCCGAAATTGCCGATCAGGCCCGAGGTCGAGGACGTGTTGACGATGACGCCGCCGCCATTGTCGCGCATCCATTTGAACACCGGCTGGCTGCAGCAGAAGGTGCCCTTGAGGTGCACCTTCATCACCTTGTCCCAGTTCGCTTCCTTGGCCTTGTGGAAGGTCTCGTCGAGCAGGATGCCGGCATTGTTGACCAGGATGTCGGCGCGGCCGAAATGCTTGATGGCGTCGTCGAACACCGACTGGCCGCCGGCCAAGGTCGAGATGTCGGCGCCATTTGCGACCGCGCGGCCGCCCTCGGCCTTGATCGCGTCGACCACCTTGTCGGCCATCGACTTGTCGGAGCCCGAGCCGTCGCGCGGGCCGCCGAGATCGTTGACCACCACGGCCGCGCCCTCGCGCGCAAACAGCTTCGCATAGGCTTCACCAAGCCCGCCGCCGGCGCCCGTGATCAGCGCCACCTTGCCGTCGAGTAATCCCATGGTTGTTTTCTCCGTGTTGTTCTTTCTTCTTCACCTCTCCCCGCCTGCGGGGAGAGGTCGGATCGCCCTTGCGATCCGGGTGAGGGGTACAGGTCTGTCCGCAAGACCACCGTTGCGGAGAAAGCCCCTCACCCCACCCTCTCCCCGCAAGAGCGGGGCGAGGGAGTCGACGGCCGTCGAGCGTTGCTACGCCAGCACCGTCTTGCCGCTCTTGATCACGGTGACGCCGCGCGACTTCACCTTGGCCTCGAACGACACCACATTGCCGTCCTTCCACAGCTCCATGGTCACGGTCTCACCGGGGAACACCGGCGAGGAGAACCGCGCCACGTGCTGCTTGAAGGCGGACGGATCGTAGTCGGCATAGGTCTGCAGCACGCCGCGGCAGGTGATGCCGTAGGTGCACATGCCGTGCAGGATCGGCCGCGGGAAGCCGGCCTTCCTGGCGAACTCCGGATCGGAGTGCAGCGGGTTGCGGTCGCCGCACAGCCGATAGACCAGCGCCTGGTCGGGCCGCGTCGTGATGTCGACCACCTTGTCCGGCGCGCGCTCCGGCACCTTGTGCGGCTCGGGCTGGCCGTCGGACGGGCCGCCGAAGCCGCCATCGCCGCGGGCGAAGCGCGAGGCGACCAGCGTGGCGAGCTTGTCGCCCTTCTCGTCCTTCAGCACGGTCTGGTGGCGGATCACCGCGCCCTTGTCCTTGCCCTTGTCGAACACGTCGAGCACGGTCGAGTCGGCCGTGATGTGCGCGGCGGTCGCGAACGGCTTGTGGAAGGTGATGTCGCGCTCGCCGTCGACCACCATGACGCGGTTAAGATTCATCTCGCCGGGACCGGCGCCCCAGGCCGCGACCGAGGCAAACGTCGGCACCACCTTGAGCGGGCGCGGCGTCAGCACGCCCTCATTGACGAAAGCGAGCTCCTTCTCGTCCATCGGATCGGCACCCAGGCCGATGCCATAGGCATAGAGCATCACGTCGCGGTCGGCGTAGCTGTATTTCTGGCCGAGATTCTTCAGGGCCATCAGCTGTTCGTACACGATCGGCATCGTTGTTTTCTCCCCGAATGTATTCTTAACGGCACGGTGCCCATTACTGCGCCCTCTCCCCTTGTGGGAGAGGGCAGCACCGGCAGTCGTCTCAAACTCGTTTCGGTGAGGGGTTCGCGCCACAGAGAGATTCTCTACGCGGAGAGAGACCCCTCACCCGCCTTCGCTTTCAGCGAAGGCACCCTCTCCCACAAGGGGAGAGGGTAAAATCAGGCCGGCGTGAAGAACGGCAGCGGGGCGCCGTCGGTCGGCTTCCACACCACCTTCACCTTCTGGCCGATCTTCACCTTCTCCAGATCGCAATCGACGATGTTGGTCTGCAGCGACGGACCTTCCTTCAGCGTCACATAGGCGATCGCATAGGGACCGGTCGGCGACTTCCGCATCAGGCTGTAGGTGTAGACCGTGGCCTCGCCGCTCGACTCTTCCCACACCGTCTTGTCCGAGAAGCAGAACGGGCAGATCGCGCGCGGGAAGTAGTGCGCCTCGCCGCAGGTGTTACAGCGCTTGATCATGAACTTGCCCGCCTTCGCCGCCTCCCAGAACGGCGCGGTCTCCGGGTTGGTCACCGGGGCATTGTACTTCTTCGCTTCAGACATCACGCACGCTCCAGAATGCAGGTTGAGGCGGCGTGGCGAACGCCGAGCAGACCGCCGGTGCCGTGGGCGATCGCGAGGTCGCAGTTCTTCACCTGCACCTTCGGATGCGCCTCGCCGCGCAACTGGCGCACAGCCTCGAGGATTTTCGTCATACCGCCGCGATTGACGGGATGGTTACTGCACAGACCGCCGCCGTCGGTGTTGAACGGCAGCTTGCCGACGCCCGAGATCAGATTGCCGTCGGCGACGAACTTGCCGCCCTCGCCCTTCTTGCAGAAGCCGAGGTCCTCTAGCTGCATCAGCACCGTGATGGTGAAGCTGTCATAGATCGAGGCGTATTTGATGTCCTTCGGCGTCACGCCCGCTTCCTCGAAGGCACGCGGACCGGACCACACGCCGGCGGAGTAGGTCAGATCGAGATCCTTGCCGCCGCGCGGGCCCTTCATCGCCTCGCCATGGCCGATCAGGCGCACCAGCGGCTTCTTCAGGCTCTTGGCGATCTCGGGCGTCGTGACGATCATCGCGCCGCCGCCGTCGGTGACGACGCAGCAATCCATCCGATGCAGCGGATCGGAGATCATCGGCGAGTTCAGCACGTCCTCGACGGTGACGACCTCTTTCAGCATCGCATGCGGATTGTATTGCGCATGATGCGAGGCCGCGACCTTGATCCAGGCGAGCTGCTCGGAGGTGGTGCCGTAGTCGTGCATATGACGCATGGCACACATGCCATAGGCATTGTGCGTGGTAGCCCCGTAGGCGGATTCGAAATCGGCCTCGGCGCCCGAGGCGCGCGGCGGCATCGGGCCGGTGCGCGGTTTGCCCGCCAGCGTGACCAGCCCGACCGAGCATTTGCCCGCGGCGATCGCCTCGGCGGCGTGGCCGAGATGGATCAGATAGGAACAGCCACCGGTCTCGGTGGAGTCGACATGACGCAGCTTCTTGGTGTTGAGGCCGAGATAATCGACCATCGGCCACAGCCCGCCCGGCGCGTCGCCGGCGCAGAAATAGCCGTCGATGTCGTCCTTCGTGAGCCCGGCGTCCTCGATCGCGCCCTTGGCGACCTCGGCGTGCAGCTGTGCTGTTGATTTATCGGGTGCGTGCCGGGTGGGATGTTCGTAGATCCCGGCAATGTAGGCCTTGCCCTTGATGGTCAAATCGCTCTCCGCTGGCGTTTCTTCGCTCGAGCGTTTTTCTGAACCGACGACGCGACCTTGGCAAGCGCGGAAATATTCCGTCAGGCGAGACTGCGGGTAGGCACGGTACGCGCTGCCAAAACACCAGGTGTCGTCCCGGCGAAAGCCGGGACCCATAACCACAGGATTGTGTGGTGAGAGTGAGCCGTGGCCCCAGCGTCGCGCTACGACAAAGTGCGGTGGTTATGGGTCCCGGCTTTCGCCGGGACGACACCGCGTGTGTGGCTACACTACTCCGCCGCCATCTGCCGCGGCGCGGACGGCGGGTTGGCGAGGTCGGCGGCGAGTTGCGCGTAGCGAACCTTCGCCTCCTTGATCGCCTTGTCCTTCACCGGACCGTAGCCGCGGATGCGATCGGGCAGCGCCAGCAATTCGACCGCGATGTCGTGATTGAGCGGCGACAGCAGGCCGAGCACGGTCGCGACATCCTTCTCGTAGCCCGCGATCAGATCGCGCTCCAGCTTGCGGTCGGCGTTGTAGCCGAAGATGTCGAGCGGCGTGCCGCGCAGAAAGCGGAATCTCGCAAGCACCCTGAAGGCCGACATCATCCACGAACCGAAGGCGCGCTTTTTCGGCCGGCCCTGCGCGTCGAGCCCGCCGCCGAGGATCGGCGGCGCCAGATTGAAGTTGAACTTGAACTCGCCCTCAAACTGATCGCGCAGCTGCTTCTCGAAACGGCCGTCGGTGAACAGCCGCGCCACCTCATACTCGTCCTTGTAGGCGAGCAGCTTTGCGTAGTTGATCGCGACCGCGCGCGGCAGCGCCTCGCCATAGCCGCCCTTGGTGGCGGCGTCGCGCACCTGGTCGACCAGCTTGCGATAGCGCTTTGCCAGACGTGCATTCTGGTAGTCGGTCAGGAACGCCATGCGATGGGTGATGATCTCGTCCAGCGACATCGCATCCAGCGATTTCGGTGGCGCGATTTCGTCGTCGCCCTTCATCATGCCGCTCAGCCGTGCCGGATCGGCGGCGGCCAGGCGCCCGAGCTGGAACGCCTGGGTGTTCATCTTGATCGAGACGCCGTTGACTTCGATCGCCTGCAGAATCGCCTCCGCCGACAGCGGCAGCAACCCGCGCTGATAGGCAAAGCCCATCATCATGATGTTGGTGGCGATGGAGTCACCGAGCAGCGCTTCGGCCGGCTTGGTGAAGTCGAAGAACGCGGAGTCCTTGCGCAGCTCGGTCTCCAGCACGCTGTTGACCTTGCGGCTCTGGAAGTTGAAGTCGCGGTTCAGGATGAAGTCCGCGGTCGGGATCACGTGGCTGTTGATGATGCCGACGGTGCGGCTCGCATCGCACAGCGTGATGGTGTCCTTCGACGCCGCCACGACCTCGTCGGCCGCAAGCACCAGATCGGCCGTTCCGGTCACGATGCGCGAGCAGGTCACGTCGGCGGTGTGCTCGGAGAGCCGGACGTGGCTCAGCACCGCGCCGCCCTTTTGCGCGAGACCTGACATGTCGAGGATCATCGAGGCCTTGCCCTCGATATGGGCGGCCATGCCGAGCAGCGCGCCGATCGTCAGCACGCCGGTGCCGCCGACGCCGCCGACCGCGATGTTGTAGGGCCGGTCGAGCGCGGGCTTGGAGGCCGGCTCCGGCAGATTATCGATGCTGCCGAGCTCGGGCGGCGCGCGCCGCCTGAGCTTGCCGCCGTCGACCGTGACGAAGGACGGGCAAAAGCCCTTCACGCAGGAATAATCCTTGTTGCAGGTCGACTGGTTGATGGTGCGCTTGCGCCCGAGCTCCGTCTCCAGCGGCTCGACCGAGATGCAGTTCGACTGCACCGAGCAGTCGCCGCAGCCTTCGCAGACCGCGGGATTGATCAGCACGCGGCGCTGCGGATCCTCCATCAGGCCGCGCTTGCGGCGACGGCGCTTTTCGGCGGCGCAGGTCTGCACGAACACGATCGCCGACGTGCCCTTGGTGTCGCGGCACATCTTCTGGACGTTCTCGAGCTCGTCGCGGTGATACAGCTTGACGCCGGGCGCGATGGTGTCGGCCGGATAGGCGTCCGGATTCTCCGAGACCAGATAGATCTCGCGGATGCCTTCGGCATGGAGCTGGAAGGTGATCTGCTGCGGCGAGAGATCGCCGTCGTGGCGCTGGCCGCCGGTCATGGCGACCGCGTCGTTGTAGAGGATCTTGTAGGTGATGTTGGCCTTGGAAGCGATCGACTGGCGGATCGCGAGAATGCCGGAGTGGAAATAGGTGCCGTCGCCGAGATTGGCGAAGATGTGGTTCTCGTTGGTGAACGGCGCGATGCCGACCCACGGCACGCCCTCGCCGCCCATATGGGTGAAGGTCTCGGTTGACCGGTTCATCCACAGTGCCATGAAGTGGCAGCCGATGCCTGCCAGCGCGCGGCTGCCTTCCGGCACCTTGGTCGAGGTGTTGTGCGGGCAGCCCGAGCAGAAATACGGCGTGCGGCTGACAGGCGCGGTCGCCTGCATCTGCGTCGACTGACGGCCGTTGAACCAGTCGGCCTTGGCGCGCAGCATCTCGGCGATTTCAGGATTGAGATTAAGTCGAAGCAGCCGTTCGGTGAGCGAGCTCGCAAGCGAGGCCACGCTGAGCTCGGCGGCGAAGGTCAGGAAGCGCTTGTCGTGATCGTCCATCTTGCCGACGATGCGCGGGCGCACGTCGTCGCGCCAGTTGAACAGCTCCTGCTTGACCTGGTTCTCGACGATCTCGCGGCGCTCCTCGACAATGAAGATCTCCTCGAGGCCGACGGCGAAGTTGCGCACGCCTTCCGGCTCCAGCGGCCAGGGCATGCCGATCTTGTAGAGGCGGATGCCGATCTTGGCGGCGATCTCGGGCGTGATGCCGAGCTCGCGCAACGCCTGGCGGATGTCCTCGTAGCTCTTGCCCGAGGCCATGATGCCGTAGCGCGCGTTCGGCGAATCCATCGTGATGCGGTTGACCTTGTTGGCGCGGGCGAAGGCGATCGCGGCAAAGCCCTTGTAGTCCTGCAACCGGCGGTCCTGCTCGAAGCGGTCGTCGGGCCAGCGGATGTTGAGGCCGCCCGGCGGCAATTCGAAATCGGTCGGGATCACGAACGGCGTCATCTCGTCGGTGAGGTCGATCTCGGCGGTCGTCTCGACCGTCTCGGTGATCACCTTCATGCCGACCCAGCAGCCAGAGTAGCGCGACATCGCGATACCCAGGAGGCCCATCTCGATCATTTCGTGGATGCTGGAGGGGTAGAGGTAGGGCATCAGCGCGGAGATGAAGGCGTGGTCGGACTGATGCGGGACGGTGGAGGATTTCGCGCCATGGTCGTCGCCGGCAAGGCAGAGTACGCCGCCATGCTTGGCGGAGCCGGCCGCATTGCCGTGGCGGAACACGTCGCCGCAGCGGTCGACGCCGGGGCCCTTGCCGTACCAGATGCCGACCGCGCCATCATATTTGGCGCCCGGCGACAGGGCGAGCTGCTGCGAGCCCCAGATCGCGGTGGCCGCGAGGTCCTCGTTCACGCCGGGCTGGAATTTAATGTTGTACTGCTCGAGATGCTTGCGGGCGGCGAACAGCTGCTGGTCGTAGCCGCCGAGGGGGGAACCGCGATAGCCGGAGATGAAGCCTGCCGTGTTGAGGCCCGCGGCGCGGTCGCGCCTGATCTGCGCCATCGGCAGGCGGACCAGCGCCTGGATGCCGGTCATGAAAACGTGGCCGGTGTCCTGGGTGTATTTCTGGTCGAGGCTGATAGGCCCTTGGTTGATTCCCATTTAGCCCTCTTTTCGCTGGTCGCGACGACTGCTTTTTAGCTAGTCATCCGAGCTTGTTGGAACCAGTCTATGTCGGATTTTCCGGCCCGCGCAGCACAATTCTGGGCGACCGGGCCCGTGGCTCAAAAATCGCAATTTCGTGCCGGGAATATTGCAGGGCCGTTTCGGTTTCTGTCGCAGGACAGGCCCGTGGCGAAATGGCGTGACGCGTCTTGTGGACCGGAAGGTGATCGGATGCGGCGACGATTTCGAACGACGGGTGCGATTCTGGTTGCAGCGCTGTTGTGCGGCGCGCTCGCGACCCGCGAATGCGCCGCCGCGCCGACCGACGACGTCATCGCCCGCGGCAAGGCGCTCACGATCGCCGGCGACTGCGCCAGCTGCCACACGGCCGATCCGGCAAAGCCTTTTGCCGGGGGGAAGCGGATCGACACGCCGTTCGGTGCGGTGTTCTCGCCGAACCTCACCCCCGACCGCGATACCGGCATCGGCGGCTGGAGCGACGACGATTTCCTGCGCGCGCTGCGGAGGGGCGTCGCGCCGAGCGGCGCGCATTATTATCCCGCCTTCCCCTACCCGTACTTCACGAAGCTGATCCGCGGCGACATCCTGGCGATCCGTGCCTATCTCGCGACGCTGGCGCCGGTCAGCAACAAGGCGCCGCCACCGGAGCTGCGCTGGCCGTTGAACTACCGCGTGCTGATGCGGGTCTGGAACGCGCTGTTCTTCACGCCGGGCATCATCCAGCCGGACCAGAACAAGGGTTCGGAATGGAATCGCGGACGCTATCTCGTCGAGGCCCTCGCCCATTGCGGCGCCTGCCACGCGCCCAAGAACGCCTTCGGCGCCGACAGGCGTGACCAGGCGCTCAGTGGCAGCACGGTGCAAGGCATGTTCGCGCCAAGGCTCGATGGCGCCGCGCGCAGCGGGCTGAAATCATGGAGCGTCGCTGACATCGCCGAATATCTGCAGAGCGGCCGCAACGTGCACAGCCATGCCGGCCCCCTGATGTCCGAGGTGGTGCTCAATTCGACCTCGAAGATGAGCGACGCCGACGTGCGCGCCATTGCGGTCTATCTGAAGGGCCTGCCCGCCGGCGCGCCGGAGCCGGAGGTCACCCCGCCCTCGCCGGCGCAGATGAGCAATGGCGAACGCATCTACCGCGGGGCCTGCATCGCCTGCCATGAGCTCGACGGCTCCGGCGCGCCGCGGATCTATCCGCCTCTGCCCGGCAACGCCAATCTGCAATCGGCCAATCCGGCGAGCACGCTGCGCATCATCCTCGACGGCGCGCAGACCGTGACCACGCCGCGCGCCCCGAACGGCGGCTCGATGCCGGCCTATCCCAAGCTCACCGACCAGGAGGTCGCGGACGTTGCGACCTACATCCGCAATGCCTGGGGTAACGCGGCGCCGGCCGTCACCGCGGACGAGGTCGCCAAGGCGCGGACGGCGAAATAGCCGTTCAGCGCTCCTCGTCGCTGAACACGAATTTCGGCATCTCCCATCGGTAGCGGATTGCGAGCATGCGGAACGTCAGCCCGAGTGCGAAGGTCAGCGCGGTCCAGAGCTGGGCGTTCACCTGCAGCCCGGAGCCGGTCACATAAAACAGTCCGGTCACCACGGAGACGCTGGCGTAGAGCTCGCTGCGAAACAACAGCGGCACCTCGTTGCAGAGGATGTCGCGCAGCACGCCGCCGGCGCAGCCGGTGATCATGCCGGCGACGATCACGATCGGCAGCGGGACGTCGACTTGTGAGGCCACGTCGCAACCGGCCATGGTGAACACCACAAGTCCGATCGCATCGAGCACCAGGAATGCGAGGTTGAGCCGGTGCACGAGCCGCGCCAGCAGGATGGTGGCGAAGGCGCCCGCCGCCGCGACCGCAAGGTAGATCGGGTGCGCGACCCAGAGCAGCGGATAATGTCCGAGCAGCACGTCGCGGATGGTGCCGCCGCCGAGCGCGGTGATCGCGCCGAGCATGCAGACGCCGGCCCAATCCATGCTGCGCCTGCCTGCCGCCAGCGCCGCCGTCATCGACTGCGCCGCAACCGCAATGAACGAGAGCAAGTGCAGCACCGAATCGGTGGGCGGCATGGTCCACATTGAAAAGGCCTCATGAAACAGGTTGGAACCCGAGGAATCGGCGGTTCCTGCATGAACAGGTTGCAACATTGGCGCGGAACATCCTCGCGCGCCAGCCATTGTCCTCTGCGTTTAGCTTTCAGGTGCTAACGGAGGAACTTTGCAATGGCCCATCAACCTGACGATCCGTATCGCGCCAACCTGACCGAGGACGAAATGCGCCGTCAGGCGCGCTTCAACAGCCTGGACAACGAGCTGCAGCCGGACCCGGAACTCCAGGAGGGACCGGCCAGCACCACCAAGATCGCGATGTTCGCCGTCGCGGTGGCCGTGGTGCTCGGTGCGTTGTTCTACGGCTTGAACAATACCTCGGTGCATGAGGCGGGTACCACGCCGTCAGCGCAGACCGCGCAGCAGCAGCCGGCCAATCCGGCCGCGCCGCCTCCGGGCATGCGCGACGTGACGCCGAAGCCGAACAGCCAGCCCGGCACGACCACGGGCGCGGCACCTGCGCAGCCGGCCTCTCCATCGGCCAACAAGCCGACTGGACAGGAAATCGACCGCTCGGCGGCGCCGGCCGACTCGACCGGCGACAAGAACAAGTAATCCGCTCGCTATCGTGAGCGATGAAGCAGCGGGCCCCGGCGGCCCGCTGCTTTTTTGCGTGTGAGTCTACTTGAACATCTTGTTGAGCTCGCCGCCGGGATAGCCGTTGGCGAATTCCGTGAAGGTGCCCTTCTCGGCCATCTCCTTGGCCGCCTTCATCACGCCGGTCCAGGCCATCCGCGCAAGCGCTCCGCCGACGCTGATCCGGCGCACGCCGAGATCGGCGACCGATTGCAGCGTCAGCTCCGACGCGCCGCCGATCAACAGATTGACCGGCTTTGGCGCCACCGCCTTCACAACCGCGGAAATCTCCTCCTTGGTCGCGATGCCCGGCGAATAAAGGACGTCCGCTCCTGCTTCCGAATAGGCCTGCAGCCGTTCGACCACCAGATTGAGGTCCTTCTTGCCCCACAGGAATGCCTCACAGCGGCCGGTGAGCAACACACCGCTGTTGTCGGCATCGATGGCCTTGCGCGCCGCCTTGATGCGCTCCACCGCAAGCTTGTGCTCGAACAGCGGGTTGGCGGTGTCTCCGGTGGAATCCTCAATGGAAAGCCCGGCGACGCCGGTCTTGACGCCGCGCGCGACATTGGCGGCGACCTTGTCGGGCTCGACCGCGAAGCCGCCCTCGAAATCCGCATTGACGGGAATATCGACCGCCGCGCACAGTGCGGTCAGGTGGTCGCAGACGTCATCGACGGTGACGCGGTTGTCGGCCTTGGCGATGGTCCATGCAAAGCCCGCGCTGGTCGACGCCAGCGCCTTGAAGCCGAGATGCTGCAAGGCGCGGGCGCTGCCGACATCGAACGGATTCGGAATGATGAAGCACCCGCTCTCATGCAGCTTCCTGAAGGCGGCGCGTTTGTCAGCAGTTGGCAGTGGCATTGGTCGCTCCCTGGAGTCATTGGCCGCGCACAGATAGGCACCCACGCATCCGCCCGCTAGTGCGGCTCATGCGCCGCGCGGCTGTCCTTCGGCGCCTGATCGCGTTCGTTCAGGCCGTAATCACGGATCACGCTTGCCACCCGCAGCCGGTAGTTCTCGAAGATCCGCGCGCGGCCCTTGGCCTGGGTACGGCGATGTTCGATCGTGTTGCGCCAGGCTTCCACCGCAGCCTCGTCGCGAAAGAATGACAGCGACACGAACTTGCCCTTCTCGGTGATGCTCTCGAACCGCTCGACCGAGATGAAGCCGTCGATCTCCTGCAGGATCGGCTTCAGCTCGGCGGCGAGGTCGAAATAGAGATCCCGTTGCTCAGGCTTGGGCCAGACTTCGAAGATCACTGCGATCATGGGCGCCTCCCGCACATTGCTGTTGTGGCCCTACTATACCTCGACCTTGCGGAGAAATGTCCGTTCCTCGGCGAGGATGAAGCGGTTTTCTTCCGCGAAGTTGAAGTTCGCCACTCCCTCCTTGTCCTGGCGCAGCCGCGCGCGATAGGCCTCATAGGCGGCAAGGCTGTCGAACGAGATCAGCGCAAAGGCGATGTTGTTGGTTCCCTCATGCGGCATCCAGTAGCCGATGAGGTCGCCGCCGCAGCGCGGGATGATCGAGAGCCAGTTCCGCGAATACTCCTCGAACATCGCGCGCTTGAACGGATCGAGCTGGTAGCGGATGAAGACGGTGACGGTCATTGATGGCCTCCAGTCATGTTTCCGTTATTGCGAGCGTCAGCGAAGCAATCCTCGCAATGACGGCCCGGTGAACAATAGCGGCTTGTCCGACCTCGATGCTTCGGCTATCATCGAACTATGAAAGCAGGACCCGACATCTCCCGGATCGCCGCTCTGGTCGGCGATCCCGCGCGCTGCAACATGCTGACCGCGCTGATGACCGGCCGGGCGCTGACCGCGAGTGAGCTGGCGCAGGAGGCCGGCATCACGCCGCAGACGGCGAGCTCGCATCTCTCCAAGCTCGAGGCCGGCGGGCTGATCGAGCCCGAGAAGCAGGGCCGCCACCGCTACTACCGCCTCTCCGACCCCGACGTCGCCGACGTGCTGGAAGGCCTGCAGGGCATTGCCGCCCGCGCCGGCCATATGCGGGTGCGCACCGGGCCAAAGGATCCGGCGCTGCGCCGCGCCCGCATCTGCTACGACCATCTCGCCGGCGATCTCGGCGTGCAGATGCTCGACAGCATGAAGCGGCAGAAGCTGGTCCGCCAGAGCAAGCAAGCGATCGAGCTCACCGGCGAAGGCAAGCGCTTCATGGCCGAGGAGCTGCAGATCGACGCCGATGCGCTGACGCATCCGCGCCGGCCGGTGTGCAAGGCCTGCCTCGACTGGAGCGAGCGACGGCATCATCTCGCCGGCACGCTCGGTGCTGCCATGATGGACCGCTTCACCGAACTGAAATGGGCCGCACGCGACCCTGCGCCGGGCAGCCGCGTGGTCAATTTTTCGCGCAACGGCGAGAAGCGATTCGCTGCGCTGTTCGGCCCGGACCAATAGCGGCGCGCCTTCGGGCATGCGTCGATGAACCGCCGGTCTCGCTTGCCTCGCCTTCCGATGTATTTTCGTACGCTCGCCATGAGCGCGCGGCTGCCCGCGTCCGCGAAATATTTCGAACTGATGCTGAGCCGGCTTGCGGCGTGCTGACGCAGCTGTGAGCTGCAACATTCATGTCGCATTCAGGCCGCAACATTATGGTCGGCGACATCGGGCACGCCTTCTGCAATGATCCGGCTGGGCGAATCGGTAGACGAAAGGTTGTTGCGGTGCCGCAGCGCGGCCCAAAATAAAAAAGGAGAAGACATGAAGTATCTTTTTGCTGCAGCAGTTCTGCTGACGACCGCATTCGCCGGCATCAGCGCCGCTGATGCGGCCGGTGGCTGCGGCCCCGGCTGGCACCGTGGCCCCTATGGCGGCTGCGTCAGGAATCGCGGCGTCGTCGTCGCGCCGGGCGCCGTTGTCGTGCGCCCGCCGGTCGTGGTCGAGCGCCCCGTCGTGGTGGCGCCGCGTGTCCGCGCCTGCCCGTACGGCTTCGTCTGGCGCTACGGCCGTTGCCGCCCGATCTGATCGCGGCAGATTCCGAACTAACAAAACCCCGCCTGGCGCGGGGTTTTTCTTTTCGTCATGGAGTCGATATCACCAGCGGCGCCAGTGATGACGGCGCCAATGGTGGCGACGCCAGCCCCAATGCCTGCGGTGCCAGTGCCGGTGACGCCAACCCCAATGGCGATAATGCCAGCGTACTTGCTCGGGCTTCATGCGGCCGACCTCCTCGGCCGTGGTGACGGCGGGATGCGCTTCGCCAGCCGCTGGTGCGCGTGCATCCTGGTTGAGGGGAAGCGGCGCGAGCGGCGCCGCCTGCGCCGTCGCTGCGAAGGTGACGGCTCCGGCGGCGACACCGAAGGCCATCTTCAGAAAATCCCGACGTTCCATGAGCGTTTCCCTTTGTTGCTGAGTTGGACCAACTGCAGCAGTAAGTTTTTGCCTCGCGAGCTGAACGCTCGCTGAACCGCGCGTTCACGTTTCATGGAACTCGAGCGTTGTCGACGTCGTGACGTCACGCAACCATCATGCCGCCGTCGCCTCCTCCGCCAGCACCAGGAGATCGCGCGTGCGTGTCACCTCCGGCCAGTCACGGTTGAAGTCGGCGACCAACCGCTTCATGTGATCGCTGCTCACCGCGCGCTCGAGCGCCTTCTCGTCGGCGAACTGATAAGTCGCCTGGTGCAGCGAGGGATCGCTCAGGCTCCAGCATCGCCAGGCGCGCTCGGCGCCGAACGATTTCATCGCGTCCGGCAGATGCTCGCGCGAATACCAGGCGTCGAAGGCGGCACGCCGGGCGATGTCCGTGACGGTGGCGCGGACGACGAAATAGGCTGCGGGCATTGGTTTTCCTCCATGGTTTCATTTCGCACAGGCGGCCGGCATATGCTCCGTGATATGTCGGCCTGCTGACAATGCCTGATCAGGGGGATCACCCATGCTTGCCCGTCACCGCACCGCCCTGCTCTCGTTCCTGCTCGCCCTCGGCGCCGCGCTGCCCATCGCCGCCGGGGAGATCGCGCTGCCGCGCGAGGCGCAGCTCGGGCCGCGCCCGTTCTATCTGGTCGACAAGATGAAGGACGGGCCCCTGAAGCAGCAGCTCAGCCAATGCACCGGGCCGTTCCACAAGACCGATTTTTCGATTGGCCATCGCGGCGCCGCGCTGCAATTTCCCGAGCATAGCCGCGAATCCTATCTCGCCGCCGCACGGATGGGCGCCGGCGTGATCGAATGCGACGTCACCTTCACCAGGGACCGCCAGCTGGTGTGCCGGCACTCGCAATGCGACCTGCACACCACGACCAACATCCTGACGGTGCCGGATCTCGCTTCAAAATGCACGCAACCCTTCAGCCCGGCCGATCCCGCCGCCGGCAGGAAGGCCTCGGCGAAGTGCTGCACCAGCGACATCACGCTCGCCGAATTCAAGCGGCTCACCGCGAAAATGGACGGCTTCAATCCGGATGCGAGGACGCCCGAGGAGTACCAGAACGGCACGCCGCGCTGGCGCACCGACCTCTACGCCAATTCCGGCACGCTGATGAGCCATGACGAGAGCATCGCCTTGATCAAAAGTCTCGGCGCAAAATTCACGCCCGAGCTGAAGGCGCCGGAGGTGGCGATGCCGTTCGACGGCGACTACACCCAGGAGACATATGCGACCCAGATGCTCGCCGCCTACAAGGCCGCCGGCATTCCGTCGAGCGACGTGTTCCCACAGAGCTTCAGCCTTAAGGACATCCTCTATTGGGTGAAGACCGAACCCGACTTTGCCAGCCAGGCGCTCTATCTCGAGGACCGCTACGAGAAAGCGGGCCTCGATCCGAACCGGCCGGAGACCTGGAAGCCGTCGATGCAGGAATTGAAGGCCTCCGGCGTCGCGATCCTGGGACCGCCGATCTTCGCGATGCTGGCGCTGAACGACAAGGGCGAGATCGTCCCGTCGGCTTACGCCAGGGCAGCGAAGGCCGCCGGCCTCGATCTGATCGGCTGGTCGCTGGAGCGCGACGGGCCGCTCAACCGAGGCGGTGCGTTCTACCACAAGTCGGTGAAGGCGGCGATCGACCGCGACGGCGACACGTTGACCGTGCTCGACGTGCTGGCAAGACAGGTCGGCGTCCGCGCGATGTTTTCCGACTGGCCGGCGACGACCACATTCTATGCGAACTGCATGGGGATGAAGTGAGATCTTGCGGGGCAGGTTACAGCCGCGCCTGCCCCGCCCTACGCACCGTGCGCGCCCGCCATGACCATTCCGGCCGTTCCGCGCGCGGCAGAACGGGACTAGCATCATCGCCTTCCCGCCCGACGGGACAACACCACAGGGAGGCCGCCATGAAGCCAGGACAACCGGTCAAGGACGCCAGCCATCTCTACGAAGTCGAGCGCCGCGCCCAGCACGCCGCCCGCCCCGGCTTCCGCATCATGGAGCTGCAGCTCTCGCCGACCCAGAAGGTGCCGTGGCACACCCACAGCAACATCTCCGACACCTTCTATGTGCTGGAGGGCCAGATGCGGCTGTTCCTGCAGGAGCCCAAGGAGGAAGTGAACCTGAAGGTCGGCGAAGTCTACGCCGTCCGCCCGACCCGCCCTCACCTCGTCACCAACGCCGGCACGACGTCGCTGACGTTCCTGATCCTGCAAGGCGTCGGCGAATACGACTACGTACCGCTGGCGTCGAAGTAACTCCCTCCGCTGTCGTCCCGGCGAAAGCCGGGACCCATTACCACCGCATTTCGGTGATGAACGGGATCGCCCCAGCGTCGCGCAACAATTGAGACTTGGGATAATGAGTCCCCTGAGTTCACAAACGAAGTGCAACACTTCCTTGAGGAGGTGTTGCCATGGGGCGGACTTACAAGCAGCTCTCTCTGGACGACCGATGCGAGATTGCCTGCCTATCGGCCAATGGCAGCTCGGTCCGGCAAATCGCGGCAGCTCTGGATCGCTCGCCATCAACGATCTCTCGGGAACTGAGGCGCAATCGGGGGAGCCAGGTCGGCTACAAGCCGAGCTATGCCCAGCACCAGATGCGAGCGCGGCGCTGGACGGGCGGACGCCTCGAACGGGAGCCCGGCCTGCGCCGCGCGGTGTTGCAACGCCTTCGCCGCGGCTGGTCGCCCGAGCAGGTCGCTGGCCGGCTGGCCCGCGAGTACGGGCGCAAGGTGATCTCCCACGAGACCATCTACCGCTTCATCTATCGCCAACTCAGGCGCACCACGGACTTCAACTGGCGGCGCTATCTGCCGCGCGCCAAGAGCAAGCGCGGCTGCCGCGGCAAGCGGGGCGGCAGCCCCGCAAGCTTCATCGAAGGCCGTGTTTCCCTGGCAAATCGGCCGCTCGAAGCGGCCGACCGCAGCGTGCCCGGGCACTGGGAGGCCGACCTGATGATGTTCTCGAAATACGGTCAGGCCGTGCTGACCGTGCACGAGCGCACCTCGCGGCTGCTGCTCGGCATCCGCCTTGCCAGCAAGGTCGCGCGCGGTGTCGCCCGCCATCTCGTGGGCTTCTTCGCGCCCCTTCCACAAGAGCTGCGCCAGAGCGTTACCTTCGACAACGGCACCGAGTTCGCCGGTCACCTGGCGCTGCACCGCCTCTCGATCGCGACCTTCTTCTGCGATCCCCATGCCCCCTGGCAGAAGGGTGGCATCGAGAACGCCATCGGCAGGATGCGCCGCTTTATTCCCCGCAAGACGGATCTCGTAACCCTCTCGACCGCCAGATTCCGCCAGTTCATCGCCGCCTACAACAACACCCCGCGCAAATGCCTTGACTACCGCACGCCTGCCGAGTCCTTTGCTCAAGTGTTGCACTTCGAATGTGAATCCACCTCCTGGCTTTCGTCAGGACGACACTGAGTTTGCGGCGCCGCTTTGCGCGCCCGCCGCGCCTCACATCAGTTTCAGCGGCGCGTCGTGAACCAGGCGCAGGTCGATATTGCCGATCAAACGCGCGCGGCGCGCCTCGGCGGTGCTGATCGCAGCCTCGGTCTGCCGCAGTGTGCTGACATTCGAGCCGAGCGACACGATACCACCGAGCACCAGTGCGATCGATCCGAGTGCCGCGGTCTGACCGGCGCCCAACAGCTCGAGCAGCGCGACGGCCAGCAACGCGAACCCGCCTGCGATCGCGACCTTCGAGCCGAGAATGATCCGCCGGGAGCGCTCGGCGCTCTCGGCAAGCTCCTCGATCTGCGCCTCGATCTCGGAGATCTCGTCGGTCGGCTCGTCTTCGGTCATCGGGTTCGGACCTGTAGGGCGGGTCAGGCGGAAGCCGTAACCCGCCGTGTTCATTTTCGCAAGAAATCGCTACGCTTCAGGCGCGCGCTAGCTCTTGGTCATCCGATTCGGACTCAAATCAAATGTTAGCCTGTTCAACGCTCGACGACGGATGGGTCGCTGCGGCTCCCGCCGAGGTCGGCTTCGATGCCGAAAGCCTCTCCAGACTCGACGCGTTTCTCAAACAATGGCCCAAGCGCAACGTTCACGCCGTTGTCATCGTACGGCGCGGCAAGCTTGTGTTCGAGCGCTATTTCGCCGGCCGGGAGCGGCGGTGGATGGAGTGGTCGGCACCGGTTCAATTTTCGCCGGAAACGAAGCACGACATCCGCTCCATCTCGAAGAGCGTAACCTCACTTCTGATCGGCTTGGCCATCGGCAAGGGACAATTTCCGCCGCTCGATTCCGCTGTTATCGACTATTTCCCCGAATATGCCGATCTTCGTACGACGAGGAACGCTCGCATCACGTTCCGGCACCTGCTCACCATGTCGCACGGTCTACGGTGGGATGAAGCGCGCGGCTGGAACAGTCAGGCGAACAACGAACGGCATCTGCTCGAAGCGAAAGATCCCTACCGCTATGTTCTGCAACAGCGGATGGCGCTCCCGCCCGGCGTATCGTTCAACTATAGCGGCGGCGCCACCAGCCTCCTGGCTGCGGCCCTTGCCAAGAGCGTCGGCCAACGGATCGATGCTTTTGCCAGAGACAAGCTGTTCGAACCGCTCGGCATCACTGATGTCGAGTGGCTCAGCTTTACCGGCAGTGCCGAACTCGCGGCCTTTGCCGGATTGCGGCTACGGCCGCGCGACGTCGCCAAGCTTGGCGAACTCGTCGCGAATGATGGACGCTGGAACGGCAGACAGGTCCTGCCCGCCGCGTGGATCGCCGAGTCGACCAAGCCGCGGGTTAACGCCGGAGGCACGTGGCCGTCTACTATGGTTATCACTGGTGGCTTGGCCGTTCCTTGCTGAACGGTCACGACCTGATCTGGATCGCCGCGTACGGCAGCGGTGGCCAACGCCTTTTCATCGTGCCCGGGCTCGATCTGGTGGTCGTCGTGAACGCCTTCGACCACGATGCCATCTCAAACGCCATCCTCAACCAGTTTCTCCTGCCTGCCGTGACGGACTGTCCGCCCCTTTCAGCGTAAAGGGTTGGAATGGGGCTGAGCTCAGCTCTCTGTTCGCAGGGCCGGTTACGCGACCGGGTCCGCGCGCGTAGCGCAGTGAGCGAAGGTGGAAGCCGCAACCCGCCACGGATCGTACGCCCCTGGAACCTCGAGATTCCGGGTTCGCGCTCACGCGCGCCCCGGAATGACGACAACAAGAGCAACAAAGGGAGACGCGCATGCGAAGGTCGTGGGTTACGCTTGCGCTAACCCACCCTACGCTCTCCTCACAACGGCAGATTGTCGTGCTTCTTCGCGGGGATCTCCACCTTCTTGTCCTTCAGCATCGCCAGCGCCCGCGCGATGCGGCGGCGGGTCGAATGCGGCATGATGACGTCGTCGATGTAGCCGCGTTCGGCGGCGATGAAGGGCGACAGGAAGCGGTCCTCGTACTCCTTGGTGCGGGCGGCGATCTTGTCGGGGTCGCCGATGTCAGAGCGGAAGATGATCTCGACCGCGCCCTTGGCACCCATCACAGCGATCTGGGCGGTCGGCCAGGCGTAGTTCATGTCGGCGCCGATTTCCTTCGACGCCATGACGTCGAAGGCGCCGCCATAGGCCTTGCGGGTGATGATGGTGACGAGCGGCACCGTGCACTGCGAATAGGCGAACAGCAGCTTTGCGCCGTGCTTGATCAGGCCGCCATATTCCTGCGCGGTGCCCGGCAGGAAGCCCGGCACGTCGACGAAGGTGACGATCGGGATGTTGAAAGCATCGCAGAACCGAACGAAGCGCGCGGCCTTGCGTGAGGCGTCGCTGTCAAGCACGCCCGCCAGCACCATCGGTTGGTTGGCGACGAAGCCGACGGTGCGGCCGGCGATGCGGCCGAAGCCGGTGACGATGTTTTTCGCAAAGGTCTCCGAGATCTCGAAGAAGTCGCCCTCGTCGACGACCTTGAGGATCAATTCCTTCATGTCGTAGGGCTTGTTCGGATTGTCGGGGATCAGCGTGTCCAGCGACATGTCGACCCGCCCGATATCGTCGAAGCTCGGCCATTCCGGCACACCGTCGCTGTTGTTCGAGGGCAGGAAGTCGATCAGGCGGCGCATCTGCAGCAGCGCGTCGACGTCGTTCTCGAACGCGCCGTCGGCGATCGAGGAGCGCGTGGCATGCACCGAGGCGCCGCCGAGTTCCTCGGCGGTCACCACCTCGTTGGTGACGGTCTTCACCACGTCGGGGCCGGTGACGAACATGTAGCTGGTGTTCTTCACCATGAAGATGAAGTCGGTCATCGCGGGCGAATAGACGTCGCCGCCGGCGCAGGGGCCCATGATGACGGAGATCTGCGGGATCACGCCCGAGGCCTGCACGTTGCGGCGGAACACATAGGAATAGCCCGCCAGCGCCGCGACGCCCTCCTGGATACGCGCGCCGCCGGCGTCATAGAGGCCGATGATCGGCGCCCTCGCCTTCATCGCCATGTCCTGCAGTTTCGTGATTTTCAGCGCGTGGGTTTCGGAAAGCGAGCCGCCGAACACCGTAAAATCCTTGGCAAAGACGAACGTCTTGCGGCCGTTGACCGTGCCCCAACCGGTGACGACACCGTCGCCGGGGATCCTGGTCTTCTCCATGCCGAATTCGATCGAGCGGTGCTCGACGAACATGTCGAATTCCTCGAACGAGCCCTTGTCCAGCAGGAGCTCGATCCGCTCGCGGGCGGTCAGCTTGCCGCGGGCGTGCTGCGCCTCGATGCGCTTTTCGCCGCCGCCCAGCTTGGCGCCGGCGCGCCGCTCTTCGAGGGTATCGAGGATATCTTTCATTTGTTTCCGCCCGTGTTAGCTACAGTCCGCGTCCCGGCGCGAGCCGAGGTCCGCTTCGTTCGGAAATGGCTTAGCACGGCCATTTCGGAACCGGAAAGGCGGTTGTGGACGGGTTCGGGCGCAAAAACGGTAGGATTTTCCGATATCTGGGGAGATGGCGATGACCGACACGAGCACGGCCACGGTCGAGACCGGCGCACCGACCGGCGGGGTGCGCACCCTGCTCCGGCTGGAGGGCCTCGTGCTGTTCCTCGGCATGACCGTGCTCTATGCCCAATGGGAGGGCTCGTGGCTGGTCTATGTCCTGCTGTTCCTGGTGCCGGATTTGAGTTTCGCGGCCTATCTCGCCGGCCCGCGGGTCGGCGCCATCGTCTACAACGCCGCCCACAGCTATCTGGCGCCGGTCGCGCTGATGACGCTGGGCTTTGCCGCCGCGGCGCCGCTGGTGCTATCGATCGCGATGATCTGGCTCGCCCATATCGGGATCGACCGCGCGCTCGGCTACGGGCTGAAATATTCCAAGGGCTTTGGCTTCACCCATCTCGGGCGGATCGGGAAAGCGCAGGAGCCCGCCTAGCGCCCGCTTCCTGACGTCACGCACGGCCGGTCAAATTGACAGCGTGCGCGTCGATTGCTGGCGTCTCGAAGGATGCAGGCCCGCCTGTGGCCTCATGGTTCGAGACGCGCGTTCCGCGCTCCTCACCGTGAGGAGAGACAGACGTCAAGCAAAGCGGCGCGCGAACACCACACAGACGACGACGAGCATGGTCGCCACGATCATCGACCACGGCACCTGCTCGTGCAGCAACAGGCCGGCCAGCGCGAGGCCGAAGAACGGTTGCAGCAGCTGCAATTGGCCGACGCTGGCGATGCCGCCGATCGCAAGGCCGCGATACCAGAACACGAAACCGACCAGCATGCTGAAGATCGAGACATAAGCGAGCCCGAGCCAGGCCGGCGCGCTGATGCCCTGCCAGCTCGGCGGCAGCGTCATGATCGTCATCACGAGCACCACGGGCACTGAGAGCACCAGCGCCCAGGAGATCACCTGCCAGCCGCCGAGCCGCCGCGACAGCGCCGCGCCCTCGGCATAGCCGAGGCCGCAGACGATGATGGCGGCGACCATCAGGAGGTCGCCGGTCAGCGACGCCGATCCGTCGCTCGACAAGGCGAACGCGCCGACCGTCGCGCTGCCGATGCAGGAGAACAGCCAGAACAGCGGCTGCGGCCGCTCGCCGCCGCGCAGCACGCCGAACACGGCGGTCGACAGCGGCAGCAGCCCGATGAACACGATCGAATGCGCCGAGGTGATGTGCTGGAGCGCGAGCGCGGTGAGCAGCGGAAAGCCGATCACGACGCCGAGTGCGACGATGGTCAGCGACACCAGATCCTTGCGCTGCGGCCAGGGCTGCCGCAGCGCCGCAAGCAGCGCGGCGCCGAGCAGCGCCGCGATCGCCGCCCGCGCCGAAGTCAAGAACAGCGGCGAGAACTCTGCCACGGCCACGCGGGTCGCCGGCAGCGAGCCGCTGAAGATAATCACGCCGAGCAGGCCGCTGCCCCAGCCGTCGATCGAAGCCTTGTCCATCGTACTTTGCTTCCCAAAACGTAACTGCGCCCCCTCGCCCCGCTCTTGCGGGGCCGAGACGAGCGAAGCTCGCTCTTAGAGGGTTGGGGTGAGGGGCCGCCCCGCATACTCGGTAACGGCCGAACCCGTGGAGACTCCCCCTCACCCGGAACGCATCTGGCGATGCGTTCCGACCTCTCCCCGCAGGCGGGGCGAGGTGAAGCCGAGTCCGACCTCGCACCGACCATAGCCGGCGGAGGCTCGCCAAGGCAGCTACAGATCAGTACAATATCGCAAAACTGTATGGGCAAAGGTAGGCATACACTTGCAACAGCAATCCGATGCGCCAAAGGCGACGCGGACCACCGACGTGATGAACGCGATCCGCGCCAAGGTGGCGAGCCGCGCGCTGGTCGCCGACGACCGCCTGCCCTCGATCCGCGGCCTGGCCACGACCATGGGCGTGTCGCCCTCCACCGTCGTCGAGGCCTATGACCGGCTGGTGGCCGAGGGCCTGATCCGCGCCCGGCCCGGCTCCGGCTTCTATGTCTCGTCCACGGCGCTGCCGCCGCTCGCGCTCGCAAAGGACGAGCCGCAGCGCGACCGCGCAGTCGATCCGTTCTGGGTGTCGCGGCAATCGCTCGATGCCGAGACCGGCGCGCTCAAGCCCGGCTGCGGCTGGCTGCCCGCCGAGTGGATGCCGACAGAGGCGTTGCGGCGCGCGCTGCGCGGCCTCGCGCGGGCCGACGACGCCGTGCTCTCCGACTATGGCGCGACACGCGGCTCGCTCACGCTGCGTCGGATCCTGATGGCGCGGTTTGCCGACGAGGGCCTCGAGGTGCCACCCGAGCAGCTCTTGCTGACCGCGTCCGGCACGCAGGCGATCGACCTCGTCTGCCGCTTCCTGCTGCGGCCGGGCGACACTGTGCTGGTCGATGATCCCTGCTATTTCAATTTCCGGGCGCTGCTGCGCGCGCATCAGGTTCGCATCGTCAGCGTGCCCTACACGGCATCGGGCCCCGATGTCGCAAGCTTCGAGGCGACACTGGCCGCCGAGCGGCCGCGGCTCTATGTCACCAACTCGGCGCTGCATAATCCGACCGGTGCGACGCTGTCGCCGCAGACCGCGCACCGCGTGCTGAATGCCGCCACCGCCCATGATCTCACCATCGTCGAGGACGACATCTTTGCGGACTTCGAGCCGGAGCCTTCGGCGCGGCTCGCCGCGCTCGATGGCCTGAGCCGCGTGATCCGGATCGGCAGCTTCTCCAAGACGCTGTCGGCATCGGTGCGCTGCGGCTTCATCGCCGCGCGGGCGGACTGGATCGAGGATCTCGTCGATCTCCAGGTCGCGACCGGTTTCGGCGGCCCGAGCGCGGTCGCCACCGAGATCATCGCCAGCGTGCTGTCGAGCGGTTTCTATCGCAAGCATGTCGAGGAGCTGCGCCGGCGCCTTGCCCGCGCCCGCCGCGACGTCGGCGACAAACTGCAGCGCATCGGCGTCACACCCTGGCTGATGCCGCGCGGCGGCTTCTATCTGTGGTGCCATCTGCCCGACGGGTGCGACTCCGCCGATGTGGCGCGGCTAGCGCTAACGGACAATGTCGTGCTGGCGCCCGGCAACGTGTTCAGCGCCTCGCAGACGGCCGCCGCCTTCATGCGCTTCAACGTCGCGCAATGCCGCGACCCGAAGCTGATGCCGACCTTGCAGCGAGCGATCGGGCGCCAATAGCGACGGCGCCCTGCTCCCTCTCCCGTTCTTACGGGGAGAGGGTTGGGGTGAGGGGCTGCTTCCTCTTGCACGGTGATAGCTGTGCCTGAGGAGAGTCCCCTCACCCGGAACGCATCTGCGATGCGTTCCGACCTCTCCCCGCACGCGGGGCGAGGTGAACGGAGTCCGCGCCGCCCCTACTTCTCACCAACCTTGAACGGCTCCTCCTTGCCAGGCGGCACGGTCTCCTCCGCCATCGCCAGGATCATCGCCACCATCACGTAATTGCCGGCGACCGCGGTGAGGTCGACGATCTGCTGATCGTTGAAAATCTTCTTGGCCCGCGCATAGGTCTCGTCGGAGACCTTCTTGGTCGTGGTCAGCTCGGTGACGAAGTCGTACACGACCGCCTCGTCGTCGGCCATCTTCGACGGCCGGTTGCCGGCCTTGAGCTCCGCGATGACGTCGGGTGGCAGGCCGGCCTTGGCGGCGAGCGGCGCGTGCGCGAACCACTCGACCTGCGAGCGCCACTGCCGGCCGATGATCAGGATCGCGAACTCGTTCAGCCGTGTCGGCACCGAGGTCTGCCAGCG
The DNA here is from genome assembly GCF_054055915.1 of Bradyrhizobium sp. USDA 4516. Taxonomy (NCBI): domain Bacteria; kingdom Pseudomonadati; phylum Pseudomonadota; class Alphaproteobacteria; order Hyphomicrobiales; family Nitrobacteraceae; genus Bradyrhizobium; species Bradyrhizobium sp. USDA 4516. The sequence goes on from NZ_JBSRXT010000001.1 coordinate 8,195,953, forward strand.
CAGATAATAGAACAGATCGTAGAGCCGCTGGCCGAGCACCGGGCTCCGGATCATCGGATTGTAGGGACCGCCGATGCCGACGCTCGACACCTTCATGATCTGCTCGCCGAGCGGTTTTTGCAGGTCGCTGAGCTGCTCCATCGTGAGCTGCGGGAAGCGCGGCTCCTTGCTGGTGGCCGGCACCGAGAACACCGTCGCCGCGAGCCAGCCGCCGGCCGCGGCCAGCGTGAGCGACGAGAGCCAGACTGTTGCTGAATGCATGATTCCTCCGCTTGATTTTATCGGAGGATGCTAGTCGAGCTACGTAGCGCCAGCCAGCGATGAACACGCAGATCAGGTCATCACAGCGCGACGATATCGGTGAGGCATTGCTGCGTGACGCTCATCCGCGCATCGGTCTGCGCCTGCGTCTTGCAGTCCATGTTCATCGCGAACACCGTGATGTCGGTGCCCTTCTCGGCCCAGCCGACCAGCCAGCCGAGCGAGCCGTGCTCCTTGTCGGTGAGGCCGGTCTTGGCGCGAATGACGGCGTCGCCGACTTTCGTCACCGGGAGAATGTCGCACACCAGCTGCTGGCTGCGCTTGTCGACCGGCAGCACGCCGCGGCGCAGCCGGTCGAGGAAATCGATCTGCTGCACTGGATCGATCCGCAAATTGCCGGTCACCCAGAACTGGTCGATGCCGCCGCCGATGTCGCGGTTGCCGTAGTCGATGATCTCGAGATATTTCTTCATCCGCTCCTCGCCGATGCGGCGGGCGATCTCCTGGAACACCGGAAAGGCCGACACCGCGAGCGCGGAGCGCAGCGTGTGATCCTTGTTCCAGGCCTCGATGCTGCGGGTTGTGCCGTCCCACTTGAAGACGTCCTTGTCGGGGTCCTGCACCACCCCCGTCTCGAGCGCGATCAGCGCGTTCGGGATCTTGAAGGTCGAGGCCGGCAGCCTGCCCTCGCCCGAGCGGACCTTGTCGCTGGCGATGATCAGATAGTCCTCGACCTTGTAGCCGACGAAGGTGCCCTCGGTGCCGAGCTCGAAGAACCGCTTTTGCAGCTCCTCGCGAAACTCGCTGCGCTGGTAGGACACATTGGCGAAGCTGCGCGACGGCAGGATCGTAGCGGCAGCAAGCAGACCGAGCGCATGGCGGCGATGGATCACGACAAGTCCTGGGCAGGTTCGCATTGACGACGATGGTGGATGCCATCGTGGTGAAAGGATGGCAAGAGAACTCACTTGTCTGTCGCGTTTTCTTCACGCGAACCGGTGCCCGCTTCGCTCGAAAACGCGCCCGCTAGCGCGCCCGGCCCGACATCCGCAGCACGAACACCAGCACCTCGGCGACGGCCTTGTAGAGCTCGGCCGGAATCTCGTCGCCGAGCTCGACATTGGAGAGCGCGCCGGCCAACACCTCGTTCTCCTCGATCGGGATGTCGTTGGCCTTGGCGACCTCGATGATCTTGGCGCCGATTGCGCCCTTGCCTTTTGCCACCACGCGCGGCGCACCGGCGTGGTCGTAATGCAGCGCGACCGCGAGCTGGTTGTTGGCCTCGCTCATGATGCGCGGTCCAGGAAATGGCCGGCGCGGGCGGGTGCGGGTTGCGGCGGGCTGCCGTCGCGGATCTCGATGTCGCCGGGCGTGAGCTCGGCCCTGGTCAGCGCCCGGCTCAGCTCGGAAGCGCCGGCGCGCAGTTGCGCGGCGGTCGAGGGACGCTCGGCCCACATCCGCACCGAGGTGCGCTCGCCGTTCAGCGACACCAGCGCGTGCACCGGGCCGGCCGGCTCGACATCGAGCGTGAAGCGCGCGCGCCACACCCGCTTGGCGGCTTCGACCTCATTGCAGCCGCCGTCGCGGGAAATCTCGAACTGCGCCATCGCCGTGCCCTGCGGGGTCAGGAACGGGATCTCGAAATTCCAGCGCGGCAGCATGGCGTCGAGCTGCGGCCGCGTAGCGTCGCCGCGGTCCGGCAGCGAGGCGACCTGCAGCAGCGTCTGCCGCGCCAGCGCGGCGTCGGTGTTTTCCAGCAGGCGATGCGCGGCGGTCGCGAGTGGCGTGTTTGGGGCGATCGACGGCTCGGCGACGGCCTGCGCCGACGGCAGCGCACCGTGAAACGGCGGTGGCGGTGTGTTGCCGCGTACCGGCACCTCGCCCGGCAGCATCTCCCTCGGCGCGGCGCCTTGCCGTGCGGGGTTGCCGAGTTCGTGCAGCGCTTGCTGAATGAGATTGAGCGCGCCGCCGGAGGACGGGCCGGCATCGAGCGCATCCGCGAGCGCCCCTGCGAACCCTGTGGTGCCGCGGGTGACATCCTCGGCGACCGGCAGGCGGGCCTGCGGCAGCAAGATCTCCTGAACGTCGAGGTCTGGCGTGCCGGATGGCATGAGGCTCGGCGCCGTCGCGGCGCTGGCCTGCGCCGGTTGCTGGAGCGGTGTGGCGGACGCGGGCCTGCCGGCATCAGCGGTACCAAGCGAGGTCAGCGCCTGGCGCAGCACGATCAGAGCGGCCTTTAGATCGGGCGCGCTGCCGCTCGCGGGCGCAATGCCCGCCGCCACCGTCGCCTCGAACAGCAGGCCGGATTTCTGCAAGCCGGTCTTGACCGCATCGCCGCTCAAATTCTCGTCGAGACCGGTCTGCTGCGCCAGCACCTGCGCGATCGCGGCCTGCAGCTTCGGCGGCAGATTGGCCGAGGCGACCGCGGCGAGATTGGCGAACAGCGGCGCCTGGCTTCCCTGCACCGCCGCCGCGGTCTGCGCCGTCGCGGTGATGGTGACGCGCTCCAGCGGCGTCAATACAGCCTTCGGTGCCGTGGCGACCGGCTGGGCGGCATCGGTGGCGTTGGCCGCTGCCGGCGACAGCCGTACGGCATCGCCGGTGTCCGGCCCCGGCCCGACCAGCTGCAGGCGGATGCCGTCATTGGTCTGCGACACTGCGAGCTGCAGGTTCTGGCCCTGCCGCAGCGGCACCTCGGTCTGGACGTCGATCGACAGGCTCGCGATCGCGATCCGCACCAGATCGGCGGACAGCACTTTCAGCACCTGCGCATTGACGACGCTGCCGGCCTCAAGCGTGAGGTCCGGCGCGACGCTGTCCGCCTCCTTCGAGGCGAGCACCGGCAACACGGGATTGATGGCGAGTGCCATGTCGGAAATCTCGGCCAAGGGCGAGGAACGTGCCGCAGGCTAGCCCGGCGCCGTAAACCCCTCGTTAACCGGCAGCCGGCTTGAGCTCCCTGAGCACGCCGGCGGCGGCCTTGAAATCGAGCTGGCGGGCGGCGCGGCGGACGGCGACCTCCTCGTCGACGCCCCATTTCTCGATGTTCCAGTCCTCGTCGACATGGGCGGCGGCCCAGACCTGGTCCTCGTCGCGGACGCCATGGGCGAGCGCCAGCGCCAGCAGCGCCGAGCCGGTCAGCGTCGTCACCACATGGAGCGCCGCGACCGACCATGGGTCGGTCGGGAACGCCGCCCGCGCCGCCTTGATCGCAGGCTCGGGCTGGCCGACATGCATCACCCCCTCGGCCATCACGAAATGGGCGCCGAGCGCGTCGGCGGCCCAGAACAGGATCGGATCCCAGTGCTGGGCCTCGCGCGCCACCAGCGTCTCTGGATGGCCGGCCCGGTAGAACAAGAGGTCGCTGCCGAGGAACTTGGCCGCATCGTCGGCGACCTCGTCGATGCGATCGATCACCCCCTCGATCACGCTGTTGGCAAGCCGCGTCAGCGGCATGGTCATGGGATCGATGGTCTCGCGCTGCGCATTCCATTCCGCCGCCACCGTGTCCGCAATGGCCCGCGTCGGCACCGCGATCGGCTTGCCGGACGGCGTGCGGATCGGCTTGCCGTCGAGCGTGATCGAAAATCCGCCATCGGCCTCGGCGACGCCGGCGCTGGTGTAGAACCGCTTGCGCTGGGGCGTGCGGATGTGGCGCCGCACCGCCTCCTGCGGATCGAACGGAGATTGTTCTGGGACATCGTCGAAAAGTTCGCGCATCGCGCCGGGTAGCTTTCGTTCATAGGGATTTCCCTGCAAGATATGTCAGGGGCAACGGCAAATAAAGCTGATGGGACGCGGCAAATTCCTTGCGGGTTTTTCGCTGGTTGCGGTGGTTTTCGCCTCCGCCACAGCCTGTGCCGGGTTCCGTTCGCCGGAATCCCTGATCCGCAACGTCTACGCCCATTATGGGCGAGGCAGCGCCGAATATTCCAACGGCCTGCCGCGCGACGAGGAAACGGCTCGCCGATTCTTCGATCCCACCCTGCGCGGTGCCTGGACCGCGCTGCACGATGCGCCCTACGATTTTCTGGTGCAGAGCCCGACCTGGCGGCTCGGCCCGATCTCGATCGCAATCCCGCGCCGGCAGTTCGACAAGGCCGACGTGACGGTGACATTCGACAATGAAGGCCGCGCCGTCACGCTCAACTTCATCGTCGTCAATGGTCCCGACGGCTGGGTGATTTCGGATGTCGAGAGCCCGCACGATTCCTTGCGGACGTTTCTGACGCAGTTTCGGCGGTAGTAGCTGCCCTTGCCCTTCCGGCGATCGCTGCTCCACCGGCCACGTCGGCAGCCATATCGGCTACAAGCCGATGCTTTGACGCTGCCGCTTGGCCCGCCTTGTGACTATGTCCGCCTACCTGTTCCGGTCACCACCAAGAAGATTCTTGTAGACCTTCCCATCTTTCATGATGACCAGGAAATTCTTCGCCGGATCCTCTATCAGCTTGATGTTGTCGATTGGATTGCCATCGACCAGCAGAAGGTCGGCCAACGCGCCTTCCTCCACCACGCCCAGCATGCCTGGATATGGATTTCGAAGCCCGGACAGACTGAGCAATTCGGCATTCGTCGATGTCGCCATGATGAGCGCTTCAGCCGGCGTGTACCATCGCGTGAGGGTCGTCAGCATGGCGCCTTGCCGGTCGGCGAGTGCTTTCGAGAACAAGACGTCGGTACCGAATGCCGTCTTCAACTTGTACTTCTTCGCAAAGCCGTAGACCCTGTCGGTGCCGGCAACAACCTGCCGCATCTTGTCCTGCTCCGCAGGTCCAAGGGCGCTGGCGCCCGACATATCGAGGAAGGGCTGGGTGCTCAGCCAAATTCCCTTCTCGGCCATCAGGCGGGCCGACGCGTCGTCGATCAAATGACCATGCTCGATACACTTGACCCCCGCTGCGATCGATCGCTGGATCGCGACCGGCGTGTAGGCGTGTACGACGGCATAAGTACCCCAGTTCTCCGCAGCCTCGACCGCGGCGCGCAACTCCTGTTCAGTGAACGTGGACACATCGAGCGGGCTGAACGGCGACGCCACCCCACCGCCCGCCGTGAGCTTGACCTGCGTAGCCCCTTGCATGAGCTGCTCGCGCGCGCGCACGCGAACTTCATCCGGGCTGTCCGCGACCATGGCGCCGCCTATCCTCTCCATGCGGCTGAGCATGCCGCCGATTGTTCTGGGCAGATCGGACAGCGGCCGGAAGTCGCCATGGCCGCCGGTGATGGTGATCATGGCACCGGATGGGTAGATGCGAGGACCGACGACGAGACCTTCGTCGATCGCGCGCTTGAGGGAAAAGGCCGGGCCGCCCATGTCGCGAATGGTGGTGAAGCCACGCATGAGGGTGGCCGTTGCCTCGGCGGCCGCAAGAAGATTGATGTAACCGATGTCGCTGGCCATCACGGCCGCCGGCGTCGGGCGTACCAGCAATGCATGCCAGTGCGCGTCGATCAGCCCGGGCATCAGCACCCGTCCGTCGCCGGCAATCACCTGAGCGTCGGCCGCGATCGGCCCAGTCGAAATTTTCTCGATCTTGTTGTTCCGGATCAGCACATTGGACGGCCCGGACAGCGCGCCATTCCTGCCATCGAAAATTCGCACGTTCTGAAACAGCACGTCGCCATCCTGCTGAGCTTGCGCTGGCAGCAAGGCGATGAGGCTCATCACAATCGACGCAACCAGCGCCGAAACTCTCACGCCCTTCCTCAAACCTGACATGTCCACTCTCCGCCGATGGCGCATCGCGCGAGACCGTCATTGATCTCGCGAGGAGCCGACTTGATTTCAGACGATTAATGAGAGTTCTGCTGCTCCCTGGAGGATCGACGGCTTATTGAGCCGCTCTGGCGGCAGGCTGTAAAGCGTAACTCAGCCATCCGATGCCATGAGACAGCAGATCGATCCCCAGCAGCAGCCCGAGCACCCACAGTCCGGTCGCCGGAAATCCCGTCAGAATGACGAGGCCGGCCAGAACGCCAAACAGCCCGGATGCGAGCATGATCCAGCCGGACTGCTGCCAATGGCCGATACCGACCAGCATGCGCACAATCCCGGAGACCAAAAGCATGAGACCGAGGGCATAGGTCAGGAGCAGCGCGCTCGCCACCGGTTGGCTAAGCAGAACGATTCCGCAGGCAAGGTAGAGCACCCCCAGCACAAGCTGCCACACGAATCCACCCCAGCCCTTAGTCCAGAAGGCGTGCAGGATTTCGAACCCGCCGGCAACGATGGCCGTCCAGCCGATAAAGATGGCGCTGATCACGGTGAAAAGCACGACATCTCCCAGCACCAGAAGGCCCGCGGCGATCATGACGAGGCCCAGCAGAACGCAGACCCATAAAGGCGGGCCAGGTAGCCCGCGGAGCATCGTGGAACTGTTCTCATAGGTAGCCATGTCGTCCTCCTTGATCCCAAGCAGCCATGGCACGGTCGCGCATTCCAGGCCGCGCAACCGCGCCACTCGCGCCGCCGGAGCTTGTGCCTGCTCTCACCAGCGCCATCCACAGCGGCGGCGACCTCTGTGCCACCAACAGGTCCAGCGGCGCCGGCGATGCCAGCGGCGGCGCGGTGGCGGAGGACGCGGGCGCGGTGATGGCCGGGCGACGACCATATGAAGCGGCCGCTCCGGATCATCCGTCTTCGCCACGAGGGCATCTTCGGGGGCAGTGGCAGCGCCCTGGCCACCTGCGTCAGCAAGCCTGTTCCGAGACCAGCGGCTGCGACGCCGCCAAGCATTCTCCGGAGCACGATGCGACGGTCGAGTTCATCCATATCTGGCACCTCGTTATTGCAGAGACCTTCTTGCCCCGAGGCGCCCGACATCCGATCAGGTCGATCGCTCGCGCTCGCCGGTCGCTCCGTCGTCCGGTATTTCGCCTGGCCGATAATTCGGCAGCCGTCCCGCGGGAATGACCGCAAGCAGTGCGAGGCCGGCCATGATCAGCAACCCGATCTTCAAAGCGCGCAGGCGCGCTTCGGTGTTGACCAGGACGGCTTCCTCGACCTGCTGTGGCGTACCGCTCGTGCCTTCGAGTACGCTGCGCAGCCGATCATTGCTGACGAAAGTGATGTTGCCGAGATCAACCTGGCTCTGAAGCTCCTTGGTCAGCACCGGACTGGCCGCGATCCTGCCGAGCGCGATCGTGCTCAAAAGACCGACCAGAAGAGCTCCGGCCACCGCGGTGCCGACGGCAGCCGCCAGATTCTGCGTGGTTCCGCGCAAGGACCCGACATCCCCCGCCAATGCCTTGGGTGAGGCCGTGACCAGAACGTTGAACAGCAGTGTCACCAGCGAGCCCTGGCCGATGCCGAACAGCACGAGGCCAAGCAGAACGGGAATCTCGCTCCAGTCGTTGCGCACGACGAAGGCGAGCCACAACAACGCGACGGTGCAGAGGCCAAAGCCGAAGCGTCCGATCTGGCGAGGCGTCAGTTTTTCGTAGAGATTGACGATCATCATCGCCGAGAGGAAAACGGTCAGATTGAAGGGCATCATCGCGATCGCCGTCGCAATTGGCGAACGTCCCTGCACGATCTGGATGTAGAGCGGCACCGTGAAGTTCAGCGCAGCCTCGAGCGCCACGACCGCGAACAGCGCGTAGACGGCGCACCTCTCCTCCGGTGAATCGATCACCTCCAACGCCAGCAAAGGCGTCCTCCCCGCGGCCTGCTGGCGATGCGTCCAAATCAGGAATGCCTGCCCGAGCACTATGCCAAGCACGATCAGGACCGGTGCCGGCGACACGCCCAGCAAGTCGAACGGCGCGTTAGGCGTCGCCAGGATCACGCCCCAACTGTTCAGATTATTGAATCCGAAGCTGATGAAGATGATCGCGCTCGCGGCAAGAGCGACCCCGATCAGGTCGATCTGGACATCCGCGCGACCGTGGTCCGGCCGCAGGCGGAAACTCAGAGCGAAAGCGATTGCCGAGGCAACGATGAGAATTCCAAACGCCGGGCGCCAGCCGATATAGGTGCCGAGCAACCCGCCGACGACGAATGCCAGCACGCCGGCGGCAGCTCGCGCCGAGCCCAACGCGCCAAGGGCCGTCGCCTGCTGGCGTCCGGCATAATTCTCGGCAATCAGCGCGACGAGCGAGGGCACGATCACCGCGCCCGCCGCGCCGCAAAGCGCCTGCGCGGAAATCATGACGGAGGCCGTGGGGCTGAACGTCATCGCGATCTGCGCGATCAGGAAAAGCACGACGGCAGCGCGAAATACCTGCACCGCCCCGAACCTTTGGGCGAGCTTGGCGCCAAGCATCACGAACCCGGCGACAAGCATCGAGTAAGCCACAATTCCGGTCGCGACGGTGGTGGGCGGTACACCGAAGCTTGCCACCATTCCCCCCATCGCAACCGGCAACGACGCGACGTTGAACGACATGATCATCTGGCCGAACGCAATCGCGACCATGGGTACCCATGATGCGCGCTCTTCCTGATGAATGTCGCCGATCGAGATTGCTTGCGTTGCCATCGCGTCCTCCAACCTGCCCGACGTTGCGATCGATCGGGCCACAGCTCGACCGATCTTCAGTGCCTCTTGTTCACTCGTCCGGTTGGGACACGAACAGATCCATGCCCAGTCTTTGCGACAGGAACTTCGCGGCGAGCTGCCCTCGCACGCTGTTGCCGGCCGCATCCAGTGGCGACCCGAAAGTGCCGAAACCACCCTTTCCCGGAGACACCGCGACGATGCCTCCACCAATGCCGCTTTTGCCGGGCAGACCGATATCGTACAGCCAGTCGCCCGACGTCTCGTACAGTCCGGCAGTGACCATGACGGCCAATGCATAGTGGCACACGGCCGCATCGACCACCCGCTGCCGGGTCACCGGATTCACGCCACCATCGGCCAGCGTCGCACCCATCACGGCGAGATCCCTGGCGCTCACATTCAGCGAACACTGCCGGGTGTAGAGATCGGTCGCCTGCCTGGCGTCGCAATAGATCCGGTCGTAGCTCTCCAGCAACCGCGCGATGCTTCGATTGCGAAAATTGGTCTTGGATGCCGATGCGTAGACTTCCTCGTTGAGCGAAAGCTTGCGGCCCGCGAAGCGCGAGAGACCGTCATGGATGAACCGCCATTGCTCGTCAGCGCTCGAGCCCGGCACAAGGCTTGTGGTCGCGATCGCGCCTGCGTTCACCATGGGGTTGGTGCGCCCGGCTCCATGCTCGATCGCCGCCAGTGAATTGAACGGCAGCCCGGTCGCGTTCGCGCCCAGTTTTGCACGAGCCTCTTCAGGGCCGATGGCCTCGCACACCAATGCGAATACGAATGGCTTCGATACACTCATGATCGAGAATTCGTATTCGATATCGCCCGCGCCGTAGACACGCCCGCTGGTACCGGCCACACAGACGCCGAACAGTTCACTCGGCACTCTGGCCAGGGCCGGATAAACCTGCGAATTGGTCCCTTCGCTGTTCGACTTGAAGCGCTGATGCGCTTGAGACACGAGCTCCTGCACCATCTCGGGTTCGGGCAAGTGCCCGGTCGAGATGTAGGGCCGCTCCGCTTGTTCCGCGATCGAAGGCGGCCGCATTGGCTGTCCTTCCGGATTTCGACCTTATTGCTTCAGGTCTTCTAGTCGGCAACCAGAAGTAGGCGCCCAAAAAAACACGGAGTCAACGATCCACTCCCACAGCCTTTGCAATGCTTGCGTTGGTCCAGAACACTTTACGACAAATGCGCTGAACGCATTGCGTATCGCGGAATCGCAGCGCCGTTGCGCGATGCACATTCGATATAGTCATGCGACGTTTCGGCGCGGCTAGGTAAGCAAGATTGTCCAATCGCCCGCGGCGCAATTGAATCAAAAGAGAAGTCATCATGGCAGCAACGAGCGATTTCCATCATTGGCACGCGAGAGTACGATCATCGTGTGCGGATGTGAGCCCGCCGCTTGTCCAAGCAACACCGGCCCGCGGCGACGGTGGAATGACCGCATCACTTACAGAGTGAGGTTGATCATGGTGGCGCGCGCAAGCGACGGACAGCTTCTGTTGGTAAAGAAGCTTGGTGGGCTTATTGCTATCGTTGTAGGCTGCTTGCTGACAGCAGTCGGTGTGACATTCGAATCGACAAGCACAACTGTCGTCGGTGTCTTGCTTCTCGTGCTCGGGGCGGCCCTGCTCACGCTCAAGATCATGAGACGAAATCAAAGCGGTCCGTTTGGATAGCCAGACAGATTCGCACGGTCGACAGCCTTGAACCGGATCGCCGCGGCTCCGCCGGCCTATGCCGCTTGCCTGTTCGTACTCGCGCCGGCGCGACGACAATTCCGTCCATGCGTCAGCAAGGCTTGTCTAGCAGACCACGCCCTGCCCTAATCCCGGTGGTTGGCGCAGGATCGCGAATAGGCGGCACGCTCGGCCTGGTTCAGGCCGGCGGCGGCGGCCTCGTCGAGGCACCGGCTGACGCGGTCGCCGAACGAGCTGCGCGGCCGCGAACGCAGGCTCGGCTGCGTCGGCGCGTCCATCCTGGGGATGGCGGGCACCTCGATCCGCGGCGGCGGCGGGGGTTGGGGGACCGGCGGATCCCACGTCGAGCGGCCGGGCGCAAGGATTTGCGCGCTTGCCGCGCCCATGGCCCAGAGCAGAATGCCGGCAACAATCAGGGATCGCTTCATAGCCTATATGTCGTGACGCGGCAGCAACGGTTCAAGTGAACGCACCAAGCGTCAATACTGTCCCCGAGATGCGAGTTCCCCGCCCTCGTCGCGGTTTCTGGTAGATCACGTGACCGGCACGGATCGTGCTGCTCACTTTCGCAAGATTGCCGACGTCGCCGAGCGGATCACCGTCGAGCACCACGAGATCGGCGTCGAAGCCCTGCTCCACCCGTCCCTTCTTCGCGGCCTTGAAGAACCGCGCCGGATTGGTCGTCAGCGTGGCCAGCACCTGCCGCTCCGACAACACGCGGTGCATCAGCTGAAATTCCTGCGTGGTGTCGTACAGCGTGGTGAAACCGACATCGGTGCCGAACAGCACCGTGCCGCCATTCTCCGAAAACTGCTTGAGCTGGTTGACGGTCGAGGCCACCAGGCGGTTGGTGACGTTCGGATCGAGCACCACGGTGGTGAACAGCGACAGCGTGGGAACGAGCGCAGTCCCCTGTGCCTTGAACCGCGCCAGCTGATCCGCGGTGTAGCCGGGTTCGCCGGGTGTGGTGTGCGCGAGCACGTCGGCGCCGGACTCGATCACCGTCTCGACGCCGACCTTGTTCTGCGGATGTGCGAACACCGGCCTGCCCTGCGCATGCGCGACGTCGACAGCCGCTTTGGCGATTGCAGGGTCCATGTTGACGACGGGCTTGTCCCCCATGAAGGCGCCGGTGAACAGCTTGATGCCGTCCTCACCCATGCCGAGCCAGTCGCGTGCCCATTTCGTTGCCTCCTCCGGCGTTGCGACTTCAGGAAGCTGCACTTCGCGAGGGATGTAGACGGGGTGCCCGCCCTTCGGGAAGATGTTGCCGGCGAGCAGGATGTTGGGGCCGGCGACTTCGCCCGCGACGATGCGCTTGCGCAGCGGCAAGGTGTCGCTCGGATCGGAGCCGAGATCCCAGACCGTGGTAAAACCCCAGCGCGTCAGCATCTCCTGCATGTGCTGCGTCAGCGCCGCGGCCGGCGCTGCGCCGGCGTTGCGCCAGACTTTCTGCGTGAAATGGACATGGCTGTTCCAGAAGCCGGCGACGATGGTCTTGCCGCTGCAATCGATCACGCGGGCATCCGGCGGCACCTGGATGTCGCCGGACTTGCCGACCGCGCTGATGAGGCCGTCGGTCATCACGATCACCGCATCCGGCAGCGCTTGCGCATCGGCCGATGCGTAGAGCGTGCCGCCGCGGAGCACGATGGTCTCGGCCTGTGCCGTCACCGCGGCGACAGCTGAGCTGATCAGGAAAAGCATGACGCGCAGCCAGGTGCCGATCATGGAGAGTCTCCGTTGCAGGCCGGCAAAAACCGGCGCGCGAAGATAGCCGCAAAGCGCGGAGCCGTTTGATCGTTGTTGCTGTCCGCGCCGGATATCGGCGCCCGACCGTCACTCCTCGGGCGCGTTCTCGATCGGGTCGAAGCGGTCGGCCTCGAGCCCGAGCAGATTCCAGGATTGCAGCATGTGCGGCGGCAGCGGCGCGGTGGCATCGATCACGCCGCCCCTCGGGTGCGGAATCACGATGCGGCGGGCGAGCAGATGCAGCCGGTTCTGCAGGCCGCCGGGCAGCTGCCAGTTCTCCTTGTTGAAATATTTGGGATCACCGACGATCGCGTGATCGATATGCGCCATGTGGGCGCGCAATTGATGGGTGCGGCCGGTCACCGGCTTGAGCGAGACCCAGGCGAGCTTGGTCGCCGAGGTCTCGACCACGGCATAATAGGTCACGGCGTGGCTCGCGCCCTCGTCACCATGCTCCGCGATCCGCATGATGCTGTCCTCCTCGCTCTCCTCCTTGGCGAGATAGGTCGAGATGCGGCCCTGCTTCGGCTTCGGCACGCCGGCGACCAATGCCCAGTAGATCTTGCGCGCGGAGCGATGGCGGAATGCGCCGGTGAGGTGCGTGGCAGCGAAACGCGTCTTGGCGACCAGAAGGCAGCCGGAGGTCTCCCGGTCGAGCCGATGCACCAGCCGCGGCTTCTGCCCCTTGGCGTCGCGCATCACCTCGAGCATCTGGTCGACATGGCGCGTCATGCCGGAGCCGCCCTGCACGGCGAGACCGGCCGGCTTGTTCAGCACCAGCACGTCGTCGTCCTCGTACAGCGTCATGTCCTTCAGCGCCTGCAGCGTCTTCGCCTCGGCCTCGGAGAGCGTGCCTGATGTCTTCGGCGTGTCGAGCCGCAGCGGCGGGATGCGCACGCTCTGGCCCTCCTCCAGCCGGTCCTTGGAATCGGCGCGCTTGCCGTTGACCCTGAGTTCGCCCTTCCGGACGATGCGCTGGATGTGGGAGAACGACAGGCCGGGAAAGCGTGCCTCGAGGAAACGGTCGACGCGCATGCCGTTCTCGTCGGCGGTGACGACGACGGTCTGCACCTTGGTCGGCAGCGGCTGCTCGGCCGCGGGCTTCGTAGCGGCGGGCTCAGCCCGCTCCTGCCGGTCGCGACGCGACTCGGCAAAGCGCGGCGGCTTTCCGGCCGCACGATGCGCGAACGGACGCTCTCCAGACTTGCGCTCACCGAACTTGCGATCGTCCGGCTTGCGGGTGCGCTGCGCCGATCCGCTCTTCCCACGATCCTTACCACGATCCTTGCCGCGATCGCCGGCGCGGTCCCGGTCGCGGCCCTTGTCGCGCCCTTTGGCGCGGTCGCCCGGCGATGTAGTTCTCTTGATGCGGCGGCTCATGGTGATTTTTCGGCTCCAGACCTGCATTGTGCCTAGCGCAAATGCCGCGAATCGTCACGGCGAAATCGGTGTGAATCCGGTGCAACATCGGCCATGTTCGGCCGCATACGGCAATCGACGGGGGCCCTGGAATGAGACTGACGATATCGGCTTTGGCGGCGGCCCTGATGCTCACGGACCCTGCGCTCGCCCAGCAAAGTCCGATGCCCGAAGCCGCGATGCCGGAAGATCTGGCCTGGAAGCTCCTGGAACTCGGCCGCGTCATCGACCCGCCCAAGACCGCTGCACTCTACGCGCCGCTGCAACAGAAGGAGCCCTATCAGGGCGTCAAGGTCGAGCGCGACCTCAAATACGGCCCCGCCGACCGGCATCTGCTCGACATGTTCACGCCGGAGACGGCGGCGCCCGCACGACCCGTGCTGATCTACATCCATGGCGGGGGCTTCGTCGCGGGCAACAAGCGCGCGCCCGGCAGCCCGTTCTACGACAACATCATGCTGTGGGCGGTCAAGAACGGCTTCGTTGGCGTCAATGCCACCTATCGCCTCGCGCCGGCCTTTCCGTGGCCGGCAGGCCCGGAGGACATGGGTGCGATCGTGCAGTGGGTTGCGGAAAACATCGCCTCCCGCGGCGGCGAGCCGAGGCGCATCTTCCTGATGGGCCAATCGGCCGGCGCGATCCATGTCGCGAGCTATGTCTCCCATGGCGAATTCCACAAGGTGAAGGGCGGCGGACTTGCCGGCGCGATCATGGTGTCGGGCATCTATGATCTGACGGCCTCGCCGGCCGGCGACGCCGAGCTCGCCTATTACGGCTCCGACCCCTCGCGCTATGCCGAACGCTCCTCGCTGCAAGGGCTGGTCGCGAGCCCGATCCCGTTCCTGATCACCGCGGCCGAGCTCGATCCGCCGCGCTTCGTCGAGCAGTTCGAGCTCATGAAGCAGGCCAGTTGCAAGCGGCCGAGCGGCTGCGCCCGCAGCTTCATGCTGCCGCAGCACAGCCACATGTCGGAGGTCTATGCGATCAACACGCCGGACACGCGGCTGACGGACGAGATTTTGGAGTTCGTGAAGAGCGTCAAGTGACGCGCCAGCGCAATATGAGGTTATGGGCCGTCGCAGCGGGCGCTGGCAAAATATCGAAAACAACCCCATGCAAAGGAGCCGGCGGCGATCGGCGTGGCACCAAGCAACTTGACACGTCGGGCAAATCAGGAATATATTTCTAATATTCCGAAGTTACGCAAGCGTTCCCTGCCCGCGCCGCAGGTGGGAACGTGCGCTATTCGCGACCACGGCCCAATCTCGTCTTGCCCTAGCTCCCGCCCCGGTCCTTGCGCAGCCGCTGCCAGTAATCCAGCCGCTTGCGGATCTCGCGTTCGAAGCCGCGGTCGGGCGGATCGTAGAAGGTCTGGCGGCCCAGCGCTTCCGGGAAATAGTCCTGGCCGGAGAATGCGTCCGGCATGTCGTGATCATATTGATAGCCGGAGCCGTAGCCCTCCGACTTCATCAGCTTGGTCGGCGAATTCAAAATGTGCTTCGGCGGCAGCAGCGAGCCGCCCTGCTTTGCGGTCTGCATCGCAGCACCAAACGCGGTGTAGACCGCGTTCGATTTCGGCGCGGTGGCGAGATAGACCACGGCCTGCGCGATCGCGAGCTCACCCTCCGGCGAGCCGAGGAAATCGTAAGCATCCTTGGCGGCGTTGCACACCGCCAGCGCCTGCGGATCGGCAAGGCCGATATCTTCGACCGCCATGCGCACCACGCGCCGCGCCAGGAACAGCGGATCCTCGCCGGCATCGAACATGCGCGCGAGATAATACAGCGCCGCATCCGGATCGGAGCCGCGCACTGACTTGTGCAGCGCCGAGATCAGATTGTAATGGCCGTCGGCCGATTTGTCGTAGATCGGCGCCCGGCGTTGCAGGATGGCCTGCAACTGCTCGGCGTTGAACACCTCGCCCTTGCGGGCGGCGCGCCAGACCTCTTCGGCCAATGTCAGCGAGGCGCGGCCATCGCCATCGGCCATCCGCACCAGCACGGCGCGGGCTTCGGCATCGAGCGGCAGCGGCTTGCCCTCGATCTTCTCGGCATTGGCGAACAGTTTCTCGATCGCCGCCGTATCGAGCGAGTGAAACACCAGCACGCGGGCGCGCGACAGCAACGCCGCGTTGAGCTCGAAGGACGGGTTCTCCGTGGTGGCGCCGACCAGCACCACCGTGCCGTCCTCCATCACGGGCAGGAAGGAATCCTGCTGCGCGCGGTTGAAACGATGCACCTCGTCGACGAACAGGAGCGTGCCCTTGCCGGTCTCGCGGCGTGCACGCGCGGCATCGAACGCCTTCTTGAGATCGGCGACGCCGGAGAACACCGCGGAGATCTGCTCGAAATGCAGCTCGGTGGCGTCGGCCAGAAGCCGCGCCACCGTGGTCTTGCCGGTGCCGGGCGGTCCCCAGAACACCAGCGAGCCCAGCGTGCGCGTCTCCAGCATCCGCGTCAGCGCGCCGTCAGGGCCGAGGATGTGATCCTGGCCGACGACATCGGCCAGCGTGCGCGGACGCAGCCGGTCCGGCAGCGGGTGCGGCGCGTCCTGCTCCATCCCCGCCGCAGCAAAGAGGTTGCCGGCCTCTCGCGGTTGCTTGGGGCTCATCCGCCGAGCGTCACGTTGATCTGCTGGCCGCCGCGCACCAGCGTGATGCGCCAGACCCGCGTCCCCGTCTTCGATGCCTTCTCGAGGTCGCTGGTCCGCACGATCTTCTCGTTGTTGACCGCGAGGATGATGTCGCCCTTCTGGAAGCCGACATTGGCCGCGGTGCCGTCACCGGCGAGATCAGTCACCACCACGCCCTCGGCACCGGCGTCGAGATGCAGTTCGTCGGCCAGCGCCGGCGAGATGTTGGCGACCCTCGCGCCCTGGAACGGCGAGCGCGCGGTCAGCACGATCTCGTCGCGGTTGGTGTCGGGCGCGGTCTCCAGCGGTATGGTGAGCTTCACCGGCTTGCCGGCGCGCTGCACCTCGATCTCCGCGTTGCCGCCGAGCGGACGGGTCGCGAAGCGGTAGTCGAACGCGTTGGGATCGTCGATCGGCGTGCCGTCGATCCCGACGATCAGGTCGGAGAGCTTCAGTCCGGCCTTCGCCGCCGGGCTGTTCGGCGCGACGTTGGCGACCAGCGCGCCAGACGGCAGCTTCAGCCCGAGCGTCTCGGCAATCTCCGGCGTCACCGCCTGCAGCCGCGCGCCGAGCCATGGCCGCTTCACATTCTTGCCGCCGCTCTTGGCGGAGGCCACCACGACGCGCACCATGTTGGCGGGGATCGCAAAGCCGATGCCCTGCGAGCCGCCGGAGCGCGAGAAGATCGCAGTGTTGATGCCGGCGAGCCGGCCGGTCATGTCGACCAGCGCGCCGCCGGAATTGCCGGGATTGATCGCGGCGTCGGTCTGAATGAAGAATTGATAATCCGTGATCCCGACTTGAGTGCGCGCCAGGGCCGAGATGATGCCGTGCGTCACGGTCTGGCCGACGCCGAACGGATTGCCGATCGCGAGCACGACGTCACCGACCTGCAGCTGGTCGGAATTGGCGAAGTCGAGGGTCGCGAACTTCTCCTTGTTGGTGTCCTTCAGGCGCAGCACCGCGAGGTCGGTACGGCTGTCCTTCAGCACGATCTCGGCCTCGTATTCGCGCTTGTCGGCGAGCGAGACCTTCACCTGATCGGCGCCCTCGATCACGTGATTGTTTGTGACTACGAGGCCGGAGCCATCGACCATCACGCCGGAGCCGAGCGAGCGCTGCATCTGCTCGGGCTGCTGTCCCGGCACGCCGAAGAACCGGCGAAAAATCGGGTCATCCAGAAATGGATTGCGGTTCTGCACGGTCTTGGCGGCGTAGACATTGACCACCGCCGGCTGCACCCGCTGCACGATCGGCGCATAGGACAATTGCAGCTCGGCCTGCGAGGACGGCACGCGGCGGTCCTGCGCCGCGGCTGCGGAAAGATTCCCCATGAAGGCCAACGTGCACAGAGCGGATACGGCAGCAAAGCGGACAGGTCGGAGCATTCTCACCTCTCGTGGAAACGCCGGAATATAGGCGTGTTCGCCGGGCAATTGAAGGGCGCCCGGCCGGATAACTGGCCCCCCGCCGTACCGGTGCACAACCCGCAGCGGCCGCGTTGAAGCGCGCCGCCAAGCTTCTATGATGGCTGTCATCTCGCTGCGCCGCTCCGCTTGTTGCCTGCGGACCACAAGCGGAACTGCGATGCCCGGAAGCACTGTCGTGCGTCAGTCACGATACGCTCCTAGGACCGTTCAGTGAGTGAGTGGGGAATTCAAACACAACGGGGGTGCACAATGGGTGCAACAAAAGTCAGTGCAATCGCCATAGGCCTGGCAGGGGCGCTTGCCGCCTCGCCGGCCTATTCGCAATCGGCCGGAGGCGGCAGCGATACGGAGATCGCGCTGCTGAAGCAGCAGCTGAAGATGCTCGAGCAGAAGCTCGACAAACTGCAGAAGCAGACCAACGCCAATACCGCAAGCGCAGCCAGCGCAAACGCCAATGCGAAGGCGGCGGATGCCAAGGCCGCGCGGGTGGCGACCGCCAACGCCGCGATCCCGGTGAAGGGCCCGGTCGCGCCGTCCGGCGTCGTGGTGACGATGCCGAACAACCGGCCGACGATCTGCACCGCGGACGAACAGAACTGCGTTGCGATCACGAGCCGCGTGCACTGGGATGTCGGCGGCTACGACTATCGCCCGAACACCGCAGGCACCTCACCGCAGAAGCTCGACAGCGGCGAGAACGTCCGCCGCGCGCGCATCGGCATCGTCGGCAAGTTCTTCGGTGACTGGAATTACTCGCTGATCTACGATTTCGGCGGCTCGTCCGACGGCTTCGGCGGCGCGGCGCCGGGATCGCTGCCCGGCGGCGGCACCTCGGGCATCGAGAACGCGTATCTGAGCTACACCGGCTTCAAGCCGTTCGGCGGCAAGATGGCGATCGAAGGCGGCATCATGGACGTGCCGTGGACACTCGACGAAGCGACCAGCTCCAACGACATCCTGTTCATGGAGCGCGCCTCGGTCGGCATCATCGCACAGAACATCGCCGCCGGTGACTTCCGTTCGGCCGCCGGCACCCGCTGGTGGAACGACCAGTTCTGGATCGGCGGCTATGTCACCGGACCGACGTCGGGCGCCATCCACTCCGCGTCCTCCGCCTCGCCGGCCGGCACGTCCGAGCAGTATGGCGGGGTCATCCGCGTTGCCGGCAATCCGATCAGCGGCAAGAATTATTCGGTGCACATTGGCGCCGATGCGGAATGGCTGGTGCAGCCGCCGCGCAACCAGCTCACGCAGGCGCAGACGCTCACGCTCAGCGACCGGCCCGAGCTGCGCATCGATCCGACCACGCTGATCTCGACCGGTGCGATCGCCAATGTCTCCGGCGCGCAGGTCTACGGCGTCGAGGCGGCGGCGACCTATGGCCCGTTCATCGCGCAGGGCGAATATTACTGGTTCAATGTCGACCGCTCCGCGAACACCGGACTGCCGCCGTTCGGCGCGCCGAGCCTGAAGTTCGACGGCGGTTACGCGCAGGTCGGCTATGTGCTGACCGGCGAGAACCACGCCTACAACCCGGCGACGGCCTCCTATAGCGGGATCAAGCCGCATGATCCGTTCTCGCTCGCCGGCGGCGGCTGGGGCGCCTGGGAAATCGCCGGCCGCGTCAGCACGATGGACCTCAACGATCAGATCGCGCAGGCGGTCGGCATCGCGGGTGGACGGCAGACCGTCTACACCGCCGCGCTGAACTGGTACGTCAACAACAACGTCCGCTTCATGCTGAACTATCTGCACGGCGATATCGCCAAGCAGGCCTCGGCGACCTCGGCTGCGGACGTCGGCTCGAAGTTCGACGCGGTCGCGCTGCGTACGCAGGTTGCGTTCTGAGGCGATCGGAGCTGAGACCAACTCATAGACGGCCGGGGCATCGCTCCGGCCGTTTTCATCGAGCGTTTGGTTCACGCGTTTCTAGCTGAATGAGATCGGTCGAATATTGACCAGGACGGCGCCGCGCTCCCTCTCCCCGTTCTTACGGGGAGAGGGTTGGGGGGAGGGGCCCTCTCCGCGTATTCGGCAGCAGCTGCGCTTGCTGAGGCTCCCCCTCACCCGGAACGCATCTGACGATGCGTCATAGCCGAAGCACCGCTTCGGCGTTCTTGAGAACGGCCGCCGTAGGCGGCCTATGCCTCTCCCCGCACGCAGGGCGAGGTGAAGCGGAGCGCGTCGCGCGAACATGCTTTCAGGCCGCGCGCTTCGACTTCTTCACAATGACCTCCGGCGCCGCCGCGCAGGACAGCCGCTCCTGATGGCCCTCGCCCCAGGCTTTCAGAATATCGATCACCGGGCGCAGGCTCTCGCCGAGTTCGGAAAGCGTGTACTCGACCCGTGGCGGCACCTCGGCATAGACCTTGCGGATCACGAGGCCGTCGTCCTCGAGCGCGCGCAGCTGCTTGGTCAGCATGCGCTGGGTGATGCCGGGCATCCGCCGCCGCAACTCGCCGAAGCGCTGGGTGCCGGCCTGCAAATGATACAGGATCACGCCCTTCCATTTGCCATCGATCAGGTCGAGCGCCGCCTCGACCGCGCAGCCCGGCCGGCGCGCGAAATTCTTCCGTTTCATGCAGTATTTTCCCAATAGTATACAAACAGGGACTAGTTCCCTGTTTTTACAGTACTTGCCAAATGGACGCCAGCGCGACAGTTAATCGGCAGGCAATCGCCCACCACGGAGACCAGGCATGAAGGCCGTCGGATACCAAAAATCGCTGCCGATCGAGGCGGCGGATTCGCTCGTCGATTTCGAGATCGCCAAGCCTGAGCCGAAGGGGCGCGACATCCGCGTCGCGGTGAAGGCCATCTCGGCCAATCCGGTCGACTACAAGGTGCGCAAGCGCGCGGCGCCGACCGACGGCGGATACAAGATCCTCGGCTTCGACGCGGCCGGCGTGGTCGACGCGGTCGGGCCCGACGTCTCGCTCTTCAAGCCCGGCGACGAGGTGTTTTACGCGGGCTCGATCCTGCGCCAGGGCACCAATTCGGAATTTCATCTGGTCGATGAACGCATCGTCGGCAACAAGCCGGCGTCGCTGTCATTCGCGCCGGCCGCCGCCCTGCCCCTGACCTCGATCACCGCGTGGGAGCTGCTGTTCGACCGGCTCGGCGCGGTGCCGGGCAAGAGCCTCGATCCGCGCACGCTTCTGATCACCGGCGGCGCCGGCGGTGTCGGCTCGATCCTGATCCAGCTTGCGCGCCGCCTCACCGGACTGACCGTGGTTGCGACAGCAACGCGGCCGGAGTCGCAAAAGTGGTGCCGCGATCTCGGCGCCCATGCGGTGATCGACCACTCGCAGCCGATGAAGGAGCAGATCGAGAGCTTGAGGCTGCCGCCGGTCGGCCTCGTCGCCAGCCTCACCTTCACCGACCAGCACTACAAGTCGATCGCCGACTTCATCGCGCCGCAGGGCAAGTTCGGCCTGATCGACGATCCGCCGGAATTCAACGTCGCCGCGTTCAAGGGCAAGGCGGTCTCGGTGCACTGGGAATCGATGTTCACGCGCTCCTCGTTCCAGACACCCGACATGATCGCGCAGCATCATCTGCTCAACGATGTCGCCGACCTGATCGACAAGGGCGTGCTGCGCACCACGCTCGACCAGACCTTCGGTACCATCAACGCCGCCAACCTCAAGCGCGCCCACGCTCTGCTGGAAAGCGGCAAGTCACGCGGCAAGATCGTGCTCGAGGGCTGGTAAGGCTCCTCACGTCCGCTTCCTCATGCCCGGGCAACATCCCGGGCATGATATCCCCACAGGCCGGCGGGTGGCTTTTGCCAAAGCCGCCAGCGCCTGTATGATTTGCGCAACGATCACCCCGTCCTCAATCCAACTGCGCAAGACGCGGCCGGAGCGGTGGTGACGCCCACGGGGATGGGAGGAAACCGATGAATTTGCTCACGGCCGATCCGTCGCGGATCGATCCGGAGTGGATGACGCGGGCGCTGCGCGAAGCCGGTGTGATCGACGAGGTCAGGGTCGTCGACCTCGCCTGCAAGCCGGTCGGCAATGGCCTCGTCGGCGACAGCTATCGATTTCGACTGACCTATGACGGTGACGAGCCGAACGCTCCCGTGAGCGTCGTCGGCAAATTCCCTGCCGCAGATCCCGACAGCCGCCGCTCCGGTTCCGCGCACACGCTTTACGTCCGCGAGGTCGCGTTCTATCGCGAGCTGGCGGCGACCGTTGCCATTCACACCCCGCGGCCGATTCTTGCCGAAATCGATCCGGCGACCGACGACTTCACCCTGATCCTGGAGGACCTCGCGCCCGCACGTCCGGGCGATCAGCTCGCCGGATGCTCGATCGCCGACAGCCAGATGGCCATGACCGAGGCCGCGGCGTTGCATGCGCCGCGATGGAATGACCCGAGCCTCGATGCGGTGCAATGCTTCGTGATGGCCGCAAGCCGGCGCAGAGACCTTCGCTCGGTGCTGCCCGGCATCATCGGTCACTACAAGGAGCGATATCGCGGCGTGATCGAGCCGGAATTCCTTGATCTGATCGACCGGCTTCCGGACGCGCTATTGCGCTACCAGTCCGATCGATCGGCGCAGCGAACGCTGCAGCACGCAGATTTCCGGCTCGACAACATGCTGTTCGACGTTCGCGGCAATACCCATCCGATGGCGACGCTGGACTGGCAGACGCTGACAGTGGGCCCGGGAATCGTCGACGTCGCCTATTTCCTCTCGGCCGGCATCGACCCGATCGAACGGCGGCTTCATGAAGCCGACCTGGTGCGGTTCTATCATTCGGAACTGATCCGGCGCGGCGTGCGGGACTATGACTGGGATCGTTGCTGGCGGGATTATCGGCGCTACACGCTGCATGGCATCATGATGGGCGTCGTCTCCGCGCTCAGCGTGCAGCGCTCCGAGCGCGGCGACGCGCTGTTCCTGAAAATGACCCGCGGCGCCTGCGCGCAAGCCCTGGACCACGACAGCTTTTCATACTGGCAGGACTGACGCGCTATCGAGCAAAGTGGATACAACGCGTCAGGACATCGAAAGGGATCGGCGTGCTCAACAAACTGGACGATTTCCCCATCCACCAGACGCCGGAGCCGATCGCGGTTCCCTCGACCAGCGACCGCAATGTCTATGACCGGACCTGGTTCAACGGCTACACCGCCGACGGCGCGTATTATTTCGGGATCGGCATTGCGATCTACCCGCACCGCAAGATCCTCGATTGCGCCTTCAGCGTCGTGGAACGCGGCGGACGGCAGCACTGCTTTTACGGCTCGCGGCGCGCCCCGCTCGAGCGCACCGAGATGCAGATCGGTCCGTTCAGGCTCGAAGTGCTCGAGCCGATGCTGCGGACCCGGGTCGTGCTCGACGACAATGCGACGGGCCTTGCCTGCGACCTGACCTTCTCCGCGCGCACCGCCGCGATCCAGGAAGCGCGCCAGACGCTTTGGTCGGGCGGCCGCCGCGCGATGGATTCGACCCGGTTCGACCAGTTCGGCCGCTGGAGCGGTGTCATCAGCCACCCCGACGGCGGGATCAAGGTCGACGATCGCACCTGCTACGGCACCAAGGATCGCTCCTGGGGCGTGCGCAATGTCGGCGAACGCGACGTCGGAGGCGCGCCGATGCCGCCGCCGAGCGTGTTCTTCCTCTGGGCGCCGCTGGTCTGGGACGACCACATCTCGCACGCGATCTTCTTCGACGGGACGCAGGGCGAGGCGCTGGTCCGCGAGGGCATCACCGCGCCGCTCTACCGATGCGAGGCCGAGATTCCCGGCGTGGTCGACGGCCTCGACCGCCGCATGGCGACCGCGCGGCATCGCGTCAAATACGTGCCGCACACCCGGCTCGCGCAGTCGGCTGAAATCGACCTCGTCGATATCGACGGCCACACCACGACCATCGCGCTCCACCCGATCCTCAAATTCCAGATGAAGGGCCTCGGCTACGGCCATCCGCAGTGGGGCCAGGGCATGTGGAAGGGCGAGCTCGAGATCGGCGGCGAGTCGTTCGATCCATCGACGCTGGACCCGCTGGCCCGCGAGAATGTGCACGTGCAGCAGGTGGTCCGCGCCCGCCAGGGCGGCCAGACCGGAATTGGCGTGCTGGAACAGATTTGCTTCGGTCCCTACCGTCCCGCAGGCTTCAGCGAGTTTCTCGACGGCGCGAAGGGATAGCTAGATCGGCGGTACGCCCTCGACGAACAGAAGGCGTCGCTCCAGCGCGGTTGCGCGAAGCTTCAACGCTTCGGCGTATTCCGGTGACGCGTACCATTCGCGCAGGCGCGCCATGGTCGGAAATTCGACGACGACGATCGCGTTCGGTGGTGGACCGCCCTCCACCACCTCGACTGTGCCGCCGCGCACGACGTAGCGCCCGCCAAATTGTGCGATGGTGTTCGCCGCCAGCGTCCGATAGGCCTCGAACCCCGCGACGTCGCGCATCTCGACTTCGGAGATCACATAGGCCGGCGTGCGGCCTCATGCGATCGTGTTGACGATGCCGCCCTCGGCGCGCAGCGCGGCGCCGTTGGTCGCGGATGCCTGCTTGGAGCAGACATAGACCACGAGGTTGGCGATCTCCTCGGTGCTGGCAAAGCGCTGCAGCAGCGAGGTCGGCCGGTGCTGCTTGACGAAGTTGGAGGCAGCCTCCTCGACCGATTGGCCGTTCTGCTTGGCGAGATCCTTGACGAAGGTCTCGACGCCTTCGGACATGGTCGGTCCGGGCAGCACCGAGTTGACGGTCACGGCGGTGCCTTTGGTCAGCTCGGCGAGGCCGCGCGCGATCGCAAGCTGCGCGGTCTTGGTCATGCCGTAGTGGATCATCTCGGTCGGAATGTTGAGGCCGGACTCCGAGGAAATGAAGACGATGCGACCCCAGTTGCGCTTCAGCATGCCCTGCATGTAGCCGCGCGACAGCCGCACGCCCGACATCACGTTGACCTCGTAGAAGCGGCTCCAGTCCTCGTCGGGAATGTCGAAGAACGGCTTCGGCTCGAAGATGCCGGCATTGTTGACGAGGATGTCGACGTCCGGCAGCGCCGCGAGCAGCGCCTTGCAACCGGCAGCGCTCGATACGTCGGCGGCAATGCCGCGGAGCTTCGCGCCGGCTACCGCCTTCGTGATCGCGGCAATCGCGGCATCGACCTTGGCCTGACCGCGGCCGTTGACGACGACCTCGGCGCCGGTCTCGGCCAGCCCCCTTGCGATGGCATTGCCAATGCCCGCGGTCGAGCCGGTCACCAGCGCAGTCTTTCCGGAAAGGTCGATTTTCATCTGTCATCTCCATTGATGTCGATGGACATATCGGGCGCGGCATGCAGCGCCGCAATTGCATCTCACCGATGCGTGAGGAAGCAGAACACACCTCGTCGTCCTGGCGAAAGCCAGGACCCATTACCACCGCAGGTGATTATGAGAAGGATTTGAGCCCCAGCGTCGCGCAACAATTTGGATTTGGGGTAATGGATCCTGGCTTTCGCCAGGACGACGGGGATGGAACGTGGCCACCAAATAAAAACGGCGCCCGAAGGCGCCGCTTTCAAAACTGACTCTAGGCGGGGCTTACGCCGCCTCGGCTTCCTTGTCCTGGGTCGGACCGGAATCCTGGCCCTTGGCGTCGACGTCGCGGTCGACGAACTCGATCACGGCCATCGCCGCGTTGTCGCCGTAGCGGAAGCCGGCCTTGATGATGCGGGTGTAGCCGCCCTGGCGGTCCTTGTAGCGGGTCGCCAGCGTGTCGAACAGCTTCTTGACCTGGTCGACGTCGCGCAGCTCCGAGATCGCCTGGCGGCGCAGGGCGAGGCCGCCCTTCTTGCCGAGGGTGACGAGCTTCTCGACGATCGGCCGCAGCTCCTTGGCCTTCGGCAGCGTGGTGACGATCTGCTCGTGCTTGATCAGCGCGGCCGCCATGTTGGCGAACATCGCACGCCGGTGTTCGGCGGTGCGGTTGAGCTTCCGATGAACCTTGCCGTGACGCATTGACTTCTTCCTTCTTCAATTCTGCCGCGGTGGTTCAGCGACAAGTTTTGCAGGTGGGCATCCTGCGTTCGCCCGGACGTCATTCCGGGGCGGCTCGCAGAGCCGAACCCGGAATCTCGAGATTCCGGATCGCCGCTTCGCGACGTCCGGAATGACCAAAGCTTAGTAGTGATCCTCGAAGCGCTTGGCGAGCTCGTCGATGTTCTCCGGCGGCCAGCCCGGCACTTCCATGCCGAGGTGCAGACCCATCTGGGCCAGCACTTCCTTGATCTCGTTCAGCGACTTGCGGCCGAAGTTCGGGGTGCGGAGCATTTCCGCTTCCGACTTCTGCACGAGGTCGCCGATGTAGACGATGTTGTCGTTCTTCAGGCAGTTTGCCGAACGCACCGACAGCTCGAGCTCGTCGACCTTCTTGAGGAACGCCGGGTTGAACGCGAGATCGGGGATGATCTCCTGCGTGACTTCCTTGCGCGGCTCTTCGAAGTTGACGAACACGTTGAGCTGATCCTGCAGGATGCGCGCGGCGTAGGCCACCGCGTCCTCCGGCGTGATCGCGCCGTTGGTCTCGATAGTCATGGTCAGCTTGTCGTAGTCGAGGATCTGGCCCTCACGGGTGTTCTCGACCTTGTAGGAGACCTTGCGGACCGGCGAGAACAGGCTGTCGACCGGGATCAGGCCGATCGGAGCATCCTCGGGACGGTTGCGCTCGGCGGCGACATAGCCCTTGCCGGTCGTGACCGTGAACTCCATGCGGATCTCGGCGCCGTCGTCCAGCGTGCAGAGCTGCAGGTCGGGGTTGAGCACCGTGACATCGCCGACGGTCTGGATGTCGCCGGCGGTGACGGCGCCCGGGCCCTGCTTCTTCACGACCATGCGCTTCGGGCCTTCGCCCTGCATCTTGATCGAGATGTCCTTGATGTTGAGGACGATGTCGGTGACGTCTTCACGGACACCGGCGATCGAGGAGAACTCGTGCAACACGCCGTCGATATGCACCGACTGCACCGCCGCGCCCTGCAGCGAGGACAACAGGATGCGGCGCAGCGCGTTGCCGAGCGTCTGGCCGAAGCCACGCTCGAGCGGTTCGGCGACCACGGTGGCGAACCGGCTCGCGTCCGAGCCCGGCGTCACCTGCAGCTTGTTCGGTCGAATGAGTTCTTGCCAATTTTTCTGGATCGTCACTGTTTCACCCATTTGCCGGTCACAGGGCCAAATCGAATGGCCGAACCCGGCGTTGGAGATCGCGGATCAGTCCGCGCGGTCAATTCCAAAAACCATCACAGGGCGGCCAGAGGCCGCCCGCGACTTACAGATCAAACGCGCCGACGCTTGCGCGGACGGCAGCCATTGTGCGGGATGGTGGTCACGTCGCGGATCGAGGTGACGGTGAAGCCCGCAGCCTGCAGCGCACGGAGCGCCGACTCACGGCCCGAACCCGGGCCGGCCACTTCAACCTCCAGCGTGCGCATGCCGTGTTCCTGCGCCTTCTTGGAGACGTCTTCCGCCGCGACCTGCGCGGCATAGGGGGTCGACTTGCGTGAGCCCTTGAAGCCCATGGTGCCGGCCGACGACCAGGCAATGGTGTTGCCCTGCGCGTCGGTGATGGTGATGGTCGTGTTGTTGAACGACGAATTCACGTGCGCGATGCCGGAGGCGATGTTCTTGCGTTCGCGGCGGCGTACGCGGGTGGCTTCCTTGCCCATTTCAAACCTTTCCTGTGATCTCGACGCCGCCGTAGTGCCAGCGGCTACACCTCAAAACGCAAATGGCGAGTAGCGAATTTCCATTCGCTACTCCCCACCTGCAATTCGCAAAACTTACTTCTTCTTGCCGGCGATCGCCTTGGCCGGCCCCTTGCGCGTGCGCGCATTGGTGTGGGTGCGCTGGCCGCGCACCGGCAGACCGCGGCGATGACGCAGGCCGCGGTAGCAGCCGAGGTCCATCAGCCGCTTGATGTTGATGCCGACCTCGCGACGGAGGTCGCCCTCGACCAGGTAGTCGCGGTCGATCACTTCGCGGATCTGCAGGACTTCCTGGTCGGTCAGCTGGTTGACGCGACGGTCCAGCGGGATCTTGACCTTCTCGATGATGTCGGCCGCGTTCTTCTGGCCGATACCATGGATGTACTGAAGCGCGATCAGGACGCGCTTGTTGGTAGGAATGTTGACGCCGGCAATACGGGCCACGGACTTCTCTCCTGTCGCCGATCCATCACGGATTCGGGCTTCTCAAGTTCTTGCTCTCTCGGGCTTGTGTTCACAAACGCGAACACGACGCCCTCCCCTCATGTCCTTCGGGGCCCGGCATCGTCATAAAACTATCCAACTTGGATGCGGGGCTTATTAAAGGATTCATGTCGGTTTCGTCAACCGCTCCTAGCGTTTAGCTCGCTTTTTCGTGAGCTTTTTTGCCGCCTTTTTGGCGGTCTTTGCTCCCTTGCGGGCTTTCGCGGCGCGGGCGGCCTTCTTTACCGCCTTCTTCACGGTTTTCTTCACGGTTTTCTTGGCCGCTTTGGCCTTGGAGGACGCCTTGGCAGCCTTCCGGGCCGATTTGGCGGCCTTTTGGGCTGGTTTAGCTGCCTTCTTGCTGGCCTTCATGGCCGCCTTGGCGGCCTTTTTAGCCGCCTTGGGGGCGTGGTCCTCGTGTTCCCTGGGTTCCAGCGCGCCGAGCGCGGTCAGGATCCGGTTGATCTCGCGGGTGACGTGCTCGATGGTCATCATGCCATCGACCGTCAGAAGCTTCCGCCGCTCCGAATAATAGTGAATCAGCGGCTCCGTCAGCGAACGGTACTGCGCCAAGCGCTTGGTCAGCACTTCCGGCGTGTCGTCGAGGCGGACTTCCTCGCCGCGCGCGCGGGTTTCCTCGGCACGCTTCTCAACGCGGGCGAGCAGCGCGCTCTCGTTGACGCGGAGCTCAACCACCGCGTCGAGCTTGAGGTGCTTTTTCCGGAGCAGATCGTCGAGCGCCTCGGCCTGCGGCACAGTGCGCGGGAAGCCGTCGAGAATGAACCCCTTCTTGGCATCGGGCTCCTCGATGCGGTCGGCGATGATTCCCACCACGACCTCGTCGGGAACCAGGCCGCCATTGGCCATGATCTCCTTGGCCTGCAAGCCGACCGGCGTGCCCGCAGCGACCGCAGCGCGCAGCATCTCACCGGTCGAGAGCTGGACGATGCCGTGCTTGTGCACCAGCCGCTGCGCCTGGGTTCCCTTGCCCGAGCCCGGCGGCCCCAAAAGGATCAATCTCATATCTGTTTCGCCCCCCGGCTAGGTGGGCGACGTCCGCACACCTGTGTTTTGAGTTCGAAGCCAAGCCGCGATCAGCGGCGGCGGCCTCCCCTGAGCTTCGACTTCCTGATCAACCCCTCATACTGATGAGCGAGCAGATAGCCCTGCACCTGCGACACCGTATCCATCGTCACGCTGACGACAATCAACAGCGAGGTGCCGCCAAAGTAGAACGGGACCGATGCGTAGGAAATCAGAATTTCAGGAATCAGGCAGACGATCGCGAGATAGACCGCGCCGAGCACCGTGATGCGCGACAGCACATAGTCGATGTACTCGGCGGTGCGCTCGCCGGGCCGGATGCCCGGGATGAAGCCGCCATGCTTCTTCAGGTTGTCCGCGGTCTCGGTCGGATTGAACACGATCGCGGTGTAGAAGAACGCGAAGAACACGATCAGCGCGAGATACATGAACAGGAACAGCGGCCGGCCGTGGCTGAGCTGGGTCGTGATCCACTGGAACCATTCCGGCCCCTTGCCGGCGTTGAAGTTCGCGACCGTGGTCGGCAGCAGCAGCAGCGACGAGGCGAAGATCGGCGGAATCACGCCCGAGGTGTTGAGCTTGAGCGGCAGATGCGAGGACTGGCCCTCGAACATCTTGTTGCCGACCTGGCGCTTCGGATACTGGATCAAAAGCCGGCGCTGCGCGCGCTCCATGAACACGATGAAGGCGATCACGGCGACCGCCATCACGATGACGATCAGGATCAGGCCGGTCGACATCGCGCCCTGGCGGCCCAGTTCCAGCATGTTGGCGAGCGCCGACGGCAGCTCGGCGACGATGCCGGACAGGATGATCAGCGAGATACCGTTGCCGATGCCGCGCGAGGTGATCTGCTCGCCGAGCCACATCAGGAACATGGTGCCGCCGGTCAGCGTGATCGCGGTCGAGATCCGGAAGAACATGCCGGGGTCGCTGACGACATTACCGGCGCCTTCGAGGCCGATCGCGATGCCATAGGACTGGAACAGCGCCAGGATCACGGTCAGATAGCGGGTGTACTGGTTCAGCGTCTTGCGGCCCGCCTCGCCTTCCTTCTTGAGCGCCTCGAGCTGCGGCGACACGGTGGTCAGCAGCTGCACGATGATCGATGCCGAGATGTACGGCATGATGTTGAGCGCGAAGATCGCCATGCGGTGGATGCCGCCGCCGGCGAACATGTTGAACATGCCGAGGATGCCGCCGGACTGGCTGCGGAACACCTGCTCCCAGATGTTGGGATCGATGCCGGGCAGCGGGATGTAGGTGCCGAGCCGATAAACAAGCAGCGCACCCAGGGTGAACCAGATGCGCTTCTTCAGCTCGTCGGCTTTCGCCAGCTGTCCGAAATTGAGGTTGGCGGCAAGTTGTTCGGCTGCTGAGACCATGTTTCGGCTTTCTCCCGGAGCCCCATTCGCCGGCGCCCCCAAAGAGATCAATTCCCTGGGCGCCGGCAGACACCGGACATTATCTGGTGCTCGGCCTCGATAAGTCCATCATTCGATCCGCGGATTGCCCGCGCGTCGCGGGCAATGACGCAGATGTTACGCCGCCTCGCCTTCTTCCTTGGCGGGGGCCAGGATCTTGACCGAGCCGCCGGCCTTCTCGACCGCGGCAATGGCCGACTTGGAAGCGCCGTGCACCTCGA
This sequence comes from Bradyrhizobium sp. USDA 4516, assembly GCF_054055915.1. Lineage (NCBI taxonomy): Bacteria > Pseudomonadati > Pseudomonadota > Alphaproteobacteria > Hyphomicrobiales > Nitrobacteraceae > Bradyrhizobium > Bradyrhizobium sp. USDA 4516. The sequence goes on from NZ_JBSRXT010000001.1 coordinate 8,226,535, forward strand.
TGGTCAGCTTGGTCTTGATCTCGCCGCGGCCGAGCAGCCGCAGGCCGTCCTTGGCGCGGCGCAGCACGCCGGCCTTGACCAGCGATTCGACGTTCACCGTCGCGCTCGCATCGACCAGCTTGTTGTCGATCGCTTCCTGCAGACGGTCGAGATTGATCTCGGCGAAGTCGAGCCGGAAGATGTTGTTGAAGCCGCGCTTCGGCAGACGGCGATGCATCGGCATCTGGCCGCCTTCGAAACCCTTGATGCGGACGCCCGAACGCGCGGTCTGGCCCTTGCCGCCGCGGCCCGAGGTCTTGCCCTTGCCGGAACCGATGCCACGGCCGACACGCATGCGCTTCTTGCGCGAGCCGGCGTTGTCGGCGATATCGCTGAGCTTCATCGCCCTTCTCCTTATCTCTGCTTACTCGCCGACGACGCGGACGAGATGCTGAACCTTGCTGATCATGCCGCGAACTTCAGGGGTATCCTGCAGCTCGGCAACCCGGCCGATCTTGTTGAGCTTGAGGCCGATCAGCGTCGAACGCTGCGAGTGATGGCGGCGGATTGCGCTGCCGATCTGCTCGACCTTGATGGTCTTGCTGGCCTTGGCCATGACAGTAACTCCGAATAGCGCTTCGAGAAGCGCGCGTTGTTATTCCGCCACCACTTCGGCGTCGCCGCCGACGCGGCGCGACTGCAGGGTGGAGACCTTGATGTTGCGGCGTGCCGCCACCGAGCGCGGCGAATCCTGATGCTTCAGCGCATCGAACGTCGCGCGAACCATGTTGTAGGGATTCGACGAGCCGATCGACTTCGCCACCACGTCCTGGATGCCGAGCGTCTCGAACACAGCGCGCATCGGGCCGCCGGCGATGATGCCGGTACCGGCCGGAGCGGCACGCAGGTAGACGCGGCCGGCGCCGTGACGGCCGGCGATGTCGTGATGCAGCGTGCGGCCTTCGCGAAGCGCGACGCGCGTCAGGTTGCGCTTCGCCGATTCGGTCGCCTTGCGGATCGCTTCCGGAACTTCGCGCGCCTTGCCGTGGCCGAACCCGACCCGGCCCTTCTGGTCGCCGATCACGACCAGCGCCGCAAAGCCGAAGCGCTTGCCGCCCTTGACGACCTTCGCCACGCGATTGATGTGGACGAGCTTGTCGACGAACTCGCTGTCGCGCTCCTCGCGCTCCCTGCTCCGTTCGCGTCCGCCGCGTTCGCGTTCACCTGCCATGGTGTTTTCCAATCTCTAGGAGGCCTTGCGCCTCTTTCCTCGTCATCGTTCGTAAAGTTTAGAAGCTCAATCCGCCTTCGCGCGCCGCATCCGCGAGCGCCTTGACGCGCCCGTGATAGATGTAGGCGCCGCGATCGAACACGACTTCCTTGACACCCTTCTGCGCCGCGCGCTCGGCGAGCAGCTTGCCGACCGCCTTTGCCGCATCGATGTCGGCGCCGGTCTTGCCGGCGTCGCGCATGGTCTTCTCCAGCGACGAGGCGGAAGCGAGCGTCTCGCCCTTCTGGTCGTCGATGACCTGGGCGTAGATGTGCTTGGACGAGCGGAACACCGACAGCCGCGGACGGCCGCCTGCCGAGCGGCGAAGCGCAAGGCGCACGCGCTGCTTGCGCCGGGCATTCGTAACCTTGAGTGACATGACCGGCTCCGTTACTTCTTCTTGCCTTCCTTGCGGAAGATGAATTCGTTGGCGTACTTCACGCCCTTGCCCTTGTAGGGCTCCGGCGGACGGTAGGCGCGGATCTCGGCGGCGACCTGGCCGACGCGCTGCGGATCGTTGCCGGTGATCGTGATCTCGGTCGGCTTCGGCACCGCGATGGTGATGCCTTCCGGGATCGCGTACACCACGTCGTGGCTGTAGCCGAGCGCGAGCTGCAGGTTCTTGCCCTGCATCGCGGCGCGGTAGCCGACGCCGGTGATCTCGAGCTTCTTCTCGAAGCCCTTGGTGACGCCCTCGACGAGGTTGGCGACCTGCGCGCGCGCGGTGCCGTACATCGCCTGCGCGCGGTTGGTCTTGACCCGCGGAGCGACCTTGACCTGACCGTTCTCGAACTTCACCTCGACGTCGTCATGCACGACGAACTGAAGCTGGCCCTTCGGCCCCTTCACCTTGACGGTCTGGCCCTCGACGCTTGCCGTCACACCCGACGGGATCGCCACCGGCCTTTTGCCGATACGTGACATCGTAAAATCCTTCCTCAGAACACCGTGAAGAGAACTTCGCCGCCCACGTTGGCGTCGCGCGCCTGGTGGTCAGCCATGATTCCCTTCGGCGTCGACAACACCGAAATGCCGAGACCGTTGTTCACGCGCGGCAGGTTCTTCACCGAGGCGTAAACGCGGCGGCCCGGCTTCGACACCCGCTCGATCTCGCGGATGACGGGCTCGCCGTCGAAATACTTCAGCTCGATCTCGAGCTCGCTGCGGCCCGAAGCATGCTCGACGCTGGCGTAGCCGCGGATGTAACCCTCGGACTTCAGCACCTCGAGCACGTTGGCGCGCATCTTCGAGCCGGGGCTCGAGACCTTGGACTTGGAGCGCATCTGCGCGTTGCGGATGCGGGTGATGAGATCGCTGATCGGATCGTGCGTAGACATTGTTCCGACCCTCCCTTACCAGCTCGACTTCACGAGGCCGGGAACCAGGCCCTTGGAGCCGAGTTCACGCAGCGCGATGCGCGAGAGCTTGTTCTTGCGATAGTTCGAGCGCGGACGCCCGGTCAGCTCGCAACGGTTGCGGATGCGCGTCGGCGACGAGTTGCGCGGCATCTCGGCGAGCTTCAGCGTCGCCGCGAAGCGCTCTTCCATCGGCTTGGTCTTGTCGGCGATGATCGCCTTCAGCTTCTCGCGGCGCGGGCCGGCGTTCTTCGCCATCCGCTTGCGCCGGTTGTTCTTCTCGACTGAACTCTTCTTTGCCATGCTTGGCTCCTGGGTATCCGCGTTTGAGTGGCTTTGGCTCAGCTACTCACTGCCGGAACGGGAAATTGAAAGCGGTCAACAAGGCACGCGCCTCGTCGTCGGTCTTGGCGGTGGTGCAGACCGTGATGTCCATGCCACGCGCTTCCGAGACCTTGTCGAAGTCGATCTCGGGGAAAATGATGTGCTCCTTGATGCCGAGCGAATAGTTGCCACGGCCGTCGAAGCTCTTCGGGTTCAGGCCGCGGAAGTCGCGGACGCGGGGCAGCGCCACGTTCACCAGGCGGTCGATGAACTCGTACATATGGGTCTTGCGCAGAGTGACCTTGCAGCCGATCGGCTGGTTCTCACGCAGCTTGAAGGTCGCGATCGCGATCCGCGAATAGGTCACGATCGCCTTCTGGCCGGCGATCTGGGTCAGCTCGGCGGCGGCGGTCTCGGCCTTCTTGCGATCGTTGACGGAGTCGCCCACGCCCATGTTGAGCACGACCTTGTCGAGGCGCGGCACCTGCATCACGTTGGCATAACCGAACTTCTCGGTCATCATGCCGCGGATCTTCTTGTCATACTCCGCGCGCAGACGCGGCGTGTAAGCTGTATCAGCCATCGATCTCTGCTCCCGAGCTCTTGGCAACACGAACCTTCTTGCCATCGGCTTGAATCTTGAACCCGATGCGGGTCGGCTTTCCGTCCTTGCCGACATACGCAATGTTCGAAAGGTCGATCGGCATCTCCTTGGAGATGATGCCGCCTTCCTGGGTCTGGGTCTGCTTCTGGTGACGCTTCACCATGTTGATGCCGCGAACGAGCGCCTTGTTCTCGTCCGGACGCACCTCGAACACCTCGCCGGTGCGACCCTTGTCGCGGCCGGTGAGCACCATCACCTTGTCGCCCTTGCGGATCTTGGCAGCCATCACAGCACCTCCGGCGCGAGCGAAATGATCTTCATGTGGTTCTTGGCGCGCAGCTCGCGCGGCACCGGCCCGAAGATACGGGTGCCGACCGGCTCGGACTGATTGTTGATCAGCACGGCGGCGTTGCGGTCGAAGCGGATGACCGAACCGTCGGCGCGGCGGATGTCCTTGCGGACCCGGACCACGACGGCCTTCATCACGTCGCCCTTCTTCACCTTGCCACGCGGAATGGCTTCCTTGATCGACACAACGATAACGTCGCCCACGGTGGCATAGCGGCGCTTGGAACCTCCAAGAACCTTGATGCACATGACACGGCGTGCGCCTGAATTATCGGCCACGTCGAGGTTGGTCTGCATCTGAATCATTGATGCACCTCGTCCTCTTTCTGCGCTTCAGCGCGCTCAAAATTTCCCTGAATTCCCTCGGCCAGGCCGAAGTAATCAGGCCGTTTTCTTGTGTTCGCCCCGGACCACGGTCCAGCGCTTCAGCTTCGAGATCGGCTTCGATTCCTCGATCCAGACCATGTCGCCCGGCTTGAACTGGTTGTTCTCGTCGTGCGCGTGGTAGTTCTTGGAACGGCGGATCGTCTTCTTGTAGATCGGGTGGGTGAAGCGGCGATCGACGCGCACCACGATGGTCTTGGCTTGCTTGTCGCTGACGACCACGCCCTGCAGAGTACGTTTCGGCATAGCTGGCCCCTTACTTCTTCTTCGCGCGCTGCTGGGCAGCGATGGTCTTGATACGAGCGATATCGCGGCGGGCTTCCCGCATCCGCGAGGTGTTCTCCAGCTGCCCGGTGGCGCGCTGGAAACGCAGGTTGAAGCGTTCCTTCTTCAGATTCAGGATCGCGTCTTCCCGCTGGTCGTCGCTCATCGCGCGAATGTCTTCAACTTTCATCTCGGCCATGGCGATTACTCCGCAATGCGCGCAACGAAGCGCGTCTTGATCGGCAGCTTGGCGGCGGCGAGCGACAGCGCTTCCTTCGCGGTCTGCACCGGCACGCCGTCGATCTCGAACATCACGCGGCCCGGCTTGATCCGGACCACCCACAATTCCGGGGCGCCCTTGCCGGAGCCCATGCGGACTTCGGCGGGCTTCTTCGACACCGGCACGTCCGGGAACACGCGGATCCAGACGCGGCCGGCGCGCTTCATGTGACGGGTCAGCGCGCGGCGGGCGGCTTCGATCTGACGGGCGGTGACGCGCTCAGGCTCCATCGCCTTCAGGCCGAACTGGCCGAACGCCAACGTCGCGCCAGAGGTCGCAACGCCGTGGATACGGCCCTTATGCGCCTTCCGGAACTTCGTTTTCTTAGGTTGCATCATGGCTTTAAGCCCTCAAATTCCTGCTTTGCCTCAAGCGGCGTCGCGGCGCGAACGCGGCGTGCTGTCGCCTTCGGCCATCTTCTTGTCCTGGGCCATCGGATCGTGCTCGAGGATCTCGCCCTTGAAGATCCAGACCTTGACGCCGCAGGTGCCGAAGGTCGTGAACGCGGTGGCAACGCCGTAGTCGACGTCGGCGCGCAGCGTGTGCAGCGGCACGCGACCTTCGCGGTACCACTCCATGCGCGCGATTTCGGCGCCGCCGAGACGGCCCGAGCAGTTGATGCGGATGCCACCGGCACCGAGACGCATCGCCGACTGCACGGCGCGCTTCATGGCGCGGCGGAACGCGACGCGGCGCTCGAGCTGCTGGGCGATCGATTCAGCGACCAGGGTCGCGTCGAGCTCAGGCTTGCGGATTTCGACGATGTTGATCACGACGTCCGACGAGGTGATGTCGGCAACCTTCTTGCGCAGCTTGTCGATGTCGGCGCCCTTCTTGCCGATCACGACGCCCGGACGGGCCGAATGGATCGTCACGCGGCACTTCTTGTGCGGACGCTCGATCACGATGCGGGCGACGGCCGCCTGCTTGAGCTCCTTGTGCAGGATCTCGCGGATCTTGACGTCCTCGTGCAGCAGCTTGCCGTATTCCTGCTTGCCGGCGAACCAACGGGAGTCCCAGGTCCGGTTGATGCCGAGACGCAGCCCGATTGGATTGATCTTTTGACCCATCGTCTTCTCCTGCGCCCTTCTTAGGCGCTTGCCTCGGCCTCGACCTGACGAACCACGATGGTCAGGTGCGAGAACGGTTTGAACACACGGCCCGAACGGCCACGGCCGCGCGGAGCAAAACGCTTCATCACGATGCCATTGCCGACATGCGCCTCGGCGACGACCAGATCGTCAACCTCCAGGTCATGGTTGTTCTCGGCGTTCGCGATCGCCGATTCCAGGCACTTCTTGACATCGACCGCGATCCGCTTGCGCGAGAACTGCAGGTCGGCGAGCGCAGCGGACGCCTTGCGGCCGCGGATCAGCTGCGCCACCAGGTTGAGCTTCTGCGGGCTGACGCGCAGCATGCGGGCGACGGCCTTGGCCTCATTGTCCGCGAGGCTACGTTCGCGCTTTGGTTTGCTCATCGGTTAATCCTCAAGCCTTCTTGGCTTTCTTGTCGCCCGAATGGCCGTGGAAGGTCCGGGTCGGCGAGAACTCGCCGAACTTGTGACCCACCATTTCCTCGTTGATTGCCACCGGCACGTGCTTGTGGCCGTTATAGACGCCGAACGTCAGGCCGACGAACTGCGGCAGGATGGTCGAGCGGCGGCTCCAGATCTTGATGACGTCGTGACGGCCGGACGAGCGCGCGGCATCTGCCTTCTTGAGCAGAGAACCCTCGACGAACGGGCCTTTCCAGACTGAACGAACCATGTCCGGCGTTCCTTACTTCTTCCGCTTGTGGCGGCTGAGGAGAATGAATTTGTTGGTCGACTTGTTGGTGCGGGTCTTCTTGCCCTTGGTCGGCTTGCCCCACGGAGTAACCGGGTGGCGACCGCCCGAGGTACGACCTTCACCACCGCCGTGCGGGTGATCGATCGGGTTCATGACGACGCCGCGGTTGTGCGGACGCCAGCCGAGCCAGCGGGTACGACCGGCCTTGCCGATCGAGATGTTCATGTGATCCGGGTTGGAGACCGCGCCGATCGTGCCGCGGCAACGGCCGTGCACCAGACGCTGCTCGCCCGAGTTCAGGCGGACGATCACGTAGTCCTGGTCGCGGCCGACAATCTGGGCGTAGGTGCCGGCGGAGCGCGCCAGCTGACCGCCCTTGCCGATCTTCAGCTCGATGTTGTGCACGATCGTGCCGACCGGCATGTTGCCGAGCGGCATGACGTTGCCCGGCTTGACGTCGACATAGTTGCCGGCGACAACGGTGTCGCCTGCCGCCAGGCGCTGCGGCGCCAGGATGTAGGCCAGCTCACCGTCCTGATACTTGATCAGCGCGATGAACGCGGTGCGGTTCGGATCATACTCGAGCCGCTCCACGACCGCCGGCATGTCCACCTTGTCGCGGCGGAAGTCGACGGTGCGGTAGGCCTTCTTGTGGCCGCCGCCGCGGAAACGCACGGTGATGCGACCGGTGTTGTTGCGACCGCCGTTGCCGAGCTTGCCCTCGGTCAGGGTCTTCACCGGCTTGCCCTTGTAGAGCGCCGAACGATCGACCATGACCAGCTGGCGCTGGCCCGGCGTCGTGGGATTGTAGGTTTTCAATGCCATCGTCGTTGCGCCTTATAGTCCGGTAGTCACGTCGATGCGGTGGCCCTCTTCCAGGGTCACGATCGCGCGCTTGGTGTCCGACTGCGAGCCGAGATTGCCGCGGAACACCTTGGTCTTGCCCTTGCGAACGAGAGTGTTGACGCTCTTCACCTTGACGTCGAACAGCTTCTCGACCGCTTCCTTGATCTGCGGCTTGGTCGCCTTGCCGGCGACCTTGAACATCACCTTGTTGTGCTCGGAGGCGAGCGTCGCCTTTTCCGTCACGACGGGAGAGATGATGACGTCGTAGTGGCGCGGATCGATGTTCTTCATTTGAAGCGCGCCTCCAGCGCATCAACCGCAGCCTTGGTCAGCACCAGCTTCTGGCGGCGGAGAATGTCGTAGACGTTGATGCCCTGGATCGGCAGCACGTCGATGTTCGGAATGTTCCGGGCCGCGGTCGCGAAACCGGCGTTCAGCTCGGCGCCGTCGATGATCAGCGCGTTGGTCAGTCCGAGGCCGGAGAAGTGGCCGAGCAGCGCCTTGGTCTTGGCGGCCTCGAGCTGCGCATTGTCGATCACGATCAGCCCGCCGTCCTTGGCCTTGGCCGAGAGCGCATGCTTGAGCGCGAGCGCGCGCACCTTCTTCGGAAGGTCGGTCGCATGGGAGCGAACGACCGGACCGAACGCACGGCCACCGCCGCGGAACTGCGGCACGCGGGCCGAGCCGTGACGGGCGCCGCCGGTGCCCTTCTGCTTGTACATCTTCTTGCCGGTGCGCCAGATCTCGGCGCGGCCCTTGGCCTTGTGGGTGCCGGCCTGACGCTTGTTCAGCTGCCACTGCACGCAGCGCTGGATGATGTCGGCGCGCGGCTCGAGACCGAAGATCGCGTCCGAGAGCTCGACGGATCCGGCGTCCTTGCCTTCAAGGGTCGTGACTTTCAATTCCATCTCACACGCCCTCCTTCTCGGCCACAGCCTCGGCAGCTTCGCCACCTGCAACCTTGAACTTGCCGGGCTTCGGGGCGTCCTTCGGCAGCGGCTTCTTGACCGCGTCGCGCACCGAGATCCAGCCGCCCTTGGAGCCGGGAACGGCGCCCTCGACGAGGATCAGGCCGCGCTCGACGTCGGTCGAAACCACGCGCAGATTGAGCGTGGTGATGCGGTCGACGCCCATGTGACCGGGCATCTTCTTGTTCTTGAAGGTCTTGCCGGGGTCCTGACGGCCACCGGTCGAACCGATCGAACGGTGCGAGATCGACACACCGTGGGTGGCGCGCAGACCGCCGAAATTCCAGCGCTTCATGCCGCCGGCGAAGCCCTTACCGATCGAGGTACCGGTCACGTCGACGAACTGGCCGACCACGAAATGGTCCGCCTGGATTTCCGCGCCGACCGGGATCAGCGCGTCCTCGGACACGCGGAACTCGGCGACCTTGCGCTTCGGCTCGACCTTGGAGACCGCGAACTGGCCACGTTCGGCCTTGGGCATGTACACGGTCTTGCGGGCGCCCGAGCCGAGCTGAAGAGCGACATAGCCGTTCTTCTCGGTCGTGCGGTGGCCCAGCACCTGGCAGTTGCCCAACTTCAGCACGGTCACAGGGATATGCTCGCCGGTCTCCGTAAAGACCCGCGTCATCCCGACCTTTTGTGCGATCACTCCGGAGCGCATCGGCGTGCTTCCTGTCTTTCTGTCCGCAAGCGGCGGACGTAAAAATCCAAAACCTTAGAGCTTGATCTCGACGTCGACACCGGCGGCCAGGTCGAGCTTCATCAGCGCATCGACGGTCTGCGGGGTCGGGTCGACAATGTCGAGGAGGCGCTTGTGGGTGCGCATCTCGAATTGCTCGCGGCTCTTCTTGTCAACGTGCGGCGAACGGTTGACGGTGAACTTCTCGATGCGGGTCGGCAGCGGAATCGGTCCGCGAACCTGCGCACCGGTGCGCTTCGCCGTGTTCACGATCTCGCGGGTCGACGTATCGAGGATTCGATGGTCGAACGCCTTGAGACGGATGCGAATATTTTGGCCGTTCATTGCCGTATTCTTTCTTTAGTGAGTGGCGAGTAGCGAATAGCGAATGGAGTGACCCACTCGCTACTCGCCATTCCCTATTCGCGTAGTTACTCGATGATCGCGGCGACGACGCCGGCGCCGACGGTGCGGCCGCCTTCGCGGATCGCGAAGCGCAGCTTCTCTTCCATCGCGATCGGCACGATCAGGTGCACTTCCATCGCGATGTTGTCGCCCGGCATCACCATCTCGGTGCCTTCCGGCAGGTGCACGACACCGGTCACGTCGGTGGTGCGGAAGTAGAACTGCGGACGGTAGTTGGTGAAGAACGGGGTGTGGCGACCGCCCTCTTCCTTGGTGAGGATGTAAGCCTCAGCCTTGAACTTGGTGTGCGGCTTGACCGAACCGGGCTTGCACAGCACCTGGCCACGCTCGACTTCCTCGCGCTTGGTGCCGCGGAGCAGCGCACCGATGTTGTCGCCGGCCTGGCCCTGATCGAGCAGCTTGCGGAACATTTCGACGCCGGTGACGATGGTCTTCTGGGTGTCGCGGATACCGACGATTTCGATTTCCTCGCCGACCTTGATCACGCCGCGCTCGACACGGCCGGTGACGACGGTGCCGCGGCCCGAGATCGAGAACACGTCTTCAACCGGCATCAGGAACGGCTGGTCGATCGGACGCTCCGGCTGCGGGATGTACTCGTCGACGTTGCGCATCAGCTCGAGGATGGCGTCGTGGCCGAGCTTCTTGTCCTTGTCTTCGAGGGCGGCGAGCGCCGAGCCCTTGATGATCGGGATCTTGTCGCCCGGGAATTCGTACTTCGAGAGCAGCTCGCGGACTTCGAGCTCGACGAGCTCGAGCAGCTCCGGATCGTCGACCATGTCGCACTTGTTGAGGAACACGACGAGCGCGGGCACGCCGACCTGGCGGGCGAGCAGGATGTGCTCGCGGGTCTGCGGCATCGGGCCGTCAGCAGCCGACACGACCAGGATCGCGCCGTCCATCTGGGCGGCACCGGTGATCATGTTCTTCACGTAGTCGGCGTGGCCGGGGCAGTCGACGTGGGCGTAGTGGCGGTTGGTCGTCTCGTACTCGACGTGAGCGGTCGAGATCGTGATGCCGCGGGCCTTCTCTTCCGGCGCCTTGTCGATCTGGTCGTAGGCGGTGAACGTCGCGCCGCCGGTTTCTGCGAGCACCTTGGTGATCGCTGCGGTCAGCGAGGTCTTGCCATGGTCGACGTGACCGATGGTGCCGATGTTGCAGTGGGGCTTGTTACGTTCGAATTTAGCTTTGGCCATTTGACTCTCCGTTCAATCGTTGACTGCCATCAACGACAATCAGGCAAACTTCTTCTGGACTTCAGCCGACACGTTCGCCGGAGCTTCGGCGTAGTGATCGAACTGCATGGTGAAGGTCGCGCGACCCTGGCTCATCGAGCGCAGGTTGTTCACGTAACCGAACATGTTCATGAGCGGCACCATCGCGTTGATGACGTTGGCGTTGCCGCGCATGTCTTGGCCCTGGATCTGGCCACGCCGGGAATTCAGGTCGCCGATGACCGAACCGGTGTAGTCTTCCGGGGTCACCACCTCGACCTTCATGATCGGCTCGAGCAGAACGGACTTGCCCTTCGTCAACGCTTCGCGGAACGCAGCCCGCGATGCGATTTCGAACGCCAGTGCCGACGAGTCGACGTCGTGATACTTGCCGTCGACCAGCTGCACCTTGACGTCCACCACCGGGAAGCCGGCAACGACACCGGAGCCCATCACGCTGTTGAGGCCCTTTTCGACGCCGGGGATGTATTCCTTCGGCACCGCGCCGCCGACGATCTTCGATTCGAACTCATAGCCCTTGCCGGGCTCGTTCGGCTCGACGACGATCGACACTTCGGCGAACTGACCGGTACCGCCGGTCTGCTTCTTGTGGGTGTACTTGACTTCGGCCTTCTTGGTCACGCGCTCGCGGAACGCCACCTGCGGCGCGCCGATGTTGGCGTCGACCTTGTAGGTGCGCTTGAGAATGTCGACCTTGATGTCGAGATGCAGTTCGCCCATGCCCTTGAGAATGGTCTGGCCGGACTCCTGGTCGGTCGACACGCGGAACGACGGATCTTCCGCGGCGAGCTTGGCAAGCGCCACGCCGAGCTTTTCCTGGTCGGCCTTCGACTTCGGCTCGATCGCGATCTCGATCACCGGCTCCGGGAATTCCATCTTCTCGAGGATCACCGGCTTGTCAGGATCGCACAGCGTGTCACCGGTGCGCGCTTCCTTCAGGCCAGCCAGCGCGACGATGTCGCCGGCATAGGCTTCCTTGATGTCTTCGCGGTTGTTCGCATGCATCAGCAGCATGCGGCCGATACGCTCTTTCTTCTCGCGGGTCGAGTTCACCACGCCGGTGCCCGACTGCAGGATGCCGGAATAGATGCGGCAGAAGGTGATGGTGCCGACGAAGGGGTCGTCCATGATCTTGAACGCGAGCAGCGCCAGCGGCTCCTTGTCGTCCGCCTTGCGCACGACTTCGTTGCCCTCATCGTCGGTGCCCTTGATCGCGGGCACGTCGATCGGCGACGGCAGATAGTCGACGACGGCGTCGAGCAGCGGCTGCACGCCCTTGTTCTTGAACGCGGAGCCGCACAGCACGGGATAGAACGCGCCGGTCAGCACGGCCTTGCGGATCAGGCGCTTCAGGGTCGCCTCGTCCGGCTCCTTGCCGTCGAGGAAGGCAGCCAAAGCGTCGTCGTCGAGCTCGACGGCGGCTTCCACCATCTTCTCGCGATATTCCTTGGCCTGCTCGACCAGATCTTCCGGAATGTCGACATAGTCGAACTTCGCGCCGAGCGATTCATCGTTCCAGATGACGCCCTTCATCTTCACGAGGTCGACGAGACCCTTGAAGTTGTTCTCGGCACCGATCGGCAGCTGGATCGCGATCGGCTTGGCGCCGAGGCGGTCGACGATGTCGGACAGGCACTTGAAGAAGTCGGCGCCGGTCTTGTCCATCTTGTTGGCGAAGACGATGCGCGGAACCTTGTACTTGTCGCCCTGGCGCCAGACGGTCTCGGTCTGCGGCTCGACGCCCTGGTTGGAGTCGAGAACGCAAACGGCGCCGTCGAGCACGCGCAGCGAACGCTCGACCTCGATGGTGAAGTCGACGTGGCCGGGGGTGTCGATGATGTTCAGGCGCTTGCCGTTCCAGAACGCGGTGGTCGCAGCCGAGGTGATCGTGATGCCACGCTCCTGCTCCTGCTCCATCCAGTCCATCGTCGCGGCACCTTCGTGCACTTCGCCGATCTTGTGGCTCTTGCCGGTGTAATACAGGATACGCTCGGTGGTCGTGGTCTTGCCGGCGTCGATATGCGCCATGATACCGAAGTTGCGGTAGTCCTCGATGGCATGTTGGCGGGGCATGAGACTGTTCCTTAAATTCCGTTGTTCGCCTTACCAGCGATAGTGCGAGAACGCGCGGTTGGCTTCCGCCATCCGGTGCACGTCTTCCCGCTTCTTGACGGCGTTGCCGCGATTGTTCGAGGCGTCGAGCAGCTCAGCCGAGAGACGCTCCGTCATGGTCTTCTCGTTGCGCTCGCGGGCGGCCGAGATCAGCCAGCGGATGCCGAGCGCCTGACGGCGCACCGAACGGACTTCGACCGGAACCTGGTAGGTCGCGCCGCCGACGCGGCGGGAACGAACCTCGATGGTCGGCATCACGTTCTCGAGCGCCTGCTCGAACACGCCGAGCGGGTTCTGCTTGGTCTTGGCCTCGATCATGCCGAGCGCACCGTAGACGATGTTTTCGGCAACCGACTTCTTCCCGGCGTACATCACCGAGTTCATGAACTTCGTAATGATGATGTTCCCGAACTTCGGATCCGGAAGAACTTCACGCTTCTCGGCAGAATGGCGACGCGACATCTGATCGGTTCCCGCTTACTTCGGACGCTTCGCGCCGTACTTCGAACGACGCTGCTTACGGTTCTTGACGCCCTGGGTATCCAGCACGCCGCGGAGGATGTGGTAGCGCACACCGGGCAAGTCCTTGACGCGGCCGCCGCGGATCATGACCACCGAGTGCTCCTGCAGGTTATGGCCCTCACCCGGGATGTAGCCGATCACCTCGAAGCCGTTGGTCAGGCGCACCTTGGCGACCTTACGAAGCGCCGAGTTCGGCTTCTTCGGGGTCGTGGTGTAGACGCGCGTGCACACGCCGCGCTTCTGCGGCGACTGCTGCAGCGCCGGCACCTTCTTACGCGACTTCTGCACTTCACGCGGATTTGCGATCAGCTGGTTGATCGTCGGCATGCAGCCTTCACCCTTTAGTTCGCGCGAAAACCTTGAATGGCTCCGCAAATTTCTTCTCAGGACTAGCCGTCCCGCACGGCCCGCTCGACACGGAACAAACAACCGCGCAAAGCGAAATCGCGCCAACCACTCATCGCTGAGCGGAAAGCGCATCGACGCCACAGAGGACCGCGATCCCGAACCGTTCAGCGTGCGCTGTTCGGTCCGCCACCGAGGTCATGCATCCGAATTCACTCTCAAGAGGACGTGCTCAAGAGAACTAATATCGTCCTGGCATTGCCTAGCTATCATCGACAGCGTTTGAGCGGCATTCGTCGAGGTTGGTGCCCGTCCGGCTCCTCAAAAAGGACCTTCGGGTGTTCCGTTCCGACGCTGGCGTAGCTCACCGCCTGTCGTTAAGTGGGCGCCTTGTATAATCGAGAGATAGTGAAGTCAAGCAAAACGACAAGCAAAGAAACGCCTCTGGCACTTGCGGATTTCGCATTTCACCGAGGTTCGGCGCAAGGCGAAATGTGACGGCCGACCGACCTCCCCGCGCACTTCATCCGAATCTTCGGGCGCGTGCGGAATCATATTACATCCGGGTAAAATATGAATAGAAACAACTCTCCCCAAGTTAGTCCCGAAGGCAAACTTCGAAACTAAGCCTTTATTTGCCATTCGCAGCGCAAAAATCGGGGTCACAGCCACGGAATTCTCATGCGGTACACCGACATCGCGATCATCGGCGGCGGTCTTGCGGGCTCGACCGCAACCGCCATGCTCGGCCGTGCCGGGATACCGACGATCCTGATCGACCCCCACCGGGTCTACCCGTTCGATTTCCGTGTCGAAAAGATCGGCGGCGACCTCCAGCTCGAGCGATTCGCCAGGACCGGCCTCGCCGAGTCGGTGCTCCGCTCGGCGACGCTGGACGGCGAGAACTGGATCGCGCGATTCGGCCGGTTGCTCGACCGGCAGCCGAGCCGGCAATACGGCATCATGTACGACGCGCTGATTGCGGCGATTCGGAACGAAATCGCCGGGCCGGCGGAATTCATCTGCGACAAGGTGATCAATGTCGCGACCAGTTCCGAGCGGCAGCGGCTCGTGCTTGCCAATGGCGAGGAGATCTCGGCGCGCCTTGTGGTGCTTGCCAACGGCCTGAACGTCGGGTTGCGCCGGATGCTCGGCATCGAGCGGCTGGTCACGAGCTTCTGCCACTCGATCTCGCTCGGCTTCGATTTCGTCCCCGTCGGCCGCCCCGCCTTCCCGTTCGCGGCCATGACCTACTTCTCGGAGCGGCCGAGCGATCGCATCCCCTACATCACGCTGTTTCCGATCGGAAACCGGATGCGCGCCAACCTCTTCACCTATCGCAAGGCCGACGATCCCTGGCTGCGGGCGATGCGGCGCAATCCGGTGGAGACGCTGAACGCCGCGCTGCCGCGGCTGCGCCGGCTCACCGGCGAGTTCGACATCGCCGGCGATATCAAGATCAGGCCCGCCGACATCTTTGTCAGCACCGGCTATCGGCAGGCCGGCGTGGTGCTGGTCGGTGATGCCTTCGCCAGCACCTGCCCCGTCACCGGCACCGGTACCGACAAGGTGTTCACCGACGTCGCCCAGCTCTGCAACGTCCACATCCCGGCCTGGCTGTCGACCGACGGCATGGGCGAGGAGAAGATCACCGCGTTCTACGACGATCCGGTCAAGACCGCCTGCGACGCCTGGTCGAACGCCAAGGCATTCAGCTTCCGCGAGGTGTCGGTCGGCAGCGGGCCCACGTGGCAGGCCCAGCGCTGGGCGCGCTTTTTCGGCTATCTCGGCCGCGGCTGGCTGCGCCGGCTGCACAACCCTGCGGCGGCGGCGTCAACGACGCAGCCGGCCAACCACTTCCGGCAACGTCCGCACGCCGCGGACCGCGGCGTAACGAAAAATCTGGCGCTCGACCATCGCCCGCGACGCGGGCCTCACGCCTCCTCATCCTCGTCTTCGTCCTCATCGTCATCATCGTCATCATCGTCATCATCCGCGTCGTCGGCGTCCTCGTCGTGATTCAGATGTCCCTGGTCGTCCCACAGCTTGCGATAGACGCCATTGCGGGCCAGCAGCTCCTCGTGCGAGCCGCGTTCGATCGCCCTGCCGCCGGAGATCACGATGATCTCGTCCATCTCGACCACCGAAGTCAGGCGATGCGTCGACCAGATCATGGTGCGGCCCTCGGCGACCTTGAGCAGCGTGCGATTGATCGCAGCCTCCGTGGTCTGGTCGAGCGCCGAAGTCGCCTCGTCGAGCAGCAGCACGGACGGGTTACGGATGATCGCGCGCGCGATCGCGATGCGCTGGCGCTGGCCGCCCGACAGGGTATCGCCGCGCTCGCCGACCGGCGTGTCGTAGCGCTGCGGCAGACTCATGATGTAGCGATGGATCTCGGCCTTGCGGGCAGCGTCCTCGACCTCCGCGTCGGTCGCGCCTTCCTTGCCGAGCCGGATGTTCTCGCGGATCGACATGTTGAAAAGCATGTTCTCCTGGAACACGACCGCCATGTTGGCCCGCAGCGACTCGCGCGTCACCCGGCGGATATCGACGCCGTCGACGGCGACGCGGCCCTCGTCCGGCACGTAGAGCCGCAGGATCAGGTTGATCAGCGTGCTCTTGCCGGAGCCGCTGGGACCGACGATCGCAATGCTCTTGCCGGCATTGAGCTTGAGGCTGAGATTGTCGAGCACCGGCGTCTGTGCCCCCTCATATTGGAAGGTGACGCGATCGAAGGAGATGTCGTTGGTGATGCGCGGCAGATCCGGCGCGCCGGGACGGTCGGCGCCGCGGGTCGGCTCGTCGAGCAGTTCCTGGATGTGCCGCACCGCCGCCGCCGACTGGATCGACACCGGAATGAAATGCATCAGATGGGCGATGTTGTACGACACCTCCCAGAACGCACTCTCGAAGGTCACGAAGGTGCCGACGGTGATCTGCCCCTTGGTGGCGAGATAGGCGCCGATCGCCAGCACCACGAGGTGGAGCAGCAGCACCGCGATGGTGACGGTGCGCTCCACCATGGTCGACAGGAACATGGCTGACGCGGCCTTGGCCCGGACGTCGCGGTTGCGCATCGTGAACCAGCCGAGCGCCCGGCGCTGCAGATTGAACGCCTTCACCACCGCCTGCGCGGCGACGTTCTCCTGCACGGTTCCGAGCAGCGCGGCCTCGTTCTGCTTCTGCTCGTAATTGGCTTGCACCGCCTTCGGCGTCAGGATGCGCGGCCCGATCAGGGTGATCGGAAACACCAGCAAGGCGACCACGGCAAGCTGCCAGTTCAGGAACAGCATCAGGATGATGCCTGCGACCAGCTCGAGGCCCGGCAGCGCCGCGCTGTTGGCGAAGGTCTTGACCGAGCCCTCGAACGCCGACAAATCGATCGAGAAGCGCGACAGGATCTCGCCGCGCTTGGTGCGCGCGAAATAGGCCGACGGCAGGTTCTGGACATGGTCGAACAGCCGCGTCCGCACGTCGGCGATGATGCCGGCGCCCAGCCGCGCATCCCAGCGCTCGTACCAGACCGCGATGATCGAGGTGACGATGCCGGCAACCGCGAGCACGCCGAGGATCTTGTAGAGGGCCCCGAAATCCTCCTCGCCGAGCGCGTCGTCGATCAGGAATTTCAGGCTGAGCGGCATGATGACGTTGAACAACGTCTCGACCAGCACGCCGAAGGCGACGCAGGCGAACGGCTTCCTGTAGTTCGCCAGGATCGGCCTGACGAAGCCAAAGATCGTGGAGAGCGCGCCGGCGGCTTCCTTGGCGGTGAAGACGACGAGGTCCTCGTCATCATCGTCGTCATCGAGCTCGAACTCGTCGTCCGCGTCGTCTTCCTCTTCGTCGTCAGCCGGCGCCGCGGACGGCTTCGTGGAGGCGGCCGCCGCGGGCGGACCGGACGCGGGCTTCTTCTTCAGCTCGGGATCGTCGGCCGCCGCTCTCGTCGGATCGTCTGATGCAGGAGGTCTTGGCGCCATGAAACCAACCGATGCTCCACGGCCGGCATGACCGCAAATCGAAACCGCAGCTGATAACACTGCGCCCGTAATCCTATGCGATCACGACGAATTCGGCAAAGCGTTTGGAACGGCCGACGCGCCGCGGCGCGCTCGCGCGGATTCGCGGAGCGCAGAATTGCCGCCGTTTGACAGCTGGTTGACACGAGGCCGGTCGGCTCGCGGCAAAAGCTTCCGGTCGGTCCCGCTAGTCGTCGAGGTCGGCTTCGACCTTGTCGAAGAAGGAATAGCGCAGGCTGTCGGAGTCGGCGTACCACTGCCCTGGCCCCTTGTTGGCGGCCAGCGTCAATGTCCACAGCGCATCGGTGCAGTCGCGGCGGTGCATCGACAGATCGAAGCCGTTGCCGAAGAACAATTCCGACCACTCCCACCAGGTGCCGAGCTTCTTCACCCCGCGCAGCAGGTCGTAGCGATCGATCACTGCCGCCGCCATGTCGGAGGTCACCGACGCGAACACGACGCCGGTCTTGACCACGCGGTTGAGCTCGCGCACCCCGCGCACGACCTGCTTCTCGCCGAGATGGCACAGCGAGGTCTCGAACACGAAGTCGAACTCGTTGGCCTTGAACGGCATGTCGGCGATCGAGCCGAGCTTGTTGTACTTCTTGAGCGCCTTCGGCGTCTTGCCGTGGATGTAGCGGTTGTTCTCGATGCCCCAGGCATCGATGCCACGTTCGCGCAGCGCGCCGACCAGTTCGCCGCTGGCGGAGCCGGCGATCAGCAGCTTGTAGCCCTTCGCCCTGCCCCAGACCGTCTTGATCAGGTCCGTCAGATAGGCCGGGTCGGTGAAGTTGCGCCAGACCTCGCTGTAGGGGCCGACGCCGCGATAATTGTTGAAATAGCTGCGGTCGATCTTGTCGGACAGCGAGCTCTCGTCCTGCGCGCGGGTACGGCGCAGCCGCATCATCTCGGTGACGATGATGTCGGTCGCGGCATCGGAGGAATCGAGCAGTCCATTCAGCGTCGAATCGAACAGATAGTCGCCGACCACCACGATGCCGGGATGCTCCTTCGGCTCGGGCCGGTGGTTGGTCATGACGTCGCGCACCGGCAGGCCGCCCGGCAGCGCGTTGACCGACGACAGCCAGCGATGGATCTTGCCTTCCAGGAAATGCTCGCGCGCATCGCCGAGCGAGGCCGGCAGCGACTTCAACGCGGCATCGATCAGCTCCTGGTCGCTGAGATTGGCGAAGGCCAGCGCATCCGAGCCCGCGATCAGCCAGTTCAGCACGCCGTGCTTGCCGACATCGTGGCGCGCGCCCTCATTGTAGACGCAGCAGCCGCCGAACGCTTCCGACATGAACCAGGCGCCCGGGATCTTCTCGCCCCAGAACGGCTCGTCGAACAGGATCGAGACCCGCAGATAATGCGCGGGCCGGTCGAAATAGGCGACGTGCTTGACCATCGACTTGCGCAGCTGTTCGCCGTCCCAGCGCATGGTCGCGAGCCAGGAGTGCGGCAGGCAGACCAGCACGAGATCGAAGTCGCGCGTCTCCGGCCCCTTGCCGTTCATCATGTTGAGCTGGTAGCGGCCGCCAGCGGTCTTGCCGACCTTGAGCACACGATGGTTGAGCTGGATGTCGGCGCTGACTTCCGAGCGCAGACAATCGATCAGCTGCTCGTTGCCGTTCTGGATCGAATACAGGCCGATGTAGCCGTCGACGTCCATCACGTAGTTCTTCAGCGCGTTGAGGCCGTTGGTGTTGTGGCTCTCGGTCGCGATGTCGGAACGCGCCATCACCTTGAAGAAACGCTTGGCGGTCGCGTCCTCGACCTCCTCGTCGAGGACCTGCTCGGCGGTCTTGTAGGCCCACGGGTGTTCGTTGTCGTGGGCGCCGACGCCCTCGTAATATTCGATCGGCGACACCAGGTCGCTGCAGCGCTTGCGGAACGCCTCGATCGCGGCCGCGGTCTTCGCCCCGTATTTGCGGCGCATGCCGGGAACGTCGGCAAGCAACTCGCCGTCGAGCTGCACCTGCTCGGCGTCCATCGGGATCGTCTGCAGGCCGAAATGCTGGATCAGCTCGCGCAGCGGGTCCGGCCCCGTCATCGAGTAATCATAGATCTCGGCGACGCCGGCCTCATACATCGCGGGCGCGGTGTCGAATTTGCGCGTGACGATCTTGCCGCCGAGGCGGTTCGACGCCTCGAAGATGGTAACGCGGCAGAGGTCGCCGAGTTTGCGCTTCAAATACCAGGCGCTCATCAGCCCCCCGGGGCCGCCGCCTACGATAGCCAAGTCGAGCATATGGATTCCGTCGTCTCCGGCGCGAGCCAAACAACCGGTCTAAGTCACCCTAGCAAAGGCACTTTTTTGCCTGAAGGAAAGATGAACAAACTGCGTCCCTGCACCGCAGCAAGCAAAGAAAGCAGCAAAAAGGCCGGCTAAACGCCGGCCTTCTCGCCATACCCGTAGTCTTGCGGATGCCTATTCGGCGGGCGGCAGCGCCAGCGGCTCCGCTTCCGGAGCCGTCGGCACGATCGCCGCCTGCTGCTTCTCGCGCTCGTCGAGGATCAGCTTGTCGCGCTTGACCGCGACCTCGCGGATCCGCGCCATCGAGGCGCCGGTGCCGGCCGGGATCAGGCGGCCGACAATGACGTTCTCCTTGAGGCCCTCGAGCGGGTCCACCTTGCCGTTGACGGCAGCTTCGGTGAGCACGCGCGTGGTCTCCTGGAACGACGCCGCCGAGAAGAAGGAGCGGGTCTGCAGGCTCGCCTTGGTGATGCCGAGCAGAACCGGCGTACCCGTGGCGGGCTTCTTGCCCTCCTCCTTGGCCTTGGTGTTGAGCGCGTCGAACTCGATCTTGTCGACCTGCTCGCCCGAGATCATGTCGGTGTCGCCCTGATCGGTGACCTCGACCTTCTGCAGCATCTGACGGACAATCACCTCGATGTGCTTGTCGTTGATGAGCACGCCCTGCAACCGGTAGACCTCCTGGATTTCGTTGACCAGATAGGCAGCGAGCTCCTCGATGCCCTTGATCGCCAGGATGTCGTGCGGCGCCGGATTGCCTTCGACGATGAAATCGCCCTTTTCGACGATGTCGCCGTCCTGAAGGTGGATGTGCTTGCCCTTCGGGATCAGGTACTCGCGCGGCTCCTCGGTCTTGTCCATCGGCTCGATCGAGATGCGGCGCTTGTTCTTGTAGTCGCGGCCGAAGCGGATCGTTCCCGCGGTCTCCGCGATGATCGCCGCATCCTTCGGCTTGCGAGCCTCGAACAGTTCCGCCACCCGCGGCAGACCGCCGGTGATGTCACGCGTCTTGGCGCTCTCGGTCGAGATACGCGCCAGGATGTCGCCCGGCATCACCTTCCCGCCGGTGTCGACCGACAGAATGGCGTCGACCGACAGCATGTAGCGGGCATCGCCGCCACGCGCGAGCTTCATCACCTTGCCGTCCTTGCCCTTGACCACGATGGCCGGACGCAGGTCCGAACCGCCGCGCGTCGTGCGCCAGTCGATGACCACGCGCTTGGCGATACCGGTCGACTCGTCGAGCGTTTCCGAGATCGACTGTCCCTCGACCAGATCCTCGAAACCGATCGTGCCCTCGACCTCGCTCAGCACCGGGCGGGTATAGGGATCCCACTCGGCGATGCGCTGGCCGCGCTTGACCATATCGCCTTCGTCGACGTGCATCTTCGAACCGTACTGAATACGGTGGGTCGCACGCTCGGTGCCGTCGGCATCGACGATCGCAACGACCATGTTGCGCACCATCGCGATCAGGCTGCCTTCGCTGTTGCGGGCGATCGCCTTGTTCTTGATCACGATCTTGCCGTCGAAGTTCGATTCGACGAACGACTGCTCGTTGAGCTGGGCGGCGCCGCCGATGTGGAACGTGCGCATCGTCAGCTGCGTGCCGGGCTCACCGATCGATTGTGCCGCGATGACGCCGACGGCCTCACCGTGGTTGACCGGGGTGCCGCGGGCCAGGTCGCGGCCGTAGCACTTGGCGCAGATGCCGTTGATCAGCTCGCAGGTCAGCGCCGAGCGGATCTTCACTTCCTGGATGCCGGCCTGCTGGATCGCGTCGACATGGCTCTCCTCCATCAAGGTGTCACGCTTGATGACGACCTCGTTGGTGGCGGGATCGCGCACGTCATCGCAGGCGACGCGGCCCAGGATGCGCGAGCCGAGCGAGGCGACCACGGTGCCGGCGTCGACGATGGCGCGCATCTTGATGCCGAGCGTGGTGCCGCAGTCGGTCTGCGTGATGATGCAGTCCTGCGCGACGTCGACCAGACGGCGGGTCAGGTAGCCCGAGTTCGCGGTCTTCAACGCGGTGTCCGCGAGGCCCTTGCGGGCGCCGTGGGTCGAGTTGAAGTACTCGAGCACCGACAGACCTTCCTTGAAGTTGGAAATGATCGGCGTCTCGATGATCTCGCCCGACGGCTTGGCCATCAGGCCGCGCATGCCGGCGAGCTGGCGCATCTGGGCCGGCGAACCACGCGCACCGGAGTGCGCCATCATGTAGATCGAGTTGATGTCGGCATCCGCGCCCGCCGCCGTCTTCTTGGTGGACGAGATCTCCTTCATCATCGCCTTGGCGACTTCTTCACCGGCCTTCGACCAGGCGTCGACGACCTTGTTGTACTTCTCGCCATGGGTGATCAGGCCGTCATTGTACTGCTGCTCGAAATCCTTCGCCAGCGTACGGGTCTGATCGACGATCTTCCACTTCGACGCCGGCACGACCATGTCGTCCTTGCCGAACGAGATGCCCGCCTTGAAGGCGTTGTAGAAGCCGAGCGCCATGATGCGGTCGCAGAAGATCACCGTCTCCTTCTGACCGCAGTGCCGGTAGACCTGATCGATCACGCCGGAGATCTCGCGCTTGGTCATCAGCTTGTTGATGATGTCGTACGAGATCTTCGGGTTCTTCGGCAGCAGGTTGCCGAGCATGACGCGGCCCGCGGTGGTTTCGATCCAGCGCTTGGAGTGCTTGCCTTCCTCGTCGAGGCCTTCCCACCGGTACTTGATCTTGGTGTGGAGGTGGATGACCTTCGAATGCAGGGCGTGCTCGAGCTCGGCCATGTCGCCGAAGATCTTGCCCTCGCCGGGCAGGCCTTCGCGCATGATCGAGACGTAGTAGAGGCCGAGCACGATGTCCTGCGACGGCACGATGATCGGCTGGCCGTTCGCCGGATGCAGGATGTTGTTGGTCGACATCATCAGGACGCGCGCTTCCAGCTGCGCTTCGAGCGACAGCGGAACGTGCACGGCCATCTGGTCGCCGTCGAAGTCGGCGTTGAAGGCGGCGCAGACCAGCGGATGCAGCTGAATCGCCTTGCCTTCGATCAGCACCGGCTCGAACGCCTGGATGCCCAGGCGATGCAGCGTCGGCGCGCGGTTGAGCAGCACCGGATGCTCGCGGATCACCTCGTCGAGGATATCCCAGACCTCCGGACGCTCTTTCTCGACCAGCTTCTTGGCCTGCTTCACCGTGGTGGACAGGCCCTTGGCATCGAGCCGCGAGTAGATGAACGGCTTGAACAGCTCGAGCGCCATCTTCTTCGGCAGGCCGCACTGATGTAGGCGCAGCTCGGGACCGACCACGATCACCGAACGGCCCGAATAATCGACGCGCTTGCCGAGCAGGTTCTGGCGGAACCGGCCCTGCTTGCCCTTCAGCATGTCGGCGAGCGACTTCAGCGGACGCTTGTTGGCGCCGGTGATGACGCGGCCACGGCGGCCGTTGTCGAACAGTGCGTCGACGGCCTCCTGCAGCATGCGCTTTTCGTTGCGGATGATGATGTCGGGCGCACGCAGCTCCATCAGCCGCTTCAGGCGGTTGTTGCGGTTGATGACGCGGCGGTACAGGTCGTTGAGGTCCGAGGTCGCAAACCGGCCGCCGTCGAGCGGCACCAGCGGACGCAGGTCCGGCGGAATCACCGGCACGACCGTCATGATCATCCATTCCGGCTTGTTGCCGGAAACGCGGAAAGCCTCGACGATCTTCAGACGCTTGGCGAGCTTCTTGTGCTTGATGTCGGAGTCGGTCTCCGCCATGTCGGCACGCAGCGTCGCCTCGAGCTTCTCGAGCTCGAGCCCCTTGAGCAGCTCGCGGATCGCCTCCGCGCCGATCATGGCGGTGAAGGAATCCTGGCCGTACTCGTCCTGCGCCTTCAGATACTCGTCTTCCGACAGCAGCTGACGGTCCTTCAGCGCGGTGAGACCCGGCTCGAGCACGACGTAGTATTCGAAGTAGAGGATCCGCTCGAGATCCTTCAGCGTCATGTCGAGCAGGAGGCCGATGCGCGAGGGCAGCGACTTCAGGAACCAGATGTGGGCGACCGGCGCCGCCAGCTCGATATGGCCCATGCGCTCGCGCCGGACGCGCGACAGCGTCACCTCGACCGAGCACTTCTCGCAGATGATGCCCTTGTACTTCATCCGCTTGTACTTGCCGCACAAGCACTCGTAGTCCTTGATCGGCCCGAAGATGCGCGCGCAGAACAGGCCGTCACGCTCCGGCTTGAAGGTGCGGTAGTTGATGGTCTCCGGCTTCTTGATCTCGCCGTAGGACCAGGACAGAATCTTCTCCGGAGACGCGATCGAAATCCGGATCTGGTCGAAGACCTGGGCCGGGGTCGTCGGATTGAAAAGATTCATAATCTCTTGATTCATGGTCTTCTCCTCGCGTGCCGATCGTCACCGGCAGCAAATTCGAAACTTTTATTCAGCGCGCGCCCCGCCCAACGTCCGAGCGGAGTGCGAAGGCCCGGCGCGTTTGGCGCCGGGCATGATCACAGCGTTACTCGGCCGCTTCCGACGTCGACGCCGGTCCCACCTTGGAATTGTGCAGGTCGACGTTGAGGCCGAGCGAGCGCATTTCCTTGACCAGCACGTTGAACGATTCCGGAATACCGGCCTCGAAGGTGTCGTCGCCGCGCACGATCGCCTCGTACACCTTGGTACGGCCGGCGACGTCGTCCGACTTCACGGTCAGCATCTCCTGCAGCGTGTAGGCGGCGCCGTAAGCTTCCAGCGCCCAGACCTCCATTTCGCCGAAGCGCTGGCCGCCGAACTGCGCCTTGCCGCCCAGCGGCTGCTGGGTGACGAGCGAGTACGGACCGATCGAACGCGCGTGGATCTTGTCGTCCACGAGATGGTGCAGCTTGAGCATGTAGATATAGCCCATCGTCACCTTACGATCGAACTGATCGCCGGTACGGCCGTCATAAACGGTCGACTGGCCGGAGGCGTCGAAGCCCGCGAGCTTCAGCATCTCCTCGATGTCGGCTTCCTTGGCGCCGTCGAACACCGGCGTTGCGATCGGCACGCCGTGGCTCAGATTGCGGCCGAGTTCGACCAGCTCGTTGTCGTTCAGCGACTTGATGGTTTCATCCTCGCCGTAGATCTTCTTCAGGGTCTCGCGCAGCGGCTTGAGATCCTGCTTGTGATAATAGGCGTCGATGGTCTGGCCGATGCGCTTGCCGAGGCCGGCGCAGGCCCAACCGAGATGGGTCTCAAGGATCTGACCGACGTTCATGCGCGACGGCACGCCGAGCGGATTGAGCACGATGTCGGCGTGCGTTCCGTCCTCGAGGAACGGCATGTCCTCGATCGGCACGATCTTCGACACCACACCCTTGTTGCCGTGACGGCCGGCCATCTTGTCGCCGGGCTGGATCTTGCGCTTCACCGCGACGAAGACCTTGACCATCTTCATCACGCCGGGCGGCAGCTCGTCGCCACGCTGCAGCTTCTCGACCTTGTCGAGGAAGCGCTGCTCGAGGCCCTTCTTCGACTCGTCGTACTGCTTCCGCATGGCCTCGATCTCGGCCATCAGCTTGTCGTTCGGCGAGGCGAACAGCCACCACTGCGACTTCGGATACTCGTCGAGCACCGCGCGGGTGATCTTGGTATCCTTCTTGAAGCCCTTCGGGCCGGCGATGCCCTGGCGGTTCTCCAGCAACTCGGCGAGGCGGTTGTAGACGTTGCGGTCCAGGATCGCCTGCTCGTCGTCGCGGTCCTTGGCGAGACGCTCGATCTCCTCGCGCTCGATCGCCAGCGCACGCTCGTCCTTATCGACGCCGTGGCGGTTGAACACGCGGACTTCCACGATGGTGCCCTGCACGCCCGGAGGCACGCGCAGCGAGGTGTCGCGGACGTCGGAGGCCTTCTCGCCGAAGATGGCGCGCAGCAGCTTCTCTTCCGGCGTCATCGGGCTCTCGCCCTTCGGCGTGATCTTGCCGACCAGGATGTCGCCGGCGCGGACTTCCGCACCGATATAGACGATACCGGCTTCGTCGAGGTTCTTCAGCGCTTCTTCCGAGACGTTCGGAATGTCGCGGGTGATTTCCTCAGGACCGAGCTTGGTGTCGCGGGCCATCACCTCGAACTCCTCGATGTGAATCGAGGTGAAGACGTCGTCCTTCACGATCCGCTCGGAGAGCAGGATCGAGTCTTCGAAGTTGTAGCCGTTCCACGGCATGAACGCGACCAGCACGTTACGGCCGAGCGCGAGCTCGCCGAGATCGGTCGACGGACCGTCGGCGATGATGTCGCCCTTCTTGACGATGTCGCCGACCTTCACCAGCGGACGCTGGTTGATGCAGGTCGACTGGTTGGAGCGCTGGTACTTCATCAGCCGGTAGATATCGACGCCCGACTTGGTCGGATCGAGATCCTCGGTGGCGCGGATCACGACGCGGGTGGCGTCGATCTGGTCGATCACGCCCGAGCGGCGCGCGGCAATCGCCGCGCCCGAGTCACGGGCGACCACGCCTTCCATGCCGGTGCCGACGA
This sequence comes from Bradyrhizobium sp. USDA 4516, assembly GCF_054055915.1. Taxonomy (NCBI): domain Bacteria; kingdom Pseudomonadati; phylum Pseudomonadota; class Alphaproteobacteria; order Hyphomicrobiales; family Nitrobacteraceae; genus Bradyrhizobium; species Bradyrhizobium sp. USDA 4516. The sequence goes on from NZ_JBSRXT010000001.1 coordinate 8,253,034, forward strand.
ACGGCGCCTCGGCGCGAACCAGCGGCACCGCCTGGCGCTGCATGTTCGAGCCCATCAGCGCGCGGTTGGCGTCGTCGTTCTCGAGGAACGGGATCAGCGCCGCGGCGACCGAAACCAGCTGCTTCGGCGACACGTCCATGTAGTCGACCTTGTCCGGCGTCACCGGCAGCACTTCGCCGGCGTGACGGCAGACCACGAGGTCGTCGGTGAAGCGGCCCTTGGCATCGAGCGGCACGTTGGCCTGCGCGACGCGGTAGCGGCCCTCTTCCATCGCCGACAGATAGATCACCTCGTCGGTGACCCGGCCGTCCTTGATCTTGCGATAGGGCGTCTCGACGAAGCCGTACTTGTTGACGCGCGCGAACGTCGCCAGCGAGTTGATCAGGCCGATGTTCGGACCTTCCGGCGTCTCGATCGGGCAGATGCGGCCGTAATGCGTCGGATGCACGTCGCGGACTTCGAAGCCGGCGCGCTCGCGGGTCAGACCACCCGGGCCAAGCGCCGACAGGCGCCGCTTGTGGGTGATCTCCGACAGCGGGTTGGTCTGGTCCATGAACTGCGACAGCTGCGAGGAGCCGAAGAACTCGCGCACCGCGGCAGCCGCGGGCTTGGCGTTGATCAGGTCCTGCGGCATCACGGTGTCGATATCGACGCTCGACATGCGCTCCTTGATCGCGCGCTCCATGCGGAGCAGGCCGATCCGGTACTGGTTCTCCATGAGCTCGCCGACCGAGCGCACCCGGCGGTTGCCGAGGTGGTCGATGTCGTCGATCTCGCCCTTGCCGTCGCGCAGGTCGACCAGCGTCTTGATGACCGCCAGGATGTCTTCCTTGCGCAGCGTGCGATGGGTATCGGGCGCATCGAGCTCGAGGCGCATGTTCATCTTGACGCGGCCGACCGCGGAGAGGTCGTAGCGCTCGGCGTCGAAGAACAGCGACTGGAACATCGCCTGCGCCGAATCCAGCGTCGGCGGCTCGCCCGGACGCATCACGCGGTAGATGTCGAACAGCGCGTCCTCGCGCGTCATGTTCTTGTCGGCAGACAGCGTGTTGCGGATGTAGGCGCCGACATTGACGTGGTCGATGTCGAGCAGCGGCAGGTCCTTGTAACCCTGCTCGTTCAGCACCTTGAGCGACTTCTCGGTGATCTCCTCGCCGGCTTCGGCGTAGATCTCACCGGTCTTCGGGTTGACGAGATCCTCGGCGAGATAGTTGCCGACGAGCTCCTCGTCCGACATGCGCAGCGCCTTCAGGCCCTTCTCCTGAAGCTGGCGCGCCTGGCGCACGGTCAGCTTCTTGCCGGCCTCGAGCACCACCTTGCCGGTGTCGGCGTCGATCAGGTCGTTGACGGTCGAATAGCCGCGGAAGCGGTTGGCATCGAACGGCACGCGCCATCCGTCCTTGGTCCGCTTGTAGGTGATCTTCTTGTAGAAGGTCGACAGGATCTGCTCGCCGTCGAGACCGAGCGCGTACATCAGCGAGGTCACGGGCAGCTTGCGGCGGCGGTCGATGCGCGCGAACACGATGTCCTTGGCGTCGAACTCGATGTCGAGCCAGGAACCGCGATACGGAATCACGCGCGCGGCAAACAGCAGCTTGCCGGACGAATGGGTCTTGCCCTTGTCGTGGTCGAAGAACACGCCCGGCGAACGGTGCATCTGCGAGACGATGACGCGCTCGGTGCCGTTGACGACGAAGGTGCCGTTCATCGTCATGAGCGGGATATCGCCCATGTAGACGTCCTGTTCCTTGATGTCCTTCACCGACTTGGCGCCGGTTTCCTCGTCGATATCGAACACGATCAGGCGCAGCGTCACCTTGAGCGGCGCAGCGAAGGTCATGCCGCGCTGGCGGCACTCGTCGACGTCATATTTCGGCTGTTCGAACTCGTAGCGGACGAATTCGAGCATCGAGGTGCCGGAGAAATCCGAGATCGGAAACACCGAGCGGAACACCGCCTGCAGGCCCTCGTCGAGCCGACCGCCGGTCGGCTCGTCGACCATCAGGAACTGGTCATAGGACGCCTTCTGAACCTCGATGAGGTTCGGCATCTCGGCGACTTCCTTGATGTGACCGAAAAACTTGCGTACGCGTTTGCGACCGGTGAATGTCTGCTGCGCCATCGTGGCCTCTCATTTTCGTCGCCTTTGTGGGGCGAACCTTCCGGGAGCGACTGCCATCGGCCCCGGGTTGAATTTCGAATCGTCTCGAAGGAACGAAGCGCTAAGTCAGGAATTAAATCCCCGTCCCGGCCCCGACCACCTCCAAAACGCAAAACAACGCGCGGGGCGCATCACTGCACCCGCTCGTCCAAACGCTCCGCTTTACGGACTGAAAAAGCCCGAAATCTGACTGTCTCCCAACGGCTTCCGCCAGGGACCCTGCCGTCCCCGCCGCCTACCGTGTTTTTCCGCTGCCAACCCGATATGGGATGGCAATAAAGGAGATTCGAGGGTTAAGTCCACGGATCCCCACACTTTTTTGTGTCCGGCGCGCCACGCGACAACCTGTCGCACGCCGTTTGCATGGCCCGGGAGCGCCCTGCGACGCTCCCGGATCGCGCATTACTTGAGCTCGACCTTGGCGCCAGCCTTCTCGAGCTGGGCCTTGATCTTGTCGGCTTCTTCCTTGTTGACGCCTTCCTTGACGGGCTTCGGAGCGCCTTCGACGAGGTCCTTGGCTTCCTTCAGGCCCAGGCCGGTGATGGCGCGGACTTCCTTGATGACTTCGATCTTCTTGTCGCCGGCCCCAGCCAGCACGACGGTGAAGTCGGTCTTCTCTTCAGCCGGAGCAGCGGCACCGCCACCACCAGCAGCCGGGCCGGCAACCGCAACGGCGGCAGCGGCGGACACGCCCCACTTTTCTTCGAGGAGCTTGGCGAGTTCGGCCGCTTCGAGCACGGTGAGGCTCGAGAGGTCGTCGACGATTTTCTGCAAGTCAGCCATTGTTCAGTTCCTTAAACGTTTGGTTCGAACCAGGTTTGAGATTAGCGAAGGGTCAGGCCGCTTCGCCCTTTGAGGCATGAGCCTGAATGACGCGTGCGAGCTTGGCCGCGGGCGCGTTGGAGAGCTGAGCAAGCTTGGTCGCCGGCGCCACGAGGAGGCCAACGATCTTGCCGCGCAGTTCGTCGAGCGACGGCAGTGAGGCAAGCGCCTTCACGCTGTCGACATTCAGGACGGTTTTACCCATCGAGCCGCCGAGGATGACGAACTTCTCGTTCGCCTTGGCGAATTCGATGGCAACCTTTGGCGCCGCAACCGGATCGTTCGAAGTAGCGATCACGGTCGGCCCCTTCAGCAGGGAGCCGATGGCAGCGACGTCAGTGCCTTCAAGAGCAATTTTGGCGAGACGGTTCTTCGAGACCTTCACCGACGCGCCCGCCTGCTTCATCTGCATGCGCAGCTTCTGCATCTGGGCCACGGTGAGGCCGGAATAGTGAGCAACGATCGCAACCGACGTGGTCTTGAAGACCTCGTTAAGTTGTTCGACCGACTCTTTTTTTGCCGCTCGTTCCACAGCAAGCTCTTTCCGGTTGGCGGCCTTTCCGCGAAGGCAGGACCGCCGGGTTGCACCCATCGTCCCGCCCTAAACCTGATCCTTGGGGCGCAAGACCCTTCGGACATGCCGGGCAAGACGACATCTAGAAGCCTGCCCTCCCAGAGCCTTGCGGCCATGGGCTGTCGAGGTTCGAACCAAACCAGCCTCCCGGCCGCGAACTAATCGCGACGTGGAGTGCAAAATCCGGTCTTCACCCGTCTATGCAGGCCATGCGATTAAGCCATTGAAAACACGAAGTTCTCGCGGGCGCCTGCAGTCTTGGACAGGATCGAGGCACTTCAGCACGCTGAAGGCCCCTGCTCTCACTCCGTCAGAGACGATGGGTCTCCTTCCTTTCGAGCATCCTTGCGGGCATGCGGAAAGGAATGATCTCCTATCATCTCAGGTTTTCGGATTGCGAGCACGGACATGCCAGCAAGTGCCAGCACGCCCGGAAGGCGCTATGTAGCCGGTCCTGCCCTGCTTGCCAAGAGCAAATTTCAGACCAGTTCGGCGATCCGCCCGGCCCAGCGAAAAATTTCTTCCCGGAGGCGTCACGCTCCAATGCCGTCGCTCGTCTGGGCGCTGGAGGCTCGCATGAAACGATGGATTGCAGGAGTTCTCGCCCTCTTCAACGTCGCCAATGGGCTGGTGATGCTGTCGGCCGGTTCCCTCTGGTGGTCGCTGGTGCCCGGCGCCGCCGATACCGGTCCGTTCAACCCTCATTTGGCCCAGGACGTCGGCATTGCCTTCATCGCGGCCGGGCTCGGCCTGGCCGCGCGAGCCTTGTGGCCGGCCTGGTGGCCGGCAGCGGTCGCGGGCGCCGCGTTCCTGGCCGGCCACGGCCTGCTGCATCTCGTGATGATCGCCGGCGGCCACGACCGCCATGCCGCATCCGATCTGGTGGCGGTCGTCCTGCCGGCGGCGCTCGCCCTCTATTCCGCCCTGCCAAATCAAGGAGAACGACATGCGTAGCTTCATCGCGCGCCGCATGCTGCGCGCCTATTCCAGGCGCTACGGCTACGACACCACCTATCTCGAGATCATGCTGAAGGAATCGCCCGCCGCGTTCTTCAAATTCGCCGGCGCGATGAAGGCCGCCGCCTACCGCGCGGTCGCGCCGGTTGAGGCCTTCTATGCTGCCAAGCTGACCGGCGCGCTGGCGGAAGATTGCGGTCCCTGTGCGCAACTAGTCGTCGACATGGCGATCGGAGCCGGAATGGCGGAACAGCAGGTCACCGCCGTGCTCCGTCGTGACGTTGCCGCCATGACCGCGGACACCGCGCTCGGCTTCCACTTCGCCGACGCCATCGTGCAGCGCTCGACCGACGATAACGCCTGCCGCGACGCCGTTCGCGCGCGCTGGGGCGAAAAAGGCGTGATCGACCTCGCCATGGCCCTACAAATCGGCCGCATCTTCCCCATGATGAAGCTGGCGCTGGGATATGCCAGGGAGTGTCGCCGCGTGACCGTGGCCGGCCATCAGATCGATGTCATCAAGCAGGCTGCCTGAGCGCGACCCGCTGGCGCCGTATCGGGCGCGGCTGACCGGGCTTGCCTATCGCATGCTCGGTAGCCGCGGCGATGCCGACGATGTGGTCCAGGACGCCTGGCTGCGGTTCGCCGCGGTCGACGACGTTCGCAATCCCGAGGCGTTCCTCGTCACCGTGGTGACCCGGCTTTGTCTTGACCGGCTGAAGAGCGCCCGCGCCCAGCGCGAGGTCTATGTCGGTGCCTGGTTGCCCGAGCCGGTGTTCGACGAGGCGCTGTCGGCCGAGGCGGCGACCGAACTCGCCGACGATCTCTCCTTCGCGCTGATGCTGGCGCTCGACGCCCTGACGCCGCTCGAGCGCGCCGCGTTCCTGCTGCACGACGTGTTCGACCGGCCGTTCGCGGAAGTCGCCCGCACCCTCGAGCGCAGCGAGGCGGCCTGCCGGCAACTCGCCGCGCGCGCCCGCCGGTCGATCCGCGACAACCGCCCTGTTCCCGCCGAGCCGCCCGAAGGCCACGCACGGCTGCTGACGGCATTCTGCAAGGCCGCGGCCAGCGGCGACGTCTCCGCCCTCGCCAACCTGCTGCGCGAGGATGCCATCGCGATCACCGACGGCGGCGGCCGCAAGCTGGCGGCGCTGAAGCCGATCAAGGGGGCAGAGAAGATCGTCCGCTTCATCATCGGTATCGCCGGCAAGAACGCCGGCAGCGAGGTTCGCGTCGAACCGATGATGGTCAATGGCAGCGCGGGCGCGCTGATCTTCCTCGATGGCGAAGTCGACCACACACTGAGCATGGCGATCGACGGCGAGACCGGCCGGATCGCGGCGATCTACATCGTCCGCAACCCGGACAAGCTGCGCCACGCGCCGCGCCGGAGCTGAAGCTCCGGTCAGGCCGCCGTCGCCACCGGATAGGCGAGCGGCTTGCCGGCAAAGAACGCGTCGAGATTGGCCAGCACGCAATCCTGCATGGCGACGTGCGATTCCAGCGTGTGGCCGCCGAGATGCGGCGACAGCACCACGTTCGGCAACGCCGTCAGCGCATCGGGCGCATGTGGCTCCCTCGCGAACACGTCGAGGCCGGCACCGGCGATCACGCCGTCGGTCAACGCTGCGACCAGCGCCTTCTCGTCGATGACCGAGCCGCGCGCGATGTTGACGACGAACCCGTCGCTGCCGAGCCGGCGCAGGATGTCGGCATTGACCGCATGCTCGGTCTCGGCGCCGGCGCGGACGGCCACCAGCAGCACGCAGCACCAATCGGCGAGCGCCTCCAGCGTCGGAAAGTATTGATAGGGCACGTCCTGCTTCGAGCGGCTGAAATAGCCGACCTCGGTCTCGAAGGCCGCGACGCGGGCGGCGATCTTGCGGCCGATCTCGCCCATGCCGTAGACGCCGACCTTGCGGCCGCGCATGCCGGCCTGCGGCCGCATCATCGGCGACGGCTTTGCACCGGCCCAGTCGCCGCTCCGCACGTAATTGTCAGCCACCAGCAGCCGCCGCACCGACGCCAGCATCAAGGTCACCGCCGTGTCGGCGACGGAGGCCGCATTGGCCCCCGGGCTGTGGCCGACCGCGATGCCGCGCCTGGCGGCCGCGGCGAGATCGACGCCGTCATAACCGGTGCCGTAGCAGACGATTGCGCCGAGCTTCGGCAGCATGTCCATGGCCTCCGTGCCGAGCGCCGTGCCGCCCGCGGTGATCATGGCGCGGATATCGGCGAGCTCGGCCGCCGGGAACGCTTCATCCAATCGCTTGCCCGCCGCGTTCAGCAGCTCATAGCGCTCGCCGAAGCGGATCAGCTGGGCCTTGGGAAAGCGTGAATAGACCAGGACCTTATCGGGCATTGTTGTTCTTTCTTGCGAGAGGCTTCAGATCTTGTCTTGGCGCGTTTTCTTCACGCGAACCGGTAGCCACTTCGCTCGAAAACGCTTTGGCAAAACAAAGGGCGGAACCGGTTGCCCGGTCCCGCCCCTCTTTATCTCGTCACGGCCAGAGACCTCAGCCGAGGATTGTGCCCGGCTCGACCTTAACGCCCGGGCCCATGGTGGAGGAAACCGCCACGCGCTGGATGTAGGTGCCCTTGGAGCCCGCCGGCTTCGCCTTGGAGACCGCGTCCGCGAGCGCCTTGACGTTCTCGACCAGCTTGTCCTCGGAGAACGAGGCCTTGCCGATGCCGGCCTGCACGATGCCCGCCTTCTCGACGCGGAACTCGACCGAGCCGCCCTTGGCGCCCTTCACGGCGTTGGTGACGTCCATGGTCACGGTGCCGATCTTCGGGTTCGGCATCATGCCGCGCGGACCGAGCACCTTACCGAGGCGGCCGACCAGGGGCATCATGTCGGGCGTGGCGATACAACGATCGAAATCGATCGCGCCGCCCTGCACCTTCTCGACCAGGTCTTCCGCACCGACGACGTCGGCACCGGCGGCCTTGGCTTCCTCAGCCTTGGCGCCGCGCGCGAACACGCCGACACGAAGCGTACGGCCGGTTCCGTTCGGCAGGTTGACGACGCCGCGGACCATCTGGTCGGCGTGGCGCGGGTCGACGCCGAGATTGATCGCGATCTCGATCGTCTCGTCGAACTTCGACTTGGCGCGCTCCTTGACCATCTTGATGGCATCCGCGAGCGGATAGAGCTTCTCGCGATCGACGCCCTCGCGGGCCTTCTTCAAACGCTTTCCGATTGACATGGCCCGTTACCCCGCAACTTCCAGACCCATCGAACGGGCAGAGCCCTCGACCATCTTCATGGCCGATTCGATGGTGTCGCAATTCAAGTCCTTCATCTTCTTCTCGGCGATCTCGCGCACTTGCGCCTTGGTCACCTGGCCGGCCTTGTCACGGCCCGGCGCCTTCGATCCGGACTGGATCTTGGCGGCCTGCTTGAGGAAGTAGGACATCGGAGGGGTCTTCATCTCGAAGGTGAAGGACCGGTCCGCATAGATGGTGATGATCACCGGGATCGGGGTGTTCTTCTCTTCCTTCTGGGTCTGCGCGTTGAACGCCTTGCAGAACTCCATGATGTTGAGACCGCGCTGACCAAGCGCGGGGCCGATCGGGGGCGAAGGATTCGCCGCACCGGCCGGGACCTGAAGCTTCAGGTATCCGGTCACTTTCTTTGCCATTTATCACTCCTGTTGTGCCGGACGTGCCGGCGGTTTCAGGTTCCGTGGTTCGGTTGAAGGGGCTGGCGACCGCCTCCTCCCTCCCACGGCCTCTCGACTTGACGCGAGGCAGATACCCCGCGCCGTCCGGTCAGACCACCTTTTCGACCTGACCGAATTCCAGTTCCACGGGCGTCGCGCGGCCGAAGATCGACACCGCGACCTTGACGCGCGAGCGCGCCTCGTCGATTTCTTCCACCACGCCGGAGAACGAGGCGAACGGGCCGTCGGCCACGCGTACGTTCTCCCCGATCTCGAACGACACCGACGCCTTCGGACGCTCCACGCCCTCCTGCACCTGGTGCAGGATCCGCATCGCCTCCGCTTCCGAGATCGGCATCGGCTTGTTTTCCGCGCCGAGGAAGCCGGTCACCTTCGGGGTGTTCTTGATCAGATGGAACGCCTCGTCGGTCAGCTTCATCTTCACCAGCACATAGCCCGGGAAGAACTTGCGCTCGGCGTCGATCTTGCGGCCGCGGCGCACCTCTGTGACCTTCTCGGTCGGCACTAGAATCTGCTCGAACAGTTCTTCCAGCCCACGCTGCTTGGCCTGCTCGCGGATCGATTCCTGAACCTTCTTCTCGAAGTTCGAATAGGCGTGGACGATGTACCAGCGCTTGTCCATCAATTGAGTTCCCATGCTCATCAGTGGATGCCCAGTATCAGGGTAATCAGATAGCGGATGATCTGATCTGCGGCGAAGAAGAAGACCGAGGCCAGCGCCACCATCACGAACACCATGATGGTGGTGATGGTCGTCTCGCGGCGCGTCGGCCAGGTGACCTTGGCGGTCTCCGAGCGCACTTCCTGCAGGAATTTGAACGGGCTGAAAGCCATCGTGAGATCCGCGTCCGTCTCCGGACGATTGCAACGTTTCAAGGAATCCGAACAGCCGACCTTGCGGACCCAGCCCTCGTTTGGAAGGTTGAGCCGATAAACGAGCTCGAATGTTCGGGGAATTAGGCCGCGCCGGATATCCGCCATCAAAGCGGGCCGGCTGCGAGTGGCGAGTATCTACTGCGAGACCGGCCAAACGTCAAGGTCGGCGGGGTCGGGTCCGGCTCCCGCCCGGTTCGGGGAGATCGGGCATTGGTCTCTCCAAATCAAGGGCTTAGCCGGCGCCCTGCGATCCCCTGGCGTCCTGGCGGGATCAGCGTCGTTCGTCTCGCCCCTCTAGGCCAGGCCGGGTTTTGGCGGCAGCAGCATCGATACGAGCAGTCCGCTCGGCTCCCGCAGCCTCAAAGCGATGCTGCCGCCATGGCGCTTGGCGATATCCTGCGCGATCGATAGCCCCAGCCCGAAGCCCCCCTCCTGCCGGGCGCTGTCGGCCTTGAAGAAGGGCTCGAATACCTTGTCGTGCAGCGCAGTTGGGATGCCCGGACCGTCATCCGCCACCTCGATCTCGATGTGGCCGGCCTCCATGGGGCGAAGCGTCACCGCGACCTTGCTGCCGTGCTTGACCGCATTCTCCACGATATTGGTGACGGCGCGCGACAGCGCGCGGGGCCGGCAGGCATAAGGCAGACGCGCCGGCCCGGCATAGGATACCGCGTGGCCCATGTCGGCGAAGTCCGAACAGATGGTCTGCAGGAAGCTCGGCAGGTCGATGAACGACGCCCCCTCCGAGCGGGCATCCTCGCGCAGATACTCCAGGGTCTCGTTGATCATGCGCGTCATCTTGGCGATATCGCCCAGCATCGCCGGGCGCAGGGTGTCGTCGCCGACGCGCTCGGTGCGCAGCCTGAGCCGGGTCAGCGGCGTCCGCAGGTCATGACTGATGGCGGCGAGCATGCGGGTGCGGTCGTCGAGCAGCGCTGCGATACGCGTGCGCATGTCGTTCAGCGCGTCGGTGACCTGGGCGATCTCGAGCGGACCGCGCCGGCGCAGCACCTCGGGAGCCCGCGGCGAGCGGCCGAACGAGGTCGCGGCACGCGCGACATCGGCCAGCGGCGCGATCACCCAACGCACCGCATAGACCGACAGCAGCAGCATCGAGATCAGCACGATGATCGTCCCCCCGGCCAGCGGGCGGAGCAAAGTGGACCAAAGGCCGCCTTTGACCGCAACATCGGCCATCAGCGCGTGGCCATCGTCGAGTCTCACGATCACCTGTGACGACGAGCCTGCGGGATGGCGCAGATCCTCCATCAATTCAATTCCGGGCTCGGCAGCCAGTTGCCGGAACGCTCGCATGGAAAACGACCGCGTCTCTGCGGCTGTTCGAGGCACCAGTTCGCCTAAGGCGACGCGCCTGACGTCGAGACCGCCGCGCCTGGCTGCGGCCAGCAGTTCATCCGCGTCTGCCGGCGTCTTCGTGGAACGCACGAGCTGCGTGAGCTCCGCGACCCGCCCGGCAAGAAACTTCTGCGTGTCGGTGATCGAGGGAGAATCGAACAGAAAAATGATGGTCACCGCCGCGAGCGTGATGCCGATCAGTTCCGAGAGCGCGACGAGGCTCATGAGTTGCGCGGCGATGCTGCGCGGCATCAGCCGCTGCGCCCATCCCATCATATCTGCTCGACCGCAGGCGTGAACACGTAGCCGCCGAGCCGCACCGTCTTGATCATCGAGCGGTCCTTCGGATCCGGTTCGATCTTCTGCCTGATGCGGCTGATATGAACGTCGACGCTGCGCTCGACTGAGGCGATCAGGCCGCCGAAGGCCTGCTCGATCAATTGCTCGCGTGACAGCACCTGCCCAGGATTGCGGCAGAACGCCAGCAGCAGATCGAACTCGGCACCGGTCAGCGTGATCCGGACGCCCGCGGGGTCATGCAGCTCACGGGTGGTGGGGTTGATGCGCCATCCGGCAAAGGTCAGCGGACGCGGCCGTGACCGCGACGTGGCGCCGCTCTCGACGCGGCGCAGCAGCGCCCGGATGCGGGCGACCAGTTCGCGCGAATTGAACGGCTTGGTGACGTAGTCATCGGCACCGAGCTCGAGGCCGAGGATGCGGTCGATGTCCTCGCCCCGCGCGGTGACCATGATGATCGGAATCGAAGACGACATGCGCAGGCGCCGGCAGATGCTCAGCCCATCCTCGCCCGGCAGCATCACGTCGAGTACGACGAGATCAAAGCTCTCGCGCTTGAGCAGCGCATCCATCTCCACGGCCGAGCCGACCAGCACCGGTCGGAAGCCGTTGTCCTCAAGCACCTCGGCCAGCATGCGCGCGATATCGGCATCGTCCTCGACGCAGAGGATGCGTGCGTTGGTGACGGGGAAAGCCACGAGGTCGTATTCCAGGATTTGCATCACGGCATTTTAGAGGCCTCGGCCCCGGATGCGCAGTGCGCAAATATAGCGTTTTGTTAAGCCTGCACGGCCAAATGTGGCTCAAATAGGTCGCGCGGTTTCGCGAGCTACATCTGACTTAATATCTCTTAATCCCGACCCCGGCGGCCCTGCTCTATCGTGACCTTCGATCGTTCGTGGGGTGAGCGGTCGTTCGAGGGGTACATGAGAATCGAATTTCTGCCGGGCGCTGCGACTGATGCGCGGAGCACGGGCCGGGCGTCGCGCAACGGTCAGCCCAATCGGTCATCCCTGCTTGCCGGCGCTGCGGTTGCGATGGTGTTGTTGTCGGGCTGTGCCAGCGCACCGATGACGCGAGGCGGGTCACTGGCATCCTACGACAGTCTCACGCCGTCCGACGGAGTGCTGGCGAAATCGCTGGTTCGCGTCAACAAGGACGAGGTCCTCGCCGCGAAGACGGTGCGGATCGTCCCGACGACCTTCTCGCAGGCAGCGTCGCCGACGCTGTCCCAGGAGCAGCGGCACCTAGTGGCCAACGCGATCGATCGTTCGCTGTGCGTCGGCCTGAGCGAGCGGCTGCAGGTTGTTGGTCCCGATCAGCCTGCGGATCTGTCCCTGCACGCGCTTGTCACCCAGGCGGCGCCCACCGACGAGGTCGCGGCGGGCACTTCCAAGGTGGTCAGCTTCCTGCCGAGCGCGCTCGGCGCGGGCGTGCCGGTGCCGGTGCCGCGGTTGCCGGTCGGGCTTGGCAGCCTGACCGTCGAAGCCGAGGTGCGCGATCAGGCCAGCCGCCAGCAGGCGGCGATGATCTGGGCCCGCGGGGCGAATTCTTTCACCAACTCGCCGATGGTCTCGAGCGCCGGTGACGCCTACGATCTCGCCCCTTCCTTCAGCGACGATTTCAGCAAGCTCGTCGTCACCGGCGCGACGCCATTCGGAAAGGCGCCGGAGCTGCCATCGTTCGACAAGATTGGCGCAACGCTCGGCGGCAAGCCGAAATACGCGGCCTGCGAGGCGTTCGGCCGCAATCCCGGCCTGGTCGGAATGGCCGCCGGCAAGCTCGGCTTGCCGCCGGAATGGTCGGACAAGGCGCCGGCGACAGCTGGCCAATAGACAGCCTAGCCGGCGAAGCTCTTCTGCACCGCCTGGTCGAGCGTGGCGCCGCCGAGATAGCGCTGGCGCAGCTCGCGCTTGAGCAGCTTGCCGCTCGGATTCTTCGGCAAGGCATCCACGAAGATGACCTGCTTCGGCACCTTGAAATGGGCCATCGACGCCGCGCAATGCTTGATGACGGCGTCGGCATCGAGGCTCTGGCCGGCCTTGACCACGACGATCGCGGTCACCGCCTCGATCCAGCGCGGATCAGGCAGCCCGACCACCGCGACCTCCGACACCGAAGGCAACCGGTAGATCATCTCCTCGACCTCGCGGCTCGCGACATTCTCGCCGCCGCTCTTGATCATGTCCTTCACGCGATCGACGACGGTGATGTAGCCGTCGGCATCGATGGTCGCGAGATCGCCGGAATGAAACCAGCCGCCGGCGAACGCGGCCGCGGTCTTGACCGGATCGTTGTAATAGCCTGACAACAGATGCGGCGAGCGATGCACGATCTCGCCGACCTCCCCCACCCCGACGTCGGTCATATCAGGCCTGACCACCCGCGTCTCGACATTGATCGCGGGCTTGCCGGCCGAGCCGGCCTTCGGCAGCTGGTCCTCAGGCGACAGCACGGTCGCGAGCGGCGCGATCTCGGTCTGGCCGTAGAAATTCCAGAACTTCACCTCGGGCAGCCGGCGCTGCAACTCGAGCAGCACCTCTACCGGCATGATCGAGGCGCCGTAATAGCCCTTGCGCAGGGTCGACAGGTCGGTGCGGTCGAACGCGCCCGAGCGCAGCATCGCGATCCAGATCGTCGGCGGCGCGAAGAACGAATTGATCTTGTGGGCCGCGATCAGCGCCAGGACATTGTCGGGCACCGGCTTGCCGGTAATGAGGCTGGTGGCGCCGAGATAGATCGCGGGCCCCAGGAAAACGTCGAGCTGCGCGCAGTGATAGAGCGGCAGCGCGTGCAGCACCGTATCGTCGGTCGCCATGCCGCCGTCGATGATGCAGCTGACATACTGCCACATAACGGCTTCGTGGGTGAGGATCGCGCCCTTCGGCAGCGACTCGGTGCCGCTGGTGTAGATGACCTGCGCGGGATCTCGGCTGTCCACCGACACCTCCGGCGCCGAGGCGTCGCTGTGCAGCAGGGTGTCGAACGTCGTGATGCCGTCGGGTGCGGTGGCCGGATCCTCGTCCGGCAGCCAGATCAAGGTCTCGACCGCCGAGCCCTTGGCGGCCGCAGCGTGCGCCGTCTCCACGAAATCGGGGCCGACCGCGAGCAGCTTGGCGCCGGAATTGGCGAGGATGAAATTGATCTCGTCCGGATTGAGCATGAAGTTGATCGGCACCAGGATCGCGCCGATCCGGGCCACCGCAAAGCGGAGCGCGGCGAAGCCGTGCGAGTTGCGCGACAGCACCGCGACGCGATCGCCCTTCGCAACGCCAAGCGCGAGCAAGCCACGGCCGAGCCGATTGCAGATCGCGTCCATCTCCGCAAAGCTCCAGCTCACCGCGCCGCAGATCAGCGCGGTCTTGCCGGGGTAGCGCTTCGCCGACCGGCGCAGCAGATCGCCGATGCTGTGCCCGCGGGCGCGCTGGATGGTTGCTGCGATGTCTCCGCTCATTTGTCCCTCCCGAATGTGCTTGTTGCGTTGTTTTCGTCTTGTCTTGGCCGCGCCGTCGCTATTGCCGGGCGGCGTAAGCGTGTTCCATGTAGGTGTGCTCGACCGAGCGATCGAGCGAGGCGATCTTCTCGAAACCGCGCCGCCAGTCCTGCAGGTGCCGCCGCGTCCACAGCACGCCGGCCTCCTTGTCGCGCCGCTTGATCGCGTCGAGCAGATGATGGTGCGCCTCGACCAGCCGCGCGCCGCCCTCGGGCACGCCGCCCACGATCATCTCGGTGGTCGGAAAGAACAGTTGCGCGGCGGGCTCGCGCGCCAGTTGCAGCACGCGGTTCTGCGAAGCCTTGGCCATCAGCACATGGAATTCCGCATCGAGCTCGGCCAGCGCCGCGGGATTGCCGACGACAGCTGCGCTGCGCTCGAGATTGCCGGCGAGCTCGGCGATGTTCTCCTCGGTCGCGCGCTCCACCGCGCCCTCGACGCTCGCGACCTCCAGCGTCATCGAGGTCTCGAACAATTCGCGGAACGTCACCTCGTGCAGGATCAGCGCGCGGGACAGTCGCGTCGCGAGCTTGTTGTAGCGCGGCAGGCAGGCCTGCAGCCGGCGGCTGGAATCGCGGCGGATCAGCCCGCCCTCCTCGAGCACGCGAATGCCCTCGCGCACCGTCGAGCGGTTGACGCCGAACTGCGCAACCAGCTGCTGCTCGGTGCCGATCGGCTCGCCCGGCTTGATCCGCCCGTTGATGATCTCGCGTTCGATCGCGTCGGCGACCTTCTGATAGGCCGGCGCGACATCGATACGCCGGAACAGCGGCGTGGTGGGCATCTTCAGCTCCCCCGGACCCCGATTGTCGTTTGTCGGACAAAAGATAGGCGAAGGCCCTTGGGGCGTCAAACGGGCAATATTCGGCCTGATTGTCGCACCCGGGCGGTCGGAATTGACACCGGAACCGGGCAAATCTAGCTTTGTCGGACAAACTGACAAGAACACCTCGGGGAGGCACACCATCATGAAATCCATCGTCACGAGTCTGTCCGCCGCCGGCCTGATCGCGGCTGTGCTGGCAGGGCCGGTGCTCGCGCAGCAGGCGCCGCTCAAGATCGGCGTGCTCACGGATTTCCAGTCGGTCTATTCGGACATCGGCGGCGCCGGCAATGTCGAGGCCACCAAGATGGCGATCGAGGAGTTCGGCGGGTCGATGTTCGGCAAGCCGATCGAGCTCGTCACCGCCGACGCCCTCAACAAGGCCGACGTCGCCGCCACCATCACCCGCAAATGGTACGAGGCCGAGAATGTCGACATGATCATCGACATGCCGACCTCGGCGACCGCGCTCGCCGGCATGGAGATGTCGAAGCAGTTCGAGAAGATCATGATCGTGACGGATGCGGCGAGCTCCGACATCACCGGCAAGTCCTGCTCGCCCTACACGCTGCACTGGACTTACGACACCTACGCCAACGCCCACACCGTCGGCAGCGCGATCGTGAAGAACGGCGGCGATACCTGGTTCTTCATCACCGCCGACTATCTGTTCGGCCATTCGATCGAACGCGACACCGGCGACGTGGTCCGCGCCGCCGGCGGCAAGGTGCTCGGCAGCGCGCGGCATCCGCTCAACACGCCGGACTTCTCGTCCTTCCTGCTGCAGGCGCAGGCCTCGAAGGCCAAGATCATCGGCATGGCCAATGGCGGCGCCGACACCATCAACACCATCAAGCAGGCCTCCGAATTCGGCATCGTCGCGGGCGGGCAGAACCTCGCCGGCATCGTGATGTTCATCTCGGATATCCACAGCCTCGGGCTCAAGCTCGCGCAGGGCCTGATCATCACCGAGGCCTACTACTGGGATCTCAACGACCGCACCCGCGCCTTCGGCAAGCGCTTCTTCGAGCGCATGAAGCGGATGCCGACGATGAACCAGGCCGCGACCTACAGCGCCACCCTGCACTACCTCAACGCGGTGAAGGCCGCCGGCGCCAAGGAGACCAAGCCGGTGCTGGCCAAGATGCGCGCGACCCCGGTCCGCGACGCCTTCACTGACAACGGCGTGGTGCGCGAGGACGGCCGCATGGTGCACTCAATGTTCCTGTTCGAGGTCAAGAAGCCCGAGGAATCGAAGGCGCCGTGGGATTACTACAAGGTGCTCGCCGAAGTGCCCGGCGACCAGGCGTTCCGGCCGCTGAAGGACGGCGGCTGCCCGCTCATCAAGTAGGCGAACAGGATCATGGCCGGGGTCCGGGACCTCGGCCAAGGCATTCAAATGATTGGGAAAAGGCTGGCAGGAGTGGCAGGGCTCGAACCTGCGACCCCCGGTTTTGGAGACCGGTGCTCTACCAATTGAGCTACACTCCTGCAGGGAACCCGCGTCGCCGCCGGTTCGCGCCGTTTCAAGCACAGGGCATGGCCGGTTTGCAAGGGCGAAGCGGTGAAGCTTCTGTTCATTGCAAAACTTCTGCGCCAGACTTCGGCGATCACCCCGTGTCGGCACCTCGCCGCAAGAATCAACAACCAGGGAGAGACCATGAACGCCCAAACCGCCACCAAGCACGCCGCCAGCCCGACCACCCCTTCTCTTCCCCTCGCCAAGCCCGAATCGATCGGATTGTCGAGCGTGCGGCTGCAGGCGATGTCCGACACCTTCCGCCGCGAGGTCGACAAGGGAACCGTGCCCGGCGTGACGGTGCTGGTGGCGCGGCGCGGCCAGATCGGCTGGTTCGACGCGATCGGCCGGCAAAGCCCGACCGCCTCGGCGCCAATGGCCCATGACACGATCTTCCGCATCTTCTCGATGACCAAGCCGATCGTCTCGGTCGGCATCATGCAGCTGGTGGAGGACGGCCACTTCCTGCTCAACGACCCAGTCGCGAAATTCATCCCCGAATTCGCCGAGACCAAGGTCGGCGTCGACAACAACGGCAAGCTCGAGCTGGTACCCGTGCAGCGGCAGATGACGATCCAGGACCTGCTTGGCCACACGTCTGGGCTTACTTATGACCACACCGGCAACGGCCCGGTGCAGCAGCTCTACCAGCAGTCGCGGCTGCGCAGCCGCAAGATCACCAATGCCGAGCACGCCACCATGCTCGCCGGCATGCCGCTGGTTTGCCAGCCCGGCGCCGAGTGGAACTACAGCCGCTCCACCGACATACTCGGCCGCATCATCGAGGTCGTCAGCGGCAAGACGCTCGGCGCGTACCTCACTGAGCACATCCTCTCGCCGCTGCAGATGACCGAGACCGCCTTCCACACCGGGGAAGCCAATGCCGGCCGCCTCGCCGAGGCCTTTGCCAACGATCCCTGGACCAACGACAAGGTGCAGCTGTTCAACATGCTGGAGAAGCCGGCGATGGAATCCGGCGGCGGCGGCCTGGTTTCGACCACGATGGACTATGCCCGCTTCGCGGAGATGCTGCTGAACGGCGGCTCGCTCGACGGCACCAGGATCATCGGCCGCAAGACGCTCGAATTCATGGCCTCCGATCACCTCGGCGCCGGCGTGAAGATCCAAGGCACGCTGGTGTCGCCCGGCCACAGTTTCGGCCTCGGCTTCGCCGTGCGCATGCAGCAGGGCATCGCGCCGTTCTCCGGCTCGGTCGGCCAGTATTTCTGGAGCGGCATGGCCGGCACCTTCTTCTGGATCGATCCGAGCGAAGACCTGATCGCGGTCTTCATGATGCAGGGCCCGGGCCAGCGCGAATATACCCGCTCGCTGGTGCGCAACGGGGTGTATGCGGCGGTGGAGTAGTCCGTCATTCCGGGGCGCGAACCTAAGATGCGCAATCGCGCATCGGGGAATCTCGCGCAACAACATCGAGATTCCGGGTTCAGCCCTGCGGGCTGCCCCGGAATGACGAGTGATGCTCAGCTGATCGTCGCGCCGCCGTCGATCACGATGGTCTGGCCGGTCATGAAGTCGCCGGCGCGCGAGCCCATCATCACGGCGGCGCCAGCGATCTCGTCCGGCACGCCGATCCGCAGCAGCGGCGAGCGTGCGGTCGAGGCCTTCAGATTGTCCGGATTGTCCCACAGCGCCTTCGCGAAGTCGGTCTTGATCAGGCCGGGCGCGATGCAGTTCACGCGGATATTGTGCTTGCCGTATTCGCAGGCGAGGTTGCGCGCGAGCTGCATGTCGGCAGCCTTGGAGATCGCGTAGGCGCCGAGGATGGTCGAGCCCTTCAGGCCGCCGATCGAGGACACGATGATGATCGAGCCGTCCTTGCGCTCGATCATCTGCGGCACCACCATCGAGATCAGCCAGTTGTTGGCGACGATGTTGTTGTCGAGGATCTTGCGGAACTGATCGTCGGAGATGCCGGCGAGCGGACCGTAATACGGGTTCGACGCCGCGTTGCAGACCAGCACGTCGATCTTGCCGAAGGCGCGGTTGCTCTCGTCGACCAGGTTCTGCAGGTTTTCCTTCGACGAGATGTTTGCCGCGATCGCAACCGCGGTGCCCTTGCCGTAGCTGTCGTTGATCTCCTTCGCCACCTGCTCGCAGACGTCGGCCTTGCGCGAGGAGATCACGACCTTGGCGCCGTGCTCGGCCATGCGCTCGGCGATCGCGCGTCCGATGCCGCGCGTCGAGCCGGTGATGACGGCGACTTTTCCCTTCATGTCGAACAAGGTCATGTTTCTCTCCCTGATGTTAAGTGTTCGTCTTAGCGTCATTCCGGGGCGACGCACCAGCGTCGACCCGGAATCTCGAGATTCCCCGATGCGCAATTGCGCATCTGCGGTCTGGTCCTTCGGACCATCCCGGAATGACGATCACGCAAGCTTGCTCGCCGGCCTGACTTCAGGCCCGGACGGCTGATGCATCGCGGCGTGGCGCGGATCGGCAATCCACGGCTGCTGGTTCACCATCGGCAAGCGCCAGGTCGACAGGCCGGCGCTCGCGATGTGATCGAGCCGCGTCACCGAGACATTATCGATATCGAACGACAGCCCCCTGTCCGGCTGGCCGCCGAGCGCCAGCCCGACCGCGGCCTTGATCACGCCGCCATGGCCGACGGCGATGATATTCCTGCCCGCTTCCGCGGCGGTGATCCGCACAATGGTGCGGCAGACGCGGGTGTAAAGATCCATGTAGCTCTCGCCGCCGGGCGCGGGATCGTTGACGTCGGCGAACCAGGCCGTACCCGGCGGACGACTGGCGAGAAACGCGGCGCGGTTCATACCCTGCCATTGGCCGAGATGCTGCTCGGCGAAGTCGCGTTCCTGCGTCATGCTTTCAGGCTTTGGAAACCCGGCAGCCCAGATCGCGTCCGCAGTCTTGTGTGTGCGCTTCAAATTGCTCGAATACCAGACCGCATCGCGCGGCAGCATCTTGGCGACCGCCTCGAACACCTCGACATCGCCGGTGTCGCAGTCGATATCCTCTTGTCCGTAGATGTTGCCGCCGTCGCTGCGCACCGGCGCGTGACGAACCCACCACCACCGCGTCACCGTCACCTCAGGCTTGTCTGGATTGGACATCGGATGAGCCCTTCAATAGTGTCCCGTCTCGCTGTACGTCACGCCGCACACCGTCTCAAGTGCTTCGGACGTTTGAAATTTTGTTTGAATTCCGTCGCGCGGCAGACTCGCCAAGGACCACCCGAACTAATCACGTGAACAGGGAGAAACTCATGGGCCGCCTCGAAGGCAAATCCGTCATCATCACCGGCGCTGGCAGCGGCATCGGCCGCGCCGCCTCGCTGCTGTTCACCAGGGAAGGCGCCAAGCTGATCGCGGTCGATCGCACCGAGGGCGTCAACGAGACCGCCAAGCTGGTGCGCGATGCCGGCGGCACCGTCGAGGCCGTCACCGCCGATGCCGGCTCGGAGAGCGACGTGAAGGCCTTCATCGAGAAGGCGGTTTCGAAGTACGGCAAGCTCGATGCGATCTGGGCCAATGCCGGCGTCAGCGGCGGCCTCGTCCCGCTCGCCGACCAGACCGTCGAACATTGGCAGGAAGTGCTGCGCGTCAATCTGATCGGCCCGTTCCTCGCGATCAAGCATTCGATTCCGCATATGACGAAGCAAGGTTCCGGCTCGATCGTCTGCACCGCCTCCGTCGCGGGCCTGAAGTCGGGTGCCAGCGGACATCCCTACGGCGCGAGCAAGGCCGGCGTCATCAGCCTGGTGCAGACCACCGCCTACTCGCTCTCCGGCACCGGCGTGCGCATCAATGCGGTGTGCCCGGGCCTGATTGAAACCGGCATGACCAAACCGGTGTTCGATCGCGCCAAGGAGCGCGGCACCGCCGACAAGATCGGCCAGCTCAATCCGCTCAAGCGCGCCGGCCAGCCGCACGAGCTCGCCGCGATGGGATTGTTCCTGGCAAGCGATGATGCGTCCTACGTCAACGGCCAGGCCATCCCGGTCGACGGCGGCCTCACCGCATCGATGCCCTATACGGGCAAGCCGATCTAGCGAGGGCAGTCTCCAGTGGTTATCCCGGCTGCGGCCCCGATGGCTCCACATTCACGACCGTCGTCCCGGCGAAGGCCGGGACCCATAACCACAGGGTCGAGTGGTTGAAGAAGGCTGTTGCCCCAGCGTCGCGCATTCATTGGCATTTGGGGTAATGGGTCCCGGCCTTCGCCGGGACGACGCTGGAGATGGTTCGCATTCAAGTGCCAAACAATGCGGTGTCATCACCTGCGCATACGCATGCGGGTGATCCAGTACTCCAGAGACGTCTGTGCTTGAGCCGAGAGGCCGCGGCGTACTGGATCGCCCGGTCCGAGCCGGGCGATGACAGCCGAGAATGGGAATACAGTTTCGCATTCTCGCGACATGAATCGCCCGAGTCTTGCCTTTCGTTCCGCTTCGCCTAGGTCCGCGCAACGCGCGACCCGATGATAAACTCCACGAAACCCATCATCTCACCGCGCGGATATATTCGATGGGTTTCGCTTCGCTCTACCCAACCCATCCCACACGCCTGGACCGCAATAACCGCCGGCAACGGTCCGAATATTGCTTGGCCTCGGCAGGCCAGCCAGCTGTTATACTTCGCTGGCAGGATCGCTCGCACACTCGTCATTCCTCGCACAATCCCTCGCAAACGAACAGGCAATGCAAAATCGACGTTCCGACCGCATCCGCAAGCTATTGGCCGACCTCGTCGCGTTCGACACCGTCAGCGACCGCAGCAATCTGCCCCTGATCGACTACATCGAGCGCTACCTCGCCTCGCTTGGCCTCGCGGGGCAACGCATCGTCGATGAAACCGGGCAGAAATCCTCGTTGTGGGTCACCGTCGGCCCCGAGGACAAGGCCGGGCTGGTGCTGTCGGGGCATACCGATGTCGTGCCGGTTGTGGGACAGGACTGGAGCCACAACCCGTTCGAGCTCGTCGAGCGCGATGGCCGGCTGTACGGCCGCGGCACCACCGACATGAAGGGCTTTGTCGCCGTCTGCCTCGCGATGGTTCCCGAGATGCTCGCGGCCGATCTGAAGACGCCGATCAATCTTGCCATCTCCTATGACGAGGAGATCGGTTGCGTCGGCGTGCGTCCGATGCTGCGCGAGGTCGCGCGCAAGCCGATCAAGCCGCTCGGCTGTTTCGTCGGCGAGCCGACCCAGATGCAGGTGATCATCGGGCACAAGGGCAAGCATGGCGTGCGCGCCACGTTCCGCGGGCTCGCCCGCCACTCCTCGATCGCGCCCGACGGCGTCAACGCCATCGAATATGCCGCCGACCTGATCGCCGAAATCCGCCGCCGCGCCGTGCTGCTGGCGGCGGATGCCGAGCGAGACAGCCTCTATGATGTCCCGCACTCGACCCTGCTCACCAGCATCGTGCACGGCGGCGCCGCGCTGAACATCGTGCCCGACGAATGCGTGGTGGAATTCGAATGCCGCGGCATTGGCATCACCGAGTCGAGAGAGGTGACGGACGCGATCATCGCCTGGGCCAAGGCCGAGATCGAGCCTGACATGCGCAAGCGGCATCCGGACTGCGGCATCGACTTCGAGGAGATCCTCGACTACCCCGCGCTCGACACCGCCGCCGACGCCGCCATCGTCACGCTCGCCAAGCAATTTGCCGGCCGCAACGACCACGCCAAGGTTGCCTTCGGCACCGAGGCCAGCCTGTTCGTCAGCATGGCGGACGTGCCGTCCGTTGTGGTCGGCCCCGGCTCGATCGCACAGGCGCATACGCCGGATGAGTTCGTCGAGATGTCGCAGCTCGAGGCGTGCGGCGCATTCGTCGCACGGCTGATCGCGCATTGCGCGAAGTGATTTGCAAATGATTGCGTAGGATCACGGATGCCTCACAGCCCATCCGGCGGCAGGCCCGGTCCGGTCGCGGCCGGACGGAGCTTGTCGCGCTTGCGCTCGCGGTAGAAGGCATAGAGGCCGGAGGCCACGATGATCGCGGCGCCCGCGAGCATTGGACCGTCGGGCTTGTGGCCGAAGGCGAGATAGCCCGTCAGCATCGCCCACGGCAGCGCGGTATAGCGGAACGGCGCCACCGCCGAGATGTCGCCGGTGCGCAGCGACACGATGATGCACTGATAACCGATCAGGATCAGGACCGCGGCCAATATGAGCAGGCCGAGCGCGGTGCCGGACGGCGGCCGCCAGCCGCCGAGCGGGACAAGGACGACAGCACCCGCTGTCGTCACGGTCACGGTGGTGAGCAGCGTGATGAACACGGTCGGCAGCTCTTTCGGGATACGGCGGGTGGCGAGATCGCGCACCGCGCAGAAGCCGACCGACGCCAGCGCCAAGAGCGCAGCCTGGCTAAAGCCTTCCGCACCGGGCCGAACGATGACGAGGACGCCGATGAAGCCGGCGGCGATCGCGAGCCATCGCCGCCAGCCGACCGGCTCGCCGAACACCAGCGCCGCGCCGAGCGTGATCACCAGCGGCAGCGCCTGGAAGATCGCCGAGGCGTTGGCGAGCGGAATCTGCGCGATCGCCGAGAGATAGGTCAGCGTGCCGCCGATCTCGCCAAGAACCCGCAGCCCGACCGGCCAGATCAGCAGGACGCTGAAACTGCGCAGCGCGTCGCGGTACCAGGCGAGCGCCGCGACCAGCACCATCGCGACCAGGCCGCGCACCAGCAGGATCTCGCCGATGTTGAGCTCCGCCGACACCGCCTTGGTGATGGTGTCGTTGACCGTGAAGCTGGCCATGGCCGCAGCCATGAACAGGCTGCCGCGAAGATTGGAGGAAAGGGTCAAAATGAAGATGTCCGATCAGGACCAGGGCGGGCGTTGACCGGACTGACTTGCCAAAGCGGCAGCGCGAACTCAAGTCACAGATGGCTACAATGCGGAAACATGCCGCACCTTGCAGCGGCGGCGCGAGCTTTTGGAATCGCGATCGGCCTATTGCTCCCTCGCGCCGCTCTTGCGGGGTCAAGATGAGCGCAGCTCGCTCTTAGAGGGTCGGGGTGAGTGAGGGGCTATCTCGACAAACCCGGTGACAGATGAACTCGCGGAGAGTCCCCCTCACCCGGATCGCATCTCGCGATGCGACACAGCGGAAGCTGCGCTTCGGCGTTCTTGAAGACGGCCGCCTCAGGCGGCCTATGCCTCTCCCCGCAAGCGGGGCGAGGTAAAAAGAAAAGCGGCGCGAACCTTGTGGGATCGCGCCGCATTCTCGGATCAGGTTGCGCCGGCCTTCTGCGCGTATTCCCATGACGCCTGCGACAGCGGCACGGTGCGCTTGGCCGACTCGAGGGCCTTGGCATTCGCGGCGGTGCCGTCGCGGACCCGGCCCGCGATGCCCTGCGTGATGCCGGCAAGGCGGAACAGATTGTAGGAGAAATACCAGTTCAGGTCCGGCACCGGGATGCCGGTCACGTCGCAATAGATCTGCGCCGCTTCATCCTGGCTCGGAATGTTCAATGCCTTGAGATCGGCATTGACGAGGCCCGGCATGGTCCACTGCATCAAGAGGTAGGTGAAGTCGGCCATGGGATCGCCGAGCGTCGACAATTCCCAGTCGAGCACCGCCTGCACCCGCGGCTCGGTGGCGTGGAAGATCATGTTGTCGAGGCGATAGTCACCATGGACGATCGAGACGCGCTTCTGCTCCGGAACGGTTTTCGGCAGCCACTCGGCGAGCTTCTCGAACTCGGGAATGTGCTGGGTTTCGGAGGCGCGGTACTGCTTGGTCCAGCGATCGACCTGCCGTGCAAAATAATTGCCGGGCTTGCCGAAATCGCCGAGGCCGATCGTCTCGGGATTGAACAGATGAAGCTTGGCCAGCGTCTCGATCTTGCTGGCGAAGATCTTGCGGCGCGCGTCGGGCTCCTGGCTCGGCAGCGTCGGATCCCAGAACACCCGCCCCTCCTCCATCGACATGATGTAGAAGGCCGAGCCGATCACCGCGTCGTCGGTGCACAGCGCGTAGGCTTTCGCGACCGGGAAATTCTGCTTGCCGAGCGCCGCGATCACGCGGAACTCGCGATCGACCGCATGCGCCGACGGCAACAATTTACCGAACGGCTTGCGCCGCATCACATAGCTGCGGCCAGGGGTTTCGAGCTTGTAGGTCGGGTTGGACTGGCCACCCTTGAACTGCAGGACCGTGAGCGGGCCCTGATAACCCTCGACGTGTTCCCTCATCCAGGCGTCGAGACTGGCCTCGTTGATACGATGGCGCTCCTCGACTTCCCTTGTGCCGGAAAATTCTTCGTCTTTCCTGACGCCGTCCGCCACGATGACGCTCCCTCAACTCGATTTTTCAAGGAGCGCGTCGGGGCGCTCCCTCAATCAGGCCGGCACGCCAGCCTGATCTCTGTTTTTCATTCTGAGCACGATGTGCGCGCGAACGCCATGCGTTCCGCATCATGCTCAGTGCGACGTGTTTGCATACTTCCGAAGTTCAAGTCTGGCAATGGCGCGATTGTGCACCTCGTCCGGACCGTCGGCGAGACGGAGCGTGCGGATGTGGGCATAGGCGCGGGCGAGGCCTGCGTCGTCGGAGACGCCGCCGCCGCCAAAGGCCTGGATCGCCTGGTCGATGATCTTGAGCGCCATGTTGGGAGCTGCGACCTTGATCATCGCGATCTCGGCCTGTGCGGTCTTGTTGCCGACCTTGTCCATCATGTCAGCGGCCTTGAGGCAGAGCAGACGGTTCATCTCGATGTCGGTGCGGGCATCGCCGATGCGCTGCTCCCAGACCGAATGCTCGATGATCTTCTTGCCGAACGCGGTGCGCGAGGCGAGCCGCTTCACCATCTTCTCCAGCGCCTCTTCGGCCTGGCCGATGGTGCGCATGCAGTGATGGATGCGGCCCGGACCGAGACGGCCCTGCGCGATCTCGAAGCCGCGGCCTTCGCCGAGCAGGATGTTTTCCTTCGGCACGCGCACGTTCTCCAGCAGCACCTGGGCGTGGCCGTGCGGCGCATCGTCGAAGCCGAACACCGGCAGCATCTTCTCGACCTTGATGCCGGGGGTGTCGAGCGGCACCAGGATCTGCGACTGCTGCTGATGCTTGGCGGCGTTGAAGTCGGTCTTGCCCATCAGGATCGCGATCTTGCAGCGGGGATCGCCGACGCCCGACGACCACCATTTGCGGCCGTTGATGACGTAGTGATCGCCGTCCTTCTCGATGCGGGTCTCGATGTTGGTGGCGTCAGAGGAAGCGACCGCCGGCTCGGTCATCAGGAAGGCGGAGCGGATCTCGCCGTCCATCAGCGGACGCAGCCATTTGCGCTTCTGCTCCTTGGTGCCGTAGCGGATGAACACTTCCATGTTGCCGGTATCGGGGGCGGAGCAGTTGAACACTTCCGAAGCCCAGGAGATGCGACCCATCTCTTCCGACAGCAGCGCGTATTCGAGATTGGTCAATCCCGCGCCGTGGAATTCATCGTCCTCATGCGAGGACGGCGGCATGAACATGTTCCAGAGGCCTTCGGCCTTCGCCTTCTTCTTCAGGTCCTCGAGGATCGGGATCACCTTCCAGCGCGGGCCTTCGGCGTCCTGCTTGTCGTAGATCGGCACGGCGGGGCGAACATGCGTTTTCATGAAGGCCTGAACGCGCTCCAGCCACTCCTTCTGCTTGGGCGACATCGTGAAATCCATGGGACGCTCCTCGTTTCCTAGACTTGGGCCGCTGACCTGGGCCGATGACCTGGGCCGATGACCTGGGCCGTAGCCATTTGCCGACATTGTTGACCCCGCCTCCGCGGCTCGCAAGGGCGTTCGCGGAAGGGCGGCGTTGGCGTGCCAGAATGCTGCCCCGCGATCCGCGGATTGACATTTCCGACCGTTCAAACGATAGTTTCATACAAATGTTTGAAATGCAACCTCGCGTTCGTCATTCCGGGGCAGCCCGCAGGGCTGAACCCGGAATCCGGAAATTGTGGAGCGAGATTCCGGGTTCGATGCTGCGCATCGCCCCGGAATGACCGGAGGCTCTCAGCCATGGCCAGCGACCAGACCCGATCCGCCATTCTCGCCGCCGCCGAGCGGCTCTATGCCGACCGCGGCTTCGGCGACGTCACGCTGCGCGACATCGTCGCGGAGGCGAACGTCAACCTCGCTGCGGTGAACTATCATTTCGGCTCCAAGGACGAATTGATCGCGGAGCTGTTTGTCACCCGCAGCATCCAGACCAACCGCGAGCGCCTCAACGAATTGCGGGCGGCGGAGGAAAAAGGCGGCGGCCGCGCCGCGATCGAGGACATCATGCGCGCCCTCGTCGGCCCCACCCTGCGCGGCTGCCTCGGGCCGGATCGCGAGGGCTCGACCGCGGCGCGGTTCATGATCCGCGCCTCGATCGAATCCGTGCCGCCGATCCGCCGCATCAAGAATCGCGAGGTCGATCACCTGCGCAAGTTCGCCGCGGCGATGCGCCGCGCGATGCCGGCCAGCAGCGACACCGAGCTCTATTGGGGCCTGCACTTCGCGCTCGCGATGGCGCACCACACCATCCGCGAGAAGGAACGCCTGCTGCGGCTGTCGGAAGGCAAATGCGATCTCGACGACGTCCGCGGCATCATCGATCGCGTGGTCACGGTCTCGGTGATGGCGCTGACGATGGGCGACGTGCCGAGCAAGCCGGCGCCGCGACCGGTCGCGATGCACGGGCGGCTGACGCGGCAGGATTTGTGAAGCGAGGGCGCCGCTGCGGCGCCCTGCCCTTACACCATCGCGATGCAGTCGATCTCGACGTCGAACGGCCCGGTCCATTCCGGGATGCAGACGAAGATCCGCGCCGGCGGCTGGTGCGGGAAGTACCTTGCATAGACTGCATTGAAGGTTGTGAAGTGCTTTGCCGAAGTGCAGAACACGCTGCACTTCATCACATTGTCGAGCGTGGCGCCGGCCGCCTCGAGGCATTGCTTGAGCTGCTCCATGACCAGCTCGCTTTGCCGCTCGATCGACGCGCCGGCGGCGAACTCGCCGGTCGCGGGATCGAACGGCGGCAGGCCGGAGACGAACACCATGTTGCCGGCCCGGGTCACCGGCGATGCCGGCGCCTTCCAGCGCTCCAGCCAACTCGAGATCGGTTCGACGCGGACCACTTCCCGTTTCATGATTGGCACCTTCGATGAGGATCGATGGCGCCAACCTAGCAGGCGGATGTCAATGATGCTTCGATGCTGGTCGAAGTGTTGTTGCGGAATGACGACCCTGGTCCCGTCACCCTGAGGAGCGCGCCCTTGCGCGCGTCTCGAAGGGTCGACGGCCACCAGCGGGGCCGTTCATCCTTCGAGGCTCGCAAGAGCTCGCACCTCAGGATGACGGAGAAACTCCACCGCCCGCGGCCTCGAAGTCAGTGCCTACAGAATCCCCTGCGCCTTCAGTCCCTCGACCTTGGCGTCGTCATAGCCGATGGTCGCCAGGATCTCCTTGGTGTCGGCCCCCAACAGCGGCGGGGCGCGGTATTCGGTGATCGGCGTGCCCGAGAAGGTCAGCGCGTTGCGGATCAGCGACAGGTTCGGCTCGAAGGGATGGTCGACCTTGACCCGCATGCCGCGCGACTGCACGTGCGGATCGCTGAACACCTGCTCGAAATTGTTGATCGGGCCCGACGGCACGCCGGCCTCCTCGAGCTTCTCTAGCCAGTAGGCCACCGGCTTCTTCAGGAACAGCCCGGCGAAGATCGCCATGATCTCCTTGCCGTGCACGACGCGGTCGTTGTTCTTGACGAAGCGCTTGTCGTTGGCGAGCTCGGGCTCGCCGAGCACGGCGCAGGTGCGCTGGAACTGGCCGTCATTGCCGACCACCAGCATCAGCTCGCCATCAGTGCAGCGGAACACGCCGGCCGGCATGCCGCCATTGCCCCAGGTGCCGCGGCGCGGCGGGGTCTTGCCATTGACGAGGTAGATCTGCAGCCAGTGCGACAGCGATGCGATCACCGTGTCGAACAGGCAGACGTCGATGTGCTGCCCTTCCCCGTTGTTGGCGTCGCGATGGTAGAGCGCCGAGAGGATGCCGATCGAGGTGTTCATGCCGGTCATGTAGTCGACGATCGAGGGGCCGACCTTCATCGGGCCCTCGCCCGGCTCGCCGTCGATATGGCCGGTGACGCTCATCAGGCCGCCCATCGCCTGCAGGATCGCATCATAGCCCGCGCGCGGCGCGTAAGGTCCGGTCTGGCCGAAACCCGTCACCGAGCAATAGATGATACCGGGGTTGAGCTGCTTGATGGTCTCGTAGTCGAGACCGTAACGCTTGAGGTCGCCGACCTTGTAGTTCTCCATCATCACGTCGGCCGTCTTGGCGAGCTCGCGGATGATCGCCTGCCCTTCCGGCTTGGCGATGTTGACGGTGACCGACTTCTTGTTGCGGTTGGCGCAGAGGTAGAACGAGTTGTTGTTGTTCTGCTTGCCTTCTGGATCGGTGAGATAGGGCGGGCCGAAGGCGCGGGCATCGTCGCCGCCGCCGGGCCGCTCGATCTTGATCACCTCGGCGCCGAGATCCGCCAGCATCTGGGCCGACAGCGGGCCCGCGAGCACCCGCGTCAGGTCGAGAATCTTGATGCCCGAGAGTGGCAGAGCCGACATGAACCTTCCTCCAAATCTTGCGATATCTTGATTGTGTCGCACCGGGCCGCTGCCCGCGCGCGCTCAAGCCTGCCGATACACCATTTTGGTGTGACGAGCACTGCATTGTCGGCATGAAGCCATCCCCGGGCGGCCTATGTGCGGCGCACCGGCGGTATTTGGCCGGAACCGGCCGGCCCCTGCCCCGATTGCCGCCACGCGAAATTGTGAAGATGGCCGACACCCATTTGCCTCAGCGTCAGCGGTATTTTGCCGCGACGAGGAGGAAAACATGCGGACGATCACGACGGTCGGGTTGCTGCTGACGCTGCTTGCGGCCGCGATGCCGCCGGTGGACGCGCGCGGCAGCCACGGCCATGGCGGCGGGCACGCGATGCACGGCATGCACGTGGGCGGCGCCACTGGCGCCGGCAGTTTTGCCGACGACAAGCGCCACGGCAACGCCCCCTACACCAAGGCGGCCTCCGACGAAGAGGACCGCCTGCTCAACAGCAAGCTGAAGAGCATCTGCCGCGGCTGCTAGGACGACGTCCAGCGAAGCCGCGCCAGGATCGCGCGGCCCATGATCCAGTCCTTGTCGCTTTCGCTGAGGAACGGAAGCTCCTCCGTGAATTGCGTCACGCGCTGCCGGTAAGTGGCCCGGGCGAATGAGTTGGTTAGATCGGTCCCCCAGTGGCAGCGCTCCGGGCCGTAGGCGTCGAACAGGCGGTGGATGTGCGGGATCACGTCGCGGAATGGATATCGCTCAGTCGAAATCAGCGGGACCGACGACAACTTCACCGATACATTCGCATATTTTGCGAGCGCGGCCGCCTGGACGATAGCCTCCGGCACCATGTTGTTTTCCGATGAGCCGGAACGAGGGCGAAGTCCCGCGCCGACGCCCATGTGATCGATGATGAGCGTAAGTTGCGGGTGCCGCTCGGCGATGCGGGCGAACAGCGACGTCTGCCCCTCAGTGAGAAACATCACCGGCAGGCGGGCCTTCTCCGCCGCCGGCCAGAACCAGTCCGCGGTTCCGTCTGTCAGCCACGCCGCTTCGCCGGGGCCGACGTTCAACCTCACGCCCAGTACGCCGGGCTGGTCGCGCCAAGTCGCAAGCCGTGCCGCGCGGTCGGGCTTGTCGAGGGCGACACGCGCCATGATGGCGAAGCGGCCCGGGTACCGTCTGACTGCCTCCTGGGCATAATCGATGCGCTCACCTTCAAGCGACACTGGCGGAACGATGACAACGCGATCGACGCCAGCCTCGTCCATCAGTGGAATGACTCGCTCGATGGTGAAGGGCTCGGGGAGCTGCGGCTTGGCACCGGGGAGCCAGGGTCTCTCCGGAGTGCTTGCCGGCCACAGGTGAACCTGCGAATCGACGATCACTCGTTTTTGCTGCGCGACCGCTACAGTGGCGCGTTGCATTGACAGCGCGACACCGGTCGCGACGGCGCCGGTCAGAAGATGACGGCGTGAAGGCATGTAATGTCCTTCCTGTTCTATGGCTTTGGTCACGACATGATGGTGATCGGCACGGCGCGCCTCAGCAGGGGTAACCGCAAACTGGCTCGCAATATTGAAGATCACATCAGGAAATTGCGGCCGTAGAAATAGGGCTCACGGTCAATTTGCACCGCAACAATCTTGAATCGCGCATTTCTCGGCTGGGCCCTGGCGCGGCGACCTACGACGCGATCGCCTGCCGCGGCTGCGCGGTGGCGCCGATCAGCTTGCCGATCTCGGGCTTGCAGCCGCCGCAATTGGTGCCGGCCTTCAGACAGCGGCCGATCGCATCGACGCTGTCGGCGCCCTTTTTGATCTCGGCGGTGATCCGGTGCCGTCCGACGCTGAAACAGGAGCAGACGATCGGGCCGACATCCTCGCCCGCGCCGAACGGCCTTCCCGCGAGCAGCGACATCCGCGCGTTGGCCGACAATTGCTGCTCGGCGAACAGCCCGGTCAGCCAGGCCCGCGACGGCAGCGCGTGATCGGGCGCGATGAACACGCAGCCCTCGAGCCGGCCGTCGCGCACCGCCGCGTAGCGGAAGCGTCCCGCCGCCGGATCGCGATAGGCGATCCACTCGATCTCGACACCTTCGAGGCCGAGCTGCGCCCTCGCCCAGTCGCGCCAGCTCTCCGGGCGAGTGTCGAGCGCGAGCTCCAGCCGCGTGCAATCGCCGGCCTTGCCGTAGACCCAATAGCCGCTTGCCGGACGCCTGATCGCGTCGCGGCTCAGGATGAAGGCGTGCCATTTCGGCGTATAGGGATCGGCCTTGACCGGCGTGTGCTTGGACTCCGGCTGGCCGGACACTGGATCTGTCGCCGGATTGACCAGCGCGTTGACGCGCCCCTCGCCGGCGAACTCCGCGTTCCAGTGCATCGGCACGAACACGCAGCCGCGGCGCTGGTCGGCGCTGACCACGACGCGCGCGATCATCTCGCCCCAGCTGCTGGTCAGCCGCACCAATCCCTCGTTTTGCAGGCCGGCCTGCCGCGCATCCTCCGGGTGAAACTCGGCATAGGGCTCGAACACATGTGCCAGCAGCCGGCCGGTCTTGCCGGTCCGGGTCATGGTGTGCCACTGATCGCGCACACGGCCGGTGTTGAGCACCAGCGGAAAGTCGCGGCTGGTCGCGTGGCGCGCCGCGCGCGGCGCCACCGGCACGAAGCGCGCCTTGCGGTCGGGCGTGAAGAATTGCTGGCTCTCGAACATCCGCGACGTGCCGGCCGGATGGTCCGACGTCACCGGCCACTGCACCGGCGCCAGCGCGTCGTAGGCGGTATCGTCCAGCGCCGCCAGCGCCGAGATGTCGAAATCGCGCCGGCCGCTATTCTCGAAGCCGGACAGTTCGGCGTGCTCGCGGAACACCTCGGCCACCGAGGCATAATCGAAGCCGGAATATCCCATCCGGGCGGCGACGTCGCAGATGATGCGCCAGTCGGCGCGCGCCTCGCCCGGCGCTGCGAGAAACGGCCGCTGCCGCGAGATCCGACGCTCGGAATTGGTGACGGTGCCGTCCTTCTCGCCCCACGCCAGTGCCGGCAGCAGCACGTCGGCATGGCGCGTGGTGTCGGTGTCGCGCATGCAATCCGTCACCACGACGAGCTCGCAGGCGTCGAGCGCGGCGCGCGCGCGATCGGCATCCGGCAGGCTCACCACCGGATTGGTCGAGATGATCCACACCGCCTTGATGCGGCCGTCGGCGATCGCGTCGAACATGTCGACCGCTTTCAGCCCGGCCTTCTCCGCGATCACTGGCGCACGCCAGAACCGCTGCACCAGCTCGCGATGCGCGGGATTCTCGATCTCCATATGCGCGGCGAGCTGGTTGGCGAGCCCGCCGACCTCGCGGCCGCCCATCGCGTTGGGCTGGCCGGTCAGCGAGAACGGCCCCATGCCGGGACGGCCGATGCGTCCAGTCAAGAGATGGCAATTGATGATGGCGTTGACCTTGTCGACGCCGCTCGACGACTGGTTGATGCCTTGCGAATACAGCGTGACGACGCGCTCGGTGCGCGTGAACCAGTCGAAGAACAGCCCGACCGCGCCTTCGGTCAGGCCGCAGGTCGCCGCGGTCTGCGCCACGGTCTGGCCGCCGACCTGCTTCAGCGCGTCCACCACACCCGTCGTGCAATTGCCGACAAAGCCGCGGTCGACCGCGTTGCTGCCGGCGAGAAAGGCGAACAGGCCGTTGAACAGCACGGAATCGCTGCCCGAGCGCAGCGGCAGATGCAGATCGGCGCCCTCGCAGGTCGCGGTGCGGCGCGGATCGATCACCACGATCTTGCAGGCCGGATTCTTCTCCTTCGCCGCCAGCATGCGCTGGTGCAGGATCGGATGGCACCAGGCGGCGTTGGAGCCCACCAGCACGAGCAAGTCCGCCTGCTCGAGATCCTCATAGCAGCCCGGCACGGTGTCGCTGCCGAACGCGCGCTTGTGCCCCGCGACGCTGGAGGCCATGCACAGCCGCGAATTGGTGTCGATATTGGCGGTGCCGACGAAGCCCTTGGCGAGCTTGTTGATGACGTAATAGTCCTCGGTCAGCAGCTGGCCGGAAACATAGAACGCGACCGCGTCGGGCCCGTGCTCGCGTATGATCCTGCTAAAGCCATCGGCGACGCGATCGAGCGCGTCGTCCCATGACGCCGGCGCGCCGTCCACCATCGGCTCGAGCAGACGCCCGTCGAGATCGATGGTCTCGGCGAGCGCCGAGCCCTTGCTGCAGAGCCGGCCGAAATTGGCCGGATGCTGCCTGTCGCCCTCGACGGTGACGGCACCGGCCGCGTCCTTCGACGCGATGACGCCACAGCCGACACCGCAATAGGGACACGTGGTCTTGACGGACATTGCCTGACCGCTCAGCTCACCGCGGCCGCCTGCCGCACCGACAGCCAGACAACGCCGTTCTCGACCTTGGCCGGATGGGTATGGGTGCAGCCTTCGTCGGGCGCCACGGCCTGCCCGCTCGCCAGTTCGATGACGAAGTTATGCAGCGGACAGGTCACGCGCTTGTTGTGCACGATGCCCTGCGACAGCGGCCCGCCCTTGTGCGGGCAGCGGTCGTCGAGCGCGAACACCTCGTCGCTCTCGGTCCGGAACACTGCGATGTTGCCGCCCGGCGTGCGCACCACGCGCGAGCCGAGCCGCGGAATGTCGGTCAATGCGCCGATTTCGATCCACTGAGTCATGCGAGCTCTAATTCGGCGAGAGGCGCGAACTCGTTGCGGTCGACGCCGCGGCTGGCACGCTCGGCCCACGGATCGGTCTGCGCGAACTGCTGCGAATAGGCAAAGCGGGCGAACAGCGCCTTGCGGTTCGCAACGTCGTCGACCACCCGCTTCCTGATCTGCTCGAGACCGACGCGGTCGCACCATTTGTACATGCGCTCCAGATACCAGCCCTCCTCGCGGTAGAGCTGGGTCAGCGCCACGATCACCTCGAGGCATTCGTCCTCGGTCTCGACCTTGGTCAGGAACTCGGTGCCCTTGATGTGCAGTCCGGCGGCACCGGCGAAATGGATCTCGTAACCGGAATCGACGCAGACCACGCCGACGTCCTTGCAGGTCGCTTCCGCGCAGTTGCGCGGGCAGCCGGAGACGCCGAGCTTGACCTTGGCCGGCGTCCACGAGCCCCACATGAACTTCTCGAGCTTGACGCCGAGGCCGGTCGAATCCTGGGTGCCGAAGCGACACCATTCCGAGCCGACGCAGGTCTTCACCGTGCGCAGGCCCTTGGCGTAGGCGTGGCCCGACACCATGCCGGCGTCGTTGAGGTCGGACCACACCGCCGGCAAGTCCTCCTTCTTGACGCCGAGCAGGTCGATGCGCTGGCCGCCGGTGACCTTCACCGTCGGGATGTTGAACTTCTCGGCGACGTCGGCGATCGCGCGCAGCTCGCTCGGCGTCGTGACGCCGCCCCACATCCGCGGCACGACCGAATAGGTGCCGTCCTTCTGGATGTTGGCGTGGACGCGCTCGTTGATGAAGCGCGACTGCTGATCGTCGCGATATTCGCCGGGCCAGGTCGCGAGCAGATAGTAATTCAGCGCCGGACGGCAGGAGTGGCAGCCGTTCAGGGTCTTCCACTCCATGAAGCGCATGACCGCGGGAATGGTCTTGAGCTGCTGCTCGACGATCACGCGGCGAACGTCGTCGTGGCTGTGATCGGTACATTTGCACAGCGGCTTGACCTTCGGCGCCGCCGAATAGTCGCCGCCGAGCGTGAACGCCAGCACCTGCTCGACGAGCCCGGTGCAGGAGCCGCAGGACGACGATGCCTTGGTATGGGCGCGGACGTCGTCGAGCGTGAACAGCTTCTTCTCGCTGATCGCCTTGACGATGGCGCCCTTGCAGACGCCGTTGCAGCCGCAGATCTCGGTCTCGTCGCTCATCGCGGCAACCGAGCTCTGGCCGCTGACGCCGCCATCGCCGAGATTGGCGGCGCCGAACACCAGGCGCTCGCGCATATGCGAGACGTCGGTGCCGTCGCGCAGATGCTGGAAGTACCAGGGACCGTCGATGGTGTCGCCATAGAGCACGGCGCCGACGATCTTCTTGTCCTTCAGGATGATGCGCTTGTAGACGCCGCGGTTAGCGTCCTGCAGCACGATCTCCTCCTTGTCCGGCCCCGGCGCGAAGTCGCCGGCCGAGAACAGGTCGATGCCGGTGACCTTCAGCTTGGTCGAGGTGACCGAGCCGTCATAGGTGGCGAAACCCTTCATCGCGAGGTGGTTGGCGCAGACCTTGGCCTGATCGAACAGCGGCGCGACGAGACCGTAGGTCTGGCGGCGGTGCTGCACGCACTCGCCGACCGCGTAGATGCGGCCGTCATAGGTCTGCATGGTGTCGGAAACGACGATGCCGCGCTCGCAGTACAGCCCGGCCTTCTTGGCGAGCTCGAAATTCGGGCGGATGCCAACCGCCATCACCACCAGATCGGCCGGCAGCTCGGTGCCGTCGCCGAACCGCACGCCGGTGACGCGGTCCTCGCCCAGGATGGCCTGGGTCTGCGCCGGCATCTTGAACACCATGCCGCGCTCTTCCAGCGACTTGCGCAACAGGCCGCCGGCCACCGGATCGAGCTGACGCTCCATCAGCGTGTCGAGCAGATGCACGACCGTGACGTTCATGCCGCGCTTCATCAGCCCATTGGCGGCCTCGAGGCCCAACAGGCCGCCGCCGATCACTACCGCGTTGCGATAGTCGGTCGAGGCCTTGATCATGCGATCGACGTCGTAGATGTCGCGGAAGCCGATCACGCCTGGCAGTTCCTTGCCCGGCAGCGGCAGCATGATCGGGTTTGAGCCCGTCGCGATCAGCAGGCGGTCATAGGGCACCCGCTCGCCGGCCTCGGTGACGACTTCGCAGGTCCGGCGATCGATCATGGTGATCGTCTCGCCCTTGCGTAGCGTGATGTTGTTGTCCTCGTACCAGTCGACGGTGTTGAGCATGATGTCGTCGACGGTCTTCTCGCCGGCGAGCACCGGCGACAGCAGGATGCGGTTGTAATTGCCGTAGGGCTCGGAGCCGAACACCGTGATGTCGTAGAGATCGGGCGCGCGCTCCAGCAGCGCCTCGACCGTCCGGATGCCGGCCATCCCGTTGCCGATCACCACGAGCTTCTGCTTGGTCACTTTGTCGAGCATGGTCTGCCTTTCAATTCCGACGGCGCTGCGCAGCGACGCGGCGTGCGTCGTTGATGGGCACCGATAAAGGTTTGGAGTTGTAGGAAGCCCAGCCGCGGGCGCAGACCGTCTTCGATGACGACCGATGTTCCGTTGTTAATTAATATTCAAAACGCGTGCCAACTCGTGGCGGGCGAATCCGGCTGCAAAATCAAAAGGTTTCCGGCCGATCAAAATCCACCGGTCCGCGCGCCGCGCCGACAGCCGGCCGAAATTTTAGCCACGCCGATGATCTCTTGTGCATCACAGCATCGCCGGCCGCGATGCGATCGCGAAATCGCATTTGATGCGCGATCGCAGGGACTTGGCGCATCGCACAAAAAAGCACCAGCATGCACGTTTGCGCGGCGGCACTTGCCGCAAGCCACGCCACGCGCGGCGGCGGAACGCTGTTCGCGATTGCGCGGCAACGTCTTGCGACTGCACGGCAAAGAGACACGACCTGATCGATGGCACGGTAATTGCTGACCCCAGCTGTTGACGGAGTGCGTTTCAACGACGAGCGCACTCCCATTCACCAACATTCCATTTGTCTGCGCCTGAGATGGCCGCGCTTTCGCGGCTGCCTCCGCCGCATCAACGCGAGATGCTTGCGATGAAGCTTGCCGAGTTCAAGAAGGCAGGTCACTGGCCGACACTGCTTGCCGCGTTCCTGTACTTCGACATCAGTTTCATGGCGTGGGTCGCGCTCGGACCGCTGATCGTCTACATCGCGCGAGACATGAATCTGGCCGTGAACGAGAAGTTCACCCTGGTCGCCATTCCCGTGCTGGCCGGCGCGCTGCTGCGCGTGCCGATGGGCATTCTCGCCGACATCATCGGCGCCAAGCGCACCGGCATCATCGCCCAGCTCGTCGTGATCGCCGCGACTGCTGCGGTGTGGCACTTCGGGCTGACCAGCAAGCTCGCGATCGAGCTGTTCGGGCTTGCGCTCGGCGTCGGCGGCGCCTCGTTCGCCGTCGCCCTGCCCCAGGCGAGCCGCTGGTATCCGCCGCAATATCAGGGCGTGGTGATGGGGATTGCCGGTGCCGGCAATATGGGCGTCGTGCTCGACACGCTGCTCGCGCCGACCATTGCCGAGCATTGGGGCTGGCAGGCCGTGTTCGGCTGCCTGCTTATCCCGATGCTGATGGTGCTCGCCTATTACGCGGTCGCAGCCAAGGACGCGCCGGGCGAGCGCAAGAAGGTCTCGCTGCATGCCTACGGCGCACTGCTGAAGGATTCCGACAGCCGCTGGTTCATGTTCTTCTACTTCATCACCTTCGGCGGCTTCGTCGGCCTCGCCAACGCGCTGCCGCTCTATTTCACCGTGCAGTATCATGTCTCCGGCGTCGCGGCGGGCATGCTGGTCGCGCTGATCGTCGCGTTCGGCTCGGGATTCCGTCCCGTCGGCGGCATGATCGCCGACCGGATCGGCGGCATCCGTTCGCTGTCGATCCTGTTCGGTGTCGTGGTCGCGGCCTATCTCGTCATTGCCTTCATGCCGGAGGGCCCGACGGCGCCGACGCAGGCCGGCTGGGCGTTGACGGAACTGCCGCGCATCGCCTGGATCTCGGTGCTGCTGTTCTCGATCGGCGTGCTGGCGCTCGGCATGGGCAACGGCGCGGTGTTCCAGCTAATCCCGCTGCGCTTCCGTCACGAGATCGGCCTGATGACCGGGCTGGTTGGCTGCGCCGGCGGCGTCGGCGGCTTCTTCCTCGCCCAGACGCTCGGCGCCGCCAAGGGCATGACCGGCGGCTTCGGCGCCGGCTTCCTGTTCTTCGGCGGGCTGGCGTTGCTTGGCTTCATCGGACTTGCCATGGTCAAGGTTCGCTGGCGCACCACTTGGGGCGCGGTATCGGGAGCGCGCGTCTGAGGACTCCGCTCCGCAACGTGACGGGGCCCGGACGTGGCGAACGGTTCGCAACGGGACTTGGGGGTGCGCGTCGGCTTTGCCAGCGAGACCGGCAAGCGCGCCGCCAATGAGGATTATGTCGCGGCCTGCTTGGGCCAGCCGGGCACGCTGCATCGCGATGTGGTCGCCGCGGTCGCTGACGGCGTCGGCGGCCACAAGGGCGGGCGCGAGGCCGCGGAGGTTGCGGTCCGCAGCTTCATCGACGCCTATTATTCGTTGCCCGAGACGCTCGGTGTCCGCCGCCGCGCCGCGCGGGCGCTGGAAGCCGCCAACAGCTGGATCTACGGCCAGGGCCGCGTCGATGCCGCGCGCAGCGGCATGGCCTGCGCGTTCTCCTCGATCATCCTGTCACGGCGACAATGCCATGTGATCCATATCGGCGACACCCGTGCCTATCGCCTGAGCGACGGCCGCCTGGAACGCCTGACGCAGGACCATATCGCCGGCCGCGGTGACCTCGCCCACATGCTGAGCCGCGCCATCGGTTTCGAGGAGTTCGCCCGCTTCGACTACACGTCCCTCGGGCTCCGGCAACATGATCGCCTGCTGATCTGCAGCGACGGGGTTCACGGCGCGCTCGGCGATTTGCGCCTCCAGCAATTGCTGGAGGAACGCACGCCGCCTGACGAGTCCGCGCGCAGCATCGTCGACGCCGCCCTCGCGGCCGGCAGCAGCGACAACACGACCGCACTGGTGCTCGACGTCGTCGACCTGCCGCCGGCGGACCGCGACGATCTCACCCACGCGATCGCGACGCTGCCGATCCTCGATTTGCCGGTGACCGGCGATACGATCGACGATTTCAGCCTCGGCGACGTCTTGTCCGACGGGCGCTACAGCCGCCTGTTCAAGGCGATCGACAAGCGCGCCGGCCGCGAAGTGGTGCTGAAGTTTCCACATCCGCGGGTCGCGAGCGAAGGCTCCTACCGCCTCGCCTTCGTGCGCGAGGCCTGGGTCGCCGCGCGTGTGCGCAGCCTCTGGATCGGCGAAATCATCGAGGTGCCGGCGGAGCGGCAGACCAGGCTCTATTCGGCGATGCCGCTCTACGAGGGCGAAACACTGGAGCAGCGGCTTGGCCGCGCGCCGCGGCTGTCGCTCACCGACGGCATCGCGATCGCAACCAAGCTGGTGCGCGCGGTCACCGCGCTGCACCGCGCCGGCATCATCCATCGCGACATCAAGCCGGACAACGTGATCTTGCTGAAAGACGGCGGGTTGCGCCTTGTCGACCTCGGCGTCGCGCGGGTGCCGCTGCTGGAGGATTTTCCCGCCGAGGACATTCCGGGCACCGCGAGCTACATGGCGCCCGAACTGTTCGGCGGCAAGGCCGGTGACGAGGCCTCCGACCTGTTCGCGCTCGGCGTCACGGTCTATCGCATGTTCACCGCGAACTATCCGTTCGGCGAGATCGAACCGTTCTCGCGGCCTCGCTTCGGCAAGCCGGCGCCGCTATCGCGCTACCGGCCGGACCTGCCGGCCTGGCTCGACGCGGTGATCGGCAAGGCGCTCAGCGTCGACCCCGCGCAACGTTTTGGCGACGCCATCGAGTTCGCGCACGAACTGGAAAACGGCGCGACCTGGGCCGGCCCCGCCGTCACCACCCGCAAATCGCTGCACGACCGCGATCCCGTGACCTTCTGGAAGGTGCTATGCGCGATCCTGGCCCTGATCGTCGTGGTGCTGCTGGCGCGGCATTAGACTAGCTCCGTCATGCCCGGCCTTGTGCCGGGCATCCACGTCTTCGCTGCAATCGCCTAAGAAAAGACGTGGATGGCCGGGACAAGCCCGGCCATGACGAAAAGAAAGAGAGTCATTTTAGATCGGTTAGGCAGCTGAAATTTGGCTATTTCAGTTTGCAGCTCAGGACCCGGCGCGGCGGATCGTGATGCGGGTCTCGTCGGTCATGTCCTTGAGCTCCTTGTTCGGCTCGCGGTAGAGATGGCGCTCGATCTCGACCGTGCGGCCGTCGATCGTCTTGGTGCATTTCTCGTCGACAAATACGCCGCCGACCTCCTGCTTGTCGGCGCCCGGCTGTGCCTTGGAACAGGTCCAGCCGTCCTCGCCATAGCGCGATCTCGCCTGCAGGCCGAGCAGGAAGGCCTTCTTGCGCAGATAGAGCCGCGCCTTCGGATCGGTCTCGATCATCAGCGCCGCGATCTTGGCGTCCTTGTCGATGATGACGGTGAGGATCGCGGGATGGCCGCCGACCATGGTGCCTTCCCGCCCGCTCTCGCGATCGTACTCGAAGCGGATGCCGCGCAGCTGGTCCGGTCCGGCCTGGCAAGCCTGCCATTGCGCCCAGTCAGCCAATCTGTGGGTCTTCTCGCCGACGCAAGTCAGGTTGATGTAGCCCGCGTCCGGCACGCTGCTGATCGCCATTCCGACGCTGATGTCGCGCAGGTCTCCCGCGGTCGCCATCGCCGGCACCGCTGCCGTGACGGTGACAGCGAAGACCAAGCCACGGATTGCCGATCCTTGCTTGCTCATGGCTTTGCCTTCTCGCTCTGATCGGACGGCGCGGCGGCGTGGCCGGCCTCCTTGTAGATGTTGCAGACCCGCGAGCCATCGCCGAAGAACGCGATGCATTCATCGTAGGTCGGCTCGCCCTTGCCCTTGACGCGGGCGAGCACGTAGTCGGCGACGGCCTCGATCTCGTTCGGCCGCAGGAACACATTCGCTTCGGGCGGCATGCGGTCCGCGACGTCCTGCCGGGTCATCTCGTAGCATTTCGTGGTGTCGTAGGAGCCGCGCACGAAGAACGGCATGCCGGTGCCCGGCCGGCCGCACGTCACGGTCTCGATGATCTGCTCGCGGGTCAGCTCGGTCTTGCGCAGCGACAGCGCGTCGCCGCCATAGCCGCCGCCACCATTGCCATGCCATTTGTGGCAGCCGACGCAATTGCCGCGCTTGAACACCGCCTTGCCCGCATCGGTCGGATCGCTCGCCGACTGCGCTTGCGCGGTACCGATAAATCCCATCACCAGCGCGCAGCCGAGCCACGTGCCAACCAGCGATATTTTTTTCATTTGTCTTGTTTCTTGTCTTTTTTCTTGTCTTTCTCGGCCAAATCGACGCGGGAGGCCTCGGTGAGAGGCCTCCCGCGCTGCGACGTCAAAGGGCGAACACGTAGAGCATCGAGCCCGGCTGCATCCGCTTCAGCTCAGGCGTGGCATCGATGAACCACTTGTCCCAGGCACCGCCGAGGCCGACCAGGATCGCGACATACTGCTTGCCGTCCACCGAGAACGTCATCGGAGGCGCATTGACGCCGCCGCCGGTGTTGAACTGCCAGAGCTGCTGCAGCGATTTCGCGTCATAGGCGATCACCTCGCCGGACGGCTGTCCGGAGAACACGAGGTCGGGCGTCGCCAGGATGCCGCCGAGATTCGGGAATTCGGTCTCCGCCTTCCCTGCCACCTTGCCGGTGGTGACGTCGATTGCGGTGACGCTGCCGGTGATCTTGACCGGCTGGCTCGGTCCGCCGCCCGTGAAGAACTCGCGCTTCTTCAACTTGTCCGGCGTCGTCTCCTCGACCGTAATCCGGTTGCAGCTCTCGATCACCGGGATGTACCAGAGCTTCAGGTTCGGATTATACGCGGTCGGCGGCCAGTTCTTGCCGCCCATGTTGCCGGGGCAGATGTCCGTCACCTTGTTGGTGCGGCTTGGCGTCACCGCAGCGTTGTAGCGCTGCACGCCCTGCTTCGGATCATACTCCACCGGCTTGCCGGATTCGGGGTCGAGACCCTTGGTCCAGGTCACCTTCTTGACGAACGGCAGACCCCAGATGAACTTGCCGCTGTTGCGGTCGATCGCATAGGCAAAGCCGTTGCGGTCGGCCTCGAGCGCGAGCTTCTGCGTCGTGTTGTTCGGACCGGGGACGTCGACCAGCACGTTCTCCGCCACGCTGTCATAATCGTAGGGATCGTTCGGCGTGTGCTGGTAGTGCCACTTGATCTTGCCGGTGTCGGCATCGAGACCAAGCGAGGAGTCGGTGTAGAGGTTGTCGCCGGGCCGATACTCGTTGTCCCAGTCCGGTCCGGGATTGCCGACGCCCCAGACGATGGTGTTGGTCGAGGGGTCGAAGCTGCCGGTGACCCAGGTCGATCCGCCGCCGCTCGCCTTGGCGTCCTTGTCGTCCTTCCAGGTCTCGTGACCCGCCTCGTCCTTGCCCGGGATCGTGTGGGTGCGCCACACTTCCTTCTGGCTCTTCAGGTCGGTCGCCGCGATCCAGCCGCGAATGCCGTATTCGGCGCCGGCCACGCCCGTGATCGCCATGTCCTTGACGATCAGCGGTGCGCCGGTGATCACCTCGCCCTTGTCGGGATCGGCGACCTGCCGCTGCCAGGCGACCTGCCCGGTCTCCTTGTTGGTCGCGATCAGGCGGCCGTCGAGCGTGTGCGAGACGACGAGGTTGCCCCACAATGCGACGCCGCGGTTGTCGACGCCGCAGCAGGCGACCGCGCCGGCCCAGTCATGGTCGGTCTTCGGATCCATCTTCCAGAGCAGCACGCCTTTGCCGCCATGGGCATCGATCTTGTAGACCGAACCCCAGCCGTCGGTGACGTACATGAAGCCGTTCTCGACGATCGGCGTCCCCTCCAGGCCGCCGTGCGACCAGATTCCGCCGCCCTCGACGCCGCCGAGATGCATGGTCCAGGCGACCTTGAGGTTCTTGACGTTGTCCTTGTTGATATCGGCCAGCGACG
This sequence comes from Bradyrhizobium sp. USDA 4516, assembly GCF_054055915.1. Lineage (NCBI taxonomy): Bacteria > Pseudomonadati > Pseudomonadota > Alphaproteobacteria > Hyphomicrobiales > Nitrobacteraceae > Bradyrhizobium > Bradyrhizobium sp. USDA 4516. The sequence continues at coordinate 8,295,951 of NZ_JBSRXT010000001.1, forward strand.
AGAAGCGCGTCGCCGAATAGTTCTTGTGGTGGTGCAGCCAGTTGCCTGCTTCCTTGTCAGCATTGAGCAGACGGTCCTGGCCGACATCGTCGGCGAGCGCGAAAGAGCCCGCGAAGGTCGCTGCGGATGCTACTGCCGCGGCGAGCATATGCGACTTTACCCAATTCAACCTTGTCATGAGTTCATTTCCTCCGGATCTAGCATTCTTCATTGATCGAACCGCCCGTCACACACGGGCGATCACGTGAGAAGCCTTGAGTCCCGGCGCATGGCTGTGCACCACCCGCCGTCTTCTTGAGTCACTTGTGTGAGGTCACTTCTGGACCTGTACCTCCGTCTCGATGGTGCCTGCTTTCTGAAAAACGAGCGCGCATTTGAAGGTCTCGCCCGGCGTGAGCGCCTGACGCATCTGCAGCAGCATGACGTGATAACCGTCACGCTTCAGCTCGAGCATCGCCTTTGCCGGCACTGGTATATTGGATATCGAGCGCATCGCCGGTGCGCCTTCGCCGCGATCCACAGTATGACGCTCGGAAAAATTCGCAACCGGGCAGCGGACACGAAGCAGCGCATCGGCGCTGTCGGCCTCGTTCTTGATCGTCATCGTCAACGGTAGGTCCCCGCCCGCTTTGTCGACCGCCGGCACGCGCGCGGCCACAATCTGCAAGGACTCGTTCGCGGCGGCGTTATGCATCACTCCGAACGTGCTGATCAGGCAGAATAATGGCAACGCGATCCATGATCGGCACGCAACGGCGCAATGCAACTCCCGCTCGAACGACATCAAGTTCTCTCCCAACATGATTTTTGCAGCATTGTTTCATGCTTCGTCGTGCGCTGCCAGCAATAGATCGCGAACGCTGCATCAACGCGATTTTGGGCACGCATAGCGGCCATGCTAACTTCCTGCGCATGAGTGCTCTCGATAAACTTCCGCCGGCACAGCGCGACGCAGCACATGCCGCACTGCGTCAGGTGATCAGCACCGCAGCGATCGAGGCCGTCACATCGGTCTCGGGCGGCGCAACGTCGGCGCAATTGTTCCGGATCGATGCAGGCGGCGAGAATTATTTGCTCCGAATCGAAGGAATGCCGAGCCCGCTGCGCAATCCGTTTCAGTATGTGTCGCTCAGGATCGCCGCCGAGGCCGGCATCGCGCCGCGACTCCATTATGTCGACGAGGCCTCGCGCGTCGCGGTGATGGATTTTGTGCAGCGGCAGCCGCTCGGCCGCTATCCCGGCGGCCTGCCGGCGCTGGCGAAGGCGCTCGGCGAATTGCTGGCGCGCCTGCAGGCGACGCCGACCTTTCCCGCTTTCGTGCGCTACCCCGACATCGTGGCCCGGCTCTGGGCCCATGTCGGCCGCACCGGCCTGTTCGCGCCCGGCGTGCTTGACCGTTGCAACGCGCATCTCGCGCGCATCCGCGCGGCCTATGCCTGGGATGAGGTCAACTCGGTGTCGAGCCACAACGACTCGCTCCCCGCCAACATCCTGTTCGACGGCAACAGGCTCTGGATGATCGACTGGGAATCCGCCTATCGCACCGATCCGCTGGTCGACCTCGCGATTGTCGGCGACAGCTTGGCGCGGACGCCGGAGCTGGAAAGCATTTTGCATCGTGCCTGGCTCGGCCGCCGGCTCGACGAGGCGCGGCGCGCACGGCTCGCACATGTCCGCGCGCTCACCCGGCTCTACTACGCCGGCGTGCTGCTCAGCGCATCGGCGACGGCGCCGCGCACCGTACCCGATACGAGCCTTGCGGCACCGACGCTTGCCGAGCTCGCAGAGGCCACACGCGCCGGCCGGCTCAAGGCCGGCACGCCGGCGGCCAAGCATGTGCTGGGCAAGATGTTCGTCGCCGCGTTCCTGACCGAAATCGCGACGCCCGGCTTCGATCTTTCGGTCTGACGTTCACCCCGGCGGATCGAACGTCGACGGAAAGAACTGCGGCGCAGCTCACTGCGGCACCGGGTGCAGCCTTGCGAGCTGGTCGAGCGACAATTCGGCCTCGCGATCGCTCAGGGGAAAACGCACGATCACGTCCTGACGCGCCAGCTGGCCCCACAGCGCATCCGACGACCATTTCTGCGGCTCGGGTCCGCGCGGACCGTCGACCCAGATGAAATACCATTCCGCCATGGACGCGACCAAAGCTCCTCGCCGGAACATTGGTCCTTCGCCGGCCAATCCGCAACGCCCGATTTCGTGCGCGGCGCGACAGGTGGGGCTATTCGTACGGCGTGCCGTCCTTGTGCAGGAAGCGGCCGTCGGAGCTCGGGCTCATCATGTCGATGTCGGAGCAGGTGATGACGTCGGCGCGCGAGCGCGATCCGACCTCGAGATAGGTCGCCGTCTTCTGCGACCTGTTGATCAGATGATGCCCGTTGCCGGAGTTCTTCGGAAACGCCGCGCAATCGCCGGCCCGCAGCACTCGCCGCCGTCTTCCACCAGTACCACTTCGCCTGCGAGCACATAGACGAACTCGTCCTCATCCGAATGCCAGTGGCGCTGGCTCGACCAGTTGCCGGGCGGCAGCCGCATCAGGTTGACACCGAAGTCGGCGAGCCCGCCGGCATCACCGAGACGCTGCCGCACCCGCTCGGCGCACGGCGCCGCGAACTCCGCCGGATAGCCGGTCCCCTTGCGCTCCGGCACGTTTGCAAGGTCGACCTTGGGCATGGCGTCTCTCCGGCGGTTGGCGGGCGAACGAGCGATCGGGCCGACTGCAATTGGTTTCATGGAAGGCGGCAGCAGGAAGTTCCGAGGTCAGCCGCCAAATCGCTTCACCAGTTTTGAACCTTTGGCCGTGCTTATCTGCTGACCGGTCAAATCGCTTCCCACGCTCAATCCCTTCGTCATCAAGTTGCTGCGCAGGGCGGCCTGCTTCTCATCGGCGTAATCTACGTCGACGTGGTCGAGACTCATCAAATGCCCAAGTTCATGGGCCCACGCGCGTCCGTTGGCAAAGTCATTGCCATACCATTGGACAAAGCTTGCCGGCTCGGGATCGCTATGAAGATACGAGCCGCCACCAGCCGAGAGATTGACTATCGGATTGACGAGATAGATGTGGACCGCATTGTCGGGAGCATGCCGGAAACTGAGAACATCCAGCACGCGCTGATCATTGTTGCGCGCGCTCTTCGCCATATCGAGCGGTTTATCTTCCACGTAATCATTGATCACGAACGCGATCTTGGCCTTCGCCCAGATCTTATTGACCACATCCAGTGCCTTCTTGGCGGCCTCGCCACTCCATTTTTGCGGCTCGGCGACACCTTTCTCGGCAAATGGCGTAATGTAGATTTTCAGTGGAATAGACATGTGCGTCTCCAGAGATTTCGACGACACCTGCGGTGGGCGTCCACACGTCGACGTCCGGATCCCGAGGACGCAGATTTCGATTCTTTCGGGACTCGCACGTCTCAGCTCGAACGGATCGGCGTTGCTTCCAGATAGACGCAGTTCGCGCTCCTATGGAAGAGGCTCGAGGCTGCGACAAACGGCCGAGACGAACGGGCTGAACCTTGTCGACGCCACCGAGACTAACAACGCGGCCGTCACACGCTGACGATCCGGCACGAGCATCGCTTGAGCATGCGAGTTCAATTCCGAGATCACTATCGAGAGATGGAACTTCAGCTTGGCGAAGCCCAGGCGGATGCCGGCACTGCCAGCCATTCCGGCGCTAACGATAAAAGACAGATATTTCAATATCTTACAGGTCAATTGACATTTGTTCGGCCGTGCACCACCGGCCCTACACGCTTCGGTGTATCCTTGAACAATCTCGCTGCCCCGGACGACAACATCAGGAATGGATTGGACTCAAGTTTGTTCTCTACGGAGGTATGCCGGCGCCCGTAACGCTTGACGCAGTGGAGTTTGCGCGCGGCCACCTTCGATAAAGCTGCCGTTGTTTCGAGCCGATTTTGGACGTTCGCCATGCGCTACACGCTCCTCCGAGTTCTTGTTGTTCTTGCTGCTTCGGTTCTCCTGGCGTCTCAGCCAGCCTGGGCAACGAAGCGAGTGGCTTTGGTGGTCGGCAATTCGAACTATCAAAATGCGCCATTACTTCCGAATCCTGCCAATGATGCCACCGCTATCGCCGCGACCTTGAAGGGCGCCGGGTTCGATTTGGTGGAGTCTCGGCTGAACCTGACCTCGAGCGACATGCGGCGGGCACTGAGGGATTTCGCCGATCAAGCTCGCGATGCAGACATCGCCATCGTCTACTATGCAGGTCACGGAATCGAGATCGACGGGACGAATTATCTGATCCCGACGGATGCCAGACTTGAACGCGACACCGATATCTATGACGAGGCCTTCTCGCTCGATCGTGTCCTGCTGGCCATCGAGCCCGCCAAGCAGCTCCGCGTCGTGATCGTTGATGCCTGCCGCAACAATCCTTTCGCCGACACCATGAAGCGAACCGTCGCTTCGCGCGCGATCAGCCGCGGGCTCGCCCGGGTAGAACCCGCCGTATCCAATACGCTGATCGCGTTTGCGGCGAAGGCCGGACTGACCGCGCTCGACGGCAACAGCACGAACAGTCCCTACGCGACAGCGCTGGTGAAATATATCGCAAAGCCTGGACTGGACCTGCGCAGGGCTTTCGGCTTCGTCCGCGATGATGTCTTGCAAGCGACCGGCAACCGACAGGAGCCTTACGTTTACGGCTCACTGGGCGGTGAGGACGTTGCCCTCGTGCCAAAGGCAGAAGAGCCGGCGCCGCCGCCGGCTAACGCCTCGTCGGAGATTCGTCGCGACTACGAATTGGCCCTGCAACTGGGTAACAAGGCCGCTATGAGCGCGTTTCTCGCCCAGCACCCCGACGGCTATTATTCAAATCTGGCCAAGCTTCAGCTCAACCAGATCGACGCGGAGGACGCACGCGTTACCGCCACCCGGAAAGCGCAGGAAGCGGAGCAGCAGAAGGCTCGGCTTGCGTCCGAAGGTGCCCAGCGAGCGGAGCAGGAAAAGGCGGCCGCAGAATTCAAGGCCGCGGAGGATGCCCGTATCGCGGCAGAAAGAACAAAGCAGGCGGCGCAGGACCAAGCTGCCGAGGCTGAACGGAAGCGGACCGCATCCCAAACCTCAACGGTCGCCATGCTTTCCACGAACGGACCTGTGGTCGACAGCGCCAAGCCGGATAATATTGCAACCGCTACCCCATCGCTGAATAGCGAGGGCGCGAAGGTTGCCGCCTTGAACACGGCGCCGCCGCAGGAGGATCTTGCCAAATCGGTGCAGAGCGAGTTGAACCGGGTTGGCTGTTTCACGGGCTCCATCGACGGTGATTGGAACGCGGCCTCGCGTCGCTCCCTGACCCTGTTCAACCGGCACGCCGGAACCAAATTTGACGTCAAGCTTGCAAGCCTCGATGCGCTCGATGCGATCAAGCTGAAGCCGGCCCGGGTTTGCCCGCTGATCTGCGAACATGGCTACAAGGCCGACGGCGACCAGTGCCGCAAGATCACCTGCGCCGAGGGCTCGTTCCTGAACGAGGATAACGAATGCGAGAAGCGGCGCGGTAAAAAGCCGGTGGCAAAGCGTTACATTGATGAGCGCCCGTCGCGCGCCGATCGTCCGGTCCGCGAGAGGCCCGAGCCGCAAGCCGACACTCCCCGACGACAGGCGACTGCGAGACCCTCGGGTGGCAGCGGCCAGATCGTGTGTGATGCTTATCTATGCCGCCCGGTCCGTCGCGGATGTCATCTCGATTACCGTGGCGGCGGAGGTCCCGGCGGCGGTACCGGCAATGTTGAGGTCTGCAACTAGGACGGCCACGGCGGCGCGCTCGAGATCGGGCCGCCGTCTCCTCCGCAATCGGTCATGCCCGGGGGCAACGGAGCCAAACCGCAGGGCCCTGCATGCAAGAAGCCGAACAGCAGCCTCCGCCACAAGGATATTCACCACATGATCGCGCGCGACGGCCTCCTCAACCGCCCGAGTAGCCGGAGCAACGCGATCGCTTACCTACTTGATGGAGTATGATTTGATGTCGAACGACCAATTGTTCGGCAACAGTCTTCCGCCGCCGCTGTCCGGTATCCGCAGCTGACTGGTCCAATCCGACAGATAGCTCAACGTGTCGGCCGGCCCCTGAAGCTTGCGCTGAATGTCCGGCAGATCGAGCAATTGCACGCGTCGCTCGCTCAGGATCGCAACGATCACGGCGGACCCGGCCGGCGGCGCGACGACATATTCAAATCCACGTTGCTGTGCCGCCGGGGTCGGAACGATGAATTGGACGCCAGGCTTGACAAGATTCATGTCGGGTCCGACCGACTGCGCCAATAGCTCGGCAGTCGGGAAGATCTGGGACATCCGCCCGTCCGCATCAACATCCACCAGCATCAGATAGCCCGGCTTCCTGGCGGTTACGCCGAATGACACCTTGCCGCCAATGTTGACGGTTGGACCCGGCAGGATTTCAAGCGCCACGCCGGCGGCATTTGCCGGGCCGCGCGGGGCCTGTACGCGCCAGAGCAACGGAGCATTCGTCGCACCTGCCGATGGAGCGGCCGATGGCGGCGGCGTCGCCCACGCGGCCCCGCCTCCTGCCAGCAGCAGCACGATCGCGAACCAGGATTGCTTGCGGGAAACCAGTTTCGCTGGCGACATGACCGGCTGTCACAGCTTCGTCAGGGAACGCTGAAAAAGCCGATTGACGCGATCCGCGCGTCCGCCGGCAGGTAGCGCTCCAGACTCTTGATCACCTGCCCCGAGGCACGGCGCCGGTTGAGCTGCATCAGGACCGTCTCCAGATCAACCATCCGCTGCTGCGAGGTTACCGCGACGATCTGCTCGGCGCCGAACGGCTCGCCTACCCGAAGAGGCAGCCGCAGATTTGCTGACCGAGCCATCGCGGCATCGGAACCCACCGGATACAGCATCTGGATGGTTCCATCACCGGACACGTTGAATAGCAGCACCGCCCGCGAACCGACGTCGGACAATTCGACCTCGACGGTCTGTCCGCTGCGCTGCTGTCGGTCATCCGGCCAAATACGCATCAGCTGCGGCGACTGCGTCGCCATGCGCTTCAGCTCCCGAATTGCCGCGGTTCGGTTGACCACTGTCGTCAAACCGCCAACGTCGACGCCATAGGCGACCACGTCGCCCCAGGCGATCACATCATGGGATACGGGGTCCCAGATCAGGTCGGGATTATCAGTCGGTTGAACGGCCTGCACGCTGGCGTCCTGCGGCTTGACGCTGGTGAAATAGCCCATCTTGCCGTCAAGCGCTGCCAAGCGGATCGGCGTGGTGAGGCGGAAGGGCGGCAGTGCGGCACTGGGCGCGGCCGGGGCGGTCGCAGCGGCACTGGTTGGACCGGTTTGCGACTTGGCCGTAACGGCCGGCGGCGCAGGGGTCTGCTTCTCGGCGGACGCGACGGTAGCGACCTGGCTGGAGGCAGCTCTCGCCGCCGTCCCCTGGATCAGCACCACGCCGCGGGTCAGTTCGAACGCGACCTCGGTTTCCGGCATCTGTGCCGGCGACGATACCGTCACGATATTCTGGCGCTGGTCGGACAGTTGATAGACCACCTGCCGAACATTGCTGAAAAGCTCTTTCAGGGTCACCTTGCCATCATGATTGATGTCCGCGTTGCCCTCCACGGCGCGCGCAACGGCATAACTCAGGGCGCCGCGCAGGCCATCGATCCCCGGAATCCGCACTTCCGGCGCCTTGGTGTGCCGATCGACCGCGGCGATGAACGCGGTGTGGTCGAGATCGAGTTCGGACTTCGGGTCGTCGCTGCTCGACACCGGCTTCAATTCATCGACCAGCAGCGTGTAGCGGGGCACCTGCCGAAAACTCATCTCAGCCGCCCGCGGATCGATATCGCGCACCATTCCGCCGCCATGGCAGGTATCCGCGACGAAAATCACCCTTGCGCCGCGCAATTCGAACTGCCGGATGAAATGGTTGAATTCGCTTCCCAGAATGCGCTCGACCGACCCGGCGGGCGTGGTCGCGAATTCGGGCAGCAAGAACACGTTCTCCATTCCGTCCGGTTCGGAGCCCTTGATCCGCTCCGGCTCCTGCGTGCCGTGGCCTGCGATCGACAGGAAGACGAGATCGTTGCTCTTGGTCCGCTCCACCAGTGAGCTGATCTCGCGCAGCACGCTTGCCCGGTCGGCCTGTGCGTTGGTCAGCTCGACCACGTCGCTGACGCCCATGGTCCTCAGGCTCGACACGATGTCATTGGCGTCGGCGACCGCGCCCTTCAATTTGCGTACATGCTGGTAGTCGTCGATCCCGATGACGAGCGCCCGGAGCGCCGCACCGTCGGGATTGCTTATCGACAGTTCACCCGCCGCATGCGCGCGCTGGAGTTGCAGGCCGATCAACGCGGCGAGCAGGATGGCGGCACACAGCCAACCGGTCCTTCGATCAAAGCCCCTGAGCGTTCGCATCGCGATCCACCTCGATATCAAGCAGGTCCGCCCTGGAACCGCACCGGCAAGGCAGAGCGGCAGGAATGCCGTCCGGACCTCCGGAAACCAGCGCGCAGGCGGTGATCCATGTTCATCTGTAGCCTTGGCAAGACCTCAGGTTCAGCGCCGTTTGTTCGCCGTCTTGCGGCCTGTCGGCGCCTCGGTCTCCTGATAGGCGTTCGCGGAAACGGTCGTCTGATCGTCTGCGAACGCCCGAAAGCGGACCGGAACGTAACCGCGCGCAAGCAGGCTCGCGAGCGGGTAGACGTTGCGGCAGACCCGACCGTTGCAGCCACCCGTCGAGGATTCCATGACCTCGGCCTTGCGATCCGGGGTGAACCGCAGGAACAACATCACGTGGGAACCCGGTTTGTTCAGGGCGTCACCAGGCTTGAGGTCCCAGGGATTGGTCACGGGCGCGGCGATCGCGGGAATGGCAGCGGTCGTGTAATGGACGGAAAGTCCCCACGTGGCACTGACGAACGCCGAACAGTCGACACCCGCCACATCCGGCCGTGGCTCGTTACGGGTGCAGACATTGCCCGCCAGGGTCCCGCCGTCGATCCGCTGCCGGAAATTCGCAAGCGAACCGTGGCAGCCCCAGCAATAGGGCACGCCGCGCACTTCCTGGTTTACCTTGCCCTGCAGATACCACGGCCGGCGAATACGACTGAAACCGGAGCATTGGCTGTCGGGATCGCTACCGTAGTTCGCCGGTGTCAGCTTCCACTGGATGCCCTCAAAGGCGAAGGCCGTCTCGATCGCCTGCTGGCGATTGGACGGCCGCACGGCGGCGGTCGCATTGAACTTGATATCCGGCCGCGCCGCCGCCGGCGCGGCCGCCGTGCGCGACGGCCTGACGTCAATGACGGATACCTTGCCCAGGGGGCGGAAGCCGACACCGACCACCTCGACGCCATCCGGCTTGGTACGCAGAAAATAGACGTCGCCGTCGCCCGAGACGGTGACGAACCGCCGGGTCACGGGCGTGTTCTCCAGCGGCAGCTCGTAGATACCCTCAAGGCGTCCGTTCGCGGCATAGCGTGCGACGAAGGTGGAGGCATTCTTGCCCGACGGAGGAATGTCCTCGGCCAGCACGTAGAAGCGGTCGCTGTTGTCGATCTCGAGAAACTCCACGGTGCCGAGCTGGTTGCGGACGCGCAGGCCGAGCTGACCGATGGTCTCATTGGAGACCATGGTCTGGATTTCGACCCGAACGCCGGCATTGCCCTTGTCGGGAATGATATCGGCGATCACCGATCCCTTGCTGCGCGAGGCGATATATTGCCGGTCGGGCTGTCGCGTCGTCCTCACGATGGCCGCGCGCGTATTCTGATCCAGCAAGTCGGTCGGGCTGCTCAGCGCCTGCGAGCCCATCTGTGCGAAGGCCGAAATGGCGACCTGGTCGTCGGTTCCGCGGGATGAGACTTCCTCCAGTTGGATCTCGTCGCCGCCCAGCCCGCGTGTGGACTGTCCTGGTGCCGCCTTCAGCATCCGCACGCCGCCGTCCCAAACCATGATGTCGTCGTTATGGACGACGAGGTCGGTGGGCTGGACGTCGCCAGGCATCTTCAGGATGTCGGGAGCAGTGTTCGGTTGCTTGGGGTCGAACTGCAGAATGCGGCCATTGATTTGATCGAGCACAAACAGATTTCCCTGTCCGTCAGCGCTGAGCGCTTGCGGGCCCGCGAGTTCGACGTCCTGGCTGGCCGCGACGATCCCCACCATGGATGCAGCCGAACCGCCGGCAAAGCTTCGCACGACCGCGTCGTCGGCCCTAGCCCCGGTGGCAGCTATGGCCGCGCCGACGATAGAGAGCCAGATCCAGCTAGATCGACGAAGCATATCCGCCTCAATGTAACCGAACCGAATGCGGCGTCAGTCCGACTAATCCAAGACTGCCTAATCCAAGACTGCGCGAGTGCAGCGTCAATTAGTGGCGAGCAACCCCGATCCCGTTCAACTCTTTCACTGGACGGTGATAGTCCGAACTCCTTCAGCTTGCAGTGCAAAATCATGGCCAGAAACAGATTTGAGCAAGTCAGTGAAATCCAGCCCGACGCGATTACTCTGGTTTTGAGACGCGACAATGCCGGCGCCTCCGGGTCAATCGTGTTGCCGGCCGCCGCAAGCGGAGGTCGCCTGAGCAGCGACCAGGTCAGCGCCCATATGCCGGCCCAGGATGCCTTTCGCGGCGCAATCCGTCTCGCCAATGACATGAAGCTCGCGATCGTGGTTTGCGACCCCGATGGCGTCTGGAAACCGGAATGGGGCGACCTTTACCAGGCGATCGATTGACCCACACGGGCAGACGCTGCGGCGCCGCATGGAGGCCGGCATGGCAAATGGAGCGTTAAGCGGGCTGTCGTTGAGGTCGCGAGCCTTGATGATCGTCCTGTTGGCCGCAACCGGCTGGCCTGCGCGGGCGAACGATTCGGCGGCCGAATTGTCCATCGGCGGGCTGCAATTCGTCCGCACCAAGGACGTGGCCATGGCGAGCGAGGAGCTTCATATCGGGCTGGACCGGGTCAGCGTTCGCTACCAATTCGTCAACCAGACGAGCAAGCCGGTTGCGCTCACTGTCGCCTTTCCGCTGCCGGACATCGATCTGTCCGAAGCCGAGAGCATTGCGCTTCCATCGAGCGATCCGGTCAACTTCGTCGCGTTCGAGACGAGGATCGACGGCAACCCGGTGCCGCTGGCCATCGACCAGCGCGCCATGGTCGGCAACAAGGATGTCACCGCCCTCCTCCGTCAGTTCAAGCTGCCTTTGCTGCCGCTCGGTGATCGGGAGATACGGGTGGCCGACCTGCCGGCGACAACCCGCACGAAGCTGATCGATGATGGCCTTCTGATGCCTGCCGGCATGAGCGACAACGGTCACCAGCAATACACGCCCGGCTGGATAACCAGGACGTCGGCTGTTCGCGAGCAAGTGTTCCCAGCGGCGCGTACCGTCACGGTCGAACATCAATATCGCCCGAGCGTCGGCTCCAGCCCCGACACGGTCCTGCGCTCCGGTCTGCGTCACAGCGCGGCGCTAGGCCCGGAAGTCGAGCGATACCGGAGAGATTATTGCGTTACGGATGCCTTCCTTGCCGAATTGGACAAGCGCACAGGTGACAGCCAGGCTAACACCGCAAAGCTGCAGGAGCGGCGTATTTCCTACGTGCTCAAGACGGGTGCGAACTGGGCGGGTCCAATCCGGTCCTTCACGTTGACGATCGATCCGGGCGGCGACGACCGTCTGGTCAGTTTTTGTCCAGGGCGGCTCAAGCCGTCATCTGCCGACAACGCGCGGCAGTTCACGGCGAGCGACTTCAAGCCGGATGCCGACCTGAAGATCCTGATGATCGGCAAGTTCTGAACGGCAGCTCAATTGGTGAGCATCACGTAGCGTCCAGCCGCGGTGATGGTCACATTGCCGCGTTGAGCTTCGCTGGTTGCCTGCAGGAAGAATGTGTCGGCAGCCATCGGTCGCGGCTGGCGCAATGAATCCAGAACCCGCGGGGCTGCGACGGCCAACAGGAGTTGCGGACCGGTCGTACGCTCCATCGGCAGGGCAAAGGAAAGCGAATCGACGCCCGGCTTCAGGAGGTAGGACAAACTCCGCACCTCGCCGCGATCCGAGACCATGAGCAGTTCCACCACCCGGTTGGCAAAATTCTCGACGGTCCCATTGAGGGTCTCGCCGGCCTTCAGCTCCGTCGCCGACAGGTTGATGCGCGGCGCCCGCGCTTGATCGCTTCCGACCTGACTGAGGAATTTGACGGCCGGACATTGTGCCTGATTCACCTGCCTGACGCCGACCGAAGCCTCAAATCCCTGCTCCTTTCGAAACGCCTTGTCGAAGGTATCGAACGGGGCGGTCGAAGCGCCGAAGCCTTCAATGACGGCTGCGCTTGAGCTCACGGCAACAGGCAGGATGAAGAAGCAGTCGCCGCCCGCATACTGGGCAACATATTTGCGGATGCGCTCGGCTCGACCCGGCCCGTCGGGGGACGGAGACGGCGTCAACGTCGGCTGAGACGGCAGCTTCACCGGCTCCTGACGTGCCGGCGGTGGCGGAGCAGGCTCGCTCGTCGGCGCGGATGTCCCGGCGAGTTTCGGAGGTGGCGGCAAGGCCGCCAAGCCCGATGTCTTCCAGACAAATTTATAGAAGGTGTACCCACCGCCGCCCAGCAGAAGCAGCAGCCCCGCGACGCAAGCGCTGAGCCAGATGCGGCGAGAGTTCCGCGTGGTTGATGGCACCCGCTCCTGCGGCGCAGATGAACCAGCCTGCGACTTCGCCAATGGATCGAAGCCATAGAGCGGTGCGGCGGACGGCTGCGCCGAACCCGCCGGCGTCCAGGTGGCGACCTCCGCCATGGTCGGGCGCAACGCCGGGTCCGGCTGCAGCATCCTCTCGAGAAGCGGCCTGATGCGCATATCCACCGCGCCGAGATCGGGCACGCGCCGACGCTTCTCCACCAGTTGAAACTGGCTCCCGCCCATATCGAGCTTCTGTCCGGTCAGGGCATGGAACAGCACGAGACCAAAGCTGTAGACGTCGGATTTCGCGGTGACATCATTGCCGTACAAGCCGACCTGTTCCGGCGACGCGTAATTGTCCTTGCCGGCGAAGCCGGAACCGATGATGGTCTTGTCACCCACCTGCGTCGACCGGGCGATCCCGAAGTCGATGATCTTCGCCCGCCTTACATCGTCGAGCGGCACGATGATGTTGTCGGGGGAGACATCGCGATGGATAATGCCGTGCTCGTGAGCGGCCTGAAGGCCCGATGCGACCCGCCGCATCAACTTGATCAGCGCTTCGAAGGTCAGCGGCCCATCGTCGAGCATGTTCGACAGCGAGCGTCCGTTCACAAACTCCATCGCCAGATACGGGCGCTGCAGTGCGGGTTCGACCGTGAACAGGAAGTAGCGAACGATTGCTTCGTGCGGAAGATTGTGAAGTGCCGCGGCCTCCCGCCGGAACAGCGCAAGCGCCGCCTCGTTGTCGACCATGTCGGGCAGCAGCATCTTGACCGCGACGGGCGATCCGGTCTGGATCTCGCGGCATCGGTAGACCTCCCCCATGCCGCCTGCCCCGATCATCGCCTCGATCTCGTAAATGCCGTTGAGCCGCGTGCCGGCCGGCACACCGCGGTAGGATGACCGAAACGGATCGTTCGCGGTCATGGTCGCGGCTCCCGATCAAGCGGCGTCCTCGTAGGCTCTGAGGATCGCGGCGCGAGCAATCGCACGATCACGATCGTGACGTTGTCGAGCCCGCCGCGATCAAGTGCGAGCGCGAGCATGTCGTCGCAGGCGGCCTGGGCAAGGCGGGTGGCCGCGTGCTGCTCGATCTCGTCGTCCCGCACGTGCCGGGTCAAGCCGTCACTGCAAATCACGAAGATGTCTTCCGGTTCGGCCCTACCGGTCACCACCTCGAGCTCAGGGTCGGCGACGACACCGACAGCCCGGGTGATGGCATTGCTCGGCCAGTCCTGGACCTCTTCGCGCGATAGCGCGCCATCGGCGATCAGTTCCTCCAGCTCGCTATGATCGTGCGACACCTGCGTGATGCCGTGGCGGTTGATCAGGTACACCCGGCTGTCACCCGCCCAGATACAGGCATAATGGCCGTCGCGCACGAGCAGGACTGCCGTTGTGGTCCCGACAATAGCTCCCTGCCTTTCATGGCTGAGTGCCAGGATCTGCTGGTTGGCGCTGAACAGACGCGCCTCGCATTGCGCCAGCAGGTCCGCCGCGGAGTCCGGCGCGCCGATGGAATCAAGCGACTCCACCACGATGCGGCTGGCAAGATCGCCCGCCTCGTGACCACCCATACCGTCAGCGACGGCCCACAAGCCGACGTCGGTCCTTACCAGGCATGCATCCTCGTTCCGCGCCCGCACCCGTCCGGCGTGAGTGACGCTACCGACATCGAACAAGGAAGGGACGTGTGCCATCGCGCGTCATCCCGTCCCGGATACTTCGCGGCCAACGTCGCCGGTCAGCAATGTGGAATAGCGAAACGGATCCGGCAATCCGCGGCAACAGAGTGCGACCGGCGAAAACCCTTCGCCCCCGGCGGTCCACCAGAAACTAGCCGCGGCATAGACTTGAGGGTTGGCGCCGCAGAGCGTGCCGAACGACTCGGCAAACCCGTCGACCGTCGAAACCATTCCCAGCGTCGCATCGCTCAGCGACACGACCGGCGGTCGATCGGTCCCCGGCGTCCGCAGACGCGGAAGCGCGAGACGATCCAGTGCATCGGAGATCTGCTCGAACGTCGCAGCCCGGTCCAGGGTCGAGAGCAGGAACGTCTCCACTTGCACAAACCATTCGTCCTGCGGATCGATGTGTGGCGGCGACAGCGCGGCGTCGCCATCCGGCACCGCATGCAGCGTCAACGGATAGTATCGCCCCACGCCGTCAAGCGAGGGCATGATCGCTCCTGCGACGGTGGTGCCGCAGATCGCGGCGCCAAGCCAGAATCGCCAAATCGGCGCGGTCAGGAATGCTTCCTGCCAGCCGGCGCCGAGTTGAAGGCGGCTCGCAGAGATGGCTGCCTGCACCCACGGCTCCCAGACTTCGAGGAAGCTGCGCGGCGTCGCGATCGCGATGAAATCACGCTTCGCGCCGATCTTGCCGAATAAGCCGCATCGCATGGTCATATTCCGGTCGGGCAACGAAACTCGCGGAGCACTGACAGGTTTAACGGATTGCGCAGCGATCCGGTCGAAATCTGATAGTTGAGCTCGCGTCCGGCAACAATGAACGTTGCGCTGGCGGATTCCGCCTTGGCGACCAGCGAACCAGCCTCCAGCATTCGGAACAATGACCAGGGACCGATGCGCTCGAGTACGGATGGCGAGCCGGTCTCGTTGCTGACCGAAATTGCCGTCCGCGGCGATGGGCCGGGCCAGAGCACCGTCGTCGGTGAATTGCTCTGCGGCGGCGGCGGCGGAGCGGGTTGCGGCGCGCCAAACATGGAGGGGGTTGCGGCTGGTCCTGGTGTGGTTGGGCTCGTGATCGTCGTGCCGCCGATCTCGGTCTTGACTGTGATGCCGGGTCCGGCCGCGGCCGGCGGCCGGATCGCAAAGGACACCGCCGGCACACCGCCGCCAGTCTGGAAAAAGGCATCGCGGATATAGGCTGCGTTCTGGAACTGCTTTAGCGTATCGGGCGAGAACGATCGGCCGACGGGGCTCTCCTTCCGCCAGACCCATTCGGATCGCGACGTATCCGCATAAGGCGCCAGGAACTGAGTGAAGAACTTGTCCATGACACCGTTCGGGCTGAACAGTTTGGCAAAGTCCGCGAGCGGGACTTCCTGACCGCTGCTCCGTACGAACGGGTAGCGGTTGGTCACCGTCTGCTGACAGACCGGCGTGACCTGATCGCGCAACGACTGCAGGATCTGACCGGCCGTGGAGGCGGCGATGCTGCCTTCGAACTCCCCAGCCGCCGCCCGCAGCATATCGGAAAATGGTGGCGGCATACGCGAGGCATTGTTGCGCAGCGCCGCAACCTGGGTCTGAAGCCCCGCCGTTGCTTGCGCCGTCAGCTGCGGATTCTCGACCATCAGCGTCAGATTCTGCGCGATGTCGTTCAGGTTTGCGATCGTCGAGTCGATCGGCCGGCGGGTGCTCTCCCCTTCAAGCACTGCATGGTAGGGTTTGAACTGCGACTCGATCGCCGCACCGGGCGTACCATCCTGGGCGTTGTTGAACAGCGCCGGCGCGGTCACCGCGGGCGGCGCGGCCGGCGTGCCGCCGCTCGCCGGCTTCGGGCGTTCCTTGGTCAGCATCGTCTCATCGCGCACCGACTCCAGGATTTGCCGCATCGGCGAAGTCGGCGCCGAAAGCGCCCTCAACACCTCGTATTTCGGCTTGTCGGCGAGCAATTTCTTCAGACGCAGACTGCCGAGCGCGGTCCGCCACGTCGTCACGAACTCATTGGAGTAGATGCTGAGCAGATCGCCGGCCAGATTGTCATACTGCTGGTCTATTGCCGATTGCTGGCCGGCGTCACCCAACACCCACCGCTCCCGCTTCATGCGCTGCGACAATCCGGGCAGTCGAGCGATGAACTTCTGATTGAAGCCGTTGTAGGTGAAGAACTCGGGCACCCGCACATTGTCCAGGGGCTGCCCAGTCGTGGTTTCGAAGACAACTGCCACGTCCGGACCGCCTCGGCGGCTGGCGATCCAGTCGCCGGCGGTCGATCCTCGAGCCTCCGACTTCAGGAACTCGTAGGCGCGTTGCGAGACGCTGAGGCGCGCCAATGAATTCTGGGCCTGCTTGATCAGCCGTCCGTCAAGCTCGACCAGCGGCGGCTGCTCGGTTTCGAGGTCGAACATGGCGACGAGATTTTCGTCGAGCAGACGCCGCCCTTCCGCATTGGTCGCGCCAGGATAGAGGTTGTCCGCCCAGTCGCGCTGCATCCAGGAACGGATGAGCTCGCGGTCAGGGGATTGCAGGCCGCCGAGCATCAGGTAGACCTTCAGCGCCTCATAGACGAAGGCAGGCTCGTTGATGCGCGCATTGAGCTGCTCTTCCAACCGGTACAGCAAGCGAGGCCGGAACATGCGCTCAAGCGCGGTGTGATAGGCCGCCTTCGCGGGCGATAACAGGCGCGCGTGCTGACTGAGCCCGTAGCGCGCCGACAGTGCTACCGGCTCATTCCGTGAGGCATAGCCGGCCGGGGCGTTCCGCAGCCGATAGAGCAGCGGCAGCACCTTGTCGAGATCGTGATCGGCGATCAGCGCTTGCTTGATGAGCGGCGCCCCGGCGGCCGCATACTCGTTGTCCGCCTGCAAGCTCTGCTCGATCAGGTCGGAGTTGCGCTTGTAGCTGGTCAGCCACGCACCGACCAGTCCGATCGCCACCAAACCTATCAGCGACAGCGCCGCGGTCTTGAGGATCAAGGCGCGGCGCACCGCAGCGCGGTCGGTCGAGACCCAGTCGGCCTCGCCGATGATGACCTTCGAAATCAAATCGGCAAGGAAAAAGCTCTTGCCGGTTCCGGAGTACGATCCGGCACCGACTTCCTCCGCGCCGAACGTACGCGCCAACGATCCGATCAATTGATCGATCGGCGTACCCTGCTGAGTGCCCGACGTGAAATAGAATCCACGCAGATTGGCGTTCACGTGATACCGTGTCGGCTCAAAAATCTGGTTGAGGAAATCGTGGATCTGCGGCTTGAGCCGCGCCATCTGCGCCGGGAAGCCAAACAACTGCACCCGGTGCTGCGGCGTCGGCTCGTCCTGCAGACGATCGAGCGTTTCCTCGCTCAGACGCTCCAGCAGGCGATCGAACTCGACCGGGACCTGCCCCACCAGATTCTGGGTCTTGTCGGCGGTCTGGAACGTGGCCCCCCAGACCTGGCGCCGGCCGGCCTCGCCGAGATAGGCGAAATATTCGGTGAAACCGGCAACGAGATCGGCCTTGGTGAACAGCGCGTAGACCGGGAAGCTCACTTTCAGCCTTTGATGCAGTTCGAGGAGCCGCATCCTGATGGCATCGGCATGAAGCGCGAGTTCCTGCTTCGGCAGCGTCAGCACGTCCTCCAGACTGATCGCGACGAGAACGCCGTTGATCGGCTGGCGCGACCGATTTTTTTTCAGGATGTCCAGGAACGACAGCCAGCTTTCCTTGTCGGCTTTGCTGTTCGAATCCTGGGTCGTGTAGCGACCGGCGGTATCGATCAGCACCGCTTCCTCGGTAAACCACCAATCGCAGTAGCGAGTCCCGCCGACGCCGGCGATCGCCGCCGGCGTCGCCCCGCGCGCGAGCGGAAACTTGAGTCCCGAATTGACCAGCGCGGTGGTCTTTCCCGCACCGGGCGGGCCGATAATGACGTACCAGGGTAGATCGTAGAGATATCCGGACTTGTTGCCGCTCGCGGTCTTGAGCGTTGCGAGCGCATCCTTCATGCGCTCCTTGAGCACCGGCTCGTCGCTGACAGCCTGGTCCGCAGCGCTGACGCCGTCGGCGATCTCTTTGGCATTCTTGCGTCGCTTGAAGAAATGAAGGCCGGTGATGCCTGCCGCCGCCGCGCCGAGCAGCAGGATCGCGATCTGGCGAACGATGTGATTTTCCAACGGGTGCCAGTCGCCGAAAGCAACGAAGGGACCGGCAAGGTAGATCACTGCTCCAAGCGAGCTGAGCCCGACTCCATAGAGAACGATGCGTAGAATGTCCTTGGCGAGCATATTGATCGGTACCTGTCGCTTATCGCGTGAGCTTCTGGCGTCCGCCTATTCGCTACGTTCGATGAAGATTTCGACCCGACGGTTTTTGGCACGCCCCTCGGGCGTCGAATTGCTGGCAATTGGTGAATCCGATCCCTTGCCGTCGACATCGACGCGCGAACCATCGGCCAGGCCGGGCTTCAGCGCGGCGGCAACCGCCTTGGCGCGCTCGACCGACAATTCGAAATTCGAGGGGAAACGCACGGTGCGGATCGGCGAGCTGTCGGTATGGCCAACCACCCGGATTCGCCCCGGCTCCTTGTCGAGCGTCGCCGCGACGCGGGCCGCGATCGGCTTGAAACCATCCAGGATGGTTGCCTGACCCGAGGCAAATAGTGCGAGATCGCACACCCTGATCACGATGAAGCTCGCCGTCTGATCCGCGGTCATGGCGCACGCCGTCTTCTCCTGTGCAAGCGCGTTGCGAATGCGCTGCAGCTGGGTGATGCGGTCCGGCGGTGGCGGCGGAGGCGGTGGTGGCGGCGGCGCAACGACGCGGCGCTTGAGCTCGATCGGATCGCCGGGATGCAGTGCCAGCGCGACTTGCGCAGCATTCTCCGCACGGCCAGCCAGCAACGTTCGCAGAACGAAATAGGATCCGGTTAACAGCGCAGCGACCACCGCCGCCACCAGCCAAACCGGAATGCGCAAGTGCTTCCGCCGACCGGCCAAGGCCTGTCCGCGCCAGTGCGGCGACAGATCGTTGGTCGGCTTGGGCCGAACCCGGCGCAGCGTTTCATAGAGGTTGCGCTGGATCACCTGGAGGTTCGCAAGTCCGCCCGGCGACGTCCGGTGGATTCCCTGGAATCCGAGCGCAAGGCAGGCGTGCTGAAGCTCGAGCACCGGATAGTTGACGAGCGGATCAGTCTTCAAATGGTCGAGAATCTCGAAGAAGCGTACGCCGCCCACGCGCTCGCCGAAGAACCGGCTGAGCATCGAATATTGGGCCCAGACGTGCCGGTCGTCGGTCGGAATGTGCTGCACAATATCGTCGGCGGTCGCGCACAGGATATACTTCGCCGTATTGGCCTGGTGCTCGGAAATGCCCGCCGAGCGGATATCCTTCTCGAAGAACTTGATGGCGTCGGCGACCTGCTCCATCAGACTCGCGAATGACGCCCGCATCAGCGCGACGCGCAGCCGGCCAAGCAACTGCAGCAAAGGGCCGCCGGCGCGCATCACCGGATTGGCGTTTGGCGCAACCAGATCGTCGACACGCAACGGCGGTCCGGGCGGCAGGATCGGTTGCGGCGCCTGAGCCTGCGCCGGTGTCGAAATCCATTCCTCTGAGGGCTGGCTGGTCGGCGGGGCGGCGTAGCTTGCGCCCTGCGGTGTGGGAGAAAACGAGGGCGGCGGCGAAGGGGCACCAGGCGAAGCCATGGGCGATGGCGAGTACGCTGGACGGCTGGCAGGTCCCTCGCCTGCTGGAGCTTGAGGAGCCGGAGCCGGCGGCATCTTCCCGCCGGGATTCGGACGGATGATGGTCCGCTCACCCCGACCGAAAGGATTAACCGGCTTGTCCCTGTCGGTCATGGCCGCTCTTCCAGGATGGCCCAAAGGTACAACTCAAGCTCCGGCCAGTCGCCGGAAAAATGCATCCCGATCGAGGCCGCTGTGCTGAACTCGGGCCACAGCGGCGACTTGCGATCGAGATAGAAATAGACGTGGTCTGTGATGGCTCGGATGTGCGGTGGCGGCGTCGGCAGATGCACCAGGGTCAAACCCGGCAGGTTTGCGTGCACGATCTCGGTCATTTTTGTGTTGGGCCCGACCTTGAACAGGTGCGGGAATTCATTCTGGATCTCCACGAGAGGCCGCCGCGCGGCGACCTCCAGCACCAAGGTCGCATTTCGGAACAACGCGCGATCGCGGATCGGCGATACAAATGCGTTCTGGGCGCGTTCGATGATCTCCAGACGGATCGCCCGCCTGCCCAGCCGCGCGCTCAGGAAATCCTGGATGTCGCGGACCAGGGGCGTGAAGACGTATTCGAGGTTGTCGTGATCGTATGCCGGGTAGTCCCGTGCGCGTCGTTCGGTGGTCGCGAAGGTCGCAAGCTCACCGGCAAACCTCAGCAATTCCTCGTAGAGCCGTTCCGGATGTACGCTGCCGGATCGTTTGAAATGAGTCAGCACCGGAATGGTCCGGTTCAGTACCTGCAGCACCAGATAGTCGACGCTCTGCAAACCGCCGCCGGACGACGGATCGACTGCGTAGCGCGCAAGCTCGTCGAGCTTGGTCTCGACCCAGCCGATGATTCGGTTGAGCCAGCCATCGACAACCGGATGCGCGGCGCAGACCAGCATCGGCGGCACAAACTTGTCGTCGAACAGGATGTTCTTGTCGCGCACTTCGAGGATGCGAGCGATGCCGAGACCCATGTATCCCGGCTTGCTCGTCTTGCGCAGCTCGAACGACAGGCGTGGATAGACAACGTCAATTTCTTCTTCGATGCGCAGCGCCGAGGTTGAATCGATAAACGTTTCGGCAGTCCGAACGTAGCGACTTGCGCTGTCGGTGCGATCCTCATCCACCTCCCGCGTATTGGGCGCCGCGACCGGCATCATCAGCCAGACGATCTGGCCTGCGGCCGAATCCGGCACTTCGATGGCTTCCGGGATCGGGCTGTCGGCAGGAATATCGAACGGCGTTCCGTCCGGCATGACGCCGGTCGCACCGCGCACGGCGAATTTGCTCTGCTGGGTAAGATCGTTATCGATCTCGAGCTGGGCAAAGCCCCAGGGGTACGGTGTCGTGTAACGAACACGCTTTTCCAGCAGATGCTCGAGATAGCGATCGTTCTGCTGCAAATGATGCGGCCGCAGGAACAGGCCTTCCGACCAGAACACTTTGCTGTACCAGGACATTCCTACATCCACTCGGCAATGATCGGCGACTGCATCGTCACCGACAGTTCACTTTGACCCCGACTTGTCTGCGCGGTCGTAATATTCGGAGAAATGCAGCATGAAGGTATCGATCGGCGCGCTCTCGTCGCGACCGAGATGCGCGTTCCAGCGCGTCAAAAATTCATCCCAGAGCTTGCTCTTGTTCGAGCCAAACAAGGACCGTGCGCCGCGCTGAAGCTCGAGCTCGCGCGCCATCAGCGTCGGATCGATGCTGGCGATTAGTCCCCGGACGGCATGCTGCATTGCCGCATAGGTCTTCAATTGATGGGATTTGAGGTCCTTGAAGCCCTGGGCGAAGGCATGCGGCGCATCGAGGTAACTGCGCGTCGGCGGCCCGAACAGGATACGCATCGCGTCTTCTGCGGTCGGCGAGAATTTCAGCGGATTGTTCTCGATGGCCTGGATGGTGGTTTGGCTGGTGCTGCGCGTCAGCTGCTTGGCCTGGGTGCGCGCCTGCAGCAGGGCCATCAAGTTTTCCACCGTCATGCGCAGGATGACGCCGAGCTGTTCCGCGAGTTCAGCTTCGGTCTTGTCGGCAAAGAAACCGTCCGGCAGCCCGGCAGCACGTGCGACCAGGCGCGCAAACTCGGGATTGCCGATCGACGCCGCCGTGGCCGGTGCCGGCTCGGCCAGTTGCGGCCGCGGCGCTCCCACATGCCCTGTCGGTGAGGGCACCGGCGGTGGCGGGACAGCCGCGTCGTCGTCGGCCCACACCGACGGTCGGCGCGGCGTCGGCATCGCGTGCAGCACGTCGACCGGCGGTTTTGGCGTGGCGACCGGACCGGCTGCCCAGCTCATGTCGTCGTGCAGCGGCGGCTCGCGTTGAGGCATCTGCGGCGAATGCCGGACAGGATCCACACCCGCCGCGGGAACGCTCGCTGCCCAGTCCAGGAATTCTGGATTGACGGGCCGCGCGGCCTCGCGCGGTTTTCGCAACTGCTGCGGGTCGATTGGCGGCGGCACGTCGCGACCGGGAGCCCACAGTTCCTGGTAATCGGCGTGCTGCTGAGCGAGCGGAGCTTGCTGCTGCGCACCATGGCTCGGCGTGTCCTCGGCAGGCTCATCCAGGTCCAGCGAAACGCCAATGACATAGTGGCCGATGACGAGCCGATCGCCGTTGCGCAGCCGATGCGCTCCTCGAATGCGCTGGTCGGCACCATTGAGAAAGGTGCCGTTGGTCGAGACGTCGTGCAGCCAGTAGCCGCCGTCGCGATAATGGACCTCGCAATGCTTCCCCGAAATCATCCGTGCCGGATCGGGCAATGTCCAATCGAGATGGCGGTCCCGGCCAATGTCGACCGAACGCCTTCCGGTGACGGTAAATGACACAGGGCCGCCGTCTGGAAGGTTCGGCTCGTTCTCGATGTTAAAGCGAAGCACCATCACATCGTCTCGTCAGCGTGGAGGGCGCGGTTCGCCGCGTGCCAATTGAATACCATCCTCCAGGCAGGCCGTCATTATCCGGTCCCTGGACTCACGGGTAAGCCGGCAGAGGCCGATCAAAAGGGCTGCGCGAACCGCTCGCGCCGTCTGATCCGGCTTGGCTTCGACCGGCGCAAATTCCGCGGGAACCACGCTTCCGCCGGACCAACCCGCCGCCAGCGCCAGCCAGGTCGCCGGCTGCTCGGGATCGTTGGCATTGCCGACCGCCAAAGCCTTGTTGCGCGATTGCTCGTCCGGCTGCCGGACCCAGGTCTCGGCGAAATTGAGCGACCTGCCTTCATTGCCGTCGAAATGGTCGAACATCTGGCGCAACGAGCGACAGCCCCAGGCGACGGCCACGCGCCTGGGGAGCAGATACGCGCAGAAGGACACAGCCTGGTGCCAGTTGCCCGCATCGGCCGCCTCCTGCAGGAAATCCAACGACAGTTTGTCCGGAGCGGCTTTGCCGACGTCGTAGCGCGCCAGCGGATAGGCTTCGAAGAGATCGCGGACTGTGCTGAACCGAACCTGATTCATGGCTGTCAGCCGACAATGGTTGGCGTGCCGTGGGCAACCAATGGGCCGCCGGCGGCGAGCGCCATGGCGGCCTGCGCGGTCATGGTGATGGTTGGGGCGTTGATGATGATGCCGGCTGGAGACAGGATGATCTGGCTTGGACCAACCTGCAGGGTGATATTGACGTTGGCCGAAAGGGTGATGCTCAGGCCCGCATCGACGGACTGATCCATCGCCAGCTTGACGTGCTGACCGCCCAATTGGATATCAAGCTTGTCGTTGCCGTTCTTGAGCGTGGTCTTGCGGGTATCGCCGCCGAACGCCGCCTCACCGATGGTCCTGGTCTCGGTGTCGCGGACCGTGACGTCGTAGTCCTTCTCGGCGTGCAGGGTGATCTTCTCGGACCCCTTCTTGTCCTCGAAGTTCCATTCGTTGTAGCCGCCTCCTCCCTTGGTCGAGTCGGATTTCAGACCCGCGATCGTCTTCTTGGACGGCAGGTCGTACGGCAGCTTGTATTCATCGTTGTATACGGTCCCTATCACCAGGGGCCGGTCGGGATCCCCTTCCAGGAATTCCACGACCACCTCCTGCCCGACGCGCGGGATGATCTGACCGCCCCAGCGCTTGCCGGACCAGACTTGCGCCACGCGCAACCGGCACGACCGCTTCTTCTTCCGATCCCAGAAAAAGCGAACATAGATTTCGCCCAGCGACTCGACGTCGATTTCCTCGCTCGAATTGTCGTCCTTGGTCACCACCTTGGCTGTCTGAATGCCGTTGATCCTCGGCTTCGGCGTCGTCATGGGAGATCGAAACGGCCGATCGCTCGGCAGAAATTCGTAGCTGCCGAAGTAGACGTGCTGCCCGGCGTCGCCGGGGCCGCCAGTGCGATAGGATTCGATGGAAAACGAGTGAGCTGCCCGTACCACGAGATATTCGACGTTCTGCGAGTCTTTCGCGTGCTTCTCGAGCTTGGTTAGTCCGCCCGGAAACAGATTGACGGCGTCGCCGTTGCCCCGGCGGCGACGATCCATCGCCTGCTCAGCCTGGAGCTGGATCTTCGCGTATCGCTCGCCGTCGGATTTCTCCTTGAACTTGCCGGGATAGTCGTAGAACTCCATCTCGGATCGCGTGTAGTGCTCGGAGCCCTTGGCGTCGCTGATCATCTGCGCGTTGGGCTTCTGGTAGTTGTAATCGTTCAGCTCGATCTTCCCGGTGCGGAACCGGCGCTCGGACGCCCATTCATAAATATGCTGCTCGCCGCGACGATCGGAGCCGGTAAGCGGGATGTAGGGGATCTTCGCGAGACCGTTGATTGGACTGTGCGAGGACTTGGAATCGGCCAGCACCAGCGTGTGCTTGCCGCCTTCATGCTTGAAGAAGTAGTAGATCCCGTGCTGCTCCATCAACCGGCACACGAAATCCAGATCGGTCTCGCGATATTGAACGCAGTATTCGAGCTTTGGACATGAGCCCTCTTCGGTAAGCTTGGACTCATAATCCGTGAAGCCGCGCTCGTTGAAGACCTCCTTGATGATGTCGGGCGCCTTCTTGTCCTGAAAAATCCGGCAATCGGTGGTCCGCGACAGCAGCCACAACCAGGGCCTCAGCACGATCCGGTAACTGAAATAGTCGTTCTTCACCCCCAGCCATTGGGCTTCCGTGAGAATGCCGCTGAACTCGCGTTCCTTCTCGTGCAATTTGATGGTGAGGGTGCACTGCTTGCCGATGGCCCGATCGAAGTCGAGATCGGCTTCCTCGCTGAGACACTCGATGCGATATTCGAACAGTTCGCTCAGACCTTCGGCGGCCTCGAACCGGGCAAATACCAGAACGTCCTTGCCAAGGGGGGTCTTGAGCTCGCAGAGGCGGGTATCCTGGGTAAGCTGGCCCATGTGGGCGTTAAACTCCCTCGTTGACCGCGCGAGCTGCGCAACCAGCGCAGCAGGCGGTCAAGCACGAACAACCGAAATCCGAGCCGTCCATCGGTGGGATGGCCGGCAAGTCCGCTCGGTGTCACTCTCCTGACGCGGCAACGCACCCGCCCGGGGAAGCCACTGCGGCACTCATGTAGTCGGTTCCAAGCGCTTGCTGGTTCACGGGAAACCGCCACCATCGCGGGAATGAACCGAGGCCGGCGTTGATCTGACCTACCAGTCAATCGGATCATGATCCCCCGCGTGATCCGCCAGATGTCATGGACCTGGTCGAGGGGCCAGGGCCTCGCAGACGGATCCTCTTTGCATGCTCGACGTCGCATCCCTGACCCAGCCCATCGACCCGGACGATCCCTGCGGGCCTGACCTCGATGCGGCCGGCGACGTCCAGTACCTGAACTTCTTCGCAGCTGCGGAATCGCTGCTGCCGATGTCGTATTTCGAGGTCGTCAATGCGAACGGAGAGCGCGGACGCTTCGACCCGAAGGCCATCGATATTGCCGGCCAGTTCGCCGCTGCGCAGCCCCTGTTGGCTCGCACCCGCGATCTGCGCCTGACCATGCTGCTCGCCAAGTTTTCCATCCTGAACCGCGATCTCGACGGCTTCCTCGGCTGCCTGCGGGCAACCACCCTGCTGCTCCGCGAACAATGGGAAGCGGTTCACCCGAGGGGCGAGGACGGCGACTATGCCTTTCGTGCCGTCACCATCGAGGCGATCGACGTGTTTCCGACGGTGATCAACCCGCTCCAATTCCTCCCCCTGATCGAAAATCGAAGGCACGGCAGCCTCAACTACCGTGCCTATCAGATTGCCAAGGGCGAAATTCCCGCCGGCGATGCCGATGTCGACACGCCAGATCTCGGAACCATCGAGCGCATCGTCGGCGAGACCGATCTCGACACCCTCAAGGCGGTGAGCGCCCGCTGTTCCGCGGTCGCTGCCGAGATCGCCGGCATCAAATCGGTTTGGCACGAAAAGTTGAACTCGGGGCAACCCATCAGTCTCGACCGGCTGGCGGGTGTCGCGAATGGCATGGCCGGCTGGCTCGCGACTCTGGTCACCGCACGCGATCCGGCCGCAATTGCCCCGTCCCCGGACGAGCTTGCTCAAGACGGCCCGCAGCTTCCGATCGAAATCGCCGGCGCAGTGACCTCACCCGGACAGGCATCCGCGGCGCTAGCGGCGGCTGCCGACTACTTCGCCCGGAAGGAACCGTCGAGCCCGGCGCTGTTGCTGGTGCGGCAGGCGCAGGACATGGTTGGCAAATCGTTTATCGAAGTGATGCGGATGCTGATGCCGGCCCACGCGGAGACCGCCGCCATCAATATCGGTCGCGACAAGGTCTTCGACCTGCCGATCGAACGCATGGCAGAGTTCGCCGCCTCGCTCCCATCCGCGGCCGAAAATGAGGCTCAAGATACTGTTTTTTCGGCCGAAAATAGAGCGCAGGCGTTGGACTTGCTGAGCAAGGTCGCGTCGTTCTTCCGGGCCGCGGAGCCGTCCAGCCCGATCCCGTTCCTGGTCGATCGCGCACGCGAACTCGCACAGCGAGACTTCCTCAGCCTGCTGAACGAAGTGCTGCCCGAGGGCGCTCTGAAGGCGATCGATAAATCGAATTGAACCCGCCTTCCGTTCGACGGGACTAACTGAACGGAAGGAAGCTCCGCCGACGAAAGACCGAGGCACTTCCCTGCCTGCGTCGCGCAAGTCGGCTTCCGCAGATATTTTTTTTGTGAAGAGGGCAACCCAATGGCAACCGACAGCGGTCAAAAATTCATTCGCCGAAACCGCGCACCGCGCGTGCACATCACTTACGAAGATCCCTACGACGCCGAGCGGCTGATCGAACTGCCGTTCGTCATGGGCGTCCTGTCCGATCTTTCCGGCAACAACCCCGGCATCGAGAAGACGAAGGTCGAGGAGCGCAAGTTCCTCGAGTTCGACATGGACAATTTCGACAACCGCATGGCGGCGATCCAGCCCGGCGTGACGGCGCGCGTCGCCAACCGTCTCAGCGACGGGTCCGACGAAAAGATCTCCGTCAACCTGCGCTTCAACAAGATATCCGACTTCACGCCGGTGGCGGTCGCCCGCCAGGTGCCGGCGACGGCCAAGCTGCTCGAAGCGCGTGAACAGCTCGCCAACCTGCTGCGCTACATGGATGGCAAGGTGGGTGCCGAGGACCAGCTGAAGAAGCTCCTCGCCGATCCTCAACTGATGGCCGCACTGCGCGAGCGCGCGACCGGCCAGTCCACCGAATCCGACAGCAACAGCTAAGGGAAGGAATGGGGACCATGGCAAAAGAAGCAATCCACAAAGAGACCACCGCCAAGGTCGGGACCGTCGAGGCTGACGAGTTCGCCGCCCTGCTGAAGCAAAGCTTCAAGCCGCGCACCGAACGTGCGGCGACCGAAGTCGAGAACGCGGTGTCCACGCTCGTTCAGGAAGCGCTGAAAGATACGAGCGTCATCAAGTCGGACGTGCTCGACACCATCGAGGAGATGATCGCGCGGATCGATCAGAAGCTGACCGCGCAGATGAACGAGATCCTGCACGCGCCCGAATTCCAGGCGATCGAAAGTGCCTGGCGCGGCCTCCACTACCTCGTCTTCAACTCCGAGACCGACGCCAACCTCAAGATCCGGGTGATGAACGTCTCCAAGAACGAGCTGTATCGGAACCTGCGGCTCTATCCCGATGCGCGCTGGGACCAGAGCCCGCTGTTCAAGCAGATCTACGAGTACGAATTTGGCCAGTTGGGCGGCGAGCCGTTCGGCTGCCTGATCGGCGACTACTATTTCAGCCACCTCCCCACCGACGTGCAGTTGCTCCGCGATCTCAGCAAGATCGCCGGCGCCGCGCACGCCCCCTTCTTCAGCGGCGCCGAGCCTACGCTGATGGGAATGGACTCGTGGACCGAACTGTCCAACCCTCGCGACATCGGCAAGGTGTTCGACACGCCGGAATACGCCGCATGGAAGGGACTGCGCGATCAGGACGACTCGCGCTATCTCGGTCTGTGCATGCCGCGCGCACTGGGCCGCCTCCCCTACGGCGCCAAATCGGAGCCGGTGGAAGAGTTCGCCTTCGAAGAGGAGACGGACGGGCACACCGGTGACAAATACGGCTGGATCAACGCCGCCTATGCGATGGCGGTCAACATCAACCGCGCCTTCAAGGAGTTCGGCTGGTGCACGCGCATCCGCGGCGTCCAGTCCGGCGGCGAGGTCATCAACCTGCCGACGCATACGTTCCCGACCGACGACGGTGGCGTCGACCTGAAATGCCCGACCGAGATCGCCATCAGCGATCGTCGCGAGCACGAGCTTGCAAAGGCGGGACTGATCCCGCTGATCCATCGCAAGAACACCGACAAGGCCGCCTTCATCGGCGCCCAGTCGCTCTATAAGCCGAAGAAGTATTTCGGCGACAAGGGCGTGGATGCAACCGCGTCCGACAACCTGTCGTCACGCCTGCCCTACATGTTCGCAGTATCCCGCTTTGCGCATTATCTGAAGTGCATGGTTCGCGACAAGATCGGATCCATGAAGGAAAAGGATGAGCTGACGGTCTGGCTGCAGACCTGGATCAACGAATACGTTGATGCCAATCCGGCCTTGTCGTCAGAAGCTCAGAAAGCGCGCAAGCCGCTGGCCGCTGCGAAGGTTGAGGTCATAGCAAACGAGGAGAACCCGGGATATTACAACGCGCGCTTCTTTCTCCGTCCACACTTTCAACTGGAAGCGATGGACGTCGGTCTCAGTCTCGTTTCGCGCCTGCCAGGCCCGAGCTCCTGACGCCGCGCTATTGCAACCGTCACTCATCAGAGAATTTTGAAAGGGCTATGCTATGGCTGTCGACATCTTTTTGAAACTCGATCCGATCAAGGGCGAGTCGCTCGACGACAAACACAAGGACGAAATCGACATTTTGAGCTGGTCGTTCGGCGAGAGCCAAAGCGGCACGTTCCACAGCGGGTCGGGCGGCGGCGCCGGCAAGGTCGCGGTTCAAGACCTCCACTTCACGCACTTCGTGGACAAGGCGACACCCGAGCTTTTCAAGGTCTGCGCCAATGGAAAGCACATCGACAGCGCCATCCTCACGGTACGCAAGGCCGGTGAACACCCGCTCGAATATCTCAAGATCGAGATGAAGCACGTTCTGGTTTCCAGCGTCTCGACGGGCGGATCGCACGGCGAGGATCGCCTCACCGAAAACGTCAGCCTGAACTTCCAGAAGGTCAAAATGACCTACAAGACCCAGACCGAAAAAGGCGGCGCCGGCGCGTCTCCGGTGTTCGGATGGGACGTTGCGGCCAACAAGGAATGGGCCTGATCGCAGGCTTCCTGCCCGGCGCCGGTTGCCAATAGCGGCAATCGGCGCCGGCTGTACGGGGACCGTCAATGACCGTTACGCCAAGGAAGGACCGGCTCTCTCCGCCATTGATGCTGGCCTTTCGTGCGGCTCATGATGCTCGCGATGCGCGCAAAGCACTCGAACTGCGCGATCAGTTCGGCGAGCGAGTGATAGCAGGACGGCGCAGCGCCGGTCGTTTCCCGATCTCGGAGACGCTGCTGAGGCGCGAGGTTTCGCAGGACGTCGAAACACTCCTCAATACCATTGCCCTCGAATCGACGCTTGACCTGACGGGTCGCGGCTGCGTCCGCACCTCGATCCTGAACTATGGTTTCCCCGATATCGCAAACCGTTCGATCGACGAAGTCACCGACGAGGAGCTTAGCGATGCCCTGCGCATGTCGCTCACGACCTACGAGCCGAGACTCGATCGCAAGTCCATCCGGGTGCGGCGCGACACCTCCGTGGGCGCCGAGCAGCTCAAGCTGCGCTTCGTCGTGCATTCCGACCTGAAATGCGAACCGCTC
Organism: Bradyrhizobium sp. USDA 4516; assembly: GCF_054055915.1. Classification (NCBI taxonomy): domain Bacteria; kingdom Pseudomonadati; phylum Pseudomonadota; class Alphaproteobacteria; order Hyphomicrobiales; family Nitrobacteraceae; genus Bradyrhizobium; species Bradyrhizobium sp. USDA 4516. Next base: position 8,326,315 of record NZ_JBSRXT010000001.1, read on the forward strand.
AACGTACCCGTGGAATTCGTCGCAGACGTCGACCTCGACAGCGGCGATATACAGATCAACCGATTATAGCATGAACCGCGAATTCCTCGACTTCTACAATCGTGAACTGTCGCTGCTGTACGAGCACGCGGAGGGTTTTGCCGAGGAATATCCTGGTATCGCCGAGCGCCTCGGCGGTCTGGTCCGCGACCGCTCTGATCCGATGATCTCAGGCCTGCTGGAGGGCGCTGCATTTCTCGCCGCTCGTGTCCAGCTCAAGCTCAAGCACGAGTTTCCGGAATTCACCGCGAACCTGCTTGAGCAGTTGGTTCCGAATTATCTCGCGCCGACTCCGTCCGCCATGCTGGTCAAGATTCAGCCGACCTACGCCGATCCGGCGTTGCGCGACGGCAAGAAGATTGCGCGGGGCGCCTATTTCGACGCGAACTATCGCGAAAGGGAACGCAGCCTCGCCTGCCGGTTCCGGCTTTGCCGCGATATCGTGCTTTGGCCTTTTGACGTCACCGGCGCCGAATATTTTGCGACCGCGGGCACGTTGCAGGCCCTCGGGATTCCAGTCGGCGGAGAGGTCATCGCCGGGCTCAGGGTCTCCTTGACACACCGTACCGCCGCGCGGCTCGACGAGGAGCCGGCGGACGCGGAGACTCGCAACAAGCCGGAGACCTGGTTCGCTGGCTGCCGCACCAGCGAACTGCCCATCTATCTGACCGGCGCCGAGTCGGACGCCATCGCACTTTACGAACAACTGACCTCGAACTGCGTCGGGCTCTATTTTCGCTATCTCGACGATTTCGGCGATCCGGTCGTCATCCGGGCTCCGAACGACTGTGTGCAGCAAGTCGGCTTCAGCGAGAACGAATCCCTGTTTCCGAACGACAACCGGGTCTTTCGCGGGTCGGAGTTGTTGCGGGAATATTTCGTGTTTCCGCGCAAGTTCCTCGGCGTCAATCTGACGCAACTTCGCGCTGTGATGCCGCGGTTACGCAGCAAATCCATCGATATCGTCTTCGCGTTCAATGAGCACAACTCGCGGCTCGCCGCCTCGGTCCGGGCGGACACGTTCAGTCTCTACACCGCTCCGGCGATCAACCTTTTCGAAAAGACCAGCGATCGCATCCCGATCAAGTCGAATACCTACGAATACCACGTGGTGCCCGACCGAAGCCGCTATCTCGAATATGAGCCGCACCAGGTGCTGGAAGTCTACGCGCACTTTCCGGCGGAAAAGGACAAGCGACGCGTGCGTCCGCTGTACTCCGCCGCCGTCGACAGGACGGCCGGATCGGTCGAGGGACTTTATTACACGGTTCGTCGGTTGCCGCGGCGACGCACCGTCGAAGAGAAGACCTATGGCGCGGCCTCGGACTATACCGGAACGGACATGTTCCTCTCGTTGCTCGAGCCCGGCGACCCGAGCGGCGACGGATCCGCCGCCGAGCTGAGCGTCCGCGCGCTGTGCTCGAACCGGCATCTCACGGAACATCTACCGGTCGGCCAGGGCGGAGCCGACTTTCGCCTGCTGGACGACACCTCGCTCGAGCTGATGTGCATCGCCGGTCCCACCCGGCCACGCGAGCCGGTGGTGGCGCAGTTGCGCAGTCGCAGCGAAATCGCCAATAGCGGCGTCGTCAGCTGGCGCCTGATCAACATGCTGAGTTTGAACTATCTCGGCCTCGTGGAGCGCAGCGGCGGCAAGAACGCCGGAGCACTGCGGGAGATGCTGTCATTGTTCGCCGACCAGTTCGACGATGCGACGGAACGAAAGATTCGTGGCGTGCGCAGCGTCGAGAGCAGGCCCGTGGTGCGGCGGGTGCGTGAGCGTACCGGCAGCGGCGCGGCGCGCGGCCTGGAGATCACGGTCACGCTTGACGAGAAGGCATTCGAGGGCAGCGGCGTGTTCCTGCTCGGAGCTGTGCTGGAACGCTTCTTCGCCGACTATTCAGGCTTCAACACCTTTACCCAGACCGTCATCTCGACCCCGGAGCGTGGCGAGATCATGCGTTGGCCGGCCCGCATGGGCACCCGGAGGCCGCTGTGACGCTGATCGACCAGATGAAGGCCGAGCCCTGGCGGTTCGATTTCTTTCAGACGCTCCGCCAGCTCGAGCGATGCAATCCGGATCGACCGCGGATCGGCGACAGTGCAGCGCGTCGCGAGGAGTTTGTCGACCTCGGTCAAACCCCCTATCTGGAATTTCCCGCCTCCAATCTGAGCTCGGTCGACGATCGTGATGGCAGGCTCAAAATTCTGGTCAAATTCCTCGGCCTGCTCGGACCGCAGGGCGCGCTGCCGCTGGCTACCACCGATGAGAGCGTCGGCTGGCAGTTGATGCGGGACGACGCTTTCCCCCGTTTTCTCGACCTGCTGAACGGACGCTTTCTGCAGTTGTTCTTTCGAGCCTGGGCAGACGCACGGCCGATCGCCCAGCATGATCGGCCATCCGACGACCGCTTCATCGCTTATGTCGGCTCCTTCGCCGGCCTCGGCTCCGATATTTTTGCCAATCGGGATACCGTGCCTGACATGGCGAAGCTGAGCTTCGCCGGGCTGGTTTCACCGAGAGCGAAATCCGCATCACGACTGGCGCGGCTGCTGCAAGGGCTGTTCGATGTCAGGGTCGAGATCGACGAGTTCGTCGGCACGTGGCTCCCATTCGACCCAAGCCATTGCAGCCGGCTCGGCGGGACGCACGCCAAGCTTGGTCACGACGCGCTCCTGGGCTCGCGTGTGTTCAGCGTCGAAGACAAGATCAGGGTTCGCGTGTTCGTGAAGGATTTTGCTCAATACGAGCAGTTCCTGCCCACCGAAGCGCCGAACCTGTCCGAGCCCCTGGCTGACGCCGTCTACTTCTACATCGGCGACGAACTCGAGTGGGAGGTGGAACTTGCCATTCCGGCGGGAGCGGTTGTCCCGATGAAGCTCGGGCAGAGCGGACGCCTTGGATGGACCAGCTGGGTTTCGCCGAACTGGGCCTCGACCGAGGAGTATCGGCGCGATGCACGCTTTCACCTTGCCGAGCGTCTCAGAGCCCGGCGCAACGCTGCGACTGATCAGCAGCCGATTTGAACCTAAGCATCGCTCCGATTGTCCTAACATCATGGGAATTCGAGCCGATTTCCGCGACGACCCGGCATCGCCCGGGGATTGAGCAGGAGGCGCCATCGTGACCGATATCAGCCTTGAGGCCGTGACTGGCAAACTGAACCGGGCCGGCTACGATGCCTTCATACAGGCCCTGCGCCACGCCAAGAGCGTCAGCAACCGTAACGTGGAGCTTGCGCACTGGCTGTTTCACATCCTGCAACAGGAGCGGACCGACCTCAGCCTGTCGGTGGATCACTACAAGCTCGACCGCGCGCGGCTGCTGTCGGACCTCGCAGGCGTCATCAACGGTTTCCGCAAGAACGAAACCGACATGCCGGGCGTCGCCAATTCGGTCATCGATATTCTCGACCGTGGCTGGCACTACGCCACGCTGTTCTTCGGCGAGACCCAGATCCGCACCGGACATCTCCTGGTCGCCGGATTGAAATCGAACGAGATCCGTCGTGCGCTCAACAACATCTCGCAGGAATTCGCCAAGATAAATATCGACGCATTGGCTGCGGAGCACCGCGCCATCTGGGCAGGCTCCGAGGAGGAGACCATGCGTCCGATGGACGGCTCCGGATTGGCCGGTGCCGGTACTGACGGTACAGACCGGGCGAATCCCAAGGGGACGACGCCACTCGACCGGTTCTCCCAGGATCTGACCGCCAAGGCCAGATCGGGCCAGATGGACCCGATCCTCGGTCGAGACGACGAAATCCGCCAATTGATCGACGTGCTGATGCGCCGGAGGCAAAACAATCCGATCCTCACCGGCGAGGCCGGCGTCGGCAAGACCGCCGTGGTCGAGGGATTTGCCCAGCGCATTGCCGCCGGCGAGGTGCCGCCGCCGCTGCGCAACGTCAGGCTCTGCGCGCTGGATATCGGCCTGATGCAGGCCGGTGCCTCGATGAAGGGCGAGTTCGAGCAGCGCCTGCGCTCGGTGATCGACGAGGTACAGAACTCGCCTACCCCGATTATCCTGTTCATCGACGAAGCGCACACGCTGATCGGGGCCGGTGGCGCCGCCGGCACCGGCGACGCGGCCAATCTCCTCAAGCCTCCCCTCGCCCGCGGCACGCTGCGGACCATCGCCGCCACCACCTGGGCAGAGTATCGCCAATACATCGAAAAGGACCCCGCACTCACACGGCGCTTTCAGCCGATCCAGGTCGATGAGCCGGATGTCGAGACCTGTTGCATCATGCTGCGCGGTCTCCTGGGCCCGATGGAGAAGCACCACGGCGTTCGCATCTCGGACGCCGCGATCGTGACCGCGGTCAACCTGTCGCATCGCTACATTCCGTCCCGACAGCTGCCGGACAAGGCGGTCAGCTTGCTGGACACGGCTTCGGCCCGAGTAGCCATCAGTCAAAGCGCGACGCCGGCCCTGATCGAGGACGCTCGCGTCGCGATCGCGGCCCGCGAGGCCGAACGATCGGCGCTGGTCAGCGACGGCGATCTCGGGGACGAGAACAGCGAGCGCATCACCACAATCGACGGCGACATCGCGACGCTGAAGGCCAAGCTGTCCGGCCTGGAGGCCGACTGGGCCAAGGAACAGGAGCTCGTCAAGGACATCCGCAGCATTCGCGAAATCCTCTCCGAGAACGGCGACGAAGATCGAGCGACGAAGCGCGTCGAGTTGCGCGGCAAGTTCGAGACACTGGAAGGCATCAATCCGGAAAAGCGGATGATCTATGCCCATGTCGACCAGCAGTCGGTGGCCTCTGTCGTGTCCGACTGGACCGGTATCCCGACCGGCAGAATGATGCGCGACGAGATCGAAACCGTCCTGAAGCTACCCGAAATTCTCAATCGACGCGTGGTCGGCCAGTCCCACGGGCTGACGATGATTGCGAAACGAATCGAGACCAGCCGCGCCAAGTTGGACAACCCGTCCAAGCCGATCGGCGTTTTCATGCTGGCCGGACCGTCCGGCGTGGGTAAGACAGAAACCGCCCTCGCGCTTGCCGAAACCCTTTATGGCGGTGAGCAGAACATGATCACGATCAACATGTCGGAGTTCCAGGAGGCCCATACGGTCTCGACCTTGAAGGGCGCACCTCCGGGTTACGTCGGCTATGGTGAAGGCGGCCGGCTCACCGAAGCGGTCCGGCGCAAGCCCTACAGCGTTATCCTGCTCGACGAGGTGGAGAAGGCCCATCCCGACGTCCATGAGATCTTCTTTCAGGTGTTCGACAAGGGAGTCATGGAAGACGGCAACGGTCGGCGAATCGATTTCAAGAACACATTGATCATTCTGACCACGAACGTCGGCACCGATCTCATCATGAGCCTGGCGCGCGATCCCAAGTATCGCAACGAGCCGGAAGAACTCGCCAGGCTGCTGCGGCCGGAATTGCTGAAGGTGTTCCCTGCCGCCTTGCTTGGGCGCATCGTCTCGATCCCCTACTTTCCGCTTTCGGACGAGATGCTTGCCGGCATCGTCAGATTGCAGCTCGACCGGATCGGACAGCGCCTCCGCGATAATCACAAGGCTGCCTTCGGCTACGACGATGCAGTCGTCGAGCACATCGTATCCCGTTGCAACGATCCGGACTCCGGCGGGCGGATGATCGATAACATCATCACCAACACGCTGCTGCCCGAACTGTCGCGTGAATTCCTCAGCAAGTCTCTCGCCAAGGAGGAGGTCAAGCAGACGCGCGTCTCGATCGTGAACGACAAGTTTGCATATTCGTGGAACTGACTGCGATGAACATCCAGACCGAGCACCGCCAGCCGACCACCGGCACCACAGCATACGACGAGGTGTATTATCCCGGGCATGTCTACGGGCTCACTCACCCGAACCATCTGGCAACGATCGCTGCGGTCTACGGCATGCAGCCGGCTCCGGTCGAGCGCTGCAGGGTCCTGGAGCTCGGCTGCGGCGTTGGCGGCAATCTGTTGCCGATGGCTTTTCAATATCCGGACAGCGAGTTCATCGGTATCGACCTGAGCGGCGTTACGATCGAACGCGGACAGCGGAACATCGCCGCATTGGGCTTGAGCAACATCAGGCTTCTGCATTGCGACATCATGGATGTCGACGCTGCCTTCGGACAGTTCGACTACATCATCGCCCATGGCGTGTATTCATGGGTACCACCGATCGTGCGCGAGAAGATGATGTCCATCTTCAAACGGAATTTGGCGCCACGGGGGCTCTGCTATGTCAGTTACAACGCGCACCCGTTCTCGCATCTTCGCGACATGGTCCGCGACATGATGCGCTACCACACCCGGCGCATCACCGGGATGAAGGAGAAAGTGGGACAAGCTCGCGCGATCGTGAAATTTCTCAGCGAAGGATCGAAGTCCAGCTCGGTACACGGTACAGTCATGCGCGACCAGTGCAACCGCGTGCTCAAGGCTCCGGACGAGTTGCTTTTTCACGACGATCTCGATTCTGGCGCGACGGCGTTCCTGCTGCACGAAGTCGTCGAAGACGCCGGCCGACATGGGCTGCAATATCTGAGCGACGCCGATTTCTCACGACGCTATCTTGCCGGTTACACCGAAGAGGTCCGCGCCACGCTGCAGCGCTTTCCCGAAAGCGAGTTCATGGCGCGCGATCAGTATCAGGACTTCATCGACGGCAACGGGTTTCGGCGTACGTTGCTCTGCCACGAAGGCATCTCCCTTGACCGCAAGGTCGATCTCGACTTCATCACCGCCTTCTATCTGCTGAGCACCACCAGCCCACGTCGCCCCGACGCCTGCCTGACCGACGATTCCGAGATGGAATTTGAAAATCAGGACGGCAGCCGAATCACCGTGACCAATCCGCTCCTGAAGGCCGCACATCTTTGTCTCGGCCGGGCCTGGCCGCGCGCACTCTCGTTCACTGAACTGCTCGATGGCTCCCGGACGCTGCTGGACGGCCGGCAAACAGCCGATGACCAACGGATATTGACGGAAGCGCTCTATATCCTGGCCTGCAGCGGCGAGGTCTCCTTTCTGAAATCACGGCCGTTTCTCGTGAAGGAAGTCACGGATTGTCCGCAGGCGAGTCTGCTCGCCCGCAGACAGGCGCAGAGCGGCCCGCTGGTCACCAATCTGCTTCACCAAACCGTGCAGTTGGAGGACGACAGGACGCGCCACTTTCTGCAACTGCTCGACGGCTCCCGGACGATCGAGCAAATCACAGCCGAAATGACTGAAATCTTCGGACCGACCATCCAGGTCAAGCAATTGGATGATGCCGGGCAGCCCGCCGAGCCGTTGCTGCTGTCAACCCGACAAAGCGTTGACCGTTCGCTGGCGACGGTCGGCAAACTGGGTTTGCTGGTGGCCTGAGGACGGGCGGCAAGGAGCCGGCCCGTCATTTTGTGGAGCGGACGCCCCACGTCCCATCAGCCGTCGTGGGTGTATTGTTGGCCGAGCAGCCACCCGGTGAGAATGCCGCCGGGTCCGCTGGCATAGACCACACTAAGGCCGACACCGGCGCGCAGCATCCGCCATTCATGCTCGCCGACCCAGGGAATGCCGGGATCACCCTTCTGATATTGCGACAGCAACGTTCGGGCGACTTCCGCGGCATTGGCGTAGATCGGGCCGTTCGCCCAGCGGGGTCGCGGCAGGCCCGTCATGCGGCAGTAGAGCGCGGTACAGACATAGGCGGACGCCTCCTCCGCATTGCCGTCAAGGCCAGTACGCAGCAGATCGTAAGCCGCATGCAAGGCCTCGTGGACGATATAGGCTTCGTCCATTCGCCCCGTCGCCGACACGACCTCCAGCGTATTCGCCGCGACGACCGTACCGTCCGCCCGAGTCCGCGCGACGTCGTTATATTGTGCCGCAACATTTGCCGCGAGGTCCGTCGGAACTCTGACGCTGACCTGTCCCAACCGGATCGCGCGAGCGACGTGATGGAACGTTTGCGGTGCAATCGTCACGTGGCTGCCACGGATCGGAAACCGGAAGCGAATGCGTGCGACCGCCGGGCCATTGAGTACGTCTAGCACCCTGCTCCGAAGTGACATCGGATCGTCCTTGCTGTTGACACTGCTCCACGAATGGTGGTCGGCGTTTCCGGTTAGGAGGTTCAGTTGAACCCGGCCCCGGCCGGATCAGACAAATCGGGGACTGGCTTTCACTCGGAGGGCAGCCCCGTGACGACCACCGACCCGACCACGACCGACACTTACCGCAAGATCGCGGCGCGGCTGACCATGCTCCGGCCGCAGATCGATCTGTCGAAATATTTCGCGGGGCCGAATCCCAATGTCCGCCTCTATGACGAGAAGGCCTATATCCGACGCCAATTGGAGAAGTATGGCGTCGCGGCCGCGACGAGCACGCTCGACGGCGTCACGTTCCTGCCCAAGGACTGGGAAGACCTGATCAAGACGCTGCGCATTGCCAAGACGTCGGACGGATTCGACGCCTTCGCCGAAGGCAAAAGCCCGGAGAAGCCGTCGCATTGGGCCCTCGATCTGTCGATGGCAGCCACAATCGGCAAGGGATTCCGGGAGATCTGGCGCCCAAAACTATCCGACCGGCCGCTCTCGACGCGAGACCTTCCGGGCCGGCACGGCTTCGGGCTCGGGCGCGGCCGCGGGCAATGGAGCGACGACTATAGCGCGCAGTTCGGCAAGGACCCGCAGCCGCAGGACATCACGTCGCTGCATTTCGCGGTAGCGCCGGACCGGGTCAATGTTCACATCGACGAGACCGGCTTCGTGTTTGAGGGCGCAGACGGCGCCCTCACGGTCGGACCGAATTTCGGCCACCACGCCGTCAATGAACTGCTCTGGAAGAGCAATCCTCACCTGCCGCGCTGGGCGATCGATCACATCGACCTGATCCTGCCGAACAGCGCCAACGATTTTTCGCGATTTGGCGTTTCGGTCGACCTGTATCAACGCAAGGACTTGCGCGTCACCGTCACCGGCTCCTGCGGCATTTTCGGAGGATTCGAGTGCTCGGGAACGTTAAGCGTCAGTGGAACGCATGATCTGCTTGGCTCCAAGCCGAAAGGCGCGCGCTGACGATCGCATGTCTGCGATCGAGGGTGCGGCAGAGCCGCTTGAACCGGCGCTTCAGCAGACGCGACTGAGGGATAGGCTCGCCGACGCAAAATGCGTCCTACAGTTTATGCCAATGGTGTTGTTGCAATGGCGCCCTTAAAGCCCCCCGTCTGGCTCGATACCAATATTCTTATAGACATACAGAACGGGCAAAGAGCTGCGGCGAGCACCGCCGAGAAAGCGCTCAGCCGACGCTTCGAGAATGAGATTCTCAATCTGGCCAAGGACGGTCACGAGGTTCTGATCTCACCGCGGGTCAAGTTTGAATTTCTAAAGGGAGCGCGTGCTCAGTCCGGCGAAAAATTGCTCACTGACTTGCGGATCGTCGAAGACAAGATGATGACCCAGGTGCCCCGCGCGCAAGTTTGGAAGTGGGGCAATGAGGGTTTGAATCACGGGCTTTCCGCGTTCGATTCCGATGTTGTTGCCCAGGTCAGGGCAGGCGGAGTGGCTCGCGGCATCAAGAATCCGGTGTTGCTGACCAGGGACAGCGGAGGAACGCTCATTGCTATGCGCAGGAGAGGCGTTCAAGCGCTCGACTTCCGGGCACCGGAGGTGAGATTGAAGGTCCCGCGGAACACACCGACCCCGCCAGAGGTCCCGCCGCCCCCGGCAGGCTCCGTCGCTGGCGAAGGATTTTGGAGCGCGGCCAAGGCCGGCTTCAAGGCGGGTTTAAAGGAGGCTTTCAAGGCCGAGAACATCGCCGCGATGATCCCCGATCTGGTCCTTATGGTGGCTGACAAGGTCGCGGCCCGGGAGGCACTCAAGAACATTCAAGTCAAGTTCATCAAGGAGGGGTTTGCAAAGGGCGTTGCAGCGGGCGTCATGGGTTGGTCCGAGGAGGAAGTTGCATCAAATCTGATGAACCGCATCACCGCGTTCAGAGTTCAAGGTCTGGAAGACCCTGCTGGCATCCTGACGCGCGCGACCATTCTGCAAGTGGCCGAAGCGTACGAAAACTATGCGGTGGTGATTGGATTTCAGTTCAGTTCTGCCAAGGACCTGAAATGGAAGCGCGAGATGGTCGCCAGGGGCTCCAAGATTCTGCATCAGTATGGATACTATTTCGGAACCGATCCGCAGGCGCTATTTGAGTACGAGTTCATCGACAAGCTAGCGTGGACGCTTCAGCCGACCACCAATGCGATAGTTGAGCCCGCAATCCGCCACTGAAAACGATCATATTGCTGGTGATTGCTCATGCCGCAATTGAAAGACAAAGTAGGACGGTTTGCCGCCACGGGTCGCAGCTGCCAGAACTGGAAGCAGGACCAGGAACTGGTCATCTCGCTGCTCAACAAGATCGCCATTTCCGACGGAGGAGCCGAGACCACGCTCAAACCGCAAATGGTCGTGACGGGTCACGCCAGCGACAGCCTTTACAACTCGATCCTGTATTTCCAGAAAAAGAACTTCCCGGGCACGCCGGACGGCCATATCCGGCCTGGTGGGCCAACCTTCACTCGGCTCGTTGATCTCGCGACCAAGGCAGCCGCCAAGCCTCCTCCTCCCAAGGGTCAATGGGACGGGATCGCGACGCCATCCGTCGATGCCGCACTTCGCAAGGGTCTGCTCGACGATTCCAAGCTGGACTATGGGGAAGTCGTCGACATTATCAGGGCGACCGTCACGGACGGCATGGTCACCGCATTCGAGCTGGACGACCTGACCACTATTGCAAACACCTCCAGAACGCTTTCTCCGACTTCGAAGAAGCTCATCACGCTCTTCGTCGGCGACGAAAAGAAGAAGTGGCTCGGGGTTGGACCGTACGACCTCAACTCGGATCAAAAGAAGCTCGCCGCGGAGATGGTCTGCGATTTCCTCAAGAACACGAGGACCACATTCTTTCCGAAGCTCGACCCGCACCGCGTCGGGATAGGCATTCTCAGGCGAATTGCGAAGCCGAGCCTCATAGATCAGGATCAAGCGAGCATGTGCGGCCCCTCCGCGCTGATGTTCAGCTACGCATCCGACAAGCCGGGGCAATATGCGCGGTTCGCCATCGATCTGTATCAGAAGGGGCAGGCGAACCTCGGCCGCCTGCTGATCAAGCCGGGAAAGGACGTGAAAAACTACACGCCGCCCTACTCGCTGGACCACGTCGATTGGCTGACTTGCGCCTCCATTCGCGACTCCGAAAATTGGTTCCTCGATTTTGACGACACCGGCAGAATAAGCGACGTCGCGGGGATCACCTTGCCGAGCGAAATGGAGCAATGGTTCCGCAAGGCCGGATACCAGGACGTACGCGAGGAGACCAATCTGAAATTCAGCAAAGGCATCGACAGCGTCAACGAAGCCAACGCCCTCCTCGCCAGTGGATACCGCGTATGCCTGTTCATAAGCGCCAACATGATCGAATATGACGACCAGTCGGATGAAGGCTCGGTGTTGACGCGGCACTGGGTCGTCTTGCGTGACAGGATACAAGTGTCGAACGGAAACGTGACGACAACGATCTTCACATGGGGCAAAGGAGATTACGCGATCCCGCATCCGGGCAAGGGTGGCGCTCAGAAGCCTCTCTCGATTGGGGACTTCCTTATGAATTATTACGGGTACATTGCTGCCAAAGCGTGAGTGGAGAACAAGCGCTCTCACCACGCGTTGAGGTCGGTGACGAGTTGCTTGTCCAGGGACAAGCTTTCCATGCCGCTGGAAAGCAAAATGCCGCTTCGATTATGGTGCCCACTGCCGGGAATGTTCCGCTTGTGGTGCAGGAAGTGACCGACCTCGTGCGCCATGACGCCAACGAACGCCTCGCCATAGTCGAACACGGGTGGATTGCCCTGATCGACAACCACGAAGACCTGCTCGTCGGGCAGATACTCTCCAGCCGCCTCGTTATCCATTGCGTCATAGTCGCCGACGAGAAAGCACGTGAGATCGGCGCCGCGCACCTTGAACGGGACGATCTCCTTGCGGAAAACATCCCGCGAGATTTTTGGCCCCAGGGCTTTCCGGACCGTCATCCAAGTCGCCTCTGCCGGGGTGAAGAAGATATTTGCCTGAGCCCCGAACGTCCAGTTCAGCTTGGTGAGGAACCAGGGCACGTCGTCCGGCGTCCATTTCGTGGCGTTGATCAGATTGCCGGATTGATCGAGGTGCTTGAGGAATTTGAACGCGATCGTGAAATCCTTGCGCGGCAGAATGGCGACATCCAACTTGATGCTTGTGCTGCCGCGTACGGCTTTAAGCTCGGGAATGCCTTTATCCTTGGGCGAGACCTTGAGGCCGCGCGCAGGGCCGGCCGGCCGTGCGGTGGCATACAGCGCTGTACGCAAACGCAGCAACTGGTCGTCGCGCTCCTGTCCTTTTTGCTCCCTGAAGCGAGTCTTGATGTATTCCTGAGCGACGCGTTCGACGTCATCGAGCCGCACATCCTCGACCAGGAGTCGATTGCGATCATACGACAGGCCAACGTCCTTGCTGTCGCGGAGGCAGACCAGGTTGAAGCCTCCCCGAGGAACGATCATGAAATTTTGCGCAGCGTACACACCCGAATTCTGCAGGAACTGAACGAAGCTCGGCATGGCTCCCCCCACCCCTCCTAATCCACGGACGGGATCTCGCCCGGTCCATCGCGCCGAGCATATCCATCCGGGATCGCGTCCGGTTGAGCGCGCAGATAGCGGAAATTGGCCTTGCGAGGCAGTTGATTTCGCTTGGTGTCGTTGAGCAGCAAGGGCGAATGCCGACACAAGCCGAGCGCATTTCGAAGAAGATCTTTCCGGCTGGGGGCTTGCGCCCTGAGCTGACCTTCACGCCGTTTGGCCGGCATGGCGGGACCACCGAGGCGAGCACGTCCGGCCCCACAAGAACGCGACTGATGAAGAACGGCCAATGGTCATCGACCAAAGCGATGGCGCACGACCTTCATCATGACGACGAGGCCAAGCACGCACAGATCAAGCGGCGCAAGCAGGCGGCCAGAAAGTGAACGTTTGTCGGAATGGATTCGGCGCTGTTGTCGGAACGGAAATCAAATATTCCGATAAGTACCTCAAATTATTGGAGCGGGTGAAGGGAATCGAACCCTCGTATTCAGCTTGGAAGGCTGCTGCTCTACCATTGAGCTACACCCGCATCTCGGGTTCACCTAACACGGCCGGGCGGCGGCCTCAACTGCCCCGGCGTGCGTTCTGTTCTCCGGTAAACGAAACCATTTCGCCGCAATCCGGCCGGTTTTCCGGCGCGGCCGGGCCGGAGGCGGCCTTAACAGCGGCGGATTCGGCACCTATATTGGAAGTCCCATCAACAAAGAAAGGAGGTGATCTAGTGTCTTGTCTCAAGCGCTGTCACCTCGCTGGGATCGCCCGCTAGGCCCTGAGCAATCAGCCTGGCATCGGGGCGCTCTCAGCCCTGGACCAGCGAGACATCAATATCGGGGGCGCGGCGGAGCTCATCCGCCGCGCCTTTTTGCTGTTTTGGCCTGCGCGATTCGCCGCCGCCATGCCGGCCGCCGGGATACCTTGTCGCAACACAGAAACCGTCCGATCCGCTACAGATGAAATGTCGGCTCGGATCGCCGCGGGACGTCCTTGGGCCAGTCGCATCAGAAATAAGGAGCACATCAGATGCTTTATGCCATCCTGGCCTATCACGTCGAAGCCGAGGTCAAATCGTGGAACGCCGAGGAGGACGCTGCCGTGATGACGGGTCTGCGCGAGGTCCATCAACGGCTGAAGGGCAAGCTCGGTCCGGCTGCGCGGCTCGGCGATACCCGCAATGCCAGCACGCTGCGTGGGCCCGGCCACGGCATGGTGATCGACGGGCCGTTCTCCGAAACCAAGGAGCAATTGCTCGGCTTCTACGTGATCGATTGCACCGATGAGGCGGAGGCGATCGCCGCGGCGCGCGACCTGCGCAGCGTCAACCCGTCGGCGGTCTACGAGATCCGCGCGCTGAAGCTCTACATCCCCGGCGCGCCATTTCCGGAGACCGCGGGCCCGCGAGACGCGTAGCGCGTGTCCCCGCGCAAACGGCTTTGGCGCTTGTCGCGAGGGAAAACCGCTTCGCACGTTTCCGGATCATGCCTTAGCGGCTGGAGCGCTTCGGCAGCTTCGGGAGTTTGCTCGGGTCGAACTTCGGCAGCGGCAGATCCGGCGGCGGCTCGGGTGCCACCTCCTGGCTCGGAATCAGCGTCACCTCGAAGGCGAGATCGGGCACAGCATCTGCCCTGCCCGTGCAGGTCGCGATCGCGCCGGTCCAGATGCCCTCGAGCCGCACCACGAGGTCGTCGGTGCCGAACACGGTCGTGCCGTCTCTGGAGTGCCGCTGCGTGGTGAGCACGGCGGAGAAGCGCTCGCCGTCGACCTCATAGGTGCCGCTGTAGAGCATGACCGCGTCGCTGCCCCACAGCCTGCCATCGGCGACGTGCACGATGCCGGTGCCGTCCGCAAGCGACGTTCGAAACCACGCCGCGTAGGTGCCATTCTTGAGCATGGAGCCGGTCTCCATCTGCTCCCGTTTCACAGCGCACGATCTGGGCACCGCTGCGTTAACAGGCGATGAAGGAACTCACGCCTGCGCTCATTGGCCGTCGATCTGTCGTCCCATGATGGCGATCGCCTTCTGGTAGACGCCTGCCGCGTTCCACGCCTCGATCGCGGCGAAGTTGGGTTCCCCGGGCTGATAGCCGGCACCGGCGCGCCAGCCATGGGCGCGCAGGAAGTTCGCCGTCGAGCTCAGCGCGTTGGCCGCGACGTCGAGATTGCCGGTGCCGTAGGCGAGGACGTTCTTCGGCATGAACTGGGTCTGGCCGATCTCGCCATGCATCGAGCCGCGCGTGCTCCCGGACAAAGTGCCGCGGTCGACGAGCTTCAGCGCCGCATAGAGCTGGTCGGTGAAGAACTCCGGACGGCGGCAGTCATAGGCAAGCGTTGCGATCGAGGACAGCATGTTCTGGTTGCCGCGCTGGCTGCCAAAACCGCTCTCCATGCCCCAGATCGCGATCAACGGTCCCGGCGGCACGCCATAGCGCTGCTGGATCGAGGCGAACAGCGCCGCCTGCGACTGCTTCAGCGATCGGCCACGCGCCACGATGGTTGCAGATCCCCGCTTGGCCATGAACTGCTCGAGCGACAGGCCGAAGCTGCGCTGGCCGCGATCCGCGGCAATCGTCGCACTGGCGTAATGGGTCTGCATCAGCGCGGCGATCGCGGTGGCGCCGATGCCCTTGGCGCTCGCCTCGCCCGAGAACTGCTGCTTCCAGGCTTCGAACCCGCCGGGCCCGTTGCCGCACTGCGCCGCGTTCGCCTCAGCCCCCAGCGTTGCAACCATCACGACGATGGCGAGCGCCGACGTCGCAACCTGCCAGCCCCTGATCATCCGAAACCTCCTCCGCAAATATGCCGCCGCCCTCGCGGGCGCGGCGCTGACGATGGCCGGATGGACATGACCCGGCGATGAACGGCCCGCCTCAGATTCGGCCTCGGACCGTCACGATATGTCGCTGGCAGCGGATTGGCCATCCCGCCCGCCTCAGGCAGGCCGGGACATTTGGCCCCTGCGCCCGGAAGGCGTCACGCGCCGGGCATGACGACGAACACGGCGTGCGTGACGATGCGGATCGCGCATGAGACCCGCGAAATCCGGTGGTGAACGGCGTGCGATGTAGTAGGTTCTCGGCGGGGACGGCGGCCCCGCTGTCCTCCAACTTGGGAGGCGATGGCTATGATGAAGACCCTGTCACTTCTAGCGGTCCTGCCCTTTATCGGCGTCCTGTCGATGTCGACGAGCCACGCCGCATCCACATGCTCGACCAGCAATTTCGGCATCTCTGCAGTACCGTGCGGGAAGCGGTATGCGGTCAGCTACGAAGCCTGCCGGAAATACGTGATCGAGCATGGCGCATCGCCCGCCGAATCCTGGTGGTACTGCAGCAGTCAAGGCTACGCGAAATAGTCGGCACTTCCTGAGCGAGGCTTTTATTTCCTGAGCGAGGCTTTTCGCCGCCGCGGACAGCGCGTCGAGCTGCCGCGACGTCGAACACGCGTGCCTGCCGGTCAGCATGTTAAGGCACGTCGCCTCTTCTCACTGGACCGACGGTCTGCGGCCGGTTGAGGAAGAACTCGCGATTGCCGAGCGCGGCCTCCGCATACTGGTCGATCGCCACGATGATCGCCTGCACGTGGTGAAAGCACCAGCCTTCCCGCGTCGCCATGTGCCGGACCTCGGCCAGCGCCTTGATCCAGGGCGCGTGGTCATCGCTGTCGTGGAAATACCGAAGCGGCTCTCTCATCTTTTCCTCCGGCACATCACGTCTTGCAGCTCGGCGCACAGCCGCCGCATCCCGGGCGCGCCGTCATGCACGCGCTTCGCCGGCGGCCAGCTCTCGCTTCGCCGGGCGAATGAAGGCCGGCGTCGCGGCGCGACGGCGCGGTGCAACGCTCGCATGCACGATGATCGGATCGCGGTCGCCCAGGACCTCCCGCTCCTCGACCAGGCGGCTCATGACCAGCCGCATCTTCAGGAGATCCCCGGCGACGAAGGCGCAGTCCTCATCGCGGTTGATCTGCTGGCGCATGATGGCTTCGGCCTCGAGCATGCTGACGCGCAGCGCCCTGATCTGCCTGCGAATTTCGCTGATGCGGTTGTCCATGGCGTCCTCCAATTCCCGGTGGAGGGCAATTAGAACAAAACAAGAACATTGAGTCAAGCAGCGAAAGCCGTCCGTCATGGGTATCGTTATCACGACGCAACCGGGTGAGTTGCAGTCACCGGCCGTAACAGCTTTCACGAATTCAACGTGAGGTACCGGACATCAAGCGAGATCAAGAAGCCGCGGCCGACCGCGCGCGGCGAGGATCGCAGCCGTCAAAGACAAACGGCCGACATACGACTGTGGAACAATGCGGCATCGAACTTGTCTACACAAATAGACAAGTTAAAATGGGTCGATTCTATTTCGATCATTGCGCAGCAAATGCCCAAGTACTCCAATGCCCAAGTCCTCCAAGCTGGTAGCCGCGAAGCGCGGCAAGGTTCTTCTGGTTAGACGCCGATCTGACGGGCTGTGGATGTTCCCCGGCGGGCGCAGGCGCGCGCGCGAGACCGGGAAGGATTGCCTCAAGCGCGAGATCAAGGAGGAGCTGCCGAAGCTCAAGCTCGGCAGGCTTAGCCTGTGGAAGGAAGTGACCGCCAGGAACAAGCGTTCTGGCCGCAGGATGAGCGACGCGATCTTCATCGCCAAGAACGCCAAGGGCCGACTGGCGATCGGCGACAAGAAGGAGATCGACCGCGCCGCCTGGCAGAAGCCGCGGGGCCTTCGCCTGACGCCGACCTCCCGCTACATCCGCGACCGGCTGTTTCCGAGAAAGCAGCGCCGCCGGAGATAGGCGGCGGGACCATCGCTGCTTGAATGCGCCGCGCATCCACCCCAAAGAAACGGCCCCAGCGAGGGGGGTACAAGCTGGGGCCGCGAGTTTACCTTGATCGTCCAGGCGCTGCCGGCAGGGACAGCACCGAACCTGTGACAATCATGCTCCGCCGCGTCGGTTCCTGGACGGCGCGCCTGGACGCGATCCCGGAAGGATGGGCCGTGAGCCTCATGCAGCGGCAGCTCACGGCCGAGCACATCTCGATGCTCAACATGATGCTTGGCGAAGCGCGGCGACATGGGATGTCCTGATTCCCCAAGGCGAATGTCCTGATGGGTGCGGCACCCTCTCTGGTGCCCCATCATGATCGTCGGATACGCATCCGCAGACCAAGAGTTCCACCGCAGGAACACCGTACTGATCCGGATTTCTGGACAGATAGGACGGTCGTAATACCAACCCTGCCGGCGTTACCGTTCTTTGCAGAGCATTTTTTCACGACTGAGTTTTTACAGACCTATTATGACCGGCAGAAAAGGGCCGCCGATGCGACGGCCCTTTTCGATTCAGCGCCCCATGTCTTCGCGCGGCAATGATCCCGGTGACGCACCCAAATCGGTACCAGGCAAAGAACGAGGCCGCCAACCGGCGGCCTCCTTGTTGAGTGGCCCCAGCAACCTATGGGGGCCTGGGAGGGCAGGCGCTGGGGCCGTCTACCGGCCCGGTTGGCGCGGTCGGGCTAGGTGGGCTTCCATCAAATGAACAGAGCAACGGCAACCATTGCGATTGGGCAAAGTCCCAATACGACGATGCCCGCTCGAACAATCACTTCGGACATGACATGCGCCCTTCAATGGGGCGATCAAAATACGCCGCAGCGGAAGCCGCGCAAAGTGCAGTTTGTGCCAGATTTTCCGCGTCCCTCAACCATGCGTCACGGCGGGAAAGTACGCGCCAAGGCGGAGTCGTTCAGACACCAAAACTCACGCGCGAGCCTCCCGGAGATCGCCGAAGATTGAGGCCTCAGGCGGTATCGCGGATTTCGGCCCTGGAGTTTGGCGGCTGCGCCGGCACACCGTGCTGATTTCTTCAGCTTCGCATACCGCCGACGCGTGCTAGGAATGACGTGATCCGCTGCGTATCGGACCACGACATGAGCCAGAACTCGTCAGAATGACCTTCCCCTCCAACCGCCAGAGGCGGCTGTTCAGACTGGTCTCCGCGCGTTGGCAGCGCCGCGCCCTGTTCTTGCTGGGCGGCATTGCGGTCGGCGCGGCGGCCGTCGCGCTGGCACAGCTCGCCGATCTGGCGCAGATCGCGTTCGGCGCGGTGGTATCCCGTTTCCATTATGCCTCGCTGGTGCTCACGCCGGCCGGGTTCGCGCTGTCGGTGTTTCTGACCAACCGCTTCTTTCAGAACGCGCAAGGCAGCGGAATCCCGCAGGCGATCGCCGCACGCCATCTGACCGATCAGACCGCGCGCGAAAGCCTGGTTTCGCTGCGCGTTGCGGCCGGCAAGATCCTGCTGACGCTGTTCGGCCTGCTGTGTGGCGCGTCGGTCGGGCGCGAGGGACCGACGGTGCAGATCGGCGCCTCGATCATGTTTGCGCTCGGCCGCTTCTCGCCGCGGCGCCAACCCGGCCTGATCCTTGCCGGCGCGGCCGCTGGTGTCGCGGCCGCCTTCAACACCCCGCTGGCCGGGATCGTGTTCGGCATCGAGGAAATGAGCCGTGCCTTCGAGACGAGAACCAGCAGCCTGATCATCGGCGCGGTAATCGCCGCCGGCCTGACCTCGCTCGCGCTGATGGGCAACTATACGTATTTCGGCACCAGTGCGACGGCCCTGCGCAACGGCACCGACTGGCTCGCGGTCCCGCTCTGCGGCGTTGCCGGAGGTCTTGCGGGCGGCCTGTTCAGTCGCATCCTGATCACAATGGCACGCGGGTTTGCCAATCCGGTCGGAAGCGCGATCAAGCGTTATCCAGTCGGTTTTGCCGCAATCTGCGGATTAGCGGCTGCGATTTGCGGGATTGCGTCCGACGGCGCGATCTATGGCACGGGATATCAGCAGGTCAAATCCGCGCTCGAAGCCGGAGCACAATTGCCGGCGAGCTTCAGCGTCTGGAAATTCCTCGCGACCACGTTCGCCTCGATCAGCGGCATGCCGGGCGGCATCTTCGCGCCCTCGCTCGCGGTCGGTGCCGGGCTCGGCTCCAACATCGCGCCGCTGTTTCACGGCGCGCCGCTGTCGGCCATCATGCTGCTCGGCATGGTCTCCTATTTCGCCGGCGTAGTTCAGGCACCGATCACCGCCTTCGTGATCGTCACCGAGATGACCGACAATCACGCGATGGTCGTGCCCTTGATGACCGCGGCCCTGATTGCGCACGCGAGCTCGCGCCTGATCTGCAAGGAAGGCGTCTATCACGCCCTCGCCAAGGGCTTCGTCGAGCGCGCTGCGCCGGCGCAGAAGATCACCTCGATCTGAATTCCCGGCACCAAGGGAAAACGGCCCCGGCATCTCGCGTTGCCGGGGCCGTCCGATTCCCATGCTCACGGCGAACCGCCGGTGTCGATAATCAGGGCGGACCCTCGGGCCTTGAAAAATTTCCTTAATGAAAAAGCCTGCCCAGCATTCGAAGATTCACGCTATCCGGCGTTCCGGAAAACAACACGTGTGAATCCAGCTTGAATAAATTTCGTCTGGAACAAACGGAATGTTTCAGTGACTCTTCATGCGTGAACGCCAGTTCCGGGTTCCTCGGGGAGCGGACTTGTCGCGGCGACGTTGGTCTATGGGCAATCCCTGAGAAAGGGGGAAGCACCATGGTCGAGAACGTCATGACCAACGCCGGCTATTGGCGGGATCGAGCCGCCAAGACACGTGCCAAGGCGGAGTTGTTCAGATACCAAAGCTCACGTGCGAACCTTCTGAAGATCGCCGAAGAGTACGATCGTCTGGCCAACTATGCCGAGCAGCAATTGTTGCGCGCGCCGACAGTAAACCTGTCCGGCCGATCTCCTTAACGGCAGGAGCCTTTGGATATTGGGCCGTCTCAGCCGGTGCGTGCGCCGCACGTCACGCTGGCCAATCGAGCCTCAGCCCCGATAGGCAAACAGCTCGATCGGCTCGCTGAAACCGCGCACCAAATGCTCGCCGACATGCTCGAGCGCGAAATCGTGCGAGACCAGATCGGCGAAGGCGCGCGACAGCAGCACGTTTCGTCCCAACTGCTTGGTCAGAGCCTCGAGCCGCGAGGCCATGTTCACCGCGGGGCCGATCACCGTGAAGTCGAGCCGGCTGCGCGATCCGATATTGCCGTACATGACGTCGCCGACATGGACGCCGATGCCGTAATTCATCGGCGCCCGGCCCATCATGCTGTTCTTTTCGCTCAGCGCCGCCATCGCCTGCCGCGCCTCGGACACCGCGTGCAGCAGGTTGGCGCAGGCCCTGGGATCGCTGAGCGGGAAAATCGCAAGCAGACCGTCGCCGATGAATTTCAGGATTTCCCCGCCGTGCCGCGCAATCGGCTCCGACATCGCGTCGAAATAGTCGTTGAGGAGATCGATGACATCGTCGCGCGGCCAGGAGTCCGAGATCCGGGTGAAGTCCCTGAGGTCGCAGATCATGATCGCGGCGCGGACCGTGGTGCCGCTGCCCCGCCGCGTCGCACCCGCCAGGATCATCTCGCCAGCATGGGTGCCGACATAGGTCTCGAGCAGCGTCCGCGCCAGGCGGTTCTTCATCCGGATTTCGCTGACCAGCGCCAGCACCGGCAGCACCTTGCGCAGCTCGGCGATGTCAGCGTCATCGAAACCGCCGGACCGGTCGGTCGCGAAGGTCACGACATGCCGCTTGCCGAGCGTATGCAGCAGCGGCCACGCCACATAGTCGGTCAGGCCTTGCGCGCGCATCTCGTCAAAGAGCGCATGCGTGCGGCCAGGCGCCCGTTCGAGCCGCTCGCGCACTTCGCCAGCGCCCTGGTGGATTTCGTAGACCGGGCTGCCGATATATTCCGAGCGCTCCCTGACCTCGTAGTCGACCCGCGTGATCTCGGCCTCGCGCTTGCCGTCGCCCCAGATGATCCGGGCGCCGAGCCATTGCGGATGCTGGATCAGCAGATTCATCGTCGCCCGCTTGAGCGGGATGCCCCTGCCCTGCAACCGGATGCAAAGCTCGGCGAAGATATTGTCGATGAAGCGCTCGTCGCGGGTCTCGTTGGTCAGCCAGGCCACCACGTCGCCGCCAGACTGCGGCGTGACGGACTCGATGTTGGGGGCGTTCATGGCTTGCTCCGGAGCGGCAGGTGGGATCGGCACGCGATATGTCGTGCTTCTGCCCGGCAACGTCAACGCCACCAGCGGTAACGTGATCGGGCGTACCGGTGGTCAGGGCTCTGAATGCCCGCCCTGTCCTGCACTGCGCGTGGTGTGGTGAGGACGGACGCACTGCCAAAATATCGAAAACAACCCCATGCAAAGGTGCCGGCGGACACGGCAACTGTCCGGCGACACCGCAACTTGACTCGTCGGGCAAATCAGCGGTACGATTCCATTATTCAGAAATCGTATCGATTCAGCCTACCCCCTTCCCGCCCTACCCGTCCAGCCGGTCGACCTCGGCCTTGCCGGCCTTCATCACCAGCGGGATGTGCTCGCCTTGGCCGAGCAGGCAACCCACGTCGCGCAGCGGGTTGCCCTCGACTACCAGCAGGTCGGCGAACGCCTCCGGCGCGATGCGGCCGAGCTTGCCTTCCATGCCGAGCACCTCGGCGCCGATGATGGTCGCGCTGGCGATCACTGCCTGCGGGCCGATCAGCTCGGCGCGGATCCGGAACTCGTCGCTCTGCAGCCGCTGCGACGGTCCGAGCAGATCGGTGCCAAATCCCATCTTGACCCCGGCCTCGCGATAGATTGCAAGCGAGCGCAGCCCGGCGTCGCGAACGTCGGCGATCTTGGCGACGCTCGCCGCAGGCAGGCCGTACTTCGCGCCCTCATTGGCCAGCGCCTCGTAGGTGACCAGGGTCGGCACCACATAGGCGCCCTGCTCGGCCATCAACCGCGCGGTCGGAAGGTCGATCAGATTGCCGTGCTCGATGGTGCGCACGCCGCAGCGTATTGCCCGCTCGATCGCCTCCGCCGTGTAGGCATGCGCCAGCACATAGGTGTGCCGCGCTCTCGCCTCCGCGACGATGGCGCGGATCTCGTCCTCGGAATAACCGTAGGCGCCGATCGGATCGGTCGGCGACGCAACGCCGCCGGACGCCATGATCTTGATCTGGTCGGCGCCCATCTGCAGCTCCTCGCGCACCGCCTTGCGCACCGCATCGACGCCGTCGACGACGCGCGCGATCGCGCCGACCCGCACGCAGCAGGAGCAGGTCGGGTCGGCCAGATAGTCCGAGCGGGCGCGCCCGTCGCCGTGGCCGCCGGTCTGGCTGAGCGCGCGGCCGGAGACGAACAGCCGCGGGCCATCAGTGAGACCGGTGTCGATCGCCTGCTTCAGCGCATAGCCGGCGCCGCCGGCATCGCGCACGGTGGTGAAGCCGCGCTTCAGCATGCCGCGCAACAGCATGGTCGAGCGCAGCGTCACCAGCACGTTGGCCATCCGCGCCTGCTGCGACAAATCGAGCTCGACCGCGACCGCATGGACATGCAGGTCGATCAGGCCGGGCATCAGCGTCTTGCCCTTGAGGTCGATGACCCGATCGGCGGAAGCCTCGATCGGCCGGTCCGACACCTCCTTGATCAGGTGGTCCTCGACCAGCACGTGGTGTCCCTCAAGCAGATCGGACCGCAGCGGATCGAGCAGCGCGGCATTCTTGAAGAGGATGGTGGACATGAAAGGTCTCCTGTCAGCGCGTAGCTCGTATGATCACGCGGCTTCGCTTGCGATGTCTTCCAGCGACCGGCCGCGCGTCGGCACGCCCATCAGCACGACGGTCAGCGCGCCAATCAGGAGAACGGACGTGGTGACGCCGAACACACCGGCAAAGCCGAAATTCGGATAGAGGTAGCCGACCAGGATCGGCGCTGCGATCGCGCCGATGCGGCCGATCGCGGATGCGAGCCCCGCCCCCGTGGTCCGGATCGATGTCGGAAACACTTCGGCCGTGTAGGCATAGACGCCGGCATAGGTGCCGTTCATGAAGAACGACAGCAGCAGGCCGGCCGCCATGATCTCCGCATCGCTCTTGGCAAAGGCGAGCCCGAGCGCGCTGGCGCCGCCGAGCAGCATATAGGTCGCAATCGTCGCCTGCCGTCCGATCCGCTCATTGAAAAAAGCGGCGGTGAAATAGCCCGGCACCTGCGCGCAATACATCGCGAGCGAATAGCCAAAACTCTTGGTGATGCTCATGCCGTTCTGCACCAGCAGGCCGGGAATCCAGACGAAGAAGGAATAGTAGCTGAAGGTGATCGACAGCCACATGATCCAGGTCATGGTGGTGATGCGCGCCTGCCGGCCGGCGAGCAGCGCGGCAAAATTGCTCACCAGCGTTCCCGACGAGGCGACTGGCGCGGCTGGCTCGGCTACCGCCGGCGGCAGCGCGCGGCCCTCGCGCGCGAAGCCGGCCTCGATCCTGTCGAGCACCGCTTCGGCCTCCTTCGCCCTGCCCCGGCTTTCCAGCCAGCGCGGCGATTCCGGCAGCGATCTCCGCCACCACAGCAGCATCACGACCGGTATAGCCGTGATGACGAGCACGATGCGCCAGCCGTTCTCATAGGCGGGCACGATGAAATAGCCGAGCAAGGCGGCGGCGACGAAGCCGAACGAGAAGAAGCCCGCCAGCGCGCCGGTGAAGGCGCCGCGGTAACGCCGCGCCACGAACTCGGCGAGGTAAGGCGCGATGATCGCGCTCTCCGCGCCGGTGCCCATGCCGGCGACGACGCGGGCGGCAAAGAACGCCGGCCAGCTATCCACCGCCGCGCTGACCAGCGAGGCCGCGCTGTAGAGCGCGAGCGCCGACATCATCACCGCGCGGCGGCCGATCAGGTCGCCCAGCGTCCCCGCGAGCAGCGCGCCGAACAGATAACCGACGAAGGTGCTGCTGCCGAGCACGCCGGTCTCCACATTGGTCAGCCCCCAGGCGGTGCGGAGCACCGGCAGGATGAACGCCAGCACGGCGGCATCCATCGCGTCAAAGAGATAGCCGAGGCCGCCCATCAGCAGCAGGTGCACGTGGAACCGCGCGAACGGCAGGCGCTCGATGCGCGCCGAGATCATCGACATGAAAGTCCCCCCTCGCCCCGCGGCGGCACGCGCCACAGGGTCAGCCGGGGAATGATAGACAAACCAATATTATCCGAATAATTTATAATCGTTATCTGGCACATCACCCTTGTGAATATTGCTCGTGTCCTTCCGCACGCTCGACCTCAACCTGCTGAAAGTCTTCGAGGCGCTGATGACCGAGGGCAGCGTCACGCGCGCCGCCAGCGCGCTGACCATGACGCAGCCCGCGGTCAGCAACGCGCTCGCGCGGCTGCGCGACGCGCTGGGCGACCCCCTGTTCGTGCGCACCGCGAGCGGGATCCGCCCGACGCAGCGCGCCGTGGCGCTGTGGCAGCCGATCGGCGACGCCCTGGAACATGTCCGCCACGCCCTCGATGAGGACGCCTTCGATCCGCGACAGACCCAGGCCGAATTCATCCTGTCGATGTCCGACTACGTGGCCTCGCTGGTGATGCCGCGGCTACTCACCCGCTTCAGCGACGTGGCGCCGTCCGCGCGCATCCACACCGTGCCCAACACCATCCTGGAGATCGGCGACCGGCTCGAGGACAACCGGGTCGATTGCGTGCTGAGCGTCTATGTCAACGAGGCGCAGCAGCCGCCGGCCGTGATCCGCTCACGCTCGCTGTGGACCGTCGAATATGCCTGCATGATGCGGCGGGACCATCCGCTGGCCAGGCAGAAGCGGCTCAACACCCGGAGCTTCCTTGCCGCCAAGCATGTCGATGTCAGCCTCGCCGGCAAGACGCTGCCGACCTACGACCAGTTTCTCGCCTCACGCGGGCTGTCGCGCAATCTGGTCGCGACCGTCAACCACTACAATGCCGCCTACGAGATCGTGCGCCAGTCCGACCTGATCGCCGTGCTGCCGCGCGATCTCAGCGCCCAGTCCCGCCACGCGCCCCATCTGCACGCCATGCCGGTGCCGCTGCCGGCGCCGCCCCGCATCGTCAGCCTGTTCTGGCACCAGCGCAACGACACCGTCCCCGCGCAACGCTGGCTGCGCGAGACGCTGGTGGAGATGTTCGCAAGGATGGAGTGACGCGGTGGGATTGGGGCATGCGGACGAACCCGGCTCCCGGACACCGGTGATCCCCGTAGCGGCACGGGGATGCTGATTAACGCTCCCACAACCCGGGTTTGGTTTCCGATTGACGCCATCGGGGACCGGGGTGGTAGGCTGTCGCCATTTCATGTGGCCATTTGAATGCGCGAGTTATTGGAACAATATCAGCTTTTGCTGGCGCCCCTGATCTTCGTGCCGTTCGAGCAACTCTTTGCAGCGAGGCAGCAGAAGATCTTCAGGCGCGGTCTTTCGACTGATATGGCCTTCCTGTTTCTCAACGGCTGGCTGGTGTTCATCGGCGTGACCGCGATCATCGCACTGGCGACGCTGGTCAATCAATCGATCCTGCCCTCGGCCGTCAAGCAGGCGGTCAGCGATCTCCCGTATTGGGCTCAGGCGCTCATCGCGATCGTGATCGGGGACCTCGGCATCTACTGGACCCACCGCATCCTGCATGTCGTGCCCGCCATGTGGCGCATCCATGCCGTTCATCACGCCGTCGAAGAGCTGGACTGGCTCGCCGCGATCCACCAGCACCCGCTTGACGTGACCTTCATGAAGGTTGGTTCGCTGTTCCCGCTGTTCGCGCTCGGTTTCTCCGCTGAGGCGATCGGGACCTACCTTGCGATCTACTACTGGCAGTCCTGGCTCGCACACGCCAACGTGCGCCTGGGCTACGGCCCGCTACGCCATGTCCTGGTATCGCCGGAGTTTCATCACTGGCACCACAGCAGCGAGCGGGAAGCCAGGGACAAGAACTACGCCGGGCTGTTCTCGTTCTACGATGTGCTGTTCGGCAGCCTCTATCTTCCGGAACGGCAGAAGCCGACGGCATTCGGCGTCGATCATCCGATGCCCACGAGATACCTGGCGCTTTTGGCCTATCCATTTTTCGCCTGGGCCTCGATGCTCAAGCGCGACGATCCGTCGGGCACCAGGCGCCCGGTTGGCGCGGAGGCTGTGCCCGGCACGGCAACGCCGCCGGCGCACCAGGACGGCTGATCGTGATGATCTTCGCCGCGGACTGTTCGCGATCAGGACACTAGCCTCCAACGGTTGCAGATTTTCGCAATCCCTCGCCTGTAGCTGTCTCGCCGGCCTCTTGCCGGTATCTCGTCCAGATCAGCGCGATCACGGTTGCGCACATCATGGGGCCGAGAGGCGTGCGCACGAACGGGAAAGCGTATCCCAATACGAAGACGACGCTGACAGCGATCCGGAAGGCGCTTCGACCCGAACGCGACGCGAGGCGGCCCGCGCTGGCGTTCATGAGAAAGAGCAACGCGACCACCAGGATCGGCATATCGTAGATCGCGAAGTAAGGAGAAATCAGCGGCGTTGCCGACAGGAGGCTCGCGGCCTTTACGGCGAAGCTGACATGGCTGCGCCAAATGATCAGCACCCCGATCGCAACTACCGATGCGATGGCGACGTGGACCGCCATCGCCAAACCGTAGCCAAGGCCGGCGTCTCTCAAGAGCCCGTACACACTCTGCAGTTTGTACCATGGCAGCGCGCCACTGAGGTGGAATTGCGTCGTGGCGAAGGTGGCGGCGGCGCGGAATCCATCGAAGGTATCCCAACCGAAGATCAGCCCGGCGAGCAGCAGGAGGACCGGAATCACCAGAGCGGCGGTGATGACGACGCGCCAACGTCCGGTGGCGATCAGCACGAAGGGAAGCAGCACGCCATACTGAGGTTTGAAGATGAGCAGCGCGATCAGGATTCCACTGAGAAGCGGACGCCTGTCCAATGTCAGCAGGATGCCGCCGAGCAGCGATGCGGCGAGCAGTGCGCTTTGGCCGGAAATGAAGTCGTAGAATACTGGCGGAGCAGCGAGTGCCAGCAGCAGCGCGGCGGAGCGCGGCCGGATGGCATGAACGACGAGCAGCCAGCAAGACAGCTTCGCTGCGCTCCAGACCCAGAACGCGATCGGAAACGGCAGCAGCGCCAGCGGCGCCACAACCAGGAAAAACACCGGCGGATAAAAGAACGGAACCGGTACCTGATCGTAAGGATACGGAGCGTGATTGAGGGATTGCAGCCGGAGAACAAGTTGCTGATGCAGCTGCTCCCAATCGTAGGCCGCCGCCGCATGGCCTTCGAGCGCCATCGCGCCCGCGCCCCAGAAACATGAAAAATCGATTCCGGCCTGGCCGCCACCACCGACAAATGCCGGTATCGAAACCAGGATCGAGACCCCGAGCAAGACAGCGCAGGCAACCATCAGCGCCGGGTCATCTCCTGCAGAAGCGTCCCAGTGCAAAATTTTCTTCATATCGTCTGAAACGGCTCAAATCATGAAATGGCGCAGTCTACCATTGCGCGCGCCGGCCGAGCAATGGAACGCCGGCGGCGGCTGGAGATGTTTTCGCGGATAGGGTGAAGACGCCGGATAATCCGGGAAGACGCCTGGCATCGGCGGCAGATTGCCGACGTACCGGTTGACGATCCGGAAAAGGCTGAGGATCGCGGCTTGGTTGGTCGTGATGCTGTAGAGATTGCACATGCCGCATGACTATTAGGCAGATGCGCTTTCAGGAGATTGCCCTGCCGCCGGGGTCAACCCTTGTTGAGATATAACCTCCGTAATCCGCTCAAGAAACGGCTTCATTCCTATATCCTCAGACGAATCTACCGAGATCGCCGAGGATGCGATCGTGGAGACTTGCGGTCCGTGACCGGTGGCGATGCTGCCGTTTGGTGTGCGGAATACAAAGACGCTTTGGGTAGAGCCCCTTCAGCCTTGTCGTAGTGCTCCAAGGCAAGACGGTGCAAATGCACGGACCTTGTTGAAGTCAGGTTCGATAAGAGCCATCTGAGATGCGATCTCGGCTTGTCGCAGATGATATTCAGCCGATGGCAACGTCGCCTTCTCCCCGTAAGCTTTAGAGGATTATCTCGGTGCGGCCTTGATCACGGGCTCGCCGTCGTAGCTGGCTCCGCCCCCATGCCGCTTTGATCTCAAACACTGCAACGATAGCGGACCACAGAGCCAAACCCGCCACGCCCAACATGAACAATGTCGCTTCGGTCATTGGACAAACCCGTCATGTGCCCTCGCCTCAGCGCAGTAACGCGGTCCCCGATCTCTGGGGCTGGCGGATGAACCATCAGGGACCGCGCGCCGCGCTAACTATTCCATAAGCCGTGAACAGCGGGAAACGTTCCGGCCAGACCCGGAGCATCACGAACACTGCCTCGTCCCCGGCTACCGGGCTCCCCTGTGCGATCGTCCGGATCACGCCGAGGAGCGATGGCCGCTCAGCGGCTCCCTGACGGACTCCTACAGGCTCCCAATCCTTCCACCATTCGAGGCGATCAGGATGACGTGGAAGGCAGGCGATGTAAGTGATTGATTTGATTGGTGGGGGAGGCAGGACTCGAACCTGCGAAGCCATGAGGCGGCTGATTTACAGTCAGCTCCCTTTGCCACTCGGGACACTCCCCCGTCCAACAGCATCAGACCGGCCGCGCGAGTGGCGGCGGACCGGTCATCGAAATGACGCTGATAACCGGCCGACCCGAAGCGGGTGCGCGGTCGGGCGCGTTTATGGGGGAAGGCGGTCCCCAAAGTCAACCAAGCCAGCCATCTAATTGGGATACTTTTGCAGGCTCGGGCGATCTCTGTTCCAAAGTCGTGAGTCTTGCGGCTAGATTCTTGTTTTGTCGCGCTTTCTTCACGCGAACCGGACCCCCACTTCGCTCGAAAACGCTGTGTAAAATTGCCAATATTCAGGAGCCGTGACACAAGCCTCACATGAGCGATCGCGACCGCAAACCCAATTTCCGAGGCAAGGGCGGTAAACCCTTCCAAAAAGGGCCGAAATTCGGCCGCCCGCCGGCCCGGCGGGAACGCGAATCCGGTTCCGACGGGCCGGTGATTCTGTACGGCTGGCACACCGTGTCGGCGGCGCTTGCCAACCCCGACCGCCATATCCGCAAGCTTTACCTCACCGAGAACGCGGCCAAGCGCCTCGCCGACGAAGACATCGCGACCCGCGTCACCCCCGAGATCGTCCGGCCCAGCGAGATCGACCGGCGCCTCACCCCCGATGCGGTGCATCAGGGCCTCCTGGCGGAGGCTGATCCCCTGCCCTCGCCCGGCATCGACACGCTGGCGCTGGAGGGCATCGTGCTGGTGCTCGACCAGATCACCGATCCGCACAATGTCGGCGCCATCCTGCGCTCGGCCGCGGCGTTCGCGGTGAAGGCGATTGTCACCACCGCCCGTCACAGCCCGGAGGCGACCGGCGTGCTGGCGAAGTCCGCCTCCGGCGCGCTCGAGCTGGTGCCTGTTGTCACCGTGCAGAATCTGGCGCGCGCGCTGAACGAGTTGAACGAGCGTGGCTTCCAGACCGTCGGCCTCGACAGCGAGGGCACCGAGGATCTCGGCAAGGCCGCGCTGCAAGCGCCGCTCGCGCTGGTGCTCGGCGCCGAAGGCAAGGGCTTGCGGCAATTGACGCGCGAGACCTGCCGCGTCGTCGCCCGCCTCGACATGCCCGGCGAGATCAAGAGCCTCAACGTCTCGAACGCGTGTGTGCTCGCGCTCTATATCGGCGCCAGCCGGCTCGGGCTGATGTGAACGACAAACGCCCGCTCGCGTGACGCGAACGGGCGCTGATGTCTCGAACTGACGATCGGATCAGTAGTAGCGGCGCAGCACCGGATGGCCGTAGCGGCCGTAGCGATAGCCGTAGTGCGAACGATAGCCGTAGTGATGGCGGTAGCCGTAGTGACGGTAGCCATAGCGGCGATAGCCGTAATACGGGCGGCCGTAACCTTCGCGGTAGTACGGGCGCGGTGCCCAGTTGCCCGGACCGGTGTAGGTCGGTCCCTGGTTGACGTAATAGTACTGCTGCGCCGCGCTGGGATAAGCGGCATCCGGGTCGGGCAGACGTTCGACGGCGCCGTAGCCGTAGCCGCCATAGTAGCCACCGCCGCAACCACCGCAGCCGTAATTCACGACGGGCGCGGAATAGCCGCAAGGGTTGAAACCGCACGCCATTGCGGGCGCGCTCAGCATGACGGCCACCGCCGCAATCAGTCCTTTGATCATTTGACGCATTACTCTCTCCTGTAGGTCTCTCTGTTCGTCGCGTAGCTCTTGATGGCTATTCAGGACCCCCGTTTCGCGGGGCTCTTGATTTCGGGCAGTCGATGTCAGAATCCTCGGGGTCGCGGTGGCCGCGGGAATGGGCGCGGCAGCGGCCGCGGCCCGTTGAACTCCGGCGCGTAGATCACCGGCGGCGGATCGACCGGCACGTTGGACTGTGCCGGCAGCGGAGCCGATTCCGCCCCCCACGATTGATGGTAGCTCTCGGCCGGCTTGGGCAGGCGGCGGTTGGCCGGCGGCTCGATCTCGAGGCGGCCGTAACCCGGCATGCGGCCGAGGCTCGGATAATAGTGGCCGACATTCGGCTGGGGATCGATCGGGCGGCCGCCATAGACGGTCGGCACCATCGACTCGTTGCGAGCGAGCCCCATCGCGCTTTCGACCACGGCGTAGGAGGCGTCGACGCCGTTAATGATGATCGGCACGCCGGGCCGCACCGGCACGACAATGTCGAAGCCGCCGCCGGCCAGCGCCGTCGAGCTCATCGCAGCCAATATCGCCAGCGCAAGACTTGCGCGCATGTTCACCCAGCGTCCCGAATTGTTCCACCACAACCTAATCCAACGGCTTGGCGGAAGGGTTAAGGACGCCGGCCAAACTGCCGGTAAGCCTAACGCGTAAGCATCGGCATCCGGTCAATGCGGCCGTGCGGAATCAGAAATCGTTAACGGGCGCCGAAGTGCCCCCTCTCCCCGTTCTTACGGGGAGAGGGTTGGGGTTAGGGGCTCCGCGGATACGGTGATAGCTACGTTTACGGAGAGTCCCCCTCACCCGGAACGCATCTGACGATGCGTTCCGACCTCTCCCCGCACGTCGGGCGAGGTGACGCAGACTCTGTCGCTCAAATCGACGCAACGTCATCTTGCTTCGGGAAGCCGCCGACCCGTCAGGTGAAGGCGTTCTCGACGATCGCGTGGACGCCGATCGCGATCGTGACCGCGCCGACCGCCATTTGCAGGCCGCGATTGGCCCAGGTCAGCCAGCGCGCCGAAGCTGCCAGCGGCACCGCGATCACGCTGGACAGCACGCCCATGCCGATCATGGAGCCGATGCCGAACAGCGCGACATAGCCGAGCCCGATCACCGGACTTGGGGCCTGCGACACCGTCAGCACCAGGAGCGCCGCCGAGCCGGCCATGCCGTGCATCAGGCCGACCAGGAGCGTGCGCCAGCGGAAGCCGTGCGCATGGCTGTGCGCGGCGCGGACGTGCGGCACGGTGGACGCACGCGCCACGGTGGACGCAAGCGCCACGGTGGATGCGGCTTCACCGGCATGGCTGTGGGCGTGGAAGTGCGTGGTGCCGTCGCCGTGCGAATGGGTGTGGAAGTGCACGCGGTCGCGCCACAGCCGCCACCACACATGCGCGCCGAGGCCGACCAGCATGATACCGACCGCGGTCTCGATCGGCTGTGCGACCGTTTCCGGGATCGCGCGCCCGAGCAGGATCGCGGCGCCGGCAAAGATGAACAAAGTGAGCGTGTGGCCAAGTCCCCAGGTCAGCCCGTGCTTGACGATGTCACCGACTTGGCTGCGGCGGGCCGCGATGCTCGATACCGCCGCGATATGATCCGGCTCCAGCGCATGCTGCATGCCGAGCAGAAAGCCAAGACTCAAAATTCCGAACATCAATCCCCCGCGTCGGCACCGACATCAGTCCGTTCACCGCTGTACACGCAATTCTCGTCAAAGGCAGCATGCTCCGGAACGCATCATGCGCACGAACCTGCAGAACTTCACACTGCTTTGAACACGGGGCAAGGCCGCGCTGGAACAGGCACGGCACCGCGAGATTAGCTCTCGACGACGAGAGGAGATTTCGCATGACACAATTCAAAATCCTCGGCGCAGCAGCCCCTGCTCGCCTCGGCGCTGGCGAGCCCGGCGATGGCGCAACAGACGATCGGCACCCCCGCGCGCTGCTCGAACGCCTGGCCGGACGCCCGATGCCAGGCGATGGCACCGGCCACCACCCGCACCGCCTATCACCAGCGCATCGGTCGGCGGGACCAAGGCTGGCAGGGCAGCTACAACCGCTATGACCCCGGCCCGTTCGCGCCTGTCGACGCCGCGGCCCGCGTGGCCGGTGGCGTCGTCGGCGGTGCGGTCGGCACGGCGGCTGCGGTCGCCACCGCCCCGTTCGGCGGCCCCGACTATGCCCGCGCCCCGATCGGCGGCGCCGAATATGCCCGGCAAAACGGCTTTGTCTGCACCCCCGGCACCTGGTTCCGCGGCAGCGACGGCCGCCAGCATCCCTGCCAGTAGCTCAGCTGACTAGGCCGACGGCGCAAAAGGCGGCCCGCGGGCCGCCTTTTGCTGTCGGGCCGACACGGGGGCGCGATCGCTTCTCGCCTGCTCGGTTCAAGCCTTGGTTCTGGCTCTGGCGCGCCAAGTCTGCTATTCGAGCGCGCAAATCATTCCCAATTCGCCGGCTTAGCTCAGCGGTAGAGCAGCAGTTTTGTAAACTGAAGGTCGGGGGTTCAATCCCCTCAGCCGGCACCAATTGGCTTGGATTTCCGCTGGCTTGGATTTCCGCCATCTGGCCGCCGCGACACAGCTTCAGTCTGCCGAGATCGACCGTCGACCGCAGCAGCCCCGCCAGCTCGCAGGCGAATACGGCAGTTCCGAGCATGGGGAAGCGTGCTTCGACGCTGCAGCGCTGTCCAGAGCATGCTTCTTCGATGCCGACGCCGAAGCAGTCCGCTGCTGCAAATCCCTTGATGACCCCGTGAACGCCGACCGTCCTGCGGCCGATGCTGCCTTCAAACCGAAGTGCCTGGGCATCGCGTCCTCCATCAGATATGCGCGGCCTACGCCGCGTCGTTCCCGATGCGATTCGAACATGTCGTCGCGATTCAATCAAAGCGCATCGCCTGATTGCCCACAATGTACAGAGCGAGCCGTAGTATTCCGGTCGCCGGGAGTGCCACGTCGTCGATCGCGCTCACCGCTAGCCAATGCAACGACCCTGCGCTTCGCAATGTTTTGCAGGAAGCGCTAGCGAGAACGTTGAGTCATCTCGCAACGACTACTTGTGATTTTGTTCCCGCTGGCTATTGTTCCGGCACTTTCACCTTTGGGAATTTCAGAATGAAGATTGTTTTCTGCACCGTGATTGTCCTGTCCACACTGGCCGTCGCTCCGGCGAGCGCCAGGGAGCGCAATGACAGCCCTCATGCCCAGGCCTGCATGGCCAAGAACGGCTTCAATCTCGACATGTGGCGCGCTCACTCCGCGGGCACCGACGCGCAGGTCCTGAGGTACATTCAGTGTCGGGATCGGGTGTCCGCGGCACAGGCCAAGGCGATCGGCATTCGCGACCATAACTTCAGCGCGGGCTATCGATGAGCCTCGAGGGTGAGATGAAAATCGGACTCGCCCTTGCCTTCCTTGCCATCGCCTGCATCCCGGCAAGCGCCGCAGGCTGAACCTGCTCCGCCCCGGGTCTGATCTCCGGGTCGTATGATGGCGGCGATAGCGCCTACATCCATCTCACCGGCTTCCCGAACGGCAACAACTATCCTGTCGCGAAGAAGGGCAGCCGGGCCACCGGCACGACGAAGAACGGCACCCGCTTCGTCTGCACCCAACGCTAAGGCACATCGCCAATCCTGATCGGCCTGAAATTATCGCCGACCAGACTTCACCATTTTGAGGAATCACCATGAGATTGCTGATCTTGCTCGCAACTTTCGCCGCCACCATTTCGGCGGCCACCGCCGAAACCGCTGTCGAGCGCCAATGCGCGTCGGGCAAATGCACCTGCACCTACATCGCGTCGACCTGCAAGACCTGGAATCGCACCCATGGCGGCGACCTCGCCATCTGCGACAGTACCGCGAGAGCTGCCTGCAGAGCGGCCGGTGGGACGACAGGAACCGCCACATCGACGTGGTGGTGAAGCGCTGAGGCAACTCGCCCTTCCGAACCGGCGCTGCGCCGCGGGGCCGGTTCGGAAAGCCGCTGCGACACTCCCCTGGCAGGAATCGTGGGATCCTTCCCGTAGGATCACCCATCCCTCGCCTTGCTTCTGTTCTTGCGGCCCCAAACGGGGTATGCAGAATGCGGGGTGGGACTCTGCCAATGACCTATTTGATCCTTGCCCGAGATGGCACCAGCCGAATCGTGCTGAAGCGCGACAGCGAAGACGCGGCCGAGAAGAAGGCTCGCGAGCTGAAGGAGATGGGCTGGTTCGAAGTCGAGGTCCGCGAGGACAAGACGGCGCCGGTCACGTCGGCTCCCCCGGCGGATCGTCCACCGACGCTGCAATGACGCTTTGATGAACCTTTGCCGGGTGGCCCTTACAGATATGTGAGGAGCCGCCACCATGTCCGACACAGCACATTACCGCTTCCAATCCGATCAGGCGCGACGGCTGGCCCGGCAGGTGACCGACGCCGCGGTGCGCGAGAAGCTGCTCGAAATGGCCGAGGAATATGGCCGCTACGCCGACCTGATCGAGGCCCGCAGCATCGAGCGGGTACCCGCCGCGATGGCGGCCCATTAGGCTGGCTCCCACCCCGTTCCGGCCGGCTCACCGGTTCGTCCTCTCCTGATGCTCGTCCTCAAGGTGAGGCCAAATCCGCTCGACAATGCTCTGAGGATTTGTTCGGAACGTTATGCCCTCCCACGCGATTTTCCTCGCATGAGGGTCCGCGAATCCGACCGCAATCTGCTGCTTCTGGGCGCGTTCACGCTGCTCAGCGTGGCCGCGGCCGGCCTCGTCGCCCTGCTCGATCCGGCGCCCGCGCCGGCGAGTGCCGCGCCCCGGCCGCCCGCGAATCACGCGTCGGCATCGGATCAGGGATTGGCCCAGACCCCGGTCCGGATCGTCGGTACCCCGTTCGTCCCGAACACCAATCCCCGTCAACGCTGACCGTCCACGCCCGCGCGGCGTGTCACAATTATGTCACCGCGCCTACCAAACAGGCGTCTTCGTCAACCATCATGATGGCGAGCGCTTGATTCCGCGCGGTTGCTTTGCTGGAATCCGCGCGCTCAGGGTGCGCCATGAAGTGGATGAAAGAACGCGATCTCCTGATCGCGCAGACAATGGCTTTCGTACAGTCGGTGAAGGGCAAGCTGCCCGACGCCGAGCTGCCGGCGCCTGCCTCACGGACGGCGGCGGCGCCTGCCGCCCAGTCGACCGCCACGCCGCCTGCCGCTACACCTGCCCCCGCCGCCGCGTTGCCGATCGCCGCTGAACAGGCCTTGGCCGAGGCGGTCGCCACGCTCAGCGTCAAGGCTGAGGTGCGGGCTGCGGTCGTGCCGCCTCCGCTTCCGGCGCCGACCGTGATCGAGGGCCTGCCCCCCGCTCCGTCGCCTTTGGCGGTGACGGTCGTCGAAGTTCCGCCTCAACCGGCGCAGCTGCCGCACTTTGCCAGGCTCGACATCAGCGGCGACTTCGGATCCGAGGTGCGGGAGCGGGTTGCCAATTTCCGCGCACAGCAGCAGCGCTTCCTGAAGGAGCGCGAGGAATATTGCACCACGACCATGGCCAAGGTCCGCGCCGCGATCGACGAGTTGCCGCGCTCGGGCAAGTAACGCAGCCCCATTAGACCCGGACCGTGCGTTGGGCATCAGCCGCGCGCGCCCGACTTCACCGGCTCGGTCAGGAAGCGTCCGCTCGATCGCGTCAACGCCGGCTCCTCCACTGCATCGAGGGCAGGCTGCTTCCCTTCCAGCATGGATCGCAAGCCGGCGATCGCCTTGGTCATGCGTTCGGCGTATTTCACCGCGGCGCCTTCGACGAACTCTCGATCCTTTGGTTTAGGTTTGGCGA
Organism: Bradyrhizobium sp. USDA 4516; assembly: GCF_054055915.1. Lineage (NCBI taxonomy): Bacteria > Pseudomonadati > Pseudomonadota > Alphaproteobacteria > Hyphomicrobiales > Nitrobacteraceae > Bradyrhizobium > Bradyrhizobium sp. USDA 4516. The sequence goes on from NZ_JBSRXT010000001.1 coordinate 8,362,962, forward strand.
CCCGCAGCTCCAGATGCGTCATTCCGCTTGGACCGTCCAGAACGGCGCGAGTCATCACGATCCGCGGCGCGCCGGGAATCGGAAGCGTGATGCCCACCGTGAAATAATCGGGCGGGCGCCAATCGAGCATCTCCTCAACGACGGTATGGTTGCCGTGCATGCAGTGGTTCCTGGTGCCGGGACCGCGTCGTCCCTTGCCGGAATCCTCGACGATGGTATCGGCGTCCCACCATTTCTGCCATTGCCCGGGCACGGTGAAAAACTCCCAAACCGTCTGCCGCGGCGCGGCGATGTCGAATTCCAGCATGACGTAGGCATCGTCGCGCGTCACCTGCATCCGGGTTTGCGCGTCTTCCTGCCGCCACGCCGCTTCCAGATCGCGCGCCCACAGCGTCACGTCGCCGATGACGTCGATGGTTTCGCGATGGGCGATGAGACCCTGCGCGACCGGGTCGACACCCATCGCGCGGATGGCCGCGTCGCTGTAGAGCGCGTAGGCGCGCCCGCCGATCTTCTCAGCAACCGTGTTCTTGAGCAGCCGGTGGACCAGAATGACGTCGCGCCCGGCGAGCTCCTCCCTGCCGCCCATCTTCTGCTTCACCATCTCGCCATGATGGATAACGAACTTGAAATCGAGATCGCCCATCGCGACGCAGGCCTGACACTCGCAAGTCGAGGCCTGGCGCACGCTGCGCAGGCGCCGGCGGAATTTGAAATAGGCGCCCTCGATCGCGTCCTGCAGCAGCGAGCCGTCGATCGTCTCGGCGGTGGTGTAGACGAACGCGGCGTCGCCTTCGAACTTGGCGAGGCGGAACGGCGGGCGCAGCGCTTTCACCACCGTATCCATGAAATCGGCGATGATATCCTGCGCATGGTCGAGCTCGACCGCCGCGAGGAAGTTGGTATAGCCGGAGATGTCGGCAATCGCGAAATAGGCCGCTTCAGCCTTCGGAAGCATGGGGACCTCCTGCGCAACCGGTTCACGCCCAATCGGGCGGACGCGCAGTCTGTCATACCGCGCCGCCCGAGGTCGAGGACCAAAGCAACCCCGGGCGTGCGCTAGCGGCCGCCGATCTTCTCCAGCACCGGCAGCAGGTGCGTGAGAAATTCGCCCGGATTCTCGCTCATCGGGAAATGGCCGAGGCCCTTCATGATGGTGGCCTCAGCCCCGGCAATGCTGTTCGCCACCGCCAGCGTCTCTTCCGGCGTGCAGGAATAGTCGTACTCGCCCGACAACAGAAACAGCGGGCAACGTCTGGTGTCGATCTCGGCGACGCGGGCCCGGATGTCGCCGTCGACCTTGTAGAAATAGAGGTCGCCCTTGAACACGCCGGGCCCGCTCTGCATGTAATGCCACAGCGTCTCCCACCGCTCCTTGTCGGGCGCGTCGGGGCCGACGAGGCCCGAGACGATGGCGGCGGCGACCTCGCCGCCATGCACGTCCGGCCGGTGCAGGAAATTCAGGTCGTAATAGGGATCGACATGCGCGCCGGCCTGCAGGCCGATGATGGCGCGGAAACGTTCGGGATGCTCGAGCGCGAGATGCAGCGCGATCCGGCCGCCGATCGAGCAGCCGATCACGATCGGCCTGTCGAGGTCGAGCGCGTCCATCACCGCCAGGATCATGGTCGTATATTGCGCGGAGGTGAGCTGGTACTCCTCGTCGTGCCAGCCCTGCGGCGGCGACGACTTGCCGTGCCAGGGCATGTCGAAGGCGATGACGCGATGGTTGCGCGTGACGCGCGCATCGTTCATCAGGCCGCGATATTGCCGCCCGTCCGCGCCCGCGGTGTGCAGGCAGAGCAGCGGCGTGCCCTCGCCCGCCTCCTCGACATAGACGCGGTGGGCCCGGCCGAACAGCTCCAGATGCATGTAACGGCCGACGATCGGTTCGAACCTGGCGCTCATGCGGCCACTCCCTCGCGGCGCAGCTTGCCGAGCGCCTCCTTGAAGTAGCGCAGGTTCGCCATGAAGATCTGCAGCTCGCCCTCAGCCTTCAGCACGCGGCGCTTGATCAGCGCCATCAGGTCGTTCGAGCCCGGCGGCGGCCGCTTTTCGCAGAACCGGTCCCACTCCGCCTGCGAGGTGCGCAGCGCAAACGACGACGAGGGCATCACGAACGGGCCCTTCGTCACCGCGACGATCCGGCCCTCATGGATCGCGATCAGCCAGGCGGCCGCGCCGATCTCGAGCAGGAATGTCGTGGTGAGGTAGCGGCCGCGCCGCACAAGGCCGGCCTCGCCGTTGACCCGTTCCTTCAGCGTGTCGATCATATCAGCTCCCCCGATCGCGGCCCGTCCGCGCAGGGCGCAGCGGGCGCTTGTTCTGCCGGCAATGATGGGAGGAATGCCGGTGCCGTCAATCGCCAGCGGCGCCGCGCGGCTCCGGCGTTTTCGCGTGGCCGCCACATACAGATTTTGGCGAGAGCCGGGAGATCTAAAGCCAGGATATCTAAAGCCAGGACCAGACCAGCGCCACATTGGCGGCGCAGGCCGCGAGCAGCGCAACCGCAAGCGCGAGCTGCACGCGTTCGTAAGGGGGCTGGTGGATTGCTCTCATGGGCCGGAGCATCCGGCGATTCTACCCGGAGAGTCCCGGGGATTCTTTTTTCGGGGGTTTACCACCCGTTAAGGACTCAAGGCCCTTCCGCGAAAGAACCGAAATGACTCATATTTTCAGATCCTTGCCGCGGATGCTCGCTCACGGTTCCGTGACCGGAACGGCGATATTGCCTGAAACCCAAAACGGGGGCTGGCGTTGTCGGTTGTTTGGGGAACGACGAATGCCGTACGCGCTGTTTTATCAGGACGCCAAGCTGAGCAAGGCCTACCCGACCGAGGCGGATGTCTGGACACTGGCCAGGAAATCCGGCCTGGTGGTGGATGCCATCTCCGGAGAGGAGGAGTCCGCGCCGCGCCCGGTGCTGGATAACGACTACGAAATCCGGCCCTGTCAGCTCGAGCCGAACGAGGATCCGGCCAAGAACAAGGCCGATGCCGATCGCGAAGCACGCCTGGAGCCGCGGTTGAACTGATCAGACGGCAGGCTGGCCGGCGCGCAGCGGCGGGCCGAGGATGCAATCGGTGCGGTCGCCCGCGCCTACGGCGTGGCCGTCGCCAGCGAGGCCTGTTCGGCGGCGACCGAAACGCAAATCTTCCGCCGATGCAGACCCCGGATCGCGCCGGTCACCTTGAGCACCTTGCCAGCCGAGCAGGACGCATCCTGCACGAACACGACCTCATAGGGCGCGAGCGCCAGGGGTTCGGATTTGAGGATAGTCTGGGCAAGGCACGGCACGGAGACCGCAGAGAGGATCAGCCCTAACGCAAAACTACGCATGTTCGTTTGTCCACCAGCCCGGCGATCGCATAATAGCGCAGCACGATGAAAGTTCCGTGCAATGCAGGAATTATTTTTTGCATTGCACGATCAGGCCTGAACATCAGGTGAATGTAGCGTCGTAGATGGGGTAACGGGCCGGCCGCCCGCTCGCTACGGCGCAATTTGGAAGCGCGCTCGCGAGCGGCCTGTTGGTTGGAAGGCGGTCGTCCCTCAAACTGATGGTGTTCAACGGAGTCGGGCAAGCCCGCTCCAAGCATCATTAAGGGACGACCATGTACCACTATGCAGGAATTGACGTGTCTTTGGAATGCTCGAGCGTTTGCCTTGTCGATGGGACAGGCAAGATTTTGCGCGAGACGAAGGTTGCGAGCGAGCCGGCGGCGCTGATCGCCTGGTTCCGGTCGCTGGGTCTGGTACTGGAACGGATCGGGCTGGAGGCAGGCCCCTTGTCGCAATGGCTGTATGCGGGTCTGCGAGACGCAGGGCTTGCGGTCGAGCTGCTGGAAACGCGGCACGTTCGCGAAGCCTTCAAGTCGATGCCGGTGAAGACGGACCGCAACGATGCCCGCCGGATCGCGCAGTTGATGCGGCTCGGCTGGTTCCGGCCGGTGCACTGCAAGTCGGTCGCGGCGCAGGAGACCCGCGCCATCCTGACGGTGCGCAAGCTGCTGCAATCCAAGCTTCGCGATGTCGAGAACAGCCTGCGCGGCATACTTCGCGGTTTTGGCCTGAAGGTCGGTGCGACCACCGAGCGCACGTTCGCCGGGCGCATCCGCGAGCTCGTGACCGGCCATCCCGGACTGGAGTTGGTCGCGGCGGCGCTGCTCCAAGCCCATGCGGTGCTGCTGCGGGAGTTCAAGAGCCTGGACAAGCACACCCAGAAGCTCGCCAGGACGCATCCATCCGCCAAGCTCCTGATGACAACGCCGTCCGTTGGTCCGATCGTGGCGCTCACCTATGCCGCGGCGATCGACGACCCGAAGCGCTTCCGCTCCTCGAAGGCCACGGGAGCCCACTTTGGGCTCACCCCGAAGAAGTACCAGTCCGGTGAGACCGACTACACCGGCCGCATCAGCAAGATCGGGGATGCCTCCGTGCGCGAGGCACTCTACCAGGCAGCTCACGTCATGCTGACCAAGCCGGTCAAGAATTGCTCGGCATTGAAGAGCTGGGCGATGCGGATCGCCCGGCGCGCAGGCATGCGCAAGGCCAAGGTAGCGCTGGCTCGCAAGCTCGCCGTGATCCTGCATCGCATGCTCGCCGACACCAAACCGTTCAACCCGATGACCAAGGCCATCTAGCCAGGAGCAGCAATCGGTTCCGGGCGGGCCACGACACCAGGCTCTCCCCGAGCGAAGTCCCTCCGCTGGGACGATGGATCCGGTCAGGCCGCCATCCGGGAAGTGGCTCACGACCACGCAATCCGTAGATTGGCCGGCCGGCTCCTCAATGCACCCCATCAGGCGACGGCCTTCGCGCCGATCCCGTACAGAAGCAAGTGCCCGGCGAGTGGATGACGCGAAAAGGGATTGACTAACCAAGGCCCGTTACAGAAGCCCGGATGGCGCGGAGCGAAATCCGGGACTTCCTTCGTCGGGTCGGCTGCCCCGGATTACACCGCGCTCCATCCGGGCTACGGGTTCACCGCATCCGTCGTCATTCCGGGGCGAGCGGCTGGCCAACAAAAAAGGCCGACCCGAAGGCCGGCCTTTCATTGATGCGATGAAGCCGCGATCAGTAGCGGGAGCCGACCGGGCCACCCCAGCCGAAGCGGTAGTTGACCCCGAGCTTGACGGTGTGCTCGTCGTTCCGGAAGCTCGTGCCGACGAGGTCGGCCGGGCCGCTGGTGAAGTTGGTCTTGCCGAAATTGTAGTACTGGTATTCGGCCTTCGCCGACCAGTTCGGGGCGAACATGTATTCGAGGCCCGCGCCGACCGTATAGCCGTCCTTGTGGCCGCCATCGGTGGTGAAGGACGCCGGCACGCCGCCGACCGACGCGGTGATGTTGTTGTTGTCGCGCCAGGCATAACCGCCCTTGGCGTAGAGCAGCGCCGGCCCCCAAGTGTAGCCGAGGCGGCCGGTCACCGAACCGATCTGGTCGGTATTGCCGGTCACCAGCGTTCCGCCCGGGAGCAGCACGCCATTGTTCGAGGAGCTGGGCAGCCAGGAATACTGCGCCTCGGCGCCCATCACCCAGTTCGGGGCGAACTGATAGTCGAAGCCGCCCTGCACGCCACCCATGAAGCGCGCGTCGCTGCCCATCAGGTTGTTGCCGTCGGTGAACGCGCCGCCGACATGGCCGCCGATATAGAAACCGGTCCAGTTGTAGACGACGGCGGGGGCGGTATAGGGCGGCGGTGCCTTGGTATAGGTGCGGGCCGGCATGTCAGCCGCAAACGCAGGGCCCGCAAGGGCGGCCAGCGCGACTGTGCCGAGCAAAAACTTCTTCATTTCTGATCCCCGTTACTAACGCTGCGCTGTAAAGCCAAACAACGTGACCTCAATTAGGTTGCTTTGGGGCAATGCCGCACCCGTGATGTTTCCGAGCTGTGACAGGGTCGCAACAACGCCCGTTTGTTCCCTGGCACAGAAGGTTTTTTTCACCGGTTAAGCAGCCGCATCTCGGCTGGATGTAAGTCGCAGACGGCTAAAGTGAAGTTCAACGCTCCCCGAAAAGTGATCGGAGTTCGCTAACGTTTCGATCAGGCTTGCGACAAGCCGCCGCGCAGAAGCGAGATCAGATCGCGCTCCTGCTTCTTGTTCGGGCATGATCCTTTCGGAAAAACCGCTTCACACTTTTCCGGATCATGCCTTAGCGCGGCATCTTTTCCAGTTCCGGAAATGCCGCGTAGGACGCGCCGGCGCAGGGCTCGGCGGGGTTGTCGAGGATGCGGTCGAGCCGGCCGTCGACAAACAGGACACCGCGCTCCCGGGCGGCGCGGTAATTGCCGTCGGTATCCTTCGCGCTGTAGCGCAGGCACACGACGTAGCGCAGCCGGCCGCCGACCGTACGCTGCGCCGGCTCGGCGATAGCAGCCTCGCGGACCCCGACCGGATTGTTCAGGTAGGTCCGCATGAAGGCTAGGATCTGGTCGCGGTAGCGGTCCGGGAACGGCTGGTTGGCGACGCCCCGGTCATCGGTGAAGGTGGTCGGCCCGCCGCCGTCGTCGCTGGTGAGGCAGCCGGCGAGCGGAAGCGAGAGCAGCAGGATGGCTGCCAGTTGTGATGAAATCCGCAAACGACGCTGTTCCCTGTGTCCCCGGAGGCCGTCTCATAGACTGCCGGGCGGCCGAAGGGAATTCGCAACTCGGTTATTCCTCGCCCGGGTTCACAACCGGAGCCAGACGCACTCCGGCCCGTCGCCATTGGGGAAGCAATGGACGGACGGGCCGGTTCTGCATCCAAAAGGCGCAGCGGGGCAATGTGGATCGAAACTACGCCCCTCGGATCAGATTCAACCGCGCTTGGGTCAGCCGCGTTTGGCCGGCGCGACGTGCTTGGTCGCGACCTTCGCGTGGACGTGCTTGGTCGCATGCTTCGGCGACTTCACCTTCAGCATGCCCATGTGCTTGTGGTGGCGGTGATGGCGATAGTGCTTGTGGTGCATCTTGGCGTTGGCGTTGCGCACCTTCGACGGCAGCTGCTCGCTCTTGATCACGGGAGCGGCCTTGGTTGCCGGGGCAGTCGTGGTCGCCGGCGCGGGCGTTGCGGCCTTGCCGGTCTCGACGGCGAGCGCGGGCGCTGCGATCACGGACATGGCGAGCAGCGCGGCGGAAATCGTCTTCAGCATGATGGTCCTCCTCGTCGGGATCGAGAGGTCTCCGGCCGGATGGTCGGCCTCACCGATCAACGCACGTGACCTTATGGGCCGCGCACTGAACCCGTTCTGAAGGACCCTGACGGACTTCATTCATGTGCATGACATCTCTGTCATGTTCTCCTCTACCGCCGGAAAAGCAGGATCACGCAATCGTGGGATCGGCCGGGAATGTTCTGCACCCCTGGGTGTTCAAGTCATCAGGCTTCGGTGTAGGATTACCGAGCACGATCAGGAACGATCAGGAGCAACCAGGAATGAGCAGGAAGACGAAGTTTTTGGGCCTCGCAGTGCTCTCGATGACGCTCGCCTCCGGGCCGGTCATCTCGGCCTACGCCGCGGGCAGCGACAATCCCTCGCCGCCGGCTTCCGACAGCGGCAGCAGCAAGGGTAAGAAGGCGAAGAAGGACAAGAGCTCCGCGATCGACGATCAGAAGTTCCTGGCCGGCTATCGCGCCGCCTACACCACGATCTACGACAAGCACGACTATACCGCCGCGATCGAGCAGCTGAAGGCGCTCGGCCAGGATGATCGCGCCGACGTCGCCAACCTGATCGGCTACTCCTATCGCAAGCTCGGCGACTACAAGGTCTCGCAGATCTGGTACGAGCGCGCGCTGAAGGCCGACCCGGCCCATGTCCGCACCTGGCAGTATTACGGCCTCTGGCAGGTCGAACAGGGCAACCGCGATCAGGCGCAGTACCACCTGAACCGCATCGCCCAGCTCGCCGGCACCAACAGCGACGAATATCGCTCGCTCGCCGCAGCGCTGGAGAAGCCCCCGGGCACCGGCCTGGTTTACTGAGTTAAGGCAACCGCTTCCTACATCGAGCCGGCGTGGTCACGACGACTGCGCCGGCTTTTTGCTGCGCCGTAGGATGGGTGGAGCGCAGCGAAACCCATCCTGCTTCCGCGCGGATCAGAGGTGATAGGTATCGCTTCGCTCCACCCATCCCACGGATCAGCATAATCGTTACGGATGGAGATTACGGATAATGCTCGAGGCGACGATCGGGCTTTTGCGGGCGGCTCGCCCCCACTGTGTTGCCCGCGGCGCCGGCATCCGGCTTGGCCGGACGCGCGGCCTTCTCGACCGGCGGCCCGCTGTTGCCGGTCTTCTTGGCGCTGTTCAGCGCCTCGCCGGTGGTGGTCACGTTGGCGGCCTGCCCGGCCCCCGCCGAGCCGGCCGAAGGGCCGGAGCTTTGCGCCAACACGGTTCCCGATAGCACCAATGCCGCCATCAGTATTGCCGCGTTGATTGTCATGGAGGGGGCCTTCTGCGCTCGAATGATGCACAGCAACGCGCCGCTGCCACGGACGTTCCCCCGGTGCCATGATTTAAGGTAAATGCGCGGCAAATTTCCGCCTTGGCGCGGCCTGTCGCAGGAAGCACCGGGCGTTTGCGGCTTCCTCAGCCATGCGCTGCTGACGGGCTGCGTAGCGCCGCCTCGCGATATTCGGCCCATGCCTGCCGCAGGATTTGCACCGACGAGGTGAGGAATATCGTCGCCATCACGGTGGCGACGGCAAGGTCAGGCCAGGCCGAGACCGATCCCCACACGCCGAGAGCCGCCGCCATCACGATGAGATTTCCGATCGCGTCGTTGCGCGAGCAGAGCCAGACCGAGCGGACATTGGCATCGCCGTCCTTGTACGGCAGCAGAAGCAGAACCGAGCCTAGATTGGCCGCGAGTGCCAACGCGCCGATGGCGCCCATCACCTCGGCCTTCGGCACGCCGAGCACGAACGTCTGGTAGACGGTCGAGCCGAACACCCACAGCGCCATCAAGCTCAGCGACGCGCCCTTCAACAGCGCGGCAGAGGCGCGCACGCGCAGGCCGGCGCCGATCACCGCAAGGCTCAGTCCATAGGTGACCGTATCGGCAAGGAAGTCGAGCGCATCGGCCTTGAGCGCCTGCGATCCGGCAAGCTGACCCGCGATCATCTCGGTCAGGAACATCGCGCCATTGATGCCGATGACCGTCCAGAGCACGCGCCTGTAGCGCGGATCGAGGCCGTCAAAGACCGGAACGCCGCCCGAGCAGCCGCACGAATCGGCCGCGCGATCGCGGTCCCCTGCCCGCACGCCGGCCTTGACCGGCAGCGTCAGCGGCGGTGGTGCGCAGCATTCGGTCGTGTTCTGCCCGCAGCAATCGTTCATGGCTCGTCCTTGCAGACGACAGGATAAGGCCAGCCACGCAACGCATTCAAGCCGATCCATCCGGAACAACTCCGGCGATCATGCGTCGCGGGTTCAAGGGCTGCCGGCTGCGTTTATCCGACAGCCCAACCTGTTGATGCGGGCCGTCGCCTCACTTCGCCTTCTGGATCGCGGTGACGGTGTAGCCGCCGTCGCCCTCCTGGGCCTCGAACCGGACCTTGTCGCCGACCTTGACCTGCTTCAGCAGCGCCGGATCCTTGACCCGGTAAACCATCGTCATCGGCTCGTCCATGCCAAGGCTCTTGGCCGGACCGTGCTTGAGCGTGATCTTGCCCGCGCCCTCGTCGATCTTCTTGACCTCGCCATTGATCGCGGCGGCCTGCGCGAGCGCCGCGCCCAGGGTCAGAGCCAGCGCGAACGCGCCGGCGCCGGCAAGTTGGATCATCCTGTTCATCATTGTTGTGCTTTCTTTCGTTGCAGGTTTCATTTCACGATGACGCGGCCGGTCATCCCGTAGTCGCGGTGATCCGGGATCAGGCAGGAATATTCAAACGTTCCGGCCTTGGTGAATTTCCAGACGATCTCCGCACTCTTCTTCGGTGCGAGGCGAACGCCGTTCGGATCGTCATGCTCCATATGCGGATGCTTCTTCATCACTTCGGCATGCTTCAGATTCTCTTCGGTGGTCGCGAGCAGGAATTCATGATCCTCGGTGCCGGCATTGCGGATCACGAAGCGTATCTGCTCGCCGCGCTTGACCTCGATGCGGAACGGCGTGAACTCCATCTCCTTCATCTCGACCTCGACCGTGCGCGAGGGCTTGCTCGGATCGCCGGGCTCGCCGGCCGAATAGGATTCATGGCCGTGCTTCTCGTGACCGCGCGACGGCACTGCGGTGACCGACAGCGCAATCAGCGCGATGCCGATGCTGGTGAGTTGCTTCACTGGATTCTCCATTCTGTGTTTGATGCTTGTCGTTGGTGAGTGAGCCGGATCCGCTACATCTTCATTCCCTTCATCGATGGCTTGCCTTTTCGCCCGGGCGCCACCGGCGGCTGGCGCGCGGGCTCGGTGGCGGGCGCCTCGACCTCATAGGCAACCGTGCCCGGCGGATATTTGTACGGTCCGGGGTCGGCGTAATCGTCGCGGCCGAGCCCCTCGCGGATCTTCATCACCGTGAACATGCCGCCCATCTCGATCGGCCCGAATTGTCCGGTGCCGGTCATCATCGGCAGCGTGTTGTCGGGCGCGGGCATCTCCATGTTGCCCATCGCCATGCCAGTCGATCCCATCACCATGGCGTCGGGCGCGAGCTTGCCGACCGCCTTGGCCAGATCCTGGCGCGACACGCCGATGAAGTTTCTGACGTCGTGGCCCATCGCGTTCATGGTGTGGTGCGACTTGTGGCAGTGGAACGCCCAGTCGCCCGGATTGTCGGCGAGCATGTCGAACGCCCTGACCGCGCCGACCGGCACGTCGGTCGTGGTCTCCGGATACTGCGCGCTCTCCGGCACCCAGCCGCCGTCGGTGCAGGTCACCGCGAAATTATGCCCGTGCACATGGATCGGATGGTTGGTCATGGTCAGGTTGCCGATCCGCACGCGGATCCTGTCGCCGAGCCGGATCGGCATCGGATCGATGCCGGGATAGACGCGGCTGTTCCAGGTCCACATGTTGAAGTCGGTCATCTCATTGACCTTCGGCAGATAGGTGCCGGGGTCGATGAGGTAGCTGCTCATGATGAAGACGAAATCGCGATCGACGGGACGGAACGCAGGATCGCGCGGGTGCACGATGAACATGCCCATCATGCCCATCGCCATCTGCACCATCTCGTCGGAATGCGGGTGGTACATGAAGGTCCCGCTGTGCTTCATCTCGAACTCGTAGACGAAGGTCTTGCCCGGCTTGATGTGCGGCTGGTTGAGTCCGCCGACGCCATCCATGCCTGACGGCACGATCATGCCGTGCCAGTGCACCGTGGTGTGCTCCGGCAGTTTGTTGGTGACGAAGATGCGGACCTTGTCGCCCTCGACCGCCTCGATGGTTGGCCCCGGCGCCTGGCCGTTATAGCCCCAGAGATTGGCCTTCATGCCGTCGGCGAATTCGCGCACCACGGGCTCGGCGACGAGATGGAATTCCTTCCAGTCGCCGCTCATCCGCCACGGCAGCGACCAGCCATTGAGCGTGACCACCGGCCGGTAGTCCGGCCCGCTGGCGGGATGTAGCGGCGGCTGCATCACCACCTTGTCCATGGTCGGCGCTTCGGGAATGGCGGCGGCCTGGACGCGGCCGCTGACCGCGCTCGCCGTGACCAGCGCCGCGCCGCCCAGAAATCCTCGTCGAGAAAACATGTGCTGCTCCATTCAATGACCGCCGCCGGCCGCGGGCTGCGCGGCCGAGGCGATGGAAGACGGTGTCGATGCTGCGCCGGCCGAGCCGCCGCCGTTGATCGCGGTCTGCAGCTCGGATTGCGCCAGAAGGAAGTCGCGCCTGGCGTCGATCGCCGCGCGCAGCGAGGCGAGCCGCTGCCGCGCTTCGGTCAGCAGCGCGAACACGTCGACCTGCATGCTGGAGAAGCGCAGCTGCATCTCCTCGGTGATGATCTGCCGCAACGGCAGCACCTCGCGCTGGTAATGGCGCGCGATGTCGTAGGTCGAGCGATAAACGCGGTAGGCGTCGCGCGCCTCGGAGCGGACGTTGACCGCCTTCTCGGTCAGGCGGTTCATCGCCTGGCGGTAGGTCTCCGCCGCCTGGCGCACGCGCACCTCGCCGCCGTCGAAGATCGGAATCTGGAACTGGACGTCGAAGCCGCGCTCCCTGAACGGCGGGGCTTCGGGATCGTGCGTACGCTTGTCGATGCCGGCGACATCGAGCAGCGTGACGAAACGCGTCGCCTCGGTGAGATCGAGCGCCTTGGCGAGCGCGACGATTTCCATCCGTGCGATCTGCAGGTCGACGCGATGGCCGACCGCGGCGATCTCGATCGACGGCTGTTCCAATGGCCGCTTCGGCAGCAATGGCAACTTGCCGGGGATTCGGAAGCCGAGATCGCCGTCCCACAATCCGAGCAGGCGCGCCAGCCGCTCGCGCGAACTCGCCGCATTCTGCCGCGCGCTGGCGAGGTCGGCGGTGATCTCGGCGTAGAACACCTGCTCGCGGGCCTGGTCGAGCTTGTTCATGCCGCCGGTCTCGCCGAGCTTTTTCGCGAGCTGCGCGGTCGACTCCGCGGTCGCCTTCGCATCCGTCAGCAGCGCGACCGTCTCGTTCGCGGCCACCGCCGCGACATGGCTCCGCCGCACCTCGGCGGCAAGCCGCAAGGTGGCGAGCGCGGCCTTGAGCTGCGCCTGGCGGAAGCGCTCGCGCGCGATCTCGGAGCGGGCCGGAAGGGTCGCGAGCGCCAGGATGTCGCCGACCACCTGCCGCTCGACCTCGCTGGCGCCGTTGCCGCTGATGCGGGAGACCGAGAAGGTCGGGTTCGGCGGCAGGCTGTCGGCGACGTAATCGGTCTCCGCCAGCGCCAGCTCGTTATAGGCGGCCTGCAGCCCCTTGTTGTTCAAGAGCGCAACCTGCACGGCGGCATCCGCCGTCAGATTGCGCGCGAGCAGCCGCTTCACTGCGGCGTCGACGGTCGCGGCCTCATCCACCGACCGCACGAAGGCGACGTCCTTGCCGATCGCCTGCTCGGTCACCTCGGAGACGACGCCCATACCGCTGTCGGGCGAGAACGACGCGCATCCCGCGAGCGCGGATGACGCAAGCAGCAGGATCGGCACGATGGCCAGATGTCGCATGGCGCCCTCCTACTGTTCCGGCTTGGCCGGCGGCGTCACGCCGCCATTGCGCTCGCGCCAGGGCTGCGGCGTCGACGGACGCAGGCTGCTGTAGGGCGCGATCGTCGAGCGGTAGCCGACGGCGGCCGTCCCCGCCGCCGGGTTTGCCGGATCGCCTGCGACGGCGACCGGCCGGCCGTCGGTCATGCAGCCGGCGAGCGGCGCAGATGCGAGGATGGCGGCGGCCATCCGCGACAGCAATGTGGGTGGCGCGCGCCAGCCGAGCCTGTTGCCAAGCCTGGTGGCCACGGCGGCGAGCCTCGCCCCGAGATGCGAATACATGGATCTGTCCCGATCATCCGATGAATAACAGGCGTGCGCACGCAAGCGTGCGGCACCGCCACGATGTCAGCGAACGATCAGGCGATGGGGGGACGATAGAGGCGCGGAGGCGCCTCGCTCCGCAGGCTCTGATAAGCCTCGGAACGACGCGTGGCGATCGGGTGCAAGGGAGCAGCGACGAATGGAAGATCGGCCGGCAGCGCCGATACGCACATCAACGCGCAGCACGGCCCCGGCGCATTCTTGCCGTCGTGGCTGTGCTTCACAGGCGGCGCAGCATCATCGGCTGCGCGTTGCATGTGCATGCCGCCATGATCGTGGGCGGCATGATCGTGCGTGACGGCTTCGGCATGCGCCATCGACGCCGCGTGAACATGCGCCGCGGCGGTGGGCTGCACCTCATCGGTGAGGCACGGAAACGGCGCCCCGAATGCAAGCGCGAAGGACGGCGCGAGCACGCAAAACAGATAGGCCAGGATGATGGAACATCCCGCCCGCAACCGCCCTGATCTCGTCAATCGCACCAGCACCCGCTTCGCATCTCCGACCGCCGCAAGCTAACCGCAAATCAGCTCGCTGCAAACCGCCATCAGCTATATACCCCCTTGGGGTATCATTCAATCCGATTTGAAACTACCAACAGGCGTCATGTTTCCATCACATCCTTGCCTGCTGGCGCGCGGCACAGGAAGCAACTTCGGGTGCCGACACTCTCGCTTCGATCTTGATGCCCTTCACGACGGCGAAGATCGCGGGAATCACGATCAGCGTCAGCAGCGTCGACGAGATCATACCGCCGATCATGGGCACCGCGATGCGCTGCATGATCTCCGAGCCGGTGCCGGTGCTCCACATGATCGGCAACAGCCCGGCCATGATGGCGACCACCGTCATCATCTTCGGCCGGACGCGCTCGACCGCGCCCGCGATGATCGCGCGATTGAGGTCGTCACGATCGATCGTGGGTCCCTCGGCAGCGCGGCGCGCCGTGACCTCGCCCAGCGCCTGGTTGAGATACATCAGCATCACGACGCCGGTCTCGGCGGCAACGCCGGCGAGCGCGATGAAGCCGACCGCGACCGCAACCGACAGGTTGAAGCCGAGCGCCCACATCAGCCAGAAGCCGCCGACCAGCGCGAACGGCAATGACAGCATCACGATCATCGTCTCCGCCACCGAGCGGAAATTGAGGTAGAGCAGCAGGAAGATGATCGACAGCGTCACCGGCACCACGATCCTGAGCCGCGCCGCGGCGCGTTCGAGATATTCGTACTGCCCGCTCCAGACCACGTAGGTTCCGGGCGGAAACTGCACGCCGGCCTGCACCGCGCGCTCCGCGTCCGCGACATAGCCGCCGAGATCGCGATCGCGGATGTCGACATAGATGTAGGTGGCGAGTTGCCCGTTCTCGGTCCGGATCGTGGTCGGCCCGTGCGCCGGCGCGATGTCGGCGACCTCGCCGAGCGGCACCGCGCCGCCCGCCGGCATCGGCACCAGGACGTCGCTGGCGATCGCGCCCGGATTGTCGCGCAAATCGCGCGGATAGCGCATGTTGACGGTGAAGCGCTGGCGTCCCTCGACCGTCGTCGTCACGCTCTGCCCGCCGAGCGCGGTCGCGATGGTGTCCTGCACGTCCTGCACCGCGATGCCGTAGCGCGACAAGGCCTCACGCTTCGGCGTGATCTCGAGATAGTAGCCGCCGAGGCTGCGCTCGGCATAGGCCGACGAGGTGCCGGGCACGCCCCTCACCACCTGCTCGACCTGGCGGGCGAGCTTGTCGATCACGGCAAGATCGGGACCGATCACCTTGACGCCGACCGGCGTCCTAATCCCGGTCGAGAGCATGTCGATGCGCGCCTTGATCGGCATGGTCCAGGCGTTGGAGACACCGGGGAATTGCAGCGCCTTGTCCATCTCGGCGATCAGGCGGTCGAGCGTGAGGCCGGCGCGCCATTGCACTTTCGGCTTCAGATTGATGATGGTCTCGAACATCTCCGACGGCGCCGGATCGGTTGCGGTCGCGGCGCGGCCGGCCTTGCCGTAGACCGAGGCGACCTCCGGAAAGCTGCGGATGATGCGGTCCTGCATCTGCAACAGCTCGGCCGCCTTGGTCACCGAAATCCCCGGCAGCGTGGTCGGCATATAGAGCAGCGTGCCCTCATTGAGGTCGGGCATGAACTCGGTGCCGAGCTGCCGGGCCGGCCAGATCGAGACGGCGACGGCGCCGAGCGCCAGCAGGATCACCAGCGTCTTCGCCCGCAACACGGCGTGGATGACCGGACGGTAGATCCAGATCAGGAAACGGTTGATCGGATTTCTGTGCTCGGGGACGATCCTGCCGCGGACGAAGATCACCATCAGCGCCGGCACCAGCGTCACCGACAACAGCGCCGCCGCCGCCATCGCGAACGTCTTGGTGAACGCAAGCGGCGAGAACAGCCGCCCCTCCTGCGATTCCAGCGTGAAGATCGGCATGAAGGACACGGTGATGATCAGCAGGCTGAAGAACAGCGCCGGCCCCACCTCCGCCGCGGCCTCGATCAGGATCGCGACCCGCGACCTGCCGGGCTCGGCTCGCTCCAGGTGCTTGTGCGCGTTCTCGATCATCACGATCGCCGCATCGATCATGGCGCCGATCGCGATCGCGATGCCGCCGAGGCTCATGATGTTGGAGCCGATGCCGAGCAGCTTCATCGCGCCGAACGCCATCAAGACGCCGACCGGCAGCATCAGGATCGCGACCAGCGCGCTGCGGACATGCAGCAGGAACAGGATGCAGACCAGCGCGACCACCGCGCTCTCCTCCAGCAATGTGCGCTTCAGCGTGTCGATCGCCGCATAGATCAGATTGGACCGGTCGTAGACCGGCACGATCTCGACCGACTTCGGCAAGCTGGTCGCGATCTCCCTGAAACGCTTCTTGACGTTCTCGATCACGTCGAGCGCGTTGACGCCGAAGCGTTGCAGCACGATACCGCTCGCGACCTCGCCCTCGCCGTTCAGTTCAGTGATGCCGCGCCGCTCGTCGGGGCCGAGCTCGACGCGGGCGACGTCGCGCAGCAGCACCGGCGTGCCGCTATCGGTCTTCAGCACGATGTTGCCGAGATCGTTGATGTCCTTCAGATAGCCCTTGCCGCGGATGACATATTCGAACTCGGAGAGCTCGACGGTGCGGCCGCCGACATCGGCGTTGCTGGCACGAATCGCGTCGCGCATCCGCTGCATGGTGATGCCGCGATCGCGCATCCGCTGCGGATCGAGGATCACATTGTACTGCTTGACGAAGCCGCCGACGCTGGCGACCTCGGCCACGCCTTCGGCCCTGGCAAGCGCGAATTTCAGGTTCCAGTCCTGGATCGTGCGGGTGTCCGCAAGGTTCAGCTCTTTCGACATCACGGCATACTGGTAGACCCAGCCGACCCCGGTCGCATCGGGCCCGATGGTCGGCGACACACCGGCCGGCAGCCGCGACGCCGCGCCGTTGAGGAATTCGAGCACGCGCGAGCGCGCCCAGTAGATATCCGTGCCGTCCTCGAAGATGACATAGACGAAGGAGACGCCGAAGAACGAGAAGCCGCGCACGACCTTCGACTTTGGCACCGTCAGCATCGCCGTGGTCAGGGGATAGGTGACCTGGTCCTCGATCACCTGCGGCGCCTGGCCGGGATATTCGGTGTAGACGATGACCTGGGTGTCGGAGAGATCGGGGATCGCATCGAGCGGCAGATGCAGCAGCGCGTAGAGGCCCGCGGCTGCCGCGAAGCCGGTGCCGAACAGCACCAGCAGCAGGTTACGCGCCGACCAGGCGATGACACGGGCAATCATCGCCGGTCTCCCGTCTTGTCGCCCTCGCCCGCCTGGGCAGCACCGGCCTCGGCGAAGCCCTTGATCGCCGCCTTCAGGTTGCTTTCGGCATCGATCAGAAACGTCGCTGATGTCACGACCGCATCGCCTTCGGCGATGCCCTCGCGGATTTCGACATAGCCCTCGCCGCGCCGCCCGAGCTTGACCTCGCGCGGCTCGAACCGCCCGTTGCCGCGGTCGATCAGCACGCTCTGGCGGCTCCCGGTGTCGAGGATGGAATTATCAGCTACCGCAAGTACCGGCGCCGGGCTGCCGGTGTCGATCTCCGCGTCGACATACATGTCCGGCAGCAGTGCGAGGTCGGCATTCTGCAATTCGATCCGCACCCGCGCGGTGCGCGTCTCCTTGTTGACCTGCGGATAGATCACGCTGATCCGGCCGACGAAACTGCGGCCGGGATAGCTGCGCGCCCGCACGGACACGTTCTGCCCGACCACGATATTGCCGAGATCGCGCTCGGCAACGTCGACCAATGCCCACACGACAGAGACGTCGGCAATCCGAAACAGCACGTCGCCTTGCTGCGCGCGCATGCCCTCGATGGCGGCACGCTGCAGCACGATGCCGTCGCGCGGCGACAGCCACTGGATCGCGATCGGAACCGTCCGGCTCTTCTCCATCTCGACGATAACCGGTTCGGGAACGTCGAGATTGGTCAGCCGCTGCTTGGAGCCGCGCCCGTATGGCTCGATATTCGCCGTCGCCTTCGACGTGATGGTCGCGACATATTCGGCCGCAGCGGACGATATTGCAGGGCTGTAGATCTCCATCAACGGCTGGCCCTTCGTCACGCGGCTGCCGGTCGTGACGTCGGCGACTTTCTGCACATAGCTCTCGGCGCGCATTGCGATCACCGACACCCGCCGTTCGTCGAGCTGGATCGTGCCGGGTGCGCGGACCAGCGTACGGATGCGGCGCATCTGCGCGGGCTCGGACTTGACGCCGCTGCGCTGGATCCTGCCGGGCGACAGCGTGATCGAACCGTCGTCGCTGTCATCGCCGTCATAGACGGCCATGTAATCCATCCCCATGGAGTCCTTCTTCGGCACCGGCGAGGTGTCGGGAAGTCCCATGGGATTGCGATAATATTTCACCTTGCGCTCGCCTTTCGCGGCGGGCGCGCTCACGTCTGCCGATTGCCCGGGCCCGCCGGCACCGCCGTCGTCATCGGCAAACACCGGCAGATAGTCGCGCCCGTCAGGCGTCTTCTTCGGTGTCGCCGAATAGAGCGACTTGCCGTCGGGATCGCGGTAGTAGATCGGCGCAGCAGTCTCCGCCGCCCGCGCGACGGCGACGATCGCAGCGGTCACCGGCCGCGGCGGCAGGTTGCGGCCGATCCATGCGGCGCCTGCCGCTGCCGCGATCGCAGCGGCAGCGCCGGCCCATGTTAAGGCGCCCATTGCTCGGCGGCTCATTGCTCGGCCGTGACGACGAGCTTGTTCTCGAGCGCGCCGGTCTCGCCCTGCACCTTGGCGCCGAGCGACAATTGCCAGCGGCCGGCCATGCCGAAAGTCGCCTTGAACCGGTAGGTGCCGGGCTCGGTGCCCGGCATCGGCGTCACCTTGGTGGCCATCTCCTGCATGCCGTCGGGCGCCATGTCGAGCCGGGTCGAGAAGATGACCGCATCGGGCACGGCTTTCCCGCTCGTCTTGTCGACCAGCCGCACCGTGACGATGCGGTCGGCACCCGCCTTGACGGTCGGCTGCACCAGCCGGAATTCGTAGTTCTTGATCTCGGCGTGGGCAGACATGCCCGTCATGGCAACGCCGATCAGCGCTGCGGCAGCGGCCCGCGCCAGGTGGAAAGACTTCATGGTGATGATCCTCGATACGTCTGATGAGCCGCGTGAGCGGCATGCAAAGGCGCGCGCGCCATTAGCGCACGCGTCAGCGATCAGGCGCTGGCGCGCCCGTCAGACGGTGGTTCGAGGCGGATGGTCGGGAGGTTTGGCGCCAAGGCCGTCGAGCAGACGGTCGTCATGGGCGGCGATCCGGCTGCGCAGCGGATCGCGCTCGATCAGCGACATGGCGCCGGCGGGCACCGGCAGCGAAACGCTCAACATGCAGAGCGCGAGGAACGGACAGTCGTCGCAGCCCTTGCTCTTGCCCTGGTCCGGACAGCACGGCATGTCGTCGGCCAGCGCCTGCTCGGACATCGCCTGTCCAGACATGGCGTGATCGTCCGGCATCGCCTGCATCGCAGCGGCCGAGGCATCCGGCATCATCCGGGCAAATGCCGGCGCCACGGGCGCGAGCAACAGCCCGGCCGCGACGAGCAGCAGAATCCAGAGATTGGCGAGCCGCCTCAGATGCATGCCCGCTTCTCGCACGGATCAGTGCACGGCGCAAATCCGTCCGGCTTCACGATCGCGCCAGCACCCGGGGGAGGCTCTCACTCGCCCCTAGGTCTGCTTCAATACCGCCGGATCGACCGGCATCTTGCGCAGCCGCTTGCCGGTCGCCGCGAAGATCGCGTTGCTGATCGCCGGCACGATGCCCGAGGTTCCGGTCTCGCCCATGCCGCCCGGCGGCTCAGTGCTCGGCACGATATGGACCTCGATCGCCGGCGCCTGATCGATGCGCAGCATCTGGTAGCTGTCGAAATTGCTCTGCTCGACGCGGCCGTCCTTGAGCGTGATCTCGCCGTAGAGCGCCGCCGTGACGCCGAAATTGATGCCACTCTGGAGCTGCGCCTGCACCGTGTCGGGATTGACCACGGTGCCGCAATCCATCGCACAGACGACGCGGTGGACACGGACCGAGCCGTCCTTGGCGACCTCGACCTCGGCGACCTGCGCGAGGTAGCTGCCGAACACGAATTGCAGCGACACGCCGCGTCCGCGCCCGGCCGGCAGCTTGCCGCCCCAGCCGGCCTTGGCCGCCGCGAGCTCGAGCGCCGCCTTGGCGCGCGGCGATTTGCCGAGCAGCGCGCGGCGGTAGTCGACCGGATCCTGCTTCGCCGCCGCCGCCAACTCGTCGATCACGCTTTCGGTGACGAACACGTTGTGCGAGGGCCCGACGCTGCGCCAGAACGCGGTCGGAATGCCCGGTGGTTCGACCCGGACATATTCGACATGGAAGTTCGGAATGTCGTAGACGAGATCGATCGCGCCCTCGGTCGTGTCGGGATCGAGCCCGTTGCGGAACGCCGGCGGCGCCCATCGCGCCAGCACCGACGAGCCGGCGAAGCGGTTGTTCCAGGCAACCGGCTTGCCAGATGCATCGAGGCCGACCGCAATCCGGTCGCACCAGTAGGGCCGGTACATGTCGTGCTGGATGTCCTCCTCGCGGGTCCACACCACCTTGACCGGCGTATCGACCTGCTTGGCGATCTGCACGGCGCGAATGACACCGTCGACCTCGAGCCTGCGGCCGAAGCCGCCGCCGAGCAGATGATTGTGCACCACCACCTTCTCCGGTGGCATGTTCAGCACCTTCGCGGCCACCGCCTGCGCACGCGAGAGCGCCTGGCTGCCGACCCAGATCTCGCAACCGTCGGAACGCACATGCACGGTGCAGTTCATCGGCTCCATCGTGGCATGGGCGAGGAACGGCAGTTGATAGGTCGCCTCGACTTTCGTCGCCGCGCCCGCCATCGCCTTGTCGGCGTCGCCGATATTTTGCGCGACCGTGCCCGGCTTGGTGGTGGCTGCTTCGAGCTCGCGCGCGATGTCCGATGTGGCGAGCTTGGCGTGAGGGCCCTCGTCCCACTCGATCGTGAGCGCCGCCAGACCCTTCTTCGCCGCCCCCATGTGGTCGGCCACCACCGCGACGGCGTCGTCGAGCGTCACGATCTGGCGCACGCCCTTGACGGCTTTTGCCGCCGCATCATCGACGCGCTTCACCCGCCCGCCGAACACCGGCGACTGCGCCAGCGTCGCGACCTTCACCCCGGGCGGCCGTGCGTCGATGCCGTAGACCGCCGTGCCGTTGATCTTGGAGGGTGTATCGAGCCGCTTGGCCGGCGTGCCGATCAGCTTGAACTCGGACGGGCTCTTCAGCGTGACATTCTCCGGCACCGGCATCTGCGCCGCGTCAGTCGCGAGTTCACCGTAACCCAGCTTGCGTCCGGAGGCCGCGTGATGCACCTCGCCGTTCTCGGCGCGGCATGTCCCCGGCTCGACGTTCCAGCGTTTCGCCGCGGCCGCGACCAGCATCGCCTTCGCGGTGGCGCCGGCTTTCCGCATCGGCTGCCAGGCGCCGCGCATTGCGTTCGAATTGCCGGTGGCCTGCACGCCGAGCAGCGGGTTGGCGTAGAGCTTGTCGCTCGGCGGCGCGTGTTCGAGCCGGACCTGCGTCAGGCCGATCTCGAGCTCCTCGGCGATCAACATCGGGATCGAGGTGTAGGTGCCCTGCCCCATCTCGACATAGGGCATGGTCAACACGACCTTGCCGTCGCCGCCAATCCGGACGAAGGCGTTCGGCGCGAAGCCGTCGGAGGCCGCCGCCTCGCTCTCGCGGCCCGCGAACGGCAGGCTCACGCTGAGCAGCAGACCGCCGCCCGCGATCGCGCCGGCGCGGAGGAAATTGCGCCGCGACAGGTCGGCAGCGCGCTCAGACAGATTGTCGATCAGCGTCATGGCTCAACCTCCCGACTGCGCGGCTTGCTTGATGGCTTCGCGAATGCGCACATAGGTGCCGCAGCGGCAGATATTGCCCGACATCGCTTCATCGATATCGGCATCGGTAGGCTTCGGCTTGCCCGCGAGCAGCGCGGAGGCCGACATGATCTGCCCCGACTGGCAGTAACCGCATTGCGGCACCTCATGCGCGAGCCAGGCGTCCTGGATCTTCTTGCCCGCCGGCGTCATGCCGACCGCCTCGATGGTCGTGATCCTGGAGTCGCCGATGCTGTCGATGGTCGTGATGCAGGAGCGCACCGCCGTGTCGTCGAGATGCACCGTGCAGGCGCCGCACAGCGCCATGCCGCAGCCGAACTTGGTGCCGGTCATGCCGAGCACGTCGCGCAGCACCCAGAGCAGCGGCGTGTCGCCATCGGCATCGACCGAATGACTGGTCCCATTGATCGTGATCTGGAAGGGCATCGTGACACTCCTGTCTGGTTCAGGCTCCGGCGAGATTGCGTCCCTCCGGGCGAAATCGGCAGCATTTCGAAGCAATCGGACGCATCATCGCGCCGATTGCTCACTTATGGTAATAAATATAGTTCCAGCACCCAATAAGTAGCGCCTTGATGCGCAGTGAAATAACCATTGGTTTATAATCATGGATCGACTGACCAGCATGTCCGTGTTCGCCCGCGTCGCCGATCTCGGCTCCTTCACCGCGGCGGCCAAGGAGTTGCGGATGTCGCCGACCATGATCGGCAAGCATATCCGATTTCTCGAGGACCGGCTCGGATCGCAATTGATCAACCGGTCGACCCGGCGGCAGGGCCTCACCGAGCTCGGCCGCAGCTATCTCGATCACTGCAAGCAATTGCTTGAACAGGCCGAGGCCGGCGATGCGCTGGTCGAGGAGGCGCTCAGCGCGCCGCGCGGCAAGCTCCGCGTGGCGACCTCGGTCGCCTTCGGGTCGTACAGCCTGGCGCCCGCGCTGGTCCGCTTCATGAAGAAATATCCGGAAGTCTCGGTCGACCTCATCCTCAGCGACAGGATGGTCGATCTGCTCGAGGAAGGGCTGGATGCGGCGATCCGGGTCGGCACGCTGACCGACTCCACCATGATGTCGCGCTCGCTGTCGCCCTATACAGGCGTGGTGTGCGCCGCGCCGAGCTATCTCGCCGAACGCGGCACGCCAACCCATCCGGCCGATCTCGCCCGCCATGAATGCCTGCGCTACCCCGGCTGGTCGGACGGGCAGCGATGGACATTCTCGGGGCCGGAGGGCGAAGTGCATGTCGATGTCGCGAGCCGCCTCTTCATCAACAGCGCGTTCGGCATCCGCTATGCGGCGCTGGCGGGCGCCGGCATCGTGCTGATGCGCGACGAGCTGCTGGCCGACGATATCGCCGCGGGACGGCTGCAGGTCCTGCTGCCGAACTACACGACGCAGAGCCGCGCGCGCCAGATCCTGTGGCCGAAGCATCGCAAGATGACGCCGAAGCTGCGCGCGCTGATCGACTTCATCGTGGAGACGTACGGCTGAGACAGATCGCCGCGGCCAAACCGCTCAACGCTACTGGCCAAGGTTGTAACGTCGCGACGGAGCGCGTAGGATGAGAACGTGCAATGAGGCCGTCGCGCCGATGCCGGGCGGCTTCCGTTCAAGTGAGGCGCGACATGCTGCCTGCCGAGGTTTGGACGCGCCTTCCCATTTCGAGAATTGAATATCCGAGCGACGCCGTTCGCGGCGCGGGCCTTGACGCGACCCAGATGTCCAGCGGTCATCTCTCGGGCAGTCTCGTCTTTTCGAACTCGGACGGCATCGAGTACAGCGGGCTGATCGACGGAGGACAGCGCCGCGCCCACCGGATCGACCGGTGGACGTAGCCGAATTTAGCAGGAGATACACTGATGCTTGACTTGAAGCGTACTACGATGCTTGCAGCGTCCATCCTCACCGCCTCGATCATTGCGGCAATACCGCTTGAATCGGCGTCCGCAGCGCTGCTCGGCGCGATGCCGATCGGTAATCACGTCGCGCAATCATCCGACGTCGTTGCAGTCCGCGCGGCCGGCCGCCGTGGCGGCGCAGCGGTCGGTCCCCGCGGCGGCGCCGTCGTTCACCGTGGTGGCGCAGCCGTTGGGCCGCGCGGTGGCGCCTATCGCGGCCGCACCGCCGTCGTCGGGCCCCGCGGCAACGTCGCGGTTCGCGGCCGGACGGTGGTGGGAGGCGGCGGATGGGCCCGTCCGGGCCGGTATTACTGGCCAAGGGGCGGCGCAATCGCAGCCGGCGCTGCCATCGGGGTCGTGACGGCGGCAACGGCCGCGGCATGGGCCGGTGCCGCGCCGGCGCCCGGCATGTGCTGGTACTATACCGATCCGTCCCGCACGCAAGGATTCTGGGACTACTGCCAGTAATCGCCGTAGCGAGCGAACCGATATGAAGCCAGCGATGTCTCGCGCCTGCCCTGGCGGAGGCACCACTGGTGTTCCTCGCTACTTCGTGCTTGCGATGATCAGAAGATTATTGAGTACGGGCGTGGAGCAAAACGCCGCCACGATCGCGATATTGTAGGGGTTGTTGCTGCGCCAAAGCAGCCACATCATGAAATAGGTCAGACCGAGCTTCGGAATAAGCCACCAGGGGCCGAGCCATGTCTGAGCGACATGCATGAACGGGTTCAACTCGCCGAGGCCGAGATTCAGGATCGTGTTGGTGGTGTAGAGATCGGCGATGCCAAGAAGCAGGACGGACAGCACGAGGAGCGTCTTGGCGAGGTAACGTGGCCCCAGAATAATCTCGTAAGCAAATGCGGCGCCCCCCGGGACGTTTCGCTTGAACCACGACTGCGCGGCATCATTGGTCGCGAAAATCTTCAGATGCTCCGGCTCGCCAACGGGCTTGCTTGTGTCGGTATAGACCCAGACCTTCATTCGATTGCTCAAATATCTCTTTTCAAATCACAAAAAAGCATCATCTGCCGAGATGGTCATCTCGGGAGACCAAGGTAGCTCTGCCGTCGCCGTGAGGATAATTCCGGAGAGTGGCGTTGCGTTGGCCTCGAGGTGCCGCTTCAGGGCGGTTCAATCGTTGCGGCGCTTCAGGTCCAAGCGTCCGATGCGTTCATCAATCAGTCGATTTAGTTTCTCGTCCCGCCGTGAATTCTTCCTAAACAGCCCGCCATGCAGCCGATAGGCAAGAAGGAGCAGGACAATGGCAGTGCCCCCGAGATAGTAGGACCAGTCCATTCTTGAACCGCGCCTGGTTGCTGCAACGGCCGAAGCTTAGGGCGAGCCTGTCCTACTTGTCCAACGCTATCCCGTGCGCCGCACCTGCCCGGGCCCAAATGGATTGGCCTGATTTATGCTTGGAAATGGCCGCATACGGAGGACGCGCGATGAGGCGGGACCTTTTGGTTATTTGCGGCGGAATGCTGGCCACGGGCGCCATCGCCTGGATCCTGTTGGGCAACCCGGCGAGCGGGCCACATATGCACGGGCTCCAGACGATGTCGGCAGACCAAGACTTGAGACTCGTCTCCCAGCGTAGTCCATATATGCGGGACGAGCGCTAGGACCGATCGACATTCATTGCATCCAGATCATTGCGGCAGCGAGATGGATGAAGCCGGTAAAGTTGTCAGATCGCCTGTCATAACGGGTTGCCAAGCGTCGGAAGTGTTTGAGCTGGCAAAAGCAGCGCTCGATGCGGTTGCGCTGTTTGTATGCGTCGGCGTCGTGCGGAATGATGATCCTGCGGGTGCGGTTTGACGGGATCACCGCCGTTGCGCCGATTTCCGCGATGATCGCACGCAGGGCGTTGCTGTCATAGGCCTTGTCGGCGAGCACGGCATCGCCGCTTTGGCCGTGGAGCAGTGCCGGCGCCTGGGTGATGTCATTAACTTGCCCAGCCGTGACGATGAAGCGGAGCGGACGGCCGAGCGCATCAGCCAGCATGTGGATCTTGGTGGTCAGTCCACCTCGGGAACGCCCCAGCGCCTGATCTTTGGCCCCCCTTTTCCGCTCGTCGCCTGCTGGTGGGCGCGAACGATGGTGCTGTCGATCATCAGATACTGGTTGTCGCGATCGGCGGTCAGAGCAGCGAACACGCGCTCCCAGACGCCGGCATGGCACCAGCGGCTGAAGCGCTGATGCACCGTTTTCCACTTGCCGTACCGTTCCGGCAGGTCGCTCCAGTGTGCGCCCGATCGCAAAACCCACAAACATCCGTTGACGAACAGTCGATTGTCCGCAGCCGTACGTCCCGGGTCGCCAGCTTTCCCCGGCAGCAGTGGCGCAATCCTCGCCCATTGCGCCTCCGTCAGCTCATATCGTTTCGCCGCCACCATCTGCTCCGTGTCTCGAATCACGGAACTCTATGAATCAGCGATCAAACCGCTTGGGAATCCTGAATGTCGATCGGTCCTAGGGCCGTCCCTGGCGGGTGCCTGCGAACTTCAATCACTGAGCTGCCCGGCGGCGCAAGCCCGCTCGGCAACAATATTCGATTTTTCCGAATAACGCCAGCGGCTGTCGATTCGAATGCGTCCAGTCAGTGGGACTGAGCGTAGGGTGCAGCATTCATCAGCAGCCCCCCAAAAAGCAGGACCAGATAGAGCATCGAAAACACGAACAAGCGACGAGCAGGCCGCCTTTCCTTGTCGTCGCTCCGGCGCAACTGCCATGCGAGAAAAATCATGATCGCTCCCAGCGTCGCCGCGGCCGCGCCGTAGACGGCTCCCGCGAACCCCAGCGCACAAGGCAGCAGTGAGATCGGAACCAAAAGCACGCAATAGAGAAGAATCTGGCGCTTTGTTTCTGTCTTGCCAGCCACGACCGGCAACATCGGCACACCGGCACGGGCATATTCTCCAGCAAGATTGAGCGACAGTGCCCAGAAGTGGGGTGGCGTCCAAAGGAAGATGATCAGAAACAGGATGAGCGGCTCGAGCCCGACATATCCGGTGACCGCAGCCCAGCCAATCACCGGAGGGAGCGCGCCGGCGGCACCGCCAATGACGATATTCTGCGGCGTTCGGCGTTTGAGCCACATCGTGTAGACGACGACGTAGAAGAAGATAGTGAAAGCAAGCAGCGCAGCAGCGGCTATGTTCAGCAAGGTGCCGAGGGCCAGGACGGCGCACGTGCCAAGCATCAATCCGAAGGCCAATGCTTCCGGGCGCGATACGCGGCCGCTGGGAATTGGACGGATGGCGGTACGCGCCATCACCGCATCGATGTCGGCGTCGTACCACATATTGAGCGCAGCTGCGGCGCCAGCTCCCGCGGCTATGCAGAGAAGAGCAGCGAAACCGGTGAAGGGATCGATGCCGCCTGGTGCGACCATGAGACCGACCAGTGCGGTAAAGACGACCAGCGACATCACGCGCGGTTTCGTCAGTGCGACGTAGTCTCCGATGTTGGCATAACTCCGGCGAAGAATTGAACGATTGATTTGCACGAGACTAATTCCTCGTCGGTTCGAAAAAGCCATCGGCCAAAGGCCTGCTTCGCAGGGTTCCGGACGATGTGGCGAGTCCTCCGCCTTCAGGACGCTTTGCCTTGTCCAGCATGACCCACGCGGTCGTGGCCGTCCATTTCTTAGCTTGCTGACGCGAAGAACATCACCCGAAGCAGATGCGTATAGTCGGATTCGAACATCATGATCCCGACAAAAACCAGCACCAGCACCGGCGGCAACAGGATGGCGTAGGCCAACGCCAACCGCTCCCAGGCCATGTGCATGAACACAGCGACGATCAGGCCGGCCTTCAGCACCATGAACAGCAGGATCAGCGACCATCGCAGGTGGCCGTGGATACCAAAATAGTCGACGAGATAGGAGCAGGTGCTGAGCACGAACAACCATCCCCAGACCACGAGATAGAGCTTGATCGGGTGCTGCTGGCCCTCTGAATGCGCGGCGCCCGATGCCACCGCACCATGCACATAGCTGTGTAGCGCATGCTGTGCTGCCTGCCCTTCCACATGTACCGCTGCTTCTGTCATGCGCGACCTCACCAGAGATAAAAGAAGGCGAAGATGAACACCCAGACCAGATCGACGAAATGCCAGTACAGGCCCATGATTTCGACGATCTCGTAATAGCCCTTGCGGCTCGTGAAAAAGCCGCGCCGCTCGACGTCGAAGTCTCCCCGCCAAACCTTTCGCGCGATGGCGATCAGGAAGATCACGCCGATGGTCACGTGGGTGCCGTGGAAGCCGGTGATCATGAAGAAGGAAGCGCCAAATTGCGGTGCGCCCCACGGGTTGCCCCAGGGCCGCACGCCCTCCATGATCAGCTTGGTCCATTCGAAAGCCTGCATTCCGACGAACGTCGCGCCAAATGCCGCGGTGGCCAGCATCAAGGCTGCCGTTTTGACGCGATCCCGGCGGTAACCGAAGTTGACGGCCATCGCCATCGTCCCGCTGCTGCTGATCAGGATGAAGGTCATGATCGCGATCAGGATGAGCGGGATGTGCTGACCGCCGATATTGAGCGCGAATACTTCGCTGGGGTTGGGCCACGGCACGGTCGTCGACATTCGCGCCGTCATGTACGACAGCAGGAAGCAGCTGAAGATGAAGGTGTCGCTCAGAAGGAAGATCCACATCATGGCCTTCCCCCAGGACACGTTCTTGAACGCGCGCTGGTCCGAGGCCCAGTCGGCGGCGATGCCGCGCAATCCGGGTATCGTTCCGGGCAGCGCCTTGGGGGTTGCGAGTGTGGTTTCGGTCATCGCTTCCTGCCTCGCTAGGTGAGCAACTGGCGACAGATGTCGACGAAATTGTCTGTCCAGCCCGTCAGCAGACCGAGCAGGACCAGCCAGACCAACAACAGGAAATGCCAGTAGATGGTACAAAGCTCGACGCTCAGGCGCATCTGCGTCATCGGCGCGCCACGCCACAGTTTTACGGTCGCCCTGCCGAGCGCCACCAGGCCGCCGGTCAGGTGCAGCCCGTGGAGCGCGGTGATCAGATAGAAGAAGGAATTGGCCGGATTCGACGCCATGGCATAGCCGGCGATGTTGAGCTGCTGCCACACCACGAGCTGCCCGATCAGGAACATCACGGCCGATGCACCGCCGACCAACAGGCCCGCGATCAGGCCCTCATGGTCGTCGCGGCGCGCGGCCATCAGCGCCCATTGCAGCGCCATGCTGCTGATGACGAGGACGCCGGTGTTGAACCACACCAGCCTCGGCAGCGGCAACTCGCGCCAGTCCACCATGGTGGTGCGCATCGAGTAGGCGCTGATCAGGAGCGCGAACAGCGAACCGACCACCGCGAGAAAAACACCGAGGCCGATTTTCGCCGCCGGCACCGAAGAGCCGAGATCGCCGCGAAGATCCACCGCAATGCCCTGCTCCAGCCACGGCTTGGCGGCCAGCCGTTGCTGCGAGAGCCACCATCCCGCGATCGCTGCAATCGTAGCAATGAACAGGACGATGGCACTCACGGATGGGCTCCCTGGGCCAGCACCTTGGCCGGCGGTTCATTCTGCGGGATGAAGTCCCTCGCGGAACCGGGCACGCTGTAATCGTAGGCCCAGCGATAGACGACGGGGAGCTCCTTGCCCCAGTTGCCGTGCCCCGGCGGGGTCTCCGGCGTCTGCCATTCCAGCGAGGTGGCACCCCAGGGATTGCCGCCCGCCTCTTTTCCCTTGAACAGGCTCCAGACCAGATTGAACAGGAAGACGAGCTGAGCGAAGCCGACAATCAGCGCCGCCACGCTCATGAACGCATTGAGGTCATGGGCGGAGGCCGGGACGAACGAGGTCTCGCCGATGTCGTGATAGCGGCGCGGCATCCCGAGCAGGCCGAGATAGTGCATCGGGAAGAACACCGCATAGGCCCCGATGAACGTCACCCAGAAGTGGAAGCGTCCGAGCGCGTCATTGAGCATCCGCCCGGTGACCTTCGGATACCAATGATAGATCCCGCCGAACACGGCCATGATCGGCGCAATCCCCATCACCATGTGGAAGTGCGCGACGACGAACATCGTATCCGACAGCGGAACGTCGACGACAACGTTGCCGAGGAACAGCCCGGTCAGGCCGCCATTGACGAAGGTGACGATGAAGCCGAGCGCAAACAGCATCGGCACAGTTAGATGGATGTCACCGCGCCAAAGGGTCAACACCCAGTTGTAGACCTTGATCGCGGTCGGGACCGCGATGATGAGCGTCGTGGTGGCGAAGAAGAACCCGAAATACGGGTGCATGCCGCTGACATACATGTGGTGCGCCCACACGACGAAGCTCAGCGCCCCGATCGCCACGATCGCCCAGACCATCATGCGATAGCCGAAGATGTTCTTGCGCGCGTGCGTACTGATCAGATCCGAGATGATGCCGAACGCCGGCAGCGCGACGATGTAGACTTCGGGGTGGCCGAAGAACCAGAACAAATGCTGGAACAGGATCGGGCTGCCGCCGCCATACTTGGTCAGCTGGCCCATCTCGACCAGTGTCGGCATGAAGAAGCTGGTTCCAAGGAGGCGGTCCAGCAGCAGCATCACCGAGGCCACGAACAGCGCCGGGAACGCCAGGAGGGCCATCACGGTCGCGGTGAAGATGCCCCACACCGTCAAGGGCATGCGCATCAAGGTCATGCCGCGTGTGCGGGCCTGCAATACTGTTACCACGTAATTGAGCCCGCCCATCGTGAAGCCGATGATGAACAGGATCAGCGAGGCCAGCATGAGAACGATGCCCCAGTCCTGCCCGGGGGTACCGGAGAGAATCGCCTGGGGTGGATAAAGCGTCCAACCGGCGCCGGTCGGCCCGCCCGGCACGAAGAACGTCGCGGCCAGCACCAGCACCGCGAGCAGGTAGACCCAATAGCTCAGCATGTTCACGTAGGGGAAGACCATGTCCCGCGCGCCGACCATCAGCGGGATGAGGTAGTTGCCGAAGCCGCCAAGGAACAACGCCGTGAGCAGGTAGATCACCATGATCATGCCGTGCATGGTGATGAACTGAAGGTACTGGTTGGCATCGATAAAGGAGAACGTGCCGGGAAACCCCAGTTGCAGCCGCATCATCCACGACAGCACCAGCGCAACCATTCCGATCGACATCGCCGTGATCGAGTACTGGACGGCGATCACCTTGGCGTCTTGCGAAAAGACGTACCTCGTCCACCAGCTGTGCGGATGATAGAGCTCGACCTCACCTACTTCGGCGGGCGGGATGCCTGCGACCTCATCAAACGGGATATCGACCATCGGAATACCCTCCTTGGTCTTCCGCTCAGCGACGAGTTCACTTCATCTCCGGCCGATCATCCGGCCGATCCTCGTCGGCATGTTCATTCGCTGCCAGTCTTGTACGCGGCCTTCGCGACGTTGCGCTGGCCGGACAAGGCGGCGAACGTGTGCTGCTTGTCCAGCCACGCGTGATATTCCTTCTCTTCTTCCACGACGACCTTGCTGCGCATCTGTGCGTGCGCGGCACCGCAAAGCTCCGCGCAGAGGACGTCGAAGGTTCCGGTCCGGGTCGGCGTGAGCCAGTAGTAGGTCACCGAGCCAGGGATCATATCCATCTTCGCCCGGAACTCGGGCACGTAGAAATCATGCAGGACGTCGATCGAGCGGAGCAGCACCTTCACCGGCTTCCCGACCGGCAGATGCAGATCCTCGTTTTGCACGACGATGTCGTCCTGCCCGTTCGGATCATTGGGATTCAACCCGAGTGGATTGTCGGAGCTGATCAGGCGCGCATCTGACGTGCCGAGCCGGCCGTCCTTTCCCGGAAGCCGATAACTCCACATCCACTGTTGTCCGACGACCTCGACGTCGGTCGCGTCGGCGGGAACGGTGACGAACTGGTGCCAGACGATGAGGCCCGGCGCCAGCATGGCGACGACGCCGATCGCGGTGCCGATGCTGAGCCACCATTCGAGCTTCTTGTTCTCGGGATTGTAGTGGGCGCGCCGTCCCTCGGTGTGGTGAAAGCGCAGGACGCAATAGGCCATGAACACGATCACCGCGCAGAACACCGCTCCGGTGATCCAGAATGTCAGGTTGATCGTGTGGTCGATATAGCTCCAGTTCGAGGCAATCGGGGTCCACCACCAGGGGCTGTAGAGGTGGAACAGCACCGAGGCGACGGCAACCAGGAGCAGTAAAATCGCTACAGCCATCCCTCATTCCTCCTTGCCATTGAAGGCTGCGGAGACGAACGAAAGGGCGGAGCTCACGTCAGAGGGATGGTCTCACGTTCACCATCACCGTGGCTTTTGCCTCGCCCATTCTGCCGGTCGCGATGCTGGACATGACAAAAACTCAACGTCACGGCCGCAACCTCATCGGAGCTGGGGGCGTCAAGCATCAACATGGTACCCATCGAGCCAGACGTCAATAGAGGAGTAATGCCCGCCGCTGTCCGGGCGTGTTGGCGGGAATGCATTGGATGCCGCGAACACTGATCGGCCCTCCCCAATCGCATGGTGCAACGCAAGACCTCGTTTGTGCATCTGCACAATTCTCCCGACCGCATTCGCCACCTTGCTTCTGCCGCGCATCGGACTAGTTTTACTTGACCGGTTGCGACAGGCGTCGTCCGGCAAGCTCCTTCTGGTTGAATCTGATTTGCCGGACTCAGTCGCGATTTTCGCGCATGAGGCGGATGTGCGTGTGTTGATGGCGCTCCGTTCCCCTGCGGCCACAAGCAAGGAGACCGGAACCATGACCACGGTGTTCGCACGACCCAAGCTGCAATTGTTTGGCGTCTCTACCGCCTTCGTCGTTCGCAAGATCAGCCTTTCCGACCTGGGCGACGCGTTGCGCCTCGGCTGGGAAGACTTCAAGGCCATCCCGACCCACGCAATCGTCCTGTGCGTGATGTATCCCGTGCTCGGACTTGTCCTGTTCAGACTTGTGCTTGGCTATTCGGTGCTGCCGCTGCTGTTTCCGCTCGCCGCCGGCTTCGCCCTGATCGGTCCTTTCGCCGGCCTCGGCCTCTACGAACTGAGCCGACGGCGCGAACGCGGAGAGGAGCCAGGAGCCTGGGATGCGATGCAGGTGCTGCGCGCGCCGTCGTTCGGCGCCATGTTCGAACTTGGCGTTCTTCTGTTCGTTCTGTTCGGGGTCTGGATCGCCACCGCGGACGCGATCTACATCATGACGTTCGGTTATGCGCCGGCTGCGAGCATCCCTGATTTCGCAAAGCGTGTGTTGACGACGCCCGAAGGCTGGTCGCTCATCATCGTCGGATGCGGCGTCGGCTTTCTTTTCGCCTTGGTTGCCCTATGCGTCAGCGTCGTCTCCTTTCCACTGATGCTCGACCGTCATGCGACCGCGATCGATGCGATCCGCACCTCGATACGGGCCGTGATGATGAATCCAATTGAGATGGCCGCGTGGGGATTGATCGTTGCGGTATTGCTGGCGGTGGGCTCACTGCCATTCTTCGTCGGTCTCTGCGTCGTTCTGCCGGTGCTTGGTCATGCGACCTGGCATCTTTACAGGAAGGTGGTCGAGCCTGACCGGAATCCTCCGCAAGAAGAGCCCCGCCCGCCGATCGGTCACCGCTACGCGGCCGATTTCCCGGCCTCCCTCTTCCCGTGGAGCCGTGAGCGCTAAGCGTTTTCGCGCGAAGCATGTCGCGCAATTCAGTGTCGTCCCGGCCTAGTGCGCAATTGCGCACGGGGGCCGGGACGACGAAGGTGGATGTCGGCCGTGTCACACTATCGATGTCGTCCTGGCGAAAGCCAGGAGGTGGATTCACATTCGAAGTGCAACACTTGAGCAAAGGACTCGGCAGGCGTGCGGTAGTCAAGGCATTTGCGCGGGGTGTTGTTGTAGGCGGCGATGAACTGGCGGAATCTGGCGGTCGAGAGGGTTACGAGATCCGTCTTGCGGGGAATAAAGCGGCGCATCCTGCCGATGGCGTTCTCGATGCCACCCTTCTGCCAGGGGGCATGGGGATCGCAGAAGAAGGTCGCGATCGAGAGGCGGTGCAGCGCCAGGTGAGCGGCGAACTCGGTGCCGTTGTCGAAGGTAACGCTCTGGCGCAGCTCTTGTGGAAGGGGCGCGAAGAAGCCCACGAGATGGCGGGCGACACCGCGCGCGACCTTGCTGGCAAGGCGGATGCCGAGCAACAGCCGCGAGGTGCGCTCATGCACGGTCAGCACGGCCTGACCGTATTTCGAGAACATCATCAGGTCGGCCTCCCAGTGTCCGGGCACGCTGCGGTCGGCCGCTTCGAGCGGCCGATTTGCCAGGGATACACGGCCTTCGATGAAGCTTGCGGGGCTGCCGCCCCGCTTGCCGCGGCAGCCGCGCTTGCTCTTGGCGCGCGGCAGATAGCGCCGCCAGTTGAAGTCCGTGGTGCGCCTGAGTTGGCGATAGATGAAGCGGTAGATGGTCTCGTGGGAGATCACCTTGCGCCCGTACTCGCGGGCCAGCCGGCCAGCGACCTGCTCGGGCGACCAGCCGCAGCGAAGGCGTTGCAACACCGCGCGGCGCAGGCCGGGCTCCCGTTCGAGGCGTCCGCCCGTCCAGCGCCGCGCTCGCATCTGGTGCTGGGCATAGCTCGGCTTGTAGCCGACCTGGCTCCCCCGATTGCGCCTCAGTTCCCGAGAGATCGTTGATGGCGAGCGATCCAGAGCTGCCGCGATTTGCCGGACCGAGCTGCCATTGGCCGATAGGCAGGCAATCTCGCATCGGTCGTCCAGAGAGAGCTGCTTGTAAGTCCGCCCCATGGCAACACCTCCTCAAGGAAGTGTTGCACTTCGTTTGTGAACTCAGGGGACCCATTACCCCAAATCTCAATTGTTGCGCGACGCCGGGGCCGCGATCCCGTTCACAATCGAATTTGGTGGTTATAGGTCCTGGCTTTCGCCAGGACGACGACCGTATTTGCAGCGACGGCGCAATCCACACCACCACATCCCCTTACCTCATCAGCGCCTCGACCTCCTTGCGGAACGCCTGGCGCGAGCCGTCGCGGGAGTAGAACATGTGGCCGCCGGGATAGACCGCGAGCCTGGTGCGGCCCGGGCCCGCGAAGGCCGGCAACTGATCGAGGATGATCTTCGAGGCGAAGTACGGCGTGGCGAGATCGAACAGGCCGTGGCCGACCAGGAGTTTCAGGTTGGGGTCGAGCGCCAGCGCCTGGCGAAGCTGCGTCACCGACTCCGCCGGACTGATGCCGTGACCGAACTCCCAGGCCTTGTTCACGCTTTCGCTGAGCAGATGATAGGAGCCGTCCGGCCGCCAGTTCAGCTTGCGCGTGGTGAGGTCGACGGCGGCGCTGGTCAAGGGCGCCATCAGCGGATCGCCGGACGGATCGTTGAAACGGAAATAGCTGGAATCCGGATAAGGATCGAAGCCCTCGATGGAGGCGTCGTAGCGGCCGGTCACCTTGCCGTTCTTGCGATCGAACTCGCGGCGGAATTCGCCGATGTCGAAACGGCCGGCGAGCCTGCGGCTCACCACCTGATCGATGCCGGTCAGGCTAGCGACCTTGTCGGCGAGCCGCGTGGTGGCCTCGGTGTCGGCCTGCCCCTTGACGAGGTCGAGCAGGAAATCGCCGCGCGCGTAGCTCTCGACGTCGGCGAGATCCTCACGCGTCACCGGGCCCTTTGCCTGTCGCGCGACCGCCGCCATGGTCGGCAGGCTTGCGACATATTGCAGGAGGCTGGAGCCGGTATATTCGCGGAAATCGAGCACCGGCGAGATCAGCACCAGGCCGCGGACGCCGACGCCCTGCTGCATTTGCAGATTGCGCACCACCTTGGGCCCGCGAATGCCGCCATAGCTTTCGCCGACGAGATATTTCGGCGAGGTCAGCCGGTCGTATTTCTCCAGCCAGCGGCGGATCACCAGCGCGACCGAATTGGCGTCGCCGTCGACGGTGAAGAAGCGCTTGCGCGCCTCCTCCGAGGTGGTGACAAAGCGGCTGTAGCCGGTGCCGACAGGGTCGATGAAGACGAGATCGGTGAAATCGAGCCAGGTATCGGCATTGGCCTGCAGCTCGGGCGCGGCCGAGGACACCGCGCCGTCGAACGGCAGCCGCCACGGCCCGACATTGCCCAATTGCAGCCAGGCCGACGCGGAGCCCGGACCGCCGTTGAACAGGAAGGTTACCGGCCGATTCGCCTTCTCGGCACCGTCGAGTTGGTAGGATGTATAGGCGATGTCGGCGAGCGGCTCGCCCTTGTCGTCGAACACGCGGATCGAGCCCGCGGTCGCGCTGAAGTTCAGCGTGCGGGAAGGCAGCGCGACCGATTGCTTGGTCGTGGAGTCCGGCGGCAGGCGGTGCTGCTCGGCGGTCGAGCCGCTGGCCGCAGCGTTGGCGCCGGAGCCGGCCTCGCCGCCGCGTCCTGCCCGCCCCTTCTGGCCGCTCGGGTTCTGGCCACCTGGGCTCTGGCCGCTTGGGTTCTGGCCGCTTGGGGCCTGCGCGCTCGGCGACGGCGATGGCTGCGGGACGTCATCGTCGGCTCGCGCCACGGTCGCAAGACAGGCCACCAGCAACGCCGCGGCGAGCCGTGTCGCAAGACTGTTAGCCATATCGTTCACTCCCTGCGCCCCGATTTACGCAATCCAGCAACAAACTGCGCTAGTTTGGCGGCGCCGGCGTGGCATGCGGTCCGTTCCCGGACCATCTCGACAAGGCCGCCCGGGATGTATAGACGAGCGCGGCGTGTTCCGTGCCAAACGAGTTCGTGAGCGAATGGCCAGCTCCAAGCGGTATGACAAGATCGCCTTCGTCGCCAGCGCGAGCGTGGAAGCGCAGTCGGCGCTCGAGCAGCTGACGGCAATGTACGGCAACCATCTACCCGCGGATGCCGACGTCGTGGTCGCGCTCGGCGGCGACGGTTTGATGCTGCAGACGCTGCACGCCAACATGCGCAGCGGCAAGCCGATCTACGGCATGCACCGCGGCACCGTCGGGTTCCTGATGAACGAATATTCGACGCATGATCTGCGCACCCGGCTTGCCGCCGCGCGGGAGTCGCTGATCAATCCGCTGCTGATGCGCGCGACCGACATCCACGGCGCCGTGCATCTGCATCACGCCATCAACGAGGTCGCGCTGTTCCGGCAGACCTACCAGGTCGCCAAGCTGCGCATTCTGATCGACGAGCACGAGCGGATGCCCGAGCTGATGGCCGACGGCATCCTGGTGGCGACGCCGGCCGGATCGACCGCCTACAACCTCTCCGCCCAGGGGCCGATCCTGCCGATCAACGCGGCGCTGTTGGCGCTGACCCCGATCAGCGCGTTCCGGCCGCGGCGCTGGCGCGGCGCGCTGCTGCCGAATTCCGCCTTCGTGGTGATCGAGGTGATCGAGGGCGAGAAGCGCCCGGTCGCCGCGGTCGCCGACCATGACGAGGTCCGCGACGTCCGCCGGGTCGAGGTGCTGTCCGACAAGACGATCGCGATGCGGATGCTGTTCGACCCCGGCCACTCGCTGGAAGAACGCATCCTGCGCGAGCAGTTCGGCTACTGACGGCGTCTGCCTCCTTGCCCGGCAACCAATCATTAACCCCGGGCGGGATATGGTTAACGTCGGGTAATACCGCATTGGCCCGGTATGCCCTATCAGGGCCGGACCATGTATCGCATCGATTTCAACAAGCTGCGATTTTTGATTTGCGACGACAATCCGCACATGCGCCGCATCCTGCGGACGCTTTTGCATTCGTTCGGCGCGCGCGAGGTGTATGAGGCCGAGGACGGCGCCACCGCGCTCGAGATGTACACGCACTACGTGCCCGACATCGTCATCACCGACTGGTCGATGCCGATCTTCGACGGGCTCGAACTTGCGCAGATGATCCGGCAGCCGGAATCCAAGGGTAATCCCTACGCGCCGATCATCATGCTGACCGGGCATTCCGAGAAGCGTCGCGTCACGGTGGCGCGCGATGCCGGCGTCACCGAATTCTTGGCCAAGCCGATCTCGGCCAAGGGCCTCTACCAGCGCATCATGAACGTGGTCGCCAACCCGCGCCCGTTCATCAAGACCAAGACCTATTTCGGCCCCGACCGCCGCCGCAACACCACCAACACTTATATCGGCCCCGAACGCCGCGGCAGCGGCGAGGTCGAGGTGCTGCAACAGCCATCGCTGCTCGAAAAGGCGCGCTCGGCCATCTAGGATACCGCCATGGCGAAAGACAAACCCGGGACGATCGAGGTCAAGAGTTTCGGCACGCACCACGTGATCACGCAGCCCAATCCGCTGCGCAAGATGCTGCTGCGCGTCCCCGAGAGCGATCTCGACGATCCGGTCGGCCGCGCCGAAAAGGCGCTCGCCGGGCTGTCGGGCGAGTTCAAGGAGTGGATGACGATCGAGGCCGACCGCCTCTCCGCCGCGCACGCCACCGTGCTGCGCGAGGGCTTCAGCGACAAGACGCGCGAGGAGCTGTTCCGCGCCGCGCATGACATCAAGGGCGATGCCGCGACATTCGGCTATCCGTCGGCCGCCGCAGCCGCGGAGAGCCTGTGCCGCATCATCGAGCACGCGCCGGATCTCGGCGCCGTGCCGCCGCAGCTGATCGCCCACCACATCAACGCCGTGCAGGCGATCGTGCGCAACCGCACCAAGCTCGACACCGCGGTCGTCGCCGGCGTGCTGAGCAAGCAGCTCCGCGGCATCGCCGATGAATTCCTGACCCACGCCAACCGCGACCGTCCCGAACACCTCGAGGCGATCCTCGCGCCGAGCATCGTGCCCGGCGAATAGCCGCGCGGCCGGCTGCTCGCGTTGCGCAGCCCACTCAAGCATCCATCGATGGGAAGGAAGCGCGGCCCTCAGGCCGCGATGAGATCGTCGTCGTAGGGCAGCACCGCGATGGCGTCTTCCGCGGCGAGCTCCTCGCAGAACATCCGTGCGTCCTCGCGGGCCGATTCGGTCGCAAAGCGGCGCAGCAGGATCAGGAGCGGCTCGGCCGCCGAATGATCGGTCTCGCAATGCGTCAGCACCCGCTCCACCATGCGGCGATGCAGCCGCGCCGCGCCGTCACCGCTGTCGACATAGCCGACCTCGTGGCTGGCCTCGAGCGCGACGCGGAACGCGGCGTAGGTGGATTCCGGCAAGCCGGCGCGGCGCAGCAGCGCCTGCAGGCCGTTGCCGCCGCGGTCGTTCAACAACGCGGAGACGCGGCCATAGGGCAGTCCGGAGAGTTCAGCGAGCGCCGCCCCGAACAGATCGAGATTGCCCGACAGCAGCGCGCGCAGGATCAACCCGGCGGTCAATTGCCCGGTGGCGCGCAGATGCGTGATCAGGTTCTGCATGTCGTCGCCGAAGGCGCGCGCGGCGATGTTCACCGTGGAGCGTTCCCTGGCCTCGCCGGCAATCCGGTCGGCGCGATCGGCACCGAGCCAGTTTCGCGTGACGACGAACTGCGCCAGCGTGTCGGAGAGCTTTGCGACCAGCGCCAGCCGCGTCGCCGACGGCAGGTCTTCCAGCTGCAGCATCGATTCCCTGATGGCGGCGAGATGGCCGTGGCGTTCGACGATGCGATCCCAGGAGAACGGCGCGAGGCCGGCGTAAGGATTTTCGATCAGCTCGAGCGCGGCCGCGGCCGAGCCGACCTCGGCAATCGCGGCGGCGACGGAGGCCGGCAGATTGATGCGGCGCGCGATCGCGCACTGCATCTCGTCGGAACCGGTGGCGACGATGTCGACGAGGTCGGCATCGATCAGAAGCGGTGAATGTTCCAGCACCGGCAGCGCGATCGCCGGCTGGTCGGGCCGACAGCGCCTGCACGATCGCGGTGGGCGCGTCCGCGCTGCGCGCGAACACCTCGGCCATCGCCTGCCGCACCAGCGGCGACGGGTCGTCGAGCAGCATCAGCAGCGCGCCTTCAGCTGCGATGCGGTCGTCCTTGGTGAGATCCGAGATGAGCCAGGCCCGGGCCAACGCCCGTGTCGCCTCTGCTCGCTCACCTGCTGGAGCGGTCCTAATCCAACTAATGAACTGCCGAACGATCATGGTCCTTCCGGCTTACGCAACGAAACGGCATCGACATACGACGCCACGCAAGGAAAAATAAACCATGACGCTTAACAAAGGGTTCACCATAAACGTTTGGGATTATTGACGTTTCGTTAAAGCCGCAACGGCGCGCGGCTTCGCGCGCGCAGCAAGACAGCGCTAGCCGTTGCTGTAGGTGCCGCTCGGATCGCTGAACAGGTCAAGCCGCCCGGGCACGCGGACCTTCGGCGTCGCCGACGCGGTCAGCGAGGAGGAATTGCCCCACAGCTCCTGCACCGCCGGCGAGATCGGCTCCGAGCGATCGCCGGCCTGGTAGAGCGAGCGGAAGGTCGGCGCCGACTGTGCCGATGCGATGGCCGAGGTCGCAGCGACGGGCGTCGCCGACCGGGAGTCGGAGAAGGTCGAGAGATAGGACGCGGTATCCATGGTCAGCGCTGTCGTCGGCGCGGCGCCTGCGATCGCGTAAGGCGACATGGTGTCGCCACCCGCCGCCGCGAAGGCGGTGCGCGTATCCTGGGAGTTCGCGGCCGCGGCGTAGCGCGTGGTCAGCACCGAATAGACCTGGCTGACGCTGCGTGCGCTGCCCGACTTGTCGTAGAAGATCGACTGGTTGGCGGCCGCCGCCTTCGGGAACATCCTGGCCGCATTGGCGCTCGGGCTGTCCTCGGCGCTCGAGATCAGCTTGCCGGCGCCGCCGACGCCCATGAAATGGGCCATGTAGAGTTCGGCATCGGTCGGACGGCGGCCGAGCTTGCCGGTAAGCTTGAAGCTGTTGGACTGCGTCAGCACCGCCGCCATCGAGGACGCCGCGTCCGGATCGTCGCGCAGCTTCATGACCGCGGCGCGCGCCGAGGGATCGCCGACCGAATAGCTGCCGTCGGAATTCCTGGTGATGGCGTCGGCATACTGGCCATAGCCGAGCTGGCTTCCGGCCTCCTTGACGGTGCCGAGCCAGGTTTGGTCGATGAATTGATAAAGTCCATGCGCCGACGAAGTCGTGGCGCCGGCCCGCGGATTGAAATTGGATTCCATCTTCGCGGTCGTGAGCAGATATTCGAAGCTCGTGCCGGCGGTCGCGGCCGCCTGCTTGATCGAGCTCGCCACCTTCAGGCGCGAGGAATCGACACCTGCCGAAGCCGTCGCATTGAAGAGGTCGACCGCCATCTGTCCGGGTGCCTTGCCGGGCGCCGGCAATCGGCACCCATGTCCCGTCAAGGTGCCGTAATTATGGTTAATGGCGCGTTAATAGCGCCGATTCAGGGCTGGGCCTCGTAGTAGTGCGCGACCTGGTCGATCTCCTCGGCCGTCATCGGGCGCGCGATGTTGCGCATCTGCTGGCTGATGTCGTTGCGGCGGGCCCCGGATGCAAAGGCCTCGAGCTGTGCCTTGATGTAGACTGCCGACTGGCCGCCCAGCCAGGGGCTTCCCGCCTTGTTGTCGACATCGCCGTGGCAGGAGCCGCAAGGCGCGATGTTGCGCATCGGGGCGCCCGTCACCACGATCGCCGGCGCGGGACGCGCGGTATCCAGATTGTTCGAAGGCACCCGCGGCAGATAGGCGTAATAGGCCGCGACATCCTTCATGTCCTGATCGCTCATCGCCGCTGCGAACGGGCTCATCACCACGCTGACCCGCGCGCCGGTCTTGAAGTCATTCAGCTCCTTGTAGGTCACCGCGGCAAATTGCCCGGCGAGGTTCGGTGAATGGGCGTCGCTGACGCCCTGCGGTCCGTGGCAGATCGCGCAGCGCTGCGCCAGCGTTGCGCCCCGCCCGATCGAGACCTGATCTGCCTTGGTCAGCATCTCCGACGTCATGATGACATTGGACGTCTTGAAATCCGGCTTGATGCCGGGCTCCTGCACGGCGGCACGCGGAACGCCGGCCGCGCTGCAGATCGCATCCCAGACCCCCGCAAGCTTCAAATTGGGCTGCGCCAGCGGCAACCAGATCAGGCCGGCGACGGCCGACAGCACGGCGATGGCGGCCGTGATGCCGACGCTGGCGCCGAACCACGGATTGCGAAGCGAGAACAGCGGCTGGTCGCTCATCGGCCGGCTCCGACATAGACCGCAGGCACGCTGGTCTCGTTCAGCGCCATCAGCTGCGCAATCGGGAAACCATAGTTCACCACGGTGAGACCGACCATCAACGCGAGCCACAGGCCGAATGAGTTGAGCGCGACCGGAATCCGCGCGGGCATGTGCAACGGGACCGCGAAGCGGTACGCACCCGCCTCGCCTCGCGCGCCGAACTGCCCGCGGATCAGCACCAGCAGGAACAGCAGGCCCGATATCAGAAGAATGAGCCCGCCGATCGCCGACATCGTGACCGACAAGGCCTGTGGCGAGATCGCCGGGTTGGCATAGTCGTAATACGCCATGCGGCGCGGCATGCCGAGAATACCGACATAGTGCCACGGGAAGGTGGTCACGATCATACCGATGAACCACAGCCAGAGCTGCGTGCGCATCAGGCCAAAACTGTCCAGCGCACGGTCGGTCAGATGCGGCCACAGATCATAGGCGATGGCAAAATACATGATCACGATGGCGCCACCGAAGATCAGGTGGAAATGGCCGGTGATCCACTGCGTGTTGTGCACGGTGGCGTCGAGCTGATAGCTCATGTTGATCAGACCGCCGGCGCCGCCGAAGCCGAGCATGACCAGCGACAGCGCCGTCGCCAGCATGATCGGATTGGACCATGGCAGCGCGCCGATCCAGCCGAATGCGCCGCGGCCGCCACGCAGGCGGCTGGCAATCTCCGCCGAGGCGCAGATCGTGAACACCGTGAGCAGCGTCGGCAGCGCGACGAGGCCGGTGAACACGGAGTGCATGAACTTGAATCCGGCGCCGACCTGCGGATCGGCAAACAGGTGATGCACGCCGATCGGCATCGCCACCACGACGAACAGGATGAACGAAATCCGCGCCATCGGGTCGCTAAAGAGCCGGCCGCCGATCGCCCGCGGGAAGATCGTGTAATAGGCGATGTAGGTCGGGATCAGCCAGAAATAGACGATGGCGTGCAGCGTCCAGGAGAAGAAGACACGGGCCAGCCCCGCATCGATCGTCGACTTCAGCCCAAGCGCCACGGGCAGGATCTGGAACAGGATCTCAAGCGCCGCGCCGACCGCGGTCCAGCCCCAGAGCAGTGAGCCCGCAACATTGGCATACATCGCAAGCGGCACCGGCTTGCCCGGGTTCTCGCGCTTCCAGATCACGAAATTGGTCACCATCAGCGCGACCCAGATCCATGAGCCGACCACGACCATGACGACGCCGATGTAATAGAAGGGATTGCCGACCATCGGCGGATAGAAGGTGTAGAGCACCGAGGCGAGCCCGAGCGACACCGGGATCATCGCGACAACGGCGCCGACGGCGACCAGGAAGAAGCCCACCCAAGCCCAGCGCCGTCCAACCAGCTCTTTCTCGAGCGAGGCTTCGGTGATCGCGTAACCGAATCCCATCGCGATCAGTGTCGGGAATACGTATCCCATCGCCGAGCCATGGGCGGTGACCGAGCGATAATAGAATTCCGGATTGAAATGCCAGGCGTTCAACGGGCTGCGCACGAACATCTGCCAGGCGCCGAGCACCAGCGCGACGCCGAACACGATGAAGGCAAGCCAGAAATGCACCGCGATCAGCCGCTTGTTAATCAACACAGGTCAGCCTCCGCTTCGCTGCCGCCATGTCACGGAACGCAGCCTTGTCGACCACCTTGACCTTGCCCCACATGCCCTGGTGGCCGATGCCACAGAATTCCTGGCACGGCATCACGTGATCGCCCGGCGCCTTGAAGCGCACCGGCAGGTCGGTGACGTAGCCCGGCACCAGCATCGTGTTGATGTTGGTGCCCTCGATCAGGAAACCGTGGACGACATCGGCGCTGGTGGCGCGGAAGGTGATCGGCGTCTCCGCGGGCACCACGATGCATTGCGGTGTGAAGGAATATTGCTGGCCAATCGCACGCACGGTGACCGATCCGTCGGCCAGCATTTCGCTGCCGAGATTGCTCTCGACGAATTCACCCGACAGATGCAGCGTCTTGGGATCGGCGGTTTCGACCCGGCCCTGCGGCATCGTCGCCTGATGGATGCCGATATAGGTCGCCATGCCGACCAGGACGCCGACAATGACGATCGACAGCGTCGCCCAGCGCCGCTCGATCCGTGCGGCAACGGCCTCGCCGAGGCTGTGGTCAGTCTCGCTCGCCATCAGGGAACGCTCCGCGGCAGGAAGACCAGTAGATAGAATGCAAACCACAACCCGACCACGACGGCCGTCGCAATGCCCGCGACCGCGACCGCGCCGCCCGGACCGGCGCGTACGATGGTCTCGACATCATCGTCTTCCGAGCCCGATGCCGGCGGTTGCGGCGAAGACGAGTTGATCATGATCGCGCTCCCCTTAACGCGCGACGAGACGAGGTTGACTAGTCATCGCGCTTTAGCTCCTTTGTTTGAGCATGATCGTTTCGGAAAACCGCTTCGCACTTTTCCGGATCATGCTTTAGTTCAGCGTTGCTGCCCGCAGTTCGTTGGCCTGCCGCGCCGACACCGGCTCGCCGCGATTGCCCCAGGCCGTTCGAATGTAGGTC
This sequence comes from Bradyrhizobium sp. USDA 4516, assembly GCF_054055915.1. Lineage (NCBI taxonomy): Bacteria > Pseudomonadati > Pseudomonadota > Alphaproteobacteria > Hyphomicrobiales > Nitrobacteraceae > Bradyrhizobium > Bradyrhizobium sp. USDA 4516. The sequence goes on from NZ_JBSRXT010000001.1 coordinate 8,407,387, forward strand.
ACGACAGCCGCGACCTCGTCATCCGACAGCTTCTGCGCGAACGGCGGCATGCCGTGGGGCATCGGATTGCCCGACGTGCCCGGCGGATACCCGCCATTGAGCACCATCCGGATCGGGTTCACCGCGGAGACCATCTGGATCGACTGATTGCCGGCAAGCGGCGGATAATCCGGCGGCATGCCCTGCCCGGTCGCGCCATGACAGCTTGCGCAGTCGCGGTCATAGATCGACTTGCCAAAGGACAGCAGCAGACTGCTCTCGGCCGACGGTAGCGAAGTCGACGCCTTCTCCGGAGGACCGCCCTGCGCAAGGCCCTTCAGGTAGACCGCCATCGCGCGCGCATCATCATCATTGAGATATTGCAGGCTGTTGTAGACGACCTCGGCCATCGGTCCGTACACGGCGCCCTTGGCGGACACGCCCTTGCGCAGATAGTCGACGATCTCCTCGATCGTCCAGTCGCCGAGCCCCGTCTCCTTGTTGGAGGTCAGCGACGGCGCGTACCAGTTCTGCATCGGGATCAGGCCGCCCTCGAAGGCCTGCGACTGCTTGCTGCCGCCGAGCGCATTGATCGGGGTATGACACATCCCGCAATGCCCTAGCCCCTCGACCAGATAGTTACCTCTGTTCCACTCCGCCGACTTCGTCGGATCAGGCTTGAACTCGCCTTCCCTGAAGAACAGCGTGCGCCAGCCAATGATCAGCGAGCGGTTGTTGAACGGGAATGTCAGGTCATGCGGCTTGTTGAGCTGCCTGACCGGCGGCACCGTGCGCAAATAGGCGTAGATCGCGTCGCTGTCCTCGCGCGTCACCTTGGTATAGGAGGCGAACGGCATCGCCGGATAGACCAGGCCGCCATCGGGGAAGCGGCCATTGTGCATCATCTGGTAGAACTGATCCGACGTCCATGTGCCGATCCCGGTCTGCGGGTCGGGCGTGATGTTCGACGTGTAGAGCGTGCCGAATGGCGTCTTCATCGGCAGCCCGCCGGCGAAGGTCTTGCCTTCGCGCGCGGTGTGGCAGGCGATGCAATCGCCGGCGCGTGCGAGATACTCGCCCTTGGCGAGCACGGCCGGATCGGCCGCCTTCTGCTGCGCCGATGCCCCAATCGGCGACAGTGCCAGCATCAGTCCGACAAGCAGTCCTGTTAAGGTTCGCGACATCGGCACGATCCCTTCAATGCGGTTCGCTGCCGCATTCGAGCGGCATCGGAAGGCTGCCTCGCGGCGCGAAGGATGGATCCGACGGCGCCGGACGCGACGACAGGTAGGCTGCCACCGCCTTCACGTCGTCCTCCGTCAGCAGGCTCGCGACGATCTGCATGCAATCGGGAGCGAACGCGGTCCGCGTACCGTAGCGCCAGCCGCCGAGCTGGCCGCTGATATAGGCGGCGCGCAGGCCAAGCAGGCCGGGAATGCCGGGCTCCATGCCCCCCAATGTAGGACCATGACAGGCCGAACAGGGCGGAATGCCGTGCTGCGGATCGCCGTTCTTCACGATCGTCTCGCCGCGCGCCAGAATCTCCTTGCTGTCGACCGGCGGGACCGGCGGCGGAAATGCCGGCCTGAGCGAGGCGAAATATTCGGCGATCTTCTTCAGGTAATCGTCGGTCTGAAACTCCAGTAGGTAGTTCATCGGCGGATATTTCCGCCGTCCATCTCGGAATGCGATGAGCTGGTTGTAGAGATAGCCTGCCGGCTTGCCGGCCAGCCGCGGGAAATAGGCGTCGCTGGTGCCCTCGCCTTCGGCGCCGTGACACGGCGCACAGGCAAGGACGCGCGCGGCCATCGTATCGGGCGCACGCTCGGTCGTTTGCGATTGCGCCTCGCCGATCGGCCACACAGCCCAGGCAAAAAACCCAACAAGCGGTATCAGGCGATGCGCCACAGTTCACCCCCAGTGACGACCATGCGCAACGGCTTGCGCATGGCGTAACAGGGGCCACGAAGTACACGACTTCGCCGCGCTGTACTTGATTCAGATCAATGATCTATTTGCGATAGACCTGCGCCGGATCGAACAGCTTCTCGGCGTCGACAAAGGACAGGCTGACATGCCCGCCCTCGTCCTTCACCGCGCGATAGAAGCAGGAGCGCCGTCCGGTGTGGCAGGCGGCGCCGATCTGCTCGACCTTGATCCACACCGCGTCCTGATCGCAATCCATCCGGATCTCGACCACGCGCTGGGTCTGGCCCGAGCTCTCGCCCTTGCGCCACAGCGCATTGCGCGAGCGGCTGAAGTACCAGCCTTCGCCGGTCGCGATCGTCTTGCGCAGGGCCTCGTCGTTCATGTGCGCGACCATCAGCACATCGCCGGTCGCGGCATCGGTCGCGACGCAGGTCACAAGACCTGCCGCGTCGAATTTAGGCTGGAAGGCCAGCCCCTCCTCGCGGTCGTGATCGTGGGTCGCTGCGGACACGGAAAACCTCGCTCAGGAAAATGCGAGGTTACCGGTTCGGTCCTCGCACCAGGGACAGGAAACGCTGCTGCTCCGCCGGATTGTCGCGGAACATGCCAGTGAAGCGGCTGGTGAAGGTCGATGCACCATGCTTGGCAACGCCGCGCACCGACATGCAGGTATGCTCCGCCTCGATCAGCACGGCAACGCCGCGGGGCTTCAGCACCTCGTCGATCGCAGCCGCGACCTGTGCGGTGAGATGCTCCTGGGTCTGCAGACGGCGGGCGAAGATATCGGTCAGCCGCGCCAGCTTGGAGAGGCCGACGACGCGCTCCACCGGCGTATAGGCAATATGCGCCTTGCCGTAGAACGGCATCATGTGATGCTCGCACTGCGAGGTGAACTCGATGTCGCGGACGAGGACGAAATCGTCGTAGCCGGCGGTCTCGCCGAAGGTGCGGTTCAGTACCTCGGCCGGGCACTGGTGGTAGCCCTGATAGAGCTCGTCATAGGCCTCGACGACCCGGCGCGGCGTGTCGAGCAGTCCCTCGCGGCCGGTGTTCTCGCCGATATAGGCGAGCAGCGTCTTCACGGCGTCCTCCGCCTCCGCCCGCGACGGGCGCGGCTGGTCGGCGCGGACGGCCGCCGTCATGAATTCTGAGGGGTCGAGCTCGCCGGGCTTCGCGTCGGCCGGCTTGTTGGGGCGAATCGATTTGATCAAGGCGTCCATGTCTTCTCCGTTCGACCGGCCCTCGGATTTGACCTTGGTCCGGATGTGTCACCGGGCAGACGGGGCGGATGGTTCGACCGCCGGGCGCCTGAGTCCCACAATTGTAGCACCGCCGCGGCGGAGGTGGGCCGCGGTGGCTGCATGGCCGGGCTATGTTTCCGGCGTTGCCGTTCATATATAGGACGGTGCAACCCAGCCGCCAAGAGCGCCCGGCACCGCCGGAACCAGGCATCTGTCCCCATGCTGAACGACATTTACAACAAGCGGATCATCGAGTTGGCCGGCAATATTCCGCGCCTCGGACGGCTGGCCGACCCGGACGCCAGCGCCACCGCCCACTCCAAATTGTGCGGTTCGACCGTCAAGGTCGACCTCAAGATGGACGGTCCCGTGGTGACGGATTTCGCCCATGACGTGAAGGCCTGTGCGCTCGGCCAGGCCTCCTCCTCGATCATGGCGAGCCGGGTGGTGGGCTCGACCGCGGACGAGCTGCGCGAATTGCGCGAGACGGTCCGCAAGATGCTGAAGGAAAACGGCCAGCCCCCGCAGGGCGGCAAATGGGCCGATATCGCGCTGCTCGAGCCGGTGCGCGACTACAAGGCCCGCCATGCCTCGACCCTGCTGACCTTCGATGCCGTGGTCGATGCGATCGGCCAGATCGAGGCCAAGGCGAAGCAGCCGGCGTAAAATTGCATGTCAGGTCATTCCGGGGCGATGCGCAGCATCGAACCCGGAATCTCGAGGTTCCCCGATGCGCAATTGCGCATCTGTGGTCCGCTTACGCGTCCCGGAACGACGCGACAATGTGCGTTCTTACTGCGCGGGCTGGACCGGCGCCGGCGCTGCGCTGCCGCCGGTCGGCACCACGACCTCGGCGGTCTTGGTCGCTCTCGCCTGCGACGCCTCGCCCTCCATCGCGCTGCTCAAGAAGCGATCGTTGTTCTTCGGCTTCGCCTCGGCGACGGGAATAGCGTTGTCCTTGCTGTTGTCCTGCCGCGGCAGCACGTCGGCAACCGCATCGGTGGTGATGAGATTGGTCAGCCGCAATTCGGCCGCCGACAATTCGTGCAGGTCCTCCCACGGCGGCACGCTGAGCGAGAGCGCCAGCAGATCACCCGCGCCGCCCATATCGAAGGTGTATTTGGCAAGACGGCCGATATCGCGCTCGACGATCATCAGGTCCTGCGCGGTGTAGCTCGCCGCCTTGGCGTCGTCGGCGCGATCGCCCATCCAGATCTGATGTACGCGAACATGGGCGGCCGGCGGAACGTAGCGCGTCTTGCCCGACAACAGCAGGAACACGCACATCGACTCGCAATAAGCATCGGGCAGAACGCTCGCGCGGCCGCCCTGCGCGGCCTGATTGACGACGCTGGTGCCGACCGTGGTCAGCACGCCGAGACCGCGGAAGCGGCGGCCGAGCGCGATCGCGTCGTTGACCGAGCCGCCGCTGGAATCGAGCACGATGGTGGCGCCGTTGAGCTGGCGGCCGCGCGCGAACTCGTCGAATTCCCTCGGACTATCGGCCGTGATGATGCCGACCGCGGACACCCAGCCGCGGCAATTCGGCTGGCAGGCGATCCAGCTGAACTTCATCGGCAGCTTGCGCTCTTCGAGGGTCGAATTGGCCTGCGCGGAACCGCCCGCCACGGCGGCGGTGCCGGAAACCGCGAAGCAAAGAGCAACGGCGCCGGTAAGCGCCCAACTGCGCAACGAGAGCGACTTGACGAGCCTCAATTTGGTTCCTTCCCCCAAGCCCTTGGTGATGCGAGCGGTGGCAATGGCCCCATGGCAATGCGCCACGATTCCGTCAGCGGCGCGTTATGGGAACGGTAGCGTTGCTGACCCGGACCGTCCATAGAGCCCTTGCTGCAGCGCCATCGGTGCTGTGCAATAATAACGAACTGTGGCGTAAATATCTGCAAGAAAACAGTTCCTTGGCTTGGAACCCCCGCAAGACTACGTACATACTTGCGTATGCCGCCGACAGACCATTCAACGACACACCATCCACGATGCATGGACTGTGCCAGCACCATGCGCCGCTTGCCGCGCAACCTCGGCCGCGCCCTGATCTGGATCTACCGGCACACGCTGTCGCCGCTGGTCGGCTACAACTGCCGGCATCTGCCGACCTGCTCGGTCTATGGCGACGAGGCGATCGAACGCTTCGGCCTGTGGGGCGGCGGCTGGATGACGCTGGCGCGGCTGCTGCGCTGCCAGCCCTGGGGAACATCCGGGATCGATAATGTCCCGGTGACGAAGCCGCCCGGGGCACGCTGGTACTTGCCCTGGCGCTATGGCCGCTGGCGCGGCGTCAACGAAGGCTGACGCGGCGTCAACGAGAATTGATCGATTGCTGCGGCATGTCCAAGCGCAGCGCGCATTGCTGCCCGGCGGAACTGTGGCGATAGTTGGCGCATTGTTTCATTGCCCCCTTTGGGGAGGAAACAACAATGCGCTGGAAAATCAGCCACAACGGTCATGATCCCCGGCAGATCGACTTGCTGGCCGTGCTTGCCTTGCTCGTCGTGATCGTCGCCGCCTACGGCTACTTCACCCACAATCCGAACAAGCCGAGCACGACGGCGTTCATCGTGCCCAGCCAAAGCGTGAGGTGGTGACGCGCAGTCGAGCTCCCTGATGTTCCGCACGCGGATCGTTGTTGGGATGCTCTCGCGAACACAAACGTGAAAGCCAACCGTTCACTCGGCTGCGGCGGTGGCGGCCGTCCGTCGCGGCCGCGTGACGACCACGACCGCGAGCGCCGCCGCGACGAAGGCCGTAGCCACGTAGCCTGCGCTGTGCAGCCATTCGCGGGCGAACAGCAAGCCGCCGATCGCGGAGCCGATGGCCTGGCCGATATACAGCACCGAGGTATTGAGCGAGACCGACGCCGAAGCGAGCGCCGGCGCCGCACCGACCAGGCGTACCTGCTGCATCGAATTGGTCGATGCAAAGCCGAGGCCCCACACCGCGACGGAGGCGGCCATCAGGGCGTAGGCGCCGGCGCTCAGCGCCCAGCCGGCGACGCCTGCGAGCAGCAGCACGGTGAACAGGACCGAGGTTTTCCAGGCGCCCCACGAGTCCACCACGCGCGTTGCGATCACGATGCCGACGAACCCGAAGATGCCGTAGAGCGCGAACACGATCCCGACGGCGTCCGCATTGGCGCCGGTCAGTTTGGCGAGCAGCGGTCCCATGAAGGTGAACACCACGAACTGGCCGGACATCTGCAGCGTCGTGATCGACAGCAGCAGAATGACCATCGGATTGCGGCCGAGATCGACCCAGGTTCTGAGGTCAACCGGCGCGCCGTGCAGTCCGCCTGGCAGCCGCCACCACAGCAGCAGGGAGCTGACGAGCCCGGTCAGCGCGATCGCGCCATAGGTCGCGCGAAAGCCGTAGCGGCTTGCGATGAAGGTGATCAGCGGCAGCCCGATCGCGGCAGCAAGCGACCAGCCGAGGAAGATGTAGGCAATCGTGCTGCCGCGCTTCTCCACCGGCACGATCAGTGCCGCGGTGCCCGCCGCCTGCGGCGTGTAGAGCACGCCGACCGCGAGCATCACCAGCCGAATGATCAGGAGGCTGTCGTAGTTCGGCACAAAGGCGGATGCCGCATTGGTCAGCGTCAGCACCAGCAGCGTCGCCGTCAGCAAGGCCCGCCGCTCGATCCGGCTGGTCAGCCACGCCGTCGCCGGCGAGCCCACGCACAGCACGATCGCGCCGAAGGTGATCAGGAGACCCGCGGTGTGGATCGTGACGCCGAGTCCGTCGGACAACTCCGCCAGCATGCCGGCCGGCGCCAGCACCGAGCAGCCGGTGACGATGTTGCCGAGCATCAATGCGGTGGGAGCGAAGCGTTTCACGCCGCGTTGTTAGCAGACGCCGAGATCGATGCAACTGCATCTAAATGCATGGCACCTGATCGAACGGCGCCTCTTGCGCTCATGGCGACGGTGACGCCGCCGGCACGGCGCTGACGCTCGGCGACGCGGCGGCCGGCAACGGGCTCGCAGGCTTCGGACCGGTGGTCGCCGCCGGGCATGATGCCAGAAGCTGCGTCCAGCCCTGCTCCAGCCCGATGGTGCCGATATCGAATGTCGCAAGGCCGGACTTGGTGTCAGACTTGACGTCGGACTTGGCGTCAGGCTTGGCGTCGGTTGCCGGCGGGCTTTCGCCGATCTGCAGATGCGGGGCCGCGAGCATCGCCTTGACGATGTCCGAGGTCACCGCCTCGCTCCAGACCTCGTATTTGCCGAACCGCGCCGACCGGCCGAATGCAACGGTCTTGGTCGCGCCGGCCATCATCAGCACCGTGCTCTTGCCGGCTGCCCCCTCCTCGAACTCGCGCACGAACATCAGCCGCCCGCGATCCTTGCTCTCGCAGAACAGCCGCCACTCCATCATGCGGAACGCGCTGCCGTCGGCCCTTTTCTGCTGCACGATCTTGCGAACATAGGGCCGTGTCTCCTTCTCCACCGCCCACAGGGTTTCCGGCAGCGGCCGCGTATCGATGCCGAATCGATAGAGCTCCGGCCGCGTCAGCACGTGCAGGTCCTCGAACTTCACGGACTTGATGAGGTCGCTGAGCTCATGGCTGATGCCCATCGCCGCGAGGAATACATTGCGGTCGCGATCGGCGCTTACCATCTCGCGCCGCCTGAAGTCCGCGACGACCTGCGCAGGCGGATGCCCGTGGACGACGAACATCAGCTTGGAGTTATGCACCGCGAGCACCGAATCGGGCGCCACTTCGCGGCTGGTCGCGCCCAGGAACAGATAGGCGCAGGCCGACACGCACATCGCGTTGCGCGTGGCGAGCTCGGCCTCGACCTCGCCCTTGGCAGCCTTGATCTTCAGGCATGCGGCGTCGATCTGCGTGCCGGTGGAACAGGCCGGCACGATGGTACGGCCGACTCGGGCGATTGCCTTGTGCGCGCGCAGGAACCGCGCGATCCCATAGGACTGCTCGACGTTTCCGCCCGGCGAATGAAGGTAGATCGGAAGCTGCCTGTCCTTGACGGCAAACAGGAAGGTGCGAATCCGCTGAGCGGCTTCCCGATCGATCTCGCCTTCGATCGCGATCCAGCGATCGCAGCCGGCGCCGCAGGCGTTCGCTGGCCCATGGGCGAGATAGATGGTCAGCTTCTTCGCAAATCCGGCCTTCTGGACCGGTGTTTCTTCCGCCCGCAACACGCCCGGGATCAGAAGCAACGCCACGAAAAACAGGAGACGGGAAAACATGAACCTTGCGGATCGCGCGATGGCGGAAAACGGACGCCGGACGTTAGACGATGATCGGCAGCGTCGCAACGATCCGTGGCGTCGCCTGCAGCCGAGCCTTGTTCAAATCCGTGCGGCCGGTGGCCCATTTTCTTGATATTGCCGGATTGCAGGCGTCAAATCCCCTGCTATACCGCTGCTTTCCGCTTACCTGCGCTCGTTCGCAGGAGTGAGCTACAGGAGTCACCATGGCAGAAACGCCACCCAAATCCGAATCCGGATTCCAGTACAGCCTCTCTAACCTCAAACCCGCAGAACCCGTGAACAAGATCGCCCTCACCTTCCCTGATGGAGCGAGGCGCGATTTCCCGAGAGGGACCACCGGTCTCGACATCGCCAAAGGCATTTCGCCCTCGCTCGCCAAGCGCACCGTCGCGATGGCGCTCGACGGCACGCTTGCCGACCTCAATGATCCGATCGAGGCCGACGCCAAGATCGAGCTGATCGGCCGCGAAGACCCGCGCGCGCTGGAACTGATCCGGCACGATGCCGCGCATGTGCTGGCGGAGGCCGTGCAGTCGCTGTGGCCGGGCACCCAGGTCACGATCGGCCCGGTGATCGAGAACGGCTTCTACTACGACTTCTTCCGCAACGAGCCGTTCACCCCGGAAGATTTTGCCGCGATCGAGAAGCGGATGCGCGAGATCGTCGCGCGCGACAAGCCGTTCACGAAGGAAGTCTGGGATCGCGAGAAGACCAAGCAGGTGTTCCGCGACAAGGGCGAGGCCTTCAAGGTCGAGCTGGTCGACGCCATTCCCGGCAACGAGCCGATCAAGATCTACTTCCAGGGCGACTGGTTCGACCTCTGCCGCGGCCCGCACATGACCTCGACCGGCAAGATCGGCAACGCCTTCAAGCTGATGAAGGTGGCGGGCGCGTATTGGCGCGGCGATTCCAACAATCCGATGCTGACCCGCATCTACGGCACGGCATTCGCCAGGCAGGAAGACCTCGACGCCTATCTCAAGCAGATCGAGGAAGCCGAGAAGCGCGACCACCGCAAGCTCGGCCGCGAGCTCGACCTGTTCCACTTCCAGGAGGAAGGCCCGGGCGTGGTGTTCTGGCACCCCAAGGGCTGGACCATCTTCCAGCAGCTGATCGCCTATATGCGGCGCCGGCTGCTCGGCGACTACAACGAGGTCAACGCCCCGCAGATCCTCGACAAGGCGCTGTGGGAGACCTCGGGCCATTGGGACTGGTACCGCGAGAACATGTTCGCGGCGCAGTCCGCCGGCGACGAGGCCGAGGACAAGCGCTGGTTCGCGCTGAAGCCGATGAACTGCCCGGGCCATGTGCAGATCTTCAAGCACGGGCTGAAGAGCTACCGCGACCTGCCGTTGCGGCTCGCCGAGTTCGGCGTCGTGCATCGCTACGAGCCGTCGGGCGCGATGCACGGCCTGATGCGGGTGCGCGGCTTCACCCAGGACGACGCCCATGTGTTCTGCACCGAGCAGCAGCTCGCCGACGAGTGCCTCAAGATCAACGACCTGATCCTGTCGACCTACGCCGATTTCGGTTTCGACGGCGAGCTCACGGTCAAGCTCTCGACGCGGCCGGAGAAGCGCGTCGGCACCGACGAGATGTGGGATCACGCCGAGCGCGTGATGGCGACGGTGCTGTCGGAGATCAAGGCCAAGGGCAGCAACCGCATCCGGACCGAGATCAATCCGGGCGAAGGCGCGTTCTACGGACCGAAGTTCGAGTATGTGCTGCGCGACGCCATCGGCCGCGACTGGCAGTGCGGCACGACCCAGGTCGACTTCAACCTGCCGGAACGGTTCGGCGCGTTCTACATCGATCATGATGGCTCGAAGAAGGCACCCGTCATGGTGCACCGCGCGATCTGCGGTTCGATGGAGCGCTTCATCGGCATCCTGATCGAGCACTATGCCGGCAACTTCCCGCTCTGGCTGGCGCCGACCCAGCTCGTCGTCACGACCATCACCTCCGAAGGCGACGAGTACGCCAAGGTGGTGGCGGCCGCCGCGCGCCGCGCCGGGCTCCGGGTCGAGATCGACCTGCGCAACGAGAAGATCAACTACAAGGTCCGCGAGCACTCGCTGGCCAAGATCCCGGCCCTGCTCGTCGTCGGCAAGAAGGAAGCCGAGACCCACTCGGTCTCGGTCCGCCGCCTCGGCAGCGAGCGGCAGACCGTGATGCCGACCGATGAGGCGATCGCCGCGCTGGCGGATGAGGCGACGCCGCCCGACGTGAAGCGGGCGCGATCCGTCGCCTGATCTTCACAATCGGTCTAAACTGGCTTTCATTGGCTTGGTCGTGTCCCCATCTTGGGGCCACGACTCCCCTTGAAGGACATTTCCGTGCCCGATGCCATTGAACTCCTGAAGACGCGCCGCTCGATGAAACCGCGCGAGATGACCGGCCCGGGCCCGTCCGCGGCCGAGCTCGAGACCATTTTGACGATCGGCGCACGCGTACCCGACCACGGCAAGCTCGCGCCCTGGCGCTTCATCGTGTTCGAGGGCGATGCCCGCGCGCGGGCCGGCGACGTGATCGCAAAGGTCTTCGCCCGGAAGAATCCCGGGGCGCCGGCCTCCGACATCGAGGTCGAGAAGAAGCGCCTGACCGACGCGCCGCTGGTGATCGGCGTGGTCTCCTTCACCAAGGCGCACCCGAAGGTGCCGCCGTGGGAGCAGGAATTGTCGGCGGGCGCCAGCGCGATGAACATCGTTACCGCGGCGACCGCGCTCGGCTACGGCGCCTGCTGGCTGACCGGCTGGTTTGCCTTCGACCGCGACGTGCTCGACGGCCTCGGCCTGAAGCCGGACGAGAAGCTCGCCGGGCTCATTCACATCGGCACCCCGACCGGGCCGAGCGAGGACCGCCCGCGCCCGGCCCTGTCGGATATCGTGACGCGGTTCTAGGGTACAGCCTTGTAGCCCGCATGAGCGGAGCGATATGCGGGACACTCGTCCCGGGTGTCGCTTCGCTCACCCGGGCTACAAAAGCCCTCGCCATTGTCGGGCATGACGACTACGCCGCCTTCGACGCACGCTCCGCAAAGCCGCTCAGCAAGGCCGCGATCTCGCCGGCCGGCCGCGCCGCGCTGAACAGAAATCCCTGCACCTCGTTGCAACCTTCGGCGCGCAACCAGTCGAGCTGGTCTGTCGTCTCGACCCCTTCCGCGGTCGTGGTGATCCTGAGGCTGCGGCCAAGGCCCGAGATCGCGCGCACGATCGCGAGGCAATCGGAGCGCCGCGCCAGATCCTTCACGAAGGAGCGGTCGATCTTGATCTTGTCGAACGGGAAGCTGCGCAGATAGCTCAGCGAGGAATAGCCGGTGCCGAAATCGTCCATCGAGATGCTGACGCCCAGTTCGCGCAGCTGATGCAGGATCGCGAGGTTGGCCTCGGTTTCCGCCAGGAACACCGACTCGGTGATCTCGAGCTCGAGCCGCCGGGCCGACAGGCCGGAATGCGCCAGCGCCGAGATCACGGCCTGGACCAGATTGCGGCTGCGGAACTGCACCGGCGACAGATTGACGGCGACCTTGACGTCGGCGGGCCACTTGATCGCCTCCGAGCAGGCTTCGCGCAGCACCCATTCGCCGAGCGCGACGATCAGGCCGATGTCTTCGGCAACCGGGATGAACTCCGCAGGTGAGACCATGCCCTTCTGCGGGTGCCGCCAGCGCAGCAGCGACTCGAAGCCAGAGATGCGGTCGGCCGCGATGTCGACCAGCGGCTGGTAGTGCAGCTCGAACTCGCCGTTGCTGAAGGCCGCGCGCAGATCGCGCTCCATGTCGCGGCGCTTCTGCGCCTGCTGATCCATCTCCGGTTCGAAGAAGTGGTGCACGCCGCCGCCCTCGGACTTGGCGCGGTACAGCGCCATGTCGGCATTGCGCATCAATTCTTCCGACGTCGTGCCGTCACCCGGTGACAGCGCGATGCCGACGCTGGCACCGACCACGACCTCGAGCCCGTCGATGTTGTAGGGCGCGCTCAGCGCTTCGATCAACCGTTCGGCGAAAGCGCTCGCCTCGTTCGGCGAAACGTCGGCCGCAAGCACGATCGCGAATTCGTCGCCGCCGAGGCGGGCCGCCACATTGTCGTCGCGGACCACCTCGAGCAGCCGCTCCGCCACCAGCTTGAGCAGCCGGTCGCCCATCGGATGCCCGAAGGAGTCGTTGACGTTCTTGAACAGGTCGAGGTCGATGCACATCACCGCGACGCGCTTGTTGCCGCTGCGGCCGCGCTCCAGCGCCTCGCGCAGGCGCTCCTGGTAGAAATCGCGGTTCGGCAAATTGGTGAGACCGTCATGGTGTGCCATATGCGCGATCCGCGCTTCGGCGGCGCGGCGCTCGGTGATGTCGACCACCGCGACCAGATAGCCGTCGCGGCCCTCGAACGCCACCTTGCGCCCGAAGGTCAGCACGTGGATCTCGCTGCCATCGGCCCTGATGTGCCGCCAGTCGCGGCTCGATTGATAGACGTCGCCGATCTCGCGCAAGGCGGCGCTATGCACGCTCCACTCATCCACCGGCCAGATCTGGCGCAGCGTCATGCCGAGAAACTTTTCCCGGCTGTATCCATAATGCTGAACGGCGGCGTCGTTGACGCTGAGGAATTCCATCGTGCCGGCGTCGAACACCCACATCGGCATCGGGTTGTTCTCGAACAGCAGGCGGAACGACAGCTCGCGCTGCTTCAGCGCGGTGACGTCGGAGACGGTCAGCGACAGCATGTCGCCGAACGCCGTGACGCCGAGCCGCAGGCAGCGATCGCCGCTGTCGATCTCGAACTGCCCGCCCGGGCCGCCGCCGACAAATCCACGCAGACGGCTCATCACCGCTGACGCCGCAAGCGGATTGCCGCCGGCGCTGAGCCGGCGCCACAGCAATTCGGTCGCAGGCTGCATCAGCAGCCTTGCGGCGCCCTGGTTGAGATGCACGATCTGGAAGTCGGCCGGCTCGCCGCGCGCATCGCGGATCGCGGCGAGCGACAGCACGCCCTCGTCGGTGGCCGAGAAAATCGTATCGAGCAGATTGTACTGCGCATTGCGCTCGTTGACATAGACGCCGACCAGGATACCGCCCCAGCGCGACCGCGTCGGCAGCGCCAGCACGTCGAAGGTCCGCACCAGCCCGTCGCGGACGCAATGCGCCGACGCCAGATAGGGCCGGCAGTTCTCGCGCGCGTTTGCGGCCGCCTCGGTCAACGCGGTGGCGCAATCAGGCGGCAGGGCGCTGAGCGGAATGTCCCAGCGCTCGTCGTTCAGCCATGTCTGGACATAGCGGCCGGCGTGCGAGACGCTGAGCATGCCATCGACGCTCCGCAGCAGCACGATATGATCGGCGAGCCGGCCGAGACTGCCGAGCATCACGTCTTCATAGTGCGGCAGCTTTTCGCCGGGACGGACCGCGGCCTGCCACTTGCGTTGCAGAACCGGTACGTCGGCGAACATCTCGGAATTGAATTTGGCCGATGCTTTAGCTGATTTCTTGTTGGCCATGACCATGGCGCGCCCCACGCAAACACTAGTCCCCACGGCATCCAAGTCATGCCGCGGCTTAACGTCATGTAAAAATAGGCAGGCCCGGTATCGCCGCGAGCGATTATGACGGCTCAAATTCGCGCGATGGTTAGTTCACATTAGAGACTATGACAGCTGCATGAAATGCAGGACCGGCCGGACGTCAGCGCGCCACGACCTCGACTTCGCCATCGACACCGTTGACGACATTGAAGGGGCGCTCGAACACCTTGCCTTCGTTCTTGGCGATCGCGCGATACTCGCCCTCGGAGAGCACGACGCGCGGGAACGCGCCGATCGATTCCTTGATCACGTCGCCGCCCGGCGTGATCACCGACCAGGCGGTGTTGGCAAGCGCCTCGCCGCCCCGCTCGCTGACCAGCTTGAGGGTGATGACGGCGGCGCGATGGGTGACGGTGACGTCGGTCAGCTTGCCCGCCCCGACGCGAATGTCGGAGCGCACCACCGAGTTGGCGTCGCCATAGTTGGAGACGATGTAGTAGGTGCCCTCGGGCAGCAGCGCGACGTCGCCGGCGGCAACGTTCGGCACCATCGGTCCACGGTCCGAACCGTCGAACTGGCTGCCCTTGTAGATCGCAAACGAGATCTGGTTGGCGGGGATCTTGCTGCTGCCGACCCGACCCTCGATCCGCAGGCCCCCGGCCGGCAGCACGAAGGACTCGCGGTCGGTCTCCGACTTCAGGCTGACGGCGCGCACTGCGCTGACGAGGCCGAGCGCGACATGGACGACATAGTTGCCGGGCGGCAGCACCACGTTGGGCGTCGCCCCGCGCTCTTCGCGGACCAGCTTGTAGGTACCGTTGTCGTCAGGCTTGTCGGCGAACACCCGCCACACCAGCCCGGCATTGATGACCGGCAGGTCCTTGCCGTACCGCGCCGTCAGCGACAGCACCGCCTGCCCCGCGGCCGGCGACCCGGCCGGCGGCGCTGCTACCACCGGCGGCACGGTCGCAATCGAGGGCTGGACGATGGTCGGCTGGTTCAGCGGACCAGGCAGAACGGGCCCTGAACCGCCGCCCGATGGCGGCGCCAGGTTGAGCGCCGGACCGGACGGCACCTCCGGGACCGAGGCGGGCGGAATCGGCGGCGGCCGGTCGCTGAAGAACTGTGCAGATACGGAACCGGGGATCAGGGCGAGCAAAAATGCCGCAAGCGTCAACAGCGGAAGGAGCCGCATGCCCCGTCCGCATCCGCCGATGCCGTTGCCCCTCGAAGTCATCATCATGCTTTTCAACGAAAACGCGGCAAATTCAAGCCTTCGTCCAAGGGGATCCAGGGGGCGTCCAAGGCTTTGTCACAGTCCGGGTGGGCGGTGTCCGCCATTTGGAACCGCGCGATCAAGCCGATGTTAGCCCTATCGTCGCGGTCCAGTCACATTCCCTGCCTACCGCGGACTACCCGGGGCATGAATCGTGCCTGTGGGACTAACCATGAAGACGGACGACGCTGGCGCAGCCATGCTGCGCAGCCTAGTCTCGCGCTGGCAGGAGATTTGTCGTGTTGGATAGCTGGATGGGCCGAGGCCACAAGAGCTCCGACGGCCCCGACAAGGTAGGCTTGGGAACGGTTCGCCGGCCGGTCATCGGGCTTGCGCTCGGCGGCGGCGCCGCGCGCGGCTTTGCCCATATCGGCATCATCAAGACCCTGCTGGCCCACGGCATCGTCCCCAATGTGGTGGTCGGCACCTCGATCGGCTCCGTGGTCGGTGGCGCCTATGCGGCCGGCCATATCGAGACGCTGGAGCAATGGGCGCGCGGCCTGCAGCCGCGCAGCGTGCTCGGCTACCTCGACATCCGCCTCAACGGCTCCGGCCTGATCCGCGGCGCCAAGCTGGCCGCCGAGATCGAGGCTGCGTTGGGCCAGGTCATGATCGAGGACCTCACGGTCAAGTTCGCCAGCGTCGCCACCGAAGTGCGCACCGGGCACGAGATCTGGCTGACCCAGGGTCGCGTGGTCGACGCCATGCGCGCCTCCTACGCCCTGCCCGGCATCTTCGCGCCGGTCCTGATCGGCGACCGCTGGCTGGTCGACGGCGCGCTGGTCAATCCGGTGCCGGTCTCGGCCGCGCGCGCGCTCGGCGCCGAGATCGTCATTGCGGCGAACCTCTCCAGCGACGTGTTCGCGCACTCGACCACGATCTACAATCACGGCCCGTCCGCCGCGCCGGAGGTGACGGTTGCGGTGACCGCCGAGGCCGAACTCGAGCCGGAGCCGCCGAAGCGCCGGTTTGGCCGCTTCTTCTCCGCCGAACGTACCGTGAAGCGGGAGTTTTTCGGCAGCGCCAGCCGGCCCGGCATCTCGAGCGTCATGGTCGACGCCTTCAACATCATGCAGGACCGCATCACCCGCGCACGCCTTGCCGGCGATCCGCCTGATATGCTGATCTCGCCGCGGGTCGGTCAGATCGGCTGGTTCGACTTCCACCGCGCCGACGACCTGATCGCGCACGGGATACGCGCCGCCGAACGCTCCATCAGCGCAATCGAGGAAGCGATCGACATCCTGGCGCCGCCGTCTAGCGGCGCGGGCAGCACCGGGAAGTAGCGCTCAGGCGGTCTTGATGTAGTCGCGCAGCGCCTCCTGCTCGCGCTCATATTCCTCGACGCGCCGCTTGACGATGTCGCCGATCGAGATCAGCCCGACCACCTTGCCGTCCTCGACGACAGGAAGATGGCGGAATTTCCCCGTGGTCATCATCTCCATGATGCCGCTGACCGTATCGGACTCGCGGCAGCTCACGACCTTCTTGGTCATGACCGCGCTGACCGGTTCGTCCAGCGCGCCCGCGCCGCGCTCAGAGAGCACGCGCACGATGTCGCGCTCCGACAGGATGCCCTCCATGCGGCTCTGCTCCATCACCAGCACCGCGCCGATCCTACGCTCGCCGAGCAGCTTGACCGCGGCCGAGAGCTTCGCGCCGGGCGCGACGCTCATGACCTGATGGCCTTTTGCATCGAGAATGGAACGTACCGTCATTGTCGGCCTCCCTGAATCCGCTCGTGCCCCGCTTGAGCGGAGCCGAGCCTGTTCGCCAGAGTCTTCAATTAACAGTTCCGCGCCGGTTTCGGTTCCGGGGCGCGGCGAGTAGCAGGGCTCGATTTGTCGGCCCGCTTTGTTTCTGCGTCACAAAGATGATGGAGGAATTCGATCCAGGCCGCAAGCGGCGATCAGACGCGCCCCGACTGATCCACCGACGACGCATCTGCAGCATCGTCCCGCGTGCGCGGCACCGGATCGAACAACGAGAACAGCAGCAGTCCGGCAAGGAAGCCGCCGATATGCGCCTGCCAGGCGACGCTCGCGCCCTCGCCGCCGAGCGACAGCGAGGTGGCGCCGAACAGGATGTTGACGCCGAACCATATCGCCAGGAAGGCGAGCACCCGTCCGTTGCGCAGCGCCCGCCACAGCGACAGCGCAGGCACCTTGGCCGCCGCCTCGGCATCGCCACGGCTGAACGACAGGAAGCTGCCCTTCACAAAGGCAAAGCGGATCGCCGCCGCCATCGTGCCCGACACCGAAGCCGAAGCTCCGATCATCGGCGCGATCGCGTGCTCATGGGTCAACAGATGCGCAAGCGCGCCGGCGGCGGCCGTCACCGCCATGAAGACGAAGAAACGCAGCGCGCCGAAGCGCCGCGCCAGCGCGCTGCCGAACGGCAGCAGCCACAGCACGTTGAAGCCGATATGGGTGAGGTTGGCGTGCAGCAGCGAATAGGTGACGAAGGTCCAGACCTTGGCGCCTTCGCCGCCCGGAAAGGTGATGTCGAGCAGCGTCGAATCGTAGCGCTTCGGGATGAAGCCGAAGACGTCGATGGTCCAGTTCTCCAGCTCCGGCGGCAGCAGCACCCGCAGATGGATCGCCGCGATCAGCAGGATGTAGGCGGTGAGCGCCGGCGGCAAGGTCAGGATCGGCTCGCGCGGCGCCTCCGGCGGCGGCGCGAGCGGGGATTCGGGATGGGAGTCCAAGGGGTCGGCGACCTCGATGCGGCGGTGGATCAGAGATAGGCGGCTTTCGCACCCCTGTGCAAGTGCACAATCCCAAAATCGGACACCGGGTGTCGCGCAGTGCGGAATCGGGACAAAAGAAAAGGGAGGGCGCTGAGAACGCCCTCCCTGATCGGCTGGTCTTCTCGTGCCCCGGAGGGATCGGGAGAACGTCCCCACCCTCCCCGCACGGTGACCAAACTGTTTGACGCCACCTGTGTACCAAAGGCGCCGGCGCTTGGGGCAGCCGGCGCGAACGGGAACGCGCGGACCCTACCCACTGGTTCCGCGGGGGCCAAGGACATAGTTAAATTTACGTTAACAACACAAAGCTGCCGATAAGCCGCCCAAAGCGCGGCCACGGCATGGACGCTGCACAGCCTTCCCTGCACAACAGAGAAGGGAAGGCGCCTGAGCAAAACCGGGACAGATGTGTCCCGCCGAGACAGGTGCCGGGCAAGGTTTAGATGAAACACAGCTCGAGCCGCGAGTTCTTCGCATATTGGAATGCGAAGCGCGGCACCGCACGTGCACCTGACCGGAGTGAGTTCGAGCCGTCCGCGGTACGCGAACTGCTGTCCGACATCTTCGTGTTGTCCTATGACGGCGAGACTCGATTTCCGTTCCGCGTCGCCGGCACCCGCACCTCCGCCCTGCTCGGTTGCGACCTCAAGAACCGGAGCTTTTCCGCCCTGTTCACCGGTGCGAGCCGCGGCGAGATCGAAGACATCATCACCTGCGTCGTCGAAGAGACCCTGCCGGCCATCGCCGGCATCACCGCCACGACCGAGAGCGGCGCCAAGGCGCACCTCGAGCTGCTGCTGCTGCCCTTCACGAGCCGTGTCCATATGCCGGCGAGCCTCACCGGCCTGCTCGCCCCGTTCGAGGACGACGCCGGCCGGCTGCACGACCTGGTGCTGACCTCGTGGCGTTACCTGCATCCCCAGGAGCGGTTCGTGCCGCGGACCCTGCGCAAGCTCGCCATCGCGCGCGGCCTGATGGTCTACGAAGGCCTGCGCTAGCCGCCGGCACCCGCCTTGGGACGGGATGGCAGGCGCCGGTCGCTTGCACCCCGCCCCGCGGAACTCTATTAGCTGTCTGGCCGTCACGGCGGGGTGGACCCGCTCATTGCAGCTGCGGCCGGGCTGGGCATGTTTCGGAATTCGATCAGGCAGAAGATCGTCGGCATTGCCGCGGGACTCATCATCCTCGCGGTGGTCACCTCGCTGCTGTCGATGGTGATGGCGGGCCAGGTCGGCCATCTCCTCGACGAGCTCACCAACCGCTACATCCCCGCCTATGGCCACCTCGCCCGCGTCAACATCCGCGCGCTGGAGCGGTCGCTCGCCATGCGCCGGATGATGATGGCGAAGATGCAGGCGCCGGCCGAAGACTCCGGCTACGAAAGCGCGCGCAAGGCCTTCGACGAGATCGAGCCGCTGATCAAGCGCGAGGCCGACGCCGCGCGCGTGCTGATCGATGCGATCATCGCCGATCCCTCGACGCCATCCGACAACGCCGCGCTCGGACGCCTCGATGACCGCATCGACAATGCCGTCAACGACCTGTTGATGCGCCTGAACGCAGAGAACAAGACGCTGCTCGAGCAAATCGACGCCAAGGACTTTGCGGCGGCGAAAGCGACCACGCTGCGCGCCGACGCCCTGCGCGACGACTTCAACACCAGGATCGAGGGCATCCGTGCCGACATGCTGGCGCAGGTCGCTTCGGCCGCCGCAAAGGTGATGAGTGCCCAGCAGCGGGCGATCATCATCTCCGGCGTCGTGACCGCCATTGCCGCGATCCTCGGCTTCGTGTTCGCGATGCTGGTCGGCAGCGGCATCACGCGTCCGGTGATGCGCCTGCTCGAAAGCACCCGCGAGGTCGAGGCCGGCCGCCTCGACGGCGCCATCACCATCACGACCCAGGACGAGATCGGCCAGCTGTCGGCCGCCTTCAACCGCATGATCGAGACGCTGCGCCACAACCAGCGCATCCGCGAGACCTTTGGCCGCTACATCAATCCGCGGATCGCCGAGGGCCTGCTCGAACAGCCGGCGATCGCCGCGACCGAAGGACAGCGCCGCGTCATGACGGTGATGTTCTGCGACATGAAGGGCTTCACCAGCCTGAGCGAGGGCGTGACGCCGAGCGGCCTCGTCAAGATCATGAACCTCTACCTGTCGACGATGTCGGCGCCGGTCCATGCGCATCGCGGCATCATCGACAAATATATCGGCGACGCCATCATGGCCTATTGGGGCGCGCCCTTCGTCGAGGAGGCCGAGCAGACACATCTGGCCGCGCTTGCCGCCATCGACATGATCGGCCAGGTCAACCAGCTGCGCAAGGATCTGCCCGAACTGCTCGGCGTGCGCGTGATCCCGGCCGATTGCGACATCCGGATCGGGATCGCCACCGGCGAGGCCCTGGTCGGCAGCATCGGCTCCGAGTTCATGATGAGCTACACCGTGCTCGGCGACACCGTGAACCTCGCCTCGCGGCTGGAAGGCGCCAACAAGTTCTACGGCAGCCGCAGCCTGATCTCGGAGGCCACCGCCGCGGCCTGCGCCGCAACCATCGAGCTCCGCGAGATCGACCGCCTCGTCGTGATGGGGCAGACCCAGCCGGTCGCCGTGTTCGAGATCCTCGGCAAGAAGGACGAACTGACGCCGGCGCAGACTGAGTTGCGGCAGCGTTACGCGGACGGTCTCGCCGCCTATCGCGAGCGCCGCTGGGATAACGCCGAGCAAGCCTTCACCGCGGCGCTGGCGGCGGCGCCCGGCGACGGCCCGTCGATCGCCATGAAGGCGCGCGTCGCAGCGTTCAGGCAAGATCCGCCGGCGGCCGATTGGGACGGCGCCTGGCATCTGGAGCGGAAGTAACCGCGTCACCCGCATCCAGGCTCCGCCGCTACAGCTGGGCCTCGATCGCAACCTTGTCGATCACCGACCAGACCTGCACGATCTTCCCGTCACGAAATTCATAGAACACGTTTTCGGCAAACGAGACGCGCTTGCCGTTGACGCCGAGACCGAGGAACGCGCCCTTCGGCGAGCAGTCGAACGCCAGCCGGCTCGCGACATGGGACGCATCCGACACCAGCAGAACGATGTTGAAGCGAAGGTCCGGGATGTCGCGAAAATCCCCTTCCAGCATCGCGCGATAGCCGGATAACCCGAACCGACGGCCGTTGTGGCACACATCCTCGTCAACGAACTGACCGAGTTGCGGCCAGTCCTGGCGATTCAAACAGGCAATGTAGTTCCGGTAGATCTCGGCGAGGTCCGTTTTCATCATCGATCGTCCTCCTTGCCGCGGGTCCAGATGGCCATTGAGCATTTGCGTGTGATTCTAACACCGATGTCAGTTTCGACTCCGATGTCCGATGGCGCGAACGAAACACTCAGCCAGCGTGCACGTGAAAGCGCGACGTCCCGAAGAGACAGTGCGATTGCCGCTTCGGCAAACAATTTCTCAAACCGCGCGGAATGTCTCCCGCGATCGGGAGTTAGTGCTTCAGGTCAATAACTGTCCTTGTCAAATCGGGAGGCGTACATGATCAAGTCACCGATGATGCTTGCGGCATTCCTGACAGCGCCGATCATTCTGTTCCCACCGCAGACCGCCATCGCGGCTGGCGGAGGTGGCGGCGGCGGCGGTGGTGGCGACCCATACGGGTCGAGCTACGGCACTCCCGCGCCGTCCTATCCCCAGCAGAAGGACAGAAAGACCACGCACAAGGTCAAGAAGCCCTTCAAGCAGTCCGGCTTCGAAGACCCGGCATTCCGCGACGGCTATCGCGCGGCCTATGCGACAATCTACGAACGCAAGGACTACGCCGCCGCGATCGATCAGTTGCACGCACTCGGCCGCGATGATCAGCCGAACGTCGCGAACCTGATCGGCTACTCCTATCGCAAGCTCGGCGACTACAAGCAATCGCAAGCCTGGTACGAACGTGCGCTCAAGGCCGATCCGAACCACGTCCTGACGTGGAACTACTACGGCCTGTGGCAGATCGAACAGGGAAACCGCGACCAGGCGCAGTATCATCTGCAGCGGATCGCCGAGATCTGTGGCACTGACTGCGAGGAGTATCGGACGCTGGCGGCGGCACTGGAAAAGCCGCCGGGCACGAACCTCGTCTACTGAGCGCGTCGCGTAGCCCGCATGAGCGGAGCGACATGCGGGGGAGGACCGCCCCGGATGTCGCTGTCGCTCGTCCGGGCTATGCCTGTGAGCCGCTTTGTTCGCGTGTCCGTTTTTGCGGGAATTTCGCCGTTTTGGTCGACGTGACCGGCGAGTAGCTTGCGTGCCGGGCGACGCACGCGGATACGTTGAGATCGATCATCATGACCTGGCGGCTTCTCGCGTGGAGCGGCATCGCCGTTGCCGCGCTGGTTCCAATCATTGGCGGCATCTGGCTCTTCACCCTGCCCGCCGCATCGGCGTTCCGCGTTCCGCCTCCGATCGACAAGGCCGAGCAGGATGCAACGCTCGCGGCGCTGAAGCCGCCGAAGCGGTCGCGCCCGCTGATCGCGATGCTCGGCATCAACGACATGACCGAGACCACCGACTATCTGATGCCCTACGGCATCCTCAAGCGCGCGGATGTGGCCGATATCGTCACGCTGGCGACGGGACCCGGTCCGGTCGCGCTGTTCCCGGTGCTGAAGGTCGAGCCTGATGCGACCATCGCCGCATTCGATGCCGCACATGGCGACGGCGCCGACTACGTTATCGTGCCGGCGATGAGCCGCGACGACGATCCGGCGGTCATGCAATGGGTCCGGCAGCAGGCGGAGAAAGGCGCCGTGATCGTCGCCGTCTGCGCCGGCGCCAAGGTGCTCGCCTCGACCGGCCTGCTCGACGGCAGGCGCGCCACCACGCACTGGTTTTACCTGAAGAACTGGCGCAGCAAACATCCTGAGATCCGCTATGTCGCCGACCGCCGCATCGTGGTCGACCACGGCGTCGCGACGACGACCGGGATTTCGGCCTCGATGCCGATGTCGCTGACCCTGATCGAGGCGATCGCCGGCCGTACCAGGGCTGAGGCCGTCGCGCGCGAGATCGGCCTGCCCGGCTGGGACGCGCGGCATGACAGCAACGCCTTCAAGTTCACGCGTCCCTTCGCGCTGACCGCCATCCGGAACACGCTGGCGTTCTGGAACCGGGAACAACTCGGCCTCGCGCTTGCCCCCGGCGTCGACGAGGTCTCGCTGGCGCTGGTCGCCGACAGCTGGTCGCGCACCTACCGCTCGCATGCCGTGACCTTCGCCGCGACCGACGACGTCGTCACGACCCGCAACGGCCTGCGCGTCTATCCGCAGGTCGTAGCGCCGGATTGGTCCGCAGATCGTCTGCTGCCCGCGGTCGGCACCGCGCCGCCCGCGCAGGCGCTCGACCGGGCGCTTGCCGGGATCGAGACACGCTATGGCCGTGATACGGCGGACTTCGTCGCCATGCAGCTCGAATACCCACGGGCTGACGCCGTGCAGTGAGGGATTGCGTCCCCAACAACGTATTCGATCCTCCATCCGCCCCATTGTCATCTGCCTGTCATGAATTGTGCCGACACGTCAGCGCCGGACCAGTTCGGGGACACGCATGGATTATTTCAAACGCTTCAACTTCCTGTTCGCTGCGCCGGTGTTCGAGGCCGACGACCTCGAGGGCATCCGCTTCAACCAGATCATCGCCGAGATCGAGCGCTCCGGCTTCGAGGTGGTTCGCGCCCGCAAGCTGGAAGATGCCGAGATCGCGGTGCAGACCGATGCCGCGATCGGCTGCATGGTGGTCGATTGGGGCAAGAAGGGCCTTGAGGGCAAGACTGCGGCGCTGATCAACCTGATGCGCCGGCGCGGCCTCGACTTCCCGATCATCCTGTTGATCCGGCGCAAGCGGTTCGAGGACCTACCGGTCGAGGTGCTCGACTTCATCGACGGCTACGTGTTCCTGTCCGAGGAAACCCCGCCCTTCATCGCCAAGAACCTGATCTCCAGGCTGAAGCAATATGCCGAGAATTTGAAGACGCCGTTCTTCGGCGCGCTGGTCGACTATGCCGAGGAAGGCAACCAGCTCTGGACCTGCCCGGGCCACAATGGCGGCGTGTTCTACAGCCGCAGCCCAATCGGACGGGTGTTCGTCGAACACCTTGGCGAAGCGGTGTTCCGCGACGACCTCGACAATTCCGTGCTCGACCTCGGCGACCTCCTCACCCACGAAGGGCCGGCGCTGCGGGCGCAGAAGGAGGCGGCCCGGATCTTCGGCGCCGAGAAGACCTACTTCGTGCTCAACGGCACCTCGACCTCCAACAAGGTCTCGCTCGGCTCGCTGGTCACCGACGGCGACCTCGTGCTGTTCGACCGCAACAACCACAAGGCCGCGCATCACGGCGCGCTGCTGATCGGCGGCGGCATCCCGGTCTACGTGCCGACGGTGCGCAACGCCTGGGGCCTGATCGGGCCGATGCGCTGGGACCTGCTCGACGAGGGCACGCTGCGCGACCACATCCGCAAGCACCCGCTGGTCAAGGACGAGAACGCCTGGAAGAAGGAGCGTCCGTTCCGGGTCGCCGTGGTCGAGCAGTGCACCTATGACGGCACCATCCACTCGGCCGAGATGATCCTCAAGCGGATCGGCCATCTCTGCGACTACATCCTGTTCGACGAGGCCTGGGCCGGCTTCATGAAATTCCACCCGATCTATGCCGGCCGCTTCGCCATGGGACTGTCCGATCTCGGCCCCGAGGCGCCCGGCATCATTGCGACCCAATCGACCCACAAGCAGCTCGCGAGCTTCTCGCAGGCCTCGCAGATCCACATCCGCGACCGCCACATCAAGGGCCAGAAGCGCCGGGTCGAGCATCGCCGCTTCAACGAAAGCTTCATGCAGCACGCCTCGACGTCGCCGTTCTACCCGCTGTTCGCCTCGCTCGATGTCGGCGCGCAGATGATGAAGGGCCGCTCCGGCGAAGTTTTGTGGGACGACACGATCCGGCTCGGCATCGAGCTGCGCAAGAAGATCCGCGCCGTGAAGCGCGAGTTCGAGGAGAAGGAGACGCGCCCCGAGCGGCGCTGGTTCTTCGAGCCGTTCGTGCCGGATCGCGTGAAGATCCCCGACGTCGCGCGCGAGAACGGCGTGCACAATGTCGCCTGGGAGACGATCTCGACCGATCAGCTCGCGACCAATCCGTCCTACTGGCAGCTCAGTC
Source organism: Bradyrhizobium sp. USDA 4516 (assembly GCF_054055915.1). Taxonomy (NCBI): domain Bacteria; kingdom Pseudomonadati; phylum Pseudomonadota; class Alphaproteobacteria; order Hyphomicrobiales; family Nitrobacteraceae; genus Bradyrhizobium; species Bradyrhizobium sp. USDA 4516. The sequence continues at coordinate 8,432,517 of NZ_JBSRXT010000001.1, forward strand.
CCGGCGAGACCTGGCACGGCTTTCCCGAGCTGACCGCGGGCTTCGCGATGACCGACCCGAACAAGCTCACATTGCTGACGCCGGGCTTCGATCACGCCACCGGCGCCTATGCCGATCACGGCATCCCCGCACCGGTGGTGGCGCAATATTTGCGGGAGAACCGCATCGTCGCCGAAAAGAACGACCTCAATTCCCTGCTGTTCCTGCTGACGCCCGGCGTCGAGGCCAGCAAGGCCGGCACGCTGGTCTCCGGGCTCGTCGCCTTCAAGAAGCTGCACGACGACAACGCGCTGCTCGAGGACGTCATCCCCGAATTCTTCCGCCGCCGCCCGCAACGCTACACCGGGGTGCGGCTGCGCGACCTCTGCGGCGACATGCACCGCTTCTTCCGCGACGGCGGCGTCAGCACGCTGCAGGCCAGGCAATTCCTGCCCGAGCACCTGCCCGAGATCGCGATGTCGCCGCGCCAGGCCGCACAATATCTCATCCGCAACGATGTCGACTATCTGCCGATCGACCAGATCTTCGGCCGCGTCGCCGCGACGCCGTTCGTGGTCTACCCGCCCGGCATCGCCACCATCGTGCCCGGCGAGCGGCTGTCGGAACGCAGCAGGCCAATGATCGATTACCTGAAGATGTTCGAGGCGAGCTTCAATGCGTTCCCGGGCTTCGAGGTCGAGGTCCAGGGCATCTACAAGGAGATCGACGACTCCGGCCGTGTCCGCTTCTACACCTATGTCGTGTCCGAATAGGCGAACGGACGCAACACAATGGAGAATGATCACAAGATCACCGTCCGTCCTTCCCGCGACAGCGACGTCGACGCCATGCTGTCGATCTACCGCCACCATATCCGCCGCGGCGTCGAGGAAAGCGTCGACGACAGCGGCACGCCGGAGCCCGACGATCTGCGCGACCGCCGCAAGAATCTGCGCAACACCCGCCTGCCCCACCTCGTCGCGATCTGCGACAGCGAGGTGGTCGGCTATGCCTATGTCGTGCTGTTTCGCAAGCGTCCGTCCTACCGCTACACGGTGAAGCATTCGATCTATGTGCATCACCGCTTCACCGGCCAGCGCGTTGGCGGCCGGCTGCTGCAGGAGTTAATCGACACCTGCGCCGCCGCCGGCTTCCGCCAGATGATCGGCTACATCGACAGCGACAACGCCGCCTCGCTCGCGCTGCACGACCGCTTCGGCTTCGCCCGCGTCGGGCATTTGCCCGGTGTCGCCTATCGCTATGGCCGCTGGTCCGACACCATGATGGTGCAGCGCTCGCTCGCCGCCGGCGCCACCGCCCCGCCGCCCCCCGCGCCGCTGTCGCGACGGTGATGGGCACGACACTTTCCATTCGTCGTCCCGGCGAAGGCCGGGACCCATAACCACAGGATTGGATTGGCAAGGAAGGCTGTGGCCCCAGCGTCGCGCAATAATCACCTTCGGTGGTTATGGGTCCCGGCCCCCCGTGCGCTATTGCGCACTAGGCCGGGACGACAGCGAATGTGTTGCGCGGCCGGTGAGTCATACACCGGCATTCTCGCGGCCTCTGCAGCGCGAGTTTTGCATTTCGTTTCGCCGCTCTGATGACAGAGGGCGCAGGGAAAGCCGGATGCCGATCGCACCCATGGGTCCCGAGTAATCCTGCAGGCTGCAAGGCGCAAGCGACCTGAACGCCCTACTCCAGCGTAAAGCCGACCCGCAGCGCCACCTGATAGTGCCGGATCTTGCCGTCCTCGATATGGCCCCGCGTCTGCACCACCTCGAACCACTTCATTTCCCGGATCGTCTTTGACGCGCGGCTCACGGCGTTCTCGATTGCCGCCTCGATGCTCTTGTCCGATGATCCGACCAGTTCCAGGATTTTGTAGACGTGATCCTTGTCGTGCGTGGCGGGCATGTCGACCTCCTCTGTGGATGCGCGATCCGGACCGCTTGCGCTGCGGTTCGGACAGTCCATCGTCCGATGCGGGCCGGCCATCGTCAAAACCGACGAATGCTGCGCGGCAACACGCCGGACGAATTGAATAAACGTGTCGCGGCGCCTTTGGTGCCAGCATGCATTTCGTGCCAGCTGCGCACCCGCCCTTGTCCGGGCCTTGACCTATGGTAGCATGGTTTCATCAAGTATTCGGGAGCGATACGATGTCCACTGCGTCCAGCTCACCCGCCACACCTCCTCACAGCCTCGGATCCGGGCTTTCCAACCTCCGCGCCAAGTGGGGCTGGATCGTCGCCCTCGGGGTGATCTACCTGATCGCCGGCGTGCTCGCCTTCGGCAGCGTCTTCTTCGCCACCGTCGTCAGCGTGCTGTTCGTCGGCGCCATGATGATCGTCGCCGGCGTCGCCGAGATCATCAACGCGTTCCAGTTCAAGACCTGGGGCAAATTCCTGTTCTGGCTGCTGCTCGGCGCGCTCTATGTCGTGGCGGGCTTCATCACCTTCGAGAACCCGCTGCTCGCCGCGGCGACGCTGACGCTGTTCCTCGGCATCGCGCTGGTGGTGTCGGGCATCGTCCGCATCTTCCTCGCGTTCGGCATGAACTCGGAAGCGCCGTGGGGAATGGTCGCGATCTCCGGCCTGATCACGCTGGTGCTCGGCGCCATGATCCTGGCGCGCTGGCCGGTCTCGAGCCTCTACGTGCTCGGCATCTTCCTCAGCGTCGACCTGATCTGCGCCGGCGTGAGCTGGATCAGCATGGGCATGGCGCTGAAGCGCAGGGCGTGAGGCGCGATCGTCGCCTCAGGCACGATCGACGGGTGGGTTAGCCTCAAACTAACCCGCCGCATGTTTCGCGTGCGGAGAGATGGCGGGTTGCGCTGGCGCTAACCCGCCTACGCTCAATCCGCCTGCAAGCCCTCAGGGCTGCGCGAGATGCCAGGCGCCGTTCAGGAAACCGTCGCCGGTGATGTCGCCGGCCTTCTGGTCCTTGGCGAAGGTATAGAGCGGCTTGCCCTTGTAGGCCCACTGCTTGGAGCCATCGTCACGCGAGATGATGGTGTAGCCGCCTTCAGCCTTGTCGCTGGCGTCAGCCTTCAAGACCGGCCAATTCGTCGCGCACGGGCCGTTGCAGGCCGACTTGCCTTCGGAATCCTTGTCGAAGGTGTAGAGCGTCATGCCCTTGGCGTCGGTGAGGACCGAGCCCTTCGCGGTGGTTCCGGTCTTGGTCGGCGGCGCGGCAAAGGCCGCCGAGGCGAACGCAAGCGACACGGCGGTGGCGAGCGCGAGCGAGATCGATGTCTTCATGATGTCTCCTGTTCGAATGCAAATGGCTTGCATGCGTAAGGACGCCGAAGGGCGCGCACTATTCCGCTGACGGCGCGCGAAGAATTTTCGGGATGGCGATCAATGCGAGGGGAATAAAGCCGCAGGCGCGTGCCGATACCGTCCCGTAGCCCGCATGAGCGGAGCGACATGCGGGAGCCGCCCGGATATCGCGGAGCCTGTCATCGGGCGCGCGTTCGCGCGACCCGTTGGCTCATCCGGGCTACAACACCGAATGTGCTACCGCCTGATCTCCTCCGCCGCGCGCACCAGCGGGCGGTCGGAGAGCTGGATCGGGCCGGAGAACGGCGTACTCATTTCAAGGATCAGGTAGATCGCGGCCGAGATCAGCGCCGCGGCGGCGACGGTGGTCGAAATCACCACCGCGTTGCGCGGCGCGCGAAAGCCGAGGGTGGCGAACATCAGCGTCAGCCACCCGACCAGGATGCAGATCAGCGGCGACGGAAACGAGCCGTCGGACTGCTCGACAAAGGTCCAGCGCTGCTGCACTGCCTGCCGATAGACCGAGCGCGCGTCGTTCCACAGCGCCACCTTCTGCTCGTCGTCGAACCGCAGTTCGCGGAGACTGGTGCCGACCTCGTCGAGCAGGCGCTCGGACACCGCGCTTGCCCTGGAGATCGGAACATCCTTGAGCACCTGCTCGACATAGGCGAGCAGCCGCTTGCGCGGCTCGTCGGCGCTCGGACCGAGCGGCCGCAGGCCGCGATCGAGCAGGATGAGGTCGGTGGCGAAGACATGCAAATTGCGGTCGACCGCCACATAGGTGTTGGCGGCACTATTCATCATCAGGCCGAGCAGCAGCGACGGCATGGTGACGAACAGCGTCGCGACCAGGCGTACCGAGGTGTTGGTCTCGTCGCTGCGGTGATGATCGGCGAGCCGGGCATGGATCGCCATGGTCGCAAGCGCGGCGCCGCCGAGCAGGGTGAAGATCAGGACGGCGACGATGAATGCAACCACGGCTTGCGAAAACCTGCGAGAGAATCAGGTCCGCAGGATAGCAAGGGACGCCCAATGGTGCATGTCCGGTTGACTAGCCGCCCCCACGCGCTATCCGGACAGTTTGGGGGACGCCCGGCGAGAGCGCGAGGGGCGCTCTAGAGGAGATACCACGTGCATATCGTCGACGACAGCGAGGTCAACCGCGTCCTGAGCTTTCCGATCCTGATCGAGGCGATCGAGGCCGCGCACCGGCGGCCGAAGATCGCGGTGCACGACGGTTATCTCGGCGACGACAAGGGCCAGCAGCTGGTGACGCGCAGCGCGGTCGATGCCGGACGCTTCATGATGACCAAGCTCTACACCAGCTTTCCCGGCAACCTCGCCCACGGCAAGCTGCCGGCGGTGCAGGCGGTCTGCGTGCTGTTCGACGGCAATGACGGGCGTCCGCTCGCGGTGATGGACGCCGCCGAGATCACCCATTGGAAGACCGCCGCGGACTCCGCCCTCGGCGCAAAACACCTGGCGCGGCCGGATGCCGAGACGCTGCTGGTGGTCGGCGCCGGCGAGATGGCGCGCTGGCTGGTGCGCGGCCACCGCACCGTGCGGCCGCGGCTGAAGCGGGTGCGGGTCTGGAACCGGACAGTTGAACGCGCCCAGGAGCTCGCCGCGCTGCTGGAAGGCGACGGCATCGCGGCCGAGGCCGTCTCCGATCTCGACGCCGCGACACGCGAGGCCGACATCATCACCACCTGCACCCGCTCGCGCGAGCCGCTGGTCAAGGGCGCCAATTTAAGGCCCGGCACCCATCTCGATCTGGTCGGCGGCTTCACCCCGGAGACCCGCGAGTCCGACGACGAGGCGGCGCGGCGTTCGCGCATCTTCGTCGACCGCCGCGAATCCGCCTTCGACGGCGTCGGCGACATCCTGCAACCGATCGCGAGCGGCGCGATCACCGAGAGCGACGTGCTCGGCGACCACTACGACCTCGCCGGCGGCAAGGTCGCCGGGCGGCTGTCGGATAGCGACATCACCTTCTTCAAGAACGCCGGCGGCGGGCATCTGGATCTGATGACCTGCGAGACGGTGCTTGCGCAGCTGGGGAAGGAGCTGCGGTAAGCGGAACTGTTCTGTAGCCCGCATGAGCCAACGGGTCGCACGAATGCGCGCCCGATGACGGGCTCCGCAACATGCGGGATCAGCCTCCCCCGGATATCGCTTCGCTCATCCGGGCTACATCTACGTCTCGCGCAGCCAGACCTCGCCGATCGAGTGATCGGCGCGCTTGCGCAGCACGACGTCGGCCCGCGTCCGCGTCGGCAAGATGTTCTCCCTGAGATTGGCGCGATGATGCTCGCGCCACAGCCGCTCCGCGACCTCGCGCGCGTCACCCGGCGGCAGGTCCCTGTAGTGGTGGAAATAGGAGGCGGGATTCCGGAACGCTGTCGGCTGCAACCTGAGGAAGCGTTCGACATACCAGGACTGGATGTCGGCCTCATCGGCATCGAGATAGATCGAGAAGTCGAAGAAATCCGACACCACCACCGGCGCCGTGCCGCGCGCCAGCAGCACGTTGAGGCCCTCGAAGACCAGGATGTCCGGCTGCTGGATGACCTGGCGTTCCGACGGCACGATATCGCCGATCAGATGCGAATAGACCGGCAGCTCGAGCTCGCGTTCGCCCGCCTTCGCCGCCGCGAGAAATCGCAGCATGCGCGGCAGGTCGTAGCTCTCGGGAAAGCCCTTGCGCCGCATCAGCCCGCGCTCTTCGAGAACGCCGTTGGCATGCAGGAAGCCGTCGGTCGTCACCAGCTCGACCCACGGATGATCGGCCCAGCGGGCCAGCAGCGCGCACAGCACGCGGGCAAAGGTGCTCTTGCCGACGCCGACGCTGCCGGCCAATGCAACGATGTAGGGCGAACGGCGTGCCGGGCGGCCGAGAAACTCCGCCTTGACGTGCGCGAGGTTGCGCGCCGCCGCGAAATGCAGGTTCAACAAGCGCGTCAGCGGCAGATACACGTCGCTGACTTCGGCGGAATTGATCGGCTCGTTCAAGCCGCGCAACGCCGCGAGATCGGCGTCCGAGAGCGTCAGCGACGTGCTGGCGCGCAAGGCCGCCCAATCGCTGCGGCCGAAGATCATGTAGGCGGACAGCTCGTCGGGGTGGGTCATCTCAGCCGTTCACGGTGAGCCTGATGCGTCCGATCGATCTTGCCGAGGCAATGCCGGTTACGTCAATCGCCCTTTGCGGCGGCGATGGCAACGAGTAGCCCGCATGAGCGCAGCGACATGCGGGGCCGGTCTCCCCCCGGATATCGCTTCGCTCATCCGGGCTACGCGGCGACCGTAGTAGAACCGTAGGGCGGGTTTGCGTTGGCGTAACCCGCCCTTCGCTCCCTACTCCGCGGCCTGCTGCGTCGGTGCGTCCAGCGCCTCCGACACTTTCGGCGGCGACATCGGCAGGCCGTAGAAGCGTTTGCCGAGCGCGTTGTGGACGGCGTTGGCGACCGCGGCCATCACAGGCACCAGCGGCACCTCGCCGACGCCCTTGACGCCCTGCGGATGCTTCGGGTTCGGCACCTCGACCAGCGCGCAGTCGAGCATCGGCAGGTCGGAGCAGACCGGCATGCGATAATCGAGGAAGCCGGGATTATCGACCTTGCCGTCCTTGTTGTAGATGTATTCCTCGTTCAGCGCCCAGCCGATGCCCTGCGCGACGCCGCCCTGCAGCTGGCCCTCGACATAGCTCGGATGCACGGCGCGGCCGACATCCTGCACGGCGGTGTAGCGAATGACGCGGACGATGCCGAGATCGACATCGACCTCGACGTCGCAGATATGGGTGCCGAAGCCGCCCTCGGCGCCTTGGGTGTTGAGCTGCACGCTGGCGCCGATCGGACCGCCCTGCGACGGCGCCTTCTCGGCGAGGTCGGCGAGCGTCAGCGGTTCGAACTGGCCGGCATTCGGGCTCACCGGATGCGCGGCGCCGTTCTCCCACTTCACGGCTTCAGGGTCGATCTCCCAGAGCTTCGCGGCACGCTCGCGCAAGGTCGCGATCACCTTGTCGGCCGCCTGCGTCACCACCATCGAGGAGGCGAACAGCACGCGGCTGCCGCCGGTGAGGTTGGAGAATCCGACCGTCTGGGTGTCGCCGATGATGACGGAGACGCGCTTGTAGTCGATGCCGAGCAACTCGGCGCAGATATTGGCGATGCCGGCGCGCGAGCCGCCGATATCGGGGTGCCCTGTCGTGACGACGACGTTGCCGTCCTCGGTGATGTTGACCTGCGCGGAGGATTCACCGCCGGCATTGAACCAGAAGCCGGAGGCGACGCCCCTGCCCTGCAGCTTGCCGAGCGGCGCGGCATAATGCGGATGGTTCCTGGCGGCTTCCAGCGTCTCGATATAGCCGATGCGTGGGAACACCGGGCCGTGCGCCGCCTTGGTGCCTTCCTTCGCCGCGTTCTTCAGCCGCAGCGCCAAGGGGTCCATCTTGAGCGCCTCGGCAAGCTCGTCGAGCACGCACTCCACCGCATAAGCGCCGATCGGCGCGCCGGGCGCGCGATAGGCCGCGACCTTGGAGCGGTTGGAGCAGACGTCGAACCCCTCCGACAGCACATGCGGGATGTCATAGGGCGCGAAGCTGCACCCGACCGCACCGCGGATCGGCGAGCCCGGGAAGGCGCCGGCCTGCAGATAGAAGCTGCCATGGGCGGCGACGATGGTGCCGTCCTTCTTCGCGCCGATCTTCACCGTGCTCTTCGAGCCCGAGGTCGGCCCGGTGGCGCGCATCACCTCCTCGCGGGTCATCACCATCTTCACCGGGCGGCCGGATTTTTTGGCGAGCAGGGTGGCGAGCGGCTCGAGATAGACGATGGTCTTGCCGCCAAAACCGCCGCCGATCTCGGCGGGGATGGCGCGGATGTCGCTCTGCGGGATGCCGGTCAGCATCGAGGTCATCGCGCGCACCATGAATTGGCCCTGGCTCGACGACCAGATCGTGGTCTTGCCGTCGGCCGCAACCGAGATCAGGCAGGCATGCGGCTCGATATAGCCCTGATGCACCGGGCGTGTGGTGAAGGAACGCTCGATGATGACTTCAGCATCCTTGAAGCCCTGCGCGATGTCGCCCTTCTTGGATTCGAGGCGGCCCATGATGTTCGAGGGCTTGCCGTCGAATTTGTTGAACTCGTGCAGGATCGGCGCATCAGCCTTCAGCGCGTCGTCGATCTCGATCGCCCAGGGCAGCACCTCGTAGTCGACCTCGATCAGCTTGCAGGCTTCGGCCGCGATCGCCTCCGTGGTCGCGGCGACGGCGGCGACGGGATGGCCGGGGAACAGCGCCTTGTCGCGCGCCATCACGTTGCGGCACATCCAGCGCATGTCCTGGATGCCGAGCATGACGGCACCCTTCTCGATCGTGAAGTCGACGATGTCGCGCGAGGTGACCACCGCCTTGACGCCGGGCAGCGCCTCGGCCTTGGCGGTGTTGATCGACCTGATGCGGGCGTGCGGATGCGGGCTGCGCAGCACCTTGCCCCAGATCATGCCGGGCATGGTGGTGTCGGCGGCAAACGCCGCGCGGCCGGTCACCTTGTCGACGCCATCGGGCCGGATGGTGCGCTGGCCGATCCATTTGTTGTTGACGACGTTCATGGGCGAGCCTCCCGCATTTCAGCCGCGGTCTCCATCACCGCGCGGACGATCTTGTCGTAACCGGTGCACCGGCAGAGATTGCCGGCGAGCCAGAAGCGGACTTCCTCTTCGGTCGGGTTTGAATTCCTGGCGAGCAGCGCTTCGGAGGCGACCAGCATGCCCGAGGTGCAGATGCCGCACTGAAGCGCGGCATGCTCGAGGAACTTCTGCTGCAACGGATGCAGCTTCTCGCCTCTGGCCATGCCCTCGATGGTCCCGATCTCGTGGCCCTCGGCCTCGGCCGCGAGCATCAGGCAGGAGCAGACCAGGCGGCCGTCGAGCGTGATCGAGCAGGCGCCGCAATCGCCGGACGCGCAGCCCTCCTTCGAGCCGGTGAGCCCCAATTGCCCGCGCAGCGCGTCGAGCATGGTCTCGTACGGCTCGCACAGGAATTCGACCGGCTCGCCATTGACTGAGGTGGTGACGTGCAGTTTCGCCATGGTGCTAGTGTCCTCCCGCGCGCTGTGCGGCGATCGCGGCGGTGCGCTTGAGCAGCACGCCGGCGGTTTTGATCCGGTAGGCGATGGTGCCGCGCTTGTCGTCGATCGGACGGCAGGCGGCGCGGCATGCGGCAGCGGCGGCTTCGAGCGCGCCATCGTCGAGCTTCGAGCCGGTCAGCGCCTTCGCCGCAGGCTCAACCAGCAGCGCGGTCGGCGCCACCGCGCCGAGGCCGACGCGGGCCGCGGTACAGACGCCATCCTTCAAGGTCAGGCTGACGCCGATGCCGACCACCGCGATGTCCATCTCGGTGCGCGGGATCATCCGCAGGTACGCGTCACCCGAGCCTTTCGGCCGCGGCGGCAAGGTGAAGCTGACCAGGATCTCGCCCGGCTTGAGGTTGGTACGGCCAGGTCCGGCCGGCACATCCTCAACCTTCATGTCCCGCCGGCCGTTCGGACCCTGCACGGTGACGACGGCACCCGCCGCAATCATCGCCGGCACGCTGTCGCCGGCCGGTGAGCCGTTGCAGAGATTGCCGCCGGCGGAAGCGCGGCCTTGCACCTGCTTGGAGCCGATCAGGTTCACGGCCTCGAGCACGCCGGGCCACACCTTGCCAAAGCGCGCATGCTCGGCGAGCTCCATGCCGGAGACGGCGGCACCCACACGGAAACCGCCATCGGCGGTTTCGCTGATTTCGGTCATCTCGCCGATCTTCTTGATGTCGACGATCAGTCCCGGCCGCACCAGGCCGGAGCGCATTTGCACCAATAAGTCGGTGCCCCCTGCCATAATGCGGGCGGCACTCCCGGCGGCAGCAAATGCGCCAATCGCTTCGTCAAGCGTGCGCGGTGCTACGTATCGGATATCGGTCATGACGGTTCTTTCGGTCTCCCTCGACTGCTTGTTCCCTTAAGATTTGCGGGATGTGGCCTTATTGATTGCTGGCCGGCAGATCGCGAGCCTACACGGCGGATCGGGGTCCGAACAGCCTGCGAGGTGCGGCAGGAAGCGCAGGCTCCTATGCAGGATGCGGACTTGTGCGGTGCCGGCGGCGGCGCGCGGCATTTGCTTTGGGGCGCGCTCGCGACCCGCCGCGACGAGGCCGCCAACCAGATCGGTCAGGCCTGACCGCGTTTACCGGAGCCGATCCCAAGCATCGAGAACATCCCGATGATGAGCAGCGCCGCCGGAATGCACCACCACAACACATAGCCGAACATGTGTTCGAAGATCGTGCGCCGGTAAGGGGGAAGCGGATTGGGCAGCGCGCCGGCACGCTGCATCTGCTCGATCTTCTCCTGCGAGAGCTCGTGGTAAACGTTGAGCGGGCGGCCGTTGAGGTCTTTGCCGGAGCCCTTGACCATCAGGGTATAGTAGCCCGTCATCTTGTAGGGCAGGATGAAGGAGTGCGTGAGGCTCACATAGCCTAGCGCGAGGGCTTCGCCCTTGGGCCCCTTCTCGGTCAGGTCCTGCAGCTGCTGGTAGCTGTATCGCGTGCCGAACTCCGCGGCGCGTACGTCCTGACCGGACACCGCCACGCCGATGAACACGAGAAGAACGAGCAGACCGCGGCGCATGGCGTCTTGCCTCTCAACGTCTTGCCTCTCAAAGGGACGCGGCGGTTCGACCGCCGAACACTCATCAAACAAGCTACCGGAAAGGTGTCCAACCCCGGCTAACCCAGGCGATACAAGTGTCAGCAGCCGGTTAAGTCCTCCTCAACCTCGTCGGGACGTGCTGAGCGCGGCGAAGCCCGGAACCAGCGCCTGCTCGGCGACGTGCTCAAGCAGTGAGCGCACACGGCTTTGCAACCTCGCAACCGGACCGAACGCGATGGCGCGGCTCTTGCTTGCTTTCAACAACGGATTAGTGAAGCATGCCGGCGCAAGGGCAGATCGGGAGACGGCGAATGGTCGAAGTTTCGCGCAGAACGCTCCTCAAGCTTGCGGCCGGCGTGCCGCCGGCCATCGCGGCGCCGTCCATCCTGTCATCGCGCGCCTTTGCCGCGGGCAAGGGCAAGACCATCACCGCCGTGATGCATTCGGACCTGCGCATCATCGATCCCGGTTTCACCACCGCCTACATCACCCGCGACCATGGCTACATGGTCTACGACACGCTGCTCGGCATCGATTCGAGCTTCAAGGTCCGCCCGCAAATGGCGGAGTGGACGATCTCGGACGACAAGCTCACCTACACCTTCACGCTGCGCGACGGCCTGAAATGGCATGACGGCGCGCCCGTCACCGCGGAGGACTGCATCGCCTCGCTGAAGCGCTGGACCGCCGTCGACGGCATGGCGCAGAAGCTGGCCGAATTCACCGCTTCCCTCGAGGCGAGCGGGCCGAAGACGATCGTGCTCAAGCTCAAGGAACCGTACGGCCTCGTGCTGGAGTCGCTGGCAAAGCCCTCCTCCTACGTCGCCTTCATGATGCCGAAGCGGCTCGCGGAGACGCAGCCGGGCAAGCAGATCGCCGAGCAGATCGGTTGCGGGCCGTTCAAGTTCGTGAGCGCCGAATTCCAGCCGGGCGTGAAGGCCGTCTATGAGCGCAACGCCGACTACGTGCCGCGCACGGACAAGCCGGATTGGCTGTCGGGCGGCAAGGTCGCGAAGGTCGATCGCGTCGAATGGGTCACGATGCCCGACGCGCAGACCGCGATCAACGCGCTGCAATCCGGCGAGATCGACTTCCTGGAGCAGCCGTCGGTCGATCTGCTGCCGGTGCTCGAGGCGAACTCCGATCTCACCGTGGCCGTGCTGAACAAGTTCGGATTCCAGATCGAGGGCCGGATGAATTTCCTGCACCCGCCATTCGACAACGCCAAGGTCCGCCGCGCAGCATTCCTGGCGATGAACCAGAAGGACGTGCTCGACGCCACCGTCGGCAACGCGAAATATTACGAGATTTGCGGCTCTTATTTCGCCTGCGACACGCCGCTCGCCAGCGACGCCGGTGCCGAGACGCTGATCAAGGGCAACGGCATGGCCGAGGCGAAGAAGGCGCTCGCCGCCTCGGGCTATGACGGCACGCCCGTCGTGATCATGATCCCCGGCGACGTGCAGACGCTGAAAGGGCCGCCGACGGTCGCGGCGCAGCTGTTGCGCGCGGCCGGCTTCAACGTCGACGCGCAGGTGACGGACTGGCAGACCGTAGTGAGCCGCCGCGCCAGCCAGAAGCCGCCCAAGGAAGGCGGCTGGAACCTGTTCTTCACCTTCACTGGCGCGACCGAGGTGATGAACCCGATCGTCAACAACCAGATCGCCGCCAACGGCAAGCGGGCGTGGTTCGGCTGGCCCGAAGACGCCAAGCTCGAGCAGATGCGCGACGCCTATGCGCGCGCCACCTCCCCTGAAGAGCAGAAGAAGGTCGCGGTCGAGATTCAAAAGCAAGCCTACGAGCAGGTGATCTATATCCCGCTCGGCCAGTTCCGCTTGCCGAGCGCCTGGCGCAAATCGCTCACCGGCGTGCTGGAAGGCCCGGCGCCGCCGGTGTTCTGGAACGTCGACAAGACCGAATAAGCAATCGGCTTGTCCGCAGACCCCCTTCGCCCCCAAGCGACCGCCGCAGCTGCGCGCGGCCAAAATATCGAAAACAACCCCATGCAAAGGAGCTGGCGGCTGCCGGCGTTCGACAAGGCAACTTGACACGTCGGGCAACTCAGGGATACATTTCCAATATTCCGAAATCGCGCAAACGCCTCTTGCATGTGCGTCGTCGTCTTATCCTCGTTCAGCGCGCGCTCCCACACGCGAAAGGATAGCTCGTCCTATTCCAGTCCGTTTTCTCGAAGCAGCCTTGCAGTAGACATGCAGAAGAATAGCCACAAGGCGATCGAGATGAGACTACGATGCACCGACTTTGCTCCCGACTGGTATCAAAGTGACAGCCGTTATGCAGCAACTGTCGACAACGAACTCCGTTGTCGACTACAGGAGCTCGAAAGCAACTAGGAATTGAGTTTCCGTTCGCTTGGTGGGTAGTTCGATTGTCCAGCCAACCAACGCAGACGTGCCGAAGGCCAGCTCAGATGTCGGCTTCTGTCATCGTTCCTGACCTCCGGGCCATCGCGGAGATGTCCGGATACGAGAGTACAACTGATACCGGCCCCGAAGGCCCAGATGTCGCACTTTGACCCAAAGCCGACGTAGGGCAGTAAAGCACCGAAGTCGACCCGAAGCGCTCATCACCCTTCCGGCACGCCAGCGAGGCGCCAGCCTTCACACAAGCGCTGCAGCCCGGCAAGGTAAATTGGATTGTCGCTTTGTTGAGCTGCGAGCAAGCGACGAATGGTGAAACCTGAGTTGAGCGCAAGTCCCGTTCTCGCAGCAGTTCGCGCCTCATCGAGCGCGCCGGTCAAGGCCAAGGCAGCGGCGAGCGATATATGAGCGAGATGAAAGTTACGGTTCGCCTCGGTGCTTCGTCGCAGCCAACTGACGGCTTCGACGTCTGAACCAAGCAGCAGCTTGGCCACGCCCGCAAAACACGCCCACTGGTAAGCGAAAACGTCGCGAGGAGAGAGCCGTAAAGCTTCGAGTATATGGCCTTCGGTCTCGGTAGCGCGACCTATGTAGGATTTGGCGAAACCAAGGGCAGCATGAGCGTGGACCAAATTCGGAGCCAGCGCCAACGCATGTTCGAACTCACGGATGCCTTGGGCGGCCCGGTTCGTAAAGGTCTGGACCCAACCCCGAGCCATGTGGGCTGAGGCACTGTTCGGCCTAATCGACAATACCTTGTTCATCATCGCCTCGGCCGCCGCAAGCCGCGCGGGCCCATCATCCGTCGTAAAGCTACCTCCAACTACCGTATCAACATTTGCCAGACCAATCATTGCTTCGACGTTGCCGGGATCGAACTCCAGCGAGCGTTCGAAGAAGCCCCGCGCTTGCGTCACGCATTCAAGGCTAATCCCCTTCATGAACCAGGCCCGGCCCTGGAAGTACAAGTCCATCGCATCGGGATGCAGCGTACGCTCGGCTCGTCGCGCCTCAGCCTCGATGAGCTGGGCACCTAATGCACCGGCGAGCCTCGACACGATTTCGTCCTGCATATCGAACAGGTCGACGACAGGCTTCTCGAAGCGATCGGCCCAAAGATGCTGGCCGCTCCTGGCATCGATCAGCTGAACATTCATCCGAAGTCGCTTGCCGCTGCGTTGCACTGAGCCTTCGAGCACGTAGCGAACATTCAATTCGCGGCCGACTTGGCGGACATCGACAGCTCTGCCCTTGTATGAGACGGCGCTGTTCTGTGCCATTACGAATGAACCACCGATGCGCGACAGGTCCGTGGTCAGACTCTCGGTTATACCGTCCGCGAAATAGTCCTGCTCACGATCACCGCTCAGGTTCGCGAAGGGTAGCACGACGATGGATAGGCGCGGCGGCGCTTCGCCGGTTCGCTCAATTGGGCCAATCGTCTCATTTGCGGGCCTCCGGTCTTCCTTCACTGCGCCAACGAAGCGGAAACCTTTGCGCGGCAATGTTTTGATCAAGTGCTGTTTCTCGCCCGTGTCGCCGATTGCGCTCCGGGCGGCGTTCAGGCGAGTCGTTAGCGCGGCATCCGAGACGACGCGCCCCTTCCAAACGGCGCCGACGAGGTCGTCTTTGCTGACGACGCGCTCCCTGTTCCGGATCAGGTATTCAATCAGGTCGAATACTTGGGGTGCGACAACGACCTCTTCCGTTGCGCGCTGCAGTTCGCGCCTGTCGGTATCCAATGCGTAATCCTCAAAAAGAAAACGCAAGCTGCATTCCCTCTCGCGGCCACCTCTGAAACCCCAAGAATAAGCTGCCCGTAAGGGAAATGTAAGCCAACTGTTAAGCGCGCCAGGGGATGTGCCCGCAATCTCGCTTGGCAGAAATAGACCAACCTGGACATTCCAATGAGCACCATCCACGGAACCAGTGAGTTTGGACCAGCAACGGCAAGGCGGCAGTTTTACAGTCCCCTCGAGGCATATTGGAATGCATTTCGTGAGTGGCGCAAACGCGAGAGGCTGCGTGCTGCGCTGGACGATCTGAGCGACAGAGAGTTGATGGATATCGGGATTGCACGGGGCGAACTCGACTACGTCGCCCGATCGGCGCTCTCAGCCGATCCGCGTTTCACATTATAGCTGCCCTAGTTTGGCCGGACGGGGCGATGCTGCCTTAGATCTGCCGGGGAAAGTCGATGAAGTCGGCTTTTGGCCCCTAAGCTGACGGTCTGCATGACCACCGGGAAGGTCGGCTCTTCGAGAGTAACCGGAAGTCCCTTGGCTCGGCCGCCGTGGACGGCTTTTGACCCACAGCCGATATGGGACCTAGCCCGACGCCAACCCAATATGCTTTGATGCCGAAATCACCAATCTGGGAGCAAGTCCTTGACGGGCGAACGGATGGAACGACGGCTGGCGGCCGTGCTGGCGGCGGATGTTGCTGGGTATAGCCGCCTGATGGGAATTGACGAGGAAGGGACGCTCGCCGGCTTAAAGACCGTCAGAAAAGTGATCGTTGATCCGTCTATAGCTTCTCACCGAGGCCGTATCGTCAAGACGACCGGCGACGGTATGTTGGTTGAGTTTGGCAGCTCAGTCGATGCGATCCGCAGTGCAGTTGAAATCCAACGTAGCATGGCTGAGCATAATCCTAATGGGCCACAGGATCGGCGTATCGAATTTCGTATAGGCATCCACGTTGGTGACATCATATTCGATGACAACGACATTTTCGGGGACGGTGTAAACATCGCCGCGCGATTGGAAGGTATTTGTGACCCTGGTGGAATTTGCGTATCAGCTGTCGTCTATGATCAGGTGGATCGCAAGATCGATGTCTCTTTTGCGTCGCGGGGTCTGCAAAAACTGAAAAATATTGAGCGACCGGTGGACATCTATTTTGCCGTACTTAACGAGGCGGTCGACGCTAGTCGGAGCGTCCCCTCGGCCCAGCAGGTACAATATTGTAGATCAATTGACGGTGTGCGACTGGCTTACTCGCGAGTTGGGACCGGGCCGCCTTTGGTAAAAACCGCAAACTGGCTTAGCCATCTGGAGCTCGATTGGGAATTGCCAATTTACCGCCACATGCTGGTAGAGCTTGCGAGGCGAAACACTCTTGTTCGTTACGACGCA
Source organism: Bradyrhizobium sp. USDA 4516 (assembly GCF_054055915.1). NCBI lineage: Bacteria > Pseudomonadati > Pseudomonadota > Alphaproteobacteria > Hyphomicrobiales > Nitrobacteraceae > Bradyrhizobium > Bradyrhizobium sp. USDA 4516. The sequence continues at coordinate 8,448,989 of NZ_JBSRXT010000001.1, forward strand.
CGAGGAAGCGGCTTGTCCGATTGGGACGTAAGTGAAATGTCGCTTGATGCTTGGGTGATTGATCTAAAAGCTGTTGTTGATGCGTCCGGGTTGGAACGTTTTCCACTCTTCGGCTATTCACAAGGCTGCGCGGTCAGTGTGGCTTTCTCAAACCGCTACCCAAACCGTGTATCAAAGTTGATCCTCTATGGAGGTTTCGCTACCGGACGCTGCAAGCGGCCATCCGTGACCGAAGCAGACCTCGATCGCTACAATGCCACTAGAACGTTAATACGAGTGGGTTGGAATTCAGATGAGCCAACTTTCAGACAATTGCTGACATCACAGCTCGCTCCGACAGCGACCGTTGAACAGGCAGCCGCCTTCAACATCATGCAGCGAAAATCTACCTCGCCAGAGAACGCTGTTCGCTACTACGAGACAGTGAGCAATTTCGACATTACTGAGCTATTGCCCGAAGTTTCTGTACCCACGCTCGTCTTACATGCCCGAGAAGAAATTATGCAACCCATAGAAGAAGGCCGCCGCCTAGCCGCAGCTATTCCTGGTTCGAGGTTTGTATCTCTCCCTGGCAAAAATCACGTACTGTTGGAAAACGATCCCGGAATGGCCCAATTTCTCGAGGAGGTAAGGCAATTTTTAGAAATGGGGTGAATGCGAGCACTTCCGGTTTTGGCGCATAGCTGACGGTCTGCATGACGATCGCGAACGTCGGCTCTTCGAGGTGAACCGGAAGTCACCCGGCTCGGTCGCTATGGGCGGCTTTTGACCCAAAATGGGAATCAAAGCTCGAGCGCAGGTGAATCACCGAACGCAGCAGCACGCGCCGTGCCGGGTTGCTCGCGGCCGCGCGTTGCGGTCGGGCAACACTTTCTGGAAAAGCGTAGCGCCTACGGCTTCCGCCCATTGCGCATTTCCATTTTGATCCGAATGATCGATGCCGTCGCGTGCTGGGCGGTGCAACAGGGCTCGGATCGAGCCTTTGGAGGCTACGGGGTGATGAACCCGCGGCGAATTGCGACTCCGGAGTTGTGCGGGACGGTCGTTCTCGCAGGTTGGCTCCTTGCCTGGCTTGCCGGCTCTGCCGGCATCGGGAACAGCGGCGCAGTGTCCATCGAGGACCTCGCACCATCTCTCGCCGCCAACGCCGAACTGGCTGATACGCGACAGGCCACGGCAGTCGACAACGTCAGCAAAGTGAATGCTGAAGCAGCGATGGCTGCAGAACCCCTAACGGGGCCGGCGTCCGACACGATGGCCCCGCCGCAGGCAGGCGTCATGGGTAACGCTGTCGCCAACGCCGATGCGGCGATGGCGGTTGAATCGGTGCCGGCGACGCCCCCTGATGCGACAGCAACCTCGAGCGAGCCGAAGTCAATCGTCGTGGCTGCCTTGCCGGATTCGTCGCAGACGCTGCCGGCCGAAACATCGCCGGTGCAAGCGGCGACGGCGAGCCCGCCTCCAGTGTCTGGTGACACCGAGGAGGCCGCGAGACCCCTGGATATTTTCGAGGAGTGCCTCGTCGTCGATGTCTGCATCGACCGGTACCTGTGGGCGCTCTACCAGCGGACGCCGAAGCAAGACACCATCAGCGTACAAGAGCAGCGGAAAGTGACCGTCAAGAAGAAGCGCAAGACGGTGACTGTCACCAGGACGTTCACCAGGCGCGTCGATAACGATTTCACGTGGAAGGATCCGAAGGCGGCGGAGCGAATGGGCATGCCGATGATCGACTACGTGATTGGAGGGGTGGATCGGAGCTTCAAACTCAAGCTGTTTCACGCGCTCTACGCGGCGGAGCAGGCCGGGTTGGCGCCTGGCATCACCAGCGCGTTCCGCGATGACTACCGTCAATCGATCGCGAGCGGCCTGAAGGCGGCGTCCGACAAGTCATACCATGGCGGGAGCTTCCGCGGCGGCTATGGCCACGGGCTTGCCGTCGATGTCGTGAGCGTCAGAGGCGCGACGCGGGCGGAGCGTTGGGTCTCCACCGAGGCCCTTTGGAAATGGATCGATGCGCGTGGACCGGATTTTGGAATCGGGCGACCGTATCTCGATCGAGATCCACCACATGTCGCGCCGATCGACGGCAAGGAATACGCCGCTCACCGCGGCGGGACGAAAGCTCAGCACGCGGAAGCGGATCGCAAGAAGCGCGACCGGGGCGCTGTGCGGGTCGTGGCAAAACGATCAAAGACCGCAAAGGCGTCGAAGGGGAGAACGATCTGATCGGGTTCAGCTGCGCCTTCCAACACGACGCGGGCAACAATGCCTAGCAATCCTATCATCGTGCAAAAATACGGAGGCGTCTGTCTCGAAACACCAGCAAGAATCCGCGCGGCCGCGAGCAGTGTCGCCGATTTGCATGGCCGTGGTCATCGTGTCGTGGCGATCGTTTCAGCGATGGGCAAGACCACCGATGAACTCGTCAGGATGGCCTATCAGGTCAGCCCGCACCCCAATCGCCGCGAACTCGATATGCTCTTGACCACCGGCGAGCGCATCAGCATGTCCTTGATGAGCATGGCGCTGTCTGATCTCGGCGTGCCGGCGATCAGCTTTACCGGCAGTCAGGCCGGTGTCATGACCGACGGGTCCCATTCCTCCGCACGCATTCTGGACGTGCGGCCCATTCGCGTGCGCGAAGAACTCGATCGTGGACGCATCGTGGTTTTGGCGGGCTTTCAGGGCGTGAACCCGCTGACCAAGGAAATCACGACGCTTGGCCGAGGTGGCAGCGATACCACCGCGGTCGCCATGGCTGCGGCGCTCAAGGCGGAGTGCTGCGAGATCATCAAGGAGGTCGACGGAGTTTGCTCGGCTGACCCGCGCATCGTCGCGGACGCAAAACCCTTGCGTCAGCTGGATTTCGCATCCCTGTCCGAAATGTGCTTCTGGGGCGCCAAGGTCCTGCACTTTCGCAGCGTGGAGCTGGCCCACAGCCAAAACGTGCCTTTGGTCCTGAGAAAGTGGGGCGGCGCGCGACACAGCACGCAAGTGATGAAGGAGGTCGCAGACATGGAGAACGGAAAAGTCCTGGCCGTCAACTCGATGGCTCGCATCGAGCATGTGGAGATCGATTCGGCGGACCTCAATCAAGGCTTTGAGAAGTTCGCGCAGCATCTCCAGCAAAATGGCTTGCCTTGGCCGCAACTCCTCGCCTCGGCTTTCACCGCCGAAAAAACCCGCATCATGATGACTTGCGATTCTGAGACACTCGACGCGTTGCTGCGCACACTGGAACGGAGCAAAGACCTGCGCAAACAGCGCGAGACGCTGAGTTCGGTGAGCCTCACTTGCTTCGGCGGTATTTCCTCGGACCTGCCGTACAAGGCGGTTCAGATTCTGCAACGCCACGGAATCATCGCCGACAAGTATGTTTTGTCATCGCATTCGGTAAGCTTCTTTGTTCCGATGGAGAGCCGTGAGGCCGCGGTCATGGCTCTGCATTCGCTGATCTAGTTGAAATTTGGCAAGGGACGACGTTGCCCGGCCTCGCCATCAATACCAGCCGCGCCGACTATCGCGTGGTGAAGGAGTTCCGGATGATGCCGCTTCACCGGTGAGCGGTGGCAGCCTTTCGGGCCGGTCGTCGCCGACTAGAGCCTTCCCCGTTCCGATTGAATCGGAACGGGATTCCATATCCATGGTTCAAACGCGTTTTCTTAACGCGAACCGGTACCGGCTTCGCTCCGGAGCGCTCGAGGCCGGATCATCGGATTGATCGATCGGCCTTCTCTGAGGAAATCCGAACCACTTATCAATGCCCGAGCCGCGCCTCCGTGCCGGCCAGCAGCCGCTGAATGTTGGCACGATGGCGCACGATCACGTAGATGCCGCCTGCGATCACCAGCAAGCGATAGGGCAACGGTTGCTCCAGGCCGCAGACGAGGACGATCGCCGTCAATGCCGCCAGCATCGAGCCGAGGGAGACAATCCGAAAGACAGCCACCACAGCGCCAAAGGCCGCCGCAGCGCCGAGGCCTACCGGCCAGGACATCGCCAGCAACACGCCGAGCCCGGTCGCAGCGGATTTGCCGCCGGTGAAATTCAGCCAGATCGAACGGCCGTGCCCTAGCAACACGGCAAGCCCGGCCAGGCAGACAGCCCAGGACACGCAGGTTTGCGGATCAAGCGCTGCCGGCGGCGTGACGGATGGCAAGGTGTACAACCAGGGATAAAACCAGCGGGCGAACAGGATTGCCGCTACGCCTTTCAGCACGTCGACAAGGAGCACCGCCAACGCGGGCCACTTCCCCAGGGTTCGCAATACGTTCGTTGCCCCGGTGGATTTGGAGCCATGCTGGCGGATATCGATGCCCCTCAGCAGCTTCCCCGCCAGATACCCCGTCGGCGTCGAACCGAGCAGATAGGCGATCGCCAGTCCAGCCACACCCGCGATCCAGAAGATCATGCCAGTCACCTCGATGCCCGCGGCGGCGATCAATCCTAACGCGGATGCCACCAGCGTCCGCCGATCACGACGCCTTCGGATGCGATCTTGCGATCGCCGGTCAGGTGCTCGCCGACCACATCGACATAGTCGAACGTCCCCTGCCGGACCAAGAGCAGCGTGGCGTCGCCGACGCTGCCCGGCTTGAGGCTGCCGAGCTCGGGCCGCCGCAATGCCATCGCGGCATTGACGGTGGACGCCGCGATCACGTCCGGCAGCGGCATCCCCATGCAGAGGAATTTCGACATCGTCGTCACCTGGTCGAATGCCGGGCCGTCGATGCAGAGCTGATGGATGTCGGAGGAGATGGTGTCGGGATAGAAGCCGTTGGCGAGCATCGCGCGCGCCGTCCTGAAGGCGAACGAGCCCTTGCCATGGCCGATGTCGAACAGCACGCCGCGCTCGCGCGCCTCCAGGACGACCTTCTTCACCGTGCCCTGCGCGGTCGCGGGCGTGTTGGGGAACGGACGGAACGCATGGGTCAGCACGTCGCCCGGACGCAGGCGCGCGAGCACCTCCTCATAGCTCGGCGGCGGATGGTCGATATGCGCCATCAGGGGCATGCCGACCTGCTCGGCAACTTCGAGCGCGATCTCGAGCGGCACCAGCCCCGAGGTGCCCGAGGCGAACAGGCCGACCCGCACCTTGATGCCGACGATCAGGTCGCGGTTCTCGTCGGCGACGCGCGCCGCATCGATTGGATTCATCAGCCGCAGCTCCTCGCTCTCGCCGACCATCACGCGATCCGAGAAGCCGAAGATGCCGGCGTGCGAGACGTGCAGATAGGCGAGGATACGGACCTGGCTCGGCTCGATCACATGCTTGCGGAAGCCGGCAAAGTTGCCGGGGCCGGCGCTGCCGGTGTCGACCGAGGTGGTGACGCCGGAGTTGCGGCAAAACTCCTCCGCATCGATGCCGAGCGAGGTGCCGCCCCAATAGACATGGGTGTGCAGGTCGATGATGCCCGGTGAGACGATCAGCCCCGAGACGTCGCGGACCTCGGTGGCGGGATCGGCTTGCAACTCGCGGCCGACCGCAGCGACCTTGCCCGCGGCAAAGCCGACATCGGTCACGGCATCGAGTTTCTGCGACGGGTCGATCACCCGTCCGCCGCGCAGGATCAAATCGAAAGGCATCGTGTTCTCCGGATTCGGTCCGGCACGATGGTCGACTTCGCCGGCGCCCGCAAGCCGCTCAACCGACCCGGGCCTGCTCAGAAACCGGCGCGGTCGCTGTCGCGCGATCCGCGCCCTCGTCGGCGACCATGTCCGTTCCCTTGTCCGCTCCGTTGGCCGACGCGACGATGGCCGCAATGGCGGGATTATGTGCCGCCTCCGAGGCAGCAATGGTCTCGCGGGCCCAGCGGTACGAGGATTCGAAGATTTCCTGATGGCGGTCGAAATCGGTGACGTCGATGCCGTCGGGCGTCGGGGGACGCATCACCATGTCGAGCGGCGTGGTCGGCAGCGTATCATAGCGCTGATGCGCGACGAGGCTTCGCCACAGCACGTTGACGGCGCTCGGCGCGGCCGGAAGCAATTTCTTGCGGAACGGCGTCAGTAGCGACGCAAACAGCTCTAGCCGCCCCGGCAGCGCGGCATAGTCGACGTCGAACATCTCGGTTGCCGGGTCGCCGAAATGGACCACCAGATTCGGTCCGCTCTTCATCTGGTGCATCTGCCCCAGCGGAACGTTGTCGACGAGGCATCCGTCGACCAGCATCGAGCCGTCCCTCGTATAGAACGGCGGCAGCAGACCGGGGATGGCGCTCGACGCCCGCACCGCGTGCCACAGCAGACCGGTGCGGATCAATTCGAGACTGTGCGTCGACAGATTGGTTGCGACCGCCGCGAACGGCCGCCAGCAGTCCTCGATCCGGCAATTGTGGCCGTACTGCTCGGCGAGCGCGGCATCGAACGCCTTGTGGTCCAGCAAGGCGTAGCGCGGCCAGGTCGGGCGGCGGAAGCTGCGACTGGAGACGAAGATCTCATGCGTGCCGCGCTCGAGATGCTCGGCGTCGTAGTTCTTGGCAAAGCCCGCCGCCATCGCCGAGCCGACGCTGGTGCCGACAAAGATGTCGAACATCGCGCCGCGCTCACGAAACGCCTTGTAGACGCCGACATGCGCGGTGCCGAGGCTGCCGCCGCCGCCGGCGACAAATCCGACGGCGCGACCGCACAGGAAGCGAACCAGGCTGTCGATGTCGAGCTGGTCCTCGAGCGCGACGTGATGATGCATGAAGCAGGGCAGCCGCGCCAGCCACGCCGCGGTGCCGCTGACCTCGTGGCGCCTGACGTCATGAACCCGGACGAGACGCCGCGTCGACGCCGGATGCACGGCGCAGGCGAAGCGTTCGATCTCCGTCAGATCGGGCGTCGGCGCATGACCACGGCAGGCGAATACGACAAGATCGGCCTGGCGGATGGTTTTCCGCGCCCACTCCGATGCGTCAGGACCACCGAAATAGGCCACCAGCGGCGCGTCGTACTCGATCCTGTTGAGCCAGTCGGCGACCTCGGATGCGTCGAGCGCGCGGCCGGGAAACATCGCCTGGACCCGCGCGAGGTCGACGATCTCGGCACCGGCAGCGGCAAGGCCTTCGCGCAGCCTGCGCTCAAAGGCGGCAGGCACCGGTTCCCGTCCGCCCGGGATCAGCGCGACAGTGCGCGCCTTCGGCGACGCCCGGAGCGGCAACAGGCGCGCAGTCTCGGTGGCAAACCGCCGCGCGAGCGCAGCCAGCAGCGCCTCGACGATCTCGGGCGTTTCCCGCGCCAGCGTCGTATAGGCGGCGCGCGTCAACACCAGCACGCTGGTGTCGCGGATCGCAATCACATTGGCGGTGCGCGGGATGTTGGCAAAGAAGCCGATCTCGCCGACCAGTTCGCCGGCGCGAAGTTCCGCGATCGGTTCGGGATGACTGGTCCGGTACACCGCGAGCGCGCCATGCAGCACCAGGAACAGCGCGTCGGAGGCGCCGCCCTGCTCGACCAGCAGCTCGCCGCGCACGAGGTCGCGCCGGGTCATTGCGCCAAAGGCAATCAGCCGCTGCTCCGCGCTGAGGGTTCTGAACAGCGCGAAGTCCTCGGACACGTTTCCCCACGCAAACGTCGCGCTCGGCGGCACACGGTTCGAATGCATGATCCGATGTTAGCGCCGGGCCGTCGTCCCGGCGAGCGATATCAGGGCCCAATCGGCCGCACCCTGGACACAAATCCTTGGGAGCACTGCAGCAGGATTTGCAGCATCCGCGATCTGCTTCACCCGACCAATTCCGGCCACGGCACGATGGTCGACTTCACCGTCTTCATCGCCATTGCGTCGGCAACCGCGCGGGCGACGCCGTCCTCGGTGAACGGATAGATCGTCTGCATGTCGAGCCAGGGATATTTGTTGCGCGTGCGGTAGAGCATGTCGACGCCGAGCGGCAGGTCGTTGCCGGTAAAGCCCCAGGAGCCGAGCACGTTGAGATCCTTGGTGCAGATGCGGTGCCACGAGGTGTTGATCGAGCCGGCATCGGTGAACTGCCCCATCTCGACATAGGTGCCGCCGTCGCGCAGCATCTCGATGCCCTCGGGGCCGGCGGTCGGATGGCCCGAGCAGTCCATGACGAGGTCGGCGCCGAAACCGCCGACGATGTCACGCACCGCCTCGATGCGCTGCTCCGGCGTCTTGAGCTGCTCGATATCGACGGTCGCCTCGGCGCCGAACTTGCGCGCCAGCGCAAGGCGCGGCGCCTCCGGCGCGCCGACGCAGATCACGCGCCCCGCGCCCATTTCCTGCGCGGCGGCGACCGCGAGGATACCGATCGGCCCCGAGCCCTGGATCACCACCGTGTCGCCCCAGCTGAAACCGCCGGCGCGGGTGGCGCGGTTGAAGGCGCGGATGCAGGAGGTCAGAGGCTCGGAGAGCGCGCCGAGCCGCAGCGACATGTCGTCGGGCAATTTGTAGATCTTGGTGCCGGGCAGCATGTCGAGATCGACATAGACATATTCAGCCCAGCCGCCCCACATGTGCGGCGCCTTGTCGAAACCGAGATAGCGGCCGTAATAGACCGGCGTCAGGCATTTGTTGGCGCTCTCGGGATAATGGATGCAGTAGTAGCAGCGGCCGCACGGCATCAAGGGCGGGATCATCACCTTCGATCCCACCTGCAGCGGCTTGCTCATGAAATCCTCGGTGAACTCCGCGCCGCATTCCACGATCACGCCGCCGAGCTCATGGCCGAGCGTGAACGGCCACGGCAACGGCTTCGGCCAATGTCCCTTCAGGATGTGCAGATCGGTTCCGCAAACGCCACAGGCACCCACCTTGATCAAGGCCGCCTTTTTGCCGATTTCCGGCCATGGCACTGTCCGGATTACCGGCTTGGCTCCAGGTCCATCATGCGTGCAGACGCGGATCTGCTCCATCGGTTCGCTCTCCCTGTCCTTGTCGTTGGGCCGGGTTCGGCCGAGCCGACTTTAAGTCAGGACGATTGGGATGTCATGAAGGCCTGTCATGAAGGTCTTGATGACAGACCTTGGCGGAACGAGGCGCTTCTCGTCCTGGCGGAGTATTTTCCGCAAGGAGGCATCGATTGTGAAAGCAGCCGAGGCGCGAATTGGCTGGTAGCATTGCGGGGAATGACACCATGAATCCTGGTATCGAAGGTATCGTCGGCATGTACGTCAAGTTGGGCGAACTGGACACGCTGCAACGGATGAAGGAGCATCGACAGGGCTTGCTGGACCAATGCGTCGATACGGCGAATTTCAGCTTCGATGTGACGAGATCGATCTACAGGAGCGACCTCGAGGTGATCGAGGCCGGCATCGAGAGTCTGTATGGCGAGATCACCGGCCATGTCGACGTCGTCAACGAAAAAAGGATTTCCGGCTGGGCGCTGTACAACCAACACCCCGACAAGAGGGTCGCGATCGATATCTACTTCAACGGCAATCTCGTTGGCGAAGTCGTCGCCGATCAGTTCCGCAACGATCTTCTCAAGCTCAACAAGGGCGATGGACACCATGCCTTCGTCTTCGTGCCGCCAAGCGAATCCTATCAGCCGCCGCTGCAGATTGAGGTCCGCGCGGCGAAACGAAAGATGCTGAAAGCCGTGGCTGTTGAACCACCAGCGGTGGCAGTCGAACCGGAAACGGCTGTCGAACCGGAAATGGACGCCGAGGCCAAATAACCTCACCGCGCCGCTTCCGCACACCCCGTATCCGCCGGGCGCCGTCACCTAGGTGAATCCGCCGCAGACGCCAATATGGGCTGCGACATGACGGACGTGCGCGGCCGATTGACAGCGACGATCGCTTCACCGCAACCTGCGATGCAACCTCAGGTGACGGGATGAAGCCGCAACCCGGCTCGGAGCGAATCTTCGTGGACGCCAGCACCGATCCGCTGGACGGGCGCGTGCGATGGGCGCCGGCGAAGTCGCTGTGGCTTGGCGGCATGACCGCGGTCGCGATCGTCCTCGGGCCGCTGCTGTTCACGTGGAGCGCGTTCGCATTATTCATCGTCACCAGCGCGATCACGCTGTGCTTCGGGCATTCGGTCGGCATGCACCGCCGCCTGATCCATGCGAGCTTCGACTGTCCGCTGTGGCTGGAGCGGCTCTGCGTCTATCTCGGCACGCTGGTCGGGATGGCCGGCCCCTACGGCATGGTGCGGCTGCACGATTTCCGCGACTGGGCGCAGCGCCAGACGGCGTGTCACGACTACTCCTGCCACCGCGCCGGTTTCTGGCGCGACGCGTGGTGGCAACTGCACTGCACGCTGGTGCTGAAACACCCGCCCGAATTCCGGCTCGAACGGCGGCTCGCCGATGACCCCTTCTACGCCTTCGTCGAGCGAACCTGGATGTGGCAGCAATTGCCCTGGGCGATCCTGTTCCTCGCGATCGGCTCGTGGAGCTGGCTGGTCTGGGGCATCTGCGTCCGCGTTGCCGTCTGCGTCACCGGTCACTGGCTGATCGGTCATTACTCGCATCGCAAGGGCGGACAGACCTGGATCATCGAAGGCGTCGCGGCCCAGGGCTACAATGTCGGCATCGCGGGCCTGATCAGCATGGGCGAAAGCTGGCACAACAATCACCACGCCTATCCCGGCTCCGCGAAGCTCGGGCTGCTGCCGGGTCAGATCGACCTCGGCTGGTGGTTGATCAAGGCATTCGAAGCCGCAGGACTCGCGAGCAACATCAATACGCCGGACGATCTTGCGCCCCGCCCGGGCGCGCGCCGCGTCGACGAACCAGGCAACGCCGATGCAGTCGCGCCGCGACATCGCGGCCGTGCATTGTTCCAGTAATCCGCAGCCGCGCATCTTCCGTTGCGGATCGAACGCCACGCAGCTATATACGCCGCGTCGGAAAAGGCAGACTTGGTTTGGTAAGCCCAAGTCCTTTCGGATCGAAGTCCTTTCTGGAACGAAAGACCTTTCGAAAACGAAAGCTCTGGTCTCCTGCCTCGTGCATGAGATCCCCACGACGAACACCGGACGCAGTCCAGGCGCCCAATGTTCGTCCGTGTGGTTCTCAACCCGACGAACCGCTCCGGTCGAACACCGACAAAGGAGCAGTTCATGCACGCCAGCCGCCCCCCTTCCCCATGATGTCGTGATTGCCGGTGCCGGCCCGGTCGGCTTGATGCTCGCCTGCGAGCTGCGGCTCGCAAGGTGCTCGGTGCTGGTGCTGGTGCAGGCCGCGGAGGCGCACTCGCCGCTGAAGCGGCTGCCCTTCGGTATGCGCGGCCTTTCGGCGCCCAGCATCGAGGCGTTCTATCGTCGCGGGATGCTGGATGACATCGCGGTGGCTCAGCGTGTGCAGGATGGCACGGCCAGTACGCCAAACGGCACACATTGGATGCAACATCCGCGCCGCCCGGCCGGCCATTTTGCCGGCATCCAGTTCTTTCACGATGATCTCGACACGTCGAAATGGCCGTTTCGTCTGCCGAGCCCGGCAGGCACCAGCATGGCGGTCGAGATGGAGGCGCTCGAATCCGCCCTCGCCGCGCGCGCAACCGCGATGGGGGTTGAGATCAGGCGCGGCCTGAGTGTCGATGCGTTCGATCAGTCGGACGACGGCGTCACCGTTCGCGCCGGTGCCGAGACGTTCCATGCGCCCTGGCTGGTCGGCTGTGACGGCGGCCGCAGCATGGTGCGCAAGGCCGGCGGCTTTGAATTCGTCGGCACCGATCCCGAGTTCACCGGCTATTCGGTCGAGGTCGAGATATCAGATCCGGACAAGCTCCGTACCGGCCGTCACTACACGCCGACGGGCATGTATACCTGCGCACGGCCCGGCACGATCGCGACGGTGGAGTTCGACGGCGGCGCCTTCCACCGAACCCGGCCGATCACGCGCGAGCATGTGCAGGCGGTGCTGCGCCGCGTCTCCGGCACGGACGTCACGTTGACGGCGCTCCGGCTTGCCACCACCTGGACCGATCGCACCTGTCAGGCGACGGATTACCGCAAGGGCCGCGTGCTGCTCGCGGGCGGGCGTGCTGCTCGCGGGCGATGCCGCGCATATCCATTCTCCGCTCGGCGGCCAGGGGCTCAATCTCGGGCTGGGCGATGCGATGAACCTCGGCTGGAAGCTCGCGGCCACGATCCGCGGCGACGCACCGGTGGACCTGCTCGACAGCTACTCGCGTGAGCGGCATCCGGTGGGCGCACAGGTGCTGGACTGGTCGCGCGCCCAGGTCGCGCTGATGCGGCCAAGCCGAAGTTCGCGCGCGCTCGAAGCCATCATCCGCGACCTGATCGCGACATCAGACGGCGCGACCTACTTTGCCGAGCGCGTGTGGGGCGTTACGCTGCGCTACGATCTTGGCAGCAACCATCCGCTGGCGGGCCGCAGCGCGCCCGACTTCGAGCTCGCCTGCGGGGCTAAGCTCGGCGAGCTGCTCAGGGATGGTCGCGGCCTGCTGCTGGACTTTGATCGGCGCGCGCCCCAGCAAACGCTTGCCGATCGCTGGCATGGGCGGATCGGCTATGTCGCATGCGAGGCGCGGGATCGGCTGGGCCTTAATGCCGTGCTCGTACGCCCCGACGGCTTCGTCGCATGGGCCGCCGACACCGCCCCCCACCTCGATGAAGCCGCTCAGGTCATGTCGCGGTGGTTCGGCGAACCTGATGCGCGGCCCTGCCCCTTCCACTCACACTTCTCTTGCACCGTGTGCGGGTTCCCCGCCTCAACCGTAACGCCCCGTTAACCCTATCAGCCTTAGGGTCGTCGGGGCTCCGAATGGACGGTGGCCGGGTTTGTCGTGATGTCGTTTGCACAGAAGAAAACTACCATCGTCCCCGTAGCCGAGGAGCGGCGGCGCTTCCAGCGCGTCAAGGTGCACCTGCTCGGCCGCTACATGCTGCCCGACCGGCGCGAGTTTCCCTGCCAGATTATCAACATGTCGCCGGGCGGCCTCGCTTTGCTGGCGCCTGGCATCGGCAATGTCGGCGACCGTGTGATCGCCTATCTCGACCATATCGGCCGGGTCGAGGGACGCATCACCCGCATCATCGACAACGGCTTTGCGATGACGATCGGCGCCACCGCGCGCAAGCGCGACAAGCTCGCCGCACAGCTGACCTGGCTCGCCAACCGCGACATCCTCAATCTGCCCGAGGATCGCCGCCACGACCGTATCGTGCCGCGCAACCCGATCGCCCTGCTGACCCAGGAAGACGGCACGCGGATGACCTGCCGCATCATCGACCTTTCCTTGTCCGGTGCTGCGATTGCTGCCGAGAACCGCCCGCCGCTGAAATCGCTCGTGATGCTCGGGCGGGTACAGTCCCGCGTGGTGCGAAATCTCGAGGAAGGCTTCGCGCTCGAGTTCGTCCACGAGCAATCGGCGGAAACGCTCGAAGAGAGCGTTACCGCGAGGTAAAGCGAAAAACCGCTCAAGACCCTTTTTTTTGCCCGCGAAGGCGGCCACCGGTGCACCGGTGGCCGCCTTCGGCGCGTTTGGCCCGGTGAAAATCGGCGGTTAACGGCCGCAGCGTTTGGCGCAACAAACCGCGCTGGCGCAGCGCGCGCGGCGTTAATGCATAAAATTTGAATCAATTGCAGTTGTTTCAAATTTTACGCGAATTCGATTCAAGTACAGTTCGAATTCGCCGCAGGTTTTACCAGTATTCGCGTCAAATCTACTTTGCGTACTTAGCGGCGGCGCAAAAGCTTTGTGCGAAACGTGGTCCCAACAAGAAGAACGGGGGCCACGATGTTTGGGTTCAGGGGACAGGGGAAAGGTTTGGCGGTTGCCGCCATTCTGTTTGCGACGTGCGTGTCGGCCAAGGCCGGCGACGTGGTCTACGCCAGCCTGGGTGACGTTGCGCGTTCGCCGATCGGCTGGGTCGAATTCTGTGCCGACAATCCGGGCGAATGCCGCGGCGGCGCGACGCAACCACGCGACATCGTGTTGTCGCAGACCGCTTGGCGGGACCTCGTACGGGTCAACAAGTGGGTCAACGAATCCATCAAGCCGATGACCGACATGGATCATTGGGGCGTGATCGAGAAATGGTCGTTGCCATCAGACGGTTACGGCGACTGCGAGGACTACGTGCTCCTGAAGCGCAAGATGCTGATGGACGCCGGCTGGCCCCGCGAGGCGCTGTTGATCACGGTGGTCCGCGACAAGAAGGGCGAAGGCCACGCAGTGCTGACGGTGAAGACCGACAAGGGCGAGTTCGTGCTCGATAACCAGAACGAGAGCATCGTCGCCTGGACCGACACTGGCTACCGCTTCGTCAAGCGGCAGTCGCAGGGCGATCCCAATGTGTGGGTCTCGCTCGGTGACAACCGCCCGGCAGTTGCAACGGCAAGCTCGCGCTGAGCAGAACAGGAAATTTCGAGTTCGCGACCCGGTCACATCCCCACCCCTCCCCGTCCCAGACCGGTTCGCGCGCGGCCACCCTTCCCCCAAAGGGTGGCCGCACCTTTTTTGAGCGGCGTCGACCGACGCCTAGTGTGCTGAATGCGAAGTTCGTGCGATTTCGCGGCAGCCACTTTCACGAACTTCGCATTCATAAAGCACACTAGAATCATAAGTTTGCCAGTGTCCTTGGTCTCGTCTGAGATGCCGACGATCTTGTTGGTGGCCTGGCGATAGAACTTGAAATTCAGCTCGGTCTCGGGCCGGCCGTCGCCCCAATCCTTGAAGCGCCTGAGTTGGTCGCGCCCGAGCAGCCGCGCCGCGGATGCGGTGCGTCTGACCGTGATGCTGACGCGCGGCGTCTGCCTGATGACGCCGACCTTGCGCGGTGTCGCGTCGGCCGACGCGACGATCGCGCGGGCGATCAGGCCGTTGCCGCCCTCGTTCTCGCTCGCGAACACGAACACGATGTCATCGGCCGCGATGTGCTTGCCGCCATACATGGTCTTCTGCGCGGTGAAGGTGAACACCTTCGCCCGCGGATTTCAGATCTCGGTCTTGATCGCAAACGCCATCGCCTTCCTTCACCGGCTCGCTTTGCCATCCGCGTCGGCGGCTTGACATCCTAGCATCGGCGCGATTGAATTGAATTCAATTCAGCGAATGGGCCCACGATGGACGCGGCGAGCCTCGGGACACGGGAACGGCTGCTCTTGGCAGCGCAGGCCGAGCTCATCGAGGGCCATGGGCACCTCGAGATGCAGGCCGTCGCAAGGCGGGCGCAGGTCTCGGTCGGGCTCGCCTACCATCACTTCGGATCGAAGGCCGGCCTGATCGCCGCCGTGGTCGAAGGCTTCTATGAACAACTTGATGCGGCGGCGTTCGGCAGTGCCAAGCTGTCCGCCACGGACTGGGCGGACCGGGAGAAGGCGCGCATCGGCGCCTATGTCGCCTTTCACTACGATCACCCGTTTGCACCCCTCGTGATCGGACCGCTCAGCCGCGCACCCGAGGTGCTCGATGTCGAGACCGCCTTCACCGG
Source organism: Bradyrhizobium sp. USDA 4516 (assembly GCF_054055915.1). NCBI lineage: Bacteria > Pseudomonadati > Pseudomonadota > Alphaproteobacteria > Hyphomicrobiales > Nitrobacteraceae > Bradyrhizobium > Bradyrhizobium sp. USDA 4516. The sequence continues at coordinate 8,464,353 of NZ_JBSRXT010000001.1, forward strand.
CCGGCAGCTTGCAGCCGGCGCCCGCATGCTCGAGGCGGCCCAGCGCGACGGGATCGTGCCCGGCGGCATCGACCCTCACCTCACCATCGCGCTGATGATCGGCGGCATCCGCCAGGCGCTGATCGGCGCGCTCACGAGCGAAAGACGGCCGGATCCGGCAAGGCTGACCGGCGACATCTGGGCCTTCATGGCCGCCGCGCTGGGCTTGCCTGCCAAACCCCTGTCCGCGCGGCCAAGAGCCACGCGGCGCAGCCGCAACTAAGCTTCAGCCAGAACCCGAACATCGATGGCCATCTTGTTCAATCCGCACGATTTTCACGCACCGCAATCGTCCTACAGCAAGCCGGATCTGCTGCGCTCGAGCGAAGGCGGCTATTTCGGCCCGGGCAATGCGCAGCTGCCGGCACCGCCGATGCTAATGATGGACCGCATTACCGAGATCAGCCTGGACGGCGGCGCGTTCGGCAAGGGCCACGTCGCCGGCGAACTCGAGATTGCGCCGGACCACTGGTTCTTCGCCTGTCACTTTGCCGCCGACCCCGTGATGCCCGGATGCCTCGGCCTCGACGCCATGTGGCAGATCATCGGCTTCTGGCTCGGCTGGTCGGGCTCGCCCGGCAAGGGCCGCGCGCTCGGGGTCGGCGAGGTCAAGTTCAGGGGGCACATCACGCCGGATGTCAGGCTGGTGCGCTATGAGGTCGACATACGCCAGGCCAGGCGCGGCCGGCTGGCGCTGGGCATCGCCGACGGCCGGGTGCTCGCAGACGGCGCTTGCGTCTATCTGGCAAAGGACATGCGGGTCGGCCTGATCGCGCCCAGAGGCTGAATTCGGGGAGGTTGAGTTCGGGTCGGCCAGAGGCCGATCGTGCCTCGAGCAGGCCGGGCAGCACGGCCGAAAACTAACATATGATACAAATTTCGCTGCTGCCGCAGTGGTCTACACACCCCTCGGTTTTGCCCGCGCCGGGGTTTGTGCTATTTCGGACCTTTCAATTGATGTCCGGTTGTTGGTCGCATGGTCGAACTTGCCCCCCGGAATTCACAAGCCAGCAGCCTGATTGGCGTGCAGCCGATCGCGATCGGCGCCGTGGCGCTGGTGCTCGTGCTGTTCGGGATCGGCTCGATCGCGCTGTGGCGCGCCTACACCGGCAACGTGCCGGAGACCGACCGCATGGTCGCCGCGCGGCAGTTGCAGGTGCGGACCGCGCAGGTCTCCGAGGCCCTGGTGGAAAAGACCAAGGGCATGGAGGCGACCCAGCAGGAATCCATCGACCAGCTGCAGGAGGTGCAGGACCAGCTGCAGACCATGCGCAAGCAGCTCGCCTTGCAGGCGGCCGATGCCAAGAGGCTCTCCGACCAGGTCGCCGCGCTGACCGAACAGGTCGAGGGTTTGCGCCAGTCGCTGGCGAGTGCGCAGGCCAACGAGCCGGCCGCCGAGCCCGCGCCGCGCAAGCGCTCGAAGGCCACCCGTAGCGCCAACCGGAAGCGCCACAGGTCGCGCGGTTGACGCGCCCGCAGACCCCGCCCACCCAAGGTAACCAGCCATAAAAATGCGCCAAATCCCCAGCAAGATCATCATCTAACGGGGAACTTTCGCGCTCGAGGGCTGCCGGCGGCGGCCGATCACGAGTGCCCGTTACCGTGAATTAATCCTGACTTTGTGAACTGGTTCACATATCGGCCTTCGAATCCGAGTCATCTTCGAATGACCGGATGGCGTGAGCCGATTTCAATATCCGGGGCTGGCAAGGTCGTTGACGGTATACTACGTCGACGGCCTTGTTTTTTGGGTCCTTGAATCCCGCTCGGGACCGCCCGACAGGAAAGCTCCGGCTCGAGATCCCGAAGGTGCCCTCGCCGCGCGAAGGATGCAGACCGGCTGAAGAAATACGGCGTGCTCGGCTGACGACTTTGGATGCGCAGCACCGCCGCGGCCAAAGCCGCGGCGAACGGAATTGCCGCCTTATTCGGTGCGATCGCGCAAGGCGGCGCGACCACCTCGCAGCCGCGCAAGCTTCGGCTCGAGCTCGCGGAGCATGTAGATCAGCGCAACGGCGAGGCTCGCAACAACCACCATGAGCAGCAATGTCAGGTCAGGAATGGTCAGCATCTTGGATGTCCTCTAGGCTCGGCTTCAATCGCAGCCGGACCATTGGTTTTCGCGGCGCGCTCACGCACGGACTGCTGCAAGGCGGTGCAAGCTGCATACCAGTGTCCCGAATCCGAAGTTCGCATCATTTGCCGCACCTTCGGAGCGAACTTCGGATTCGATAAGGACACTAGCAAACTTATGATTCTAGTGTGCTTTATGAATGCGAAGTTCGTGAAAGTGGCTGCCGCGAAATCGCACGAACTTCGCATTCAGCACACTAGTGCGCGACAGACAACGCGGCGGCCGGGCATCGAAACGCCGGCCGCGCCGATCATTGCAAGACCATCAGCATGGCGAGCGAACGGACCGGCCATGCGCGAGCGAATGGCTCAATTGCAAACCTGCACCGGCCGAACGCGCCAGCCATACGGTGTCATCACGCCGCGGCGAACGACGTAACAGCCGCCGTAACCGTAGCCGTCGTCATAGCCGTAGCCGGCGTAGTATGGATTGCCGTAGTAGCCGTCATAGTAATCGTAGGCGCCATAGCCCAGCCCGAAGCCGACCGCTGCCGCCGCGAGCGGATAGCCCCAGCCGCCGCCCCAGCCGCGCCGATAGTAGCCGCCGTTCCAGCCGCCACCACGCCAGCCTCCGCCGTGCCAGCCGCGGCCGGCCCAACCGCCGCCGATCGCAGCCGACCGGAAGCCACCGCCTCCGCCCATCGCCCGGAATGCAGCGCCGCCGCCGTGGAAGCCGCCAAATCCGCCGCCGCCGCGGAAGCCGCCGCCACCATGAAAGCCGCCGCCACCGAAGCCACCGCGTGCCGACGCAGCATCGACGGTGAACAGACCGACCGAGGCCGTCGCCAGCAAGGCAATCATCGTTTTACGCAACATTACCCGTTACTCCTCTTTTCAAAGGCTTTGTTTTCAAGCCTCCTCCGCCGCGTCCTGCGTATGCTAGCTCAATCTAGGACCGCGGCTTCTACCGCGCGCCTATGTCGCGCTCACATCTGCGCGACCCGCGTTCATCAAAGCACGGCCTTCAGAAGTTAACAGCCGCGGCAGATGCCTTTCGTACGGCGCTCGACTTTTTCGTTCTCGTCGGCGATGGCCTTGTCGACGCTCTCGGTCGTCGATGCCGATCCGGTGGTAACGCCTCTGCCGGTATTGGGGCCGCCGGAGGATTGCGCGGTCCCGGCGCTGTTGGTCCCGGCCGGCGGCGACGTGGCTTGCGGCGATGTCGGGCTGGCTGACGAAGGGCTTCCGGTCCCGGCGCCGCTCCCGGTACCTTGGGCGACGGTAACCGCGGGCGTCAGCACAATCGCGATTGTCGCGAGCGCGGTGGTGACAGATAATTTGCGCATGGCAATTCTCCCTTGCGGACGTCAACGAGTCCGCAAAACGCCGGTTCCCGCAGGCGTTGGAGCAATACAGTTTGGGAGCAATGCAATTTGCGCAAGCTGATCGAGTTTTGACGACGACACTTTCGACAAGCTGAAGCAACTCGGGCGCGACCGGATGGCGACCTTGCAGGAGCTCGCCGACGAAGCTTTCGCCGACCTGCTCAAGAAGCACGGCATTCCGATCGACCTGAAGGATGCGCTGCGCAAGAGCGCAAGACTTCAGGAAGCAACAAGACTTCAACAGGCAACGAGACCGCAAGGCGCAGCGAAGCCTCGCCCCGCCGCACCGAACGCCGCGCGCAAGCGCGGCCGCAAGCGCTGAAGCTTCAGCCGATCTTCTTCAGTCCCGTTTTGTATTGCGGGCCCCTGATGGCGTAGGACTTCGCCGGCCGCGACAGCGCTTCGGCCTGCGCCGCGTCAAGCGTACGCACCACGCGGGCGGGCGCACCGATGATCAGGGAATTTTCCGGAAACTCCTTGCCCTCGGTGATGACAGAGCCGGCACCGACCACGCTGCCGCGCCGGATCCGCGCACCGTTCATCACGATGGATCCCATCCCGATCAGCACGCCGTCTTCCAGCGTGCAGCCGTGCACGATCGCATTGTGGCCGATGGTGACGCTGTTGCCGATGCTGAGGGGAAAGCCGGGATCGACGTGCAGGGTGGAATTGTCCTGGACGTTGGAGCCCTCGCCGATCTCGATCCACTCATTGTCGCCGCGCAGCACGGCGCCGAACCAGACGCTCGCGGCGGACTTGAGGCGGACCTTGCCGATCACCACGGCATTGTCGGCGATGAAATAGCTGCCGTCGGCGGGAAGATCGGGCGCCTGCCCGTCGAGTTCGTAGATCGCCATTGAGGTCTCCCTGGAGCGTTTTCGAGCGAAGTGGACACCGGTTCGCGTGAAGAAAACGCGTCGAAACGAAAATCCAGAGCTTCGGTTTCTGATTCAATCAGAACCGAAGCCCTGATCGCAGGAGACCTTGGCACGACGGCCGACATGGTTTCAAGCAAGCGCGACCGTGATCGGCCGCGGATCATGATCGGATCAGGCCAGCACGCCCGCAGCGCGCAGCGTCATCACGAAGAAGGTGCCCGACATCAGGCTCCAGAAGCCGGAGATGACGGTTGCCATCATCACGAATTCGAAGCGGCGGCGCTCGATGCGCGCCCCGCGCAGCGTGTTGCGCATGATGATGAACGGTGCGGCGAAGACGAGGAACGGGACCGCGGCGAAGGTCTTCGGCGCCGCGCCCTCCTGCAGCAGACCGAAACCGGCCGGGCGCTCCGCCATCGCCTGGTAACCGTTGGCCAGCGCGCCCGCGAGCGCGAAACCGATCAAGAGCGAGAACAGGGAATTCAATGTATCGGGCGACATCGGAACTTCCGCTACGCAACAGGCCACCCGCCCTGCTTCGCAGAATTGGCAGCCTGCCGCCACATCATCCTTAAGGAAAGGTTAACCGGACACATCAGGCGCGGCGTTTGCGCATGGCCATTCGGTCCCGGATTCCATTGGAATCGTACGGAAATTCCCCGCTACGTGGCATATTCGGCAGATGATTCGGCCACTCCCGACCTGATCTCAGCCTCGCTCATGACGCTTCTCTCGACCGCCCAGCATCTCGCCCGCGACACCCGCCGCAACCCGCGCGCGCATCTCGTTCCGATCATCGCCTCGGCGGTGATCGCGGCGGGCGCGGTCGCGCTTGTCGCCTATCTGCTGTGGCCGACCTACACGACCATCCCGCCGAGCGATCCGTCGCGGCTGCCGGTGAGCGTCGGCGGCACGCTGTTCAACGTGCCGACGATGGCGGTGCGCATGAAGATCCAGCGCCACTCCGGGCCGCAGGAGCGCGTCGATCTGAGCTTCCTCTATCCGTCGCTGGACGCGCCCGCCGCGCCGAAGCACTACAGCGCCGATACGGTCGATGACAAGGTGCAGCCGATCGACAGGATCTTCGTATCGATCGCGGCGCACCACGATTCACTCGCGCCGGACATGCGCCTGCGCACGATCTATCCGCGCTATCTCGACGAGCGCGCAAACATTGATGACGGCCTGACGGCGCGCGCGTTCCGCGACGGCACGCCCTATGGCGGCGAGGACCTGTTCACCGCGAGCGAGCCGCAGCTGACCGCGCGCTGCACGCGCGACACCTCGACGCCCGGCATGTGCCTGAGTGAGCGGCGCATCGACGGCGCCGACCTGATCTTTCGCTTTCCGCGCAGCTGGCTTGCGCAGTGGCACGACATCGCCACCGCGATGAACCGTCTCTCCGCGCAGATGCACAGCGCGAAGGGATGACACTGTCATTGCAAGCGGAGCGACGTGTCCGCGAAGGACGGTCGCTCCAGCGCAAAATCGCTCTGCAATTTTGTCGCGAGTTCGTCGTAACGACGTGTGAAGGCGAGGCTGTTCCGCCTTACTCGGCCAGATCCTCTTCCAGGATCGCCATCTGGAACTGGAACGAGCGATCATCGTCCTCGTCGTCGACGAACAGCACGCCGATGAACTCCTCGCCGATATAGACCTCGGCCGAGTCGTCCTTCTTGGGCCGCGGCACCACGCGGATCTTGGGATTGCTGAACACGCGTTTGAGATACGCGTCGAGCTTCCTGACTTCCTGAACGTCCACGGCCGTCTCCAATCGGGTCGATGATTTTCGGGGGAGTTTTAGGACGAGACGGCAAAGATCGCCAGAGCCTTTTCAGGCTTTGGCGACGTGATGTTGCGCACACGACTCTTGCTTGGGCGCTTTTTCGCCGCGATCAGAAAGCGAGTGAAATCAAAGCCCGATCGCGCTGAGCATCTGGTCCATGGTACGCGACGGCTCGGCACAGCCGGCCTCGCCGACGATTTTCGCCGGCACGCCCGCGACCGTGACGTTGTGCGGCACCGGCTTGACCACGACCGAGCCGGCCGCGATGCGCGCGCAATGACCGATCTCGATATTGCCGAGGATCTTGGCGCCGGCGCCGATCAGCACGCCGTGGCGGATCTTCGGATGGCGATCCTCGTTCTCCTTGCCGGTGCCGCCGAGCGTGACGCCATGCAGGATCGAGACATCGTCCTCGATGACCGCCGTCTCGCCGCAGACGAAACCGGTGGCATGATCGAGGAAGATGCCGCGGCCGATCCTGGCGGCCGGGTTGATGTCGGTCTGGAACACGGCCGAGGAGCGGCTCTGCAGGTAGAAGGCAAAATCCTTGCGGCCCTTCTGATAGAGCCAGTGCGCGAGACGGTGGGTCTGCAGCGCGTGAAAGCCCTTGAAGTAGAGCAAGGGATCGATGAAGCGCGAGGTCGCCGGATCGCGGTCATAGACGGCGACGAGATCGGCGCGGAACGCGTTGCCGATATCGGGCTCGTCGCGCAGTGCCTCGCCATAGGTCTGGCGGATCAAATCGCCCGACAGCGCGGCGTGATCGAGCCGCTCGGCAATGCGATGGACTACCGAATCTTCCAGCCGCTCATGATGCAGCACGGTCGCATAGATGAAGGATGCGAGTTCCGGCTCGCGCCGCAGGATGTCCTCCGCCTCGCCGCGGATTCGATCCCAGATCGGATCGAGCGCCGCAAGCTTGCCTCCCTGCGGATTAACCTGATGAACTGCCATAGCTGCTCTCGCAATTCGGTTGTTCTGATGTGCGTTATAGCACGATGGACCCAGCGCGTCCCGGGATGGCTCAGTACGGTAAACCCCAGCCGAACACCCCCGGGCCGGCGTCTAGGGGAATTGGTCGGGATTTTGCCGAAATCAAGCCGTGCTTCTGCAACTATTGGCGGATTTCGTCCCCCGTGTGGTTTTGGGCATGGTCGGCCCCAATAAAAGGGGGAAACATCATCAATACCCGGAGTTTAGGTGCCCGCCTGACCGATGCACGGTCGGTCTGGATCGCGACCATTGCCATCCCCCTCCTGCTGCTCGCCCCTGCCTTCTGGAACGGCTATCCGCTGCTCCAATGGGATACCGGCGGCTATCTGGCGCGCTGGTATGAGGGCTACCTGGTGCCGAGCCGGTCCACGGTATTCGGCATCTACCTCCATGTCGGCGAGACATCGGATTTCTGGCTCAACCTCGGCATCCAGACCCTGGCGACGCTGTGGATCCTGCAACTGACGCTGCGCGTGCTCGGCCTCGCCCGGCCGGTCCGGCTGATCGCGATCAGCCTCGCGCTGATCGCAACCACCGCTTTGCCCTGGCTGGCCAGCATGCTGCTGACCGACATCTTCGCCGGCCTTTCGGTGCTCGCGCTCTTCATCCTCGTCCTGCACGGCGAACGGATCTCGACGCTCGAGAGGGCGGTGCTGTTCGGGTTCATCGCGTTTTCGGCCGCCACGCACAGCGCGACGCTGGCGGTGCTGCTCGGCCTGTGCTGCGTCGGCTGGATGCTGCGTCCATGGCTCGGGCAGCGCATCCCGTTCGCGGGCCTCGTGCAAGGCAGCCTGACCACCGTCGCCGGCGCGGCGATGCTGCTGGCGGCGAACTTTGCGCTGTCCGGACAGCTGGCCTGGACGCCCGGCGGCTATGGCGTCGCCTTCGGCCGCATGCTGCAGGATGGCATCGTCGCGCAATACCTGCACGATCATTGCGCGACGGAGAAGCTGAAGCTCTGCCCCTATCGCAATGAGTTGCCGCCGACCGCGGACGACTTCCTGTGGGGCCACAGCATGTTCAACACGCTCGGCCGCTTCAAGGGACTGAATGACGAGATGGGCACCATCGTGCTGCGCTCGCTGGCCGAATATCCGGAATGGCAGGCAAAGGCGGCGCTGACGGCGACCGCCGACCAGCTCATGCATGTCGCGACAGGCGAAGGCGCTAATGGCTGGATCCCGCATACCTACGGCATCATCGAGCGCTACATTCCCAAACAGGTCCGGCCGATGCGCGCGGCGCGGCAGCAACGCTGGCACCTCGACTTCACCGCGATCAACCGCATCCACGTGCCGGTCGCGCTGGGCTCGATGCTCCTGGTCGTCATCCTGTTCGGCCGCGGACTGTGGCAGCGGCGGCTCGACGATCTGACGTTGCTGGCGGGCGCAGTCACGCTCGCCTTGCTCGGCAATGCCTTTGTCTGCGGCGTGATCTCGGGACCGCACGACCGCTACGGCGCGCGCATGGTGTGGGTCGCGACCTTCGTGGTGCTGATCGCGGCCGCGCGCGCCTTCGCCAGGGATGAAGCCGACGATCTATTTTCGCCGCGACAGGAAGTCGATGACCCCGGTCTTGTAGACCTTGTCGCCGACCGCCCGCATGTGATCGCGGTTCGGAATGTCGAGCACCTCCGAACCCGGAATGATCCGGCCGAGCGCTGACGCCGAGCCCGCAATCTCGTCCTTGCTGCCGACCGCGATCAGAACCGGCACGCGGATGCCGGCCGCCTCCTCGCGCGTCATCAGGCGGCGCGAGCCGCGCAGGCAGGCGGCGAGCGCGCGGCGGTCGGAGCGGGTCTGATCGGCAAAGGCGCGGAAGGTACGGCCGACCGGGTCGGTGACATCGTCGAGCGACGGCGCCTCCAGCGCCAGCGCGACCGCCTCGCCGGGGCCGCCGCCCTCGATCAGCCCGATGCCGATCCCGCCAAGGATCGCCGAGCGCACCCGATCGGAATTCTCTCGCGCCAGGATCGCCGTCATCCGCGAGCCCAGCGAATAGCCCATGATGTCGGCGCGCGCGATTCCGAGATGGTCCATCAGCGCAATCACGTCGCCGGCCATGGTCGCGATCTCGTACTGCGCGGCATCGTAGAGCTTGGCGGATTCGCCGTGGCCACGATTATCGAGCGCGATCACCCGACGGCCGGCCTTGACGAGATCGGACACCCAGGTCGGGTAGATCCAGTTGACGTTCTTGCTCGAGGCAAAGCCGTGCACCAGCACGATCGGTTCGCCCGCGCCTTCGTCGATAAAGGCAATTTCAACATCGCCGTGATGGAAACTCGGCATCATCCATTCCGTTTGTTCTTGGGATTTGCGATTGGCGATCGACAGGCGACCGCAAGCCTAACCCTGGGCGGGCATACTCGCCAAGGTAGCCTGAGCGGCCATCTGCTGCTTCAGGCGCAGCACCTTGCTTCGTCTGAGCCACCCGGCGGTGGCCCGTTCGGTGGTGGCCTTGATCGACGACAGGAAGCCGAACAGCGCCAGCAGCGCGCCGAACAGCCACATGGTGAGATTGAATGCGCCGGCCGCCAGCAGCAGCGCGCCGCGGCCGAGCAGCTTCAGGATCGCGCGGGTCTGGCCGCCCTTGACCTCGGCTATCCGCGCCGCCCGCGCGATCTCCCTCGGATTCTCGGCGACCTTCAGCGTATCCCGCGCAGCGCGAACCCCGGCCGCCTCGCCGATGCGCCCGACGTCCTTGGCGACGCGCACCAGCGCGCCCGCCTTCTCGGCTCGGAAGGCCGCGCGGATCGCGGTTGCGGTTTGCACCGGCCGCAGCACCGAGCCGGATGCGACCGCCTCGCGCAGCGCCGGCTGGTCGACCACCTCGCGGGTCGAACGCCCGGCCCATTCGATCATCCCCTCGCTCAGCCGTCCGGCCTTGCGCGTATCCTTGACCAGCGTCAGCCCGGCGCGCAGCGGCCCGGCGCCGCCGACCGACACATAGGTGGCCGCGGTCACCGCGAGCCCGGCGGCCGCGAGGCCGAGCACCAGCTGGTCGGTGTCCTCGCCCATCACGAGGTGCTTGCCCTCGCGCACGACGTCCCGGACATCACCGAATACGAACAGGTCGCCGGCGACCGTGCCGGACAGGCTTGCGACATCGTCGGCATTGCCGGTCACCAGGCCGGTGGCGAAGCCTTTGGCGAAATGAATGGTGGATGATTGCTCGACGCGCGCGTCATCGACGCGCTTTGTGAGATCATCACCAAGTGCGATGTTCTTCTCGCCGGCGAGTTCGACAAAGCTGGCCGCAAGGTCGGCATCACCGGAGGCCAGCGCCGCCTCGATATTGTCGGAGATCAACGCCGGGTTGTTGCGCAGCACGGAATTGAGCCTGATGTCGGCGAGCGCAGCGGGATCGTCCCGCGCCGCCAGCACGGTGCCGGCATCACGGGCGTGCGGCCAAATAGCCGCGCCCACGGCAGCACTTGCTGCCACGCCGACCATCGCCAAGCTGACGCGCACCCGATTCATCCCGATAAAACCTCTAGTTTTATTCGCCTTGGAGATAGTGTGCCGTTTTTGCGACACAACGGCTCCGACCAAAGGAGGGCTTCTCTGGGACGACAAGATTGTGTCGAATTTGCATGAGCAAATGAGCCATCGGGGCTCTAGGAATCAACTGTTCCCGCCAGTATGGTGCGCGGCATTTCGCGATGCCGCATGCTGTTGATTGCGTCTGCCCATCGTTGCCATCAAGGTGAGAATATGTCCGACCACGTCGTCCCGCACTTCCATAACGATGCCGGTGTCTCGGTGATCGAAATCGGATCGCAGGAGTTCATGTGCGTCGGCGCCAACCCGCCGTTCGACCATCCGCACGTGTTCCTCGACCTCGGCAATGACAACGAGATTATCTGCCCGTACTGCTCGACGCTTTATCGCTTCGCATCCGACCTCGCGGCCGGCGAAGCGCGACCGCCGGAATGCGTGCTGAAAGACAAGGTCGCCTGACCGCTCCGTGGCGCTGACGCGAACCGTCATCGTTGCAGGCGCCGGGATCGGAGGACTGACGGCGTCGCTGACACTGGCGGCACAGGGCTTTCGCGTCGTCGTGCTGGAGAAGGCCGAACGGCTCGAGGAAGCCGGCGCCGGCATCCAGCTCTCTCCCAATGCCAGCCGCATCCTGGTCGAGCTCGGGCTCAAGGAACCGCTTGCGCGGCGCGCGGTCACGCCTGAATCCGTCAACATCCTGAGCGCGCGGGCCGGTGGCGAGATCGCACGGATGCCGCTTGGCCAGGCCGCCGAGTTCCGCGCCGGCGCACCCTATTGGGTGATCCACCGCGCCGATTTGCAGGCCGCGCTGCAGGCCGCCGCGAGCGACCATCCCGATATCGATCTGCGGCTCGGCTGCCAGTTCGAGGATGTGACCAAGCATGCGCGAGGCCTCACCGTCGTGCAACGCCGCGGCAATTCACGGCAGGAGGAATTGGCCGTCGCGCTGATCGGCGCCGACGGCATCTGGTCGTCGGTGCGCGGGCATTTGTTTCCGGATGTACAGCCGCAATTCTCCGGCCTGATCGCCTGGCGCGGCACGCTGGACGCCACCGCCCTGCCGCGTGAATACACCGCACCGCGCGTGCAGCTCTGGATGGGACCGGACGCGCATCTCGTCGCCTATCCCATCTCGGCCGGACGCCAGATCAACGTGGTCGCGATCGTATCGGGCACCTGGAACCGGCCGGGCTGGAGCGAGCCCGGCGACATCAACGAGATCAAGGGTGCATTCGCCACCGCGCGCTGGCCCACGACAGCGCGGGTGCTGATCGACGCGGTCGACGGCTGGCGCAAATGGGCGCTGTTCACCCTGCCCGACATCGGTCGCTGGAGCGAAGGCGCGGTGACGCTGCTCGGCGATGCCGCGCATGCGATGCTGCCGTTTGCCGCACAAGGCGCCGGCATGGCGATCGAGGATGCGGCCGTGCTCGCCAAGGCCTTGAGCGACAGCACCGGGGAAAACACCGCGGGCATTCCCGCGGCGTTGACGCGCTACGCACGGGTGCGGCGCGGGCGCGTGCTGAAAGTGCAGCGCCTGGCGCGACAGCAGGGCCGCATCTATCATTTGCGCGGGCCGGCGGCGATCGCGCGCGATCTGGCGATCCGCGCCATCGGTCCGGAGCGCATGCTGGCGCGGCAGGACTGGATCTACGACTGGCGAGCCTGAGCTCGGCCAATCACGACCGACCCGTCTGGAAACGCAAGCTTAGTGGACGAGGCCTCGCGGTGCGCGCGGGCCCTTCGCCGCCGGCGTGGAAGCCGCGGGGGCCGCGGCCGCAGGCGTGTCCGGCGTGCTTTCATGGCACCTGCCTTTGCGCCAGGCCTCATCCGCCAGCTTCTGCTGGGAGTGGATCGAGATCAGCTCGTTGCGATAGACCATCTCGGAGACGACAGTACCGCCGACGCCGGTCTCCGCCTTGGCCATCAATTTTTCCTGATCCGCCGCGCGGGTCTTGAGATTGCTGCGCTCGTTCTCGAGCTGCTTGCAATCATAAAGCTCGTACTTGGCGGGATCTGCGAATGCCGACGGCACGGTGTCGCCGATCTGCGCGCAGCCGGAAACGCCCGCGGCCGAGGCGAGCAGCGCGATGACGGCCGCCGCGCGCGACAGCTTCAGGCGGCGTGGGAAACGAACGGACATTCAGCTTTCTTAACCGGACAGTGTTGAGATTGCCTAAAGCAGCCACCGGTGTCCGGATTGAGGCTCAATCGCGGCGGCGCGCTGCTTATCGCAATGCTCGGCCGCCGAGGCAAATGGAATTGCGGGCCGCCGCTTAAGCCTTTGAAAGCTCACCTGTTAGCACCGGATAATGACAATTCCACTCCGCGCCCAAACGCGCTAGAAATCGGCGCGCCTGGCGCAACGCGGACGTGGCGGAACTGGTAGACGCAAGGGACTTAAAATCCCTCGATGGCAACGTCGTGTGGGTTCGAGTCCCACCGCCCGCACCAACCTTCGCATGCCACGCGCACCCGAGCGGGCCAGCGTCGTGTTTCCCGGCTGTGGCGCAGTTCACACGCCGCGATCGCTGACTGTCGTAGTCTTACCCGCATTGGAAATTCCGGCCGCGCATTTTCGCGGCTGTTGCATTTCGAAATCAATTTTGGTCGGAGATCGGCGATGGAGATTGCAAACTGCAATCGGATTGCGAAGAGCAATCGGATTGCTAGCGAAACGGCGCGCGATCATGGTGCCTTTACTCTCGAGCATGGCGACGATGCGGCTCATTGCAGCAACGGGCTCAATGCCCAGAATTTCCGCAACGCTGCGCCCGACGACCGCGCGATCTACCGGCGATGGATCCGCGGCGCGATCGTGGTGTACGGACTGCTCGCATTTGCCGCTGGAGCGGTGGTCAGGATGAGCGGAACCGGCACCAGACAGACACAGCTCACGAGCTTGTCGAGCCCGAGCAGCATGACACCAGGCCACGGCGATTAGCGGTCCCCGGTTCGGAACCCGTGCACTGCGTATTCGTTGTCATGCCGCAATTGGAGCATGACGATGCCGAACGACGATCCATCCGCGCAGCGCGCAACCGACCAACCCGATCAGCGCAAGGAGCGCCCCTCCCCGCCGCAGCACGCACCACAAGGCGGACCACCGCTCAGCGACGGATTGGAGCAGCTCCGCGACAGCCACACCTGACACGCGACAGGGCGAAAAGAAAATGGCCGGGACAAGTCCCGGCCATTTGTTTTTGCGTCAAGCCGCAAGCTTACTCGGACTTGTCGATATTCCAGAAGATCGGCGTCGCCGGGCCGTCGAGCACACCGGTCAGCGACTTCCGCCATGCGCTCGGAATGGTGTACTGGCCGAGCGGAACGTAGATCACCTGATCGTAGGCCTCGGTCTGGATTTCCGCGGCGATCTTCTTCTTTTCCTCAGCCGAGCCGGCGCGCGCGAACTTGTCACGCAGCTCCTCGATCTTCGGGTCTTCGGCCCAGCCGAACCAGCCGCCATTCTTGCCGCGACCCGTGATCGACGCGTTGACGATCGGATCGGAAACGTCGGCCGCGACCCAGTTGGTGAAGAACATGTTCCAGCCGCCTTCCTTCGGCGGCTTCTGGCTGGCGCGGCGGGTCACCACGGTCTGCCAGTCGGTGGCCTGCAGGTCGACCTTGAAGCCGGCCTCGCGCAACTGCTGCGCAGCCACGACCGGTTGGGCTTTCAACGTCGTGACGTCGCCCGGCGCCATGATCACCACGGGGGTGCCGTCATAGCCGGATGCGGCAAGCGCCTTCTTGGCTTCCGCCAGGCCGTTGCCCTTCACCAGCGTTTCGGCCCCGACGTCGGTCTCGAGCGGCGTGCCGCAGACGAAGAAGGCGCCGCAGATCCTCTGGTACTTGGCGTTGCCGACCAGCGCGTCGAGCACGTCCTTCTGGTTCATCGCCAGGAACGCAGCCCGGCGCACCTTCGGATTGTCGAACGGCGGATAGAGGAAGTTCATGCGTCCGAGGGTCTGGAAGCCGAACTTGTTGAGGACGTCGATCTTGAGATCCGGATTGGCTTCGAGCACCGGCAGCATGTCGAACGGAAGGTTCTCCATGAAATCGATGTCGCCGGATTGCAACGCGTTCACCGCGGTCTGCGCATCGGCCATCGTGACCCACTCGACACGGTCGACCTTGACCACCTTGCCGCCCGCGGTCCAACTCGCAGGCTCCTTGCGCGGCACGTAGTCCTTGTTCTTCTCATAGACCGCCTTCACGCCCGGCTGGAATTCCGCCTGCACGAATTTGAACGGTCCGGAGCCGATCTGTTCCGGGATCGGCTTGTCCGGCGGCGTCTCGGCCAGACGCTTCGGCATCATGAACGGCACGCGCGATGACGGCTTGCCGATCGATTCCAGCACGAGGCCGTAGGGTTCCTTCAGCTTCAGCGTGATGGTCTTGGCGTCGGTCGCCTCCAGGCTCGCGACGAAGTCCATCAGCTTCTGGCCCATGCCGTCGACCTTGCCCCAACGCTGCAGCGAGGCGACGCAGTCTTCCGCGGTGACCGGCGCGCCGTCGTGCCACTTCAGACCGTCGCGCAGCGTGAACGTGTAGGTCAGCTTGTCGTCGGAAACCTTCCAGTCCGCCATCTGCGGCTGGATCTTGAAATTGGAATCCGTCGCCAGCAGCGTGTCATAGATCATGTAGCCATGATCGCGGGTGATGTAGGCCGTGGTCATGATCGGATCGATGACGCGCAGATCCGAGTGCATCACCGCGGTGATGGTCTTGCCCGCGGCCATCGCCTGCGGCGCGAATGACAATTCCTGCGGCGCGAACGACAGCGCGAGCGCCGTCAACGCGGCCGCTAGCGTGCGGTGTTTCCAACGCGAGATAGGGAACATGCAATCTCTCCTGACGTGTAACTGGTCAAAGCCGGCTTATTCGTTATGCATGTGGTTCGTTATTTAGGCGAACTAACATGCTGTATGGCTTGTGAAATTGAGACTTGCACCAAGCGCCAAGCGCGTCAATCGGTTTCAGGTCGCATCGGACGTACACAAACGAATGAGGCCGCGCGCCAGATTTTGGCTTTACAAAATCGTCGGCTGAGATTTTCGTAACGCGCGCGCGATGCCGGCGCCGTCAGAACAACAAGAGAGAACAACGATGAACCCCGCCAATCTCCCCTTTGATTCCGAAACGATGCTGCAGGGCCTGCGCAGCTGGGTGGAATGCGAAAGCCCGACCTGGGACGCCGCCGCGGTCGAACGCATGCTCGATCTCGCCGCCCGCGAGATGGCGATCATGGGTGCGACGATCGAGCGCATCGCCGGACGCCAGGGCTTCGCGGGCTGCGTCCGCGCCCGTTTCCCCCATCCGAAACAAGGCCAGCCCGGCATCCTGATCGCCGGCCATCTGGACACCGTTCACCCCGTCGGCACGATCGAGAAGCTGAAGTGGCGGCGCGAAGGCAACAAGTGCTTCGGGCCGGGCATCTTCGACATGAAGGGCGGCAACTACCTGTCGATCGAGGCGATCAGGCAATTGGCGCGCGCCTCCTTTACGACTCCGCTGCCGATCACCGTGCTGTTCACCCCCGACGAAGAGGTCGGCACGCCGTCGACGCGCGACATCATCGAGGCGGAAGCCGCGCGCAACAAATATGTGCTGGTGCCGGAGCCCGGCCGTCCGAACAACGGCGTCGTCACCGGCCGCTATGCGATCGCGCGCTTCAACCTGGAAGCCACCGGCAAGCCCAGCCATGCCGGCGCAACGCTGTCTTCCGGCCGCTCCGCGATCCGCGAGATGGCGCGGCAGATCATCGCCATCGACGGCATGACCACCGAGGACTGCACGTTCTCGGTCGGCATCGTGCATGGCGGCCAGTGGGTCAATTGCGTCGCGACGACCTGCACCGGCGAAGCGCTCAGCATGGCCAAGCGCCAGGCCGATCTCGACCGTGGCGTCGAGCGCATGCTGGCACTGTCGGGCACCGCCAACGACGTGACCTTCAAGGTGACGCGCGGCGTCACCCGCCCGGTGTGGGAGCCCGATGCGGGCACCATGGCGCTCTATGAAAAGGCAAAAGGCCTTGCTGCAGCGATGGGTCTCGATCTGCCGCACGGCAGCGCCGGCGGCGGCTCGGACGGCAACTTCACCGGCGCGATGGGCATCCCCACGCTCGACGGCCTCGGCGTTCGCGGCGCCGATGCACATACGCTCAACGAGCACATCGAGGTCGACAGCCTCGCCGAACGCGGCCGCCTGATGGCGGCACTGCTGGCGACGCTGGACTGACATCGATTTGCACTGCACAACACGTTGGCACTGCCGGATCGAAATTTAGCCTTGTCCATTTTTGAGGCTTCGCCTACGGTCCGGCCGTCCAACGCGACGATGCGGGAGAGATCGAAGCGACAACATTCGTGTTGTTGCCTTTGGCGCCGACGGAGCAACCGCCCCGGAAACTCTCAGGCAAAAGGACTGTATCGTCAGGACGATCTGGAGAGAGACGAACATGGCCGCACATCAAGGGCCATGACGTCCACCGAAGGGGATAGTTCGCTTCTGGCCCCGGCCCGATGCGGATCAAGCTCTCAGGTACCGTGACAGATGGGGCGCCGATGCCGGTTTCACCGGCGGTTCGGCGACTCTAACCCACGGGAGCCTGACAACTATCATGCCACACATCGCGATCATCGGCGCCGGCATCACCGGCGTAACGACGGCCTATGCCCTGCTTGAACGCGGCTACAAGGTGACTGTCCTCGACAGGCATCGCTACGCCGCGATGGAAACCTCGTTCGCCAATGGCGGACAACTCTCCGCCAGCAACGCCGAGGTGTGGAACAGCGCCGCGACCATCCTCAAGGGGCTGCGCTGGATGCTGAGAAGCGACGCGCCGCTGCTGATGAACCCGAAGCCGAGCTGGCACAAATATTCCTGGATCGGCGAGTTCGTAGGCCACATCACGCGCTATCGCGGCAACACCATCGAGACCACGAAGCTCGCCATCGAAGCGCGCAAGCATCTGTTCTCGATCGCAGAGCGCGAAAACATCGCCTTCGATCTCGAACGCCGCGGCATCCTGCACGTCTATCACGACAGGGCCGGCTTCGAAGCCGGCCTCAAGGTCAACACGCTGCTGCAGCAAGGCGGGCTCGACCGCCGGCCGGTGACCCCGGACGAGATCCGCGTCATCGAACCCGCGCTGCAGACAACCTGCTATGGCGGCTTCTTCACGCCGTCGGACGCGATCGGCGATATTCACAAATTCGCGCGTGGGCTTGCCGACGCCTGCATCCGCCGTGGCGCGAGCTTCGTCCATGAAGCCGACGTCGACACGATCGCACACGGCGATGACGGCTTCCGCATCGGCTGGAACGAAGCTGCTTCACATGATGCTGCGGTCGCGACGCGCCAGCAGCTACAGGCGGACGGGATCGTGATTTGCGCCGGCGTGGCGAGCCGCCACTTCGCCAGCCTGCTCAACGACCGCGTCAATGTCTATCCGGTGAAGGGCTATTCGATCACGGTGCAACTCGATGCGCCGCAAAGCCGGAATGCGGCCCCAACCGTCAGCCTGCTCGATGAAGCTGCGAAGATCGTCACCAGCCGGCTCGGCGCCGACCGCTTCCGCGTCGCCGGCACCGCCGAGTTCAACGGCTTCAACCGCGACATTCGCGCCGACCGCATTCAACCGCTGGTGGACTGGGTGCGGCATCATTTCCCGGAGATCGACACGTCGAAAGTCGTGCCATGGGCGGGCCTGCGCCCGATGATGCCGAACATGATGCCGGTGGTTCGCGCCGGACGGATTCCGGGCGTGTTCTACAATACGGGCCACGGTCATCTCGGCTGGACACTGTCGGCGGCAACGGCGCAGATGGTGGCCCAGGCGATCGACGATTGGCGCGACCTCGACACGCCGCCGATGGCGCCGACGTTCGGTGCCGGGCTCGACGTGCCCGCCGACGCGCGCAAAGCTGAAATCAATCCACCTTCCAGTGGACTGCTTCAAACTTCACCGGAGGAATAATCGCGGCCAACAGGACTGATTAGCTGCACCGCAAAATCCGCAGCACCGATGGCATGGGACTTGCTCAAGTTCTACCGTGAGTCTGCTACCATCTGTGCTACGGTCTGGTGTGCAACGGTCCCGCTGGGGACTTCATCGACCACAACCCAACGGATCAAATTTGCTCGGATATCTGCTTCGCCGCATCCTCGCCGCCATTCCCGTGATGGGCGTGGTGGCTCTGTTCGTGTTCCTGTTGCTGCGGCTGACGCCGGGCGACCCGGCCGCCATCCTCGCCGGCGACAACGCGACTCCCGAACAGCTCGAACGCATTCGGACCTCGCTTGGTCTGAACGAGCCGATCTACATCCAGTTCTACACCTGGATCGCCAAGTTGCTGCACGGCGACCTCGGCGTCTCCCTGATCTCGAACAAGCCGATCCTCGAAATGATCGTCCCGCGCCTCGAGCCCTCGATCTCGGTCGCGCTGGCCACCATCATCCTCTCGATCCTGGTGGCGGTGCCGCTCGGCGTGATCGCGGCGTGGAAGCACGGCACCTGGATCGACCGCTTCGTGATGGGGCTTTCCGTGCTCGGCTTCTCGGTGCCGGTGTTCGTCATCGGCTATGTGCTGATCCAGATCTTTGCGATCGATCTGCGCTGGGTTCCGGTACAGGGCTTCAAGAGCATCTCGGCCGGCTTCGGTCCGTTCTTCCAGCGCCTCATCCTGCCGACCTGCACACTCTCCTTCATCTATGTCGCGCTGATCGCACGCATGACGCGGGCCTCGATGCTCGATGTGCTCGGCGAGGATTACGTGCGCACGGCGCGGGCCAAGGGCATCGGCGAGACCGGCGTGCTGCTGCGCCATGCGCTGCGCAACGCCGCCGTGCCGGTCATCACGGTGATCGGTTCCGGCTTCGCGCTCTTGATCTCCGGCGTCGTCGTCACCGAGAGCGTGTTCAATCTGCCCGGCATCGGCCGCCTCACCGTCGATGCGGTGCTGGCGCGCGACTATCCGGTGATCCAGGCGATGATCCTGTTGACGTCAGGTATCTACGTCGCGGTCAATCTGTTGATCGACCTCGCCTACACCCTGCTCGATCCTCGTATCCGGTACTGAGCAATGGCGATCGAAACCCTTCCCGAATCCTCGCTTCCCGTCACCCGGCCGTTCCGCGTCAAGTTCGGCTTCCTGACGTCGACGCCGATCATCGCGGTTGCGACGATCAGCCTCGCCCTCATCATCCTGATGGCGATCTTCGCACCGCTGCTTGCGCCGCATGATCCTCTGCTGCTGACGCCGTCGCAGCGGCTGAAGCCGTCGAGCGCGCAATATCTGCTCGGCACCGACGCCTATGGCCGCGACCTGTTGTCGCGCATCATCTACGGCGCACGGATCTCGCTGGTGATCGGGCTCGGCGCCGCCGTCTGCTCGATCGCCATCGGTCTTCTGATCGGCCTCGTCGCCGGCTTCTTCCGCTGGGTCGATGCGGTGCTGATGCGCGTGATGGACGGCCTGATGGCGATCCCCGCCATCCTGCTCGCGATCGCCGTGGTGTCGCTGTCGGGCGCCAGCATCTGGACCGTGATGGTCGCGATCACCATCCCCGAGATCCCGCGCGTGGCGCGGCTGGTGCGCTCAGTGGTGCTGACCGCACGCGAGGAGCCTTATGTCGAGGCCGCGATTTCGCTCGGCAGCAGCCTGCCGAAGATCATGTGGCGGCATTTGATGCCGAACACGATCGCGCCGCTGATCGTGCAAGGCACCTATGTCTGCGCGTCCGCGATCTTGACCGAGGCGATCCTGTCGTTCCTCGGCGCCGGCATCTCGCCGGAAACGCCGACATGGGGCAACATCATGGCCGAGGGCCGCGCCTATTTCCAGGTCAAGCCGTCGCTGATCTTCTGGCCGGGGCTGCTGCTCTCGATCGCCATTCTCAGCGTCAACCTGATCGGCGACGCCGCCCGCGACGCGCTCGATCCCCGCATGAAGCAGCGTGAGGGCAAGTGACGGCTTCAGCTCTTCTGAAGCCGTCATTCCGGGGCGATGCGAAGCATCGAACCCGGAATCTCGAGATTCCGGGTCTGGTGCTGGCGCACCATCCCGGAATGACAGTGGGTAAATTCCTTCGCAGCGCCAAGAGACCCTGACATGACCAACGTCGTCCTCGACATCAGCAATCTCGTCGTCGGCCTCGGCCGCAAGGCGGATGCGCATCGCATCATCGACGACCTCTCGCTGCAGGTACGTGAAAGCGAGACGCTGTGCCTGGTCGGCGAAAGCGGCTCGGGCAAGTCGGTGACATCGCTCACCGTGATGGGCCTGCAGCAGAAGGGCACGCTGGTGCCGTCTGGCGGCAGCGTCAAACTGGTCGGCGAGGAACTGCTCACCGCCAGCGACCGGCGGCTGCGGCAACTCCGCGCCACGCGGATGGCGATGATCTTCCAGGAGCCGATGACCGCGCTCAATCCCGTGGTGCCGGTAGGCCGCCAGATCGACGAGGTGCTGCGCGCCCACACAGATCTCGATGCCCGCGCACGGCGCCAGAGGATTTTGGCGATGATGGAGCATGTGCGGCTGCCGGACGTGGAGCGCATCTTCTCCTCCTACCCGCACCGCCTGTCGGGCGGCCAGCGCCAGCGCATCATGATCGCGATGGCGCTGGTGCTGGAGCCGAAGCTCCTGATCGCGGACGAGCCGACCACCGCGCTCGACGTCACCACCCAGAAGCAGATCCTCACCTTGATCCGCGACCTGCAACGCGATCACGGCACCGCGGTTCTGTTTATCACCCACGACATGGGCGTGGTGGCCGAGATCGCCGACCGCGTCGCGGTGATGCGGCACGGCCGCCTGGTCGAAACCGGCCCGCTGCAGGACGTGCTGCGCAATCCGAAGATGGAGTACACCCGCAACCTCTTGTCCTCGGTGCCGAGCCTGGTGCCGCGCGCGCCGCGCCCGGAGACGACCGAGCCCGTGGTGCTGGAAGCCAACGAGCTCAGCAAGGTCTACCGGGAGCGGTCGCTGTACGGCAAAGCCCGCGAGGTCGCCGCCGCCAGCAACGTCACGCTCACTCTGCGCAAGGGCCGCACGCTCGGCATCGTCGGCGAAAGCGGTTCCGGCAAGTCGACGGTGGCGCGCTGCATCGTCCGCCTGATCGATCCGACCTCGGGCGGGGTACGCCTCGCCGGCCGCGAGATCTCCGACCTGTCGCGCCGGCTGTTGCAGCCGCATCGCCAGAAGATCCAGATCATCTTCCAGGATCCCTACCGCTCGCTCAATCCGCGCGTCACTGTCGGCGAGAGCATCGCGGAAGGCCCGGTCAATTATGGCATGCCGCGCAAGGACGCGCTGGCGCGGGCGCGCGAGCTGCTCGAGCTCGTCCATCTGCCGCCCGACGCGATCTCGCGCTATCCGCACCAGTTCTCCGGCGGCCAGCGCCAGCGCATCGCGATCGCGCGCGCGCTGGCGCTCGATCCCGACGTGCTCGTCGCGGATGAGGCGGTGTCCGCGCTCGACGTCTCGGTGCAGGCGCAGGTTCTGGATCTGCTTGACGAAATCCAGCGCCGGCTGGGCATCGCGCTGCTGTTCATCACGCATGATTTGCGCGTCGCCGCACAAATCTGCGACGACGTCGCCGTGATGCAGCATGGCCGCGTCGTGGAACAGGGACCGGCCGCCGAGGTGCTGACCAATCCGCAGCAGGCCTATACCCGCGCGCTGCTCGATGCGGCGCCCGGACGCGATTGGGACTTCGCCAACTTCCGCCCCGTTTCGGAAGGCATTGTGGCGACGGCCTAGGTCTTTAGCCTCAAGCCTTTCCGCCCACAGGGCATGCAAATCCGCTGGTGCTCCCCGGCTTGCGCTGGGCGCGACGACACGCTTAACGTCGCGCGCTAGAGCGTGGCCCTGAAGGTGGACGCCGGTCTTCCCCGGAGATCACGCTCCAACCAAACAGATGAGATCATGACGCGCGTCGTTATGATCGCATCATGATCGAAGAAACGTATCGAGACCGACTTGATGACCCGCATTGCCGTTGGCGGCTTCCTGCACGAGACCAATACCTTCGCACCGACGAAGGCAACCTATGACGATTTCGTGCATGGCGGCGGCTGGCCGTCGATGAGGCATGGCGCCGACGTGCTCAAGGTCATGCGCAAGATCAATGTCGGCCTCGCCGGCTTTGTCGAGGCGGCGGAAGCCAATGGCTGGGAGCTGGTGCCGACGATCTTCGCCGCGGCGAGCCCGTCGGCGCATGTCAGCAAGGATGCGTTCGAGCGGATCGTGACGGAAATGGTCGACGGCATCGCCGCGGCCGGACCGATCGATGCCGTCTATCTCGACCTGCACGGCGCCATGGTCACCGAGCATTATGACGACGGTGAAGGCGAAACGCTGGCCCGCGTGCGCAAGGCGATCGGCAACGAGCTGCCGCTGGTGGCGAGCCTCGATCTGCATGCGAATGTCTCGCCAAAGATGATCGAGCATGCCGATGCGCTGATTGCCTACCGCACCTATCCGCATGTCGACATGGCCGAAACCGGCCGCGCCTGCGCCCGGCATCTGGCGCTGATGGTCAAGTCCAGGCAGCGCTTCGCAAAGGCGTTCCGGCAATTGCCGTTCCTGATCCCGATCAGCTGGCAATGCACCAACGACCAGCCGACCAAGGGCATCTATCAGAAGCTCGCCGCCCTCGAGAGCGACGCGGTGCCGACGCTGTCGTTTGCGCCGGGCTTCCCGGCCGCCGATTTCAGGGATTGCGGGCCGAGCGTATTCGCTTACGGCCGGACCCAGGCCGATGCGGATGCCGCCGCCGACAAGGTCGTCGCCCTGGTCGAGAGCCATGAGGATGATTTCGACGGCCGGATCTATTCGCCCGACGAAGGCGTGCGGCTGGCGATGGAACTGGCGAAATCGGCCAGCAAGCCGATTATCATCGCCGACACCCAGGACAATCCCGGCGCCGGCGGCGATTCCGACACCACCGGCATGCTGCGCGCACTGGTGCGCAACAGGGCGAGTGCCGCAACCGGCGTGATCTACGACCCGCAATCCGCGAAGGCCGCGCACACCGCCGGTGTCGGGGCATCAGTCACGCTCGAGCTCGGCGGCAAGTCCGGCATTCCCGGCGACGCGCCATACCGGGAGACTTTTGTCGTCGAGCAGCTCTCGGATGGAAAATTCGTGGCTCCCGGTCCCTATTTCGGCGGCCGCGACATGGACATGGGCCCCTCGGCCTGCCTGCGGGTCGGCGACGTCCGCGTCGTGGTCGGCTCCTACAAGGCCCAGCTTGCCGACCAGGCGATGTACCGCTATGTCGGCATCGAGCCGACGGCACAGAAGATTTTGGTCAACAAGAGCTCGGTGCACTTCCGTGCCGATTTCGAGCCGATCGCCGAGAAGCTCTTGATCTGCGCCGCTCCCGGCGCGATGCCCGCCGATACCGCCACGCTGCCGTGGAAACATTTGCGTCCCGGCATTCGTATCAAGCCGAACGGCCCTACTTTCACACCCACCTCCCCATCACGCACAAACGGATAGAGAGCCATGCCGACCATTGAGCGCATCGACAGTTTTGCCGACGAACTCACCGCGATCAGACGGGATCTGCATGCGCATCCCGAGATCGGCTTCGAGGAGGTCCGCACCTCGGGCATCGTCGCCGACAAGCTGACGAGCTGGGGCATCGAGGTGCATCGCGGCCTCGGCGGCACCGGCGTGGTCGGTGTGCTCAAGGGCAAGGGCAACAGCACCAAGAAGATCGGCCTGCGCGCCGACATGGACGCGCTGCCGATGGAGGAGAACACCAATCTGAAGTGGCGTTCGACCATCCCCGGCCGCTTCCACGGCTGCGGCCATGACGGCCACACCACGATGCTGCTCGGCTCGGCGCGCTATCTCGCCGAGACCCGCAATTTCGACGGCACCGTGCATTTCATCTTCCAGCCGGCCGAGGAAGGCCTCGGCGGCGCCCGCGCCATGATCAAGGACGGCCTGTTCAAGCAGTTCCCCTGCGACGAGGTCTATGGCCTGCACAACGCGCCGGACCTCAACCATGGCGAGATCGCGATCCTGCCGGGCCCGGCAATGGCCGCAGCCGACTTCTTCGACATCAGGATCCAGGGCTACGGCGCGCATGGCGCGATGCCGGAGCGCTCCAAGGACGCGGTCGTGATCGCAATGACGCTCGGACAGGCGTTGCAGTCGATCGTCAGCCGCAACGTCGATCCGCTGCAGGCTGCGGTGCTGTCGATCACGCAGATCCATTCCGGGTCGGCGTACAACGTCATTCCCGGCGAAGCCTGGATGTGCGGCACGGTGCGCTGCTTCTCCGACGAGATTCGTGAGCTGATCCGCAAGCGCATGCGCGAAATCTCCGCCGGCTTTGCGGCGGCATATGGCGCCGAAATCTCGGTCGAGATCCGCGACGGCTTCAGCGTGCTGGTGAATCAGGAAGAGCAGTCCCGCGTGGTCGAGGAAGTCGCGCGCACCGTCGTCGACCCGGCCAAGGTCATCACCCGCTCGACACCCAAGATGGGCAGCGAGGATTTCGCCGACATGATGCAGGCCATTCCCGGCGCGTATTTCTGGGTCGGCCATGACGGCTCCGTGCCCGTTCACAATCCCGGTTACGTTCTCGACGACAAGATCCTGCCGATCGGCGCCAGCATGTTCGCCCGCATCATCGAGAAACGCATGCCGGCAGGTGCGCATGCATAAGCCCAAAGGGGACGCCATCACGTCGCTGCACGATCTCTCCGCCGTCGACCTGCTCGCCGGCTATCGTGCCAAGCAGTTCTCGCCGTCCGAGGTGCTGGAGGAAATCATCTCCCAGGTCGCGACCTGGGAGCCGCACATCAAGGCGCTGTATTTGTACGACCCGGAAGGGGCGCGGAAGGTCGCCAAGACCTCGACCGAGCGCTGGCAGCAGGCCGAGCCGGCCGGCACGCTCGATGGCGTTCCCGCCACCATCAAGGACAATGTCGCGACCAAGGGGCAGCCGGTGCCGCTGGGCGCGGCGAGCGTCAAGCTGGCGCCCGCGGAGAAGGATGCACCGCCTGCGGCGCGGCTGCGCGAGGCCGGCTGCGTGATCTTCTCCAAGACCACGATGCCGGACTACGGCATGCTGTCGTCGGGCCTGTCCTCGTTCCATCCCCTGACCCGCAATCCCTGGGATGTCAGCAAGAACCCCGGCGGCTCGAGCGCCGGCGCGGGCGCGGCAGGCGCTGCCGGCTATGGTCCCTTGCATCTCGGCACCGATATCGGCGGCTCGGTGCGGCTGCCGGCCAACTGGTGCGGCCTCGTCGCATTGAAACCGAGCCTCGGCCGCGTGCCGATCGACCCGCCCTATGTCGGCCGCGTCGCCGGTCCGATGACCCGCACCGTCGACGACGCCGCGCTGATGATGAGCGTATTGTCGCGTCCCGATCGCCGCGACGGCATGAGCCTGCCGGCGCTCGAGGTGAACTGGAAGGCGCTGGAGAAGTCGCCGCGCAAGCTGCGCATCGGGCTGATGCTCGACGCCGGCTCCGGCCAGAAGGTCGAGAAGGAGGTTCGCGAGGTCGTCGTGAAGGCTGCGAAGGCGTTCGAATCCGCCGGCGCCGTCATCACCGAGATCGACGGCATCCTGACGCCCGAGATGCTCGAAGGGCTCGACAATTTCTGGCGCGCTAGGACCTGGGACGAGCTGTCGAAACTGTCGCAGGCCGACCGCGGCAAGACCCTGCCCTACATCCTCAACTGGGCAGAAGCCGGCGCAAAGCTCTCCGGCGTCGATGTGGTGCGCGGCTTCAACATGACGATGGCGATCCGCGCGGCCGCCGCGAAATTGTTCTGCGAGGTCGACTACGTGATCTCGCCAGTATCGCCGGTGGTGAACTTCCCGGCGGAGTTCGCCGCGCCGCTCAACGACCCGGCAAAGCCGTTCGAGCACATCTGCTTTACCGTGCCGTGGAATATGTCGGAGAACCCGGCGCTGTCGATCAACGCCGGCTACGACAAGAAGGGCTTTCCGATCGGCGTCCAGATCATCGGCCGCCGCTTCGACGACATCGGCGTGCTCGGCATGGGCAAGGCGTTCGAAGGCCTGCGCGGCCCGCAGAAGCCGTGGCCCGCGCCGCCGAAGAAGTAAAGCAGCGCCTCAACGCAAGTCAGGATGCGCGGAGCCAGGCCCGCGCATCCCTCTTCTTCACAACGGATGATTGCCGGGTTAACTGGATGGAGACGCGCGCCAGCGCCGTTCATTCAAGAAAACCGAGAGGAAATCATCCCCATGGCGTATGAGACGATCAAGTACGAGGTCGCCGAGCAGATCCTGACCATCACGCTGAACCGGCCCGACAAGCTCAACGCCTTCAACGCCACGATGCAGCAGGAGCTGATCGACGCGTTCGACAAAGCCGACAAGGACGACGACGTCAGGGCCATCATCGTGACCGGTGCGGGCCGCGGCTTCTGCGCCGGCGCCGATCTTTCCTCCGGCGCCAACACGTTCGACCGCGATGCGCGGCGCGGCCCGGTCAAGCGCAATGCCGACGGCAGCGTCGACTACAGCGATCCGCAGGTGCGTGACGGCGGCGGGCAAGTGACGCTGCGCATCTTCAAGTGCCTGAAGCCGGTGATCGCCGCCGTGAACGGCCCGGCGGTCGGCATCGGCGTCACCATGCAGCTTGCGATGGATATCCGCATCGCTTCCGACGCCGCGCGCTTCGGCTTTGTGTTCTCCCAGCGCGGCATCGTGCCGGAAGCCGCATCGAGCTGGTTCCTGCCGCGCATCGTCGGCATCTCGCAGGCGCTGGAATGGTGCTATTCCGGCCGCGTCTTCCCGGCGCAGGAAGCGCTTGCCGGGCGGCTCGTCAGCAAGGTGGTGCCGCCGGCCGATCTGCTGCCGACCGCGCGTGCACTCGCCAAGGAGTTCGCGGCCAAGACCGCGCCGGTATCGGTGGCGCTGATCCGCCAGATGATGTGGCGCATGATGGGCGCCGACGATCCGATGGAGGCGCACAAGGTCGACAGCCGCGGCATCTATGCCCGCGGCCGCTCCGACGACGTCAAGGAAGGCGTGGGTGTCGTTCCTGGAAAAGCGCCCCGCGCAGTTCAAGAATAAGGTGTCGTCGGACATGCCCGACTATTTCCCGTGGTGGCAAGAGCGCGACTATAAGTGAACGAACGGCGTCAAGCGGCGTCCACACTTGACGGCGTCGTCCTGCTGCACGGCATCAGCAGGACGGCGCGCTCGTTTCGCAGGATGGAGCTGGCACTGAAGGCTGCCGGCTTTGCCACCCTCAATCTCGACTATGATAGCCGGCGCAAGCCACTCGACGTGTTGGCCCAGGACATCCGCCCCTCGCTCGATCGGTTCGCAGAGAGCCTCGACGGCTCCGTGAACTTCGTCTGCCATTCCATGGGCGGGCTTCTGGCGCGCGTCTATCTGGCAAGGCATCGCCCGGCGCGGCTCGGCCGCGTCGTGATGCTGGGCACGCCGAACGGCGGCAGCGAGATCGCCGACCGCCTGAAGAACCTCGCGGCTTATCGCGCCTATTTCGGTCCGGCCGGGCAGCAGCTCGTCACCCGCCGCGATGCCGCAACCAGCGCGCTGCTGCCGCCGATCGATTATTCCGCCGGCATCATCGCCGGCAACCGTTCGGTCTATCCGATCACCTCCATGGCCCTGCCGCGGCCGCATGACGGCCGGGTGTCGGTCGCCAACACCAGGCTCAAGGGCATGGCCGATCACATCGTGATCCGCACCTCGCATCCCTGGCTGGTGCGCAACAAGGAAGCGATCGCGCAGACCATCGCGTTCTTGCAAGAGGGGAAATTCAGCACAAATCGTCGGGTGGACTAGGCGCGAGCGTTACCCATCCTGTGCAGCTTGAGCATGGCATAGACCGCATTGTTGGCTGGCGTAGGAATGCCAAGCGGGCGGGCGAACTCCACCACCTTTCCGGCGAGCCAGTCGAGTTCGAGCCGGTTACCGCGTTCGAGATCGTGCAGCATGGAAGCCTTGAAGGTGGGCGGCGATGCTTCCGCGAATTTCATTCGGTCCTCGGCAAAATTCTCCGGAATCGGAACGCCCCTGGCACGGCCGACCGCCACCACCTCGCTCATCAGGCTGTAAAAGAACGCTCGCGTATCCGGGTCGGCCAGGATCGGCCCCAGCGGCTGGCGAGTCGTTGCGGTCGCGCCTGATAGTCCGACGAGGAATACAAATTTCTGCCAGCGCTCGCGGTCAATCCCGTCGGACACCGAGATGTCGATGCCGGCCGCTTGAGCGGCGTCGGCAAAGGCCTTGAGGCCGTCATCGGGCTTACCGTCGGTTCTGCCGCAGACCATGCGCGCGAACTGGCTCGTGTGGGTGACGACGCCAGGCGCGGACAGCACTGTAGCAATGTAGGCACTTCCAGCGACCACGTTGTCGGCGCCGAGAATCGGGGCGATCCTCTCGGCGCTATCGACCCCGTTTTGCAGCGGGATCACCCGGGTGCGGGGTCCGACCAGGGGGAGAGACGACCTAGCTGCCGTCTCGCTGTCCCAAAGCTTGACCGCGAACAGTACGATATCGACAGGGCCGACCGTGGCTGGATCATCGGTCACGTTGGGTTCGGGCAAATGAAGATTGCCGAGCACACTCTCGACCTTGAGACCGTTTTTCCTGATCGCCTCGAGGTTGGAGCCGCGTGCGATAAAGAACACGTCGTGCCCTGCCGCAGCCATACGTGCTCCGAAATAACCGCCGAGGGCACCGGCCGCCATCACAGCGATACGCATGTCATATCCTCCCCCCTGCAACGACACTCAGCCGGCAGAGGATATCACGCGACGGACCCGGGTTCGATTCCCTGAACGTCAGGCCCATCGCGTCATTTGGCTGCACTGCAGAATTTGGACACTGTGGATTCACGGCCTCGTCAGCAGCGCCACACGCCCGATCGCCTTGCGCTCGATCAACAGCCGCATCGCCTTCGCATAGTCTTCCAGCGGCAGCCGGTGCGAGATATTCGGCCGCACCCGGCCGGCCTCGGCCCATTCGCTCAGCGCCTTGAACCTGACCTCGCCGAGTGCGGGATCCTTGCGCACTGCCTCGCCGGCGCGAACGCCGAGCACGCTCGCGCCCTTGATCATCAACAGATTGGTGCGGGCAAGACCGATGCCGCCGGTGAAGCCGACGACGAGAATCCGCGCGCCCCAGTTGATGCAGCGCATCGAGTTCTCGAACACCTCGCCGCCGACAGGATCGAACACGACATCGGCGCCGCGACCGTCGGTGAGGCGCTTGACCGCATCGCGGAACGGCTCGCGCGCATAGAGCACGAGATGGTCCGCGCCGCGCGCCTTGGCGATCGCAAGCTTGTCCTCGCTCGAAGCCGCGGCGATCACGGTGGCGCCGAGCAGCTTGCCGATCTCGACCGCGGCAAGTCCGACGCCGCCGCCGGCGCCATGCACCAGCAGCACCTCGCCCGGCTTGATCTGCCCGCGGTCGATCAGCGCATGATAGGCGGTGCCATGCGCGGCCAGGAAGGTCGCGCCTTCCGCGTAGTCGAAAGTCGACGGCACCGGCACGAGCTGCGACGGCGTTGCAACCGTCTCGTCGCAATAGGCGCCGAAGCGCATCTTGACGATCACCTTGTCGCCGACGGCGACACCGGATGCTCCATTGACCTCGACGACATCGCCGGCGGCTTCCGAGCCCGGCGTGAACGGCAGCGGCGGCTTAAGCTGGTACTCGCCCGCGGCCATCAGGATGTCGGGAAAGTTGATCCCGGCGGCCCGGATCGCAACCCGCACCTGGCCCGGCTGCAAGGGCACCGAGGCAAAGTTCTCGAGCTGCAGACGCTCGGGCGGGCCGAGCTCGCGGCAAACGACGGCTTTCGGCATCAGGCGGCCCGCGCCTTGAGGCGTGCCAGCGCCTCCCGGATCAGCGGCAAGCGGTCGTTGCCGAAATACATGTCGGTCTTGTCGAGATAGATCGTCGGCGAGCCGAAGCCGCCGCGCGCCATCACCTCCTCGGTGTTGGCCTTGAGTTGATCCTTGATCGCCTGGTCGCCGATGCCGGCAAGGAATTGCGCCGGATCGATCCCGAGTTTAGTGCAGATCTCGGTCAGCACCGCATCCTGCGAAATGTCCTTGTCGTCACCCCAATAGGCCTCGAACACCGCGCGGGCGAACGGCACCATCTTCTCGTTGCCGAGAAGGATGCAGCCGCGCATCGCCTTGACGCTGTTCACCGGGAACACGGTCGGCGGCATCTTGATCGCAAGGCCGGCCGAGCGCGCCCAGTCGGTGAGATCCTTCTTCATGTAGCGCGCCTTCAGCGGCACCGGCTTCTCGCGCTGCGCGTAGACCGACGGGTTGACGGTGTTGAAGATGCCGCCGACCAGGATCGGCCGCCAGGTGATCGGAGCGTCGAACTCCTTCGCGAGCGGCTGGATGTTGTGCCAGGCGAGATAGGTCCACGGGCTGGAGCAGTCGAAGAAGAATTCGATCATGGCGTTTCCCTTTGTCTTTTCCACATTCATTCTCGTCATTCCGGGATGCACCGCAAGGCGCAGGGCTCGCGACTGTGTCGCGCCGCGGAATAACGGGCATCATTTCTTCTCGACCAATTCCTTCGCACGCTGGCCGAACATGTTCTTGCGTGATTCCTCGTCAAACGGCTCCTTGACGAATTTTCCGATCGCAAGCCCCGCCTGCACCTGCGGGCGGGCGCGCACGGTGACGTACCAGCGCTTGATGTTCGGGAAATCGTCGAGGGTAAAACCCTGCGCCTTGTGGGTCATGGTCCAGGGAAAGCAGGCGATGTCGGCGATCGAATAGTCGTCGCCGGCGATATAGGCGCCGGTCCTGCCGAGCTGGCGGTCGAGCACGCCATAGAGCCGCGCGGTCTCGTCGCGGTAGCGCTCGATCGCGTAGGGAATCTTCTCGGCCGCATAGAGCGCGAAATGGCCGTGCTGGCCGAGCATCGGCCCGAGGCCGCCCATCTGCCACATCACCCATTGGATGACGTTCGACCGCGCACGCAACTCCCGCGACAGGAAACGGCCGGTCTTGTCGGCGAGATAGATCAGGATCGCGCCGGTCTCGAACACCGAGAACGGCCCGCCGCCGTCGGCCGGTTGATGGTCGACGATGGCGGGGATCCGGTTGTTCGGGCTGATCGCCAGGAATTCGGGCCGAAACTGCTCGCCGGCGCGGATGTTCACCGGGATCACCTTGTAGGGCAGCCCCAGTTCCTCCAGCATGATCGAGATCTTCCAGCCGTTCGGCGTCGGCGCGTAGTGCAGGTCGATCATCGGCGTTCTATTCCCCATCACAAAGACTTTTGTTGTTCTGTACCTCCACCTTAGGACATGGCACACAGGCCCTCAATCAGAACCCAACGGGAGGCACCCATGCTGTTTCCAACGACGATCGCAGGCTCGCTGCCGAAGCCGGAATGGCTGGCGGAGCCGAACATGCTGTGGGCACCCTGGAAGTCGGAGGGCGCCGAGCTCGCCCGCGCCAAGCGCGATGCCACGGTGCTCGCGGTCAAGCTGCAGGAAGATGCCGGCGTCGACATCGTCACCGAAGGCGAGCAGGCGCGCCAGCATTTCGTGCACGGCTTCCTGGAGCGGATCGAGGGCATCGATTTCGCCCACAAGGTCGAGATGGGCATCCGCAAGGACCGCTATAAGGCGATGGTGCCGCAGGTGGTCGCACCGCTGCAGCTCAAGGGACGCGTCCACGAGAGCGAGGCCCGTGCGGCCCGCGCGCACACCAGGAACCGGCTGAAATTCACCATGCCCGGCCCGATGACGATCATCGATACCATCGCCGACAAATATTACGGCGACCGCGTGAAGATGGCCTTCGCTTTCGCCGAGCTTTTGAATCAGGAGGCGAAGGCGTTGCAGGCCGACGGCGTCGACATGATCCAGTTCGACGAGCCCGCCTTCAACGTCTACATGGACCAAGTGCGCGACTGGGGCATCAAGGCGCTGGAGCGCGCCGCCGAAGGTCTGACCTGCGCCACCGCCGTGCACATCTGCTACGGCTACGGCATCAAGGCCAACACCGACTGGAAGCAGACGCTTGGCGGCGAGTGGCGGCAATACGAGGAGACGTTTCCCGTCATCGACAAGAGCACGATCCAGCAGGTCGCGATCGAATGCCGCAACTCGAAGGTGCCGATCGAACTGCTGGCGGCACTCCCCGGCAAGATCGTGCAGGCCGGCGTGATCGACGTCGCCAGCGACGAGATCGAAACCGCGGAGGACGTCGTCAAGGTGATCGAGGCGGTCGCGAAGCACGTGCCGAAGGGCAACATCATCGCGACCACCAATTGCGGCATGGCGCCGATGCGGCGGGACATCGCGGAAGCCAAGCTGATCGCGCTGGGCGCCGGTGCCAAGCTGGCGCGGCAGCGGCTGGCGTAAGGATGACGCCGGCCAATCAACCCAGAACGGCCATCGCGCTCGGATGCAGCACCGGCCGGTAGCCGGCCTGGAAGGCGCGCAACGTCGATGGCGGCGTCAGCAGCATGGCCGGCTCGGGTACGTCGGCCCGGCTGTAACCGGCGAACGACCAGCGCAACGTGGCGCCGTCGGCGACGAGGTAGCTCTCCCCGCTCGCCTGCACCATCGTCCCATCGGGCAAGTCGCGCAATCGCATCGGCAGCGGATGCAGCCGCTTCTTGCCGCGGTCGAGCCGCTCGGCGTGCAGCACCGCATCCATCGCCTTGGCGCTGAGATCGCTTACGCCGTTGCCCTGCTCCAAGCAGCTGCGAAACCGCTTGGCATCGTCACGGCGGCAGTAGAAGCAGGGCCGGTGTCCGGCCGCGAACGCGGTGGCCTCATCGAGGAAGAACAGCTCGGTCCAGCTCTGCCGGCTCATCACCTCGCGCCGCCGTCCCCTGAACTCGCAGACGCAGGTGAGCCACGCCGGGCTCGACCAGCGCTTGTTCAGCAGCGTGCGCGTCGCCGGATCGTGGATGATGCCGCGATTGCCGGTGAAGGTGCCGCGATGGTCGGTCGCGACGATGTCGCCGGTGGGCGTGACGCGGTTTTGCAGGGGCATGTTTCTTACTTCCCCCTCGCCCCGCTCTTGCGGGGAGAGGGTTGGGGTGAGGGGCTTGTCCGCAAAGATAGTGAGAGATGAACTCGCGGTGACTCCCCCTCACCCGATCGCTCCGCGATCGACCTCTCCCCGCAAGCGGGGCGAGGTGACTCCTCACGCCGCCCCGTCGCGGATCGGCGGCTGGAACGACAGCGCGGTATCCCAGGGAAAGTAGATCCAGGTGTCCTGCGACACCTCGGTGATGTAGGTGTCGACCAGCGGCCGGCCCTTCGGCTTGGCGTACACGGTCGCGAAATGCGCATCGGGCAGCAACTGGCGCACCAGCCTGCCGGTCTTGCCGGTATCGACGAGGTCGTCGACGATCAAGAGCCCCTTGCCGGTGCCGCCGCCGAGCTTGGCAGTCTGCTCCGAAATGCCCTTGAGCACTTTCAGGTCGCCCTGCTTGTCGTGGTCGTAGCTGGCGACGCAGACGGTATCGATCACCCGCAAGCCGAGCTCGCGCGCCACGATCGCCGCGGGCACCAGCCCGCCGCGGGTGATCGCGATCACCGCTTGGAACGGGCCGACCTCATTGAGCCGCCAGGTCAGCGCCCGGCAGTCCCGATGGAATTGATCCCACGAGACCGGAAACGGCCTGCCGGCTCGCTCCTGTGCACTCGGTTCGGAATTTCGTTCAGCCATATCGTCTCAACCCGCCGGCTTCTTCTGCGCGGCCTGCACTTGCTTCAGCATCTCCTTCACCGCGATCATCGCCGCGGCGAGCTTTTCCGGATCGCGCGAGCGGACCACGAGATTGGTGTTCGGCTTCTGGTTCTCGTCCTGGAACGGATAGCTGCCGATGATGGTGTCGGGATTGGCTTCCGCGATCGCCCGCAGCGGGCCGCCGATGTCGCCTTCCCGCGCATCGGCCCTGACCGAATCCGACAGCATCCGCACGCCGGACTTCAGGGTCGGCGCCACGATGTCCATCATCGCCTGCATGATGCTGGGGATGCCGGCCATCACGATGACATTGCCGAGCTTGAAGCCCGGCGCCAGGATGGTCGCGCTCTGGATCAGCTCGGCGCCGTCGGGCACCCGGGCCATCCGCAGCCGCGCCTCGTTGAGGTCCTGCTCGCTCCAGCGCTCCCTGAACCGCGCCACCACCTCGGGGTGATGATGGATATCGACCCCGAACGCCTTCGCCACGCTGTCGGCGGTGATGTCGTCATGGGTCGGCCCGATGCCGCCGGTGGTGAACACGTAAGCGTACCTATGCCGCAGCGCATCAAGGGCGGAGACGATGTCGGCCTCGTCATCGGCGACGACGCGGACTTCCTTCAGGTCGATGCCGATGTTGGTCAGGTATTCGGCGATGAAGCCGATGTTCTTGTCCTTGGTCCGGCCGGACAGGATCTCGTCGCCGATCACCAATATCCCCGCCGTGACGATCTCGCTCATGGTCTCATTCCCTAACTTGATCCCCTGACATTGCCGATCCAATGCCTTGATGTCACGGGGTTTTGCCGCCGAATTAAGCAGACCTCAGCCGGTTTTTCGGGCAGGCCTTCCACCTCACCCATAGCAAATGCCGCAAGCCAATGCATATCGCGCTGGCCCGCCCCTTGCTACCATCCCATCAAGTCATGCACTGTGTCACAGGGCTTGGGAGGGCAGTCGGGCTATATGGCAGTCGCGTTCGACGAGATGAATGGCCTCGGCGAGGATCTCCGCCCGGCCTACCAGGAGCTCTCCCGCTGGCTCAAAGAGACGCCGCCGGATGCGCTCGAATATCGACGCCAGGAAGCGGAGCTGCTGTTCCGCCGGATCGGCATCACCTTCGCGGTCTATGGCGATGCCGAGGCCCAGGAGCGGCTGATCCCGTTCGACGTCATCCCCCGCATCATGTCGGCGACCGAGTGGACGCTGCTGGAGAAGGGCCTCAAGCAGCGCGTGCTCGCGCTCAACATGTTCTTGAAAGACATCTATCACGGCCGCGACATCCTGCGCGCCAACGTCATCCCCGAGGACCTGATCTTCCAGAACCCGGTGTTCCGGCCGGAGATGAACGGCCAGGACGTGCCGCACGACATCTACGTCCACATCGCCGGCATCGACATCATCCGCACCGATCCCGACAATTTCATCGTGCTGGAGGACAATGCGCGCACGCCATCCGGCGTGTCCTACATGCTGGAAAACCGCGAGATCATGATGCGGTTGTTTCCGGACCTGTTCGCGCGGCACCGCGTCGCGCCGGTGGACCGTTATCCGGACGAGCTGCTGTCGGCGCTGCGGTCGGTGGCGCCGCACAGCGCCTCCGCCGAGCCGACAGTCGCGCTGATGACGCCCGGCGTCTACAACTCGGCCTATTACGAGCACTCCTTCCTCGCCGACAAGCTCGGCATCGAACTGGTCGAGGGGCGCGACCTCATCGTCAAGAACGACGAGGTGTTCATGCGCACCACCGAGGGGCTGAAGCGGGTCGACGTGATCTACCGCCGCGTCGACGACGATTTTCTCGATCCCCTCACCTTCCGGCCGGACTCCGCGCTCGGCGTCCCCGGGCTGATGTCGGCCTACGCCGCCGGCAACATCACGCTCGCCAATGCAGTCGGCACCGGCATCGCCGACGACAAGGCGATCTATTCCTACATGCCGGACATCGTAAAATTCTATCTCAGTGAAGAGCCGATCCTGAAGAACGTGCTGACCTGGCGCTGCCGCGAACCGCAGGATCTGTCCTACGTGCTCGACAACCTCGCCGACCTCGTCGTCAAGGAGGTGCACGGCTCGGGCGGCTACGGCATGCTGATCGGCCCCGCCGCCACCAAAGCGACGATCGAGGCGTTCCGCGACAAGCTCAAGCGCGAGCCGGAAGGCTTCATCGCCCAGCCGACGCTGGCGCTGTCGACCTGCCCGACCTGCACCGACAAGGGGCTGGCGCCGCGTCATGTCGACCTCCGCCCGTTCGTGCTGACCGGCTCCAGCCACACCACCATCGTGCCCGGCGGGCTGACCCGCGTCGCGCTGAAGGAAGGCTCGCTCGTCGTCAATTCGAGCCAGGGCGGCGGCACCAAGGACACCTGGATACTGAGTGAGTGATTTGAAGCCAAACGCGCTGCGCGAGCCCTCCCTCCCCCTGCAAGGGGGAGGGTCGGGGTGGGGGTCGGCCGCATACGCCGAATGGAGAGAAAACCCCCACCCGCCGCTGCGCGTCGACCTCCCCCTTTCAGGGGGAGGTGAAACACGTTTCGCCTTGTAGGGACTATCGCATGCTGTCGCGCACCGCCGAAAACCTGTTCTGGCTGGCCCGTTATGTCGAACGCGCCGAATATCTGGCGCGCACGATCGATGCGACCTTGCGCGTCACGGCGCTGCCCGCGGCCTATGTCGGCAAGACCAATGAGTGGGATTCCGCACTGCTCACCGCCGGCGTCGGCGCGAGCTTCTACGACCACTATGAGGAAGCCGACGAGCGGAACGTCATCGAATATCTCTCCTTCTCGTCGGACAATCCGTCCTCGATCAAGAACTGCATCGAGGCGGCGCGGCTCAATTCACGCTCGGTACGGACAGCGCTGACGTCGGAGATGTGGGACACCATCAATTCGGCGTGGATCGAGCTGCAGGCGGTCTGGAACAAGGGTCCCGCCAACCGCGAGGAGCTGGCCAAATTCCTGCGCTTCGTGCAGGAGACCTCGCTGCGCTTCGACGGCTCGGCCTACCGAACCATGCTGCGCAACGACGCCTACTGGTTCTCGCGGCTCGGGGTGCATCTCGAGCGCGCCGACAACACGGCTCGGATTCTCGACGTGAAGTATCACATGCTGTTACCCGAGGAGGAGCATGTCGGCGGCCCGCTGGATTACTACCAGTGGACCTCGATTCTGCGCTCGGTGTCGGCAACGACCGCCTATCACTGGGTCTACCGGGAAACCCTGAAGCCCTGGCTGATCGCCGACCTGTTGATCCTCAACGATACGCTGCCGCGCTCGCTTGCCAGCTGCTACAGCAACCTAGTGCGCAACCTCGACCAGATCGGCGTCGCCTATGGCCGCCAGGGCGCCTCGCAACGCCATGCCCGCGGCATCAGGAACCGGCTCGAGCACAGCAACATGGACGATATCTTCCAGCACGGCGTGCACGAATTCATCCAGGAGTTCATCGCGGACAACTCACGGCTGGGTGAGATCATCACCAAGCAGTACCTGATCTAACCGATACGGCCGAAAAACGCTCAAATTGTCGTCATGGCGGGGCCAAAAGCGCGAAGCGCGTCTTCGCATGGGTGTCCCGGCCATCGACATCTTGCTTTCGCGGCCGATTAGGAAGAAAGACGTGGGTGCCCGGGAAGGGTCCGGGCATGACAGTCCTGCCCTGAAAAAACCGATTGAACACCGGTTGAGCCATGCGCCTGCGGATAGCCCACACCACCACCTATCGTTACGAGCCGGCGGCCTCGGGCGTGATCCAGATTCTGCGGATGACGCCCGGCAGCCATGACGGCCAGTATGTCGCGGATTGGCAGATCGACGTCTCGACCGATTCCCGGCTCGACACCCATGAGGACGCCTTCGGCAACGTCACCCATGTGCTGACGCACGGCTCGATCGCCGACCTCACGATCCATTGCGAGGGCCTGATCGAGACCCAGGATACCGGCGGCGTGCTGCGCGGCAGCGACGAGCGGTTTCCGCCGAGCCTGTTCCTGCGTCCCACACCGCTGACCGACCTCAACCCGGCAATGACGGCCGTCGTGCGCGAGCTGCGCGCCGACGCCGGCGCCGACGTGCTCGGTTTCCTGCACGCGCTGATGGTGCAGATCTACGAGCACATGACCTTCGATGAGGACCCGACCAACAGCGCCACCTCGGCCGCCGAGGCGTTCGCGCTGAAGCGCGGCGTCTGCCAGGACTACGCGCACATCCTGATCGCCTGCGCGCGCGCCGGCGGCGTTCCGGCGCGGTTCGTCTCCGGCCACTTCCTGCGCTCCGACGGCATGGTCAACCAGCAGGCCGGCCACGCCTGGGCCGAGGCCTTCGTGCCCGATCTCGGCTGGATCGGCTTCGACGCCGCCAACGGCATCTGCACCACCGACGCCCATGCCCGCGTCGCGATTGGCCTCGACTATCTCGGCGCCGCCCCGGTCCGCGGCACCCGCTATGGCGGCGGCAACGAGACGCTGACGGTCGCGGTCAAGGTCGACCAGGCCGGCCGTCCCGGCCAGTGGCAGAGCCAGACGCAGTCGTAGGGCTGATCCCTCTCCGCGTCTGTCATTGCGAGCTAACGGGTCGCGCGAACGCGCGCCCGAGGACAGGCTCCGCGAAGCAATCCATCTGACCGCCTGCGGAGGCATGGATTGCTTCGTCGCTTCGCTCCTCATGACGGCAGGGGTGCTATGATCGCTGCTGCAAACCGAACCAGCGAGACAAGCCATGGCCACCGTAAAACTGCTTTCCGACGACGAACTCCCGGCGGAGGCACGCGCCGTCTTCGACGACATCCGCAAGACGCGGAACTCGGACTTCGTCAACAATTTCTGGCGCGCCCTGGCGCATGATCCGAAGACCCTGCGGCGGACCTGGGAGAGCATCAAGGAGGTGATGGCACCCGGCGCGCTCGACCCGAAGGTCAAGGAGATGCTCTACGTCGCCGTCTCGGTGGCCCACGGCTGCAGCTACTGCATTCACTCGCACACCGCGAGCGCCCGCGCCAAGGGCATGACCGACGCCGAATATCAGGAAATGCTGGCAATCGTCGGCATGGCCGCCGAGACCAACCGGCTGGTCACGGCGCTCGGCGTGCCCGTCGACGAGGCCTTCCTCGTCGATGCACCTGCGGGACGAA
This sequence comes from Bradyrhizobium sp. USDA 4516, assembly GCF_054055915.1. Taxonomy (NCBI): domain Bacteria; kingdom Pseudomonadati; phylum Pseudomonadota; class Alphaproteobacteria; order Hyphomicrobiales; family Nitrobacteraceae; genus Bradyrhizobium; species Bradyrhizobium sp. USDA 4516. Next base: position 8,503,857 of record NZ_JBSRXT010000001.1, read on the forward strand.
GCCAGGAGCCGTGACGCTCCTGCCTGTCTCGCGGATGAGTGATGTCACGAAATGCGCTCAACGTCGGATTTGAGGACAACCAGGAAACGGGCAGCTTCGCCGCCCGTCACCACCCGATGATCGAAGGTCAGCGATAGCGGCAGCGTGCGTCGGACCGCAACCTGCCCGCGAAGCGCGACCACGCGCTCCGAAATCCGCCCGGCGCCGACGATCGCCGTCTGTGGCGGCACGATGATGAGATTAGCAAACCGGCCTCCGATCATGCCGAAGTTCGACAACGTGATCGTCGCACCGCGCAGTTCCTCCGGGGGTATCGCGCGCGCGATTGCGTCGGCTCGCAGACGGTCGAGTCCGGCCCGCAGGTCCGATACGCTCCGCTCCGCGACATTGCGCAGCACGGGAACGATCAGGCCGCCGCCGGTGTCGACGGCGATGCCGAGATCGATGCGCTCGATCAGGCGCCGTTCTCCCGTACCGGAATGATACCAGGCATTGAGCGCGGGCTCTGCCTTGCAGGCAGCGGCGATCGCCCGCGCCAGGCGGATTGTCACGTCCTCGCCCTGCCGCCAATCGTCGATGTCGGCTTCATCGGTGACCGTCGCGGGGACGATTTCCGCATGCGCTGCCGTCATGCGTTGGGCCATCGCGCGGCGCAAGCCGCGCAGCGGCTCGGCGGGTCCGCTGTGAGACATCCGCTTCGCCGCCCTCTCGACATCGGCCCGCGTGATGGTGCCGCCGGGCCCGGTCGCCTCGACGAGATCGAGCGCGACGTCAAGCTTGCGCGCAAGGGCGCGCACTGCCGGAAACACTCGGGCTCCCTGCCCGCTGGTCGGCGAGGCAGTTGCTGGCGCCGGCCGTTGCTCGCCGGTGTCGAGTTCGCCCACAATCGTGCCGGTGTCCTGCCCGGCGTCCTCGGCAAACTCGACGAGCGGCGCGCCGACCTTCACGATATCGCCCTTGGCACCGAACAGGCGCGCGATGCGTCCGCTCGACGGCGCCGGTATCTCGACCACCGCCTTGTCGGTCTCGACCGAAACGAGCGGCTGATCGGTCACGACGTGATCGCCCTCGTTGACGTACCAGGTGACGATCTCGGCTTCTTCAAGGCCTTCACCAAGGTCCGGCAACGTGAACTGGCGCATGGCACAAGGTCCGTCGGTGTTCAGTTGTACTGTTGCGCCTTTCGGGCTGCGGTCACGATGCGTCCGACCGACGGCATGTAGCGTTGCTCGAGGCGGGCCATCGGAATGATCGTGTCGTAGCCGGTGACGCGGGTCACGGGTGCGAGCAGCGAGGACAGTCCGCGCTCGGCGATCATGGCCGCGATCTCCGCCCCAAATCCGCCGGTGTGCGCGGCCTCATGCACGATGACGCAGCGCCCGGTCTTTGTGACCGACCTGAGCACGGTGTTTTCATCGTAGGGCTTGAGCGTGGCGAGGTCGATAACCTCGGCAGCGATGCCCTCGTCGGCGAGCGCGTCCGCTGCGGCCATCGTTTCCTTCAGCATCGCACCCCAGCTGATCAGCGTGACGTCGCGACCTTCCCTCTCGACAAAGGCGCGATCCATCGGCAAGGCTTCGCCGTTGTCCTCGACCTCGCCTTTCACGGCGCGGTACAACCGCGTCGGCTCCAGGAACACCACCGGATCGGGATCGCGGATCGCGGCGAGGAGAAGTCCATAGGCGCGCTCCGGCGACGAAGGCACCACGACACGCAAGCCCGGAATGTGGGCCAGCATCGCCTCGGTGCTTTCGGAATGATGCTCGGGCGCGCGAATGCCGGCACCATGCGGCGTCCGCAGGACCATCGGACAATTGAGCCGTCCCTGGGTACGGTTGCGCAGCCGTGATGCGTGGTTCACCAGCTGATCGAGACAGGGATAAATAAATCCCATGAACTGGATTTCGCCCACGGGCTTCAGTCCCTGCGCGGCCATGCCGACGCAAAGCCCGCTGATCAGGAGTTCGGCAAGCGGCGTATCGAGGACGCGCTCCGGACCGAAGCGCTCCTGCAAGCCGACGGTCGCGCGGAAGACGCCGCCATTGACGCCGACATCCTCGCCGAGCACGACCACATCGGGATCATCCGCCATCGCGCGGCCGAGCGCCAGATTGATGGCTTCGACCAACGTGAGTTCAGGCATCGTCCTCTCCTGCAAGTTCGCGACGCTGCGCGGCATACGCCTCGGGCAGATCGGCATAGAGGTTGTCGAACATGGTTTCTGCTCGGCGTGGCGGCGTCTTCAGATAGCGCTCCACCGCCGCCTCGATGCGCTCATGGCACGCGGCGGCAAGCCGCTCCTCATCCGCCTTGGTCCACATCTTCTGACCCACAAGATAGGACCGGAGGCGCGCGATCGGCTCTTCCTTCCAATGCGCCTGGACTTCTTCGGCCGAACGATAGCGCAATGCATCATCTGACGTCGTGTGATCGCCGAGCCGATAGCTGACCGCTTCGATGAAGTGAGGGCCCTTGCCGTCGCGGGCAGTGGCAATGGCCTCCTCGGCCGCGGCACGCATCGCCACCACGTCACTCCCGTCCACCTGCTCGCCGCTGAACCCGGCGCCGATGGCCTTCTGCGCCAGCGTCTCGGAACCCGTCTGCAGACGCAACGGCACCGATATGGCCCATTGATTGTTGGTGGCGACGAACACGAGCGGCAATTTGTGAACGCCGGCGAAATTCATGGCCTCGTAAACATCGCCTTTCGAGGTGGCGCCGTCGCCGAACATGCAGACGGCCACGCGCGGCTCCTTGCGCAACTTCAGGGCGTAGGCAACGCCGGCGGCATGCGGCGCCTGTGATCCGACGGGAACGCAGAACGGGAAATCGTGCACCGGACCGGAGAATTGATTGCCGCGTTCATCGCCGCCCCAGAACAGCAGGATCTCCTCCAGCGCGACGCCACGCCAGAGCAACGCGCCGTTGTCGCGATAGGAGGGCAACAGGACGTCATCCTCCCGCATCGCACTCGCAATCCCGACCGACACCGCCTCCTGGCCGAGCGAAATGGCATAGGTTCCCAGCCGACCGGTGCGCTGCAATGCAACAGCCTTTCGGTCGAACAGACGCAAGAGCACCATCGACCGGTAAAGTTCGACCAGCAGCTTGGCATCGGTGGCGAAGGCAGGAAGCGGCCGCTCTATCGAGCCGTCGGGCGCGAGGTAATTGCGGCGGCGCACCTCAAAGCGCGCAATGACGGGGAGCTCTTCGTTTGCTCTTTTGCTGGCCACGCGCTCATTCCTGGAGCGGTTCTGCCTCCCACATTCAGTTATTTGGTGTTAGGGCCGCGACGATGCAATACCGTAGCAGCATCGCTCTTGGCGCACGCGTCAGCGGCCGGGTCGTAAGGATCGATCGACAGGATCCGTGGAACAGCGCCGCGACTGCGGTATAAGAGAGCATGGCAAATGGTCAGGTTGTCCTCGTAACAACTGCGCCGTTGGACGGCGGCCCGCCTGTTCGCTCGGTCTTCTTCGTGGCTGAAGGAGACGCGGCAAAGGCCACGGCAATTATTGCGGACATGATGGCCCCGAATGAAACGGTCGAAGCGTGGGGGCCGCTTCCCGAAGCAGCTGTCAAGGCGCTCGGGTTGAAACCCGGTGATTACACCCACAGCTGACTTGCATCGGATCGCTGTCCGGCGCGTCAAGGTCTGCGGCCGCATCCTTGCGCAGAGGGTGTGATCTTGACGCGGCGCCCTCGCTTACGCGAGACCACCGCGGTCCCGATCACAACGCGGGGAGCCCTCTTTCTCGAGCAAGGGACATGGCGTAATCTGCAGCGAGCTGCCCTTAGACGGGACGGGCCGACGTCGCCGTTTGAAGGAACGGGCAGCGGTCAGGCCGTCGGCAGGCATCGCAGTCTGAAAGCAGCGCCTGCCTTATGTGGCGCTCCCTCAACTTCAACATGAAACAGGTTGGCCTGCCGCGCGCGCGGCAGACAAGGGCAGTGCTTAACCCTTGGAGGACGACATGGCGACATTCATATTGAGGATCGACTGGACCGACCAGGGAATTCGTAATGTCAAGGAAGCTCCCAAGCGCAGCCGAGCGGCGAAAGAACTCGCCAAGACACTAGGTGTCGAAATCAAGGAGGTCTATCTCACCTCCGGCGAGCATGACATCCTTCTCCTCGCCGAAGCACCGCTCGGCGACAACATCACAAAACTCGCGCTTGCCCTCAGCTCTCTGGGAAACATACGGACTTGCACCTCACGGGCCTGGCCCGAGGCGGAGTGGACCAAGCTGATATCCGAGCTCCCGTAGCCACATCGGATATCCCGATGGTTCTCGACGCGGCCTGACTGACGGGCGCCGTCGCAGACTTGCCCCGGCGATCGGCGCGGGAGTGCGCGCATGCGCAGGACCAGCCGCGGCTTTGGTCGTGTGAATAAATAAGGATACGAAGGGCACGAGGGCGACGGCGCACGTCGTCGCCGGCGGGCCACCACGCGTTACTTATCCAGCCAGACATCCTCGAAGCGCAGATTGTTGTACTGGCTGTTGTCGTGCGGGTGGAAATTCCTCACATAGGGCTGCCAGCAATTGCCGGCCGATGAGTGCAGGATGACCGGCCGCGCGGCGTCGTCGACCAGCAGGTGCTCGATGTCGAACACGATCTTGCGGCGCTTGTCCTTGTCGACCTCGCGCGACTGCGCCGCCAGCAGCTTGTCGACTTCGGCGTTGCAATACTGGGTGTAGTTGCGCTCGGAGTTGCAGGAATAGTTCTCGACCAGATTGCCGTCGGGATCGTCGACGCTGACGCCGGTGACATTGAGGCCGATGGTGTAGTCCTTGCGCTGCAGCCGCGAGTACCAGCGCGGCGTGTCCAGAATGTCGAGCTCGGCTGTGATGTAGATCTTCTTGAGCTGGTCGGCGAGGATCACCGCCGGGTCGCGATAGGTCGGCAGGTTGCGGGTCTGGATCTTGATCGACAGCGGCTTGGCGTCGCTGTAGCCGAGCTTCTGCATGATCGCCTGCGCCTCGGCGAGGTTCTTCTCGGCATCGGGGCCGTAACCCATCAGCGTCGACAGGATCTCCGGCGGCATGCCCCACTCGCCTTCGGGCTTGGCCTGCATCGCGCCGCCGAGCCGCCCGCTGCCCTCGAACAGGATGCTGTTGAAGGCCTTGCGATCCAGCGCCAGCGACATCGCCTTGCGGATATCCGGATTGTCGAACGGCGGATTGACGCGGTTGACCAGAAGATTGATCTGCAGATTGGTCGACGTCATCTCGCAGATCGCGTTCGGCGCCCGCGCCTTGACGTCCTTCATCAGGGGAATGCTGACGTCGGACGGAAAGGTGATGTCGTAGTCGCCGGTCGCGAACGCCAGCAAGCGGGTGGCGCGGCTATCGATCGAGCGCACCGTGATCTCGTCGAGATACGGCCGGTCCTTCTTGAAGTAATCGGGGTTACGGACCAGACGGATAGAGTCGCCGCGCCGGAACTCGACGAACTTGAACGGCCCGGTGCCGACCGGCTTGGTGCGCATCACCTGCTGCGGCACGTGGCAGGGATAGACAACCGAGAAGGCGCTGGCGAGCAGCGCCAGCAGGCCGGGCTGCGGCTCGGTCAGCTCGAAGGTCGCCTCATCGTCGCCATTGATGCTGACATCCCTCAGCTTCGAGTACCAGACCTTGCGCGGATTGCGCTTGAAGTCCGGTGTTTTGACGTCTTGGGTCTCGCTCTTGCCGATCAGCATCCGCCAGGTGCACTGCACGTCCCTGGCCGTGAACGGCTGACCGTCATGCCACTTCACGCCGTGCCGCAGCTTGAAGGTAAGCTTTGTGTTGGTCTGGTCCCACGACCAGCTCTCGGCGAGATCGGGGATCACGGTGTCGATGCTTTCGTGCACCTTGGCCGGATTGAACACCACGAGGTTGTTGAAGACGGCCGCGAACGGCATCACCGAGGCGATGGTGGATTCCTCGAGCAGCGAGGTCGAGGGCGGATTGTCGTTGTGATAGAGCCGCAGCGTGCCGCCCTGCTTCTGCGCCGATGCAGGGCTCGCGGCCAGCGCCGCGATACCCAATGCCACAATGCACGCGGCCAGTTTGAACGACATTCCCGCCTCCCGAAATTTCTTGTTGTCGTCGGTTGCAGGCAGTCGAGCACAACGCCCCGCCCCTCGCAACGACGCAAGGCGAAGATCATTGCCGGCTGCGCGCCACGCCGAGCGAGACCGGAATGCTCGCGACCTCGATGGCCGGAACAGGGCACCCGGACGGACCACCGCCGGGACCGGCGGCCCCGACCCGCGCGACCGGCCATCGCACGTCCCGTCACGGGGAATTGGGGTTGGATGCATCCTCGAAATTGGCTACACGTTTCCCGCCGAGAAACTCGGACCGTCTGAGGGCTTTAAATGACCTATTGCTGCGGAATTCTGGTGCGCGACGGGCTCGTCATGATCGCCGATACCCGCACCAATGCCGGCCTCGACAACGTCTCGACCTTCCGCAAGCTGCACATCTTCGAAAAGCCTGGCGACCGCATCATGGCGATCGCCAGCGCCGGGAATCTCGCGATCAGCCAGTCGGTGCTGTCGACCCTGACCGAGGGCATGGAAAATCCGGACACCGGCGAGCTCGAGACGCTGATGAACGCCCCGACCATGTTCCAGGCGGCGCAGCGGATCGGCCGCGCCATCCGCTCGGTGCACGCCACCGAGGGCGATGCGCTGCGCGCCGAGGACATCTCCTTCGACGTCTCGTTCCTGTTCGGCGGCCAGATCAAGGGCTCGCGGATGCGCCTGTTCATGGTCTACACCGCCGGCAACTTCATCGAGTGCACCACCGACACGCCGTACCTGCAGATCGGCGAGCACAAATACGGCAAGCCGGTGCTCGACCGCGCCATGCATTACGACGTCGAGCTCTACGAGGCGCTGAAGACCGGGCTGATCTCGATGGATTCGACGATGCGCTCCAACCTCGGCGTCGGCCTGCCGATCGACGTGCTGGTGGTGCGCACGGACGCCTGCGAGGCCGACCTCAACCACCGCATCGAGGCCGGCGAGCCCTATTTCCACGACCTGCGCTCACGCTGGTCGGCGGCGCTGCGCGCGGCGCACCAGAACATTCCACGCCCACCCTACAAGAACGAAACCGAAGCAAAAACCAAGTAAGAGGAAACTCGGATGACTGAGGCAACCAGCAAGATCGCACTCGTGACCGGCGCCGGCACCGGCGTCGGACGCGCCGCGTCGCTCGCTCTGATGGACAAGGGCTACACCGTGGTGCTCGCCGGGCGCCGCATGGAGATGCTGGAAGAGACCGCCAAGCTCGGCCCCGCCGGCAAGAGCCTGTGCGTTTCGGCCGACATGGCCAATCCGGCCGCGATCGCAGCCCTGTTCGACAAGGTGAAGGCGACCTATGGCCGGCTCGACGTGCTGTTCAACAACGCCGGCATGGGCGCGCCGCCGGTGAATTTCGAGGACTTAGCCCTGGAGCAGTGGCAGGCCGTCGTCAACACCAACCTGACCGCGCCGTTCCTGTGCACCCAGCACGCCTTCCGCATCATGAAGGACCAGAAGCCGCGCGGCGGCCGCATCATCAACAACGGCTCGATCTCGGCGCATGCGCCGCGGCCGTTCTCGGCCGCCTACACCTCGACCAAGCACGCCATCACCGGCCTCACCAAGTCGTCCAACCTCGACGGCCGCATGTATGACATCGCGGTCGGCCAGGTCGATATCGGCAATGCCGCGACCCCGATGACCGACCGCATGGTCAACGGTCCCGGCGTGCTGCAGCCGGACGGCACCACCAAGCACGAGCCGCGCATGGACGCCAAGGCGGTCGGCGACGCCGTGGCCTACATGGCCGGCCTGCCGCTCGACGCCAACGTGTTGTTCATGACTGTCATGGCGACCAAGATGCCGTTCGTCGGCCGGGGCTGATCTTCTCCTCCCTGCTTGCGGCAGGACCCTCACGACGCCCGGCCGGGCTTGTCCCGGCCGGCCGTCGCCGGGCGCGCTGCCAAAATATCGAAAACAACCCCATGCAAAGGAGCCGGCAGCTGTCGGAGTCCGACACGGCAACTTGACACGTCAGGCAAATCAGCGATACTTTTCCATTATTCCGAAATCATGAAAAGCTTGCCCCGGGGCTCATCGTCCCCTTCTCCCCGCGCGCGGGGAGAAGGTCGGGATGAGGGGGAGTCTCCACAAGGACGGTGAGAGACAAACGCGCGGAGAGTCCCCCTCACCCGGATTGCTGCGCAATCCGACCTCTCCCCGCAAGCGGGGCGAGGTAAGGGAAGCGCCCTACTCCAGCTTCTCGACGTCCCGCAGCGTCGGGAACAGCTTCATCCAGAGCAGCGCGACCGCGACCGTGGCGACGCCGCCGAGCACGGCCGACGGCACGGTGCCGAGCAGCGCCGCGGTGACGCCGCTCTCGAACTGGCCGAGTTGGTTTGACGCGTTGATGAACAGAAAGTTCACCGCGCCGACACGGCCGCGCATCTCGTCGGGGGTGGCGAGCTGCACCAGCGAGAAGCGGATCACGACGCTGATCGTGTCCGCGGCGCCGAGCACCGCGAGCGCCAGCGCCGACAGCCACATCCAGTGCGACAGCGCGAACACCACCGTCGCAACGCCGAACACGATCACCGCCTGGAACATCCGCATGCCGACGCGGCGGTTGATGGTGTGCCGCGCCAGCACCATCGTCATCAGCAGCGCACCGACCGCGGGCGCGGCGCGCAGGATGCCGAGGCCGAGCGGACCGGCTTGCAGGATATCGCGCGCATAGATCGGCAGCAGCGCGGTGACGCCGCCGAACAGCACCGCGAACAGGTCGAGCGAGATGGTGCCGAGGATCGCCGGATTGCTGCGAACGAAGGTGACGCCGGCAAACAGGTCGTCCGACGACCCGCCGTTCTTCACCGGCGCCTGCTGCAACCGGCCGATGCCGCCGGTGAGCAGCGCGCCGAACAGCCAGAACACCATCATGATGCCGTAGGGCGCGCTCGGCATCAGGGCATAGGCAAAGCCGCCGAGCGCGGGTCCGGTGATGGTCGCGACCTGCGCCGCGCCGCTCGATATCGCGGTCGCCCGCTGCAGCGAGCCTTGCGGCGCGATCAGCGGCAATAGCGCGGCGGTCGCCGGACTCTCGAACGCGCCGGCGATCCCGAGCACGAAGGTCGCGACGAAGATCTGGATCTCGGAGATGGTGCCGGCAAAAGTGCTTCCGGCAAGAAACAATGCGGTCAGCGCCTCAGCGATCTGGCAGGCCTGCACCACGCGCTTGCGCTCGAAGCGGTCGGCGGCGTGGCCGGCGACGAACACCAACAGCGCGGTCGGCAGAAACTGCACCAGTCCGACCATGCCGAGGTCGAACGCGCTGCCGGTCAGATCATAGATCTGCCAGCCGATCGCCACCGCGCCGATCTGGCTGGAGAAGCGCGACAGGCTGCGCGACGACAAGAAGAACAGGAACGGTCTGTGGCCGAGCAGATCGCGGGCGCCGGCCGGCGTGGCGGAGGACATGGATGATTGCGTGGCCGAGCGCCTGCAACTTGTCAATGGATACGAGATGAACGCGCAACAGCATTGCGCTGCGCGAGGCCCCTGCCCATAATCCCGCGAGGTTTTTTGGGGGCGTGATGCTGCAGTTGCAATCGGCGTTCGGCGTGGTGGCGTTGCTCTTGATCGCCTGGGCGCTGAGCGAGAATCGCCTGAAGGTGTCGCTGCGCCAGGCGGCGATCGGACTTGCCGTCACGATCGTCACTGCGCTGGTGCTGATCAAGGTGCCGCTGGTGACGCAGGCCTTCGGCGCGATCAATGACGCCGTCGGCACCATCGCCGCCGCGACGCGCGCCGGCACTGCCTTCGTGTTCGGCTATGTCGGCGGCGGCCCGGCGCCGTTCGATCCCAAAGCGCCCGGCTCGGATTTCATCCTCGCCTTCCAGGCGCTGCCGATCGTGCTTGTGATGAGCGTGCTGACGACGCTGTTGTTCTATTGGCGCCTGCTGCCGCCTGTCGTGCGCGGCATGGCCTGGCTGCTCGAGCGCACGCTCGGCGTCGGCGGCGCGGTCGGGCTCTCGACCGCGGCCAATATCTTCCTCGGCATGGTCGAAGCCCCGCTCTTCATCCGTCCCTACCTCGCTCAGCTCACCCGCAGCGAGTTGTTTCTGGTGATGACCGGCGGCATGGCCGGGATCGCCGGCACGGTGCTGGTGCTGTACGCCACTCTGCTGGCGCCGCTGATCCCGGATGCGGCCGCGCATTTCGTCATCGCCTCGGTGCTCGGCGCGCCGACCGCTATTTTAGTGAGCCTGATCATGGTGCCGGAAACGTCCGGCAAGCGCACCGGCGGATCGCTCGACAATCCCGATATCCAGGTGTCGTCGACGATGGACGCCATCGTGAAGGGCACGGCAGCCGGGCTCGAGCTCTTGATGAACATCATCGCGATGCTGCTCGTGCTGGTCGCGCTGGTGTATCTGGCAAACGCGATCATCGGCCTGCTGCCGGAGATCGGCGGCGCGAAGATTTCGCTGCAGCGCCTGCTTGGTTACGTCATGGCGCCGGTGTGCTGGCTGATGGGCCTGCCCTGGCCGCAGGCGATCACGGCCGGAAGCCTGATGGGCACCAAGACCGTGCTGAACGAGTTGATCGCCTATGTCGACCTGTCGAAGCTCGGCCCCGACGCGCTCGATCCGCGCTCGCGGCTGATCATGCTCTACGCGATGTGCGGCTTTGCGAACTTCGCGAGCCTCGGCATCATGATCGGCGGCCTCGGCATCATGGCGCCCGAGCGGCGCGACGAGATCAACGCGCTCGGGCTGAAGTCGATCGTCTCGGGCACGCTGACGACCTGCCTGATGGGCGCGATCGTGGGGATGCTGACGCAGCCGTAGTCGCAGTAGCCCGGAGGAGCCAACGGGTCGCGCGAACGCGCGCCCGATAACAGGCTCCGCGCAATCCGGGGCGGTGCTGACGCGGTGAAGCTCCCTGCCAAGCGGATCATTGTTGGGCCGGCCGACGGCGCGGGCGCACGTAGCCGCGCATTGAGCCGTCGCTTGCAATAACGCGATGACAGGGGATCGATGGGTCGTCATTCGTGCGCATTATGGCACCGACCGCGCGCGCAGCCTTCGGATTGCCGGCTTTAGCAGCGACAGCTTTGTACGTCATGGCCTTCCCCTTTGGGATCTTGCGCACGATGTCGCGGACCTTATCTGAAAAGGTTTTCATAGATCGAGTGTAGCAGATTTCTCAGAGGGTTTTCGCCATTTTACTTGCGGTTGGACGAGCGCGTCGCGTTGGCACGGAAGATTCGACCGGACGTGCCGGTGTTTAGTTTCGAAGTGCGCGCCGCCGTCTTAACATTGCGGGGCAGCTATTGGCCCCTAGCGTCGTTTGCCGCGCAGTGCCGGCGTGGACGCAAACGGAGCATTGCGGACATCGACCGGCGGCTCCGCCCGATGCGATTCGACGTGAATGACCCGCTGTGGACATTGCCATACTTCTGAGGTGACTTTATCCGCTGACCCCCATAGTTCAGCCGAGGAGAATTGTCGGGTCTCGCGAGGACCGGAATGGATGTCAGAGTTCGCCTTAGCCGAAACCAGATATGCTCTGAGCGGCGAGGTCAATATCGCCTGTCAAGTGATGGGTGAAGGACCTATCGACATCATCATGGTTCTTGGTGGGTTCTCGCGCGTCGATTTTCAGCACGAAACGTCCGGATATACGGCATTCTTGCAGCGGCTTTCAGCCTTTGCGCGTGTCACTACATTCGACAAAAGGGGCGACGGACTATCCGACCGGATTCCGCTGCTCCTTCCCTTGAGCAACGCATGGACGACGTTCGCGCCATCATGGATACAACAATTGGCGCATCACAAGCGGTGATCATGGGGAATTCCGAAGGCAGCGCGATGAGCGCACTGTTTGCAGCCACCTATCCTGCGCGGGTATCGCGGCTGGTGATTTTCGGCGGCTTCCGGGTCGCGAGCAGTTGGCGAATGTGATCCAACACGGGGCGATAATTCAGCTTCTTCGCTGCCTGCGGGCCTTCCTCGCAAAGGTCACCCGCGAGCGCGAGGACCTTGCCGACCGTCGCGCCCAGCATTGTCTTCACAGTTGGGTAGTTGCTCCGTATCCACGCAGAAAGAGCAAACCCAGAGCCGGTGGGGCCGCCTACGTCGATCAGGGCCACTTCGATACAGTGTTTCCCGCCTTCGAGGCATTCACGTGCCTCATCGTGTTGAGTTGCTTCCATCACGCGATAGCCGCACTCACGAAGGTACTCCGCCAGCGGATGGCGCACGAGCACGTCCTGCTCGACGATCAATACAGTTGTTGCTTGCATGCTTACTACAGCGCCGGGCCGAGCATCTCCGCGATCAGCATCGCGATCTGCTTGGGATCGTAGGGCTTGCTGATGAACCTACCTACGCGGCTCGCTGCGCTCTCCAATTCTGTGCTTCCAGAGGCAACGAGGATAAGGAGCATCGGTTGCATGACGCGGACCTTCCCAGCCAACTCCAGACCATCAAGGGTTCCGGGCATCCGGATATCGGTTATCAGCGCGTCAATCCGCTCGCCTGATGAGATGTAGTCCATCGCGTCATCGGCGGTCCTCGCCTCAATAACCTCAAACCCCGCGCCTCGAAGCTGCTCAGCTACGTCAAATCGGATGAACCATTCGTCCTCCACGAACAAAACCCTGATCCGTTCGCTCTTTTGCTGCGCTTGGGGGACCATCGTTGGCTCCTCGGATGCTGGTCAGCCAACCTACAGAGGGGCGCAACGTTCCAAGCCATTGAGTTCTTTTGCTAATTTGGCGTCGTGGCGGGAACATTCTCGGCCGACCGCCGACCTACAGCGGCGGTTGATGACTGCTTATGGCCCGTTGCGACAGCTCGTTATGCCCATCTCGTCGTTGCTCTGTTGACATCAGTGTTTCGTGGGCCATTGTTCCCGATTCCAATGTTTGCTTTGTTGATCGCCATGGGCACTGTTCGAGAAGTAAAAGGCGATTTTCCGCGGGCTGAGGGCGAAGCTGCCGCACTCATCCGGTCTTTCGACTGGTCCAGCACCAGCTTGGGACCAATCGTTGGGTGGCCAACGCACCTCAGGAGCGCGGTGAGCCTTATGCTGCCGGCCAAAGCACAAATCGTGCTGTTTTGGGGAGCCGAATTTGTCGCTCTCTACAACGACGCCTATGCTCCTACGATAGGTCAGAAGCATCCAAAGGCACTTGGGCGACCAGCACGCGATAATTGGGCCGAGCTGTGGGACGATTTAGGACCGCTTCTCAGGCGCGTCCTCGACACCGGCGAAACAGTCTTCGCGAAGGACCGCCCCTTCTACATTGAGCGGCACGGCTACCCAGAGACAGTTTATTTCGACATCTCGTATTCTCCAGTTCAGAACGAGGCTGGCGAAACTGGCGGTGTACTCTGCATCGTTAGTGAGACGACCGAACGTGTAATTGCGCAAGAACGCCAACGGTTGCTCGCTCGGGAAGCAAACCATCGCGTAAAGAACATGTTTGCCGTTTTCCACGGCATCATAAGTCTGAGCGCTCGGTCAGCCAGAACTCCGCAAGAGATGGCTCAATCGTTACGAGGCCGTCTCGACGCTCTAATGCAGGCCAAGGACCTAATCCGTCCTGGAATCATGGGTACGGAGGCGCATAGCGAGCGAACGACGGTGGGAGACGTGGTGCGAACGGTCTTGCGGCCGTATGAAGATGACGCGTCCAGCGAACGCATCATGGTAAGAGGACCAACTGTCCCCGTGGGTGCTATGGCCGTTACAAGCCTCGCACTCGCGCTGCATGAAACCACTACGAATGCGGCCAAGTATGGGGCGTTGTCGGAACCAACCGGTTCAATAAACATCGCATGGGACACGCAAGGCGGGGACTTGCATCTTGAATGGGAGGAGACAGGCGGCCCAGTGATTGTTGCTGCGCCTTCGGCACAGGGTTTTGGGAGTGTGCTTGCGGAGCGCAGCATTGCCGCTCAACTGGGCGGCAAGGTGGAATATGATTGGTTACCGAGCGGGCTCAGGTTAAGGGTTTCGATTCCTTTGGATCGTCTTGCAGTCTGATTGCGGGGATAGTCTGTTTCGGGCTACTTGACGCCGCTCCTCCAATAGCGCCGACAGAATAACTGTTGGTGGTCTCATTCACTTTGGAACGTCGGCAGTTGGCCCATCGCGACATCTTGCGTTGCCGCACGAACTTGGTCGCTATCGGGGCAAAGCGGACGTAGAGTCACGCCGACGGTTTTATGGGTACACGGCCTAGGAAATCGTCATGCCCGGGCTTGACCCGGGCATCCATCGACCAAGGAGAATCTTGCGAAGCAAGCAGGATGGCCGGGTCAAGCCCGGCCACGACGAGTGCGTGAGCATTACGCCTTCAGCTCCACCGTCTTGAACTCGGCCGGCAGGATCACTTCCAGCAGTTCGACGTCGTCGGAATAGTCCAGGATCATGTGCCGGATGCGCGGCGGCTGGGTCCAGGCACTGCCTTGCTGCATCAGCGTCTCGCCCTCGCCTTCCATGTAGGTCTTCACCCAGCCCTTGAGCACATAGACCATCTGGAAGTCGACATCGTGGAAGTGCAGCTTCGACACTTCATCGGGATTGCACGGTCCCTGCAGCCGGATGACGTGCGCCTGGGCGAGACCATGCGACGCGGCTGATATGCCGAGGTCGCGGTACTTGGCGTAGGCGCGCAGCCCGTCGGCCTTGAAGTCCTCTTCGCGGTGATGGCTGATCGCCACGCGCTGCTTCGGCCGCGCCTTGGTCGCAGCTTTCGGCGCGCTCTTCTTGGCCGCCGAGACGCGGCCTTTCGACTTGATGGTCTTGCGCGCGGACGATTTCGCGGACGTCTTCTTGGCGCCTGCGCCAAGCCCCGACCATTTCTTCTTCACCGCGGTCTTGGCTGCCGATCTTGATGCCGTCTTCTTGGCCATTGTTTCGCCTCCCGTCTTTTTGTGACGGAGAGAGGCTAACACAAGTCGCGCGCCGCGAGGCGAGCAAAGGCGCAGAGCCGCGCCCTGCTACGTTTGCTGATCAATGCAGCCGGAACACGCCGTCGACGGCACGCAGCTCGGCCGGCTTAACCAGCTTGGAATGCGCCACCGTCACCGAAAACAGCGGGCCTTCGAGCTTCGCCTGCCAGAACGCGAGGAAATCCTGCAGCGCCGGAAATTTCGGAAACAGGTCGTAGCTCTGCCAGACATAGGTCTGCAGCAACGAGGGGTGATCCGGCATCCGATAGAGGATTTGCGCCGTCGTCAGCCCGTACCCCAGCAACTGCTTCCGGAAATCATCGGAAACAACCCCACCAACTCGCGAAACCATGCCAACCTCCTGTGACGGAGCGCATTCACGTGGTGGCCGACCTCCCCCGCCGGACCACCGGCAATGGATGCGCTCACATGAGAGAAATGTGACGCACGCGACTAACCCATCTCAAGCCTAAATGTTTAATAGGTTGTTGAAATTTCTTGCGTTGGCAGCAGCTTACCGCATCTGCTAATAGCCCCGGCAACCCATCTTGGGCGGCATTAAGGATGCCGAAATGATCTCGGCATCCTCTTGGCAGGCGGCACTCACGAGTGCCAATTTTTCTGCTAGAGGCACTTGCCCGCCGCCAAGGCTTGGCCTATCTCCTGCCCAACCAGTCTGGCACTCGCTGGACTGGACTGCTAACTCTCCAAAAATCTACAGCATCTACAAATGTTTAGGAGGACTGCATGAAATTCCGTCCGCTTCACGACCGCGTCGTAGTCAAGCGTATCGACGCCGAAGAGAAGACTGCTGGCGGCATCATCATTCCGGACAGTGCCAAGGAAAAGCCCTCCCAGGGCGAAGTCATCGCCGTTGGCCCGGGCGGCCGCGATGAAGCTGGCAAGCTGATCCCGATCGACGTCAAGGTCGGCGACCGCGTCCTGTTCGGCAAGTGGTCGGGCACCGAGGTCAAGATCGACGGCGAAGACCTGCTGATCATGAAGGAAAGCGACATCATGGGCGTGCTCGACGTCCCCGCTTCCAAGAAGAAGGCGGCCTAAGCGCCTCCCTCCCTCCCAGGTTAAATCTCTCAAGGAAAAACTCAGATGGCAGCTAAAGAAGTCAAATTCTCCGTCGAGGCGCGCGACAAGATGCTGCGCGGCGTCGACGTTCTCGCCAACGCGGTGAAGGTCACCCTCGGTCCGAAGGGCCGCAACGTGGTGCTCGAGAAGTCGTTCGGCGCTCCCCGCATCACCAAGGACGGCGTCACCGTCGCCAAGGAGATCGAGCTCGACGACAAGTTCGAGAACATGGGCGCCCAGATGGTGCGCGAAGTCGCCTCCAAGTCCGCTGACGCGGCCGGCGACGGCACCACCACGGCGACCGTGCTCGCCCAGGCGATCGTGAAGGAAGGCGCCAAGTCGGTCGCCGCCGGCATGAACCCGATGGATCTGAAGCGCGGTATCGACCTCGCGGTCGAAGCCGTCGTTGCGGACCTCCAGAAGAACTCGAAGAAGGTCACCTCGAACGAGGAGATCGCCCAGGTCGGCACCATTTCGGCCAACGGCGATGCCGAGATCGGCAAGTTCCTCGCCGACGCCATGAAGAAGGTCGGCAACGAGGGCGTGATCACGGTTGAGGAAGCCAAGTCGCTCGAGACCGAGCTCGACGTCGTCGAGGGCATGCAGTTCGACCGCGGCTACATCTCGCCCTACTTCGTCACCAACGCCGACAAGATGCGCGTTGAGATGGACGACGCCTACATCCTGATCAACGAGAAGAAGCTCTCCTCGCTGAACGAGCTGCTGCCGCTGCTCGAGGCCGTGGTGCAGACCGGCAAGCCGCTGGTCATCGTCGCCGAGGACGTCGAAGGCGAAGCTCTCGCCACTCTCGTCGTCAACCGCCTGCGTGGCGGCCTGAAGGTCGCGGCCGTCAAGGCTCCGGGCTTCGGCGATCGCCGCAAGGCCATGCTGCAGGACATCGCGATCCTGACCGGCGGCCAGGCCATCTCGGAAGACCTCGGCATCAAGCTCGAGAACGTCACGCTGCAGATGCTCGGTCGCGCCAAGAAGGTGATGATCGACAAGGAGAACACCACGATCGTCAACGGCGCCGGCAAGAAGGCCGACATCGACGCCCGCGTTGCCCAGATCAAGGCGCAGATCGAGGAGACCACCTCGGACTACGACCGTGAGAAGCTGCAGGAGCGTCTCGCCAAGCTCGCGGGCGGCGTCGCGGTGATCCGCGTCGGCGGCGCGACCGAAGTCGAGGTGAAGGAGCGCAAGGATCGCGTTGATGACGCGATGCATGCGACCCGCGCGGCTGTCGAGGAAGGCATCGTCCCGGGCGGCGGCGTCGCCCTGCTCCGTGCCTCCGAGCAGCTCAAGGGCCTGCGCACCAAGAACGACGACCAGAAGACCGGCGTCGAGATCGTGCGCAAGGCGCTGTCGGCTCCCGCTCGCCAGATCGCGATCAACGCCGGTGAAGACGGTTCGGTCATCGTCGGCAAGATCCTGGAGAACAAGACCTACAACTACGGCTTCGACTCCCAGACCGGCGACTATGCCGACCTCGTCAAGAAGGGCATCATCGACCCGACCAAGGTCGTACGCACCGCGATCCAGAACGCTGCCTCGGTTGCCGCGCTCCTGATCACCACGGAAGCGATGGTTGCCGAGCTGCCGAAGAAGAACGCCGGCGGCCCCGCGATGCCTCCGGGCGGCGGCATGGGCGGCATGGACTTCTAAGCGACGAAGTCGACCCGGACGCGGTGCAGCGCGAAGCGGTGCACCGCAGAGCCGGGATCTCGCTCAACGACAACGGAACGCAAAACCCCGGCAGCGATGCCGGGGTTTTTGTTTGGGGCAGGCTCGCCGGGCGACTTACCGCAGCGCGGCCAATGCGAATACTTCCACAACCTCGCGCTGATGCAGGCGCCTCACACTGCTCACGGCATGCAGGTTATGCACAACACTCTCCGTAAACATACGTTGGTCTGAGTTGACAATCTCAAAAAAAATTTCGTGCGAGAGTCGCAAACCGAACCGACAGCGTCATCTTCGTCCCCCACAGTAGCTTCGGGACAAGATCGAAGTTCACTCCAACAATCTGTATTGAGCACGGAGCGTCAGCTCCCGTGACGCGGGCAAGCGTTGCGGAGAATGCTTTCACTTGCGAGGGAGGCAGTGCAGTGAGCGAAAGCGACAAGGTTTTCAGCCGAGCCGCCTGAAGAAGCGGCGTTGAAGTCACATCGAGGATTCGTTCAAGGAGGGACCTGGCCGGTTGGAAGAAGCCCAGTGACGAGAGCATGCAGCCCCCACTGCCCGATGCTCCGTCAACCGCCGCAGGTGCGCGATGCCCCCCAACTACCCTGCGCACCGATCAGGCCAATCCAACCGGCCGGACTATTCTGCAAGGCAACAGGCAAAAAGCAAAAGGCAATATGGGAGGGAGGCGCTCATGGGCATGGTGATGGTCAGATGTCCGCAAACCGGGCACGCGATTTCCACCGGAATCAAGACCGATCGCGAGAGCTTTCGACGCAGTACCGTGTTCTTCTCGCGCACGCCCTGTCCATTTTGCCGCGCGGATCACGCCTGGTTTGCGCGGGACGCCTGGGTCGACGAGCCGAGCATCCGCGTGCGGCGACGCCGCGGCGGCGGTTCACCGGCCTGAAAGTGGCCACCACTTTTGACGACCGCGATGGAGGGACACCATGGCGCAGGTACAGATCTCGACCGAAACGTCTGCCTGGCTGCTGCAGGCCAAGGACTTTCTCGATGAAGCACGACGGCTGAAGCCCGGTCCGAAGCGCAATGAGTTGCGCGAGACCGCAAAGGTGCTGCGTGAGATTGCGGAGCTCGAAAGGGTATCCTCCCCGACACGGGAGCTTGATCGGCGGCCGGGAAGCTGATCGCAGCAGGGAACGCGCTCACACGGCGTCGTCAGCCTCGATTTCCGGGATACCCGGATCGTTAGCCGGCGCCATTCCTCGCGTTCGAACCCTGTCGCCCGAGAAGATCTCCTCGGCCTCGATACGCATGACGCGATGGCATTCGCACGCCGCCGCCAATAGCCGCGCCCGGTCGATCTCGATCTGGCCTCGTTGATCTGACCTGATCGCACCGCGCTTGCGCAGATTGCCCATCAGCAAGGTCACCGTCGTTCGTCGCACGCCGAGGATTTGCGACAGCGCTTGCTGGGTCAGCGGGAGGACGTCGCTGTCGACGCGGTCGCGAAGCTGAAGCAGCCAGCGCGCCATCCGCGCCTCGACCGGGTGGAGCGCATTGCAAGCGGAGCCGAGCTGAAACTGGATCAGCATCGATCTGACGTGCTTCTGGATTGCCTGCCGAATCCCCGGACTGCGCCCGAAAGCGGCGTGAAAGCGCGCCGCCGGAACCCGCGAGGCGGTACCAGCCGCGCGAACGACGGCGGTAATGCCTGACGGCGAGGCTCCGAGAACCGAAAGACTGCCCACGGCCCCTTCGCATCCGACCACGCCGGTTGCGACCGTCTGCCCATCCGCCATGTCGATCATCAACAGGATCGCGCCGCTGTGAGGAAAGAAGACGTAGTCGATCTCGTCACCGGCGCGCGCCAGGACTGCATCCTGTTCGAGCGCAACGGTCTCAAGTTCGGGTCTCAGGAGGTCCAGATCCGCCGGCGACAATGTCGCGAGAAGGCGATTACAAGTTCCACCGGAAATGCTCACCTGCGGGAACGTCAAGGGTCGCACAGCATACTCACTCGAACACGGGATCAAAAACATATTCCAAACGCTTGACCGCAAGGCGGAATTCTCCGCGGCGGCGTCCTTAAAGTTAGATGCAAATGCGCCGCCGGACGCAATAGCAAAATGCGCATCGTCGCACCGTAGAACTTCGGGAACCCAACAGTTCCAGTTTCGCATCGCTCGCGCCGCGCGCGACATCCGAACCTGCTCTTTCACTATCTGCGCGGGCGCAGGAAGGTGGCGGACGCGGTGTGACCGCTCGCTGCGGCACCCGTCAAGAGGCGCGCGAGTGGCGGTCCGGCCACCGACGCGCCTGCGCGAGCAGTTCCTGCGCGTCCTTGATCTCGGCAAGGTCGAGCGCCGGATCGAAACCGGCGAGCACCGGCGCCAGCAATTGCGATATCTCCTCTGCCCGGCCGCTGCGGCTGTAAAGACGTGCAAGTCCCAGCGCGCTGCGCAGCTCGAACGTCCTGGTCTGCTGCCTTCGAGCAATCTCGAGGGCACGGCGGAAGGCATCCTCGGCGCCGGACATGTCGGGGCTGTGACGATGCGACAGCAGCCCAGCCTGCACGCGGTAGAGTTCGGCATCCAGCCAGTGCTGCCCGGACTGCTCCGTCGCCTCGATCAACTCATTGATGATGTCGAGCCCGGCATCGACATGCCCGGCCTCCGCATTCGCCACGGCAATCTGCAATCCCCAGAACGGTTCACAGAGATAGCAGTCGTTCTCGTGAAGCAACGACCAGCCACGCTGCATCTCCGCGAGACCTGCGGCGCGGTCGCCGGCACGCCACTTCTCCAGACCATTGAGATAGGTTCCGGCGGCGACATACAACGGCATCGTGTGATCGCGCGCCAGGCCGAGGGCCAGGATCGTGTCGGTCTGGCGCAATCTGTTGCCGCACAGCCCGTCGAAGACGGCCTTGTGAACCAGCGCATTGGCGCGCGCGAGCGCCCGCTGCTTCCCGGCGACGTCCATCGCGGCGCCCGCGAGCTGCCGGGCCCGATCGATCTCGCCACGCGGCCAAAGCACCAGGGCGAGAAATCTCATGATGACGAACGGCAAGTCGAGCGTCGACGCCTTGAAGGTTGCCGGATCCGGCTCGGTCGCATAGGCCGCGAAGGCCTGCTCGAGATGGATGCCCGCGTTCAGGTACTCGCCCGCGAACCAGCAGGTTACCCCGCTGGTCCAGCGCGCGACGATGGTCGCCACCGGCGACTGCGGGTGCCGCTCCGCTGCGCCCATGATCGCCTCCGCTAACTCCCGCATCGGCGCGAGCTCGCCGTGGGTCAAGCAGGCGTTGAAGAGGCCCGACTGGATCGGCGCCATTTCGATCGGATCATCGATATCGGAGGCGAACTGCCGGGCGCGGGTCCAGGCGGCGACCGTCTCGGGGGCGCTGTGCCCGAGACTGCCCCGCAGCGCGCGGCCGTAGGCGATTTGCAGATGGAGCCGGCCGATCATCCGATCCGGCTCGTCGGGCAGTTCATCGGCGATGGCGACCGCCTTGCCGAGATGCGCGATCGCCTCGCAATAGGCCGAGCGCTTCAGCGCCTGCTGACCGGCCTTGCGCCACCACGCCAGCGCGGTCTCGCCGAGCCCTGCCTCGGTGAAATGGTAGGCGACGACTTCCGGCTCGATCTCGGCCATCTCGGCAAACTTGTCGCGCAACACATCGCCAATATGCTTGTGAAGCAATTGCCGGCGGCTCTTGAGCAAGCTCTCGTAAGCCGCTTCCTGGACCAGCGCGTGCTTGAAGCTGTAGCTCGCGTCCGGCGGCACGCCCCGGCGCAGCAGCAGCTCGGCCTCTTCGAGCTGGGCAAGCGCCGCGGCAAGCGTCAGATCGTCGCGCCCTGCCACGCTGCGCAGCAGCGCATATGAGAACTCACGGCCGATCGCGGCACCGATCTGCGCCACCTCCTTGACCGGCGCCAGCCGGTCGAGCCGTGCCATCAGCGAGTCCTGCAGCGTTGCCGGGATCGCCAGCGGCGGCAGCGGATTGTCGAGGCGATAGCGCCCGGCATTCTCGACCAGCAGCCCCGACTCCATGACCATCTTGGTCAGCTCCTCGACGAACAGCGGGACACCGTCCGTCCGCTCGACGATCTGCGCCATCATCTCGCCGGGCAGCAACCGGCCGACGGTCACCTGCTCGATCAGCGCGCGCGTATCCTGCCGGTCGAGCCGATCGAGCCGCAGCAGGCTGACATTGGCGAGCCCCGCCCATGGCGGCTCGAACTCCGGCCTGAACGTCATGAGCATCAGGATCGGCAGCCCCCTGATCCGGTCGACCGCGAGGTCGAGCAGCTCGAGCGACGTGGCATCGGCCCAATGCACGTCTTCGCAGACGACAAGCACCGGCTGCTGCCGGGCGAGGCCCTCGAGCTGGTCGAGCAGCGCTGCGAATGTCTGCCGCCGCTGCTGCGCCGGGCTGAGGCCGAGCGGCGGATAGCGCTCGCCGGTCGGGATCGACAGCAGCGCTGCGATCAGCGGTGTCACGGTGGGCACGTGCTGCGTGCCGAGCGCCAGCATGGCTTCGAGCTTGTCCAGCTTCTGCTCCGGCGCATCTTCCGACCTGATGCCGGCGGCACGCTCGAGCTGGCCGACAAAGGGGTGCAGCGCGCTGTTGGTGTGATAGGGCGAGCATTGATACCGCACACGGCGGTGTGTTCCGGGCGCCAGGCTGTCGGAGAGCATCGCCACGATCCGCGATTTGCCGATACCCGCTTCGCCCGATATCAGCACCGCCTGGCCCTGGCCCTGCCACGCCAGCTGCTGGCGCGACAGCGCAAATTCGATCTCCGCCTTGCGGCCGACGAAGCCGATCGAGCGCGCGGTGCGCACCGCCTCGAAACGGCTTTCCGATGCCGGCTCGCCTTCGACGGCCCACACCGCGATCGGCTCGGAGATACCCTTGACCTCGCGGCGGCCGAGGTTGCGCAGCGTGAACAGATTGCCGAGCAGCCGCCGGGTCGAGGCCGCCACGACGACCACGCCCGGCTCCGCCAGGCTTTGCAGCCGCGCGGCGATGTTCGGCGCATCGCCGACCAGCGCCTGCTCCTCCGACGCGCCGCCGGAGACGAGGTCGCCGACCACGACGAGCCCGCTCGCGATTGCGATCCGCACCGCAACCCCCTCGTCCGCGCGGGTCTCGAGCTTGCCGATTGCGGCGATGACATCGAGGCCGGCGCGCACCGCGCGCTCCGCATCATCCTCGTGGGCGCGGGGATAGCCGAAATAAGCAAGGATCCCATCGCCGATAAATCTGGCAACGGCGCCGTCATATGTCGTGATCACCTGCGCACAGGCCGCGCGATAGGCGCGGATCACCTCCCACATGTCCTCGGGATCGAGACGTGCCGACAATGCCGTCGAGCCGACCAGGTCGCAGAACATCACGGTGAGGTGGCGGCGCTCGGCATCGTGCGGTGAAACCGGCGCGGCGATCAGTTCGGCATGATTGAGATCGGCGATCGCGCGCAGCATCTTGCGGCGATGGCCGAGCAGGACGCCGAGCCTGTCGAAGTCTTCATCCGTCAACTCGGGAAGAACGCCGAGGTCGATCCCGTTCTCGGCAAAACGCAGCGCGTATTGCCCAAGTCCCAGCTTCTCGAGCCATTCCGCAATCTGCTGCACTGGCTTCACCGACGGGTTGACGGCTGGCCGAATGGACCACGGCGCATGAACGTTATCGCAATCTGACCGGAGTAGCACCTTTGTTTTGCGGCGTGGCGCGGGACATGCGAACTGTGCCGTGGCGGTGCCCCGTTACAGCCGTCTGCACGCTAACATTCGTACGGGTGCCGGCGGTCCGTCCCGGCGAAGAAAATCGAAGGGCCGCCCGTGGGCGGCCCTTCTGTCTTAGGCGCTCTCGGGCGCCTTGAGACGCACGAGCTTGGTCAGCAGCGCATCGAGGCCCTGGCCCTCGCCCGCATGCAGGTCGATGCGGCCGACCTTCTCGACCAGACGCTCGAGCGACTCCAGCTCCTTGAGCCGGAGCAGCAGAGGGTTCTCCTCCATCAGCCTGGCGGTGTTCAGGAGCGAACGCGTCGCCGCGGTCTCCTCCTGGCGGCGGATCAGGTTGGCCTTCGCCACCCGCTCCGCCTCCACCACCTTGTTGACCAGCTCGCGGATCTCGCCGGGCAGGATCACGTCCTTCACGCCGAGCTCGGTGACCTCGACGCCGCTGTCCGCGACACGATCGCGGACGAAGTCGCGAAGCTCCGTATCGAGCGCCGTCTTCGCAGACAGCACCTCGTCCAGCGTGCGGCCGGCCACCGCCTCGCGGATCGCGAACTGCACCAGGCGGTACAGCCACGCATCCACGTCGGGCACCGTTGCCACGACCCGCTCGGGATCGCCGATCCGGCGGAACGCGGTCAGCGTTACGCGCAGCGCGATGCGATCCTTGGTCAGCATCTCCTGCGCCGTGATCTCGACCGCCTGGGGACGCAGATCGAGGCGCTTGACCTCGATCTTGCGGCCCGCGATCCAGAACGCGTGCCGACCGGGCGCGAGCCGCTCGACCAGCTTGCCCTCGACCGTGAGCAGACCGGCCTCGTGGTTCTCGACCACCGCCTCGGTGATGACGCCGGCCCGGTTGGGCTGGATCATCGCGAGGTGGCGTGCCGTGACCCTGGGATCGCTGGTGACGTCGATGCGCTCGACCTCGACCGACGTCGCGATCTTCCAGTACACGCGCGTCTGCCAGGGCGTCATCAGTTGCACGGGACGGCCGTCGAGGCTGACGATCGCGATCTCGTTCGCGCGGGTTTCCACCGCCTCGAACAGCTCGTCGGCGAGATCAGGCCGCGCGGCCTTGATCACCGCGAAGCGATCCGCGGGGAATTCGGTCCGCACGACGCTGAACAGCTCGGCCTTGAGCTGATGCAGGGGATCGAACAGGCGGTGACGTCCGGGCGCGAGCACCTGCTCGAGCCGGCCGTTGCGCGTCAGCAACGCGCGCTCGCCATCCTTCACCGTCAAATTGGTCGTCAAGAAGTGCCAGGTCATGACACGCCTCCATCGTTTGCCATCAGGCCCATGGGCCTGAGAGCGGGTTGCATTTGGCAAAGGACGTGAGGACGCGAACGCGGCTTCCTGTCAGCCAAGCGGGCCGTGGCTTAAGGCTTGCGCGATGACGGGCGCACGCGCGCTTTCGCGCGACGAATGTCGCGCGGCCAGCGGAGCCACCCGGCATCAGCGCAAGCGGTATCCACCGCGGCGCAAAGCCGGTCTCACAGTGTCGATGTTCGGACGAAATGCCTTGCGGCAGGACGGCCGGACTGCGACTGAAGCGCGCGTCCGGTCCCCTTCAGAGGTATCAGCTTTACAGGCTGAAACGGAGCGCTTGGAGCGGGAATCGAACCCGCGACCCGATGAGTATCATTCACCTGCTCTAACCAACTGAGCTATCCTTTGTGAGAGACCGGATTCGAACCGATGCCTTCGGGATTTCATCCCCGACGCTCGACCATGAGCTTCATCTCGCGATCTTCATTTCGGCGGAACACAACACCGCAAAGCGGCTCGCGCCAGTCGGGATCTCAACGAGCCCGAACCCGTGGCCGAAGCGAAGGAGCGGGCTAATAGACGAAGCACGTCCGGGTTGCAAGAGGGCTGCGTGTGATTTTTTCATGACGGGGCGCTGCTGTGACCCACGCGTCGCGGCACGTCCCGTCATTGCGAGGGCACCTCACCCCCTCTGCGCGGCATCCTGGAAGCAGGCGCGCAGCCAGTCGATGGTGACGCGCGTCGCCGCATCGCGCTTGAGATGGTTTTGCACCAGGAGCCAGACGTCGCGTCGCTTCGGCAGCAGCGTGGCGCGCAGACGGCGGTCGGTCAGCAGGTCGGCACAGCTGTGCTCCGGCAACACGCCGACCGCGTGATGCGACTGAATCAGCGTGTGGATGATCCGGACATTGTCGGTGACGCAGCGCGCGCGAAGTCGCTTCGTGCGCAGGAACTGCATTTCCGGAATCCCTCCAAGCTCGTCGGGATAGGCGCACAGCATCGCTTCGCCCGCTGTCGTCGCGGCCGGCTCGAAGAAATACGACCTGACCTCGGCAAGCTTCGAGATCGCAAAGTCGCCCTTGTCCGGCTTGCGCAAGCGGATCGCGAGATCGGCCTCCCAGCGCGAGAATTTTACATTGTCGCTCGACGTCAGAAACTGCAGCGTCAGGCCTGGATGGGCGCGCAGGAATTCACTTGTGCGCGGCGCCAGCACCTCCTCGGCGATCGCACTGGTGGAAGCGATGCGCAGCCGCCCGACCGGACCGGGCAGGCTCTCGCCGATCCGGCCGATCTCCTCGGCATGCGCGGCCATCGCCTCAATATGCGCGAGCACCATGTCGCACTGCCGGGTCGGCTTGCGGACGCCATCGACGGCCTCGAACAGGCGCAGGCCGAGCGCGCGCTCGATCCGCGCCAGCCTGCGCCCGACCGTGGTCTCGTCGATGCGCAGCCGCGCGCTGGCGCCTGCGTAAGTGCCCTCGTCCCTGACGGCCGCGATGATGCGAAGATCGTCCCAGTTCATGGCGGCAGGCTACATCCTGCGGCGGCCACCTGCAATAACGCAGCCACCGGCTGCAATATCCCTGCATAACGGCAGGCCGATCCCGGGCTATGTTTTCGGCGATACATCCGCTGGAGAACGACCATGACGTCAGCCAAGACATTGATGCAGCTTGCCGGTATCGACCTCACCCCGCCCCGCCTCGGCGACAGCTGCCTGGTGCTGATCGATATCCAGAACGAATATCTGGCCGGTCCGCTGGCGCTGCCCGACGCCAACC
The DNA here is from genome assembly GCF_054055915.1 of Bradyrhizobium sp. USDA 4516. Taxonomy (NCBI): domain Bacteria; kingdom Pseudomonadati; phylum Pseudomonadota; class Alphaproteobacteria; order Hyphomicrobiales; family Nitrobacteraceae; genus Bradyrhizobium; species Bradyrhizobium sp. USDA 4516. The sequence goes on from NZ_JBSRXT010000001.1 coordinate 8,530,367, forward strand.
CGGCGATTGCGCGCGCCACCGCATTGCTCGCGCGCGCCCGTGAAAGCGGCGCCGCGATCATCCACATCGCGCACAAGGGCCAGCCGGGCAGCCTGTTCGACCGCAGCGCGGAGCGTGGCGCGATCGTCGCGCCGCTGGCGCCGCGGCCGGGCGAGATCGTGATCGAGAAGCAATTGCCGAACGCGTTCGCCGGCACCGACCTCAACGCGCAGCTTGCCGCGACCGGCCGCAAGGAGCTGGTGCTGGCCGGCTTCATGACGCATATGTGCGTGAGCTCGACGGCCCGCGCCGCGCTCGATCTCGGCTTCCGCACCACGATCGACGCCGACAGCTGCGCCACCCGCGACCTGCCCGACGGCGTCGGCGGCACGATTGCCGCAAGGCTGATTCACGACGTCGCGCTCGCCGAACTGTCCGACCGCTTCGCGATCATCGCCCGCGGCAACGCGCTTGCCTGAGGGCCGCCCCGCCCGGCGTTGCGCTACTGAAACGCGACCTCGGCGAAGCTGCGCAGCTTGCGCGAATGCAGGCGTTCGGATTCCTGCTGCTTGAGCCGCTCCAGCGCCTTGAGACCGATCTCAAGGTGCTGGCCGACGCGCTGGCGGTAGAATTCGCTGGCCATGCCTGCGAGTTTGATCTCGCCGTGCAGCGGCTTGTCGGAGACGCATAGCAGCGTGCCGTAGGGTACGCGGAAGCGATAGCCGTTGGCGGCGATCGCCGCCGATTCCATGTCGAGCGCGACCGCGCGCGACTGCGACATGCGCCGGATCACCTGCGGCCCGCTGATCTCCCAGTTGCGGTTGTCGACGCTGGCGACCGTGCCGGTGCGCATCAGCCGCTTGAGCTCGAAGCCGGTGAGCCCGGTCACCTCGCCGACGGCTTCCTCAAGCGCGACCTGCATCTCCGCAAGCGCCGGGATCGGCACCCAGAGCGGCAGCTCGTGATCGAGCACGTGGTCCTCGCGCACATAGCCATGGGCGAGCACATAATCGCCGAGCCGCTGCGTGTTGCGCAGTCCGGCGCAGTGCCCGATCATCAGCCAGGCATGCGGCCGCAGCACCGCGACGTGATCGGTGATGTTGCGCGCATTGGACGGACCGATTCCGATATTGATCAGGGTAATGCCGTTATAGCCGGGCCGGACCAGATGAAAGGCCGGCATCTGCGGGACGCGTTCGGACGGGGTCCCGGTGATGCCGCCGCCGAGCCGCGCATTGTGCGTCATCACATTGCCGGGCGCGACGAAGGCCTCGAGACCGGCCTCGCCCGACGCAAGGCGCTGCTGGGAAAGCTGCACGAAGGCATCGACATAGAACTGGTAGTTCGTGAAGATCACGAAATTCTGGAAGTGCTCCGGGTCGGTGCCGGTGTAGTGGTAGAGCCGGCGCAGCGAGTAATCGACCCGCGCCGCGCGGAACAGCGCCAGCGGCTCCGGCACGCCCGGCGTCAGCTCAAAGGTCCCGTCGGCGATCGCATCGTCCATCGCGGCGAGATCGGGCGTATCGAAGATGTCGCGCAGCGACCTGGTGAACGCCGAACTGTCGGCGATGGTCAGCGCCGCCTCGATATTGATGTCCCGGCGGTAGGCGAAATGAATCGGGATCGGTTCGTTCGACTCGCCGATCTCGACCGCCACGCCATGGTTCTTGATCAGGAGCCCGATCTGCTCGGTGAGATAGGTCTGGAAGATATCGGGGCGCGTGATGCTGGTCTCGTGGACGCCGGGTCCTGCGACGAAGCCGTAGGCAAGCCGCGAGTCGAGCCGCGCATGCGACGAGGTCGTGATGCGGACGAACGGGTAATGTGCCCGCACCCGCGTCGTGAACGGCACGCCGTTGACATAGGCCTCAAAGCGATTGCGCAGGAATTCAGTGTTGCGCACGTAGATCTCTTCGAGGCGGGCAACGGCCGCGGCGGCATCGACGAACGCTTCGGTCGTGATCGGCGGCGGGATTTCGATGGAGGGTGTGGGAGACATGTTCGCGTTGCACCAGATCCGTTGCCGAGCTTGGACTCGCTCTGGATCAGTGCAGTATAGCGACTATGGCATCCAGTTCCAGACGTCGATCCGGCCGCGGCGGTGGGCCGCTGCCCGCTCTGACTACTGAATCCGCGCGAGCACCGCGAGACGGCGGATGCCCTTGTTACGGTAGGCGTCGAGGAACGCGTAATAGTCCTTGAACGAGACGCAGCCGTTGGAGTCGCCGTTCGGACCGAGCATGAAGGTGTGCGCGAGCAAGCCGTCGCGGTTGAAGATCTTGCCCTCGCCCCCGATCGGATTGAGCCGCAGTGCCGGCACGCCGTGGAACAGCGCCTCGCGCGGCTTGAGCTCGTAAATGTGCGGCGGCGTCACGCCGACCATCTTCAGATGCGAGGACCTGGGGTCGTCGAGCCTGGAGCCGAGGCCCGAATGCGCCTCGAGGCGCGTGCCGTCGGGCAGGTACACGGTCTTGGCTGAGATGTCGTAGACCGCGGTCTGACGATCATAGGGCGGCGAGCCGCCGAGCATCGGGTTCTGGTCCAACGTCGAGGGGATGCTGCCGGTCACGTTCGCGTCGGCTGAAGCGAAGGAGAGCAGTCCGCCGCTCGACTCCCGCTTGCCCCACAGTTTTTCGACCATGGTCTGCCGCTCGTTCGATGCGATCGACATCACCGCGGCCTTGGCGCGCGCGGCCATGTCGCGAACGCCGCCGGACTTCGCAGCCTGCTTGGCCTCGGCAGGCTTCGCCTCGGACGCCTTCTCGGCCCCCTTGGGCTGAACGTCCGCGGTGGGATCGTTGAGCGCCACCTTCAGATTGGCGGCGGCCTGCTTCTTGGCGGTCTCGACCGACTTCGGCGCCGGCAACGGCTTCGATGTCTCGGCAAGCTCCGCGGAGGCGACCGCCCTCGCCGCTTCGGCGACCTTGGGAGCAGCGGCCTGCTTGATCGGGTCGATCTGCGATGCGGCGTCAGCCACGACGCTGGACGCGACGCCCTCGGGCGAGGCGGCCGCAAACCGATCGTTAAACATAAGCGACGATGCCGGGACTTCCGACTTCGCGACCTCGGTCTTCGCGGGCGCCGCCGGTGCGGGCGTCAGGGACGCGAACACCTCGTTGAAGGCAGGCGTCGGCCGCGCAGCGACCGCGACGGGCCGCTTCACCACCGGCGCATCGAACGACACATTGCCCACGGAGGGATAGACGCTCGCCGCAAAAATGTTGGCGTAGACGGTCCAGGCGCAGCCAAGCACCAGCCCCACCACCGCGGCGCTGCCGAGGAAATGCTGTGGGAGAATTTTTCGGGAGGATTTCTTGCGGCTTGGTGCCCCAAGAACATACGCACTCGCACTCGTACCCATACGCCCGGCGCTCAAAACAGGTCCACCTTTGTCCCTCACTCGACGCGGGGTCGAACGGGTGTTCGGCTCAACGTCGCGCGGGGGCACAGACGGCCATTAAGGCGACTTTTAGTTAAATGCGACTTAACCGGATGCGATCCCCTGCAGCGCGGGAAGTGCCTGTGGCGTAGGGCTTTTTTAAGATGACATTGGACCGCCAAAGCGGCTTTTCTGTCCCATCATGGGACATTCCGGTATGCCGCTCCAGCGCGGCATACCGGAATATATTCAGGGGAGAATTTCCTTGCCGATCGCCCCGTAATCGCGCGGGGATCGAGCAAAAACCATCTCTCAGTAGCTGAGCTTCGGATACCAGTCCTTGCCGCGTCCTTCAGGCGTCGTGTCGAGCAAGGTCCACAGCGGATCCATGTCCGGCGCGCCGCGCGGGTCCTGGCCGGGGTCCATCGTGCCCGCCCCCATTTCGCCGGCCCAGAAATGACGGATCGTGCCGTTGTGGCGTGTGAAGACATTGTAGCCCGGCAGGTCGCTGTCATCCTTGTTGACATAGTCGCGCGTGTAATCGCCCGATGCATCCGAGTAGATCCTGTGACGCGTCCAGCCGCGCGCCTTCTTTGCCTCGATCAGCCGTGCGATCGGCGAGCGCGCCACGAACACGAACGACACGCGCTGCTCGATATCGGGCAGCTTCTCCTCCCACGTGCCCATGAACGATGTGCACATCGGACACGGCTTCTCGCGCTGCGGGCCGTACATGTAGCTGTAGATGATCAGCGTCGGCTTGCTGCCGAACAGATCGGCGAGCGATGCCGCACCGGCTTCTCCGGTGAACTCGTAGGACTTGGCCACCTCGCCGCCCGGCGGCAATGCGCGGCGCAGCGCGGCGACGCGCTCGATATGCCGGCGCAGTTCGATCTCTTCGACGAGCAATTCCTGGCGGGCGCTGCGATACTCGGCGCTTTCATTGGGAAAGCGCCTAACATTGGTCGTGGCGAGTTCGGCAGCAGGCTTGAGGACGGAACTGGTCATGGTTGGAACCTCGCGTGGTTGACGGGCTGTCTGGAAGACGACCCGGACCCGGACGATCCGACACTCAACGGCGAGGATTTATTGCAGTTCCGGCGGCGGGGAACGGTCGAGGATCTCGCCCTTTGCGCCTTCCAGCAGGTCGAGCGCGTAGGTCTCGATGGTCAACGGCCCCCGCATGCGTTTGGCCTCGGCCACCGTTTCGACACGGGCGAAATTGTCGCGCAGCGAGGCCGGCATCGCCTGCTCGACCTCATGCACATAGAGCAGCTTGCCAGCCAGTTGCGCCGGGCTCGGCTCTTGCATGTTGACCCAGCGAATGCGCTGGCCCTGCTGGGCGACGCAGGTGCCCTTGGGGAGATAGAAGGCGAGCCAGCCCGTGGTGCCGTAATCCGCCGCCAGCACGCAGCTCGCGCCGGTCCGCACGCGGGTCGCCTCGATCTCGTCCGCAAGCTCCTGCCAGCCGACACCGACGCTGCGCACGGTGGCGTCGCGGCGGTAGCCCGAGAGCAAACCGGTGTTGGCCTGCACGATCAGCAGCGCGAACAGCACGACGCCGACGGGCGCGGCCCAGCGGCGGCAGAAATCGACCGTGCGCTGCTCGCGCGGCGCCCACTGCACCTGGACTGCCGCGACCGCGGCCGCTACGGCAAAGGCGGGATAGACCGGCGCGAACCAGTTGGCCTCGACCCGTGCATGCAATGCGTGCCAGGTGAAGTAGACGACGATGGTCCAGAACATCGTGTTGACCAGCACGCGCGCCTCCAGCGCGCCGGCGCGGCGCCGATAGAGCGCGTAGAGGCCCATCACGCCGAGGATGAAGACCAATGGCGTTGCGAACGCAAACTGGGTCGGGATCAGCTCGGCGATGTAGGTCGGCCGGAAATCCTCGATCCGCGCGCGGCCCATCTGCTTGATGAAGGACACCCAGTGATGATCGGCATTCCAGCGGATGACCGGGCTGAACAGGCCGAGGGCGACCAGACCGCCGAGATAGAGCCAGGGCGAGAGAAACCAGCGCCGCAGCTTCGGCACCGTCGCAAGCCAGATCAGGATCGCCGGACCAAAGAACAGCGCCGAGTATTTCGACAGCAGCGCCGCGCCGGCGCTGGCGCCGACCGCAAGCCACCATTCGCCGCGACCGCTCTCCAGCACCTTTGCCAGCGCGTACAGCAGGAGGCTGGCAGCGACCAGCAGCGGCGCATCCGGCGTCACGATCAGCGTGCCGACGGCGGCCATCAGCGTCACATTGAGCAGGATCGTTGCGCTCGCGGCGATGCGCCGGCCGCCGAACAGGATCCCGGCCGCCCGGTAGATCGCCCAGCTCATCGGCAGTGCGAGCAGGATCGACACCAGCCGCACGCCGAATGGCGTATCGCCCGCGATCATGGTGCCGAGCCGGATCACCACCGCCACCATCGACGGATGGTCGTAATAGCCGCCGGCGAGTGACTTCGACCACATCCAGTAATAGGCTTCGTCGAAAGTCAGCGGCGTCCATGCCGCGGCGGCCAGCCGCAACACGACCAGCGCGCACACCGCTAGCGCGGTGTTTCGGGCCAGCCGCGCCTCGTCCGCGTTCATGCCGCCGTCATCGCTTGCGCCAGACGAACAGCCCGGACATCGCGTAATTCCACACCACGCCCATCAGTGCGCCGGCCGCGCCCGCCAGCCACCAGATCGGCTCCTGGTCGTAGACCGAGAACGCGACGCCGACATTGGCGAGCAGGCCGACGCTGCAGACCAGATAGAACAGCAGCAGGCCGCGCAGGATGCCAAAGCCCTTCAGCCGCTGATCGCGATAGGTCAGGAAATTGTTGAGGATGAAATTGCTGGTCATGGCGACGATCGCACCGGTGGCCTGGGCCTCCGGGAATGGCGCCTTGAACAGTTCGAGCGCGATGAACAGCACGGTGAGGTGCACCACCAGGCCGAGCCCGCCGACCGCCGCGAACAGAATGAAGCGCAGCGAGATCAGATCATTGGTCAGCTTCGCCAGCACCAAACCGAGGAAGTCGAGCGCGACCATGGAGTCGAGCTTGCTCTCGCCATGCTGGCGGGCACCGAACGTGTAGGGAATCTCGACCGCGCGCAGCTTGCCCTCCGCCGTCGCCACGACGTCGAGCAGAATCTTGAAACCCTGCGTCGACAGCTGCGGCGCGAGCTGCTCGAAACGGTCGCGGCGGATCATGAAGAAGCCGCTCATGGGGTCGGCGATCTCGACCTTCAGCGCGCGGCGCGCGATCTCGGTGGCAAACGCGCTGGCGCCGGCGCGCTGCTTGTTGAAGCCGTCGGCCTTGTAGCCCTCGATATAGCGGCTGCCGACCACGAGCTCGGCCTCGCCGCTCTGCAGCAGCGCCACCATCTTCGGCAGCTGGGTCTCGTCATGCTGCAGGTCGGCGTCCATCACCGCGGCATAGGGCGCGCTCGAGGCCAGGATGCCCTCGATGCAGGCGCCGGACAGGCCGCGCCGGCCGATCCGGCGGATGCAGCGCACGCGGGAATCCTTCCGCGCCAGCGCGCGCACCACGTCCCAGGTTCCGTCGGGCGAATTGTCGTCGACGAAGATGACTTCCCAGGACACGTCCTTCAGGATCGCGTCGAGCCGGCGGTACAGCACCGTGACATTGTCGCGTTCGTTGAAGGTCGGGACGACCACCGAAAGCAGCGGCAAGCTTGCTGCCAGCGATGAGGTTTCGGGGCTCGGCTTGATGGCTTCGTTCATGAGCGCCAGCGTATAGCCGCAGCCTCTCCCGCTGCCAAGGCAGGCCGACCCAAACGCACGCTCGGAAAGCGGGAAAACGGGGCAAAACACCCCTGAAAATGCCAACGACCACGAACAAGGGGCGCGCGTACATCCGGCGCAGCCAATCAATGTCGTGGTCGTCCGGCGCCGGAGCCCTGAAGCTGCAACGTCGCCGTTGGAGGCTAGATAGGAAGGCGCCAGGCGGTCCGCAAGGGGCGCAGGAGGCGCTAGTTGTTCGGGACTTCCCGGATCACCGGGCCGCGTGGCGCCGGGGCTGCCGGCGCGGCCTCGGCAGCTGGAGCCGCCTGCGGCTGTGCGGCGGACCGGGTCGGGTTACGGAGCTGGCTCGGCGACGGCCCGTAGATGAACGCCGCCGCCAGCGCGACGGCCGCGACCAGTGCGCCCAAGAAACCTGCCGTCGATTGTGATCTCATGCCGATGATCCCCTCGCCTGCGCGGATTGATATCAAAAATCGGCCGGCCGCAACAGGATTTGGGAACCTATTTGGCCGCGGCCCTGCGCCGGGTGAAGGCGGTCACGATGTCCTTCTGCGCGAGCTCGATCGCACGGTTGGCGGTCGTCAGATTCGCGTCGGCGTCCTGCTTCGGAAATTGCAGCGACAGGAAGTCGATCAGCGACACACGGAAGTTCTGCCGCTCCGACGGACAGACATTGGCGATCAGCGAGGTGAACTCCTGGTCGGACATCGCCTTGTTGCTGTCGCGGGGATATTCGCGGGCGAGACAATTCCAGTAGGCGTCGCGGCCGGTGATCGCGAGCTTGTGCGCATCGTCGACCTCATCGGCCATTGCAGCGGAGGATATGGCGGCGGAGGACATGATCAAGAGGGCGGCCGCAACCAGCATGCGCATTGTTGTTCTCCATTTGGCGCATCGTAGCGAAGAGCGACAGCGACGATAAGCGCCGCCGTGCCGATCTGGCAAACTGGCCAATCACGATTATTTTGATTAGTCTTGCTTCCTGTTCCCTCCCTCACGATGAGTGCAGTCGTGGCCAAAGCTCCCACCAAGGCGACCAAGACAGACACCAAGGCAACCAAGACCGACGCAGGCAACATCTATATCGGCATCGGCGGCTGGACCTTCGAGCCGTGGCGCGGGGTGTTCTATCCGGAGAAGCTCGCGCAAGCGAAGGAGCTGTCCTACGCCGCCTCCAAGCTGACCTCGATCGAGATCAACGGCACCTATTACGGCTCGCAGAAGCCGGAGAGCTTTCGCAAATGGGCCAGCGAAGTGCCCGACGGCTTCATCTTCTCGCTGAAGGGACCACGCTTCGCCACCAACCGCCGCGTGCTCGCCGAGGCCGGCGATTCGGTGAAGCGGTTCTATGATTCGGGCGTGCTGGAGCTGAAGGACCGGCTCGGGCCGGTGCTCTGGCAGTTCGCGCCGACCAAGAAGTTCGACGGCGCCGATTTCGGCAAGTTCCTCGAGCTGCTGCCGCGCAAGCTCGATGGCCGCGCGCTGCGCCACGTCGTCGAGGTCCGCCACGACAGTTTTTGCGTGCCCGAATTCGTCGCCCTCATTCGCGAGCACGAGGTACCGGTGGTGTTCGCCGAGCACGGCAAATATCCGGCGATCGCCGACGTCGCGAGCGACTTCGTCTATGCGCGGCTGCAGAAGGGCAATGACGAATTGAAGACCTGCTATCCGCCGAAGCAGCTCGACGCCTGGGCCAAGCGGTTTCAGGACTGGGCCGGCGGCAGCGAGCCCGACGACCTGCCGAAGGTCGAGAAGACCGCGCCCAAGAAGGCGCCGCGCGACGTGTTCGCCTATGTGATCCACGAGGGCAAGGTCCGCGCGCCGGCCGGCGCGATGGAGCTGATCGAACGGGTGAAGTGAGCGAGAACCGATGGCGAAGGCCAGGAAGCTGTTCACCATCGGCTACGAGCAGACGCCGTCGAAGGCGGTGCTCGACGAGCTCGAGCAGGCCGGCGTCAAGCTGCTGGTCGACGTCCGCGCCATCGCCTCCTCGCGCCGGCCCGGCTTCTCCAAGACCCAGCTCGCCGCCGGTCTCGACGAGCGCGGCATCGGCTACGTCCATCTGCGCGGTCTCGGCACCCCGAAAAGCGGACGGGAAGCGGCACGCAGCGGGCAATATGCGCTGCTGCACAAGATCTATTCGGCGCACCTAAAGACGGCGCAGGCCAAGGAAGAGCTCGACGAGCTGTCGGCGCTGGTCAAGCAGTCCGGCCCGGTCTGCATCCTCTGCTACGAGCGCGACCACCAGCACTGCCACCGTCGATGGATCGCCGAGATCATCGAAGAGCGCGACGGCGTCAGGATCGAGAACCTGGCGGCACCGCAGCTCTAGCCTGCCTCGCCCGGCATGTTCAGCGTCCCTTCCATCATCGTCACGCAGCCGCCGCCGACGTGCACCGAAGTGATCGCGCCGCCTTGCTTGCGCACGCGCGTCAGCAACAGGCTCGGCCGGCCCATGTCGACGCCCTGCCCGATCCGCAGCCGCAATTCGCCATCGCGCGCGGGATCAATATCGGCGAGCAGCGCCGCGCAAGCCGCGGTCGCGCTGCCGGTGGCGGGATCCTCGGACAGGCCGCTGGCGCCCGGATGGAACATGCGCGCCTGCAGGTCGAGCGGCTGCTCGCTCGCCGGCACGTCGCGCGTGTAGAAATAGACCACGTCGCGGCCGATCTCGGCCAGCGTCCTGGCGAACGCCGCAGCATCCGGCCGGGCGCGCCTCAGCGCCTCGCGCGAGGCGATCTCGACCACCAGGAACGGCAGCCCGACCGAGACGACCTGCGGCGCGTGCCGATCGGTCTTCACATCAGCCGCCGTCAGCGACAGGCACGCGGCGGCGGCGGCCGCGCTGACCTCATTGGTCCGCTGCAGCGCCTGCGGCGCGGTCAGCTCGGCCCCGACCACATTGCCGCCGTCGGACAGGATCTCGACCGGCACGAGGCCCGCCTTCTCCTCGAACCTCAAGCGCGCCGGCGCCTTCGCAGCCCGGCTTGCCAGCACGAAGGCGGTGCCGACATTGGGATGGCCGGCGAACGGAATTTCCGAGCGCACCGTGAAGATGCGAACCTGGGCGTCGTTGACCTTGTCCTGCGGCGGCAGCACGAAGGTCGTCTCGGAATAGTTGAACTCGGTCGCGATCGCCTGCATCTCTTCGGTCGAGAGCCCTTCGGCGTCGAGCACCACGCCGAGCGGGTTGCCGCCGAAGGCGCGGTCGGTGAAAACGTCGACGGTGATATAGCGCCGCTGCATCCTGCTTGTCCTCGTGCTCCGGTCATTCCGATGACGTCACCGTACCACGGCCCGAGCGATGCCCTTCAGAGCACTCGGTACAATCGCGGGCAAGTCACATGCAGGCAGCTCGCGCGGCTTGAGGAGCCGTGCGTGATTGCCTCGGATCATGTGAGCGTCGCCGCCTACCCCAACTGCCAGACGTGCACCGGGTGCTCGTAGCCCCGCACCGGGATCTCGCCGCGCGACACCGCGTCCTTGCAGTCATCGCCGAGCGCATCACGCACCGCGGAGGAAATCAAAAACTGCGAGCCAAGATCCTTGTTCAGTGCCTCAAGCCGCGCCGCAAAATTCACGGTGTCGCCGATCACGGTGTATTCCTTGCGCCGGGGCGAGCCGATGTTGCCGGCGACGACCTCGCCGATGTGGATGCCGATGCCGATGCGCAGCGGCCAGCTCGTCGCCGCGTTGGTGCGCTCATTCGCCGCGAGCATTTCACGCGCGGCGGCGACCGCCTGATGCGCGGCGTCGCCGGTCTCAAACGGGGCACCGAACAGCGCGAGAAAGCCGTCGCCCAAAAACTTGTTCACGATGCCGCCATGGCGATCGAGGATATCGACCAGCACGGCAAAGGCGCCATCGAGCCTGTCGACCACCTCTTGCGGCGAGCGGGTGCGCGCACCGGCCGTGAAGCTGCGGAAATCCACGAACATCACCGCAACACGGCGGATGTCGCTGCCGGTGCCGGCACCCTCCGTCATCAGACGTTCGACCACCTGCGGCGAGACGTGCTGGCCAAACAGATTGGTGATGCGATCGCGCGCGGTGGCGGCCGCGATGCTGGCCGCGAACTGCCGGCGCAGCTGCATGCCGACCGCGCCGGCCAACATGCCGCAGATCAGGATGATCGAGCTCCGCGCGGCGTGATAGTAGATGCTGGTCTCGGCCGCGCCGCCGCCCGAGGGATGGAAGAACACCGCCATGTAGAACAGCTCGGCCGCCGCGACGAAGCCGGTGAAGGTCGAGAGCCAGAAGTCGAGCCGCAGCGTCGACAGGATGATGAAGACGAAATAGATCAGCGGCGCCACGAAGCCGAGCGCCTCTTGCGGCCCCATGCTGTTCATGTGCAGCGCCAGCACGACGGTCGGCAGCGACGTCTCGACCAGCACGCCGATGTAGCGCCGGACCACCGGCAGGTCGCGCCCCTTGCGCATGTGCCAGCTGATTGCCCCGTGCACCCATAGCTCGAACAGGATCAGCGGAATGGTGACGTAGAAGACGTAGACGGGGCTGAGGTTGCCGTGCCAGACGCGGCTGACCGCGTCGGGCGCAAAGAAATACACCAGCAGACTGATCGCCGCGAGAGCAGCGGCGGTAGCGATCAGCACCTTGATGCGGAGCAGCTCGGTGGTCATCACCTCGCGCATCAGGGCGTGATGGAAATCGGCGGATACGGTTGTGTCTGCCGCTGCGCCGCTTTTGTCCGAAGATTCCGCCATGCCTCCCACCCCGTCATCCCGGGGCGCGAAGCGAACCCGGAATCTCGAGATTCCGGGTTCGATGCTTCGCATCGCCCCGGAATGACGATCATTGATGGCATCCATCATAGCCTCAATCGAGCGTGCGGCGGAAGCGCGTCACCGCGATCGTCATGGCGAACAGCATCAGGGCGACCAATGCGGCGGTGTCGTATTGCAGGTTCTGCATCGCCGCGCCCTTCAGCATGATGGCCCGGACGATGCGCACGAAATGGGTCAGCGGCAGCCCCTCGCCGATATATTGCGCCCAGACCGGCATGCCCGCGAACGGAAACATGAAGCCGGACAGCAGGATGCTCGGCAGGAAGAACATCATCGAGAGCTGCATCGCCTGCAGCTGGTTCTGGACGATGGTCGAGAAGGTGTAGCCGATCGACAGATTGGTGGTGATGAACAGTGTGGTGAGCAGCGCCAGCAGCGTCAGGCTGCCGAGGACCGGCACACCGAACAGCACAATGCCGATGGCGATGATCAGCGTGGCCTGGATGAAGCCGACCAGCACATAGGGGATGATCTTGCCGAACATCACCTCGACCGGTTTGATCGGCATCGACAGCAGGCTCTCCATGGTGCCGCGCTCGATCTCGCGCGTCACCGAGAGCGCGGTGAAGATCAGCATGGTCATGGTCAGGATGGTCCCGACCAGGCCGGGCACGATATTGAGGCGCGAATCCGCCGCCGGGTTGTAGCGGGCGTGGGCGCGGATTTCGAACGGCATGTCCGGGGGATCGCCGACGTGCAGATCATGCGCCAGCGCCGATTGCACCAGCGGCCCGAGTGCGCCGAGCGCCGAGCCCGACGCGACCGGGTCGGTGGCATCGGCGGCGACCAGCAGCGCCGGTCTGTCGCCGCGCCGCACCGCGCGCTCGAAGCCGCGCGGGATTTCGACGCCGAACAGCACCTTGCCGGATTGCAGCAGCTCGTCGAATTCCTCGACGGTGTGGACCTCGCGGACAAAATGGAAATAGGCGGTGTTCTCCATCGCCTTCAGGATCGAACGGCCGAGATCGCTGTCTTCCTGGGTCAGCACCGCGGTCGGCAGATTGCGCGGCGTGGTGTTGATGGCGTAGCCGAACAACGTCAGCTGCATGACCGGCAGCATGATGATCATGGCGAAAGAGACGCGGTCGCGGCGAAGCTGGATGAACTCCTTGACCAGCATCGCGTAGCTGCGCCGCCAGAAGCCGAATGCCGGCTCCCTCGCCTCGCTGTTCTGGATAGTTTCCGTTGCGCTCATCGCAATTATCCCTGGAGATTATCCTTGGAAATTATCCTTGGAGCGCCCCATCAGATCGATGAAGACGTCTTCGAGCGACGGCTCGCTGGCCTGCCAATGCCACTTCGAATTGTCCCGATAGGGCGCGATCGCGGCCTCGAGCGCCGCCTTGTCGCGGCCGGAGACGTGCAGGCTGGTGCCGAACGGCGCCACCATGTCGACGCCGGGCTTGTCCGTGAGCTCGGCCATCAGGCCGTTGAAATCCTCGCCCGTCACCGTCCAGGTCGACAGCGCGGACGCCGCGATCACCTCGTCCACCGTGCCATGGGCCAAGAGATGGCCGTAGGCGATGTAGGCGATCTCGTGACAGCGCTCGGCCTCGTCCATGTAATGGGTCGAGACCAGCACGGTGAGGCCTTCGGCGGCGAGCGCGTGGATCTCGTTCCAGAAATCGCGCCGCGCCTTGGGATCGACGCCGGCGGTCGGCTCGTCGAGCAGCAGCAATTGCGGATTGGGCAGCGTGCAGGCGCCGAGCGCGAGCCGCTGCTTCCAGCCGCCGGAAAGGTTGGCGGCGAGCTGCTCCTCGCGGCCCTTCAGCCCGATCCGCGCGATCATGTCGGCCGCGGCGCCGCGCGCGTCCGGCATGCCGTAGAGCCGCGCCACGAATTCCAGATTCTCGCGCACCGACAGATCCTGGTAGAGGCTGAAGCGCTGCGTCATGTAGCCGACCTTGCGCTTGATCTTGTCGGCATCGCGCCGGATGTCGTAGCCGAGGCAGGTGCCCTCGCCGCTGTCGGGTGTCAGCAGGCCGCACAGGATGCGGATGGTCGTGGTCTTGCCGCTGCCGTTGGGACCGAGGAAGCCGTAGATCGAGCCGCGCTTGACCTGCATCGACAGGTCATGGACGACCTCGCGTCCGCCGAACGACTTGGTCAGGCCCTTCACATCGATGGCGATGGAGGGTGCGTTGGACCGCGCGCTGGTGGGTCCGCCGTTCATCTGCGGTCCGCCACCGGCGTCTTGGGGGTGGTCTTGGGATTGAGATAGATGCTGATCGGCTGGCCGACGCGCAGCACATCGGGCCGGCTCGGCCGTGCCTGGATCAGATAGACCAGCTTGTTGCGCTCATCGAGGCTGTAGATGACGGGTGGCGTGTACTCCGCCGTGGTGGCGATGAAGTAGATCTTCGCGGTGAGGTCGGCGGCGCAATTATCGCAGGTCACCCTCACCTCGTCGCCGAGCGCGAGCTTCGGCAATTCGGTCTCGGGCACGAAGAAGCGCAGCTTCATGTTGCCGGGCGGCATGATCGACAGCACCGGGCGCTGCGCCTGCACCATCTCGCCCTCGCGGAAATAGATCTGCTGGATCGAGCCCGCGATCGGCGCAAAGCCCTTGCGACGGTCGAGCCGGGTCTGCGAGGTGTTGACCCGCGCCTCCGCGACGCGCAGCGCCGAGACCGCGGAATCCAGATTGGCCTGGGTGCCGGCGCCGGTGCCGCGCAGCGAGGCCGCGCGGTCATAGCTCTGCCGCGCATTGGCGAGGGTCGCATTGTTCTGGTTGAGATCGGCGCGCTGCAAATCGTCGTCGACCGAATAGAGCAGATCGCCGGGCTTGACCTCGTCGCCTTCGCGCACATTGAGCTTGATGACGCGGCCGGATTCATCGGGGCTGACGAAGATCATGTCGGCCTCGACCCAGCCCTGGAAGCCGGGATCACGCTTCTCCTGGCAACCGGCCAGCGCCGCCGCCAGCACGACTGCGGTCACGAGCTTCATCATGCGCGAGCCGGTCATGGCTTGCTCCGTTCGCCGAAGATCAGATCGAGATGAACCTTAAACATCGCGAGGGCATCGAGCGGCGCGTGCCGGGCAAACAGGCCCTGCCAGATCACCGCGACGATCGCGGGCGCCACGACGAGTTGCGGAAACTGCGCGAGTTGGCGCTGCCTGATCTCGCCGCGCGTGATCGCAAGCTGGATCAGCGCCTGCATCGCGGCCATCCCCTTCGACACCACCTCGCGGAAATAGAAGTCGGCGATCGTCGGGAAGCGCGGCCCTTCGGAGACGATCAAACGGACGATGTCGCCGCGCCGGGTCGACACGATCTCGCGGATGAAGGTCTCGGCAAACCTCTCCACCGCATCGCGCACCGGGCCGGTGATGGTGGGCGGCGCGGCCATGCGATTGACCAAGGGCACGACTGCGGTGCGGATCAACTCCTCGAACATCGACTCCTTGTCCTTGAAGTACAGATAGAGCGTGCCCTTGGCGACGCCCGCCCGCCTGGCGACATCGTCGAGCCGCGTCGCGGCGAAGCCGCGCGCAATGAACTCGTCCATCGCCGCCTCGACGATCGCAGCGCGCCGCTCCGCCGATTTCTCGGCGCGGTTCGCAGCAGGCTTGGCCTCGGGCAGCTTTGCCGAGGCCACCTTCGGGATCCTCGCCGCGGCAGCCCGGATCGCGGTGGTCCGGCGCTTGGCGGGCCGGGAGCGGGTCGTCTTTTCGATGCGCTTTGTCATGGTCATAATATGACTGACCAGTCAGTCATTGTCAACATGTTCAGAGAAAACGCCTGCCGGCCGGAAGCGTTCCTGTCGGCCTTCCCGGCTCTCAGGGGGCGCATAGGTTCGCGATCTCGCGGTGCAAATGCCCGAATTTGCTGCTTATTTCCGCCCCTCCGGGGAACAGTGGGCGCAGGGAAAGTCGATTGCCGATCGTACCCGCGGGCCCTGTGCAACAAGAAAGGCGCAGGGGTGGCACCACAGGTGTAACCGGAGCAATCCAGCTTTCCCTGCGCGACGCGCTACGGCTCACCTCATGCTCTCCCCGGCGAGATTGGGGGGAATTTGATACAAGCGGTCCGCTGGGGGAACACCAATGAGCGATTGGCTACACAACCTTTCTGTGCCGTGGATGGCCTTCATCGTCTTCGGCTTCACCTTTCTTGTTGCCATTCTCATTTTCGCAGGCGTTGCGATCCTGTCGACCAAGGAGCGCGCAACGTCTTTCAAATCGATCTCTCCCGGCATGTTGCCGGTGCTCGGCATCCTTTTCGGCCTGTTTGTCGCATTCACCGCGGCACAGGTCTGGAGTGACAGCGATCGCGCCACCGCGGCGGTGAGCCGCGAAGCCAGTTCGTTGCGGGCGGTCATCTTGCTCGCCGGCGGCCTGCCGCCGGAGCAGGAGGCGCGCCTGCGCGGCCTCGTTCGCGACTACGTCGAGGAAACGGTCGCCGTGGAATGGCCGATGATGGCGCGCCAGGCTGCATCGCTCAAGGCAGCGCCTCCCGCACTGACCGCGGCGTTGCGCCTTGTCGTATCAACGCCCGCGCAAAACCCGGGCCAGCAGACGACGCAGCACGAGATCATCACCAATCTGAATTCGGCACTCGATGCGCGACGACAACGGATCATCGTCAGTCAGACCGAAGTCGACTCGATCAAATGGTGGTGCCTCTACCTTCAGGCCATCTGCGAGCTATTGGTCATTGCCCTTGTTCACTGCGACAACCGGTTGGGATCCGCCATCGCGATGGGACTGTTCGCGACCGGCGTGGCCACATCGGTTCTGCTGATTGCCGCGCATGATCGACCATTCACCGGCCAGATATCGATCGCGCCGACGCCGTTGCTGCAGATCATGCCGGACAAGGAGGCGAGCCGATAAGCGCCGGACCGCGCACGCGCGCTGTCCGCTAGGTGTGAAACTTCAGCCCATCGAGGATCTTGTCGACCACCTTGCGCTCGGCGCGAATGGCGAGGCCGACCAGGTTGAGCTCGCTGCGCACGACCGCCTTCACCACCTCGCGGTTGGCGGCGTCATGCGTGGTCTTGAACATGTCCTCGGTGTAGAGCGCCGGCTGCACGTTGCGCGCCAGCGCGCGCTCCAGCGCCCGCGACAGCGCAGGCCCGTCGGCGCCGTAGATCAGGATCGGCTGGCCGATCAAAGAGAGATATCTGGTCCCCGAGCCGTCCTCGTAATTCTCGCCGATGCATTCGGGAAAGGAAGCCGCGATGCCGCCGGCAAGAAACGACGCCACGTTGAGCTTCTGCCAGACTTCCAGGTCGGTGCGGATCACGACCGCGATCTTGGTGTCGAACTGCATGGCGATAAATCTATCCGCAGGTTGACGACAAACGCCAGTTCTGACCGCGCATCCCTCATCTGCCCGCCAGGCGCTGACGTTAGTTTCTTGAGCAACCCACGGGCGGACCCTGCCCGCCTGAAGGGCGACGTCGCGGCTGGCGAAGCTGATATCGCTGCGGCGAAGAAGCTCAACCCACACGTCGACCGCTAGCCGTGCGACGTCGCAAAGGCCAGATCCGCGCCGGGACGGAAAGCGATAGTCAGCTCCTGCGCCGCGTAGTAGGCTTCGGGCGTTCGATGACCATCAGCATATTTCAGGGCATTGCATCATGATCAGCAAGGCCGATGTTGTTGTTATCGGTTCGGGCGGATTGGGCGCGGCCACAGCCTATTACCTGAGCAAGCGTGGAGGTCTCAGCGTCGCCCTTGTCGACAAGCATGAGATCGGATCGCAAACTTCCCCCCGCGCTGCAGGCATGGTGAGTTGCGCGCGCAAGAGCGACTTGATGATTGGCCTCATCAAGGACGCATGCCGCAAGATCGAGGCGTTCACGGAAGAAACCGGCCAGCCGCTCGACTGGGTGCATTCGGGCAGCCTCAAGGTTGCGCGCCGGCCGCAGGACGCCGAAGTGATCGAGGACGACTTCGAGCGCGGACGCAGCACCGGCCTCGACGTCGAGCTGATCTCTCCGGAAGAGGCGAGCAGTCTCAATCCGTTCTTGCAGCCGACGGGCGTCGTTGCGGCGATGCGGATCGGCGACGACCGGTATTTCGACCCGGCGCAGGTTGCCGTCGGTTTCGCCACAGCCGCGGCGGCCAACGGTGCAATCTTGCTGCCGAAGACCGACGTGCGCGCCGTCAACATCGTCGGCGGCACCGTGATCGGCCTGACCACCGCGAACGGCGTCATTGAAAGTCCGGTTGTCGTCGATGCGGCCGGCGCGTGGACACGGCAGGTCGCGGAGGCGAGCGGGATCCGCGTGCCGCTGGTGCCGACCCGGCAGCAGTTGATCGTGACCGAGCCTTTGGATGGCGCGCGGGCCGACCTGCCGATGATCCGCATCATGGATGCCGCGGTGTATGCCCGTCCGTGTCAGGGCGGTTTCCTGTGGGGTGTCTACGAGGAAACGCCGCGCTTCTTCGATATGCAGTCGCTTGGGGCCGGCTTCGACGTCAAGGACATGCCGCTCGATATCGGCGTGCTTCATGCAGCCGCCGATGAGGTCAAGGACCAGCTCCCGTTCCTGCAAACCGCCAAGGTGCGGGAGTTTCGCGGCGGCATTCCGACGATGACTGCCGACGGCCATCATATTCTCGGCCCGGCCATCGGCGTGGCCGGCTTCTATTTTGCAAGCGGGTGCAACGTCGCCGGTCTGTCGATCTCGCCGACCGTCGGCGAGGCGCTTGCGGCCTGGATCGTGGACGGCAAGCCGCCCATCGATCTATCGCCGATGTCGGTCATGCGGTTCAAAGACCAATCGTGGTCCGAAGACCAATTGGAGCGCGACGCCGCCTGGCAATACCGACACTTCTATGGCGCCGTCTGAGCGCGGCAGCGCGCTTTGCCCACCAGGCGGATTGCGGCGACTGCCCTACCCCTTGGCGTCGCAGGCCCAGGCGCGGATCACGCATTCCTTGCCGCCATAGTCGTAGCACTTCCTGGTCGCGGCATTGAGCGAGCTCGAGATCTTCGGCGCCAAGGCATAGCCATGGGCGCCGCAGGGATTCTTCATGTCGATCGAGAGCGCGGCGCAGGCCCGCTTCATGGTGACGGTGGTGCAATCGCCCTTGCACTGCTTCAGCGCGGCGGCGCGCGCCGCGCCCTCCGCCGGATAGTCGTAGGCCTGGCCATAGGCCCCGCACTTGCCGACCGCGAACGCGCCGGCCGCGCGCGCCTTGGGCACGAAGGTTTCCACGGAGAAACGCGTGGCGCCGAGCAGCAATGTCAGGACGAGAATCGTCAACGCGCGACGCTGCGCGACGGCGGTCGAAATGATCAAGCGGAAATCCCCCAAAGCCCGGCGCGGACTGTACGCAGGGGTCGTTTCCAGATGGTGAATGACGGGTTGAGAGCGAATTCTATCCACTCGTCGTCCCGGCGAAGGCCGGGACCCATAGCCACCGATGGTGATGATTGCGCGAGGCTCTGGCCGCTATCCCACCAACAACAACGATTGGTGGTAATGGGTCCCGGCCTTCGCCGGGACGACGCGGAGAGTGTTCAGCCCTGTCTTGCGGCTTCCAGCGCCTGCGGGGTGTCGATGTCGAGGAAGGCGCTGTCGCCTTCGACCGGGACCTCGGCGACCACCTCGGCATGCTTGGTGATCAAGTGACGGGCGCCGATGTCGCCGTCGAGCGTCATCAGCTCCTTGAAAAAGCGCCGCGACCACAGCACCGGATTGCCGCGGCGGCCCTCACTGACCGGGACCGCGATCAGATGGCCGCGGTCCGGCGCGAAGGTCTCGATCAGGCGATCGATCAGCTTCGCATCGATCAGCGGCATGTCGCCGAGGCAGACGATCGCGCCGTCGGCGCTGTCGGACACCGCCGCAATGCCCGCCTTCACCGAGCTGGCGAGGCCGCCGGCGAAATCCGCGTTGCGGACGAACTTGACCTTGAGGCCATCGAGCGCCTGCTCGACCAGCTCGGCCTGATGCCCGGTGACGACGATGACCTCGGAGGCCTTCGACGCCAGGGCCTGCTCGGCGACGATGCGCGCGAGCTTCTTGCCGTCGAGCTCGGCGAGCAGCTTGTTCGGGCCGCCCATCCGGGTCGAGCGGCCGGCGGCAAGCACGATCGCGGCGACGTTGCGGTTGCCTTCGGTGTCCGGCACCGTGCGCGGCTGCGGCCGCGTCACGATCTCCATCAACAGGCCGCCGACGCCCATGCCGGTGAGATCCGATCGCGTCACCTTGATGCCGGCGAGCAGCCGCATCAGCACCCAGTCGAAGCCGTTCTCGACCGGCGAGCGCGCGCAGCCTGGCGCGCCCAGGACCGGCACGCCGCCGGCGCTGCCGATCAGCAGCAGATTGCCCGGATCGACCGGCATGCCGAAATGCTCGACCGCGCCGCCGATCTCGGTGATTGCAGCAGGAATGACATCACGACGGTCGGCGATCGCGGACGCGCCGAACACGATGACGAGCTCGGCCCCTAAGCCGAGCAATTCCTTGATCGAGGCGGCGAGCACCGTCTCGTCATGCGGCACGCGGCGCTCGGCGATGATGGTGGCGCCGGCCGGCGCGAGCCGCTCGGCGGTGACGCGCAGCGTCTTGTCGATCACCTTCGGCGCAAGACCCGGCAGCAGCGTCGAGACCACGCCGACCTTCCGGATCACATAGGGCGCGATCCGCAGCGTATCCTTGCCGGCGACCGCGACGGCGGCATCGCGTAAGCGCCCCTCGACGCCGAACGGGATCAGCTTGACGGTCGCGATCATCTCGCCTTCGACCACCGGCTTGAACGCGGCGAGCGTTGCGAAGGTGATGGCCTCGTCGACGTCGTTGATACGGTCGACCGCGGCGCGATCGATCACCAGCACACCGGGACGGGCCGCGAACAGATTGGCGCGGCCGGTGAAGGCGCGCTCGACATTGACGCCGTCGCCGGCCACCGCCTGCGCGATGCTGGCGGCCGCGGCATCCTCGGAGACGTCGCCCTCGTCGAGCCGCACCACGACGATCTCGTCGACGCCGGCCTTGGTCAGCGCCTCGACCTCGGCGGGGCCGATCGTGGTGCCCTTCTTGAGCACCAGCGCGCCCTGGCGGAGGGTATGCACGGTGACGCCGCCAATCGCGTCGGCTGGACTGGCGGGACCGAATTTCATGCCGCTTCTTCTTTTTCTTTGGGGGGCAAGCGCAGCTGCGCGGTGATCTCGGCCATGATCGCGACCGCGATCTCCGACGGCGACACCGCGCCGATATCGAGGCCGATCGGCGCGTGGATGCGCGCGATGTCGCTGTCCCTGGCGCCCTGCGCGCGCAGCCGCTCGGAGCGCTTGGCGTGGGTCTTTCGCGATCCGAGCGCGCCGATATAGAAGCAGTCGCGGTCGAAGGCGTGCAGCAGCGCCGGATCGTCGATCTTCGGATCATGCGTCACCGCGACGAAGGCGGTGTAGTGATCGACGTTGAGCGGCGGCAGTGCGACGTCGGGCCATTCGGCGACCAGCGGCACGTCGGGGAAGCGCTCCGGGCTCGCAAACGCGGTGCGCGGATCGACCACCGTGACGTCATAGTCAAGCGAACGCGCCAGCGGCGCCAGCGCCTGGCTGATATGGACCGCGCCGATGATCACGAGCTTTGCGGTCGGCGCGTAGACGTTGAGGAACAGCTTCTTGGTCCCGACCTCGACATTGCCGCTCTTGCCCATCCGCAGTTGCTTTGAGAGCTCGGCGCGCAGCGGATCGGCGGCGATGTCCGCGGCCTTGACCAGGCGCTGATCGCCATTGGCGGTGTCGGTGACAATGATGACCGGGCGGCGCGCGGCGCGCTCGGCGTTCAGCTCTTTCAGGATCTCGAGTTTCACGGCTAACCAACCTTCTCAACGAAGACGCGGATGGTGCCGCCGCACGACAGGCCGACATTCCAGGCGGTCTCGTCGGCGACGCCGAATTCGAGCATTTTGGGCTGGCCGCTCGCGATCACGTCGAGCGCTTCCGTCACGACCGCGCCCTCGACGCAGCCGCCGGAGACCGAGCCGAGGAAGGTGCCGTCGTCATTGATGACGAGGCTCGAGCCGGCCGGGCGCGGCGCCGAGCCCCAGGTCTCGACCACGGTGGCAAGCGCCACGCCATGGCCCTCTTTCTGCCAGGTCTCGGCGGCCTGCAGGATGTCTTCGTCGCGGTTCAGCATGGCGGCCTCCTGTGAAATCGGATGCTTCTTAGGCTACAGAGCGGATCAGGCTGCGGTGGTGCGCCGGCGGCGGGGATGACAACGCCCCGATCAAGCCCTTGATGGACGTCAAGTTATGCACCGGGCGAAATTCGTCAACGTGGGGCAACATCATTTTGATGCCCTGCGCCTTGGCCTCAAAGCCGGAGTAGCGCAGCAGCGGATTGAGCCAGATCAGGCGGCGGCAGGAACGGTGCAATCGGTCCATCTCGAAGGCCAGTTTGGCATCAGCCTCCCGTTCTAGTCCATCGGATATAAGGAGGACGATGGCGCCCTGCCCGAGCACCCGGCGGGCCCAGAGCTGGTTGAAGCTGTGCAGCGAGGTCGCGATCCGCGTCCCGCCGGCCCAGTCCTCGACCGCGGACGAGCAATTCGCCAGCGCTTCGTCGGGGTCACGCTCCCGCAACGCGCGCGTCACATTGGTCAGGCGGGTACCGAACAGGAACACCGAGACCCGCTTGCGGGCGTCGGTGATGGCGTGCAGGAAGTGCAGGAACAGGCGGGTGTACTCGCTCATCGAGCCGGAGATATCGAGCAACGCCACGATCGGCGCCGGCTTCTCGATCCGGCCGAGCTTTCGGATGTCGATGATCTCGCCGCCGGTGCGCAGCGAGTTGCGCACGGTGCGGCGCATGTCGAGCCGCAGGCCCCGCGCATCCGGCTGGTAGCGGCGGGTCACGAGCTCGGCCTGCGGCAGCCGCATCTTGGCGATCTCGCGCGTCACCTCGGCGATCTCGGCCGCGGTCATCTGCGCAAAATCCTTCTTCTGCAGGATCTCCTTGTCGGAGACCGAGAGCTTGAGCTCCTGCTCCTGGGCCTGCGGGCGCTCTTCGGTCTTCGCCGGCTGCGCCATCGCCTCCTGGACGCGGCGCGAGGCCGGCGGCGGCTTCTTCCTGGCGTGGTCCGGCAGCGGCACCGAATCCAGCATGCTCTTCCACTCCTCGGCGGCGCGGAAGAACAGCATAAAGGCCTGGCGGAAGATCAGCGCGTGCTCGTGGCGCTTGACGAAGATCGCTTCCAGCGTGGCGTAGAAATCGGAGCGATGGCCGACCTCGATCAGCTGCAGCGCGTCGAGCGCATCGATCACCGAGCCCGGCCCGACGGGAAGCCCGGCCGCCCGCAGCGCGCGGGCAAAGCCGATCACGTTGTCGGCCATGTGGCCGGTCGGAGGCGCGAGGTGGTTGATCGCCATCGTGATCCATTTCCCGTCGTTCCGGGGCGCGCGCGAAGCGAGCGAACCCGGAACCTCGAGATTCCGGGTTCGATGCTAACGCATCGCCCCGGAATGACGGACGTTGTTATGACGCGCGACTTACGTCTCGCTCGTCGCTTCCTTCAATGTCTTCTGCAACGCATCGCCCTGCATGCGCGCGATGTCGTCCTGATACTTCAAGAGCGCGCCCAGCGTGTCGCCGACCACCTGCGGGGTCAGAGAGCGGGCGTCGAGCTCGGACAGCGCGGTCGCCCAGTCGATGGTCTCGGCGACGCCCGGCGACTTGTAGAAATCCTGGTTGCGCAGCGCCTGCACGAAGCGGACGACCTGCTGCGACAGCTTGACGGAGATGTTCGGCACCCGCGACTTGACGATCGCAAGCTCGCGCTCGGCTGTGGGATAATCCACCCAGTGATAGAGACAGCGCCGCTTCAGCGCGTCATGAATCTCGCGCGTGCGGTTCGAGGTGATGATCACGATCGGCGGCGCCGGCGCCTTCACGGTGCCGAGCTCGGGGATCGTGACCTGGAAGTCGCTGAGGATTTCCAACAGATACGCCTCGAACGCCTCGTCGGCGCGGTCGAGCTCGTCGATCAGCAGCACCGGAGGACCCGCGACATCGGGCTCGAGCGCCTGCAGCAGCGGCCGCTTGATCAGGAATCGCTCGGCGAAGATGTCGCTGGCGAGCTGGTCGCGATCGGTATCGCCGGAAGCCTCCGCAAGGCGGATCGCGATCATCTGCGCCGCACTGCTCCACTCATAGACCGCGGAGGCGACGTCGAGGCCTTCATAGCATTGCAGGCGGATCAGCTTGCGCCCGAGCGCCGCCGACAGCACCTTTGCGATCTCGGTCTTGCCGACACCGGCTTCGCCTTCGAGGAACAGCGGCCGGCCCATGCGCAGCGCGAGATAGGTCACGGTCGCGAGCGACCGCTCGGCGAGATAGCCGCGCGAGGTCAGGAGATCCTCGAGCGCATCGACGGAAGTGGGTAACGCCGATGCACTCATGGAACAGCCAGTCTTTCGAACAGAGGTCAGCAAAGTCACGCCTTGGTACTTAGTCCTTGGCGTTCGCGGCTTCCACCGCCCGGCGCGTCAAAACGCCGATCAAATGCGCGCGGTATTCTGCACTGCCGTGCAGGTCGCTGTTCAGCCCGTCGGCCGAAACCGCGATGCCGTCGAGCACCTTGTGCGAGAAGCGCTTCTTCAGCGCGTCCTCGAACGCGGTGACGCGGAAGACGCCGTCGGAGCCCGCGCCGGTGACCGCGACGCGCACGTCGGACGGACGCTTGGCCACGAACACCCCGACCAACGCATAACGCGAGGCCTGGTTGCGGAACTTGACGTAGGCCGCCTTCTTCGGCACCGGGAACATCACCTTGGTGATGATCTCGTCGGCCTCCAGCGCGGTCGAGAACAGGCCCTGGAAATACTCCTCGGCCTTGAGGCGGCGCTTGTTGGTGACGATGGTCGCGCCCAGCGCCAGTACCGCGGCCGGATAGTCGGCGGTCGGGTCGTTGTTGGCGAGCGAGCCGCCGATGGTGCCGCGGTGGCGCACGGCGGGATCGCCGATCAGGCCGGCAAGCTCGGCCAGCGCCGGGATCGCCTCGCCCACGACCGCGGAGTTCGCGACTTCGGCGTGCTTGGCGGTGGCACCGATGACCAGCGAGCGGCCCTTCATCTCGATCGTGTCGAGACCTTCGATGTGGGAGAGATCGACCAGATGCGGCGGGCTGGCGAGCCGCTGCTTCATGACCGGCACCAGCGTGTGGCCGCCGGCGATCAGCTTGGCGTCCTCGTTCTTCACCAGCAGGTTGGCGGCCTGCCGCACGGTGCCGGGACGGTGATATTTGAATTCGTACATTGGAATGTCCTGATCGCGCTCGCGATGAATTGCTGACTAGGCGAGGTCCGACTTCGCCATCGCCTTGGCGCCGGCGGCGATCGAAGCAACGATGTTCTGGTAGCCGGTGCAGCGGCACAGATTGCCTTCCAGCTCCTCGCGGATCACCTCGTCGGAGAGCTCGTGGCCCTTGCGATGGACCAGGTCGACCGCGGTCATGATCATGCCCGGCGTGCAGAAGCCGCACTGCAGGCCGTGATGCTCGCGGAAGGCCTCCTGCATTGGATGCAGCGGCGCACCGTCGGCTGCAAGCCCCTCGATGGTCTTGACCTCGTGACCGTCGGCCATCACCGCAAGCGTCGTGCAGGACTTCACCGCCCTGCCGTCCAGATGCACGACGCAGGCGCCGCACTGCGAGGTGTCGCAGCCGACATGGGTGCCTGTCAGCCGCAGGTTTTCGCGCAGAAACTGGACCAGAAGGGTACGGGGGTCGACATTCGCGTTCACGGGGTTGCCGTTCACGATCATTGAAATCTTGGCCATCAGCACTCTCTTATCTGCGCCACCGCATATCGGCGAAGCAGGCGGTTTTAAATCATTCCAGACGGCATAATATGGGCGCGCCCCGCGATGGGCAACCTTTCGAGCCCCCCCTCCAGGACATGGCCGGACCTGAATAATCCAGCCGAAAGGCGGGGCTAACCCTGCACCGCCTTGGCGAAATTTGCAAAGAATTCATCGGCCAGCTTCTTGGCGGCGCCGTTGATCAGGCGCTGGCCGAGCTGGGCGAGCTTGCCGCCGATCTGCGCCTCCACATTGTAGCTCAGAAGCGTACCGCCATCCTTGTCTGCAAGGCCCACGGTGGCGCCGCCCTTGGCAAAGCCGGCAACCCCGCCCTCACCTTCGCCTGAGATCTTGTAGCCGTTCGGCGGGTCGAGATCGCTCAAGGTGACCTTGCCCTTGAAGCGGGCGGAGACCGGGCCGACCTTCATCTTGGCGGTGGCGCGGAAGCCGCCCTCGTCGGTCTTCTCCAGCTCTTCGCAGCCGGGAATGCAGGCCTTCAACACTTCGGGATCGTTGAGCTTGTCCCACACAGCCTGGCGCGGCGCTGCAAGCTGGACTTCGCCGGTCATTGTCATGGCCATGGGGGATCTCCTCGATCGCTAGAACCTTTTCCCCCAAGTAAAGCAGCCGGGGCGCAAAGGAAAGGG
Source organism: Bradyrhizobium sp. USDA 4516 (assembly GCF_054055915.1). NCBI lineage: Bacteria > Pseudomonadati > Pseudomonadota > Alphaproteobacteria > Hyphomicrobiales > Nitrobacteraceae > Bradyrhizobium > Bradyrhizobium sp. USDA 4516. The sequence goes on from NZ_JBSRXT010000001.1 coordinate 8,556,696, forward strand.
CACCTTCGGAGGATGAGCGATGCATATTCGCAACCGCAGCAAGCCAAGCCGATCGTTCACGAAATCGCGCAATCCCCGGTGTTGAAAATGCAGGCAGCCCCGGGGCATTGGCATCGACGCGCGACAGTGGTTAGGTCGCCGGCCATGAGCACAGCCCTTTCTCCCCTGCTTGCGCCGATGCTGTCGAGCGCCGCGATGCGCGCGGTGTGCGACGACGCCGCCACGCTGCAGAACATGCTGGATTTCGAGGCCGCGCTGGCCCGCGCCGAGGTGGCCTGCGGGGTGATTCCCGCAGCTGGCGCGGGACCGATCGGCGCCGCCTGCAAGGCCGAATCATTCGACCTGGCCGCGCTGGCCGACGCCGCGACGCGGTCCGGCAATCTGGCGATTCCGCTGGTGAAGGCCCTGACCGCCAATGTCGCCAGGGCGGACGCCGAGGCGGCGCGCTACGTGCATTGGGGCGCGACCAGCCAGGACGTCATCGACACCGCGACCATGCTGTCGTTGCGTGCGGGGATCGACGCGCTGCTGGCCGACCTCGACCGCGCCGTCGCCGGCTTCGCCGGGCTTGCGCGCGCCCATCGCAACACCGCCGTGGTGGCGCGGACCTGGCTGCAGCATGCGCTGCCGATGCCGTTCGCCCTCAAACTCGCCGAATATGCCGCGGCGCTGCATCGCTCCCGCAAGCGCTTGCTGCGCCTGCGCCGCGAGACGCTGGCGCTGCAATTCGGCGGCGCCGCCGGGACGCTCGCCGCGCTCGGCGATAAGGGGCTGGCGGTCGCCGCCGACCTTGCGCGAGAGCTCGATCTGCCGCTGCCGGATGCTCCCTGGCATACCCATCGCGACCGCATCGCCGAGGCCGCGTCGGTGTTCGCCATCCTCGCCGGCAGCTGCGGCAAGATCGCGCGCGACGTTTCGCTGATGATGCAGACCGATGTCGGCGAGGCCTTCGAGCCGGCGGGCGCCGGTCGCGGCGGCTCCTCCACCATGCCGCACAAGCGCAATCCGGTCGCTGCCGCGAGCGCGCTGGGGGCTGCGACCATGGCGCCGAATCTTGCCGCCACGATCTTCGCCGCGCAGGTGCAGGACCATGAGCGCAGCGCCGGTCCATGGCATGCGGAATGGCCGACCTTGCCCGGCCTGATGCTGGTGACCTCGGGCGCGCTCGCCGCCATCGTCGATCTCGCCGAGGGGCTCGAGGTCGATGCGGCGCGGATGCGCGTCAATCTCGATGCGACTCAGGGATTGATCATGGCGGAAGCCATCGCCTTTGCGCTCGCCGACAAGATCGGCAAGAGCGACGCCCATCATCTGATCGAGGCCGCCAGCAAGCGCGCGGTCGCGGAGAAGAAGCATCTGCGCGAGGTGCTGTCGGCGGACGCCAAGGTCACCGCGCATCTCGACGCGAAACGAATCGCGGAGCTGTTCGAGCCGATGGCCTATCAGGGTGCCTCGCAAGCACTGATCGACCGCCTGCTGGCTTCACTGGATGACAAATAGCGACGATGTCATTGCCGGACAAAAGCGCGAAGCGCGTCTTCGCGCAGATGACCCGGCAAGCGCATGACGAGAGGGACAAGACGATGCCGATGATCAACGCCGACGGGTGCCTGCTCAACGTCCAGGTGGACGGCCGCGACGGCGGACCGACCTTGATGCTGTCGAACTCGCTCGGCTGCACCTTGCAGATGTGGGAGCCGCAGATGCGGGCGCTGACGCAGCTGTTCCGCGTCATCCGCTACGACCGCCGCGGTCACGGCAAATCCGGCGTGCCGGCGGGCCCCTACTCCATGGAGCGCTTCGGCCGCGACGTGCTGGCGATCCTCGACGATCTCAACATCGAGAAGGTGCACTGGTGCGGCCTGTCGATGGGCGGCATGGTCGGACAGTGGCTGGGAGCGAATGCCCCGGAAAGATTCGGCAAGATCATCCTCGCCAACACCGCCTGCTACTATCCCGATCCGACCAACTGGCTGAACCGCATCAAGGCGGTGAAGGAAGGCGGCATCGCCGCCGTCGCCGACGCCGTGATCGCCGGCTGGCTGACCGCCGATTTCCGCGAGCGCGAGCCGGAAACCGCGGCGCGCATGAAGGCGATGCTGATTGCCTCGCCGGTCGAAGGCTATCTCGCCTGCTGCGAGGCGCTATCGACACTCGACCAACGCGCCCTGCTGCCGAAGATCAAGAGCCCGACCCTGGTGATCGCGGGAAAGCAGGACATGGCAACGCCGGTGTCGGCAGGCGAAATGATCCGCAGCGGCATTCCCGGCGCCAGCATGACGCTGCTCGATGCCGCGCACATTTCCAACGTCGAGCAGTCGCACGCCTTCACCGAGGCCGTGGTCGGCTTCCTGACGCAACGGTAACGGTCATCGTCATTCCGGGGCGATGCGAAGCATCGAACCCGGAATCTCGATCCGCATCCATAACTTCGAGATTCCGGGTTCGGTCCTGCGGACCGCCCCGGAATGACGTAACCGGGAAAGATGCTCTATGGGCGACAATCAGCACGTAGCCCGGATGCAGCGAAGCGAAATCCGGGACAAGTCCTTCGGCCAACGCTGAAGCCCCGGATTGCGCTGCGCTCCATCCGGGCTACGATTTCATGAGGAGACATCCATGGACGACAATCAGCGCCGCGACGACGGCATGACGCAGCGCCGCAAGGTGCTCGGCAATGAATGGGTCGACAAGTCGATCAAGAACCGCAACGCGTTCAACACCGACTTCCAGGACCTGATCACGCGCTATGCGTGGGGCGACATCTGGACCCGGCCGCATTTCGATCACCGCACCCGGCGCGTGCTTGTGATCGGCACCATGGTCGCGCTCGGCCAGTGGGACGAATTCCGCCTGCATGTGCGCGCCGCGCTCGCCGAGGGCGGCTTCACGCCCGAGGACATCAAGGAGATCCTGCTGCAGCAGGCGATCTATTGCGGCGTGCCCGCGGCCAATCACGCCGTCAAGGAAGCCGGCGCGATCATTGCCGAGCTAGGAGCATGATCCGGAAAAGTGCGAAGCGGTTTTCTGAAAAGATCATGCAAAAAAACGACTAAAGCGCGAAGACTATCGCGCTTTAGGGCTGCTGAAGGGATAGCTGGCCTGCGGGCGTTTCGGTGGTCGTTGCTGCATTGGCCGACGCTTGAGCTCGCTTCGGCGAGGTCTCGAACAGCATCACGATCGCGGTCCCGAGCAGCATCAGAAGCTCGGACGCGTGCATGCGCATCGCTTCGACCTCGCCGACCTTGGAAGCCATCATCATGCTGGCGAAGCTCAGCACGCTGCCGAGGCAGAGCGCCACCGCCAGCGCCTCGTCGGCGCCGCTGCTGCTCTTGCGCAGCGGTGAGAAGGCGGCCATCGCGAGGAAGACTGCGAAGAACGCCACCACGGTGATCCGCGCCAGCGCGAGCAGCCATGCGAGGCGCACCGTCGCCATCTTGCCGAGGTGCAGATAGTCGCTGGCATAGAACGCGATCGACACGCTCGGCCGCTCATAGAGGCCGTGGATCGGCGACACCATGATGCTGAAGGCGATGATGGTCCAGACCGGAATGAAATAGGCCGCAAGCAGCGCGCCGTTGAAGGAGCTGATCCGCCAGTTGTTCGACATTGCCGCTTCCCGTGCATCCCGCGCCTTTCAGACCGGCGACGGTTCAGGGCGCGAGCTAACGCCGATCAATTGCCGGCAGCAATTTAAACCCTTTGTTAAGGTTAAGCGCGATGCGATGGTTCCGGATCGATGCGATCGGGCCCGGCCGGGATCTGCGCAAGATCGGCGCCGGCCGGGGATAAAGGGGGTAAAATGACCGAAAGAACGCGCGTTTTCGTCGCAACGCCCTGCTTCGGCGGCGATCTGAAGATGGCCTATGTGTTGTCCGCCTTGAAGCTTCAGGCTGCGGCCACCGCCCGGGGCATCGACATCCAGTTCCATCTGATCGGAAACGAATCGCTGATCGTGCGCGCCCGGAATGAACTGGCCCACCAATTCCTTGCATCCGGCGCCAGCCATCTCCTGTTCATCGATGCCGATATCGGGTTCGAACCCGAGTCCGTCTTCCGGCTGCTGGATTGCGGTGCCGACGTTTCCGCCGCGGCCTATCCGCTCAAGCACATCGATTGGGCAAAGGTGCAGCGGGCTGCGGACGCCAAGCGCAAGAACCTCGCGTCATCCTCGCTGGACTATGTCGTCACACGGGAGGGCGACCAGATCACATCTCGCGGCGACGGCTTCGCCAAGGTCCGATATGCCGGAACCGGCTTTCTCATGATGAAGCGATCCGCCCTCGTCAGGCTGTGCGACGCCCATCCCGAACTCAAATATCGGGCGAACCACAAGAGCAACGACTTGAACACCGGCGACCTGGTTCGCGCCGACCTCGACCGCGTCTCGCTGTTCGAATGCATGATCGACAAGACAACCGGCGAGTATCTGTCCGAAGATTACGCGTTCTGCCGGCGCTGGATCGATCTCGGCGGCGAAATCTGGCTCGACCTTCGAAGCGAGCTCACGCATTTCGGTTCGTACGCCTTCCGCGGCCGCTTCGCCGACCAGTTGGCCTGAACAAGACAGCCCAAGCGAAAAGGGTCCAGCCTGAACAAGGAAGGCCTCGCCTTTCGGCGAGGCCTCCCTGCTAGTTCGGCTCAATTGTCCGAATTAGCGCTCCGGATTGGGCTTCTGGCCCTGCCGGCCCTGATCCTGCTGTTGCTGGCCGGGCTTCTGGCCGCCGCCCTGCTGCTGCTGGCCGGGCTTCTGATTGGGGTTCTGGTTCGGCTGTCCCGGATTCTGATTTGGGTTGCTCATTCAGCTACTCCCTTTGCTTTCATCAAGCTGGGGACAACGCGCGCGTCGGAAGCGCGGTTGCTCGGGGAACACGGGTTCCGGCGTGATCATTGCAAGGCAAGGCCATGTCGGCCCTGTGACATCGGAACCGCATCCGCCAAACTAGTTATGTACAAGCCCTTTCTGCTGCTGCCACGCTGTTGCCGCGGCCGGGGTTCCACTGTTAGAAAACGACATGACGCGACGGATCAGGCTGCCGGGGCCCTCGCCGCGTCACCCTCGACGTAGCGTTTTCGAGCGAAGTGGGAACCGGTTCGCGTGAAGAAAGCGCGTCCAGATCAACACGAGAGCCTGGTCGGTTCTCAACCGAACAGGCTCTGACGGCAGCGTATGGATTATTTCGCCCAGCAACTGATCAACGGCCTCGTGCTCGGTTCGATCTACGGCCTGATCGCCATCGGCTACACGATGGTCTACGGCATCGTCGGCATGATCAACTTCGCCCATGGCGACATCTTCATGATCGGCGGCTTCATCGCGCTGATCTCGTTCCTGGTGCTGGTGTCGCTCGGCCTCACCGCGATCCCCCTGATCCTGCTGATCGTGCTGCTGGTCTCGATGGCGATCACGGCGCTCTACGGCTGGACCATCGAGCGCATCGCCTACCGGCCGCTGCGGCATTCATTCCGCCTGGCGCCGATGCTCTCGGCGATCGGCATGTCATTCGTGCTGACCAATTTCTCACAGGTGTCGCAGGGCGCGCGGGTGAAGCCGGTGCCGCCGATCATCACCGGCGGCTACACGCTGCATGAAGGCTCGTCGGGCTTCGCCGTGCAGCTCTCCAACATCCAGATCATGGTCGTGCTCGCCACCATCGTCGTGCTGGCGCTGTTCACCTGGCTGGTCTCGCGCACCCGGCTCGGACGCGACATGCGCGCCTGCGAGCAGGACCAGACCATGGCCGCGCTGCTCGGCGTCGACGTCGACTACACCATCTCGATGACCTTCGTGATCGGCGCCGCGCTCGCCGCCGTCGCAGGCATGATGTATCTCCTGTATTACGGCCTGGTCGATTTCTTCATGGGCTTCGTCGCCGGCATCAAGGCGTTTACCGCCGCCGTGCTCGGCGGCATCGGCTCGCTGCCGGGCGCGATGCTCGGCGGGCTCGCAATCGGCCTGATCGAGACGTTCTGGTCGGCCTATTTCTCGGTTGAGTACAAGGACGTCGCCGCGTTCTCGATCCTGATCGTGGTGCTGATCTTCATGCCGACCGGCCTGCTCGGCCGTCCCGAAGTCGAAAAAGTCTGACAGGCACTTCGTGAGCGCGACCTCAGCCCGCCCCTCGCACGCCGCGCAGCCCTCGGGCAGCGCCTTCATTCTCAAGAAGGCCCTGATCAGCGCCCTTGTCGCGCTGGTGCTGTTCTCGCTGATGATCGGCATTCGCACCGAGGCCGGGCCGCAGGGCGGCTTGATCTACTGGACGCGGTTCGGCGACCTCGCAGCCCTTGTCGCTACCGTGTTCGGCGGCAGCATCGTCGTCGAGTTGCTGCGGCAATGGTGGGGACCGGTCGACAAGGACCGCATCGTGCCGAAGCCGGTGCAATCGGCGATGTCGTTCGCCGGCCGCTGGCTGGCGCCGGCGCTCCTGGTGTTCACCTTCCTCGTGCCTGTCATCTTCTACAACCAGCGCTACATTCTCGACCTGTCGATCCTGGTCCTGACCTATGTGATGCTGGGATGGGGATTGAACGTCGTGGTCGGCCTCGCCGGCCTGCTCGACCTCGGCTACGTCGCCTTCTACGCGGTCGGCGCCTATTCCTACGCATTGCTTGCGACCAATTTCGGATTGTCGTTCTGGGTCTGCCTGCCGCTTGCCGGCATCCTGGCGGCGTTCTGGGGCGTGCTGCTCGGCTTCCCGGTGCTGCGGCTGCGCGGCGACTATCTCGCGATCGTGACGCTCGCCTTCGGCGAGATCATCCGCCTCGTCATCATCAACTGGCAGAGCCTGACCGGCGGCCCCAACGGCGTCTCGGGAATTCCCCGCCCGACCATGTTCGGCATTCCGCTGACGGCGGGTGATGACGGGCTCGCCGCCAAGCTCGGCATCGAATTCTCGCCGACCCACCGCCTCGTCTTCCTGTTCTATCTGATCCTGGCGATGGCGCTGATCACCAACTGGGTGACGATCCGGCTGCGGCGGCTGCCGATCGGCCGCGCCTGGGAGGCGCTGCGCGAGGACGAGGTCGCCTGCCGCGCGCTCGGCATCAACACCACGACCACCAAGCTGACGGCGTTCGCGACCGGCGCGATGTTCGGCGGCCTCGCCGGCGCGTTCTTCGCCACCCGGCAGGGCTTCATCAGCCCGGAATCCTTCACCTTCCAGGAATCGGCGCTGGTGCTGGCGATTGTGGTGCTCGGCGGCATGGGCTCGCAGCTTGGCGTGGCGCTCGCCGCGCTGACCATGATCGGCGGCTTCGAGCTGTTCCGCGGCCTCGATCAATACCGCATGCTGGTGTTCGGCATGGCGATGGTGCTGCTGATGATCTGGCGGCCGCGCGGGCTGATCGGCCATCGCGCGCCGACCGTGTTCCTGGAACGCAACCAGGCGATCTCGTCCGACCTCGTCAAGGAGGGCCACGGATGAGCGGCGACCCCATCCTCACCGTCGACCGCCTGATGATGCGCTTCGGCGGCATCGTCGCGGTCAACGAGCTGTCCTTTGCGGCCGAGCGGCGCAAGATCACCGCGCTGATCGGGCCGAACGGCGCCGGCAAGACCACCGTATTCAACTGCATCACCGGGTTCTACCGGCCGAGCGGGGGCGCGATCCGCCTCGCCCATGACGACGGCCGCACCATCCAGCTCGAGCGGCTGAACGATTTCCGCATCTCCAAGCAGGCCAAGGTGGCGCGCACCTTCCAGAACATCCGGCTGTTTCCCGGCATGACGGCGCTGGAAAATCTGATGGTCGCCCAGCACAACGCGCTGATGCGCGCCTCGGGCCTGACCCTGCTCGGGCTGCTCGGCCTGCCGTCCTGGCGCGAGGCCGAGCAGCGCGCCATCGATCTGGCGCGGACCTGGCTCGCGCGCGTCGGCCTGCTCGACCGCGCCGACGATGCCGCGGGCAACCTGCCCTATGGCGACCAGCGCAGGCTCGAGATCGCGCGCGCGATGTGCACTGAACCGGTGCTGCTCTGTCTCGACGAGCCGGCGGCCGGTCTGAACGCGCGCGAGAGCGGCGGGCTCAACGAGCTGCTGCTGTCGATCCGCAACGAACAGGGCACCTCGATCCTCCTGATCGAGCACGACATGTCGGTCGTGATGGAGATCTCCGATCACGTCGTGGTCATGGACTACGGCGTCAAGATCGCCGAAGGCACGCCGCAGACGGTGCGCGACGACCCCAAGGTGATCGCCGCCTATCTCGGCGCCGACGAAGAAGAGGCGATCGCCGTGATGGAGAGCGGCACGTGACGAGCGCAGCCAGCAAGCCCCCCACCTCCCCCTGCAAGGGGGAGGTCGACCGCGAAGCGGGCGGGTGGGGGTCACGCTTTTCCTGCACGAAAGATATGACGGCACGGGCGCGATCTCTCCGCGCAAACATGACCGATGCGGAAGCCTGCCTCTGGCGTGCGTTGCGTCGCGATCAACTCAACGGCTTCTCTTTCCGCAAGCAGCACCCGATCGGCCCGTACACCGTCGACTTCTACTGCTCGCGCCTTGGTCTGGCTGTTGAGGTGGACGGTGGTCAGCATGCCGAGCAGCGGAAGCAGGCCGACGATCGCCGAACCGCATGGCTCGCGGAAAAAGGCGTCACCGTGGTTCGCTACTGGAACAACGACGTGCTGTCGAATTTGGACGGCGTGCTGAGCGACTTGGTCACGCACATGGAGAGATTGGCGCAAGCGGCGACAACCCCCACTCCAACCCTCCCCCTTTCAGGGGGAGGGAGAACCGACACCGCCATGTCGGCCAAGAAGGGGAACGAGTCATGACCCAGCCCCTGCTCGCGGTGCGCGGCGTGCGCGCGGCGTATGGCAAGATCGAGGCGCTGAAGGGCGTCGATATCGAGATCAATCGCGGGGAGATCGTCGCCCTGATCGGCGCCAACGGCGCCGGCAAGTCGACGCTGATGATGACGATTTTCGGCAGGCCGCGCGCTCGCGCCGGCGCCATCGAGTTCGACGGCCGTGACATCACCGGCGTGCCGACCCACGAGATCGCGCGGCTGCGCATCGCACAATCGCCGGAGGGCCGGCGGATCTTTCCGCGCATGAGCGTCGCGGAAAACCTGCAGATGGGCGCCGATGCCACCGAATGCAGCGAGGCCGAACGTGCAGCCGGGCTGGAGCGGGTGTTCGCGCTGTTCCCGCGCCTGAAGGAACGCGTCGCACAACGCGGCGGCACGCTGTCGGGCGGCGAGCAGCAGATGCTGGCGATCGGCCGCGCCCTAATGAGCCGGCCGCGGCTGTTGATGCTGGACGAGCCCTCGCTCGGGCTCGCGCCGCTGATCGCGCGGCAGATCTTCGACGCCATCCGCACGCTGAACCGGCAGGACGGCCTCACCGTGCTGATCGTGGAGCAGAACGCCAACCATGCGCTGAAGCTCGCCCATCGCGGCTATGTCATGGTCAACGGGCTGATCACGCTGGCCGGAACCGGCGCCGAATTGCTGCAGCGCCCGGAAATCCGCGCCGCCTATCTGGAAGGCGGCCGCCGCGGCTAGCTTGACGTTCCGTGCCGCCCCCGCAAGCAAGATGCGGCGGATGCAGCGTCGATTTGCCTGAAAATTGCCGGTGACTTCGCCGCGAAATCAGCTGAGAATGCCCGCGGTTTTGGGGCCCGGCGTGCCGGGCCCTTCCGCAAGAGGCAACGACCACGAGGGACGTCTCATGAAATCACTGAAGCTGATCGGCCTGGCACTTGGCGCTTCGTTCGCATTATCGGCGAGCGCGTTCGCGCAAGACATCACCATCGCCGTCGCGGGCCCGATGACGGGCTCCGAATCCGCTTTCGGCCGGCAGATGAAGAACGGCGCCGAGCAGGCGGTCGCCGACATCAACGCCGCCGGCGGCGTGCTCGGCAAGAAGCTCGCGCTGGAAGCTGACGACGATGCCTGCGATCCGAAGCAGGCGCGCTCGATCGCGGAAAAGATCGGCTCTTCGAAGATCCCGTTCGTGGCCGGCCATTTCTGCTCGTCGTCCTCGATCCCGGCCTCCGAGGCCTATGCCGACGCCAACGTGCTGCAGATCACCCCGGCCTCGACCAACCCGCTGTTCACCGAGCGCAAGCTCTGGAACGTGGCGCGCGTCTGCGGCCGTGACGACCAGCAGGGCCTGGTCGCCGCCGACTACATCATGAAGAACTACAAGGGCAAGAACGTCGCGATCCTGAACGACAAGACCACCTACGGCAAAGGCCTCGCCGACGAGACCAAGAAGGCGCTGAACAAGGCCGGCTTCCAGGAGAAGATGTTCGAGTCCTACAACAAGGGCGACAAGGACTTCAACTCGATCGTCTCGCGCCTGAAGCGCGACAACATCGATCTGGTCTATGTCGGCGGCTACCATCAGGAAGCCGGCCTGATCCTGCGCCAGATGCGCGACCAGGGCCTGCAGACCGTGCTGATGGCCGGCGATGCCATGAACGACAAGGAATTCGCCTCGATCACCGGCCCCGCCGCCGAAGGCACGCTGTTCACCTTCGGCCCCGACCCGCGCAACAAGCCGACCGCGAAGGCGATCGTCGAGAAGTTCAAGGCCAAGAACATCGACCCCGAGGGCTACACGCTCTACACCTACGCCGCGATGCAGGTCTGGACGCAGGCCGTCGCCAAGGCCGGTTCGACCGACGCCAAGAAGGTGATGGACACCATCAAGGCCGGCGAGTGGGACACCGTGCTCGGCAAGATGGCCTTCGACGCCAAGGGCGACATCAAGGCGATCGATTACGTCGTCTACAAGTGGGACGCCAAGGGCAACTACACCGAGATCAATCCGAAGGGCTCCTGAGCCTCTCTCGCGTCTGATCCAATCAGAGATACGAGAACGCCCCGATCCGCCGGGGCGTTTTTCTGTTTGCCGGATGCCTGCAAGTCTTACCGCACGTCTCCGCCCGCCCGTGCCCGACGGTTGATGCATCCGTCGCGGCTGCTATACCGGATCGATCGGACAGCAGGCGGATGGACCCATCGTGAAAAACCTTCTCACCGATATTGCCGGCGTTGCCGTCGGCCATGCCGACGATCCCACAGTCGCCTCCGGCGTCACCGCCATCCTGTTCGAGCGGCCGGCGGTCGCCTCGATCGATGTCCGCGGCGGGGGTCCGGGCACCCGCGAGGAAGCGCTGCTTTCGCCGCACAACGTCGTCGAGGCAATCGACGCCATCGCGCTGTCCGGCGGCTCGGCGCACGGGCTCGACGCCGCCGGCGGCGTGCAGGCCTGGCTCGCCGAGCGCGGCCGCGGCTTCCGCATCCGCGACGCGGTGATCCCGATCGTGCCGGGCGCGATCTGCTTCGACCTGCTCAACGGCGGCAACAAGGCGTGGGGACGCTTTCCGCCCTATCGCGACCTCGGCTACGCGGCGGCCAATGCCGCCTCCGATGACTTCGAGCTCGGCAGCGTCGGCGCCGGCATGGGCGCGACCACGGCCAACCTGAAGGGCGGCCTCGGCTCGGCGTCCGACATGACCGACGACGGCGTGACGGTCGCGGCGCTCGCGGTGGTCAACGCGGTCGGCAGCGTCACGGTCGGCAGCGGCCCCTGGTTCTGGGCGGCGCCGTTCGAGGTCGGCGGCGAATTCGGCGGGCGCGGCCTGCCGCCCTCGTTCACGCCGGACATGCTGAAGGCGCGGCTGAAGGGCGGCGCCGACGCGCGCGCCGTCGAGAACACCACCCTCGTCGTCGTGGTGACCGATGCGCAGTTGACGAAGCCGCAGGCGCGGCGGCTTGCGATGATCGCGCAGACCGGCATGGCGCGCGCGATCTATCCGGTGCACGCCCCGCTCGACGGCGACGTGGTGTTTGCCGCCGCGACCGGCGCCAGGCCGATCGATCCGCTGTTCGGCCTCACCAGGCTCGGTGCGCTCGCCGCCAACACCGTGGCGCGCGCCATAGCCCGCGGCGTCCATTCAGCGACCGCGCTGCCATTCGCCGGCGCGCTACCGAGCTGGCGGGACAGATTCGGTTAGATCATCGCGCTTCTGGCTCTGCCGTCATTGCGAGCGAAGCGAAGCAATCCATCTGTCCGCACATGTGGACAGATGGATTGCTTCGTCGCTCCAGCGCAAAATTGCTTTGCAATTTTGTCGCCGAGCTCCTCGCAATGACGGAAATTACCAGTCTCGTCTTAAGCGCTGACCGAAATCGCAGCGAAGTCCTGCGCCGAGATCGCCTTCGCCTGGCGCTGGATCAGCTGCTCGACGATATTGTAGGACGAAGCCGCGTTGAGGGTCGCGGAGGATGTGGCCGGCGTCGTCATAGCCACCTTCGAGCCGTCGGCATAGGTCGTCGTCGTGGTGGTCGAGCCGTCGCTGTTGGTCACCGACGTCGAGGTCGCACCGTCCAGCGCCTGCATCAAGGGATCGGAGCTCGATCCGCCCGCGCCGGAGCCATCGGTCGAGCCGCTGGCCATGTGATGGCGATGATGGCCGCCGCCCTTGTGGCCCTGCAAGGCCTGGGACATCTCGTCGAGGCTGACGTTACCGTCGCCATTGCTGTCGAGCTTGGAGAACACGTCGTCGGCCTGCGCCGTGTTGGTGCCGCCGGCGCCGAGCGCGTTCTCGAATTCCGACTGGGTGATCTTGCCGTTGCCGTCGGCATCGATCTGCGAGAACAGGTCCTTGAGCGCATCCGAGCGGCTGGCCGCCGTCGGGCTGTTTGAAACCGCGGTCTGGGACTGGCTTTGCGCGGAAATCAGCGCGCCCATCGTCAGCGGCGAAATCTGCGGAGAGACGCTGCCCGAGCCGGTGCCGGTGCTGCTCCCGGTCGACGTCGATGTACCGGTCGAAGGGGCGAACAGGCCGGTGGTCTTGGCCCCCTGACTGGAGCTGCCGGTCTGGGTCGTCGACTTCGACGACATCAGCGAGCTCAAAAGGTCAATGGCCGACGACGCAGCGCCAAGGGCGAACAGCATGGCAATACTCCAACAGGGCCGCGCCTGGCGGCTCAAACGCTGGTCAGTGGCTGAGCAAAGGGCGTGCCATGGCAAAAAACCAGCAAAACCAGGCGTTCCCGCATCGAAGCGGGTTCCGCGCACCCGGCAAGAGCTGCCGCCGGCGGAAGAATTTTCCGGTCGCAGAGCGCCGTCCGCTCGCATTGCCCGCCACGCGTCCGCATGTTAGGCGGACTCACCCGTCGCCCCCCTGAAGTGTTCCGGAACAGCTGACATGACTCAGTCATTCACCCCGCGTCCCCTCGTTATCGCTCCGTCGATCCTGGCGTCGGATTTCTCAAAGCTCGGCGAGGAGGTCCGCGCCGTCGACCAGGCCGGCGCCGACTGGATCCATCTCGACGTGATGGACGGACACTTTGTGCCGAACATCTCTTACGGCCCCGACGTCATCAAGGCGATGCGGCCGCACACCAAAAAGATCTTCGACGCCCATCTGATGATCTCGCCCTGCGATCCCTACCTGGAGGCGTTCGCCAAGGCGGGCTGCGACCATATCACGGTGCATGCCGAGGCCGGCCCGCATTTGCACCGCTCGCTGCAGGCGATCCGCGCGCTCGGCAAGAAGGCCGGCGTCTCGCTCAATCCGGCAACGCCGGCAAGCGCGATCGAATATGTGCTCGACCTGATCGACCTCGTGCTGGTCATGTCGGTCAATCCCGGCTTCGGCGGCCAGGCCTTCATCCGCTCGGCGATCGGCAAGATCAGCGACGTCAGGGCGATGGTCGCGGGCCGCCCGATCGACGTCGAGGTCGACGGCGGCGTTGCGCCCGACGTCGCGGGCCAGCTCGCGGCCGCCGGCGCCAACGCCTTTGTCGCGGGATCCGCCGTGTTCAAGGGCGGCACGGTCGAGGCTTACAAGACCAACATCGCCGCGATCCGCCATGCGGCGGCCGAGGCACGCGGCGAGGCGATCTGACGATCCGGGGAAACTAGAACACTGCGGGCGGCGTGGCCGCGGCATTCGCCGCTTGCTCCGCCGCCTCATCGCCCTCGCCGTCGTCCGCTTGCGACGCCAGCCGCGACGGCCGCACCACGGTCACCGTGCACGGCGCTTCCCCCGCGACCCTGGCGGACACGCTGCCGAGCAGCGCGCGCCGCTGCGAGTTCTGCCGCGCGCCGATGATGATGTGGTCGACCAGGTTGACCGCGGCGAATTCCAGGATCGCGGCGGCGGGATCGATCGCCTCCAGCACATGCACGGTCAGCCGCCCTTCCTCGAGCCCGAACGGCCGCGCCCAGTGCCGCAGCGCCACCAGGCGGTCGACATGCTTGTTCTGGCCCTGCTCGTCATGGGTGCGGTCGATCGCCAGGCGATTGAGCTTCAGCACATTGACGCAGGCGAGCCGCGCCGACGGCGAGGTCGACAGCACCCGCTCGGCGGTGACGCGGATGGTGTCGTTCAGCGCCTCGGCACCCTCGCCGATATCGAGCGCGACGGCCACGATCGGGCTCGAGGCGAGCTGGGCCGCGACATCAGACTTCGGCCGCGGCGGCACCGCGCCGAGATTGAAGCGGCGGCGCCAGACCGTGGTGAGCGGGTCGCGGCTCAGCCGCTGCGCCCGCGCGGTCAGCTTCACCTGATCGGGATGGCCGAGATCGAAGGCAAGCTGCGCCGCGGTCGGATAGCGCGCGGCGGGATCGATTTCCAGGCAGCGCAGCACGATCTCCTGCAGCCAGGGCGGATAGTCGGGCTTCAGCTCGCGCGGCGGATAGGGGTCGCGCCACAGCCGCCGGCGCATGCCGCGCAGGCTTTCGGTCTCGCCGAACGGGCGCACGCCGGTGGTGAAGAAATAGAGCAGCACGCCGAGCGAAAACAGATCGCTGCGCGGATCGTCGCGGACGCCGAGCAAGCGCTCCGGCGCCATGTAGGGCGCGGTGCCGTAAGGCAGGCGAAACTCCTCCTGCAACAGGTCGGGCAGATGCCGGTGATGCGAGAGGCCGAAATCGATCAGCACCGCCTCGCCGCGCTCGCGGAACATGATGCTGCTCGGCTTGATGTCGTGATGGATGACGTTCTGCCGGTGCAGACTGGCGAGCGCGGTGGCGACCTTGCCGCCGATCACCCTCACCTCCTCATACGGCATCGGCAGCTCGCCGAGCCGCTTGTAGAGCGTCTGACCGGGGATGCGCTCCATCACCACATAGGCCTGGCGTTCGAAGTCGCCGGTGCCGAAACAGGCCGGCACGTGCGGCCCCGACAGCCGCGGCAGGATCATCTGCTCCATCTCGAAGCTGACGATCGCGGCCGGATCCTCGCCCTCCGAGGTGAGCGGCACCTTCATCAGCAGCGGCACGGTGATGCCGGGATGGGTGACGCTCCACAACGTCGCCATGCCGCCGCGGTGCACGCGTTCGCCGATGGTGAAGCCATCGATCTCGGCGCCCGCCTGCATCGCCAGCGCCGCCATCGGCGTCACCGGCCCAGCGGCAGGCGGTCGGCGAGCCAATGCGGCAGGCCGTTCGCCTTGATCCGCGCCGCCGCGGTTGCGACGTCGTAGGGCACGCGATGAAAGGTGATCTCGCGGCTTATGGTATCGAACATCGCAAACGACGCCGCGGGATCGCCGTCGCGCGGCTGGCCGACCGAGCCGAGCACGGCAAGCCAGCGCCGCCCCGGCAGCAACTGAACAGCGATGCCCGAAGTCGGAACGAAGCTCGTCATCTTGGCGGTCGAGGACATCGAATAGAGGCCGGGACGATGGATGTGGCCGCAGAACGTGATCTGCAGCTCGGTGGCCATCATGCTGCGCGCGGCGTCGGCGGTGTCGCGGACATAGCGCCATTTCGCGGGCTCCGAAGCTTCGGAGTGCACGTAGAGCCGATTGTCCTCCTCCCGCGACATCGGAAGCTCGGCAAGGAACGCCTTCTGCTCGCCACTGAGCCGGCCGCGGGTCCAGTCGATCGCAGCCTGCGCCTCGGCATTCATGCTGTCGCTCGGCACGCCGATCGCATTGTCATGATTGCCGCGCACCGCGACCGCGCCCTTGGCGACGAGGTCCATCACCGTGTCGACGGCCCATTCGGGATCGGCGCCGTAGCCGACGATATCGCCGAGGCAGATCAGCCGCTCGGCGCCGCGCGCATGCGCAGCGTCGAGGCAGGCGGCGAAGCCCTGCCGGTTGGCGTGAATATCGGCGAACAGTGCAAGCCGCATCGTGATCCGCGTCGCTGATCCCTATCCGATATCAAGCACACGCGGCCCCGGGCTCGCAATCGGGCCAAAGGCATCAGGTGGTCAGGGGATGTCGGCAGAAAGCTCAGCTAGGGCTTGCAGACCCGCAGGCCCTTCAGCAGCAGGGCCAGCAGCGCGTCGATCCGCCCCGGGCATTCCGGCTTGGCCCATTCCTCGGCATGCGCCGGGTGATGGTAGCGGACGGTGGCGTCGAACACGGCACGGGCGGTCGCCTTCACATTGTCGATCTCGAACACGCCCTGCGCGACACCGTCGGAGAGGATTTTCGCGATCAGGTCGACCTGCTTGTCCTTGTAGGCTTCCACCACCTCGCGCGCGTCCTGCGCCAGCGCCAGGTAGGTCGCGAACATCTCGGGATCGTCGCAAACCTTCTTCTGCTTGATCGTGAAGGCGGTGCGCAACCATTGCTCCAGCCGCTCCGGCGCCGGGCCTTCGCCGGCTGCGATCTTGCACAGCGGCTCGTTGGCGCGGTCGAGCCAGCGCTTGGCGACGGCATCGCGCAGCGAGGCTTTGCTGGGGAAGTGACGGTAGACGCTGCCGTGGCTGACATCCAGCGCACGGGCAACGTCGACAACGGTGGCCTTGGTCAACCCAAAGCGCCTCAAGACATCCTCAGTTGCCTCAAGGATCCGCTCGGGTGTCAAAACCACCGCCTCGTTCATGCGTTTACCGTCTGGTTATCGCTGTCCTGCCCGCGGGTGAACTTGGCGGCCTGGGCGGCCAAGTGGCGAGCGACGCGAAGATTGAGCCACTGTTGAATCTGGGCGGTCAATTGAAAGATTTCTATGGTCATGGAGGTAGTCCTTCGAGGTAGTCAAATTAAGTCCGGCTCCCCGGCCAAACGCCAGAACAGCCACTGGGCGCCCTCCTCCCTTGGGCTGTTGAGTATATACACCATCCCGCTGACAGATTTCAATATCTGTCAGACAATATTTTGTGAAATGACAGCCGGGTCCGCGGGAAAGGCCCACCCCGGCTTACGGGCGCTACAACGTTCCGTGAGCAGCCGGGGCGATCTGCCAATGCGCGCCTATGTCTCGCTCGGGGCTACCCGGGAGAGACTTGCATGGACCGGCCAATGACCTTGAAGGAGATCGCCAAGATCACCGCGGGCGCGGTGGTCTCGCTCGTCATTGTCGGGTGGCTGATGGTGCTTGCGATCGCATTCTTGACGGTGCTGTGAGCCCGCCTCGCCGCGCCGGCCCCTCACCGTACATTGCTGCCGGAATCGAAAGGGGCCGCTTCATGCAGCGGCCCCTTTGCCGGGAAAATCGCTTCGGGATGAAATCTAGCCCCGGTTAGCCCCAAGACTACACACTTCAGGGAATTGAGGAATTCCGGATGATTACTGTCCATCCCGCTGACTGATTATTGCCGATCCCTATTTTTGTGCCACCTTCTGGGTAGGCATCCTGCTATTGCTGCTCGTCCTTGGGCGGCATCCGGGGCGGCGGCAATGGCGTGAACACCGACCCTTGCGCGCCGGCCGGCGGGGCCACGAACGTCCCCGTCGTGGAATCGCCGCCTGTCGTCTCCACGATCGTCTTCGGCGTGATGTACTCCCTGACGAAGTCCATGATGGTGCCGTCGCCACCGCCGAAATCCGCCGCCCGCCCGCCCTGCGGATGCCCGGCCTTGATCTCGTTCTCGGCGGTGTGGGTCTGCTCCGCCAACGCCTCGCTATAGGGAATGCGGAAAGCGCGCGGGATCGCGCTCGGCCGGTTGTCCTCGTCAAGCTCCTCGACCCAGAGATAGATCGAGCCCGGGTCGCCCTCGAGCGAATGCGGCTCCACGATTCGCGTCGACAGCAGCTTGAAATTCGCCGGCAATTTTTCCGCGGACGCCCAGCCGAGCAGACCGCGCATGCCGCCGAAGCTGACGAAATAGAACGCGCTGGTCACGACGATGACGACAGCCTTCAGCGACCAGTGCAGCCGCGCATAGACCAGCACGATCAAGAGCAGCGCACCAACCACCGCGTATGCGACCGCAAGCGTGAGGATCACCGACTGCAGACTAATCACGGCGGAGCACCCTGACGCCGGTTTTCGGATCCATGTCGGCGCCGTTGCGCCAGCTGCTGCGGAAGGTCTCGAGCAGCGATTTCGGCCGCCGGTCCACGTTGATCACCTTGCCCTCGGCATCGAGACGAAACCTGACCGCGGTCTTCTCGTCGCCGGTGTGATCGACGGTCAGCTTGTCGTCGAAGATCACCTGCGCCGTCGGATTGAGCTTCTGCACCTTCACATTGGCCTGCACCGGCTCGCCGGTCGTCGCCTGGAAGTGCGAGACGTTGACGGTGTATTCGCCGGCGACGATGCCGCGCAGCGTGACGATCTCCTCGCGGATCGGAGAGGCGATCTTCTTGCCGTTGACGATGATGAAGTCGTTGGCGCCGCCGCGGTCGTCGCGATCGAGCGTCAGGAATCCGGCCTCGCGATGCCGGTACCAGGCGATGTTGCCGGCCGGATCCTGCACGAACAGGTCGAGATCGTCAGGATGGTTGTCCGGCCAGTCCATCGTGATGATGAACTCCGCCTTGGATTCGATCTTGCCTTCCTTGGAATCCGGCGACACCGCAAGCAGCGCCAGGAAGAACAGGAAAGCGATGACCTGCAGCGCCTTGAACAACATCACGCCGAGCGGATCGAACGGCTCCTCACGCGGATAGAGCCCGAACTCATCCATCATGACGGCGTACCGAGGCGACGTTCCAGGGCCGGCGTGACGTGCGTCTCAGTCAGCACGACGGCGTCGGAAAACACCCGCTGGGTCGCGGAATCGAGCATGTAATACTGGATCCGGACCAGGATCGATCCGATCAGCCCGGCCAGCGTCGTGTACATCGCGACCGCCATGCCGTCGCTCATCAGGCCCATCGACGATTTCATCGCGACCTTGTCGGCGGCATCCAGCGAAGCGATCGGCGCCAGCATGATGATGAAGCCGATGATGGTGCCGAGCAGGCCGAGTTTCATCAGCGTGTCGGAGACGAAGGCGCCGAAGCCGTTGGACCCGCGCAGCCGGTCCGCCAGCGTCCGCAGCAGCAGGGTCTGGTCGATGCGGCCTTTCGCCTGCGCCTCGGCCTTCTGCACCAGGCTCTTGATGTGATCGGTGACGAGCCCGCCGGGCAGGCCGCGCGCATCTGATGCAAGCGCCCCTGATGCAAGGATCTTGGCGCCATCGGGCGCGGCGAGGATGGTGCGGCAGGAGCGCGCCACCTCGCCTTCCCGTGCGATCGCCCGCGTCCGCCAGAAGCAATGGATGCAGGTGACGATATAGAGGACGGCGATGACGCTCGAAATGTAGGTGCGGTCGGAACTAATCATGAGGCGGATCAACCCGTAGCGCCACAGCAGGAATGCGGCGAACACCGAAAGGCCGGTGAAGATCATCCAGAGCAGCAGGGCGCTGCGCTCCGCCGCGTCCGTGCCGGCCGATGCGGCCGCGACGTCGACCTTGGCATCCATGCTGCGTGAGCTCCCTGTGTTCCGTGAGGCTCCGCGCGGACCTCACCTTCCGTTAGAGCAGAGCCGGCCTGCGCCGTCCAAAGACATCTGCCCAGATTCCGTCGGGCAAATTTCCCGACCTGCATAGCTTCGCATGCTTGCGATTGGCGGGGAACAGCGGTGCTGTTAGCATCGCATCTCTCGTTTGAGCATGACCAGCCGCTGCTTTCCGTTCCGGATCATGCTCTGGCCGTGGAGTGATCGCATGCGCCTCGTGCTTCAACTGGTCGCCCGCCTGCTCGTGATCGTCGCGCTATGCCTCGGCGCAGCCACCGTCTGGGCCACGATCGATGCCTATCGCAGCGTCGATCGCGCCACGCAGGCGTCCGCCGAGCGGGTTTCGCAATCGCTCGAAGCGCTGTACTGGCGCGAATTGCTGCTGCGCAGCAACCGGATGCGCGAGCAATTGCTGCCGGCACCGGACTGGCGCACCATCGAAACCATGGGCCTGATCGCGCCCGGGATCTGCGTGCAGTTCGAACCGGCCGGCGCCTTCGAGAAGCCGCTCTGCGGCCAGAGCAAGGGGATCGGCAAGGCGCCGCCGCGCTGGTTCGCGGCCACCGTGCAGATGATACTCGGCGATCACGCCACCGTGGAGCGGCCGATCAGCGCCCGCGCCGCGACCGCGGGAACCGTCCGCGCCATCGCCGATCCGGACGCCGCGATTGCGCTCGCCTGGCAGCACATTCTCGACAACATCCATGTCGCGCTGTCGATGGCGCTCGCCATCGCGCTGCTCGCTTCGCTTGCGATCGCGCACACGCTGGCGCCCGCCCACTCGATCGTGTCGGCGCTGCGGCGGATGGCCGACGGCGAGTACCGTACGCCGCTGCCGCGCGTCCGCTCGATGGAGCTCGCGATGATCGGGCGCGCCGTCAGCGATCTCGGCGACCGCCTCGCGCTTGCCGAGGAGGAACGCACGGTGCTGACCAGGCGGCTGCTCGAAATCCGCAACGACGAACGCCGCACACTGGCGCGCGAGCTACACGATGAGTTCGGCCAGAATCTCACCGCGATCCTCGCCTTCGCCAACACGATCGAGGCAAGCGCCGGAGATAAGTACGCCGCCGGCACCGAAATTGCGCAGGATGCACGGATGATCTCGCAAGCGACGCGCCGCATCATGGCGTGCCTGCGCGATACACTGAACCGGCTGCGCCATCCGCCGGCCGAAGAGCTCGGGCTGGAGGCAAGCCTGGTCGATCTCGTCGACAGCTGGCGGTCGCGCACGGCGCAGCCGATGATCCAGCTCGATCTGCAGGGCGACCTTGCCGACATCAGCGGCACGGTCGCCGCCACCGCCTATCGCGTCGCGCAGGAATGCCTGACCAATGCGCTGCGCCACAGCTCGGCGCGCGAGATCGTGCTGCGGATCGAACGGCGCACTGGAGCCGAGAATGCGCTGCTGGTGCGCGTCGAGGACGATGGCGGCGGCGATGCGACCAAGGTGGCGCAGTCGGCCGGCTTCGGCCTCACCGGGGTCAGCGAGCGCGTCACCGCCCTCGGCGGCTCGCTGTCGATCGCGCGCGCCAGCCGCGGCCTGTCGGTCGCCGCCACGATCCCGCTCGCCGCCTGAGATGACAACCGTGACGACGACAACGGCGAAGATTCGGGGCATCTCGATCCTGCTGGTGGACGATCATCCGGTCGTCCGCCAGGGCTACCGGCGCGTGCTTGAGCATCAGGACGATTTCCGCGTGGTGGCCGAAGCCGACAACGCCGCCAATGCCTATCGCGCGTTCAAGTCGCACCAGCCCGATGTGGTGGTGATGGATATTTCGATGCCGGGTGCCAGCGGGCTGGAGGCGATCCGCAACATCCGCGCGCGCGACCCTGACGCGCGCATCCTCGTCTTCAGCATGCACAGCGAGGCGGCCCAGGTGAAAGCGGCATTCGGCTCCGGCGCCAGCGGCTTCGTCACCAAGGGCAGCGAACCGGCCGAGCTGATCGCGGCGATCCGCTCGGTGGCGCGCGGCGAGCATGCGATGAGCGACGACGTCGCCCGCGTGCTGGCGCTGGAGAGCCTGGTGCCGACCCGATCGGCGCTCGACCAGCTCGGCGAGCGCGAGATCGAAATCCTCCGGCAGCTGGCCGCCGGCAGCACCAAGGAGCAGATCGCCGCCAACCTCAACCTCAGCACCAAGACCGTGCAGAACTATCACTACCTCATCAAGGCCAAGACCGGCATGCGGACCGACGCCCAGCTGGTCCGCCTCGCCGTCGAATGCGGGCTGGCGAATTTGTAGCCCGTTCCCGTAGCCCGGGTGAGCGCAGCGACACCCGGGGCTGGTTGTGCATATCCCCGGATATCGCTTGCGCTCATCCGGGATACTGACGCCATTCCCGCGTGACAAGTCGGCGGGTTACGCTACGCTGACCCGCCCACCAAAGTTCACAAGAAACGGACGCTCCCCATGCCCATCGTCAATCGCGTTGCCGCCCTCTCGGATGAAATGGCCGCCTGGCGCCATGACTTCCATGAGAATCCCGAACTGCTCTACGAAGTCCACCGCACCGCCGGCATCGTCGCCGACAGACTGCGCGAGTTCGGCTGCGACGAGGTGGTGACGGGGATTGGGCGCACCGGCGTGGTCGGCGTGATCCGCGGCCGCAAGTCCACTTCGGGAAAGACCATCGGCCTGCGCGCCGACATGGACGCGCTGCCGATCGCGGAGGCCTCGGGCGTCGCCTACGCCTCGAAGATTCCCGGCAAGATGCACGCGTGCGGCCATGACGGCCACACCGCAATGCTGCTCGGCGCCGCCAAATATCTCACCGAGACGCGCAATTTCGACGGCACCGCGGTCGTGATCTTCCAGCCCGCCGAGGAAGGCGGCGCCGGCGGCAAGGCGATGGTCGACGACGGGCTGATGACCCGGTGGGGCATCCAGGAGGTCTACGGCCTGCACAACATGCCCGGCCTGCCCGAGGGTTACTTCGCGACGACGCCGGGCCCGATGCTGGCCTCGTCAGACACGTTGAAGATCGTGGTCCACGGCAAGGGCGGCCACGCCGGCGCCGCCCCGCACGAGGCGGTCGACAGCGTGCTGATCGGCGCCCAGATCATCAATGCGCTGCAGTCGATCGTATCGCGCAATGTCGACCCGCTGAAATCGGCGGTCATCTCGATCACCATGTTCGAGGCCGGCACCGCGTTCAACGTGATCCCGGAGACCGTGACGCTGGGCGGCACCGTGCGCACGCTCGATCCCGGTGTGCGCGACCTGGTCGAGCGCCGGATCGGCGAGGTCGCCTCCAGCATCGCCAAGGCCTATGGCGGCTCGGCCGAGACGGATTATGGCCGGATGTATCCGGTGACGTTGAACCACGCGCGCGAGGCCGGCGTCGCCGCCGAGGTCGCCCGCGATGTGGTCGGCGCCGACCGCGTCAACGACAATCTGGTGCCGGTGATGGGCGCCGAGGATTTCGCCTTCATGCTGGAAGCGCGACCCGGCGCGTTCGTCTTCCTCGGCATGGGCGACGGTCCGATGTGCCACCACCCCGCCTACAAGTTCAACGACAACATCCTCGGCCACGGCGCCTCCTACTGGGTGCGGCTGGTCGAGAAGCAGATGCCGGCGGGCTAGCGCCGCTCGTGCAGCCACGGCCCGGTCGCCCGCTTCGCGACCGGGCCGCCAGCTTTCACAAGCGCGGCTGCTGCTGCGTCACGCAGTGGATGCCGCCGCCACCGGCGGCGATGCCGTCGATATCGAGCTGGATGATTTCCCGGTCCGGGTACAGGTCGCGCAGCTTGTCGCGCGCGTTGCGGTCCGCCGCCGGGTCACCGAATTCCGGCGCGATCACGGCACCGTTGCAAACGTAGAAATTGATGTAGCCGGCGGCGAAGCCGTCGTCGTTTCCGTACTTTGGACGGACCGTCGACGGTCCCTGCAACTCCACGACCTTCAGGTGTCGACCTCTTGCGTCTGTCGACTTGCGCAGGATTGCCAGGTGTTCTCTCGTCACCTCGTAATCGTCGAACGACGTATCCATCTCCAGGCCCGCGACAACGACGCCCGGGCTGGTGAAGCGCGCGTAGAAATCGGTATGGCCGTCGGTAATGTCGTCTTTGTTGTGACAGCCGGGTAGCCAGATGATCTTCTGCAGCCCGAGCAGGCGGAAGAGTTCAGCCTCGCATTCATCCTTCGTCAAACCAGGATTGCGATTGTCGTTGAGAACACAGCTTTTGGTGATGATCGCTGTCCCCTCGCCGTCGACTTCGATGCCGCCGCCCTCCAGCTTCGGGCCGGCCTTGATGAACTCAGCTTGCGCAAGCTCGGCCACACGTTCCGCGATCTTGGCATCATGCGCATGCCTTTGTTTCCCGCCCCAGCCGTTGAAGTTGAAGCCGACGGCTCCGAGTTGCCCTGACGGGTTCGTTACAAAGACCGGTCCGGTGTCCCTGATCCAGATGTCGTCGAGCGGTTGAACAACGAGGTTCACCCGAGGGCCGCATAGCCGCGCGGCAATATCGTAGTCTTCCTTGCGCACCAGCATGTTCACGGGCTCATGAGCCGCGATCTCCTTCGCGACCAGGGCGAGGTTTTCCCTGACCACCGGAAGCAGCCGCTGCTTGCGCCAGATCTTAGTGTCGTGCGCGAACGCCATCCAGGTGGCGACATGCAAAGCGCTCTCGTCCGGCATCCGCCAGCGGCGGTCAGCGTCCGGTGCGGAGTTTCTCATGTGGACAAACCGGCTTGGTCCGCCGCGCCCGTCCCCACCATCCGCGCGGCGACACGGTCGCGCTTGACGAAGTGGTGGAAGGCGACCGCGGCGAGGTGCAGCACGATCAGCGCCAGCAAGACATAGGCGAAGAAGATGTGGCGATCCTCAAAGGCATCCGCCGCCGCCTTGTCGGGCGAGGTGATCTGGGGAACGCGAAACAGGCCGAAGAAATCAGAATAATCCTGGGCGCGGGCGCCGGAATGCGCCCACCCCAGCATCGCCACCAGGATGGTGACGGTATAGAGCGCGCCGTGGCTGACCCGGGCGGCGATCCGCTGCCAGGCGGGCATCTCGGCCGGCAGCGCGGGCGTCGGGTTAAGGCCGCGCCAGAGCAGCCGCAGCACGGTGAACAGCAGCACCAGATAGCCGATATCGGCGTGGATCGAGCGGTAGAAGAACTTGTCCGCCCGCGCCGGGACGTGGTTCATCCACCAGCCATAGGCCAGCATGCCGATGATGGCGACGCCGAGCACCCAGTGGAACGCGCGGGCGAGCGAGCCCCAGCTCGCGGCGGTATTGCGGATCATGTCGCGTGGCCCCCTTGCGGCCGCATTTTTGGATTTCACACGTCGCAGCAATAGTTTGCCGTGATACTTGCAGCTATCGGTCAAGGCCATCTGAAATTCCCGGCTTTACCGCCTTTTGTCGGCCGTAGCGGCCGGATAGCCAAAAACAACTGAATGGTAACCCTGCTTCGGATAGAGTTTTCGCGTGTCCACTCCCCCGACCATCCTTGTGTTCGATTCCGGCCTCGGCGGCCTCACCGTGCTCCGCGAGATCGTCCGCGCCCGGCCCGACGCGCATTACGTCTATGTCGCCGACGACGCCTTTTTCCCCTATGGCCACCACGGCGAGGACGAGATCATCGCCCGTGTGGTGCCGCTGGTCGGTGAGCTGATCGCGGCCCACGCGCCCGACCTCGTCGTGATCGCCTGCAATACGGCATCCACCCTGGTCATGTCGCATCTGCGCGACGCCTATCCTTTGCCCTTCGTCGGCACCGTGCCGGCGATCAAGCCGGCCTGCGCCTCGTCGAAAACGAAGCGCGTGTCGGTGCTCGGCACAAGGGGCACCGTGAAGCGCGAATATACCCGCAAGCTGATCTCGGACTTTGCGCAGGGCTGCGAGGTGACGCTGGTCGGCTCCGGCGAGCTCGCCTCGTTGGCGGAGGCCGCCCTCAGCGGCGCGAGCGTGCGTGACGAGGATATCGCGGCCGAGCTCGCGCCCTGCTTCGTCGGCGATGGCGCCCACGACCCCACCCGCACCGACACCGTCGTGCTCGCCTGCACGCATTATCCGCTGCTGCTGGAACGCCTCAGGAGGCTCGCGCCCTGGCCGGTCGACTGGATCGATCCGGCGCCGGCGATCGCACGCCGCGTCGCCGACCTGCTCGGCCCTGCCGGCCACGAGAGCGACCAGGCCGGCGCCGAGATGATCTTCACCTCGAAGCGCCCGCACGCGCTGACGGAAGCCTTGACGCCATTCTTCGGCGGCCGCGTCCCGGCCTGATCCTTTTCGCCGTCACAACGCGCTGCTAGCCTCTGCTCTCCTTCGAGGGAGGACCAAAATTTGACCGCAGCCCCGCTGACACCGCTCAATCGCCTGCGCGAGGCGTGGCGCGACAAGCGCCCAACCTTCGGCGCGATCGCGACCATTCCGAGCATCCAGACCGTGCAGATCATGGCGCAGTCGCTGGACTGGATCATCGTCGATCTCGAGCACGGGCCGATCGATCTCGGCACCGCCCATGCGATGATCGTGGCGACCTCGGGCACGCCCTGCGTGCCGATGGTGCGGATCGCCGCCAACGAGCCGCATCTCGCCAAGGCACCGATGGACATCGGCGCGCTCGGCATCAATTTTCCGATGATCTGCAACGCAAGCGATGCGGTGAAGGCGGTGCGCAGCGTGCGCTATCCGCCGCAAGGCGACCGGCTCTGGGGACCGTTCCATGCGCCGTTCCGCTGGGGCGTCTCGATGAACGACTACATGGCGACCGCTGACGACGACATGATCTGCATGATCACGATCGAGCACGTCGATGCCGTCAACCGCATCGACGAGATCATGGCGACACCGGGCATCGACCTCGCAGTGATTGGCCCCGGCGATCTCGCCACTTCGATCAACAAGCGCGGTCTGCCCGACGATCCTGAAGTGGTCGCGCTGATGCAGCGCGCCGAGCAAGGCATCATGAAGAGCGGCGTGCCGATCGGCGGCGTCGCGCGCACCGCCGAACAGGCCAATGCGATGATCGACCGCGGCTACCTCGCGCTCGCACTCGGCTTCGACTGGTCGCTGTTCCAGCGCGGCATCGCGGCCGCGTTCGCGGGGATCAAGCGGTAGGCGTCAAACGCGGCCGCGCGGCGCTCCGCTTGTTCACAGCCGCCGGCGAGCAGGTTCCAGTCACGTCGTGAAGGAACCGCGGGCGCAACTTCCTGCATCGCGCCTGCGACGGCGCGAACGATGCATGTCGCCGAGACAGCTCGTTCGCCTGAGTAGCTCATGAATAAGCGGCGCAAACCCGCGCTGTTGGATGAACGGACTAATCCCAACGTCGCAAGTGCACATCACACATCGCCCGCTTTCCGCCGCGATTCCGCGCTGCTAGAGTTTTGCGGGTTGGGAGGAAAATCCATGTTCAGGAAATTACTGCTTGGTCTCACTGTGATTGCCCTTGCCGGTGCCGGCGCTGCTTTGGCGCAGCAGAGCGGCATCAAGCGGACACCGCTGCAGAAGGTCGATTTTCCGCCGGGCTACAACACGGTCACCGCGATCGCCGAGGTTCCGGCCGGGGGTGCGTCGGGGCGTCACACCCATCCCGGCGCTGAAACCGGCTATGTGCTCGAAGGCGAGCTCGAGCTTCTGATCGACGGCAAGCCGCCGCTGAAGCTGAAGGCGGGCGATTCCTACCAGATCCCGGAAGGCGCGGTGCACGACGCCAAGACGTCCGGCGACAAGCCGCTCAAGGTGCTCGGCGTCTACGTAGTCAAGGCCGGCGAGCCGTTGGCAAAACCCGCGCCGTGAGCAGAACCCCTTGGTCTCCGACCAGTTGGTTCATCTGAGCTTCAGGTGCGGCGAGCAACCATTTGAGCTCGCCGGGCCTTTGATTTTTTGCCTGTTTGCTAAGGAACTGAACCGAACGGATGCGCGGTAAATTTCGTCAGATTTCATTGCCGCGCCGTCTCGTCGCCGATCTGATGCATGCATCGGCCGGCGTGCCGCTGGTCTCCCTGAAGCGCACCCTGAACGTCCGGGCAATCGTCGAGGCCCGTGCACGTGCGGCGCAGGCACCGGGCTGGGCCGCCATCTTCGTCAAGGCATTCGCGCTGGTCGCCAGGATCGAGCCGACGTTGCGCACGCTGCACGTCAAATGGCCGTGGCCTTGCCTCTACGAGCTGCCGCGCAGCGTCGGCATGGTGGCGATTGCGCGCGTTGAGAAGGGCGAGGACTGCGTGCTGTTCGAGCGCGTCTGTGCCGCCGACGAGATGCCGCTCGCCGAGGTCGACGCGCGGATCCGCCGCGCCAAGACCGCGCCGCTGCACGAAATCCCCTCGTTCCGCAAAATGCTCTGCGTGACCCGCCTGCCGCTTCCGCTGCGCCGCCTGGCGTGGGCGATCGGGATGAATTTTGGCCGGCAGCGCGCCAATTTCTGCGGCAGCTTTGGCGTGACCTCGGTCGCGGCCTATGGCCCCGGCGAATTGCACGCGCTGAGCCCAGGGCCATTCCTGTTGAGCTATGGCGTGATCAGGCCGGACCACACTGTCGACGTGGTGCTGCGCTGGGACCATCTGGTCTGCGACGCCGCCCTGATCGCGCAGACCTTGATCCGCCTCGAGCAAGGTGCTGGGCGGCGAAATCGCCGCGGAACTGGGCGCGGGCCGGCCGCAAGCCGATGCCCGGCTGGTCCGGGCGGCCGGAAGCCGCCTCTGAGGGGCAAAATCGGCCAATTTTGACGCCGATTCGGCCCAAAATGCCCTGCGTTTTGTTTGACAGAACCGGACTTTCTCCTTAAGACCACCTTGCTCGCGGGCCGGTTTCGGCCCGCGATGCGTTTCGCGACCCGTGGTCCTCCCCGAGCTTTCGAGGCGGACCTGTCGGTACAGGCCTTTTGGCCGGTACACAGGAGGGCGCGTCTCCTCAAACCCTAGACTGACAAAACGCCGGGCGCTGGGTGCGACGGCTGTACAAAGAGGACGCGATGACAAAGCGCAGTGAGGCGAAGTACAAGATCGATCGCCGCATGGGCCAGAATATCTGGGGCCGCCCGAAGAGCCCCGTGAACCGCCGCGAATACGGCCCCGGCCAGCACGGCCAGCGCCGCAAGGGCAAGCTCTCCGACTTCGGCGTGCAGCTGCGCGCCAAGCAGAAGCTCAAGGGCTACTACGCCAACATTTCCGAGCGCCAGTTCCACGGCATCTATGTCGAAGCCAGCCGCCTGAAGGGCGACACCGGCGAGAACCTGATCGGGCTCCTGGAGCGCCGTCTCGACACCGTGGTCTACCGCGCCAAGTTCGTCTCCACGATGTTCGCCGCGCGCCAGTTCATCAACCACGGCCACATCAAGGTGAACGGCCGCAAGGTCAACATCGGCAGCTACAAGCTGAAGGTCGGCGACCTCATCGAGGTCAAGGAATCCTCCAAGCAGCTGACCCCGGTGCTGGAAGCGGCCCAGCTCCCTGAGCGTGACGTCCCCGACTTCATCGAGGTCGATCACTCCAAGATGACCGCGACGTTCGCGCGCACCCCCGGCCTCTCGGACGTGCCGTTCCCGGTGCAGATGGAGCCGCATCTGATCGTCGAATTCTATTCGCGCTGACCACTTCAGCGTTGCGAGATCCGAAAGGCCCCGGTTTTGCCGGGGCCTTTTTGTTTGGCTAAAGTCAGGGCATATCGACCGAGAGAGACATCATGCACTACACCCCTGCCCGGCCCGATCCCAAGGCCCCGCCCGTCCGCATCAACCTTCTGTCCGATACGCAGACCAGGCCGACGCCGGCGATGCGCGAGGCGATGGCGAAGGCGGAGGTCGGCGACGAGCAGGTCGGCGACGATCCGACCACCAATGAGCTCTGCGCCCGCGTCGCCGATCTGCTCGGCAAGGAGGCCGCCGTGTTCATGCCGTCGGGCACGATGTGCAACGTCGCGGCGACGCTGGCCTATTGCCGCCCCGGCGACGAGATTTTGGCGCATGCGACCGCGCATATCATCGCGCGCGAGGGCGGCGCCCATGCCGCGCTCGGCGGTTTCCAGATCACGCAGCTGCCGGGTGATGACGGCCAGTTCACGCCTGAGACCTTCCAGGCCGCGCTGCATCCGCGCACCCGCTACCAGCCGCCGCAGGTGCTCGTCAGCGTCGAGCAGACCGCCAATATCGGTGGCGGCACGATCTGGAAGAAGGCGGCGCTCGACGAGGTCGTGCGTATCGCCAAGGCCCACGGCCTTGTCACCCACATGGACGGCGCGCGGCTGCTCAATGCGACTGTGGCGTCCGGCATCACGCCGCGCGAAATGACGGCGGGCTGGGATTCCGCCTGGATCGATTTCTCCAAGGGCCTCGGCGCGCCGATCGGCGGCGTGATCGCCGGCACCCGCGCCTTCATCGACGATGTCTGGCGCTGGAAGCAGCGGCTCGGCGGCTCGATGCGGCAGTCCGGCGTCTGCGCCGCCGCCTGCATCCATGCGCTCGATCACCATGTCGACCGCCTCGCCGACGACCACGCCAATGCCCGGGCGCTGGCGCGCGGCCTGTCGCAGATCAACGGCATCGCGGTGCAGGCGCCGGAGACCAACCTTGTGTTCTTCAAGCCCGACGGCGCCGGGGTATCAGGCGACAAGATGGTCGCCGAGCTGCGCAAGCGCGGCGTGACGCTGGCGATGATGGACGGCCGGATCAGGGCCTGCACGCATCTCGATGTCACGGCAGCGATGATCGAGGAAGCCGTCGGACACGTCAGGGACATCGTGCGCGCGGCGTAGTCTTGTAGCTCTGATGGAGCCAACGGGTCGCGCGAACGCGCGCCCGATGACAGCTCCGCGAAAATCCGGGACGGCAGATCCGCGGGTGGAGAGCCCCGGATTGCGCTTCGCGTCATCCGGGCTACGAAGCTGAATTCTACCGTCCCATCGCTTGGTAGATCAGCGTCTTCAGCTCCTGCTGGATTCGGCCGCGCTGCGACGGCGTCTGCACCATGAAGATCCCGAACAGGTCATCCGCGGGATCGATGAAGAAGAAGGTGCCGCCGACACCGTCCCAGCGATACTCGCCCAGCGGCCAGTCTGTGTTCGCCGGCACCGAAGTGCGGACCGCGAAGCCGAGGCCGAAGCCGGAGTTCGGACCGGGATAGTAGTTCTGGTCGCGCACGACTCCGGTCTCCGGACCGATATGGTCCCTCGCCATCAGCGCAATGGTCTCCGGCTTCAGATAGCGCCTGCCCTCATAGCTGCCGCCATTCAGCAGCATCTGCGAGAAGCGCGCATAGTCGCCGATGGTGCCGACCATGCCGCCGCCGCCGGATTCCCATCGCAGCGGCTTGCGCGGATTGCGGACGTCGGCGACCGGACTGATGGTGCGATCCTTCGGCATCGGCTCGGCGATCAGCGGCCATTTCGCCCGGTCGGCGACATAGAACGCGGTCTCGTTCATCCCGAGCGGGCCGAGCAGCCGCTCCTTCTCGACCTGAAACAGCGATTTCCCCGTGATCACCTCGATGATGCGGCCGAGCACGTCGGTGGAATGGCCGTAGTCCCATTGCGTGCCGGGTTGTTCGGCGAGCGGCAATGCCGAAAGCCGCGCCACGAATTCGGCATTGTCGGGATCGTTGTTGAACAGGCCGGCATCGGCGTAGGTCTTGTTCACGACACCACCGCCGTAATAGCCGTAAGGCAGGCCGGCGGTGTGGCGCATCAGGTCTTCGATGGTGATGGGGCGCCTCAGCGGCTCCAGCGTCATCGCCATCTTGCCCTCATCGCCGCGCTTTTCCACCCCGACCTTCATGTCGGCAAAGGACGGGATATATTTCGACACCGGATCGCCGAGGGCGAGCTTGCCTTCCTCGACCAGCATCATCGCGATGACGGTGGTGATCGGCTTCGACATCGAATAGAGGCGGAAGATGGTATCCGCGCTCATCGAGAGCTCGGTGGCGACGTCGCGAACCCCGAACTTCTCGTAGTAGACCGGCTTGCCATGCTGCTGCAGCAGCAGGATCGCGCCCGGGATCTTTCCGGTCGCGACCTCGTTCCTGACATAGTCGGAGACCCTGGCGAGGCCCTCCGCCGAGAAGCTGTGCGCGGCCGGCCCCGCGGAGCCGGCCTTCGCAATCGTTGCGACCAACGCGAACGCTAGTGCCGCGACGAACGCGCGGCCCCCACGCATGCAAGCGCATGAGCCGATCCGCCTGAATCGGATCATGCCGTCATTCCCTTCTTTTCAACGCGCTGCTTCACGCGAACCGGTATCCACTTCGCTCGAAAACGCTCTAGTTTTCCATGGCTTCATAGACGAGCTGCTTCAGCGTCCGCTGGATGCGCTGACGCTCGGTCGGCGTCTGCTCCAGCAGAACGAAGAAGAAGTCCTGCTTGCGGTCGATGACATAATAGCAGCCGCTGGCGCCGTCCCATTTCAGCTCGCCGAGATCGCCGGGCGGTGGTGGCTTCGCAGTGCCGGGATCGGTGCGCACCGCGATCCCAAGCCCGAAGCCGAAGCCGTCGCCGGGGAAGTAGAAAAAGTCGCGCTCGACGCCGGAGCCCGGTCCGACGCGGTCGGTCGTCAGCTCCTTGAACGTCTCGGGCTTCAGGATGGTCTTGCCGTCGAGGGTGCCGCCATTGAGCAGCATCTGCGCGAAGCGCGAATAATCCGCCATGGTCGAGACCATGCCGCCGCTGGCGGACTCCCATTTCTTGACCTTGGTCGGATCGTTGACCCGGCCGACCCGGAAGTCGCTGTCGTTCGGCATCGGCTCGGCCATCAGCTTCTGCTTCTCGGGATCGGTGACGAAGAAGCCGGTGTCCTTCATGCCGAGCGGATCGAGTAGCCTTTCGTGCTCGATCGCCGAGAGCTTCTCGGCGGTGGCCACCTCCATCACGCGCGCCAGAATGTCGGTGGAATGGCCGTATTGCCAGAGCGCGCCGGGCTGGTTGTGCAACGGCAGCTTGGCGATCCGCTCGGCGAATTCGGCGAGATCAAAATCTCCGCCGTAGATATTGGCTTCCTTGTAGGCTTTGCGGACCAGGCTGTCGCCATAGAAGCCGTAAGTGATACCCGACGTATGCGTCATCAGATCGAGGATCGTGAGCGGCCGCTTTGGCGGCACCAGCTCCAGCGTCTTGGTGCCGTCCTCGGCCTTCTTCTCGACGCCGACCTTCACGTTGGCAAAGGACGGGATGTACTTCGAGACCGGATCGTCGAGCTTGTATTTCCCTTCCTGCAGCAACTGCATCGACACCACGGCGGTGATCGACTTGGACATCGAAGCCAGCCGGAAGATGGTCTTGTCCGTGATCGGCACCTTGCTGACCACATCCTGCACGCCGAAGGCCTCGTGATAGACCGGCTTGCCGTGCTGCTGGATCAAGACGATGGCGCCGGGAATCTTCCCGGTCGCGACCTCGTTCTTAAAGAACTCGCTGATCTTGGCGAGCTTGTCGCGGTTGAAATGCGCACCCGCCGGAATCTCGTAGGTGCCCTCGGTGTGCGGGTACGCCGGCGCCGCCAGCACCACCGCGGCGGCCGCGGCCGCGCACGTCAAACGAAATGAATGCATTTGGATTATCCCTCCCCGGAAATCACGGGGAAGTGTAGCGGCGGTATCATCAGGCACAAGGGCTGCCAAAGGCCCCCAGGACCTTCTGATGAAGCTCGCCGCTTTGGGCAGAAAAGCAGCAAAAGATCACCTGCGCGAGGCCGGGTGCGGCGGCCAGGGCATCGACGACGGCCTTGACCGCGATGTCGGCGGCGCGATCCGGCGGGAAGTGATAGACGCCGGTCGAGATGGCGGGAAATGCGATGGAGCCCAGCTGATTGGCGTGGCACAGCTCGATGCCGCGACGATAGCAGGATGCGAGCAGCGCATCCTCGTTTTGAATGCCGCCGTGCCAGATCGGGCCGACGGCGTGGATCACGTGCTTGGCCGGGAGCCGATAGCCTTTGGTGATCTTGGCATCGCCGGTCTTGCAGCCGTGCAGGGTGCGGCACTCAGCGAGCAGCTCGGGGCCCGCGGCACGATGGATCGCACCGTCAACGCCGCCACCGCCGAGCAGCGATGAATTGGCCGCGTTGACGATGGCGTCAACGCGCAGGGTCGTGATGTCGGTAACGATGACTTCGAGCCGCGCCTTGCCGATCTGGCGCGCCGTCAAGGTCAGGCAGCCACGTCGACCGGGATGCCCTTGTCGGCAAACAGCTGCTGCAATTCGCCGGCCTGGAACATCTCGCGGATGATGTCGCAACCGCCGACGAACTCGCCCTTCACATAGAGCTGCGGAATCGTCGGCCAGTTCGAATAGACCTTGATGCCGTTGCGCAGCTCGGCGGATTCGAGAACGTTGAGGCCTTTGTAGCCGACGCCGACGTGGTCGAGGATCTGCACGACCTGACCGGAAAACCCGCACTGCGGGAATTGCGGCGTGCCCTTCATGAACAGCACGACGTCGTTCGACTTCACTTCGTTGTCGATGAATTGCTCGATGCTCATTTTCGCTTCCTTCGGGGGCGGCGCTCTCAGGC
The DNA here is from genome assembly GCF_054055915.1 of Bradyrhizobium sp. USDA 4516. Taxonomy (NCBI): domain Bacteria; kingdom Pseudomonadati; phylum Pseudomonadota; class Alphaproteobacteria; order Hyphomicrobiales; family Nitrobacteraceae; genus Bradyrhizobium; species Bradyrhizobium sp. USDA 4516. Next base: position 8,590,801 of record NZ_JBSRXT010000001.1, read on the forward strand.
CTTGACGGGCCGGCCCACCCTTCTAACCCGTGACTGACTATATATGTAGCTCAAACCATTGTGCATCCAAAGCAAAATGGCGGAAATCTGGCATGCACCGGGCGCTGCGGGCGCCCAAAATGGGCCGCGATTATCTGACGGCCCCAATATCATCGCGGGGGGAGGCTTTTTTCCCGTAACGGAGCCCCTATCTAGGACGAACTGTCCGTTGGGAACCAGTTTGCCGAAGCAACGTTCTCTCCATTGAATCGGAGACCCCTGTGACGAAACCAGCCTCTGCCGCGGCCGCCCTTCCCGCCGTCCCCCCGTCACTATCCTCCGAATCCGGCCCGCTCGCCCAGCGCTTGGTGGACGCCTATCGCGCCGTCCGCGACGAGACCGAACGGCGGGCCGCACCGCTGTCGCCTGAAGACCAGCTGATCCAGTCGATGCCGGACGCGAGCCCAGCCAAATGGCACCGCGCCCATACCACTTGGTTCTTCGAGCAGTTCCTGCTCGGCGAGCACGTCAAGGGCTACACGCCATTCCATCCCGACTACGCTTATCTGTTCAATTCTTATTACGTCAGCGCCGGTCCGCGGCACGCCCGCCACCAGCGCGGCCATTTGACCCGCCCGACCGCCGACGAAGTCACCGCCTACCGCCGCCATGTCGACGCCGAGGTGGTGAAATTCTTCCAGACTGCCGGCGCCGACACGCTCGAGGCGCTGGTGCCGCTGGTCGAGGTCGGGCTCAATCACGAGCAGCAGCATCAGGAGCTGATGTACACCGACATCCTGCATGCCTTCGCGCAGAACCCGATCCCGCCGGCCTACGATCCGACGTGGCGCTTCCCGGCGTCGCAGCACGGGCCTGAGGAATGGGTGACGCTCAACGAAGGCATCCACACCGTCGGCCATGGCGACGACAGCTTCCATTTCGACAATGAGAAGCCCGCGCATCGCGCCTTGGTCGGCCCGGTCAAGCTCGCGAAGAACCTCGTCACCAATGCCGACTGGCTCGCCTTCATGAAGGACGGCGGCTATTCCACCGCCACGCTGTGGCTGATGGATGGCTTCGGCACCGTGAGCAACGAGGGCTGGCAGGCACCCGGCCATTGGCGCGAGATCGACGGCGAATGGAAGCTCATGACGCTCGGCGGCCTGCAGCCGATCGATCCGTCAGCGCCGGTTTGCCACGTCAGCTATTACGAGGCCGACGCCTTCGCCCGATGGGCCGGCAGGCACCTGCCGACCGAGATGGAATGGGAGGTCGCCGCGCGCGCCGGCCTGCTCAACGACGCCTACGGCATCGTCTGGCAATGGACCCGTAGCTCCTATTCGCCCTATCCGGGCTACCGCGCGATCGAAGGCGCGCTCGGTGAGTACAACGGCAAGTTCATGGTCAACCAGCTCGTGCTGCGCGGCTCGTCGCTGGCGACGCCTTCAGGTCACAGCCGCGTCACCTATCGCAACTTCTTCTATCCACACCATCGCTGGCAATTCACGGGGTTACGCCTCGCAGACTATGCCTGATTGAGTCCTGTCGACATCAATAACGCGTCGGTAAGCGCGTTCGGGAGAGTATCATGAATGTGCATGCCGCCGCTTTGGCCAAAGCGTATCCGTTCGACGAAGCGACATCGGTATTTGCCGGCGACGTGATTGGCGATCTCGCCCGTCACCCGAAACGGCTGTCGCCGAAATATTTCTACGACGCCACCGGCTCCGAGCTGTTCGAGCAGATCACGGTGCTGCCGGAATATTATCCGACGCGCACCGAGCTTGGCATCCTGCGCGACCGCGGCGACGAGATCGCCGCGATCATCCCTGACGGCGCGGCGCTGGTCGAGTTCGGCGCCGGCGCTACCACCAAGGTGCGCCTGCTGCTCGAGCATTGCGAATTCGCAGCCTATGTGCCGGTCGATATCTCAGGCGATTTCCTCAAAGCCCAGGCCGACGGGCTGCGGAAGGATTTCCCTCGCCTCGGCATCTACCCGGTCGCTGCCGATTTCACCACGCCGTTCACGCTGCCCGAGGCCGTCGCCACGATGCCGAAGGTCGGCTTCTTCCCCGGCTCGACGCTCGGCAATTTCGAGCCGAGCGAGGCCTTGGCCTTCCTGCGCAGCGCGCGAAAAATCCTCGGCCACGGCGCGCAGATGATCATCGGCGTCGACCTCGAGAAGGACGAGCGCGTGCTGTACGACGCCTATAACGACGCGGCCGGCGTCACCGCGCGGTTCAACCTCAATGTGCTGGTTCGCATCAACCGCGAGCTCGGCGGCAATTTCGATCTGTCGGGCTTCACGCACCGCTCGATCTACAACCGCGACCGCCATCGCATCGAGATGCACCTGATCAGTCGCAAGGCGCAGACCGTGCGCATCCTCGGCAACACCTTTGCGTTCCGTCCGGGCGAGAGCATCCACACCGAGAACAGCTACAAATACTCGCTCGAGCGCTTCACCGCGCTCGCCCGCAGCGCGGGCTGGACGGTGCGCGAAAGCTGGACCGACGCCAACACGATGTTCTCGGTGCACGCACTGGTCGCGGACTAGCGCCCAAACCAGGACGGGGCAAATCATGGGCAGGCGTCCGCTGCAGGTCGCGACGGCGTTGCTCGCCCTGGTCCCGATCCTGACCGGCATCATCACCATGCTGGGCGTCAGCGATCCGCTCTACGCCTCAGCGGGCGTTCCGGCGCTGCCGGTGCTCGACAGCAATCTGCGCTTCTTCGGCGGGGTCTGGCTCGGTCTCGGCCTCGCGCTGCTCTGGCTGGTACCGCGGATCGAAAGCGAGAGCGTGCTGTTTCGGGTGGTCTGGGGCGGCATCTTCCTCGGCGGCATCGGCAGGCTGCTGTCGATGCTGATGGTCGGCTTGCCGCCGCTGCCCTTCGTGGGCTTCACCGCGCTCGAAGTGATCGGCGCACCGCTGTTCGTCTATTGGCAGCACCTGGTAGCAAAGGCCGGCCGCAAGTAACGGCGGCCGCTATTCCTCTTCCCCCGTCGACCGCAGCGAGATCGACTCCCACGCGGCGACCACGATCATGATCGCGGTGGTGACGATCGAGAGCACCAGCGGCGACATCTCGCGGGCGAAATAGGCCGTGATCGCCAGCGCGACGATGCCGACGCCGTGCGACAGCTGCAGGAAGTTGCGGATCACATATTTGAACAGGATGGTCCCGATCAGGAACAGCATGGGCCCGCCGACCGAGCTGACGATCGTGTTCAGATCGGAATGGCCGGACGGGTGCTTCAGCACCAGTTCGTCGGCCACCGCGGTGAGGATGATGCCGCCGACGATCGGCATGTGCAGATAGGTATAGGCGATCCGCGCCACGCGGCCGGATTCCTCTGACTTGGAGATCATATCCGAGCCGGCCTCGGCGCCCTTGTGGAAATAGATCCACCACATCGCGATGCTGCCGACCAGCGCCGAGATGAACGCGGCGACGTTCTCCGGTGTCCAGGTCAGCTCGGCAAAGGTCGCGCCATCGACCACGATGGCCTCGCCAAGCGCAATGATGATGAAGCCAGCGCAGCGCTCGGCCATGTGGCCGCCCTCGACCGACCACGCCTCGATCGAGGAAAAGCCGAGCCCAGGGGTCCAGAACCGCGCGGCCGGCGCGATATATTCGATGGTCAGCGCCGCGATCCAGAGCCACATCCGCGTCTCGTGCTCGGCGAATCCGCCGAGGATCCACAGCACGGCCGAGCAGGACAGCCAGGTCAGGATGCGGATGGCGTTGTGGCGCACCGCCGTCCGGCGCCGCGGCGTCGCCAGCAGCCAGAACGCGGTGCGGCCGACCTGCATTGCCGCATAGGTCCCGGCGAACCACAGCCCGCGGCCCTCGAAGGCGGTCGGTATGGAGGTCGACAGCAACAGCCCGCCCAGCATCAGCACGAACAGCAGCAGGCGGACCGGCGTCAGCTCGGGATTGAGCCAGTTGGTGACCCAGGTGGTGTAGACCCACACCCACCACACCGCGAGGAACAGCAGCGTGACCTGCACCGCCCCAAGCAGGGTGAAGTGGTGCAGCAGCGTATGCGACAGCTGCGTGACGGCGAAGACGAAGACGAGGTCGAAGAACAGCTCGGCATTGGTGACGCGGCTGTGCTGGTTCGGCACGATGACGCGAAACATCGCGCCACGCGGATTGTCCACCATGCTTGAGGCCCCCGCCCGCAGCGTTGCCGGGCCCTAGCCTTCCGGCACGCCGGTCTGCAGGGCCAGCGCGTGCAGCACGCCGCCCATCTGGCCCTTCAGCGACTGGTAGACGATCTGGTGCTGCTGGACGCGGGACTTGCCGCGGAATGACTCGGAAATAACAGTGGCGGCGTAGTGGTCGCCGTCGCCGGCCAGATCGCGGATCGTCACCTCGGCATCGGGAATCGCTGCCTTGATCATCGATTCGATATCACGGGCGTCCATCGGCATCCCAGTCCACCTCCGTCAGGTCGTTCGAATCAGGGCCAGATCGGCCAGATAAACCTAAGGATAAAACCTAGCCCTTGGGGTCTTCTAGGTCATCCCGGGCACACTATATTCCCATTCCCAGCGATTTAAACCTGCATCAATCGGTCACAAGCCATCACACCGAAATGACCAGAAGAGGCGCAGAATCATGAAGCTCCCCGGCCCCGATCATCCCATTACGATCACGCCCAACGCCAAGCGCGTCCGCGTCATCGCCGACGGCGTCGTGATCGCCGAGACTACCCATGCGCTGACCTTGAAGGAAGCGAGCTATCCGGCCGTGCAATACGTCCCCCGGCAGGACGCCAACATGGAGCTGTTGACCCGCACCGAGCGGACCACGCATTGCCCGTACAAGGGGGACGCGAACTACTTCAGCATCAAGGCCAACGGCAAGACGCTGGACAACGCGATCTGGACCTATGAGGAGCCCTTCCCGGCGATGACCGAGATTGCCGGCCACCTCGCCTTCTATCCGGACAAGGTAAAGATCGAGGAAGTCGCCTAGGGTCGCCTGCCGCAAGCGCCGGGCCTCGCCCGGCCTTTGGTCGCGCGCTGACCCAGCCTGCAAAACGGCAATGCCCGGGCGAGGCCCGGGCATGACGTCGGGAGCGCTTGGCCCCGATCCCAGCTATACCCTAAATATCGTGAGCCCGAGGATCAGGAGCACCAGGAAGATCACGACGAACACATAGAACAGAAAGCGCGCGATGTCGGCGGAGGCGGCGGAAATGCCGGTGAAGCCAAGCAAACCCGCGATGATCGACACGACAAGGAAGATCAGCGCCCATTTCAGAATTGTCATTGCCCGCTCCTCATAACCGCGCGTGTCCGCCAGGTCGGACGAGAACGCCCGCACCCGACCGCAGTTCCAAAGACGAAACAGCTTCGCCGAGATGACCGACCTCGATACTCCCCCATCCGGCCGATTGGGCCTTGCTGAATCAGGTTCCCGATTGCAACATCAGGGTGCAGACCCGGCTGGTGGCACCATGAAATCGATTGCTCACGCGGCTCCGGCCGTCGACATCCAGGCAGCACCGAAGCTCCACAAGCGCAATGTCGCGCTGGACCGCGCGCGCACCTTCCTGACCCTGGTCGTGCTGCTGCACCACGCGGTGATCCCCTACACCTATTTCGGGCACACCGACCCGACATCGTGGATCGGCTTCGACTGCGTGGTGCTCGCCACCGACAGCTTCTTCATGGCGATGTTCTTTTTCCTGTCGGGGCTGTTCGTCTGGCCGGGGCTCGGCAACAAGCCATGGCTGATCTTCCTGCGCGACCGGCTGCTGCGGCTCGGCCTGCCGTTCGTGATCTGCGCTGTCACGGTCATTCCGATCGCCTATTACGCGATCGCGCTGCGCGCGACGCCGGGGCTGAGCTTCTCCGAATTCTGGTGGAAAACCATGACGGTCGGGCCGTGGCCAAGCGGCCCGATCTGGTTCGTCTATGTCCTGATGGCTTTCGACCTCACGGCAAGCCTGCTGTACCGGGTGTCGCCGCGTCTGCTCGATCCGATCAACCGCCTGTCGATCAAGGGATTTCAACGTCCCTCGAAGTTCTGGCTGTTCCTCGTCATCGTCAGTGTCGCCGCCTACCTGCCGATGCTGGTCCATTACGGCCAGAACTACTGGTTCGAGTTCGGACCGTTTTCGGTGCAGGCGAGTCGCGTGCTGCTGTACGCGTCCTATTTCTTCATCGGCGCGGGAATCGGGGCGGCGAACCTCGAGGGTGGCGTGCTCAGCGCGCACGGACGGCTGACCGAGCGCCGCTGGTTCTGGACCGGCATCACGCTGATCCCCTACTGTTTGATGTGGGTGATGATCTACATCAAGCGCATGATCATCGGTAACCCCGATCCGCTGCCCGGCTGGTATCTCGGGATCTACGGTACCTTCTATGTGCTGTTCAGCGCCTCGATCCTGTTCGCGATCCTGGCCTACTTCCTGCAATCGAAATCGTCGGGCCCGACGCTGCTCGACCGGATGCAGGGCGACGCCTACGGCATGTTCCTGGTGCACTATCCGATCGTGCTGTGGCTGCAATACTGGCTGTTCGATATGGATCTGCCTGCCTTCGCCAAGGCCGCGATCGCGTTCTTCGCCACCGTGGCGCTGAGCTGGGCGGTCACGGCCGTGTTGCGCAAGATTCCCGGCTCGAGATACGTGCTTTAGTTCGATGAAGCCGTAGGATGGGTAGAGCGCAGCGAAACCCATCACTTTCGTGCCGTGCATCGAGATGGTGGGTTTCGCTGCGCTCTACCCACCCTACGCCTACGCAGCGATCTCGCCCCTCGCCGCCACGCTTTCCAGCCGCGGGGCGGCCGCGGCGCGATGGTCGCGGGCGATCAGGATGTAGAAGGTCGGCAGCACGAACAGCGTGAACAGCGTGCCGATCAGCATGCCCATCACCACGACGATGCCGATGGCGAAGCGGCTCGCGGCGCCGGCGCCGTCGGCATAGAGCAGCGGGGCAAGGCCCGCGACCATCGCGGCTGTCGTCATCAGCACCGGCCGCATCCGCACCGCGGCCGCCTTCTGGATCGCGGCGACCCGGTCGAGCCCTTCATGGTGCTGGATCTCGTTGGCGAAGCTCACCATCAGGATGCCGTGCTTGGAGATCAGCCCGATCAGGGTGACGAGGCCGATCTGGGTGTAGATGTTCAGCGTGGTGAAGCCGAAATACAGCGGCAGCAGTGCGCCGCAGACCGCCAGCGGCACCGTGACCATGATCACCAGCGGATCGCGAAAACTTTCGAACTGCGCCGCTAGCACCAGGAAGATCACGATCAGCGCCATGCCGAAGGTGACGATGAGACGGTTGCCCTCCTGGACATATTGCCGGCTGTCCGACAGCCAGTCGACGGTCATCCCCGGCGACAGCTTCTGCGCCTGCATGAACGACACCGCCTGCCCCATGGTGACGCCGGGCCTCAGCACCGCCGAGATCGTCGCCGCGTTCATCTGATTGAACTGCGGCAGCCGGTTCGGCTCCGGCTTGACGTTGACCTTGATCACCGTCGACAGCGGAAACATCTGCCCCGAGCTCGAACGGACGTTGAAGTTTCCGAGCCCTTCCGGCGTGACCCGGTCGGCCTGGCGCACCTGCGGGATCACCTCGTAGGAGCGTTCAAAGAAATTGAAGCGGTTGACATAATTCTCGCCGACCAGCACCGCGAGAGTGTCGGCGATGGTCTGCATGCTGACGCCGGCCTCGGCCGCCTTGGCGTGATCGATGGTGATCCGCGCGGTCGGGCTGTCGAAGGCAAGATCGCTGTCGACGAAGGCGAACAGCCCGCTCTTCCATGCGGCCCCCTTCAGCGTCTCGACCTCCTGATAGATGGTGGCGAAATCGCCGGCCGAGCGCACCACCATCTGAAACGGCAGGCCGCCGGTCGCCGCCGGCAGCGCCGCCGGCTGGAACGGCGTCACGCTGGCGCCGAGCACGCCGTAGGACATGCCGTAGAGCTGGTTCTGGATGTCGTTGGCCGAGCGCTTGCGCTTGTCCCAATCGGTCAGGGTGATGCCGCCGAAGGCATGGTTCTGCCCGTCGGTACCGTTGATGAACCAGCTCGCATGGTATTCGGGAAACGAGCGAAACAGCTGCTCGATCTGGTCGGAGGAGCGCGTGGTGTAATCGACGCTGGCATATTGCGGCGCGCGGAGCACGGTGAACACATAGCCCTGGTCCTCGGAGGGCGCGAGCTCGCGCTGGCTGCCGAGGAACAGCACCACGATCGCCGCCAGCACGCCGAATGCCACCAGCAGCACCGCTGCGCGCATCTTGAGCGTCGCGGCCAGCAGCCGGCCGTAGCCGCGCGACAGCCTTGAGAACTGATGCTCGACAAAGCGGGCAAACCGGCCGTGCGAGGTGGCTTCGCCGAGCAGCTGCGCGCTCATCATCGGCGACAAGGTCAGGGCGATGACGCCCGAGACCACCACCGAGCCCGCCAGCGTGAAGGCGAATTCGCGGAACAGGCTGCCGGTCAGGCCGCCCATCAGGCCGATCGGCGCATAGACCGCGGCGAGCGTGATCGTCATCGCGATCACGGGACCGATGATCTCGCGCGCGCCAATCAAGGCGGCGTCGCTGGGGCTCCGCCCTTCCTCGATGTGACGATGGATGTTTTCCACCACCACGATGGCGTCGTCGACCACGAGCCCGATCGCCAGCACCATCGCGAGCAGGGTCAGCAGATTGATCGAAAAGCCGAGCGCCAGCATCATCGCGGCGGTGCCGACCAGCGACAGCGGCACGGTCACCACAGGGATCAGCACGGAACGGAACGATCCCAGGAACAGCAGGATCACCACCACCACGATCGCGATCGCCTCGGCCAGCGAATGCTGCACCTCCGATATCGAAGCCTTGACGAAGTGCACGATGTTGAAGACGTCGGCGACCTTCAAGCCGGGCGGCGCCACGCGGTTGAGGTCCTCGATCACCTTGGCGGTGGCGGCGACGATCTCCAGCGGGTTGCCGTCGGGGGTCGGCTGCACCGCGATGTAGACGGTGGGCCTGCCGCTGTCGCGTGCGTTGGAATCGTAGTTCTCGCCGCCGATCTCGAGGGTGGCGACGTCGCCGAGCCGCACCAGGCCTCCGCCGCCGGCGCCGGTCTTGATCACCATCTTGCGGAAATCGTCGAGATTGCGCAGATCGGTCGCCGCGGTGATGTTGGTGACGGTCATTTCGCCGCGCAGCCGCCCCGGCGCCGCCTGCACGTTGTTGGACCACAGCGCGGCGGAGATATCGGCCGCGGTCAGCCCGCGTGCCGCGAGCTTGAACGGATCGATCCACACCCGCATCGCCAGCGACGATCCGCCCGAGGTGTCGGCCGACGCCACGCCGGGCACCGAGGTGAGCAGCGGCTGCGCCACGCGGGTCGCGAAGTCGGTGATCTGCGCCGGCGTCAGCGTGTCGCTGGTGAAGGCGATGTACTGCACCGCCGAGGCGCCGTCGGTGATCTTGGTGATGACAGGGTCGAACACGCCGGCCGGCATCCGGTACTTGACCTGCTGCACCTTGGCGAGCACCTCGGTCATGGCGCGGTCGGCATTGGCGTTGAGCACCAGCTTGGCCTTGATCTGGCTGAGGCCAAGCGTCGAGTTCGAGGTCATGTACTCGATGCCGTTGGCGGTCGCGATCGACTGCGCGATGACGGACGTGACGAAGCCCTGCATCACGTCCTGGGTCGCACCGGGGAACGAGACGTCGACCTGGATCGTCGCGCTCTCCATGTTGGGATATTGCCGCACCGGCAGCGAGACCATCGCTGCGGTGCCGATCAACAGGATCAGCAGGCTGACGACCGTCGCCAGAATCGGCCGGCGGATGAAGATGTCGGTGAAATGCATGATGCTTGCCTTTGGTCGCCTACCGCTCGCGGGTCAGCGCCCCTTCTCCGGCGTCTCCGCCATGGTCGTCTGGACGGCCGCGCCGGGCATGACGCGGAGCTGGCCCGCGGTGACGATGTGATCGCCGGGCGCAAGCCCCTGCTCCACCACGACACGCTCGCCGATCCGTTGCCCGGTCTTGACAGCGACGCCGACCGCCTTGTTGTCGCGCACGACCAGCACGCTCTCGCCGGATGCGCTGGTCTGGATCGCGGTGACCGGCACCACGATGGCGTCGGCCTGCGGCGGCAGCACGACGTTCACCATCACGAAGAGGCCCGGCCGCAGCAGCCGGTCGGGATTAGGAAACAGGGCTTGCACGAGGACATTGCGGGTGTCCTCGGCGACCTGCGGCTCGATGGCGTTGATCTTGGCCTCGAACACCCGATCGGGGAAAGCATCGGTACGGATCGTCACCGCGCCTCCCACCTTCAGATTTGACAGGCGCTGCTGCGGAACGGTGAAATTGGCATAGAGCTGGTCGAGCGCGGTCAGCGTCGCGAGCGCATCGCCGGCATTGACGTATTGGCCGAGATTGACCTTGCGCAGGCCGATCTGGCCCGCGAACGGCGCGCGGATCGTCATCTGCGCGATCTGCGCATCGAGCTGGTCGAGCGAGGCGTCGGCCTGCTTCAGATCCTCCTGCCGCTGCTGCAGCGTCTCCTGGGTCACGAAGCCGGACGGCGCGAGGCCCTGCGAGCGCTTCTCCTGCAATTGCGCGAAGCGCCCCTTGGAGACCGCAACCGCACGCGCGGCGCGCAGCGGCGCGTCATAGAGTTGCACCAGCGGCGAACCCTCGGCGACATCGATGCCGGCATCGAAATTGATCGCGGTGACGCGGCCGGCAACCTCCGGCGCCAGAATCACCTGACGCACCGCCTGCAGCGAGCCGATCGCCTCGATCGACCGCGGCAGGGTTTCGGTCCGCACCACCATCGCCGCGACCGGCGTCGGCCGGGCTTCGGCGGTGGGCTTGGCCGAGGCGCTGGATCCGCCTGCGCGCCAGGCAAACAAGCCGGCCGCGGCACAGGCGAGCAACAGAACGGTGATGCCGAACGGCCTGGCACGAAGCCCGAGCCAGCGGCGCGACGAAAATGATGCGGACGGCATATTGCTTCCAAGAACGAACCCCGGCGTGTCGGCCGGAAGCTTGCCCCTGCAAGCTCGCAACTGATATAGAACCTCAAGTATGGTTGAGGTCAAGGCTGGCAGCTTGCAGGACTTCTAATCCAGGATTTGCAATGACGCTTGCGCAGGAGCTTTCAGTCGGCGAAGTGGCGCGGCGCAGCGGGCTTGCCGTCTCCACCCTTCACTTCTACGAGAGCAAGGGACTGATCGCGAGCCGCCGCACCGGCGGCAACCAGCGCCGCTACATGCGCGGGGTGCTGCGGCGGATCGCGGTGATCAGGATCGCGCAGCGCGCCGGGATCCCGCTGGAAGAGATCAGGCAGACCTTCGCCGCGATACCGCTCGATCGCGCGCCGACCGTGCGCGAATGGGAGCGCGCGATGCGCGCCTGGACCGAGACGCTCGAGCAGCGCATCAACGATCTCACCGACCTCCGCGACAAGCTGTTCAACTGCATCGGCTGCGGCTGCCTGTCGGTGACCGATTGCCCGCTGCGCAACTGCGACGACAAGCTCGGCGCCCAGGGGCCGGGCCCGCGCATCCTGATCACCGCGGCCGAACGCCGGGCGCGGCGCAAGCGGCGGGGCTAACGGCATTTTCGCGGCCGACAAGTTGCGCACAACCTGCCTTTGGTCACATCCCGCCAGGTGATTCTCAGGTATGCTGGCCGGACTGCTTGACCCTAGGGAGTCCTGAGATGAACGACCCTCAAGTTGGATGGATCGCCGCCATCATCGTCGGCGGACTGGCGGGCTGGCTCGCCGAGATGTTCATGAAATCCGGAACCGGCATCTTCATGAATATCATCCTCGGCATTGTCGGCGCCGCGCTGGCGAACTGGCTATTGGGTCTGCTCGGCGTATCGCTCGGCGGAGGCTGGCTCAGCTATCTCGTCGCCGGCTTCATCGGCGCCTGCATCATCATCTTTGCCTGGCGCGCGGTCCGCGGCGCGACATAAGGCATGATCCGAAGGGATCACGTTCGGAATAGAAATGGCGCGATGATGGGTTCATCGCGCCATTGAATCGTTGCTCGCGGCGCCTGATCCAGCCGGATCAGGCGGCAGTGCCGTGCATGTAGTTCGGCAGCCAGTGCTCGAAGGCGCGCGACAGGCTTTCGACCGCAACCGGCGACTCCCCGGCCACCACAATCGCGTCGCCGCCGGTGGTGCCGATGCGCGCGCAGGGCACGCCGGCGCCCTTCATCTTGGCCAGCACGAGGCCTGCGTCGGCGGCCGGCACGGTGACGATGTAGCGGGCCTGATCCTCGCCGTACCAATAGGCGTGCGGCACGATCGAGGACGGCGCGGCCAGGAGTTGCGCGCCGATGCCGCTTGCGATCGCCATTTCGGCGAGCGCGATCAAAAGACCGCCGTCGGAGACGTCGTGCACCGCGGTCGCGGTGCCGGCGTGGATCATGCCGCGCACCACGTCGCCATTGCGCTTCTCGGCAGCGAGATCGACCGGCGGCGGAGCGCCCTCCTCGCGGCCGCAGACGTCGCGCAGATAGACCGACTGGCCGAGCCAGCCCTGCGTGTCGCCAACCAGGAGGATCGCCTCGCCGGCCGCCTTGAACGCCAGGGTCGCGGACTTCGTGAAGTCGTCGAGCAGGCCGACGCCGCCGATCGAGGGCGTCGGCAGGATGCCGCGGCCGTTGGTCTCGTTGTAGAGCGACACGTTGCCGGACACGACCGGGAAATCCAGCGTGCGGCAGGCCTCCGAAATGCCCTTCAGGCAGCCGACGAACTGACCCATGATCTCGGGGCGCTCGGGATTGCCGAAGTTGAGATTGTCGGTGATCGCGAGCGGCCGGCCGCCGACCGCGGTGATGTTGCGCCAGGCTTCCGCGACCGCCTGCTTGCCGCCCTCGAACGGATCGGCCTCGCAATAGCGCGGCGTGACGTCGACGGTGAGCGCAAGGCCCTTCGGTCCGTCCTCGACGCGAACCACCGCGGCATCGCCGCCGGGGCGCTGCATCGTATTGCCGAGGATGACGTGGTCGTACTGCTCCCACACCCAGCGCTTCGAGCACAATTCGGGCGTGCCGATCAGCTTTTCCAGCGCATCCGCGATGCCGAGCGGCGGCTTGACGTCCTGCCCGCGGATCACCGGCAGCGCATTCGAGGCGACGTGCGGACGGTCGTAGACCGGCGCCTCGTCACCGAGCTCCTTGATCGGCAGATCGGCCATCACGTCGCCAGCATGCTTGACGACGAAGCGCTTGGTCGGCGTCGTGTAGCCGACGATGGCGAAATCGAGCCCCCATTTGCGGAAGATCGCCTCGGCCTCTTTCTCCTTCTCGGGCTTGAGCACCATGAGCATGCGCTCCTGGCTTTCCGAGAGCATCATCTCGTAGGCGCTCATGCCGGTCTCGCGGGTCGGCACCGCGCTGAGGTCGAGCTCGACGCCGAGATCGCCCTTGGCGCCCATCTCAACCGCCGAGCAGGTCAGGCCCGCCGCGCCCATGTCCTGGATCGCGATCACGCAACCCTTTTCCATGATCTCGAGGCAGGCTTCCAGCAAGAGCTTCTCGGCGAAGGGATCGCCGACCTGCACGGTCGGGCGCTTCTCCTCGGAGGCGTCGTCGAATTCGGCCGAGGCCATCGAGGCGCCGTGGATGCCGTCGCGGCCGGTCTTGGAGCCGAGATAGACGATCGGCATGTTCACGCCGGAGGCCGCCGCGTAGAAGATCTTGTCGGCGTCGGCGAGGCCGACCGCCATGGCGTTGACCAGGATGTTGCCGTCATAGCGGGTGTGGAAACGCACCTGGCCGCCGACCGTCGGCACGCCGAAGGAATTGCCGTAGCCGCCGACGCCCGCGACCACGCCGGACACCAGATGCCGGGTCTTGGGATGCTCGGGCGCACCGAAGCTCAGCGCGTTCAGGCAGGCGATCGGCCGCGCGCCCATGGTGAAGACGTCGCGCAGGATGCCACCGACGCCGGTGGTCGCGCCCTGGTAGGGCTCGATGTAGCTCGGGTGATTGTGGCTCTCCATCTTGAAGACCACGGCCTGCCCGTCGCCGATGTCGATCACGCCGGCATTCTCGCCGGGGCCCTGGATCACCCAGGGGGCCTTGGTCGGCAGCCCGCGCAGATGGATGCGCGACGACTTGTACGAGCAGTGCTCGTTCCACATCGCCGAGAAGATGCCGAGCTCGGTGAAGGTCGGAACCCGCCCGATCAGCTTCAGGATCCGCTCGTACTCGTCCGGCTTCAGCCCGTGGGCGGCGACGAGTTCGGGGGTGATTTGGGGCTCGTTCTTGGCGTCGTTCTTGGGCGCGTTCATGGGACCCTTAATAGGTAGATAGAACGGGGGCGAAAAGGCCTTTTAGGGCCCATTTCCGGCCTGTCCAGAGCTTTGCGGCAGCTGGCCGCGGCCCGGGATCTGCTCCCGGATTTGCACAATGGGGATGGATCGGATTTAAGGACCCGAACCCGATAATTGAAGGCCATATTTCGTGAACGAGCTCGCCAAAACCGCATTCAACCGCCGCCCCGACCTGCACGTCGAAACCCAGGGCGAATTCGCCGGCTGGCGAACCTGGACCCGGGACAATTTCGAGACCCATACCGGCCCGTTCTACCACCGCATGGACGAGAACGGCCGCATCACCTGCGCGTTCCGGGTCGGCAAGAAGCACCTCAACGGCTCCGGCAACGTCCACGGCGGCTGCTTCATGACCTTCGCGGATTACTGCCTGTTCGCGCTCGCCGGCTCGGTGCTGCAGGGCCCCGGCGTCACGGTGTCGTTCGCGTCGGAATTCCTCGACGCCGCCCGCGAGGGCGACCTGATCGAGTGCACCGGCGAGGTCACCCGCGCCGGCATGTCGCTGATCTTCGTGCGGGGCATGCTGACATCGGCGGAGCGGCCGCTGTTCACCTTCTCCGGCACCATCAAGCGGGTGAAGCGCAGGGCGCCGGCGCAGGCAACGGCGTAAAGCGTGTGACGTCTGTGGACGCTCGCCGTCATCCAGCCGTTACATCGGCACGGATTGAATCGACAGCACAGCTCTAGCGCGTTGTGTTCACGCGCGTTCTTCGCGTGAGGCAATACGAACTGCAGTTGTGACGCATCGACGCACTGTCGTTGCGTCGTCGCGCGCGCGTCACATGCGCGTCAGGCAAGCCCCCGAAGATTGCTGAACGGTTTCCGTTTGTGCGTTCGCGCAGCGAAATTGGGGCATTCTCATGAAATTGAAGACGTTCGTTTCCGTTACGACGGCGATGTCGCTTGTCGCATCGCTGGTGTGGACTGCAACTCCGGCGCGCGCCAGTCAAGACGGCGATAATGGTGATCGCGGCGTTGGCGATGCTCGCGGTCACGATCAGGATCAAGACCAGGATCATGACGGCGGTCATCACGGCCGCAAGCCGCGCGTGGTGATGATCTCGCTTGACGGTGCCAAGCCCGATTTCATCCAGAAATTCATCGAGGAAGGCGTACTGCCGCGCGACGGCGGCCTCGCCCGGCTCAGCCGACGCGGCGCGGTGGCGTTGCAGAACGTGACGGCGTCACCGTCGCTCACCGCGGTGTCTCATATTGCCATCGCGACCGGTTCGACGGCGGTCCACAACGACATCCCCTCGAACACGTTCGAGCCGATCGTCGGGCCGATCTCCGGCAGCATCAGCGGCTTTGCGGCGCCGATCGGCGGCTACAGCGAGAATCCGCTCGGGCCGTCGCCGCACCCGACCGCGGTGCCGTTGTGGGTGCAGCTGCGCCAGCAGGGCAAGAAGGTTGTCACGGCGACCTGGCCCGGCGGCGACGGCGCCGACATCTCCATCAACAAGACCGTGGTGCAGCCGGCCCAGCCGACCCGCATCACCGACTTCACGGTCCCGTTCGGCGCGTTCGGCGGCATCGGGGCCCAGGGTTTCTCGCTGTCGCGAGGCGACTTCACCGCCGACCCGAGCATCGTGACGGCGCTGCAGGCTGCCGGCCATTTCTCGTTCAGCCCGGTGCTGGTGACCTCGGCACCGATCGAGACGTTCTCCTGCTCGGCCGCGGCAACCGCGACCTGCACCAATGCCTCGACGCTCGACGTCAAATATTCGATCCGCGTCGCCGCAATCGACACCACCAACGATCGGAAGGTGAACTACGACACGCTGGTGTTCTTCGATGCCAACCGCGGCATCACCGCAGGACCGTTCCACGCGCCGTCGACCGGACCGGCCTATGTCAAGTTCGGCGGCGAGAACGCACCGTTCTTCTTTGAAGGCAGCGGGGCGAAGGTTGGTGCCGCGTACTTCGTCTCTGCGCTGTCTCCCGATCTCGCGGTGGTGCGCTTCGCCCGCTACGGCGCCAATTACATCCCGCGCAATACGCCTGTGCTCGCCGACGTCGACGACATCAACAACAACATCGGGTTCTGGCGTCCGCAGGCCGACTTCCGCATTCCGGAGCGCCTGAGCCCCGGCTTCACCAGCTTCTCCGACGTCGAGATCGAGACGATGTTCGAGGACATGGTGAAGACCTTCGTGCGCTACCAGGCCAATATCGGCGAGCGCGCGATCAAGACCCATCCGGACGCCGACCTCGTCATGGTCTATATCGAGCAGCCCGACGGCTCCGAGCACCAGTTCCTGCTGACCGATCCCCGCCAGGGCACCAACCCGACCGATCCGAATTCGATCGGCGCCAACCAGGATGCTGCCAAGGTCAAGCGCTACGCGTCCTACATCCGTTTCGCCTACCAGACGGCCGACAAGGCGGTGAAGCAGATCGCCGATGCGGCGGGCCGCGACAGCAACGTGATCGTGGTGTCGGACCACGGCTTCGCGCCGTTCCACACCTCGGTCAATCTCACCAACATCCTGCGCAACGCCGGGATCGACACCAGCAAGGTCGGGATCCGCACCTCCGGCCCCGCCGCCGACATCTACATCAACCTGCAGAACCGCGAGCTCGGCGGCACCGTTGATCTGGCGACCTACCGCACCCTGGTGGCGCAGATCACTGACGCGGTGAAGAACGCGGTCGACCCCAATGCCCGCTTCAACTACTCACTCAAGGACCAACGCATCTTCACCGTCGTCGAGACCCGGCCGCTGCAATGCGACGCCGGAACCGGACAATGCATCAGCAAGACCATCGGCCAGGACTATGGCGACGTGTTCGCGCTGATGGCGCCCGGCTACAATTTCGACGGCATCCAGAACCCCGGCGTCGCGCGCCAGGGCGACGCGCCGTTCAACGCGGCAACCACCATGCTGTCGATGCCGAACTTCTATGGCGCCCACGGTCACGACCCCGAGCTTCCGGTGATGAGCGCGACGTTCATCGCCGCCGGGCCGCAGATCCGCAAGGACACCGTGGTGCGGCACATGCGCAATATCGACGTGGCGCCGACCATCATGCGAATCCTCGGCTCGGCACCGCAGCAGGTCGACGGCGAGGTGCTGGGCCAGGTCCTGCGCTAGAGCATGGTCCGGCATTTCAGGCAAAGCTCACGCGATGGACGCCGGAGCGGCGTCCATCGCTGATTCGTTCTCGCCAATCCTGCGCCACTGGCGTTCACCGAGCCGAAGTGTCAAACTCAAATTTATTCGCCGTTATTTGAATGACGCCGTGGTGAACCCCTGCCACCCTCCCGGCGCACCAGGCCCGAACCAGGGGCGACATGTTCACCCGGCTGCACCAGCAGTGACAACCAATTGGGATCAAGTCATGAGCGCCGCAACACCGGAACATATTATGCAGATTGGTCTGGGCTTTTGGGCGTCCAAAACGCTCTTGAGCGCCGTCGAACTGGGCGTGTTCAGTACGTTGGCCGATGGCCCCGCCGACCTGCCGACGCTGCAAAGGACGCTTGCGTTGCATCAGCGATCGGCCCGCGACTTCCTCGATTCGCTGGTGGCGCTCAGATTGCTTGAGCGCGAGAACGGCATCTACAGCAACACCCCGGACACGGACCTGTATCTCGATCGCGCCAAGCCATCCTACATCGGAGGCATTCTGGAGATGGCGAATGCCCGGCTCTATGGCTTTTGGGGATCGCTCACGGAGGCCCTGCGCAGCGGCGAATTGCAGAACGAGGGCAAGGGCGGAGGAGAAGACTTATTTGCGGCATTGTATGCCGATCCGGATCGGTTGCGGGGATTTCTGACCGCGATGAGCGCAATAAGCGCGGGTGCGGCGCATGCTATTGCCGGCAAGTTCCCTTGGAGCGAGTACAAGACTTTCATGGATCTCGGTTCGGCTCAGGGCATGGTGCCTGCCACGCTCGCACACGACCATCCGCACCTCACCGGCATCGGCTTCGACCTTCCCGCGGTCAAGCCGGTGTTCGAGGAATTTATCGCTCAGCGCGGGCTGGAGGATCGGGTGCGGTTTCGGGGAGGAAACTTCTTCGAGGACCCGCTGCCGGAGGTTGACGTCATCATCATGGGTCACATCCTTCATGATTGGGACCTTGCCAAGAAACGGGCGCTTCTCGGCAAGGCATTCGATGCGCTTCCGAAAGGTGGCGCAATCATTGTTTATGACGCCATCATCGATGACGATCGCCGCGAAAACGCTTTCGGGCTTCTGATGAGCTTGAATATGCTGATCGAAACCGCCGGTGGGTTTGACTACACAGGCGAAGACTGTCAGGCTTGGATGCGCGACGTCGGATTTTCCCGAACGCGGGTCGAACCGCTCGTTGGCCCGGATTCGATGGTGATCGGATTTAAGTAGCGTATCCGCGTGGTCTACCGATCAGTCCGCTTTCCGGACGCCGCTGCCGACGCCGTAAGCGCCTCGAAATTGTGTTGCCAATACTGCTCGATCTGTTCGACCAGCGTGGCCGGCAGAGGAACGTAGTTGAGCAATTGAGCCTGCGGCTTGCCGCTATGCAACGACCAGCGCAGGAAGTTGATCGCGGTTGCCGACCCGTCGGGCGATTTCGGCTGCTTGTGCATCAGGACGAAGGTCGTGGCCGTGATCGGGTATGCGTCCTCGCCGGGAGCGTTGGTGAGGACCAGGTTGAAGTCCTGCGTCGCCATCCAGTCCGCGCTCGAGGCCGCAGCCTGGAACGATGCGGCGTCGGGGGTGACGAAATTGCCGGCACTGTTCTGCACCAGGCCGAAGGAAATCCGGTCAAGCCGTTGCAGCGCGTAGGCGTATTCGAGATAGCCGATCGACCCGGGAATCAGGCCGACGAGCGAGGCGACGCCATCGTTGCCCTTGCTGCCGAGCCCGACCGGCCACTCGACCGACGAGCCCTCTCCGACGCTTGCCTTCCACCGCGCACTGACCTTCGCAAGATAGTTCGACCAATTGAACGTCGTCCCCGATCCATCGAGGCGATGCACGACGGTGATCGCCGTGCGCGGCAGCTTCAGATCGGGATTGACCGCCTGAATGGCCGGATTGTTCCACGATTTGACCTTGCCGAGATAGATATCGGCGAGCAGCTGTCCGGTGAACTGGATCTGGCCGGGCTTGACGCCCGCGATGTTGACCACCGGCACGACGCCTCCGATCACGATAGGGAATTGCACCATGCCGAGCCTCTCCAGCTCCTTCGGATCGAGCGGCATATCGCTCGTCCCGAAATCGACGGCGGCCTTCTTGATCAGGCCGACGCCGATGCTCGAGCCCACCGATTGATAGCTGACGGTGTTGCCGGTCTTCGCCTTGTAGGCATCGATCCATTTCGCCATCACCGGCGACACGAAGGTTGAGCCGGCGCCCCTGGTCTCCGCAGCGAAGCATTGCGTTGCGACGACGCGCAGTGAAAATGATCGGTAATCTGAAATGCTTCGTCATGGTGCTGAGGCTAGCAGGACGAGCCAGACGCCCGTGTGGGCCAAG
Source organism: Bradyrhizobium sp. USDA 4516 (assembly GCF_054055915.1). Lineage (NCBI taxonomy): Bacteria > Pseudomonadati > Pseudomonadota > Alphaproteobacteria > Hyphomicrobiales > Nitrobacteraceae > Bradyrhizobium > Bradyrhizobium sp. USDA 4516. The sequence continues at coordinate 8,610,583 of NZ_JBSRXT010000001.1, forward strand.
TCACCAAACGGTAGTATACGCCGGAGGCGTCGGGACGCCTCCAGCCTCAGTCCCTCAGACGCGCCCGCACCAATTCCTCCAAGCGGGATATCGGCGTAAATTCAATACCCTAGCCTTGCATCGCGCCGCCGCGCTAGATTGCTGCTTCGCGCGCCAATGCGCGAAGGGAGCCAAATCAAGGTGCCGAAGAGCACAGCGAAAACGGGCGGCGTGACGGCTCCCGCGAAAGTGCCCACCTCGTCCACGTCGGCGCCGGGCGCGCGCGGCTGGCGCGATTATGCGCTGCTGCTGGCGCTGGCGTGCTGCTGGAGCTCGACCTACCCGCTCACCAAGATCGGGCTCGGCTCGATCCCGCCGGTCACCTTCATTTCCGCGCGCTCGCTGGTGGCCGCCGCCTTCCTGCTCATCGTGCTGCGCATTCGCGGCATCCGCATCCCGACCGACCTCAAGGCCTGGAAGCTGTTCGCCTTCCAGCAGACCATCAACTCCACGATCCCGTTTTTGGTGATCACCTGGGCGCAGCTTTACGTGCCGGCATCCAACACCGTGGTGCTGGCCTCGACGACGCCGATCTTCGCCTTCCTCATCACCTGGGCGATCACGCGACACGAGCCGGCCTCTCTGCTCAAGCTGGTCGGCGCGATCCTCGGCCTCGCCGGCACGGTCGCGATCATCGGCCTCGACGCACTCTCAGGCTTCGGCAAGGAGATCTTCGCCGAGATCGCGATCCTGCTCGCCACCGTCTCGTTCGCCTGCGCCACGATCTTCGGGCTTCGGCTGTCGGACTATGATCCGATGGTCGTGGCGGCCGGCTCGCTGTTGTTCGGCGGCACCGTGCTGCTGCCGGTCGCCCTGATCGTCGACCATCCCTGGACCCTGCACCCGACGCCGCAGGCGCTGGTCGCCACCGTCGTGATGGGCATCTTCTCCAGCGCGTTCGGCCTGATGCTGTTCTACATGTGCCTGACGCGGCTCGGCACGCTGACGACGAATGCGCAAGGTTATCTTCGCATTCCGATCGGCGTCGCGCTGTCGGTGATCCTGCTCGGGGAATCCGTACCGTCGAATCTCGCGCTCGGCCTCGTGCTGGTCATGGCCGGCGTCGCCGCGATGACGGTGCCGGGCGAAGCAGTCAAACGGTGGCTGCGCAGGCTTTAGCTGCTGCTCATCGAATCTGACAGACCCGCTATTTGCGGTCGCCTATCTCGCTTCACAGCGCGCTTTGCGCTCCTCTTCGGCGCGCTTCGCACGCTCCGATCTCGCCTGCTTTTCCTCCGCCGAAAGCACCTCCTCGATGACCTTCGTCCCTTGTGCGGGTCCATCGCAAGCATCAGCGAATCCGGCGAGCGGCACGGTCAGGCTGATCGGCGAATTGGCCTTATCGAAGGCTTCCAGAGTGAGCGCATGCGCTTGCTTGAGCTGATCGACCATTTCCGGTCCGGCGTCGTAGTCAGCCGTGCAACCGTAGGCAAAGCAGCCCGCGTAGGGCCGCTCAATCGCTTGTCCCTGATCGATAATGATCCGAACACCACGTTCGACTATCACCCGGGTCGGCAAGAAAACGCGCAACGTCTTCCTGGAATCTCCGGTGCGCGCGATCAGCGCGGCTGCCACGACTGCCCCGCAGTCTATGTTCTCTATCTTCGATCGCCCCTCTCGCCCGACAATGCAGGTGTCGGCTATGCAGAACTTCGTCCAGGGGGGATAAGTCAACGTAGCCTGTTCGCCGGCTACTGGGCCGGCAACCAGCCAAGCAAGCGCAATGCCGGCGCAGCAACGCAAGATCACACGGCGCATGGCCGCTTTCCCCGATCAGACCTGAACTCAGGCTCGTCGCGGACTGTGTCCGCATCAGGGCGTTGCACGCCGCGGAAATGCTACTTCTTGTCGTCCTTCGCAACGTCGCGGGTCACGAGTTGCTGCAGCACCTCGGCGCGCGAGTTCATTGGCGTCGGGTACGACCGTCGACAGGTCGACGAACCGCTTCTTCACCGCTTCGCTCGCACTCGGGCGCAGCATGCGGGCGACGATGCTGGACCCCGGCTTATTGCACGCTGACCAGCGTGAGGTCGACGAACCACGATTGGGGCGACACAAAACCCTTCACCTTCGGACTCATCGCGCGAGGGTTCAGATCGTGGACAATATAGAGCCAGGGCGGATCGTCGACGAGGCGCTCATGCGCCTTGCGGTAAGCCGCCGAGATCACTTTCGGATCGGTCGCTTCCGAAATCGTCTTGAGTGCGGCTTCGAACTCGCCGTCCTTCCATTGCTCGAAATTGAAACCGTTCGGTGAAAAATTGGCGGCCAGGAAATAGCGCGCCATCACGCCGGCGTCCGACGAAGGCGAGCTGATATTGAGCGCCATGGCGCCGCGCAAAGTTGGGCTGTCGGGCGTGGCCCGGGCCGCCGTCAGAAGCACCTGCCACTCGATGACGTCGAATTCCACATCGACCCCGCAGGCTTCCTTCAGGTTCTGCTGCAGGAATTCGTTCATCGGCAGGGGCAGCATCTGCCCCGAGCCTGAATTCGAGATCAGCACCTTGAACGCCAATGGCTTCGCCGACGTGTAACCCGCCTCGGCAAGCAGCGCCTTGCCCTTGGTCGGATCGAACTTGTAGTGATTGACCGGCGCGCCGAAATCGGGATCGCTGGCCTTGAGCCAGCCGACCGACGGCTCTGCGGTCCCGTTGAGCAGGGACACCAGCCCGTCCCGATCGATGCAGTAGTTCAGGGCCTGGCGAACCCTGACGTCCTTGAACGGGCTGTTGGCGGCGCCGATGTTGTAGAACCACGGCCAGACATGCGGATAGGAGCCGGTGGTAATGGTGAAGCCGGCGGATTTCAGCGAGTCGACGCCATCGGCCGGCGGCACTTCGATCCAGTCGACCTGGCCGGCACGCAAGGCGGCCAGCCGCGAATTGGCCTCGGGGATCGGCAGCAACACGACATTGTCGACCTTCGCTGTCTTGCTCGTGTCCCAATACTTGTCCCAACGCGCCAGATCTGCCTCTTGCCGCGGCACAATCCTGGTGATGCGGAACGGCCCGGTGCCGGCAGCCGGCAACGTCGCGACCTTGGCCCAGTCGCGGCCGGCCTTTTCGAATGAGGCGGGCGAGGTGAACAGAAGATAGACCGCCATATAGGGAAAATAGGATGCCGGCTTCGTCGTCGAGATCGCCACCGTTGCGTCATCGATCTTCCGGTAACTGCCCATCACCGGGACCCGCGCCCGCGACATCGCCGAACTCGGCGGCTCAAATTGCGGGCTCTCGCTGTTGAAGTAGCGATCGAGATTCCAGATCACGGCATCGGCATTGAAATCGGTACCATCGTGGAATTTGACGCCCTGGCGCAGATGGAAAATCCAGGTCTTGTTGTCGACGGGGTCCTGTTCCCATTTCTCCGCGAGTCCGGGACGCAAAGTCGCCAAGCGGTCGGTTCCGCTCAAATTCCACAGCACCAAACCTTCAAAGATCGGATAACCGAGAAAGCGCATGCCTTCGAAGCCGTTATTCGGCAGCCCGGTGGCCGTCGGGATATCGGACGCCGTCATGGCGATGCGCAACGTGGTCTCGGCCATCGCCCAATGCGACCACAGCAGCGCGCATAGGAACGCAATCGTGCAGTGAGCCTTGCGAATGAGCATGATGCGCTCCCGTCCTGATCGATCGGGAGATCACCAGCAAATTTCAGGCCAGTCTGGCGAGCGGCTGACGCAAGACTCGCCGCCTCGGCGACCGCGTCGAGGGCAGAGCCAACGCAGCGACGATGACCCTCTACTTCTTATCGTCCGCCAGCAGCGTGCGGTATTTCGCGACGTCGCGGGTCACGAGCTGCTGCAGCGCCTCGGGCGCGAGCTCATTGGCGTCGGGGGCGACGGTCGACAGGTCGGCGAAGCGCTTCTTCACCGCCTCGCTCGCAACCGCGGTGCGCGCGGCGGCGTTGAGCTTGGCGATGATCTCGGGCGGTGTGCCCTTCGGCGCGAACAGGCCGTTCCAGCCCTGCGCCTCGAACTCGGGCAGTCCGGCCTCGGCCGAGGTCGGCAGTTCCGGCAACGACGCAAGCCGTACCGTCGAGCCGACCACGACCGCTTTCACCAATTTGTCGTCGATCGCCTGCGACACCGAGGCCGCGGCATCGCAGACGCCGTCGATCTGACTGCCGATCGCGTCCGTCAGCGCAAGCGCCGCGCCGCGATAGCCGACCAGCTGCACGTCGATGCCGGCGGCATGAACAAAGCTCTTGCAGATCAGGTAATTCGAGGAGCCGACGCCGGCATGGCCGAGATTGACCTTGCCCGGATTGTTCCTGGCGTAGTCGATGAATTCCTTGAGGTCCTTGGCCGGAAAATCCTTGCGCAGCGCGACGATGCCGAAGGTCTTGGCGACCACGGCGATCGGCGCGAAGGAGTCAGGCGTAAACGGCAGCTTCGGATAGATCGTGTAGGTCGCGGCGTTGGTGCCGGCATTGCCGATCGCGATGGTGTAGCCGTCCGGCTCGGCGCGCGCGGCGCGGGCGAGCGCGGTGGAGCCGCCGGCGCCGCCGACATTCTCGATGATGATGCTCTGGCCGAGCGCCGTGCCCATCTGGTCGGCGACCGCGCGGGCGATGACGTCGGAGGTGCCGCCGGCCGTGAACGGCACGATCATCGTGATCGGACGCTTCGGGAAGTCCTGGGCGTAGGCCGACGTCGCAAGCAGAAGCGCCGCAGCCGCGGCAACGCACCACCGCCGCATTTTATTCTGACGCGTTTTCTTCACGCGAACCGGTCCCCACTTCGCTCGAAAACGCTATGGTGATTACGCCGCCTTTTCGAACTGCTGGACCAGGCCTGCGAACAGGCCGCGGCCGTCGGTGCAGCCCATGATCTCTTCGACGTGGTTTTCCGGATGCGGCATCATGCCGAGCACGTTGCCGCGCTCATTGACGATGCCGGCGATCGAATGCGCGGCGCCGTTCAGATTGGAGGCCTCGTCGACCACGCCCTCCGGCGAGCAGTAGCGGTACAGCACCCGCCCGTCGCCTTCGAGCCGCTTCAGCGTCTCTTCGTCCGCCTCGTAATTGCCTTCGCCGTGAGCCACCGGCACGCGGATCACCTGGCCGGCATTGTAGCCGCGGGTGAACGGCGTGTCGGAACGCTCGACGCGCATATGCACGTCGCGGCAGATGAACTTCAGCCCGGCATTGCGCATCAGCACGCCCGGTAGCAGCCCCGACTCGCAGAGGATCTGGAAGCCGTTGCAGACGCCGAGCACGAGCCCGCCCTTGGCGGCGAAGTCGCGCACCGCGTCCATCACCGGCGCGCGGGCCGCGATCGCGCCGCAGCGCAGGTAATCGCCATAGGAGAAGCCGCCGGGCACCACCACGAGGTCCGTGCCTTTGGGCAGCGCGGTCTCGGCGTGCCAGACCATCGCGGTCTCATTGCCGGATGCGAGCTTGAGCGCGCGCGCCATGTCGCGCTCGCGGTTGATGCCGGGGAAGACGAGGACGGCTGATTTCATGGAGTTGGTACTTCGTTCAATTCGAGACGTGTCTCTATGCGGTCAAGACGCCCTTCGTGGCGAACCAGCGTCGCGTGAATACCGGAAATCTCCTGGAACACGCCGGTAATTTCCTGGCGGATACCATTCTGAGACGTTCGCGATGCCTGCATTTCCTGCTTCAACTCATCGATCTTGCCGTCGACCTGAGCCAAACGCGCCTGGACCGATTTCATCACTTCGAACATCAGCTCCATCGTCACGTCGGCCATTTGCTCGCCCCTTACGCCTTCAGTTCGATGGCATAATTCTCGATCACGGTATTCGCCAACAACTTGTCGGCGGCGGCCTTCAGCGCCGCTTCCGCCTTGGTCTTGTCGGTCGCGGCGAGCTCGATGTCGAACACCTTGCCCTGGCGAACGCTGGCGACGCCGTCGACGCCGAGCGATTTCAGCGCACCCTCGATCGCCTTGCCCTGCGGATCGAGGATGCCCGACTTCAATGTCACAGTCACACGTGCCTTCACGGTCGTCCCTTCAGCTTAGCTCTTCACCAGCACCGGGCCGCTACCGGCCGGCCGCTCGTTTTCAATCAGAATGCCGAGCCGCTTGGCGACCTCGGTGTAGGCCTCGAGCAGGCCACCCAGATCCCTGCGGAAACGGTCCTTGTCGAGCTTCTCGTTCGACTTGATGTCCCACAGCCGGCAGGAGTCCGGCGAGATCTCGTCGGCGACGATGATCCGCATCATCTCGTTCTCGAACAGCCGTCCGCACTCCATCTTGAAGTCGACGAGGCGGATGCCGATGCCGAGGAAGAGGCCGGTCAGGAAGTCGTTGACGCGGATGGCCAGCGCCATGATGTCGTCGATCTCCTGCGGCGTCGCCCAGCCGAAGGCGGTGATGTGCTCTTCCGACACCATGGGGTCGTTGAGCTGGTCGTTCTTGTAATAGAACTCGATGATCGAGCGCGGCAGCTGGGTGCCCTCCTCGATCCCGAGCCGCTGCGACAGCGAGCCGGCGGCGACGTTCCGCACCACCACCTCGAGCGGCACGATCTCGACCTCGCGAATCAGCTGCTCGCGCATGTTGAGGCGGCGGATGAAGTGCGTCGGCACCCCGATGTCGTTGAGGTGCTGAAACAGGTACTCCGAAATCCGGTTGTTGAGGACACCCTTGCCCTCGATCACCTGGTGTTTCTTGGCGTTGAACGCGGTCGCGTCGTCCTTGAAGTGCTGGATCAGGGTTCCCGGCTCGGGGCCTTCGTAAAGCACCTTGGCCTTGCCTTCATAAATACGGCGTCGACGGCTCATTGGGATGTACCGTGTTTTGTTGAAATCCATGGATTTGGGTGCTCCGGATGACTTGGGGTTACGACCCACGACGGAGCTGCCGCGGAGGCCTGGAACCTGGGCAATCCAACTGGAAACAGAACAAGAACCATGCCTGTTGGCAACCTATCCGATTGGCCCATCCAGCACAATCGATAGTGCCCCCTTGAGGGCACTTATACCGCCCTATCATAAAGGGCCGATTCCGCCAGTTTTGCCTGCGGCTTAACGGCTCGTTGTCTTGCCGATTCCTCCCACCTATCTAGGCAGGCACAGGGGCTGCCGCAACGCGCGGCGGCCCTCATTCAGCAAGGGAATTGGAACTTCAGCCATGAGCGAATTCAACAAGCGCGAGGAAGGTTTCGAGAAGAAGTTCGCCCTCGACGAGGAGCAGAAGTTCAAGGCTGAAGCCCGCCGGAACAAGCTGCTTGGCCTGTGGGCCGCCGAGAAGCTCGGCATCACGGGCGATGCCGCCAGCGCCTATGCCAAGGAAGTGGTCGCCGCCGACTTCGAGGAAGCCGGCGACAACGACGTGCTGCACAAGGTTCTGAAGGACCTCTCCGCCAAGGACCAGGCCGTCACCGAGCGCGATATCCGCGCCAAGATGGACGAGCTGCTGGCGGTGGCCGCGGCGCAGGTCAAGGCGGGAAGCTGAGTTCCCGGGACACCCTACCAAGTCGACTTTTACGCGCGCCGGACACCGTTCCGGCGCGACGTGTTTGTGCCCCTCGCCTTGGTGAAGTCGGCACGGAGGATGTCGAACAGACGGCGTGAGGCGGCGCTAAGGAAGCCGCCATGCCGCGTCACGGCGACGACCTCGTGACTTGCGGCGAGATCGCCGACGCGGATCGTCGCGATCCTCGAGCTACCCAATTCCTCCGCCGCATTGCTTTGTGACAGCAGCGCGATCCCGAGCCCGGCCTCGACCAGCCGCTTCTGCGCCGTCAGGCTGTCGACCGGCGTCCAGGCGACCTCGCCGAGCCCGTGCGTCAGGAACAGGGCGAAGACGTGCGAGGCGGTGATTTCGCGGCGTCCCGGCACCTCCGGGAAGGCGATCCACCGCTCATCCCTGAGATCGGCAAGCTTGCCGACCCGGCGTCCCGCCAGCGGATGGTCCGGCGCGCAGACCACCCCGAGCGGCTCGGCAAACAGCACCTCGCAATCGAGGTCGCGCGAGCGGTCGCGGTCGTAACGCAACCCGATCGTCGCCTCGCCGCGCCGGATCAGGTCGCTGACCTCGGCGCTGGTCGCGGTGCGCAGCGTCAGCGCAACATCCGGATGCCGGCGGGCAAAGCGCTTCAATACGTTCGAGAGCCGCTCGCCGGCGAGGGTACCGGTCACCGCCAGCGCCACCGGGCCGGAATTGTCGCGCAGCAGTGCGCGCACCGCGTTCTCGGCATCCTGCGCCGCCGCCACCGCCCGTTCGGCATAGGGCACCATCACCCGCCCGGCATCGCTCAGCCGCGTCTTGCCCGCGATCCGCTCGAACAGGGGCACCCCGAGCTCCTGCTCGAGCAGCGCTATGCGCCGCGAAATCGCCGGCTGCGAGCGGTGCAGCGCCTTGGCGGCGTGCGAGATCCCGCCGCGCCGATGCACCACCAGGAACGTGTTGAGCGCGTCGCTGTCCATCGCTCTCCCCATGCAAAAAGCTGATGATATCGAGAGAAATAACAAATTTGTCTGATGGGCGAAACCGCCCTATCGCTGCTTTCAGTCGCTTTTGACAACAGCAGGAGTTCACATGCGCACCCAGGCGGACAAGGCAGCACGGTTTCGCGAGCTGCATCAGCGGCCCGGCGCCTTCATCATTCCAAATCCGTGGGACGCCGGAACGGCGAAGCTGCTCGCATCCATGGGCTTCGAGGCGCTGGCGACCACCAGCCTCGGGCTCGCCAACACGCTTGGCCGTTCGACCGTCAGCCTCGACGAGATCATCGAGAATTGCCGGGTGATCGCCGAGGCCACCGACCTGCCCGTCAATGCCGATCTGGAAAAATGCGGCGCCGACATGCCGAAGCTCGCGGCCGAGGCGATCCGCTTCGCCGCCGAGGCCGGCGCGGTCGGCGGCTCGATCGAGGACTCGACCGGCGACCCGCAGCGCCCGATCTACGATTTCACGCTCGCCGTGGAGCGGGTCCAGGCCGCGGTCGAGGCCGCACGGGCGCTGCCCTTCCCGTTCACGCTGACGGCGCGGGCGGAAAACTTCCTGCACGGCCGCAAGGACCTCGACGACACCATCAAGCGGCTACAGGCGTTCGAGGCCGCCGGCGCCGACGTGCTGTATTCGCCGGGCCTCTACGATCTCGCCACCATCAAGACCGTGGTGTCATCGATCAACAAGCCGTTCAACCTCGTGATGGGCTTTGCCGATCCGACCCTAACCGTCGAGCAACTCGCCGCCGCCGGCGTCAAGCGCATCAGCGTCGGCGGCGCGATGCAGCGCCACGCGCTGGCTGCGTTCCTGCGCTGTGCCCGTGAGATGAAGGACAACGGCGCATTCAGCTTCGTCCGCGACATGGCGCCGGTGAAGGAGGTCCGGGCGGCGTTCGCCGCAGCGAAAGGCGAATAGGAAGCAGCGAATAGCTAATCGGAAAGCATCCATTCGCTATTCGCGCTTCTCTCATCTCCTCGAAATCCGTCTTCCGACAAGTCGCCACTCACGTCGCGGCGTGCCTTGCGCGGCCTCGATTCTCAGTCTGCGCACGACATATATGGTCTCCTCCTCCAGGGTGAGTGAACAGCTTCACACAACCGTCGGTGAATCGGACGTAGAACACGACGGGCGCAGGCGTACGATCAGTTCATTCCAATCGATCCTGCGCACGTCGATCCAATCTACACCGATGATCAGAGGCGGCGTCTCGTCGCCATGGGGGATTTCCAAATGAAGAGCTGGTTGCTTTCCCTGCACAAGGGCGTTGGAAACAGTCCGCAATTTTTTACGAACGTCTTCAACGGCGAGGCCTGGAGCGGCGATGTCCCAATGCCGGGGAACACCTGGATCAGCAACACGCCGGCAGCCGTCGTCTTCAACACCAACCTGTATGTGTTCTATCCGATCAACCAGTCCCTCTATTACAGGGTCTATGACGGCGGGCTGTGGACCGCGGCAGCCCAGGTGCCCAACATGGCCGGCGTCGGCGGCGGGCGTGGCGGCCGCCGTGTATGACGGCCTGATCTATCTGCTGTACTCGAATCCCGGCCAGTCCGACCTGATGTACAAGACCTACGACGGCACCAGCTTCGGACCCGAGATCAACACATCCGGAACCAACCATCTCATCTCCGTCGCCTACCAGAACGTCGACACCCCGGCCGCGGTCGTGCGCGGCGACACGCTCCACGTGTTCGGCCGCGGGCCCGGCTATAGCGAACCCGGCAACATGAACCGCTTCTGGTACGCAACCTTCGACCGCAGCACCTGGCGAAGCAATCCGGTTGCCGGCACGGAAGGCCTCAGCAACGGTCCGGGCGCAGCGTCCTACAAGGACTGGATCTACCTGTTCTTCAACGACCCCACGGGCCTCTTCTTCTTCAAGCGGTTCGACGGCATTGGCAGCTGGGGAGCCGACCGCCAGGTCCCCGACACGCCGGGCAATTTCGGCAATGCCGCGCCGGTCGTGTTCAACGACACATTGTACGTCCTGCACCAGGGGCCCAACGGCCAGTTCCTGTACAAGACGACCGACGGCGAGGACAACTGGACCAGCGACACGGCCGTGCCGAACACGGCCGGCCTGAGCTGCGGACCCGCCGCAGTGACCTTCTCGCTCTGACGCGGGGCGAAGCATGCCTGCGCCGCCCCGGATTGCCCGAGGCGGCGCCTTCTAGAATCTGGTATGCTGGCGCCAGCACCGCAAGCCCGGCCGAGGCGTTACCAGACCTGACGATTCATCGCAGGTCGCGGCTTGCAGCCAGCCTCAGGCAATGCCAAGAGAGCGGGATGTCCCAAGATCACATTTCCAACGTCCTCGCCGAACGTTACGCTTCGCCCGCCATGCGCGCCATCTGGAGTGGCGAAGGCAAGGTCCGCCTCGAACGCGACTACTGGATCGCCGTGCTGAAGGCCCAGCGCGATCTCGGCATCGCGGTGCCGGATGGCGTGATCGAAAGCTACGAGCGCGTCAAGGACCAGATCAACCTGGCCTCCATCATGAAGCGGGAGCGCGTCACCCGCCACGACGTCAAGGCGCGCATCGAGGAGTTCTGCGAGCTCGCCGGTCACGAGCACCTGCACAAGGGCATGACCAGCCGCGACCTCACCGAGAACGTCGAGCAATTGCAGGTCTACCGCGCGCTGCAGCTCATCGAGACCAAGAGCATCGCCGCGCTTATCCGCTTTGCCAAGCGCGCGAAGCAATTGCGCGACATCCCGTTCACCGCGCGCACCCATAACGTGGCCGCGCAGGTCACGACGCTCGGCAAGCGCATCGCCATGTCCGGCGAGGAGATGCTGCTGGCGCATCAGAGCCTGGTCAATGTGCTGCAGACCTATCCCGCCCGCGGCCTGAAGGGCGCGGTCGGCACCCGTCTCGATCAGATCACCCTGTTCAACGGAGATGCCGGCAAGGCGCGCGCGCTCGAGCAGAGCGTCCTCGTTCACCTCGGCCTGCCGAAGGCCCTCGATGCCGTCGGCCAGGTTTATCCGCGCAGCCTCGACTTCCGTGCGGTCAGCGTGCTCACCGAGCTCGCCAGCGGGCCCGGCAATTTCGCCAAGACCATCCGCCTGATGGCAGGCCACGAACTCGCCAGCGAAGGTTTTGCCAAGGGCCAGGTCGGCTCCTCCGCGATGCCGCACAAGATGAACAGCCGCTCCTGCGAGCGCATCAACGGCCTGCATGTGATCCTGAAGGGCTATCTCGCGATGGCCGCAGGCCTTGCCGGCGATCAGTGGAACGAAGGCGACGTCTCCTGCTCGGTCGTCCGCCGCGTCATGCTGCCCGATGCCTTCCTCGCCATGGATGGCCTGCTCGAAACCTTGCTCACGGTGCTTGACCAGATGGAGGTGTTCGAAGCCGTCGTCGAGACCGAGCTCAACCGCTATCTGCCTTTCCTGCTGACCACCACGGTGATGATGGAAGCGGTCAAGAAGGGTGCGGGCCGTGAAGGCGCCCACGAGGCGATCAAGGAGCATGCCGTCGCGGCCATCGGCGACCTGCGCACCGGCAAGATCGTGCAGAACGATCTGCTGCAGCGCCTCGCCGCCGACAAGCGTCTTGGCTTGAGCGCAGCCGAGTTGCAGCACGTGCTCGACCAGGGTCGCGCCAACTCCGGCGACGCCGGCGCCCAGGTCGATTTCTTCGCCGAGCAGGTCGAGGCTCTGGCCAAGGCCAAGCCTGAGGCGGCGCGCTACAACCCGGGCACGATCCTGTAGCGAATGGTGAGGTGCGAGTAGCGAATGGGCAGGAATCCATTCGCTACTCGCCATTCGCCCCCTCGCCTCACTCTTCCTTGAAGCCGTATTCCGGCACGTTGCCGCTGGCGCCGTAATATTTGTACGGCAGGAACTTGCCGCTCATGGTGATCTTGACGCGGTCGCCCTTCGGATTGGCGACGCGCTCCAGCGCCATGTCGAAGTCGATCGCCGACATGATGCCGTCGCCGAATTCTTCTTCGATCAGCGCCTTCCAGGCCGGACCGTTGACCATCACCATCTCGTAGAAGCGGTAGATCAGCGGATCGGTCGGCGGCATCGGCGTGCCGGTGCCGCGCATCGGCACCTCGTTGAGCATCGCGATCTCGGCCTTCGACAGCCCAAACAATTCTCCGGCATTCGCCGCCTGCGGCTTCGTCAGTTTCATCTGGCCGAGGATCGCGCCCGTGATCAGCACGTCGGAATAGCCGCCGATCTTCTCGCAGATGTATTTCCAGCTCCAGCCCTTCTCGCGCTTGATGTCGAGCAGCTTCTCGGTGAGATCTTCGCGGTTCATCAGGTTTCCTCCTTGGGCTTCAGCGCGCAGCGCTCTGCGCGGGATTGGGTTCGACGGCGCGTGGCGGCGAGACGATCACGGGCTCGCCGACGCCGGGCCGCACCGTCGGCACGCGGCGCGGATCGTGACCGGTCACCTCGGCGTCAAAACTCTTGCTGCGGCTGACCAGGAAATCGACGATATGGTTGCGCAGCGCATAGTAATAGGGATGGCGGTGCAGGTCGATGCGGCCGCGCTCCTTCGGCAGCGGGTTCTCGACGATCTCGGCCAGCACGGCACCGGGACCGTTGGTCATCAGGAAGATCTTGTCGGCAAGGAAGATCGCCTCGTCGACGTCATGGGTGATCATGAAGGTGGTCTGCCCGGTCTCCAGGCAGATCCGCCGCACCTCGTCCTGCAGCGTGCCGCGGGTCAGCGCGTCGAGCGCCGAGAACGGCTCGTCCATCAGCATGATCTTCGGGGTGATCGACAGCGCCCGCGCGATGCCGACGCGCTGTTTCATGCCGCCGGAGAGCTCGGACGGATGCTTGTGCTCGGAGCCGGTGAGCCCGACGAGATCGATGAACTTCTGCGCATGCGCCTTCACCCGCGCACGGTCCCATTTGCGCCATTTCGAACTGACAGCATAGGCGACATTGCCCGACACGGTGCGCCACGGCAGCAGCGCATGGCTTTGGAAGATCACGGCGCGGTCGAGGCTGGTGCCCTCGATCCCCTGCCCGTCGACGATCACCGTGCCCTCGCTCGGCTCGTCGAGGCCGGCGAGGATGTTCAGCACCGTGGTCTTGCCGCAGCCGGAATGGCCGATCACGCAGCCGAACTCGCCGCGCGCCATCGACAGCCAGAAATTCTCGAACACCGTGGTGACGCCGCCGCCGGCGCCGGGATAGCGCCGCGCAATGCCCTCGATCGAAATGAACTTGTCGGTCATCCGCGGTAGCTCCACGAATGGACTGCGCTCCCTCGCCCCGCTCTTCGCGGGGAGAGGGTTGGGAGGGGCTTCCTCCGCGAGCACGGCGGCAGATAGACTCGCGGAAACTCCCCCTCACCCGATCGCTTCGCAATCGACGTCTCCCCGCAGGCGGGGCGAGGTGAAGGGGCTGCAATGCGGCTGTCGGTCATCGCTACTCCGGAAACGTCACCATGCGCGTGAACCGCGCCAGCACCTGGTCGAGCAGCATGCCGACGAGGCCGATCAAGAGGATTGCGATGATCACATTGGTGATCGACAGGTTATTCCACTCGTTCCAGACGAAATAGCCGATGCCGGTACCGCCGACGAGCATCTCGGCGGCGACGATCACGAGCCAGGCGATCCCGATCGAGATCCGCATGCCCGTCAGGATCGTCGGCGCCGCCGCCGGCAGGATCACGGTGAAGGCGCGCCTGATGGTGCCGACCTCGAGCGTGCGCGCGACGTTGATCCACTCCTTGCGCACACCCGCGACCCCAAACGCGGTGTTGAGCAGCATCGGCCACACCGAGCAGATGAAAATGACAAAGATCGCCGAGATCGAGGAATCCTTGATCGTGTAGAGCGCGAGCGGCATCCAGGCCAGCGGCGAGATCGGCTTCAGCACCTGGATGAACGGATCAAGCGCCCTGCTGATCAGCGGCGACATGCCGATCATGAAGCCGAGCGGGATCGCGACGACGACCGCGATCAGATAGCCGAGCCCGACGCGCCCGATCGAATAGGCGAGCTGGATGCCGAGCCCCTTGTCGTTCGGGCCATTGTCGTAGAACGGCCGCTTCAGATGCTCCCACAGCTTGGCGCCGACATCGAGCGGTCCGGGCATCGCCGATTTGCCCTGCGTCGCGGTCAGCCCCATCAGCCTGGCGTATTCGGGGCTCATGGCCGCCGTCGTGCCGCTGCCGCGGGTGGCGAGGTGCCAGGCGCCGAGGAAGGCGCAGAGCAGCGCGATCGAGACGATGGCGGCGCGAAGGCGAAGGGGCAGCATCATCGCGCCCACTCTTTCAACCCGTCGTCCCGGCGAAAGCCGGGACCCATACGCCGTGCCGTCGCGATAAGGCACGCGGGGAGACGCCGTGCCGAATCACTGGCTGTTGGGGTTATGGGTCCCGGCCTTCGCCGGGACGACATCGTGGAGAAAGCTTGCTCTCTCACGACGATTTCCTGATCTTGAAGCTCGCGAGATAATCGTCGGGCTTGGCCGGATCGAAGCTCTTGCCCATCACCGAGAACGACTTGTACGAGGTGGCGGGTGGCGCGAGGCCCATCTCGGCCATCACCTTCTTGGTATCGGTGGCGAGATAGACCTGCTCGGCGACCGCCTTGTAGTCGACGTCGCCCTTGATCTGGCCCCAGCGCTTCATCTGCGTCAGCATCCACACCGCAAAGGACTGCCAGGGGAACGGATCGAAATCGACGCGCTTCGGATCGGTTTTCACGCCACCGAGCCCGTCGGCATAGGTGCCGGTCAGCACCTGCTCCAGCACCGTCACCGGCGCGTTGATGTAGTTGGCCGGCGCAATCGCTTCCGCGATCTGCTTGCGGTTCTCGGCCTTCGCCGCGTAGCCGGTGGCATCCACGATCGCGCGGGTCAGCGCCGCGAAGGAATTCGGCGCCGTCGTGATAAACTCGCGGCTGGCGGCAAAGCTGCAGCAGGGATGGCCGTCCCAGATCTCCTTGGAGAGGATGTGCAGGAAGCCGACCCCGTCATAGATCGCGCGCTGGCAGATATTGTCGGGCGCGAGGAAACCGTCGATGTTGTCGGCGCGCAGATTGGCGACCATCTCCGGCGGCGGCACCGAGCGAAGCTGCACGTCGGTATCCGGGTCGAGCCCGTGCTCGGCGAGGTAATAGCGCAGCAGATAATTGTGCATGGAGTAGTCGAACGGAATGGCGAACTTCATGCCCTTCCAGTCCTTCGGATCGCGCCTGTCCTTGTGCTTCATGGCCAGCGTGATGCCCTGCCCGTTGATGTTCTCGATCGCAGGGACCGTGAACGGGATGGCGTTGGCGCCAAGGCCGAGCGAGATCGCGATCGGCATCGGCGCCAGCATGTGGGCGGCGTCGTATTCCTTGTTGATGGTCTTGTCGCGAATGACCGCCCAGCCGGCGGTCTTCACCACCTCGACGTTGAGGCCCTGCTTGGCATAGAAGCCGAGCGGCGCCGCCATGATGATCGGGGTCGCGCAGGTGATCGGGATGAAGCCGACCTTGAGGTCCTTCTTCTCCGGCGGTCCGGCGTCGGCGAACGCCTCTGTCGCCGTCTTCAGCGGGAAGAACTGTGACAGCGCGGCGAGCGCCGTCGCTACGCCAACCGATTTCAGGAAAGCGCGGCGCGCGACATCCTGCGGAAACACCGCCCGCATCACCGCCGACGCGACGATGCCTTCGTAACGCTTCTGTTCGCTGAGGTCGGCGACCGGCTCGCAGCGCAACGTGCGCGCGGCCTGCTCATGCTCGGCGGCTGAGCGATGCCAGCCGCAGGCGCAACCCGATCGCGTGAGCACGCGGTCGACGTCGAAGGGATCATCTGACATGGACATACTGCGCCCCATTGTCGCACCGAAACGCGGAGAACTCCGCGATCCGGTTCATTGATCGGCGTCCGGCCGCGTTTTGCGCCGCCGGACACCAACAAACATGCAGGTTCTATGCCGCCTTGCCGGTGACGACGGCCGCGGTCGGCAAGCCCTCATCGATCGGCAGCGACGGGTCGCGCGACCACTCGTTCCAGGAGCCGAAGTACATCCGCACGTCCTTCACGCCGGCATTCTTCAGCGCCAGGAAGGTGTTCGAGGCGCGCGCGCCCTTGAAGCAGTAGAGATAGACCGGCGTGGTCTGCGAGATGCCGACGGTGGCGCATTCCGCCAGGATCTCATCCTTCGACTTGAAGCGCGGGCCCTCGGCGGTCGGCTTCATCATGCGGTACCATTCCAGCCACACCGCGCCGGGAATGCGGCCCTTGCGCGGGCAGAAATCCTTGCCATAGGGCGAGGAGCTTTCGCCGATCCACTCGTCGACGTCGCGCACGTCGAGGATCGCAACGCCGGGCTTGCCGACCGCCGCCAGCATCGCCTTGGCGTCGATCATGATATCGCCGGCCTCCGGTACGATCGCAAAGGCGGCCTTCGCCGGCACCGCCACGTCGGTGGTCACCGGCAGGTCGGCCGCCTTCCAGGCATCGAAGCCGCCATGCAGCACCTTGATCCTGGGATAGCCCAGCATTGTCAGAAGATAGTAGCCGCGGCAGGACTGCCCGAAGCCGGAATTCATCGACTGCTCGTAGATCACGGCGGTCTCCTTGCCGGAGAGACCGGCGGCACCGAACGCGTCGGCGAACTTGGTCTTCAGCTCGTGGATGCCTTCCGGCGTCGAGGTCGCGAGGAAGGTGAAGATGTCATGCACATTGACGGCACCGGGCAAATGGCCGGCCGCATAGGCATCCGGATTTCGCGTGTCGATGATGACACACGGGTCTTTCTTGACGAGCTCGGCAAGTTCGCCGGCGGTGATCAGAACGTCCGTCATGGCAGCCTCTCCTGTCTGTGGTTGCAGTTGTGGTGGTCCCGAACTTGTTTGAGCATGATCTCCGCGCAAACGCGTTCCGCGTTTGTCGCGAGGGAAAACCGGTTTCCACTTTTCCGGATCATGCTTCAGCCGTCCGCCAGCATCTTGCGCAGCTGCTTGGTGGCGGGCGTGACGATGGCGACGAAATAGGCCTCGCGCAGCCTGCGCTGGGCGCGGTGGCTCATCAGATAGCCGCGCGCGCCGCAATGGAGCATCGCGGCATGTGCGAATGCGACGCTGGCATCGCCGATCCGCAGTCGCAGTGCGACGACGCGGCGCCAATAGCTGTCATCGGCATTGTAGGGGTCGCTTGCCAGCGCCATCGCCTCCTTCTCGAACTCGGCATGGAGCTCGCGGAATTGCAGCGGCTGTTGCGGCAGATAGCGGTTGACGTGTCCGAGCGGCGCATGGACCTCGTCCATGATGTTGATGCAATCCTTCATCAGCCCAAGGCCCATGCCGGCCTGCAACAGGATGAAGCCGGCGCGGATTTTCTTGACGAACGGCGCAGCCGGCTCGGCCAGGATCAGTTCGTCCGGCACGAACACGTCGCGAAACTGGACGCCATAGGTACCGGTGCCGTCCATCGCCAGGAACGGCTTGCAGGGCGTCAGCGTGATCGCGGGATCGGAGCAGTCGGCGAGGAACATCACGGTGCTGCCCAGCTCGCCGCTTGCGATGCTGCCCGGCTCGCCGCTTGCGATGCCGCCCGGCTCGCCGCCTGCGGTGCCGCCCGGCTCGCCCTTGGCGCCCTCGTCCTCGCGCTCGAAGATCGTACCGAAGTAATGGCCGGGACCGAGATTCGACACCCAGGGCAGCGCGCCGCGGACGATGTAGCCGCCATCGACCTTGCGGCCCTTCAGCTTCAGCCGCTCGATGCCGAAGAAGCTCTTCATCGGGTTGGAAAGCCCGGTGCCGCCGAGCGCGCGCCCGCGGGCAAAGCAGTCACCGAAGCGCGCGGCGAGCTTCATGTTGGTGGAATTGGCGACGTACCAGACCAGCGTGTTCTGACACCACGCCATGAATGCGGTGGCACCGCAGACCTCGCCGAGCGCGGCCATCGACTGGATGGCCCAGCGCAGGTCGGCAGGCCCCTCCTGCGGCACATGGCTGCTCCAGGCGCCGACCTTGCCGAGCCGGCGCAGGAATTCGCCGGGATAGACCGAGCCGGCGTCGACCGCGGCTGCGATCGGCGCCAGCTCCTGACGGGCAAGGCGGGCAACCTCGTCCGCAATGGTCGGTGCGGGATCTTGAGCTGCGACCCGCGACAAAGCCAGTGAACCCATGGATGATCTCCGCACCTTGAATTGCCGGTCGGGCGCTTACGCGCTGACCTCGAGATTGACGGGACGGGTGAAGGTGTTGGCGACCGGCGACCACTTCTTCACATGCGCGACCAGCGCGTCGATCTCGTCCTGCGGGACGCCCTCGCACTCCATGTCGACCTTGACGCGGACGTCGGTGAAGCCGACCGGCTTCTCGCTGACGTCGCCGGTGCCCCACACCGCGGTAATGTTGAGATCGCCCTCGAGCTCGAGCTCGAGCTTGTTGACGATCCAGCCGCGATGCACGGCGTTGGCGTGCAGGCCGACAGCGAGGCAGGAGCCAAGCGCGGCGAGCGAGGCCTCGGAGGGATTGGGCGCGGTGTCGTCGCCGAGCAGGCCCGGTGGCTCGTCGACGATGTAGGGCGCGAGGTTGCGGATGTAGTTGGCGTGGCGGAACTTGCCCTCGGCCACCGTCTTGCACTTCAAGGTCTTGATCACCTTCGGGTTGGCCTTGCCGTTGGCAATCAGCTGCTCGAGCCCGCCTCTGTCGATCGGCGCGAGGCAGCCGGTCAGTGCGGTTTTCTGGGCGACAGCGGTCATCAGTTTTCTCCCTGGGAGCGATGGAATTGGTCAGGATACCGAACGGTCTGTTTCCTGCACGAAGCGTGCCAGTCCTGCCGCAAATCAAAAGCCGAAATCCCGCAGGCGCTTAAGCGGGGCTGCCTGCGGATTGATCAGGGCGCGGCTGCTCAATCGCCAAGCAAATGGCGCGCGACCGCGATGATTTTCAGCGCATCGATAGGGGCATGAAGATGCGACTTGATGATTCTGCCGCGCTCCGATTTACTGACGTGCATGGCCAAATCGCTTGCGAAGAAAAGAACTGCCGCGGCGTTCACCGCCGGCGACGATGAATCGGCGCGCGGGCGCCTGCTGAACGCCGCAACCCATCTGTTCTGCAAGAACGGCATCAACGCCACCGGCATCGATGCGATCATCGACGAGGCCGGAACCGCGAAGACGACGCTCTACAAGCTGTTCGGCTCGAAGACCAACCTCGTGCATGCGGTGCTGGAGAGCGAAGGCCGCCAGTGGCGCGAATGGTTCATCGGCGCGATCGAGGCCGGCGGCGGCGATCCGCAGACCAAGCTGTCGCGGATCTTCCCTGCCCTGAAGACCTGGTTCGCCGAGGAGCGCTTCTACGGCTGCCCCTTCATCAACGCGGTCGCCGAGCACGACAAGGACGCCAAGCAGTTCCGCAACATCGCGCTGAAGCACAAGAAGGTGGTGCTGGCGCATATCGAGAAGCTCGCCGGCGAGATGGGCGCGGCCGAGCCGGCCGTGCTCGCGCACCAGCTCGCGCTTCTGATCGACGGCGCCATCGTCGCGGCCATGGTGTCGTGCGATCCGACTGTCGCCGACACCGCGGGCCTTGCCGCCAGCAATCTGTTCGCGCCGGCCAAGGCGAAGAAGCCGAAGCGCGCCGGCGGCGCGGCCGAACAACAGCTCCTCGCCGTGTAACGCAACGGCCGCATCGCGACCTCCGGCGTCGGTATTTCTGCGGCGCGATCGCCCGCCGGGTTTACCTGCCGTCAATCACGCCGCGCGATCGGAGCCGGCCTTAAACGCCTGTTAGGTCCGGCCGGGTCAGTTGCACGGTGAAAGTACGAGGCAAGAACAATGCAGTCCGAAAAAGGACGATACAGCCAGCCGCGCTGGGGCGTGACGCGCTGGCTCGCCGACGCCGGACCGGGCGTACCTGACGACATCCGCGCGGCGCTGATCGGGGATCTCTACGGCTCGCTGCCGGTGTTTGCGGCTGGCGCGGTCAATATGGTCGCAGTCGCAGCCGTGATCGCGATCCGCGAGCCGACCGCGCTGTTCATCAATTGGGTCGTTCTCGAACTCGTCATCTGCCTCTCGCGCCTCGCCGTGCTCGTGGTTGCGCATCGCGCCGCGCGCGAGCAGCGGCCGACCCCGACCGATCTGCATCTCGTGCTTGCAGTCGCCTGGAGCGCCAGCGTCGGCTTCGGCATCCTGATCAGCCTCGCAAGCGGCGACTGGGTGGTTGCGCTGCTGGCTTCGCTATCGGCGGCGGCGATGGTCGGCGGCATCTGCTTCCGAAATTTCAGCGCCCCGCGCCTTGCCGGCACCATGATCCTGCTGAGCCTCGGACCGATCGTTCCGGGCGCGGCCCTTGCCGGCGAGCCGCTGCTCTTCATCGTCGTCATGCAGGTGCCGCTGTATCTCACGGCGATGACGGTTGCGGCCTTCCGTCTCAACAAGATGCTGATCGCCACCATGCGCGCCGAGCGCGAGAACGGCCATCTTGCCCATCACGACACCCTGACCGGCCTGCGCAATCGCGCCGGCTTCGTCGCGGCGCTGAACGCGAAGCTGGCGGCTCCCGCCGGGAATGGCAGGCCCTTTGCGCTGCTGTTCTTCGACCTCGACAATTTCAAGCCGGTCAACGACACCTATGGCCACGCCGCCGGCGACCAGGTGCTGATGCTGACCGCGGAGCGGCTGCGGCGCGCGCTGCCCGAAACCGCGGTAATCGCACGGCTCGGCGGCGATGAGTTCGTGGTGCTGGTCAACGGCGTCACCGCGGAACAGGCGCTCACGGCCGGCCAGCGCATCATCCAGACCGTCACGATGCCCTATCAACTCGCGGGCGGCATCTCGGCCGAGGTCGGCGTCAGCGTCGGCATCGCGGTGTCGCCTGAGCACGGCACCGAGGCCGAACAGCTGCTGGCGGCCGCCGACGCCGCGCTGTACGAGGCGAAATCCGAAGGCAAGGCACAGTGCCGCATGGCCTCCGTCGCGACCAATGTCGCCGCACTGCGCCGCCTCACGCAGCACAGCCCGGCGCCCGCCACCGATCGCAGCGCCGCCTGAGGCGCGGCGCTCGCCGTTACAGGTCGAAATTCGTCGGCAGCATCACGACGTCGCGGATCGTCATGCCGCGCGGCCGGGTCAGCATGAACATCACGACCTCGGCGACTTCGCTGGCCTCCAGCAGGCTTCCGGCCGCCTTGGCCTCCGCAAGCTTCTCGGGCGGCCAGTCCGCCAGCAGCGCGCTGATCACGGGCCCGGGCGAGATCGAGCCGACGCGGATGCCGTGCTTGAACACCTGGCGCCGCACCGTCTGCACGAAGCAGTTGACCGCCCATTTCGACGACGCATAGACCGGCTCCCACGGCGTCGGGAAATGCGCGGCGAGCGAGCTCGTGACGATGATGTCGCCGGTGCCGCGCGCGATCATGTGCGGCAGCACGTCGTGCACGTTCTTCATCACGACGTTGACGTTGAGGTTCAGCATCCGGTCGATCGCCGCGGTGTCGGCATCGACGAGGTCGCCGCCGACATAGATGCCGGCATTGGCGTGCAGGATGTCGAGCTGGCCGGTCTTCTCGAGCACCTTGGGCAGCAAGGTCGAACACTCCCCGGGATCGATCAGGTCGATCACCAGCGGGACCACCGCATCGCCATGCTCGCGGGCGAGCGCTTGCAGCGCGGCGGCATCGCGGTCGACCATCACCACGCGCGCGCCCGCGGCCAGCATCGCCGTGCTGCTCGCCAGTCCGATCCCCGACGCCGCCCCGGTCACGGCCGCTACCTTGCCTTCCAGTGCTTTCGCCATCGGTCCACCCTGCTGAGATCACCAAGACATCCGCCGCAGTATAGCAATCCCGGGCGGCATGTCGGTAACCGAGGATGGGGAACGCGGCCTCCGCGGCTGACATCGCGCGAAAATTTCAGATGGTAGCGACTGCACACAAGTCCCAAAGCACCGCTGTGGAATGCTGCGCGCCGACATGCCCGTCAGAGGCTGCCAAACGGCCAATAATGCCAAAACGGCCAACAAGAAGAAGCGGAGGACTGCAATGACAAGGAACCGTTCGCCCCGTCTATCGCGCCGTCATCTCATCAAGGGCGCCGCAGCCACGTCAGCCACGGTGCTGCTCGGCGGGCCCGCGATCGCCAAGAGCAAGACGGAGGGCAAGACCGAGATCGTCATCGGCAACATCGACGCCTATTCGGGACCGGCCGCGGTCTATTCGTCGATCGGCCGCACCCCCGGCGGCTATTTCAAGATGATCAACGAGCAAGGCGGCATCAATGGCCGCATGATCAAGTATATCACCTATGACGATGCCTACAGCCCGGCCAAGACCGTCGAGCAGGCGCGCAAGCTGGTCGAAGGCGACGAGATCGACGTGCTGTTTGCGCCGCTTGGCGCGCCGACCAACGCGGCGATCATGAAGTACATGAACCAGAAGAAGGTCCCGCACCTCTTCATTGCCTCGGGCGCGACCAAGTTCGGCGACTACAAGAATTTCCCCTACACCATGGGTTTCCAGCCCTGCTACCAGATCGAGGGCCGCGCCTTCGCGCAGCATGTGCTGTCGACACAGAACGATCCCAAAATCGGCATCGTCTACCAGAACGACGATTTCGGCCGCGACGTGCTGAAGGGCTTCAAGGACGGACTTGGCGCCAGGACGTCCGCAATCGTGGCGGAGCTGTCCTATGAGACCGCCGACCCGACCATCGACAGCCAGGTGGTCCGCTGCAAATCCGCCGGCGCCAACGTGTTCATGAGCATGACCACACCAAAATTCGCCGCCCAAGGCATCAAGAAGATCGCCGAGCTCGGCTGGCAACCGGCGCACTACATCGGCAACAACGCCTCCTCCGCCGGCTCGACGCTGAAAGCCGCGGGCTTCGACGTCTCCAAGGGGATCATTTCGAG
Source organism: Bradyrhizobium sp. USDA 4516 (assembly GCF_054055915.1). Taxonomy (NCBI): domain Bacteria; kingdom Pseudomonadati; phylum Pseudomonadota; class Alphaproteobacteria; order Hyphomicrobiales; family Nitrobacteraceae; genus Bradyrhizobium; species Bradyrhizobium sp. USDA 4516. The sequence continues at coordinate 8,633,884 of NZ_JBSRXT010000001.1, forward strand.
CGCCTACCTGAAGGATCCCGTCGACGCCGCCTGGGACAGCGATCCCGCCATCCAGAAATGGCGCGCGTTCCTCGACAAATATGATCCGGCCGCCGCCAAGAACGACATCTACGCGGTCACCGGCTATCTCACCAGCCAGATCCTGGTCCAGGTGCTCAAGCAGTGCGGCGACGACGTCTCGTCCGAAAGCATCATCAAGCAGGCGGCCAACCTGAAGGATTTCGAATCCGACATGCTGCTGCCCGGCATCCGGATCAACACCTCGCCATCAGACTATTATCCGCTCGAGCAGCTGCAACTGGTGCGTTTCAGCGGCGAGCGCTACGAGCCGATGGGACCGGTGATCGACGGCGGGATCTCGAAGGCGTGATCGTCCCGGGCGTGCACCGCTGGCGCGAACTGCGCCGGTAGACTTCATCGAAGCCGCGCGCCGAAGCGCGCGGCGGTATCGTCGTCCGGATGCCCCTGCTACTTCGGCGGCGGCTTGGGCATCGCCGACAGCAAGCGAATTTTGAGCTTGCCTCCCTCGGTCACGTAAGTTGCTGTCCAGATGCCCCCTGTCTCGATAGGCGCGCCGCTTTGGTTCTTGCCCGAGATGCGATACCCGCCGATGGCGAGCGCCATGTCCGGGCCCAGCGGCCATGCCTGGTCCACCGTGATTTCCTCATGGTCGAACCCGGCCTTGAAGGCGCCTTGATAAAACTCTGCAATGTCGGAGCGCGGCCCCGCAGGATTGACGTGGACGCCACCGGTCGCGAACAGCGCGGCAATTCCCGCACCATCCTGCTTGTTGAAACTCGCCGCATATTCGGAAGCAATCCCTTCGACCTTTTGCTTTGGATCACCGTCCGCGGCCATTGCCGACAGCGAAAAGACCATCAGGAATAGGCATGAGAAGCACGTCCGCAGCATCGCAATTCCTCCCTGAAAATATCTGTATTAAAAATCGCCCGACCCGGGACGAGGACGACAATAAGACATCAACTACGGATTGTAGGCAATCGTTTCAGGCGTTGCGGCGCAACACGCGGGCTTGCCTGCCCGACGTATCCAGCCGACGGATTCTGAGGTAGCGTGTAGCGACCTCGAACGTGGCGAGCCATCATGCTCACGCTCTATTCCTATCCGCCGTTGTTCGGCGTCGCCGACAACAATGGCTATGGTCTGAAGGTATTCGCTTTTCTGAAGCTCGCCGGCGTACCGTTCCGGCACGAACATATTTTCGATGCATCGAAGGCACCGCGCAAGCAATTGCCCTATGTCGTCGACGGCGACGACACTGTCGGCGACAGCGAGACCATCCTCGCCTATGTCACCGGAAAATATGGCGTGACGCTGGATGCCGCGCTGACGCCGGCGCAACGCACGACCAACCTCCTCGTCACGCGGACGCTCGACGATCTCTACTGGGTAATGTCCTATTCACGCTGGCAGGACGCGCGCTATTGGCTCCAATTCCGCGACGCGCTCAAGCGCGAGCATCCGGCCCTCACCGACGACGGCTTGATGAAGGCCAAGGAGTTCAACGCCCAGCGCTATTATTACCAGGGCATCGGCCGCTTCGAGCCCGACGCCGCGATGGCCCGCGGTCTCGCCGATCTCGCCGCACTGGCGAGCCTGATCCCGAGCCAAGGCTATGTGCATGGCGACAGGCCGACGACCATCGACGCCGGCATCTATGGCTTCGTGGCCAACATCTACTTTTACGACATCGAGACGCCGTTGAAGCAATTCGTGGTCTCGCACGATGCCCTGGTACAACATTGCCGCGCCATCCACGCGGCAGTGAGCAAGTGAGCCCGGGCCAACTCAACCTCTAACTCGCAATAGTGACGTCCGCGGCGGTGAGCGAACAGGCCGTTGCTCCGTCCCCGGCGCAGGTGGATCTATCTGCGCTGGCGTGTCGCAGCCGGCCCTCTCACAACTAGATCGATTTCAGGGATAGTATCCCGTCCCTGCGCTAACTGCGGAGCCGGTCATGGCTTCAAAACTGTCTTCGGGCATTTTCGCGTTAGTCCTCGTTGGAGCAGCAGTGCTTTTGGTTGCAGGTCCGCCACCTGCATGGGGCCTGCTGTTGCTCGGCGCCTTCGCACTGGCGGCGCTCTATATTTTTGCGAGAATGAGGTCGCGCAACGATCCGCTCGATCCACGCTTCGGTAGCTGCATCCCTCCGATTTCCAAGCCGAAGGGCGGCGGCAATGAATCCACCACCTGAGCGCACAGCATCGATCAGATGCGGATCGCGCGAAGACGTCCTGATGGCCTAGAGCCGAGATGCAAAGCACGTTGGCTGCAATTGGCTAATGCCCGGTACAGAGATTTCAGCTTCGCGTTCGATCTGGAATTTTGTGCAGTTTGTTTCAGACGACACTCCATTTTCAGCACCAGGAGATTGATCAAATGCAGACGCCCACGCCAAACCCACGGGGAGCAGAGTTCTGGAACAGCACCATGGGGCACTCATGGGTTTCGCAGCAAGCCGTGATCAGCGAAGTCTTCACGTCGGTCACCAACGTCAGCCTGGGTGCCGCGGCGGCAAAGCCGGGTGAGCGTGTCATCGATATCGGATGCGGCACCGGTGACACAGTGTTGGCGTTCGCCAAGGTTGTTGGTCCGTCGGGTGCCGTGGTGGGTGTCGATATCTCGGTTCCGATGCTGGATCTGGCCAGGCATCGTGTCGCCGAGGCGGGATTTGGCAACGTGACCTGTGCGCTGGCCGACGCAACGATCTACGGCTTCGAACCGCGCTGGGCGGATCTGGTGTATTCGCGTTTTGGCCTGATGTTCTTCGATGACCCGGTCAAGGCCTTCACCAACATCCGCGGCGGCATGAAAGCGGGCGGGCGGCTGGTGTTCGTCTGTTTTCGCACCATGCCGGAGTCGCCGTGGTTTCGCGTACCCATCGAGGCGGCCCGACCGCACGTGCCGCCACAGCCGCCGCTCGATCCATTGGCGCCCGGGATGTTTTCGTTCGCGCGCGAGGATCGCGTTCGCGGCATCCTGACCGAGGCCGGGTTTCACGAGATTGCGCTGAAGGCCACCGACGTGCCGATCGATGGCGGCGACATCACGCAAAGCATGGCCTTCATCACGCAGGCCGGCCCGCTGCCTGCGCTGCTCGAGAATGCCACGGACGATCAACGTCATCGCGCCATGGAAGCGGTACGCAACGCGCTCGCCGCAAGCCTCGGAGCGGATGGGCGCGACCTGCATGTGGGTCTGTGGCTCGTGTCGGCACGAGCCTAGCGAGATGCTGCCTGCTGGATCGTGAAGACAGATACCACGCCATCCGCGCCGCGCGGCGCCTTCTGTAATCAGAGCGGCGAAACGAGATGCAAAGCTCGGCGAAGCGAGGCGCGAGAACGTGGATGTATGACTCAACGATCGTGCAACACATTCGATGTCGTCCCTGCGAAAGCAGGGACCCATAACCACAAATGCTGATTGTCTTGCGACGGTGGAACGACGAATCTCTTCAACAACATGAGCCGCGGCGTATGGGTCCCGGCCTTCGCCGGGACGACACGTGGAGGGAGCTACGCGCCCGAATCCACGCGAACGACGCGGACGGAACGGCAGCGTAAGCTACCGCTCCTGCCGCAGCCCCGCCTCCAGCCGCGCGAGCTCGGCGTCGAGGTCGCACTCGACATCGGCAACCTGCATGTCGACCACCCGATAGTCGCGCGCTTCGAGCCAGGCTCTGCGCTTGGCGCGGTCGGCCCCGATGGCCTCGCTCTCGTTCGGGTTGACCAGCTCGATCGCAAGCCGGTGCACGAAGGAGACGAAGTCGGGGATGTGGCGGCCGACCGGGGTCTGGCGCTTGAACTGACCGGCGAAGCGGCGGTCCCGCGTCAGCGCCTGCCACAGGGTCCGTTCGGCGTCGGTCGGGTTGCGGCGGAGCAGCCGGGCGAGGCCGCGCACGGTGCTGCTGCTGTCGGCGGTCGCGCCGCCCTGCCCCTGCTCGGCGAGCAGCGCCCGCAAGCGCGTCGCCTGGGCGCCGTCGAGCACGCCGCCCTTGGCCGGGCCCTTGCGGCCCTCGGCGATCGCCATCACCACGCCGTGCAGCGTGTGCATGTCCTGCTTGGTCGGATCCATCCTCGTGAAGATGTTGCGCAGGTTCACCAGCATGGTGTCGCGCTTCTCCGCCGGCCGCAGGAACTCGACCTTGTCGAGCTCGGCGACGAGGTTGTCGAAGAAGGCCTGCATCTGGTGCTGGGAGGCCGGCTCGGACCGCTCGGGCATCGCGAACGGCAGCGCACCCGCGGTCGACAGCTTGAACCACTCGTAGCCCATCAACAGCACCGCCTGCGCCAGATTGAGCGAGGCGAAGCCTGGATTGACCGGGAAGGTGATGATGCGGTTGGCGAGCGCGACCTCCTCATTGGTCAGGCCGGCGCGCTCGCGCCCGAACAGGATGCCGGCGCCGCCGCCCGACGCGACATGGCCGACGATCTCACCCGCCGCGCCCTCCGGCCCGACCACCGGCTTGGCCTGGTCGTGGGCCCGGGCGGTGGTCGCAAACACCAGCGTGAGATCGGCGATCGCCTGCTCGACGGTGTCGAACAGCTCGACGGAACCGATGATGTGGTCGGCACCGGCGGCCGCGCGCTGGGCGGCAATGTTCGGCCAGCCGTCGCGCGGGTTGACGATGCGCATCCTCGACAGCGCGAAGTTGCCCATCGCGCGCGCGGCCATGCCGATGTTCTCGCCAAGCTGCGGTTCGACCAGGATGACGACGGGACCGGCAAGGTCGTGCCCTGCCTTGGTCTTGTCGGTGCCGGACATCTCAGTTCACTTTCTGATTCAACGTCTGAAGATTTTGAATCAGCTTCCGAGGACGCTGATTCAAAATCTCATGCAGGGGTCCAGGACCGCACCGACCAGCTTTGCACCGGTTTTGCGCGGGACCATTTTCTCCAAGGAGATAACAGGGTTAGCGGCGTTTGCGAATCCTCAATCGGAATCCCAATCGCAAGAAGCGAAGGCTGCCGCTTGCGCGCACTTGGCCTTCGGATAGGCTATCAACCACAACCAAAGCGAAGCTGTAAAGGCACGTTTGAGACGCCGGTTTCAACGGCGAGGCACCTTGGGGGGACGACGATGCGGGGCAGATGGACGCTGGCGATTGTGGGCCTGATCTTGATCGTGGCGGGGGGCCTGCTCGCCCACTTCACGCAGACCGCCGGCAGCATCCGGATCGAGGATGTCCGCTTCAACGGCGCCAAGGGCAATACCATGAGCGCCCTGCTCTATATCCCAACGAATGCCACGCCGCAGATCCCGGCGCCCGGCATCCTCGCCGTCCACGGCTATATCAATTCGCGCGAGACCCAGGACGGCTTCGCCATCGAGTTCGCCCGCCGCGGCTATGTGGTGCTCGCGCTCGACCAGACCGGCCACGGCTATAGCGACCCGCCCTCCTTCGCCAACGGTTTTGGCGGACCTGACGGCCTTGCCTATCTCCGCAGCCTCCAATTCGTCGACAAGGAGAATATCGGGCTCGAGGGCCATTCGATGGGCGGCTGGACCGTGCTGGCCGCCGCCGCGGCGATGCCCAACGACTACAAGTCGATGGTGCTGGAGGGCTCGTCCACCGGCAAGCCGTTCGCGGCCGAGGGCACCACGTCGTGGCCGCGCAACACCGCGCTGGTGTTCGCCCAGTATGAGGAATTCCCCGACCTGATGTGGGGCGTCCAGCTGGCCCGCGACGTCACCACGAGCCCGAAGCTCTGGGCGCTGTTCGGCACCCAAGGCGCGGTCGAGCCGGGCAAGGTCTATGGCGACCCGGCCAACGGCACGGCCCGGGTGCTGTACACCCCGGCGATGACCCATCCGGCCGAGCACATCTCACATGAGGCGATCGGCTACAGCCTCGACTGGTTCGCCAAGACATTGAAGGGCGGCACGCCTCGTCCGGTCGACGACCAGATCTGGTTCCGCAAGGAAATCGGCACGCTCATCGCCCTCGCCGGTTTCATTGCCCTGGTCATCGGGACGTTCGACGGGCTGCTGGAAGCCAAGACGTTCTCCCGCCTCCGGCTGCCGGCGGTTGCCGACGGCACCATGCCGCCGCATGAGGCTGCCAAGGGCCGGCGCTGGACCACGGCGTTCATCCTGTCCGCCTTCATCCCGGCGCTGACCTATTATCCGGCCTTCGCGCTGGGCGGCACCTTCGTGGCCCCCAGCGCATTCCTGCCGCAGGGCATCACCAACCAGATCCTGGTCTGGGCCATCATCAACGGCCTGATCACGCTGGCGCTGATGCCCTTCGCCCCAAGGCGCACCACCCGGGCCGGCCTCGTCGGTCAATCCATCGTGATCGCGCTGGCTTCGGTCGCGGTCGGCTACGCCGCGCTGTGGCTTGCCGACCTCGCCTTCAAGATCGACTTCCGCTTCTGGATCGTCGCACTCAAGTTGATGAGCGCGAAGCAATTCCTCATCTTCCTGATCTATCTGATTCCGTTCACGGCGTTTTTCGTCGTGGCGCTGCACGTGCTGCACCGGAATTTCTCGACCATGGATGCGCCGCGCGGGGCGCTGTACCTGACCAACATCCTGGCGCTGACGTTCGGTTTCATCGTGTTGCTGGTGCTGCAATACGGCACGCTGTGGCTGACGGGGAAGCTGTTCAACCCGGTCCCGGACCCCGGTTTCGTGCCGCTCTCGACCATCGTCGCGATCCAGTTCGTGCCCCTGCTCGCGATCGTCGCCGTGATCGCGACGTTCACCTGGCGGCGGACCGGATCGAGCCTGCCGGGCGCCCTGATCGCGGGCCTGTTCGTGACCTGGTACATCGTGGCCGGGACCGCGACGCAGGCGGCGTTTTAGATGGTTTTCAAGCGAAGCGGGCACCGGTTCGCGCGAAGAAAACCCGTCAAGAACAAGGGCCGAGAGGCGCTATTCTGGTCCGTCCAGAATGGCGGTTCTCGGTGAAAAGATGGGCTGAAAGTGCATAACCGGTGCGCTTTCGCCCGCCCCCGGGCGGTGCTATAGCGCAGGCGTATTTTCCACCCCCCGCCGTCAAAAGCGCGCCGTTCCCAAGAGGGCCTCCCCGTCATGGCAAAAATCAAGGTATCCAACCCCGTTGTCGAGCTCGATGGCGACGAGATGACCCGGATCATCTGGCAGTACATCAAGGACAAGCTGATCAACCCGTTCCTGGATGTCGAACTGCTCTATTTCGATCTGGGCATGGAATACCGCGATGAGACCAACGACCAGGTGACCATCGACGCCGCCGAAGCCATCAAGAAGGTCGGCGTCGGCGTCAAATGCGCCACCATCACTCCCGACGAGGCCCGGGTGAAGGAGTTCGGCCTGAAGCAGATGTGGAAGTCGCCGAACGGCACCATCCGCAACATCCTCGGCGGCTGCATCTTCCGCGAGCCGATCATCTGCAAGAACGTGCCGCGCCTGGTTCCCGGCTGGACCAAGCCGATCATCATCGGCCGCCATGCCTATGGCGACCAGTACCGCGCCACCGACATCAAGTTCCCCGGCAAGGGCACGCTGTCGCTGAAGTTCGTCGGCGAGGACGGCACCGTCATCGAGAAGGAAGTGTTCAAGGCGCCCGGCGCCGGCGTCGCGATGGAGATGTACAATCTCGACGACTCCATCACCGATTTCGCCCGCGCCTCGTTCAACTACGGCCTGATGCGCAACTACCCCGTCTATCTGTCGACCAAGAACACGATTCTGAAGGTCTATGACGGCCGCTTCAAGGACATCTTCCAGGACGTCTTCGACCGCGAGTTCAAGAAGGAATTCGACGCCAAGGGCCTGACCTACGAGCACCGCCTGATCGACGACATGGTGGCCTCGGCGCTGAAATGGTCCGGCGGTTATGTCTGGGCCTGCAAGAACTATGACGGCGACGTGCAGTCCGACACCGTGGCCCAGGGCTACGGCTCGCTCGGCCTGATGACCTCGGTGCTGCTCACCCCGGACGGCAAGACCGTGGAAGCCGAGGCCGCCCACGGCACCGTGACCCGCCACTACCGCGAGCACCAGAAGGGCAAGGAGACCTCGACCAACTCGATCGCGTCGATCTTCGCCTGGACCCGTGGCCTCGCCCATCGCGCCAAGCTCGACAACAACGAGGCGCTGGCCAAGTTCGCCACCACCCTGGAGAAGGTCTGCGTCGCGACCGTCGAAGAGGGCTACATGACCAAGGATCTCGCGCTCCTGGTCGGCGCCGACCAGCGCTGGCTCTCGACCACCGGATTCCTCGACAAGGTGTCCGACAACCTCGTGAAGGCGATCGCGGCCTGAGGCCGTCATCCTGGGAAGACAGGTGCGAGCATGACCAGGGCCCTTGTCAGAGCCGTCGTGCTCGCATCGTTCTCGCTCAACGGGTCGGCGGCATTCGCTGCCGATCCCCTGCCCGACGCCGTCGCGGCGCCTGGCGAGTCCAAGATCCTCACCGTCCATGCCGAGGGCGTGCAGGTCTATGAGTGCAAGCCGGTCAGCGACGGCAAGCTCGCCTGGTCGTTCCGCGAACCGGTCGCGACCCTGATCGCCGACGGCCGCACGGTCGGCCGGCATTATGCGGGTCCGAACTGGGAGCATGTCGACGGCAGCGCCGTGACCGCCCGCACCGCCGGCAGCGCACCCGGCGCAACGCCTTCCGACATTGCCTGGCTGAAGCTCGAGGTGATCGCACACCGCGGCAACGGCCTGCTCTCCGGCGTCGCAACGGTGCAGCGGATCAACACCTCGGGCGGCGAGCTCAGCGGCGCCTGCGACAAATCAGGCGCGCTGAAGAGCGCGGCCTACTCGGCGGATTACGTGTTCCTGCGACGGGACTAGCGTTTTCGAGCGAAGTGGATACCGGTTCGCGTGAAGAAAACGCGCCAAACGAAGAATCGAGAGCCTCGTTCCGATTCAATCGGAATGAGGTTCTAGACTAGTCGCGGATGCCGCCGTCGGTCTCGCGCGGCGCCTGGGCGATCTCCGCGGCGGCCAGGTCGCCGCCGGCCGCAAGCGGATCGGCAAGCCGCGCCTCCGCGGTCTCCCGGACATGCGCGGCGAGCGCCGGCATGCGCTCGATCAGGGCATGGAAGTCCTGCGCATCGAGCACCAGGAGCTTGGTCTTGCGCGTCGCCGTCACCGTGCCGGAGCGGCTGGTCCGCCGCAGCAGCGCGATCTCGCCGAAGAACGCGCCGTCGGAAAGCCGCACAAGCTGGCTCGGCAGGTCGATCTCGACCTCGCCCGCGGTGATGAAATACATCGATGACGCCGCATCGCCGCGCCGCACCAAGACCTCGCCGGCCTCGATGGTCTGCGACCGCAGCAAGCGCATGATGTCGGAAATATCGGCAGCGCCAAGATGTGAGAACAGCGGCACCCGCGCCAGCATGCCCCAGGTCACGACGAAGTCGCGGCGCCGGACCTCGTCGGCGAACGCGGTCGAGATGATCGCGACCGGCAGCGCGATCATCGCGAAGCCGACCACGATCGCGACCACCGTGACGGTCCGGCCGAGCGGCGTAATCGGGACGACGTCGCCGTAACCGACGGTGCCGAGCGTCACGATCGCCCACCACATCGCCTGCGGCATAGTGCCGAACTTGTCCGGCTGCACCCTGTGCTCGATGGCATAGAGCAGCGAGGCAAACAGCAGCACGGCGCCGGTCAGGATCACCACGCAGCCGAACAGCGTGCGCCGCTCGGCATGTAGCGCCGCCAGCAGCGAGCGCATCGCGGTCGAATAGCGCACCAGCTTGAGGAACGGCAGCATGCCGAACAGCACCAGCGCGGTCTTGTCGCCGATCGCAAGCGCGACGGCTGACGGCAGGAAGGCCAGCAGGTCGATCACGCCGAGCGCCGAGAAGGCGTATTCCAGCCGCGCCCGCGCCGGCGTCATGTCGCGCAGCGAGTGGCCGACCACGCTCCAGAGCCGCGCGGCATATTCCAGCGCGAAGGCAATGACCGCCGCGATCTCGATGGTCGTCAGCAGCCAGCCGAGCTGCGCGTCGATCTCGGGCACGGAGGCCAGGATCGCCGCCAGCACATCGACGGCGATGATGGCGACGATGACCCGGGCAAACCGCAAGCCGCCCGAATGCGGCAGATCATCGCGTTCGAGCAGCTCGTAGAGACGGTCGCGCAGCCCGGGATCGCTGATCGTGGGCTTGAGCGGAGCCGTCGCCACGATCAGCCTCTCCGTCAGGCGCCGGCCGACGCCTGTTGAGTCATGGCCTGTTCGATCGCCGACAGCGCGGCGTTGGCCTTGGCGCCGTCGGGCCCGCCGGCCTGCGCCATGTCGGGCCGGCCGCCGCCGCCCTTGCCGCCGAGCACCTCGGAGCCCTTGCGCACGAGCTCGACCGCGTTGAACCGCGCGGTCAGATCGGCAGTGACGCCGACCACGATGCCGGCCTTGCCGTCCTCGGTGACGCCAACGATCGCGACCACGCCCGAGCCGATCTGCTTCTTGCCGTCGTCGACGAGACTCTTGAGATCCTTGGTCTCGACGCCCTCGACCGCGCGCGCCAGCAGCTTGACATTGCCGACCTCGCGAACGGCCGAGGCGGCGCCGTTCGACGCACTGCCGCCGCCCATCGCGAGCTTCTTGCGGGCGTCAGACAGATCGCGCTCGAGCTTCTTGCGCTCTTCCATCAGCGCGGCGATGCGCGCCGGCACGTCGTCGATCGTGGTGCGCAACTCCAGCGCCGCGGTCTTGGCCAGCGCGATGGTGTCGTTGGCGTGCTTGCGCGCGTGACGTCCGGTCAGCGCCTCGATGCGGCGGACGCCGGACGCCACCGCGCCCTCGCTGGTCACCGAGATCAGGCCGATGTCGCCGGTGCGGCGCACATGAGTGCCGCCGCAGAGCTCGACCGACCAGCCAAGCGCGTTCTGGCCGTGATCGCGGGCGCCCTTGCCCATCGACACGACGCGAACCTCGTCGCCGTATTTCTCGCCGAACAGCGCGCGGGCGCCGGCCTCGCGGGCATCGTCGACGCCCATGACGCGGGTCGTGACCTCGTCATTCTCCAGCACGACATCGTTGGCGATGTCCTCGATCCGGGCGAGCTCTTCCGGCGTGATCTGCTTCGGATGCACGAAGTCGAAGCGCAGCCGGTCGGGCGTGACCAGCGAGCCACGCTGGGCAATGTGATCGCCGAGCACCTGGCGCAGCGCCTCGTGCAGCAGATGCGTCGCCGAATGGTTGGCGCGGATCGACGAGCGCCTGGTGTGATCGACCTCGAGCTGCAATGTGGTGCCGACGCCGAGCGTGCCCTGCTCCACCGTGCCGAGATGCACGAACAGATCGCCGGCCTTCTTCTGCGTGTCGGTGACGCGGAACTTGACGCCCTCCCCGGTCAGCACGCCGGTGTCGCCGACCTGGCCGCCGGACTCGCCGTAGAACGGGGTCTGGTTCAGCACGATCGCGCCGCTCTCGCCGGCCTTCAGGCTCTCGACCTCGGCGCCGTCCTTGATCAGCGCCGTCACCGCGCCTTCCGCGCTCTCGGTTTCGTAGCCGAGGAATTCGGTCGCGCCGAGCTTCTCGCGCAGCGGGAACCAGATCGCCTCGCTCGCCGCCTCGCCCGAACCTGCCCAGGAGGCACGCGCCTTCACGCGCTGCCGCTCCATCGCGTCGGTGAACGACGCCTGGTCGACGCTGATGCCGCGCGACTTCAGCGCGTCCTGCGTCAGATCGAGCGGGAAGCCGTAGGTGTCGTACAGCGTGAACGCGGTGTCGCCGTCGAACATGTCGCCCTTCTTGAGGCCGGCGCTCTTCTCGTCGAGGATCGACAGGCCGCGCGCCAGCGTCTTGCGGAAGCGCGTCTCCTCCAGCCGCAGCGTCTCCTCGATCAGCTTCTCCGCACGGACCAGATCCGGATAGGCCTGGCCCATCTCGCGGACCAGCGCCCAGACCAGGCGATGCATCAGCGGCTCGCTCGCGCCCAAGAGCTGTGCATGGCGCATCGCGCGGCGCATGATCCGGCGCAGCACGTAGCCGCGGCCCTCGTTCGACGGCAGCACGCCGTCGGTGATCAGGAACGCGGACGAGCGCAGATGGTCCGCGATCACCCGATACGACCCAACGTTCTGCTCGTTCGGACCGTGCCCGAGGGTAGACGCGGCGGCATCGATCAGATTGCGGAACAGATCGGTCTCGAACACGCTCTCGACGCCCTGCAGGATGCAGGCCATGCGCTCGAGCCCCATGCCGGTGTCGATCGAGGGACGCGGCAGCGCTACGCGCTCCTCCTTCGTCACCTGCTCGTACTGCATGAACACCAGGTTCCAGAATTCGAGGAAGCGATCGCCATCCTCATCCGGGCTGCCCGGAGGGCCGCCCCAGATGTGCTCGCCGCGGTCGATGAAGATTTCGGAGCACGGTCCGCACGGGCCGGTGTCGCCCATCGCCCAGAAATTGTCCGAGGTCGGGATGCGGATGATGCGGTCGTCCGAGAAGCCCGCGATCTTCTTCCAGTAGCCGGCCGCCTCGTCGTCGGTGTGGTAGACGGTGACCAGCAGCTTGTCCTTCTTCAGCCCGAAATCCTTGGTGATCAGATTCCAGGCGAACTCGATCGCGCGCTCCTTGAAGTAATCGCCGAACGAGAAGTTGCCGAGCATCTCGAAGAAGGTGAGATGGCGCGCGGTGTAGCCGACATTGTCGAGGTCGTTATGCTTGCCGCCGGCGCGCACGCACTTCTGCGACGTCGTGGCGCGCTGGTAGCCGCGCTTCTCGACGCCGGTGAAGACGTTCTTGAACTGCACCATGCCGGCATTGGTGAACATCAAGGTCGGGTCGTTGCGCGGAACCAGCGGCGACGAGGCCACGATCTCGTGCCCGTTCTCCTTGAAGAAGTTCAGAAATGTCGACCTGATGTCGTTGACGCTGCTCATGTTCATCCAATCGGAAAAAGGGGCCGGCCAGCCGCAAAAAGGCGTCATTTTCCGGCCGAACGCTTTTAGACATTGCCAGCTGCGGTGTCCAGAAACTGTGCAGGCGGATCATGGGCTTGCCGCGGCAGCACAAAGCCCATTGGATAGTTGCTGCAGCTGCGTTGACAGTCTTGGTGGCGCCGTGTTTTCTACCTACCTATACCTAGTCACGTCGGGAGAGACCGGCCTCATCGCCGGCGCCGAAGGAGCAACCGCCCCGGAAACTCTCAGGCAAAAGGACCGCGTGACGTCTGACATCTGGAAAGAGACGCTGGGGTTCGCCCCGACGCGTCCGCCGACGGGATAATACTCTCAGGCACAGCGACAGATGGGGCTTTCTGCAGGTTTCTCAAGGGGAAATAGGTCCCCGGCGGGAACCGCGAGGGCCCTGTGATGCTTGCGCGCGAAACCTCCCCGCTGAAACAGACCCCGCTGCACGCGCTGCATCTGGCGCGCGGCGCCAAGATGGTGCCGTTCGCCGGCTATGACATGCCGGTGCAATACGCGGCCGGCGTGCTGAAGGAGCATCTGCACACCCGCAAGGAAGCCGGTCTGTTCGATGTGTCGCACATGGGCCAGCTCGTGCTGAAGGCCAAATCCGGCAAGGTCGCGGATGCCGCGCTCGCGCTGGAAAAACTGGTGCCGCAGGACATCGTCGGTATCGCGCCGGGACGGCAGCGCTACGCGCAATTCACCAACAATGACGGTGGCCTGCTCGACGACCTGATGGTGGCGAATTTCGGCGATCACCTGTTCCTGGTGGTCAACGCCGCTTGCAAGGCCGAGGACGAGGCGCATCTGCGCGCGAATCTCTCCGACGCCTGCGAGATCGTCTCGCTGGCCGACCGCGCGCTGATCGCGCTGCAGGGCCCGAAAGCCGAATCGGTGCTGGCGAAACTTTGTGCAGATGTCGGTTCGATGAAATTCATGGACGCCGGTCCGCGCCGGCTCAGTGACGTCGACTGCTTCGTCTCGCGCTCCGGCTATACCGGCGAGGACGGCTTTGAGATTTCCGTGCCCGCAGACAAGGTGGAAGCCCTGGTCACCGCGCTGCTCGACAATCCCGACGTGTTGCCGATCGGGCTCGGCGCGCGCGACAGCCTGCGGCTCGAAGCCGGGCTGTGCCTCTATGGCCATGACATCGACACCACGACGACACCGGTCGAAGGCGCGCTGGAATGGTCGGTGCAGAAGGTTCGCCGCAGCGGCGGCGCCCGCGCCGGCGGCTTCCCCGGCGCCGACAAAATTCTCGCGCAATTCGCAGATGGCGCTGCGCGCCGACGGGTCGGCCTGAAGCCTGACGGCCGCGCACCGGTGCGCGAAGGCGCCGCGCTGTTCGCCGATGCCGGCTCGACCGAGCAGATCGGCAAGGTGACCTCGGGCGGCTTCGGCCCGAGCCTCAATGCGCCGGTTGCGATGGGCTACCTGCCCACGGCCCTTTCCGCCGTCGGCACCACCGTTTTCGCCGAAGTGCGCGGCCAGCGGCTGCCGCTGAAAGTCGCCGCTACGCCCTTCGTCCCCAATACCTACAAACGCTGAACGCCAAAGGATCGACCCCATGACGACGCTGTACACGTCCGACCACGAATGGCTCCGCATCGAGGGCGACGTCGCCACGATCGGGATCACCGACTATGCGCAGTCGCAGCTCGGCGACGTCGTGTTCGTCGAACTGCCCAAGGTCGGCCGCAGCCTGAAGAAGGCCGAGGCCGCCGCTGTCGTCGAATCCGTCAAGGCCGCCTCCGACGTTTACGCGCCGATCTCCGGCGAGGTGGTCGAGGTCAACGACGCGCTCGCCGCCGAGCCCGCGCTGGTCAATTCCGACGCCGGCGGCAAGGCCTGGTTCTTCAAGCTGAAGATTGCCGACAAGGGCGAGCTCGGCGGCCTGATGGACGAGGCCGCCTACGCCGCGCACACCGCCTAAAGGATCACCCCGAGGATCACGTCATGAACGCGCCCTTCAAGCCGATCAACGAAGCCGCCACCGATTTCGTCCGCCGCCACATCGGACCGTCGCCGCGCGACGTCAACGCGATGCTGGAGACGGTCGGCGCCGCGAGCCTGCAGGCGCTGATGAACGAGACGCTGCCGGCGTCGATCCGGCAGAAGGCGCCGCTCGATCTCGGCCGGGCGCTGAGCGAGACCGAGGCGCTCGCGCATATGAGCGAGCTCGCCGCGCAGAACCAGGTGTTCACCTCGCTGATCGGCCAGGGCTATTCGGGCACCATCCTGCCCGCGGTGATCCAGCGCAACATTCTGGAGAACCCGGCCTGGTACACCGCCTATACGCCGTACCAGCCGGAGATCAGCCAGGGCCGGCTCGAGGCCCTGTTCAACTTCCAGACCATGATCTGCGACCTCACCGGGCTCGACGTCGCCAACGCCTCGCTGCTCGACGAGGCGACCGCCGCGGCGGAAGCGATGGCGCTCGCCGAGCGCCACTCGCAGGTCAAGGCAAAGGTGTTCTTCGTCGACAAGGAGGTGCATCCGCAGACGCTGGCGGTGATGCGCACGCGCGCCGCGCCGCTGGGCTGGGCGCTGGTGGTCGGCGATCCCCTGACCGAGCTCGACAACGCCGATGTGCTCGGCGCGCTGCTGCAATATCCGGGAACGTCGGGCGCAGTACGCGACCTCAAGCCTGCCATCGCGTCGCTGCGCGCCAAGGGCGCGCTTGCGATCGTCGCGGCGGACCTGCTGTCGCTGACGCTGCTCGCCTCGCCCGGCGAGCTCGGCGCCGACATCGCGATCGGTTCGGCGCAGCGGTTCGGCGTGCCGATGGGGTATGGCGGACCACACGCCGCCTATATGGCGGTGCGCGACACGCTGAAGCGCTCGCTGCCCGGCCGCATCGTCGGCCTCTCGGTGGATTCGCGTGGCCAGCCCGCCTATCGCCTCGCGCTGCAGACCCGCGAGCAGCATATCCGCCGCGAGAAGGCGACCTCGAACATCTGCACCGCGCAGGTGCTGCTCGCCGTGATCGCCTCGATGTATGCGGTCTATCACGGTCCCGAGGGCCTGACCCATATCGCACGCAGCGTGCATCGTCGCGCCACCGTGCTTGCGGCCGGCCTGCGCAAGCTCGGCTTTGCGCCGACCAGCGAAGCGTTCTTCGATACCGTGACCGTCGAGGCAGGTAGCAAGCAGATCGAGCTCGTCACCCGCGCGCAGGCGGAACAGATCAACCTTCGCGTCGGCGCGACCACGCTCGGCATCGCGCTCGACGAGACCTCGACGCCGGAGACGGTCGAGGCGGTGTGGCGCGTGTTCGGCGGCAAGCTCAGCTATGCCGAGATCGAGGCCGGCGCGCACGAGGCGCTGCCGAAGGAGCTGCGGCGCACCAGCGCCTTCCTCAGCCATCCGGTGTTCAATACGCATCGTTCCGAGACCGAGCTGCTGCGCTACATGCGCAAGCTCAGCGATCGTGACCTCGCGCTCGACCGCGCGATGATCCCGCTCGGCTCCTGCACGATGAAGCTCAACGCCACCACCGAAATGATCCCGCTGACCTGGCCGGCGTTCGGCAATCTGCATCCGTTCGCGCCGGCGGATCAGGCCAAGGGCTATCACGCGCTGTTCAAGCGGCTGGAGCAATGGCTGTGCGACATCACCGGCTATGACGCAGTCTCGCTGCAGCCGAATTCCGGCGCGCAGGGCGAATATGCCGGGCTGCTGGCGATCCGCGGCTATCACCTCGCGCGCGGCGAGCCGCACCGCAAGGTGTGCCTGATCCCCTCCTCCGCGCACGGCACCAATCCGGCCTCGGCTGCGATGGTCGGCATGGAGGTCGTGGTCGTCGCGTGCGATGCGCGCGGCGACGTCGACGTTAATGATCTTCGCGCCAAGGCGGAGAAGCACTCCGCCAACCTTGCCGCGGTCATGATCACCTATCCGTCGACCCACGGCGTGTTCGAGGAGCATATCCGCGAGATCTGCGACATCGTGCATGCCCATGGCGGCCAGGTCTATCTCGACGGCGCCAACATGAACGCGCAGGTCGGACTGTCGCGGCCCGGCGATTACGGCGCCGATGTCAGCCATCTCAATTTGCACAAGACCTTCTGCATTCCGCATGGCGGCGGCGGCCCCGGCATGGGCCCGATCGGCGTGAAGGCGCATCTTGCGCCCTATCTGCCGGGCCATCCCGCAACCGATGGAGCGACGGCGCATGCGATCGGCGCGGTGTCGGCCGCGCCGTTTGGCTCGGCGTCGATCCTGACCATCTCCTACATCTACATCCTGATGATGGGGGGCGAAGGCCTGACGCGGGCGACCGAGATCGCGATCCTCAACGCCAACTACATCGCCGCACGGCTGCAGCCGCACTTCCCGGTGCTGTACCGCAACGAGCGCGGCCGCGTTGCGCATGAGTGCATCGTCGATCCGCGGCCGCTCAAGACGACCAGCGGCGTCACCGTCGACGACATCGCAAAACGCCTGATCGACTACGGCTTCCACGCGCCGACCATGAGCTTCCCGGTGGCGGGCACGCTGATGATCGAACCGACGGAATCGGAATCGAAGTTCGAGATCGACCGGTTCTGCGACGCCATGATCGCGATCCGGGGCGAGATCGCGGAGATCGAGAAGGGCCGCTGGGAGGTCGAGGCCTCGCCGCTGCGCCACGCGCCGCACACCGTGCACGACATCGCCGACGATGCCTGGAACCGGGCCTACACCCGCGCCGAAGGCTGCTTCCCGGACGGCGTGTCACGGTCCGACAAATACTGGAGCCCGGTCGGCCGCGTCGACAACGTCTACGGCGACCGCAACCTGGTGTGCTCGTGCCCGCCGGTCGAGGATTACGCGCAGGCGGCTGAGTAAAGCGCACCATTGTTGCAGCTACGTCGTGCTGCGTCTCTGACGCGTGATTCACTCGGTGTCATTCCGGGGCTCGCGAAGCGAGAACCCGGAATCTCGATCCACGACTTCCGGATTCCGGATTCGCGACTTCGTCGCGCCCCGGAATGACGGACTGGCCCGCCCGCGGCAGGAGGAAACATGCGCGAGGAATTCTGGTTCCATTTCCCGTTTCGCGTCCGCTATTCGGAGGTCGACGCGCAGGCCGTGGTGTTCAACGCCCACTACCTCACCTATTTCGACACCGCCATCACCGAATATTTCCGCGCGCTCGGCTACGACTATCTCGGCGAGGTGGCGCGGACCGGCATCGACTTCCACACCGTGAAATCGGTCGTCGAGTACAAGGCTCCGATCCGGTTCGACGAGGACATCGAGGTCTGCGTGCGGGTCGCCAAGATCGGCCGCTCCTCGATCAATCTTGCGCTCGCGATCTTCGCCAAAGGCTCCGATGACCTGCGCGCCACCGGCGAGATCATCTGGGTCGCGACCGACCAGAAGACCCATCAATCGGTCGCGGTGACCGAGGATTTGCGGGCGCTGATCGCGAGCCGGGAAAAGGCGCTGGCGTAGAGATCAGAACGTCGCGTGCTGGCGTCGCTCGAACAAGCCTTACGGAGCGACGAGAGTGCGGCTCTCGGCGTCCCAGCGCCACAGCCGCTCATTGGTCAGTTCGGTGCCGCCCCACCAGCGATGGATCGTGTTGTACTGGCTGAAGTCGAGCTCGCGATCCGACACTTCCTGGCCGAAATCGGTGAGCGACAGCCGACTGTGCAGGAGTCGGTTGTTTCGGGCTTTCAGATCGTCGGGCGCTTCGATCTCCGCGGGGAATCCGGTCAGGACCGGTGATGGACAATAGGCGAGCCGGTCCAGGATCAGCTCCGCTTCCTGAAAATCGAACACGCCGCGTTCCCGGTTCAGCTCGCTTGAAAGGACCTGTGGGCTTGTCTCGCCGTCGGCGACGAGATCCAGCATCCGCAGTTCGGACGCGCCGAGGCCGGTGTCTTGCCCGGGTAGCTCCTCGAGCAACGCAATCAGTGCCGCGCGGAGCTGCGGGATGGCCGACAGATCCTGCATGAGAAGGTCGAAACAGGGCTCGGGCGTCGGAGCGCGATAGGCAGTCCAGGCGCGACCGGCCAATTCCAGCCGATCATCGGTCACCGCAAGTGCAGGCAATCGCCATTTCGCCAAGCTCTCGCCTCGGTACCCGCCGATCTCGACATCGGTCTGGACCAGCTTGAGCTTCGCTACGATGTGGCGGTGCGGGCGGAGCACGTCGAGCAACCAGGCCAGCACCAACTGGTCATTCGGCTGGGGATCAGCCCATAGCTCGACGCTATCGCAACGCTCGCACAACTCGACAAGCCCAATGTCCCGACCGATCGAGCCGGTCCATCTTGAACTGGCGAAGTCGAGCCAGTGCGTGTCGAAATCGACATGCTTTGCGGAACGCGGTTCCAGCAGGGTCGTGAGGTCATCCGACGAGGGCATTTTCCCCCAAACGAAGCGCGGCCTCAACCCGACGACGATGTCCGCCCTTCCCGCCTGCCTCAGGCGATAGCTCGCGAGTTCACTTGTCGCCAGGATCAGACTTGTCACGATGCTCTCCGGCTACGCGCGATGGCATCAGCACCGCAAGCTGAGGATCAACTGCTTTACAAAAGACACACAAAACCAAACGGGCGCCGAAGACGTCGGCAACTCAACGTCCTCAGCGCCCGCTTGCAGCGAAATGATTGAGACTTACTCCTCCGTCGGCTCCTCGCCCTCGGCGTCGCGTTCGGGCGTGCCGGCGAGGATCTGCTCGGAGATCAGGCCGGAGTTCTGCCGGATCGCGGCTTCGATCTTGGCGGTGATGTCGGGATTCGACTTCAGGAATGCCTTGGAATTCTCGCGACCCTGGCCGAGCCGCTGGCTGTCATAGGAGAACCAGGCGCCGGACTTCTCGACGATGCCGGCCTTGACGCCGAGGTCGAGGATCTCGCCCATCTTGGAGACGCCCTCGCCATACATGATGTCGAACTCGACCTGCTTGAAGGGCGGCGCCAGCTTGTTCTTCACCACCTTGACGCGGGTGGTGTTGCCGACGACTTCGTCGCGCTCCTTGATAGCGCCGATGCGGCGGATGTCGAGACGAACCGAGGCATAAAACTTCAGCGCGTTGCCGCCGGTGGTGGTCTCCGGCGAGCCGTACATCACACCGATCTTCATACGGATCTGGTTGATGAAGATCACCATCGTGTTCGACTTGTTGATCGAGGCGGTGAGCTTGCGCAGCGCCTGGCTCATCAGGCGGGCCTGCAGACCCGGCAGCGCATCGCCCATCTCGCCCTCGAGCTCGGCCTTCGGCACCAGAGCCGCGACCGAATCGATCACCAGCACGTCGACCGCGCCGGAGCGCACCAGCGTGTCGGCGATCTCGAGTGCCTGCTCGCCGGTGTCCGGCTGCGAGATCAAGAGCTCGTCGATGTTGACGCCGAGCTTGCGCGCATAGACCGGATCGAGCGCGTGTTCAGCGTCGATGAAGGCGCAGATGCCGCCCTTCTTCTGGCCTTCCGCCACCGTGTGCAGCGCCAGCGTGGTCTTGCCCGACGATTCCGGCCCGTAGATTTCGACGATGCGCCCCTTCGGCAGGCCGCCGACGCCGAGCGCGATATCGAGCCCGAGCGACCCCGACGACACCGTCTCGACATCCATCGAACGGTCGTTCTTGCCGAGCTTCATCACCGAGCCCTTGCCGAACTGGCGCTCGATCTGGGAGAGCGCGGCTGAGAGGGCCTTGGACTTGTCCATGGAGGATCCTTCGACGATACGCAGTGCGGTGGCGGACATTTGGGATGTGCTCCTTATGGCGGGGATTCGCTAGCGGGAAAACGGGCGACGAGATCGGGTGGAATGCGTTGTTGATTGGAACCTCGTACCACGTTTGTTCTGCGTTCGCAATATGTTCTTTCGAACAGATCGGTACTGTCCGTATTTAAGTCCCCGTATCCTAGTTTGATTTTTGGGGTGTGTCCTTGTTCGGATTAAGCGAACGGAAACCGTAGCTTGGCCGGTGTTCTCAGTAGGACTACCGAGGCGACCCATCGGATGTTCTATCCCCGTCCCGCCTTTGACCGAGATCACGGAATTTAATCTTGAGAGAACGAACCGGGGGCAACGGAACGTGATACGATAGCACCATCACCGGCCAAGGCTTTGCCCGTAGGCGTCGGTGGCTGAGAGACCAACAGCGCTCCCGCCTGCATAGGAAGGGAGCGCGGCCATGCCGAACCATTCCACAATAGCGCACCGCGAGATGCAGCTTCGCCATCTGGAGCAAGCCGAGCGGCATATTGCCCAAGGCGAACGACACATTGCCGAGCAAGAGGGACTGATCGAGCACCTTGCCAATCACGGGCACGATCTAGCGGAAGCGAAGAAGCTTCTGGATAACTTCTACTCATGCCAGGTTTTGCACGTTCAGCACCGCGACCGAATCCGCAGAGAGCTGGGAGAGTAAAGGGCCACCTCAGTTGACGGCCTATTCTCATCTAGCGCACGATTAATTTCCTAGCGTGGCACAAACTGCACTTTGTTTTGGTGGTCATCCCGAGTTAGATTCCAACCTCACGCAGAGGTTGCGTCATGACCAGTGACCTACTTTTTAGGGCGAGCATTGTGGTGCTGGGGCTGTGCCCCATTGCTATCGCTGCGATTGCAATATTCATGTGAGAAAGAGGCCGCCTCACTTGGCGGCCTCTTTCATTACAGGCCCTTCCCGTCGAATCGCTGCGACATATGACGTGAATCCCGGTCGCGTGAATGAGGTGCTGAAAGGCTCTCGACATCGCGGCAGTCGAGAAGCGGCGCTATCTCGCAGGTCAGCTTGAACTATGAAGCCCGGCGCGAGCCGGGATTTTTCTTGGCCCAAAGAACGGCCCCAGCGAGGCGGTACACGCTGAGGCCAAGGCGGTTGGATCATCCATGAGATGACAGGCTCATCACATAAACAGGGCGCCTATCGCCGCGACCTCGCGCGAAGAAGCCGTTGACCGAGTGCTGGATGCAATCCCGGAGGGATGGGCTGTTAGCCTCATTCAGCGACAGCTGGCCGCCGATCACATCCCAATTCTCAACATG
Source organism: Bradyrhizobium sp. USDA 4516 (assembly GCF_054055915.1). Taxonomy (NCBI): domain Bacteria; kingdom Pseudomonadati; phylum Pseudomonadota; class Alphaproteobacteria; order Hyphomicrobiales; family Nitrobacteraceae; genus Bradyrhizobium; species Bradyrhizobium sp. USDA 4516. The sequence goes on from NZ_JBSRXT010000001.1 coordinate 8,655,757, forward strand.
GCGGCCGGAGAAGTGCGCCGGCATCAGGTGTCCTGAAGAAACGGCCCCAGCGCGTTGGAACGAACGCTGAGGCCGCCTCACCGCGCCGCCACTGGGCAGGGACCACTCCGAGTGTTGCGGCCCCAGCCGAACTGGATTCTACATAAACAAACGGCCCCAGCACCCCGACAGGGAGGCTGAGGCCGAGGAGCGCCCGTGGGGTAGGGAAAGATTCTGGACACCCCCACCTCAAGCTAGAACCTCCATGGCGCGGAAGGGCATTTGCATAAGTGAATGAGTGTCCTGATTTCCCCAAGCGAGTGTCCCAACTAGGACAGCACCAACAGACCGGTGCCGGCCTGTTTCCATCCACAATGGCCTGCTTTGATTTTTCGAGTGGCCGGCTTGGCTTTAACCCCGTCGTAACCAAGGGTTAGCCGATGTTCTCGGTAGGACTACTGAGAAGGCCCTCAGATGTTCTGGCCCCATAATTTCCTGCGGGTCGCGATCTGTTCTCGCGGAATCTTTACTGGAACAATTGACCCGGCAGTGCCCTTATTTGGGGGCCCCCAGCCAGACAGGTAGCCCCCCGACTGCTGGAGGAAAACCCGCCTCCGGGACGGGTTGGCGGCCCCCTGTTGGGGCCGTTTAAAATTCCGTAGTTCTCCGGCCAAGAACAAAGTTCCGGCCGTGCGACGCGCCTTGCGCCCGAAGTTCCCCTGATAATCAACAAGTTAACGTGACAGGCGCGACGGCGTCCGATAACGGCTGGCACAATCTGCATACTACCTTCGTACCCCTCCTGAGCCCTGGAAAAACTCCGTAGCGTTCGACGGAAGACTCGGGTTCCGCCAGTGTTCGTAACATTGGCCTGCTCCAAGCAACGCGAATTGCGCGGCGCGGGCAGGCAACATGGCTGGCGACCGTTCCGTGGCGACGCTGCCGGCGGACGAATCCTTTCCGGAATCCACAACGACGGCCCGAACGGGCGCGGCCTTTCACACGATCTTTTTACGGGTGCTGATCATTACTACAACTAATGGTTTAAATATCGACAACCGCCCTTCCTTCGCGGAACCGATACAGATGATCCACAGGGGCATCGAGTTCAGCGTCACTCAGCTGATGGCCGGCGTCTGGACATGGCGCTTCCAGATCGGCGATCGCGTCTTCACTGGCAAGACCGAAGCAAAGCTCGATCTTCTGGCGATCCGCCGCGTGCAGCTGCGGATCGATCGCGAGCTGAACAATCTGGGGCGGGAACGGACCCGCGGCAGCAATGGGGACTGAGGCACAGTCTATCGTGCACGCCCCGGTGCCCTGACGCGCTGGCCTGCAGAGCTTCGGTTCTAATTAAAATTAGAACACACGAACCGGCGCCCGCTTCGCTCGAAAACGCTTCAGTCCGCGCTGGCCAGCCGCCGCATCGTGAACTCGATGTCGCCGCCGGGAAGCTCGCGCCAGCTCTCGACGGCGCTCATATAGGCCGCCTTCGGGTAGCGCTTGAGAAAGTCACGCGCCCTCACGCGGGCCTGATCGCGTGGCAGGCTGAAGGTCTCGCGCAGATAGCCGTCGTCCGGCTTTCGCCGCTCGGCCATCCGGCTGGCGAGATCGCGCGGACGAGACACCATGCCGCAACTCCGGACCAACTGACGACACCCCAATATAGGGGCGGCGGCGGGAGAATCCGAGTCTGCGGGAGACGGACGACGTCGCCCCGAATGGGCGTTACTGGCTGCGCGGCGCGGCGCTTCCCGGCTGCGCCGAGCTTCCGGTCTTGGTCTTCGGCTTGGCGGGATGGGCGGCCGCTTTCGGCGGATCGCTGCGCACGACGCCCCAGGGATCGGACGATCCCTTGGCATCGGGAATCTTGCTGAGCGAGTCCTTGTAGGCCTTGTCCCTGACCGCGTCCTGCTCCTTCTCCTCCTGGGTCCTGGTCTTGACCTCAGGCATCAGGTTGACGTTCGGCATCTGCGCATAGGCCGGCGCCGACAACAGCACCGCAACCGCAACTGCGCTCAAAACTCTCATAAGAACACTCCCTGCGTTTTCGTCGGCGGTATATCACCGCAAGAAAGCCGCCGCCAAGCGCGCCTGCTCCGGCCCCGAACATGATGCGTTTCCGCGGAATCGCATCATGTTCTCATCTCTTTGTTTGAGCATGATCTTTTTCGGAAAACCGGTTTCCACTTTTCCGGATCATGCCCTTAGAGATGGTCTGACTTGCAGGATTTCGGCGACTGCATCCAGTCGTCCCAGATCGGACCGCAGCGCGTGCAACCGCTGAGCGCAAGCCCGATCGCAACCACGCCGCCGAGCACCATCAACCTGCGGAACATGTACGCCCCCACCACTCGCGAGCAGGCGACTGGGCGCCGAAACTGGGGCATTTTCAAGCCGGGCACGGCACTTGCAGCGCAGCGCAGTGCGCGTCGGAGCGCAGCGCAGTGCGCGTCGGAGCGCGAGCACGCGTCGGACGGGCTGCCGGCGCGCACTGGTTTGACCGGGCGGCCGCGCAAATTACACTGCGCAACAAAGCAGAGAAGGAATCGATCAAATGACTTTGGCGATGAGCTGGGACGAGTGGACGCAGCACGACGGGACGGCGCTCGCGGAGCGCGTCAGGTCCGGCGAGCTGACGCCCCGTGAGCTGGCGTCGCAGGCAGCCAGCGCCGTCACCAAGGTCGATCCCGCGCTCTGCGGCGTCGTCGAGCTGTTCGACGATGTGATCGCCGATCCGGCGCGCGACGGTGCCGACCTCGACGGCCCGTTCGCCGGCCTGCCCTTCCTGATGAAGGACCTCGGCCCGACCCTGAAGGGACGGCTGCAGGAGATGGGCTCGCTGATGATGCGCGGCAATCGCGCCGCGGCGGACACCTTCCTGACGGCGAAGATGCGCAAGGCCGGGCTCAATTTGATCGGCCGCACCACGACGCCGGAGTTCGGGGTCTGCAGCTCGGCGGAAAATCCCGCGGTCTATGTCACGCGCAATCCCTGGAACACCGACTACACCACCTGCGGCTCGTCGGCAGGCAGCGCGGCGATGGTCGCCGCCGGTGCGGTGCCGATCGCGCATGCGACCGACGGCGGCGGCTCGATCCGCATTCCCGCCGGGGTCAACGGCAATATCGGCCTGAAAGTCTCGCGCGGCGTGTTCTCGCTCGCGCCGCATCTGTCCGATCTCACCGGGCTGGTCTCGATCCAGGGCTGCCAGTCGCGCACGGTGCGCGACACCGCTGGCTTCGTCGATGCCTGCCGGGGACCTGCGCCCGGCGAGTTCATGCCGTTCTGGACCTCGCCCGAGCCATATGCCGCAATGATCGCGCGCGACCCCGGCCGGCTCAGAATCGCGCTGTCGCACACCTGGGGCGACTATCGCGCGACCCCGCACATCACAGCCGAACTCGAACGGGTCGGCCGCTTCCTCGAAGGCCTCGGCCATCAGGTCGATTACGCATTGCCGTCGATCGACTACCGGGATGCCTTCGCGGCACAGACCACCTGCTACATCAGCAATTTCGCCGTCGTGATCGGCAACATGCTCGCCGCGCGCGGCCTCGAGCGGCCGCCGGCGGAGCTGATCGAGCCGATCAACATCCGCATCTGGGAGCATGGCCGCGACTTCAGCTTCGCCGATCGCGCCCGCATGCAGGCCGTCTTCAACACCACCTCGCGCGGCTTCGGCACCTTCTTCGAGGACTGGGACATCATCCTGACGCCGATCACGGCACTGCCGACGCCGAAGGTCGGCACCAAGGAGTATCTCACCATCAGCGACAATCCGTCGGTGCTGGACTGGTTCGGCAATCTCTGGCGCAACTTCGCCTTCACGCCGCTCGCCAATCTCTGCGGCATCCCCGCGATCTCGCTGCCGCTCGCGACCAACGAGCACGGCCTGCCGCTCGGCATCCAGGCGATCGGAAAGCAAGCGAGTGACGGGCTGTTGCTGCAGCTCGCCGCCCAGATCGAACGGGCGATCGACGGCAAGTGGAATGACGGCAAGACGCCACGCGTGCATGTCACGCGCAACTAGAGCAATATAGGATCAACAGAGGAACGGGACGTCATGCAGCAGCAAGCCGGGGAATTCGGGATCGACGACGCGAAACGCGTGCTCGGCGACGTCTTTGCGCCATGGGTCCAGGACCTCAATCTGTCGATCGAGCAGTTCGACATCGCGCCGCCTGCCGGCGGCGATGCCGACTGGCAGCCCGGCGCCATCCTGCGCATGCCGTTTTCCGAGCGACTGTGCCGCAATGGCGGCATCGTCTGCGGCCAGGCCTTGATGGCGTTCGCCGACACCGCGATGGTGCTCGCCAACCTCGCGGCCAACAAGGGCTATCGGCCGATGACGACGGTCGACCAGACCACGCACTTCATGCGCGCGGTGACGGCGTCCGACGTGCTGGCCGACGCCCGCGTGGTCCGGCTCGGCCGCACCATGAGCTTCGGCCGCGTCACGCTATCCTCCGCCACCGACAACAAGCCGGTGGCGATGGTGTCGAGCGCGTTCGCGATGCTGCCGGGATAGGCCTCTCGCATCATGGCCGGTCTATCTCATCCTGAAGGATGTGAATGTATGACCGAGGAGCGGCACCAAACATTCAGTGTCGTCCCGGCGAAAGCCGGGACCCATAACCACCGAAGACCATTGTTGCGCAGGGCTGCGGCCACAGCCTTCCTCAACAATTGAACCCTGTGGTTATGGGTCCCTGCTTTCGCAGGGACGACGTCGGACATGTTGTCCCGCCTTCAATCCCGTCATCCTGAGGAGCTTGCGCAGCAGGCGTCTCGAAGGACGAGGCTACCAGCCCGGCCTCACGGTTCGCCTGGCGATGCGAAGCATCGTACAGAGACACGCGTTCCACGCTCCTCACCATGAGGGTTCAGGCCAATCACGCTGCAAGATTTACTTGCCGAGCACGGCCTCCGCCGCGTTGACGATGCTGATGGTCGGATTCTTTCCGCAATAGGTGCCGAACTTCTTGGCGTTCTCGGTGAACACGTCGGTGTCGATGATCGCCTCGTCGGAGTCGCCCTTGTACCAGCCGTCCATCCACACCAGCACCATCTTGATGGTGTCGTCGCCACCTTCGACGAACTGTTTGCAGGTCATGGTCGAGAGATCGAGGACGGTGGCGCAGGCCGGTGCCGACGACAGAGCGAGCGCGGCGGCGAGCATGATCGAAGCAGTGATCTTCATCGCAATCTCCATGGGCAATGATCTGAAAATGAACAGGTCGACGGAAGCCCGGCGGCTCCGCTCGCGACCTCGTAAGCGAAGCGTCGCGCCGAACGCAAGCACGGCATCGCGCAAATCAGTCCGCACATCGCTTCGCTGCACGGATTGAGAATTCGTGTTTCTGATTTGCGACGGCGCCCGCGCTAAAGCGTGATGAGAACAGGGCGTGTAGTCGAGAATCCAGTGTATGCGAGCGGGGATAGCGAGGTCGGTGTCGCTCTCAAAAGCCGATACCGGCGATGCTGTGGTGAATGTCCGCTCAGGGCCCAATACCAGTCCTGCGGTTCAAAAATGGCGCGATCACACTCCGCGCCGAATGACCTTCCAGGTAAGAGAGCCGGCAAGGAAAAGTGACATAGAACAGAATGCTATCGTCCCCCAGACACGGACATTAGGGCTTGTCTCATTCAGCCAAACAAGTGCCGCCAAGCACAGAAACGCAGGGATTGCGCACGCCTGTGTCACAACAAACCGGCGGCGCAGTGCGCGCGGAGCGCGGGAGCTCCAGACGAAGCCATCAACCTCGAACCTGCGGGAAATCGTATCCGCCGGCTCTTGGGGATACCACTTTCCCAGCTCGCTCATGACGGACATGAAACCCCATCCGGCAATGCCGATTAGCACAATGGCGAGTAGGCATAAAATGAGCGACATCTCGCTTCTCCAGTCGCTAGCTATCGAGCGCGTCAAACATTGATAGTCCGCTTCGGGTCAAAGGCGCCGTTTTAGCAATCAGTCGGGTACTTCCGGTCTACCCCAATGAACGGACATCTTCAGAGCCGGTCGCCATATCTCAAACGTGCCACTTCCAGGATTCGCAGCACGCCTCAGAAGTAGACGTTCGCGTTACACGGACCGGCCGCGACACCACCTGGTATCATGCCCTGCCGCAGGACATCGCCGCTGGTGGCAGATATGCGCCACTCACGATGAACATGCTGCCGCTCGGCGCCCGCGCTTGAACTCCTAAGCCGTCCCTGCCGGCCAAGCTGGAGACCCAGCTTGCGTACTTTCAAGATTCCGCTCTACACTCTTAGAGTGTATTGACACGCTAAAGTATTCACAAGTTGTGCCCCGCAATTAACGGGACATTAACCTGCGGGTCAAGCGCGTACCGTGGCCTTTGTCGGACAGGAGTGGACCAGCCCCATGTGGAAAGACCCCATCAAGAGCACGCCTTCGATCATCCAGACCGATTTCGGGCCCTTCGGGCAGAGCCTGCCGGGGGACGGTGAAGCCTATTGCGGCCCGACGTCGATGGTCATGGGCCTTTACTGGCTGTCGGCAAACGGCTTCACGCAGGTTGCTCCTGTGGTCTACAACGGCGAGGACGACCCCGTGGCGATCAACCTGGAAAGGGTGGTCGCGGGCTTGATGCGGACGTCGAGCGAGAGCGGCAGCTTCGTGGACGGCATGACGAGCGGGATGGCCGACTATCTGTCGGCCTGCGGAATCGGGCCTGATCTTTATAATTTGACGGGCACTTCTAATCCGGGCCTCGCGTGGCTCGCCGATCAGTTGGCCCCGAACGTGTCCGAGAGTCCGCAGACGATCGTCTTGGCCAATTTCGCGGTTGGCTGGTATTCCGTTTCCCAGACGACGAAGGGATACATGGAAAATAACGGCGGCCACGTCCTCGCGCCGCTCACGGTGAACCTGACGGGTGGCACGATCACCATCAACAACGCTTTCCCCGCCTCGTTCGAGAACGTACCCAACCTCCCGTCTAGCAATCCGCAGACCGTCCAGATCGCGCAAATGCCCAGCGGATGGACGCTGGAAAATCTGCCGCTACCCTCCGAAGACTACAGCCAGGTCGTCACCGACGCGCTCACCGGGTGGGGCGTCTACGCCGTGCTCTGGCAGGGGCAAGCTTGGGCGATCTCGCAGTCGGCGCTGCCCTCGACATCCGGATATGAACCCAGCACCTGGACGATCAACCAGCCTAAGGTCATCAACACGAACGGTGGCACGCTGACCGTCGTCGCGCCGATCTCCGGGCTGGGCGGCCTGCACAAATACGGCGAAGGCACGCTCCTGCTCACCAACACAAACCAGCTGATAGGACACAACACCGTAGGCGCGGGGACGCTGGCAAGTACCCGGACATCGGGCACACCATTTGGCAGCTTCAGAGTGACGGTGACGAACGGCGGAATACTCGAGCTTCGTTCGGACGGCGCGACGGTCGATGTGCAGATCGCCTCGGGATCTCTGGCGACGTTCGTCATCGGCTCTACGGGAGGCGCCTTGCAACTTTCCGGAAGCGGCAACTATCGCGTCGTAATCGGGGGCAATGACGACGGTACCCTGACGAACATTGTCCGCAACTCCGGCGGAACGCTTGTTATCGTGCCGGGCGGCGGCATGGCCCAGCTTGGGCTGACGCAACAGGTGTTCGTGGCAGGAACGGGAGCAAACCTGCCCATCATTATGAACGGGATCGTCGCTCCCTACATTCTCGGAGAGGACGACGACGCGGCCAGCTCGGGCAAGTTCCTGACCTATTCGCCCTCCGAGGGCTTCGCGAGCGCGGCGACCGTGTCGTCGACCGATGTCAGCATCAACGACGTTCCGGCCGATGCCGTCTACGAGGTCGTCGACAGCCAGGCGGTCGAGAGCGGCGGTGTGCCGCAGGTGGCGGCGCTCGAAGTGAACGGCGGGGCGATTACGGGCGGCGATGCGAGCATTCTGGTCGGAAGCCAGGCGAGCGGCGACGCCGCGGGCCTCATCATGAACGGCGGCAGCATCGCTACTGCGAGCCTTTCGTTCGGCGCGGCAGAAGGCCTGATCTACACCAATGCTACCGGCGGTAGTTCGCAGATCGCAGCCGCCATCGAGGGATCGGCGGGCCTGACGATCTTCGGTCCCGGCACGCTGACCCTGAGCGCAGACAGCAGCCGCATGCTTTCCGGTCTGATCAGGGTCAATGGGGGTACGCTGATTGCCGGCGGTACCGGTGGATCAGCAACGGGTGCCGGCGAGGTGCTGGTATCCTACGCGGCGACGCTGGAGGTCGCCGGCACGGTGACCGGCGCGATTGTTGTCGGCGAGTCGGGCACACTGTTCATGAACGGTGGGACGGTCTCGGGCCCGGTCACCATTGCAGCGACCGGCACCGATTCGCCTGCTCCCGGCGGCATGCTACAAGGGAGCGGAACAATCAGCGGGACCACCTCGATCAGCGGCATCATCCAGTCAGGCCCGCAGGCTGGCCTGATCACGTTCACCGGCGAGACCACTATGACCGGCGACGCGAGCTTCTATTGGCGGCTGCAGAAGCTCGTGGACGATGCTGATCCCGGAGCCGGACCTGGGATCTACTGGAACGCGCTGCAGTTCAACTCGCCGGATACGAACCTCGGCACCAAGAATGCACCTCTCTGGCTCTTCCTCGACTTCAGCGCCCTCGACGGGGACCCGGACGGCGGCAACGCGTTCTGGAAGAAGCCCCATACCTGGACGCTCTTTACCTACGCAGCCGATGCCGGCTACTTTTGGCCGGCGGGCGAGAACTTCTCGTACCAGTCCGGGAGCTTCAACACGGTCTTCGACAACTGGGGGTCGTGTCCCTGCAGTGGAAACCGGCCGCCACGCCGCAGAGCCTCCCCGAGCGATGGCGCGCGAACGCTCGTGCGAGAAGCCTGTAACCGACCCGCGGCAACCCTACCGAATGTCCGAGATGGGTCAAATGTGGCGATCGAGGATCGTTGATGAGAAATCCGGACTGCACCCAACACGGGACCAATCGGAGGCGGCGAAGTTGGTCCGCAAGGTGACATCCCCGCGGTCTGCGCGGCGTGTCCGCATTTCGTCTCGGAAGCGATGTCCCGGATTTACGGGTCCACGCCCCAGGTTCAATTGCATCCGCGAACAACCTGCGCTCCCTCTCCGGTTGCGGGAGGAGATGCAGCGAATGCCGCCAGGCCGATTCAACCTGACTTCATCGCGCTTTAGCGGAGCGAGGCGACGCTTGCATTATTTCGGAATAGTAGAAAAGTAACCCTGAGTTGCCCGACGTGTCAAGTTGCTTTTCGAACGCCGGCAGCTGCCGGCACCTTTGCATGGGGTTGTTTTCGATATTTTGGCGGCGCGCACTGCGGCAGGGAGCACCTAAGCGGATCGCGAGCGGCGGCTCCGCCGCCGGCGCCAGAACAGCGCAACGAGGGCGACGAGCACGAGACCGGCGGCCACAGCCTTGGCGGTGAACCGCCCGCCGGGCCGATCGATCAGGCGGGTCCACAACGATGCCCCCTCGCCCTGACGCGGCAGGCGAAACGCCACCGCGCTATCGCCGATCGAGGTGCCGGCTTCGGAATGGCCGCCGGCGCCGATCACGACGTACTGCTCGCCCTTCCAGAGATAGGTCATCGGATTGGCGACGCCCGGCACCGGAAGCCGGCCGAGCCACAGCTGCTTTCCCGACCTGGCATCGAACGCGCGCAGATAGGCATCCATCGCGCCGGTGAACACCAGGCCGCCCGCGGTGATCGCGACGCCGTTGACCAGCGGCGTGCCGGTATTGAGCGCGATGCCGAGCGGCGCGAGATCCTCGCTGGTGCCGACCGACGAATGCCAGAGGATCTTGCCGGCCTTGAGATCGACCGCCACCGTCTCGCCCCATGGCGGCTTGTTGCAGGGCGACCCGACCGCCGACTTCGCCAGCGCCCGCGACATCGCGAACGGCGCCCCTTCCTGCTGGCCGAATTCATGACCCGGCGGCGGATTGAAGCCCTTGGCCTGGTCGCGCGGAATCAGTGTGACGATGTGCGCCGCATGACTGACATTGGCGTAGAGGAGCTGATTGACCGGATCGAACGCCGCGCCGCCCCAGTTCACCCCGCCGCCTGTCATCGGATAGATCACGGTGCCTTGCGTCGACGGCGGCGTGTAAAGGCCCTCATTACGGGATTGCGCGAGCAGCGTCTCGCAAGCCGAGCTCCTGGTGCCCGGCAGCAGGCCGGCGACATCGTCGGCCGTCATCCGCTGCGTCAGCAGCGGCGGCACATGGGTCGGGAACGGCTGCGTCGGCGACAGCCTCTCGCCCTCGGCACCGTTCTGCGGCACCGCGCGCTCCTCGACCGGCCACACCGGCTTGCCGGTGTCGCGATCGAGCACGAACACAAAGCCCTGCTTGGTCGGCTGGATCACGACGTCGCGTTGATCATCGCCGGTGTCGATCCGCGCCAGCGTCGGCTGCGCCGGCAGGTCGTAGTCCCAGACGTCGTGATGCACGGTCTGGAATGCCCATGCGAGTTCGCCGGTCTCGATCCGCAGCGCGACCACGGAATTGGCGTGCTCGTCATTGCCGGGGCGCTTGCCGCCCCAGAAGTCCGGACTGGGCGATGTCGTCGGCAGGAACACCAGGCCGCGCTCCTCGTCCACCGACATCGGCGCCCAGACATTGCTGTGGCCGGCCTCGACGCCATTGTGCACGAGCGGATCGAAGCTCCAGCGCGGCTGTCCGGTTCGCGCATCGAAGGCGCGCACCGCGCCGAGCGGCGCGTCGACCCGCCGGTTGTCGCCGATCGCGGAGCCCACCACGACCACGCCGCGTCCCGTCACCGGCGCCGACGTGATCTGAAACTCGCCCGGCCATTCCAGCTTCATGCCAACGTCGATCCTGATCTCGCCACCGTTGCCGAAATCGGCGCAAGGCTTGCCGGTTCTGGCGTCGAGCGCGATCAGGCGCCTGTCGTTGGTGCCGGTGAAGATGCGTGACTTGCAGGCGGCGCCTTCCGCCGCGCGATCATCCGTCCAGTACGCGACGCCGCGGCAGACAAAGCGATTGGCCGGCCGTTGCGCCATGCTGATCTTCGGATCGAAACGCCATTTCTGCGCACCGGTGCCGGGATCGAGCGCGATCACTTCGTTGAACGGCGTGCAGAGGATCAGGCTGTCCTCGACGAACAGCGGCGTCACCTCGAACTTGGTGCGCTTCATGACCTCGGGCGGGCGCGTATCGAGATCGCCGGTGCGGAATTCCCAGCCGCGCAGCAGCTTGCCGACATTGTCTGATGTGATCTGCGTCAGCGGCGAGAAGCGTTGTCCGCCGCGGTCGCCGCCCCAATACTCCCAGGCGCGCGCCGGCTGACCACACAGCAGCAGCGCGGCAAGCAGGCAAAACAGCGACTGCATCGCGTCCTCCCCCAGGATGCGATCACCGGGCGCCGCATCTCATGCGGGAAAGCATTTACGCGATCGTCGCGTCAGTATCCACCCCGGCGATAGCCGCCGCCGTAGTTGCCGCGATAACCACCACCGCCGCCGCCGATGCCGATCCCGATTCCGATTCCGATCGGCGGTCCGGCAGGCTCGTAGACCACGGTTGGAGGCGGACGGCGCACCACCACGACGTCGTCCTCAACGACGACGCGCGGCGGGCGCTTGCCCGCGCGCCGCGGCGGATCGGGATCGGCACGCTTTTTCACCGGCGCATTGGCCCTCTGCTGCAGCGGCTGTTGCGGCGGCGCCGCGTTGCAGGGACAGGTCGGCGCCGCCAGCGCGACGCTGGTCGCAGGCACGCTGAGCGCGACGGCGGGCGCCGGATCGGGACGGTAGCGCAGCCGTTCGATCATCTTGCGCGCGGTCGCTGTCAGGTCGGTGTCAGGATATTGCGCGAGGAAACCGCGATAGGCCGCGGCCGTGTTGGCGAGAACAGCGTTATTCCACGCCACCATGCGGCGATGCCGGCCGAGCCAGTCGCGCGCCTGCAGGCCACGCGGCGTGCCGGCGAAGATCGCGGCGAAGGCCTCATAGGATTCGTCGGAGCCATCGACCACCATCAGTTCGTTCGCGGCCTCGATCGGCTTGCCCTGCAACTCGCGCTTCCATTCGTCGACGGTGCGTTTGGCCGCGGCCGGCGGCGGCGTCACTGCGGGCGATGCCGCCGCACCCGCCATGAAACGGAAGTCGTCGGTGAGCGAGGACGAGTCCCACGGCGTCTGGCGACCGTCGGTTGCCCTGTTCACCGCCAGGCGAACGCGCTTGAAGGTGTCCTCGATCGGGATGCCCGGCTCCTTGGCCGTGGCCAGCAACGCGGTGGTGTAGGGGCTGTTGGCACCGCTGCCGTCCTCGGCTTCCGCTCCCGGCGAGGTCGAGAACGACACGAACGTGCCGGGCGCGCCGACCCTGGCATCGACGATGGCGAGCCCGTGCCCCGCGGTCTTGCTGAGCTCCGGGAAAGGATTGTTGCGGCAGGCATCGAGCAGCACGATGCGCATCCGACTCGGAACTGAGGTGAGCGTATTCAGGACGTCGTTGAGCCGAACCGCCTGGATCGGGATATCAGCCTCGCGCTTCGGATCGACATCGACCGGCACCAGATAGTTCTCGCCGTCGATCTGCAGGCCATGCCCGGCATAGAACACCAGCGCCACGGTATCGGCGCCTTTCGCCGCCACCTGGCCAGCGAAATCGCTGAGCCGTGCGCGCATCTCGTCCTGCGACAGGTCCGATGCGGCCGTCACCGCAAATCCGGCATCGGTCAGCATTTGCGACACAGCCTTGGCGTCGTTGGCCGGATTCGGCAGCGCGGGCACCGACTTGTAGGCCGACTGCCCGATCACCAGCGCCAGCCGGTTTTCCGCCGACGCCGGCACGGCGCCGAGCAGGATCGCTGCCGGAACGATGAGGCTGAGGAACGAACGGCGAAGCATGGCGGCCTCCGACAATGATATCGAAGATGGGTCGGAGGCCGTCAGGCCAAGGTTCATGCCGTGCGGCAATGTACTGCCGACCGACGACGGTCGAATGGCTGCCGAGTCGTGAGCCCGGCTATCTCGGTTTCTTGGCCGGATCCGCTGCCGGCTTGGTGACGCCCCAGGGATCGTATTTCTCCTTGGGCTCGGGGATCCGATCGAGCGCGGCCTTGTAGGCCTTCTCGTCGACCTTGGGCTTCTGCTCCGTCTTCGTATCGCCTCCACCGCCCCCTCGCCGGCCCTGGGCCAGGGTGGGTGTCGCGAGCAGCGCCAGGATGACGGCAGCAACCGTGAAGCGTTTCATGTCAGTCTGTCTCCCCCGCCGCCGCAGCAACATCCGGTAATACCTCTACCCCAACGATAACTTGTCGCTCGACATTTGTTGATCGACAAAGCGCCGCCTCACGCGAATTCAGCGCCACCAGGGGGCGCAATCCTGACGGCGGCACATTAAATGCGCTGAATGGGACAGGGACAAGTACATCTGGCGGCGCTGCTGGCCGGCGTCGCCTTAATATTGAGTGGCTGCGGGCTGGCGGACAGCCACGCGGTGTGGCCGGAGGCCTTGAAGGTCAAGGCCGCCGAGCCGGCGCCGCTCGAGACGCCTCCGGACGTCAAACGGCTGGTCGCCGGCAAGTTGGATTCAGTGTTCACGGCCGGCTCACAGCCGACCCATGTGCGGGTTTCCGCCCCGCTGCACGACCCGCGCGGCACCGGCTGGACCGCCTGCGTGCGCGCCGAACTGACATCGGTGATCGGCAAGCCGCTGGGGACGCAGACCTATCGCGTCTTCATCAATGAAGGCTCGATCTTCGATCGCCGGCAGGTCGGGGCCGACGACAATTGCGTGACGGAGACTTACGAGCCGGTCGAGAGCACCGTTGCGGCGGAAGCGCAGCGGGGCGCCAAACCCTAGCGCTTGAGCCGGCCGGGCCGCCGCACACCGGCATGTTGAACGGCCCGTTAACACGACCGCTCAAATTGCCTGATGGCCTCAACGGCATTTTCCATTTCTTTCCGCTAGCGTTGCCCTGACGAACGCAAGGCCAATCAGCCTCGCGGAGTGGGGAAACAAGGACGTGGCCGATATTGCTGACCAAGCAATGATGCACCGTGCATCGCGCAAGGATGCCACGGACGATCGCACCTTGCCGCCGCTGTCGGCCGCGCCGCTCAATGCATGGCGCGCGCTTGCCGCGCGCGCGATCGAGGCCAATGGCTACTATCAGGCGGACTGGGAATTGGCGGTCGATGCCTCCGCGCGCGGCCGCACCGGCGCGGCGCTGCTCAGCGCCGCCGGCGATGCCGGGCAACTGATCGGGCTGTTGCCGGTCGTTCCGATGCGGCGGATCTACCGGATTCCCCTGCCCGCTTTGGTCGGCGCCGAACCCTATGGCACGCTGTGCACGCCGCTGCTCGACCGCGACGCCGCCGAGGAAGCGGTGGACAAGATGCTGCGGCAGGCGCGCAATGCGGGCGCGCATGCGCTGATCCTGCGCACCATGTCGCTCGAGGGGCCGGCCATGGCGGCGATCCGCGCGGTGCTGGCACGAGACGGGTTGCAGCCGCGCATAGTGAGCGCCTACCAGCGCGCCCAGCTGGATGCGACGCGCGATGCCGACGAATTGTTGCGCGACGCGCTGGGGCCCAAGAAGCTGAAGGAGCTGCGCCGCCAGCATCATCGCCTGTCCGACCACGGCGCGGTGCGCTTGGATGTCGCTCGCACGCCGCGCGAGGTTGCGACGGCGCTCGAGACTTTCCTTGTCCTCGAAGCCGGTGGCTGGAAGGGAAAGCGCGGCACGGCGCTGAGCCAGCATGCCGGCGATGCGGCCTTCATCCGCCGCGCGACGTCGACGATGGCCGAAGCCGGCCGCTGCGAGATCATCACGCTGCATGCGGGCGACACGCCGGTCGCGGGCGGCATCGTGGTGCGTCACCAGGACCGCGCCTTCTTCTTCAAGATCGGCGTCGACGAGCGCTTTGCGAAACATTCGCCCGGCACGCAGTTGACGCTGGAGCTGACGCGCCATCTCTGCGCCGATCCCGCGATCAATTCGGCCGATTCCACCGCGGCACCGGGCCACCCCATGATCGACCCGATCTGGCGCGGCCGCTTCGCGATCGGCGACGTCTTGCTGCCGCTGCGGCGCCGCGATCCGCTGGTGCCGGCCATTCACGCCGCGCTGACCCTGAACAACTTCGCCTACGAAGGGGCGCGCGGCGCCGTCCGCTTCATCCGCAGCCGGCGCGGCAAGCCCGGATAATGCGGTTTACCCTTTCGTAGGCATGCAGACACATCGGGAAACAAGTGACTGCTGCCGTCAGGTTGGTGTCAGCTGGCCCGACTAGCGTTGCGGCGCGCTGGTTCTCAGACGGCGCGCGCCCTTGCTTCGAAAGCCTCATCTGATGGAAACATCGGATGGGGCTTTTTGCCGGCGCTCGCGACATCCTGACGGCAAACGAAAAGGCCGCCTCAACCGGCGGCCTCTCTGTCTCGCGCTCGGCGCATCATTGGGAAACGCGGCGCGACCAGCGCCTCCCCTTACTGCAACGGCGAGTGCGGTGCCGGCAGCATGATGGTCGAGTGCATCTCCTCGAGCACCTGCGTGCCCTTGCTCAAAAATTCCAGCCAGGCCGGATCCTTCATCGCGTTGCCGCGTGCGGCGGCGCGGGCGTTGAGATCGGGATAGGCCCAGATGTGGCAGACTTCGTTGGGCTGCCCGGCCTCGGTGGTCCAGAGACCAACGATCTTGGAGTATTTCTCGCGCTCCGGCATCACGCCGGTGATCAGATCGAGCCATTGCTTGGCGCCGCCGACCGGCTTGGCACGATAGTTGCGGAATTCGTAGATGTTGCCTGATGTCGCCGGCGCCACCGGCGGGATGATTGCATTGAGCAGCCGCACCTCCTGCCGCACCAGCAGCGGACGGATCACCGGAATATACTCGCCGGTCCAGCGCGGGTTCTTGGCGAGCTCGGCGCGCAGCCGCGTCCGCTCGTTGAGATCGGCGTAGCTCCACATGTGCATGACCTGATTGAGCGGACCGATCTCCGTGATCCAGTAGCCTTCCAGCTTGCCGAAATTGTCGGCGCGGATATCGCGCGAGATCGTGCTCGCCGCCTTCACCATCTCGCCGACGGCGCCTGGACGGACCGTATAGGTGCGCAGCTCATAGATCATGGTGGTCTCCCCTGATTGTTTCCGATGGATGATGTGGGCAAACGAAAAAGCCCGGCATGAGCCGGGCTTTCGATAGGGATTGTGGACTACTCCGCAGCCTCTGTGTTGATCTCGGCCGAGACCTGGCGGATGGCGCGGGCGAGCTGCTCGGCCGGCTGGGCGCCGGACACCGCGTATTTCTGCGCGAACACGAAGGTCGGCACGCCGGAAATACCCTTCTCGGCGGCCTCCTGGGCCTGCGCCGAGACCAGGGCGACATCCTCGTCGGTGGCAAGACGCTTGCGCACGTCGTCGACATCGAGCCCGACATCGCTTGCCGCCTGCACCAGCACGTTGCTGTCGGTGAGATCGCCGCCGTCGCGGAAATACAGCTCCATCAGCCGCTGCTTCATCTCGGCCGCCTTGCCCCTGGCCTCGGCCCAGTGGATCAGGCGATGGCAGTCGATCGTGTTGGGCTGCCGCTTGACGAGCTCGGGATGGTAGGTGAGCCCCTCCTCATTGGCGGCGGCGACCACGCGGCCGGCAATGCCCTTGTAGGCCTCGACCGAGCCGAACTTGGCGGTGAGATATTCCTCGCGGCTGATGCCTTCGCGCGGCACCCAGTTGTTGAGGAAGAACGGCCGCCAATGCACCTCGACCGGTACATCGGGCACCAGCTTGAGCGCATCCTCGATCCGATGCTTGCCGATATAGCACCAGGGGCAAACGACATCGGAGACGATGTCGAGACGAAGCGGCTTCAGATCGCTCATGGCGGGGTTCCCGGCGGAAATGGAACCCCAAAGGTAGGCCGAAAGCGTCCCGAGACAAGCCGCTATTTCATACTGGCTGCCATCTGCCGCATCCGCTCGGCGGTCAGCTCATCGGCCGGGAAGAAGGTCTCCAGCGCCAGTTCCTGCAGCGTGATGTCGACCGGCGTGCCGAACACCATGGTGGTCGAGATGAAGCTCAGGATCTCGCCATTGAGGCGGAGCTTGAAGGGGAGCGCGACGTTGTTGTCGGTGGTGATCGGGGCCGACCGCGCCGGGATCGGATAGGACTTGAGGTCCTGATAGAGCTTGAGCAGCTCCGGATCGGCCGTTGCCTCGCATTGCCGATGCAGCCGCTCCAGTAGATGCGCCGCCCATTCCGCGAGGTTCACGGTGCGCGGCGCGAGGCCCTCGGGGTGGAAGGCAAGCCGCAGGATGTTGAAGGGCTGGCCGAGCAGCCGCTGCGGCACGCCCTCGAGCAGCGGCGCCACCATGCGATTGGCGGAGACCAGATTCCAGTGCCGGTCATAGGCCAGCGCCGGATTGGGCTCGTGCGCCTTCAGCACCAGGTTGATGGCCTCGCGCGCCGATTTCAGCGCCGGATCATCCAGCGAGCGTTGCGGGAATGCGGGCGCGAAACCCGCGGCGACCAGCAGCACGTTGCGTTCGCGTAGGGGCACGTCGAGGCGCTCCGCCAGTTTGAGGACCATGTCGCGCGAGGGCGCCGAGCGGCCGGTCTCGACGAAGCTCAAATGCCGCGCCGAGATCTCAGCATCGACGGCAAGGTCGAGCTGGCTGAGATGACGGCGCTGCCGCCACTCGCGCAGGTGTTCGCCGATCGGAACGGGTTTTGCGGGCTCGGCCCGCGCCATGGATGCATGTGCGTTCATGATGCGAAACCTACCATGCGGAATTCGCCCGTTCCATTACGCCTGAGGTAATCGAATTGGCGCGCTGGCCGGCTCATCTTCCACGGCACAGGAGATGACCATGCTGATGCTGTCCCTTGTCCGCGTCCTCGCCGTCCTGCTCCCGTGGCTGGTCCATCTGGCCACTTGGCTGCTGGCGCGCTCGCTCAACATGCCGCAGCCGCTCGTGCACGCGACCGGCGTGTTCGTGTTCGCGCAGGTCTATGCGGCCGAGATGAGGGTCGGCAGGGCGCTGTGTCCGCTCCGGCTGTGGCGTCAGCTGCAGTCGCTGTTCCGCTGACCACCCCCATCCCAACCAGAGGAGACACTGCCATGATCCATTCGTCCCAGCTGCTGCGCCGCGCCTTGCTCGCCGACGCCGTCTTCAGCGGCGTATCCGCCATAGCCATGGTGCTCGACGCCGGCGCGCTGGCATCACTGCTCGGTCTGCCGGAAGCGCTGCTGCGCGAGACCGGGCTGTTCCTGATCGCTTATACCGCGCTGGTCGGCTGGCTCGGCACGCGCACTTCGGTGCCGAAGCCGCTGGTGATGCTGGTGGTCGTCGGCAACGCGGCCTGGACGCTCGCCAGCATCGCGCTGCTGCTGTCGGGCGCGGTGTCGCCGAACCTCTTCGGGACCCTCGTGATCCTCGCCCAGGCGATCGCCACCGGCGTGTTCGCCGAGCTGCAATATGTCGGGCTGCGCCGCAGCGGCGAGGCGGTCGCGGCGTAATTCGAATGCCGGATGTGACGAGCGGCCGTCGCGGCAAACGCGGCGGCCGTTTCCGTCAGCTCAGCACGACCGCCGGCAAAGGTCAGCGCCAGGCCGATGATCAGCATCGGCACCAGTCTGCTGCCGGAAAACGGATCGGCCTGATCCTGATGAAACCACGCGCCGTCGATGGCGCGCGCAATCGCCTTCGCCCTGTTCCTCATTGCACTGCTCCTGCTTCGCTTCGCCTGTAACGCTCGCCGACCGCCAGCATCACGCCCTGTCCGCCGGCGACGCCCATCTCGAGGCTCGAGGCGATGCGCCGCGCGCGATCGATGAAATGCGCCGCTGCGTCAGGCGGGCACAGCTCGGCCGCGGTCGCCTCGAACAGTTCGAGCCAGCGGTCGAAATGCGCGGCGTCGATCGGCAGCGGCATATGCTTGACCATCGGCGTGCCGTGATAGCGCCCGGTCATCAGCGCAACCGAAGACCAGAACGCGCACATCTGCGCCAGATGCGGCTCCCAATTGCTGATCCTGGTCTCGAACACCGGTCCGATCATCGGGTCCTTGCGGACCCTGGCGTAGAAGGCGTGCACCAGCTGCTCGATCATGGCCTCGGTGATCCCGGTCCGCGCGACAATCCCGGCGGTGATCTGCTCGCGGCGCTCTGCTCCTGTCATGGCTTACATCCTAAATAGGTATTTCAAATGCCTATTTAGCCTGCTATAGCTGATCCGCCAAGTGCTGATTTCGAAGGGCTTCCATGCGCCTGACATCGTTCACGGATTTTGCGCTCCGCGCCCTGATGCGGCTGGCCGGCGAGCCGGACCGGTCGTTTGCGACCAGCGAGATCGCGGCCGAGTTCGACATTTCCCGCAATCACCTTGCCAAGGTGGTGCGCGACCTTGCCGACGCCGGCTTCATTGCCACCCAGCGCGGCGCCGGTGGCGGGTTTTCGCTGGCACGGCCGGCGGAGACCATCACCCTCGGCCAGGTTGTCCGTGCGCTGGAAGGCGACAGCGCGCTGGTCGAATGTTTCAGGGATGATGGCGGAGATTGTCTGCTGCTGCCGCGCTGCCGGCTGAAGGCGAAGCTTGCGGCGGCACGCGAGGCCTTCATGCGCGAGCTCGACGGAACGACGCTCGCCGAATGCGCCTACCTGCCGCGTCCCGTCCGCCATCCCGCGAGGGCATCATGACGACGATCACATTCTCGGACGGCGCGTTCGAGGTCGACGCCAACATCGTCGCCGAAGGCCTCGGCATCGCGGTTCCGCTGCTGCAGGCCGGGATGCGCTCGGGCGCAATCACGACGCGCTCGGAGCGCGGGCTCGACGCCGATCAGGGGCGCCATCGCCTCACATTCTTCTCGGGGAGCAAGCGTTTCCGTCTCGTTATCGACGAGCACGGCACGATCATCCAGCGCTCGACGCTGGATTTCGGCAATTCTCCGTTGCCACGCGCGGCGCACCGGCCGAGCGGCTAGAGAGACCTCGTCCCGGATATCAGGCGTTCAGCGCCCGAGCGGTGCCGCGCTTCGACGAGGCAGCCTTCTTGCCCGCCGTGTTGATCAGGCTATGGCCATTGAGGTGACTGCCGTTCAGCGCCGTGCCGTTGGCGAGCTTGCCGATTGCTTTGGCAGCCTTCTTCGCCTTCCGCTGTCTGGCCCGCTCCTCGGCGAGCTTCTCGGCCTTGCGCTGTGCCTTCCGCTCGGCTCTTTCCTTCAGCCGCACCCGCTCCGCCCTCGCCTCCGCGCGCTTCTTCTTGCGCTTCTTCTCGCAGGCATCGCACTTGCAGCCGATCGGCTTCAGATAGGCTTTGAAATAGTCGGTTCCGTAGTCGTAATTGATTTCGTCGCCCGGCTCGATGTCCTTGATGGCGCGGATGAACACCTTGCGCTTGCGTGGGCGAACGTCGGATTCCGCGTTCGGCCTGCAGGCATGGTTGATGTAGCGGGCGACGTTTTCGCGGATCGAGCCGTCGATGGTCCAGCGATTGGTGAGCTCGAACAGATATTTGTTCTCGATCGCGTCCTCATCCTTCTTCTTCGAGTCGAGCAACGGCCCGAAATAACGGATGATCTTGGTGCCTTTCTTGATCGGCTTGGTGGCGAAAAGACCAAGACCGGTACGGGAACGGCCGACGCGATAGGGCTTGTTGGATGATATCGTGGGCATGACGATCGAGGTTACGGCACGCAGGTGCACGCGACAGAAGTTGCGAAGCCGCCCTTCTAGGACGATTCCGCGCGCCTGTCAGGTGTTTCCCGCATGTCTATTGAACCTTCCCCAGATTGCATATGTCAGAGACAAAGTAACGTCCGGATCGCAGGTTTCCCCCGATGAAATACCTTGCTTTTGCAACAGTCTTTATGACGGCTGCCGGCGCAAGTCCCGGCCATGCCGGCTCTGTGGCGATCAGCAGCAGCTACTCATCGACCGCGCCGAAGGCCTGCCGCATGATCGGCAAGCCCAGCGAAGAGGACGGCAGCACCACCAGGGTCTGTCCGGGAAAATCCGGGCTTGTGGTGCTGATCAACGAGGGCGACCTGCGCGAAGTGGTCTCGGTCGGCCGAAACCGCGAGGCAGCAGCCAGGGAACCGGCCGCGCGGGCCTGGTTCGGCCCGTTCAGTTCGACCGGCGACAGGGTCGAATGGCGTGCAGCCGGCGGCAAACCGTTTGCGATCATCCAGCGCTGGCAGATCGCCGACAACAGCGAACAGGACAAGCGCGGCGGTCCTGTCTCGCGGGCAATGCTCGCCGTGACCCGGCTGCCGCCGGGCGATGTCTGTCATGTCGCCTATGTCGACGTCGCGGCCAATCCCAACGCCAACGAGTTGGCGCGGCAGGCTGCCGATGATTTCGCCCGCGATTTCAAATGCGGCACGGATACGGTGAAGACGATCGGACAGAGCGGCCGGACCACGTCGCTTGTGAGGCGCTAGTGTGCTGAATGCGAAGTTCGTGCGATTTCGCGGCAACCACTTTCACGAACTTCGCATTCATAAAGCACACTAGAATCATAAGTTTGCTAGTGTCCTTATCGAATCCGAAGTTCGCTCCGAAGGTGCGGCAAATGATGCGAACTTCGGATTCGGGACACTAGCCCAGGGGCAGCACTGGTTATTGCCGCGCCGAGCGGCCCGCGGACAATCGCAGCATCGCGGTCAATAGCGTTTCCGCGGATGTGCCCTCGGGCGACCGATCCAGAATCGTCTTGAGGCGTCCGTCGAGCAGCAGCATGGTGAAACCATGCACCAGCGACCAGGCCGACGCGATCGCGGCGGCCTGGTCCAGCGTAAGCTGCTCCTTGGAAATCTGCTCGTGCCGGCTAGCGCCGACGCCGCGGGTCAGCCCTGCGAACGAAGCCTCGGACGCCTCGTGCAGCGACGGGCGCGAGTGATCAAGCCGCTCGCTGCGGAACATCAGCCCGTACATGCCGGGATGCGCCTGGGCATAGGCAACATAAGCCTTGGCGCTCGCCACGCCCTTCTCGGGCGTCGTGGCCGCCGAAGCGTCCGCAGCCGCCATTGCCAGGCCGAATTGCCGGAAACCGATCGCCGCGAGTTCGCTGAGCAAACCGGTTAGATCGCCGAAATGATGGGTCGGGGCGGCGTGCGATACGCCGGCCTCGCGCGCCACCGCACGCAATGTCAGCCCCGCCAATCCATCACGCTCGAGCACGCGCTCGGCGGCCTTCAACAGTGCCTCATGCAGATCGCCGTGATGATACGGCGTGTCGTTGGCGCGGCGCCGTTGGACCGGACGAGCTGCCGTAGTCCGCGCAACCCGGCGGGTCGGAGCCTGTGCCGGGCGAGTCGCCTTGTTTTCTTTGGAGATTCTTGCCATGCGGCCTTATAGGTCGCAATTTTTACACTGTAAAGATTTTGCTTGACGATCGGCGGCGTCATCCTTACTGACATCTTTACGATGTAAAGATCATAATGCAGGGAGATGCGGAATGCTCGACCAGGTCATATCCAACGCGGCGCGCACCAATCTGGCGCCGATCCCATTCGAAGCCGACGCGCCGTTCCTGAAGATCTCGGGCGAATTGCCGCGCGAGCTGAACGGCACGCTCTATCGCAACGGCCCCAATCCGCAGTTCGAGGCGCCGGGTGCGCACTGGTTCGTCGGCGACGGCATGCTGCACGCCTTCCATCTCGAGAACGGCCGCGCCAGCTACCGCAACCGCTGGGTCCGTACGCCGAAATGGCAGGCCGAGCACGATGCCGGTCGCGCGCTGTTCGGCGGCTTCGGCCGCAAGATGCCGGATGCGCCGGCCACCACAACGACGGACGGCGGCGTCGCCAACACCAACATCATCTTCCATGGCGGCCGCCTGCTCGCGCTCGAGGAAGGCCATCTGCCGACCGAGATCGAACCCGGCACGCTCAATCGCCTCGGCTATTGCGACTACAAGGGCGCGATCTCCGGCCCCTTCACCGCCCATCCGAAGATCGATCCGGCGACCGGCGAAATGGTGTTCTTCGGCTACAACGCCGCGGGCCCGCTGACGCCGGCGCTGTCGTTCGGCGCGGTGAGCTCGTCAGGCGTGGTGACGCGGTTCGAACGCTTCGAGGCGCCCTATGCCAGCATGGTCCACGACTTCATCGTCACCGAGAATCATGTGCTGTTTCCGATCCTGCCGATCACCGGCAGCATGCAGCGCGCGATGCGCGGACAGGCGCCGTACGCCTGGGAGCCGGAGAAAGGCGCCTATGTCGGCGTGATGAAGCGCAGTGGCGCATCGAAGGACATCGTCTGGTTCCGCGCCGAGACCTGCTACGTTTTCCACGTGATGAACGCGTGGGAAGACGGCAACCGCATCATCGCCGACGTGATGCAGTTCGAGGAAGCGCCGCTGTTCAATCATCCCGACGGCTCGCCGACCGATCCGCAGAAGAACCGCGCGCGCTATTGCCGCTGGACCTTCGACCTCTCCGGCAACACCGACCGCTTCACGCAAACCTATCTCGACGACCTCACCGGCGAATTCCCCCGCGTCGACGATCGGCGCGCCGGATTTGCCAGCAATCACGGCTGGTACGCCTGCGCCAACCCGGATCTGCCGACGTTCGGTGCGCTGTCGGGCATCGTGCATGTCGACGGCCGTGGCAAGCGGCTCGGCCATTATCTGCTGCCCGCCGGCGATACGATCTCCGAGCCTGTCTTCGTCGAGCGCAGCGCTGACGCCGCAGAAGGCGACGGCTGGCTGCTCGCGGTGGTCTGGCGCGCCCGCGAAAACCGCAGCGACCTCGCCGTGTTCAACGCTCAAGATGTCGAAGCGGGCCCGACCGCGCTGGTCCATCTCGGCCACCGCGTGCCGGATGGATTCCACGGCAATTGGGTGGGGGCGGAGTAGCCAACGACCACTCCGGACGTCAGTGCGCCAGCCTTTCCACGCGTCATGCCCGGGCTTGTCCCGGGCATCCACGTCTTTGTCGCCGCTGACCGAAAACGAGCGGTCGCCACTTTATACCATTGGCAAATCTTGGATTTTTCTGCCACCTCACGATTTTGACACTGTAAAGATTTCGCTTGACGCCTCCGTTGCCCACCATTAGTGTATCTTTACACTGTAAAGATACAGCCGATGAGGCTCACCATGACGATCTTCCTGATCCTCGCTCCCTACGGCGCCTTCGCCATGCTGATGCTGGTGACCTCGGCCACGGTGAGCCTGCTCAGTGCCGCCCTGATCTGCCTCGCTGCCATCGCGTTCGATGTCGCGCGCGGCCGCAGCATCAAGATCCTCGGCGTCGGTTCGGTCGTCATCTTCGCCGCGATCGGCTTCTACCTCACCTTCGTCGATGCGACGCCGAGCAACACCGCGGTGAAGATCGCGGTCGATGCCGGCATCCTGCTGGTGTCGCTCGGCTCGATCATGATCGGCCGTCCCTTCACGCGGCAATATGCGCTGGAGCAGGTCGATGCCGAGACCGCGAAGCTGCCCGGCTTCCTCCATGCCAACTACCTGATCACCGGAGCCTGGACCGTCGCGATGCTGCTCATGCTGATCGGCAACGTTGCGGTGCTATACGTGCCGGCGCTGCCGCTGTGGACCGGCCTCTTGATCGCCTTCGCCGCACGCAATGCCGCGGTCGGCTTTACCCACTGGTATCCGCACTATCGCGCGGTCAAGGACGCGACGCCGCCGGCCGGCGCGCTGCCCTCACGCTAGACGCTGCCATCATCACAACCATTATCCCGAGGAAACGGAAACCACGATGAAGAGCGTATTTGCCAGGCTTGCGAGCGACTTCCTCTCCACCATCGTCTTCCTGGTGGTCTATTTCGCCACCGACAATGTCCTGATGGCCACCGGCGTTGCGATCGCGGGCGCGATCGCGCAAGTGGTCTATGCGCGTGTCAAGGGACAGGCGCTCGGCTACATGACCTGGGCGAGCCTTGGGCTGGTGATCGTGCTCGGCGGTGCGACGCTTTTCACCAACGATCCGCGCTTCGTGCTGGCGAAGCCCGCGATCGGCCACATCGCGATCGGCGCGATCATGCTCAAGCGCGGCTGGATGCTGCGCTATCTGCCGCCGATCGTGACCGAGACAATTCCGGAATACGCCACCCTCGCCGGCTACGCCTGGGCCGGGCTGATGTTCATTCTCGCCGCCGGCACCATTGCGATCGCGGCGACCGGCGACATGAAGCTGTGGGCGTTCTACGTGTCGGTGGTGCTGGTCGGCGCCAAGATCGCCGCCTTCGCGATCCAGTATGTCACCTTCCGCGTCCTGGTCGGAAGCCGGCTGCGCGCCGCCGCCCGCGCCTGATCGCCGCAGCCGCTAACTAGGCGCGCGCGGCAAGATGGGCTATACCCGCGCACGCGTTTTCTTCGCGCGAACGGTAGCCATCTCGCTTGAAAGCGCCTTACCTGGAGGGGAGACATCAATGGCGGTGGACGGAAACTGGAATCTCACGATGACGACGCCG
Source organism: Bradyrhizobium sp. USDA 4516 (assembly GCF_054055915.1). Taxonomy (NCBI): domain Bacteria; kingdom Pseudomonadati; phylum Pseudomonadota; class Alphaproteobacteria; order Hyphomicrobiales; family Nitrobacteraceae; genus Bradyrhizobium; species Bradyrhizobium sp. USDA 4516. Next base: position 8,681,172 of record NZ_JBSRXT010000001.1, read on the forward strand.
ATGGGCGAGCGCAAGGCGACGCTGTCGCTGGCAAGCTCCGGCGGCACGCTCACCGGCACGCAGGGCGCCGAGGGCAATTCCACCGAAATCTTCGACGGCACCGTGAACGGCGACGACGTCGCCTGGAAGGTTTCCATCACCAATCCGATGCCGCTGACGCTCGAATTCACCGGCAAGGTCTCCGGCGACGGCATCTCCGGCGAGATGGGCATCGGCCCAATGGGCAGCTTCCCTTTCACCGGCACGCGGGCATAACCCCGGCACACGCACACGCACACGCATGCGCATCCTGGCATCCGTTGCCATCATGGCGTTATCAGCCACGACGGCTTCCGCACAGCAGGCAAGCGAAGCCGAACCGGCGTGGCGCGCGAGCGCGGTCGCGCTGGTGCCGACCGGATATGTTGCGGGCACCTCTTCCACCACGGATACCGCCGGTACCACCGGCTACCTCGCGGTCTATGCCGCGAGCGCGGACGACCCGAAGACGCCGGCAAGCGTCTTCGCGCCGCGTCAGATGATGGTCGTGACGCTAAGCAAGGATGGTACGCGCGCGCTGTCGGCCGAATTGAAGCCGCGCGGTCCGAGCGACATCGCGACCGGAAATGCCGACGGGGCGGACAATGACTTTGCCGCGCGCCAGGCCGAGCTTGACGCGAACCGAAACGCACTGCCCGCTGGCACCGAGCCATGCGACCTCGGCGCCTGGTCGGAGGACAAGGACCTCGCAGGCCTCAACGTGCGCGCCGAGCCGTCGGTGAAGGCACGCGTGCTCGGCAAGCTGCCGCCACCCTACCATCTCAAGATGGGCGGGGCCGAGAACACGCCGGAGGGCGGCTGGCTCACCGAGTTTCGTATCATCGGCTTCAAGGACGGCTGGTTTCTGATCGAAGGCGCGATGCCGCCGGGCAAGGCCTATGAAGATGACAAGCGCTATCCGCGCAACGCGCCAAAGCCTTATGCCGGGCGCGGATGGGTTGCCGCCAACAAGGTCGGCGCGAGCTACGCCAACGGCTACACCCGCATGGGCGGGCTGTTCCAGGCCCCCTTCGTCGACGCCAAGTGGACGCCGGCGCTGCGCAAGCTTGGCGGTGAGTTCGATACCGACGATGGTCCGAAACGCATCCTCGCCTGCAGCGGGCACTGGGCGCTGGTGGAGAGCCATGACGGCGTGCGCGGCTGGTGGCGCAGCCTGTGCTCCAACCAGGTGACGAACTGCAGCTAGAACCAGATCTGCATCGGCAGATCGTACGCGTCTCGCGGCGGCGCTTCGGGAACGCTTCCGCATGGTTCGCGCGCAGCCAGCGCCACTGCACACGCATCCAGCACATCGTCGCGCTTCGCGCCGGTGCCGATCCGCATCCGGGTGAGCCAGCGATCGATCTCGCGGAAGCCTGATCGCTTCAGCAGCCTGCGTCGGAGCGCATCGCCCTCCTCCGACTTCTTGCGCGGCAACGGCTCGCCGCCGTTCAGCTGCAAGAACACCAGTTCGGGATGCACCTCGCGGATATCGCGCGTGGCGTTCGCGCGCACGAACGCGTCGACCTCCATGATCTTCTTGCCGAGATGCCAGAGCTGGCGCGACACACGGGTCTGGCCGCGGCGCAGTGCTTCCGCATTCGCGAGATCGGGATCATCAAATTGCTGCCACGGCCAGCGCCGCGCGCCGGTAAATACGCGCGAGCTGTGCGGGCGCAATCTCACGCGCGCGATAAGGTCGCAATCGCGCTCGCCGTCATCGGTCAGACCGATCGGGATATCGATCCCGGCGCGATCGAACGAACGCGAAAGCGCGTCCGCAATGTCGCGGTGAAAGGAAATCGTACGCCGGTCGCCGTCGATGGTGACGGCGACCCAGCCTTTGGAAAACCCGTCGAGGCCGACCGCAATCAACCCAGGTTCAGTTCCTTGAAGAAGTCGTTGCCCTTGTCGTCGATGATGATGAAGGCCGGGAAGTCGACCACTTCGATGCGCCAGATCGCTTCCATGCCGAGCTCGGGATACTCGACCACCTCGACCTTCTTGATGCAGTGCTCGGCGAGGTTCGCCGCGGCGCCGCCGATCGAGCCGAGGTAGAAGCCGCCGTGCTTCTTGCAAGCCTCGCGCACCGCGACTGCGCGGTTACCTTTGGCGACCATCACCATCGAGCCGCCGGCCGCCTGGAACTGGTCGACGAAGGAATCCATGCGTCCCGCCGTGGTCGGGCCGAACGCGCCGGAGGCGTAGCCGTCGGGCGTCTTGGCGGGACCGGCGTAATAGACCGGATGGTTCTTGAAATAATCCGGCAACGGCTCGCCCTTCTCCAGCCGCTCGCGCAGCTTGGCGTGCGCCGAGTCGCGCGCCACGATCATGGTGCCGGTCATCGAGACGCGGGTCTTGATCGGATATTGCGACAGCGTCGCCAGGATCTCCTTCATCGGCTTGTTGAGGTCGATCTTGACGACCTCACCGCCGAGCGACTGCTCCACCGCAGGCAGATACTGCGCCGGGTTGTGCTCGAGCTCCTCGAGATAGACGCCGTCCCTGGTGATCTTGCCGAGCACCTGGCGGTCCGCCGAACAGGAGACGCCGAGCCCAATCGGCAGCGAGGCGCCGTGGCGCGGCATGCGGATCACGCGCACGTCATGGCAGAAATACTTGCCGCCGAACTGCGCGCCGACGCCGAGCGACTGCGTCATCTTGAGGATTTCCTGCTCCATCTCGAGATCGCGGAACGCATTGCCGTCGGCCGAGCCGTGGGTCGGCAGCGCGTCGAGATAGCGGGCCGAGGCAAGCTTCACGGTCTTCATGCAGAGCTCGGCCGAGGTGCCGCCGATCACGATCGCAAGGTGGTACGGGGGACACGCCGCGGTGCCGAGCGTCAGCACCTTCTCCTTCAGGAAGGCCAGCAGCCGGTCCTTGGTCAGCACCGAGGGCGTCGCCTGGAACAGGAAGCTCTTGTTGGCGCTTCCGCCGCCCTTGGCCATGAACATGAACTTGTAGGCATCGTCGCCCTCGGCGTAAATCTCGCACTGCGCCGGCATGTTGTTGGCGGTGTTCTTCTCCTCATACATCGACAAGGGAGCGACCTGCGAGTAGCGCAGATTGCGGCGCAGATAGGCATCGCGCGCGCCTTCGGACAGCGCGGCCTCGTCGTCGCCGTCGGTGATGACGTTGCATCCCTTCTTGCCCATGATGATCGCGGTGCCGGTGTCCTGGCACATCGGCAGCACGCCGCCGGCCGCGATGTTGGCATTCTTCAGGAAGTCGAAGGCGACGAACTTGTCGTTGTCGCTGGCTTCCTTGTCCTCGAGGATCGAGCGCAGCTGCTTCAGGTGGCCCGGCCGCAGATAGTGGTTGATGTCGCCGAAGGCGGCCTCGGAAAGCGCCCGCAGCGCCTCCCGCGACACCACAAGCATGTCCTTGCCCAACACCTTCTCGACCCGGACGCCCTCGCTCGTGACCTTCTTGTAGGGCGTGGTGTCGGCACCAAGCGGGAACAGAGGCGTGTGCTTGTAGGGCGGAACGGGCTTCTGCTGGTCGGGAAAAGCTGAGGGGGCGTTCATGAGCTGCTCGTCGGTTTCGAAAGGCCGGTGCCGGCCGCGGGGCCGCCGGCAATGTAGAGCCGTTCTAAGCCTTTTTCCGACAAAGGAAAGGGAAGCGGGCCGCCTTCCAGCCATGCGCGGGACCGGCAATCCACGTGCTATGTTTCATGCCATCGTAATCCCAAGTTGCCACAACGCCGGCAAGCCGCGGAACGGCCAAGGAAACCATCAGGAAGCCATCAGGAGACCTTCATGAAGACAGCGCTTTTCGTCTGGTTCGCGGCGCTGGCCTTGTTGATCGCGATCCCGACCGGCGCCGATGCCGCCCGCCTCGGCAGGCCCTGCGGCGGCCTTGCCGGACTGCAATGCGGCAGTCGCGGCCAGTTCTGCCAGTTCAAGCCCGGGACCTGCGGCCGCTTCGACCAGACCGGCACCTGCGCGTTCCGCCCGACGATCTGCAACAAGATCTTCAAGCCCGTATGCGGCTGCGACGGCAAGACCTATGGCAATGATTGCGAGCGCCGGGCCGCCGGGGCTTCCAAAGCGCAGGACGGCAGGTGCGCGTCCTGACGTGGCCATATTGACGCGCTCCGCGGGAGCCTGCATGTAGCTTCGCGTACTTTCATACCGCGGGGGGTATTTCGTGACAGCATCGTTGCGCCGACGCTTGCCTTTGAGCATCCGCTCCACTCTGCCGGCCGCGCTGATCGCGCTGGCGACGGTTTTCGTCGCAGCGACCGCGCATGCCGATCCCTGCGTTGATATCGCCAAGCAGCTCGCCGGCCAGATCGACGGACTGAAGGTCAATTTCAGCGCCGCCAACATCACCTACCTCACGCATCCGGCGGCAAAGGAATTGTCGCTCGGCTGCCGCGGCAAGGATTATTCGATCGAGCTCTACGCCAAGACCGATCGCAAGATGAAGCCGGAGTTCTTCAACCTGGTCGGCTCCGCCACCGCGCTGATCTTCACCGTGCCGAAGGACGACGCCGTCACCGGCACCTCGCGCTGCCTGAAGCGCATGGGCATCTTGCGCGGCAACACCATCACGATGCGCTATCGCCGCCTCAACCTCGAATGCACCCGCAACAAGACCGACGCCTCGATCACGGTTCGCCGCGGCAACAACGAGTGATCAGCCTTCGCTGGTGATGCGCGCGATGGCGTCGAGCACCCGGCCCCATCCCGGGCTCATCATGTCGAAGGCGAAGCGGTTGCCCGGCAGCACGAAGCCGTCATGCACCATCCGCAGATGGGTGCCGCCCTCGACCGGCGTCAGCGTCCAGGTGACGATCGTGTCGAGCTTCGAGCCGTATTCCGGATTGGTATCAGCACCGCCCTTCCAGGAGTAGCGCAACAGGCGCGGCGGATCGCAATCCAGCACCTCGCAATGCACGACACCGTCCCAGTCGCCCATCGGCTTGGTGTGGAAATTGAAGCGATGGCCAACGGCCGGCACGAAATCGTTCGGCATCAGCCATTTCGCGATCCGATCGCTCGTCGTCAGCGTTCGCCAGATCTTCTCGGCCGCGTAGGGCAGCACCTTCTCGACCGTGATCGCGTGCGTCTCACCCATCACTCACTCTCCTTCAACAGCCGTTCCAGATTTGCGAAGCGCTCGGCCCAGAACGTCTCGTAGTGGCCGAGCCAGTCGATCAGCGGACCGAGCCCCTTCGGCGCGATGCGATAATGGATATGCCGGCCCTCGCGCCGCTCGGCGACCAGCCCGGCATCGCGCAGCGCGCGCAGATGTTGCGACACCGCCGGCTGCGACACCTTTGAACCCTGCACCAGGCCGGTCGCGGCGATCTCGCCTTCCCGCGCAATCCGCTCGAACACTGCCCGCCGCGTCGGGTCCGCGAGGGTCTTCAACACATCGGTCAGCTGCGTGGCGGCGGGCATGAAAATATATAAGCAATTGCTTATATGATTGTCAATACAGTCGCGACGCTGGAACGTCTCGCCTGCTCCGAAAGTTGATCGCTGCGGTCGCATGTTTGCCGGGAAAAGGGTGCGATAATAACGACTGGAATCGCGCGGAGCCGCTCATGATCGCAAAGCTCCTTCTGCAGAATACCTTCTTCGTCATCACCGTGGCCGTGCTGCTGTTTGCCTTCGCAGGTACGCTGCACTGGCCCGGCGCGTGGGTCTATCTGATCGCCTCGGCCGTGATCGGCCCGGCCTGCGGGCTCTGGCTCGCCAAGGTCGATCCCGGGCTGCTGGCCGAGCGCATGCGCCTCACCGCGCGTGAAGGCCAGCCCACCGAGGACAAGCGGTTCATGCTGGTGTTCCTGGTCGTTGCCGTGCTGTGGTTCGTCGCGATGGGGCTCGAGCGGCGCTTTGGCGGCGTCAATGACGGCGTGCCGCTGATCGTGCTCGGCCTGGTGCTGTATCTGGTCTCGACCGTGGCGATCCTGTGGGTGTTCCGCACCAACTCGTTCGCCGCGCCAGTCGTGAAGGTGCAGACCGAGCGCGACCATCACGTCATCTCGACCGGTCCCTACGCGCTGGTCCGCCATCCGATGTATACGAGCGTGATGCTGTTCTTCATCGGCGTGCCGCTGACGCTCGGCTCCTGGTGGGGCCTCGCCTTCGTGCCGGTGTTCTTCGTGATGTTTGCGATCCGCACCCGGATTGAGGAGCGCACGCTGGTGACGGGATTGTCAGGCTACGCCGATTATACGGCACGGGTGCGCTACCGCCTCGTGCCCGGGCTGTGGTGAGGGATCATCATGGCGGAGAAGACCTACACCGGCGGTTGCCATTGCGGACAGGTCCGCTTCGAATGCACCACCGATATGGCCATGGTGACGGCCTGCAACTGCTCGATCTGCACCAAGAAGGGCCTGCACTTCGTGTTCATGCCGCCGTCGAGCTTCCAGCTTCGCGCTGGCGCCGAGAACCTCAAGGAATATCTCTTCAACCGCCATGCGATCCGCCATCAACTTTGCGTCGATTGCGGCGTCGACGTGTTCGCGCGCGGCAAGAAGCCCGACGGCACCGACATCGTGGCGCTGAATGTCAGCTGCATCGATGGCATCGATCTGTCGAAGATCGCGATGACGCCGGTGGATGGGCGGAGCCGGTAGCCTTCCACGCCGTCATTCCGGGGCACGCGGAGCGTGAACCCGGAATCCAGAGATTGTGGCGCGAGATTCCGGGTTCGCTTCGCGCCCCGGAATGACGGCGATCACAAATCCAGCGCCTTGTAGCGCCGGAAAATGCCCTCTTCGTTGAAAGGAATCCGCCGCTCGCTGGCCAGATACGTCTGGATGTTCGGCCGCTCGGCGACGCGATCGCGCAGCGCGATCAGGCGCGGGATATTCTTCTCGAATGCCGCCATCCGCTTCGGAAACGCGTAGCGCAGGCCGTCCACGATCTGGAACAGCGACAGGTCGGCGTAGGTCAGCCGGCGGCCGGTGACGAACGCACCTCGGTTGGCCTGCACGAGATCCTCGAAATAGCCGAGATATTTCGGCACCCGCGAATCCCAGAACTCCTCGGAGCGTTTCTTCGCCGGAGCCTTCTGGTCCTCGTAATACAGCGATGGCCCGAGCGGATGATGGGTATCGTGGATCTCCACCACGAAGTCCGCGATCGTCAGCTGCAGCTGGTGCACCCAGAGCTTTCCGCCCTCCGCCTTCGGCGCCAGGCCGTGGCGCGCGCCGAGATAGAGCAGGATATTGGCGGTCTGCCCGATCGTGAGACTGCCGGCCTTGAGGAACGGCGGCGCGAAGGGCGGCGTGCCCCTGTGTGCTTCCATCATCTTCGTCATGGCACCCATGCCGCCCTTGGCGCGCGCGACATCTGTGTAGCCGGCGCCCGCATCCTCGAGCGCGAGGCGGACATACTCGCCGCGGCCCTGGATCATCGGCCAGTAGTAAAGCTGATAGTGCATGCACTTACCTCCGAAAACTTCGCCGCATCGGTTCGCTTCACCTCGATCGTAGCCACGCCGCGGTTAGATCGTCCATCGCGCATCGCTGCCTGTGCGAACCGCACAGAGGCTGCTAAGGTTCCAACGTCGAATCTTTCGATGAGGGATCATCTTATGGCGGACAGCAAGAAGAAGCGGGGCGCGGCAGATCGCGCTCTGATCGCGTTGAGCGAGTCCTACGAAGTTGCGTACTGGTCCAAGAAGTTCAAGGTCACGCCGGCGAAGCTGAAAGCTGCCGTCAAGAAGGTCGGGCATTCCGCCAAGAAGATGGAAGCCTATTTCAAGGAGCAGCGCCACAAGGCCGCCGACCGCGCGCGGATCGCGATCAGCGAGCCCTACGAGGTCCGCTACTGGTCGAAGAAGTTCAAGGTGACCCCTGCCCGGCTCAAGACCGCGGTCGCAGCCGTCGGACATTCCTCGAAGAAGGTCGAAGCCTATTTCGCGGCCAAGAAAAAAACCGCGAAGAAAAAGAAGGCTGCGAAGAAGACCGCAAAGAAGACCGTCAAGCGCAGGAAGAGCTGAGCGCGATCGCACTATCCCGTCATTGCGAGGCGCGAGGCGACGAAGCAATCCATCGCTCCGTGCGTACGGCAGGCAATGACGAAGCAGATGCGCTCTCTCAGTTCGCCGCGAAGCAGTACAGCAGGCCGTCGCCGCCGGTGCTCTTCAGGTCAGCCTGGGAGCAACCGCCGTCGGGACCGCGCGAGGGATGCGACGTGTTCCAGGATTTTGAGGGCTCGTCGTCGCGCAGGCCCTTGCGGTCGAAATGCCCGAGCATGGCGGCGCCTTGTGTGCTGCTTGTCCAGTTTTTGCAGGTGCGGTCCTCGCCGGCCGCAAATGCCGTACCGTCTGCTTGCGAGCCCGTCAGCACGTCGTGGCGGTTCGGCGTGTCGCCGGCACCGTTGACGACCTCGCCCTTCTCGGACAGCGCGGTCTGCTTAGTGAGATTGTTGCCGGCGCTGTGCAGGTCGGCGACGTCCTTGGCGACCACGACCCCCTTTACATTCTTCCAAGGTCCCTTGCCGATACGATCGCGCGCATTCTCCGCTGCCTTGCCGTCGGCCGCCTGGGTCGAGAGATAGGCGCGCCAGGTCTTCGGCGCGCCGAAGCCGGCGGCCTGCGCCAGCGTCTGGCAATGATTGTCGGCGCCGGCGAGCCCGCCGAGATTGCCGCCGTTGCCGATGCCGTTGCTGGTCAGGAAGAAGCTGGTGTCGGCGGTCTGCGCCGCCGCCGGCGGCGCCGCCACGACGACGAACGCAAGACAGGCCGGAACCGCGATCTGCGCAACGATCTTCATCTCAATCCTCCCGATGGTTGTTATGGTCCGCTGAGATCAACCCGCAGGCCCTCCGGATATTCCGGCGCCGCGACATGTGAATGAAGGCACAAAACAAAGGCGCCGCGGACGAGGCCGCGGCGCCTTGTATCTGTCATTCTCCGGCAACCGATCAGTTGGTCTGCTGGATCGCCGAAAGCTCCCAATTGCCGCCGCGCTGGCGTACGAAGGTCCAGACCTCAGTGACCTCCTCCGGCTGCGTGCTGCCGCCGACCTGACGGCCGGTGCCGCGCTCGAGCGTGGTGTCGACCAGCGAGTAGCGCATCGCGACCGTCGCATACTCGCTGTCGCCTTCGCGCCAGGCTTCCGCCAGATCGCCCTGCAGCAGCTTCACATTGGTCACCTTGTTGGTGACGTTGCGCGCCTTGTTCTCCTCGAGATCCTTCGAGAAGTACGACACCATCTCCGGCGTCGCGAGCGTGTGCAGCTTCGCGATGTCCTCGTTCGACCACGCGGTCTGGATGTCGCCGAGCAGCCGTTCGAACGTCTCATAGTCGCCAGGCGCGATCTCGACCGGCGCATTCGATCCGCCGCCAAGGCCGAAGCCGAAGCCCGAGCGGGCGTTCGCCTGCGGACCGGGGCCGACGTCGGGGCCACCGGCATAGGCGGCCGCCGGCGTGTTGCGGCGCTGCCACCACGACATCGCAAGGCGAACCACGAGCACGATCAGACCGATCTGCAGCAAGAGGCCGAGCATCGACGACAAGCCGCCGAGACCCGAGAACAACCCGCCGCCGAACAGCATGCCGAACAGGCCCGCGCCAAGGAAGCCCGCGGCCAGGCCGCCGAGCAGGCCGCGGCCCATTCCGCCGCGACCAAACAGGCCGCCGGAATTTGCCGCCGCCGGCGAGCCCATGTTCGGGCTACCAGGCTGGCTGAAGGTGCGGTTCATCGGCGCAACCGAGCCCGGCGCCGTGTTGGTCGAGGGCGGCGCGGAGAATGTCCGCGAGCCGCGCGAGCCGCCGCCGCCAACGCGGGCGTCGGCCGCCGAAACGGTCATCATCACGGGCAGCGCCAGTGCCATCGCGACGGCGATCGCCCGAACAATTCCACGCGTGCGTTGCGAGAAATTCATGTTGGTTTCCTCAAAGGATTCCCCGGCATGGGGAAACGCCCCTAAGATGGGCAGGGACGGTTAAAAGTGAAGCGGGAAACGGGAACCGCGGCTGCGGCCCTCGGTCGCGGAGATGTGACACTATGGTCCTTGTGGATGCGACGCCGCGTCCTACCGCGGGATGAGGCCCGGTTTCAACCGCAGTGACCGCGGAATTTCACCTCGCACTTGCGAGAAGTAAAGCCGGTTGCCGCGGCAACCGGCTAGTTCGCCGTCATGGTTTCCTTCACCGCGGCGACCAGCTGCGTCAACGTGAAGGGCTTCGGCAGGAACGCGAACTGCTGGTTCTCCGGCAGGCTCTTCTCGAAGGCGTCTTCGGCATAGCCTGAGACGAAGATGATCTTCAGCTCCGCGTTGCGGCTGCGCATTTCCTTCAGCAGCGTCGGGCCGTCCATCTCCGGCATCACGACGTCGGAGACGACGAGATCGACAGCGCCGTTCTTCTCCTCGAACGCTTCCAGCGCCTCGACGCCGTTCGCCGCCTCGATCACGCTGTAGCCGCGCGAACGCAGGCCGCGCGCATTGAGCGAGCGCAGGCCGTCCTCGTCCTCGACCAGCAGGATGGTGCCCTGCCCGGTCAGATCCGGCTTCGGCTTGGCGGCTTCCGTGGCGGCGGCGATTTCCTTGGCCGCACCGTTGCCGGCCTGGGCCTCCGGTGCGACCTCCTGCTCCTGGCGATGCCGCGGCAGGTAGATCCGGAACGTGGTGCCGCCGGCCGGCACGGAATCGACATAGACGAATCCGCCGGTCTGCTTGACGATGCCGTAGACCGTGGACAGGCCGAGGCCGGTGCCCTTGCCGACTTCCTTGGTCGAGAAGAACGGCTCGAAGATCTTGTCGATGATCTCGGCCGGAATGCCGGTGCCGGTGTCGGCGATCTCGATCTTCACATAGTCCGCCGCCGGCATGCCCTTGTTGGCGAGCTGGGCGGCCTCCTCGGTCGGTACATTGGCGGTGCGGATGATCAGCTTGCCGCCGTCGGGCATCGCGTCGCGCGCGTTGACCGCGAGATTGACCACCACCTGCTCGAACTGCGAGACGTCGACCTTCACCGGCCACAGGTCGCGGCCATGCACGAGGTCGAGCTTGACCTTCTCGCCGATCAGCCGGCGCAGCAGCATGGTGAGGTCGCTCAATGCATCGCCGAGATCGAGCACCTGCGGCCGCAGCGTCTGGCGGCGCGAGAATGCAAGCAGCTGCCGCACCAGCGTCGCGGCGCGGGTGGCGTTCTGCTTGATCTGCATGATGTCCTGGAACGACGGGTCGGTCGGCTTGTGCGCGTTCAGCAGGAAGTCGTTGGCCATCATGATGGCCGACAGCACGTTGTTGAAGTCGTGCGCGATGCCGCCGGCGAGCTGGCCGACCATCTCCATCTTCTGCGACTGGTTGATCTGGTTTTCCAGCGCGCGCCGCTCGGTGGTTTCGAGCATGTAGACGATCGCGGTCTCGGCGTCGCGCTCGTCCTTCTCGACGGTGGTGACGAAGAACTGGGCAAAGCGCTCCTTGGGCCCGTCGAGCATCACCTCGACCGGCGCGATGTCGCCCTGGCCCTCGGCCGCCTGGTTGATCGCGGCGATCAGCAGGCCGCGGTCGCGCGGATTGACGGCGCGGAAGATCGACTTGGCGGCGCCGCCGTCGCCGTTCAGGCCCTGCGCCAGCTTGGCATAGCGCGCATTGGCGCCGACCACATTGCCGCCGCGATCGACGGTCGCGATCGCCATCGGCGTATGGTCGAAGAAGCGCATGAAGCGCACCTCGGCGGCGCGCTCCGGATCGGAATGCTCGTCGCGGGCGCGGCTAATCACCAGCGTGCGCGAGGCGCCCGCCGCGCCGTCGGAGCCGAAAGCGAGCTTGTGATAGAGCCGCACCGGCACGGTCTTGCCGCCGCGCATCCGCAGGTCGATGTCGAACACCTCGGTCTTGACCTCGCCCGGCACCGCCGCAATCGAGGTCAACAGCGCCGCGCCGTCGCCCGAGACGATGTCGGTCAGTTTCAGGCCGCCCGAGCCGATCTCGGCCAGATCGTAGTCCAGCCAGTTGGCCAGCGTGGCGTTGACATAGGCGATCTCGCCGGCCGGATTGACCGAGAAGAAGCCGCATGGCGCGTGATCGAGATATTCGATCGCGTGCCGCAGCTCCTGGAACACGTCTTCCTGGCGCTCGCGGTCGCGGGTGACGTCGGCGATCGACCAAACCGCATATTTCGCATCGCGCTTGCCCTCGCCGAGCGGGCGTACCCGCAGGCGCAGCCAGCGGCCCTGGCCGGCCTCGTGGCCGGCGAGGCGGACCTCCTCCTGCTGCCGCTTGCCCTCGCGCGCAGCCTTCAAAAGGCGGAACACGGCCTCGGAGACGTCGGGGTTGCCGATGAAGACGCGCTCGACCGGACGGACCTCCTGCGGCCCGGCCGCGCCGGTCAGCGTGAGATAGGCGGCGTTGGAATAGACCACGTGGCCGCGGGGAGTCGGTGACGACGAGCCCTTCCTGGGCCTGGTCGGCGATCCGCGCCATCACCGGATCATCGGTGGCGCGGTCGGAGAAGCGGATGATGCCGGCGGCAAGGGCGAACAGGTTGAACAGCCCGACGGTGGCGAGCAGCGCCAGCACGCCGAGAATATAGGGCTGCGCCTCGGTGCGGCCGATGGTCATCAGCCAGACCGCCACCGCGACGATGCCGGCGGCGATCAGGACCACCAGCAGGATGCTGCCGTTCCGCCGCGCTGGCCCGTGGGCCACGAAAGGCTCGGTCACGGAAGGATCGTTGCTATCGGCGGTCATCTGGAGAGACATGGCTCGTCTGCATCACGAAGGCGACCGGCCGGCCACCTCGCCCCTGAGTGCCTGAATCGGACCCGAAAACGCAAGTCCAACGGGCGGCAATTTCGCAAGTTACGCGCATTTCAAGCGGGTTTTCCGCCCCTTACTGCCGCAGGCCGGACAGGCCGCGCCTCAGCCGCATCACGTAGCCGATGATTTCGGCAACCGCGTGATAGTGCTCGACCGGTATCTCCCGGTCGAGCTCGACCGTCGCATAGAGCGCCCGGGCCAGCGCCACGTTCTCCACGATCGGAATGTCGTGCTCCTTGGCGATCTCCCGGATCTTGAAGGCAAGATTGTCGACGCCCTTGGCGACGCAGATCGGCGCCGACATGCTGCGGTCGTAGGCCAGCGCCACCGAATAGTGGGTCGGGTTGGTGATGATCACCGAGGCCTTCGGAACCTGGGCCATCATGCGCTTCTTGGCGCGCTGGACCCGCAATTGCTTGATCCTGCCCTTGACGTGCGGGTCGCCTTCCGACTGCTTGAACTCCTCCTTCATCTCCTGCAGCGACATCTTGTGACGCTCGTACCAGGTCCGGTACTGGAAGAAGTAATCGGCGATCGCGGCCGCAGCGAGGATGGCCACCACCGCCGCCAGCAGGTGCACCGTCATGCCGGTGATGGCGGGCAGCAGCTCGGCCGGATCGACCCGCAGGAAGGATTCCATCCGCATCCGGTCGGGCCACAGCACCGCGACCATCACGGCGCCGAGCGCAATCAGCTTGAACAGGCCCTTCAGGAAATTCGCCACCGCCTGCTTGCCGAACAGCCGCTTGAAGCCGGCCGCCGGCGAGATCTTGGAGAATTTCGGCTTCAGCTGCTCACCCGACCACACCAGCTGATGCTGCACCATGTTGCCCGCGATCGCGGCCAGCGCCAGCAACAGGAACGGCACGCCGATCGCGGCGACCACCGCGTAGCCGAGCGACTGTGTCAGCGCCAGCAGGCCGGCGCCGTCGGTGCGGATCATCCATGAATTGGCGATCAGGTTGCGCAGCGGCATCAAGATGCCGCTGCCGATCGAGCCCGAGAAGGTCGACAGCACCAAGGTGCCGCCGGCGATCACGAACCAGGTATTGACCTCCTGGCTCTTGGCAACGTCACCTTTCTCGAGGGCTTCATCGAGACGTTTTTGCGTAGGGTCTTCTGTTTTGTCTTCGGTATCGTCCGCCACTGCTTCTCCCCCTAATTCATCGGAGCGAGCTGGCGCATGACGCCGAGGAAATAGTCGAGATAGGTGTTCATCATCGCGGCGAGCACGACGCCGAAGATCAGGAACCCGACCATGATCGAGAGCGGCACGCCGACGAAATAGACCTGCATCTGCGGCATCAGCCGCGCCAGCACGCCAAGCCCGATGTTGAAGACCAGGCCGAACACCAGGAACGGCGCGGACAGCTGCAGGCCGATCTTGAAGGCGGCGGAGAAGGCCGAGGTCGCAAGCGCGGCGACATCGCCGGTCGGCATGATCTCGCCCGGCGAGAAGATGCGGTAGCTCTCGCTCAGCGCCGCAATGACGAGATAGTGGCTGTCGGTCGCAAACAGCAGCGTGAGGCCGAGGATGGTGAGGAAGTTGCCGATGATCTGGCCCTGCTGCCCCTGGGTCGGATCGACCGCGGTGACGAAGCCGAGGCCGAGCTGCTGCGCGATCACGGAGCCCGCGACGTTGAGCGCCGACAACGTCACCCGCGCGGTCGCGCCGAGCACGATGCCGATGATGAGCTCATGCACCATCAGGACGCCGAGCGAGGAGATCGACGTCAGGTCGACATGATAGGCGTTGCGATGCAGGGGAAGGATGATCAGCGTCAGCAACAGCGCGATCGACAGCTTGACCCGCGCCGGGATGTTGCTCTCGCCGAAACCGGGCAGCAGCATCACCATCGCGCCCACGCGCGCGAAGACCAGCACGAAGATCGCGGCCAGCGCCGGCAGCAGGGAGACATCGATGCGCATGACCGCGGCATTAGTGCATCAACCGCCGATGATTCGCGACGAAATCCGCATCATGTGGCTGGAGAGCGAGTCCGCCATGAACGGCAGCGCCAGCAGCAATGTGACGAAGATCGCGAGGATCTTCGGCACAAAAATCAGGGTCTGTTCCTGGATCTGCGTCAGCGCCTGGAACAGCGACACCACGACGCCAACCACGAGGCCGACCACCATCAGGGGCGACGACACCACCACGATGGTCCAGATCGCATCGCGCGCCACGTCGAGGGTTTCGGGGCCGGTCATTGTTGAGTTCTCGCTGTCAGTTGTTTGCACCGTCGTTCCGGGGTCGATGCAACGCATCGAACCCGGAACCTCGAGATCTTTGATGTGCAATTGCACATCTGAGGCTCGATGCTGCGCATCGCCCCGGGATGACGTCGCAAGCGACGTCAGATCGGCATCTTCATGATGTCTTCATAGGCCTGGATCACGCGGTCGCGCACCGAGACCAGCGTCGATACCGCAACGTCGGTGTCGGCGACCGCCGTCACCACATCCATCACGTTCGCCTTGCCCGAGGTCATCGCCATGGTCTGCGCGTCGGACTTCTTGCCCGCCTCCAGGACGCTGCCGACGGAGTCCTTCAGCAGCGCACTGAAGGATGGGCCGGCGACGGCCTGCCCGGCCTTCTCGGCGCCGCCGCGCTCCATCATCTTGGCGAGGTTGGCGTAGGCGTTGGCGGCGACTGTCGGTGAAGCCATGATTTACGTTCCCTGTTCTTGTTGCGTCAGGACTTGAGGATGTCGAGCGTGCGCTGGATCATCCGCCGCGTCGCGCTGATGATGTTGAGGTTGGCCTCGTAGGAGCGCTGGGCGTCGCGCATGTCGGTCATTTCGACCATCGCATTGACGTTCGGATATTTGACGTTGCCCGAGGCGTCCGCCGCCGGATTGCCCGGCTCGTGCTTGACACGGAACGAAGACTGGTCGGGGCGGATCCGGCCCAGCGCCACGACCTGGGCGTCGAGCGTGCGATCGAGCGTGGAGGAGAAGGTCGGCACCTTGCGGCGGTAGGGATCGCCGCCCGCGGTCTGCGCCGTCGAATCGGCATTGGCGATATTTTCCGAGATCACCCGCATGCGCCCCGCCTGCGCCCGCAGGCCTGAGCTCGCGATGCTCATCGAGCGGGCGAAATCGCTTGTTCCATCTGCCATGGGATCCTCCTGCCGCCGTCAGGCGGGCTAACCCTTGCTCTAGCCCTTGCCGATCGCAGTCTTCAGCAGATGCAGGCTGCGGCTGTAGAGCGAGGTGACGGCCGCATAGTCCATCTGGTTGGCCGACACTTTCAGCATCTGCTCCTCGAGATTGACCGCGTTGCCGGCCGGACGGGTCTGGAACCCGCTCTTGCCGCGATCGTTGTCGAAGCTGTCGGGCGCGCCGGACGCCGCCATGTGGGTAGCGCTGGTCTGCATCATCGGCAGCGTCCCCACGCCGCCGCCAACCGTGGCGCCGGCCCGGTCGAACTTCGGCTCGGCCAGGTCGCGCGGCCGGAAGTTCGGCGTGTCGGAATTGGAAATGTTCTCGGCGAGCACCCGCTGGCGCTCCTGGTGCCACTGCATCTTGGTGCGCAACGCCGACAGGATCGGGAGATCGTTCATGGCCATCGCCGCGGCTCCGTTAACCTCGGGGCTCTTCCGAGGTAGGCAGAATTTGCCCGGTGTATGGTTAACGGGTGGTTAAAATGCCGGACGGATCCGTGGAGAACGCCGCAACTGCGGCCTGCGAGCGCATTTTCGCCACGAATGCTGCGTTAACCAGCACAAACCAAGACAGTGTGGGGCACTGAGAAGTCGTTTTGGGACAAGCGATTCTTGGTTTATTAATAGAACAGCCGGCTGCAAGCCGCTGGGAATTAAGAAATAAGGCGAATCTCGGGCGCGATTCGCTGCGCAAACCGCACCTATCAATCCGCGCCCGTTGATGGCGAAAGCTGAGGAAGGCCAAGATGGCCGGGGACTCCAATATGCAGGTCATTACATTCGTCTTGGCATTCGTTGTCGTGCTGGCGCTGATCGGCGTGACCGCATGGCTCGTCCGCCGCTTCGCCGGAAACCGCCTCGGGGCCAACGCCAACCGCGGGCGCATGCCGCGCCTGGCGGTGATCGACGCTGCTGCCGTTGACGGGCGGCGCCGCCTGGTGCTGGTCCGCCGCGACAATATCGAGCATCTCCTGATGATCGGCGGCCCCACCGATATCGTCGTCGAGCCGAATATCGTCCGCGCGATGCCCGCGCGCGATCAAATGTCGACCCGCCCCGCGGTCGCAGCCGATGCCGCGCCGCCGCGCGTGGCGCCGCTTCCGGATGCAGCCTGGAACGAGAGCGAAGCCGCCCGCT
This sequence comes from Bradyrhizobium sp. USDA 4516, assembly GCF_054055915.1. Lineage (NCBI taxonomy): Bacteria > Pseudomonadati > Pseudomonadota > Alphaproteobacteria > Hyphomicrobiales > Nitrobacteraceae > Bradyrhizobium > Bradyrhizobium sp. USDA 4516. Next base: position 8,698,230 of record NZ_JBSRXT010000001.1, read on the forward strand.
CCGACAATTTCGACCTTCCCGAGCCGGAGCTGCCGCCGCGTCAGACACGGCCCTCTTTCGCCGACGAGCTGCGCCGGCCCCCGCCGCCGATCGCCGAGCGTCGCAGCGATCCGCTCGCGGGCTTCACACCCGAACGCGGCGAGCCGCGGCCCGATCCGATGCCGCCACGCCTGCCGCCGCGCTCCGAGCCGGTCGCCCCGCGTCCGCCGCGCGCCGCCGAGCCGCCGAAGGCTCCGCAACCGCTGCGCACAGCCGAGCGCGCCGTGACGCCGCCGCCACCGCCTCCACAGGCGCCGCCGCCGGCTGCAACGCAGGCGCCTCCAGCTCCACCGCCTCCATCGAACGCCGACGCCAATCTCGCCGAGATGGCGCAACGGCTCGAAGCGGCGCTGCGCCGCCCGACCGGCGCCGGCGAGACCGTCGCGCCGCCGGTTGCGCCCGAGGCGCCGCCGGCGCGCCCGCAGCGCAGCGAGCCGCCCGCCCCGCCCGCCGGCGGACAGAAGAGCGGGTTCGAAAATCTCGAGGACGAGATGGCCTCGCTGCTCGGCCGACCGAAGAATCCTTCGTGAGGCCAGGGGCAGTCCCGCGTAGAGTTTTTTTCATCGCTGTCCTGATCGCCGCCGGATCCCTCGCTGATCCGGCGATGGCGCAGGATATCAGCATCAATCTCGGCGGCGGCAATGGCGGCGTGACCGAGCGCGCGATCCAGCTGATTGCGCTGCTCACGGTGCTGTCGATCGCGCCGTCGATCCTGATCATGATGACGTCGTTCACGCGCATCGTGGTCGTGCTGTCGCTGCTGCGCACCGCGCTCGGCACCGCCACCGCGCCGCCGAACTCGGTGATGATCGCGCTTGCGATGTTCCTCACCGCCTTCGTGATGGGGCCGGTGCTGCAGAAATCCTATGACGACGGCATCAAGCCGCTGGTCGCCAACCAGATCGGCGTTGAGGACGCGTTGCAGCGCGCCTCGGTCCCCTTGCGCGGCTTCATGCAGAAGAACGTCCGCGAGAAGGATTTGAAGCTGTTCATGGACCTCTCCGGCGAGCCGCCGCCGGCGACGCCGGAGGAGATGTCGCTGCGCATCCTGGTGCCGGCCTTCATGATCTCCGAGCTGAAACGTGCCTTCGAGATCGGCTTCCTGCTGTTCCTGCCGTTTTTGATCATCGACCTCGTGGTCGCCTCGGTCCTGATGTCGATGGGCATGATGATGCTGCCGCCGGTGGTGGTCTCGCTGCCGTTCAAGCTGATCTTCTTCGTGCTGGTCGACGGCTGGGCTTTGGTCGCCGGCAGCCTGGTGCAGAGTTACGGGGGGTAGCGCCCTGCGAAACATTCATGGCCCGTCAGCTGGATCGGCCACACCGTTGCACTATCATGCGCGGCACCGCATCCAGGGAGCCGCGCCGTGCAGCAGCCATTCGACCGCGCCGCAGAAGATCTCGGCAACGCCATCCATCTCGAACATGTCAACGTGCAGGTGCCGGACCAGCGCCTCGCCACGCTGTTCTACGTCGCCGGCATCGGGCTGACCCGCGATCCCTATCTGATGGTCTCCGACAGCAACATGTGGGTGAATGTCGGCCGCAGCCAGTTTCACCTGCCGACCGGCCGCCAGCAGGTGCTGCGCGGCCACACCGGCATCGTGATCGCCGGGCGGCAGGCCCTGCTGCAGCGGCTCGCCGCGGTCGCGCCCAAGCTCGAGGGCACCGCGTTCAGCTATCGCGAGCGCAATGATCACGTCGAGGCCATCTGCCCCTGGGGCAACCGGCTACGCTGCTTTGAACCGGACGCCAAACGGTTGGGGCGCATCGCGCTCGGCATGCCCTATGTCGAGTTCGAGGTGCCGCGCGGCACGGCTGAGGCGATCAGCCGGTTCTATCCTGAGATCATGGGCATCCCCGCCAGCGTTGTGAACGGCGACGACGTCGTCGCGCGCGCAAAAATCGGCAAGGATCAGTATCTGCAATTCCGCGAGAGCGACGCGGCGCAGGGCGAATTCGACGGCCATCACATCCAGATCTACATCACGGACTTCTCGGGCCCCTACCAGCGACTGCGCGAACGCAATCTGGTCTCCCGCGAAGACAATCAATACCAGTACCGCTTCTGCGATATCGTCGATCCGGCCGACGGCCGACATCTGTTCACCGTCGAGCACGAGGTGCGCAGCGCCACGCATCCGATGTTTCTGCGGCCGCTGGTCAATCGCAATCCGGCGCAGACCAACCGCACCTTCGCCAACGGCTATGACCAGGCGCCTTGGGCGATGGGGCCGGACCAGTATGACGGATGAGCGCGCGCTCTTCGGCGTCACGTCATGATCCGCAAATTCCAGCAAACGAGACGACATGCTTCCCTCCCAGCGCCATCTGTTCGAGATTCCACGCGAGGTCTGCTACCTGAATTCGGCGTCCTACAGCCCGCTGCCGCTGAAGACGCTCGATGCCGGCCGCGCGGCGGTGGGACGCAAGGGCCAGCCATGGACCATCGATCCCGGCTTCGCCGGCCGGCAGCATGAGCGCGCCCGTAGCGCGGCGGCCCGCCTGATCAATGCCGCACCTGACGATGTCGCGCTGATCCCCGCGATCAGCTACGGCGTCGCGACGGTGGCGAAGGCGCTGAGCATTCCGCGCGGCACCCGCGTCGTCGTGCTGGAGAACGACCATTCCTCGCCGGTCCTCGAATGGCACGCCCGCGCCGAGGCGCAAGGGTTCGTCGTCGACACCGTGCGCCAGCCCGCCGACGGCGACTGGACATCGGCAGTGCTTGCAACGATCGAGCGGCCGGGCGCGCCGCCGGTCGGCCTCGCCTCGATCTCCTCGGTGCACTGGTCGGACGGCGGCATGATCGACGTCGACAAGGTGCAGGCCGCGCTTCGGCAGCACGGCGCAATGTTCGTGATCGACGCGACGCAGAGCGCGGGTGTCGTGGCGATGGACGTGACGAGGCTCGACCCCGACGCCGTGATGTTTCCGACCTACAAATGGCTGATCGGCCCCTACGGGCGCGCCTTCCTCTACATTGCAAAACGCCACCAGAACGGCGTGCCGCTGGAGCAGACCTCCAGCGGCCGCCGCAACGTGAACTCCGAGAATCCGGTCTATTTCGGCGATCTCGCCTATGTCGACAACGCCACGCGTTACGACATGGGCGAGCGCGATCATTTCATCACCCTGGAGATGGCCTCGATCGGCATCGAGATGATGGCGGAATGGGGCGCCGCGGCCGTCAGCGCGCGGCTCGCGATGCTGAACGAGCGGATCGCGGACGGCGTGCGCGACCTCGGGCTCAACGTGCCGGCGCGCAGCGTGCGTGCGCCGCACATCCTGAGCCTCGGCATGGCGGGCGGCATCCCGAAAGAACTTATCGCGCGGCTCGCCGCCGAGAACATCCATGTCGCGCTGCGGCTCGGCCGGATGCGGATCTCGCCGCACGTTTTCAACGACGAGGCCGATGTCGATCGCCTCGTCGCGGTCTTGACCAAAGCGCTGCGCGGTTAGCCGGACTTGTGCCGCAGTCCGACGACGCCGAACAGTTCGATCGCCAGCGCGACGACCACTCCGGCCGCGCCGATCACGAACAACAGCGCATAGTCGCCGCCGCTGTGCGCGAACAGATACGACAGGCCATAGGCGCCCGCCGCCTGGAACAGCGCGAAGGTCGTGGTGGCCTGCGCCCAGGCTGAACGCTGGCTCGCCGCGGAATGCGGGATGAGCTCGTGGATGCGGCCGATCACCAGCGGCACGATGCCGGGCGTGAAGCCGCCGACGATCAGGCTCGACACGATCAGCGCGGCAGGCGATGTCGTCACGGCGGGCAGCGCAACCGCAACGGCCTCGATCAGGAACGCCGCGCGGAGCGCCGCGGCGAAGCCGGCGCGATCGGCGAGGTGTCCCGTGAGCAACGGTCCGACCACGGCGCCAATGCCGTACAGCACCCAGTAATGCGATCCCGCCGCGATGCCCTGCCCAAGCCCGCGGGCGACGAAATCGACCAGGAACACCATGTGCGGCACCAGCGCCAGCGCGTTGAGGCCGTATTCCAGGCAGAGCGCGATCACCAGCGGCGAGCGCAGGCCATGCGACGCGACGGGCTGCTCGACCACGCCACGTGCGGCGGGAGCTTCGGCGGGCCACGCCTTCCAGCTGACCAGTGTCAGCACCGCCGACAGGACGCCAAGGCCGTACCAGGCCTGCTTGACGCCCTGTTGCAGCAACAGCGGCACCAGTGTTCCGGACGCGGCGACGCCGAGGCCAACACCGGCGAAGATCACACCGCCGATCAGGCCGCGCTTGCTGGGTGCGGTATGCGGCAGGATCGCCGTTGCCGCCAGCACCATGATCACGCCGCCACTGACGCCGGCGAGAAAGCGGAAGCCGAAGATCCACACGAAGGAGATCGGCACCGCGCAGGCAAAGCAGGTGATCGCGGCGAGCACCATCATGCCGCGTAGCGCCCACACCGAGCCGATGCGCGCGCCGAGATCGCGGGCGAGCAGCGCGCCGGCGAGATAGCCGGCAAGGTTGGCCGCACCGAGATAGACCGCTTCCGCCGGCGTGAACCACTTTGCGGCGATCAAAGCCGGGATCAGCGGCGTGTAGGCGAAGCGCGCCAGTCCGAGCCCGACCAGCGAGGCGCACAGCCCCGCGGCCGCGGACAGCCAAAGCGGCCCGCCTGCATCGCGATACGGCGCGGCGTGATGATGGCGCGGCTGATGATTGACATTGGCTGACATAGACATCGCAGTAGGCCCTCCGGCCGTTCATGAAAAATGATTAGTTGCGATCGCAGCAATCGCTCACAGCGATCACGGCTCACCTCTCCCGATCGGGAGAAATGCACATTCGGTTTGGGGGAAGCCTTCAGCGGGAAGATTTGGACGCCGCAGCTGCAGCGAGCTTCTTGCGATAGTCCAGCGCGGGCAGCCCGCCCCAGCCCCAATTATCGGTATCGACTTCTTCGATGATGACGAAGGTCGACTCCATCGGCTTGCCAAGCACGTCGCGCAGCAGCTCGCTGGCGCCCTTGATCAATGCAGCCTTCTGCTCCGGCGTGGTGGACGACGCCCCCGGCGCCGTCCCCTCACGCGTGACCTGGATGGTGACGATAGGCATGGCACTCTCCGGATCGTGCTCGTTAATGACCGGCGCTCTGGCCGCCGTCGACATGCAGGATCTCGCCGGTGACGAAGCCCGCGCCTTCCAGGAACAGCACGGCGTCGACGATATCCTTGGCTTCACCCATGCGTCCTACCGGATGCTGCTTGGCGAGGAAGTCGTGCGTCGCCGGCGCGTGCATCGGTGTCCTGATCACACCGGGAGAGACCGCGTTCACGCGGATGCCGTTGGCGGCATATTCGATGGCGAGCGACTTGGTGGCGGCGTTCAGGCCGCCCTTGGTCAGCGAGGCCAGCACCGAGGGCACGTTGCTATTGGCGTGATCGACGAGGCTGGTCGTGATCTGCACGATATGTCCAGAGCCCTGCTTCTCCATCTCCCTGGCGGCGCGCCGGGTGATGTAGAAGAAGCCGTTGAGATTGGTCGCGAGCACCTGCGCGTAGTCCTGGTCGGTGTAGTCGGTGAACGGCTTGGCAAGGAAGATGCCGGCATTGTTAACCAGCGTGTCGATGCGGCCGAAGCGCCCGAGCGCCTGCTTGACGATGCGGTCGGCAACTTCGGGATCGCCGATGTCGCCTGTGACGGTCAGAACGTCGCTGTCGGTCGACGGCTTGATGCTGCGGGAATTGGCGACGACGCGCCAGTTGCGGTCGCGATAGCCCTTGACGATGGCCTCGCCGAGGCCCTGCGACGCACCGGTGACGATGGCAACCTTCTGCTCTGCACCCATGTTCTCTCTCCATCTGTTGCTGAAGCGACCCAGCGCCGCTTCGATGGAGAGCAAGCTAGATACATCCGCTTTCCGCGCGAATGCCCGCTATTCGGCAGACACTCTTCCGCGGCGCGAACGAATGGCGCCAGCCCTGCTGGCCTCGCGCGACAGCCGCTCGAAATAGCCTTTCAGCCGCGGCGTCGCGAAATCGACGAAGGCGCGCACCTTGGGCACGTCGAAGCGACCCTGCGGCGCCAAAAGATGCACCGGCAGCGGCGGATGCTCGTCGCCGGCGAGCAGGATCTGCAACCGCCCGTCACGGATTTCCTTGGCGATGTGATACGAGAACAGCCGGGTGACGCCGTGTCCTTCGCTGGCGGAGGCCACCGCCGCGCGCACGGTGTTGACGACCAGCCGCGGCATGAACTGGACCGCGCGCGCGATCTTCGACTTCGCGGCCGGCGGGAAGCTCCAGGAGTCGAGCCCGAAATGCGTCATGGCGATGATCTGGTGCTTCGCCAGATCAGCCGGCTCGGCGATCAGCGGATGCTGCGCGAGATAGCCGGGCGATGCCGCGACCACGCGGCGTACCTCGCCGAGCTTGATCGCGATGAAACTGGAATCGGCGAGATGGGCGATGCGCAGCGCGACGTCGATCCCCTCGTCGATCAGATTGACGGTGCGGTCGAGCATCACGAGCCGCACCGACACCGCCGGGTAGTCCGTCATGAAGGCATCGAGCACCGGCCGCAGCACGTCCTCGCCGACCACGACGGGCGCGGTGACGGTCAGCGTGCCGCGCGGCACTGACCGCTCTCCGCCCGCCGAGATATCGGCTTCCTCGAGCTCGCCGAGGATACGACGGCATGCGGCCGCATAGCGCTGGCCGGCATCGCTCAGCTTCAGCGAGCGCGTCGTGCGATGTAGCAGCTCGGCGCCGACATGATGCTCAAGGAAAGCGATCGCCCGGCTGACCGCCGCCGGCGAGCGCCGCAGTTTCCGCCCGGCACCGGCGAGGCTGCCCTCGTCGACCGCCGCAACGAAGACCTTCATGGCGTCGATGCGGTCCATCGATCCCCCCGCTTCGCGGTCGCCGTTACTCCTTCACGTCATACTGCTTGCTGAGATGGTCGCCGATCTGCACCAGCATCGCGACGCATTCGGGATAGCCGGGCCTCGCCACCGTGGCGTCATCGGCGCTGGCGCGAAACTCCCAGCTGTCGCCGTCGCGCAGCACAGAGATGTCGATGCCGTCGGGGCAGTCGGCATGGGCCTTCAGCTCTGCCCGCGCCATCGCGATCAGTTCGGCTTCGGTCTTGATCGGCTTGCTCATGTAACGACGTCCTCCCGGCGCTGTGCATCGGACGCCATGGTTGCCGATTTGACGGCAGGATGTCGAGAGCACGCGTGCGATCACAACCAGTTGCAATTGACAAAATGCTCGTCCCCGGCGAACATTTGGCAGGGTCGATACCACCCGCCGCTTGCACCCCACCCGGGGACGGTGAAGGTATCAAGCCATGTTTCAGGCTTCCTTTGCCCGCACGAACGGGTCAGCAACGCAAGCCCCTGACGCTCTCCGTTCGTCGATGCAAAGGTTGATCCCATGCGCGACTTTCGTGATGCCAAGGCCATGGCGCAGACGCTGCGCGAAGCGCTCGGCGCCAAATCGATCCCCCTCACCCACAGCGACAGCCTGGAGCTGATCGCCAAACTGTTCGGCCAGCGCGACTGGAACACGCTGGCAGCACGGATACAGGCCGCCGGCGGATCCGCCGATGTGCCGGCTTCCGCTCCGCGATCGCCGCCGGACGTCGTGCGGCAAGAGATCGCAGTCGCTGCCGCGGTGCTCGACCGCTATGCCGGCTTCTACCAGCTCAGCGAGCAGGCCGTCCTCAGTGTGATGCGCGAGGATCACCACTTGGCTGTACAGCTCACCGGGCAGCGGGCCGTACCGTTCTTTGCGGAGAGCCAGACCGGGTTTTTCGCCAGGGAGGTCGACGCGCAGATCAGCTTTGTCATCGCGGCTGACGGTCAGGCGACGTCACTGATCCTGCATCAAAATGGCGACAAGCCGATGCCGCGCATTGACGCTGCAAGCGCGAAACAGATTGCGGATCGCACCGCAGAGCGTGTGAAGAAACAGTCGCCGGCTCCAGGAACCGAGGCCGCGCTCCGCCGCCTGATCGAGGGGGTCGCATCGGGACAGCCCGACTATGCGGACATGGCCCCCGCGCTCGCCGCGGCGACCCGCGAGCAATTGCCACACCTGCAGCCTTTCCTCGCCGACCTCGGCGCGATCGAAGCCACCCGCTTCCTCGGCGTCGGCGCGCAGGGCGAGGATGTCTACAGTGTGCGGCACGCCAACGGCGCCTCGCATTGGCGGATCGCGCTCGACGCCACCGGGATCATTTCGACCGCGTGGGTGTCTGCCGGGCCGTGAGACCCAGCGCGGCTACGGCGCCGCGCTGGCGCGGCGCTCGCCCTTGATCGCCGGCAGCGCGCTCACCGGCGCGACCTTCGGCTTGTCAGTCACCGATCCGGTCGCGACCGGATCGGGCAATGGCGCGCGGGCGGTGGCGTCGGGGAAGCGGGTCTTCATCTCGCGGATAAAGCCGTCGAGCGTGTCGACGCTGGCGGCCATTCGCGCGATCTGGGCGAATTCGGCGCTGGACGTCGCCACCGGCTTGCTGGCCGAGTCGAAGGCGAGCTTGTCGGCATCGCCGGACATCAGCGGCGCGTATTTCTCGCGGAACCGGGACAGCCCGATGGCGTCCTCGGCAAGCGCGTAGCCGACCACGGCGCGGATGATATCGGCCTTCTCGCCCGGATTGAGCGGGGTGAAGTCGCGCCAGCGGTCGCCATAATAGAGCTCGATCTGCTCGGACGCCTCGCGCCAGTGCCGCGACGCCCAATAGATGTCGGAGCGCAGCCGGATTGCCTCACGGCCGGTGATGTTCGAGATGATGTCGAGCGCGAGATCGTGCCGGCCGACGTCGCTCTGCGCGCGCGCCTCGAGCAGCAGCCGCTGCTGGCGCAGCTCGCCGGAGAGATCCGCGATCCGGGTCGAGCGCAGCGCGGCAATGGCGCGGTCGGGCTTGCGGTTCATCAGATAGACCATCGCAAGTCGCGCCGCGACCTGGGCGCGGGCCGCGCCTTCGAGCCGCTTGTCGACCTGGTATTGCAGGAGGTCGGCGGCCTGGTCGAGCAGATCGACACCGACCAGGCGGTCGGCGAGACGGCGGATCATCTCGTCGCCGCGGCGGCCGATCGGCGTCAGTTCGCGATATTCGTAGAAGGTGCCGAGCGCATCGATCGGCGCCATCTCGTCGCCCTTGGGGCCGAGGTAGAGCTGCACGAACAAGGCCGAGGCGGCATCCTGCGCCTGGCGCGATTCCGGCGCGTTCGGCTGCAGCCGGGTCGCGGCACGCGTCACCGCGAAGGCGTCGGCATAGCGCGCCGTCTCGGCGTAGATCTTCGACAGCACATACAGCGTCTTCAGCTCGATATTGTCGCCGCGCCACAGCATCGACAGCAGCTCGAGCTCCTTCAGCACGTCGTCGCGGCCGATCTCGCCGCGCTTCTGCTTGAGCAGCGTCTCCAGCAACCTGCCTTCGGCGGCAGCCTGGCGATCGGCCGAATTGGCGGCGAAGCGATAGGCGTCGAGCGCATCCTTCTCCTGGCCGAGCGCCTCGGCCAGCCGGCCGCGCAGCACCGCAACCGCGGGCTTCAGCTCGCCGGGAACGCCGACCACGTCGAGATCGCTCTTGCGCCGCGCGGCTCCGGCATAGTCCTTGACCTCGAGCGAGGCCTTCATCGAGTCCATGGTGACGATGCGCTGCAAATCGGGCGGCAGCGTCGCCACCGCGAATTCGGCGTTCTTGAACTTCTCGCGCGCCTCGGCCCATTTGCCCTCGCGGGCGAAGGCGAGCCCCTTCCACAATTGGGAATCGTAGCCGTTGCCGATCACCGGATTGGCGAGATCCTTCAGGCCCTGCGCCGGGTGGCCGATCAGGATGCTGGCGACCGCGTGCACCATCACCACCGACGCCGTCTCGCTGCCGCGCTTGCTCTCGGACAGGATCAGATTGGCGACACCATGGGCTTCCTGGTACAGGCCGCGCGCCATGTAGAAGTCGGCGAGATCGAGCCGCGCCTGCGGCAGCTGCTCGGCATTGGCCGACGCGGTCGCCGCAATCAGGCCGTCGAGCTGCTTGAGGAACGTGTCCGACTGGTTCTTGCGCCACTCGTCCGGATCGAACAACGGCTTCACCGCCGCGGTCGCGCGCTCGGCGGCGACGTCGGCCGATGACAGCGTCAGGCCGCCGGGCCGGCCCAGCATCACCTTGTCGGCGCCGACCTCGGCCTTGACGTCGTCCGCGTTCGGATGAACCACGACGCCGTGGATCGATTCCAGCAGCGAGAGCTCGACGAAATCCTGCCGCTTGATGATGCCGCGGGTCGGCGGCGGCGCGGTCACCACCCAAAGCGTATCGCCGGCATCGGGATCGACCAGTCTGTGCAGCTGGCCGGGATTGGCGAGCGGTACACTGACATTGGCGAGCGAGGGCTCCGAGATGTTGCGCACCACGGTGAGCGGCAATGGCGGTTTCTGCACGCGGTCGGCAAAGGTCAGCGTCCAGCTCACGCCGCGCGAGCGGTCGTCGCTTTCGAGCGACGGCATCTGCGGCCGGTTGAGGCGGAAGCGCACCGCCTGGCCTTTCTCCAGCGCGATCCGGCTGACATCTGATATCAGCGAGCCGGCCTTGGCGCGGACCGGATCGACGTCGATTGCCTCAGCCGTGTCGAACACCATCCAAACCGTGTCGGCGCGGCGGAACAGCGCCGCCGGCGTCGCGCCGGGGAATGAGAACGTCACGCGCAAGCCGTCGCTGTCGCGCTGGGCCTCGACCGCGGGCTTGCCGCCGGCACGGGCCTCCGCAGCGGGCGGCGATGGCGCCGCAGCCGCCTCCGGCGCTTCCATCGCCGGCGCGGCGGCGACAGCAGGCACCGGTCGTGGTGCGTCGGTCACGGGCGCCGTGTTCTGTTCCGCCGCAGAGCCGGCACCACCGTCGTGCGGCGGGGTCGGCGCAGCAGCGTTCTCGGCGTTGGCCGCAGGTGCCGCCGCGATTTTCGGCAGCTCGGGATCGGACGGTTCCGATCGGGGCTGCTCCGTTTTGGCGGGCGCGGCCGCCGGTTGCTCGCTCGTGGCTTGCTCCGGCTTGAGCGGCTCGGAGCGCGGCGGTTCGGACTTGGCAGACTCGGACTTGGCAGGCTCGGACTTCGCCGTCTCGGATTTGGACTGTTCAGGCTTGATCTCGATCTTGGCCTGCTGGGCGATGCTTTCCGACGTCACCGGCGCGATCGCCGCGGCGCCTTTCGGTTTGGCGCGCGGCGTCGGCGACAATGAGCTCAGCGAGGGCTTTGCCGCCCGCTGCTCGTTCTGCTGGAAGGCGACGTCGACGATGTAGTTCTTCTCGTCGCGGAACGAATGCACGTCGACATCGCCAATCAAGCTCACGTCGACCGCCGAGATGTCCGTGTCGGCGCGCGCGCTGATCGACGCGACATTCGGTGGGGCAGCGACCTTGGCATCAGCAAGGTCGAAGGTCAGGACCGAATTGAAGGACAGCGTCAACTTCTGCTCGTTCAGCACCGAGGAGACGCTGACCCCGTCGGGCACTTCGAACACGAAGCGGACGAAGGTGGGTTGCACCAGCGCGCGAACCCGCACCGGCGGCTTCTTCTTGGCGGCGTCGGCGGCACGCTGCATCCGCAGCAGGCGCTCGGCGGCGCGGGCGCGCTCGGCAAGCTCGCGGATCACCTCCTGCGGCAGCGACGGCGGCGGGCCGGTCCAGCTGTCGGGCAGGAAGTCGATGAAGATGCGCTCGCCGGCGGTCATGGTGTTGATGGAGACGCGGCGCGCCAGCGACAGACGGATCGCCGAGCCGTCGGGATCGCGGCGCGCGGCGCCGACATAATCGGGCACCGCATCCTGCAGCTTCTCCACGGGGATATCGACCGGTCGCCCGAAGCGGATCACGATGATCGAGCCGGCGGTCGTGACCTCCGACTCGACATCCTCCTTCAACTTCAGCACCAGCCGAGCATAGCCGTTCGCGGCAGAGAATGTCGCTTCACCGGGCACCGGGTCTTCGGCATGCGCCGCGGTCGAAAATGTAAGGGTTGTGAGCGCAAGGCCGGTGGCAAGCAGGCACAGACGCGCAGTCCGCGCCCAGGCGCGGCCTAGCGACCATGTTCCAGCGGCAGCCGTTCGCGCCATCTCGAAACGTCTTCTCGGGACCCCAGCCATACCAAGCGCGAAGCGCCCTCGCCCACGCCTCCCGATCTTGGATCGGGCGGCGTTAAGGACCTGTTAACGTCAACGGATTGTTTCGAACCGGCCCCTGCCACGGAATGGCGACCAAAAGCGCTCGGTTTGGAGCTGAACCCTGTTCCGAGCGCCGCCGAGCGCCACAGCTGGCGGGGCGCGCTATCCTTTGGAGTCAGCCGGGAGCCCGCCGCGCGGCAGTGACCGGACAGGATTTGGCCTTGCAACGAGCCTTACTCCGCGCTGCCGGGTACCGTGCGCAAATACGCCACGATGGCATCGAGGTCATCGGAACTGATCCGGGCGTAGTAGTGGTATCCCATCGGTCGACCGAGACGGCTGCCGTCGCGGCTGACACCTTCGGTGATCGCACGCTTGATCTCGTCGTCGCTCCATGTGCCAATCCCATTGGTCTTGTTCTGCGTGATGTTGCGTGAAACCGAGATACCCCACGGCCCGGAGAATTTGACGCCACCCGCGCCAAGGCTGCTCTTGTATTCTCGTCCCCTCGGTCCTATCGGCGTATGGCACGCCATGCAATGCGCGATCGTGACAAGATAGAATCCCTTCTGCACCTTGTCGCTCATCATCGGTTCGGCGAATGGGTTCTCGCCGCCCGGCGGAACGTTCTCGACTTGAGGCACCTTGTAGATCGGATCGGGCACCTTGTTGTGGACCGGCGTGACCGTACGCAAATACGCGGCGACCGCGTCGAGATCATTTTCCGTCAGGATGTGATAGAAGCTGGTCGGCATGACCATCGCGGTATGCACACCCTTTGGGGTCTGCCCGGTCCGCAGCAGTTTCTTGATATCGGCATCGCTCCAGTTTCCGATGCCTGTTTCCTTGTCTTGCGTGATGTTGGCGGCATGCACTGTGAACGGCGGCTCGTCCCAGTATCCTCCGCCCGAGAACGCCTTCTCCAAAACATCGCCGTTCGGTCCCTTGGGCGTGTGGCAATTGCCGCAAGCCAGAATGCCGTTGACAAGGTAATCGCCCCGCTTGACGAGTTCGGATTGGGCCCATGCCAGATTGGTGGTGGCGATGACGACAAGCATCATGAACAGGCTACGCATATCGGTTTCCTCGAAATTTCTTGGTGATGAAAAATTCAATTTCTGATCGGGCGCAGCTTCGCGCCCGGCACAAGAGCAATTCAATCAATCAACTCAAGCGGCGGTCCATGCGACCGCAATCGCGGAAGGCTCCAAAGCAGTGAAGTCACGCTGGCCTTGCTCACGCCAATGCTAGACCCGCATCAAGCACTTTGGCAATGTCCGCGATGGCTCTGTTACAATGGCCTTGGCGCCGTTCGGCACGGATGTACGCCGAGGCGCCACGAGAGGGGGCCACAAGCCACCCTGCTCCGCTTATGTCGGCAAAGGATCGTGACCATCAGGCCGCCTTGTGCCCGCTTGTCCATTTGCACCGGATCGGGGCGACTTGGCGAACTCGGCCGGACGGACATCGGAGCGGTCAAGCCGCCCCGTTGATTAGTAATAATGATTTATCGCAACGCGGAAGCAGCACTGCTGCCTCACTCGATTTCCGATTGTTCTGCAATAATTTCTTTTTGAGAGGATCGCCCATGCGAAAGCCACTATCAATTCTTGCTCTCTTAATGAGTGTCTCGATTGCCCAAGCCGGTCCGAAGGAGGACGCAGCGCAGCTCGTTGAGCGCTGGAGCAAAGCCTTTGCTGACGCCGACCTTGACGGTATCGTCAGTTTCCATGCCCCGGAAGCGACCATGATCGGGACGTTCGGCAAGGTCGTCATGACGAAGCCAGAGCAAATCCGCAAATACTTCGAAGCGACAATCCTCAATTCGCCCCCCAACACTGTGGCGCTGCAAAGCGCAGAGGCTCTCCTGATCGACGAGAGGACGGTGGTGCTTGCCGGGTTCGACACCATCTCCGGCGTCATGAAGGATGGCCAGCCTTGTAGCAGTCTCGGCCGCGTCACATTCGTGATCGCGAAGCAAGGCTCGGATTGGAAGATTGTCCATCTGCACCGGTCTCCACTCCCGAAAACCTGACGATAGCTCCCATCAATTCGTCTTCGGCGTGAGCATCTTGCCTTCGATCTTGGGAAGATCGTCGGTCGAGGCCGACTTGTCGCCGCCGGCACGGCGGGCGAGTTCGACCGTGAGCCGTTCGGCGGCTTCCGGCTGCATCAGGCCGAGGATGTCGGACATCTTGCGCGGCTGGATCTGCGAGGCGATCTGGTAGAGCACATTCATTTCCAGGCGATCGAACACCTTCGCGGCGTCCTTCGGCTTCATGTTCTCGTACATGGTGACGATGCCCTTGAAGCGCGCGGCATCGGCTTCCGCCTTTGCCGCGGCATCGGCATTCGTCTTGGCGTCATTGGCCTTGGCCTCCTCGACCTTGGCCTCGATGCGCTTCTCGGCGGCCTTCAGCAGGCTTTCGCGGATCTCGACCTCGCGCGCACGCGTCTCGAGCTCCTGGCGGCGCGCCTGCAGCCGCTCCAGGATCGCGCGCTCGGATGCCGAGACTTGCGGCGGCGCATCCAGGTTGACGACGACGCCATCGGGCTTGGACGGCTCCGCGGCCGGTGCGGCCGGCTTCGGCGCCTCGTCCTTCTTGGCGTCCTTGTGCTCGACCGATCCCGTGATGTCGCCGGGATCGGCCTTGATCTTGCTGTCCACCACCGCCTTGCCGGCGCCGGGGAAGTTGAAATTCTGTTGCGCCCAAGATGGGCCAGCCGGGCCGGCCGGCGGCGTATCGTCGGCAAACACGTAACCGCCATCGAGCACGAGGCCGGCGACCTTCAGCACCATCAGGCCGAAGATCGCGACCAGCACCACGGGCATCACTCTGATGTCACGAAGCAACTTCATGCAGCGAGGCCGCCGGCCCTCCTGCGCTCGGTGAAGGCTTCAGCCGCCGCGGCAACCGCGTGTGCGGCCGAGACCCTGGGCGCCGGCGCCACTGGCGCGGCGGGCGCAGCCGCCGGTGCCGGTGCATGCGCGGGCTCGGACGGCCGCGCGGCCATCGCGATCTTGGACAGGCGGCGCACCACGTGGTCGCCCTCCGCCAGCTGGTTCTTCAGCAGCGCCGACATCTGCGTCGCCGCATCGAGCTGGTTGCCGAGGTTCTCGTTGACGTCGCGGACCGCGTGCTTCAACCCGCCGATCGCCCGCTCGGCGATCTCGGTCGCGGTGATCAGTTCGGCGATCGTCGCCTTCAGCGAATGCTCGTCGGCCTTCAGCCGCTGCAGGCGCTTGTTGAGCAGCCAGCAATAGCCGATCGTCAGCATCAGCAGCACGGCTACCAGACTCTCGATTGCTAGTCCAAGCACATGACTCATGGTGCCTCCATCATCTTGGTCCGCTCGTCCGCCTTCTCGAACATCGCGAAGGTGGTTTGGGGTTTACGCAAATTCTTGGTGACGCGGATCGCGACACGGTCGCCGACCCGGCCCATGCGCCCTTCGGTCAGGGTGACGTTGCCGCAGCGCACCGAGACCAGCGCGTCGGAGCGGATATCCAGCGGCAGCGTGTCGCCGACCTTGAGCTTCATCAGCTCCTTCAGCGGGATATCGGCTTCATAGAGCACCGCATCGACCGCGATCTCGGCCTGCGCCACTTCGGTGGCGAAATGGCCTTCCCAGATCGGGTCGCGGCCGAACTTTTCGCCCATGAACATCTGCAACAGCACGTTGCGGATCGGTTCGATGGTGGCGTAGGGCAGCAGCAATTCGACATTGCCGCCGCGGTCTTCCATGTCGATGCGCAGGCGCACCAGGATCGCGGCATTGGCCGGGCGGCTGATCGCGGCAAAGCGCGGGTTGGTCTCGAGCCGGTCGATCGTGAAGGTCACCGGCGACAGCGGCCGGAACGCCTGCTCGGCATCCGACAGCACCACCTCGACCAGCCGCTTGACGAGGTTGGTCTCGATCGTGGTGTAGGGCCGGCCCTCGATGCGCAGCTGGGTCTGACCGCGGCGGCCGCCGAGCAGCACGTCGATCATCGAATAGATCAGGCTGGAATCGACGGTAGCGAGCCCGAAGTTCTCCCACTCTTCCGCCTTGAACACCGAGAGCACCGCCGGCAGCGGGATCGAGTTCATGTAGTCGCCGAAGCGCACCGAGGTGATGCGGTCGAGCGAGACCTCGACGTTGTCGGAGGTGAAATTGCGCAAGCTGGTCGTCATCAACCGCACCAGGCGGTCGAACACGATTTCGAGCATCGGCAGACGCTCGTAGGACACCATCGCGGAATCGATGATGGCGCGGATGCCGGAATGGTCGTCGAGGCTAACGTCGCCGACCGTGAAGCCGAGGAGATTGTCGATCTCCTCCTGCGACAGCACGCGCTCGCCATTGGTGCTCTTGCTGCCGAAGTCGCGGCTGCCGTCCTCGACCATGGCGGCCCATTGCAGCGCCATGTTCTCGGTGAGCTCGTTCTTGGCGGCTTCCGCCGCGGCCGCCGCGGGATCCTCGGAATCGAGCGAGGCTTCCCACTGCGCCGCAATGGCGTCCTGGTCCATCTGGTCGTTGCCGGCCATGGCTTTACATCCACCCCGTCACTGGATCACGACTTCCTTGAACAGCACCGCGTTGACCTGGTTGGGTGCCAGCGCGAGGTTGACGCGTTTGGTCAGTTCTTCCTTGAGGCGGAACAGGCCGGCCGAGCCGTTGAGGTCGCTCGGGCGCAGCTCGCGCATGTAGGTCTGGAACAGGTCGGTAACTCGCGGCAGCGCCGGCTTGATCGCCTCGACCTGCTTCTCTTCCTTGACCTCGAGCACGAGCTTCAGCTTGAGATATTGCACGCGCTCGCCGGGCGCGCCGACCAGGTTGACCAGCATGTCCGGCACGTCGACGAAGCTCGGCGGCTTCGGCGGCGGCGCTTCGGCGTGCTGCTCCTCGCCGTGGCCGCGCATGAAGAAGAACCAGCCGCCGGCGCCCGCGCCGAGCACGACGAGGAAGCCGACGACGGCAATGATCAGCTTGAGCTTGCCCTTCTTCGGTGCGGCCGCGCCCTCGCCGCTGTCCGTCTTTTCCTCGTCCGCCATCGTCCGCTCGCTTCACTCTGAAGGATGCGAACGCGATTTGCCCCAGCCTTGGCCTGAAGACGCGATACAAATGCCGCCGGCGCACACGCGCCCCAATGCCGGCAACACTGGGGTCATAATGGTTAACGGAAGCTTAGGATTTACCATCCACTAGGAAAAAACTGCCGGGCAAACATGGTCAACAAGACCTTTCTGCCGCCCCGGGCCACACCCGATAAAACAACTAAACCGTTCAAATAACACACTATTCCAAGTTGGCACGGCTTTCGCTGAGAGGACGGCGTAACCTGAGGGTTTGGGAGAACCCAATGGTTACCGACGGGTCCGGCGTGAAGGTTTGGGAGAACCTGCATTCGGATCGCCTCACAGGGGAGAACCACCGATGCAGAATACGCTTCTGGTCGGCCTATCGAAGCAGATGGTGCTGGAACGGCAGATGGATGTCGTCTCCAACAACATCGCGAACATGAACACCAACGGCTACAAGGCCGACCGGTCGCTGTTCCAGGAATATCTGTCCTCGAACGCGCATGAGGACAATTTCGCCTCCTCCGACCGCCGCGTCTCCTTCGTGCAGGACCGCGCGACCTTCCACGATTTCGCGCAGGGCCCGACCGAAGAGACCAAGAACCCGCTCGACGTCGCGATTGACGGCAATGCCTTCCTGGTGGTGCAGACGCCGGGCGGCGAGCGCTACACCCGCGAAGGCAGCCTGCAGATCAACAATCGCGGCCAGTTGGTCACCGCTTCGGGCTACCAGGTGCTCGGCACCGCCGGCCCGATCACCTTCCAGCAGACCGACCACGACGTCTCGATCGCCGCCGACGGCAACATCACCGTGCTCGAGGGCACCTCCCGTCTCGACTCGATCCGCGGCAAGCTGCGCCTCGTCTCGTTCGCGCAGGCCCAGCGCCTGCTGAAGGAAGGCTCCAACCTCTACGCGCCGGGCGAAGGCACGCAGGCTCTGCCGGACACCAAGGCCCAGATCCGCCAGGGCTTCATCGAGAAGTCGAACGTCAATTCCGTCGTCGAGATGAGCCGCATGATCGAGATCACGCGGACCTACACCCAAATCGCCTCGCTGCTGCAGCAGCAGAGCGACCTGCACAAATCGGCGATCGAGAAACTCGCCGACGTGCCGAACTGATCCAGGGGATTGACCGATGCGCGCACTTTATACAGCTGCGACCGGAATGGCGGCACAGGAACTCAGCGTTCAGGTGATCTCCAACAACATCGCGAACCTGCGCACCACCGGCTACAAGAAGCAGCGCGCCGCGTTCCAGGACCTGATCTACGACCATGTGCGCCGGGTCGGCGCGCAGGCCTCCGACCAGAACACCATCATGCCGATGGGCATCGACCTCGGCGGCGGCGTCAAGACCGTCGGCACGCCGCGCATGATGACCCAGGGTACGCTGTCGCCGACCGGCAACGATCTCGACATCGCGATCCGCGGCGAAGGCTTCTTCAAGATCCTGATGCCGGACGGCACCTTCACCTACACCCGCGACGGCTCGTTCCAGATGGACAATCAGGGCCGCATCGTCAATGCGCAGGGCAATTTGCTGCAGCCGACGATCACGATCCCACAGAACGCATCCGGCCTCACCATCAATGCGCAAGGCCAGGTCTCGGTGACCCTGCCGGGCCAGACCGCATCGACCAACATCGGCCAGATCGGCCTGACCCGATTCATCAACAAGGCCGGCCTGATGCCGATCGGCGACAATCTGTTCCAGGAAACGCCGGCCTCCGGCCAGCCGCAGGACGGCACCGCCAACACCGACGGCTACGGCGACATGCAGCAGAGCAACCTCGAACAGGCCAATGTCGAGGTGGTCTCGGAAATCTCGGACCTGATCGCCGCGCAGCGCGCCTATGAGATGAACTCGAAGGTGGTCTCCGCCGCCGACCAGATGATGCAGTCGACCTCCAACCTGTTCCGCTGAGGATGATGTCGATGATCGCCCGCTCACTCCTGATCGCAGCCGCGCTCCTCGCCGTCACCGTGGCGCCGTCCGCCGCGCAAAGCCGTCGCGAGACGATCGCGGTGCCGACGCTGCGCGCCAGCATCACGGTCGCCGACGACATCGTGCGGGTCGGCGACCTCATCGACAACGCCGGCAGCGCCGGCAGCGTCGCGGTCTACCGCGCGCCGGACCTCGGCACGACAGGCACGCTGCCGGTCGCGCAAGTGCTCAACGTGTTGCGCTCGCACCAGGTGATCGGCGTCGATACCCGCGAGCTGAAGGAGATCACCGTCACCCGGCTGGCGCGCACCATCGACAGCAAGGAGATCGAGCAGCAGGTGTCGCGCGCGCTGGAGGGCCGCCACGGGCTCGGCAGGGCCGGCAACATCGCGCTGACCTTCGACCGCGATCCCGGCGACATCCGCCTCGAGGCCACCAATACCGGCGCGATGCAGCCGATCGCCGTGCGCTACGACCCGCGCTCGACGCGTTTCGACCTGACCTTCGAGATCGGCAACGACGCCGGCGCCGCGCCGTCGAAGCTGCGCTTCACCGGAACCGCGATCGAAACCATCGAGGCCGCCGTGCTGACGCGCAATGTCGAGCGCGGCGACGTGTTGAAGGCCTCCGACGTGATCGTCGAGCGCCGTCCGAAGGCCGAAATCGGCAACGACGCGGCGGTGCGCGACAGCGCCGTCGGCATGCAGGTCCGCCGCCAGCTCCGCCCCGGCCAGGCGCTGCGCGTCGCCGACCTCGCGAAGCCCGATCTCGTCACCCGCGACCAGAACGTCACGCTGATCTACCGCACCGCTGGCCTCTACCTGACGATCCGCGGCAAGGCGATGGATGGCGGCGCCGAGGGCGACACCGTCAGCGTGATGAATCTGCAGTCCAAGCGTGCCGTCTCCGGCGTCGTCACCGGCCGCGGCGAGGTCTCGATCTCGGTCGCGACCCCGCGCGCGGCGCCGACCGCCGACGCCACCGAATCCAATTCCGCTTCCGTCAAGCTGAGTTCAGTCGCACCAAACGCCGAGTAAAGTTCATGTCCCAGTACCGCATCAACCGCCTCGTCCTGACCGGTGCGCTGCTCGC
This sequence comes from Bradyrhizobium sp. USDA 4516, assembly GCF_054055915.1. NCBI lineage: Bacteria > Pseudomonadati > Pseudomonadota > Alphaproteobacteria > Hyphomicrobiales > Nitrobacteraceae > Bradyrhizobium > Bradyrhizobium sp. USDA 4516. The sequence goes on from NZ_JBSRXT010000001.1 coordinate 8,718,491, forward strand.
GCTCGGAACGATCGCCAGCGGTTGCTCGTCGATCGACCGTCTCTCCCAGATCGGCGAGCAGCCGAAGCTGTCGTCGATCGACAATCCGACCACCCAGCCCGGCTACAAGCCGGTGCAGATGCCGATGCCGAAGCCCGAGGTCGCCTCCTACAGCCCGAACTCGCTGTGGCGCAGCGGCTCCCGCGCCTTCTTCAAGGATCAGCGCGCCGCGCGCGTCGGCGACATCCTGACCATCACGGTGAACTTCACCGACAAGGCCGCGATCGCCAACGAGACCCAGCGCAGCCGCACCAACTCCGAGGATTCGGGCGTCACCAACTTCCTGGGCTCGCAGACCATCACGCAGCCGAACAAGATCCTGCCCGGCCGCATCCTGACCGCCGACTCCACCGCCTCCAGCGACGGCAAGGGCTCGGTGAACCGCCAGGAAGCGTTGCAGACCAACGTCGCCGCGGTCGTCACCCAGGTGCTGCCGAACGGCAATCTCGTGGTCGAAGGCAAGCAGGAGATCCGCGTCAACTTCGAAATCCGCGAGTTGATCGTGGCCGGCATCGTGCGCCCGGAGGACATCCAGAGCGACAACACCATCGATTCCTCGAAGATCGCCCAGGCCCGCATCGCCTATGGCGGCCGCGGCCAGATCACCGACGTGCAACAGCCGCGCTACGGACAGCAGGTTCTCGACGTGCTGCTGCCCTTCTAACGGCATGATCCAAGAGTGGAAACCGGTTTTCGGAAACGGATCATGCCTGAGTAGGACCTTTACGAGCTCCCACATCTCGTCGCGAACCTAGGCGCGGCGCGGTGTACCAACACGGCCCTCGCTAGCTCCCCTGGCGAGGGTCGTGGCTTTTTGTGACCGGTGGCGTGCGCCGGCACGATCGCCGCGCACCAGTCCGATACCGCTTCACGAAAGTCGCGCCATCGCCTTGTCGGTTCGTTAACCCTCGCAGCAGCGCGCAGTAGAAGTCCCGGCGCTTGCAACGTAGGGAGACGACAACGCAGGGTTTTCTGTTTGTATGACGGTCATGCAAAGAGACGGACGATATGCGGCGTGGTTCCGGACGCCGCGGGGCGAAGGCACCGGAATAGTCCAGCTTGCAAATGGCAGGATCTCGGGCGGCGACGCCATGTTCATTTATGGCGGCACCTACCAGCTCGATCAGGACCGCTTCACGGCGACGCTGACGACGCATCGCTATGCCGACGGCCCGTTCACCACCGTGTTCGGATGTGACGAGGTCGAGGCGCAGCTGACCGGCTCGTTCAACGGCAACCGGGCGGTGTGCTCGGGCACGGCCAAGCAGGCCCCCGGCGTGCTGTTCGAAGCCACGCTGTTTCTGCAGCAACAGGAGCCGGAGCCCGCCCCCGGCCCAAGGACCACGACTACGCGCGCGGATGTGGCGAGGCTGCCGAAGCTCCCCGGCCGGCGCACGACGGTCGTGAGCAGGCGTTTCAGCTAATCTGTCCGCAATCCCGATGGCGTCGCCACCCGGTCCGGCGTACGATCGCGCATGCGCGAAGCGCAGCCCGATCGATGCAGCCGGAAGGAGGAACGCATGTATGCCGCCATCCGTCACGCCAAGGCGAAGACCGGTAGCGCCGAGGAACTCGCGCGCCGGATCAAGGAAGGCGCAATCCCGATCATCAGCGACGTTGAAGGCTTCATGGCCTATTACGTGGTCTATGCCGGCGACGATACCGTCACCGCGATCAGCGTCTTCAACAACCATGCCGGCGCCGAAGAGGCCAACCGCCGCGCGCTGGCCTGGATCGATGACAATCTCGGCCCATTGCTGGTCGGCCAGGCCACCGCGGTTGCGGGTCCAGTGATCGTGCATACCATAGCCTGAAGGCCGCAACCGGCAAACTTCGCCCGGCAGAAGCTGCCGGCTGCGCGTCGTGCGCGCGTGGCGGCGTCGCGATCCCGTTGAAATCACGGCTGCAACGGATGGCACGCCATTTGCTCCACGATTGCAGCATTGCAATGGGGACTGCGCGCGCAGATGACGTCGATCTCGGCCCTTGGATCGGTCACCGCCAGCATGACGACTGGCACATTGAAGAAACCGCTGACCGCCGACGCCACCGGCGGCAGCTCGCTCGGCGACACCGTCGAGCAGAAGTTTCTCAAATATGCGCAGATGAGCCCGATGGACCGGATGCGCGCGAACATCCTCAAAAGCATGGGCATGTCGGAAGAAGATCTCAAGAACATGACGCCGGATCAGCGCGCCGCGGTCGAGCAGAAGATCAAGGAGCTGATCGAGCAGGCGTTCCAGAAGAACGCCGGCAAGGCCGGCCAGGCGGTCGACATCTCGGCCTAGCTTGCCTCCGCGGGAGCGCGACGGCCGCATTCACGCGTCGGGCCTGTCGCTCAGGACAATGAAGACCTTGCCGCCGAAGTCGTATCGCGCGACCTCGCGCATGCCGAGCCGCAGATGCGCCTTGAGCGAACGCGGGTTGTCTTCCCTGATGAACAGGATTGCCTCGCGGCCGGGGAACGTCGCCTGAAGCTTCGCGTACAACGCATCCAGCACGCCAAGGCCGCGCGCGTCCCGCGAGACGCACACCGGACCATAAACATACGCATCTGCCCGCCCCGGCCAGGCCTTCAGCATGGCCTGCACCGGCGGCGCCTCGCCATATCCCTTCTCCGACGTCAGGGGCGCGCCGAGCAGTCTGCCCTCATCGTCGGTCGCGACGACGATCGATTGCCCGCTTGCAATGCGCGTCTCGATCACGTCGCGCGGCCATTGCCCGAGCAGCATGCCACCGTGCTCCCCGTTGTTGGCCGTCAACAGCGCGGAGACGGCGTCCGCATCGGACAATGTGGCGAGCCTGGTCTTGATCATCGCGGATGGATCGCGAGCACCATGGCGGCGCAGCTCACGCCTTCTTCTTTGCGGTCGCGCGGGTACCCGCGGCCTTCTTTGCCGGCTTCTTCGCAGATTTCCTGGATTTGGCCTGATTGAGTTCGATCGCAGCACGAATGAGCGTCTTCAGCGCAGTGGCGTTGATCTTGTCGCCCTCGAACAGATCGATCGCGCGCCGCGCATTGCCCTCGAAGCCGGTGTTGAACAGCTTGTCGGGGTCGGGCAGCTGCGCGCCATACATGAAGGTCAGCTTGACCTTGCCCTTGTGGGCGTTGCCGACCGCAATGATGCCGTCTCGCGACCACACCGGGCTGCCCATCCACTTCCACTCCTCGATGATCTCAGGATCGGCGGCGAGGATGCTCTTGCGCAGGCTGGCGAGCGTCTTGCCGCGCCAGTCGGTGAGGTCCTCGATCATCCGGTCGATACGTTCCGATGCCGTCATTGCTGTCTCTCGCGCCTCATCCGCCCCAAGTCGTCACGTCAAGTCGTCACGTCATGCAATCACACTTGGGACGCGGACGTCGATCCCCCATGCTGACGCCGCGGCGACAGATATGGCAACGCGAACAGATAAAGGCCGCTGAGCAGCATGAAGATCAGCGGGAACAGCGCTAGCAAGCCGATCCAGACCGCCTGCTGCTGCAGGACCATGGCGACGATGTTGATGATGACGGCGACCGTGAAGGCGATCGAGAGCCAGCGGTGCGATTGCCGGATCCAGTTGTTCCAGTTCAATGTGACCTCCTGTTGGTGAGTGAATGATCCAGCGTCATTGCGGGGAACTCGCGACAAAATTGCAGAGCAATTTTGCGCTGAAGCGACGAAGCAATCCATCTATCCGTGTATGCGGCACGATGGATTGCTTCGCGGAGCCTGTCATCGGGCGGCGCTATGCGCCGACCCGTTGGCTCGCAATGACGAGAGAGAGAGAGACCGTCAACCTTGCCGCGCCATCAGCTGATCGAGATTCTCGAGGAACTGCTTCCATCCGGCATGAGCGCCGCCATAGGCCTGCTTCTGATGCGGCTGGAAGCCGGACTGCTCGACGCGCAGATGGGTGCCGGTCGCCGTCGGCGTCAGCGTGAAGACCACAACGCTCTCGAGGTTGTAGGCGGCATCCGCATGCACGAAATTCCAGGTGTAGGACAGCGTCCTGTGCGGCTCCACAGCGAGCACCTTGCAGTCCAGCACGCCGCCCCACTCGCCGCGCAGGTTGAAGCTGTGCCCGACCTCGGGCTTGAAGTCGTTCTTCATCAGCCACTCCTCCATCAGATGCGGTTGGGTCAGCGCGCGCCAGAGCTTTTCCGGCGGATGAGGAAATTCACGCTCGACGATCGCGGAACGCGTTTCAGCGGTGGTCTTGTTCATTGGTCCATCCTTTTGAGGAGATCTTCGAGGTGGTCGAACCGGTTCTGCCAGAAGCCCGCCATCTGGCTGGTCCAGTCGATCAGCGGCGCCAGCGCGCCGAGTTGCGCGCTGTAATGGGTCTGCCTGCCTTCATGGCGGTCGCGCACCAGCCCGGCCAGCTTCAGCACGCCGAGATGCTTCGACACCGCCGGCTGCGAGATCCTGGCGCGGGCCGTCAGCGCGCCGACGGTCTGCTCGCCCTCGCGGCACAGGCGCTCGAAGATGGCCCGGCGGGTCGGGTCTGCAAGGGTTCGAAACAGGATGTCGTGAGCGTCAGGCATTTGCGATCAATAACCCATTGGTTATGGATTGACGTATAACCAACCAGCTATGGATGAGTCAATCGCAAACTTCGGCGGCTCGACGGCGGCCGCGCCACCCGGGGTTTTCCGGCGCGATGGCACACCAAGACCGCCCGCGCCTTTCATAACCCGCAGGTTATCCGGTGGCACCGATCGGCCCGTCGGGCAACTCAGGGCGGAACGAAGAGCAAAGCTCGGGCAAATCATGTCGCGAGAATGCGGAAGTTTGACTCACAGATCGCGCAACACATTCCATGTCGTCCTGGCGAAAGCCAGAACCCATTACCCCAAATGAGAGTTGTTGCGCGATGCTGGGGCCACGATCCCGCTCATCATCAAGTGCGGTGGTTATGGATCCTGGCTTTCGCCAGGACGACGATCGTGTGTGTGTGTGTGTGGAATCCGCTCTGTCATCACCCGGCTCGCCGCCTCCGCTGAAGCTTCGGCGCGCCAAGGATGCATGGCCTCGTCGAAGCCTTGGCGAAGACGGGACCGGGCGATCCAGTACGCCGCGGCCGCTCGGCTCAAGCACAGCCGTCTCTGCAATACTGGATCACCCGCTTTCGCTTTAGCGGGTCATCACACCGCGCTGTTTGACATCTTGAATTGCGACTCGTCCTCACCGTCATCCCTGCCTTGTGCGCAATTGCACATGGGAGCAGGGACCGAGCATGAAACCGTGTCGTTGCGGTGGCACTGCGCATGATCTACAACCTTTGCACGGACGCGATTGCTATTCTCGGATAATTTTACGGAGATTTTTGATGTGCCAGCTTTGCGAAATCGCAGCTCCCACCCAGACCTCCCGGCGCCGCTTCCTCGCTGCCGCGGCCTGCACCACCGCCAGCCTCGCCCTTGCCCCGCCGGTTTCCGCCAGGGAAACCAAATCGCCGCCGAAGCCGCAGAATGTGCTGGCGCCGGACGCGGCGCTGGAGCGGCTGGTGAAGGGCAATCTGCGCTATGTCGAAGGCGTCTCGCGGCGGCATGATTTCAAGCACGAGCGCGAGGCGCTGGCCGGCGGACAGAATCCGTTCGCCGGCATCCTGAGTTGCGCGGACTCCCGCATCGCACCGGAATACGCCTTCGACACCGGCCGCGGCGATCTGTTCGTCTGCCGCATCGCGGGCAATTTTGCCAGCGACGAGACCATCGCGAGCCTGGAATATGCATCGGCCGTGCTCAACGTGCCGCTGTTCATGGTGCTCGGCCACGACAGCTGCGGGGCGGTCGACGCCGCCATCAAGTCGCTGAAGGACAACACCACCCTGCCCGGTCATCTGCCCTCGCTGGTCAATGCGATCGCACCGGCGGTGAAGGCGACCGAAGGCAAGGGAGGCGACCGGCTCGCCAACGCCATCAGGCAGAACGTCATCGACAACGTCGCGAAGCTGAAATCGGCAACGCCGATCCTCAGCGCCGCGGTCGGTCAGGGCAAGCTCAGGGTGGTCGGCGCGGTCTACCGGCTGACCGACGGCAAGGTCGAACTGGTCACGGACGCCAAGCGCCCGGCGACTTGAAAGTCAGGTGAATTCAGTAAAGTCAGGTCACGGTCGCGCAACACACTCGGTGTCGTCCCTGCTTTCGCACTAGGGCATTTACACATCTCTTCGAGGCTGGAAAACCGACTCATCATCAAGGGGTTAGCTACTAGGCGAGAGCCGAAATCGGCGGGCGCAACCCTAGTGCAGATGAGTAAGTTCTCTGCGGTTTTCGGCCAACTCTTTGAGAAGACTCCGGAAAGACTGCGGAGGATATGTATATACGCTAGTGCTTTCGCAGGGACGACGTCCTTATGTGGAGGCAGGCTCGCACAACGTCACCTCACGTAAAGGCCGCTTCCACCTTGCCGAGGCCGTCGAGCTCCATCACGACCGTGTCGCCCGCGTTCAGCCACACCGTCTTGACCAGGCTGCCGGTCAGTACGATCTGGCCGGCATGCAAGCCACGGCCTTCAGTGGCGAGATGATTGGCGAGCCAGGCGAGCGCGTTGTGGGGATGCCCGAGCACGTCGGCGCCGGTGCCGCGGCCTTCTTCCTTGCCGTTGACGATCGCGCGTCCCGCGACCGCGCGCAAATCGGGCACGGTGATGCGCGGCACCTCCTCCCCGAGCACGCAACCGGCGGCGAAGAAGTCGTCGGCAATCAGCGTCGGCGCGCCCAATGTCTCCCATTTGACGTAGCGGTCGTCGACGATCTCGATCGCGGGATAGTAGGCATCGATCGCTTCCGCGACCCATTCGGCGGTGAACGGCGCCTCGCTGGGAGCGAGACTGCGGGCGAGCCGCACCGCGATCTCGCACTCGACGCCGACATGGACGAACTCGGCCGCCGGCAGCCGCACGCCGCTGTCATGCACGACCTTCTCGAACACGCCACCGACGCAGGGGTGCGGGATGTTGATATATTCCTGCATCACCGCGCTGGTGCAGCCGATCTTGTAGCCGACGAGGCTGCCGACGTGTGGCTGCATCAGAGCGTGCAACGCGTACTGCACCTGATAGCCTTCGGCCTCGTCGCGCGGCACCACGTCCTTCGGAAGCGCCTTGAGCGGCGCCCGGCTGCGGCGCGCGCTGGCGATCGCCTTTGCGGCCGCGAGGACCCGATCCATCTGCGCAGCCTCCCTGGTGTTCTCGGCGGCGCGGTGGCGCCTCCGTCTGCTCGCTGCAATTCAGCACTCGCCGACGCGTCTGGCAAGCACGCTGCACGGGAGCTGCCGTCAGGCCTTGACGAGGCCGAGCCGGATCAGGCTCTCGGCGGTCGCGACGATCATCTCCTCATTGCCGCGCGGGCGCCAGCCGAGCAGGTGCTGCGCCTTGGCGCTGGTCGCGCGGCGCACCTTGCCGAGCAGCGGCAGCGCGGCACGGGCCATCGGGTTGCGCCGTGCGGCGAGCCGCATCATCCAGTCCGGCGCCTGGAACCGCGGCACGCGCCGCGCCTTGCTGCCGAGTTTTGCGCGCAGCACCCGGGCGACCCCGAGGATCGACATGGTCTCGCCGGCGACCGCCAGGAAGCGCTCACCGCTGGCCTCGGGCGACATCATGGCGCGCAGATGCAGGTCGGCGACATCGCGGACGTCGACGAGGCCGAAATGGATCCGCGGCACCGCGGGCATCGCGCCGTCGAGCAGCGCCTTGATGATGCCGATCGACTCGGAGAAATCGGCACCGAGCGCCGGGCCGAACACCGCGGTGGGGTTGACCAGGGCAAGCTCGAGGCCATTGCCTTGGCGCGCCACGAAATCCCAGGCGGCGCGCTCGGCCAGCGTCTTGGATTTCGGATAGGCCTGCACGCCCTCGCCATCGAGATTGGACCATACGGTCTCGTTGAACGGCGCCGCCTGCGGCGGATGGCCGTAACCGATTGCCGCGAACGACGACGTCACGACCACGCGCTTGACGCCGGCGTCGCGCGCGGCGCGCAACACCCGCAGCGTGCCTTCCCGCGCCGGGACGATCAGCTCATTCTCGTCCTCGGGCACATAGGCGCCGAGCGGTGATGCGACATGCAGCACGTAGTCGCACCCGGTGGCCGCTTCGCGCCAGCCATCGTCGCGCAGCAGGTCGGCGGTGACGAAGCCGACCTGGTCGGGCGCCAGCGCGCCACCCTCGCGCAGCATCGCGATCACGTCGTTGCTGCGACCCGGATTGCGCACCGTCGTTCGCACCGCGTGCCCGTCGGCGAGCAGCTGCAGAATCGTATGCACGCCGATGAATCCCGATCCGCCTGTGACCAAAACCGTGCTCATGTCCCTGCCCTCTTCATGGTTCGGCGGATGGGCCCAACATTGCACTGCCCGCCCTGCACAGGCCGCATCTGGTCACTATCTGATCTTGGACAATAGGATGAAATTCGAGACCGGTATGGAAAACAATACCAGCGATATGTGTGACGGCGGTGAATGCGAGAGCTGCCCCACCGACCCCAATGTGCTGATCGAATTCAAGCACGCGATCCATGCGCTCGGGGGGAAATGGAAGCTCGAGATCCTGTTCACGCTGATGAATGGCGGTGTGCGGTTCGGCGCGCTGCGCCGCGCGCTCGCGCCGATCACCCAGCACATGCTGACTGCGCAGCTGCGCGAGCTCGAGCGCGACGGCCTGGTGGCGCGCAGGGTGCTCGCCGAGAAGCCGCTGCAGGTCGAATACGAGCTGACGGATTCGGCCTGGAGCCTGACGCCGGCTTTCCGCGAATTGCTGGCATGGTCGAAGACGTTCGGCCCGCGCCGTCAGGCGGAGGCAAGCGAGGCGATACTCGGAGCCGGGTTGGCCTGAATATCGCCTCGCCTTCAGATCGGCGTCCGATCACTCCATGCCAAGCGCCTTTCGGATCGCGATCTCGACCGGCGAATACGCGCCATCCGCACGTTCCAGCCGGTATGGTTCGCCGGCAGCGAGCGACGGCTGGGCCATGAAGCGCGGCGTCGTGCCCCGATGCTTCTGCGCGGCATGCACCAGCAACGGATGACACAGATAGACCGTGCCGGCCTCGCCGGTCGCGAGCGCGACCTCGCAGTCGGCGCCGACATCGTCGAGCACCATGCGTGCGCGCCCGGCCTCGCCCGCCGGCGCGAGGTGGCGCGCCATCGGCCAATGCGAGCCGACCCTGATCCGGGTTGGCGCGTCGTCCTCGCCGACGTCGGAGAACAGGAACAGCATCAGCAGCGCCCGGCCGCGCGAGACGACATTGGCCCGCCAGGCGGAGAAGTCGCTGCGCTCGTTCGGGTCGCAATCCTCGCCGGGGAAGCTGACGTCGACGTGCCAGCCGGCATCGCCGGGATCGTCCGGATGCGGGAAGCGCACCGGAAAGGTTCCGATGTCGGCGCGCGGGCGCCAGTGGCCGGGACCGGCGATCTGGTCGAACGCCCGGTGCAGCAGCGGCGTGTTGATCGCTTCGCGAAACGGCGGACCGCCATAGCCGGGCAGCCGGATCACCGGTTGGGTCCAAGTCAAAGGGTCGTGCTCGCTGCATGGCAGGTCGCGCCACATAATGGCGCGTCCCCGGTCGGCGAGTTCCCGGGGAAAGGCGCTGTCGATCCGGACAAAGCCTTGTTGGATGAATTGCTCGATCTGCGCGCCGTCAAGCGCACGCGCGTCGTTTCGATGGGTCATGATTGTCTCTCAAACTGTCGCCAGCCATCGATGCTCCGCGATGCGCGGAACCTGACCGGCTCATTCGGTTTCACTGGAATCCCAGGAGCGAAAGCTCGTGGGGCCGCTCAGCGCTTCCAGGAGGAAGCGGGATCAGCCCAGCAAAAACACCGAAGCGATGCTGAGAGTTCGTGTCATCATGGCGGCGCGAACGTACACCCGGTACGCGCCGGCAGCAATCCGTGGCGATCCGTCGCCACTATTCGTCGCGATAGACCTTCTCGCGCTTCTCGTGGCGTTCCTGCGCCTCCACCGACAGCGTTGCGATCGGGCGGGCTTCGAGCCGCTTCAGCGAGATCGGTTCACCGGTCTCTTCGCAATAGCCGTAGGTGTTGTCTTCGATGCGCTGGAGCGCCGCGTCGATCTTGGAGATCAGCTTGCGCTGACGGTCGCGGGCACGAAGTTCGATCGCGCGGTCGGTTTCCGAGGACGCTCGGTCCGCGAGGTCGGGATGATTGACGTTCTCTTCCTGCAACGTCTGCAACGTGACCTTCGATTCGCGGAGGATTTCATCCTTCCAGGCCAGCAGCTTGGCGCGGAAATAATCGCGCTGCCGCTCATTCATGAAAGGCTCTTTTTCAGTCGGCCGGTAGTTCTTCAGCTTTTCCAAAGGCAGCCATGTCCCTGTCAGGCGGAGGGAACACAACTCCTCCGCGCGGCGCCTTATATAGCCACGTCATGTGACAGACAATATCTGCCACCGCGAAAGGCGGGCCGCCCCCAAGGCCTTGCACAGGCAAACTTATCCGCCCTGCCCGGGGACGGCCCTGCCCCTCAATAGCCGACCGTGAAACGCCGGCGAATATGGGCCGGGCGCTCGATTTCGTCGGCGAGTGCAACTGCGAAATCCTCGAAGGAGATCGAGCTTTTGCCGTCGGCGGCGGTCAGGAGCTGGTCGGTTCCGAGGCGGAACTTGCCGGTCCGCTCGCCGGCCACGAACAGCGCCGAGGGCGACAAGAAGGTCCAGTTCAGGTCCTTCTCCTGGCGCAGCAGGTCGAGGAATTCAGCCCCCTTGGAGGCCTCGGCCTTGTATTGGGGCGGAAAGTTGGGGGTGGTCACCAGGCGGACGCCCGGCGCCACCTCGAGGCTGCCGGCGCCGCCGACCACGAGATAGCGGCCGACCCCGGATGACTTGGCCGCCCCGATCAGCTTGGCGGGGTCGCTGGCCAGGAAATGGATCGAGCTGACCGCGGCGTCGTGGCCGGCCCACAGCGCGGCCAGGGCGGCCTGGTCGTTCGCGTCACCCTTGCGGGCGGCGACATTGGGCAGGCTGGCGATCTTCTCAGGGTTGCGGGCGATGGCGGTGACGGCGTGGCCGCGGCGGGCGAGTTCCGCGGTGATGCGCGAGCCGGCCTGGCCGGACGCGCCGGCGATGGCGATCTTCATCTCAAGTCTCCGATTGATGGTTTCCAATGGTGACTAGATAGCGAAAAGGATGTAGGTGTGAAGAAGGCACTCTCGCCTCACCTGATCACGCCGGAGTAACCGCGATGAAAGCCATGAGCCTCAAGCCGGACGCCTATGCCGCCAATTGCCCGACGCGCCAGATCCTCGACCGGGTCGGCGACAAATGGGCGGTGCTGATCCTGCTGCTGCTGCGCAGCGAGCCGATGCGCTTCAACCAGCTCCGACGTGCGATCGAAGGCATCTCGCAGAAGATGCTGTCGCAGGTGCTGAAAAGCCTGGAGCGCGACGGGCTGCTGCGCCGCCGGGCGATCGCAACGGTGCCGGTGACGGTGGAGTATTCAATCACGCCGCTCGGATCGACGCTCGCCGAAGCCGTCGATCCGCTGCGCGACTGGGCCGAACGGAATCTGAAGGACGTGCTGGCCGCGCAGCGCCGCTACGACGCGCAGCGCAAGGCGCTGGCGGCCTGAGGCACCTGCAGGCACCGGCGGCGTCGGACAGGTGAGTTGATCGGGAGGAGCCTAGTATTGCCCGGCCTTGGCGAGCTCGACCTCGACGCGCAGTTCGATCTCGCCGAGCACGGCATCGAGGCCGGGGTCGCCGGAAGATTCCTTCAGGCTCGCCGCGGCGTCACGCAGCCGGTTCACCGTGGAGGAATCGAAATTGCCGGACAGCAGACCGAGCTTGAGCGCATCGAGCACGTCGAGCGCGCCCTTGCCGCGGGCCACCGAGCGCTTGCGGCGCTCGGTCGGGTCCTCGACGCCCTGCAGCGCGAGCAGCGCATCGAGGCTGGCGGCGGCCTTCGGCGCCGCGGTGGAGCGGACCTCCTCCTGCGCGGTCGTCGCATCCGGCAGCGAGAAGCCGCTCGACGAGGTGCGCCGCGTGGCGCTGGTGGACGTGCCAAGCGTGGTGCCGTTCGGTCCGTAGATGCGCATCGTCGTGATGATCCCGCAGGCCTGAATGGGCCGAGCATCGCTGTTTTATGGTTAACGGCGCGTAAACGACCCGGCAATTTCTGCCGCCGCGCGGCAGTTTCGCGCTCCCTGGCGAACCGGAGCAAAATGACGACCCGACAATTTCGATAAATATATCAACACATTGCCCAAGCGAAGCAGAGTGGCACGCAGCTCGCATGGTTAATGGCGGATCGCCGTCATGGGAGTGTCGCGCGATCCGCGAGTTCAGTTCGAGGGGAGCATCGGGATGCCTGGCATCCGCATCGCAAATCTGTTCGGAGTGGCCTGCGCCGCGCTGCTGGCGCTGGCGGCCTCCGTCATGCCGGCGGCCGCGACGTCGCGGATCAAGGATCTCGCCAATATCGAGGGCGTGCGCCAGAACCAGCTGATCGGCTACGGCCTCGTGGTCGGCCTCAACGGCACCGGCGATACGCTCAACAACATCCCCTTCACCAAGCAATCGCTGCAAGCGATGCTCGAGCGCATGGGCGTCAACATCCGCGGCGCCACCATCCGCACCGGCAACGTCGCCGCGGTGATGGTGACCGGCAATCTGCCGGCGTTCGGCACCCAGGGCACGCGCATGGACGTCACCGTCTCGGCGCTCGGCGATGCCAAGAACCTGCAGGGCGGCACCCTGCTCGTCACCCCCCTGCTCGGCGCCGACGGCAATGTCTATGCGGTGGCGCAGGGATCGGTGGCGGTCGCCGGCTTCGCGGCCGAAGGTGCCGCCGCCAGCGTCGTGCGCGGCGTGCCGACCGTCGGCCGGATCGCCAATGGCGCCATCATCGAGCGCGAGATCGAATTCGCGCTCAACCGCCTGCCCAATGTGCGCCTCGCGCTGCGCAACGCCGATTTCACCACCGCCAAGCGGATCGCCGCCGCCGTCAACGACTATCTCGGCGTCAAGACCGCCGAGCCGATCGATCCCTCCACGGTGCAGCTTTCGATCCCGACGGAGTTCAAGGGCAACGTCGTCGCCTTCCTGACCGAGATCGAGCAGCTGCAGGTCGATCCCGATCTGGTGGCGAAGATCGTGATCGACGAGCGTTCCGGCATCATCGTGATGGGCCGCGACGTCCGCGTCGCCACCGTCGCCGTCGCGCAGGGCAATCTCACCGTCTCGATCTCCGAGAGTCCGCAGGTCAGCCAGCCCAATCCGCTGTCGCGCGGCCGAACAGTCGTGACACCGCGCACCAGCGTCGGCGTCAGCGAGGACGGCAAGAAGTTCGCCGTGGTCAAGGACGGCGTCTCGCTGCAGCAGCTGGTCGACGGCCTCAATGGCCTCGGCATCGGACCGCGCGACCTCATCAGTATCCTGCAGGCGATCAAGGCCGCCGGCGCGATCGAAGCCGACATCGAGGTGATGTGATGGCGAGCCTGATCAACAGCACCACCGGCAGCATGCCGAACAAGGCGTTGATGCCGATGTTCAACGGCCGCCCCGATCCCGTACTGCAGGACGCGCTGAAGAAGGTGACGCCGCAGCAGGCCGCCAAGGCGAAGGCGACCGCGACCGATTTCGAATCGATGTTCCTGAATTCGATGTTCTCGCAGATGACGACCGGCCTGAAGGGCGATGGCCCGTACGGCGACACCGTCGGCACCGGCGCGTGGCGGTCGATGCTGACCGACGAATACTCGAAGAATTTCGCCAAGGCCGGCGGCGTCGGCATTTCCAACGAAGTGTTCCGCTCGCTGATCCTGCAGCAGGCGAACAAGAGCTAGGGTTTCAAGGAGCAGCGCGATGAACCAGCGTCCACAGCAGCCGCGGCCAGTAGCATCCGCCTCCGCCGCGCGGTCCGCGACATCGACGCCGCCGGACGTCGCGCGTCTCGCCAACGAGCTGACCGAGGTGATGAGCGGCCTGCTTGCCGTGATCGAGCAGGAGACCGAGTTCGTCCGCGCCGGCAAGATCCGCGAGAGCATGCGGCTCGAGCCGCAGAAGTCCGAGCTGTCGCGGCGCTACATGCTCGCGGTGGAGCATCTGAAATCGATGCAGAAGATGCTGTCGCAGACCGATCCCGAGCTGCTCGCGACACTGCGCCGTCATCACGAGACATTCCGCGCCATGCTGCAGGTCAATTTGACCGTGCTCGCAACGGCGCACGCCGTCTCCGAAGGCATCGTGCGCGGCGTCAATGCCGAGGTGCAGCGCCGCAACATTCCGAACACCTATACCGCGAGCGGACAGCGCGCCACGCCGGGCCCCCGCAACATGACGCCGATCGCGGTCAGCCGCACGCTCTGACGCCTACGCTTACAATTTAGCTCAATTCGACGCCGCCCAGGCAGCGCGGCATTCAGCGTGTTTTCTAACAGCCTGTTGAGAGGTTCCCCGTAGAGTTGCGGACCGTGAGGGGTTGGGATTTGACTCAAGCAAACTAGTGCCTGTGCACTACGAGGCTGCCATGAGTACAGATTTCAACATCAAGCCGGTGGGGGCACCGGTCGCGGCGCCGATGGTCTCTCCCACGAGCGATACGGCGCAGAAGGCGGTCAAGACTGAACTGCCGGCGAGCCAGAGCGTCACCGCTCCGGAGCCGAGCGTGCGCGTCACCATCGATCCCAACGCCGTCAACGCATCGATTTCAAATCAGGCTCCGTCGGTCAGCGATCAGGTCATCATCGACCGCGACGCGCGCGCCGTAGTCTATCAGGTGGTCGACAATCGCACGAATTTGGTGGTGAGGCAGTTTCCGGAAGAAGCCGTATTGCGCCGCCGCGCCTATTTCCACGCGCTCGATCTCAGCAAGGACGCGCCGACGCGGGTGCGCGCCACCGATCGTCGCGCCTAGGCGCGGAGCAACGACCGCTCAGGTCTTCTGCGTGGCGTAGGCCTTGTCGAGATAGGTCGCGCCGGTGGCCGGATCGGTGACGACATTGGCGATCAACGCCGTCCCCTGCTGCACCAGCGCGAACTTGGTATCGCCGATCCGGAACCCGCCATCCTTGATCAGCACGTCCTGATACTTGCTGGTGCCGTCGCTCTGGTAGTGGACCTTGGCGCGGAAGCCGTCGACGTTCGACACCGAGATGTTGAACGACTTGTTGTTGGCGTACTTGCCGCTCCAGCTTCCCTCATAGAGGTTCGGATCGACAGCCACATAGGGCGTCTTCGACGGGACCGTCAGGCCGGCAGCCTTGTAGTTGGCCGACAGGATGCTCAACACGTCGGCCATGCCGAGGGCTCCGTCAGGAATCGATCGATCAGCCGCGGCCCGAAAGGCCGGCGGCGATATTGCAGTTGATATCGATCAGCGACTTCAGTTTCGCCGGATCCGGATTCATCTGGATGTCGACGGTCTGCTTCATCACGAACACGCCGATATTGGCGATGTTCTGGCGAATCTCGAGCGGCTGCGGATTGTCGTCGCCCTGCGCGGCACTGAGAAAGATCGACCACAGCCGGCGGTTGAACAGCAACGCGTGATCGAGCGCCTTGTCGGGACCGTTCCAGTTCGTCTGGACTTCCTGCAGCTGCCGCGCGGCCTTCAACAGCGCCTGCGCTTCGATTTCACGTGGGGACGCCGTCGTCGTGGAGGTACGAGCGTAGGCCTGGGCTGCATTCGACATTCAATGACCTCGATGGGATGCGGATTTCTCGAGCCGCGAAGACGCAATTCTAGCGCCCGATATTTATGCATCCGGCGTCTTTAAATATGGTTAGCAGGCGTTACGAAATGCGTCGTTCTGACGGCATGGACAGACACCGTAATATCCCGGAGACAAAAGAAAACGGCGGGGTTTCCCCCGCCGTTCTCGAAGCACTTGCCGGCGCGTTTAGCGGAGCAGCTGCAGCACGCTCTGCTGGCTCTGGTTGGCGAGCGCCAGCGCGGAGACCGCGATCGACTGGCGGGTCGACAGCGCCTGGCTGTTGGCCGCTTCCTCGTTGGTGTCGGCCAGCGTCAGGTTGGACGAACCGGTCTGCAGCACGTTGATCAGGTTCTTCGAGAAGTCCTGACGGATCTGCACGATCGACAGGTTCGAACCCAGCGTCGAGGCTTCGCTGCGCAACGCGGAGCTCGCCGAGCTCAACGACGAGATGACGCTGTTCGCCGAGTTGTTGTCGAGGAAGTCGGTGCCGGCGGTCAGCGCCTTCAGTCCGAGGCCGCTGGCATTGAAGGTGACGCCGGTGATGCTGAGCGTCGACTTGCCGGTCTCGTTGAAGGTCAGCTTCAGGCTGTCGCCGTTCAACAGGTTGATGCCGTTGAACGAGGCGTCCTGCGCCGTGGTCGTGATCTGCGCGATGGTGTTGTTGTACTGCGTCACCAGAGCGGCACGCGCCGACTGCGAGGCCTGGTCGGCGACCGGGGCCGTGCCGGCCGCGCTGAACGTCGCGGTGCCGCCGCCGGTGTTGGTGAACGTCACCGCACCGATCGTCGAGGACGCCGCGTCATTGGTCGTGGTGATGACAAGCTTGTTGGAGCTGTCGAGGCTCGCCGTCAGGTTGCTGGCCGCCAGCGACGTGTTCAGCTGCGCCAGCGACGTGCTGGCCCCGAAGGTGAAGCTGAAGGCGGGTTGGCCGGCCGAAGCCGCGATCGCCAGCACGTCACCGCTCTTGATCGTGGTGCCGTCGACGAGGTTGGCAGACGTGCCGCCGAGCGCCGCAGTCGAAGTGACCTGCGACCTGGTGGTGTAGCCGGTCGGGCTCTGCAGCACCTGGTTGGCGATCGACTTCGCGGTATCGACCAGCTTCTGCAGCGAGGTGATGCCGGTGTTGGCGGCCTGCAGCACCTGCACGCCGTTGCCGATGCCATCGAGCAGGTTGTTGATGTCGCTGGCGCGGTTGTCGAGCGATTGCGCGGTGAAGAAGTTGGTCGGGTTGTCGAGCGCCGTGTTGACCTTCTTGCCGGTGGCAAGGCGGTTCTGCGTCGTGGAGAGCAGATCGGCGGTGGACTGGAGGGAGAGGAGGTTCTGGCGAACGGAGGAGGAGAGAATGATATCGGACATTTTCATACCTTTCTGGTGTGAAACTGAGGAAAAAGCCGCTCCAATCCTTTCTGATCGGGCGGATGGCCGATCCTGCGGTCTGGCCGCGAAGGAAAAAGAAATCTCCGGCACGGTATTTGAGACAAAGGCCGAAGAATAAAATTGTCGCCATTGGGCGAGGTTCGCCCCGAAAACTACTGAGACGACTGACAATTCCGGCTAGATAACGACGCTAGCGCCCGCCCCTCGTTCACCAAGCATTAACCATCATGGGAAAGGATCGCTGTCGCATCGGCCCCTGCCCGCAACGGCGGCTGCTAAGCAGTGCCGAACCACTTCGCTCCGCCAGCGAAGACATCGCGCGACTGCAGGCAAAGGAGAACGGTCATGGCCCTGAAGGTCGAACTCAAACCGAACGAACGCATCATCGTCGGCAATTGCGTGATCACCAACACCGACCAGCGCGCCCGCCTGCTGATCGACGGCGACCGCATCCCGATCCTGCGCGAGAAGGATATCCTGACGCCCGAGACCGCGGACACGCCGGCGAAGCTGATCTATCTCGCCGTGCAGCTGATGTATCTGTCGCCGGACCCGATGGCGCACCACCCGACCTATTTCAGTCTGGTGCGCGACATCATCACCGCGATGCCGAGCGCGTGGCCCTTCATCGAAAGCGTCAACAACTTCATCCTCAACGGCGACCTCTATCACGCGCTGAAGGAATCCAAGAAGCTGATCGCACACGAAGAGAAGCTGCTGGAAACCGCGCGCGACCAGCAGAACGCCGAACGGGACGACACACGCAAGAGCGCGTAGAGCTTCTTGTTTTGACGCGTTTCTTCGCGCGAACCGGCGTCCACGTCGCTTGAAAACGCTCCAGCCCCACTCGCCTGAACGAAAAAGGCCTCCGCGCGGAGGCCTTTTTGCTGGCTGGAGATGAGGAGCGCGCGATCAGCTGATCGGCAGGTATTTCAGGAGCGTCGTCTGATACAGCATCGACGTGGTCTGGTACGACGCCTGCAAGCTGGTTTGCAGCGCCAGGATCTTGGTCGCGACCTCGTCCTGATTGACGCCCTCGACCGAGTCGAGCATCGTTTCCGCCATCCCCTTCAGCTGGGTCTGCCGATCGGTGGCCGCCTTGGTCGCGGTCTGGGCACCGGCGAACTCGGCCTGCACGTCCTGGATCTGCTGCTGACCGTTTTGCGGGGCGAGGTTGCCGCTCACGCGCTGCGCGAGCGCCGTCACCTGCGCGCTCGCATTCGGGTTGCTGGCATTGGTGGTGACGGCTGCGTACACCGCGACGTTCTGCAGCAAATAGCGGAAGGCCTGCTCGTTGGCGCGCGCGCCATACTGCACGGTGATCGACTGATCGACCTGGGCGACCGCGGTGCCGCGCGCCGACCCCGGGCCATTCTCGCCGGTGTACCAGTAGACGGTGTTGCCGGGCGTGCCCGCGACCAGGTTGGTCGCGGTGTCGAACGGCGGTCCTCCTACCCTGAGCGGCGCCGGCGCTGCGGTGGTGTTGTTGACGATGCCGAGCGCGCCGAGCGCGGCGGTGTTGGAGCTCGAGATCGACAGGCTCTCGCCGTCGGCGCCGTGCAGGGTGATCGCGCCGTTGCTGATGGTCGACGGGTTCTTGGTGCCGCTGATCTGGTCGATCTTGGCCATCAGCGTCTGCACGCTGTCGGTGACGTTGACCTGGTTGCCGGTGGCGCCCGAGGCCACGAAGGTGATCGGCGTGCCGTTCACCGTGATGGTATCGCCGGCGGCAAAGCTCGTCGACAGCGAGTCGGTGCCCGCCGTCCCCGACAGCGCCGTGGCGCCGCTGATCGGCGCCGGCGGCGTGTTCTGGTTGTTGACCGCCGCACCCGAGACGGTTGCGACCGGATTGAAGAAATTGTTCGACGCCGCCACCGCGGACGCCGCGACCAGCGACGTGTCGCTCAACGTCTTGATCGACAAGGTCAGCGTCGATTGCAGGTTGGCCGTCGTCGCCGCGGTGTCGGCGCCGATCAGGAACGAACCGGCGGGCGGCGGGTTCGTCGTCGTCGCCGTGAGTTCGATCGCTTCGGTGGTGCCGTCGGGCAGCGTGAAGTTGAACTTGATCTTGTCGCCGTCCTTCGGATTGACGGCGCCGAGATCGACCGACGCCGACTTCGGCGTGCCGGTCGGCTGCGTCACCGTGGCGCCACCCGTCAACGACGACTGCACCGACAAGAGGTTCAGGCCGAACGGCGAGCCGTCCTCGGCGATACTCGTGACCGTCGTGGTCGCCGGCGGCGACGAGACGCTCAGGCGCCCCATCATGCCGGTGCCCTGATCGGCCTGCTTGCGCTCATTGATGAGCTGCGTGAGGCCGGCCTGGGTAGCCGTGCCCTTGAGCATGGTATCGGCGGACACCGTGGCCGGCGTATCCATCGCGCGGCCGGAGAACAGATAGCGGTCGCCCGACTGGCTGTTCAGCATCGCGACCGCGTTGGCGAAGGCCGCCTGCGCCGTG
Source organism: Bradyrhizobium sp. USDA 4516 (assembly GCF_054055915.1). NCBI lineage: Bacteria > Pseudomonadati > Pseudomonadota > Alphaproteobacteria > Hyphomicrobiales > Nitrobacteraceae > Bradyrhizobium > Bradyrhizobium sp. USDA 4516. The sequence continues at coordinate 8,738,023 of NZ_JBSRXT010000001.1, forward strand.
ATCTGGCCCGAGGTCTGGCCGCTGTCGTTGAGCGTCAGCGTCGCCGTCGTCGCGGCGTTCTTCACCTGGGTCCCGACGTCGGACAGGCCCTGCAGGGTGAGGTTAGCGACACTCAGGCGCGTGTTGAGGTTGGTGGCGGTATCGGAGAATGCGTTGATGCCGCTGATCTGCGCGCGCAGGCTGAGCGCGAAACCGCGATCGAGCCCCTGCCCCGCATAGGTCGTCGATACCTTGCCGGTCGCAAGCTGCGTCGTCAGGTCATTGAGCTGATTCCGCAGGTTGAGGATCGTGGTGCCGATATAGGAAGTTCTGCCGCTTACGCCGTCGATCGACATGTTACCCTCACGTGAGCTGCAGCAGCGCGTCGTACATCTGCTTGATCGACGACATCACGCGCGCATTGGCGGAATAGGCGTTCTGCAGCGAAAGCAGATGCGCCATCTCCTCGTCCATGTTGACGCCGGAGGTCGAGTCCATCTTGGTCTGCAGCGTGTTCAGCACGACGTCCTGGCCGTCAGCCAGTTGCTTGGCGGCGGTCGCCGACTCGCCCTGCTGGCTGATGAACTGCTTGGCAAAGTTGAGCAGCGTGCCGGTGAACGGCGCGCCTGACGTGCCAAGGCCGGTCTGCGGCGAATAGCTGTACGAGGCGTTCGACAGCTGGTTCAGAACGAGGTTGGCGCGCGTGGTGTCGCCGGCCGGCGTCTGCGGATTGGTCGAGTACACCACCATGCGCGAGGGATCGCCGATCAGGCCGGTGTTGACGCTGATGCGCGCGGCAAGGCCGGTGGTCTGCGAGCCGTTCGCGGTGATCGCGCCGGTGTAGAGTCCGCCATTGTCGGTGAACAGCGGAAGGTGCGGATCGCCCGAGGTCAGCGACGAAACCGTCGACGTGACCGACGCCGCGGTCACATCGGCCTTGTTGACGGCGCCGTCGTCGAGCACGCGCAGCGTCGACCCGGACGGATTGGAGAATTGCAGGCCGGTTCCGCCGAGTGCGCCGTTGAGCTGCGACAGCACCGAGCTCATGCCGCCTGAGAAATCGATGCCCAGCACCTCGTCGTTCGGATCGACGGTCGCGGTATTGCTCAGCGGCAGCACGTTCGGATCGTCGACGCGAATGATCGACAGATTATGCGTGAGGCCGGTGGTGTTGTCCTTGTAGGAGACGTGGATGGTGTTGCCGTTCTGCAGCCCCGAGAGGTCGAGGTCGAAGCCGGACTGCGCCCCCGCCGTCGCCGCGGTGCCCGCGGTCGTCTTGTCCGACAACGCGCTCGACATCGCGGCCGCGAACTGATCGATCTGTGTCTGGGCCTGCGCCAGCGTGTTGTCGCGCAACTCGAGATAGGCGGCGATCTTGCCGGAGCGAATCGAGTTGGTCGACACCATGTCATAGGTGCCGCCATGCGGGAACGTGATGGTGATGGTGCCGACCGTGCTCTTGGTCGGGTCGGTATTGTACAACGTGTTGGGCGTCATCGTGCCCTGGGCGTTGAAGCTGAGCGTCGCGGCCTCGGTGCCGACCAGCTGCACGCCGGAATTGGTGAACACGCTCACCTGGTTCTGGCTGTTGGTGACGGTACGGATGTCCATCAGCTGCGAGAGCTGCGTGACGTAACGGTCGCGCTGATCGAGCAATGCCGCGGTCGAGGCATCGGTCGTGCCGCCATTGGCCGCCAGCTGGACATTGAGGCGCGCAATCTGCCGCAACGCATTGTTGGCGCTGTTGATGGAGTCGCTGATGCCAGCCTCGGCGTTAGCGCGCAGCGTCTGGATTCCCTGCGAAGTCGCGTTGAGCTGCTGCGCCATCGATTGCGCGGCATTGATCACGCCGATGCGGGCCGACTGCGATTCCGGGCTGGTCGACAGCCCCTGCAGCGCGGTCAGGAACTTGTTGTAGGCGTCCTCGATCGTGCCGGTGGAGTCGGGATTGCCATACACGCCCTGCAAATTGGCCAGAAAATCCGAGCGGACGTCGGCATAGGCCGCGCCCGACGTCTCGGTGCGAAGCTGGGTCTGCAGGAATTCGTCGAGCTGGCGGTTGACGCCGGCGATGAGGACGCTCGATCCGAACTGGCCGGTGGTGCCGGTAGTCTGGTTCAGCGTCTTCCTGACGTAGCCGGGCGTCTCCGCGTTGGCGACGTTCGACGACACGAGCGAGAGCGAGGCCTGCGTGGCGCGCAGGCCCGACATCGCGGTGGAAAGGGCTTGGCTCAAACCCATGATATGTACTCGCCTTTACTTCTTCACACGTGCAGCAACGATGCGATCAGCGCACCACGTTCAGGAGATCCTGCACCATCGAATTGGTCGTGGTGATCACCTTGGTGTTCGCCGAATAGGCCTGCTGGGTCACGATCAGCTTGGTGAATTCGTCGGCGATATCGGTGTTCGAGCTCTCGAGCGAGGAACCGACGATGGTGCCGGCCTTGCCGAACAGCGCCGCACCGGACTCGTCGGTCGCCTCGAACGCACCGCCGTCGATGCGCTTGAGGAAGTTGGTGCCGTTGAAGGTCGCCACCGAGATTTCGGCGAGATCGATGTTGCGGCCGTTGGTGTAGTTGCCGACGATGCGACCGTTGGTCGAGACGCTGACCGACTGCAGCTGGCCGGCGGGGAAACCGTCCTGCTGGATCTGGTTGACCTGAACGTTGCCGTTGGCGTCGGCGAACTGGGTCACGCCGCCGGAGCCGAAATTGATCACGGGGCTGCCGAGCGACACGCCGTTGACGACGGCATTGGTGAGCGCCACCGAGGAGATCGCCGGCGACATCTGGCCGTTCGAGGCGAAGGTGAAGTTGACGTTGACGTTCTGCCAGGAGACCTGCGTGCCGGTCGCATTGGGATTGACCTGATAGAACAGGTTCCAGGTGTCGGTATGTCCGCTGCCCAGCGAGGAGCTGTCGGTCTTGGCCCAGCGGAATTGCAGGTTCACCGGCGCACCCGAGACGTCGTAGGCCGTGACGGCGCCGCCCGAGACGGATTCGTTCAGGAAGGTCGAGTTGTCGTTGCCGATAACCTGGCCGGTGCCGACCGTGCCGCCGCCGCCGCGAACCGCGACCGCCGACCCGGTGAAGCCGAGCGCCGCAAAGGCGGTCGCGTTCGAGCTCGTCACGTTGAGATCGGCCAATTTGCCGGAGTGCAGGGTGATCTTGCCGCCGCTGATCGTCGATGGCGTCGTGGTACCGGTAATCGCGTCGATCTTCGCGAGCAGCGTTCCGATGCTGTCGGTGACGTTGAGCTGGTTGCCGGTCGCCCCCGACGCCACGAAGGTGATGACGGTGCCGTTGACCGTGATCGTGTCGGCGGGCACGACGGGCGGGCCCGCAGAGCCGGCGCTGAAGTTGGTATTGATAGAATCGGTGCCGGCTGCGCCTGAAAGCAGGGTCGCGGCGGTAATGGCCACCGACGGCGTCGCCTTGTTGTTTTGCGCGGTGCCGGTAATGGCGGAATCGGTATACGGCGCAGCCGGCGTGCCCAGCACCAACGGATTGTTTCCACTGCTGAACGCGCCCGGCCGGATCAGCTCCGAACCGGGAACCGAAGTGTCGTGCGCGGTGGTCAAGGGATAGGACGCGAGGTTGGCGCGATAGTCGATCTTGGTGGTCTGCTGCGCCGGCAGGAAGTCGTTCTTGAATTGCAGCACCTGCGGCGATGAGCCTGCCGGGTTGCCGGTGGTCGGGTCGATCGGCACGCCCTCGAGATAGTAGCCGGCGCCGTTGACGAGATAGCCGTCCTTGTTGAGCTGGAAATCGCCGCGGCGGGTATAGCGGTCGACGCCGTCGAACACCGGGGCGCCGTCGGTGAAGCTGCCGGGCTTCTGCACCGCGAAGAAACCGTTGCCGTTGATCGCCATGAAGGTCGCGACCGATGCCGACTGGACGTCGCCCTGGACCGAGTTGGTCGAACGGGACTGCGCGGTGACGCCGCCGGCAAGTTGCGCGGTCAGCGCGGTCTGCGGCACAAGGTCAAGGAATGAGGTATCGATGCGCTTGAAGGCGGTGGTCTGCGAGTTGGCGATGTTGCCGGAGATGTTCTCGAGCGCGTACGACCCTGCGCGCAAGCCACCGACAGCCGTCGTGAGAGCGCCGAAGATACCCATGACATGTTCTCCAATTCGATTCCCGGCGGCTGGCAATCACAGGAATGGCCGCATCGGCGGAGCATGTCGCAAAGGTCGTGCCACGAAACAAAACGTAACAAAATCATCCGCTTGAAAAAAATGCCCCGGTCGTTCGACCGGGGCACATTTGCCGGGAGCGGCAACAATTGCCGGGAAGGAATGTCAGGTCGCCGATGGCGCCGCCGGGTGAAACACCAGCGCGAAACCGTCCATGCAGTAGCGCAGCCCGGTCGGTTTCGGGCCGTCGTCGAAGACGTGGCCGAGATGGCCGCCGCAGCGGCGGCAATGCACCTCGGTGCGCACCATGCCGAAGGTGCGGTCCGACGTCGTGCCGACCGCATTGTCCAGCGGCTTGTAGAAGCTCGGCCAGCCGGTGCCGCTCTCATACTTGGTCTCGGACGAGAACAGCGGCAGGTCGCAACCGGCGCAGGCGAAGGTGCCCTTGCGGTGCTCCTTGAGCAGCGGGCTCGATCCCGGCCGCTCGGTGCCCTGGTTGCGCAGGATCTCGTATTGCTGCGGCGTCAGCTGGGCGCGCCATTCGGCGTCGGTCTTCTCGATCTCGAATTTCTCGGCGGCCTGCGCCGGCGAGGCGCGCAGCCAGCGGAAGGCGGCGAAGCCGAACAGGCCGGCGACGGAAGCAAGCAGGATGCGGCGATCGATCATCAATCATCTCCGGTGCGGACGGCTCAGGGGGCGTGCCCCGAGGTTCGTCAACAGATACGAATCCCGCCGGCGGACGTTACATCCGCCCGTCGGAGATCCGCTCACTTTCTTGCGAGGCATCCGGATACGGCGCCTCGCCGTCCTCGATCTGCCTGGGCGCGGGCGGACGCGCCGGCCGCACAGCCGACGGGGGTGGACGGCGGAGTGCGGGTCCCCGGGTTCCCGCCCTGAGATTGGCCTCGGCGAGCCGCGCCTCGCGCAGGCGCTCCTTCGCACGCGCACCCTCGCGGTAGCGCGCCAGAACACCCGCCACGGACGAGGCCCCCCTCGCCCACAGGCTGACGAAATGACCGGCGACGCGGCCGGTGGTGCCGCCGGCCCAGACCAGCTCGAACGGCGAAAACAGCCGCCAACGATCGTCACCCCACAGGATGCTGCGCGCGATCAGCTGCCCGGCGAGCGCCGAGGTGTTGAGTCCCTGCCGGCCGAAGCCGCTCGCCACCCACAGGCCTCGGCGCAACTGGCCGATCTGCGGCATGCCGTGCACGGTAACGCCGACCGCGCCGCCAAACATCTCCGCGACCGGAACCTTGCCGAGTTGCGGAAACACCGTGGCGACGCGACGCTGCACTGCGGCGCCGAGGCGCTCCGGCCGTGCGTCCCAGGTGGTTTCGGGGCTGGCCCACAACAGCCGATCGCCATCGACGACACGGAAATGGTCGATGCCGTCGCTGTCGACGACCGAGCCGGGAAAGGCGATGGACTCCGCCAGCCGCTCCCCGAGCGGCTCGGTCAATGCCGCGTAGCGCCACACCGGCAGCAGCGTATCGGACAGCCGCTTCAGCGGCGCACCGAGGTGGATATTGCCGGCGAGGACAATATGGTTGGCCCGCAGCCGCGCCGTCGGCGTCACGATGCGCTTGCGGATGCCCGAAAAATCGATGCTGACGACCGGCGTCTCCTCGAAGATCCGCACGCCAGCCCGCATCGCCAGCGCGGCGAGGCCGTGCACATATTTGCGGCCATCGATCTGGAACGCCTTCGGATAATAGATGCCGTGGAAATAGCGGCCGGTCCTGAGCACGCTGCGCACGCGATCGACCTGCCAGCCCTCGACCTCGGTCGCGAAATCCTCGCCCAGCGTCTGCAGGCGGCCGATCAGCGCCTCGCCGACATCGACATTGGAGACTTCCAGCGCGCCATCGCTCGGCTCGATGCCCGGGATCAAATCCTCGGTAGCGGTGGCGCGGACATAGTCGGCGCCCTCCTTCGATAGCGCCCACAATTCGCGGGCATCGTCGAGGCCGACGCGCTCGATCACATCTGATATCGGCAGGCCGAATCCCGGCATCACGGTGCCGAGATGATGACCGGAGGCGTTCCAGCCGATCTGGCGGCCCTCGAGCACCGCAACGCTCGCACCGAGCCGCGCCGCCTCACGCGCCACGGTCAGGCCGGCCAGCCCGGCCCCGACCACGCAAATGTCGACGTCGAGGTCGAACGCCAGACGGTCGCGGAACGGCGAGGCCGCCTGATCGGGGCCGTCCGCCGCACTTGTGGAACTCTCGCTCATGGCGTTTCTTACGGACCGCTGCGGCGCTTGTCACCTTGTCCAGGGCATGAGCCTGTAGAATTAATTCGACCTGACCGAATCGAGAATGGAAGTCCATGCGCCGTTTGCTGCTGCTGCGTCACGCCAAAACCGAACACGACGCGCCTTCGGGGCACGACCAGGACCGCCGTCTCGACGAGCGCGGCCACCGCGACGCAGCGGAGATCGGCGGCTGGATCGCCCGTCATCCACCCCTGCCCAATCTGGCGCTGGTCTCGCCGGCGGTCCGCACCAGGCAGACCTGGGAGATCGTGCGCGAGGCGCTGAAGGGCGCCGGGCATGCGCCGAAAGTCGAATTCGTGCCGGACCTCTACGGCGCCGATCCGGTGCAATTGCTGACCGCGATCCGGATGGCTTCGGCCAGCGATCCGAAGCGGCTGATGCTGATCGGCCATAATCCCGGCATGCACGAGCTCGCGCTGACGCTGACCGGCAGCGGCGACGAGGCCGCGAAGCGCGCGCTCGGCGACAATCTGCCGACCTCGGGGCTCGCCGTCTTCGACTTCGCGACCGACGACTGGAACGACGTCTCGTTCCGGCGCGGCAAGCTCGTCCTGTTCGTCAGCCCTAAACTGTTGAAGCAGGCCTCGCGCAGCTGACGCAAGCGGACAGCGCCGCGCCGCCATGCTATATTGACGTCTGCGCGACAGGGGGACCGGTTCGCGTCGATACCAGACCGACTTCAAGAAAAAGAAGGCGCGCGTCCCGGGCACAGGGACCAAACGGCTCCAGACCAATCGCGGACAGGAGGCGCAGATGTACAAGTCCATTCTCGTTCCGATCGACCTCGCCGATACCGACCTGGCGAAACCGGCGATCGCAACCGCTGCAACATTGTCGCAAACATGGAACGGGACGGTGCGTCTGCTCAACGTGCTGCCGATGACGCCGGTGATGCTCGCCGAATACGTGCCGGCGGATTTCGACAGCCAGCAACGCGAAACGTCGGAAGAGGCGCTTGCGATCGTCGCGCGCGAATCCGGCATCGCACCCTCCCGCATCTCGGGCGTGGTCCGCCAGGGCGGCATCTATCACGAGATCCTCGAGGAGGCCGCGACCATGAAGGCCGACCTGATCGTGATGACCTCGCACCGGCCGGCGATGCGCACCTACTTCCTCGGCTCGAATGCCGGGCACGTGGTGCGCTACGCCAAATGCTCGGTGCTGGTGGTGCGGCACTAAAGCGGGATGCGTTACAGGGCCGCCGCAGGCGGCGCTGCCAAAATATCGAAAACAACCCCATGCAAAGTAGCCGGCGGCGGCCGGCGTTAGACCAGGCAACTTGACACGTCGGGCAACTCAGGGATATTCTTCTAGTATTCCGAAATCGCTCCCGCGTCCCCTCGCCCCCAGGCGGGAGACGGGACGCGCCCTATTTGCGGTCGCAGCCTAATCTCAGCCTGCTTTAATCCAACCAGGACGTGGACTAGGGCGCGGACTCATTAAGGCGCAGCCATAGCCTGATTGACGCGAGTTGAACGAAGGCAAGATAGTTAGCGGCAAGCCTGTCGTACCGCGTCGCCACGCGACGACATTGTTTGATTCTTGATGCACGCGGACAATGGAGGTGTCGATCATCTGGACAGCGGCATCATGGGCGGCGGCAATCACTTCTATGATGCGGCCCCAGACACCAGCCCGCCGCCAGCGGACGAACCGGTTGTAGCAAGTGGTGTATGGGTCAAACGCCTCCGGCAGATCACGCCAGGGTGCTCCTGATCGGAGGACCCAGAAGATGCCATTGAGGACACGTCGATCGTTCACTCGAGGAACGCCACGCGGCTTGTTCGGTAGCATCGGCCTTATGGCAGTCCATTCATAGTCGGCGAGTTCGTAGCGCATGATTCGAGCGAACAGTTTGAGAGTTTGAATCACGGGAGTCCGGCCAAACGCAACGCTCCTGGCTCAGCCCCCGTTCGGCGCTTACGGGCAGAGGCGGACATCAACCTGCCGACAATCGCTGATGAATCCGTCGAGAATAGCCCAATGCGGACATTGCCCGCTTTCGCCTGTGTTCCGCGACACGCCGGCGCGAGGCCGGGCGATTGATCTGGATCAAGATGTGGGCGTGAAGGCGACCTTTACCTGACGCGATACGCTGGTCGCTACAGAGGCTACCATGAAGCTGTTGAAAGAGCCTTTGCTTCATTTCTTGATCGCAGGCGCCGCCTTGTTCGGCGCTTATGCCTGGATGAATCGCGCGCCGGAAGATCCGAACGCGGGTCAAACCCCGTCCCTCCAGGTCGGCGCTGGCGATATCGAGTGGCTGGCACAAAACTGGACCACTCAGTGGCGGCGTCAGCCAACACCGGAAGAGCTGCGCGGGCTGGTCACGGACTACACCGATGAACTGCTGCTCGCACGCGAGGCGCGCTCCCTGGGACTCGAAGATAACGACGTGATCGTCCGGCGACGCCTGGCGCAGAAACTGACCTTTCTTGTTGAGGATACCGCACGCCGGGCCGAACCATCGGATACCGAATTGCAGCAGTTCTACGCCGGGCATGCCCAGCTCTTCCGCAGCGATGCACGCATCTCGTTCACGCAGGTCTATTTCAGCCCGCAGCAACGCGCCAACGCGCAGTCGGACGCCACCTCAACATTGCAGCGGCTGCGCGACGACGGCGCGCTCTCGACGGCAGCCTTGGGCGACCGCTTGTTGCTCGAAGCTGATTTCCGCGACGAGACCGAGCAGTCTGTATCCGCGGCTTTCGGCGGCGCCTTTGCACGGGCGGTGTTCTCGCTTGAGCCCGGTGTCTGGAGCGGCCCGATCGAATCAGGGTACGGCCAGCACCTGGTGCGCGTTTCGACCCGGCAAGAAGGCCAATTACGTCCATTTGCCGATCTGCGCGAGCAGGCCGTCGAGGCGTGGAGAAGCGAGGAGGAGAGAACGGCGAAGGAACTGTATCTCGCGGGACTGCGCAAGAAATACCGTCTTGTCGTCGATGACGCCTTAAAGCCGCTGATGGTGCCGATCGCGGCCGCCTCCTCGAGGCAGCCGTGACAGCGCGCCGCTCACGCAAGCTTCGCTCCTGGGCGCACCACTCCGTCAAGCTCGCCATGATCGCGATTTTTGCGGCTTGGGGCCTTGCGTGGCTGACGCCCTGTTCGGCCCATGAGGTTCGTCCCTCCTATCTTGAAGTGCGCGAAGAGCGGCCCGGTGAATTCGACGTCCTGTTCAAGACGCCGATGCGCGGGCAGCTTCGCTTGGCGCTCACGGCGACTTTCTCCGGCAGCGCGGAAGACCTCACGCCGATGACGACGCGTGCTGCCGTCGATGCCGCCGTGCAAACGTGGCGCTTTCGCGCGCTCGTTCCGTTGCGTGGACAGACGGTGCGCATCGATGGACTGCAAAACACCATGACAGACGCCCTGGTGCGCATGGTCTTCCTTGACGGAACCAACTGGGTGCGGCGGCTCACTCCGCAAGAGCCGGCAGCAATGATACCCCTGCAGCAGACCGGTTGGTCGGTCGCCGGCGTCTATCTCAGGCTGGGTGTTGAGCACATCCTGTTCGGTATCGACCACCTGTTGTTCGTGCTGGCGCTGCTGATCCTCACCCGCGGGACCTGGCTGCTGGTGAAGACGGTAACCGCATTCACGGTCGCGCACAGCATCACGCTGGCACTGGCGACGCTCGGCTATGTGCATGTGCCGGCTGCTCCGGTCGAGGCGGTGATTGCCTTGAGCATCGTGTTTGTGGCCGGTGAGATCGTGCATTTGCAGCAGGGGCGTGAAGGCCTGGCGGCAAGAGCGCCGTGGTTGGTCGCGTTCACTTTTGGCCTGTTGCACGGATTCGGCTTTGCCGGCGCGCTGCGCGAGGTAGGGCTGCCGGAAGGACACGTGCCGCTGGCGCTCCTGTTCTTCAACATCGGGGTGGAGATCGGCCAGCTGCTGTTCATCGCAGCGACGGTGTGCCTCTCCTTTTGGTTTCTGCGTTTTCACAGATCGAGAATCCGCTGGGCAAGCGTCGCGACGTCTTATGCCATCGGGAGTCTTGCCATGTTTTGGGTAATCGAGCGTATCGCTGCATTTGACGTGGCTCATCGATTTTGGGGAGGAAACACATGAAACGAACGGTGTTGCAGATCGTTACCGGGTTGAGTGCCGCCTGTTTCATCTCGCCAACATTCGCCCAGGACGTTGGCGCGCCGGAAAAGGATCAGCTCGAACAATCCCTGCAGAAGCCCGCCTATTCGCCTTACGTGAATCGCGAGTTTCCCACGCGACCGTTCTTTGGCGACACGCACCTGCATACTTCGTTTTCGATGGATGCCGGCGCATTCGGCGCCCGGCTCGACCCGAAGGACGCCTATCGCTTTGCCCGCGGCGAACAAGTCACTTCGAACACGGGCCAGCCGGTGAAGCTTTCCCGGCCGCTTGATTGGCTTGCGGTGACAGATCATTCCGACAACATGGGCTTCTTCCCGGACCTGTTCGCGGGTAAGCCTGATCTTCTCGCCGACCCGACCGGTCGCAAATGGTACGACATGATCAAGTCTGGCCAGGGCGCCGAGGCCGCGATCGATATCATCGTTCAGTTTTCGCACGGTACGTTTCCGAAGGACCTGATGTACTTCCCGGGAACGCGTGCCTATCGGGGCGCGTGGCAGAAGACCATCGAGGCTGCTGAACAGTTCAACGATCCCGGCCGCTTTACCACCTTCATCGCCTACGAATGGACCTCGAATACCGGCGGCAACAACCTCCATCGCAACGTGATCTACCGCGACAACGGTGACAAGGCGAGCCAGGTCGAGCCGTTCACCGTGTATCCGCCCTACGGCAGCGACAATCCGGCCGACCTGTGGAAATGGATGCAAGGCTACGAAGCCAAGACCGGCGGCAGCGTACTGGCGATTGCCCACAACGGCAATTTGAGCAACGGAACGATGTTCCCCGTGGTCGAGGCTTTCGGCAAGGCCCTCGACCGCGACTATGCGGAGCAACGCGCCAAGTGGGAGCGGCTCTACGAGGCCACACAGACCAAGGGCACCGGCGAGTCTCATCCGTATTTGTCGCCGAACGACGAGTTCGCTGCGTTCGAAATCTGGGACAAGGGCAACCTCGACGGCAGTGTTGCCAAGAAGAAGGAAATGCTTGAGTTCGAGTATGTACGTTCAGCCTACAAGAACGGCCTCAAGCTCGAGCAGCGCCTCGGCATCAACCCCTACAAGTTCGGCCTCGTCAGCGGCAGCGATGCGCACACCGCCCTCTCCGCGATGGAGGAGAACAACTTCTTCGGCAAGACCGTTCCGCAAGAGCCGAGCCCGCACCGGATGGGCGCTACCTTCATCGATAACAAGACGACCGGCGTGAAGATCATGGATTGGGAGGTCGGCTCCTCCGGCTATGCCGCCGTGTGGGCTAATGAGAACACCCGCACGTCCATTTGGGATGCCATGCAACGTAAGGAGACCTACTCCACCACCGGCACCCGCGTGATCGTGCGCTTCTTCGGGGGCTGGGATTTCGTGCCCCAGGACGCGGACAATCGCCTGCCGGCCCAGGTCGGCTACAGCAAGGGCGTGCCCATGGGCGGCGACCTGCGCGCAGCGCCGCAGGGAAAGGTACCGACGTTTCTGGTCGCCGCGCTGAAGGACCCGATCGGCGCCAACCTTGATCGCTACCAGATCATCAAGGGCTGGCTCGAAAAGGACGGCAGCGTGAGCGAAAAGGTTTTTGATGTCGTCTGGTCGGGAGATCGCAAGCCCGGCAACGATGGCAAGCTGCCATCAGTTGGCGATACGGTAGACGTAGCGAATGCCACGTGGACCAACACGATCGGCGCGCCCGAGCTCATCACGGTGTGGAAAGATCACGAATTCGACCCAAGTCGGCCGGCCTTCTACTACGGCCGGGTGATCGAGATTCCGACCCCGCGCTGGACCGCCTACGACGCGAAACGCTACGGCGTCACGCCGTTGCCCGGCACCGCCATGAAGGTCACCGAGCGAGCCTTTACGTCACCCATCTGGTACACGCCGGCGAAGTAGTGCCGGGGCTGAAACGGAGGGCTTCATGCGAAAGCACCGGATTGCCGCAGTTTTCGTGCTCGGCTGGTGCGCTGCCTGGGCGCCGTCCCAAGCCCCGGCTTGCGGTTACCACGATGACGTCACGCTCGCGCGCGGCATGCTGAATTGGACCTACCCCGACGCGCTGCATGTCCTGGGCGCAATGGCGCAGGCGGTGAGCGAGCGGCGGCTTCCGCCCCCGGCGCGTACGCCCGATCTTTGGGCCTATCACCGCACCGTGCGATCGCTCGAACAGTTGGGAGAGCAGCTGCGGATACCGGCGGGTGAGAACGCGCCGATGGCTTTTGCGCTGCTGTTGATAGAGCCGATGTTATGGACTCGCTTCACGCCAGAGGGCGGCGACCTGCATGCGCAAGTTCATGTCTCTGCACCGCCTGTCGGCGAACTCGTCCTCATCAGTGGCGAGGACGTGGTTCGGGAGATAGCCAACCATCGCTTGTCGGTAGGCGACGCCTACCGACACGGCCTCATCCGCCTCTACGGCACGGAAACCGAGGTGTCGCGCTTTCTGCAGTTCTATTGCCGGTGTGCATAAATGCGTTGGGTCAAGTCCAGCAGCAGTCTTGATCCTGCGCTGAACAAAGCGTTGATTTTCGCCGCCATAACCGAAACAGTAACCGGCCTTGCCCTGGTAATCGTTCCGTCACTCGTCGGACATTTGCTGTTCGGTGAAGACCTTTCTGGTATTGCCATTCCGATCGGGCGACTGACCGGTATTGCCCTTATCGCGCTAGGCATTGCTTGCTGGCCCGGTCCGCCGCTAATCGGCATGTCTTCAGCACGGCACCGGTGGCAGCGTCACCGCTATTGCTATTTCGTGAATCTGGGCCTTGTGGATGTCGGCGGCGTTGGCGCCGCGGGCTGAAGATTGAACGTCAGCCAGACGTTCCAGCCTGCTGGCCGATTTTCATTGGCGAATTCGCCGTAGCCCTTCAGGTTCAGATATCCCTGCATGTCTCCGACCGGGAAAATGTAGCCGACCTGCGGGCCGACACCGGCCACGCGCGACCGGAAGCAGCCGACGCGATCGCCGGAGCCGCTGTCGCAGCCGAGCTGCTGATAGAAGTAACCGACGAGGCCGACCTGCCACTGCTTGGTCAGGAACTGCGATGCGCCCCAGTCGAGGTGCATGTCGACGCCGCTTTGATATTGGGTGGAGGGGTTGACGAAGTTGTAGGTGAATCCCAGCACCGTCGAAAATTCATGCCCGGTCTTTGGATCGAAATAGGTGTAGCCGCCGCCCGCGTCGACCGCCCAGTGCCCAATCCCCAAATTCGCCAGGCGGCCCGACTGATAGGCGCCGACCGGAAGGTCGGCGGTGACGTACGTCATGTAATTGTTGACACCGGCATTCCAGCGCAGCGCGAACTGCGGGATCAGGTCACCGAATGCAATGAGCGAGCTGTCGATGCTGTCAAACCGGGAGAAGGGGAACGTGCCGCCGCCCGGTCCCGTCAATGTCCCAACGAGCGATCCCGCCAGCGACGTGGAGTTGGAGCCGTAGGTCGCCAACAGGCTGGCAGAAGCCTGACCGCCCAGCACGGGTGTTGCAAAGGTGTAGGTCCCGGCCACAAGGCCAAGGTTCACATTCGCATTGACGTTCGCGTTGACGTTGGCCGTCAGATTCGCGGGAAAGCGACCAAGCGTGATTTCGCGCGACCGCGCCACGTCGCCGCCAGCGGAAACAGAGGTGTGATAATAAACCGTGCTCACCGACCAGCCCGGCGCCTGCTGGGGAACAGCCGCGAGGCTGCCAAAAAATCCGGGTATCCAAAAGCTGATGCCATTTTCATCGGCCCGAGCCGGTTGGGTGGAAAGCGCCAGCAAAGCGGCAAGCGCCCCAACACTCAAATGCCACTGCGAAAAAAATCTGCGTCCCAAATTCGGTTTAAAGCGCCGCATCGCCGATTCCCCGACTCTCGCGATCCCACCATTGCTCCGGCGGGGTAGAAACTCGGAAAGAATAAGCTGACGCCGCCGTTCGTCCACGCGAATTCGGCACACTTGAGTTCAGCCGGAGGTTTATTGGAAGGTTGTGTCCATGACGCCACAACCCTGGCACTTTTTGCATAGTCATCAGGGCTCTCCACAAGGAACGGGCGACCTGGCTCGATTGATCTAGATCAATGGGAGAAGGTTGTGCCGCTGCGAACGTGCCACCGCTTCAGATGTTCGATTGTCACGTTGACCGACTAAGGTGTTAAGCCGCGCTCCTCCCTGGCAGAATCGGCGCTAGAAAGCTGCCGAGAGATTCCTGGAGGCGACGCTCGTAATTTTGAAAGCTCGTTCACTGCGAGTAGCCCATGCACGACGTTGGCGTTGCGGCAGGCGTACCTTTGTCGGATGGGCCCAGCCAAAGAGGCATGATCTGGATTCCGGGCGGCACGTTCCGCATGGGCTCAGACAGGCACTATGCCGAAGAGGCGCCGGTCCATCGCGTCTCGGTGAGCGGCTTCTGGATGGACCGCACGCCGGTCACCAATCGCGATTTTCGCAAGTTCGTCAACGCAACAGGCTACGTGACGTCAGCGGAGACGCGGCCTGACGCAAGGGACTATCCAGGCGCGCTGTCACACATGCTCAAGGCAGGCTCGCTGGTTTTCACGCCACCGAAGCGTCCGGTCGATTTGCGCGACTGGTCGCAATGGTGGAATTTCAAATTTGGCGCCAACTGGCGCCGGCCATATGGCCCCCGCAGTTCGATCAGCGGCCTCGACGATCATCCCGTGGTCCACATTGCCTATCGCGATGCCGAGGCCTACGCGATATGGGCTGGCAAGGACTTGCCGACCGAAGCCGAATGGGAGTTTGCCGCGCGCGGCGGCCTCGACGGCGCCGAGTTCGCCTGGGGCGACGAGCTGATGCCCGGCGGCAGGCCAATGGCGAATACCTGGCAAGGTGTTTTTCCATACCAGAATCTTACTGACGATGGTCACGCGCGCACCTCGCCGGTGATGGCGTTCCCGCCGAACGGCTACGGCCTTCATGACATGATCGGCAACGTCTGGGAGTGGACCACCGATTGGTGGTCCACCAGGCATGCGCCCGACGCGGCCAAGGCGTGCTGCGTTCCTCAGGATCCACGCGGCAGGCGAGAGCAAGACAGCCACGATCCGTCTCTGCCCAAGATCAAGATTCCCCGCAAGGTTCTCAAAGGCGGCTCGCATCTCTGCGCGCCGAACTACTGCCGTCGCTATCGCCCGGCTGCGCGCCATGCGGAAGCGGTGGATACGTCCACGAGCCATGTTGGCTTTCGATGCATCATGAGGAAGGGAGCAAGTGATGAGCGACGACAAGGATAACGCCTCACGCGATATGAGCCGTCGAAATGTTTTGCTCGCGACGACAAGCCTGGCGGCGGCATCCGCGTTAGGCGCAGCCGCATCGGTCGAAAAGGCTCTGGCCCAGGCGCAGCAGGCACCGAGCGGCCAGCGGCCCAATATCGTCGTCATCATGGGAGATGATATCGGCATCTGGAATATCGGTGCCTACCATCGTGGCATGATGGCCGGCCGGACGCCGAACCTCGACAAGATCGCCGCAGAAGGCATGCTGTTTACCGATTATTACGCCGAGGCGAGCTGCACCGCAGGCCGCGCCAACTTCATCACCGGCGAGCTACCGATCCGCACCGGCATGACAACGGTCGGTCAGGCCGGCGCTCCCACAGGCTTGCCGGCGGAGGCCGTGACCATTGCCACCGCGCTCAAAGGCATGGGCTATGCCACCGGCCAATTCGGAAAGAACCACCTTGGCGACAAGAACGAGTTTCTGCCGACAGTGCACGGCTTCGACGAGTTCTTCGGCTATTTGTATCACCTCGACGCGATGGAAGATCCGGCCCACCCCGCTTATCCGCAGGAGCTGTTGAACAAGGTCGGCCCGCGCAACATGATCCATTCGTGGGCGACCAATGTGGACGACGCCACCGTGGATCCGCGCTGGGGCAAGGTCGGCAAGCAGAGGATTGAAGACGCCGGAACGCTCTATCCCAAGCGGATGGAAACGGTGGACGATGAGATCCGAGACTTCGCCTTGTCGTTCATTGAAAGGGCCAAGGCCGACAACAAGCCGTTCTTCTTGTGGCTCAATCCGACCCGCATGCACATCGTCACGCATTTGTCGCCGAAGTACGAGGCGATGCGCAACTCCAAGAACGGCTGGTCGATTCATGAAGCCGGCATGGCGCAGCTCGACGACGATGTCGGCCTCGTCATGAAAAAACTCAAGGACATGGGCGTGGATGACAACACCATTGTCATCTTCACCACGGATAACGGCACCGAGGTCTTCACTTGGCCGGATGGCGGACAGACACCCTTCGCGCAGAGCAAAGGTACGGTCATGGAAGGCGGCTTCCGCGCGCCGGCGATGATCCGCTGGCCGGGCAAGGTGCCGGCGGGCAAGGTCGAGAACGGAATCATCTCCGGTCTGGACTGGTTCCCGACCTTGCTGGCGGCTGCCGGCAACCCGAACATTGCCGAGGAACTGAAGAAGGGCAAGCAGATCGGCGATCGCACCTACAAGTGCCATCTGGATGGCTATAATCAGATGGACATGATCACCGGCAAGGGGCCGTCGAACCGGCACGAAATCTGGTACTTCGGCGAGAGCGAGCTGGGGGCCGTGCGCATCGACGACTACAAGTATCGCTTCATCGACCAGCCCGGGGGTTGGCTGGGCGAAAAAACCAAGGTTGACGTGCCCTACCTGATCAACCTCCGCCTGGATCCGTTCGAGCGAACGGGCTGGCCGGACAGCGGGACCAAATACGGCGCGCAACAATACTTCGACTGGTTCAAATATGAATTCTGGCGCTTCGTGTTCGTTCAACAGGAGGTCGAGAAGCTGGCCATGACCGCAATCGAGTTTCCGCCGATGCAGAAGGGCGCGAGCTTCAACCTCGATTCCGTGAAGGCGAAAATCGAGGCCGCCAGGACGGCAATGGCAAAATGAGATTCATGATCGTGTTGGGCGGCGTCCATGCCGCCCAACACCGTCTCGCCTTTCGGCCGGCGTTCGACCAGGCGACTTGACACGTCGGGCAGCTCAGGGACATTCTTCTAATATTCCGAAATTGCGCACGATGCCATTGAGGACGCGGCGGTCATTCGCTCGTCGCACGCCGCGCGGCTTGTTGGGCAGCATCGGCTCGGCAGTCCGGCTCAATCAGGCGCTGACCGACGGCGATTGGTCGCTATACCCCCGAAAGCGGATGCATTGTGTTCACATCGAGTTCTTCAGCTTCTGACCAAAGCGGTCGCGAGACCCGGTTTTGGCCCGAAGTACCAAGGGGCCCTCCGTTGATCTAGATCAAGGGAACAAAGCGGCGCTTCCATTTCGATCCCCCAATGGTTGTACAGCGTCGGGTGAGCGGAGTGACACCTCTCCGTACCACACGTTAGCGGAGGCGTCCGAAAGCCCAAGCGGGTAACAGAAGGAGAGGCATCGATGAATCGCCGTCAGCTTTTTCTTTCCACCGCAAAGGGCGCGCTTGCGTCGGCACTCGGTTGGTCCTGGCTTCGCGAGTCGGCGCAGGCTCAAGAAGTGCTGCCGCTTCCGCAGCCGCCATTCAAGGGAAAAATCGGCACCACCTATAAGGACTCGTTTCCGGACAAGATACCGATCATTAGTGCACCAAGCGGCGCGCCGAACGTCCTGCTCGTTCTGATCGACGATTGCGGCTTCGGACAATGGGGGACTTTCGGCGGCCAAATCCCTACCCCGAACCTGGACCGGCTCGCAAAGGCCGGATTGCGCTACACGCGCTTCCATACCACGGCGCTATGTTCTCCAACGCGGGCCGCGCTGCTCACGGGCCGCAATCATCATTCCGCCGCAACAGGCAACATCACCGAATTGGGCGACGGCTATCCCGGCTACAGCGGACAGATTCCCAACAGCGCAGCCATGGTGGCAGAGCCGTTGCGCCAGCATGGCTACAGCACAGCCTGGTTCGGCAAGAACCACAATATTGCGGATTGGGAGACCAGTGTGTCGGGTCCCTATGACCGCTGGCCAACCCGGCAGGGATTTGATCACTTCTACGGTTTCTTGGGGGGCGAAGCGAACCAGTGGGTGCCGGCGCTCTATCGCGACAATACGCCAATCGAGATGGAGGTCCCGAGCGGCCGGAAAGCCGATTACACCCTGAATGAAGCCCTCGCCGACGAGGTGATCAGTCACATCAACAAGCAAAAGTCGGTGACACCGGACCGGCCATTCTTCATCTATTACGCGCCCGGTGCCACGCACGCGCCTCATCACGTGCCGAAGGAATGGATCGACAAGTTCAAGGGGCAGTTCGATCAGGGGTGGGATAGATATCGGGAAGAAACATACCAGCGACAATTGCGCCTGGGCGTGATCCCTGCCGACACCAAGCTGACCCCGCGGCCGGCGGAGATTCCTGCCTGGGATTCCCTTTCCGCTGATCAGAAGCGCATCGCCTCGCGGCTAATGGAGACCTTCGCCGCCTACACGGCCCAAACCGACTTTCATGTTGGGCGCGTCCTCGATGCTCTGGAAGCAGTCGGCCAAACGGACAACACGCTGATCTTTTGGGAGATTGGCGACAACGGCTCCTCGATGGAAGGTACCCTCAATGGCACCTTTAACGAGATGGTCGGCGTTAACGGTCAGCAGGAGGACCCGAGCTATATCCTGGCGCATCTCGACGAGATCGGCGGTCCCAAGTCCTACAATCATTTTCCCGTGGGATGGGCGTGGGCCATGGACACACCGTTCCAATGGGGCAAGCAGGTCGCCTCGCATTTCGGCGGTACGCGCAATCCGCTCGTCATCTCATGGCCCAACAGGATCAAGGACAAAGGCGGCATTCGCACTCAATTCCATCACGCGGTCGACATCGTTCCGACGATCCTGGAGGCTGCTCAAATCGAGCAGCCCTCGTCGGTCAACGGGGTTGCCCAAAAGCCGATCGAAGGCGTCAGCATGGTTTACACCTTCGACAACCCGAAGGCTGAAGAGCAGCGTCGCGTTCAATATTTCGAGATGTTCGGCAACCGTGCGATCTACAGCGACGGATGGGTTGCGTGCGTCCGCCATGGACGGCTGCCCTGGCAAAACATCGGCTCGTATGATTTCGCCAACGACAAGTGGGAGCTTTACCGGATTGAGAGCGATTTCAGCGAGGCCAACGACTTGGCGGCTCAGGAGCCCAAGCGTCTGCACGACATGCAGGACCTGTTCTGGGTCGAGGCAGCAAAATACGACGTGCTCCCGCTGGACGACCGGTTCATCGAGCGCGCCGACCCAAGCTTGCGTCCGAGCCTGATCGCGGGACGCACCGATTTTACCTATTACCCCGGCGCCACGCGGATCCCCGAAAGCTCATCGCCCAACGTGAAAAACCGCTCGCACAGCATCGCGGCGTATATCGATGTTCCGCAAGCAGGCGGTGATGGTGTGTTGATCGCGGCTGGCGGCACCGTTGCCGGCTACGCTCTCTACATCAAGGACGGTAAGCCGACTTACGAATACAACTGGTTTTCCTTGCAACGATACAAAGTCGCCAGTTCGGAGAAGCTCGCACCGGGTCCGGCAATCATTCGCGTGGACTTCAAGTACGACGGCGGTGGGCTCGGAAAGGGTGGCGTAGTCACGCTTTTCGTCAATGACACGAAGGTTGGAGAGGGGCGGGTCGAAAAGAGCGTCTTGGGCCGGTTCTCGGCCGATGAAACTTTCGACATCGGGATGGATACGGGATCGCCGGTCAGCGATGATTACGCGTCGCCCAATCCCTATACAGGCAAGCTCTTAAAAGTGGAGATTCACCTCGCCCCGGTGAACCACACCGAAAACGACATCAAAACGCTACGCAAGGCCGAACTGGCTGCACAATCGGCCATCGAATAGGGATCGATGAGATCGAGGTGCAAGTCAGGAGGCCCGTTGGCTCGCGGCCAAGTATCGGTTCGTGGCCCTTCTCGAACCTCCGGCGACGTCCGCTTTCTCGCGGCTGTCAGGGTGAGAGCGGACATCAAGCGTCCCTCATCCAGCTCCGCTTTATGAGTACACGGCCCAGTTGATTGGTCAGCTGCCACCATCGAGGCAAAGCCACGCACAAAAACAATGCCGCAAGCGGTGTTCGGCTAGAGGCGATTCCGTTGCGGCTGCATCCGGCGCACCTCGCGCTCGATGCTGGCGGCGACCAGCGGCGCCTTGTCGGCGGCGATCGGCGGGGAAAACACGAAGCCCTGCACCAAATCGCAATCGAGCCCGCCGAGCACGTCCAGTTCGGCGGACAATTCGGCGCCCTCCGCCACGACCGTCATGCCGAGTCCGTGCGACAGGGCGATGATGCCGCCGAGCAGCTTGCGCTTCTCCGGCGCGGTGGAAATGCCATCCACGAAGGCCCGGTCCACTTTCAGGCAGTCGAAAGGCAGGCGCGTCAGATAGCCGAGCGAGGAATAGCCGGAGCCGAAATCGTCCAGCGCCAGCCGGGCGCCCAAGCCGGAGAGCGCCGTCAGCGTGCGACTGATCCGTTGCTCGGTATGATCCACGAACAGGCTTTCGGTCAGCTCCAGGCAGAGCAGCTCCGCCGGAAAGCCGGTCTCTGCCAGGATGGCCGAGACCGCGGTCTCGAAATCCACGCTCCAGATCTGCGCCGGCGAGACATTGACCGAGATGGAGCGCGGCGGCAGCCCGGCATCCAGCCAGGCGCGGCCCTGCCGGCAGGCCTCGCGCAGCACCCACAGGCCGAGGTCGACGATGAGGCCGGAGCTTTCGGCGATCGGGATGAACTCCGCCGGCGAGATCGGCCCGCGCTCGGGATGAGCCCAGCGTAGCAGCGCCTCGAAGCCGGTGACGCGGCCGGTCTTCAGGTCCACCTGCGGCTGGTAATGGGCCTCGAGGGCGCCGGCCTCCACGGCGTGGCGCAGATGGCGGCCGAGATCGAGCCTTTCATCGACCGCCTGCGCATAGACCGGCTCGAACAGTTGCGCCCGGCCGCGCCCGGCCTCCTTGGCCATGTAGAGCGCGAGGTCCGCGTTGCGCACGGCGGTCTCCGCCGTCGCGCCGTGCTCCGGCAGGCGGGCAATGCCGATGGTGGCGCCGACCGAGGCTTCGCCCTCGGCGAGATCGACAGGGCCGGACAGTTTGCCGACGAGCCGATCGGCAAGCCCGGTCAGCGCGGCGTCGGACGTGTCGCATCCATCCGCCAGCACGGCGAATTCGTCGCCGCCGAGCCGGGCGATGAAGGCGCGCGGCCCCAATTCCTGCCGCAACGCAGCCGCCACCTTGATCAGCAATTCGTCACCGGCGGCATGGCCGAGGGAATCATTGACCTCCTTGAAGCGATCGAGGTCGATGAGCAGCAGCGCACCGGTCCGGCCTCCCTGGGAGCAGCCTTCGGTCAGCGCGGCGAGCTGGCGCGTGAACAGCGCGCGATTGGCAAGGCCGGTCAACGGATCGCTGTAGGCGAGCTGCTCGAGCTGGCGCTCGGCTTCCTTGCGCTCGGTGACGTCCTGCACGGTGCCGATGATGCCGATGACCTTGTCGTGGGCAACCTCCGCCTTGCAGATCACAGCCAGATCGCGGGGCATGCCGTCCGCGTGCAGGATGCGTAGATCCGTGGCCTCGGTACGGCGGGTGCGCAGCACCCGTTTCTGCACCTCCCGGAAGCGGTCGGCGTCGCCGTCCAGGAAATAGGGTCCCATTTTCTCATCGGTCGGCTCGAACGTGTCGGGCAGGCCGAGAAGCTGGTAGAGCTCGGGCGCCCAGATCGTACGGCCGCTGTCCAGCCGGAAGCTCCAGGTGCCGATCTTGCCGAGGCGGTGGGCCTCCTCCAGCGCCCGCGTGCGCTGGTCGAGCAGCGCCTTGGCCGCCCTGAGCTGGGTGATGTCGCTGGAGGTGCCGCGATAGCCGAGAAAGCTGCCGTCATCGGCGAAGATCGGCTTGCCGCTGGTGCAGATGCTGACGCGCGAGCCGTCCTTGCCGATCAGCGTATAGGTGAAGTCGCGAAAAGGGCGATGGGCCTCCATATCGGCCCGGTGCCGCGCCATCGCCTCGCCGTCCTCGGGCGCATAAGTCAGTTCCCAGCGCGCCTTCCTGCCAGCGGCCACCGTCTGGAACGCCGCATTGCCGGCAAGCGATTTGGGATAGGGCAGCAGCCGATGTTCGGCATCGCTCTCCCAGCACCAGTCCGAGGCGGTGCTGACGAAATCGGCCAGCCGTTGCTCGCTCTCCGCCAGGCGCCGCAGCGCGGAGGTCTCCTCCGTGACGTCGCGGACGATGCCGGACACGCGTCGGACCTGGCCGTCCGCGTCGAATTCCGGCTCGCCATGCACCACGCAGTCGAGCAGGCTGCCATCGGAACTGCGGAGCCTCGTCCGCACCGCATAGGGCCGCCCCTCCGCCCAGCAGGCCGCGTAATGCGCCTCCAGAAGCTTCCGGCTTTCAGGCAGATAGCGCTCGCGCACCGTGGCGATGGGGATGTAGCCGTCGGCGGTGTCGAATTCGTAGAATGCGGCGAGCTCGGGCGATATCCAGAGATCGGTCGCGGCGGCACTCTGCGACTCCCAGTAGCCCATGCGGGCCAACCGGATCGCACAGCGCAGCGATCGCTCCTCATGCCAGCGGCGACGCGCTTCCCGGGTCGGGGCCTGCCCTTGCGACAATTTGCGAGCGGCCATCGGTCCCCAACTCAACGCTAGCGTACGCAGCTAACAGGCTAGCATAGAGCGTCACAACCTTGGAGCGACGGCGGTGACGAGATGGGGCTCTTCCGCTTCTTTGGTGTAGTTTCGGTGAATTCTGCAACCGGCAGTCGGCGCCCGGCCCTAAGGCGCGACGTGATTGGGTTGAATCGTCATCGCGCTTTAACTCTTTGTTTGAGCATGACCTCCGCGCAAACGCGTCCCGCGTTTGTCGCGAGGGAAAACCGCTTCGCACTTTTCCGGATCATGCATTAGCGCAGCACCGGCATCTTAACGGATCCGCACCAGCTCCAGGTCGAAGTCGCCGGTGACGGCGGTCTCGATCTGGCAGCGCGAGAGTCCGATATCGCGCAACGCCCGGTCATCGAGCTGGCGCAGCGTCTTGATCGCCTCGCGGCGCACCCAATAGGTCGCGAGCGCATCGCCCCACACTCGGAGCAATCGGAGCAATCCGCCCAATGTACTAGGCCGCGCGGGCGCTGCGGCGGCTGAGGATATCGCTGACATTGTCATCTCTCCTTCGCTGCCCATAGACAAAGCTACGCCGTTGACGCAAATGCTGTTTCAGCGCCTGCGCCGCCGGGACCTCGGATTGCTTGCGCACTCCTCGGTGCAATCATGGGCTTGTTCCCTCTTAAATGATCCGGTACATTGCTCGGAGCAAGTAAAACATTGCTCTCGGTGCAATAATGTCGAGGTTCGAATATCTGAAGCTGGCGGATGCGGTGGCCGCCGAGATCGCCAGCGGCGCGCTGAAGGCGGGCGACCGGCTGCCGCCGCAGCGTCATTTCGCCTATGACCGCAACATCGCCGTCTCAACAGCGAGCCGGGTCTATACCGAGCTGTTGCGGCGCGGGTTGGTGGTCGGTGAAGTCGGCCGCGGCACTTTCGTGTCCGGCGAGGCACGCCGCGGCATCACGGCCCCGACCGAACCGCGCGGGGCCCGCATCGACCTCGAGTTCAACTACCCGCTGCTGCCGCACCAGGCGACGATGATCGCCAAGAGCCTCGAAGGACTGGAGCGGCCCGAGGTGCTCGAGGGCGCGCTGCGGCCGGCGACCAGCTTTGGCACGCGGGCGGCACGCACCATCTCCTCGGAATTTCTGGCGCGCAAAGGCTGGACGCCAAATCCCGACCAGATCGTGTTCACCGCCAATGGCCGGCAATGCATCGCCGCCGCGCTCGCCGCCGTGGTGCCGCCCGGCGGACGCTGCGGCGTCGAGGCGCTGACCTACCCGTTCGTCAAGGGCATCGCGGCGCGGCTCGGCATCTCGCTGGTGCCGCTCGCGATGGACGAACACGGCGTGCGACCGGATGCGGTGCAGAAGGCGCATCGCGAGGCGCACCTGTCCGCGATCTACGTCCAGCCCACGATCCAGAACCCGCTCAGCATCACCATGCCGCCCGAACGCCGCGCCGAGCTGCTGCGCGTGGTGGAGAAGCTCGGCCTCATCGTCATCGAGGACGGCGTCTACGGATTTCTCGACGATGAGGCGCCGCTCGCCGCGCTCGCGCCCGACAGCTGCATCATGCTCGACAGCCTGTCGAAGAAGGTCGCGCCGGGCCTTGCGCTCGGCTTCATCGTGTCGCCGCCGCGGCTGCGCGAGAGCATCATGGCCGCGGTGCGCTCGGGCGGCTGGACCGCGTCGGGCTACGCCTTCGCCGCGGGGCAGCGGCTGATGGCCGACGGCACCGCCGCCGAATTGTCACGGCTGAAGCGGATCGATGCCGGCCGCCGCCAGCTTCTGGCGGCCAAGCATCTGGCCGATTTCGAAATCCAGACCAATCCGAAGTCGTATCATCTCTGGCTGACCTTGCCGCCGCATTGGCGCTCGCAGACATTGGTCGCGGCCGCGGCGCGCCGCGACATCGCGCTGACGCCGTCGACCACCTTTGCGGCCACGCCGGGGCACGCGCCCAATGCGGTGCGGCTCGCACTCGCCGCACCGCCGATGGAGCAACTCGACCTCGGCCTGCGGACACTGGCGGGAATGCTGAGCGCGACCGAAGAGGATTTTGACTCGACGGAGTGACATCGCACGTTCACTCCGAAGCAGCGCCGCAGTCCAGAATTGGATAGGAGTGGCACTCGCAGCGGCCCATTTCCAGTGAGCGCCAGGGCATCAAAAGCCACAGGCCGCATACGTCTTTCTCACGAGACGAAAATGCGCGCCCTCGGCTACGAAGTCCACATCCATGCACTGGTTGCCTTTGCGATACTCCCCGATCACGCCGCACTGCAGATATTCGAGGTTTATCCGCCAGCGCTTTTCTTGCGGCGAGTAGGTCGCAAAGTCGTGCTGCGCGACCGGCGTTCCCTTGCAAATTCCGGCAACGTATCGCCGCACGTCGGGCGGCAGATTGTCGACGTGATTGTGATCAAGCGGATCATGTTTGTTGCCCACGCTGCCCTTGGAAAGAGCCGGCGGGATGCTCAGGAGCACAAGGCACAGAGCCAAAAATGGGGTCCGGATTGTCATCTGACGCTCCAGCCAAAAGCAAATCCGTCGCCGAGTTTACAGCGCGTTGCTTACAACCCGCTTACAGTCCGGCCGCGCGAACCGCTTCACCGATTGCGAACCGCCTTCGGCAGCAGCGCATCGGGCAATTGATCGAAGCTGTAGCGCCGCGGCCGATTGCGCGTGACGAAGCCGCCGACCTGCCAAGTGAACAGCGCCGCAAAGCCGACCAGGAACAGCGCGCCCATCCAGTTCGAGGTGAGCAGCGCCGTCAGCAGCAATCCGATCATTGCCACCGCAAGGCAGGCCAGCAGCGCCAGCGCGGCGGTATACGTCTTCGGCCCGAGGCCTCCGACCAGCCTGGCCCTGCTGCCCGCCGCCTGCATCCGGCGATGCAGCTCGACGATGAAGTCGCGGTAGAGATGTCCCTGCGGCGCCACCAGCGTCGCGGTCTGCCAGGTGGTCGAGAGGATCGCGATCCGCCCGCCCCTGGCGTTGTCGATGTCGGCGCGAAACCGCTGCTGCTGCATCGAGACCGGGCGATAGGACAGTTTCACCGCGGAGATGTCGGCATAGTCCCACACGCCCGACCTGCCGGCGATCCGCCACGACAGCCCGTCCTCGGTCAGCTCGAACTGGTGCGCCGAGCCGATCAATGAGGCCTTGTAGGCATAGCGCAGCGGCGAGCCCTCGCCTGCCTCCGATCGATCCTGCAACGTTGTTGGCAAGCCGCCGTTCCACCCGTCCAAATCCATCCACGCGCTTGCGCGGGACGTCACGGCTATCCTACAAGCGAGCCATGCCTGAGACGACCTATTTTCCGCGCTACCTCATCCTCGGCGGCGCGATGATATCCGGCGTGCTGCTGGCGCTTGCCGTGCACATGCTCGGCGCGCGTTATGGGCTCGATCTCGGCGGCCTGTGGCGCTCCGACAGCCACGAGTTCATGCCGGCGGGCGCCGCGATTGCGTGGTGGCTGATCGCGACCGTCGGATTTTCGGGCGGCTACTTCACCGCCAATCTGATGCACAGCGCGGTGGCCGGCCAGATCCCGCAGCGGATGCGTAACTTCCTGATCGTCGTCGGCGTGCTGATGCTGGCCGGTGCCGGCCAGGCCGCGTCGGCGCCGAGCACGGTCTCGACCATATCCGCCGTGCTCGCCGGCCTTGCCGCCCTGTGCCTCGGCGCAGTGATGGCGTTCTGCGGCGCCTATTTTGCCCTGCGCAAGAGCTGAGCTAGCCCTCCAACTCAGGCGACCGACCGTTCCGGCGTCCTGCGCAACATCTTGGCGACGTCGGCTGCCGGCCGCGGCGGGCTGAACAGATAGCCCTGCGCCTGCGTGCAGCCCTCCCGACGCAGCAGGTCGAACTGGGTATCGGTCTCGACCCCTTCGGCGGTCGTGACGATGCCGAGGCTCTTGCCGAGGCCGGTGACCGCGCGCACGATCGCCATCGAGTCCTCGCGTGTCGCAAGGTCGGTGACGAAGGACCGGTCGATCTTGATCTTGTCGAACGGGAAGCTGCGCAGATAGCTCAGCGAGGAATAGCCGGTGCCGAAATCGTCCAGCGAAATGCGGACGCCGAAGCCGCGAAGCTCATGCAGCACCGCGAGCGTCGCCTCGCTGTTCTGCAGCAGCACCGATTCGGTGATCTCCAGCTCAAGCCGGTCCGCCGACAGGCCCGATGCTTCCAGCGCCGCCTTCACCGACGACACCAGGTTCGGGTTCTTGAACTGCACCGGCGAGAGATTGACGGCAACCGCGACGGCCTCGGGCCAGCCCGCGGCATCCGCGCAGGCCTTGCGCAACACGATCTCGCCAAGCGGAACGATCAGCCCGGTTTCCTCGGCGACAGGAATGAAATTGTTCGGCGCGATCAGGCCACGCAGCGAATGGTTCCAGCGCGCCAGCGCCTCGAAGGCGACGATCCGATCGCCCGCGACATCGCGGATCGGCTGGTAGTAGACCTCGAACTCGTCATGCTCGAGCGCGAGCCGCAGGTCGCGCTCCAGCAGGCGGCGCGCCTGCGCACGCGCATCCATCCCGGTCTCGAAGAAGCGATAGGTGCCGCGGCCGTCGGCCTTGGCGCGGTACAGCGCGAGATCGGCCTTTTGCAGCAATTCGTCGGGATCCTTGCCGTCTTCGGGCGCAAGCGAGATGCCGATGCTGACGCCGATCACGAGCTGATGGCCGCCGATCTCGTAGGGCGCAGCGATCCGCTCGACCACGAGACTTGCCAGCGACGACACGACGGACGGCTCGCAATTGCTGCAGAACTGCACGATGGCGAATTCGTCGCCGCCGAGCCGCGCCACGGTGTCGTGCTCGGTGACGCATTCGCCCAGCCGGCGCGCGACTTCGCGCAGCAGCGCGTCGCCGATCGGATGTCCGAGCGTGTCGTTGATTTCCTTGAAATGATCGAGATCGAGACAGAGCACGGCCAGCTGGTCGGAGCGCTTGGCCAGTCTCGAGGCCTTCTCGAGCTGCTCGCGGAACAGCGTCCGGTTCGGCAAATTGGTCAGCGCGTCATGCCGCGCCATGTGCGAAATCTGCTCCTGTGCCTGCTGCCATTCGGTGATGTCCTCGAAGGTCGCGACCCAGCCGCCGCCCTTCATCGGCTGGTCGACGACGCGGATCGCGCGCTCGTTGCGGCTGACGATCCGCGTCGCGCTGTGGCCGGCCTTTGCCTCGGCGACGAGAGCATTGCAGAACTCCTCGGGATCGCCGTCCCACTCGCCGATGGAATGGAGGTCCTGCAGGACATCGATCAGCAGGCGTCCCTGCAGCGGTATGCGACTGCGCCCCATCATCTCGCTGTAGCGCTCGTTGAACAGCATGATGCGGCCGTCGGCATCGAACATGCACAGCCCCTGCGACATGTTCTCGAGCGCGGTATCGAGCACCACCTTCTGCTTGTGAAGTTCGGTCTTGGCGCGACGGTCGAGGATCGAGGCGATCAGCGAGAGGCCGAGGATCGCGAAGGCCGCAACGGCGGTCATGAACGAGAGCACGCGCGGCGAGACCGTAAGTCCGCCGGAAACGATGGTCGGATCCGGGACGAGCGTCACCGCGCCCATCGCGGTGAAATGATGCGAGACGATCGCGACGGTCAGAAGACCGGTCGCGGCGGCGGTGGTGCCGAAACGTTCGCCACGGGTGGCAACGACGAGCGCGAGCGCGCCGAACAGGCTTCCGAACGCGATCGACGAGGCGACGATGCCGGGCGACCAGATGATGCGCGCGGGCAGCTCCAGCCCGAGCATGCCGGTGTAATGCATCGCCGCGACACCGGCGCCGACGATCGCGCCACCGGCCGCAACCGTCTGCCAGCGTCCATCGAGCGTGGCGACGGCCAATCCGACCGCCAGGATCGCAACCGCGAGCACCAGCGACAGCAGCGTGATGGGAATGTTGTACCCGGCCTCGATGCCGGGATCGTACGCCAGCATGGCAACGAAATGGGTGGCCCAGATACCGCAACCGCCGACCGCCGCATCGAGGCCGATCCAGATCTCGCGGGCCCGCCCCTGCGCAGCGCGGGCACGGTGAAACAGGCTGATCGCGACGGCGCTGGCGAGCAGGCAGATCACCCCGCCGAGGACGACCAACCGCCAGTCATGTTCCAAAGTGAGACAGGTCAGAACGCGATACATATAGGCCCCCTTTATGGACCTATAAGAACAGACGCATTCGTGTAGGAACGGTAACCGCACCGCAGCAAGGTTCCACGCATGGTGAAGAAGCCTTGAATGCAGGCGATCGGGTCAGGGCAACGCGGAGATGCCTCGCTGCGGTTCGTCTCAGCGCCGAGCCTCTGACCATGCGCCGATCCAGATCAGCGCAGCCGCCGCCAGCAACACGCCGGCGGAGATGACGAGGGCCGCATGCAGGCCGGTGATGAAGGCCGCGGACCGGCTGACCATCGAGCCGAACAGCGCGACACCGAGCACGCTGCCGGTCTGCCGGGTCGCGTTCAACACCCCGGCCGCGATGCCGGCATGCTGTGGCCCGGCACTGCCGAGCAGCGCCGATGTCAGGGGCGGCACCAGCAGGCCGAGGCCGCCGCTCATGGCCAGCAATTGCAGGCAGATCGCGAGGTAGCTGGTGCCGGGGCCGATGAACAGCAGCGCAAGACATCCGGTGGCGGAGAGAGCGGCGCCGAGCGCGATTGTCGCCGGCGCGCCGATCCGCTCCGCGACATGCGGTGCGATCAGGTTGGCGGGCAGCACGGCGCCGAGCATCGGCACGAACGCGAGGCCAGTGGCGAACGCCGACAGCCCGTTGACCTGCTGGAAGTAGAGGCTGAGCACGAAGATCAGGCCGTAGAACGCGACATTGACCAGGAGGCCGACCAGCGAGGTCAGGGCAAACATCCGGTGGCGGAACAGCGAGAGCGGCAGCATCGGCTGCGGCGCGCGCGCCTCACGCCAGACGAACAGCACGGAGAAGACGGCGGCGAGAGCGAAGCCTGCGATCACGAACGGGTTGCCCCAGCCGAGCGCGCCGCCTTCGATCAGCGCGCCGGCCAACGTGCCGAGCGCGGCGATCGCCGCGACCTGCCCCGGCAGATCGAGCCGGTGTTGCTGATGACGCGCGGTTTCGCTGGCAAAGCGCCAGGCGAGCCACAAGCCGGCGAGGCCGATCGGCAGGTTGACCAGAAAGATCGCGCGCCAGCCGACCAGCGCGATCAGTCCGCCGCCGACGAACGGGCCGGCGGTCAGCGCAAGGCTCGCGCCCGCGGCCCAGACACCGACCGCGCGTCCCCGCGCCTTCTCGTCTTCATAGGCATGGCGGAGCAGCGCCAGCGAGTTCGGCACCAGGATGGCCGCGGCCAGCCCCTGCGCGCAGCGCGCGGCGATCAGCGTCGCCGCATCAGGCGCGACCACGCAGGCAACCGATGCCGCGGTGAACATCGCAAACCCGGCCATGAAGATGCGCTTGGCGCCGATCCGGTCGCCGAGCGCGCCCGCGGTCAGGATGAAGGCCGCAAAGGCAATCGTGTAGGCGCTGACCACCCATTGCAGTTCGGCAACGCCGCCGCCGAGCGAGGCGCCGATCGCGTTGAGCGCCGTGTTGACGATGGTGACGTCGAGCTGCACGACGCCATAGCCGAGACTCATCGCGGCGAGCGTCAACGTCGCCGCGAGCCCGCTCGTTTGCTGATGCGACGTTGCGCGGCGGCCCGGCATGTGCCGGACGTTCAGGGATGTCTGTTGCATGGTCTTGTCCTTGCTCTCGGCAACCAATGCGAGACATAGGCCTTCGTTTCGCCGCAACACTTCGCCACGGATCGAAGTGTGAAATCGCGTGCCTTGCCGATCTGTCCGACGGCGGCCCGCTTGCGCGGCGTTTTGCCTCAATAGACCTACGGACCGCCTTCGCGCGGCTCACCGGCCCGAGCGCAGGGCGGATCATGCGCATGCGCGCGCCGACTTCACACTTTGGTAAACGTCACAGCCGGCTCAGCCGTCCCCATGCTGATGCATATCGTCCATTCGCCTCGCGCCAACGAACCCGCATCGACGCCGGGACGGCCGCAAAATCGGCAAAAAAGCCGACGAAACTGCCTGAAACGGCGGAACATGCAGTGGCCCCATCGCGGTCCTGCGACTCACATTCCGCAGGGCGAGAACATATGTAGCCAATATGACAATGACGCTGGACGAGGGCCGAAGGTTGGCTTGTCAAGGGCTGCACAACGCATCGGTTTTGCCTTATGGGTCATCGCGTACGGTGCGTTTGCCCGTCACCCGTCGCCGTCCGTGATCGGGTCCCACTGAAATTTGCCGCCCCGCCGGGAGGATGAATGCTTCGGCTGCTGACCACGCTTGGGCGTGGTTTCAAGGAAAAGATCGGCTGGAAACGGCTCGGGATCGCCGCGAGCGTGTTGATCATCGCGTTCGCGATCACGTCGCTTGTTCACACCCTGAAGGGCGTCGATACCGGCATCATTCTCACCGCGCTCACCAACATCGCGCCGCACCGGATCGCGCTGGCGGCGCTCTGCGTGGTCGGGGCGTTCTGCACGCTGACCTTCTACGACTTCTTCGCGCTGCGCACGATCGGCAAGATCCATATCCCCTACCGCATCGCAGCGCTGTCGAGCTTCACGAGCTACACGATCGGCCACAATATCGGCGCCACGGTTTTCACCGGCGGCGCGATCCGCTTCCGGATCTATTCCGATTATGGCCTCTCCGCGATCGACGTCGCCAAGATCTGCTTTCTGTCGGGCCTGACCTTCTGGCTCGGCAATTTGTTCGTGCTCGGCTTCGGCATGGCCTGGCACCCGGCGGCGGCGTCGGCGATGGACCTGTTGCCGCCGGCGATGAACCGGCTGATCGCGCTCGGCTGCCTTGCCGGCATCGGCGCCTATTTCGTCTGGCTCCTGACCGGCGTGAAGCGCCGCGAGCTCGGCCAGAACGGCTGGAAGGTGGTGCTGCCCTCGGCCAAGTTGACGCTGTTGCAGATCCTGATCGGAGTGGTCGATCTCGGTTTCTGCGCGCTCGCGATGTACCTGCTGATGCCGACCGAGCCGCATATCGACTTCGTCTCGCTGGCGGTCGTGTTCATCCTGGCGACGCTGCTCGGCTTCGCCAGCCACGCCCCCGGCTCGATCGGCGTGTTCGACGCCGCGATGCTGGTGGCGCTGCCGGAGTTCAGCAAGGAACAATTGCTGGCGACGCTGGTCGTGTTCCGCATCCTCTACTTCCTGATCCCGTTCGGGATTTCGATCTCGATCATGGGCATGCGCGAGCTCTGGCTCAACGTGGTGCAGCCTTGGCAAGAGCGGAAACGACTAAGCCAAGCCTGCACGGCTTCGGCGACCGTGCGGCAACCGATCGAAAGCCGGCAGCAGCGGGTCAGGCAGCTGAAACGGTAACGGACAACGTTATCGGCCCCTGTGCGGGCCCCTCGACCCCGGATTTTCGATCCTCGCGGCCGCTTCTCTTATTTTCGCCGTACCGCTCGCGTCAAACCGCGCCATGATTGGCTTTTTGGTTCGATTTTCGTTTCGGGTGACGGTCTGCAGCGTGCTGCTCGGCAGCGCGCTGGCCGCGGTCTTCGCATCGGCCGCGGAGGCGCAGGACAACCAGCTGCAGATCTCCTGGGAGGTCCGCAACCGCTTCCGCCTGTTCCGCGAGGAACGCGACTTCCGCCTGCATGTCGAGAGCGGGCTTGGCCGCAGCGTGCTGGCCTCGGAACAGACGCTGGAACTGCAAAGCGACGGCCGCGGCTGGGCGCGCAACACCGTGAACCGGCTCTGCATCGACCTGCAGGGCCGCGTCAGCGAGCCCTGCACGCGCGACAACGTCAAGGAAAGCTATCTGACGCCGATCGATCATCCGATCGTCGTACGGCTCACCGGGCCGGTTCCGGTCGGCGCGACCTGCGCCTGGTCGTTCGACGACGGCGATGGGCCGCAATCCTCGACATTCGATTGCGCCGAGCCGATCAACCTGCGCGTCCGCTACGGCCGCACCACGGTCGCGACCGTCGACGTCGCAAGCGGCTCGGACGCCAACCAGCGCGTGACGACGCAGATCGAGGTACGCGACTTGCTGATCGCGGGCCTCGGCGACAGCATCGCATCCGGCGAGGGCAATCCCGACCGCGCGATTGCGCTCTCCGACGAGGGGTTCTGCTTCCGCTCCTATCTCGGCGGAGCGCAATATTACCGGCCGAGCCGCGCCGGCTACAAAGGCGGCCGCGCCTGCGAAGCACCGGACACCCTGACCAACTGGCAGCGCCAGAGCGCGCTGTGGCTCAACTCCGCCTGTCACCGGTCGCTGTACAGCTACCAGACCCGCACGGCGCTCGCGCTCGCCGTGCAATATCCGCACATTGCGGTGACCTATCTGCCGCTGGCCTGCACCGGCGCCACCATCGCCGACGGCCTGCTCGGCTCGCAGCAGGCGCGGGAATGCCTGCCGACGAAGACAGCCAACACCTGCTCGGGCACCGTCAACGGCCAGATCGCGGAGCTGCGCACGGCACTCGCCGCCGCCAAGCGCCGTCAGCCCGACCGCACCCTCGACCTCGTGCTGCTCTCGATCGGCGCCAACGATATCTACTTCTCCGGCCTCGTCGCCAACGTGATCGTCGACACGCCGACCGAGCGCACGCTGTTCAGCCGCGGCGGCTCGATGGCCAGCGTCGACGATGCCCGTTCGGCGCTGGCGCGCGACCTGCCGGCCGATTTTGCCAAGCTGCGCGATGCGCTGAAGCCGCTGGTCGGCGGCGATCTCTCGCACGTGATCTACACGGCCTATGCCAATCCGGCGCTGGCCAATGGCGGCGCGCCCTGCCCCGGCGGCCGCGCCGGCTTCGAGATCCATCCCTCGTTCAACGCGGATCCCAACCGCCTCGCGTCGGTGTCGAGCTTCGTCCAGAACGAGTTCCTGCCGCAGCTCAAAGCGATCGCGCAGTGCCAGTCCGGCATCATCTGCCGCAATCCGCAGGCCGATCGCATGACCTTCGTCGATGCGCATCAGGACGCGTTTGCGAGCCATGGCTTCTGCGCACGCGCCTCGACCGATCCGGAATTCGACCGCGACTGCTTCGCCGCCAACGGCGACAGCTTCGTCTCGGACATCGTCGCCGCGGCCAACCAGCCGCTGAAATGCGGCCGCAGCGCCGGCGAATACCGCGCCTATCTGCCGCGCGCGCGCTGGATCCGCGACGCCAATGACAGCTACTTCACGGCGATGACCTACCCGCAGGGCCTGCCGTCCTCGATGCAGCCAAGCGACATCCACGACGCGACATGGGGCATCCTGTCGGCGGTGTATGGCGGCGCGGTGCATCCGAGCGCCGAAGGCCATGCCGCGATGGCCGATGCGGCGGTCCCCGCGGCCGCCACAGTGCTGCAGCTGAACACCGCTGTGCCCGAAGTGATTACCGAGCCGGTCGCGCCACTGCCGATGCCGATTGCACCGACGGGACAGCGCTGAACGCTCACGCCGCCACGCAAGAGCGGAGCGTGAGCCGCGCAGATTGGAGCGTTAGCTGCGGATTGTAGAGAAGAAGTGTTAGTGCCGCTTCGTCGCGGGCACCGGCGCCGCCGGCTTCGCCACGGCGGCTTGCGCCGGCAGATATTTGGCGACGATCGCGGGATCGAGTTGGGCTACCGCGGTGTCAGGCAGCCGGGTCCAGACCTCATCCTTGCCGAACAGCGAGATGCCGAGAAAGCCGCGCATGGTCAGCGTCTGACCATCGGCGCTCAACGTCATCTTGGCCTTGTAGACCTTGCCGTTGCGCGGATCGAGCACGTTGCCGCCTTCATAGGCGAGCCCGTTGCGCTTCATGTCGCGGATGAGGGGAATGCCGAGCCACGGCATGTCCTTGCGATCGTCGGTGCATTTCGAGCAAACCGGATTGGGCGGGTCGCCGGGCGATGAGAACATCTTTGCGATCATGCCTTCGAACAGGCCATTGCGCTCGATCACCAGGAACCAGCCCTCGGGCTTGCCGTCTTCGATCTTTTGCCACAGGCCGGCAGCCGACGGGTCGGCCGCCGAGGCCGCAAGCGGAGCAGCTAGCGCAAAGGCCGTGGCGATCGCGAGGATCAGCCGAAGTCTGGATAGCGTGTTCCGCATTATCATCACCTGATCAATCGACCAACTCGACTACAAGCAGACTACGGCCATTTCACGGAGCGTTCCAGTGCCCGCGCCGCGCAGGAAGTGGCCCATGCCCCTGGCATTGGTCTCTGCCCGAGTGAAATCAGTTCACCCCGAGCTTCTTCTGCAGACTCGATGACGAGGTTGTGTATTGGAACACCAGCCGCTTGTCCGGATACACGTAGCGGTGCGCCTTCTGCGCCATCAGCGCACCCTCGTGGAAGCCGGAGAGAATGAGCTTGAGCTTGCCCGGATAGGTGTTGATGTCGCCGATCGCGAAGATGCCTGACACGTTGGTCTCGAACGCCGCGGTGTCGACCGGCACCAGATTGTTCTCCAGCGCCACGCCCCAGTTCGCGACCGGGCCGAGCTTCATGGTGAGTCCGAAGAACGGCAGCATCGTATCGCAGGCGATCGTCGAGACCGCATTGTCGTTGCCCTTGAGCGCCGCGCCCGAGAGCTGGCCGTTGGCGCCTTCGAGCCCCGTGACCTGGCCGATCTTCAGATCCATCCTGCCGTCGGCAACGAGCGCACGCATCTGCTCGACGCTGTGCGGCGCCGCGCGGAAATCGTCGCGCCGGTGCAGCAGCGTGATGCGCTTGGCGATCGGATGCAGATTGAGCGTCCAGTCGAGCGCGGAGTCGCCGCCGCCGACGATCAGGATGTTCTTGTCTCGGAATTGCTCCATCTTGCGCACGGCATAAAACACCGACGTGCCTTCATAGGCCTCGATGCCCGGCACCGGCGGACGCTTCGGCTGGAACGAGCCGCCGCCGGCCGAGATCACGACGACCTTGCACTCGAACTCCTTGCCGGCATCGGTCTTCACGCGGAACAAGGGATCGCCGATCTTCTCGATGCTCTCCACCATCTCGTTGAGATGGAAGGTCGGATTGAACGGCTTGATCTGCTCCAGCAGCTGTTCGGTGAGGCCCTGACCGGTGACGAAGGGAATTCCGGGAATGTCGTAGATCGGCTTCTCGGGATAGAGCTCGGCACACTGCCCGCCGATCTTGTCGAGGATGTCGACCAGATGCACCTTCATGTCGAGCAGGCCCAGTTCGAACACGGCGAACAGTCCGCAGGGGCCCGCGCCAATAATCAGCACATCGGTCTTGATCGCTTCGCTCATGTCCGCTTCTTTTCAGTTGAAATCGACTGGACGGCTTTTTCGCCTGTCCAGCCAAGTGGGCCGGATCGCGACATGCATAATAGGGACAGCGGCTGGCGCGGCAACCCCTTGCCGAGCCTGCGCAAGTCGGCTGTATGGGCGGGAAACCGACGGAGATCCCCCGCGTGAATGCCCCTGTTCGTGCTGACGATGCGCCGCGCCTGGAAGACTTTCCCTACCGCCTGTCCGACAATGTGCGCTTTGCCGATCTCGACCCCAACGGGCACGTCAACAACGCCGTCTATGCGAGCTATTTTGAAACCGGCCGCGTCACGCTGGTGAAGGATCGCAGCATGGGGCTGATGCCGGCGGGGCTCGGCTGGATCATGGTGCGCCTCGACATCCATTTCCGCGCCGAGCTGCACTGGCCGGGTCAGATCGAGCTCGGGCTCGGTCTCGTCAAGTTTGGACGCACATCGACCACCTTCGACCAGGTGGTGTTTTCGGAAGGCAGATGCGTGGCGTCGGCGAAGGCGGTCACGGTGATGATCGATGAGGCCACGCGCAGGCCGACGCCGCTGCCGGCGGAGGTCAAGCAGAACTTCCGCCGCTGGGTCCGTCGCGGAGTGAATCCGGACGGCGAATAAGAGATCTTAGGCCTGTCGCTCCGGCGTCGACACGACCAATCCGTCGAGATCGTCGGTCACCTTGATCTGGCAGGACAGCCGCGAATTCGGACGCACGTCGAAGCCGAAATCCAGCATGTCCTCTTCCATCGGTGACGGCGCGCCGACCTTCTCGCGCCAGGCTTCATCGACATAGACATGGCAGGTCGCACAGGCGCAGGCGCCGCCGCATTCGGCTTCAATGCCGGGAATGGCGTTGCGGATCGCGCCTTCCATCACCGTCGCGCCGTTCTCGATGTCAACTGTGCGTTTCTCGCCGGAATGGTCGATAAAGTGGATTTTGGCCATGATTGCTCGTGCTGCCGGAATGCGCCGGACGATGGATGGAAAGGTCCCGGGCAGTCGTATAACGGGTCGGTCCGCACAGCGCTAGCGCGGAGACTGAAAACCTGCCCGCCGGTTGGGATGCCGCCCAAGCTGTCGCGGCGGACCGCCGAGACGCCAGACGCCTAGGAGCGGCCCAGGATCAGCTCGATCGCCGTGCGCGCCTCGGCAATCGCGGCGCCGAGCGCGGCAAGCGGCTGGGCCGCATCGGAACCGCCGCTCAGCGCGGTCTCCAGCTGGGCAGCAGCCTCGGCGACGCCGAAGGCGCCGATCGCCCGCGCCGATCCTTTCAGGGTATGGGCATGGGTCGCCGCCTCGGGCGGCAAGGCGGCCAGTTCACCGAGGATCCGGGCCGACTGGGTCGAGAACATGGCCAGCACTTCCCGCTCGAGGCCCGGATCACCCAGCGTCATGCGCTGAAGATGATCGACGTCGATCGGCTCGGCGCCGGGCGCCAGCGGCGGCGATTGCGTCCATTCGACCCGTTCGAGGTGAAGCGGCATGGCCTGTCCCTGTCGTCTCCGCCGGGCCCTCGCCGGCGGATCGTTGGCCCAGCCAATCACGAAACTGGTTAACGGATTGTTGTTGGGATGATCGGCAAAACCGCCCGATTCTGGACAATTTCCGGACACAATCGGCGCTCTACAGCCGGAATTTCGAGTGCCCATAAGGCCTTATGGCGCAAAGCTGTTAACGATGATTAAGAAAGTATTAATCGCAAGCATTTCATTCGCATCGCTCTCCCAATAGGATGTTTGCGGATGTAGCGGACAAGCCGCCCAGGGGGCCGGCTTGCGCTCCGCTTGTGGGCACCGGCTTCGAGCTTGCGTGGGGACGATAGCAGGCTCGCCGACGCGTAAAATAGTGAGAGGGCTCAGACTGAACATGGCGAACACTCCCAAGAAGGTCAAAGATCCCACCGAAGTCGCGCTTTCTGCCATCCAGGAAGCCCTCAACGTCAGCGAACAGGGCGCGGAGAATCGCAGCCCCCTCAACGAAGGCGCCGCGCCGCCGAACCTGCCGCCCGCCGCCGATTTTTCAGCCACATCGTTCGAGTCCCGTCCGAGTAATACCGATCGTTCCGCCTTCGAGCCGATCGAAGAACCGCGCGCGCCGCGCCGCGCCGCCAATGATGATCGCGAAACCATCGGCCAGATGCTGCAGACGCTGCAGGGAGGACGCGCGCGCAACACCTTCACGCTGTTCTTTGTCTGCTCCGGCGCCTGGCTGCTGGGCGGCGTCATCCTCACCATCGCGTTCTGGCCGGCCCTGCAGGCCTCGATGGCCCAGGGCACCGGCGTCCTGGTGCTCGCCGGCCTTGCCGCGCTGTTCGCCGTGCCGATCCTGCTGTTCTACTATCTCGCCAGCCTCGCCGCGCACGGTCAGCGCATGCAGATGATCGCGCAATCGATGGCGCAGGTCGCGATGCGATTCTCCGAGCCAGAAAACGCCGCCGCCGATTCCATGGTGACGGTCGGCCAGGCGATCCGCCGCGAGGTCGCGGCGATGGGCGACGGCGTCGAGCGCGCGATCGCGCGCGCCGGCGAACTCGAGACCCTCGTTGCCAACGAGGTCGCGGCGCTGGAACGCGCCTATTCCGACAACGAGGTGCGCATCCGCGCGCTGCTGCAGGACATCGCCCACCAGCGCGACAACCTGGTCGGCCAGGCCGAGCAGGTGCGCAGCGCGATCTCCGGCGTGCAGATCGACCTGCGCCACGACATCGCGCTGATCTCGGACGCGATCGCCTCGCGCGTCGACGAGGTCGCCAAGAGCATCACCGGCGCGCTGGAAGAGCGCGGCCAGCACATCACCACCGCGCTGAGCCATGCCGGCGACAACATGATCCTCGCGCTCGGCGAGCGCGGCGGCGACCTGCTCGACCGCCTCGAGGAAGCCAGCGCCGAGACCACGCGCGCGGTGATGGACGCCTCCGAGCGGCTGACCACCAGCCTCAACTTCAAGACCGGCCACGTCCATGACGAGTTCGTCGATCTGGCCGATCGCGTCCACGAGTTGCTGAACGAGCGCATCGACCGCATCACCGGCGAGTTCGAGCAGCGTTCGTCCGTCATCGTCGACGGCATCTCCGACCGCACCGAAGAGGTCCACGACTCCCTGAAGAACTCCGCCGACTCGCTGCTACTCGAGCTCGAGCTGCGCAGCAACGACCTCGTCAGCAAGATCGACGACGCCGGCAACCGCCTCGCCGGCCAGATCATGACGTCCGGCGACAAGGCAAGCGAGGCGCTCGACGTTACCGTCCATTCGCTGGTCGCCAAGGTGGTGGGCCAGACCGAGACCGCGCACGACTCGCTTTCGCTGCAGATGAGCGCGTTCGACGACCTGGTGAAGAACCATGGCAGCGAGCTCGCCGAGAAATTCGCCCGCGACTCCGGCACGCTCGGCGCGCTGATCACCCGTCACATCTCGGAATTCGACCGCACGGTGAAGACCTTCGGCGGCGACATCGTCGAGCGCATGGGCCAGCGCACCCAGGACATCGCCGACAGCCTGAAGACCTATGTCGACACCTTCGACCATCGTGTCACCACCAACAGCGGCGAGATCACCGCCTCGCTCGACCAGCGCCTGCTGCAGTTCGAGACCACGCTCGGCAGCCGCGTCACCACTCTCGACGCCTCGCTAACCGACAAGCTGTCGTCGTTCGACAGTTCGCTCGCCAGCAAGATCGGCTCGTTCGACGGCCGTCTGCAATCGCTCGATGATGCGATCGACGGCCGCATGAAGTCCCTCGAGGTCACCTTCGAGAGCCGCACCAAGTCGGTCACCGACACCATCGACGGCCATCTCGGCACGCTCGCGACCCAGCTGACCGACGGCGCCTCCCAGGCGATCCAGTCGATCGACTCGCGGCTTGGCCTGCTCACCACCACCCTGACCGAAGGCACCGTGCAGGCGATCGCCGCGGTCGACCATCGCATCAACGGCGTCACCGAAACCATCGACGGCCACAGCGTCCGCCTGGTCGACACCCTCAACGGCCACAGCACCCGCCTCGTCGACACCATCAATGGTCACAGCGCGAATCTGACCGACACCATCTCGGCGCGGTTCGCCGACATCCAGCAGGGCATCGAGAGCCGCGTCGGCGTCATCGCCGGCGACATCGACACCCGCGTCGCGCAGTTCGAGGACCTGCTGGGCTCGCGCGTCGAGGCCGTCGCCGGCCGCATCGAGAGCAGCGGCCGCCAGGCGAGCGAGGACCTGATGTCCCGCGCCGAGCTGTTGTCGTCGAGCATCAAGTCCCATGTCGAGGACGCCGAGCGTTCGCTGACCAACCTCGTGGTCAACACCAGCGAAACCATCCAGACCGGCGCGCGCACCGCGCAACAGGCGCTGCTTACCGTGTCTGCGGACGTCGGCAACCAGCTCAAGCTGAGCTCGGCCGAGGTCGAGAGCGTGCTGACCGCGGTCGGCACCAGCGCCGCCAACTCGATCCTCACCAGTGCCCGCGACGCCCAGGTGTCGCTGGTCTCGGCCTCCGGCGACGTCGCCTCGCAGATCAAGGCGCTGTCCGAGGATGTCGAGCGCACGCTGCAGGCGGCCGGCAGCGCCACCGCAGCCTCCGTGCTGTCCGGCGCCCGCGACGCGCAGACCACGCTGGTCAGCGCCTCGGTCGAGGCCGCAAGCCAGGTCAAGTCGCTGGCCACCGATGTCGAGCAGTCGCTGTCGATGGCCGGCTCTGCCGCCGCCGAGGCGATCATGACCGGTGCCCGCGAGGCCCAGACCACGCTGATCTCGACGTCGACCGACGTCACCGGCCAGGTCAAGTCGCTCGCCAGCGACGTCGAGCGCTCGCTCTCCATGGCCGGCACCGCGACCGCGGAAGCCGTCGTCGCCTCCGCTCGCGAGGCCCAGAGCACGCTTGCCGGTGCATCCACCGAAGCCGCCAACCTGGTCCGCACGCTCGCGGCCGACGTGCAGCACTCGCTCTCGACCGCCGGCACCGCCACCGCGGAATCCATCGTCGCCTCCGCTCGCGAGGCCCAGAGCACGCTGGCCGGCGCGTCGACCGACGCCACCAATCTGGTCCGCACGCTGTCGGCCGACATCGAGCGCTCGCTGTCGATGGCCGGCTCCGCCACCGCGGAAGCCGTCGTCGCTTCCGCCCGCGAGGCCCAGAGCACGCTGGCCGGCGCGTCGACCGACGCCACCAATCTGGTCCGCACGCTGTCGGCCGACATCGAGCGCTCGCTGTCGATGGCCGGCTCCGCCACCGCGGAAGCCGTCGTCGCTTCCGCCCGCGAGGCCCAGAGCACGCTGGCCGGCGCATCCACCGAGGCCACCGAACTGGTCCGCTCGCTGGCGGCCGACATGGAGCGTTCGCTGTCGATGGCCGGCTCCGCCACCGCGGAATCGATCACATCAGGTGCGCGTGAGGCCCAGAGCACCCTGGTCAACGCGTCGACCGAGGCTGCGACCAAGGTGTCGGCGCTTGCCGCCGACATCCAGCGTGCGCTGTCGATGGCCGGCTCCGGCACCGTCGAGATGCTGACGGCCGGCGCCCGCGAGGCGCAGAACACCCTCGTCACCGCGTCGACGGAAGCAGCCAACCACGTCAAGTCGCTGGCCGTCGATGTCGAGCGCACCCTGACCTCGGTCGGCACCAACACCGCGCAGGCGATCCTCGGCAGCGCCCGCGAAGCCCAGAGCTCGTTCGTGGCAACCTCCAGCGAGGCCGCAAGCCAGATCCGCGAGATCTCCGCCGAGATCGAGCGCTCGCTGACCACGGCCAGCGCGGAGACTGCGCAGACCATCCTGGGCAGCGCCCGCGAAGCCCAGAGCTCGTTTGCGGCGACCTCTGCCGATGCCGCCGCCCAGATCCGCACGCTCTCGACCGATATCGAGCGCGCGCTGGGTGCGGTCACGGTCAAGACCACCGACAACATCCAGACCTCGGCGCAGAACGCGCAGGCCGCGCTGATCACCATGTCCAACGAGGTCTCGACCAAGGTCAAGACGACCTCCGCCGACATCGAACGTTCGGTGCTGTCGGCCTCCAGCGCCTTCGGCTCGGCGATGACCGGCAAGACCGACGAGATCGTCACCTATGTGCAGCAGCAGACCGAGCGTCTGTCGCAGATGGTCGACGGCCGCCGCGGCTCGCTGGTCGAGGCGCTGACCGCCAAGACCACGCAGCTGTCGAGCGACATGGATCGCGCCACTGCGGATGCGCTGAAGGCGATCGAAACCCGCGGCCTCGCCTTCTCGCAGTCGATGGCGGCCCATGGCAGCGATGTCGCGCGCAACATCACCTCGGCCGGCGATCAGGCGACCGGCGCGGTGGCGAAGTCGCTCAAGGAGCTCGAGCAGGCCTCGCGCACGGCGATCGACCAGTCGCGCCAGGTCTCGATCTCGGCCGTCACGGAGATGCAGGAGACCAGCAAGATCCTGCGCACCGATACGGTCGCGCTGTTCGAGCGGCTGCGCGAAGGCAACATCCTCTTGCAGGAAGTGTTGACCGGCGCCCACGACAACCTCAACTCGCTGGAGCGCGCGCTGGTGACCCGCGTGGCCGACTTCGTGTCCGCCATGAACGACGTCACCTCGCGCAACGGCGTGGCAACCCAGACGCTGGAAGACCAGCTCACGGTGTTCAACAGCAAGACCGGCAAGGCGCTGGAAGATCTCAGCGCGCTGTCGAGCCAGTTCGAGACCCATGGCAAGGCGCTGATTGATGCGGCTGCCGTGGTCGAGCAGGCCAACCGCTCGACGACGGCCTCCGTCAGCGAGCGCAAGTCGGCGCTGGAAGCGCTGGTCACGACCATCGACCTGCGCACCACCGATCTCGACCAGCGGCTGTCGCGCTTCACCGGGCTGCTCGATGAATCGCTCGGAGCGGCGGAGGAACGCGCCCGCGACATCGCCCGCGTGGTGGCGGAGACCGCAGGCGCCGGTTCGGCTGCGATCAGCAGGCAGTTCGAGGCGGTGCGCCAGGCGGCCGAGAACGAGCGTCAGCAGACCGTCGACGCCATGAACGACCTCTACCAGCAGAGCAACGCCGAGACCGATGCGATGTTCAAGGAATCGACGGAGAAGTTCTCCGCGATGGTCACGGCGATGAAGCAGATGGCGAGCGAGATGCACAACGAGCTCGAGGCCACCCGCAACGAGCTGCGCCGCGGCGTGCTCGAGATGCCGCAGGAGGCCGCCGAGAACACAGCGCAGATGCGCAAGGTGATCGTCGACCAGATCGAGGCGCTGGCCGAGCTGAACCGCATCGTCGCTCATCACGGCCGCGGACTCGACGTGGTCTCGACCAACCGCGCCAGCGTTCGCCACGAGGAGCCGGCGGTGGCTGCCGCCGGCGGCCGCGGCGATGTGCGGATGCGGGACAACGGCAACAGCGCCTCGACACTGCCGCCGCCCGATCTCGGCATGATGAGCTCGCGCCGCACCGAGGCCCCGCCGGTCAGCCCGGCAGGCTCCAACAACAACAACGGCGACGGCTGGCTGTCCGACCTGCTCAACCGCAGCGACGCACCGCCGCCTGCCCCGCAGAGCCGCGACGCCCAGCAGCGCCCGCGTCCGCAGCAGCAGCCCGTCAATCCGCTGGAGTCGCTGTCGCTCGACATCGGCCGGCTGATGGACCGCACGCTTGCGGCCGAGATGTGGGATCGCTACCAGCGCGGCGAGAACAAGGCGTTCTCCAAGCGCCTCTACACGCCGGCCGGCCAGAAGGCCTTCGATGAGGTGGCCCGCAAGTATCGCGCCGACCGCGGCTTCAAGCAGACGGTCGACCGCTACATCGCGGAGTTCGAGCGCCTGCTCGACGAAGTCGCCCGCGACGGCCGCGGCCAGCAGGAGCTGAGCAGCCACCTCACCTCGGAGACCGGGCTGGTCTACACCCTGCTCGCGCACGCCGCGGGACGGCTGGGGTAAGCTGGCGAAGTAAGCGAGTAGCGATTGGAAACGGAGGCCTCACGGCCTCCGTTTTGTTTTGGAGGGGATTGGAAAATTCGCGTCGACGAAGACTCGACAGCGTCATTCCGGGGCGATGCGAAGCATCGAACCCGGAATCTCGAGATTCCGGGTTCGGTCCTACGGACCGCCCCGGAATGACTGTGCGACCAGAGGGCAGCGAACCTGTTCGCCATTCGCCCTTTATTG
The DNA here is from genome assembly GCF_054055915.1 of Bradyrhizobium sp. USDA 4516. Lineage (NCBI taxonomy): Bacteria > Pseudomonadati > Pseudomonadota > Alphaproteobacteria > Hyphomicrobiales > Nitrobacteraceae > Bradyrhizobium > Bradyrhizobium sp. USDA 4516. The sequence continues at coordinate 8,782,467 of NZ_JBSRXT010000001.1, forward strand.
CCGCCGCCGCGGCCCCGGTGCGGCCGGAGCCGGCGCGGGCTCGGGTGCGGCGTTGTTGCTGCCGCCGAAGATCACCCGGCTCGGGTTGCGGTCGAAATTATTCACCGCGCGGCTGATGTCGGACAGCGTCCTGCGGCCGTCGTTGATCAGGAGGTTGGAGCGCTTGTCGAGATCCTCGGCGAGTTCGCGGATCGACTTCACCATCAGGTTCAGCTCGCTGCCATTGTTGCCGCCCGCGATCGCATTGAGGCCCAGCATCAGGCTGTCGGCCTTGCCCATCACGCCGTCGACCTTGAGCATGACGTTGTCGATCTTCTCGGAATTGCGCGCTAAGGCCTGGGTAAAGACCTCGAGATTCTTCAGCGAATTCTTCACCGACTGCTGATTGTCGGCGACGATGCGGTTGACGTTTTGCAGGGTGGCGCGGATCGCCTCGGTGACGTCCTGCAGCGCATTCGGGTCGGCGGTCAGAACCGGGATGCCGTCCTCGTCCAGCGGCACCGGCGGAGCTGCCTCCTCGCCGCCCTTGAGCGAAATCGCGGCGACGCCGGTGAGACCCTGGAACTCGAGACCGACCAGGGTGTCCTTGCGGAGCGGTGCGTTGTTCTCGATCATCGCCAGCGCAACCACGCGTCGCGGGTTGTCGAGCTTCACCGAGACCACTTCCCCTATCCGAATACCGTTAAAATTGACATTGCCGCCGTTGCGCAGGCCTGACGCCGGACCTTCGAAGATCACCCGCAAGGGGCTGCGCTGCTTGGTGGTGTGCAGGCTCTGGAACCACAGCACGAAGCCGAACGCGGCGGCGATCACCGCCAGCGTGAAAGCCCCGATCAAGACGTAGTTCGCCCGCGTTTCCATCAATTACTCGCGTTAATCACTCTTGGGCCCTCGCGCAGCCGGCTGCGCTCGAGCCCGTCGAATTCCTGTTGGCGCATGATCTCGTCCGAAGTCGGCTCCAGGTTTCGGGATCATGGGCTAGGCCACAACGGCACGGGCGCGCTTGCCGTTGAAATATTGCTGCAGCCAGGGATGCTGCGACGCCTTCATGTCGGCGATCGATCCTGCAGCAATGATCTTACCGTTCCCTAAAACGGCGATACGGTCGCACGCGGTGTAAAGACTGTCGAGATCGTGGGTTACCATGAAAACGGTCAGCCCCAAAGTGCGCTGCAGGGTGCGCACCAGCTCGTCAAACTCGCCGGCGCCGATCGGATCGAGACCCGAGGTCGGCTCGTCGAGAAACACGAGTTCTGGATCGAGCGCGAGTGCGCGCGCCAGCGCGACGCGCTTGATCATGCCGCCCGACAATTCCGACGGATAGCGATCGGCGACCTCGGGCTTCAGGCCGACCATCACGAGTTTCGCCACCATGATCTCGTCGAGCAGCCGCTGCGAGACGCGCAGGTATTCGCGCGCCGGAAACTGGATGTTCTGGCGCACCGTGAGCGAGGAGAACAGCGCGCCCTGCTGGAACAGGATACCCCAGCGCCGTTCGACGGCGCGGCGCTGCGACGAGCTCGCGGCGTCGAGATCGACACCGAACACTTCGATCCGGCCGGCGACCTTCGGCACGAGCCCGATGATGGTGCGCGTCAGCACCGACTTGCCGGCGCCCGAGGGCCCGACGAAGCCGAGGATCTCGCCGCGCCTGACGTCGAGGTTGAGGCCGTCGAGCACCCGCGTGTTGCCGAATTGGACGGTAATGTCGCGGACCCGGATGATGGCGTCGTTGTCCTCTTCCGCCATGATCACATCCCGATCGAGGCGAAGAAGATCGCGAACACGCCGTCCATCACGATCACGAAGAAGATCCCTTTCACCACCGATGCGGTGGTGTGCTGTCCGAGCGACTCCGCCGAACCCTGCACCGCCAGGCCTTCGACGCAGGCGACGATACCGATCACCGCCGCCATGACAGGCGCCTTGACCATGCCGACGATGAAATGGTCGATCGATATGGCATCACGAAGGCGGAGCAGGAAGGCCTCCGGATCGACGCCGCCATAGAGCCAGGCCACCAGGCCGCCGCCATAGAGCGCGGCCATCGCGCCGAGGAAGGCCAGGATCGGCAGCGCCAGCACCAGCGCCAGCATGCGCGGCAGGATCAAGACCTCGATCGGATCGAAGCCCATGGTGCGCAGCGCGTCGATCTCCTCGCGCATCTTCATCGAGCCGAGCTCGGCGGTATAGGCCGAGCCTGAACGGCCCGCGACCATGATCGCGACCAGCAGCACGCCGATCTCGCGCAGCACCAAGACGCCCAGCATGTCGACGACGAAGATGTCGGCGCCGAACCTGCGGAAATGGAAGATGCCCTGCTGCGAGATGATGCAGCCGATCAGGAAGGTGATCAGCACCACGATCGGCACCGCGCGCCAGCACACCTGCTCGAGGTGATGCACCGTCGAGGTCAGGCGGAAGCTGCGCGGATGGATCAGCACCTTCCCGGCGGCCGCCAGCACCGCGCCGAGCATGTCGACGAGGCCGATGATGGTGCCGCCGATCCCGGCCACGGTGCGCCCGATCTGCTCGAGCATGCCTGAGATCGACAGCCGGTCGCTGACGACCCCGGGCGCGGGGCCGACGCGGCGGACCTCGTCGACCAGGCTGGAATAATTGGCCGACAGGCCCGCGATCTCGGCTTCGGCGGTGGCGTCGCTCAGGCTGCGACGCAGCCGCTCGATCAGCCAGGCGCCGAAGGTGTCGAGGCTCGCGACCTGCGACACGTCGATGAAGATGTGCGGCCGGCTGCCGCGCAGCTTCTCCGCGTCGGAGACGATCCGCTCAAGCGCAGGAGCAAAGCGGGCCGTCCAGTTGCCTGCCGCGCACAACGCCAGTCCTTCGCCTTGGGCTATCCGCTCCAGTGTCGGGTCGCCGCTCACCTCTAACCCACCCCTCAAGCCGGCTGGCTGCCGCTAACGCTGATCTCCGGCGCTGCCGGATCGGCTTGTCGAATCTGTCGCTAAACAGCCATAGTTGGTTGCGCGTCGCAAGCTACGGTTCAGGAAATAGTAGACTTTAAAATGACTTCCACCCCTCCCGGAGCGATTTCCCTGAGCAGTCGGATCGAGCGCTGGCCGATCGCGGGGACCTTCACGATCAGCCGCGGCACCAAGACCGAGGCTGTCGTCGTGGTGGCCGAGGTGAGCCAGGGCGGCCTCACCGGCCGCGGCGAATGCGTACCCTACCCGCGCTATGGCGAAACGCCCGAGGCGACACTGCAGGCGATCCAGGCCCTGCAGGCGCCACTCGCCAATGGCATGGACCGGATCGCCTTGCAGGCCGGGATGGCTGCCGGCGCCGCCCGCAATGCGCTGGATTGCGCGCTGGCGGACCTTGAGGCCAAACGCGCCGGCAAACGGATCTGGAACCTGCTCGGCCGGCCCGCGCCGGAGCCGCGGACCACCGCCTATACGATCTCGCTCGGGACATCAGAGGCGATGGCGGAGGCCACCGCCAAGGCCGCGCATCGCGCGCTGCTCAAGATCAAGCTCGGTGGCGATGGCGACGCCGCGCGGATCGCCGCCGTACGCAAGGCGGCGCCGGCAGCCGAACTCATCGTCGATGCCAATGAAGCATGGACCGAGGACAACCTTGCCGCCAATCTCGCGGCCTGCGCCGATGCCGGCGTCACCCTGATCGAGCAGCCGCTGCCGGCGGGCAAGGACGAGGCGTTGGCGCGGATCAGGCGGCCGGTTGCGGTCTGCGCCGACGAGAGCGTGCACGACCGCGGCTCGCTTGCCGGCCTGCACGGCCGATATGACGCCGTCAACATCAAGCTCGACAAGACCGGCGGACTGACCGAAGCGCTGGCGATGGCGGATGCCGCCCGCGCGCTCGGCTTCGAGATCATGATCGGCTGCATGGTCGCGACCTCGCTCGCGATGGCACCGGCGATGCTGATCGCGCAAGCCGCGCGCTTCGTCGATCTCGACGGTCCGCTGCTGCTGGCGAAGGACCGCGACCACGGCCTGCGCTACGAGGGCAGCCTGGTCTATCCGCCCGACGCCGCGCTCTGGGGCTAATCGGTGAGACGCTTACGCGCCAGCCACATCACGAGCCCGCCCGTGGCCGCCATTGCGGCCATCATGTCGTAGACGCCGAGCCCGAAGCGCGCATAGACCATGCCGCTGACGATCGCCGTGGTGCTCGCGACAATGCCGCCGCAGGCGGTGAGATAGCCTTGCGCGCGCGCCATCACGTGAACCGGCACGTGATGCACCATCAGTCCCATGATGCCGACCTGCGTCAGGCCGAAGCTCAGCCCGTGTCCGAGCTGCACAACTGCAAGCACCGCAAGCGGCGGGTCCTGCGCGGTGATCGCCCAGCGCGCCGCGGCACTGGACGCCGCGATCATCACCAGCACAGCCGACGGCAGCGTGAAGCGCGGCGAGGCCGCAAACAGTGCGATCTCGGCGATCACGCCGAGCACCCAGAGACAGGCGATCGTCAGGCCGCTGAAGCCGGCCTGCTGCCAGGCAATCGATGCGAAGATGTAATAGGCGCCGTGGCTGCCCTGGATCAGCGCCGAGGATACGATGATGGCGAGGAAGGTGGGATTGCGCAGCAGTTTTGGCGCGCCGGCCGCAGGTGTGGCGGCTGCCGCTGGGCGGCCCAGCGGCCGCAGCGTCAGCCCGACCAGCGCGCCGAGCGCCGTCACGGCCGTGATGATCCAGATCAGGTCGACCTCGGCGACATAGCGGAGCAGGAAGCCGCTCAGCAGCGCGCAGACCGCGAAGGCGGCCGAGCCCCAGAGCCGCAGCGGTCCGTAGCTGAGGCCGAATTGCCTGACGCCGCGCAGCGCATAGGCGTCGGTGAGCGGCACCATCGGGGTCCAGACGCAGCAGGTCAGCGCATAGATCACCAGCAGCACGAACGACTGATGCTGGGTGCCGATCACGGCAAAGCCGAACGCCGTGGCGAATCCGGTGGCGATGATCGCCCCGCGCAGCATCTGACGCCGCTCCGCCGCCGCGGTGACCAGCGGCAGCACGGTGAAGCGCGTCACCGGCGGCACCGCGGTGATGATGCCGATCCAGGTGGCGTCGATGCCGACCGCCTTCAGCCACACCGTGAAAAACGGCAGGTGAACCCCGGTCATGCCGAACAGCGTTGCATAGAATGCCGCAAGGCTGCGCGCGAATCGCCGCGATGCAACCTTTGCTGCAATGGGGATTTGTGATTCGGAAGACATCAATTCAATTGCGATTCGCGCGATATCGTGGTGATCGTTAGCGTAACGCGCAGTGATTTGCGCGGAGAGATTGTGATGGCCGAAGAAGCATTCGCCCTGTCGCCGATATCCGCCCGCGCGGCCCTGCCGAGCGAGGAGGACTATGCCGCGATCAGCGCGGCCTTCATGGAGACCTCGCGGGGCCGCTGGTTCCTCGGCGAATACGCCAAGCGCAACCGCAATGCCGATACCCGCATGGTGCTCGATGCCGTGGCGCGGATCGAGGAAAGCCTCAGCGCACAGCGGCAAGCCGCCGCGGCGGCGATCAGGGACGAGCAACTGGCGCAGGCGCTGGCCGCCCTGCGCGGCGCGATCGAGGCCGCCCAGGCCTCCGCCATCGCCGCGCTCGACGGCATCAGCTTCGAGCAAAGCCTCGCGCCGGTGCGTAAGGGCGTGCGGGTGATCAGGGAGATCTCCTGGCGGCTGCGCGAGATCGGCAATGACGGCCGGATCTGCGACATCATCGATTCGCAGGTCAGCGCGATCGAGGCCGGCGCCGCCGAGGTCTCGATGAACGACGCCAAGGCCGTGCTGGATGCCGCCTTCGCGGCGCTGGCGCGCCGGCTCAGCGAGTTCGATCCGGACAAGGCGGCGACGCCTGCGGCCGAGCCTGACGTGGCCGAGGCGCCGGTTGCGGAGCCGCCGGCAGCGGCCGCCACGCCGCCACCGGTGGCCGACGGTGCAGCCCTCGATATGGCCGCTACGCCGCCAGCGCCGCCTCAGGAGGCCGCTGCGGCGCGGATCGTCGAAGCCGCGATTCTCGCCGCTGCGCCCGGCACTGAGGCCGCTACGGCCGTCACGCCACAGCCGAGCGAAGCCTGGCTCAAGGCTGAAGCCGCGCTGGCCGAAGCCGAAGCCGCGGAACTCGCCCGCGTCACCGACGAAACGGCGGCCGACGCCCATGACGACGCGGTGCTCGACCTGATCGCGATGGAGATGGGCGCGCCCGATCCGATCGACGAAGAGGCGATCGCGGAGGAAATGCGCGCCGCCGAGGAGATGCGCGTCGCTGAGGCGATGGCCGCCGAGCCCAAAGTGGTTGCGCCGGCCATTCAGCCTGAGCCTGCACCGGCGCCCGCGCCGAAGGTCGAGGTCAGGGCCGAAGTCAAGATCGAGCCGGTGGCTGTGGCGCCGATTGCCGAAACTCTGGTGATGCCGCCGCCTCTCCGGCCCGCCGTTGAGCCTGCCCCTGCTCCCGCAGCGGAGATCTCACTTGGCTCGACCATCATCGCCAGCGGCCTGCTGAAAAGGCCGACTGTTGCGGCCAACGACCCGCTCGCGCCAATCCGACGCATGAGCCAGGCCGAGAAGATCGCGTTCTTCTCGTAACCTCGACTGTTCATATCCTGTCATTGCCGGGCTTGACCCGCGCACGACGACTGGCGCGAAGCATTCATGTCCCATGGACCGCGCACGCAACGTGAGCCAGCTCATGTACCGCGGCAGCATCTGTGCCTAACCCGGTGTCAGGCAACCAGTTTCGCGAACAGGTCGGCGTCGACATTGCCGCCCGACAGCACGATGACGACGTTCTTGCCCTTGGCATCGATCCGCCCGGCAAGCAACGCCGCGAGTCCGACCGCGCCGCCGGGCTCGACCACGAGCTTGAGCTCGCGGTAGGCAAAGGCGACGGCGGCGCCGACCTCGTCGTCGGAGGCGCTGACGCCATTCGCGAGCAGCTTGCTGTTGATGGCGAAGGTCAGTTCGCCCGGCATCATCGCCATCAGCGCATCGCAGATGGTGCGCGGCGCAACCGCATGCGCCTCGCGATGGCCGACCTTGAGCGAAAGGGCATGATCGTCATAGCCCGCGGGCTCGGCGACGATCACCTGGGCCTGCGGATATTTCGCCTTCACCGCGGTCGCAACGCCCGCGATCAATCCGCCACCCGAAGCCGGCGCGACCACGATGTCGGGCGTCAGTCCGAGCGCAGCCATGTCCTCGGCGATCTCGCGGCCGGCGGTGCCCTGGCCCGCGATCACGAAGGGATCGTCGTAGGGGCGCACCAAGGTCGCGCCGCGCTTGCCGGCAATGCCGTTGGCGATCGCCTCGCGGTCGTCGCGATCGCGGTCGTAGAGCACGACTTCGGCGCCATAGGATTTGGTGCGCTCGCGCTTGGTGATCGGCGAGTCCGCAGGCATCACGATGGTCGCCTGCATGTTGAGGATCTTGGCCGCCGCGGCGACGCCCTGGGCGTGGTTGCCCGAGGAGAACGCGACGACGCCGCCGCTCCGCTTGTCCTGCGGGATCGAGGCGAGCTTGTTGAAGGCGCCGCGAAACTTGAACGATCCGGTCCGCTGCAGCATTTCGGGCTTGAGGAAAACCTTGCTGCCGACGCGTTCGTTGAGAACGGGGAAGGTCAGGAGCGGCGTGCGCACCGCGAACGGCGCGACCACCCTCGCGGCGGCATCGATGTCCGCGGCAGCGACGGGTGGATTGAGAACGGTGTCCGTCATTCGCGATTTGTATCGCGGCGCCGGGCTGGCGGGCAAGACGCTTTAGCGTGACCTGACTAGCGTGAGGTCGGCTGGGTCGCCGGCAGCGCCACAAAATGGTGCTCTTCGGCACCGAATTCGAGCGCCTCCCCCTCGCCGTCCGGCGGCGCGGGGCGGACGTTCATGCAGCGATCGATGAACACCCGGGCCGACGCCTGCCAGGTGTGGAGCGCGGCAAAGTCGACGCAGGCCTGCCGCGCGATGCTGAGCGCCTCCAGGCAGGCATGGCGCAGATCTTCGTCGAGCACGCCGACCGGCGCCGCGCCGATCACGTCGCGGGGACCGGTGACCGGAAAAGCGGCAACCGGCAGGCCGCTCGCCAATGCTTCAAGCAGCACCAGACCAAACGTATCGGTACGGCTCGGGAAAACGAACACATCGGCCGCGGCGTAGATCTCAGCCAATTCTTCCCCATGACGAGCACCGAGGAACACGGCGTCCGGATATTTCCGCTCCAGCGCCGCCCGCGCCGGGCCGTCGCCGACCACGACCTTGGTTCCCGGCAGATCGAGATCGAGGAAGGCCGCGAGATTCTTCTCCACCGCCACCCGGCCGACGCTGAGATAGACCGGCTGCGGCAGGCAGAGATCGACGTCGCGCGGATGGAACAGTGAGGTATCGACGCCGCGCGACCACAGCACCACGTTGCGGAAGCCGCGCTGACGCAACTCGGCCGCCAGCGCCGGGGTCGCCGCCATCACCGCCCGGCTCGGCCGGTGGAACCAGCGCAATGCGCGCCACACCCAGGCTTCCGGGACAGGCGTCCGCGCCGAGACGTATTCGGGGAAGCGGGTATGGAAGCTCGTCGTGAACGGCAGGCCGCGCTTGCGGCAATAGCGGCGCACCGCAAGCCCGATCGGGCCCTCGGTCGCGATATGGATGCTGTCGGGCCTCGCCGCCTCGATCAGACTTGCGACCTTGGCCCGGTAGGGCAGCGCCAGCCGGAGATCGCGATAGCTCGGCATCGCGAAGGTGCGGAACTCGTCCGGCGTCAGGAAGCTCACCTCGACGCCGAGCGATTTCGCCGCCTGTGCCATCATGGTCAGCGTGCGGACGACCCCGTTGACCTGGGGATGCCACGCATCGGTCGCGACCAGGATATGCGTCATGCAGCGCGTGCCGTCACTCGCGGAACCGGCGCGATCCGGCGCACCGGGTCGGTCCAGGTGATGATCTCGAAATGGCCGTCCTCGTGCTCGGCGAGCGCGGTGCAGCTCTCCACCCAGTCGCCGCAATTCATGTAGCGGATGCCGTGCTCGTCATGAATCGTCGCGTAGTGGATGTGGCCGCAGATCACGCCGTCGCAGCCGTGGCGCCGCGCCTCGCCGGCAAGCGTCGCCTCGAACGCGCCAATATAGTTCACCGCCTTCTTGACCTTCAGCTTGGCCCATTGCGACAGCGACCAGTACGGCACGCCGAACATCTTGCGGAAGAAGTTGACGAAGCGATTCATCTGGATCGCGAAGTCGTAGGCCTTGTCGCCGAGATGGGCGAGCCAGCGCGCGTTCTGCACCACGAGATCGAAGATGTCGCCGTGGATCACGAGGTAGCGCTTGCCGTCAGCGCCAGTGTGAACGGTGTTCTCCACCACGTCGATGCCGCCGAAATGCGTGCCGTAATATTTGCGCAGGAACTCGTCGTGGTTGCCCGGGACGTAGATCACCTTGGCGCCCTTGCGCGCCTTGCGCAGCATCTTCTGCACGAAATCATTATGGGTCTGCGGCCAGTACCAGTTCGACTTCAGCGCCCAGCCGTCGACGATATCACCAACGAGGTAGATCGTGTCGGCATCGTGAGAACGGAGGAAGTCGAGCAGGCGGTCGGCTTGCGAACCGCGGGCTCCGAGATGGACATCGGAGATAAACAAAGTGCGAAAGTGCCGCTCGGGACTTTCTTCACTCAAGGAGTCACTTCCCATGCCTGTGCACCTAACAGATTCCTGTGACAAGGCGATGACGATCCCCGCGACCCAAGGCCCCACAAACAGTTGACGAGAATCAGCAGCACGCCCCTTCCCTGCGGATAACAGCAGCGTGCGACAATCTGGCGACATCGGCGGTCGCGGCTGTGTGGAAGAGGCGTTGTGTTGCCTGCACAGCGCGATGGAACAGCGAAGCGATCGAATGCGTAGCCCGGATGGAGCGAAGCGCAATCCGGGCTACAAGAGCGTCAGTAATATCCGTGGAAGTGATGCACCGGCCCATGGCCGTGGCCGACGGCGAAGCGATCGGCTTCGGCGATCGCCTGCGTGATCCAGGCCTTGGCGTTGCGCACGGAGGTCTCCATGCTCTCGCCCTTCGCGAGCCCTGCTGCGATTGCCGAGGACAGCGAGCAGCCGGTGCCATGCGTATTGGCGGTCGCAATCCGCGGCGCAGCCAGCGCGATGCTGTGCTCGGCGTCGATCAGATAGTCGATGCTCTCGGCGCCGTGCCCATGGCCGCCCTTGACCAGCACCGCGCGACATCCCATCGCCAGCAATCGCTTGCCTTGTCGCTCGACGTCGGCCTCGCTTGAGGCAACCGGCTCGTTCAAGAGCGCCGCCACTTCCGGCAGGTTCGGCGTGATCAGCGAGGCCAGCGGAAACAGCAGGACCTTCAGCGCATCGACCGCCTCGGCGGCAAGCAGCCGATCACCGGAGGTTGCGACCATCACCGGATCGAGCACGACATGGCGCGGCGCCCAGCGCCTCAGCCCATCGGCGATCGCAGCGATCGTGTCGGCCTGCGCCACCATGCCGATCTTGACCGCGCCGACCTCGAGGTCGGAGAACACTGCATCGATCTGGGCGGTGACGAATGACGCGGGCACCGGATGGATGCCGCTGACCCCCATGGTGTTCTGCGCGGTCAGCGCCGTGATCGCGGAGGCGCCATAGACCCCGAGCGCGGCAAAGCTCTTGAGGTCGGCCTGGATGCCCGCCCCGCCCGAGGAGTCCGAGCCGGCAATGGTGAGCGCGACCGGCGTCATCTTGCAGCACCGGCGGTTGATACGAGTGAGACCATCACGAACAAGACCATGGCCTGTCCTAGCCCGGCCGCCGATCGGCAGCAAGTTAGCCTGACTTTACCGCAAGTTGGCCTCACCTTGCCCCCCTGCCTCGCCCCTTGCCTTGGCCGCCCGTTTTGGGCCTATAGTCGCGGAAATCCCCGGAGACGACTTTGATGGTTCCTTTCTTCGTCCAGATCAAATGCAAGCTCGGCCAGTCCTACACCGTCGCCAACGCACTGGCGGAGGCCGAGATTGCGTCCGAGATCTATTCCACCGCGGGCAACTACGACCTCCTGGTCAAGTTCTACGTCGACCACGACACCGACATCGGCCATTTCATCAACGAAAAGGTTCAGGTGATCCCGGGCATCCAGGACACCCTCACGATCATCACCTTCAAGGCGTTCGGCGCGAAGTAGGACGCGCCCGCGAGAGCATGATGAGATTTAGGTCGAGCTTGAACGGCGTCGAAAGTTCACCTCTCCTTTGGGAGAGGTGAACCGAAACCGCGGCGAGCCGATTCAACCAAACCCATCCCGCTTTACAACTCCTTCTCCTTCTCCTTCTTCACCGGCTTCGGCGGTCCCTCGACCGGCGGCAGCGACTTGATGTACTCGGCGATCGCGTCGCGGTCGGACGACGACAGTTGCGAAGTGTTGCGGATCACGCGCACCATGGATCCGCCCGCGCTATCGCCGTCCGGCGTCTGGCCGCTCTCGAGGAAATAGGCGATATCCTTCACACTCCAGTCCGAGATCCCCCTCGGCGTGATGTTGGGCACCCAGCCTTCGCCCTCCGGATTCGGACCACCGGCGAAGCGCTGCGCGGTGACGATGCCGCCGAGGACATTGCGCGGGCTGTGGCACTCGGCGCAATGGCCGAAGCTGTTGACGAGATAGGCGCCGCGGTACCAATGCGCCGAGCGGCTTGCATCCGCGATGAACGGCTTGCCGTTCATGAACAGGAGTTTCCAGACCCCGACGTTGCGCCTGATGTTGAAGGGAAACGGCAAATCATGGTCGCGCACCTTGCCGGCGACCGGCGGCAAGGTCTTCAGATAGGCGAACAGGTCGCGCACATCGCTGACCCTGGCGTGCTGATAGGACGGATACGGAAACGCCGGGAAATAGTGCGCGCCCGATGGCGAGGTGCCCTTCATGACCGCGGTGACGAAATCGGCCTCGCTCCAGCGGCCGATGCCGTCGTTCGGGTCGGGCGAGATGTTCGGCGCATAGAAGGTGCCGAATGGCGAGGGGATCGCGAGCCCGCCGCCGAGCTTCGTGCGGTCGTCCTGCTTCGGCACGGCATGGCAGGAGGAACATCCCCCGGCATTGAACGTTGTGAGGCCGTTGGCCAGGTCAGGCTGATAGGCAGGCAGCGCGTCGGCGGCAACGGTCGCGGGGATCGTCAGCCACCAGAACACGCCAAAGCCGATTACGCCGGCCAGAATCGCCAGGAGGAAAATTCGTCGCAGCATTCACCGATCCGTCATTGGTCGCGTCAATTCATGGACCAGTATGATGGCAACCAGCCGGACAAGCTCGCATCAAATTTGCCGCACCCACGATCCATTTGGGGAATAAATCCGAAAAACTGCTGTTTGAAGATTGCAACCATCCTGTGACGTCAAAGGGGAGAGAACCATGTCGAACAAGACCTTGCTTGCCACGCTGACGCTCGGCGCCGCCATCGCCTTCGCCGGTCCTGCCTTTGCCGAGAAGTTCACGGCGAAGCTGGACAGCAAGAGCGAAGTGCCGCCGAATACCAGCACCGCCACCGGCACCGCCGACATCGACTACGATGCCGCCAGCAAGAAGCTGAGCTGGAAGCTGACCTATTCCGGCCTGTCGGGTCCGGCCACCGCCGCGCATTTCCACGGCCCCGCGGAGGCCGGCAAGAATTCCGGTGTCGCAGTCGCGATCCCGAACGCGACGTCGAGCCCGGTCGAAGGCAGCGCCACGCTGACCGACGCGCAGGCCGCCGATCTCCTCGCCGGCAAGTACTATGTCAACGTCCACACCGCGGCCAATCCGGGCGGTGAGATCCGCGGCCAGGTGACCAAATAACAAGTGACGAAGTAATCGTTCGCGACGCAACGCCAATAAGAAACGGCCGACACAAAAAAGGGCGGACGCCCTAAAGCGTCCGCCCTTTTCGTTGATGGAATGGCGATCAGCCCTTCTTGACGCGATAGGTCTCGTGGCAGCCGCCGCACTGCTTGCCGATCACGCCCAGCTCGGCCTTCAGCGTATCGACGTCCTTGATCTTGCCCTTGGCATCGGTGACGACCTTCGCGAAGCTCGCGGACTGCTGCGCGAAGCCCGCCTTGTCTTCCCAGATTTTCGGCGAAGGGGCGTAATCGCCTTCCAGCTTGACGCCTTTCATGCTCTCGGGGAACAGCGTCGGAAGCTGCTTGGCGGTATCCTCGAACTGGGCCAGCGCGGCATTGACGGTCGCCTGGTCGTAGGGCTTTTCGCCCTTGATGATCGCCGACAGCGCACCCGCATTCTTGCCATTGTCCTTCATCATGGCCTGGGTCTTCTTGACTTGATCTTGCTGTGCAACGACTGCACCGGCACCGAACGCCAGCATCGCGACAACGACGACAATCCGCTTCATCGGCAAAACCCCTCAATTCCGCTCTGTCCCGGTCCGCGATCTGCGGCCGGCTTGGTTTGCAAAACACCGCAGACGGAATCTTCATTCCGCCTGCGACAATTTATCAGAGATTATGGCGGCGCTGCGCCTCGCGGATCGCGATCCAGACCCGTTCCGGCGTGGCGGGCATGTCGATGTGGTCGATCTTGTACTCGCGATGCAGCCCCTCGACGATCGCGTTGACGACCGCCGGGCACGAGCCGATCGCGCCGGCCTCGCCCGCGCCCTTCACGCCCATTGGGTTGGTCGTGCAGGGCACGTTATGGGTCTCGAACACGAAGGACGGCCCGTCGGAGGCGCGCGGCAGCGCATAGTCCATGAACGTGCCGGTGACGAGCTGACCGTCGGTCGGGCTGTACACCGCCTGCTCCATCAGCGCCTGCCCGATGCCCTGCATCGCGCCGCCGTGAACCTGGCCCGCCAGCATCAGCGGATTGAGCGTGACGCCGAAATCGTCGACGATGACGTAGCTGACGATCTTGATGATGCCGGTGGCGGGATCGATCTCGACCTCGGCGAGATGGGTGCCGTTCGGATAGGTGCCGTCGGCGCTGGCGAAGGTCGCGCTCGAATTCATCTTCGACGTATCGCCGCCGGGACGTTTGGCGAGATCGGCAAAGCTGATCGAGCGGTCGGTGCCGGCGATGCGGATGCGGCCGTCGGCGATTTCGAGGTCGCCGGCGCCGGCTTCCAGCGCCTGCGCCGCAAGCTCCTTCAGCTTGTTGCCGAGATCATGCGTCGCCCGCTGCACGCTGACGCCGCCGGACGGAATCGATGCCGAGCCGCCGGTGCCGAGGCCGGTCGCGATCTTGTCGGTATCGCCCTGCAGCACATGGACGCGCTCGGGCGGCACGCCGAACTGCTCGGCGACGATCTGCGCATAGGCGGTTTGGTGGCCCTGTCCGCTCGACTGCGTGCCGATCAGGACCGAGATATCGCCATTGGGATCGAGCGCCACATTGGCGGTCTCCTCGCCCATAGTGCCGCAGACCTCGACATAGCTCGCCATGCCGATGCCCCGCACCAGGCCCTCTTTCCTGGCGGCCTTGGCACGCTTCGGAAACTCCTTCCAGTTGGCAATCTCCATCGCGCGCTTCATATGCGCGACGAAGTCGCCGGAGTCGTAGACCTTGCCGGTCGCGGTCGTGTAGGGCAGCGACTTCGGCGGAATGAAATTCTTCCGCCGGATGGCGTCCGGCGTCATGCCGAGCTTGCGCGCGGCGGCATCGACGAGGCGCTCGATGACATAGGCGGCCTCCGGGCGGCCGGCGCCGCGATAGGCATCGACCGGCACCGTGTTGGTGAACACGGTGCGGACCCGGCAGTGGAAGGCCTGGATGTCGTAGAGGCCCGGCAGCATGCCGGCGCCGCCATGCGGGATGTAGGGCGCGAAGGTCGAGAGATAGGCGCCCATGTCGCCCATCAGGTCGACATCCATGCCGAGGAATTTGCCGTCCTCGGCGAGCGCCATCTTCGCGGTGGTGAGATTGTCGCGGCCCTGCGCGTCGCCCATGAAATGGTCGGAGCGCTCGGCCGTCCATTTGATGCTTTTCTTTAGCTTGCGCGCGGCGACCGAGATCAGCGCATATTCGCGATAGGGAAACAGCTTGGTGCCGAAGCCACCGCCGACATCCGGGCAGATCACCCGCATGTTCTCCTTCGGCATCTTCAGGATCATGTCGCAGAGGATCTCGCGCAGACGGTGGCTGCCCTGGCTGCCGATCGTCAGCGTCAGATGATCCTTCTTGGCGTCGTATTCGGCGACCGCGGCACGCGTCTCCATGAAATTGGTGATGACGCGCGGATTGACGATGGTGATCTCGGCCACCGCATGCGCCTTCGCGAACGCGTCCTCGGCGGCCTTCTTGTCGCCGATCGAGACATCGAACAGCACATTGCCGGGCTTGTCCGGCCACACCTGCGGCGCGTCCTTTTTCACCGCATTGACGAGGCCGACCGCCGCCGGCAGCGGCGTCCATTTGACGTCGATCGCCTCGATCGCGTCACGGGCATGATCGACGGTGTCGGCGACCACAAAGGCCACCGCGTCCCCGACATGGCGCACCTCCTCCTTGGCGAGGATCGGATAAGGCGGTGCGGTGAACGGATCGGTTTCGAGATTGAACAGGCACGGCAGCCCGCCGAGCTCTGCAACGTCGGCGGCGGTCAGGATCAGCGCCACGCCGGGCATGCCGCGGGCCTTGCCGGCATCGATCGTATAGGTCGCGTGCGCATGCGGCGATCGCAGCATCAGCGCGTGCAATGCGGGAGACGGTGCGACGTCGTCGGTGTAGCGGCCCCTGCCGCGAATCAGAGCGTCGTCCTCCTTGCGCCGCACACTTTGTCCGACGCCGAATTTGATGGGAGCTGCCATCGTCTCTCCAATTGCCTTGGTGTGTTTTGCGCATATTGGCGTGGTTGTCGGCGAAGCGCAAACCGCTTTCCGCCGCGCGCGGCGCAATCACACAGCGGCCTCCTATGCATTTGATTTGACAGGTAAAACTATACGCGGCGCAGCGCGAACAGCCAGCCGCGGCCGAACAGCGTGAGGATCAGGAGGGCGTAGACGAAGACGCCGACCGCAATCAGCAGCAGCAGGATCAGCTCATCGCGAAAGATCTGCATCGGCGCGAACCACACCACCGCGAAATGCGAGGTCAGCCACAGCGCGACCGCGAGCAGCACCCCGCATAGCGCGAAGGTGCCGAACGAGCGGATCAGCGCGCGATCGAGCGCGAGGTAGCCGCGGCGCACGGCAAACATCAGCACCAGCAGCAGATTGACCCAGGCCCCGATTGCGGTCGCGAGCGCGAGCCCGACCTGCGCCAGCGTGCCGACCAGCGCGATCTTCAGCGCGACGTTGACCGCGACCCCGGTCAGCGCCGCTTTCACCGGCGTTGCGGTGTCCTTGCGGGCGTAGAAGGTCGCGACCGCGCTGCGGATCATCACGAAGGGAATGAGCCCCACAGCATAGGCCGCGAGCGTGGCGCCGGCGCTTGCGGCATCGGCCTTGGAGAAGGCGCCGCGGGCGAACATCGCGCGCATGATCGGATCGGCCACGGTCAGGAACGCCGCCACGAACGGCACCGAGAACAGCAGGGTGAAATCGAAGGCGCGGCGCTGCGCCGCCATCGCGCCGGCGTGATCGTCGGCGCTCAGCCGCCGCGACATCTCCGGCAGCAGCACGGTGCCGATCGCGATCCCGATCACGCCAATCGGCAATTGATTGAGGCGGTCGGCATAATACAGCGCCGACAGCGCGCCTGCGGGCAGGAAGGTCGCGATGATGGTGTCGGCGAACAGCGCCACCTGCGTGCCCATCGAGCCCAACGTCGCCGGCCCCAGCGCGCGAAAGAAGCCGCGGACGTCCTCGTCGAGCTTCAGAGGCGCGAACCGCGGCAGGCCGCCATGGCGCGCGAGGTCGCCGGCGAGCAGGAAGAATTGCAGGAAGCCCGAGATCAGCACGCCCCAGGCCGCGGCGTGGCCCGCGCTCGGGAAGAACGCCGCGAGCGCCAGCGTCATCATCATGGCGAGGTTGAGGAAGATCGGCGCCGCGGCGGCGCTGGCGAAGCGATGCATCACATTGAGCATGCCGCCATAGAGCGTCACCAGCGTGATCAGAAGCAGATAGGGAAAGGTGATCCGCGTCAGCTCGATCGCGAGCTTGCGCTGCGCCGCGTCCTCGGTGAAGCCTGGCGCGAGGATGCTCATCGCCTGCGGCATGAACGCCATCGCCACCGCCAGCAGGATCACCTGCGAGGCGAACAGCAGCGTGAAGATGCGGTCGGCGAACAGCCGCGCCGACGCCTCACCGCGCTCGCCATGGACATGGGCATAGGCCGGCACGAAGGCGGCGTTGAAGGCGCCTTCGGCAAAGATCGCGCGGAAATGATTGGGCAGCCGCAGCGCCACGAAGAAGGCGTCGGCAACCGGCCCGGCACCGAGGATCGCCGCGAGCATGATGTCGCGCGCGAACCCGGTGACCCGCGATAGCAGGGTATAGCCGCCGACGGTGAAGATGCGCCCAAGCATGCGCTGCTTCTAGCGCATGATTGCGGTCTGAAAAAGTTTCCTATCAGGCCGAAAGCGCGCTGCGCACAGCCGCGATGACGCGGTCCTGCGTCGCCTCGTCGAGATAGGGGTGCATCGGCAGGGCGATGACGTCCTTCGACAGGCGCTCGCTTACCGGCAGGCCGCCGTCGGCAACCGGATAGTGGCTGTAGGCCGTCTGCTGGTGCACCGATTTGGGATAGTAGATCATGGTCGGGACGCCGTGCGCCTTCAGGGCAACCGCGAAGGTGTCACGATCGATGCCATCGGACAGGCGGATGGTGTATTGCGCCCACACCGAGGTACAGCCTGGCGCAAGGCGCGGCACCGCGACGAGGTTGCCGAGCGCGCGCGAATAACGCTCCGCCACCCTGTTGCGCGCCGCGATTTCGTCGTCGAAAATCTTCAGCTTCTCGAGCAGAATCGCCGCCTGCATGGTGTCGAGCCGCGCGGTGAGGCCGAGCCGCACGTTGTCGTACTTGTCCGAGCCCTGGCCGTGCACGCGGATGCTGCGCAGCGTGCGCGCGAGCTCCTCGTCGTCGGTGAAGATCGCGCCGCCGTCGCCGAAGCAGCCGAGCGGCTTGGCCGGGAAGAAGCTGGTCCCGGTCGCGAGCCCGAAGGTGCCGAGCTTGCGGTTCTTGTAGGTTGCGCCAAAGCCCTGCGCGGCGTCATCGAGCACGAACAGGGCCTCGGCCTCGGCGACCGCGCCGATCGCATCGTGATCGGCGCTCTGGCCGAACAGGTCGACCGGGATCACGGCGACCGGCTTCAGCCCGCGCGCGCGCGCCGTTGCGATGCCGCGCTTCAGCGAGTTGACGTCGATGTTGAAAGTCTCCTCATCGACATCGACGAAAACCGGCGTCGCTCCGGTCAGCGTCACGACCTCGCCGGTCGCACAGAAGGTGAAGGTCGGGCACAACACCGCATCGCCCGGCCCGACGTTCTTCGCCATCAGGACCATCAGCAGTGCATCGGTGCCGCTCGCACAGCTGACCACATGCTTTGCGCCGCTATAGTCCGCCAGCGCCTTCTCCAGCGCGGTCACTTCGGGACCGTTGATGAACTGGCAATGGTCGAGCACGCGCGCGACCGCGTCATCGATCGACTTGCCGAGCCGCCGGCGCTGCGCGGCGATATCGATGAAGGGAATGGGCTCAAGCTGCATATGCTGGTTCATGGAAGCTCTTTGCACGTATTGAATGAATGACAATCAGCCGGCGATGCGGCGCGGTCCCTTGCGCATCGTCGAGGCGGCGGGTCTGGCGGGCGATTCCAGGCAGCGGATCGCGATCTCGAGGCTCGCCACGCCCTCGTCGCCGGACACAGCCGGCAGCTTGCCGCTACGTACGGCATCGAGGAAGGCGATCAGCTCGGCGCGCAGCGGCTCGTCGTGACCGACCGGCAGATGACGCATCGAATAGCTGCCGTCCGGCTTGAAGCCGAAGCATTCGGTGACCTGACGCGTGAGCAGATCGCCCATCACATACTTGCCGCGGGTTGCGACCGTCACGTTGCGCGCCTTGAACGGCGTCAGCCAGTTGGTGTTGATGTGGGCGAGCACGCCGGAAGCGGTGCGGAACTGCAGCAGCGCGATGTCCTCGCGCTCGGCGACGGCGCTGGAGAGCTGCGGCTGCACCTCGACGATGTCGGACTCGGTGAACCAGCGGATCAGGTCGATGTCGTGCACGGCCAGATCGATCACGACGCCGACATTGGACATTCGCGGCGGGAACGGGCCGACCCGGGTGATGCCGATCGACAGGATGTCCTCGCCCGAGATCGCCTTCTTGATCGCGGCGACCGCCGGATTGAAACGCTCGACATGGCCGACCATCAGCGTGACGCCGGCCCGCTCGGCGGCCGTGACGATCTCGCGGCCCTCTTCGACCGTGGATGCGACCGGCTTCTCGACCAGGATGTGAATGTTGCGCGCGATGCAGGCGAGCGCGATCTCGTGATGCAGATGGGTGGGAGCTGCGATCGTCACCGCATCGATGCCCTCGGCGAACAGCTGATCGAGGCTTTCGAAGGCGCGGCAGCCGACCAGGTCGATGGCGCGGGTGCGATGTTCCGGCAGCGGATCGACGATGCCGATCAGCAGCACCCCGGGCAGTCCGGCCAGCACGCGGGCATGGTTGCTGCCCATCACGCCGGCGCCGATCACGCCGACGCGCAATGCGCGGCCGATATCGGCTTTCGCGCCGGCCGCGGACACTTTTGCATTCATATCGTAGACCCCAAGTAACGTTCTGGCGGTTGTCCCGGCTTCTCAGGGAGCCATCCCGGCTCCGAGGGAATCAGCACCAAGGCCCCTCTGCCCGATCCGCGCCTTTGGCGCAAATCACGACCCGCTTCGTTGGCAGCCGCTATAGCACGGCGTCACAAATGTGGCGAATGCCAACGGCGAAATCCGGACACGTTTTGATTCAAAGAGTTACATCGCCCGCGACTCGGTCTTGAGCGCGCGGCCGTTCGCCTCAGGTGCGCCGATAGTCATCCTCGATGCGGATGATGTCGTCCTCGCCGAGATAGCTGCCGGTCTGCACCTCGATCAGCTCGAGCTGGATCTTGCCCGGGTTCTCCAGCCGGTGCACCGCGCCGATCGGGATGTAGATCGATTCGTTCTCGTGCACCGTCTTGATCAGCTCGTTGACGGTGACCTGCGCGGTGCCGCGCACCACGATCCAGTGCTCGGAGCGGTGATGGTGCTTCTGCAGGGACAGCCGTCCGCCCGGCTTGACGACGATGCGCTTGACCTGGTGGCGATCGCCATTGTCGACCGACTGATAGGAGCCCCAGGGGCGATGCACCTTGATGTGGTTCTCGGTCACCTCCGGCGCCGCCACTTTCAATTTCGCGACCAGCCGCTTCAGCCCGTTGGCGTCCTTCTGGCGTGACACCAGCACGGCGTCCTGGGTCGCGACCACGACGAGATCGTCGACGCCTTCGAGCGCAACCAGCGCCCGGTCGGTCGAGACGTTGCAATTGCGGGAGTCCTCGAACACCACAGTGCCGCGCGCAGCGTTGCCGAGGCTGTCCTTGTCCGACAGCTCCCAGACCTGACGCCACGAGCCGATGTCTGACCAGCCGCACGCCACCGGCACCACCGCGGCACGCGATGTCTTCTCCATGACCGCGTAGTCGATCGAGATCGCCTTCGCCGCGCCAAAGGCCTGCGCATCGAGCTTGACGAAGCCGAGATCGCGCGCCGCCGACGCAACCGACTGCTCCACCGAGGCGACGCTGTCCGCATCGACATTGCGGTACTCGTCGAGCAGCACGCCGGCGCGGAACATGAAGTTGCCGCTGTTCCAGAGATAGCCTGCATCGATATAGCCCGCCGCCGTCGCGGCATCCGGCTTCTCGACGAATTTCGCCACCGCGCGCACCTCGCCGGCGACCACCTCACCCGGATTGATGTAGCCGTATTCGGTGGCCGGCCGCTCCGGCTTGACGCCGAACGTCACGATGCGGCCGGCGTCCGCAGCCACCAATCCGCCGCGGCACGCGGCGACGAAGGCCGCCGTGTCCCGCACCAGATGGTCGGCGGCCAGCGCCAGCACGATCGCTTCGCTGTCGCGGCTCTGCGCGAACGCCGCACCGGCCGCGATCGCCGGCCCCGAGTCGCGGCGCATCGGCTCCAGCAGCACGTCGGCCTCACGGCCGATCTCGGCCAGTTGCTCCAGCACCATGAAGCGATAGGCCTCGTTGGTGATCACGATCGGACGCTCGAACAGGCCGGCGTCGGAAACCCGCAGCAGCGTCTCCTGGAAGGTCGAGCGGGCCCCGAACAGCGACAGGAACTGTTTCGGATGCACCTCGCGTGACGCCGGCCACAATCGCGTGCCTGCGCCGCCGCACATGATCAGGGGAATAATTCGTCGATCCATCGATGCCTCAAATCCTGTCGTGCAAGTCCTGTCGTGTCCGCCTGCGGACGACACACCAAATCGGCCCGGGCCGTCGCGGCCGGCGGCCCTGTTGCCTCGGAAGCACTATCCAAGCAGTAGCACGCGCCCCCCGCGCGTCTGGTCGGATTTTACCGGTAACGTAAACCCCCGGTGAGTGGCCGGCCGTCCCCCCGTTCCGGCCTCTTTAGCCACCCCTTCGCGCCTGCCGCAATAGGGACCAGTACGGGTATTGCCAGATCGGCGCGGAAACCATACCAAGGCGGCGAATTTGGGCGCGCGAAAGCGTTTTGCGCTGTTTTTGACACATTCTGAAACCTGGCAGCGCGAACGGAAATGCGCCGAATCCTGCTTTCGACCGTCAAGATCCTGATCTCGGCCGCGCTGCTCTATTTCTCGCTGCGCAAGGTCAATCTGTACGACCTTGCCTCCCGTATCCAGGTCGAGAGCCTGGGCTGGCTCGGCCTCGCGATCGCGGTCACGTTCCTGCAGATATTCCTCGGGGTGTTGCGCTGGCGGGAGATCAGCGTGGAGTGCGGCGCCCCGCTGGAGACCGGTCAGGCCATGCGCTTCAACGTGATCGGCACCTTCTTCAACCAGACACTGCCGTCCTCGATCGGTGGCGACGCGGTGAGGCTTTGGCTCGTCGCGCGCGCCGGTGCGGGCTGGCGCGCAGCCACCTATTCCATTTTCGTCGATCGCGCGATCGGACTGATCGCCCTCGCCGTCGTCATCGCCGCCACCCTGCCCTGGAGCTATCGGCTGATTTCCGATTCCCACGGCTGGATGGCGTTGCTGCTTCTCGACCTCGCCGCACTCGCGGCCGGATTTGGCTTTCTGCTGATCGGCGTGTTGCCGTGGGCCTGGCTGAAGCAATGGTGGGCGACGCATCACATCCACGCCTGCGCGGTCATCGCGAACCGGGTGTTGTTCAGCCGCAAGCACGGATTGAGGGTCGCAACCCTCTCGATTGCCATTCACGTCGTGACCGTCGTGATCGCCTGGTGCGTAGTGAAATCGATCACGGCCCCCGTCACCTTCGGCCAGATCTTCCAGTTGTTGCCGCCGGTGATGCTGATCACGATGATGCCGATCTCGATCGCGGGCTGGGGCGTACGCGAGGCCACGATGGCCTTGGCCTTCGGCTATGCCGGATTGATCGCCAATGAGGGCGTCAACATCTCGCTGTTGTTCGGCGCGGTATCGTTCGTGGTTGGCGTGTTTGGCGGCCTGGTGTGGATCCTGAGCCCGGAAAAGGCCGCCAAGGGCACAGAACCGATCGAAGTCCCGGGATCGCAATCGCGAGTCCCGGGATCGCAATAGCCGGACCAGAATGAGCGCTTTCGAAATCCTCCTGTCATTGATCGCGGCGGTTCTGGCTGCGTCGATCTCGGCTGTCCTGATCCAGGCGACGCGGCCACTGCTGCTGCGTGTGGCACTGGCGAAGCCGAATGCGCGCTCGTCGCACCGTATTCCAACGCCGCAGGGTGCCGGCATCGCGGTCACGGCGGCGACGCTGCTGGCGGGCGGGATCGTCATCGTCCTGGCCGGATCGCAGGACCTGACGATTCCCTCCATCGTCTTCGCGGCCTGCCTGTTCATCGCGGTGGTGGGCTTTGCCGACGACATCCGCTCGCTGCCCGTCGTCCCGCGGCTGCTGCTGCAGGCCGCCGCCGTTGCGGCCGTGGTGTTTTCCGCGCCTGATGGTCTGAGGCTGGTTCCGGCCGGCCCGGTCTGGCTCGAACGCGGCCTGCTGCTGATCGCCGGCCTCTGGTTCGTGAACCTCGTCAACTTCATGGACGGGCTCGACCTGATGACCGCGGCCGAGGCGGTGCCGATCACCGTGGCGATCGCCCTGCTCGGCAGCTTCGGCTATCTCCCCGCAGCTCCCGCGCTGGTCGCGGCAGCGCTGTGCGGCGCGCTGCTCGGCTTCGCGCCGTTCAACCGACCGGTCGCAAGGATATTCCTCGGCGATGTCGGCAGCCTGCCGATCGGCCTGCTGCTCGGCTGGTGCCTGCTCGAGCTCGCCCTGCATCGGCAGTTCGCCGCCGCGCTGCTGCTGCCGCTGTACTATTTGACGGATGCGACGGTCACGCTGTTTCGCCGCATGGCGCGGCGCGAGCCGTTCTGGGCCGCGCATCGCTCGCACTTCTACCAGCGCGCGACCGACAACGGATTCACGGTGTGGCGCGTCGTCGGCGAGGTGTTTGCGCTGAACGCGGTGCTGGCGCTGCTCGCATTCGCCTCGGTTGCCCTCAATTCGCTCACCTCGGACATCGCGCTGCTGCTGACCGGCGCGCTCGCCGTCGCCTGGCAGCTGCGGCGGTTCTCGCGACCGCTCTGATCGCCTCAGCTGTCCGTTTGACGCAGCGCGCGCCGCAGCCCCTCGTCGAGGCTGATCGGCTGCTGCCATCCGGTGCCCGCGATCTTGGAAAGATCAAGCTCGAGCGAGGCGAACAGGCTGTCATAGGCTTCCTTGCGGCCGCTGATGCCGAGCGCCATCTTCAACAGCGGCGCCGGCAGCCAGAACAGACGCGGCGAGGTGTCCGCCGCCCGGGCCAGCCGCTCGACGAATTCCCGCGTCGAGACCTGCTCGCGGTCAGCCACCAGGAACACGTCGAAATCATCTCCCGGGTGCGACAACCGGTGCAAGATGAACGACGCGAGGTTTTCCGCCGACACGAACGCGCGGCGATTCTTCACATACGCGAGCGGTAGCGGCATGCGATTGATCACTGCACGCTTGAGCAACGCGAAGTTTCCCTTCGCGCCGGCGCCGTAGATCAGCGGCGGCCTGATCACGGTCACCCTCATGCCGCTGCCCGGCACAATTTCCTTCAAGCCAACCTCGGCGGCCGCCTTCGAGTTTCCGTAGAGGCCGCGCGGTGTCAGGACATCGTCCTCGCGAAACGGAGGACGCCCGTAATTGCTGCGTCCATGCACAAGGATCGTGCTGACGAAAATGAAATCGCGCACGCCGGCGGCGGCCGCGGAACGCGCCAGATGCAGCGTGCCCTCGATATTGACGTTGCGGTAGAGCTCGATCGCCTGTTCGTCGGATTGCTGGTGAACGCGGGCCGCAAGATGAACAACCGCGTCCACGCCATCGAGCGCCGTGCCCCAATTGGTGACCGGGCTGAGCGAGCCGATCGTCACGTCGTTCGCATCCTGCGGCGCCGTTCGCACCGCGCGTCGCACCACCCAGCCGTTGCGCGCCAATACGGGCACCACATGGCGGCCGACAAAGCCGCTGGCGCCCGTGACCAGAACCGTCCGGCGACCATCATTCATACCGTCCGCTCCACATCGCGATTGGATAGCAGCTCCCGGACCAGCGCAGCGTAGCTCGCCAGCGCCCGCTCGGGACTGAAGTTCCGCGCTGTCGCGACCGCGCGCTCGGCCATCGCGGCGTCCTGCGATCGCGACGCCAGGCGGATGGCATCGGCGAGTTGATCGGGCCTTCCCGGCGTGACGACCCAGCCGAGCCGGCTTTCGCTGACGGTGAGCGCGGCCTCGGCCTCGGGCTCGGAGACCAGAATGACGGGGCGGCCGGCCGCAAGCAGATTATAGAACCGGCTCGGCACCGACACGCCGGCGACGTCCTTGCGATAGGGAATGAGCCAGACATCCGCGCTGGAGAGCAGCGCATCGAGCTCGCTGTCCGCGACGCGGTCGACCAGCGTGACGTTGGCAAGCCGCGCGGTGGCCTGCAGCTCCTTGAGCCGCGCGAAGCCGATGCCCCATCCCGAGAGCAGGAAATGGATCTCGCCTTCGTCACGCAGCAGCCGCGCGGCCTGGAAGACGATGTCCGGATCGTGGGTGAAGCCGAGATTGCCGGACAGCCCGACGACGAAGCGGGCGGCGATGGCCGTGCGAAACGGATTGTCCGGGCTCACGGGACGGTTGCCGGGCGCGAGCGTGGCCCAGTTCGGGATGAACCTGATCTTGTCCTGTGTCATTCCGCCATAGCGCAGCAGCAGCTTCTCGGCGTCGCGGCCGATCACGATGACAGCGTTCAGGGCCCGGAACATCAGCGCGTTGATCGCGCGCATCGCCCGCGCGACCAGCGAGGACGGCCGCAGCAGCCCGGCCATCACGAGCACGTCGGGAAACAGGTCGTGCAGGATCAGCGCCGACTTGGCCCCCTTCAACCTTGCCGCGGCGGCAACCGCATAGGGCAGCGCGAAGGGAGCGGTCACCGTCAGCGCAACGTCGCCCCGCTTCAGGCGCGACAACAGCGCAAAGAAGATCCGGCCGGTGAACAGCGCCTCGGCCAGCGCGCGCTTGATCAGCGCCGCCTTTCCCGGCAGCCAGTTCCTGATCTCGACGACGGCGGGCCGCCCGGGCGCCGGCGCCCGCGCCGAGCCTGGCATCCCGGAGACCACCATCACCTCCGACTCCTGCGCGATCCGTTCGGCGATCGCGGACATGATCGCGGCGGTCGTGCTGTGGTCCGGCGGATAGTGCTGGCTGACGACCACGACTTTTCGAGAACTACGCATCAATGGCTTTCGAAACGGTCCTGTCTCGGCGTCCGCAGAACGGCGCGGTCAGGCGGCATTCGATCCGAACTCGGGCACGGCGTCCTGAAGGACGGCGCGGATGGTCACACGGTCATCTCTCTCGATCGCATCCTCCAGCGCCGCGAGCCACTTGCGCAGCGTCGACATCGGAGGCTGGTTCGGCTTGGCCGCCATGACGCCGGCGACGCCGATCTCGAGCGTCGGCTCCTGGCTTGCGAACAGGATCTCGTTCAGCCTCTCGCCCGGACGGATGCCGCTGAACACGATCTCGACGTCGACGCCGGGCTGCAGGCCCGACAGACGGATCATCCGCTCGGCGAGATCGACGATCTTCACCGGTTGCCCCATGTTCAGCACATAGACCGAGACGTCGGGCCGCGCCGGCGTCACCGCGTGCGTCGCTGCGGTGATCACGAGATCGCAGGCCTCGCGGATCGTCATGAAGTAGCGAACCATGTCCGGATGGGTCACCGTGATCGGTCCGCCGGCCTCGATCTGCGCCTTGAATTTCGGCACCACCGATCCATTGGACGCCAGCACATTGCCGAACCGCACCGAGATCAGCCGCATGTGCGGCCTGCCCTTTGCCTCGGTCATCAGGTCATGGTCCAGCGCCTGGCAATACATTTCGGCGAACCGCTTGGTCAGGCCCAGCATCGACACCGGCTCGATCGCCTTGTCGGTCGAGATCATCACCATTGCGCTCGCGCCCGCGGCATGGGCGGCGTCGGCCACGTTCACCGACCCGAAGATGTTGGTCTTGACCCCTTCGCTCCAGTCGCGCTCCAGGATCGGCACATGCTTGAGCGCCGCGGCATGGAACACGATGTCGGGCTTGAACTCGCTCATCAGCCGCGTGATGCGCTCGCGATCCCGGATATCGGCGATCCGGCCCTCGATCTCGGGGCCGGAGTCGCGCGCGGACAGCGCCTCGGTGACCGCATAGAGCGCCGGCTCCGAGTTCTCCACGACCAGCAGGCGCGCGGCGCCGAAGGTCGCGACCCGTTCGCAGATTTCGGCACCGATCGAGCCGCCGCCGCCGGTGACGATGACGGACTTGCCTTTCACCAGCGTCTCGAGCCGCGCGTAGTCGATCTTCTGGCTCGGGCGCAGCAGCAGGTCCTCGACGGCGACGTTGGTCAGTCGCGGCGCGTCGCCGCCCTCCAGCGACGGCAGGCGACTGACCATCACGCCGAGCCGCCTGGCGCGCATCAGCACGCTTTCCGGATGCGCTTCGGGTTCGAAGGCCGACGGTGTCATGACCACGCGCTTGATCGGCCGCTGGCGGGTCTCGAAATCCCGAATCACGGCCTCGATGTCGTCGACGCCGCCGACCACGGGAATGTTGCGGATCATCTGGCCGCGGTCCGCGTCCGACGGCGAGAGCACGCCAACCGGCCAGAGCCGCTTGATGGCGCCATTCTCGATGCCGCGCAGCACGACTTCGGCATCGGCCGTACGTCCAACCAGCAGCGCCGGCGCGGCATTGTCGGATCGGGCATGCAGCCGCGTGCGCGAATAACGGAAATAGCGGTAGCCGAGGCGCAACGCACTCAGCGCGAACACCTCCAGGAAGAAGAACAGGATGATCGTGACCCGGCCGAGAAACACCGGGCTTTGCGAATTCGTTCCCGTGAAGAAGTAGACGTAGTCTAGCACGACCAGTGCCAGCGTCAGCACGGCTGCGACCCGCAGGATATTCAGCGCGTCCGGCAGCGAGGTGAAGCGCCATTTCGCCGTGGTCAGATTGGAGAAATAGCTGACGAAAACGCTGAACAGCACGAACCAGGGCAGGATGAGCAGCAGATGCGGCAGTCGATCGGTGAGAAGGCTGCCCTCGAAACGCAGATAGAAGCTCCCCAGCAACGCAAACGTCGTCGCGAGCGCGTCATGCACCAAAATCAGGAAATTGCGCAGGGTGAATTGTGAAAGGCGCGTCATCTAACGGACGGGTTGCCGGCAACTGGGAGTTCGCGATGGGACATTGGCAGGCTGATAGCGTATCTGCAGAGCCCTTGCCAGCGATCATGGACGAGCAGGAGGTTCGGGTTCCATATCGGCCCCCAATTGCCCCTTCAACGCCATGCCGCCCGCAACTCCGACGCCCAGCACATACATCCAGCCCTCATGAAAGTCGAAGATGTGTGAATTAAACAACGAACTAGAAATATTCTGTACCACGACGAGAAGCCCGATCCAGTTGACGAGACCGTCGCCGCGGAACAGCAAAAGGTGCAGGAGCCACATCGCGTACAGTATCGCCACACCCACAATGCCCCACTGCACGGCGACGTTCAACGTTTGATTGTGGGGGTTTCCGATCACTTCGCCGGAAGCCTGGGTCGCACCGCCCTTCGCGACGCGCTCGAACAGGCCCCGCGTCGCGCCGGTGCCATGGCCGATGACCGGGGCCTCGGCAAAGAAGCCGAGCGACTTGCGCCAGAATTCGAGCCGCAAGCCGAGCGAGGTCGGCTCGTTGCGCTGCATGTAGAGCTTGTAGTCGCGCTCGAACGACTCCGCCGTCGAGCGCAATTGCGGCGAGCCGAACCACGCCACCGCGGCTAACGCAGCGGCCGCGCAAAGGATCAGGGCGATGCTGCGCCAGCGCAGATGGAGCAGCGCAAACACCGCGAACATAATCGGAACCGTCACCAATGCAGTCCGCGACACCACCACCATCGCCATGTTGGCAAACAGGCTGAGCGCGATCGCGATCAGCAACATGGCCGGCAGGATGCGTTTGGCCCGCAGCAGCATCACGACCGGATAGGCCAGCGCGACTGCGCACAAGGTGAATTCCTGGCTCTGGTCGATGTAGTTCTTGACGAAGACTCCCTGCTCGCCCGGAGCGGGCGCCCGCAGCGCGAGGTGCGGATAGGCAAGCACCAGCCATGACATCAGCATCAACAGCGTGCAGGAGACCAGGAAGGCGACGAACACCCAGGTCCCGCGGGCCGAGCGCTGGAAATGATAGAGCAGGACCGGAAGCACGAGGAGCTTTGCGGTCGGCCCGACCGCGTAGAATCGCGCGCCCCAGGCCGCGTCCGACCAGAGCGTGCCGACAAGCGCAAGGCAAAACAACGCGACCGGCGCCAGGCAGATCGGCCGCTTCAGCAGCGCCCAGAACGCCTTCAGATCGACCGTCGGCGCAATCGCGATCAGCAGCACCACGCCGAAGATGCCGACCAGCGAGGTCGACCACGGCAGCGACAGCGCAATCAGGACCGCGACCACATCGGTCGCGGTCTGCCAGCGCGCCGGATCGCGCCAGGCCGGACACGCCGCGGCACCTGCCGGGGATGCCATGCTTGCGCTCACGCCTTGCCCTCACGGGCCCGCGCAACCAGCGACGTCGTGCTGTGGCCGGGCAGGATCTCGACCAGCACCACCTCGCCGCCGGCGGCTTCGACGATCTCGTGGCCGACCACCTGCTCGCGGGTATAGTCGCCACCCTTGACCAGAACGCTCGGCCGTACCTGCGTGATCAGATTGATCGGCGTGTCCTCCTCGAAGATCGCGACGAGGTCGACGGCTTCCAGCGCCGCCAGCACCTCGGCGCGGGCGCGCTCGTCCTGCACCGGACGTCCCTCGCCCTTCAGCCGCTTCACCGAGGCGTCGCTGTTCAGCCCGACGACCAGGCGGTCACAGGCGCCGCGCGCGGCGGTCAGCACCTTGACGTGGCCGGGATGCAGGATGTCGAAGCAGCCATTGGTGAAGCCGATGCGCAGATCCTGCCTGCGCCACTCCTCGAGGCATGCATCGATGTCGCCGCCGGCCGGGACGATCTTCTCCTCGGCCGCCAGCGAAGCGTGCGGCAGAATCCTTCGGCGCAATTCGGCGGACTTGACGATCGCGGTACCGGTCTTGCCGACCGCAACCGCCGCCGCCGCGCTCGCGATCCGCAGCGCGCCTTCCCAGTCGGCGCCCCCCGCCAGCGCCAGCGCCAGCGCCGCGGCAACGGTATCGCCGGCGCCGGAGACGTCGCGCACCTTGACCGGCAGCGCCGGCACATGGATCGACTCGCCGCCCCGCGTCACCAGCGTCATGCCGCGCTCGCCCTGCGTCACCAGCATCGCCTCGCAATCCGCGAGATACATCGCATCGGGCGCGGCCTGCGCGATGCTGTCCTGGCTATCGGCGCGGCTGCGGGTCGCTTCGGCGAATTCCTTGCGGTTCGGCGTCAGCACGGTCGCGCCGCGATAGATCGCGAGGTTGGCGCTCTTGGGGTCGACGATAACGCGCTTTTGCGCCTGGCGCGCCGCGTCGATCACGTTGCGGATCACGCGCGCGGTGAGCACGCCCTTGGCGTAGTCCGACAGCAGCACGATGTCGGCCCGCGCAAGACGCGGCAGGATCGCATCGATCAGCTGCTGCTCGATGGCCGGCGCGGCCGGCGCGGCGAGTTCCCAGTCGGAGCGCAGCATGTGGGTCGAAAATTGCTCGGAGACGAAGCGCACCTTGCGCGTGGTCGGACGCGCGGCGTCGCGCACCAGCACGGTCTCGATAGCGGGCTCCTTTGCCAGTGCTTCGGCCAGCACCGCGCCGGCGGCGTCCTCGCCGATCAGGCCGACGAAGATGCAGCGCCCGCCAAGCGCGGCGATGTTGCGCGCGACGTTGCCGGCGCCGCCGATATTGGTCTCGCTGCGCCTGACCGCGATCACCGGGGCCGGCGCCTCCGGCGAAATCCGCGACACCTCGCCATAGACGAACTCGTCGAGCATGAGGTCGCCGACGCAGAGCACGGTCTGGCCGGACATGGCACGCGAGATCGCTTCAAAATCGAACATCAGTCACCGTCATCCGCTCTAGCGATAGCGATCCGCGCGATCGAGAAAGCCCTTCACATAGGCCCCGACTGCGTCTTCCAAGCGAGTGAAACCGCCATTGTATCCGGCGCGTCCGAGACGATCGACGACGCTCTGGGTGAAGTACTGGTAACTGTCGCGAATCTGCTCGGGCATGTCGACATACTGGATGTTCGATTCCAGCCCGAGCGCGCCATAGGCCGAGACGATCAGGTCCTTGAAGCTGCGCGCCTTGCCGGTACCGACATTGAACAGCCCGGAGACCCGCGGCGTCGCGATCAGCCACATCATCACCCGCACGACGTCGTCGACATAGATGAAGTCGCGGCGCTGATCGCCATCGGCGATGCCCTCGCGATGCGACTTGAAGAGCTGCACGACGCGGCCCGCCTTGATGTCGTCGAAGCGGCGCGCCAGCACGCTCATCATCGGGCCCTTGTGATATTCATTGGGGCCGAACACGTTGAAGAATTTCAGCCCGGCCCATTGCGGCGGCAGAGGCTCGCCCTTCGCCGCGCGCTCGGCGACCGCAAGGTCGAACAGGTTCTTGCTCCAGCCGTACAGGTTCATCGGCCGCAGCCGCTTCAGCGCCTCGACCGACGCGTCGTCGTCAAACCCCTGTTCGCCGTCGCCATAGGTCGCGGCCGAGGAGGCATAGATGAACGGCGTGGCATTCGCCGTGCACCAGTCGAGCAGCCGCATCGAGAGACGGAAATTGGTCTCGATCACCAGGTCGCCGTCGGTTGCCGTGGTCTCGGAGATGGCGCCGAGATGGATCACGGCGCTGAGCCGCCGCCCCTTCAGCCAGTCGCCAAGCTCGGCCGGCGGAACGACATCGGCAAGCTGGCGCTTGGCCAGGTTCCGCCACTTGCCGTCCTGCCCAAGCAGATCGCAGACCGCGACGTCGCTGCGCCCGGCGTCGTTCAACGCGGCCACGACGTTCGATCCGATAAAACCGGCGCCCCCGGTTACCAGAAACATGATGAAATCCCGCCAGATTCCTTTGCAGCCGTCAGCTTTGCCCCACTCCCGCGTCACAGGCAACGACGGCTTTACCTCTCATCGCGAACCGGTTACCGACTTGGCCGCGCCCGATCGGCTTTGGCCTATCTAGAAATGAATATTGATTCAATACCTGATATCGAAACACAGGACACCGGGGATACCAGACCTATCCTCGTGGTGCCCTATGTTTGGATCGGCGATTTCGTGCGCGGCCACACCGTGGTCAGGGTGCTCCGCAAGCGCTGGCCGAACCGGCCGATCGACCTTCTGACATCCAGGCTTTGCGCCCCTTTGGTCGATTATATGCCCGATGTTCGCGCCGGGATCGTGTCCGACCTGCCGCGCAGCCGGCTGGCGCTGGCCCAGCAGCAGGCGCTCGCGGCCGAGCTCCGCCGACGGAACTACGCCACCGCGCTGGTGCTGCCGCGGACCTGGAAGGCCGCTCTCGCACCGGCGCTGGCGGGCATCCCGGAACGTGTCGGCTTCTTTGGCGAGGTGCGGTTCGGCCTCATCAACGCGATGCGATGGGGCGAAAAGCGGCAGCCGCGCTTCATCGACAAGAACGCGATCCTGGCGCTGCCCGACGGCGCCGCCCGCCCGCCGGAATGGCCGGTGCCGCAGCTGCGGGTTCGCGCGGACGAAATCGAACGCTGGCGGCAGGCCAACGGCCTCGGCCGCGGTCCCGCCATCGCGCTCGGCCCCGGCTCGGTCGGCGCCTCGAAACGCTGGACCTATTATCCGGAGGCCGCGCGGCTGTTCGCCGAACATGGCTTCGACGTCTGGGTGGTCGGCGGCCCCGGCGAGAAGGCGCTGGCGCAGGAGATCGCGGCAGCCGGCGGCGCGCGGGTCCGCGACCTCACCGGCACCGATCTGCGCAACGGCATCGTTGCGATGGCCGCGGCCAGCGTCGCTGTGACCAACGACTCCGGGCTGATGCACATCGCCGCCGCAATCGGCACGCCGACCATGGGCATCTTCGGCCCGACCGATCCTTATCTCTGGGCGCCCCTCAACGGCCTCGCCGCGACAGTGCGGCAGACCAGGAGCAAGCTGTCGTGCCAGCCGTGCCAGCGCACGGTCTGCACCATGAACGATCATCGCTGCATGCGCGACATCGCCCCCGAAGAGGTCGTGGAGATTGCGCAGCGCGTGCTGGCTCAGGTCAGCGCGCGGTAGACCTTGGCGATCGCATTCGCCTCGGCATCGAGGCTGAACTTATCCACAACTCGTTGCCGCGCCCGCGCCCCCATCGCCGCGGCCGCTGCCGGATCGCGCATCAAGGGCTCCAGCGCGGCCACCAGCGCGTCGGCATCGCCAGGCGGCGTCAGCACGCCGGTGACGCCGTCCTCGACGACGAACTCGGCCGCGCCCGCGCGCGCCGCCACCAGCGCCGCGCCTGCCGACATCGCCTCGATCAGGGTCAGGCCAAAACCTTCATTGCGCGAGGTGAAGGCGTAGATCGTCAGCCGCTGGTACCAGCGCACGACGTCCTCGATCGGCAGTTCGCCCGTGATGATGATGCGCGATTGCAGGCCGGCGGCCTCGATCTTCCGCTTCAGCTCGTTGGCAAAGGCGAGTTGCTCCGGCACCACGGCGCCGACGATGACGGCGGTGAAATCGGGATAGCGCGGCAGCAGCCTGCACATCGCCTCGACGAAGACGTCGCTGCCCTTCTGCGCGCGCACCCGCCCGAAACAGCCGATCGCATAGCGCCCCGGCAATCCGCTCTCGGCGAAGGCGCTCGCGCGATCGGCCGGCGGCGCATAACGATCGGTGTCGACGCCGTGCATCACCACTGTCGCGTCGCGCTTCAGATAGGAGGCCGACAGCGGACTGGTGGCGATGATCGCATCCATGCTGCTGATCAGCCAGCGCGTCAGCCAGGTGTGGTGGCGCTGCGCGGCCGAGGTGAAGATCAGTTTCAGCGGCCAACCGAGCGCACGCAGCGCGAGCCCGACGATCATCTCGTCGTTGCGCCGCGCATGCCAGATCAGCGGCGATGCGCGCCGCCACAGCCGCAGGAGACCGGCGAATCCGATCGCGTCGATGCCGTCGGGCCGATGCGAGCCGAGCCAGGCTGCGCGAAACATTTTGGCGAGCTTCGGCGCGACCATGCGATTGGTCGCGGTAACACCCGAATAGCGTCGGTGCAGATTGGGCACGATGAGCTCGAGCTCGCCGGCAGGTGTGTTCTCGATCGGCACTCAAGTCTCCGTTTCGTGCCAGTTCCTATACGCAACATTAAGCATAGTGGCCAGTTCGGCCGCGGCGAAACCCCCTCTTCACCGCACTCCCGCTAGCATCACCGGTTAAAGAATATCGGGAGAGCTCTATCCATGACCGTGCTCGTGACCGGCGGCGCCGGCTATATCGGAAGTCACATGGTTCATGCGCTGGTCGATGCCGGCGAGAGCGTCGTCGTGATCGACAACCTTTCCACCGGCTTCTCCGCGTTCCTGCCCGAAGGCGTGGCGCTGTTCATCGGCGATGCCGGCGACGAGAATCTCGTCGAGGGCGTGATCGCCCAGCACGGCATCGACAGCATCATCCATTTCGCCGGCTCCGTCGTGGTGCCGGACTCGATGCGCGATCCGCTCGGCTACTACCGCAACAACACTATGACGACGCGCAGCCTGCTCAACGCGGCGGTGAAGGGCGGCGTCAGCCGCTTCATCTTCTCCTCGACCGCGGCCGTTTACGGTAATCCGGACCAGGTGCCGGTGCCGGAGATCGCACCGACGCGTCCGCTGTCGCCCTACGGTTCGTCGAAGCTGATGACCGAGATCATGCTGCACGACGTCGCATCCGCTCATGGCATGAGCTACGTCGTGCTGCGCTACTTCAACGTCGCCGGCGCCGACCCGAAGGGCCGCGTCGGCCTTGCCACCATCGGCGCCACCCATCTGCTCAAGATCGCGGTCGAGGCCGCGACCGGCCAGCGCGCCAAGATCGACGTGTTCGGCACCGACTATCCGACCCAGGACGGCAGCTGCATCCGAGACTTCATCCATGTCAGCGACCTCGTCGAGGCGCATCGCTCGGCGCTGTCCTATCTGCGCGCCGGCGGGCAATCGGTGACGATGAATTGCGGTTATGGCCGCGGCTATTCCGTGCTCGAGACGATCGAGGCGGTGCGCCGGGTCTCGATGCGCAATTTCGCGGTCGCCTACGCCGCGCGCCGGCCCGGCGACATCATGACCATGGTGGCCGACACGACAAGGATCCGCTCGCTGCTCGACTGGACGCCGCGCTTCGACGATCTCGAGACCATCGCGAGCCACGCGCTGGCCTGGGAGGAGAAGCTGTTCCGGGAGCGCGCGGGCTCCGCGCGACAGGCGGAATCGGCCTAAAAAACAAACCGTTATCAAGCAGTTATTGTGCTTGAAAAAGCCCCGCCAAGCGGGCAAGGAGGTCCCGCAACCCTGACGGCCGGCGCTGCCCGCCGTCAATGGAACGCGGATGGCCCAGTTTCCAAAGAAAATTACCGACGATCCCTATGGCGCGGCGATCCTGATTCGCCGCCTCGTCATGGAACAAGGGATTACCTATTGGCGGCGCTATCTGACGGCGTTCGCCCTGATGGCCGTTGCGGCCGGCTCGACGGCCGGCGCCACCTACGTGCTCGGCCAGGTGATCAACCAGGCCTATGTCGACAAGAACATCCCCGGCATCGCGATGTTCGCCGGGATCACGGTGGTGCTGCTGTTCATCAAGGGCGTGGCGACCTACGGCCACATGGTGATCCTGAACAAGATCTCCAACGCCATCCTCGCCAGCAACCAGCGGCAACTGTTCGCCAAGCTGATGAGCGAGAGCATCGGCTTCTTCTCGCAACGGCACTCGTCGGAATTCCTGGCGCGGCTGACCGCCGGCGCCAAGTCGATCACCGACGTACTCAACATGCTGGTCAATGCGATCGGCCGCGACTTCCTGATGCTGATCAGCTTGGTCGCCGTCATGGTCTGGCAGGACCCGCTGATGTCGTTCATCGGGCTCGTGGCAGTGCCGCCGGCGATGCTGATGCTGCGCAGGCTGGTGAAGCGGATCAAGGGGCTCGCCTACAACCAGTTCACCGGCACCGCCGACATCATGGAGACGATGCAGGAATCGCTGCAGGGCATCCGCACCGTGAAGGCGTTCACGCTGGAAGGCACCATGCAGCAGCGGATCGACGAGCACATCGCAACCGTCGAGAGCAATGCCAACAAGATGGCGCGCGTCGCCAACCGTTCCAATCCGCTGATGGAAATGCTCGGCGGCTTCGCGGTCGCCGGCTGCCTGATGTATGGAGGCTACAGCGTGGTGGCGCTCGGTTCCACGCCGGGCCAGTTCTTCACGTTCCTGACCGCCTTCCTGATGGCGACCGAGCCGGCCAAGCGGCTGGCGCGGCTCAACATCGACCTCAACAGCCAGCTGGTCGGCGCGCGGATGCTGCTCGAGGTGGTCGATAGCCCGGCGAGCGAACAGTCCGATGACGGCAAGCCTGCGCTGAAACTCTCCGAGGCGCAGATCGAACTGCGCGACGTCAGCTTCGCCTATCGGCCGGGCGAGCCGGTGCTGAACCGCATGAGCTTCGTGGCCGAGCCTGGCAAGGTGACCGCGCTGGTCGGCCCCTCCGGCGGCGGCAAATCCACCGTGCTGGCCTTGCTGCTTCGTTTCTACGAGACGCGCGAGGGCGACATCCTGATCGACGGACAGCCGATCTCGTCAGTATCGCGCAAGTCGCTGCGGCAGCAGACCGCTTATGTCGGACAGGACGTCTATCTGTTCCGCGATACCATCCGCGCCAACATCGCCTTCGGCAAGCAGGGCGCCACCGAGCAAGAGATCGTCGACGCCGCCAAGGCCGCCTGCGCGCACGACTTCATCATGAGCTTCCCGCTCGGCTACGACACGCCGGTCGGCGAGCACGGCACCCAGCTGTCCGGCGGGCAACGCCAGCGCATCGCGGTCGCCCGCGCGCTGATCAAGAACGCGCCGATCATCCTGCTCGACGAGGCCACCGCCGCGCTCGACTCGGAGTCCGAGAAGCAGGTGCAAGAAGCGATCGAGCATCTCTGCCAGGGCCGCACCACAATCGTGATTGCGCACCGCCTGCACACCATCATGCATGCCGATGCGATCCTGGTGGTCGAGGGCGGCGAGATCGTCGAGCGCGGACGGCACGAGGAGCTGCTGCGCCGCGGCGGCCGCTACGCCTCGTTCTTCCGCCTGCAGCACCACCACGACCCGTCGCCGCTGGCGCTGGCGCCGATCAGCGCCACCGGCTAGAGCCTGTCATCCCCTCCGGGCAATGCCTGCGCGCAGCACGCGCAGGACATTGCCACCCATCACCTTGCGGATGTCGTCCTCCGAGAACCCGCGCGACATCAGCGCCTGGGTCACGGCGACGATCTCGCTGGCATCGAAGCCCGTGGTGGTCGAGCCGTCGAAATCCGAGCCGAGGCCGACATGGTCGATCCCGACCAGGTCGCGGACATACGCGATCGCCCGCGCCACGTTGTTCGGATCGAGCGAGCAGACCGCG
Source organism: Bradyrhizobium sp. USDA 4516 (assembly GCF_054055915.1). Classification (NCBI taxonomy): domain Bacteria; kingdom Pseudomonadati; phylum Pseudomonadota; class Alphaproteobacteria; order Hyphomicrobiales; family Nitrobacteraceae; genus Bradyrhizobium; species Bradyrhizobium sp. USDA 4516. The sequence continues at coordinate 8,819,662 of NZ_JBSRXT010000001.1, forward strand.
CCTTGCCAGAAACCGATGCCGACCACGCCGCCGGTCCGCGCGACACCGCGGACTTCGTCGTCGGTGAGGTTGCGGTTGACCTTGCAGGTCGCCTGAACGCCGCCATGGCTCGAGACCACCGGGCGCGTCGCCATCGCCAGCACCTCGGCGACCGCCGCGTGGCTCGCATGCGCGAGGTCGACGATCATGCCCATCGCCTCCATCCGCTGCACCACCTGCCGGCCGAGCGGCGTCAGTCCGCCCTTTGCGACGCCGTGCATCGAGCCCGCGACATCATTGTCGAAGAAGTGAGCGAGACCGGCCATTCTGAATCCGACGGCGTAGAGCACGTCGAGATTGGCGATATTGCCCTCGATGTCCTGCAAACCCTCGATCGAGAGCATGCCGCCAACCACCGTCGCGCCGCTCTTGCGGTCGGCGAGCAGGCGATCGAGGTCGGCCGGCGTTGCGATCAGGCGCAGCCGTCCGGCGGACTGTTCGGCGAAGCTCCGCAGTTTCTCGGCATGCCACAGCGAGCGCTGCAGCAACGAGAACCACGTCCGTGGCGGCTGCAGATCGATGATGGCGAGGTTCGTGATGGTGTCGGTGTCGGCGCCGTTGGCATCATAGTTCTGGCCCTTGGGCGACTTGGTGACCGACGAGAACACCTGCAGCGCGTAGTGTCCCTCGATCAGGCGCGGCAGGTCGATATGGCCGCGATCGGATCGCGCGATCAGGTCGCGCTTCCACAGCAGGCTGTCCGCATGCATGTCCGCCACGTCGAGCGACGCCTGCAGGGCCGTAGCGGCGGGCGTGATATCCAGCGCCACGCGCTGGACCCTGTTCTGCGCCCGGTCGATCCGCTCCGGGACGACCGTGAAAAAGCGAACGGCGGCGGCGATCAGGACCGCGGCGACCAGCGCCAGGCCGATCGAAAGCCATTTCCTCATGGACACCACCGCCTTTGTCGACCAAAGGCGGCTGCGCTCGGCGGAAAGCTGGCCTCACCTCTGCGCCGGATGCAGCCGCGGCCACTAGCCCTGAGCGGCGTAAGCGCGTAAATACCGCCCGCGCTCCCTCCTTCAACCCTCCGGGACCCGTTCATGAACGCCGCATCCACCGTCATTCCGCTTCCCCCGCAGCCCTCGCTTCCCGTCGTCGGCGAATCCGGCACCTATCCGGTCCGCCGCATCTGGTGCGTTGGCCGCAACTATCTCGAGCATATCAGGGAGATGGGCAATGACGAGCGCGCGCCGCCGTTCTTCTTCGGTAAGCATGCCGACATGCTGGTGCCCGATGGCGCGATCATCCCCTATCCGCCACTGACCAAGGACCTGCATCACGAGGTCGAGCTAGTGGTGGCGATGAAGAGCGGCGGGCTGAACATTCCCGCCGACAAGGCGCTCGAGCATGTCTACGGCTATGCCGTCGGCATCGACCTGACCCGCCGCGACCTGCAGATCGCCTCGCGCAAGAAGGAGCGGCCCTGGGAGATCGGCAAGTCGTTCGACTATTCCGCGCCGTGCTCGGCGATCCAGCCGGCCGCGAAGATCGGCCACCCGACCGCGGGCAAGATCTGGCTCACCGTCAACGGCAAGGAAGCCCAGAAGGGCGACCTCACCGAGCTGATCTGGAACGTGCCTGAAATCATCTGGCAGCTCTCGCAGCAGGTGAAGCTCGCCGCCGGCGACATCATCATGACCGGCACGCCCGCGGGCGTCTCGCAGCTGCAAGTGGGCGACAAGCTCGAATGCGGTGTCGACGGCGTCGGCAAGCTCGCGGTGACGATCGGCAAGCCGGAATAACCGCCTCAGGAACGAGGCAAGGCCCAAAGCCCCGGACCTCAGGTCCGGGGCTTTTTGCTGTGCGCCATCAGCGCATCGTGCCGGGCATGCAGGGCGGCTCGGTGAAGGGAGCGGTTGCGAACGATCCAACCTTCGGCGCGCGCACGCAATCGGTGGTCTTGCTGCTGACCGTCGTTGTCGTCATCGAAGCATTGGCGCGCCGCACCGCAGCGTTGTTGCCGGCGGCCGACGCCTGCGCCGAACAGGCGGCTGCGGCAACCAGCGCAAGCGCCGCGAGGGTCAATTTGGTCATGGGATTTCTCCGTACGGTGGGTGAAGCCGACCCAGCTCGGCTCCTGTGATCAAGGACCGCGAGCGCCCCGAAATTATTTCATCACGCGCGATCACCGCGCCGCGAGCGCCCGATCACATCGGATGGAGCGGGGAATACCGGAACGACCGGGGCACTCCATGTCATCAAGGCCGCGCGCAAAACGCGGCGACGACGATATGGAGGTTTTCATGATCGATCTTCAACGACCCGGCGTACGACTTGGCTTGGCTGCGATTATGTCCGCGGCAATGGCGACCGCTTGCTTCGCACAGGCGGCGGTCCAGCAGCCCCGCGCCTACGCGTCAAACGAAACCGCGAGCAGGCCGTGGTCGGCGCCGGTCGGCCATCGCCAGCCGCGCGCCGCCGATATTCCGGCGACGACATCGACATCGCAGCAGATCATCGATCAGGAGGACGCGATCGTCGACCGCAAGATCAAGGGGATTTGCCGCGGCTGCTAGAGCATGATCCGGAAAAGCGCGAAGCGGTTTTCCGAGGAGGTCATGCTCAAAGACAAGGAGCCACACCCCTCGGTCTCGCCGGCGGCGGATCCTACTGCCTTTCGGCGGCCTGCGGCGCCGCCGGGCCGAAATGCGTCTTCTCGTATTCGAGCCACAGCTCGAGCAGCGCCATGAATGCCACCACCGCGCCGGCGGCGATGGCAAAATGCATCGCGCGGGTATGCGTGAAGCCGAGCAGCCACGGCGAGACGATCAGCCAGCATCCGACGACCAGGTTGATCCATTCTTCCCAGATCGAGAACGCGACGATCGCCGCCAGCGACATGATCGCGATCGCCGCGCCGCTGATCCTGAGATCGATCGCCGCCGTCGGATTGGCCCGCACGAACAGCCACGGCGCAGCGAGCAGGAAAATCGCTGCGATGAGGTTATAGAGATCGAGCGCGGATTCTTTTCGCCACTTCATCATCGATTGCTCCCTTGCTACTCAAACCCGCTGCTGATGCGCCTCGGGCGCATTGATGTCCCTGCCCGTGTAGTCGGTCATCATCGCGGTCGCGACCAGCGTGATGATTGCGCAAGCCGCGATATAGGCCGCGATCGCGGTCGCCGAATGGAACGTGCCGAACAGCCAGGTCGCGATCAGCGGTGCCGGACCGCCGGCGATCACGGAAGCAAGCTGATAGCCTAGCGAGGCGCCGCTGTAGCGCAGGCGACCAGTAAAGCTCTCTGCGATCAGGGCCGCCTGCGGGCCGTACTGCATGTCGTGCGGAATCAGCGACAGGAAGATCGCAAGGAAGATGATCGTTTCCGATCCGGTGTTAAGCATCGCGAAATAGATGAAGCCGAACACGCCGGTCACGGCAGCGCCGATCATGTACATGTTCTTGCGGCCGATCTGATCGGAGATGTGCCCGCACAGCGGGATCGAGACGAACGACAGCACCGAGGCCGCGAGCACCGCGGTCAGCAGGAAGTCACGCGACACGTGCAGCGTTCCGACGCCGTAGGAGAACACGAAGGCGGTGAAGATGTAGAACGGCGCCTGCTCGGACATCCGCGCGAAGGCGGACAGCAGGATCTCCTTCGGATGATCGCGGATCACCGTCAGCATCGGCGTGCGGTCGAGCTGACGCTCGGCCAGCAGCTTGCTGAACACAGGCGTTTCCAGAATGCCGAGCCGGATGTAGAGGCCGACACCGACCAGGACGATGCTGAGCGCGAACGGAATGCGCCAGCCCCACGACAGGAACTGGTCGCCCGACATCTGGCTGAAAGCCAGCACCGCGAGATTGGCGAGGAACAGTCCGCAGGGCACGCCGAATTGCGGCCATGAGGCGATCAGGCCGCGGGAGCGATCGTTGCGCGCCCATTCCATCGACATCAGCACCGAGCCGCCCCATTCGCCGCCGACGCCGACGCCCTGGATGAAGCGCAACACGGTCAGGATCACCGCACCCCAGATGCCGATGCTGGAATAGGTCGGCACCAATGCGACCGCCGCGGTCGCCAGTCCCATCAACAGCAGCGTCGCGATCAGCGTCGACTTGCGGCCGATGCGGTCGCCATAGTGCCCGAAGATCGCAGCCCCGATCGGCCGCGCGACGAAGCCGACCGCATAGATGGCGAAGGCCTCGAGCGTGCCGACCCAGGGATCGGAATGCGGAAAGAACAGTTTTGCGAACACCAGGCCGGTGACGGTGCTGTAGAGAAAGAAGTCATACCACTCGATCGCGGTCCCGACGGTGGAGGCGATCACCGCACGGCGCATCTGCAGCTGATGCTCGGATGGTGTGAGCCGGTTGGCGTCGAGGCCGGGGGTCAGACCAAGCATTGGGCCAAATCTTGCCATGGGGGTGTCTCCCTCGCACAGGCCCCCGGACGGATATTGACTGTGGTTTGTTTGAGTACATACGATAAGGCGCGCCGGAAAGTTCCACCGGAACGGACCATCGACGCTTGAACTTTAGTCGGCCTTCAGTCGGCCATGGCGAGCGACAGATCGCAACGCGTCGAGGGCGTCGTCCGCCACCGCTCGCCCACCGGGGGGACCATGCTTCGCAGATGGCTGCCGGATTCGGCAGCCGCCGGGCGGCTTCGTCAATCTGCCGCGCTTCGTCTCATGACAGCCCGAGCGCCCGCCCGTCGCTGCGCGGATCATGCGCCCCGGTGATGCTTCCGTCGGCGTCGATCCGGATCGCACCCGGATGTCCCGCGAGCGGGCTCTGGGCCGGTATCGGACTGATTTCGTGGCCTCGCCCGGCGAGCGCCTTGAAGACCTCTTCACCGGCATCCTTCTCCAGCTTCAGGCTGTCGCGCGCATCGGAGAACGTCTTGCCGAGCAGGAAGCGCGGTCGCGACAGCGCGGTAAGCGGATCCATGTTGTAGTCGATCAGCCTGGTCAGCACCGCCGCGAGCGTCTGCGGCTGCCCGTCGGCTCCCTGCGTGCCGTACAGCAGATGCGGCCGTCCGCTCTTGAGGTAGATTCCCGGATTGAGCGTGTGGAACGGCCGCTTGCCCGGCTTGAGGCAGTTGGGGCTCGCCGGGTCGAGGTTGAACGACGCACCGCGGTTGTGCCAGATGATGCCGGTGTCGCCGGCCACCATGCCGCTTTCCCAATCGTAGTAGACGGTTTGCAGCATGCTGACGCAATTGCCGTCCCGGTCGGTCGCGGCGAGATAAACCGTGTCGCCCTTCTTGAACACGTGCGGCCACGGCATCGCCTTCTCGAGGTTGATCGCCTTCGCGCGCGCGTCGAGGTAGCTCGCCGAGAGCAGCTGATTGACCGGAACGTCGACGAATTCCGGATCGCCGATGTAGCGGCTGCGGTCGATGAAGGCCTGCTTCACCGCTTCGACCAGCAGGTGATAGTAGTCCGCGCTCCCTTCCGGATATTTCGCGAGCTCGAAGCGGTCGAGGATACCCATGATCTCGAGTGTCGTGAGACCCTGCGTCGGCGGGCGCAGCCCGAGCAGCTCGCCGCCGCGATAGCCGACGCGCAACGGCGTCTCGTCGCGCGCGCGGCAGCGTGCCAGATCGTCGGCGGTCAGCGGCGAGCCGATCTGCTTCAGTCCGGCCGCAATGCGCGCGGCGAGCTTTCCTTCGTAGAAATCACGCCCGCCATTTGCCGCCAGCATCTCCAGCGATTTCGCGAGTTCAGGCTGGACCAGCGGCTCGCCGATTTCAGGCATCCGGCCGGCGGGCATGAAGATGCGCTGGATGTCGGGCCAGTCCTTCAGGTTCTTCGCTTCCATGTCCTGCCAGAAGCGCTGCGACGGCGTGACCGGGAAGCCCTTGCCGGCGTATTCGATCGGGCGCTCGAACAGCGACGCCCAGCTCTGCTTTCCGGCCCAGGACTTGCGGCTGAAATCGAACGCCTGGTCCCAGACGTCGACGGTCGTGGCCGCGGTCAGCGCCGACCCAGGCCCCCGGATCGGGACCGAACCGCTGTAGTTCGGCAGGTTGAGCGCAGCCTGACCTGCACCGGACAGCGTCCGCACATTTCCCTTGCGGTCGCTGATCACCATGAAGCTGTCGCCGCCGAGGCCGCTGAAATGCGGATAGGTCACGCACAGCGTGGCACCGATGGCGATGACCGCCTCGATCGCATTGCCGCCCTTGCGCAGCACCTCGAGCCCTGCCTGCGTGGCAAGTTCGTGCGGGCTCGTCACCATGCCAGTCTTCGATCGCGCCAGCGCGCCCGTATTGTCGAGGGCCCGGAGCGGTCGCGGCGCCGCCGCGGCGACCGCCGTGAGCATGGACCCGATCAGCAACTCCCTGCGCGACATGCCAAGATTGGCCATTCGACTTCCCTCCCCGTTTCCTCGTTGCGTCGATGTTGTGCGATCGCGGGCTGCGGACACCGCGACGTCCAAATCCCCGAAGGACCGCCACTGGCATTTGGCATGCCAAGCTTGAAGAAAATTCTTACTTCGGTCAAGCCCGTCGAGTAGACGCGAGCGGGGTCGAGCCCGGCCCACCCCGATCATGATGGTCGCTAAATCGATGCGGCCCGCGCGCGGCGCGGAAGATCGCGCCGCGCCGAGCTCTAAGCACGATCGCTGCGGCGGTACGGCACGTAGCGCGGCGTCCAGACCTTGGCGTGAATCCGCGCCTCGACCTGGTCGATCGGAACGTCTCTCGCCAATCCCTCCTTGTGCGCCTGCAGCGCGACCGCAAGCGCCACGGTCTGCGAGACGTCACGCAACGCGCTGACCGGCGGCAGCAGATTGTGCTTCGGGTTGTCGCGCGCCGGCGAGACGCTGGCCAGCGCCTTGGCGGCGGCCATGAACATGCCGTCGCTGACCCGGCTGGCACCGACCGCGAGCGCGCCGACGCCGACCCCCGGGAAGATGTAGGAGTTGTTGGTCTGGTCGACCTTGAAGCGCGCGCCGTCGCGCATGATCGGCGGGAACGGGCTGCCGACGCCGATCAGCGCCCGCCCCTCGGTCCACGCCTCGATATCGACCGGCGTCGCCTCCTCGCGCGAGGTCGGATTGGACAGCGGGAAGATCACCGGCCGCTTGTTGCACTCGGCCATCGCGCGGACGATCGGTTCGGAGAAAGCGCCGGCCTGGCCGGAGACGCCGATCAGCACCGTCGGCCTCGCGTTGCGCACGACGTCGAGCAGCGCGATCTTGTCGGGATGGCTGAGCTGCCAGCCCGCGATCGCCTGCCCGTTCTGCACGAACGGAAGCTGGAACGGGGCGAGCCCGCTCATACCCTCGAGCAGCAGCCCGTCGCGGTCGACCATGAAGAAGCGCTTCGCCGCCTCGCTCTCGGACAGGCCGGCATCGACCATCGCGGCGCGGATCAGGCTGGCGATGCCGCAGCCGGCCGAGCCCGCGCCGAGCACGGCGACGCGCTGCTCGGTGAGCGGCACGCCGGTGACGTTGATCGCGGAGAGCAAGGCGCCGGTCGCCACCGCCGCGGTGCCCTGAATGTCGTCGTTGAAGGTCAAGAGCCGGTCGCGATAGCGCTCGAGCATGCGCGTCGCGTTGTTCTTGGCGAAGTCCTCCCATTGCAGCAGGACGCGCGGCCAGCGCTTCACCACCGCCGCGACGAACGCCTCGATGAAGTCGTCATAGGCCTGGCCGCGGACGCGCTCGTTGCGCCAGCCGACATAGAGCGGATCGGCGAGGCAATCGGGATTGTCGGTGCCTACGTCGAGCATGATCGGCAGCGTCGTTGCCGGATGCAGGCCGCCGCAGCCGGTATAGAGCGCGAGCTTGCCGATCGGGATGCCCATGCCGCCGGCGCCCTGGTCGCCGAGGCCGAGGATGCGCTCGCCGTCGGTCACCACGATCGCCTCGACGTGATCGAAGCGCGGATGGGCGAAAATGCGGTCGATCCGGTGCTGATGTGGGATGCTGAGGAACAGCCCGCGAGGCTTGCGGAACAGCCGACTGAATTTTTGGCAGCCCTCGCCGACGGTCGGCGTGTAGACGATCGGCAACAGCTCTTCCAGGTTGCTGACCAGGAGCGCGTAGAACAGCGTCTCGTTGGTGTCCTGCAGCTCGCGCAGAAAGGCATAGCGCTCGATGTCGGTCTCAAAGCCGCGGAGCGCCTCGAGGCGGCGCGAGACTTGCTCGTCCAGCGTCAAGATATTGGGCGGCAGCAAGCCGTGCAGGTCGAACGCCTCGCGCTCGGCCTCGGAGAACGCCGTGCCCTTGTTCAGCTGCGGATCGGCCAGCAGCTCGTAGCCGCTCAGCGCAGTGGTCGCAAAAGCTCCTGATGACTCCGACATGGCAAGGTCCCCTCAATGCGAAACGCCAGATCGGACGTTATCACGCCCATGTAACGGATCGGAGTGCGAAGGCGCGCCGCCGCGCAAAGTTGAACGGCCCCGACGCTGCGGCTGCAGCTGCGGACCGACACCAACATACCTTGGTATAGCCCGCCTGATTCCTTGTGATGGCCCGTGCTTACGCCCGTACAGTTGAGCGATGGCGAGAGATTTTTACACTCGCGGCTACTCCAGCGTGATCAGGATCACTGCTCCGAGCCGTCAATCGCAAAACTGTCACGGGTAGCAGGTGTCGACTGGAACGCGGGTTTCGAGGAACACTCAGATGATCGTCAACATTCAGAAGCTGAACGGCCTGTGGCACCTTATCGTCGGGTCGTGCAAGATCCGAACTCCGTTCCTGGAGACCCAGGACCGCGAGTGGGTCGTCGCCTACGCCAGGCGAATCTACCCCGGCGCCAAGGTTTTCGAGCGCGACTGACGCTGTTCCGCCTCACAGCTCTCGTCCCAGACAGAAAGCCCCGGAGCATGCTCCGGGGCTTCTGTTTTCAACGCGGCAACGCCTCTGCAATCAGTGCAGCGCCGACATCACGATCAGGCCGAGGATCAGCGCGATCGCGGAATATTTGAGCGTGTAATACACGTTCCGATTCCACTCCTTGACCTTGCGGCTGGCGAGATGGATCTCGTAGAGCTTGCCGAACACCTTGTTCAGCGCGCCGACATGCTCGCCGTCGACGTTCTGGGTCGCCGACGCCTTGACGATGTTGTGGCTGACCCAGCGGTTCATCGCCGTCATGAAGCCGAACTTCATCGGGCGCTCGACGTCGCAGAACAGGATGATGCGGTTGACGTCGGTCTTGTTCTCGGCGCTGTGGATGAACGTTTCGTCGAACATGAAGGCCTCGCCGTCGCGCCAGACGCATTCGACGCCGTCGACGAGGATGCGGCACTGGTTCGAGTTCGGCGTCACGAGTCCGAGGTGATAGCGCAGCGAGCCGGCGAAGGGATCGCGGTGCGCCCCGAGCTTGCCGCCCGGCGGCAGCATCGCGAACATCGCGCCATGCACGTTCGGGATCGAGTTGAGCAGCTCCACCGTCTTCGGGCACAGCGTCCGCGCCGACGGCAGGAAGTCGTCGTACCATTTCAGATAGAAGCGCTTCCAGCCGCTCTTGAAGAAGGAATAGAAGCCCCAGTCGTTGTTCTTGGCCGCGGCGCGGATGAAGCCTTCGTCGAACAGGCGCGTGGCCTCGTCGCGGATCGTCTCCCAATTGTCGGAGAGCTTCTTGAGCTCGGGAAACTGCTCGACCGGAATCACCGGCGTGTTGGGCACGGCGGAGCCAGCATACATCAGCACATTGTAGGGCGCGAGGTAGGTCGAGTGATCGCCGAGCTGGCGGGCGAAGCGCAACCGCTGCTTGCCGCGGAAGTGGACGTAGAGCGTAGAGGCCACCAGCACGTAAAGAGTGACGAGCTGCGGCGCGAAGAGCTGTCTCAACATGATCCGTCTATGATCGCTGCCCGCCGACGCTCTTCATGCCCCGCCCAGCAGGAGCCGTTCCCCTGACGGGCGGCCCAGTCCGGGCGGCGAAACGCGTCGCCGTCCGCGAAAATTCCCCTGTTTCATAGTGACTTGGCACTGCGGCGCGGTCTGGCAAATGAGCCGGAATCGTTGCCGCGGTGCCGTCCCCGGATGCGCTATGTAAGCGTTCGCTCACCAAATGTGAAGCGTCGCGCCGCACAGGCGCCAGCTTTGTGACACCATTCACATACAAAATTCGTCATTGACAAATTGATTAGATAATTCCTAATCCTGAGGTGACCCGCCGAAGAACGCGGACATCCAAAGGGAGGAATGATGAGACAGTTTTTGGCGGCAGCCATTGTCGCGGCGATGACCACGGCCGCTCACGCCCAGGTTTCCGACGACGTCGTGCGCATCGGTGTGCTGACCGACCTGTCGAGCTGGGGACGCGACAATTCGGGCCCGGGCTCGGTCGAGGCGGCCAAGATGGCGGTCGAGGAATTCGGCCCCACCGTGCTCGGTAAGCCGATCGAGATCATCTCCGCCGACCACCAGATGAAGACCGATGTCGGCGTGCAGGTCGTGCGCGGCTGGTTCGACAACGGCAAGGTCGACGCGGTCGTCGACATCCCGAATTCCGGCATCGCGATCGCCGTGCACAACATGGTGCGCGAGCGCAACAAGATCGCGCTCTTGTCCGGTCCCGGCGCGAGCTCGCTGACCGACGAACTGTGCAGCCCCAACACGGTGCATTTCGCCTACGACACCTACGCGCTGTCCAAGGTGACGGCCTCGGCCGTGATCAAGGAAGGCGGTAAGTCCTGGTTCTTCGTCACCGCGGATTACGCCTTCGGCCAGCAGCTCGAGAAGGACGCGACGCGCTTCATCAACGAGATGGGCGGCAAGGTGCTCGGCAGCGTCAAGCATCCGACCAACACCGCCGACTTCTCCTCCTTTGCGCTGCAGGCGCAGAGCTCGAAGGCCGACGTGGTGGCGTTCGCCAATGCCGGCCAGGACACCGACAATTCGATCAAGCAGTCCGGCGAGTTCGGCCTCGTGCAGGGCGGCCAGAAGCTGGTCGGGCTCTTGATGTTCGACACCGACGTGCATGCGATCGGCCTCAACGCCGCGCAAGGCACCTACATGACGACGGCGTCGTACTGGAACATGGACGAGAAGACGCGCGCCTGGTCGAAGAAGTTCTACGCCCGCGCCAATGTGATGCCGACCATGATCCAGACCGGCGTCTACGGCTCGGTGCTGCATTATCTCAAGGCGATCCAGGCCGCCGGCACCGACGATCCGAAGGCGGTGATGGCCAAGATGCGCGAGCTGCCGATCGAGGACACCTTCGTGCATGGCGGCAAGCTGCGCGAGGACGGCCGCGTGATCCGCGACATGTATCTGGCGAAGGTGAAGAAGCCTTCGGAATCCAAGGAACCGTGGGACTATCTCGACATCGTCAAGACGGTGAAGGGCGAGGACGCCTATCGTCCGGTCTCCGAGTCGAAGTGCCCGCTGCTCAAGAAATAGGATCGATCGCGTGGCCAACGAAGAAGCTTATGATTGCGACGCGCTGGTCGTCGGCTCCGGCTGCGCCGGGCTGTCGGCGGCGGTCACCGCCGGCCATCACGGCCTCAAGGTCCTGGTGGTCGAGAAGGAGCCGCGGTTCGGCGGCACCACCGCGCGCTCCGGCGGCTGGCTGTGGATCCCCGGCACCTCGCTGGCCAAGGCCTGGGGCATCGAGGAGAGCCCCGATCAGGCCAAAACCTATCTGCGCCACGAGGCCGGCAACAGCTTTGACGCCGCCCGCGTCGATGCGTTCCTGACCGAGGGGCCGAAGGCGGTCGACTTCTTCACCACCAGCACCGCGGTACGCTTCGACATGCCGCTGACCTTCCCGGACTATCATGCGGAAGCGCCGGGCGGCGCGCAGGGCGGCCGCTCGATGGTGACGCGGCCGTTCGACGCCCACGAGCTCGGCGACGCTCTCAAGGATCTCGGCAGCCCCCTGCCCGAGCTCACCGTGTTCGGCATGATGCTCGGCTCCGGCAAGGAGATCGTGCATTTCATGCGCGCGACCCGGTCGCTGACCTCGGCGGCCTATGTCGCCAAACGGCTGTCGAAGCACGCCATCGACGTGATGCGCAACGGCCGCGGCATGACGCTGACCAACGGCAACGCGCTCGCCGGACGGTTGGCGAAATCCGCCTTCGACCTCAAGATCCCGCTCTGGCTCAACTCGCCGGTGCGCGAATTGATCGTCGAGAACGGCGTGGTGCGCGGCGCGGTCGTCGTGCGTGAAGGGCGCACGATCCGCGTCAACGCCAAGCGTGGCGTGGTGCTCGCCTGCGGCGGTTTTCCGCATGACGTCGCGCGACGGCAAAAGATGTTTACGCACGCCCCCACTGGAAAAGAACATTATTCGCCGGGCCCGACCGGCAACACCGGCGACGGCCTGCGTCTTGCGGAATCCGCCGGCGGCCGCGTCGACGACTCGCTGCCGAACGCCGCGGCGTGGGTGCCGGTCTCGGTCACGACGCGCAAGGACGGCTCGAAGGGCGTGATGCCGCATTTCATCGATCGCGCCAAGCCGGGCGTGATCGCGGTGATGGCCGACGGCAGGCGCTTTGCCAATGAAGGCAATTCCTACCACGACTTCGTGCAGGCGATGATCAAGGCGGCGAAGCCCGGCGAGGAGATCGCGGCGCATCTCATCTGCGATCACGAGACGCTGCGCAAATACGGCCTCGGCTGCGTGCCACCGCGCCCCATGCCGCTCGGCCATCACCTGAAGACCGGCTATCTCAAGCGCGGCGCGACGCTGGCGGAGCTCGCCGCGCAGGCCGGCATCGACGCCAAGGCGCTCGAGGCGACCGTCGCGGAGTTCAACACCACCGCGGCGGAGGGACGCGATCCCGCCTTCGGCAAGGGCTCGCGTGCCTATAACCGCTACCAGGGCGATGCGCTGCACGGGCCCAATCCCTGCATCGCGCCGATCCAGCACGGGCCGTTCTACGCCATCAAGATGGTGATCGGCGATCTCGGCACTTGCGCCGGCATAAGGACCGATGCCAATGCCCGTGCGCTCGACGCCGACGGCCAGCCGATTGCCGGCCTCTATGCCGCCGGCAACGACATGGCGAGCATCATGGGCGGCAACTATCCCGGCGCCGGCATCACACTCGGGCCCGCGCTGACCTTCGGCTACATCGCGGGCAAGCACATCGCCGGCGTGGCGGCGGAGAGAAGCAAGTTGTGAGTACCGTCATCCCCGCGCAAAGGCTTCGCCTTTGTCGCTGGAGGTGCGAGCGGAGCGAGTCTCGAAGGATGGATCGGCCACCAGCTGGGCCGTGCATCCTTCGAGACGCCCGCTTCGCGGGCTCCTCAGGATGACGGGTGGGGACCTGTCACTCACAACGACTTCCGCGCAGATCGACGTCTCGCGGACGGCAAGGTTTCCTGCTAAGTGCGAACGCGCGAACCCAAACAGGGCCACATGACGAGAGAGAGCCGCGGCATACAGTCGATCGAGGTCGGCGGAGAATTGCTCCGCGCGCTGGCCCGCAGCGGCGAACCGATGATGCTGCGCGATCTCGCGCGCGAAGCCGGCATGCCGCCGGCCAAGGCGCATCCCTATCTCGTCAGCTTTTCCCGCATCGGCCTGATCGAGCAGGACGAGACCACTGGCCGTTACGAGATCGGGGCGCTGGCGCTCGAGCTCGGCCTGATCAGCCTGCGCCGGCAGTCCGCAGTGCGGATCGCAACGCCGCGGATCGCAGCGCTCGCCGACAGCATCAATCACGCGGTGTCGCTGTCGGTCTGGGGCACCCACGGCGCGACCGTGGTGCGGCTCGAGGAGCCGAGCCATCCGGTGCACATCGCGATGCGCGTTGGATCGGTCGTGGCGCTGCTCGAGACCGCGACCGGCCGCGCCTTCGCCGCCTTCATGCCGCCGAACGCGATCAGGACTGCGCTCGAGAGCGGCCTCGATCGCCTCGGTGTCGGCTACAATCCGAAGCGTCCGCCGGCGGACGCGAAAACGGCCGAGATCCTCGCCGAGGTCCGCAGCCGCGGGCTGGCGCGCGCGATCGGCGATCCCCTACCCGGCGTCAACGCCTTCGCCGCGCCGGTGTTCGATCACGCCGGCCACGTCGCGCTGGTCATCACCGCGATGGGGCCGGAGGGCACCTTCGACGCCGGTTGGGACAGCGCAATCGCAACTGCGCTGCGCGATTGTGCGGGCGAGATCTCACGGCAACTGGGGCACGGCACGGCGCGGGCGTTGGAGTGACGCCAAGAGGTGAGAGGGCGGGACGAAGCGCAAAGCTCGGACATTCATGTCGCGAGAATGCTGACGTATGATCCAGTCGTGCAACAGACTCGCTGTCGTCCCTGCCTAGTGCGCAATTGCGCACCAGGCAGGGACGACGACGGGGTATTTGGCGACGTCAGAGCGTCGTTCCGCCGCGAAGACGGCCCATCTGTTGCATGCGTCACCCCAGCAAAAAGCCCCGGGCGATGCCGGGGCTCTTCACTTGATCGATCGCTGCGGGCGTGGATCAGTAGCGGTAGTGATCCGACTTGTACGGACCTTCCTGCTTGACGCCGATGTAGTCGGCCTGGTCCTTCCGCAGCTCGGTCAGCTTGACGCCGATCTTGGCGAGGTGCAGGCGGGCGACCTTCTCGTCGAGGGTCTTGGGCAGCACGTAGACCTTCTTGGCGTACTTGCTGTCCTTGTTGTTGGCGAACAGCTCGATCTGCGCCAGCGTCTGGTTGGTGAAGGAGGCGGACATCACGAAGGACGGGTGACCCATCGCATTGCCGAGGTTCACGAGGCGGCCTTCCGACAGCATGATGATGCGGTGCTTGTCGGGGAATTCGATCTCGTCGACCTGCGGCTTGATGTTGGTCCACTTCAGATTGCGCAACGCGGCGATCTGAATCTCGTTGTCGAAGTGACCGATGTTGCAGACGATGGCGCGATCCTTCATCGCGCGCATGTGCTCGATGGTGATGATGTCCTTGTTGCCGGTGGCGGTGACGAAGATGTCGGCGCGCGGCGCCGCGTCTTCCATGGTCACAACCTCATAGCCTTCCATCGCCGCCTGCAGCGCGCAGATCGGATCGACCTCGGAGACCATGACGCGGCAGCCGGCCTGGCGCAGCGAGGCGGCCGAGCCCTTGCCGACGTCGCCGAAGCCGGCAACCATCGCGACCTTGCCCGACAGCATCACGTCGGTGCCGCGGCGGATGCCGTCGACCAGCGACTCGCGGCAGCCATAGAGGTTGTCGAACTTCGACTTGGTGACGCTGTCGTTGACGTTGATCGCCGGGAACAGCAGCGTGCCCTTGTTGGCCATCTCGTAGAGGCGATGCACGCCCGTGGTGGTCTCTTCCGAGACGCCCTTGATGTTCTTGGCGATCTCGGCGAACCAGCCCTTCGGCTTCTCCTTCAGGAGGCGCTTGACCAGCGCGTAGAAGATCTCCTCTTCCTCGGAGCCCGGCTTGTCGAGGAAGGCGGTGTCGCCCTGCTCGGCGCGGTAGCCGGCATGCACCAGCATGGTGGCGTCGCCGCCGTCATCGAGGATCATGTTCGGCGTGCCGCCGCCGTGCCAGTCGAACAGCTTCGCGGTGTAGTCCCAGTACTCGGTCAGCGTCTCGCCCTTGATCGCGAACACCGGAATGCCGGCGGCGGCGATCGCGGCCGCGGCGTGATCCTGGGTCGAATAGATGTTGCAGGAGACCCAGCGGATGTCGGCGCCGAGCGCGGCCAGCGTCTCGATCAGGACCGCGGTCTGGATCGTCATGTGCAGCGAGCCCGCGATGCGCGCGCCCTTCAGCGGCTGCTTGGGGCCGAACTCCTCGCGGGTGGCCATCAGGCCGGGCATCTCGGTCTCGGCTAGCGAGATCTCCTTGCGGCCGAAATCGGCGAGCGCAATGTCCTTGACGATGTAGTCGGTGAAGCCGGGCTTCGTGGGGGCGTTCATTTGAGCGTCCTGTTGTTGAACGGGTCGTTCCGGGGCGCCTCGAAGAGGCGAACCCGGAATCTCGAGGTGATGATTAGGGATTCCGGGTTCGCTCGCTCTCGCGAGCGACCCGGAATGACGCAAGTATCAGAGCGCGCGCTTCAGCTGCTCGACGAGATCGGTCTTCTCCCAGGAGAAGCCGCCCTCATTGTCGGGCGTGCGGCCGAAATGACCGTAGGCCGAGGTGCGCGCGTAGATCGGGCGGTTGAGATCGAGATGGCTGCGGATGCCGCGCGGCGTCAGATCCATCGCCTTGGCCGCCGCCTTCTCGAGCTGATCCTCCGACACCTTACCGGTGCCGTGGGTGTCGATGTAGATCGACAGCGGACGCGCCACGCCGATGGCATAGGCGAGCTGCAGCGTGCAGCGGTCGGCAAGACCGGCCGCGACGATGTTCTTGGCGACATAGCGCGCGGCATAGGCGGCCGAGCGGTCGACCTTGGTCGGATCCTTGCCGGAGAACGCGCCGCCGCCATGCGGAGCCGCGCCGCCATAGGTGTCGACGATGATCTTGCGGCCGGTCAGGCCGGAGTCGCCGTCGGGACCGCCGATGAAGAACTTGCCGGTCGGATTGATGTGCCAGATCGTCTTGTCGGTGATCCACTCCTTCGGCAGCGCCTCGCGGACGTAGGGCTCGACGATGTCGCGGATCTGCTTGGACGACAGGTCCTCGACCAGATGCTGGTGCGAGACCACGATCTCGCGGACGCCGACCGGCTTGCCGTTCTCGTACTGCACCGTGACCTGGCTCTTGGAGTCCGGACCCAGCACCTTCTCGCGGCCGGAGTGGCGCGCTTCGGAGATCAGCCGCAGGATCTTGTGGGCGTAGAAGATCGGCGCCGGCATCAGGTCCGGCGTCTCGTTGGTGGCGTAACCGAACATGATGCCCTGGTCGCCGGCACCCTCTTCCTTGACCTCGCCCGGTTGCAGCGCGTCGACGCCCTGCGCGATGTCGGCCGACTGCGGATGCAGCAGGATCTCGATGTCGCAGTTCTTCCAGTGGAAGCCGTCCTGCTCGTAACCGATGTCCTTGATTGCAGAGCGAACCACGCTCTCGATGTGGTCGTTGGTGACCGAGCTCGGGCCGCGCGTTTCGCCGGCGATCACCACCTTGTTGGTGGTCGCGAGCGTCTCGCACGCCGCGCGGATCTGCCACGGGTCGATGCCCGCTTTCGGTCCCTCGCGATAGAACAGATCGACGATCTCATCCGAAATACGATCACAGACCTTGTCCGGATGGCCTTCCGAGACCGACTCGCTGGTGAACAGGTAAGACGCGCGCATCAAGCAAACCCCTTGTTAAGTCGAAGTCCGACGTTGGTTGGTGAATATGTCCCCGGCATGTCAGTCTCGTCGCCGCGAGATGACGTAGGATTCGTCGTAGAACCACAGTCCGTTGTGTTTGCGGAGAACTTCGCGTGTGGCCTCGAGAGCTCGTCCGTTTTCGGTCGTTTCGGTCAACCGCTCATCTTCGATCTGCGCGACATACACCGCCGCATTCCACGCAGCAAAGGCCGTCGAGGTTCCGATCGAGCCGGTCACCTCATTGGGCAGCGCTTCCATATCATATCGGAAGATCGAACGGTTATCGGCGTAGGCGTTGAAGTTCAGCTCGCGGCCGGCGGAGCCCAACTCGTATTTCACCGCGCGCAGTATCTCATGGCGGCTGACGGCGAAAGGATTTTCTCCGGGCCAGACCGCTTGAATCATTTCAAGCCCGGGATCGCCGCCGTGGGAGTGGATTCCTATCAGCCGCCCGCCGCCGCGCAGCGCGCGGGCCAGCGGCGCGATAATCCGCTTGGCGCGGAAGTTCACCGAGGATTTGGCACGGTAAGGTTGCGAGGCGATCACAAGATCGAAATTGGCTTCGGTGCGGCCGGCCCGCGGAATGATGGAATCGAGCAGGAACCGGTGATCGTCCCGGTACAGGACCAGCGCCACCGGCCGCTCATAGATCGGCATCGCATTGCCGGGGCTGAGATTGGCGCGCCAGTTCTGCTCCAGAAACGGACCGAGTTCGGCGATCTGGGCCTCGAACTCACCCGACGACGCTCCCCGCAGAGCTACCTCGTGCCAGATCATGCTGGCGGCCGCCGCGGAGTTCTTGGGCGTCAGCCACGGCGCCTCGGCGTAATACATGTTGGTGAACACGAAGACGCTGGCCGGATGCTCGAACAGGCGGTCGGGGACCTTGTCGAGGGTGAGGCGGACGTCCTCCAGGCTCAGTTCCTTGCCGGCGACATAGAACGGCATATGTGGGAAGCGGCCATGCATGGCGCGCAGGACCCGGGCCAGCACCGTGCCGTCGCCCATTCCGGCATCGAACACCCGCAGCGCCGGCGGCCGCGGATGGATGGCGGCCAATTCCAGCGCAACCCGGTCGGCGATCACCCGCTTCTCGCTGCAGGTGTGGACGAACAGCAAATAGCGCTGGCGGTTCTCGAAAAACCGGAAATTGCCCCGCGGATCGCGCTTTTCCGGCGGCACCACGAGGCCCCGCGGCGGCGCCACGCCGCCCGGCGTCGAAGTCGCGATGAAGGCGTTGATACGGTCGAGCGTATCGATCGTGATGCGCTTGCCCTCCCGCAGCCGGTACACCAGCTTGCCGTCATTGACGGCACGGCGGCCGAACGTCGTCTCCGCCATGTCGGAGCGGCGGCAGAAATCCGTGATCTGGCTGAGGATTTCGTCGTTCTTCATGGCGCCTTGGGTGGGCAGCGGCGAGTGGGACGAGAGTGGGCAGAAATGATGACTGGCAGCGTCTTATCACCATTTTCCCACCAGTTGAACCCCCTCTACTGCCCGATCACCAAACAGTCATGGACCGCCCCCTGGACCGGTCTCTTGGACCGCCCTGCCGTCGTCGATCGCCATGACGGCCTTACCCCGGATGACCGATGCGCCGCCTGCTCCTGATCCCCACCCTCCTTGCCGCTTTGCTCTGGTCGGCGCCCTGTTTCGCCCAGGCGCGCTCCCAGCTCGGCCCGCTCTGCACGACCGAGACCACGCCGGCCGACCAGATGATCGACGCCTGCACCAAGATCATCGCGCTGAAGGTGTTTTCCGGCGAGAAGCTCGCGACCATCTATTTCTGGCGCGCGGTCGGTTGGAACAAGAAGGGCAACTACGCCCAGGTGATATCCGACGCCACCGAGGCGCTGCGCCTCAAGCCCAGCACCGCCGTCTACAATTTGCGCGGCTCGGCCTATTTCGACAAAGGCGAGTACAACATCGCGATCGCCGACTTCAACGATGCGCTGCGCCTGGGGCGGCCGAGCGGCATCATCTTTCACAACCGCGGCAACGCCTATCGCAGCAAGGGCGACTATGCCAAGGCGATCGCCGACTATGACGCCGCGATCAAGGCCGGTCCGAAGTCGGCCTTCTCCTATCAGAACCGCGGCGCCTCGAAGCGGGCGCTCGGCGATCTCGACGGCGCGCTCGCCGACATCAACGAGGCGGTCAGGATCGACCCGTCGCTGCCGCAGCCGCTGATCAGCCGCGCCGTGATCTGGCGCGCCAAGGGCGAGATCGAGCGCGCGATTGCGGACACGACGGAAGCGATCCGGCTCGCCAAAGCCAAGGCGCCCGTCAACATCATGACGCCGCCCGGCAGCGTGCTGATCTCGGCCTATACCCAGCGCGGCCTCAGCTATGAAGCGAAGGGTGATGCTGCGCATGCCAAGGAAGATTACGCCTCGGTGCTCGAAGGCGTGGCATCCGATGCCGGCAGCAAGGCCAACCAGGCCACCGCGAAAGTTCGGCTCGCGCTGCTCAAGGAGACCGACGCGGCACCGCGCAAGACCGCGGCAGCGCCGGCCGCCGAGAGCAGCCCGGCCGCGCCACCGGCCGCTTCCGTCAAGACACCGGCACCGGCGCCGCCCGCCGCGGCGGCCCCGGCGGCAGCAACCGGCCGACGCCTCGCGCTGGTGATCGGCAACGGCGCCTATGCGCATGTCAAGGCGCTGCCCAATCCGGCCAACGATGCGCGCGCCATCGCCAGGAGCCTGCGCGACATCGGCTTCACCGTCTCCGAGGGACACGATCTCGATCGCGACACGATGCGGAAGACGATCAACGATTTCCTGCGCGAGGCGGCGCGGTCGCAGATCGCCGTGGTCTACTATGCCGGTCACGGCGTGCAGGTCGACGGCCGCAACTATCTCGTGCCGGTCGACATCGAGTTCAGGGCGGGCGCGCGCATGACCGACGCGATGGTCGACATGGACACGATCATGGCCGGGCTCGACGACCAGATCCGCACCAACATCCTGATCCTCGATGCCTGCCGCAACAATCCGATGGCACCGCAGCTGGCCTCCGAAGGTCCAGGCCGCGGCATCGAAGCGGGCTCCGGCCTTGCCGCGCCCGCCTCGCTCGGATCGGGCTCGACGCTCGGCGCCGGCATGCTGATCGCGTTTGCGACCGCGCCGGGCCAGGTCGCGCTCGACGGCGAAGGCGCCAACAGCCCGTTCTCGGCGGCGCTGTCGCGCCATGTCGGCACGCCCGGCCTCGAGGTGCAGCAGATGCTGACCCGGGTCCGCGCCGAGGTCGTCGCCGCGACCAAGGGCAAGCAGGTGCCGTGGTCGAACTCCTCGCTGCTCGGCGAGGTCTATCTGGCGGAGCAGTGACGGTGCGACGGGACAGCGTCACTCCGGGGCGACGCGCAGCGTCGAACCTCGGGGGTGCGATTACGCCCCGGGGAATCTCGAGATTCCGGGTCTGGTGCTCGCGCACCATCCCGGAATGACGCTAGCGCGTCACTTCCCCCACACCTCGTTCGCGACCTCGACCGCGAGCCGCAGCTTGGCCCACTGCTCTTCCTCGGAAAGGATGTTGCCTTCCTCGGTCGAGGCGAAGCCGCATTGCGGCGACACCGCGAGCTGCTCGATCGGGGCAAATTTGGATGCCTCCTCCAGCCGCCGCTTGATGTCGTCTTTCTTCTCGAGCTCGCCGAACTTCGAGGTGATGACACCGACCACGACGACCTTGTTGCCCTTGGGCAGGAAGCGCAGCGGCTCGAAGCCGCCGGCGCGGTCGGAATCATATTCGAGGAAGTAGCCGTCGTAATTGGTGCCGGTGAGCAGAGTCTCGGCGACCGGCTCGTAGCCGCCGGAGGATATCCAGGTCGAGCGGAAATTGCCGCGGCAGACATGGGTCGTGATCACCATGTCGGACGGACGGTCGGCGATCGCGTAGTTGATGACCCGGGCGTAGATCTCCTGCAGGCCATCGGGATTGTCGCCGCGGTCGCGCGACTTCTGCAATTCCTCCTGCGAGCACAGATAGGCCCACACCGTGTCGTCGAATTGCAAATAGCGGCAACCGGCGTCGTAGAACGCCTTCACCGCCTTGCGATAGGTCTTGCCGAGGTCCTGATAGAATTCCTCGAGGTCCGGATAGACCTCCTTCGAGATCAGCTTGCGGCCGCCGCGGAAATGCAGCACCGCCGGCGAGGGGATCGTCATCTTCGGCGTGACGTGCGCCTGGTCGGCGTACTTCTTCAGGAACCTGAAGTGATCGAGCATCGGGTGATGATCGGAGAAATCCAGCTTGCCGATCACCCTGATGGCGTCGTGCCGGGTCTGCACGCCGGCGAACTGGATACCCATGTCGGGATGGAACAGCTCGCAACCGGTCAGATGGCTGAGGAAATCGAAGTGCCACCAGGAGCGGCGGAACTCGCCGTCGGTCGCAAGCTTCAGGCCGACCGAGGCCTGCTTGTGCACGACCTTCTCGATCTCCATGTCCTCGACCTTGCGCAGTTCGTCGTCCGAGATCTCGCCCTTCTCCAATCTGGCGCGGGCCTCCTTGATCTTCGGCGGCCGCAACAAGCTGCCGACCTCGTCGGCGCGGAACGGAGGCTTGGTTCGCTGCATGGTCAACTCCCGGACGTTTCTAATGTGCCTTCTAATGTGCCTTGGCCCCGGAGACGCCGAGGTGGCGCTCGAGGACGGAGGGATCGGCTTTCAGCGCGCTGCTTGCGGCATCGTGCACGATCGTGCCGCGTTCCAATATCACAACGCGGTCGGCCAGCCCCAGAATCTTTTGCGCGTTCTGCTCGACGATGATCGAGCAGATGCCACCCGAGCGCGTGATGGTTCCGATCGCCTTTAACAATTCCTCAACGATGATCGGCGCGAGGCCTTCGGTCGGCTCGTCGAGCAGCAGCACTTTCGGATTCAGGGTCAGCGCGCGGCCGATCGCCAGCATCTGCTGCTCGCCGCCGGACAGCTGGTTGCCGAAATTGCGCCGCCGCTCCTGCAGCCGCGGAAACATCTCGTATACCCGCTCGACCGTCCACGGCCCGGGCTGCGCCACCGCGGTCATGTTCTCTTCCACCGTCAGCGAGCGGAAGATGTTGCGCTCCTGCGGCACCCAGCCGATCCCGGCGCGGGCGCGCTGGTCGGGCCGCATCGCCGTGATGTCGCGGCCTGCGAGCGCGACGCTGCCGCCGAAGCGCCTGACGATGCCGACGATCGAATTGATCAGCGTGGTCTTGCCGGTACCGTTGCGGCCGAGCAGCGCGAGCACCTGGCCCTCGGCAAGCGCCAGCGACATGTCGGGCAGCACCACCGCCTCGCCGTATCCGGCACGCAGGCCCTGGATGGAAAGAAGCTCAGGCATCGGCGGCCTCGCCGAGATAGACCGCCCTCACCTGCGGATCGCGCGCAACCTCATCGGGGGCGCCCTCGGTGAGCAGGCCGCCATTGACCAGCACCGAGATGCGGTCGGCGAAGGAAAACACGAGGTCCATGTCGTGCTCGATCAGCAGCACCGTGACGTCGCGCGGCAGTGCCGCCACCGCCGCCAGGATATCGTGGCGCTCGCTCTCGGGCACGCCGGCTGCGGGCTCGTCGAGCAGCAGCACCCGCGGCTTGGCGGCGATCGCGACCGCGATCTCGAGCAGGCGCTGCTTGCCATAGGGCAAGGTCGAGGTGGGCTCCGTCATCACGTCGAGCAGATCGAAGCGCGACAGGATCTCGGCGATCTCGGCATTGACGTCGCTCCGCGTTCCCATCCGTCGCCACCAGTCGCCGCCGCGCCCCATCCGTTCGGAGACCGCAAGCCCGATGGTTTCGAGCGGGGTCAGGTCGGGATAGAGCTGGTTGATCTGGAACGTGCGCGACAGCCCGCGCAGCACCCGCTTGTGGACGGAAAGGCCGGTGATGTCGCTGCCTTCGAGCAGGATGCGCCCGCTGTTCGGCGTTAGCACGCCGGTCAGCTGATTGATGACGGTGGTCTTGCCCGCGCCGTTCGGCCCGATCAGCGCGTGGCGCGCGCCCTGCATCACCTTCAGCGAAAGATCGCGGGTGACGCGAAGGGCGCCGAAGGATTTTTCGAGGCCACGTGTTTCCAGCGCGATCGTCATGACGCGTCGTTCTCCGGCACGGCAACGGCGGCCTTGCGGCCGGCGAACTGGCGGATGATCAGGTTGGGCACGAACAGCACCCAGCGATGGATGCGCGCGCGGCCGACCAGCACGATCACGACCAGCACGAGGCCGATCCAGAACAGCCAGTATTGCGGGGTGATGCTCTGAAACAGCTCCTGCAGCATCTTGAACACGACGGCGCCGATCAGGCCGCCATAGAGATAGCCGGTGCCGCCGATCACGAGCACAAGCATCAGGTCGGCGGAGCGCTCGAAGGAAAACACGTCGAGCGAGGCGAGCGCCGTGGTCTGGGTGAACAGCGCGCCGGCGATCCCGGCATAGAAGGCCGCGAGCGTATAGACCGCGATCAGGCGACGGTTGACCGGCACGCCGATCGCGGCCGCGCGCAGCGGATTGTTCCGGATCGCGCGCAGCGACAGGCCGAACGGCGAATGCACCACGCGTCGCGCGAGCAGGAACAGGATGAACAGCACGATCAGCGAGTAGAAGAACCCGGTCTTGCCGAACATGTCGAAGGTGAACAGACCAAGGATCGGCTGCATCTCGATGCCCTGCAGCCCATCGGTGCCGCCGGTGATGTTGGAGAAGCGCTCGGCAAGCGCTTCCAGCAGCAACGCGATGCCGAGCGTCACCATCAACCGCGTCAGGTCGACGCCGCGGATGACCAGGAAGCTGGTCAGGAAGCCGAGCACCGCCGCGACCAGACCGGCGGCGACCAGCGCTATGACAGGCTCGTTGATGATGCCGTGCAGCGCCAGCAAGCCGGCGGAATAGGCGCCGACGCCGAAAAAGGCCGCGTGGCCGAGCGACACGATGCCGGCGTAGCCGAGGATCAGGTCGAGCGACAGCGCGAACAAACCGAGCCGCACGATGTCGGTCATGATCAAATAGCGCGACGGGAACAGGAAGGCGCAGGCGAGCGCCAGCGCCCAGAACACGACCTCGCTGATCCGCCAGCGCGCGCTGGCCATCGCGTGGGTGGAGACGTCGGACAGCGCGGTCATATCAGCCTCACCGCGCCGCGGTACGGCCGAACAGGCCGTTCGGACGCCAGAGCAGGATCACGATCATGACAGTGTAGATCACGAACGGACCGAGCTTCGGCACGTAATACTTGCCGGCGACATCGGCGATGCCGAGCAGCAGCGATGCCAGGAACGGTCCGGTGATCGAGGAAGAGCCGCCGACGGTGACAACGATCAGGAAGTAGATCATGAACTTCAGCGGGAAATACGGATCGAGCCCGAGGATCTCCGCACTCAGCGCACCGCCGAGACCGGCCAGGCCGCAGCCGAAGGCAAAGGTGAAGGCGAACACCTGCGGCACGTTGATGCCGAGCCCGATCGCAGCGCGCGGATCGTCGACCGCGGCGCGCAGCCGGCTGCCGAACCGGGTCTTGGCGAGGATCAGTTGCAGCGCCAGCGTGAGCAGGCCGCAGATCACCACGATCATCAGCCGGTAACGGCCGATGCCGACGCCGAACAGGTCGATCTGGCCTTCCAGCGCCGCCGGCAGCTTGATGAAGACCCGCGACGATCCCATGATGTAGTCGACCGCCGCCACCGACATGAACACCAGACCGATCGAGAACAGCACCTGATCGAGATGGCTGCGGCTATAGAGATGGCGGTACAGCGTGCGCTCCAGCGCGACGCCGATCACGGCGCTGCCGACAAAGGCGAGCGGCAGGCCTGCGAAGAACGGCCAACCGGAATTATTCACCAGCACGGCGCAGATATAGCCGCCGGCCATCGCGAAGGCGCCATGCGCGAGGTTGACGAAATTCATCAGCCCGAGCGTCACCGCAAGCCCGCAGGCAAGCACGAACAGCAGCATGCCGTAGGCGACGCCGTCGAACAGGTTGGTGAGGATAGAGGCCATGGAGTCAGCTTAGCCGTGAGGACGCAACAAGAACAACAGCTCGAACGTCAAGGTCATCGTCATGGCCGGGCCTGTCCCGGCCATCCCCGTCTTTCTACTCGCCGGGAAGAAAAGACGTGGATGCCCGGCACACCTGCGCGAAGACGCTCTTCGCGCTTTTGGCCGGGCATGACGTGGTGAGGGCCGGAGCGCACGCCGCCGATGACGATGCTATTTCTTGGTCTTGCCGGAATCCTTGACGGCCTCGAAGGTCGCGAACTCGACATTGTAGAGCTCGCCGTCGACCTTCTCGACCTTGCGGATATAGATGTTCTGCACGATGTCGCGGGTTTCCGGATCGATCGAGATCGGGCCGCGCGGGCTCTCCCACTTCATGCCCTTCATCGCCTCGATCAGCTTGTCGCCGTCGGTCGCACCATTGGTCTTCTTCAGCGCCTCGTAGATCAGATGGATGCCGTCATAGCCGCTGACCGCCATGAAGCCCGGGCGGTTGCCGAACGCCTTCTTGTAGGCGGCGACGAACTCCTTGTTCATCGCGGACGGATGCGCCGCCGAATAGAGATGCGCCGTCACCGCGCCGAGCGCGGCATCGCCCATGTTGTTGAGCAGATCGTCATCCATGACGTCGCCCGGTCCGATCACCCTGATGCCGCTCTTGTCAAGCCCGCGCTCGGCATATTGCTTCATGAAGTTGCCGCCCTGCCCGGCCGGCACGAATACGAACATCGCGTCGGGCTTGGAATCCTTCATGCGCTGCAGGAACGGCGCGAAGTCCGGATTGGCGAGCGGGACCTTGACCTCTTCGACGATCTCGCCGCCGCCTGCGGTGAAGTGCTGCTTGAAGAAGGTCAGCGCATCGTTGCCGGGCGCGTAGTCGGAGGTCAGCGTCGCGACCTTCTTGATGCCGTTCTTCACCGCCCAGTCGCCGATGATGGTGGAGGACTGCGCCAGCGTGAAGCTGGTACGCACGATATAGGGCGAACGCTCGGTGATGATCGAGGTGCCGGCCGCCATCACGACTTCCGGGATCTTGGCCTGCGTCGCCAGCGGCGCCGCGGCGAGCGCCGCGGGCGTCACGCCGAAGCCAGCGATGAAATTGACCTTGTCGTTGACGATCAGTTCCTGCGCAAGCCGCTTGGTGTTGTCCGGCACCGCGGCGTCGTCCTTCAGGATGATCTCGATCTTCTTGCCGGCGACGGTGTCGCCCTTCTGCTGCATGTAGAGCTTGATGGCGTTATCGATCTGCTTGCCGGTCGACGCCTGACCGCCGGTCATCGGCAGGATCAGCCCGATCTTGACGGCGTCGTCCGCCCACGCCGGCACGCTGGCACACAACCCGGGAAGCACGGCCGAAGCGGCGCCCCACAGCAACATTTTGCGACGATTGAACATCGACGTCCCTCCCCCTTCCGCTGTTCTGCATCGAGCCTTGGTCCCGGCTCTTGCCTTGTTTTAACTCAAGCATGCACGGCCAAGCCGCAACGCGACAAGGCGTCTCCCCGTGCCCTCTGTCAATCGGACGATGGACGCGTGCCGCGCGCGACGCGATCGGGATTGGCTGCAGAGACAAGTATCAGGATACCAACATCGCTCCACAAGACTCAATGCCTCCGCGAGAGCCGGTCTCGCGCATTCAAGGCCGCCGCCGGCTCGATTCATTTGTACGACCGTACAAACGCAGCGACAATGTCAACAAACAAGCACAATTGCAGCCGAACGGTCGCGCCCGAGATCATCATCCATAAAGACCAGGGCTGTATCCTGCTTCCCATGCCAATCGTCTCGCGTCCCATCGCTGTCCTGACCGCCCTCGCGCTCGCGGCCGGCGCGCTCGGGGGATGCAGCTCCATGAACCAGAAGCTCTCGGCCGGCATGGCCGATACCATTCCATCCTGGGCCGGCGGCCTGCCGGCGGATGCGCCGCCGCGGCCGGGCACCCCCGAATACGACAAGTTCATGCAGGATCGGGAACGCAAGCGGCTGATGCCTGCGGCCCAGCGCGGCGACGACGCCAAGCCGGCAACGGCACCGCAGGACGCGGCACGCTGAGCCGCACGGTCGGCCGGCAAAGCCCGCATCGCCTTGTACGGGCGAGCGAAGCGCGGATCAGTCGACGAACACCACGGTCTTGCGTCCGTTGAGGATGACGCGATCGGCGAGATGGTAACGGATCGCGCGCGCCAGAACCCGGCGCTCGATGTCGCGCCCCTTGCGCACAAGATCCTCAGGCGTGTCGCGATGGCTGATACGCTCGACGTCCTGGTCGATGATCGGCCCCTCGTCGAGATCGCTGGTGACGTAATGCGCCGTGGCGCCGATCAGCTTGACGCCGCGCTCATGGGCCTGGTGGTAGGGCCTGGCGCCCTTGAAGCCCGGCAGGAAGGAATGATGGATGTTAATGCAGCGGCCCGACAGCCGCGCCGACATCTCGTCCGACAGGATCTGCATGTAGCGGGCCAGCACCACGAGATCGGTCTTAGTGTCCTGGGCCAGCTGCCACACCGCGTCT
The DNA here is from genome assembly GCF_054055915.1 of Bradyrhizobium sp. USDA 4516. Lineage (NCBI taxonomy): Bacteria > Pseudomonadati > Pseudomonadota > Alphaproteobacteria > Hyphomicrobiales > Nitrobacteraceae > Bradyrhizobium > Bradyrhizobium sp. USDA 4516. The sequence goes on from NZ_JBSRXT010000001.1 coordinate 8,847,306, forward strand.
TCCTGCTGCCGCTTGGTCTCTTTCGTCACCGGCAGATGATGGAACGGGATCTCGCCGAAATCGAGCGAGCCGTAGGTCTCGCGCGGATGGTTGGAGACAACAGCGGTCGGGATCATTTCGAGCTCGCCGGTACGCCAGCGGTAGAGGATGTCGACCAGGCAGTGATCGGACTTCGACACCAATAGCATCACCCGGCGTCGGCTGGCGCGATCGCGCATCTGCCATTCCATGCCGAACCGTTCGGCGATCGCGGCAAAGCCGGTCTGCAGCGCCGCGAGCTCGACCGCGAGGTCGGCCGCGGTGAACACCACGCGCATGAAGAACTTGCCGGTTTCGACGTCATCGAACTGCTGGGCGTCCAGGATGTTCTGGCCGTTATGGGCAAGAAACGTCGAGACCGCCGAGACGATCCCCGGACGATCCGGACAGGACAGGGTCAAAACGAATTGATGGTCGGGCATGCCAATTGACCAAAGCTTGAGCAGATTGGTGGAACGGTCATTTTCGGCCCTCGTCTACACCGCAGGCGGCCTTGCGCCAATCCCGGCGCGGGGGTCAAATCGAACAAATGACGACAATGTTTGTTAGGGACCATCATGGCTGAACGGCTGAACGGCTACCGCATCCTGATCCTCGAGACGCGCGAGGAGGCGCAGTTCTCCCGCCTGCTCGCCGAGCAGGGGGCCGACGTGCTGCAATGCCCGATGTTCACCATCCACGATGCGCCTGATGCGGCGCCGATCGAGGCCTGGATTCGCCGCGCCATCGAACGGCCGCTCGACGACCTCGTGCTGATGACCGGCGAAGGCCTGCGCCGGCTGATGAAGGTCGTGCGCCAGATCGGCGTCGAGCGGGAGTTCGTCGATGGCCTCGCCAAGGCGCGCAAATTCGCCCGCGGCCCCAAGCCCGGCCGGGCGCTGCGCGAGATCGGCCTGGAGCCGCAAATGACGACCGAGAAGCCGACGTCGGAAGGCGTCGCGGAGATGCTGTCGAAGCTCGACCTCGCCGGCCATCGGCTCGGCCTGCAGCTCTATCCGGACAAGGATCACGCCACCCTGATCGGCGCGATCAAGGCACAGGGCGCCGAGGTCGATACGGTGCTGCCCTATGTCTATGATGCGCAGGCCGCCGACGCCAACATCGTCACCGCGATCGAGGAGATGGCGCAGGGCCGCATCGACGCGATCGCGCTGACCAATCTCGGCCAGGTCCGTCGGCTCATCGAGGTGGCACGGGCGCGCGGTTGCGAGGACAGGTTACGCCAGGGGTTCGAGCGTACACCGATCGCTTCCGTCGGACCGGCGGTATCGGACGAGCTCAAATCCCACGGCCTGCGCACCGACATCTACCCGGCCGAAGACGCCTTCTTCATGCGGCCGCTGATATCGGCGATGGCGGCGGCGCTTTCAAAAAATCCACCGCGCGCGACGGCGCGAAGCTAAAGCATGATCCGGAGAAGTGGGAAGCGGTTTTCCGGGAAGACCATGCTTAAACAACAAGTTAAAGTGCGATGACGATTCGACCGAATCTCATCGCGCTTTAGTCCACTTTGGCACCGGCGAACTTGACCACCTTGCCCCACTTCTCGGTCTCGTCGGCCACTAGTTTGCCGAAGTCGGCAGCCGAGCCCGGCAGCATGATCGCGCCGATCTCGGTAAACCGCGCCTTGGCCTTGGGATCGGCGAGGATTTCATTGACGGCCTTGTTGAGCCTGTCGACGATTTCAGGCGGCGTGTTCTTCGGCGCCGCGAGGCCGTACCAGGCGCTGGCCTCGTAGCCCGGCAGGAAGTCGGCGACCGGCGGCAGGTCCGGAAGCACGTCCGAACGGGTCGTGCTGGTGACCGCAAGTCCGCGCAGCTTGCCGGATTTGACGTGCTCGGCGCAGGTCGGAAGATTGTCGAACATCACCTGCATCACGCCGGACAGCATATCGGTGAGCGCCGGCGCTCCGCCCCGGTAGGGCACGTGCTGCATGTTGATGCCGGTCAGCATCTTGAACAGTTCACCCGACATGTGGATCGTCGAACCGTTGCCTGAGGACGCCATGTTGAGCTTGCCGGGATTGGCCTTTGCATAGGCGATCAATTCGGGAATCGACTTGATCGGCAGCGAGGGGTGCACCACCACGACGTTGGGAAAGCGAATGATGCCCGCGATCGGCTCCATCTCGCGCATGAAGTCGAACGGCAGCTTCTGGTAGAGCGTCGCGTTGATCGCATTGGCCGGCGCGACCAGCAGCAGCGTGTAGCCGTCGGGTGCCGCGCGCAGCGCCTGCTCGGTGGCGATGTTGGTCCCGCCGCCCGGCCGGTTCTCGACAATGAAGGATTGCCCGAGCTTTTCCGACAGCCACTGCCCCATCAGGCGCGCCGTCAGGTCCGCCGAACCGCCGGGGGTATAGCCGATCACGAGGCGAACCGGCCGCGTCGGATAGGCCTCGGCAATCGCTTTTCCAAATGTGAGCGGAAGCGCAGCCGTAGCGGCTGCAAGTTGCAGGAACTGGCGGCGTAGAACCTTCATGATATCTCCTCCGACGCACTGGCGGCTCTTGCGGCACGCTCGGGCACGCGCATCCTAGCCGCGCAGCGTCGCCAAGCCGACAGATATTCTCAGTCGGAGGGCGGGAGGTTTACCGCGTCACTTCGTCTCGCGCAGATAGGCTTGGTACGCGAGGGCGATGCCATCCTCGAGCGAGGTGCTGGCGCGCCAGCCGAGCCTCGCCAGCCGACCGACGTCGAGCAGCTTGCGCGGCGTGCCGTCCGGGCGCGATGTGTCGAAGCTGATCTCGCCACGATAGCCGACGGCGGCCGCGACGACGCGCGCGAACTCGGCGATGGTGATGTCCTCGCCGGTGCCGATATTGACCAGTTCGGGCGATGAATAGGTCTTCATCAGATGGATGCAGGCGTCGGCGAGATCGTCGACATAGAGGAATTCGCGGCGCGGCGTGCCGGTGCCCCACACCGCGACGTTGCCGGCGCCCGAAACCTTGGCCTCGTGGAAGCGGCGGATCAGCGCGGCGACGACGTGGCTGTATTCGGGGTGATAATTGTCGCCGGGGCCGTAGAGATTGGTCGGCATCACGCTGATGAAATCGGCGCCGTACTGGCTGCGATAGGCCTCGGCCATCTTGATGCCGGCGATCTTGGCGATGGCATAGGGCTCGTTGGTCGGCTCCAGCGGGCCGGTCAGCATTGAATCCTCGCGCAGCGGCTGCGGCGCCAGGCGCGGATAGATGCAGGACGAGCCGAAGAACATCAGCTTCTCGCAGCCATTGGCGTGCGCCGCCTGGATCACGTTGCTCGAGATCGCCAGATTGTCGTAGAGGAATTCGGCCCGCAGCATGTTGTTGGCGACGATGCCACCGACCTTGGCGGCGGCGAGGAACACGGCCTGCGGCCGCTTCGCGGCAAACCAGGCGTTGACCGCGGTTTGGTCGCGCAAATCGACCTCGCTGCGCGACACCGTCAGTAGATCGGCCTCCTCGCGCGCCAGCCGGCGCATCAGGGCCGAGCCGACCATGCCGCGATGGCCGGCAACGAAGACGGTCTTGCCCTTCAGCTCAAACGCCGTGCTTGCCATTGGCCGCGTCCTGCCTGGCCTCGACGAGATCGCTGGCGACCATTTCCTTCACCAGCTGCGCGAACGGCGTCTTCGGCGCCCAGCCGAGCTTGGCGCGCGCCTTGCTGGCGTCGCCGATCAGAAGATCGACCTCGGTCGGGCGGAAATAGGTCGGATCGATCTGCACCAGGGTGTTGCCGGACGCCCTGTCGAGACCGACCTCCTCGACGCCCTTGCCGCGCCATTCGATGCTGCGGCCGACCTCGGCAAACGCCAGCTCGACGAACTCGCGGACCGACCGCGTCTCGCCGGTCGCGAGCACGAAGTCGCCGGGCTCGTCGACCTGCAGGATCCTGTGCATGCCCTCGACATAGTCGCGGGCGTGGCCCCAGTCGCGCTTGGCGTCGAGATTACCGAGATAGAGCTTGTTCTCGAGGCCGACCTCGATGCGGGCAACGGCGCGGGTGATCTTGCGCGTCACGAAGGTCTCGCCGCGGATCGGGCTCTCATGGTTGAACAGGATGCCGTTGCTGGCGAACATGCCATAGGCCTCGCGGTAGTTCACCGTGATCCAGTAGCCGTAGAGCTTGGCGACGCCATAGGGCGAGCGCGGATAGAATGGCGTGGTCTCCTTCTGCGGCACCTCCTGCACGAGCCCGTAAAGCTCCGAGGTCGAAGCCTGGTAGAACCGCGTTTCCTTTTCCATGCCGAGGATGCGAATCGCCTCCAAGAGCCGCAGCACGCCGATCGCATCGGCGTTGGCGGTGTATTCCGGGCTCTCGAAACTGACCTGGACGTGGCTCTGGGCGGCGAGGTTATAGATCTCGGTCGGCCGGATCTGCTGCACCAGGCGGATCAGATTGGTCGAATCCGTCATGTCGCCATAGTGCATCAGGAACGGCACGTTGCCGGCATGCGGATCCTGGTAGAGATGGTCGACGCGCGCGGTGTTGAACGAGGACGACCGGCGCTTGATCCCGTGCACGGTGTAGCCGAGACCGAGCAGATATTCGGCGAGATACGCGCCGTCCTGCCCGGTCACGCCGGTGATCAGCGCAACGCGCCGCTTTGAGTCCTGAGCCGCCGAATCCTTAACCGCCATGTCATCTCCAGAGAGCGCGAAAACCGCGCGATCCCGACGAGGCCGGTCTGTAGCATCCAGCCTGCTCCAAGTCTAATGGCTTAATCGTTTGAAATCAGGACTTTAGGTCTGCGAAAACGCCTCAATGCGCCCGGAACCCGTCACTCGCCATAGTGCCGCAGGCGGTCGAGGTTGAGGATGGTCACCCCGCCATATTCGAGCCGCAACAGCCCTTCCCGCTCGAGCCGCTTCAGGCACTGGTTGGCGTTCTGCCGGGAGATTCCCGACAGCGCCCCGATCTCCTCCTGGGTGATCTCGAGGTGCAGCGTCAGGTCGGGATAGAGAATCGGATTGAACAGCGAGGCGATCGAGCGCGCCAGCCGCGCCGTGGCGTCCAGCGTGCGGCCATATTCGAGCAGCGCGATGAACTGGCCGAGCCGCTCATTGAGCGAGCCGACCAGGAATCGGTTGAAGCCGACACTGTTCTCGAACAGCCAGACGAAGGTCCGGCGATCCATCATCGCCAGTCGCGTGTCGCGCAGCGCGACCACATCGTAGCGCCGGGGCTCATTCTTGAGCACCGTCCCCTCACCGAACCACGCGCCTGCGGTGAGGCCCGCGAAACTCGCCGCCTTGCCGCCGCGCGAGACGATGCCCATGCGCGCCAGGCCGGTGACGATGCCGGTCCAGTACTGGAAATTGTCGCCGCGCATGAAGATGAATTCGTTGGCGCGATAGGATTTCTCGGAAATGCCGGCGCGCGCGATTTCGATTTCTTGCTCGCTCAGTTCGCGCGACCAGGCCGCGATGCGCCTCAGGTAATCAGCAGCAATCATTCTAGCGACGGCGTCCTACCCCAAGAGACTGCAACGATATTGCACCGCAGCAACGCCGTGCGCGAGCCAAGGACCCGAGGCCTGGAATGCCAGCGAAAATTCCTGACCAAATGTCGGGCACATGACAATTCAACCTATCGCTTTCTCGTATTCAGAGCCACATCGCGTAACGTCGCGCAGCGCCTTGAAGGATCGCTGAAGGCGGACGACGCGAGGGGACGGGCTTGCAGGCGGGTGCGGCGTTACCGCGCATGACGCAGGCGATCGGGGCGAGCGATCTCCCGAACGCCGGCATCATTAGTCGGATGGTCTCCCTTCGGCGGCCCATGTAAGATCGAAGTGTAAGATCGAAGTGAAGATAAAGAGCGCGCCAAAGCGCCCGTATCTGGAGGGAACAGGGTGGCCAATAGTCTCGAGGTGCGCGGAGTCTCATTGCGCTTTGGCGGCGTCCGCGCGCTGACCGAGGTGAGCTTCGGCGTCAACGAGGGCGAGCTGTTCTCCATCATCGGCCCGAACGGCGCCGGCAAAACCTCGATCGTCAACTGCATCTCCGGCCGCTATCGGCCGACCGAAGGCCAGCTGTTCTATCGCGGCCAGGACATTACCGGCCTCAACCCGAACGCGCGGCCCCGGCTCGGCATCGGCCGGACCTTCCAGAACCTCGCGCTGTTCCACCACATGAGCGTGCTCGACAACATCATGGTCGGCCGCCATCACCTCCTGAAGAACAACTTCATCACGGGATCGCTGTACTGGCTGACCGGCGCGCGCCGCGAGGAGCTCGAGCACCGGCGCAAGGTCGAGGAGATCATCGACTTCCTCGATCTGCAATCGGTGCGCAAGGCGACCGCCGGCACCCTGCCCTACGGCCTGCGCAAGCGCGTCGAGCTCGCCCGCGCGATGGCGCTCGAGCCGCAACTGATCCTGCTCGACGAGCCGATGGCCGGCATGAACTTCGAAGAGAAGGAAGACATGGCGCGCTACATCGTCGATCTCAACGAAGAGTTCGGCATGACGGTGATGATGATCGAGCACGACATGGGCGTCGTGATGGACATCTCCCACCGCGTCATGGTGCTCGACTTCGGCCGCAAGATCGCCGAGGGCGATCCGGCCACCGTGCTCGCCGATCCCCATGTCAAGCGCGCCTATCTCGGCGAAGAGGACGAGGCGCTGGTCGATCCCGACGACAAGCCGGCGGTGCGGGAGAGCGCCGCATGATGGACTATGCCGGTCGCGCCGCGCAGGCCGACACCTTTCCCAAGATGCTGCGCCTCAACGCCAAGGAGCATGGCAGCGAGATCGCGCTGCGCGAGAAGGATTTCGGGCTGTGGCGCGAATTCACCTGGAACGACTACCAGACCCGCAGCCATGACTTCGCGCTCGGCATGGTCGAACTCGGGCTTGGCCGCGGCGACGTGATCAGCATTATCGGCGACAACCGGCCGGACTGGGTCGCCGCCGAGATCGCGGCCCACGCGATTGGCGCGATGAGCCTCGGTCTTTATCGCGACGTGCTGGACGAGGAAGCCGCCTACCTCCTGACCCATGGCGAGGCCAAGCTGGTCTTCGCCGAGGACGAGGAACAGGTCGACAAGATGCTCGGCCTGGCCGATCGCGTGCCCCACCTCAAGCACATCGTCTATTCCGACCCGCGCGGCATGCGCAAATACGACGATCCGCGATTGATGGAGGCGAGTAGGCTCGTTGCGCTGGGCCGCGACCGCGCCGCGCGCGAGCCTGGCCTGTACGAGCGGCTGGTCGACGCCACTGATGGCGAGGACGTCGCGATCCTCTGCACCACCTCGGGTACGACGGCCAATCCGAAGCTTGCGATGCTCTCGGCCGGGCGCGTGCTGCGGCACTGCGCGACCTATCTGGCCTTCGATCCGAAGGGACCGGACGACGAATATGTCTCGGTGCTGCCGCTGCCCTGGATCATGGAACAGATCTACGCGCTGGGCAAAGGGCTGCTCTCCCGGATGAAGGTCAACTTCGTCGAAGAGCCCGACACCATGATGCACGATTTCCGCGAGATCGCGCCGACCTTCGTGCTGTTCGCGCCGCGGGTCTGGGAGTCGATTGCGGCCGACGTCCGCGCCGGGGTGATGGACGCCTCGCCGTTCAAGCAGCGGCTCTATGACCTCGGCATGAAGACCGGGCTGGCGGCGCTTGCCGAGGGCAAGCGTTCTGTTTTCGCCGACCAACTGCTGTTCCGCGCGCTGCGCGACCGGCTCGGCTTCACGCGGCTGCGCTCGGCGGCGACCGGCGGCGCGGCGCTCGGACCGGATACCTTCAAGTTCTTCCAGGCGATGGGCGTGCCGCTGCGCACGCTGTACGGCCAGACCGAGCTGCTCGGCGCCTACACGCTGCATCCTGAAGGCAAGGTCGATCCCGACACCACCGGCGTGCCGATGGCCGACAACATCGAGATCCGCATAGACAATGCCGACGTCAACGGGGTCGGCGAGATCGTGGTGCGGCATCCCAACATGTTCCACGGCTATTACAAGAACCCCGAAGCCTCGGTCGCCGACATCAAGGACGGCTGGATGCATTCGGGCGATGCCGGCTACTACAACGACAACCGGCAGCTTGTCGTGATCGACCGCATCAAGGATCTCGCCGAGACCTCGCGCGGCGAACGCTTCTCGCCGCAATACATCGAGAACAAGCTGAAGTTCTCGCCCTATGTCGCCGAAGCAGTCGTGCTCGGCGCCGGCCGCGACGCGCTCGCCGCGATGATCTGCATCCGCTACTCGATCATCTCGAAATGGGCGGAGAAGAACCGGATCTCGTTCACGACCTACACCGACCTGTCCTCGCGGCCCGAAGTCTATGCGCTGCTCAAGAAAGAGGTCGAGACCGTCAACGCCTCCCTGCCGCCGGCGCAACGCATCTCGCGCTTCCTGCTGCTCTACAAGGAGCTCGATGCCGATGACGGCGAGCTGACCCGGACCCGAAAAGTCCGCCGCGGCGTCATCAATGAGAAATACGCCGACATCATCGATGCGATCTACCGCGGCAAGGCCAGCATCCCCGTCGACACGGTGATCCGCTTCCAGGACGGCTCGACCCAGCGCGTCCGCACCACGCTCGAGGTCGTCGACCTCGGCCGCGCCGTGCTCGCGGAGGCCGCGGAATGATGTTCTCCGCGACACGCGCTGACCTTCACCTCGCCCCGCTTGCGGGGAGAGGTCGGATCGCGTCAGCGATCCGGGTGAGGGGGAGCCTCCGCAAGCGCGGTGAGGATTGTTTCGAGAACACCAACCAAATTGCTGGACACTTCGTTATTCCAGAAGCGCAAGACACGGTAGTTGTGATCGACAAGCCATTTGTCGCGAAGAGCATCGGGTTGACTGTCGGCGTGTTGCCCGCCATCCACTTCGATCACGAGACGGCGCTCGCGGCAGATGAAATCGACGATGTAAGGCCCAATCGGCTCCTGTCGCACAAACTTGTAGCCATTCAGCCTGCGGGCACGAAGCCGGTACCAGAGCGTCCCTTCAGCACCTGTCGACGCGTTTCGCAATTTCCTTGCGCGTTTGATTTTGGTCTCATCAGCACCGCGCATGCGGAGGCTCCCCCTCACCCGTCGCGCTCCGGACGATGCTTCGCATCGCTCAGCGCGCGCCGGCCTCTCCCCGCAAGCGGGGCGAGGCGAACAGCTCAGCATAGCATATGAACATCCAGTTCCTGATTCAGCTGATCGTCAACGGCCTCGTGGTCGGCACGCTTTACGGCGTGGTCGCGATGTCGTTCGTGCTGATCTACAAGGCGACGCAGGTCGTGAACTTCGCGCAGGGCGAATTGCTGCTGGTCGGCGCCTGGGTGTGCTGGGCGCTGCTGACGAAGTATCAGGTGCCGTTCTGGGTCGGCATGCCGATCACGCTGGTCTTCATGTTCATCTTCGGCATCGCGATCCAGGTCGTGATCCTGCGTCCGATGATCGGCGAGCCGATCATCTCCGTGATCATGGTGACGATCGGCCTGTCGACGGTGTTCCAGGCCGCGCTGAAGTGGATCTTCGGCGTCAACCCGCAGCCGTTCCCGCGCGTGTTCCAGAGCCAGTCGGTCAGCCTGTTCGGGCTGCAGATCCAGACCGTCTATGTCATGAGCCTCGTGGTCTCGCTCGCCATGATGGTCGGCATGGCCTGGTTCTTCCGCGCCTCCAAATATGGCCTTGCGATGCGCGCCACCGCCTTCAACCAGCAGGTCGCGCAGTCGCTCGGCATTTCCGTCAAGAACGTGTTCGCGATGGCGTGGGCGATCTCGGCCACGGTCTCGGCGGTCGCCGGCGTCGTGGTCGCCGTGGTCAACGGCGTGTCGTCCGGCCTCTCCGCCTACGGCATCAAGGTGTTTCCGGCCGCGATCCTGGGCGGGCTCGACTCGGTCGGCGGCGCCGTGCTCGGCGGCATCATCATCGGGCTGTTGGAAAACGTCGCCCAGTATGTCGACAGCCAGTACCTGCACTGGGGCAATCTCTACGAGATCGCGCCGTTCTACGTCCTGATCATCATCCTGATGATCAAGCCGTACGGCCTGTTCGGCACCAAGGATATTGAGCGGGTCTGATCAATGGCGACAAGCACACTCATCCCCTCGGGCGATTTCCGCACCAGCTATGCGGCCGACACCACGATCTTCCCGACCGCGACCAGCCGCAATTTCGCGATCCTCGGCATCGTGCTCGCCTGCTTCGCGCCGATGCTGCTGTCCAATTACCTGCTCTCGATCGCGATCCAGATCGGCATCTTCGCGATCGCGGCCCTCGGCCTCAACGTCCTGGTCGGCTTCACCGGCCAGATCTCGATCGGCCACGCCGCGTTCTTCCTGTTCGGCGCGTTCACCTCGGCCTACATCTCCAACAACGCGCCGATCCCGGTGTTCTTCGCCATCCCCCTCGCCGGCGTCGTCACGGCGCTGGTCGGCCTGATCTTCGGCGTGCCAGCGGCGCGGCTGAAGGGGCTCTATCTTGTGATCGCGACGCTCGCGGCGCAGTACATCCTGCTCGACTTCTTCTCGCGCGCCGAATGGTTCTCGGGGGGCTCGGTGCCGGCCAGCGCCAACCCGTTCTCGATCTTCGGCTACACCCTGCGCGGCGACCGGCAGTATTTCTACGTCGTGCTCGCCTATATGGTGATCAGCTACCTGCTCGTGACAAATCTGATGCGCACCCGCGACGGCCGCGCGCTGGTCGCGATCCGCGATCACTATCTCTCGGCCGAGATCATGGGCATCAACCTCACCAAGTACCGGACGCTATCATTCGGGCTTGCCGCCTTCTTTGCCGGCATCGCCGGCGCGCTTTACGCGCACTATCAGCTCGTGGTCTCGCAGGAAGGCTTTGGCATCGAGCGCTCGGTGCTATTCCTCGCGATGGTCATCATCGGCGGCACCGGCTCGGTGATGGGCACGCTGATGGGCACGGCCTTCGTGGTGCTGCTGCCGGAATCGATGGAATGGCTGAGCGCCTGGCTGAAGGGCGGCGCCATCGACAAGGCGCTGCAGCTCAACAACAACATCACCTTCCTGCGCGAGATCGCGATCGGCCTGATCATCATCGGCTTCCTGATGTTCGAGCCCGACGGCCTCGCGCATCGCTGGCGGCAGATCAAGGCTTACTGGAAGCTCTACCCGTTCTCGCATTGACGCAAGGCACGGAACGCAACTCAAAATTCGGTTCAACGAATAAGCAGGAGGAAAGCAAAAATGACGATTAGATCCCTTTTGAGCTCGGTCTCCGTTGCGCTGCTGATCAGCAGCGCGGCCGCCACCGCGCAGGCGCAGATCGCCATCGGCCATCTGCAGGACCTCTCGGGCGGCACGTCCGACGTCGGCACCCCCTATGGCCAGGGCGTCGCCGACACCTTCGCCTGGGTCAACAAGAATGGCGGCATCGGCGGCAAACAGCTCAATGTCGACAGCAATGACTATGGCTACCAGGTGCCGCGCGCCATCGCGCTGTACAAGAAGTGGTCGGCGCCCGACGGCAAGGTCGCGGCGATCATGGGCTGGGGCACGGCGGATACCGAGGCCCTCACCGGCTTCCTGGCGCAGGACAAGATCCCGGACATCTCCGGCTCCTACGCCGCGGCGCTGACCGATCCGGAAGGCACCAGCGGCAAGGCCAAGCCCGCGCCGTACAATTTCTTCTACGGCCCGAGCTATTCGGACTCGATGCGCGCGATGCTGACCTGGGCTGCGGAGGACTGGAAGGCCAAGGGCAAGCCCGGCAAGCCGAAATTCGTCCACATGGGCGCCAACCATCCGTATCCGAACGCACCGAAGGCGGCCGGTGAAGCGCTGGCGACCGAGCTCGGCTTCGAGGTGCTGCCGCCGCTGGTGTTCGCGCTGTCGCCCGGCGACTACTCGGCGCAGTGTCTCAGCCTGAAGAGCTCGGGCGCAAATTATGCCTATCTCGGCAACACGGCGGCCTCCAACATCTCGGTGCTGAAGGCCTGCAAGACCGCCGGCGTCGATGTCCAGTTCCTCGGCAATGTCTGGGGCATGGACGAGAACGCGGCCAAGACCGCCGGCGATGCAGCCGACGGCGTGATCTTCCCGCTCCGCACGGCGGTGAGTTGGGGCGGCAACGCGCCCGGCATGAAGACGGTGATGGAAATCTCCAAGATGTCCGACCCGTCCGGCAAGGTCTATCGGCCGGTGCATTACATCGCCGCGGTCTGCAGCGCGCTCTATCTGAAGGAAGCGCTCGACTGGGCCGCCAAGAACGGCGGCGCCACCGGCGAGAACGTCGCCAAGGGCTTCTACCAGAAGAAGGATTGGGTGCCGGCCGGCATGGACGGCGTCTGCAATCCGTCGACCTGGACCGAAAAGGATCACCGCCCGACCACGAAGGTCGACCTGTATCGCTCGAAGGTCTCGGGCGCGACCGATGGCGACATCAACGACCTGATGGGCAAGGGCACGATCAAGCTCGAGAAGGTGAAGACCGTCGACCTGCCGCGCAAGCCGGAATGGTTTGGGTGGTGAGGCGGCAGCCGAACACGTCCACACATCGTCATGCGCGGGCTCGACCCGCGCATCCATCAAGCGAAGACGTATTCCGATCGATGGATTGCCGGGTCAAAGGCGAGCGGAAGCGACGCCGTCCTTCTGACGGCTATGCCCGGCAATGACGTCGAAGGGTAACACAGGCCATGAACGAAACCCTCGAAGCCACCCGCCCGGGGCCGACGGCAGTCCCGCCGCCGCCGCTGCTCAGCGTCAACAACATCGAGGTCGTCTATGACGACGTCATCCTGGTGCTGCGCGGCCTCAGCCTCGAGGTGCCGAAGGGCGCGATCGTGGCGCTGCTCGGTGCCAACGGCGCCGGCAAGTCGACCACGCTGAAGGCGATCTCCGGCCTGCTCAAAACCGAGGACGGCGAGGTCACCCGCGGCGAGATCCTGTTCGAGGGCCAGCGCATCAACGGCATCGATCCGGACAAAATCGTCCGCCGCGGCATCTTCCAGGTGATGGAAGGCCGCCGCATCGTCGCCGACATGACGTCGCTGGAGAACCTGCGGCTCGGCGCCTTCACCCGGCGCGACGGCGAGGTTTCCGATGACATCGACATGGTGTTCAAATATTTCCCGCGCCTGAAGGAGCGCACCGGCCTCGCCGGCTATCTCTCCGGCGGCGAGCAGCAGATGCTGGCGATCGGCCGCGCGCTGATGGCCCGTCCGAAGATGATCCTGATGGACGAGCCGTCGATGGGGCTGTCGCCTCTGCTCGTCAAGGAAGTGTTCGCGATCATCAAGGAGATCAACCGCGACCTCGGCGTCACGATCCTCCTGGTCGAGCAGAATGCGCGCGCCGCGCTCTCGGTCGCGAGCCACGGCTACATCATGGAACAGGGCAAGGTCGTGCTCGACGGCTCCGCCGACGAGCTGCGCGACAACGAGGACGTCAAGGAATTTTACCTCGGCGGCGCCGGCGACCAGCGCAAGAGCTTCAAGAACCTGAAGAGCTTCAAGCGGCGCAAGCGCTGGCTGTGAGGATAGCGAGCGTTTTCGGGCGGAGTTGCGTGTGCAGAAAACGCGTCAGACCAGGAAGGCGGTTCTACCCGAGCACTTGCTCGGCTTCAGTAACCGCGCAGAGCACATGATAGAACGACGACGCCGGGATCGTGTCGACCAGCGAATTGCCGTCGCGGTCGAACTGGTCGTACCAGCCGCCGGCCACGGCATGGCCGAGATAGTGCCGCTCGAGCAGCACCAGCGCCGCACGCGCCTCGTCCGCCGCGCCGGCTTCGCCCGACTCGGTCTGCGCGATCCAGGCCTTCGCCAGCTCGCTCTGCGGCCACAGCCGACGTGTGTGGCGGCGGATGTTGCCCTCGGCGTCGCCCTCGTCGACCAGGCAGCCGGTGGCCGCGTCGCGATAGCGCAGCGCCGACGCCAGCAGCTCGCCGCGCGGTCGCCCGGTGGGACAGCCGGTGATCCGCTCAAATCCCCTCAGCAGCCAGACCCATTCCGCGAGGTGCCCGGGCTCGACGCTGACCGGCGGGATCTTCGACCAGTCCTCCTCGAAATATTCGCCGAGGGTGCGCGTCTGCTTGTCGTAGAGGCTGGCAAGGAACAGCGCGAAGAAATCGCCGGCGCGGTTCTGGAACGACAAATCGTGGGTCGCGTCGAAGCAGGCGATCATCGCCTCGAACAGATGCATCTGCGGGTTCTGCCGGCGCGGCATCGAGGGCGGCAGGCCCTCGTGGAAGCCGCCATGGGGCGAGCGCAGCTGGGTATCGAGGAACGACAGCAGCGCGTCGATCTCGGCGCGGATCTGGGCGTCCTGGTCGAGGCCGTAGGCGGTCGCGAGCGCAAGCAGCACGAAGGCGTGGCCGTAGGTGTCGCGCAGCGGGTCGTGCACGCCGCCCTCGGCCGTCAGGCTGTAGACGAAGCCAGGCCGGCCGTCCGGCCCCCTGGCCTTGGCCAGCAGGTAGTCCAGCCCCTTCAGCGCGACCGCGCGCCCCTCCGGATACCAGCCCAGCTGGGCCGCCTTGGCGTAGCAATAGATCTGGCGCGCCTGCACCATGATCCGGCGCGGGGCGGCGCGGTCGGCCGTCCCGTCGTGGTGCAGCCGGTCGACAAAGCCGCCGGCGCTGCTGTCCCAGCCTGCGGTCGACCACAGCGGCAGGGCCTCGCCAATGATACGGCGCTTCAGCCTCGCGACGACGTCGGCGGCCCCGTCCGCCGCAACGCTCTCTGCCTCAGCCATCGTGCTCCCTGGAACCGTCCCAATGTCAGCGGTCACCGTCTGATAGCACGGGCGGACCGGCACGCAACCCGCGCACATCCTCCCAAGGACCTGCCATGACCGACCATTACGACGCCCTTGAAACGCGCGATCCGGCCGAGCGCGAGGCCGCGTTGTTCGCCCGGCTGCCCGAGGTGCTGCGCAAGGCGATGGCAGCGCCCGCCTATGCCAATTTGCTGAGAGGCACCGATCCCGCCTCCGTCACCAGCCGGGAGGCGCTGGCCGGGCTGCCGGTGCTCCGTAAGTCGGAACTGCCGGCCCTGCACAAGGCCGCCCCGCCGTTTGGTGGCTTCGTGGCCGACACGCCCGGCTCGTTCGCCCGGCTGTTCACCTCGCCCGGACCGATCTTCGAGCCGGAGGGCCGCCAGGCGGATCCCTGGCGCGGCGCCCGGGCGCTGTTTGCGGCGGGCTTTCGCGAGGGGGATGTGGTGCTGAACACCTTCAGCTATCACCTCACCCCCGGCGGCTTCATCTTCGACGCCTCGGCGCGGGCGCTCGGCTGTGCGGTGATCCCGGCGGGCCCCGGCAATACCGAGCAGCAATTCGAGCTGATCGAGGCCTATCGCCCGGTCGGCTATAGCGGCACCCCGGACTTCCTCAAGATCCTGCTCGACGCCGCCGCCACCGCCGGCCGCGACGTATCCTCGATCAAGCGCGCGCTGGTCTCAGGCGCGGCATTTCCGAAATCGCTGCAGGAGGAGATGAAGTTGCGCGGCGTCGAGGCCTACCAGGCCTTCGGCACTGCCGATCTCGGCCTGATCGCGTTCGAGACCGCGGCGCGCGAGGGGATGATGGTCAATGAGGATCTCATCCTGGAGATCGTCAAGCCCGGCACCGGCGATCCGGTTGCGCCGGGTGACGTCGGCGAGATCGTGGTGACCTCGCTCGATCCGCACCATCCCTGGATACGCCTCGCGCTCGGCGACCTGACCGCCGCCCTGCCCGGCGCGAGCCGGTGCGGACGCACCAACATGCGCATCAAGGGCTGGATGGGCCGCGCCGACCAGACCACCAAGGTGAAGGGGATGTTCGTGCGCCCCGAGCAGATCGCGGAGATCGGCAGGCGCCATCCCGAGCTCGGACGGTTGCGCCTCGTGGTCACGCGCGCCGGCGAGGCCGACGCGATGACGCTGAGAGCCGAATGCGCCTCGGCGGCGGATGCCCTGCAGAGCGAGGTCGCGGCAACGCTGCGTGCCGTGACAAAGCTCGGCGGCACCGTCGAGCTGGTCGGTCCGGGCTCGCTGCCGAACGACGGCAAGGTGATTGCGGACGAGCGATAGGCCTTGAGATCACCCGGCGTTTGACCCGTCCGGATTTGTCGCGCGCGGCGTCGTGAACTATTGAGCTAGCTCGTGCCCCGTGGAGACGGACGGATCATCACCTCATGAGCAGCGCTTCCGGAGATCAGCCGCGAAGGCCGGCCGTGTTCTTCGATCGGGACGGCGTCCTGAACCGGGACATCGGTTATCTGTTCGAGAGCCACAGACTGGTCTGGATCGACGGCGCGCGCGAGGCGGTCAAGGCCGTCAACGACATGGGGTATTTTGCGTTCGTCGTAACCAACCAGTCAGGCGTCGCAAGGGGTCTCTACGAGGAGACACACGTGCGGCAGCTTCACGACTGGATGGCCGATGAGCTCGGCAGGATCGGCGCGCATATCGACGCCTTTGAATACTGCCCGTTCCATCCTGAAGGGACGGTTGAACGATATCGGCAGGTCAGCCACCGCCGCAAACCATCGCCGGGCATGATCAATGATCTGCTGGAACGCTTTCCGGTCGACGTCGAACGCAGCTTTCTGGTCGGCGATCAGCCGACGGATCTCGAGGCGGCACGTGCGGCCGGGCTGAAGGGCTACCTGTTCTCAGGCTCCAATCTGGAAAAGTTCCTGAGGCCTCTGCTGCCCGGGAGCTGAAGACCACAGCGTCAGGCGCGTGGCCGCGATCGCGATCAGAACTTCCGGATCAGCTCGATGACCTCGTCCTGCTGCTGGCACGTGATCTCGGCGAACATCGGCAGCGAGAGAATCCGGCCCTGATCGCGATGCGCGTTGGGGAACTGCTCCGGCCGATGCTCGAACCGCGCATAGGCCGGCAGCAACGGCAGCGCGGTGGGATAGTTGATGGCGGTCTGCACGCCGTTGGCGTTGAGATGGGCGGCGAGCGCGTCACGGCGCGGATGCCTGATCGTGTAGAGGTGATAGACGTGGCTGCGTGCCGGCGCGACCTCGGGCACCACGACATCCTCGATCTGGTTGAGGCCGGCATCATAGACCTCGGCCGCCGTCTGCCGGGCCTCGGTCCAGGCGGCAAGATGCGGCAGCTTGGCCGAGAGGATCGCAGCCTGCATGCCGTCGAGCCGGCTGTTGATGCCTTCGATGTGGTGCTGGTGCTTCACCAGTCCACCATGGCGCGCCAGCATGGCCATCTGCTCGGCGAGCGCCGCGTCGTTGGTGACGACCGCGCCGGCATCGCCCATCGCGCCGAGATTCTTGCCGGGATAGAATGAATAGGTCGCGGCCTCGCCGAAGGTGCCGACCATGCGGCCCTTGTAGCGCGCGAGATGGGCCTGGGCGCAATCCTCGATCACCCACAGCTTGTGCTTCTGCGCGATCGCCATGATCGCGTCCATGTCCGCGGGCTGGCCATAGAGATGCACCGGGATGATGCCGACCGTCCGCGGCGTGATCGCGGCCTCGATGGCCGCCGGATCGATCGTGAACGTCGCCTCGTCGGTGTCGCAGAACACGACGGTGGCACCGGAATGGGTGATCATCGCCGCGGTCGAGATCCAGGAATGCGCCGTCGTGATCACCTCGTCGCCCGGCTTCACCTTCAGCGCCCGCATGGCGAGGTAAAGCGCGTCGGTGCCGTTGGCGCAGGACACGCAATGAGCGACCTCGGCCGCCGCCGCAAATTCGCGCTCGAAGGCGTCGACATAGCTGCCGCGAATGAAGGCGTTGTCGCCGATCACGCCGGCGATCGCAGCGTCGATCTCGCCCTTGATGGACTGGTATTGCAGTTGCAGGTCGGCAAACGGCACCGCCATCGATATTCCCCTATTGCCCTATTGGCTCGTCAGCAGCCGGCGCGCCGGATTGCCGGCATAGGTGCCAGGCGTCGTGATGTCCTTGGTCACCACCGATCCGGCGCCGATGACGACGTCGTCGACGATCCTGACCGGCATGATCGTCGCATTGGAGCCGATCGACACCCGGTTGCCGATCACCGTCTCGCGCCACAGCTCCTTGCGTCCACGCGCCGGGCCGCCGGTGGAGAACGTGTCGTTGACGAACATCACACCGTGACCGATGAAACAGTCCTCGCCGATGGAGACGAGCTCGCAGACGAAGGCATGCGATTGCACGCGGGTGCGCGCCCCGACGATCACGCCCTTCTGGATTTCGGTGAAAGGGCCGACGAAGCAGTCGTCGCCGAGCTTGCAGCCGTAGAGGTTGCACGGCTCGACGATCTTGACGCGTTCGCCGAACGCGACATCGCGCACGCTGGCCTGATGCACGTCCGGCCGGTTCACGAAACGACGCCCAGCCGGCTCAGCCGTGGCGTGAAGCGCAGCGCGACTTCCTCGCCGGTCTCGATCGACTCATAGAGAGCCGAGATCAGCTCCAGGCTCTTGCGGCCCTCGAGCCCGTCGACCAGCGCGGCGCGCTGGTTCTCGAGGCAATCGACCACATGGTGATAATAGGCCTGATGGCCGAAGCCGTAGACGTTGGGCGGGTTGACCGAGAACTTCTCCACGACGTCCTTGTCCGACGGCAGCTCGTCGACAAAGCGCCAGTGCCGGATCTGGTTGACCGCGAAGCCCGAAATCTCGACGGTGCCCTTCTCACCCAGGATCGAGAGCGAGCCCTCGAGATCGGTCGGGCGCGCCGCGGTGGTCGCCTCGATGATCCCGAGCGCGCCGTTGCGGAACTTCAGCGTTGCGACGGCCGTATCCTCGGTTTCGATATTGGCCAGCGCCGTTGCCGCGCGCGCATGCACGCTCACCACGTCGCCGAAGAACCACTCCAGCATGTCGACATGGTGGCTCGCCTGATTGGTCAGCACGCCGCCGTCATAGGCCCAGGTGCCGCGCCAATCGTCCTGGTCGTAATAGGCCTGGTCGCGGCACCAGCGCACCCGGACCGTCCCCAGGATGAGCTTGCCGAAGCGGCCGGCGTCGAGCGCCTCGCGCGCCTTGACCACCGGCACGTTGAAGCGGTTCTGCTTGACGATGAACATCTTGACGCCGGCCTGATCGCAGGCCCGGATCATGTCGTCGGCGTCCTGCAGCCGCAGCGCCATCGGCTTCTCGACGACGGTGTGCTTGCCGGCCTTGGCGCAGGCAATCACATGCGCGGGATGCAGCCCGCTCGGCGTCAGCACGGCGACGGCATCGATGTCCTTCCGCGCCAGGAATTCGTCCATGTCGTAATGGGCCGCAACGCCGAACTTCCCGGCAACCGCATCGGCGCGTGCGCGGATCGGATCGCAGACCGCGACCAGGCTCGCTCCCTCGATGTGATTGCCACCCAGGAGATCGGAGTGACGCTTGGCGATACGCCCGCATCCGAGCAGGCCAAATCTGATCATGCAACAGGCCCTGTCTTGTCTCGTGGCCGGCCATTGCAGCCGGCCGAAGAGCCGAGGGAACAAGCGGCCTTGCGAGCCGCGCGACAACGTCCATTACCCAGAAAACTCGGGGTAAGGCAAGGCCATGCACCAGTCAGGCGGCGCGGCCGCGGCACCACGATTTCGCGCGGCCTCGGCGCGCTTGGCCTTTGTGAGCGTGGCAAAGGTCCTTGCGACAAGCCTCGCCGGGTAACGGCGATCCGATCAGGGACAACCGCTCCCCTGCCCCGAGCACAAGCGGCATTTGCGTTATTAACCAGGAATAATAGGATGAAGGATCAGCATAGTTCTTGTCGTCTTATCGGCGTCGTGCCATGCCGCTGGCTCAAAGGCGGCATCGGTTGGCGATCGTGGGTTGGTCTGCCGAATACGATGACTATCCACGAGACGGTCCAAAAGCGCAGCCCGAGACGGCGGTAGGTGAGAATGAACGATCGCGTTATTCAGCTGGAGCCCGGTTTCGGATGGCACCAGGCCAAGCTTGCCCTGCTTGCCTATGCCCACGTCGTGGTTTGCTGCATCTCGCTGTACTGCATCACGATCATCGATTCCTTCCCGGGTGTCATCGCCTTCGACAAGGCACACCTGGCATCCGCAATCGTCAACGTATTGGCGTTCAGTCCCCTCGTCATCCTGTTCGCAATCAGTCGCTTCAGCTTTGGCTATCTCGTCGGCTTCTACTTCTACATCATGGTCCTGGGGTATCTCTGGCTGATCGAATTTTCGGTGCTCGATTACGATCATCGCCTGGCGCTCGCCTCGATCGTGCTTTCGGCGCTCGCATTCCTCGCCCCCGTGCTGTTCATCACCGCGCCGCTACGGCAGGCTGTCGTCATGCCGGCGCGCGCCTTTCACATGATGCCTTCCGTCATCCTGATTGCCTCAGTCGCGATCATCGGCATCGGGTCTCTCTACAACCTCAAGCTGGTCGATCTCGCCGAGATCTACAAATATCGCGCGGAGCTCGCGTTGCCGGGCGTCCTGCGATATGCGGTCTGGATCGTCTCGAACGCGCTATTGCCGTTCGCCTTTGCCTGCTTCGTCGCCAGCAAGCGGATCTGGCAGGCAGGAGCCGCTCTGCTTCTGATGCTGATGTTCTACCCGATCATGCTGACCAAGATGGCACTGTTTGCTCCGGTCTGGCTGCTGTTCCTCGCGCTGATCAGCAAGCTGGCTGAGGCCAGGGTCACGACGATCCTGTCGTTTTTCGTGCCGATCCTGATCGGCACTATCCTGTTCTTCCTGGTCAAGGCCGAGGTGCTGCCAATCAAGCCCGCATTGGTTTATTTCGGCACCGTCAACACCAGGATGGTTGCGATCCCGTCGCTCGCCCTTGAAGTCTACAACAACTACTTCTCGGCGCACCCGCTGACCCATTTCTGCCAGATCAACGCGTTGAAGCTCGTGGTTGCCTGCGCCTACGACGAGCCGATATGGGCCGTCATGGCCAAGGCCTACGATCTCGGCGCCTTTAATGCTTCGCTGTTCGCCACCGAAGGCGTCGCTTCGGTCGGCCTCGTGCTCGCCCCGGTATCCGCGCTGGGCTGCGGCCTGATCATTGCTCTCGGCAATCGCCTGTCGTCCGGATTGCCGTCGCAATTCGTGCTGCTCTCCGCGGGGCTGCTCCCCCAGGTCCTCCTCAATGTGCCGCTTTCGACCGCTCTGCTGACGAACGGCACCGGTCTGCTGTTCCTGCTCTGGTACATTACGCCGCGGTCAGCATTCGGCCAGACGGCAGCGTCGACGACCGCTATGAGCGAACATTTGCAAGCGGCAAGTGCCGGCTAGCGCGCCGCTCGGGGCGCAATCGAAGCGGCGCACATTGTCCTCAGTGAGCGCCACACTCGACAGGTCGAACGAATGCGCCTGCATCTTTTGGGAACGGGAGACTTGCGGATCACCGTAAGTGACCTACCGCCGATCAGGGCCGAGGCTTAGGGCGAAACAAACCGGCAGCAACGAAGCACAGGTTGAGCGTACTGCTAGCGGCTCAAATGAACTGGTCCGACACACTTGAACGTATTGGAGCCACGTTAAGAAGAGCCAACGCGGTCAGCACCCGTACTGGTCGCACCAAGCCTTACCGATGAACGGTGTAAGCTTGCGGGCCGCTTCAGTAAACCGTCGGTCCTTCGTGATGATCGCTGCTTCCTGCAACATGGCCCACATTGGCCAACGATAGCCATCCGGCATGGATCCGCCATACATCGAAAACCGCAAGTCTCCATTTGCAGTCGTATAGAGGTCCAGCTGCATGGCCAGACTCGCGAAATATCGAAAGGAAACCCGTAGCATCTCGGAATCTCCCAAGAGGCGGGACGCATTGTAGATTGCAATCGAAGCGGCAAGTTCTCCGTCGAGCACGCGAACATTTGGCGTAGGTGGAGTTGGGTATACGTACTCTGCCGGAAGCTTGAACCCTGAGACATCATATTCGGAGCCGCCAGATGATATTGGCGTTTTAATGAAGCTGAAGGCCTCGCCTGCGAGAGTTTTGTATTCATCCTTTCCGGTCAGCCGGTAAAGAAGAGCACACACACTCAGGATCTGACCATTCGCAAACGCGGAATACCAGGGCGGGCTCAGTTTAATTCCCCAGTTCATGGTCCATTCGAAGTTGTATGGCCAAGCGAAGACGCCGGGCGCAACCTCCCTCTTTGCGGAACTGATATAATGCTTGGCGAAGATCTCGGCTGAGGCGATCGCGTCGGCCTTTTGCTCTGGCGCTATCCCGTCCGATAGAGCAGTGAAGAGCATTCCGCGTACCGATGAGGCAGCGAACAACGGGTGAACTCCGCCAGGCTGTCCGCCGGAAAGTTGAGTGGCATAGTCTTCTGGACGAGCGAGCAGACTAACAAACTTCTCGAACTGTTTCCGATCATGACTGACGGTTTGTTCGTAAAGCCTTATGCCATCAAACTCTACCGACGCATGGCTGTAAAACTGAGACCGATCAGAAGCAGCCAACAACGCGGAGTTTGCGGGCTCTGTCTCCCCGACAAGAGTTTCCAATGGAAGGTAACTCTCCGGCTTGTCCTTCGATTTGACCTTAACGAAGAGCGCGCCAACCCCGAAATCGTACAAAGTGTCATCGACCAGCTCAAGCTCACTACCAGGGAACACACCGTAAAGGCCGGCCGATCCGTCAAATGTCTGCCAGGCGAGAATCTGCCTGCCGTTCTCGATCGAGGGGAACCACATCATGTCTGGTTGGTAGGTCGAGAAGATATTCTTAACGTAGCGCACTCGCAAGCCGGCCCTCATAGCGAAGTAAGGTCGCAGGAATTGCGCGTTCTTGTGTTCGACGAGAGCTGGAATGCCGAGATAGGGAGACGATTCAGTCGTCGTCGACTGCATTGGCTCAGCCTTGGCGGCGCCTCCAATGATGAAGATTGCCGTGAACAATGCGGCGGTCGCTCTAGTCATTTGAATTCCTCAAGTCGCAGAAGGTGTAGACCTCCCGGGGGAAGGTCGTGCCAACAACTCATCCAAGATCGGCAATCCATGACCGCCCCACACGCTTCCAATCTGCCTGCGATTCGAAGACGCGCTTGTGAAGGCGTGGCTGGGCGGCTGTGCTCGCGCACCAGCATCGCAAGCCCTCCATTCCCTTGCGGAAGTTGACCGGCTTGATGGCTACCGTCACCCAAACTGCTTCGGACGGGCGATCACCTCGTCGCCTTCAGCGCCTCGACGACGGCAGCGATCATCGCAGCGTCCGCGCCACGACCGGCCCGGTTGCTCATGCTATTAGGCGGCTCTCGGCTCGATCACCAAAACAGCTGGCGCCCGCTCGCGTTTACGCGCGAACCACGTTGTCGGCCGACTGAATGAATTTGCCGCGACAATCGACAATCAGCGGTGCCTGTGCCCGGATCAACTCATAGTCAAACTTATCGTGATCAGTTGCGAGCAGGACGCAATCGAAACGCCTCAGGTTGTCGGCAGTCAGCGCTACGCTCGACAGGTCGAACGAATGCGCGCGCATTTTCGGGAATGAAGCCACGTGCGGGTCGCTATACGCCACCTTGGCGCCGAGATCCCGAAGCCTCTCCATGAGCAACACGGATGGTGACTCGCGAACATCATCAACATTCTTCTTGTATGCAATCCCCAGTACAAGCACCGAACTGCCGTTGATCGACTTGTTGCGCTGGTTGAGCGCAAGCGAGAGTTTCGAAACCACATAGTCCGGCATCGACGAATTGATCTCACCGGCAAGCTCGATGAAGCGCGTGTGCATACCGAATTCGCGCGCTTTCCAGGTGAGGTAGAACGGATCGATCGGAATGCAGTGACCACCAATTCCCGGGCCGGGATAATAGGGCACGAATCCGAACGGCTTGGTTGCTGCGGCGCGGATCACTTCGTGAATGTCGATGCCCATCCGGTCGGCGACCATCTTCATCTCGTTGACGAGGCCGATGTTGACCGAACGGTGGATATTCTCCAGGAGCTTCGTGAGTTCGGCGGCCTGAGTCGAGCTCACCGGGACAACCTTGTCGATCACCTGCCGATAGAGCGCGATGCCCGCCTCGAGGCACGCCGGCGTACAGCCGCCGCAGACCTTCGGAATGGATCGCGTCGTGAAGTTTTGATTGCCGGGATCTTCGCGCTCCGGTGAAAAGACCAGAAATACGTCGCTTCCCGCCTTTAGCCCACGGCTCTCGACGCGCGGCCTCAGTTCCTCTTCAGTCGTTCCGGGGTAGGTCGTGCTCTCAAGCGATATGATCATGCCTTGGTGCAGATGGGGCAGCAACGACTCCGTCGTGCTCAGCACGAAGCTAAGATCGGGTTCGCGATACTTATTGAGTGGAGTAGGAACGCAAAGAATCAGCGCGTCCACTTCCTTGGCTCTGGAAAAATCCGTTGTTGCTTCAAAGCCACGCTCGTTTGCAGCCTTCACGCTCGAAGCCGGAATATGCTCGATGTAGGAGTGGCCGGCTTGAAGCTGATCAACCTTGCGTTGGTCGATGTCGAAGCCGATGACCTGGTAGCCAACCTCGCAATAGCGGAGCAACAGCGGAAGGCCGACATAGCCCAAACCAACGATGCCAATCTTCGCCGTTTTACGGTCGAGCTTCTCGATCAGGTCGGAGTTCATTGTTGAGACTCGTGAGCCGCGTATAGCGGCATTTTCGGATTAATGGATGGCAGAAAAGGACAGCCTGCACGGGTTTCCTAGACTAGCCTTGGTCGGCGAACAACCCCAAGAGGGCAGTTTTCGTCGAACTTACGTCATTACTGCATCTGGATTCCGGTTTTCAGCAGACTGGAAATCGCGAAGGCTGCCCGCCCCTGCCCGTATTCCCCGATCTCTCGGCGTTCGGCACGCTCCGGCCCCTTCCAGAGCCGGTTCCACCCGTTCTCGATCGTCTCGGTCCATTCGGTTTCGTCACGGAGCGTCGTGCACGGTACACGATGGAAATAGGCCTCCTTTTGAAGTCCGCCGGAATCCGTATAGACCTCTGTAGCGTGGTGTAACAGCTTCGCCATGTCTAGATAGCCGATCGGATCAATAACCCTTAGCCCATCCAGGCTCACTCCCATTCGGGCTGCGGCCTGCCGGGTCCGCGGGTGCAATGGCACGACTATCTGGTACTGCTTCGCGTGCTCCTGCAGAAAGTGCACGACCGCGCGAAGGTTCCGCGGGTCATCGGTGTTCTCCGCGCGATGCACCGTAGCGATGGCATATTCCTTCGGCGACAGGGACAGATCAGAAAGTATCGTCGAGCTCTTTGCAGCCCTGTCGATAGCGAACAGCGTGGCGTCATACATGACGTCGCCGACGTGATGAACGCCGTCGGTGACGCCTTCGGCCGCGAGATTTGCGACGGCGGTCCCGGTTGGGCAAAGATGCATCGTCGAGAGATGGTCGGTGACCAGTCGATTAATTTCCTCGGGCATGCGCCGGTTGAACGAGCGAAGCCCTGCCTCTACGTGAGCCACCGGGATGTGCAGCTTGGAGGCCGCGAGCGACCCGGCCAGTGTGGAGTTCGTGTCGCCGTAGACGACGACCCAGTCGGGCTTCTCCGCGAGCAGGATCGGCTCAATGGCCGCCAGCATCCGTCCGGTCATATCTCCGTGGCCACCGCCGTTGATATCGAGGTGATGGCGGGGCTCAGGAATGTCTAGTTCTTCGAAAAACACTGCGGACATGTTCGCATCGAAGTGTTGACCGGTATGGATCATCACTTCGGTAAGCCCGCCGGTTTCCCGAATTGCGCGACTGACGGCCGCCGCTTTGATGAACTGCGGCCGCGCGCCGACGATGGTGAGGATCTTCACGAGTACTCTCCAGAGACTGGTACAGGGTTGATCGTCATGTGGTGCTGCGTGGAAGATCCGCGCCTATGGTCTTGCGCAAGCCGTCCTCAAATCGCGTGAAACGATCGAGCTGAAACCGGCTTGCAAGCCGACCGAGATCAGGAACGATGCTGGCCGACGGTGTCTTGACGAGCTCGAATTTCGGCTCAACACCGAGCTGCCTGCCGATCATATCGGCAATTTGACGAATCGTCAGCATCTCTGGCGTCGCAACATTCAACGTTTCCGTCCAGCCATGTGTGACGCTTGCAAGGATGACTTCGACGACATCATCGACAAGAGTCGGCGTCAGACGAACGCCCTCGCCGTTGTCGGTCAAGTGAACCGCCGTGCCGTCACGAACTCGACGTACGAGCTCCGGGATGAGACGACCATGTTGACCGGGTCCGTAGGGAAAAAACAGTCTCAAGATGTTTAATGCGAAGACGCTGGCGAACGGCCTTGCGATGATCTCCGACGCAAGCTTGCTCGCCCCCAAAAAGCCGGCGGGAGCCAGCGATTTGTCTTCCTTCAGAGAGCCGACGAACGGCTCGTATACGGCTCCGGATGACACCAGGCAGAACTGTTTGACCTTGGATTTCGCTGCCCATTCGAGCAGGAACATCGTCATCGCCACGTTGACCGCAAACATGTCGCCCGCATCCGCCGGAAAATGACGGTAGTTGCGCGACTGCGCGAGATGAATGACGACGTCGACTTTGTCAGGCAGCTTGGGGAAATCAATTTCCGCCCGCCCGTCCCAAATCACCTTGTCGCCGAAAGCGACCGGCGATTCGGGCCGGCAAACACAAAAGAGCTCGTGACCCGCGGCAACTAGCCGAGGACCAAGTGTAGAGCCGACAAACCCGGTGGCCCCTGTCAGCAATATCCGCATGTTCAAATCAGGCTAAAGGCTTCGTCGCAAGGACGGAGATCCCATTCGGATTAGAGTCGTTGAAGCTGTAGGACTCTACACCCAATCCCTTCAGCCAGCCCTCGACTTCCTCCTCGGTGTGCTGCCAGGCATTGTGAGGATGATACCAGTCGAAATTGACCATATTGTTGGTCTCGTAGTCGAAGGCTTCGTTCCAGAAGCATTTCAGGAAATTGTAATAAAGCAACCGTTGAACGTTGTGCTTGCCTGCAGGAATTCCCAACGCGGGAATGGGTTTCTTGAGCTCGATGGTCGCATTCAGGCGAGACAATTCGCGTCCGAGCTCGGTGATGCCTTCGCAAGCCGCATAACACTCTTCCGCCGAAAGCGGCATGAAGTTTTCGCGCAGGTAGCCGTCGGTAAATACGCGGACAGCGCCCATCTTCCGGTAGACATAGAAGAAGAACTGTCCGCCCGGACGCACCTTCTTGTATAGCGCTTCCACAGCCAATTGAGTGTTCGGCGTGTGATGCAGCACCCCGTCTGCAATAATGAAATCGAATGTGTCGTCAGGAAACGGTGCTTCCATCAGATCGGCCTGAACCACGCAGCAATTGTGCAGATCGCGGGTATTCTCGAAGGTCGTGAACGCCGCATCCGAAACGTCAAGTGCGAACACCTCGCCAGGACAATTCTCGGCGATGAAGCGAGTGTTGAACCCAGAGCCCGGCCCAACCTCCAACACGCGCCGCTTGGCGCGATAGAAATCCTGAAGCGCGTCAATATCCGGCAGACCGAGCTTCTTGCAGTACCAGCCGAACAGAAATTCCTTGTGCTCGGGCTCCAAGCCGTACTGCTTGAAACGCCGCCACTTGTCGGAAAAGGTTTCGTTGGTCTTGGCTTGTTCGCTGGCCTCCGGTCGTGTTGGAGCCGTCACCGGTTCCTTCAGTCCGTGGCGCGCGCAGAAGTCCGTCAGGTCGGGTTTCATCGGCCCACCCAGGAAGCAGGGAACTCCCTGCAAGATCGGATACCAAACCGACGGCTCATGCGTCCGAAGCAGACCCTCGAGCACATGACCATCGGCCTGAGAGAAAACCTCCAGGTTCAAGGCCTGGCCGGCAGGCCGCAGCAGAGAACTGTCGACAGGTCGCATGAATTAATACCTCGTGTCGCTATCAGACGGGACCGCCGTAGGCGCCGTGTTGTCGGCACCATGCTTCGAAACTCAACAGGCTCCATATCAAGGCGACGTGGTTAGCCTTCTCGGAAAAATGCTCGTCAAGAATCCGGCGGACGAATGCATGTTGCAGTACGCCTCTCCGCTTGATTCGGGATTCCGAAAGCTGCTCCTCGATCCATGGACGAAGGATTCCTCTGTACCAGGAAGCATCCGGCGGTCCAAAGCCCATTTTCGGCTTGCGGTATATGACCTCCGGCACGAGCGGCCGAACAGCTTCGCGAAACAGAATCTTTCCGGTTACGCCATCGGACAGGAGCTTCCAATCGACGTTGAGCAAGTAGTCCACAACCTCGTTGTCCAGGAGCGGCACCCTCGCTTCCAAAGAGTGCGCCATCGACAATTTGTCTTCTAGGACCAGCAGACCTGGCAGGTAGGTCGTAAAATCCACGTGCATCACGACGTCCCACGGATCTCGTGACGGCGCCGCATTGATAGCGTCATTGATCGCCGCGACTGGATCAAATCCGGCCGCGGCCCGGAGAAACTCCGGCGTGAACGCGTCTCCGATTTGTTGGGCCGAAACAGGAACGTTCAAATTGGCCCTGTACAAAGCAAAAGGATCTGTCGGCGACGGCCTTCGATACCTGACCGAACGAAGCCATTGAGCTGCCCGCAGCATCAGCGATGCAGGCCGAGACACGATAGCGTACCTCCCTACATAGCCTCCGGTAACCTCGTCGCCGCCCGTGCCTGACATTACGACCTTGGCGTCCTGGGCGACCCTGCGCGCAATCAGATAGTTCACATAAGCCATGCCCATCCGGGGATATTCGAGCGCGGCGACTGTGGAGTCCAGATTGGTTGCCAACGCATCCTGCGGCACCGTTAACTCAATGCGCTCGATGTCCAAGCTCTTGGCAACGGCACGGGAGAAATCCCGTTCGTCGACAAAGCTATCCGCTCCGACATTCTCCAGGTCGAAAATGCAGGAATACGCCCGCACATTATGATCGATCTGGTGGGCGGCGGACGTGATGGCCGAACTGTCGATCCCGCCCGAAAGATAGGTCATCACCGGAACATCGGCGGCCAACTGTCGCCGCAGCGCAGCCTGAACGATCTCGGCGAATTCGCCGGAGGCTTGCGACAGGCTGGGCGAGTAAACGCGGTTGTAGGACGCCGACCAGTACGTTCCGCGGGAGTGGCGGCCTCTCGCGAAACGCTCGAAAGTGCCGGGCTGCAGAAGCCGAGCGTCGCGGAACGGAGTACGCCCGTTCCAGTTATTCATCAGTGTAAAATATTCAAGCGTTGCGGACGCATCAAAGGCCTTCTGGACCAGACCGCTGGAATGCAGGCAGCGAACCTCTGAACCGAAGACCACACCCTCGCCGGGCAAGTTTGAGAGGTAAAGCGGT
The DNA here is from genome assembly GCF_054055915.1 of Bradyrhizobium sp. USDA 4516. Classification (NCBI taxonomy): domain Bacteria; kingdom Pseudomonadati; phylum Pseudomonadota; class Alphaproteobacteria; order Hyphomicrobiales; family Nitrobacteraceae; genus Bradyrhizobium; species Bradyrhizobium sp. USDA 4516. The sequence continues at coordinate 8,876,445 of NZ_JBSRXT010000001.1, forward strand.
TTGATTCCGTAGCGGTCGCGGGCCACGACAAGTTCGCCTTGCTTCTCGTCCCAGATCGCACAGGCAAACATACCGTTGAGCCGCGAGAACAAATTCGTCGCCCATTGCTCCCAGCCATGGACCAGGACTTCCGTGTCCGAGTGATCCGTCATAAAGCGATGGCCAGCCGCCTCGAGCTCCTTGCGCAGCTCACGGTGATTGTAGATCTCACCGTTGAATATCACCCAAACGGTCCCATCCTCGTTGCGCATCGGCTGGTGGCCTGTCGCAAGATCGACGATCGAAAGGCGGCGAAAGCCGAGCACGACGTCGGGTGAGGAATAATAGCCGCTGTCGTCGGGGCCCCGATGCTCAATACTCGATGTCATTCGCCGAATGCGTAATTCCGCGTCCGAACACGAACCGAAATGCAAAATGCCGGAGATACCGCACATGTGAATCTGGCCAGCGCGACGGATCAGGAACCGGCGGGGGTCAGCACAAACAAGCTGTGCGTATCGTGATAGGCTGCAAGCATCGCATCGGCGATATGATCGTGGTTGTGCCAGCGCTCGACGTAACGACGGGCCTTTCTTCCCAGTTCGGGCCACTCGTCCCGGCGTTCCAGAATTGCAGCGATATCCTCGGCAAGCCGTCCGGGATCGATGTTCAGAATCGCCAAATCGTCCCTCATCGCTTCAGGCACGAATTTCAGGTCGCTTTCCCGAATGTAGCATGCCACCGGCTTCCCCATCGCCATCATCTCAACGGCAAAGCCGCCGTACCAACCTGCAAGCACCTGGTCAATGGCAAGATCGGCCGACCGGTAGATGGCCAGCGCCTCCTCGTGGGTCTTTTTTTCGACCAGGATCAACTCGAATTCAAATCTCGATTTCAAGAGATCCAGCGCATCGAGAATGAGCTGGGTACCCTTGATACTCCCGTCGCTGGGAGCATGCACAATCTTGGGCTTGCCTCTTGGCGATGGGTACTGAGGCGCAAATTTGTCGATTTCGACATTGGCATAGGGCAGAAACTGCCCCGTCGGGACGAGGTGGCCGAGTTCCGGATTGAGATAGAACACCCGGTCGAACAGCGGCAGAACGTGGTCGATCAGGTGTCGACGCCGCGCGTCCAGCATGCTGATGCAAGTCTCGTACGCTGAACAGCGGCCCTTGCTGCACATGGTCCACTGATTTCGCTTGTTACCCTCTCCTGCCAGTCGCGCGTCGCACCCCTGAAGCGTCATGAATCTCTTGGTGCGGAGACGCTTGGCTATCCTGAGATCAATTGTCGCCAGAAGATTGAGCAGGCGGCCCCTTCGAGTGGTTTCAGGGAACGGAAATCCCGGATACAGGAACGTCAAGCCGAAGTAGTAGTGCAGGACATCGTAGCGAAACAGCGCCAACAGCCCAAAAGCGGCACTGCGAAGCGTCTTTTGAAATCGGCTAGTGCTGTCGTCGTACAAGACCCGGTCCGCCGGATACTTGAACCAAGTGCCGCTTCTTACCACCAGGTCGCTGCTGTTGCCGCGGCGCCGTTCCGCGCGCGAGAGCGACCAAGGCTGATTGCCGATGTTGAAGGGGCCGTGAAGAATTCTCATCGCGCGTCCACCCCTTCTGACGCAACCAATCCGGGATTGCGACGATCGGCCTGGCCGAAGACAAGCCTCGGCCCGAGGCCGGTCGCTCGTTGTTTGCGCCGATGGCGGTGCTTTCTCACGAACGTCATGTGTCGGATGTCCCGGTAGCGCCAAGTTGTTCGGCGCCACATTGTCTTGAGACCTGAAACGGATGCTGCCAGCCGGTGGCTACCGGAATGGAGTTTCGCCGTGTCTCTTCCTGCGCGCGCTTTTTCCTTATCCGGCTCAGCACTGGGGGCGGGAAGTCTGCGGTATCCTCGTAGAGTTGCCCCAAACGGGTAGCAACGGCCGAAACCGTGTGCCACCGTTCCACGTAGCGCCGTCCTTGCTCGCCGATCAGTCGAAGACGGCTTCGGTTATCCATCATCCAAAGCAGGACCTGCTCGAGCTCGTCTGGGGTCGTGTTGATGATTGGGCATTCGTCCGGTGCATCGACCAGAGCTCTGCTCCTCACGAAGCTCAGCACCGGCTTGCCGAGCGCCATCCCTTCTAGGGCAGTATAGCCGTATGCGCCCCCGATAAACTGGTCGGCAACGACGTCGCTCTCGGCAAACAGGCTGAGGACCTGACTGTTACGAACGCCCTGTATCTTGAAGTATTCGATTTGATGCCCCTGAGCACGCAGCTTCTCGATCACTTGCTCAAGGTACGTTGATCCCTTGAAATGCGTGTGATTTGGAGCATGAGCGATCCGAAGTGAGCCAGACGAGGCGCCGGGACCGGATGCCCTCGCTGGACCCAGGTCAAGCGGCCAGTAATTGATATGTCTCGCTGTCGGCATGTAGGTCAGCATGTCGCCCAGCGAAACCAAGGCCGTCACCGTCTTGTCCAATTCGGAGACGTATCGCTGAGCATCGGCATCATGGCACGTACAGTATTTGGGCGGCTCGGTGCAATCGACGCAAAAATTCCACCTGCCCAGCGCCAATGTTGCCTGCCTGGTGCGAACGTCCGCGCCATAGGCGTAGACATAGACCCGCTTGCCAGCGCGCCGGAGCGCGGCAAGCTCCTCGAAATTGATCTGCAAGCGGGCCGTCGAATCCAGCAGCCCGCGATCCGCAAAAAAATGAAACACATCATACCGCAGCAGAGCCCAAGCAAGAACCAGCCGCTGAAACGCAAGGCCAAGGCCGAACGAACAGGCGAATGCATAGGGACGCCTGAGATTGATGTCGAACTGCGAGGTTATGATGTAGGTGACATAAACAAGAGACGTTGAGCGAAACCCGAGCGCTCGATCCGCCTTGGCTTTCAGTGGCAGCGTCAAAATTGGTGTTACGCCCCACAGCGTTCGAACGCGGCCCAACCTTAACCGCATGGCGCCGAATCGTGGACTGAGCCAAATAGCGGCATCCAAAATTGCCTTCGAGACTGCGGTGCCGGCCGGCGGGATGAAGACCAGGCGAGCGAGCTTTCGACTAAGCGCTCTCAGCTGGTAGAGAATCAGGGTGTTCCGATCTGGTGAACGCGCAATCGACCAGACGGTAAGCAGCCATCTGCGGACTGTTACGGGGAGCACGAGCCTGGAGGCCGCTCTTAACCGGTCATACATAGCGAAATTACCTGCAGAGACAAATGTTCTTAGGACAGGGCCGTCGTTGGCCAAAACGAATCTAGCCATGCGGCATGTCGCCGAAATGCCGTATTGCGGCATGCCATGAACGGAAGCAGGTTATACATGCCGTCACTAGCGGATGACACGTTGCATCATCGCCGTGGCAGCTGCTTGTAGACTTCCACCAGACGCTGCCATTCACGCCCTGCATCAAGACTTGCGAGCGTTACGCCTATGTTGGCGCGGAGCCTGGCAGTCAGATCCGCCTGCTCGATCAGCTTGTTGATGGAACGGGCGATCGACTTCGGATCGTACGGGTCGAACATCAACCCGACCTGGTTACCTGACACGAGACGTCTTGCTTCCGGGTAATCGGCGGCCAGGACCGGCAGATCCGAAGCGAGGTATTCAAAGATCTTGTTGGGCAGGGCAAACGTAAAATTCCTGCACAGAGCCGGCAAGGTCCAAATGCCCGCATCAGCGCCCCGCGCGGCCGCTACGACATCGTGGGAGGGCACGGGAGGCAAGAGAATGAGCCGGCCTTCAGCACCGATCTCGGCCGCTAGCTTACGATACCCCTCACCGAACAGTTCAAGCGAAGGCCCTCTGATGACGAGCACGCACTTCGTTGCGTATTCCAAAGCCTGAATAATCGGCTCTATCAAGCGGGTGGGCCCCGTTCCGCCTTGCCAGAGCAGGACGAAGGTCGATTGATCGAGACTCAGTTGTTCCTTGAGCGGCGGATATTTCTTCGTCGGGCTGCGGTGAATGTTAGGTATGTTCCGCACCACCAAGGGACGCTTGCCTCCCAATTCCGCGTTCATGGCATCGGCGATTGAATCGCAAACCGTGACCGTGGCGGACGCCTCACGCAAACAGCGAGCTTCCAGTTTCTGCAATTGCCGCTTCCAAGGCTGCGGATATGGCAAGTACTCCTTGCGCCCCGAGTCCCAATGCACGTTCTCTGAAAACCACTCATGAAAGTCCACAATCAGATGGGCGCCGGTGACGTTGGCTGCGGCAAGCGCGACATAGGCCGTATTGAGATCGTGTGCATGAAACGCAAATGGCTTCAGCGTGACGGCGGCGGCATAGAGCTGATTTCCGACATATCCGGGAGATTCGCTGACGAATGACGCTGCCGTCCAATTCAGCCATTTGATCGACACCGACGGCCCCCAATCGATCTTGAAGCTTTCTCCGGCCCCGTCGGACGGCTCCGGACAAAGCACCGTGACCTCATATCCGGCCTCGGCCAGCGCGCGAGCCTCGCGCTCCACGCGAGGATCGATCCGGAGATCGGATACTACAAGCATGACAACCTCCGTCCCGCTGGCATTCGTGCCGATCCGGGAGAAAGGACCTTGCCGCGAAGCCGCCCGGAGCAACGGAAGGCGCTGACGCATCAATTCCGCGTTCTGCAAAAACATGGTGCTGATACGCAGATATCTCGACCGCACGCCACGGACGACCCGCGCAGGGAATTCCAGTTTACGCGCCAGCTTCGGTCGCCGCGAGTTGACGAACCACCAAACCGGGCGCAACCACTTCTTCAGCCTAGGATACCGCGCTACCACGGTTGTCATAGCATTCAACAAGCTCTTGCCCCTTTCGTTCTCGACACCGCCGCATTCGCATGGATGCACAGCGCTCGCTTCCTTGGCGCCCAATGCGAACCGGGAAGCTGCTCGCGTTCAATGGCACGGCCTATAGAGCGAGAGCCTTGGCTCTCTGATCCATTTTGGCTGCTTCGAGCTCGGGAAGATCTGCCGTCTCCACGTACAGGCTTGCCAAATGTCCCGCGAGTGCCTCTATCGAGTAGTTTCGCTTGACATAAATTGGCCCGGCCGCTTCAGCCACAGAGAGGCGCGCGCGGTCCGAGACAAGATCTCTCAGGACATCCTTGATCGTATCCGGATCGGCGTAGATCACTGGACAGGTGTCGAGATCTGCGACACCTACTCCTGCGTGCAAGTAGCAGATCACGGGGCACCCCGAGGCCATCGCTTCGACAGCGGTCAGCCCAAACGATCCGCTCACAAGTTGATCAACAAGGACGTCGATCGTCTGCATTGCGGCCAAGATCTCGTCATTTGGCTTTCCACTGAGCTGCAGGAGCTCAATACGATATCCCTCCGACTGCAGTTCAAGCACAGCCTTCTCAAGATACCTGGATCCCTTAAAATAGGGATGGTTTGGAAAGTGACCAACAAGCAATTCCCCACCCCGGCGCCCCACAAGTTTTCGCGGGTTAAACTTGGCAACATCCACCGTAAGATACGGGACATTCCTGGCGCCAGGAATCAGCTTTGCGGCAAGACCGTGCGCAACGACCGCTGTCGAGTATTCTCTGATGGTCCCCAACATGCTCGCCCCGCCGGCATCGTCGCAGACACAATACTGGCCTGGCTCAGGACATTCCGAACAGAAGCTCCATTTTCCCAAGGCTAGAGTCTTATTGCGCGTTCGGTGGTCAGCGCCATACGCATACGTGTAGAGACGCTTTCCCGCCTCTCGATACAGCTCCATTTCCCGCACTGCGATTCCAAAGCGCGGGCTGCCGTAACCGCCCGCAGGCTCAATAATTCCCCGGTCATTGTACAGGTGAAAGAAATCGAAATTCGCAATGGCCCAGATCAATATGATCCACCTAAACAAATAAACGTCCTCACTGCGCTCGGCGGCAAGACGCGACTGAATCTCGGCGAAGACGAAATCAAAATCCGATGCCGTGTGATAAGTGGTAAATACGACTGAACTCGCATTCACGTTCAGAGCACGATCCGCCGCGACGCACGCGCGAAGACTGACGATTGGCGTGACCCCCCATAGCGAGTTGAGATGGCCGGCCAGGACTCGCTTCTCGGAGATCTTGCGGCAATCGCCAACAAAGGCGTTCCAGAAATCCTGCGCGTCGGTAGATTGATCCGGATTGAGGAAGGGCCGCAAGACATCCAGGAGAAGAATGACCTGCGAATAATCCTTTTCAACAGCAATTCGATCTGCCGTTTGCAAGAGGTTCTCGCCTATCTTTGCAAGTGAGCTATTTGGGAACAGCTTTCGCGAAGCTTCGCGAAAGCTCGCGTTTCGTCTTGCGAACCGCTTCAGGTTGGGAAAGTCCGAATCGATCCCAAACAGCTTTCGAACCGACCGAGCCAGCCTTAGCGCAAACACAACGGGACGCCTCAAGTAATGGCTCGATTTACGGTATCGGCTACGAACTCCTGATCCTGCTCGGTCATGCCGGGAAAAATGGGCAGCGTAATCGTGGTGTCCTCCGCAAGTGCCGCCTTTGGAAATTGCTCGGCCTTGAGTCCATACTTGCTTTTGTAATAGCCGAGCCGATGTACCGCGTGGGTGCCCGGCCTGGTTTGGATTCCCGCCGCCGCCAGCGCCGCCATCACCGCGTTACGGCGCACTCGATTCCCCTCGGAGAGGCGAATGACGTAGGACTGATACGTATGTCCATCGACGTCCCCGCCCAGCGGTCGCCCGATCGAATTGTTTCCGGCTAGCAGCTCGGAATAGCGACGTCCGAGACGTCTGCGCTCCGATAGCAAACGGTCGAGCTTCCCCATCTGTGCAACTCCGACAGCCGCCTGAATGTCCGATAAGCGCAAATTGAAGCCAAGGTTGTCGAACGTCGCCATCGTCCACGGACCATGCGGCTCAATCGACGAATCCGGCGCGCCCGTGGAGCCGTGGTTTCGTTGCGATCGCACGCGCTCGGCGAGATCATCGCGGTTCGTGGTTACAGCTCCTCCCTCTCCCGTCGTAACCGCCTTACGCGGGTGGAACGAGAAGCAAGCTATATCGCCGATCGCGCCAACCGGTGCGCCCCTGTAAGTGGTGCCGATCGCGCAAGCAGCATCCTCGATCACGGCAATGCCCTGACGCTCCGCAATGGCCTTTATTTCATCCATCGGTGCGGCAAGGCCGAACAGATGGACGGCGACAATTGCCTTTGTTCGCGGCGTAATCGCCGCCTGAAGGGCATCCGGGTCGATGTTGAAGGTCGATAGGTCGATGTCGACGAATACCGGTTTTGCGCCAACGTATTCCGCCGAATGCGCACTTGTCACCCACGTGAACGCCGGAACAATAACCTCGTCTCCAGGACCGAGCTTGAGCGCCATCGTCGCCAAATGCAGGGCGGCGGTGCATGACGTGCAGGCGAGCGCATGTTTCACGTCCTGCTTCTCGGCGATAAGCCGCTCGAACCGCTCGGTGAACGGGCCTTGCGTGACCCATTTCGAGCTGAGACATTCCCGAAGCAACTCTATTTCAGTCTCGTCGAAACTTGGCTCTGTGATGTTCATCTAACTGTTACTCTTGATGCAGATATCCCGTCCACCTCCTACGAACCATTCCGTAGTTCGCTGGTGAGTTACCGGGACGATCATTGACCTTTAGGCCGAATACACTTGAACCTTGTGCCCGGCCAATTTTGCCTTCACCTGGTCGAAGTAGACCGGACTTATGGCGAGCGCTACGTGGCGGATGCCCAGCTCGTCGATCTTGTCCAGTCCGCCCACCAGGCGACCATGAATGCCGCTTCCCCACGTCGATCGGTTCTCATCGAGGTACGCCGAAATCTCCGCCACATCGAATCCAAAATAGAACGGAGCGAACAGGCCCGAGGGTCCCAGTCCAAAGATCGCGAACGGCTCTCCCGCTGCACGCGCTGCCGTCTGGCAACGGTTGATCGCCTCCATCGCATTCCCAGCAACAGGCAAATTCTGGTCCAGCACGCTCCGGTTGACGGCCGCCACGTTCTCGATCGAAGCTGTCGGATGGCCGTTCTTTCTAAGCAGCACGAAGATCGGGACACCCGCCTCCTTCGACGCGACCACATCAAATCCGGCAGCTTTCGCCAACGACGTTAGGCTGTGGATCGTAAGCTTCGAAAGGTGATCCGCACAAAACAGGTCGTTGGGATTGCGTGCGAAATTGGGAACACGAATGTAGAACAACCCGGACTCGTGCAGACGCTCGTACCCCCATCGAAGCATGTCGAGCGGGTTCTCCACATGCTCCAAGACGCCGAGTGCCACGACCAAATCGAACCTCGCCGCGCCGGCATCGAACTCCTTGTAATCGCAGTGATGAATTGAGGCGCTCGGAAACCGTTGCTTCAACACATCGAAAGCCGAACTCGGCTCGAACGCGGTGGCCCGCCATTCCGTCGATTGCTCGAGGAAGTGTCCCAGGAAATCGCCTTTTCCGGCGCCCACCTCCAGGATCGCTCCCTGCGAAGGCAATTCGCTCATCTCTCTCAATATCTGATGCGTGCGCTCCGCCTGCGAAATCGGCGCCGGGCCCGAAAAGCTCTGAATGGCCGCGTTTGGGCTTCTCATCATCAAGCTGTAGCTGCCCTTGTAGAAGGCCTCACTCCAGCCACGCGTGCCGCCGGCGTTGAATATCAGCCCACAGCCCGAGCAGAGCCGATTGTCCAGCGAAGCATTGCGCAGCACCATCATATCGGACGTGATGCAAGTGCCCGAAAACGACGGATAGAGATCATGCAACTGATCGGAACTACAGACCGGACAGCGAACAGACATCGGTTCATTCTCCTTCGAGGGTACCGGGAAATCCAGGTTAAGCGACGGCATGCTCTTCAAGACCGCGCAGGATCATCGCTTCCCTGTATGGAAAACGCGGCGCGATACTCTCGCCGAACACATCTCTGCGGATCAAGACGTCGGGCTCATTGTAGCCGACCATTGCCCTGAGCGAGGTGGTTCCGGAGAACCTCGGATTGATCTCGAACGGAATGACCGCACCATCCACCACGCGACATTGGACGTTCACGGGAGCAGTGGGCCCAAGGGACGAGGCGATTGCCTCGCACGCTTCTCGAACCTGAGGCCAATCGGCGACATGTCCCTGTGAGATACCCGTCGATACAATCAATCGAGAGCCGAGTTCGCCCCGCGAGGTCCGGTTCGGTACCTGAGTTCGGATCGTCAATGCATTGTTTATGACGCGCCTTATCGCGATCGAGTTGATGAACGAGCCATCTCTCCCGAACAATACTCCGACGGTGTATTCCTCGTTGGAGCTGCCGACATACTCCTGCAATATGAAGCATTCGCATATCCCCAGCAGGTACTGCGAGAACGCCAGCAATTCGTTCCTCGATTGCACGATGAAGACATTCGCAGAGCCGCCTCCGCCGACCGACGGTTTCAAGATGGCCGGCAGTTGGTGCCACGCTTCCGTATCCTCGAGCTTGCGCACCTCGATGAATTTCGGGGTACGAAAGCCGCGAGAGGTCAGGTGCGCCATCGTTCTGAACTTGTCCTGGCAGATCTCGAGGACCGCGGGAGGGTTGACGGGCACATAGAATCCATCGGCTTCCAGCAACGGCTTGGATCGGCTGAAGACCGCCATCTCCGGCTCGGAGCCGTGAAAGATCGCAAGACATTTCTCCGATTGGGCCAGGGATCGCAGCTCATCGAGATACTTCGGATCGGTTGCCCGCGGCAGTTGGACGAACTTATTGACACGATTGCGGTTCGCGCAGGCATCGCTGGTATCGGTCCCGACGATATTGTATTCGATCTCGCCAAGCCGAAGCGCCTTCAAAATCTGCTCGCCGTGCCCTCCGCCGCCAATTCCTGTCAGCAAGACCTTTGCGCGCCGAGTCTTCATGCTTGTTCTCCCGTCATAGGCTGAGAACATCGATCCAACAGTGCGGCAACCGACGATGATAGCAAATGGCGCGAAAGTACGCGTTCACAGCATGCCGAGATGTCGTACCTGATGATCTCAACGTCCCGCTGATCGACATTGAAGATACAGACCGTTCCGCGAAGGTCCTGTCCTCTTGGCAGGCCACAACTGCCGACATTCACAAACAGCTTCTCATCTTGCCGACGAACAAACGGATGGTGCGTGTGGCCCATGAACACGACATCTGCATTCACGTTCATAAAATCGGTCAGGCTGGTGTCTGGATACACGTAACCGGCCAGGGGATCGGACGGACTGCCGTGAACAAACAGAATATCAGTTCCCGGCCTGCTGAGCCTGAGCTGTGACGGTAACGTCATCAGGAAATCTCGCTCGTCATCGCTGAGCTTCGCAAAAGTCTCGCTGTGGCGGTAGACTTTGTCGAGGTCGGCGGTCGCGCTTCGTCGCACCAGCATGTCGTCGTGATTTCCCCTGATCGAACGGATTTCACCCTGACGAAGCAGGGACACCACGCCGGCATCCGGAATGTATCCGACGGCGTCGCCGAGGAAATAGACGGCGTCGACGCCGGCTTCCGCCAACAGATTCAATCCAAGCTGAAACGCTTCCACATTTCCGTGAGCATCTGACAGAACACCTAGCAGCATTTCGGTTCAACTCAGCAGATGGCGAACCTTTTCGAGAACGGAGCTGCGCCCACGATCTGAAGCAACTGCCGTGGCACTTCGCGATGCACTTTTTCCGAACCATTCGAAGCACTCACTCATCGTCCAGGGCAGGAATCCGTCCTCGACAACCTTAAGGACCGCCTGGTGCATTCCTCGCGTCTTGTCAATGTTCTCGGGATGGAGATTGATGACGATCACCCCGGGGACGCCGCTCGCCCGAATCCGGTCGGCTAAATCCAGTACGCACGCCGCCGACTGGACATCGTCCCAACCGTGCACGAAGACGATCCCATCTCCGATGGCGGTAAGGATGCTCCAGTGCTCCGTTAGTTTATCGTCAAGCAGTAGTCGCGCCGGGAGGAGCGAGCCATTGATGATGCGGCCATCCAATCCCGGCAGATTGGAGCTCCCTTCGACACCGTGGTCGTTCCACGTTGCCGCATGCCCCCAATAGCCGTCATTGAGGAAGCCGTGGTTTCGAACCGTGCGCGCGTCCTCGCCCGTCAATTGCCTGAACCAGTCCGCCTGCTCGCAAAACAGCTCTCTGTATTGGTCGGGACGATCAAGCGCATCGGGATGAAGCCCGAGTTCAACGCGCCGACCCTCTCCAAGCTGCTGCAACGAAGCCTTGTCGTGCTTCGTGAGCGGATGAAGAAAATAGGTGATCGGCATCGACCCCAACGCCTCTTGCTGCTGAGCATAGCGATGCAGCGGCGCCTGGTCGTCATCGCCGGTCACGACGATCGCGCCGGGTGCCCCCTTCGGCAACATCGGTGATCTGGCCAGACCGCAGAGCTTTTCCAACGCATCGGCCAGCGCTTCACACCACCAATCCGCCGGCCGTGCACGAGCGTCTTCGCCGGCAAGCTGGGGTTCGAACAGGTAGTTTGGCCGCTCGCCGGCGTAGCCCCACTGCGCTTCCGTTGGCCGCCTTGCGGCCGCGGCTGGATCGCCCTGGCGATAGCGAACGACGTCCGAAACCAAATCGGTTCCGATGAATAGGATCCGGCCTCCTGCGACCACGTCGAGGTAAAGCCAAGCGGCGCATCCCTGGTCGTCGGATACGACGGATACGCCATCCGCCGAGGAAAAGCGCATGTAGGAATGCAAGGTTCGCAGCCTTCTCCAGGCATTGGACCCCGCCATCTCGGCTTGCAGAACTTGTGGCGAGCCGGTGGTTCTTGCCTGCAGGACGACGGCAAATGCTTCAGCAAATTCGAGTGCGGGCAGCATCGCCACGACCGTCCCCCCGCGAGCAAGAACTTCGCGCGCCTCGGCTACAGCCTCCTGCCGGGGGCGATACAATACGACAGGCACTCCGTCCATAGATGCCGAGGCCCCGGGAAGGCCAAAAATCCGGAGAAGATGAGCAACAAATTCGCCTCCGGTTCGCGCAGATGCCGAGGTCGATGCGGCACCATGTCCAATCTTCAAATCATTCCGGATTGCGGGAAGCTGTTGAATGTATTTCTCGGGGCGTCGAAACAGGCTGCCCTGAATGATAGGCAAAGACTTCGATCCGAACTTGGTCTTGAAGCGCGACACCTTGGAAATTGGCCAGTCTCGCGGCACTTCAGGAAACCACGGCCCCAATCGGTAGGTTTGAAAGCCAGCGCTCTTCGCCCATACCATCGCGCTCCAGTGGAGAAAATCGTTTGGCCTGAGCTTCAATTCATCGGGCCGTGAAACCCCCGCCAAGAAATGCACGGCATTCTTGTCACTCAACAGGATCAGGCCTGCCGCTCGGGTAGCCGGAGTACGCGCGAACAGCAGATGGGCGCGACCCTGGGGAAGGAATTGGTCCAGGATCGCTTCGTAATAGTCTATGGGCGGGAGTACCTCACCGGTCCTTGTGGCGGATTCCTCGGCGATCTCCACATAGCTCCGCAGCGCGGAACGATCGTTGGCAGGCTCGAATTCGAAACCCGCCTTGATGGCCTTCCGAACCGCCCTGCGACACCCCTCATCCAAACTCGCGAACAGATCATTCTCGGATCGATCAAGATCGATCAACTGATCAGCATTAACCGTCGAAAGGCCCGGAAACGGCATCATTCCATTCGGACCAAAAGCAATTCCCAGCTGGAATCCGAAGTCACTCACCCAGAAAGGAATTTCCTCGCGTGAAGTCGAGCGATTGACCGGCGCGAGGTTATGAGTATTCAACTGAATGCGATCGACATCGTACAGTTCGGCAAGCCTGAATATTTCCTCCATGGCCGCCGAGCGCACGGCCCTCCTGGTGCTCCGACCGATTGCTTCGCTTGTCGCCAAGCCGGCATGCCGATGGATTCCCGAATGAAGCAGTCGTTCGCCGAACGGTACCCTTGCCCCCTCGTCCAGATAGAGCGGCTGTATTCCGAGCACTTCGTCGTTTTCAACGAGAGCAAACGACAAGTTGGCGCCCACAAAGAACCGCTCCTCGATCGCAACCCACGCAGCGTCGTGGTTCAGCCACGCCTCGGCCGAGGACGCGGCCAGCAGGTTCCAGCGATCAGGACCGAGTTCGTGAAACCTGAGGATCTTCATTTTGCGGTGAATATGACGTTGAAGCGAGTGCCGGCATACGGATTGCGCGGATGAATATCCGCAATTCGGGTCTCAACTTGAAGACGACTTCCGAACTGGACAAAGTCGTCTTTGGAAAAATAATACGACACGATCTCCGGCTTGATCTCCCGGACGGCGTCCTTATCGGTCAATCCCAAATAGCTCGAAAGTCTTGCAAGAGGGCCGGCCTTCTCGGCCTTGACCAAGGTTTGCAGGGGGGGACGACTCTGTTGCGTGCCAAATCCGGCGGCCAATCGAGCCGAGATTTGCTGTGACTGCTCGATTTCGTTCCGATCCGGGATAGAACCGACCAGCACGCGCCCACCGCTTCGCACCACGCGCAGCATTTCGCGGATGATCTTCTCGCCTGTCTCAAACGCCGGAAAATTGGAGAACACGTCGTAGCACAATGCAGCGTCGAACTCGCGATCTCCAAATGGCAGGTTCTGTCCATCACCTTTCCGGAACTCGGCATTGGCCAGCTTTAGCCGCCGTGCGACACTGAGAGGAGCCTCCGCAAGATCGATCCCGACGTATTTGCCAACCTTCGGCGCAATCAGGGATGCCAGGAGGCCAGCCGCACACCCGACTTCCAGCACCTTGGAAGTCTGATCAAGCTGCATCAGATCAAGGACATGGGACTTGAGATCGGAAAGCAGGTTTTGGTCGGTCCAGAGCAGCGGATTTCTGCCAGCGAGATAGCAGAGGTCATCCAGCGTGGGCACCTCCGAAATCTGTCTCGCGCGCAGCTCGAAGAACGCCTCAAGCTTTTCCTGCCAATCACGATCTGTCATTTGTGCTATTCAGTGCTCTCTATCCGACATGTGAATTTCGGGTCATAGATATAGTTGAAGTGCCAGAGGGAATTCCGGGCAACCGAGAACTGAGCGGCCTTTTCCACGTAGTGGAGAATGGCTTCCGATCCCTTCGGCAGCATGTGACGGCAGAGAGCCGCGGAAACGAAGTACTGGCCCTCGCCGAGGGCGAGTTCCGGTATTTCGTAGACGATGCTCCCGCGCGCCGGCAAAACGCCGTCCGCGTCCAGAAACATGCCACCGTCATAGCCTTCAATTCCCGCGACGGCTTGCAGGCGGCCGCTATCGATCCGCAAGCTGGCGTAGATCTGCTTGTGCTCCGTTGTTCCTGACCACGAGATCCGCACCCGAAGCGGCTGACCGTTCGTTACGAGGCCCACCGCCCGGCCCTCGGCATCGATCACCTCGACCGAGGCAATACGCAGCGTATCGCCGCCAAGCTCATATTTGCCGGTTTCGGACGTGTTCTCGACCGCCTGGCTTAGCTTCTGCGTTGCCTTGAGATTGCGCGCTTCCTCAAGATCCCAGACACTCTGCTCATACGCCTTGCTGACGCGCTGAGCATTGCCTTGCATCAGGACCCGCCCCTTCTCGATCCAGATCGCTTCGTCGCACAACTCGCCGATCAATCCACTCGAATGCGAGACGAACAAGACCGTAGCTCCGCTTTCACAGATCTCGCGAACGCGCTTCATGCACTTGTGAACGAACGCCGCGTCGCCAGCCGCAAGAGCCTCGTCGACGATGAAGATTTCCGGATCAACGCTGATGGCCGTGGCGAACGTGAGTCGAGCCTGCATCCCGCTGGAGTAGGTCCGGAATGGCTGATCAATGACATCTCCAAGCTCACTGAAGTCGATGATCCAGGGAACCTTCGCCTCTATTTCCGCCCGCGACATTCCCAGGCACATGCCGCCCAGGACGATATTGTCGCGGCCCGACACATCCGGATGAAAGCCGGTCCCCAACTCCAGAATCGCGGACAATTTGCCAGCCACCTCGACGCGCCCGGTTGTGGCATCCAGCAACCCGGCGATGATCTTCAGGAGCGTGCTCTTCCCGGCTCCGTTGGGCCCGATGATGCCGACCACGCAGCCCCGCGGCACTTCGAACGAGACGTTCTGAATTGCCCAGTGCTCGACGTGTCGAGGCTTGCCCGTAACGACTTCTTTCAGGAAATCCAACGGCTGCTGGTAGAACCGGTAGGCCTTTCCCAGACCGGTGACACGAATGGCGTATCCGGGCACCGATGAGCCGATCAGCGGATTTAGCGCGCCGGCTAGCTGATTGTCAGAGAGCATTGCCATAGTAGGGCTTCAACTTTTCGAACGTGCGGTATCCGAGCCCCAGGCTCAGCAACGCAAACAGGAGAGTGACCACCCAGGCGTAGGGATGCTTGAACGTGCCGAAGAAGAGGACGTCCTGATACACCCAGACGACGTAGCTGAACGGATTCGAATAGATCAACGGGCGAAGGACACTTGGCATCCAATCCGGGAGATACACCGTCGGCATCAAGTACATGACAATTGAGGTGAAGACCGTGACGATATCGCGCAAATCACGGAAAAAAGGCGTGATCGCAGAAAGAGCAAAGCTCAAGCCGATCGCCAGAATGCCATGCATGACCAGCACCACCGGAAGGAGCAGCACCATCCAGCTGAGACCACCAACGTAGGCCTTGTAGAGAGTGACCAGCGCGAGCGCAGGCAGATGAGGGATCGTTGCGGCGATCGTCGCTGCAATCGGCAGCACCTCGATCGGAAACACGACCTGCTTGACGAGATTTGCGCTTGCGAGGAGTGCCCCGGGACCGCGAACGATCGCAGCTTGTAGCATCAGCCACGGGACAAGACTGGCCAGGATGTAGGCGGAATAATCGCCGGGGAAATCAGCGTTAATCGCCAACTTGCTGCCCAAAACGAATCCAAAGATAAGCAGGTACGTCGCGACGATGACCAGGGGATGTATGAATATCCACAAGGCACCAAAACCATGCATCGCATGGGCGGCGCTTAGGTCACGATGCACCATCTCTCGCAAGAGCTCGCGATATCGCCGGATCTGTTTGATGCTGATCCATAGCGCTTGGGAATTGCGGTACGGAGACAAGCCGACCCGTACCCATCTCGCTGCCGGAAAAATGCCGCTCATGTTCTGACGTAAGCTCTCATTTGCACGTGACTAAAAGTAGCTTTCCATGATTTGCTCGAGATTGAGCAGGGACCAAATCAGCAACCGCCGGTTCTCGCGCCCCTCCAGGTGATCGTCGACGAGTGAATGGACGGTCTTCCGGTCGACCAGATCGTAGATGCGGGCGCTGTTGCTGAAGAGCCTGCGCTTGACGTAGTCGATGCTCTCGCCCTTGAACCAGCTTGCATCCGGTGCGGAGAAACCCTGCTTCTCGCGCTCGGCAACCTCTTCAGGAATGTGCCGGCTCATCATCCTGCGCAGGATCAACTTGCCGTCTCTCGTGCGCTCGTAATAGCGCTGCGCCTTGCCGCCTGGTTCGTTCTCGTTGAGACGAACAACCTCGGTCAGGTTTCCAAGCTTCAATTTGGCCGGAAGCTTCATTGCGAAATCGACGAGATCGTTGTCGAGAAACGGCACCCTGCTCTCGAGCCCGTGTGCCATTGCAAGCTTGTCGTCGACCACGAGCAACCCGTTAAGGAACGTCTTGGCCTCGAAATAGAGCGAGTGATTGACGTAATCCTCTGGACGCGTCAGCTGCGGAGCGTGGTCCTTGAAGACGCTCCGGAAAATCTCGATCGGCGACGCGCGGCTCGCATCGCTCCACACCGGAGCCATCAATCGCGGAAGCGTTCCGCTCGGAACCATGCGCTGCCAGAAGCCGAAATATTTCTCGACGTAGTGGTCGAAGTCATCGTTCACCACGGCCCTGTAGTATCGCCAGGGATACCCGCCGAACAGTTCGTCTCCTCCCGTCCCGCTCAAGACGACCTTGCCGAACCTCGAGGCCAGCTTCGCCGCGTAAAAATTTGGATACGACTGGCCGACGCGCGGCTCCTCGAGATGCCAGGCGAGGGTCGGCAGAGCACGCTCCATATCGCCGGCCTTAAGCACCATTTCATAGTGCTCGGTCTTGAAGCGGTACGACATGTACTCGGCTTTCGAGCGTTCGTCGTAGCCAAGCTCGACGCCCGAGGCAGAGCTAAGGTCGAAGCCCACGGTGAATGTTCGCATGAACGGCAATTGCGCGGCAGCCAGCGCCGTGATCGAACCGGAATCCATTCCACCGGAGAGGTACGACCCAACCTCGACGTCACTGACCAGCTGCCGATTGACCGCCTGTTGAAACAGCCGGTCGAGTTCGTCGAGCGCATCGGCTTCGCCGATATTGCCTTCAGGCTCTTCGAAATGAAAATCCCAATACTGGACCGGCTCGGCCTTCTTTCCGGTCTGATCCAGCTGCATGTAGCAACCCGCCGGCAGGAGCTTCACGTTGCAAAAGAGCGTGCGATCCGTGAAGAAGTTCTGAAACGAAAGGTATTCAGCAAGTCCCTCGACGTCCAGGCGGGAGACGTATTCGGGAAACGCCCGGAAGGCCTTGTGTTCCGAGGCAAACAGGAACGTGCCGTTGATCTCCGCATAGTAGATCGGCTTCACCCCAAACCGATCGCGCGCGATGGTAAGCCTGCGCTCTTTGGTATCCCAGATTGCGAACGCGAACATGCCGTTGAACTTGAGCAGGGCATCGAGCCCCCACTCGGCAAACGCCTGGAGCAGAACCTCGCTGTCGCCCGACGAGTTGAACGTGTGTCCTCGGGACGACAACTCGAGCTTGAGTTCCTTGTAGTTGTAAATCTCCCCGTTGTAGGTCAGCACAAACCTGCCGTCGCGCGTCTCCATCGGCTGACGCGCCGCGTCGGTCAAATCGATAATCGATAACCGCCGATGACCAAGTCCGACAGGACCGTTGCAGTACTGTCCCTGGCCGTCCGGTCCGCGATGCGCGATGACGTCTGTCATCGCGGTCAGCGCGGCGATCGAAGCGGGTCGCCCGTCGCGGTGGAGAATTCCGGCTATGCCGCACATATGTCGCTCGCCGAGCTATTCAACGAATTCAGGTCCGCGAGTTCATATCTGTGCTTTTGCACGACGCTGCTCGACCTGATCGATGTGCTGCTTCCGCCAGTCGATCAGCCGACGCAGGCCCTCATCCAGGTCGATTGCGGCGGTAAAGCCGATCTCCCCCTGCGCGCGCTTCGGCGAGCCGATGCGGTTGCGAACCAGCGTCGCCTGACTGCGGGGCGCGTAGTTGACGGGCTGGTTGGAGCCAGTGAGGTTGAGCAATTTTTCGGCAATCTCCTTCAACGAGGTGCGTTTTCCCGTACCGACGTTGTAGAAGCGGTCGGTGGCGGTCGCCTGCATCGCGCAAAGATTGGCCTGCGCGCAATCCTCGACCGCGACGAAATCGAAAGCTTCCGATCCGTCGCCCAGGATCGTCGGCCCCTCTCCCTTGTCGATTGCATCGAGCATCTTCATAATGACCGCGATATAGGCGCCGCGATAATCCTGCCGCGGGCCGTACACATTCATATAGCGAAGTCCGACATAGTCGAGGCCGTACCGGAAGTGGTAGGCGCGAGCCATCGCCTCGCCGCAGATCTTCGTGGCGCCGTAGAAGTTCTTGTTGTTGAAGGGATGATCTTCCGTCATCGGCTCCTCGACGGCGTCGCCATACACCGACGCCGACGATGACCAGACCAGCCGCTTCACTCCGTTGCGGACGCAGCCGTCCAGGACGTTGAACATTCCTTTGACGTTGACGTCAAAGGCCGTCCTCGGAAATTCGTGACATTGCAGCAGCCAGAGCGCCGCGAACTGGAAGACGCCGTCGGCTCCTTTCAGGGCAGCATCGAGGATATCGGTCTGGGTAATATCGCCGCCAGCCTCGAAAACCTTGACGCGGGGGTCGCGCAACGCGACGGCAAGGTTTTCATGCGTACCACGTACGAAATTATCGTAAATGACGATCTCGCCGACATCGGTCTTCGTCAGCTGATCGACCGCATGCGATCCAATCAGTCCGGCGCCCCCGATAACGACTACCTTCTTTCCGCGAATGTCCATTCTCTTCAACCCTCGATTTCTACCAACGCTTCATTTTGAAGTTCATAGCGACGGTGAGTGCGCGGGCACACCAAATCGCTGCCCAGCCGCTCGCCTGCTCTGCTCATCCAGCCAATTCGTCGTGCTGGATTACCCGCCATCAGCGCAAATGCCGGGACATCCTTCGTGATCACCGCACCGGCCCCGATGAAGCAGTAGTCACCCAAGGAATGTCCGCAGACGACGGTCGCATTGGCGCCAATGCTCACCCCGCGCCCGATCGGCGTCTTGCGAAACTCATCCTTCCTCGAAACGTCGGCACGCGGATTGTTGACATTGGTGAAGACGCAGCTCGGGCCGCAAAACACGTCGTCGGCGAGCTCGACGCCGTCATAGATCGAGACGTTGTTCTGGATCTTGCAGCCGTTTCCAATCCTGACATTGGGGCCGATCATCACGTTCTGGCCGATCGAGCAGTTCTCACCGATGATCGTGCGCGGCAGGATGTGGCAGAAGTGCCAGACCTTGGTGCCGCGTCCAAGCACTGCGCCGTCGTCGACGTAGCTGGATTGATGGATCAATACGCCCGGAAAGCGCGGATCTTCGCGCATCCCGCTCATTTGTGCATCGCCTTCTGGGCAAACGCGTGAACGCCATTGCTGCGAACGATCGGCGCCGTCCGAAAGGTGGAGACGATATCAATCGAGGGGCGGACTTCGTCCAGGCTGAAGCCTCGGCCGGCGATGATTTCCTCGTAGCTTCTGGTATGGAGATCGGTGAAGCCTTCGGAGAACTCGACCTCTTCACCGTCGACGGTGATCGAGCGAAAGGTCGTCTTCTTGCCTTTCACGCTGTCCGGCAGGTCGTTGCGGTCCAGAGACAGGAACCAGCTAACATCGGCGCGCTCGCACTCCAGCGAGCCGGCCGCCCGCTCCGCCTCGCGCAGATGCGCCTCGTTGCGGCTGGCGGGTCCGAACACGAAGCTCAGCATATCGAAGAAATGCACCCCGATATTGGTGGCGACGCCACCGGATCTCGCCTCGGCACCTTTCCAGGAGGCGTGATACCAGCGTCCCCGCGACGTGATGTAGGTAAGCTCGACCTTGTGGCGCCTCTGTGATTTCGCGAAGCGATCCCGAAGCGCGATGATCGCCGGATGCAGCCGCAGCTGCAGGATGGTGGAGATGCGCCGGCCGGTATCGCGCTCGATCGCCGCCAGCCCGTCGATGTCGCCGGGATTGAGGACCAGCGGCTTTTCGCAGATAGCATCCACCCCGGAGCGAAGCGCAAATCGGCAGTGCGCGTCGTGAAGGTAATTCGGCGAGCAGATCGTCATGTAGTCGATCTTCTTGCCGTCGCGCTGCAACGCACCGACATGACGATCAAACAACTCGAACTCCGTAAAGAATTCGGCATCGGGAAAATGGCTGTCCATGATTCCCACGGAGTCATTTGGATCGTAGGCCGCAGCGAGCTTTCCGCCGGTATCGGCCATTGCCCGCATGTGTCGCGGCGCGATGTAGCCGGCGGCACCGATCAGCGCGTAGATCGTCATGAAATTCCTCTCTTCGAGCTTCTGATTTAGGCAAGCTACCGCACTCGGGGTGAATCGAGCGTCACACCCAAGCCAAAATAATCCATCACGCCTGCCAGGCGGCAGACGCACTCAAGCCGCAGCGATGAGATCCGCCCCGACGAGAACGCGAACCTTTCGGCCCAACAAGTTCAACAGAACCGCCACGCGATGGTGATCGCTGGCATCTTCCACGAGCGCAAGACTGTCGACGAATGCACCCTCGACGATTCGCACCGTGTCGCCGGGCGAGAACGCCGGCCTGCGCGCAAGGGCGACGAATCCGGTTTCATCCTCGCGCGATTTCAAGGCATCGATGACGCCATTTTCCACCGCGGCCGGCCGGTCTCCCACGCACACGAGATGTGAAACCCCGAGCGTCGATTGAATCGCGCGCCACCGCTGGGCCGCAATGTCGATCGCGACGAAGAGGTAGCGCGGGAATAGCGGTCGCGGCACAAACTGCACCTTCCGCGCATGACTGCGGCGCTTCTGATAACGGGGGAGGTAGGTGGAGAAGCCCTGCCGCACGAGGCCAGCCGCCGCTCTTGCCTCGGCATTGACCTGTGTCCGCACGACGTACCAGCGGGAACCGGACTCCATGGCGATCACGCTCCCAGCGACTGCTTCGGACGCAAGCCCAGCAGGTCTGGCGCGAGCACTTTCTCTGCCCCGAAATTGCTGACGGCCTGGTCGAATACACTTCGAGCGCCCGTCAAATGGGTCACAACGACCGCATCAAACGGCTCGTCCACCAGCGCATAGGAGGCAACCACCTTGACGCCGATGAACCGCGTCGCGGTTGCATCGGGATCAACGATAGCAAGGATCGAGATTGGCCCGTCGACCGCGCACAGGATCGCGATTTCGCAAAGATCCGATTGTCCGGCGAGCACAACCCGCCTGAAGCCACGCGCCTGCGCGCGTTCAAACAGCCGGCCATATTCGTCCTTCGCCTTGCGGAAGAGCGAAAAGGAGTCCGAAAGGAATTGAACGGTCAGCCGCGATTTCTCGGAGAAGCCCTGCGGCGTGAGGTAGTAGGCATATCGCCGCGCAGGCGCCTGCCCGACCTTGACGAAGCCCTTCTTGACCGCCCGCTTCAGGTAAGCGTTGACTAGGCCGAGCGCGACGCCCAGTTCGGCTGCGATCCGCCGCTGCGATTGCGCACCATCCGCCTCGAGGGAGGTGAGCAGGCCGAGCACGAGCCGGTCGCTGTCATTCTCATCCGTCGGTAGAATGCCTGCCATCACACCTATCCCCACTGGGAGAGGCTGATAGCGCGTTCACTCAATGAACGTCAAGCGAATTCGTTCATACGATGAACGCCGCAACTAACTGATTGCACAGGAATTTTTAATCAAGCCAATGTGTCGCAATGGCCACACTTCAGGCCCGATCAGGGGGGGGGGCCAAATATTGCGCCGCGAGCGTTGAATAACTGTATTGCCGCGCGACAGCTATTCGATCGCCCAGTGGACGCGCTGGACCGTCCAGGGCGGCGCGCAGGGACGCAGCGAGCGCACCGGGATCGTTCGGCGCGCATCGTGCGGTCACCAAATCCTCGAGGCCGGCAAGCGCCCGCTCTTCGCAGGCAATGACGCTGCGCGGCGCGAACAGGCAGTAGTCGAACAGCTTGTTGGGGCTGATGCCATGGTGATAGAGCGCGTTCTTGTGGAAGGCCACGACCGCGCAATCGGAGGCATGCAGCATGCCGTGCACGACCGATCGATCGACTTCATCATGAAACTCCACATTGGCAAGCGTGGCCGCCCGCTGTCTCAACGCCTCCCTCGAAGTGCCTGAACCGATCATCACGAAATGGATCTCGGGGTTTGCTTTGCCGAGGATGGAAGCAGCGTCGAGAATGGCCTCCACGGCATTTGGCGGGCCCATGCCGCCGGCGTAGAGAACGACGCGCCTGCCCTGCCGCTTCAACAGATTGATGCGATCGATCAGAGGGTGAGCCAGATTTTCGATCGTCAGCGCGCTCTGTATTTCACCGTCGGACACTCCGTTGGGGATCCACGTGAACTTGCCAGGCGGCAAGCCACGCGCGCGCATATGCGCCTCAGCCCCGGCCAGCAGACAGATCACGCGATCTGCCGCGCGATAGGCCGAGCGCTCCTTCCAGCCGAGCACCTTCATCAGCGGATGCCAGGCGGGCGTCATTCCAAGCGCCACGATGCTCTCCGGCCAGAGGTCGCGGACCTCCAGCCAGAACCTGGCACCGAACTGCCGCGCGATCTGATCTGCCGCCGAGATGAAGAACAAATGCGGGCTCGACGCAATCATCAGATCCGGTTTACCGAACTGCGCGGCGATTGCAGGCGCTGCGGAGCGGAAGGCTGGCCCAAAGCTCAGGTTGTTGCGAAGCCGCCCCAAGCTGCCATTGCCATAGCGCGGTGTGTCGAGAAACCAGAAGTCGACGTCATTGATCCACTGCGGTCCCGGTACGCGTGGCTCCCTGTGCAGATGATGGAAGGCGGCGCTGACCACCAACACCCGATGCCCCATCTTTCGCCAAGCGTCTGCAAGCCAGAACGGACGCCAATGACGCCCCAGGGCCGGCCCCCCTGCAAAGGGATGCAGCAGCCAAATGTTCATGACGCGAGCTTCTCGTAGAGATTTTTCAGTTCGGCCGCATCATGCTGCCAATTGTAGTCTCTGACAACGGCTACTCTACCTGCTTGCCCCACTTTGATCGCTTGTTCAGGTTCTCCCGCTAGCAATGCGATACGCTCCACTAGTTCAGCTTTGTCATCCAGAGACACCGAGAATCCGCAGCCGGCCGCCTCGACGATTTCTTTCGATCTTGGCAAGTCGCTGGTAATAACCGCCGTTCCAGCAGCCATATACTCGAAGATCTTCGTTGGCATGGCATGAAGGTGATTGGGCTCGTGATGGAAGAGGCATAGTCCGATTAGACTCTCGTTAAGCAGAGTAGCGATCTCGGATCGATCCAATTTTCCACGGTGAACGACGTCACCAGACACCGACTTCAACCAGTCAGCTTCGGCCACACCGATACTTCCCGCCAGGACCAGCGGCAAACGAGCCGCTTCACAGGCTTCGACCATTTCAACAAGCCCCCGATTAAAGCTCACATGCCCTACATAGACCGCTTGTCTCTTTCTCGGCGCGTTATCAGTCGGCTCGATAAACTCATTCAACCGAACGCTATTTCGGACTAGCGTCACGGCCGCGCCAAAGTCACGAAAACGCTGGGCAATCGCCGGTGTCGCCGCGATGATGGCATCGAACCGACACGCCGTCTTCCGCTCCACCAATTCCATACCGAATGCGACAATCGGCTGCATCCACCGAGGTATCCACTTCTTGGAATAAATGTCCGCCGGCACGTCCTCGTGGACATCGTAGATCACCCTGCAACGTCGGCTCTTCAGCCGCAGCGCGAACGGTATCAGCTCAGGATCGTGAAATTGCACGACATCCGCGCCGGTCGCGCGGGCAAGCGCAAGTGCCGCTCGTCCCGCGACCCACGGGCGCTTCCATCGGGGAACCGGCGGCACCTCGATCAACTTGAATTCAATGCGACCTGGATCGCTCGGACGGGGTGATCGCGCCACGACAGTCACGTCGTGACCGGCCTCGGAGAGGCTCCGCGCCTCCTTCTCGACAATTCGAATGTCATCGGCCGAATGGACACTCGACAACATGCAAATCTTCATGGGGCTTCAACCCCAAAGCGCTCAGCCCAAAGCGCCACGCAATAGAGCCGCCAGCGCATTCCGAGGTCGAGCCGGTGAAATTTCCTCTTCACCGCAGCCATGTTCACGTACCGGGCAAGCAGTGCGCTGCCGGCCACCTTTTCATACATTGCAGGCGAGTGTCGGTTGAGCCATAGCCGATCGGGCGCGGCGAAACCGATCTTGTCCTTGCGCCAGGAGATGCTGGCCGGAAGAACCTCCTGCATGGCCGCACGAAGCGGCCACTTCGTCCACCCATTGTTCAACTTGATGCGCGTCGGCAAGCTCAACGCAAACTCAACAAATCGGTAATCCAGGAACGGCAATCGCGTCTCGATCCCAAACCGCATCGAGTTCTTGTCCTCGAAACGAAGCAGCATCGGCAGGTTGGTTTCCGTGATCTCCAGTACCTGCATTTCCTGCGCGTCCCTCGTCTCCCGCGCAAAACGGCGAAGACACTCCGGCAGGTCCGGGTTCTTCAGGAAGGCGTATCGCCAACGGTAGAATGTGGCCCTCAGCACCGCCGAGCTGGCGCCAAACAGGTACATCAGCAAGCGCTGAGCCGAAACGCCAGCCTGTGTGGCCGCGCGGAAGGCGGAGAGGAATCCCCTTACACCGGAGTGATCCAGCTGGTCGCGGAGCCACGCCGCATAATAGCGATGATAGCCCAGCAGCGTCTCATCGCCCCCCTGACCATCCAGCAGCACAATCACGCCGTTCGCGCGCGCCGTCTTCATCACCTCGTATTGCATCATGATCGAGGGACCAGCGAACGGCTCTTCCTGCACCTCGAGCAAGGCTTCCGCGGTCGATGCGAAATCTTCATAGCTCGGCTTGGTGCGCAGCCAGTTCAGCTCGGCCTTTTCCACGACGTCGGCCGCGTAGGCTTCCTCGTTGTTCGCTGCCTGCTCGCTCACCGCAGTGATGGCAAAGAAGCGACCATTGGAGGACGACGCGTAGTGCCTTGCGGCCAGTGTCGCGACGCTCGAACTGTCCAAACCTCCCGACAAGCAGGTTCCGACGCGAACATCCGAGCGCAGGCGCAGGCGCGTCGCATCGTCGAGCAGCTCCGCCAGCAACCTGGCCGCATCCTGTTCGTTCGCCACGGCCAAACGAGGCGCCAGCGAATAATAGCGCTGGATCTCGATCCGGCCTGTCGACACGTCGACGCGCATCTTGTGTCCGGGCGGCAGCTTCTCGATACCCTTGAAGAAGGTCCGGCTGGTGTGATCGCTCAAGCCGCAGACGAGAAAATCCCTGACGAGATCGTCGTCCGCGATCGAACGCCCGATCAGGGGAAGCAGCTGACGAATTTCCGAGCCGAAGGCGAACTGCGTCGCCGTGTTTGCGAAGTAGAACGGCTTTACGCCAAAACGATCGCGCGCGCAGAACAGCGTATTGTCGCGCTCGTCGTGAATCGCGAACGACCACATGCCGTTGAAACGGTCGAGGCACTTCTCGCCCCAGCGGACATAGGCCGCCAGCAAGACCTCGGTGTCGGAGGCGGTATGAAAGACGTGACCGAGCGCTTCGAGTTCTGCACGAAGCTCGAGATAGTTGTAGATCTCACCGTTGTAGGTGATCCAAATCGGGAGCAGTCGATCGCGCATCGGCTGCGCGCCGTCGTCGGTCAAGTCGATGATGGCCAACCGCCGGTGCCCTAACCCGACCGCGCCATTGACCCTCACTCCGCGTCCATCCGGACCGCGGTGAGCGACGAGATCGGTCAGTCGATCGACTTGATCAGCATCAACGAGCCCGTTCTTGGCGACTAGGCCGAATATGCCGCACACGAGTGACTGACCTATATCCGCTTGGGTTTCGTGGACAATGCGACAGGAAACGCATTCGAGCCGCTATGGCTTGAAATCCCATCCGGCGCCTGAGCTCACCTCTAACCCGTTCACGCGATGAACGTCAACCTCACCGGGTGAAGGAGCGCTCGCGCGAGCTGACTTAACGTCTATGTTTCGATCGGTTCAGCGATATCCTGACCTGCCGCCTGTCGCATTGTCGCCGCAAAACTCGCTGCGAACGCGCTGACGTTGTCGTCCTGGTGCGGGACGACGTTCCGAATGATGGGTCCGTGGGCTTCCTGCGCGGCCTGCATCAGGTGGTCCGCCAGCGCGACCGGATCGTCCACGCCGAAATAGCGGGCGCTACCCGCGGTCTGCTCCCGATGCACGTCGATGTCGGACAGGATCATCGGAACGCCAAACGATTTCGCCTCCTCGACGGTCGTGCTCCAGCCCTCGAAGCGCGATGGGTTGATCAGTGCGGTTGAAGCGCGCAGCAGCGCGTAGACATGCGGCAGCGGGATAACACCGAGGTGGCGGAACTGCGCTTCAAGGCCGCGCTTCTGGATCTCGGAGTTGACCAGATCATAATAGCCCGGCTCGCGCCGGTCTTCCTTGCTGCCGGATGCACAGATCACCACGTCGATCGCCCGCCCCTTCAGGATCGTCAAGGCGTCGACGACGAGCTGGTGGTTCTTGTGGCGATAGAACTGATTGGGCAGATAGAAATAGTTCGCCGGCAGATTATATGCCGCGATCACTCCCGCCGGGTCCGTGTTCAGGAACGCGGCCGGCGGCTGGGTTGCGAAGCGAACGACGCAGACCTGGTTTCTTGCGCCTGGATAATAGGCCTTGAAATCCCGCAGCGCACTCTCGCTGCTCAGCATGATGGTTCGGCCTGAGGCGATTTGCATGCGAAAGCCAAGCTCGCGGCGCCAGCGTGCCGTCGTTGGAAACAGTTGCGGCAGAGAGCGGTGCTGCAGATCCGGAATCCATGCCACTGCTGGATGCGCGAGCCGCCAACCAAAGAAACGTGCCGATTCGACGACGACATCAATCCCGGCGCCTCGAAACGCCGCTGCGGCGCCGCGATCCAGACCAAGCCCGAGTGCCGCGGCCAACCCTGGCTGTCCATCGAACGCGTCCGATCGAACGACGTCGACACCCGGTATTGCGGCAAGCTCCGCGAGCTCATTCTGCTCGGCCCTGTTCCCGGCAAAGACAATCGGAACGAATTCGCCGGGCAGAAACCTGGCAAGCGCCGCAAACAGATTGCGCTGATAATTGTAGCCGCCGGCCCAAAGCCGTCGCGAAATGTGACTGAACGCGAACCGCAATGGGCGGGGCGTCACGAAGCCTGCCCCTTGAACCAGGCCACGTAGTCGGCAAGGCCCTGATCGAGCGGAATGCGCCAATCGAACCCGATCTGACGCAGCACGGCATCGTCGGCCAACAGGCTCAGGGGATCGCCGGGCCGGCTTACGCCCGAGTGCCGCACAACGGTATTGCCGCCCCACTGCCGGATGAGGCCGGCCGCGATATCGGCAACGCTGGTCCCGCGGCCCGACCCGCCATTGATGACCCGGAAGGCCGCCTGCGACGACGGTGTTGCGACGCTTGCGAGCAGCCTTGCGACATCACGCACGTCGGTCCAGTCGCGGATTTCGTTTCCCGTCCCGCCAAGCGTGAGCACCTGCTCCTTGGCCGCCAGCCGCGAGCAGATGTCCCAGAGCAGCTGCTTGCGCAAATTGGGTCCATAGACCGAGAACAGCCGCACGATCGTGCAGCGGATGCCAAACGACTGCGCGTAGCTCCCGCACAATTGCTCCATCATCAACTTGTGCTGCCCATAGGGCGACATCGGAGTTGCGATTGCGTTTTCAGCGATCGGGCCGACATGGTCGGCTCCATAGACGGCCGCACTTGACGCCGCGATCACCGCGCAGTTCGGCGCGGATCCGCGCAGCCATTCGAGCAGCCGCGCGGTGCTCGCCACGGTCCGCGAAAAGTCCTCGAACGGCCGCTCGATCGAGACGCCGACCGACGATCCGCCAGCCAGATGAAAGATCTGCGCCGGTAGCCCGTGCGCGGCAGCGAGCGCGTTGAGATTGGCCGCGTCGATTTCACCGTTGATCCAGCTCTGCAAACCAAGCCGCCGGGATTCCGCTGCATCGAGTGCGCCGTGCCCGACGCCGTGCACCGCGTGGCCCGCTCCCGCCAGCTCATGCACGAGATGGCGGCCGATGAACCCATTCGCGCCTGTCACCCAGACGATCATCGCTCAGGCCTTGTGACAGACAAAGGAGTAGAGCCGGCCCGGTCGATTGTCGAAGCGTTCCGCCATCGACAGCAGCGAGCCGAACACAAGGCGTGACGCAAACGCGGTTCGCCACAGCGGCGCCACCGGAACCTTTTGCGTCAACCTGGTCACGATCGCCGATTTCAGGGTCTCCACCGTGTAGGGAAACAGGTTGATCGGGCTTTGCAGCGGCGCCAGCGTGTCGATCGCGGAAAAGCCTGCGGCGGTCAGCGCGCCGGTGTAGCGATCGAGCAGGAAGGCATGCTCGCCCCCGTAAAGATGATGCAACGGATGCTGCGCGAGGAACTGGGGAAGGTCCGTCTCCTTGCTGATGACATGCTCGCGCGCGGCGATCAGCATGCCACCGGGCCGCAGCACGCGAAACATCTCCCGGCATGCTCCCTCGAGATCGCGCGTGTGGTGCAGCACGGCGCGGGCGAAGACGAGATCGAACGCCGCGTCGGCGAACGGCAGCCGCTCGGAAAACTCTTCGACCACCCGGATCGGCAGTTGCGTCTGCCCTGCCAGATCGCGGATCGCCGCCGCTCCCACGATTGCGCTCGGATCCGGCTCGAGCGCCGTCACGGCAAAGCCGGTTCGGGCGAGCGCGTAACTCGCAATGCCGCGGCCGGCGCCAACGTCGAGCGCGGTGCCGGACCGGCCGGCCAGCAGCGAAGCGACCGCCTGCCACTCGGAGCTCTGGAAATAGCGTTCGGCAGCGCCGGCCAGCGGATCGTCGTAGAATGCATCGAGCACAAGCTGGCGCTGATCCGGCTGATTGCGCAGCCAGACCACCGCATCCTCCCAGGTGGTAAACTTGCGCTCACCGTTCATCAGGCCCGAGCTCCCTCACCAATACGGCCGGATTGCCCGCCACGATCGAAAACGCCGCGACATCCCTGGTCACGACCGCGCCGGCCGCGACGATGGCGCCCTGGCCCACCGTCACACCGCGCAAGACCATCGCACTCGCGCCGATCCAGGCATCATCGCAGATTTTGACCGGACTCTCATCAAGCGAGATATCGTTCGGATGCCCGCGGGTGAAAATCTGCTGGACCTGTTTGTGCCGCTCGGCCGCCCGCAGCGGGTGCGTGAGATTGTCGAAGACATTCGCCGAATGCGAGATCAGGACGCGGTTGCCGATCTCGATCGACGCCGCCGACCAGATCCGGGTTCCTTCTCCGACATAGCACCATTCGCCGATCTTGATCTCGCCACCATGCGCGAAGGTCAGGAGTTCACCCAGAATGCGGCTATTGCGGCCCACGACGATCTTGTCGGAATCGCCGCGGATGTTTCTGATCCTGGCATAGCGGCCGAGCGCCGCGTCCGGCTGCAGCCGGCACGTCGCGCGACCGATCAGGCGCTGGATCAGGTAATCGACATTCATGCCGTCAACTGCAGGCAAGCGACGGCGCGCGACGACGCCGCAAGGTCATTGCCCTGCCCTTTGCCGGTGTGGACGTCGAAAACGGTCGCGTCGGCGAGCGCCTCAGCACTCTGGCGCGACCAGCCCTGCCGCGAATAGCCGAAATAATCGACATGGTGAGATGTCGCGCCGAATGCCTCGATGATCCGCTCGATCATGGCAAGATCGAACACCTGATACCAGCCGAGATTGTCGCGCTTGCCGAACGGCACCGAGATCAAGCAGGTCCCGCCGGGCTTGAGTATGCGCTTGAACTCCCGCACCGCCGGAACGAAGCCGTCGCGATCGGTCTCGGCGTCGCGCGGATCGCCCGTGTACAGCATCTGATTGTCGAGGCCGATGTGCTCGATCGTCGAAATGCTGGCGACGGTGTCGAAGACCTGATCGCCGAACATCGTGTTGCGAAGATCGCCGAACACATAGGAGTAGCCGTCATGCCAATAGCACCGCTTCTCCGGCGCCAGCGTCATGATGGTGAGATCCGCGCCGCGCAACGGCGGACGCTGCAGCAGGAAATCGTGGTTGAACGTCGATCCCGCGTCCAGCATCTTGCCGACATTGTTCAATCGGGCGTAGACCCAGGGGTATTCCACCACGCGCTCGTCCATGGCGACGCCGTAGCCAGGCGGAAGCTCCTTTCCTGCCTGAAGCAGGCCCGTATCGATGGCCGCAGTGATGGTATCGCGCTTGACCGTCTGATAGCCCGGGCCGAACGGCCGCGGCCGCAGCTTGAACAGCGGCACGGCGAGCCCGTCGGCCACCCATTTCAGCTGATGGATCAAGTCACTTGCAGACATCATCTCGGCCCGATCGCCCGCCCGCTGGCCGGCCCTGTGCACCGTCTAGAGCCTTTTCCGTTCCGATGGAATCGGAACGGGGCTCCAGATTGTTGTTTTGACGCATTTTCCCTGCGCGAACCGGCGCCCACTTCGCTCGAAAACGCTCTATCACGGCTCAATCCGCGCGACGAGGTCGATAAACTGCGCCCATTGCGAGGCCTTGCTGTAGGCCTCCTGCACGCGGCTCCTGCCGGAGGCGGCGATCCCAGCCCATTGAGGCCAATCCTGCAGGCTGCTTGAGATCGCCTCAGCGGCCCGCTCGGGAGCGTCGTAGGTGCGCATCGTGACGCCGTCCAGCATCGCCTCCGGATAGTTGCCGGCATCCGACACGAGCAGCGACCCGCAACCCATCGCCTCGAAGCAGCGCATATTGCCGCGATCGTTGCCGGCCATGTCGATTGCGCCGTTGAGCACGATCTTCGCCGATCCGAACAGCTCGTAGAGGTCCCTGCCGAACAGCGGCAACCTCGCGATTCGCGCGATGGCGTCGGGGCGCCGGTGCTTGCGCAGCGGCAGCAATCGACCGACCGCGCTTTCGGCAAGCCGTGTCAGCCGCGACGCATCGAGGCAGAATACGATCTTGCGATCAGCCGCCAGCGCGGCGACCTGTTCGAGCGTCCTGCCCCGCGCGCTATGATGCCGCGAATATCCACCGACAAACGCCACGTCGATCGGCCGTTCGCCGTGGCCGTACTGCTCCATGACGGGGTCGATCGCGGGAAAGAAGAGCTCCGCCCGGCACCCCTTGCTGCGCCACGCCTCGAGGATCGAGGGGAAGTTTCCAAGCACCGCGCCATAGGCGGTGAGATCAGCATTTCCGGAAGGCGCGGCGCGCCAGCACAGCGTCTTCTTCACACAGCCGGGAAGCTTGGCGACGAACGCACTCGGATAGCGCACCGGATCGAGATTGTAGAACACCTCGGTTCTGTGATGCTCGATCTGCGCGAGCAGAATGGCCTCGAGCGTCGGCGCTTCCTTCATGCCCTGCTCACGCGCCCACTGGCGCTGCAGCACTTCGTCGTCGCCATTCGTGAAAAAGGCTTCAGCTGCGCCGTCGAGCACGGGCTTGAGAAAATGCGCGGCGCCAAACCGATCATGCAGGAACACGTCGCGGCGCGCGTCGAAACTTGACGCCTTTGCCGCGAGCTGGTTCAGCCTCGGCAAATAGGACGGATAGAGACCGCTATTCTGGAACAGACGCATTGGTTACGCGGACCTTGCCAACATCCATTTCATGTTCAAATAAGGCCAGATCCGGCCGACACTCTTCCAATCCCAGCTCTGCGACGCCGTCAAGCGGCCGACCGCCTTTCGAAGCGGCGTTTCATCGACGAACTCGGCGAATGCTGGAACATTCCGCTCGAGCAGCTCTGCCGTCCAGCCCGCCAATGGCCCGTTCAGCCATTCCGGCATCGGCGAGTTGAAGCCTACCTTGCGGCGCGCGGTGCGGATGCTTTCGGGCATCAGGTTCGCCATCGCCTGCCGTGCCACCACCTTGGTCAGGCCGTCTGCCGACTTGCTCGTTTCCGGCAGCGCCATCGTGTAGGTGACCAGCCGCCAGTCCATGAACGGCATGCGGACCTCGATCCCGTGCGCCATCGAGAGCCGGTCGAAATTGCGCAAGATGGTGGGCAGCGTGGTCGAATGGAACATGCGGTAGAGGCGCCGGTTCAACGCGCCCCATGTATCAGGCAATTCGTCATCCTCGGCGACCAGCGGCAGCGGCGCGGGCGCGGCCGTAGCGCCTCCACGCAGGAAGTAGTGCCCCTCGCGCCTGATCATCTGCGCGCGCAGGAAGTCGATGCCGCGCTGCGCCAGCTGCGATCGTGAGGTGAGCGCGGCTGCTGCGTTCCGGATCCGGAATGCGGCCGACTGTCCCTCCTGCAGGTAGGCGCCCATCAATTCGTCCGCGCCGTGGCCGTCGAGTGACACGGTGACGTTCTGGCGCCGGAGCTCGCGATAGATCAACCACGGCGCGCTCGGCAGCCCGATATAGACGTCGTCATTGTCGTCGAGGATGCGGTCAAGGTCGGTGAGCGCGTCGGAGCGCCCGATCTCGAGAAAGCTCGGTGCCACCTCGGCCCACGCGGCCGCTTCCTCCGCCATCGGCCGCTCGTCATTGCTGGCGCCGGGAAAGGTCGCGACAAAGGCGTGTCGCCAGGCCGTGGAGTCACGCGGCCCCATGCCGGCCTTCTCATGGGTCGCCATGGCGCAGATCACCGCGGACGAATCGAAGCCGCCGGACAGGCAGGTCCCGATCGGAACGTCGCTGCGCATCCGCAGCGCGACGGAATCCTGAAACAATTCGCGAAAGCGCTCGACGCGTTCGGCCTCGGTATCCGGAATCGCCGGCAGGTGATCCACGGTCCGCCACCAGCGGCGCACCTGCACACGCCCCTGGCGCAACCACATGCAGTGGCCGCCCTGCAGGCGGCGCAGTTGCGCGAACAGGGTCCGCTCGCTGCCTTCGATCCCGAACGGGTCAAGCAACAGCCGCCGCGCCACATCGACATCGAGCGACGTCTCGACCAGCCCGCTCCGCGCCAGCGCGCGCTGCTCGGACGCGAACACGAAGCGCTCGGATGACAACGCATACAGCATCGGCTTGATGCCGAAGCGATCGCGCGCCAGGAACAAATCATCCGTGGCCGTGTCGTAGATCGCCAGCGCCCACATGCCGTTGAAGCGCAGCAGCATGTCCTCGCCCCAAGCCTGCCAGGCGGCAAGGATCACTTCGGTATCGGACTGGCTGCGGAAAACCGCGCCCTTCGCCTCGAGCTCGCGGCGCAATTCGAGGAAGTTGTAGATCTCGCCGTTGTAGACGATCACATGGCGGCCATCGCCTGACACCATCGGCTGATAACCGCCCTCACCGGGATCAATGATGGCGAGCCGACGATGGCCGAAGGCGACGTTTCGCTTGGCATTGAACCAGGTGCCCTCGCCGAACGGACCGCGATGCGCGATCAAATTGGTGAGCCGCGAGATGTCGGCCGGCTCCACGGGAGCGCCGCGCAGATTGACGATGCCTGCGATGCCGCACATGTCTAGATGGCCTTGAAGGGCAGGAAGCGACTGCTGATGACGCGGAGATCCCGCCAGCACACGGCGCGATAGGGACCGAGCTGCGACGCGGCAACGGCGGCGACAAAGATGGCCGCCGCCGACACGCCGTAGAGCGACACCACATACCACCATGACGGCGCGTGGTCGAATGACGCGTGGCCGAGCTGCGAACGCAGCGCCAGCGCGATGGCTACTCCCGTGCCGAGCGGAATCAATACGAAATGCAACATCCGTGACCACATACCTGAAAGGCGGAAGGTTCGCCGCAGCAACAGCACGGTGATCACCATCTGGGCGACCATCCCGACGCAGGAGCTCCAACCGGCCGCCTCCCAGCCGAAATACGGCAGCGCGACGGCGCTGGTCGCCAGCGTGAAGATGCCCGTGACGAGCGAGATCAGCGCGTTGGAACTGGAGCGCCCCTGCGACAGCAGATAGAACGCAAACACATTGGCGCTGGACCCCAATATTCCGCTGATCGCGAGTACCACCAGCACCAGCTGGGCCTCGGCGGCGACCTCGGCACCGGTCCATCGATGCAGCAATGCGCCTGCGACCGGGATCAGGCCGCCCAGCGCGCTCGCGGCAAGCACATTGAGAATCCAGGACGAGCGCAGCAGGAGGTCGACCTTGCGATCGTCATCCTCTCTCTGCAGGGTGCTGAAGAACGGGAACAAGATCTCGCCGATCTTCAGCACACCGATATAGACCGCCTCCTCCAGCCGCTGCGCGACGCTGTAGAAGCCGACGAATTGCGGCTGCAGCAGCGCGCCGAGCAGATAGCGGTCCGCCTGCCCGGCGAACAGCGCGCCGCTTTGCGCTGCGAACTGCCAACCGCCAAGCTTGACCAGCGCACGCAGCGCGCCGCGATCGAGCGCCGGCCTCGCCAGCCAGTCGCTGAAGGCGTGGCGCGACCAGGCGAACGCCATCACGAGATTTGTCGCAAAGCCCAAGGCCTGACAGCCGAGGAAGGTCGAGGCACGCGGCGCGTAGGGGATCAGCAGCAGCATCGACATCGTCGTCACCACCGTGCCCGTGATGCTGATCGACGCGATCCGCCGATAGTCCTGGCGCGCCGTGAACAGCGAGAGGAAGACGGCGAACAGGCACTGGAACAGCCAACCGGCACCGGCCAATGCGAAGGTGAGCCCGAGGTCGTCGGCGGCCGGGCCGCCGAGGTGGAATCCCAGCCGTGCCAGCGGCGCGCCGGCAAAGGCAAGCAACGCCGCGATCAGGCCGCCAAGGACGATGGCAAGCGCCAGAGCGGTCGCGAAAAATCGCCGCGCCATGTCGCGATCGGACGGTTCCAACCTTTGCGCGAGCTCGCGCGCCGTCGAAAGGCCGAGCGCATTGCTGAACATCAGCGCCGGCGCGACACAGGCCGTCACCAGACCCGCAACACCGAACGCGGCGAGACCGAGCCGGAAAATCACGAACGGTAGGATCGCGAGATTGAGCAGCACCGCGACCGCGAAGGCGGTCGCGTTCCATGCCGAGTTACCGAGCAGATGGGATGGACCCTTTTTCACCGCCATGCCCGCTTTCGGTCCATCGCTCCGATACGCCTCAAGTGCCTCTTCCGTAAGGGCAAAACCCCATTCGGCATGGCGACGGGCTAGCAGCCGGCGCGGTGATTGTCGAGGGTTGGCGGACGGCGGGGAGGCGTGGGTCCGGGCCATGGCCGCGGCAAATGCAGGAGCCGATCTCCGCGGAACCATGGCTGGTTGTTTCCGGCCCTGTTTGTGATCCGGGTAACAGTTGGAAAGGCCTGCCAAATTGTCTATGGCAGATGGGCTCAAGCCCCGGGCAGCCCGCCCAACAAGAGGTGTCTCAATGCCCTTTCCCCGCGCATCCCAAGCCCTGTCCCGTTTCACCGTGCTGGATTTGACCCGGGTCCGGTCTGGGCCGACCTGCGTGCGTCAGCTCGCCGATTGGGGCGCCAATGTCGTCAAGATCGATGCGCTTCTGGAGGACAGCGGTGGCGAGCAGCCGGGCGGCCCGCGCGGCGGGTCCGATTTCCAGAACCTGCATCGCAACAAGCGCGCCATGACGCTGAACCTGAAGGACCGCAAGGGGCTCGAGGTGTTCAAGCGGCTGGCCGAACAGGCTGATGTCGTGGTCGAAAACTTCCGGCCGGACGTCAAGGCCAAGCTCGGCATCGATTACGAGAGCATCCGCAAGATCAATCCGCGGATCGTCTATGGCAGCATCTCCGGATTCGGCCAGGACGGCCCCTATCACAAGCGCCCGGGCTTCGATCAGATCGCCCAGGGCATGGGTGGCCTGATGTCGGTGACCGGCGCGCCCGGCGGCGGACCGATGCGGGTCGGCATTCCCGTCGCCGACCTTACCGCGGGTCTGTTCTGTGCGATCGGCATCCTCACAGCGCTGCTGGAGCGCGACGTATCCGGCGAAGGCCAGTGGGTGCAGACCTCGCTGCTGCAGGCCCAGATCTTCATGCTGGATTTCCAGGCGGCGCGCTGGCTGATGGAGAAGGAAGTGGCCAAGCAGGCCGGCAACAACCATCCGACCTCGATCCCGACCGGCGTGTTCAAGACCTCCGACGGTTACATCAACATCGCCACGACCGGCGGGCGGATCTGGGAGCGTTGTGCACAGGCGATCGGCGCGCCCGAGCTGATCATCGACCCCGACTACGCGACCGCGCCGGCGCGCTCGAAGAACCGTGACGCGCTAAATGCGAGGATCGGCGCGCTGACCGAGAAGAAATCGACCGAGACCTGGGTGCAGGAGCTGAACGCCGCGGGCGTGCCGTGCGGGCCGATCTACTCGATCGACCAGATGTTCGAGGATGCCCAGGTCAAGCATCTCGGCATGGCCCAGCATGTGCCCAATGACGAGAACCGGCAGATCCAGCTGGTCAGCCAGCCGGTGACGCTGTCGCGGACGCCGAGCAGGATGGCCGCCCGCCCGCCGGAGTTCGGCGAGCAGACCGAAGAGCTGCTGGCCGAATTCGGCTTCGGCAAGGATGAGATCGCCGAGCTCCGTCAGCGCAAGGTGGTTTGACGGTATCAAACCACCAACGCCTAGCGGTTCGAGGTCGCCCGATCCCGGACCGCGACTACGCCCGTGCAGGCCGCAACATTCGTCCGAGCCCGACGAACGCCTTGTCAATCACCGGCCAGAACAGCAGCACGATCGCCAGTGTCGTGATGGTTCCGACCAGGCCGTTCGACCAGAACACCTTCATGTCGCCGCCGGAGCCGATCATCGAGAGGCGGAACGCATCCTCGGCGCGGTTGCCGAGCACCAATGCGAGAGTGAACGGCGCGAGCGGGATCCCGATCTTCTTGAAGACGTAGCCGACGACGCCGAAGCCCAGCATCAGCCAGATATCGAACATCGCATTCTGGATCGCATAAGCGCCGATCGCGCAGGACACCACGATCATCGGCGCTACGGCCGCGAACGGCACGCGCAGGATCGAGGCGAAGATCGGCACCGTGGTCAGCACCAGCACCAGGCCGACGACGTTGCCGAGATACATCGAGGCGATCAGGCCCCAGACGAAATCCTTGTGCTCGACGAACAGCAACGGCCCCGGGTTGAGGCCCCACACCATCAGGCCGCCGAGCAGGATCGCAGCGGTCCCCGAGCCGGGAATGCCGAGCGCCAGCATCGGCAACAGCGCCGAGGTGCCCGAGGCATGCGCGGCTGTCTCTGGCGCGAACACGCCCTCGATCCGGCCCTTGCCAAAGCTCTCCTGATCCTTGGCGAAGCGCTTGGCGAGGTTGTAGCCCATGAAGGAGGCCGCGATCGCGCCGCCCGGCGTGATGCCGAGCCAGCAGCCGATCACCGACGAGCGCAGCAGCGTCACCCAGTATTTCGGCAAGTCCTTCCACACCGAGAGCACGACGCGCAGGCTGATCCCGGCGGCGTGCCCGCGCAGCGCGAGGCGCTCCTCCATCGTGAGCAGGATCTCGCTGATGCCGAACAGGCCGATGACAGCGACGAGGAAGTTGATGCCGCGCAAGAGCTCCCCGGAGCCGAACGTCATGCGCAACTGCCCGGACACCGTATCCATGCCGACGCCGGCGAGCAGCAGCCCGAGCGACATCGAGATGACCGTCTTGTGCTTGGCCTCGCGGCCGAGGCCGACGAAGGAACAGAAGGTCAGGAGATAGACGGCGAAGAATTCCGGCGGGCCGAACCTCAGCGCAAACGACGAGATCATCGGCGCCAGGAAGGTGATCAGCAGCACCGCGACCAGCGAACCGACAAAGGACGAGGTGAACGCCGCGGTGAGCGCCTCGGCCGCCCTGCCCTGCTGCGCCATCGGATAGCCGTCGAACGTGGTCGCGACCGACCAGGCTTCGCCCGGGATATTGAACAGGATCGAGGTGATGGCGCCGCCGAACAGCGCGCCCCAGTAGATGCACGACAGCATCACGATGGCCGATGTCGGGTCCATCGTGAAGGTCAGCGGCAGCAGGATCGCGACGCCGTTGGGGCCGCCAAGCCCGGGCAGCACGCCGACGAAGATGCCGAGCACCAGCCCGACCATCATCAACAGCAGCGTCTTCCACGTCAGAAGGACGGCAAAGCCGTGCAGCAGGAGACCGAAAGCTTCCATGTTTCGAAATCCTGTCGGTTCGCTAGCGGCCGAGAGCCGCTTCGAGCGGCCCCTTTGGCATGATGACGTCGAACGCGACGTCGAACGTTATGAACATCGCGGCGGTGAAGACGAAGGCGGTCAGCAGCGACTTCCACAGCGCGATCTTGCCGACGAGGCGCATGAAGCCAGCGATCAAGAGAAAGCTCGCGACATAGAGGCCGAGATATTGGGTGGCGAGGCAGAACAGCAACGTCGGCACGAACACCGCCATCACCCGGCGAAGCTGGGCGCGGGTGACAAAGGTCTCGGCGGCTTCCCGGCGCGAAAGAAAGGCCGCGCCGAGACCATAGAGGCTCGCACTGCCGAGGATGACCGAGAGGTAGAACGGAAAATAGCCCGGCTGCGGCCCGGTCGAGTCCCACGACGCGCCGGTGCGCCAATTGTCCCAGCCGAGCACCACGGCGAGCGCAAGCAACAGCAGCGACACGACGACGTCAATGACGCCGGTGCTGACGACCGCCGGCGAGTTATCTTCAGGTGCGGTCGGATCGTCGACGACGATCTCAAGTTCGGTATTGGACATGGATGAGACGGTCTGGGTTGCGAGGGCAACGATTGGGATAGCGTGCAGATGCAACCACCGTCAATGCAGCCTTCAGTTAAACGGTGGAACGTTCGGGAAAGGCGCTCGCAAGTGCAGCACGCTCCGGCTTGAGAACGCCGCGCTCGGTGATCAATCCGGTCACCAGCCGCGCCGGCGTGACGTCGAAACCGAAATTGGCAACCGACGAGCCGTCCGGAACCACGCGCACGGTCTCGATCCGGCCATCCGCCGTGCGTCCCGTGAGGTGCGTCACCTCGTCGGCCGCGCGCTGCTCGATCGGAATCTGCCTGACACCGTCATCGATACTAAAGTCGAT
The DNA here is from genome assembly GCF_054055915.1 of Bradyrhizobium sp. USDA 4516. Classification (NCBI taxonomy): domain Bacteria; kingdom Pseudomonadati; phylum Pseudomonadota; class Alphaproteobacteria; order Hyphomicrobiales; family Nitrobacteraceae; genus Bradyrhizobium; species Bradyrhizobium sp. USDA 4516. The sequence goes on from NZ_JBSRXT010000001.1 coordinate 8,915,634, forward strand.
GGTCGGTGACGGCAGCGCGACATAGAACGGCACGCTGTTGTCGTGGGCCGCGAGCGCTTTCAGATAGGTGCCGATCTTGTTGCAGACGTCGCCATTGGCGGCGACGCGATCGGTCCCGACGATCGCGAGATCGACCATGCGATGCTGCATCAGATGGCCGCCGGTGTTGTCGGGGATCACGGTGTGCGGCACGCCGTGGTGCCCGAGTTCCCAGGCGGTGAGCGAAGCGCCCTGATTGCGCGGCCGCGTCTCGTCGACCCAGACATGGACCGGAATGCCGCGATCGTGCGCCTGGTAGATCGGCGATGTCGCCGTTCCCCAATCCACGGTTGCAAGCCAGCCGGCGTTGCAATGCGTCAGGACGTTCACCACCTCGCCCGGCTTCTTGGTCGCGGCGATCGTCTCGATCAGGCCGAGCCCGTGACGGCCGATCTCGCGGTTGATCCCGACATCCTCATCGGCGATCTCGCGCGCGCGGGCATAGGCCGCCTCGGCCCGGGCCGAAGCCGCGAGCGGCGCCAGCGCGCGCTGCATCTCGTCAACGGCCCATTTCAGATTGACCGCGGTCGGCCGCGTCGCCAGCAGCATCCTGCCGGCGCGTTCGAGCGCCGCGTCGGAGGCATCGGCGCGCATCGCAAAGGCCATGCCATAGGCTGCAGTGGCGCCGATCAGCGGCGCGCCGCGGACCAGCATCGAGCGGATCGCCTCGCCGGCCTCGTCCGCTGTGGTGAGTTTGGCGACGATGAATTCATGCGGCAGCCGGCGCTGATCGATCGCGCCGACCGACCAGCCGTCGGGCTCGAGCCAGATGCTGCGAAAATGTCGTCCATCGACTTTCATGTCCTATGCCCTTCGCGTCGCGCGCTCCTGGAGGACTTCATCACGACCGCAACACCCGTCCGGCGACGGCATCGAGCTTGGCCAGCAGCTGCGGATCGCGGGCCGCAGGCGCCGTGATCAGCGCGGTATCAAGCGCCCGATCCGAACCGACCGGGCACGGCTCGTGCTCGCGCGGGAAATCCCGCGCCAGCCGCGCGACCAGCGCCTTTGCCTTCTCGGCGTTCGAATTCAGCACACGGATGATATCCTGCACCGTCACGGCATCATGCGCCGGATGCCAGCAATCGAAATCGGTGACCATCGCCACGCTGGCGTAGCAGATCTCGGCCTCGCGGGCGAGCTTGGCTTCTGGCATGTTGGTCATGCCGATCACCGAATAGCCCTGCGCCTTGTAGGTCAGGCTTTCGGCGAGCGAGGAGAACTGCGGCCCCTCCATGCAGAGGTAGGTGCCGCCGCGGGCGAACGCGATGTCTTCGGCCTCGGCAGCGGCGGCGAGATGCCTCGCCAGCAAGGGGGACACCGGATGCGCCATCGAGACATGCGCGACGCAGCCCTTGCCGAAGAACGAGCTCTCGCGCTTGTGGGTGCGATCAACGAACTGGTCGACCAATACAAACGTGCCCGGCGGCAGCTCTTCCTTGAACGAGCCGCACGCGGACAGCGCGACGAGGTCGGTGACCCCTGCCCGCTTCAGCACATCGACATTGGCGCGATAGTTGATGTCGGACGGCGACAGCGCGTGTCCATGGCCGTGGCGCGGCAGGAACACGATCGGCAGCCCCGCCATCTCGCCGCGGCGGAGCGGCGCTGACGGTTCGCCCCAAGGGCTTGTGATCGCCTCCTCGCGGACATTTTCCAGGCCCGGCAGATCGTAGATGCCGGATCCACCGATGATCCCCAACACGGCTTTGGTCATGATCGCTCCTCACGGTCCCGCAACGGCGCCGGAGGGGTGACCCAGCCCGATCGGGCTCGCCGGACGTTCGGCCATACTGCGGCGCAGTAATCACTGCGCCGCAGCCGCTTGCAAGGCAATTCCAAGTTAAGAGGAAAGCCCCCGAAGGGTGAACCCGGAATCTCGAGATTCCCCGATGCGCACCGGAATGACGGCGGATCCGCTACTTCGCGACGAACCCTGCCGCGTTCATCAGCGACGCATTCTGCTTGTCGTCATCCTCGAGGAACTCGACCATGTCCTTGCCGGTGAGGAAGATCGGCTTCAGCGCCTGCTTCTCCATGTAGTCCTTGTATTCATCCGTCTGCGTCACCTTCTGAAACAGGTCGACATAGAACGCCTGCTGCTCCTGCGTGACCTTGCCCGGCAGGAACATCGCACGCAGCATCAGATACTGCACGTCGAGTCCCTCCTCCTTGCAGGTCGGGATGTCGTTCCAGGATTGCGTATCGGTGACCTTGGTCTTGTAGGAGATGCGCTCCTTGTCGAACACGCAGAGCGCGCGAACCTGTCCGGCGCGCCAGACTTCGAGGTTCTCGCTGGGATTGTTGACGTTGGACTCGGTGTGACCGCCGACCAGTTGGGTCGCGGCCTCGCCGCCAGACTTGTACGGCAGATACGAGAACTTCGCGCCGGTCTTCTGCTCCATGAAGACGGTCAGCACGTGATCTTCGCGCTTGGAGCCCGTGCCGCCCATCTTGAACGGCGCACTCGCCGCTTTCGCGGCAGCGATGAACTCCTTCACGGTCTTCGGACCGGAGGCGTTGTCCCACAACACGAACTGGTCGAGCGCGATCACCGACACCGGGGTGAGGTCGCGCCAGTTGAACGGAATCTTGGCCGACAGCGGCAGCATGTAGATCAGCGAATAGGCGATCAGCACCTTGTTGGGATCGCCCTCGCTGGACTTCATGTACATCAGCGCTTCCGCACCCGACGCGCCGCCCTTCAGCGACACCACCATCGGCTGCTTCATCAGATTGTTCTTCTGGATCGCCGCCTGCATCATGCGCGCCATCTGGTCGGAGGCGCCGCCGGCACCGGCCGCGACCACGATTTCGACCGGCTTGCTCGGCTCCCAGCCGGCAAAGGCCGGCGTGCTCAGCAAGAGGGCCGCGATTGCAGCCGTGGTTTTTACAATCTGTCCCACGTGTTTCTTCCCTATCTATTTGTTCGGCTTGGCAAAACCTGCGAGGTGGCGGGCTCGCGTCATTGTGCCGAGAATGAAGGTGAGTTCAAGCCGCGAACTGCCGCATGGCCTATGACTTTGGAATGAGGTGCGTGCGTCGTTTCGCATAACCGCTTTGCAACAGTCCCGTCATCCTGAGAGGGCGGAACGCGCGTCTCGAAGGATCGACGGCCACCAGCCGGGCCGTGCATCCTTCGAGGCTCGCTCCGCTCGCACCTCAGGATGACGGGGTGAGTTTTGATTCAACTTTCAAACAGCTTGTTCGCTGTCGTCCCTGCGAAAGCAGGGACCCATACTCCGCGGCGGAAGTTGTGAACGAGAACCGTCGCTCCAGCATCGCTCAACAATGGATAACTGTGGTTGCGACGGCACCTGAAGCCGCTGTCACTTGCCCTTGAAGTTGGGCGCGCGCTTGTTGAGGAAGGCGTCCATGCCCTCGCGGAAATCCTCGCTCATATAGGCGCGCAGGATCAGGTCCTCGCCCTCCTCGCGCGACAGCGTGCGGCGGATGCGGCGGACCGCCTCCTTGGTCACTTCGAGCGTGATCGGCGCGTGGCCGGCGACGAGCTTCGCCGTCTCGGTAGCGCGGCGCTGCAACGTTTCCACATCGGGGACGACTTCGTTCAACAGCCCGAGCGCCAGCGCTTCCGGCGCCTCGACGAGGCGCGCCTTGAAGATCAGATCCTTGGTCCGCGCCGGACCGATCAGCGACACCAGCCGCGAGATGTTGGACATCGAGAGGCAGTTGCCGAGCGTGCGGGCGATCGGGAAGCCGATCCGCGTCGCCTCGGTGCCGATCCGGATATCGCAGCAGGCGGCGATGCCGGCGCCACCGCCGGTGCAGGCGCCGGCGATCGCCGCGATCACAGGCACACGGCACTGCTCGAGCGTTCCCAGCACGCGATCGATCCGCGCCTCATAGTCGAGCGCATCCTGCGCCGTCTTGAACGCGCGGAACTGCGAGATGTCGGTGCCCGAGGCGAACGCCTTGTCGCCGGCGCCGGTCATGATCAGCGCCTTGATGGAGCGATCCTGATTGATGTTCTCGCAGATCGCCGCCATCTGCTCGTACATTGCAAAGGTCAGCGCATTGCGCGCCTGCGGCCGGTTGAACGTGATGCGCGCGATCCCGTCCTCGACGGAGTAGATCAGGTCTTCGGTCGAAGTGACGGGCGCGTTCATGTCTCGCTCTTTCTGTTGTTTGCGTTTCGATTTGAGGCGACAGCCTTTTTAAGCGACAGCCTTCGACTGCGCGGCGTCGCGGCCCTTCAGGACGTCCATCGCCGCCAGCACACCGCCGCTGCGATGCGGCACCTTGGCCAGATCGAGGCCCATCTCGACGCCGGACAGCGTGCCCATCAGCATCAGGTCGTTGAAGTGGCCGATATGGCCGATCCGGAACACCTTGCCCTTGACCTTGTTGAGGCCGGTGCCGAGCGACATGTCGAAATTCTCCAGCACAACCTTGCGGAAGTGGTCGGCGTCGTGGCCATCGGGCACCCGCACCGCGGTCAGCGCCGGCGAGTGTGCGCCCTGCTCCTGGCACTGTGTCTCGAGGCCCCAGACCTTGATCGCCGCGCGCGTCGCCTCGCTGTGGCGCTTGTGGCGGGCGAAGACGTTCTCGAGGCCCTCTTCTTCCAGCATCTTCACGGCCTCGCGCAGGCCGAACAGCAGGTTGGTGGCGGGCGTATACGGCCAGGTGCCGGCCTTGTTGATGTTGATGACTTCCTGCCAATCCCAATAGGAGCGCATGCCCGGATTGGCCCTGGCCACGGCGAGCGCCTTCTCGGACACGGCGTTGAAGCCGAGGCCGGGCGGCAGCATCAGCCCCTTCTGGGAGCCGGCGATGGAGACATCGATGCCCCATGCATCGTGCTCATATTCCAGCGAGCCGAGGCCGGAGATGGTATCGACCATCAAGAGCGCCGGATGCTTCAGCGTGTCGAGGATCTTGCGGACGTCGCGCGGATAGGTGACGCAGGCGGTCGAGGTCTCGTTATGGACGACGCAGACCGCCTTGATCTTGTGCGCCTTGTCGGCGGACAGCCTGGCCTCGATCTGCTCGAGGTCGGCGCCGTGGCGCCAGTCGCCCGCGATGAAATCGACGTCGAGCTTGAACTTGTCGGCAATGCCATGCCACAGCACCGCGAACTGGCCGGTCTCGCACATCAGAACCTTGTCGCCGGGCTGCAGCGTATTGACGATCGCGGCCTCCCAGGCACCGGTCCCCGACGACGGGTAGATAATCACCGGCTGCTTGGTCCGGAACACACGCTGCATCGCGGAAAGCACGGCAAAACCGATCTCGGCAAACTCGGGACCGCGATGGTCCATGGTCGGCATATCCATGGCCCGCAGCACCCGGTCCGGCACGTTGGTCGGTCCCGGAATCTGCAGAAAATGCCTTCCAGTATGCACGGTCATGAGCGTCTTTCCCGGTCTCGTCTTGGTCGTGGTGAGCCGCTCGCATATCACTATTCGCCGGGTTTGTCCTAGGCCCGGCGGGGGTCCGTCATGCATATCTGACGGCGCTCCGCCGGGCCTGCTGCGCCTCATTCGGCGGCCACCACCTTGCCCGGCACCACCGATTCGTTCGTCTCCTCGAACGGCCGCTCGGGGTGCATCAGGAACGCCGAGAAGCCGCCAACCAGCAGCAGGCCCATCGACATCAGGAACGGCAGGTACCAGTTTCCGGTGGCGTCGATGACGAAGCCGGCGACCAGCGGCGAGACGATGGCTGCGAAAGCCGAGCCGGTGTTCATGATCCCGGCGGCGGTGCCGGAATATTTCGCCGCGATGTCCATCGGGATCGACCACATCGGGCCGATCACGAGCTCGGCACAGAAGAAGCCGGCCGACAGGCAGAGCGCCACCACCGTGATGTCGTGGACGAACAGGATCGGCATCAGCGACAGCAGCGCGCCGGCGAAGCCCACGACCGTCACGCTGAGTCGCGCCAGCCGTACATTCCCGGTGCGCTCGAGAATGCGGTCGGAGATGACGCCGCCGATGCTGTCCCCGACGACGCCGGCAAAGAACACACCGGATGCGAACAGCGCCGAGTTCTTCAGATCGAGGCTGTAGTTGTTCTTGAAGAACAGCGGCAGCCAGTTGAGATAGAGCCACAGGCACCAGCCGTAGCAGAAATAGGTCAGCGTCACCGGCCACATCCGCTGCAGCAGCGGTCCCCACGGCACCTTCGGCCGCTCGCCCTGCGGACGCGGCGGCAAGGTCGCAAGCTCGGCCGCGGTGATCGAGCCATGGTCCCGCGGCTCGTTGCGGAAGTACCAGACCCACGCGATGCCCCAGATCAGGCTGACGACGCCGAGCACGACGAACGCGCCGCGCCAGGTCAGCCAGAGGATCAGCAGCGCGACCACCGGCGGGGTGATGGCATTGCCGAGCCGCGCGAATGAATGCGTCAGGCCTTGCGCGAAGCCGCGGCGGTTCGCCGGCGTCCAGTACTGCATCGCGCGCGTCGCGGTCGGAAACGTCGCGCCTTCGCCGAACCCCAGCGCGAAACGCGCGACGAACAGCGCGGCAAGGCCATGGACAAAGCCGGTCATGATGGTCGCCGCGGCCCAGATCATGCCGCACCAGAACAAGGTCTGGCGCGGCCCGAAGCGATCGCCGACCCAGCCGCCGATCACCTGGAACAGCAGGTATGGATAGGCGAAGGCCGAGAACACCAGGCCGAGCTCGGTGTTGGACAGGCCGAGCTCCTTCTGGATCTCGCCGGCCGCGGTGCCGATGTTCACTCGGTCTACATAGGTGATGAAATACATCACGCAGAGCATGGCCAACACGACATGGGTGGCCTTGAACCGAAGCCTCATATCCCCTCCCCTGCGATTTTTTTGAGTTTGTTGACGCGCTGGCTGCTAGGTGCCGACGACTTTCAGATGCGGCGGTGTATTGCGCTGGTCGCGCTGTTCGAGAAGTTTCATCGCCGCCTCGACGCCGCCCGAGCGGTGCGGCACACCGGCGACCGACAATCCCATCTCGACGCCGGTCAGCGCGCCAAGCAGCGTCAGCTCGTTGCACTCGCCGAGATGACCGATGCGGAACACCTTGCCTGCGACCTTCGACAGGCCGGCACCGAGCGACATGTTGAAGTTGTCGAGCACGACCTTGCGGAACTGATCGGCGTCATGGCCGGGCGGCATCATCACCGCGGTCAGCACTGGCGAGAATTCCGAGGGCTCCTGACACAGCACCTCGAGCCCCCACTGATTGACGGCGGCGCGCGTCGCGGCGGCCAGCCGCTGATGGCGGGCGAACACGTTGTCGAGCCCCTCCTCCAGCAGCATCGCGATCGCCTCGCGCAGCCCGTAGAGCAGGTTCGTCGCCGGCGTGTAGGGGAAGAAGCCCTTGGCGTTCGGCTTCAGCATTTCCTCCCAGTCGAAATAGGAGCGCGGCATCTTGTTGGTGCGCGACGCGGCGCGCGCCTTCTCCGAGATGGCATTGAAGCCGAGGCCGGGCGGCAGCATGAAGCCCTTCTGCGAGCAGCTGACGCTGACGTCGACTTTCCACTCGTCGTGCCGGTAATCGACCGAGCCCAGCGAGGAGATGGTGTCGACCATCAGGAGCGCCGGATGCGCGGTGCGGTCGATCGCGGCACGGATGTCGGCGATCCGGCTGGTCGCGCCGGTCGAGGTCTCGTTGTGGACGACCATCACCGCCTTGATGCTGTGCGCCGTGTCCGCGGCGATCCTTGCTTCGATCTGGGCGGGGTCGGCGCCGCGGCGCCAGTCGCCGGCCATGAAATCCACCTCGATGCCAAAGCGGCCGGCCATCTGCCGCCACAGGGTGGCGAAGTGGCCGGTCTCGACCATCAGGACCTTGTCGCCCGGCGACAGCGTGTTGACGATCGCGGCCTCCCAAGCGCCGGTCCCGGACGACGGGAAGATCACCACCGGACCCCTGGTCTGAAACACCTTCTGACTGCCCTCGAGCACGGCACGGCCGAGCGCGGCGAATTCGGCGCTGCGGTGGTCGATGACCGGCATATCCATCGCGCGAAGAATGCGATCCGGGACCGGGCTCGGCCCTGGAATCTGCAGAAAATGGCGCCCTTGATGCATGAGAACCTCCCAATCGCCGGATTTCGGCTCCTCTACGAGCTATTTTGCATTCATTTTTTGTCTTTTCAATCCAATTTTGGTATTCGATCGAGAGCATCGACGCGACCGCGCCGGCAAATTATTGTTCAGAATATGAAATCCGCGATTCCCGAAGCCGGGGTTCCAATCACCCCGCCCGCCGCCGGCAACGGCGGCGACCGCCAGGAGGCCTCGCTACACGGCGAGATCCTGCTGCGGCTCCGCGACTATGTGGTGGAGGGCAACATTCCCGAGGGCGCCCGCGTTCCCGAGCGGCAGCTCTGCGAGATGCTGGGTATCTCAAGGACGCCGCTGCGCGAAGCGCTCAAGGTGCTGGCCGCCGAGGGCCTGATCGAGCTCTTGCCCAACCGCGGCGCGCGGGTGCGCCGGCTCAGCTCGCGCGACCTCGAGGAATTGTTCGACGTCATGGCCGGGCTCGAGAGCCTCGCCGGACGACTGGCATGCGAGATCATCACCGACGAGGAAATCGTCGCGATCGAGCGCCTGCACTACGAGATGTACGGCCATTACCTGCATCGCGACATGCACGGCTATTTCCAGACCAACCAGCAAATCCACGAGAGCATCGTTGCGGCTGCGCGCAACGAGACGCTGAAGGCGACCTATGCCAACTTCGCCGGCCGGATCCGCCGCGTGCGCTATTCCGCGAATTTCGCCCGCAAGCGGCAGCGCTGGGCCGAGGCGATGCGCGAGCACGAGGCGATCCTCGATGCGCTGCGCCGGCGCGCGGCAAGCGAACTCAGCGATATCCTGTTCCAGCACCTGCGCAACAAGCGGGCCGCCGCCATCGATCACCTCGCGGAGGGCCCGGACGGCGGCCTGGAGACGGCGCCCCAGAACGACTGAAGGGGCCGGCACACAAGGATGGCTGGAGGGCAGCCATCCTTGCCCATTATGAATTCATAATGTAATTCTCACGTCGAGAGAATGCATAATCCATGAGCGACTGCGGTGGCGTTATGGATCACATCGGATCTGGGATGAAGAACGCCTCCTCGCTCGAACAGCGCCTGCGGTCCGAACTGGCCGGCGACGTGCTTTTCGACGCCTTCAACCGCGGCCGCTACGCGACCGACGCCTCGTTCTACCAGATCATGCCGGCCGGCGTGGTGGTGCCGAGAACCGTCGACGAGGCGCTGCGGACGCTTGCGATCGTCCGCGACGCCGGGCGGATCGTCACCCCGCGCGGCGGCGGCACCTCGCAATGCGGCCAGACCGTCAATGACGGCATCGTGGTTGACCTGTCCAAGCATCTGAACCGGATCCTCTCGCTCGACGTCGAGAATCGGACCTGCGTGGTCGAGCCGGGCATCGTGCTCGACGACCTCAACAGGCAACTCAGGAAGCACGGGCTGTGGTTTCCGGTCGACGTCTCGACCGCCTCCCGCGCCACGATCGGCGGCATGGCCGGCAACAATTCCTGCGGCGGCCGCTCGCTGCGCTACGGCACCATGCGCGACAACACCCTGTCTATGGATGCCGCGCTCGCCGACGGTACACTGCTGCATTTCGGCGAGGTTTCGCGCGACCTGACGCGGGTCAATTCGTCCGACAGCGGACTGAAGCTGTTTCGCGACATGCTCGATCTCGGCGAGCGCGAGGCGCTCGAGATCGCCGACAAATTCCCCAAGGTGCAGCGCCGCGTCGGCGGCTATAACCTCGACGCGCTGGTGCCGCGCAACGCGCCGAACAACCTGGCGCATCTGTTGGTCGGCTCGGAGGGCACCCTCGCCTTCACGACGCAGGTCAAGCTCAAACTATGGCCCGTCATCCGCAACAAGGCGCTCGGCGTCTGCCATTTCGGCAGCTTCTACGAGGCGATGGACGCGGCCCAGCATCTGGTCAAGCTGCGGCCGATTGCTGTGGAGCTGGTCGACCGCACCATGATCGCGCTCGGCCGCGAGATCGCGATGTTCCAGCCGATCATCTCGGCTGCGGTGCGCGGCGATCCAGACGCCATCCTGGTGGTCGAGTTCGCCGAAGAGGACCAGGCCGACAACCTCGCCCGCCTCAGGCAGCTCGGCGAGCTGATGGCCGACCTCGGCTTCGGCTGGGACAAGCCGCAGCGCAAATGGGGCGGCGTGGTCGAGATCATTGAGCCCGCGCTGCAAACCGGCATCGCCGATTTCCGCGCGGCCGGCCTCAACGTCATGATGTCGATGAAGCAGGAGGGCAAGCCGGTCTCGTTCGTCGAGGATTGCGCGGTACCGCTGCCGCATCTCGCCGATTACACCGAGCGGCTCAATACCGTATTCGCCAAGCACGGCACCCGCGGCACGATGTATGCGCATGCCTCCGAAGGCTGCCTGCATGTGCGCCCGGTGCTGAATCTCAAGCTGGAGAAGGACGTCAAGGCGATGCGCGCCATTGCCGAGGAAGCCTTCGCGATGGTGCGCGAATACAAGGGCTCGCATTCCGGCGAACACGGCGACGGCCTGGTGCGCTCGGAATTCCACGAAGCGATGTTCGGGCAGCGCATCGTGGCCGATTTCCGCGAGGTCAAACAGCGCTTCGATCCGACCAACACGCTCAACCCGGGCAAGATCGTCGATCCGCCCAAGATGGACGACCGTTCGCTGTTCCGCTTCGCGCCGGACTATCGCGTCGGCGAAATGAAGACGGTGCTGGACTGGTCGGCCTATCCCGGCGCCGGCGGCGGTTTCCAGGGCGCCGTCGAGATGTGCAACAACAACGGCGCCTGCCGGAAGCTCGAAGGCGGCGTGATGTGCCCGTCCTATCGTGCCACGCGCAACGAGAAGGACGTCACCCGCGGCCGTGCCAATACGTTGCGGCTGGCGATCTCGGGCCAGCTGGGTGCGGACGCGCTCGCCTCCGACGAGATGATGGAGACGCTGAAGCTCTGCGTCTCCTGCAAGGCGTGCCGCCATGAATGCCCGACCGGCGTCGACATGGCCAAGATGAAGATCGAGGTGCTCGCCGCGCGCGCCGCGACGCACGGCCTGTCGCTGCGCGACCGGCTGGTCGGCTATCTGCCGCGCTATGTCGATTTCGCCTCGCGCCTTGCGCCGGTCGCGAATTGGCGCAACCGCAGCCCGCTGCTGCGCGCGCTGTTCGAGAAACTTGCAGGGATCAGCGCCAGGCGCGCGTTGCCGGAATTTCGCAGCGACACGTTCCGGCCCGACGCCGAGGCACTGGGCCCAGTGGATGGCCGCGAAGTGGTGCTGTTCGCCGATACGTTCAACCGCGGCTACGAGCGGGAGAATCTCGACGCCGCGATCGAGGTGCTTGTCGCCGGCGGCTATCGCGTGCATCTGCCGAGGCCATCGAACGGCGGACGGCCGCCGTGCTGCGGGCGGACGTTCCTGTCGGCCGGACTGGTGGAGCAGGCCCGTGCCGAGCTTGACCGGCTGGTTGCGACCTACGTCCCGTTCGCGGCCCGCGGCGTGCCGATCATCGGTCTCGAGCCAAGCTGCCTGCTGACCTTGCGCGACGAGCTGCTGTCGCTGCGCTCGGATGAGGCCGCCAAGACGGTCAGCGCGCACGCGCTGCTGTTCGAGGAATTTCTGGTGCGCGAGGCCGAGGCCGGGCGCCTCGCTTTGCCGCTCGGCGCGGTCGCCGGCAAGGCCGTCGTGCATGGTCATTGCCACCAAAAATCCTTCGGCGCGTTCAAGCCGGTGGAGAAGGTGCTGCGCCTGGTGCCGGGCCTCGACGTCAAGACCATCGAGTCGAGCTGCTGCGGCATGGCCGGCGCGTTCGGCTATGGCGCCGACACCTATCAGGCCTCGATCGAGATGGCCGAGCTGTCGCTGCTGCCCGCGGTCCGCAGCGCCGATCCGGACACGCTGATCGTGGCTGACGGGACCTCATGCCGGCACCAGATCAAGGACGGCAGCGGGCGCACGCCGCTGCATGTCGCCAGCGTATTGGCGATGAGCCTGAAACGTGCGACATCGAAATCCGACCAATCATTGCCGATAAAGGAAGAGGCCCATGGCTGAGCTTACGCTCGATACTGCCCGCAAGATTCTGGATGCCGCGCTCGCCAAGGGCGTCGAGAAGAAGTTGAAGCCGCTGGTCGTCACCATCCTCGACGCGCGCGGCGCGGTGAAGGTGACCGCGGCACAGGACGGCACCAGCCTGATGCGGGCCGAGATCGCCCATGGCAAGGCCTATGGCGCGCTTGCGCTCGGGATGGGATCGCGGGCGCTGTTTCAGCGCGCGCAGGAGCAGGCCTATTTCGTCGATGCCGTGAACACGCTGGCGCAGGGCCGGATGGTGCCGGTCCCCGGCGGCGTCCTGATCATGGACGGCACGACCCTGCTCGGCGCCGTCGGCGTCAGCGGCGACACCTCGGACAATGACGAGATCTGCGCCGTGGCCGGCATCGAAGCCGCCGGCCTGAAGCCCAACGCGGGCTAGAGCTCAGCCGACCTACCCGGAACGCATCGCGTGATGCGTTCCGGCTCTCCCCGCAGACGGGTGAAGCGGCACGATGATGCTTCAGCGGCCGGTCCAGGTCGGCTTGCGCTTCTCGCCGAAGGCCTTGAGGCCTTCCTTGGCGTCCTCGGTCATCGCGAGCAGCGCGATCTGGCTTTCTGTGTAGGCGATGCTTTCGTCGAACGACATCGAGGCGATCGCCCGCATCGCGTATTTGCCGCGACGGATCGCCGTCGGCGACTTGTCGACGATGCGCCCGATCAGCCAATCGACCTTGGCGTCGAGCTCGGCCGCCGGCACCACATAGTTGAGCAGACCTGCGGCCTGTGCGGACCTGGCATCGAACGGCTCGCCGGTCAGCGCCCATTCGTTGACGAGGCGCGGCGGCGCGATCGATTGCAGCAGGCTCAGCACCTGCATCGGGAACACGCCGACCTTCACCTCGGGCAGACCGAAGATCACGCCATCGGCCGCGACTGCCATGTCGGTCATGCACAACAGTCCCATGCCGCCGGCCATGCAGACGCCGCCGATCCGCGCGATCGCGGGCTTGGTCGCGTTCTGCGACAGCCGCAACAGGTCGGCATAGTCGACATTGGGGCGCGAGAAATCCATCGAGAACGCCGCGCCGCTGTTCTGCAGATCGGCGCCGGCGCAGAACGCCTTGTCACCCGCACCGGTCAGCACGATGACGCGGACGTCCTTGTCGTCATGCGCCTCGCGATAGCCCTGGGCGATACCCGCGATCACAGCGGCATTGAGCGCGTTGCGCTTGTCCGGGCGGTTGATGGTGATCCAGAACGCCTGCCCGCGCTTTTTGAGAAGAACGCTGTTGTCGGTCATGTTTCCTGCCTGTTTTCTTGCCCGTGTGCCGTTGTCAGCCGACATTTGCGGCAGGACCGGCGCCGACTGCAAGCAGGATTTATGCGGCGGTCGATGCCTTCCGGATCCAGACCTTGTTGTCGTGGAACGCGGCGCCGCCGAGTGGTGCGACGGCCTCCGCCCCGGTCAGCATGTTGATGCCGCGCCCGCCGATATGGGACTTGTTCGGATGGATCGACTCGGCGATCAGCACGCCGCGGCGAACGCCGTCGAACAGTTTTGCGGTCAGCGTGGTCTCGCCGCGCATGTTGCCGAGCGTCACCGCGTCGCCATCGGCGATCAAGAGATCAGCCGCATCGTCGGGATGGATCATCACGGTCGGCGCGCCCTCGCGGGCCTGCGACGACGGCGTTTCGTTGAAGCTGGTGTTGAGGAAGCTGCGGGACGGCGAGGTCGCGAGCCGGAACGGATGCTGCGCATCCGCCTCCTCGATGATGGTCCAGTGGTCGGGCAGCGAGGGCATCTTGTCCCATGCGCCCATCAGCCCGCCGGTGCCGACCGGCACCTTGCCCCAATCGACCTTGAAGTGGAACTTCTTGTCGGCATGGGCAAAGCCGTCGAGATAATGCGAGGTGCGGAAATCAGGCTGCAGATCGCGCCACAGCTCGGCTTCGAGCGTGTCGATGTCGCCGTGGCCGCTCTTCTTCAGCGTCGCATCGATCAGCTGGCGCGGCGTCATGTCGAAACCGGGATGCACGGCATTGAGCCGGCGGCCGAGCCCCTGCATCACCTCGTGATTGGAGCGGCACTCGCCGGGCGGATCGATCAGCTTCGGGCCGACCGAGATGTGCTGATGACCGCCGCCGTAATAGAGGTCGTCGTGCTCCATAAACATCGTTGCCGGCAGCACGATATCGGCCATCTGCGCCGTCTCGGTCATGAACTGCTCGTGCACCGCGACGAACAGATCCTCGCGCGCAAAGCCCCGGCGCACCAGCGCCTGCTCGGGCGCCACCGTCATCGGGTTGGTGTTCTGGATCAGCATTGCCTTGACCGGGCCGCCGCCCCTGAGCGCCTCGGCATCGCCGGTCAGGATGCGGCCGATCTTGGACTGATCGAGCACCCGCGTCGAGGGATCGATCGCGTCGTGGCCTTCGATGATCGACTCGTCGAAACGCCAGATTGCGGCATTGTTGAAGAACGCGCCGCCGCCCTCATATTGCCAGGCACCGGTGACCGCGGGGATGCACGAGGCCGCGTGCATCTGGGCGGCGCCGTTGCGGCTACGGGTGAAGCCGTAGCCGAGACGGAAGAACGAGCGCTTGGTCGTCCCGACCAGCCGCGCGAACGCCTCGATCTCGTCGACCGGCACGCCCGAGATCGCTGAAGCCCATTGCGGCGTGCGCGTCTTCAGATGCGCCTCCAACTCGTCCGGGCAGTCGGTATAGCGCGCAAGATAATCGCGATCGGCAAATCCCTCGCGGAACAGCACATGCATCACAGCGCAGGCGAACGCGCCGTCCGTCCCCGGCCGCAGCAGGATCTTGATGTCGGCCTGCTTCATGGTCTCGTTGTTGTAGACGTCGACCGCCGCGATCTTCGCGCCGCGCTCCTTGCGCGCGCGGGATGCATGCGTCATCACATTGACCTGGGTGTTCACCGGATTGGTGCCCCAGATCACGACGAGGTCGGAGACGCCCATCTCGCGCGGATCGACGCCGGCGATCTTGCCGGTCCCGGCGGCAAAGCCGATGCGCGCGATGGTTGCGCAGATCGTGCCGTAGAAGCGCGAATACTTCTTCACATGCGACAGCCGGTTGAGGCCGTCGCGCATCACCAGCCCCATCGTGCCGGCGTAGTAATAGGGCCAGACCGACTCGGCGCCGAACTCCCGCTCGGCCGCGTCGAAGCGCGCCGCGATCTCGTCCAGTGCCTCGTCCCAGGAGATCCGCGCGAACAGGCCGGAGCCCTTCGGGCCGGTCCGGCGCAGCGGATACATCAGCCGCTCGGCGTGATGAATCCGCTCGGCATAGCGCGCCACCTTGGCGCAGACCACACCGGCCGTATAGGTCTGCTGCTTTGAGCCGCGCACCCTCCCGATCGAGCGTCCCTCGATCACCTCGACGTCGAGCGCACATGCCGAGGGGCAGTCGTGCGGACAGGTGGAATGGCGGATGTCGACCTTGGCATGCTGGTTCATGGCCAAATTGGTAACATCAAATGCCGCCTCCGCCGAGGGGCATTATCGACCCAGCCGGCGCGAAATCCGGGCACGTGCCATGCGGCAGGCGCCCGGACGGGCAGCTATTGGCCTGAGCCGTCCCATCAGACGCGGAAGATGCGGGTGTAGTGCGATTTGATCGATTCCCCTTCCCGCTCCACCGCCACCGGATCGTCCTTCATGGTCCTGATGTCCTTTAGCGGCCTGCGTCCAGCCTTCTCCTTGGCCTGTGCATGGACGGATCTGAGGCCGCCGATCTCGACATTGAGCTGCTGGCCCTCACGCCCGAGCGCGAACGACTGGAACAGCCTCGCGGCATTCGGATGCGGACAGTCCTTGAAGATCCCGTTGGGGCCGACAATGATCGGCGACCCCTCGGTGGCGTAGACCGGCTCGACCGGGCGGCCGGCCTCCTTCATCTGGAAGATGTTGTATTCGTTGCCGTCGGCCATCACCGCACGCTCGCCGAGATCGAGCTTCTTGGGTGGATCCGTCGAGGACTGCACCTGCATGATGTTCTGCTTGGCGAGCTTCTCGAAGAAGCTCCAGCCGAGATCGCGCTGCATCTGATAGGTCGCGGTCATGATGGTGCCGCTATAGCCGGGATGCGCCTTGACGATCTTGCCCTTCCATTTCGGATCGAGCAGATCGGCAAAGCTCTGGGGCGCCTCCTCGGCCTTCACGAGATTGGTATTGTAGGCAATGATCGACAACCAGACCCGGAAGCTTGCGAATTGCCCGTCCGCGTCGCGATGCTCCTCGGGGTAGTATTTCGCGACCTCCTCCGGAACATAGGGCGCGAGAATGCCGTCGCGCTTCCACACAATGAAATGCGCGGCGTCGGAGGAATTGACGACGTCGACGGCATGAATGTTGCTGGAATATTCCTGGCCGACCCGCTGGAACACGCGCTCGGCGCCGGTGCGTTCGACGCGCACGGTGATATCGGGATATTTCGCTTCAAATGCCCTTGCCAGCTTCTCGGCAACCGGCAGATCGGTCGACGTGTAGTAGACGACCTGCCCCTCTTTCTTCGCCGCTTCGATCAACGTCTGCGTCACCGGTTCCGCAGGTGGCGCGGCGGCCATCACGCGCGTTGAAAGGGCGGCCCCGGCCAGCACCGTGCCCGAGCCCTTCAGCATGTCGCGGCGCGATAGCCCAAGATGTTTCCTCATATGATTCCCCGCACGCGATGGCGAAGTTTGAGTACACCGTCCTCCCGCTCTTATTCCGATGCGCGAAAACGGAGTCTGTCGTCGACAGAGGCTTCAGGTTGCAGCTAGACTTCTGATCAAGAAACAAGACTAAAGTTGGGGGATTCAGTCAATGGTGAGCCTGCGATACGCCTTGGTGTTTGTCGCGGCGTTGCTGACCGTGTCCATGTCAGGCTCATATGCTGACGCCGAAGACTATCCTGCACGGCCGGTCAGGATCATCGTTCCCTTCGGTCCCGGCGGTCCGGCCGACGTCGTCGCGCGACAAATCGGCAGCATCTTGCAGGAAAGCCTCGGCCAGCCCTTCGTGGTGGAAAACCGCACCGGCGCCGGCGGCGTGATCGGCACGCTCGAGGTCGCAAAGGCACCGGCCGACGGCTACACCCTCCTGATGATGTCGAACACCCAGACCGCGAACGAATCGCTGGTACCGCAGCGCAAATATGAGCTGATGCGCGACCTGACGCCGATCGCGTCGTTGAACACTTCGGATCTCGTGATCGTGGTCCACCCCGCCGTGCAGGCAAAGACCTTGCAGGAGTTCATCGCCCTCGCAAAGGCCCAGCCCGGAAAGCTGAACTATGCGTCGTCAGGTCAGGGCACGCCGTATCACATGGCGGGCGAGCTGTTCAAAGCCATGGCCGGGATCGACGTCGTGCACGTGCCCTACCGCAACAGCGGCGAAGCCCGCGGCGGCGTCATCGGCGGCCAGGTCCAGATGATGATCGATGCCGTTCCCGCGATGGCGCCGAATGTCGCCGAAAACCAGGTGCGAGCGCTCGCAACGACCGGCAAGACTCGTTCGACGGTGCTGCCCAACGTTCCGACGGTGATCGAGGCGGGCGTGTCCGGCTATGAGGCGACGATCTGGCTCGGCCTGATGGCTCCGGCGGGCACGCCGAAGCCGATCGTCGACAAGCTCAACGCGGCGGTGAATGCGGCGATCAGGCGGCCGGAGCTCGAGAAGCTCTGGGCCGCGCAGGGCGCGGTGCCGATGACCATGACGCCGGAGGCGTTCGGCGCATTCCTGCGCGCCGATATCGTGAAGTGGGCAGGCGTCGTCAAAAGGCTGGACAAGCCCCAGTAAGCGCGCAGCGGCAAAGACCGCGAGCGAAGGAACAGTGCACATGAAGACGTTGAACATCCTGAGCGGCGGTGCGGCGCAGGGCCTTGTGCGCAGCCTCGCGCCAGCATTTGAAGCTGAAACCGGCCTCGGCATTGCCGGCGATTTTGGCGCGGTCGGCGCCATGGCCGACAGATTGCGCGCCGGCGTACCGACCGACATCGTCATCCTGACCGCCGCTCTGATCGCGAAGCTCGCCGATGAAGGGCTGGTTTTGCGCAGCTCGATCACGGACATCGGCCGGGTTGAAACCGCCCTCGCAGTTCGGGCCGGCGCTCCATTGGTCGGGGCCGACGACGCGGCCAGCTTGCGTGCGGCGTTGCTCGCGGCGGACGCGATCTTCGTGCCCGATACGAAGGCGTCGACGGCCGGAATTCATGTCGTCAAGCTGCTGGCGCAGCTCGGCATCGCTGATGTCGTCGCGGATCGACTGAGAATCTTTCCGAATGGCGCGACCGCGATGCGGCATCTGGCGGAGTCCAATGACCGGCAGCCGATCGGTTGCACGCAATCGACCGAGATCATCAGCACCATTGGCGTCGTGCTGTCGGGCGCCTTGCCGTCGGAATGCGGGCTCGCGACGATGTATACGGCTGCGATCCCGACGCAGGCATCGTCGGCATCGCAGGCGCAACGCCTGATCGCGCTACTGACGTCGCCGGAAACGTCTGAGGCCCGCAGCCAGGCTGGCTTTGTCTCGTCGTAGACACTGCCGCCCAGTGCGGGGTGACTTTACGTTGAATCGAGCGGCGGACTCTGCTTCACCTCGCCCCGCGTGCGGGGAGAGGTCGGAACGCATCGTTAGATGCGTTCCGGGTGAGGGGGGCTCTCCGCAAATGCAGCTAGCTCCGAATACGCAGAAAGAGCCCCTCACCCCAACCCTCTCCCCGTAAGAACGGGGCGAGGGAGCACAGCGCCGCCGCGGCGCTGTTCGACCCAATCTCATCGCGCTCTAGGTGTCTGGTCCCGGAGTGTGGGGGAATCAGCCAAACTGGTCCTTCATTCCGGGAGGACCTATGGCCAGATACTCCATGGCAGCGCCACGACCACGCACGCGATCCGAGCGGCAATACAGCGATCGAAGGCTCCGCTCAAAGAGCTAGCCGCCCAGCACGGGCTCAACCAAAAGACGGTCGCCAAGTGGCGTAAGCGCACCTTTGTCCACGATGCGCCGATGGGGCCAAAGACCGTGCGCTCGACCGTGCTTTCTGCCGAGGAAGAGGCGATGGTCGTCGCCTTCCGCAAGCACACGCTCCTGCCTTTGGATGACTGTCTCTATGCGCTGCAGGCGACGATCCCGCATCTCACGCGCTCGTCCTTGCACCGCTGCCTGCAACGTCACGGGATCAGCCGCTTACCCGAGATCGCCGGCGACAAGCCCGCCAGGCACCCCTTCAAGCGCTACGCCATTGGCTACTTCCACATCGATATCGCTGAGGTCCGCACCGAGGAAGGCAAACTCTATCTCTTCGTGGCGGTGGACCGGACCGCCAAATACGCCTTCGCCCGGCTGGTGAAGAAGGCCACGGGTGCAGCAGCCAGGGCCTTCCTCGAAGAACTGGTGGCGGCCGTCCCTTTCCGGATCCACACTGTACTGACCGACAACGGTATCCAGTTCGCCGACCTGCCTAAGAATCGTGATGGCGCCACTGCAAGCTGGCGCGGCCATCCCTTCGACCGGGCCTGCCTGGGACACGGCATCGAGCATCGCCTGACCAAGCCCAATCATCCTTGGACTAACGGTCAGGTCGAGAGAATGAACCGCACGCTCAAGGAGGCAACCGTCCGGCGATACCACTACGAGACCCACGAGCAATTGGAAGATCACCTCGCTGCCTTCCTTGATGCTTACAACTTCGCCAGACGCCTTAAGACCCTGCGTGGTCTCACGCCCTATGAAGCTATCTGCAAAGCATGGGCCGACGAACCAAACCGCTTCAGGATCGATCCCATCCACTTGACCTCGGGACTGAACACCTAGCCCGCCAATTGCGTGAGACCGGTCGGCGGTCCATCGACCGCGGTCCAGCCGCCGTCGACGAACAGCGTGCTGCCGCTGACATAGCTCGCCGCGTCCGATGCAAGGTAGGCGACCGCGGTCGCGACCTCGTCGGCGCTGCTCCAGCGATTGAACACCGTATGACCGGCATAGAGGTTGTAGATATCGGGCCGCTGCTTGAACGGACCGGTCAATGCGGTCTCCGCGATGCTCGGCGCGATCGCATTGACGCGAACGCCGGATCGCCCGACCTCGGACGCAAAGCCCTTGACCAGAAGGCCGATCGCCGCCTTGGTCGATCCATAGACTGCAAGTCCCGGCTCGATGGTCACGGCACGCACCGAGGAGCATGCAATCAGGCTGCCGCCCTGTTGCTTGACCATGGTGCGACCGAACGCCTGAAAGAACCAGACCGTGCCCTTGACGTTGAGGTTGATGACGCGGTCGAGATCCTCCTCGGTGTAATCGAGGATGGTCTTGCGGATATTCAGTCCCGGCGTCGTCACCGCGATGTCGATCCGCGTGAATTCCGCCAGCGCCCTCGCCGCCAGCGCCTCGACGTCGGCACGATCGGCCGCATCGCAGCTGGCTGACGTTGCCGATCCGCCCTGCTGCCGGATTGCAGCGGCCGTTGCCTCCGCGCCTTCCTGTGCGCGATCGGCGCAGAGCACGCGCGCGCCGAGCGAGGCCAGCGCTTCGGCCGAGGATTTGCCGATTCCTGAGGCCGCTCCCAGCACGACGGCGGTCTTGCCGGTGAGATCGAATAGCTTGCGATAGTCGGTCACGTGAATCCTCCCTTCGGCGACGCATGCCGGAATGCAACACTTTCCCGATTTGCTTCAGGTTCGACACCGAGGGCAAGCGCCATCTTGCGCAAGCGTGGCAAACGCGTCAGCATTGTGGGCAGAAGCGCGCCTGCGCCAGCTCCGTCAAGAAAGGGCACCCGTCGTGAGGATCATTGACCTGAGCCGAGAGCTCTATCACCGCACGCCGAGCTATCCCGGCCATCCGCCCATCATGCACGGGATGTGGAAGAACCACGAGGAAGCCCTGGCGGAATCGAGAAACGTCTATGGTCTGGCATCGATGTTCATCTCGATGCCTGACCACGGCGGAACCCACATCGACGCGCCACGGCATTTCGGCCCCAGCGGCATACCGATCAATGAATATCCGCTGGAAAAGTGCATTGTACCGGGCATCTGTCTCGACCTTCGCCACATTGCGCCGCGTGCCGAGATCACCCCTTCCGACCTCGAAACTGCCGTGACGAAGGCCGGACAACCGATCCCGATGGGCGGCACCGTCCTGCTCTGCACCGGCCACCATGCCCGGACGTTTCCGCGCAAGGAATATGCGACCGACAATTCCGGCGTGAATGTCGCGGCGACCGAGTGGCTGGCGCAACAAGGCATCGTTCATTTCGGTATCGACTCGATGCGTCCAGGTCCCGACAGCGACGAGAACCTGCTCGTCCACAAGGCCTGCCTCGATCTCGACATCACCCACATCGAAAGCCTGTGCAATCTGGAAGCCCTGCTCGGCCAGGGGCAATTCACCTTTATCGGTCTGCCGATGAAATGGCGCGACGGGACGGCGTCGCCGATCCGCGCCGTAGCGGTATTCGACCTTTAGATCGTGATGCGGGGGCATATCCGATGACAGGTAGATCAGCCGGTCCCTCGCGTCGTTCGATCCTGAAAGGGTGCAGCGCGCTTGCGATCGCTGGTCTTGCCGGGCAGGCCAAGGCCGCCGGCTACCCGGAACGCCCGATCAAGGTCATCGTGCCGTTTGCGCCGGGCGGACCGACCGACATCATGGCCCGCATCCTCGGCACCCATCTTGGCGAAGCGCTCGGCGGGACCATCGTGGTTGAGAACCGCCCCGGTGGCGGTGGCAATATCGGAATCGGCATTGCCGCACATGCCGAGCCCGACGGCTATACGCTCCTGATCACGTCGAGCGCCTACGTCGTCAATCCCGGCCTCTACGCCAAGATCCCGTACGATCCGGTCAGGGACTTCGCGCCGATTGCCGAGCTTGGCACGTCACCGAACGTGATCCTGGTCGATCCGAAGCTCGGGATCAATTCAATCGCCGAGCTGATCGCACGCGCAAAGGTCCACCCGGACGAACTGAACTATGCCAGCCCAGGCCTCGGGACGACGCCACATCTCGCCGGCGAGCTGCTCAAGATCATGGGCCAGCTCCAGATGACACATGTGCCGTTCTCGGGCGCCGGTCCCGCCATCCAGGCGATCCTGGGCGGAACGACCCAGGTCGCCTTCGCGGCGCTTCCGCCTGCCCATCCGCACATCGAGTCAGGGGCATTGAAAGCATTGGCGGTCACCGGAACCCATCAATGGTTCGATTTGCCTGATGTGCCGACCATGATCGAGCTCGGCTACAGGGATTTCGTCTCCGACACCTTTCAGGGTTTTCTCGCGCCTGCGAATACGCCCTCCTCCGTTGTCGCGTTGCTGTCGGCGAAATCGATCGAGATTCTGAAGACGCCGAAGATCGCGGAACAGCTGCGCAACGACGGCTTCGAGGTGCTTGCGAACGGGCCCGATGGCATGCGCAGGCGTATTGCTGACGAAGTGACGAAATGGCGCGACATCATCGCAAAGGCGGGGATCAAGCCGGTCTGAGCAGATCAACATTGCGCGACACGCACAGCGTGTGATCTTGCGAGCACTAGCCAGCATCCCTAGGCTCCCCCTCCAGAACAAAACAACCAGGGAGGCGATCGTCATGACCACAAGGCGGGATTTCCTGAAAGCGGGAGCAACGGCGGCGGCAGGGATCGTGTTCTGCGGCTGCGGGCTCATCCACAACGCAAATGCGCAGCAATCGCGCCAGCAGTTGCCGGTCACGGTCAACGGCAAACGTGTCAAGACGATCGACATTCACGCGCATTGCCATTTCCGCGAGGCGGGCGCGCTGCTCGGCGCGGACGCCGGAAAATATCAACTGCCACCGGTCAACGGCGCCTCCGAGGCCTTTGTCGAGATCGACAAGCGGCTGGCTGCGATGGACGCGCAGGCCGTCGACATGGAGGTGCTTTCGATCAATCCGTTCTGGTACGAACGCGACCGCGACCTTGCCGCGCAGATCGTGAAAATCCAGAATGAAAAGCTCGCCGAACTGTGTGCCTCGAAGCCCGACCGGTTCGCGGCTTTCGCCTCGCTGACGCTGCAGGCTCCGGACCTTGCGGTGCAGGAGCTGGAGACGGCGGTGAAAAAGCAGGGGCTGAAAGGCGCGGCGATCGGCGGTGTCGTCGATGGCGTCGAATTCTCCGACCCGAAGTTTCATCCGGTATGGGCGAAGACCGAGGAGCTCGGCGTCCCGCTGTTCATCCATCCGCAGGGCGTGCCCGAGCTCAACAAGCGGCTCTCCGGCAATGGGTGGCTCGGCAACACGATCGGCAATCCGCTCGAGACGACGATCGCACTCTCCCATTTGATCTTCGAGGGCACGCTCGATCGCTTCCCGGGGCTGAAAATCATCGCCGCACATGGCGGCGGTTATCTCGGCTCGTACGCCGACCGCTCGGACCATGCCTGTCTGGTTGGACCCAAGGGATGCAATCCGGAGATCAAGCTCCAGAAGGCGCCGGCGGAGTATCTGAAGCAGATTTATTTCGACTCTCTGATCTTCACGCCGGAGGCGATCAGGCACCTCGTCGCCCAGGTTGGCGCCAGTCAGATCGTGCTGGGAAGCGACTATCCCTATCCATGGCAACTGGCACCGGTCGACCACATCTTCGCCTCGTCGTCGCTGAGCGACGATGACAAAGCCAATATTCTCGGGCGGACCGCAGCAAAGCTGCTTGGCGTAGCCGCGTGAGGACGGCTTGCTGCTGGACAAGCGGCTGTCGTCGCGCCTTGCCGCGCAACGACAGCATCAACGATCAGTAGGCCTTCACCGTCCGGATCTCGCTGCCCGGCCGAATCGTTGGTGCCACCCGCGCGATATTGGGTATCGGATCAGTGTAGACGGTGTCGGTTCCGACGAACTCGGCTTGCGCCGCGTCCGATATCCATCTGACCGCCGCCGGACGACTGACCAGCATCCCGATCAACGCAACGACGACGAGCAACGGCAACGCGACAAGCTTGATGCTGAAGCTTTGGTAATTGTGCTGTGGGTCCTGGCGTCGCTTGTCGAAAGAGCTCTGCATGGATTCGTCCATATTGTGCTCCCCTGACGCGTCACTTACCGCAGCGCACGCAAGGCCGATGTGAATGGCTTCACAGGCCTTGTTCAGCTCACCGTTTCGTGAAATGCGCGACCAACCGGGCAGCCGGCGCGACTACTCGCCGTCGTTCGCCCCGGCGTCGACCAGTTCCTGGAGCGTCTCCGGCTTCAGCACGACGATCGCGCCATGCTCGAGCCTGACCCAACCGCGTATCGCCCACGCGCGGAGCTGCTTGTTGATGCTCTCGCGCGTCATCCCGACCATCTCGCTGATCTCCTGCTGGGTGATCGAGATGGTGCGTCCTTGCGGCTTGTGCTTGTCGCTCAGGCGCAGCAGCGCGCTGGCCAAACGGCCGGGCAAGTTCTGCAGGATGACCTGCTCGACCTGATCGCTGGTCCGGCGCAGTCTTTCACAAAGCAGCTCGATGAACTTCATCGCAAGCGTCGGCTGGCTGCGCACGAACGGAATGAACTCGCGCCGGTCAATGACGAACAGCTCGCAATTGGTGTTGGCGGTGGCATCGGCCGTCCGCGACAAGCCGTCGAGCAGCGCGATCTCGCCGAATATCTCTCCGGCCTCGATCAGGTTCAAAATCGCGTTGCGACCATCCGGCGACGAGATGCTGATCTTGACCGTGCCCGAGATCACCGCAATCAGGCTGGTGCCCGGATCGCCCTTGGAAAAGATCGTCGTGCCCCGCTTCAGCGTGGTGTGCTTGGCGTAGCGGCAGAGCTGATCGAATGCCTCGGGCTCGAGATCGGCGAAATAGGGATGCTTGCGCAACACCGACAGCTTGTTGTTCGAAAACAACGGCGCGCCGGAAGTTCGTTCTATGGGCGACGCACCGGTCATCGTGATCCAGACTGATTGTGTTGCGTTCAATCGGCCCGCCAGCACAGCGGACGCCGACAAAGCCATCGATCAATGAAAGCAGACGGAAGTATAGCCCCCCCGGGGCCCTACAGCAACAAAGGTCCGGGCCCGCGCAGTTGGGACAGAAGGCATCCAAGGTACAATTTGGAATAAATCTGCGTCGATGCAACGCTCAATTGCAGCTGCGGGCTGCCCTTGATCTGACATGCTCGGCCGATCCGCAACAATCTCGCCTGGTGGATCCGTCTGTACGAGGGGTCAACGCGGCCAACTCACAGCAGCTTGCCGTCTGGCCCAAAGAACGGATGCGGCCCGTCAAACTGACCGATCGGGACCTGGTGCGTGACCAACTGTCCAAAATCCGGCCCGGAAAACCACGTGTGCACGTGAAACGCCGGCGGTTCCACCTTGAACGATGGCTCGCGGAGCTGTCCGAGGTCAAGGTCGACCGCATGGTTCGGCGCGGGGCACAATGTCACGGGAATCCCGGCGAAGGAAGTCAGCATGGCACGATGCACATGCCCGCAGCCGATCAAACGCGCCCGCGGGTGACGCCTGATGATTGCTGCCAGTTCTGCGGCATTGAAAAGGTCCTGGCGGTCCATGTGCCAGATACCGCCCTTGAACGGCGGGTGATGCAGGAAAAGCAGCGCGGGCCGGTCTGCTGCCGCCAGTGTCGCGTCCAGCCATTGCAGCGTCGACGGTTCGAGCATGCCATGAGGCTTCCCGGCAACGCTTGAGTCAAGCAGCAGCAGATCGAGGCCATTCACCTCGATCTGCTGGTCGAGCGGGCCTGTCGCGTGAACATAGGGTGCGGCAGGAAACGCGGCGCGCATCCACGCACGCGAGTCGTGATTGCCGGGAATTCCGGCAAACGGAACGCGCAGCGGCGCGAGCAGTCGTTTGAGATAGTCGTATTCCTCGACCGACGGCGTATCGACAAGGTCACCCGAGATGACGACGAAATCAGGCGCCGGCTCGAATGCGCCGAGCGCGGCCACGCAGCGTTCAAGCGCCTTCGCGGTATCGACCCGGCCATAGGCCAACGCTCCCGGCGGCTTGATGTGGAGGTCGGAAATCTGGGCGATGAGGACCGGTTTCGACGGCATCGATCAATCTCGTGGTTCGGAGGAAAGCAGACGGACAGCGTCGGGCGCAATCGAAAGCCCGACACGATCGCCGATCCTGGCTTGAATCGTGTTGGGAGCGTCGACATTGAGCGGCTTGCTCGATGCATCACTCACGACGAGCCGCTGCCGGTCGCCGATGAAGCTGACGGAATCGACGATTCCCGAGAGTATCCCCTCGCCCGCCTCCGTCACGCGAATGGTTTCAGGGCGGATCATGACGGTCGCGTTCGCGGTCGTCGCGCCACCCTCGATCGGCAGTCGCCCGCCGGGCAGGATCAACACGCCGTTCTCGATCGGAGCCTCGACAATGTTCGCCGCTCCGATGAACTCCGCCACAAACCGGTCCTTCGGCGCGAAGTAGACCTCGCGCGGCGTGCCGATCTGGGCGATTGCGCCTTTCCGCATCACGACAATCCGGTCGCCCAATTCCATGGCTTCGGCCTGATCGTGGGTGACATAGATCGTCGTGATCCCAAGCGCGCGCAACAGCCGGTTGAGCTCGCCGCGCAGCCGGTCCCGCAGCGCGGCGTCGAGCGCGGTCAAGGGCTCGTCGAGCAGCAAAATCCCGGGCCGGATCGCGACGGCACGTGCCAGTGCGACGCGCTGACGCTGGCCGCCCGAAAGCTGGTCGATGCGGCGATTCTCCAATCCCGTGATGTTCGTCAGAGCAACCAGCTCGGCGACGCGTGCGGCACGCTCGCCCCTGGCAACACCACGGATCTTCAGCCCGTAGGCGATATTGTCCGCCACCGTCATGTTGGGGAACAGGGCGTAGGACTGGAACACCATCCCGACATTGCGCCGCTCGATCGGGACCGAGGTCATGTCCTTGCCGTCGAACAGGACCTTGCCGCCGACATCCGGCAGCTCGAGCCCTGCGATGATGCGCAGCATCGTGGTCTTGCCGCAGCCGGACGGCCCAAGCAGCACCAGCGTCTCGCCGCGCGCAATGTCGAGGGTTGCGGGATCGAGCGCGCGCGTGCCGTCGGCAAAGGTCTTGCCGCACGCCTCGATCCGCACCGCTGCGCCATGCCCGGCCGTGCTCATCGCTTGTGATCCCTGTCGGCCAGCAGCTGCATCGCGACCAGCAGCGGAATGATCATCACGAAGAAGATCAACGTATAGGCCGACGCCACCTCGAGCCGCATCGAGGCGTAGCTGTCGGCGAGCCCGATCGGCAGTGTCTTCGTCAACGGCGTATGCAGCATCCAGGTCAGGTTGAATTCGCCGAGCGACAGCGTGACCACCATCAACGCGCCGGCGAGAATTCCCGGCAGTGCGTTCGGCACGATGACGTCGCGGAAGCGTCGCCATGGCGACGCCCCCAGCGAAGCCGCCCCCTCATCCAGCGTCTTGATGTCCACGGTTGCGAACACCGCCATCACCGACCGCACCATGAACGGCATAGTGAAGATCACGTGGCCGACCAGGATGAACAGCCAGGAACGGCGAAAGTCGCCGAAGCTGCCATAGGCGAGCAGCAGTGCAAGCGCAATCGCAAGTCCGGGGATCGCCAAGGGCAGCGTAATGATCTCCTCGACGATGCGCGCAAGCCGGCCTCCCCGCGCATGCAGCGCATAGGCTGCGGGAACGCCGGCGAGCAGCGTGACGGCAAGGGTCGCGAATGCGATCACGAAGGAGAGCAGGATGGTGCCGGCATAGAGCTCCCAGACCTGCGCGACCCA
The DNA here is from genome assembly GCF_054055915.1 of Bradyrhizobium sp. USDA 4516. Classification (NCBI taxonomy): domain Bacteria; kingdom Pseudomonadati; phylum Pseudomonadota; class Alphaproteobacteria; order Hyphomicrobiales; family Nitrobacteraceae; genus Bradyrhizobium; species Bradyrhizobium sp. USDA 4516. Next base: position 8,943,407 of record NZ_JBSRXT010000001.1, read on the forward strand.
TTGCAGGGTCACGCCGGATTGGATGCCCCGGAAGTAGTTCACGGTGACGCCGGCGGAGATCGACAAACCCGCGGGGACCACCAGGAAGGCGGCAACGAGCAGCGTGAAGATGAACTGGCCGCCGAAGATCAAGCGATCGCGCATGCGTTCACCCGGCCGCCGCGACCGCGCTACCGCTGAACGAGCGGGCGAGCGCGAGGATGAGCCAGGTGATCAGGCCAAGTCCCACCGACAGCGCGGCCGAGGTCGCGAAATTGGCGGCCAGCGTGAACTCGGTATAGATCAGCATCGGAAGCACATCGATATTCGTCGCCAGCGTAAACGCAGTCCCGAAGGCCCCCATCGCGGTCGCAAATGCGATCGCGCCGGACGCAACGAAGGCCGGCGCGAGCGCGGGCAGCACGACGTCACGCTGGACCGCCCAGGGGCTGGCGCCGAGCGAACGCGCGGCTTCCTCCAGACCGACATCGAGCTTTTGCACGGCCGCCATGATGGTGAGGATCACGCGCGGGATCGAGAAGTAGAGATAGCCGAGGAACAACCCGTAGATCGAATAGGCGAAGACGAATTTCTCGCCGAAGATCCGGTTCGACAGATCGCCGATCAGCCCCTGCCGCCCGGCCAACAGAATGATCATGAAGCCGACCACCACGCCGGGAAACGCCAGCGGAAAAGTCAGCGTCGCGATCAGCACGGCCCGCCCTGGAAAGCGGTGCCGCTGCAGAAACATTCCGGCAATCGTCGCCACGATCAGCGTGACGACCGTCGTTGCCGCCGCCAGCAACACAGTATTGATCAGCGTCGCGCGATAACGAGCTTCGGTCAGGATGGCGAGATATTCGGCGAGCCCGTGCGGTCCTTCGGCGCCCGCAACCACCAGCCGTGCCATCGGCAGCAGGAAGAATGCCGTGGTCACGACCGCGAGCGGCAGCAGGCAAAGCCAAACGAAGGATTTTTGCGACATCGGAAGAATGGTGCCCCGGCGAAGGGCACCATATTGCCTCAGCGAACCTCGGCGAGATAGCGGTCGACGAAGGCTTTTTGCACGTTTTCCATCTCGCCCCAGTCGACGCTCTTGGCGCGGGCGTAGTCGCTGTCGGGGAGGAATTTCCCCTTCACGGAAGCCGGCAGCTCGATCGGACGGGCCGGACGCAGATAGGCATTGGTCCAGATCGCCTGCCCTTTGTCGGACAAGAGATAGTCCATCACCTTCTTGGCCTTCTCCTTGTCGGGCGCGTTCTTCACGAGACCAACGACATAGGGAAACACCACCGATCCCTCGCAGGGAATCACAAACTCGAAGTTGCCCTTCTCCGAATATTTCGCACGATAGGCATTGAAGTCGTAGTCGAACAGGATCGGCATCTCACCGGAGACGACGCGGGCATACGACGTCTGCTTGGGTACGATAGGATCGTTCTTGCGCAGCTCCTTGAAGAAGCTGATCGCCGGATCGAAGTTGCCTGGCGAGCCGCCGAGCGCCAGATTGACGGCGACCGCGCCGACATAGCCGACCGCCGCCGACGACGGATCGAGATAGCCGACCATCCCCTTGTAGTCGGGCTTCAGGAGATCCTTCCAGCAGGCCGGCACCGGCTTGCCGCCAAGCGCATCCTTGTTCACGAACAGGCCGAGCGTGCCGGAGTGGATCGTGGTCCAGTAGCCATCCGCGTCCTTGAGGCCAGCCGGGACCTGATCCCAATGCGCCGGCTTGTAAGGCTCGAGCGCGTCCTGCGCTTTGGCCTTCATGCCGAAAGTCACGCCGAAATAGCCGATATCGCCGACCGGATTGCTCTTCTCGGCCAGGATCTGGGCCAGTGCCTGACCGGAATTCTTGTTGTCGTGCGGGATATCGTAGTTGAGATCCGCCTTGATCGCCTTCAGCATCGACGCCCAATCCGCCCATTCCGGCGGGCAATTGTAGCAGATCACGTCGGCCGCCCTGGCGGATTGCCACGGCGCGATCAGCATCAGCGCCAGCAACGCAAGGACAAGGCGGACGGTCTTCATGGGAGGCTCCGGTCTGGGAGAGGATGCAATGAGGATTTCAACATCAACCGGGCGACCAAGTATAGGCCGCGTATGAATGTTTTGCGACGCGCTTGCTGCCGTGCAGCAAATGCAACGGCCCCGATGCCGACCATCGGGCGCTCACGGCAGCCCGTCGTTTCGCGCTAGGCTGCGAGCCAAAAGAGGAAGCGCCCATGTACCAGCCGCCCGGCGTCAGCACATCGCCCGATCTGCCCGTTCCCGGCCTGATGACAGCCTGGGTCCTTGGTGACCCCGGCCAGCTCCTGCTTCGCGAAAAGCCGACGCCGGTCCCCTCGCGTGCCGAGGTGCTGGTGCGCATCGACGCGGTTGCGATCTGCGCCACCGATCTCGAAATTATCCATGCCGGGTCGCCGGCAAGCATTCAGGGCGGCCTGCCCTTCAACAAGAACTTTACGCCGGGGCACGAGTACATGGGCACGGTCGCCGCACTCGGGCCGGACGTTGACGAATTCAGGATCGGTGAGCGGGTCAGCGTCGAAATCCACGCCGGCTGCGGTCAATGCAAACGCTGCCAGGGCATGTACACGTCCTGTCTCAACTATGGAAAGCCGGAGAAGGGCCACCGCGCCAATGGTTTTACGACCGACGGCGGATTCGCGGAGTACGCGGTCAACCACATCAATACGCTGGCGCGTGTACCGGATAGCATGAGCGACGCGGAGGCGACGCTCGTGGTGACCGCGGGCACGTCGATGTACGGCTTGACGGAATTGGGAGGATTGGTGGCCGGCGAGAGCGTCGTGGTGATCGGCCCGGGGCCGATCGGACTTCTCGCAGTTGCTGTGGCCAAGGCGCTTGGCGCAAGTCCGGTGATTTTGACCGGCACGCGCAACAAGCGGCTGGCGATCGGCCAGGAACTGGGGGCCGACCGCGTCATCAACATCAACGACGAAGACGCCGTTGAGGTCGTAAAGCAACTAACAGGGGGGATCGGTGCGGACTATGTCGTCGAATGTGCCGGCACCGAAGCGACACTCAACCAGGCCATCCACATGACCAATCGTGGCGGCAAGATTTGTCTGGCCGCCTTCCCGCACGAGGCTGCGACGCTGGACATCGCGCATCTCGTGCGAAACAACATCTATGCTTACGGGATCCGCGGCGAGGGCCGCAGCGCCACTCACCGCGCCATGGAATTGATGGCGGCGAAGCGGTTCGACGCGACGAGGATCCACACGCATACGTTTCCGCTGGAAGACCTGCCGACGGCGCTCAGATATGCACGGGATCGCGTGGATGACGCGATCAAGGTCGTCGTCACCACTCGCAAGGCCGACGCGATCGCGCGCGCTGCGGAGTGAGGTCCGTTCGCGCCGGCGGGAGACCGGACAGCCCGTTCACACCGAACAATATCGTTCCTTGATCTCGTCGTCGGCCAGCAGGGCCTGCGCCGACGCCTGGTGCACCACCGCCCCCTGATCAAGGACGTAGGCACGATCGGCGATGCCAAGCGCGAGCTCGACATTCTGCTCAACCAGCAGCACCGTCGTTCCCTGCGCCTTCATGTTGCGGAATAGCTCGAACATCTCGTCGACCAGGACCGGCATGATGCCCTCCGAAGGCTCATCCAGCATGATCAGGTCGGGCTTTGCGATCATCGCCCGCGCGATCGCCAGCATCTGCTGCTCGCCGCCGGACATCGTGACCGCCTCCTGGTCCATGCGCTCGGCCAGCCGCGGGAATATCATCGCGATCTCGTCGATCAGCTCGGCTTCCCGCTTCTTCGCCGGCGACGCCACCAGCCCGAGCCGCAAATTTTCCCGGACCGACAATCCCTGCACAATCCGCCGCTCTTCGGGAACATAGGCAAGTCCCAGCGCGAAGCGCACATGCGCCGGCCGGCTCAGCAGCTCCTTGCCCTTGAAGGTGACCGAGCCGCGCGTTCGTCCCATCAACCCCATGATCGATTTCAGCGTCGTTGTCTTGCCGGCTCCATTGCGGCCGATCAGGCAGACGATCTCGCCTTTGGTCACGTCAAGAGTGATGTCCTGCAGCGCGTGACTTGCACCGTACCAGGCATTGAGCTTGCCGATCTGCAGCATTCGTCAATGCTCCCGCTGGCCGAGATAGACCCGCTTCACCGCCTCGTTCTGCCGGACCTCCTGCGGCGTTCCTTCGGCGAGGAGTTCTCCGTGATGCAGCACGAGGATGCGATCGCTGATCCCGAGCACCAGCTTCATCTTGTGCTCGACGAGGATGACCGTACGCTCCTTTGCGAGCTTCACGATCAGATCCATCATGGTCCGGGTTTCCTCCGGGCTCATGCCGGCCGTCGGCTCGTCCAGCAACAGCAACCGGGGTTGGCTCGCAAGTGCCATGCCGATTTCCAGCGCCCGCTGCTCGCCATGGGCCAGCGTCTTGGCGGCACGTTCGCGAGATTCCCACAATCCGACCAGGGCAAGCAGCTCGTCCGCCCGCTCGACCAGCTCGGTCAGGCGCGCGCGGGGACGCCAGATATCGTATCTCGACACCAGCGCCTGCAGACCGACGCGGATGTTTTCACGGGTCGTGAGCTGCGGAAACACGCTGGTGATTTGAAAGGACTTTGCGATGCCCATATGCGCAAAGCGGTGCTGCGGCAGGCCGGTGACATCCTTCCCCTCGAATTCAACGCTGCCTTTAGTGGGCGCAAACGCGCCGCACAGCAAATTGAAATAGGTGCTCTTGCCGGCCCCGTTCGGACCAATAATGGAGGTGATCGCTCCTCGGGAAAACTCCGCCGAAATATCGTTCAGCGCAACATACTTCCCGAACGTCTTGCCGACGCCCCTGGTGCGCAGAATGATTTCCTTGGTTTGGCCTTCCGCGGCGCTCATCGCCTGCCTCGCGCGATCAGTGTGCCCCAGATGCCGGCGGGGAAGAACAGCACGCAGGCAATGAAAATGGCGCCAACGATCAGTTGCCAGTGAACCGTCCACACCGAGACCACGTTCTCCAGGACCAGGAAGACGGCGGCGCCGATCATTGGTCCGAAGAATGTTCCCATACCGCCCAGCAATGCGATCATCACGACCAGGCCCGACGTCTCGTAGTGCAGGATCTCGATCGGAACGATCGACAGATGCAGCGCCTGCAAGGCTCCCGCGAGACCGCAGAAGCCGCCAGACAAAACGAAGGTCAGCAATCGGGTCTTGGTTACGTCATAGCCTGACGCGCGGGCGCGCATCTCATTCTCCCGCACGGCCTCAATGACGGCGCCAAATGGCGAGGCAAGAATGCGCGACATCACGAAAAAAGCGGCAATCACGAAGGCGGCGATAACATAGTAACGGATCATCGGATTGATGAAGTCGAGCCGCAAGCCGAACAGATCGATGGTGCGGACGTTGATGCCGCGGAGGCCGTTTTCGCCACCGGTCAGGTCAACCGCCTGATAGAACAGGTAGTAGACACATTGCGACAGCGCCATCGTCACCATCGCGAAGTAGATGCCGCGGGTCCTGATCGCGAGTACGCCAATCAACGAAGCCATCAACAGGCCGCCGGCGATCCCGGCCGCGATGGCCGCATACCATGGCCAGCCAAAATGCACGATGGCGATGCCACAGAGGTAGGCGCCGGTTCCGAACAGCGCCGCGTGACCAAACGACAGCAGACCGAGATAACCAAACACGAGGTTGAAGCCGACGGCGTACAATCCATAGATCAGGATGTTCACCGCGAGGGCCGTGAACGGCATCACCAACGGGAAAATCAGGATCGCCGCGGCCACAATGCTGGCGCGATGGCGCGTTGCGAATTCGTACCAACTGCCCGTCGTGGCATGTGGTTGTTTGACGGATTCGGTGGCTCCGGTCATCCTTGGCTCTCAGCTCATCAATCCGGCGCGGCCGAAGAAGCCTTGGGGACGAACGATCAGGACGATCGCCATCAGGGCAAAGATCGAGACCTTGGCCATCTCGGGCGCAAACAGCGAGGTCATGCTGACCACCACACCGACGAGGAGGCCCGCCAGTACGGCGCCACCGATCGAACCCATACCTCCTACGACCGTCACCACGAAAGCCTCGGCGAGAATCGTGCCGCCCATCTCGGGAATGACGCCTTGAAGCGGCGCAGCCAACAGCCCGGCAAAGCCAGCAATCGCGGTGCCTATCCCGAACACGATCAACCAGACCCTGGAAACGTCGACCCCAAGGACGCGGACGATTTGCGGATCGCGCGCGCCGGCGCGGATAATGAGTCCGAAGCTGGTTTTTTCCAGAAACAGCCAGAGCGCCAACAAGACGACGGCCGTCGCGCCGATCACGAACAAGCGGTAGAGCGGAAAATATCCAACACCGATGTTGACAGCCCCCTGCAGAAGCTCGGGCGTATCGAAGGGATAACCGGTCTTGCCGAACGCAATGCGTACGCATTCGACCATGACGTAGCTCAGCCCGAAGGTCAGCAGCAGCGGATAATCGATGCCGCGACCGTAGAGCGGCCGGATCAGCACGCGCTCGACGGCAAGGCCGAACAGCCCGATCAGAAGCGGTACCGCCAGCAAGCAGAGCCAGAAATTGCCGCCGATCGAGATCAGGTACAGCCCGACATAGGCGCCGACCATGTAGAAGGCGCCATGGGCGAAGTTGACGACGGTCAACATCCCGAAGATCAGCGAGAGGCCGATCGCAAACAGCACGTAGATGGCACCAAGCGCCAGCCCGGCGAATAGTTGCAGTGCAATCAGGTCAAAGCTCAGGCCCGCCATTTGTCCCCCTCAGCGCGACGCGCACCGCCCCGCGGTGCGCGTCGGCGCATGGCTCAGCTCTTGTGGCCAAGCGCGTCGCAGCTACGCAGGTTCTTCTCGTTAGGCTCTTCGGTCGATAGAACCTCGAAGACGTCGGACTCGTTCTTCATGTCCTTGGACTTCGACTTGATTACGAGCACCGATTGCACCGACTGGTGATCGCATTTGCGATAGTATTGCGGCCCCTTGTAGTAGTCGTACTTCAGAGCCACCAACGCCGCGACGACCTTGTCGGTCTCCACGCTGCCCGCACCCTTGACCGCCTCGAGCACCGTCCGAACACCGCCATAGCCGAGCGCACCGTAGTCGGTAGGCAACTTGCCGTCATACATCTTGCGGAACGCGTCGTTGAACGCCTTGGTCGAGGCGAACTTGTCCTCGATGCCCCAGAAGAACGAGCAGCCCCCGACGACGCCTTCGAATGCCTGGGGGCCCGCCGCAACGCGACTGGCATGCGACAGCAGCGGCGCGATGATCTGGATCGATTTCTTGATGCCGAAGTCGGTTGCCTGTTTCAGTGCGATTTGCTGGTCCCGGCCGAAATTGCTGATGCATAGAATATCGGGCTTCAGCGCCTGGAGACGTGGCAGCAGGGTCGAGAAATCAGTCGTTCCTAACGGATGGCGGATGTCACCGAGATTCTCGATGTTGAATTCCTTGCCGACCTCGAGAAAGCCGCGAACCATCTCGTGACCGTAAGCATAGTCCGCCGTGAGGAACGCCACCTTCTTGCCGAATTTGGTGAAGGCGTAGCGACCGACCGCCCCTGACGTCATGTGCGGGTTCAGCGCTTCGTGAAACGTGTATTTGCTGAAATCTGCCGCCTCGTTGATGGCGTCGGACTGGCTAATCGAATTGAAGATGACGCCGCGCTCCTTGGTGACGTTGTTGATCGCGAGCTGAACCGCCGCGGACAGACTGCCGACGACGAAATTCACCTTTTCCTTCTCGACCAATTCCAGGGTCCGTGTCGCGGCCTCACCGGGATTCAGCTTGTCGTCACGCACGACGAGTTCGGCCTTGCGGCCGTGGAGGCCGCCAGCATCATTGAACTGGGCGACAGCAAGCTGACCCGCCCGCACCTGATCCTGGGCCTCGGCGCCGTATGGACCGGTCAAAGGAACCGGGAAGCCGATCTTGATGGGCGCATCCTGGGCCCGAAGCAGATTGATGCGAAAAGGCGAGACGGCGAGAACGGCGCCGGCGCTTGCCGTCGTCAGCAGACGACGCCGTGATATCGATCCAGCTTTGGTGACCTTCTTCGTCATGACTATTCCTCCCCAAGAACTGTCTGCGCTTTGCTTATCGTATTATCGTTGCCCGGAACGTCTCCGCTCAGATCCGTCCCAAGGCGGTCAGGATAACCTGAGGCGTGAGCGGAATCTCGGTAATTGTTGCGCCAAACGGCCGGAGCGCGTCATTGACCGCGTTGGCAACCGCCGCTGCCGCGCCGGCCGTCCCCGCCTCCCCTGCCCCTTTGGCTCCCAGCTCCGATTCCTGCGTCGGAGACACCACGTGGCCGACCTCGATATCGGGCATCTCCCCGGACATCGGGACCAGATAGTCCGCCATATTGGCATTGGTCAGCTGACCGCGTTCGTCGTAGATGCACTTCTCGAATAGCGCCGCGCCGAGCCCCTGCACGACCCCGCCCCGGATCTGCTCGTCGACCAGTTGCGGGTTGATGATGGTGCCGCAGTCTTCGACAACCCAATGCTTCAGCAGCTTAACGAACCCGGTCCCGGTATCGACCTCAAGCCATGAGGCCTGAACGCCATTGGTGAACGCAAAGGGATACTGGCGCGGAACGAAATGCCGGGTCGCCATCAATTCGGGCTGGATGCCGGGCGGCAGGGTGTCGGGCCGAAAATAGACGATCCGCGCCAGCTCGTTCAGTTCGATGCGCGGCGCGCCGTCGTCGGCATTGACGATCGTGTTGTTGACGATATCGAGCCCGTCCAGCGTCGATTGCAGGATGGCCGCGGCGACGTTCAGAATGTTCTCTCGCAGACCCTTGGCTGCCTGCAATGCAGCTTCGCCACCGATGCCGGCACCGCGCGAGGCCCAGGTGCCACCGCCATAGGGCGTGTTGTCGGTGTCGCCCAGGATGACGCGAACGCGTTCCATCGAAACGCCAAGCACGCTGCCGACGATCTGGGCCGTCAGCGATTCCGACCCTTGCCCCTGTTCCGTGATACTGGTCTGGCAGATCACCGACCCTTGCGCGTCGAGCCGGACTGCAACGCCATCCTGCGACGAGATTTTCGCGCCGCCCACGCCATAGAAGGCAGCGCTGGGATTGGTCACCTCGATGAAGCTCGCGATTCCGATGCCGCGATGGACGTTTCTGGCGCGCAAGGCCGCTTGCTCAGCGCGCAACGCGTCATAATCCATCATCTGAAGCAGCTTGGTCAACGAGGCGTGATGCGAGAGCTGCTCGAACTTCATGCCCGAGGGTGATGCACACGGATAGGCATCGTCGGCGATCAGATTGCGCCGCCGGATTTCGACGGGGTCCATGCCGATCTTCGCTGCCGCCAGATCGACCAAGCCTTCGGTGACCGAACAGGCGATCGGGTGTCCGACCGCCCGGTACTGGCACATCACGTTCTTGTTCTGGAAAACGACGCGCGCCCGCGCCCGATAGTTCGCCGTGGCATAGGGCCCACCGACCAGATTGACCACCTGATTTGCCTCGATGGCGCTGGTGCGCGGATACATCGAATACGGGCCGATCCCCGTCAGGTCGTCGATCTCGAAGGCTGTGATGGTGCCGTCCGGCCTGACGCCGATCCGCCCCCTGCATCGATGATCGCGGGCGTGGATGTCCGTGTTGAAACTCTCGACGCGGTCCGCCACGAACTTGACTGGCCGGCGCAACAGCTTGGACAGCGCGTAGGTCGCCATTTCGTCGGCGTAGATATGGACCTTGATGCCGAACGAGCCGCCGACATCCTTGCAGACCACCCGGACCTGCGCTTCCCTTAACCCAAGATGCAGCGCCGCGATGTTCTGCACCATATGGGGCGCCTGCGTGCCCTGATAGATCGTGAGCCGTGCCTCGGCCGCATTCCAATCGGCAACGACGGCCCGCGGTTCAAGTGTCACGCCGGTGTGGCGCCCGAATACGAAGTCGGCCTCAACGAGTTCGGACCCCGACAATGCACGATCGACGTCGCCGGCGTCGAGCGTCCGCTCAAAGGCAAGATTGTCGCCGAGCGCAGCGTGAATGACGGGAACTGCCGGATCGAGCGCAGCACGCATGTCCGTGACCGCCTCGAGCTCCTCGTAGTCGACCGAAATATGCTCCATGGCATCTTCGGCTGCAGCACGGCTGGCAGCCACAATCGCTGCAACAGCCTCGCCCTGCCAGCACACGCGGTCGACCGCGATCGCGTGCTGCGGCGCTGACTTGAGTCCCTTCAGGTGCGAGAGCACCCCGACCCACGGCGTGATGACCGCTTCAAGTTCACGACCCGTGACGATGGAAACGACACCGGGCATGCGCCTTGCCGCGTCGGCGTCGATCGCTGCGATTTTGGCGTGGGCATGTGGCGACCGTAGAAAAACCACATGCGCCATCCGCGGCAATTCGAGATCACTGACATATTGGCCCCGCCCCTGCAGCAACCTGTCGAGGTTCGGCCGCGGTACGGTCTTGCCGATGTAGGAATTCGGGCGATCAAGCACCGAAAGCGCGTCTGCTGGCGCCCGCGTCACCGTCATACGCCCCGCTCCGCGCGCGTGATGGCTGTCGCCTCAACCGCATCCACAATGGCCTGATAGCCCGTGCAGCGGCAATAGTTGCCGGAAAGATGCTCGCGGATTGCTCGACGATCAGGCACGGACACGTGCTTCAGCAGGTCCTGCGCCGTGATCAGCATCCCAGGCGTGCAATAGCCACACTGCAATGCATTGCGTTCGCGAAATGCCGCCTGAAGATCGGCTATTTCACCGCTGTCAGACAGCCCCTCGATTGTCTCAACTGACGCGCCCTGCGCCTGGACCGTCAGCATCAGACAGGAGCGAACGATCTCGCCATCGAGTCGGACCGTGCAGGCACCGCAAACGCCGTGCTCGCACCCAACGTGGGTTCCGGTCAGTTTGAGATTTTCCCGGAGGAAATCAGCAAGATTGAGCCGCGGCAAGACGAAGGCGTTGATGGGTTCGCCGTTGACCAGAAGCGAGACCGGCACCGGAGCGTTCACTTGCCGACTCCCGTTTCCAGTTCTGGCCGTGCGAGCAATGCTGCCACGCAGCGCCGGAGCAAGACCGTCGCGAGGTGTCGACGCATGGCCGCGGTCGCCTGCTGGTCCTCCTGTGGATCGAGTTCATCGGCCAATGCGGCCGCCGCCTCTGCGAGCAAGGCGGGAGTTACCGTGGCATCGATCAGTTTGCCGGCCGCCGCTGCGAGCAATGGCCGATCGCCAACAGCAAAGAAGCCGAGCCGAAGGGCTGAGAACCCGCCGGCTGCAACAACAGCACGGGCGGCGAGACCAACGACAGCGTAGTCGCCATGCCGCCGGGCGAATTCCTGAAAGAAAAATGTCGAGCCTTGGCCTGCGACCGGCACCTCGACCGCGACAAGCAACTCGTCCGGCAGCAGCGCCGTTTCGTAGATTCCCTTGAAAAACTCCGTCGCAGTAATCCGGCGTTCGCCGGCCGAGCCCCGAACAACGATCGTGGCGTCAAGCGCCACAACACAGGCCGGCAGCTCCGAGGCAGGATCGGCGTGAGCGAGGCTACCGCCGATCGTTCCGCGATTGCGAATTGCGGGATGGGCAACGTGGGCAACGGCATCGCGCAACAGCTGCGCGTGCAGTGCAACCTCCGGCGATCTGAGCAGATCGACGTGCCGGGTCAGCGCGCCAATGACCAGCACGTCTCCCCTCACGGTGATGCCGCGCAACTCGGCGAGGCCGCCGATATCGACCAGAATGTCCGGAGATAGGAGCCGCAGGTTCATCGCCGGCATCAGGCTCTGACCACCCGACAGAACCTTCGCCTTGTCGCCGTGCTTGGCGAGCAACTCCAGCGCGTTCACGACGCTGGTCGCGCGGGCGTAGGCGAAAGCCGCGGCTTTCATGTGGGCGTGGCCTCCCGGGCCCAATTTTGGTTTGCCCGATTAGAGGGCCGCCCTCTTCAAAGGTCAAGCTTGTTTATCGAGTGATTATTTGTGCGGCAGGGCTTGTCTTCGCCTCGGGAAGGCCGCAGGTTCCTTGCCACCAAAAGTTCAAGTCGCGGGGAGGCGGATCATGAAGCTCGGTTTTTTTACGATGCCGATCCATCCTCTCGACAAGGATTGGCGGCAATCGCTCCGGGAGGATCGCGAGGCTTTTCTACTCGCGGACGAGCTCGGCTTCACCGAGGCGTATGTCGGCGAGCACGTCACCGACAAGGCCGAGAACATCACCTCCAGCATCGCCTTCATTGCCTGGCTCGCAGCCGCAACCAAGCAGATCAAGCTTGGAACCGGCACCGTCAACATGCCAAACACGCATCCGGCAGCAGTCGCAGCGGCTGTCGCCATGCTTGATCACATGCTTGACGGCCGTTTCATACTTGGAATCAGTCCTGGTGGATTGCTGTCCGACGCGGAGGTTTTCGGCAATCTCGATGCCGACCGTAATGCCATGTTCCTCGAGGCCATCAATCAGGTTCTTGATATCTGGGCCGGTAAGCCGCCCTATGATTTGCAGGGCAAATATTGGAACATTTCGGTCAAAAGGACTTTGATCGAGGATATCGGCCAGGGAATCGTCGCTCGCCCCTTGCAGGCCCCTCACCCGCCAATCGTGGTGACCGCGGTTGCGCCATTCTCAAAGGGCGTCACGGAGGCGGCGGCGCGCGGCTGGGATCCGATCTCGGCCAACTTCCTGATGCCGGCCTGGGTGAAGAGTCACTGGCCGAAATATGTCGAGGGTTGCGCGCGCGTGAACCGGGCAGCCGAGCCTGCCAATTGGCGTGTCGCCAAGAGCGTGTTCGTGGCAAGGGATGCAGCGACCGCGAAGGCCTATGCCACGTCGCCCGACAGTCCGTACGCGTACTATTATCACCAGTTGTTCGCGAAGCTGAAGCGCAGCGGCCGGCTCGAGTTGTTCAAGACGCGACGGGATCAAGCCGACGCTGAGGTCACACTGGAATCGATCTGCGACAAATTGATCATCTACGGCACGCCCGAAAGCGTGGCTGACCAGTTGCTGGCGTTCCAGGAAGAGATTGGCACCTTTGGAACCCTGCTTTACGCCGGCAAGGATTGGAAAGACCGCGAGCTTGGCCGTCAATCGATGATCCTGATGGCCGAGAAGGTCCTGCCGCGGATCAATGCCACCGCTGCCGGATCATCGACGTGAAGGAGGTTCGACATGGCCTTTACTGATCGCATTCCGTACCAGGCGCAGGTCGACCGACCGAAACTGACATTACCTGACGGCAAGAAGCTTGCCGTGTGGGTTATCCTCAATGTCGAGGAATGGCGCATCGAGAATGCGATGCCACGCACCGTGCTGAGCCCACCGATGGGCCAGCCCCTGCTGCCCGACGTGCCGAACTGGTCGTGGCATGAGTACGGCATGCGCGCCGGCTTCTGGCGACAGTTCAAAGCCCTCACCGATCGAAAGATACCGGTGACGCTGGCTGCGAACGCCAACGTCTGCAACAGCTATCCGCGTGTGGCGTCGGCGGCGCGCGAGGCGGGATTCGAATTCATGGGACACGGGTTTGTTCAGGGCCCGATGCACAAGGTCGAGAACCAGGCGGACGCAATCAAGCGCGCGGTCGACACGATTGCTGGATTTACCGGCAAGCCGCCGCGATCATGGGAAAGCCCGGGCCTGACCGAAACCGAAGAAACGCTCGATCTCCTGCGCCTCAACGGGATCGAATACGTGGCCGATTGGGTGATTGACGATCTCCCCCAGGACATCGCCACGCCGCACGGCACCGTGACGACGATTCCCTATTCGGTCGAGACCAACGACATCGTCATTCACGCGCTGCAACACCTTCCGTCGGAACAGTTCCTGACGCGCTGCACTGACCAGTTCGATCGGCTGTACCTTGAGGGCGCAGAGAATGCGCGGATCATGGCCATCTCGGTGCATCCCTACATCACGGGCGTGCCGCACCGTATCAAGTACCTGGAGGCCCTGCTCGACTACGTCATCGGCCATGACGGCGTCGCCCTCATGACGGCAAGCGAGATCGGGGATTGGTATCGGGGTCAGATGGCGACAATGTAGCGCGTGTCAGCCGACGACCTTGATCGGCGCCCGTCGACGATCGGTCGCGCTCTCGGCCATCCTCTCAAATCCCGCGAGGAAGATATCCAGCGCATCACTGATCATCTGCGCCTTGTCCTCGAGGACAGGCGCTTCGTAGATGTACTTGCGTACGCCATAATAGAAGATGCCGCCGTGAAACACCCAGGCCAACTCGAGTTCTGCGGCGCTGGGCCTGCCTTGCGTCGCGAGGCCGGCGTCGTGGCGGCATTCCCTGAGAATGCGCGTCAGGATCTTGTCCTTGACCATGCCAACATACCAGCGATTGATATCGAGGCCCTTCAGGCCGGAGTAGAGATAGATCCGGAGCCATCTTCGATTGAAGATCGCGTCGGTATAGATTTCGTAAAATTCCTGGAGCCGCACGCGGAGCGGACGTGACCGGTCCGAGAGCACCTTCTCCCAGCCGATTTCAAGCGGCTCGAGATATACCTTGCGGTAGACCTCCTTGATGAGATCGTCCTTGCTCGGAAAGTAGCGGTAAAGCAGCGGCTGCGTCACGCCGAGCTTGTGAGCAAGGGCGCGCGTGCCGCCGCCAAATCCCTCCTCCGCAAATAGTTCGGTTGCCTTGGTAACGAATTCACTGCGACGATCGACAGCTGATAGTCGCCTCTGCTTGGCACGAACACGCTTGACGGGCGTTTTTCGATTCATGATGTCTTGTCACCACCGTCAGCCTGGAACCGGCCAAAACCTCCGCGCGCGAACAACAGCGGACTGTTCCGGTTATAGGCGTAGGCTTCCACCGCGCCCAGGAAAATGACGTGATCCCCGCCATAGTAGCGGTTGGCGGCACGGCATTGGAAATTCGCGACCACATCGGCAAGCACGGGAGCATTCCCGAGACCCGGCGTCCAGCTCACACCCGCGAACTTGTCATCTGACGATCTGGCAAACTGCATCGCCAGCGCCTGCTGCGACGCGTCCAGAACGTTGACCGTAAAATGGCTGGCATTCTGGAAGATCGGCAGCCCCTGCGAAAACATGCCCAGGCTCCACAACACCAATGGCGGGTTGAGCGACACCGATGCAAAGGAATTACAAGTAATTCCATACGGCCTTCCTTCAGCCGACATCGCGGTGACTATCGTCACACCTGTTGCGAACGTACCGAGCGCATTGCGGAAATCACGGGGATCGATCGACGAACTATCGCTTGCGAGCTCACTGGCGGGATCCAGCGGATGTTTGGGCGAGTCGGACATCCGGCTTACCTCAAAGCGTCAGGTTTTCAGACGGCAGCCCAAGAGCCACCCGCCCGTAATTGGTGCCCGCCGCGTCGAAATTGAACGCGAGATGCGAATTCACCGCATGCGCGTCGCGGAATTGGCGCTGCAACGCTCCCGAGGTGAACAGGCTGCGTGCGCCGCCCGCCGCAAATAGAAGAGACACCGCCTCGGTGCACAAATTGACCGCGAACGCACCGTCGCGCCGAAGCTTCGTCTTCGCTGCAATGCCCGGGATATCGCCACGCCGGACCTCCGCAAGCGTCTCAACGCAGTTGGTGCGCATGATCAGCCGCGCGGCATCTATCTTCGCCGACGCTTCGGCGATCTTGATCTGTGTGCTTTGCAGGTCCCCGATCCTGGCCCGGTTATATGTCGAAGCGCGGTGTCGCGCGATCTCGACATAGTCATCAAGGCAAGCTTGCGCATTTCCCAAACCAACCCCGGACAACACATAGGGAAACAACGAAAAGACCGGAAGCATGTAGAGCGCATTCGGATTGACGATACTGCCCGGCGTCGCACCTCCCGCAAGATCGCTGACGGCAACCGTCATATGCTCGGGAACGAATGCGTCGGTTACCCGCACGTCGTTCGATCCCGTTCCGCGCAAACCAGCCGCATTCCAGGTGTCGTCGATGCTGTAGTCCCGTCTGTTCAACAGGAATAGCCGATACTCGACACCATCGGCCTCATCATCCGAGGCGACCACGCTCCCGAGCATGTTCCATTCGCAGGATTCCACCCCGGACGAAAACGGCCAATGACCACTCAGAACATACCCGCCGCCGGCCTTCCTCGCACGACCTGCCGGGAAGACAAAGGAGGACGCGATCAGCGCATCCGGATCCTCTCCCCATACCGCGCTCTGCGCTTCGGGCGCGAACATAGCCAGCATCCAGTGGTGACTTGCAAGGTTCGCAAAATTCCAGGAGACCGAGGCGTCTCCCTGCCCGAGGGCATCGGCACAGTCGACCAGCGCAACATAGTCGAGCTCGCTGCCTCCGACGCGCTTGGGTTGCAGGATCCGGAAAAGGCCGCTATCAAGCAAATCCCGCTCGGTCTCCGGCGGCAATCTGCGCAGCTCTTCGGTCCGCGATGCCCGCTCGCGCAAAGCCGGAACAAGTCCCCTGGCTCGTGCGACCATGACCGAATAGCGATCCATATCCGGGCCTGGCTGTACCTTCGTGTCGAGCCCGCGGCCAACCTCAACCATGGTCTCTTCCTTCGTTCGATCTCCAAGACGTTTGCGCGTGCGATCGAGCCGTTAACTCAGTTTATCGATCGATCACCAGAGATCAAGACGCGCAAGCCTGCATTCCGCCAATTCAAGGCTCAGGATCCACGACTGCCGCCGGGCGCCCATTTGAGGAAACGCTTCCAGCGATGCTTCGTTCGCACTGCACAGACGCATTCTAGCATCCCCACGCCCAAGATTCGATGCCCGTTACGACCGCGGCTTGCCAAAGGGAGCTATCCATGGCCAGAAACGCAAAAAAGCCCGGTGGCCGAAGCCACCGGGCGCTCCACGTCATCGATTGTTCGCAACAACCCGAACCGCGTTGCAGGATTTAGACGAGCTCCTTCCGCCAGTACAGCGTGTGCTGCCATGCCCAGGGCGAGACAGGTTCGAAGAGCCGATACCCCTGCCGGATAAAATTATTGGCCGAGACGATGTTGTCGGTGGTATCCGAAACGATCGCCTTCCAGCCGGCACGCCGCGCTCGTGCTTCCAGCGCGCGAGTAAGCCGCACCTGCAGGCCGTGGCCGCAGTGCGGCATCACGACGCCAACGCGGCACAGATATCCAGCATTTGTAACATAGGTTGAAGGAATGACACCCGCGAATGCGATTGGCTTCGCTCCACGGAACGCAATCCACCAATATCCTTGCTCGAAGTCCGGTACACGGGTCCCGTCGCAGAATATCAGCTGATGAAGCTCGGCGAGCGAGTCCGCCACCGCTTCGTCCTGGGCTTCGACCTCGCGTATCCGATACATTTATGCGCCTCAATAATTCTGTTGTCCGCCAAGGCCCCAGATCCATGTCCTAGGACATCAATCCGCTCCGCGCTCTGCGAGTCATTTTCCGAGCGTGGCCTTGACGCCCAACCAAACCGCTCCGAGAAAGCCCGTGGCAACAGCAGCGCGTCCTTGATGAAGGAATAGAGCGTCATGAAACCCGGATTCTGCTGCATGAAGACATGATTGACATAGTCGGTCTCCTGCTGCGCGGCGGCCTCGTCCTCGGGGCCGACGGGCTCGAAGCGCACGACCTCGTCGGAGCCGGCGAAGATATCCATCAGCGAGGGCATCAACCCCTCGATAGTGTCGGCGACGTCGGTCGAGACCGCGCGCGAGCGGCCGTCCTGCGCCGGCATGTCCTTACGCATGTCGCCGAGATAATAGTCCATTGCGTCCGCGCGCTCCTCGGCGAGCCGCGCCGCGGACAGCGCCGCGAGCGCATCGGCCTTTTCGGAGGCGAGCATCGCCTTGAGCTCGGACGTCGACATTTTAGTCATTCGTGAAAGCCTTGGTATATGGGTGCAAGTAGGGCAGCATTCCAACGCTGATCGCCTCACGCAACAGCGCTCATTGGAAAAGCTGGATATTTGAAATCGCTTTCGACGCTAGCGCCCGACTCGGAATAGAGCTGCAAGACGAGCTCGACAGCGACGCAATCAGCTGGCGACAGAGGTCCGGAACAAATGCATCAACCAATCATCATCATTCGCATCGCGCTGGCCCGAACTTTCCGTTCGCTCCCAGATCGGCAATCCAAACAGGTAGTCAGGCATCGGCTCCCCGCTGACGAGACCGATCGGTCGCGCAGTCTGCTTAGTCAGCACGGGCTGGCGCAGATTGGACGCTCCGCTTGCCAACGCCTCGCGCGGACTCTGCTCGCCGCGCCAGGGTTTCAGACCATCCGGCGGAACGAACGCTATGGTCGGAGTGCCTGTGTCGAACACCGGTGGTTGCGATTATCCAGCAACACTGCGAGCCAGGAAGCGGAAGTTCTTATCGGACGCAGGAAACACTGATCCATTCGCCCCCTCGGGCCGAAATTGTGATTCGTAGGATCCCGATGGAACCGTCGCAAAAGGATTCGATGCCGTATCTCCAGGCTTTGCGGATCTCTTGTTTGATCAACGACAGCGTCGATGATCGAAGCAGGATCCTCAGCAAACTGCCTCGATGCAATTACCTTGTCCCTAAAGTTCTTCAGGTCTGCAACTGCTTCGTCCGAGTTCACCCGCCAGCGGCTTCTGCGTACCTGACTCAAAATAGGATCCTGGCCCATTCACGTAATAGTTGATGACGTCGTCAGCCTGGGCCATGATCTCTGCCCGATCGGCTTCAGTTATCCTAACCGGCTTGGAATCTGGCGGCGGCAGAGGCTTTCGTTCAATCGTCGCCATGTCGCGAAATCCCAATGTCGCTAATATGATTCAACGCGTGTCAAATCGCAGGTACAGAGTGCCCACGCGCTCATTCTGAATAAACAGGCCGCCCTTGGCCCGCGCACCAGTAAAGATGGGTACCCGGAAGGTTGACTTGCGCCGATCAACATGAAGCGAGTCGGCGGCGCTCTCAAAATAGCAGCAGCTAAGATCATGGCGGCTCACATAGATGGTCACGCGGCTTGGATCAGTCCTGAGCGAGAGAAGAGTAACCCTTAGCCCCAGCGACGGCATATTCAGCCCGCAGGTCTCCTCATACACACAGCCAAGAGACCCAGCGTCCTTGCCGGCTTTGGTCTCGACACCAACATCCACGCTGTAGTCGGCTGCAAACGCAGGAGTAGCGACAAATCCGCTGAGCAGAAGTGTTGTGGCCACGAAACGTCGCCCATTAGCCTTCATGCATCACCTGCAATTGCAATCCACGGCTTTGATCGACAGCACTAACGGCGCTGCGCGTCGCGAACACTACCCGTGGCATCCAGCCCATGCTGGAACGTATCCGACAAAGCCATCGGCCGAACCTCTCTGCTCGAAGGCAAATGGCGCGTCACGATCAGATTTCGTGGACGGTCTGAGCAGCCGTCAGCCATAGGTGAACCATGTTGGGCAATGCAGTCTGGCTACTCATGAGTTGTGCAAAAGACGCCCCTATCACCAACTAGAACGAATCAAGAACATCTTCAATCGGCCCTCGGCGTCGCTGCGCCTCCGCGCATAACACGCAACGCTCAATTGGGAGCCAGAGCGCAGTCGCCCAATCGGCTAAAAACAACGTCGTTCAACACGGATGGAAAAGCGGAGGCTTCGCCGTACGACGAAGGGCACATTTGCGATCGCCTCACACCCAACCTTGATCTTTGTATCTGATCGCCCGGTTGAAGCTCCCTGCCCTACCCGGCGCTTCGTAGCAGATCGCCATCAGGCCGAGCGCGTCTGCGGCATGGCTTGACCAATCGTGCTCCGGGCCGAGTCCGACATTCCGCACCTCATCCTTGCGTTCGTGATAGAAGCCGATCGCATCGCGGCCGGCTTCCGTCCTGGTTTCGTTCCACCAGATCTGCGGCCCCAACCGGCGCAGTGCCTCGATGCGCATCATCGCTGCGCCGCGGCCCTGGTTCTTCACCGGTGGCTCGACGGCGAAGCCGGCGTCGCGCAGATGGTCCTCGTAGCGCTTACCGGTAACGTTGTTGGTCGCCATGCCGTCATGCGGAAGATAGAGGATCGCGTTCTGATAGTTGCGCGAGCGCAGCCAATCGACATGATACGCCAACACCTGGCCAGCACTCTCATAATAGTCCAGGATCCTAATTTCGCTTCCGGCCCATTGCACGATCCACATCGTGAAGGCATCGGCGGTCGCGCCGGCGCCCCCGATGTCGATGAACGCGCGCAACGGCAGCAGCGGGTCCGCGGCGACCTTGCCGATCCGGCCGTCCTTGCGCGCCTGGGTCAAGAGCTGCGCGAAGTACGCGCCTTCGAACGCCTGCACGTAGCCTCCTTCCCAGATGTGATTGTAGCGATCGGGATAGAGCGAGAGGTCAGTGCGCCGCTCTTCGTCAAGCACCGCGGGAAACCACGGATTGTCTCGCCAATTTGCGTTGACGACGATGGCTCCGGGCGGCTGGCGTATCCGGAGGAAGTCATCGATCGCGTCCGACTTCCGCCTCGGATTCCAGCTCGCCCACAATTCCGAGCCGGGCGCACGGATCGTCGGCCGCAGCAACGCGAGGCTATGCGCGCTCAGCGACTGCGCCTCGTCGATCCACGCAATCTTGAAGCCCTCGAGGCTCTTGATCGAGTCGGCCGTATGATCCCGCATCCCGCGGAAGATCATCACGCCGTCACCGGGCGTCGCAATCCTGTCCGAATAGTTCTTGAACCCCTGACCGACACCAAGCGACGCGATCTTGCTTTCGATCAGCCGCTTCGATGATTGCGCCAGCGTCCGCTGCGCCTCGCGGATGCAAACCGCCAGCGTGCCGCGCTCGGCCTGGCACATCTCGACTAGGAGTTCGCCGAAGAAATGGGATTTTCCCGATCCGCGGCCACCGAATGCACCCTTGTAACGCGCCGGCCGCAACAGCGGCTCGAACACCTTTGCGGTTGGAATTTTCAGGATCGACAAGACTACTCTCGATGAGGCAAGACCGCTTGAGCGCCGGGCAGCTGCCCTGCTGCAATCGTCAGCCGTGAACTGTCATTGACGAGCGCGCGGCCTGATCAGACTGGCAAGCCAATTATTGAAATCCATCTCCGGAATGTCGGAATTGTCCGGAAAGCGAAAGACCGACGGCGGCAACGGAGGACTCGGCATAGGCCGTCCATCGATGGGAGCCCGAGGCTCAGCGATTGGGGATGCGAATCCCCCGAAGCGCTCGCCGAATGTGGCGGGACGCCCCGGTTTCGCAGCGCGTGGAACGAACGGCACGGCCGGTGCTCCACCTTCGAATCTGGCCTGGCTCTCGCCCGCCGTCGGTACTCGCACCAGCCGCCGGACAGGCGCTCCGTTGCTGTCCGATTCTTGCGGAGAGCCGTCAGGTGGCCCCACGAACGATCGCGTCTCGTAGAGCGGTTGCGACGATTTAGCTGATCCCGCCGAAAACTGTCCGCCGGTGCCAAACCGGCCGAAGGCGCCAGCCCCCTCGTCGCCGGATTGAGATAATCATAACGCGGCGGCGCGTCCGCGCGCGGCAACAGGTTGCCTGGAGGTGAGGCAGGATGATCGGGGGAATTCAAAGGGTCGTTACCGAAGAGTTCTTCCCAATATGCACGATCCGAATCATAAAGATTCCAGGCCTTGAAATAATCGCGGAGCCCGAACTCTCGATTGATCCTGTCGGCATATGCTTCAGGCTTATTCGGCTCGCCCCCATCTACAGTTTTGCGGAAGACCTTTCGTCCCGCCCATTGGGCAGCCCTCCTCTCAAGTTCTCGAGCAACTTCTTCCAGAATCAACTGCCACATGAGTGCTTTCAGCCTTGGCTCGAGGTCCGCCCGAATTGGTCCGAGTAAATTTGGCCCGCGCATGCGCGATTTCGGGAAGACGTCTTATCGTTCTCGAGTGTTTTCAGAATTTGCTCGCTTGGGAGAGGCTACCGACGGACGGAACGCAGAACCACCGCAAGACCGGCGCAACAGACTGCCAATCCGATCAATGCTGCGAACATCGTGCGATTTATCGCAACGAATGCCATCGCCGGCACTTCCACCGAGACCCTTATCGGCCACACGATTACATCAGCGCACGAAGAACAAGACCGCCGCTAAACAGAGAGCACAGATAATAAGCCCAATCCCGCCGGCAGCGCTCGCCCCCAGCTCTACTCTTCCGAGCCCGTCACGCCTGGCACCGAGCCAGCCGAACTCTCGTTGGTCGCTCGACATGCCGGGCGCCACGCTAATTCTTCCAAACGAAAGCAGTGGCAGGACAAACCGCGCCACGTTGTAACCAACGAGGTCGACAAAAAACAATACAAGCAGTTCAACAGCCGTCGCGACGATCCACATCAGACTCTCGCCATAGCAGCACTTTTTGCGCGGAGCACGCCATGATAGATATCATGCTGATCCGTGCCCTGGTAGGGCGGTTCTGAAGCACGGTACCGCGAGCGGCGACAGGAGTGGTCCGGCCGCTAGCGGTGAAGTGATTGAACGTATTCGAACAGACGTCGGACAAAGGCAGATCGAGCGCTCTGCCTCAGGGAGGATTGCTCGCTCGCCTCTCAGGTATTTTCGTCTTCGACTTCTTCGGGCTCGACGATGATCCGTTCGATGCGGTGCACAAGCTCTAGCGCCCCGTCACCGTTCTCGATCGCCTGCGGCGCTTTACCCCAGCCGCGATCGAGGATGGCGTTGGCAGCGGAAACGCGGGCAGCCGGGGTCGCGCTGGTCGATCGCATCACCCCGACCAAAGCGTTGAGTGCGCTTCGCGTATGGCTTCGGGCAAGCGAGCGTATCTGCGTAATCGTTTTCGCCACTCATTTCTCCTGCCAATCGGTCGGGAGGTATTCGCTCGGCGCCGTGTCGATGCAATTCGTCTCGGGATCGGGCAACGCGGAGCGAAATGCGATCGTGGGAAAGTCCGTCTGCTCCCGTTTGGGATGCGGGCGCGGAATGAACTGGATGATCTCGGCGCTCATGCTAGCTCCCACAACGCGACGGCAACCAGGCCCGCGAGCGCGAGCGATACCAGATAGGCGGTCATGCAAACCTCGTTGATCGGCCGTCAGCGCGCGATGCGGCATGGAATGAATGTGCGGCAGATCGCGCACGGGCGGCGATCTTTGGGGCGCGA
Organism: Bradyrhizobium sp. USDA 4516; assembly: GCF_054055915.1. Lineage (NCBI taxonomy): Bacteria > Pseudomonadati > Pseudomonadota > Alphaproteobacteria > Hyphomicrobiales > Nitrobacteraceae > Bradyrhizobium > Bradyrhizobium sp. USDA 4516. The sequence continues at coordinate 8,966,454 of NZ_JBSRXT010000001.1, forward strand.
ACCTTATCCCTGACGAGTGGGGCCGCGGGCGGCGCCGGCTTGCGCCGCGCCGCAGGACCGGCGCGTTCGCGCGCACCGGCCAATTCGTTGCTCTTTTCAAAGGGTTCGGACGGCGGCACGCTTGCGACGCTCAGGCGACGGGCTGGGAGGATGTGGCGTCGTGACGGTGCGGCCGCCGTCCGATTGGTGAAACGGCAAAGAAAAAGCCCGCCGCGGATTGCTCCGCGCGGGCTCAACAATTTCTGATTTTCGGATTATGCCCCTGAGTTGCCCGACGTGTCAAACTCTTTTTTCGGGCTGAATGCGATCGGTAAAATGCGATGCGTCGGCTTCGACGGTGAGAAACCGACTTGAGCGAAAAGTTTGAGCATTGATCCGGAATCGCAGCGCAGGCCGCGCCAAGCGCCTATGCTCATTGCGATGATGTCAGTGTGCCGTTGAGTTGCCCGACGCGTCAAGCGGACAGCTCACAATATTTGGATCGACATCAATACAGTTTTGGCTTGCGTCGGTCGGACTGACCCGCGCCGCATTTGATTGCAAGGAGGAAGCGTCGATGTATTTCGTTGCTGCCGTGCTCGCGGTCCTGTCCGGCCTGTTCTACGCCGCGGGTCATCATCAGATCGGCTCTCTCGGCGCCACCATGTGCCAGTATGGCGGCATCTTCTGCGACAGCCCGGTGCTGGTTCTCGTCGGTGCAGGATTTGCAGCAGCGTGGGGCATGCTGGTCAGCATTCGCTGATCATCCCGCGATATTTCCGACGATGATTTTGTGCCGCCGATTTGCCCGACGAGTCAAATTCCTCCGCCCTGCGTCGGGATGTGATCCCACGAACGCCCGCATCTATTGCGGCGTGCTCGGGTTTGCCGGATGAGCGGGCTTTGGGCCGGGCGGATCAGGCTCGATCGGTGCCTTGGGCTCGGTCGGTATGACCTTTGCGCCAGCCGCGCGCGCCGCCTCGCCGGTCGTTGAGTAGTTGGCCGAAGCGGCCGGCTGCGCGTTCGGCTTGTTCCACGGACCGTGATCCACAATCAGCATGCCGAGCACGCCGAGGATCGCAACCACGGCCGCGACCAACAGCGGCGTGCCACCATGCCGATTTCGATGCTTGACCGAACCGCCATCCGCAATGCCATGCGCCTGCATTGTCATCATCGCCTCCTCCACGGAAACAAGCCGCGACCCACGCGTAAGTTTCCCGTTCCCCGATGTGAAAGCGAGGCATGTCGGTGGAACCAATCCGCCGCTGCGGAATTTCTGGGATATGTGGCCGCCACCGCCGTTCAAGACGTGCGGATAGCGTAGGCGTCGGTCACCTGACGTCGGTCACCTGGCCTTCAATAAATCGCGGCACGGCACATGAGCTCCGAAACACCCGAGTTCCCGCTTCAACCCACACTCGGTGAACGAGCGATCGACACCGCGACGGACGTCTCGCGTACGATCACGGAGGTGTCGGACGGACTTCGAGCCGCCGCCGATCGCCTCAGCGATGCCATCGCGACCTCGCGCCGACCGGGCGGAGCCCTGGCCACCGTGAGTGCGGTCACGCGCGAAGCGCCGCTCGCAAGCCTGTTCGTCGCGTTTCTGCTCGGCGTCGCCGTCGCGCGCCGGCGCTAAGGCGTCGATGGGCCCGCGAACGCCGTCCTAGAACTTGCCCTTCGTCGCGTCCTTGGTCGCCGACATCACGCTACCGCTGATCTGCCGCATGTGTTCGCCGGCATTGGTGAACTGGCTGCGCAGGAACTCCGACTGGATTCGCATCGCCTCCTGCAGATCCGTAGCGTGCACGAGCTTGCGCGCATGCTCGAACGCCGCCTTCATGTTCTGCTCGGTGAACGACAGCGCTTGTTTGGAGATCTCGGTACCGGCGCCCGGCATCGACGTCATCGACTTGCTCGCGGCATCAAAGAACAGGCTGAAGGCCTGTTCGGCCTGGTCGATGGTCTTTTCCGCGAGATCGCGCAACTCGGCGGGAACTTCAAGCTTCGGCTCAATCATGATCGCGCCCCCTGAAATAAGCGTCCGGCGACGTTAGCATAGATTGTGACGGCGTCAGCGCCGGATCGCGAGCTATGAAGACCCCACCCGCTCCGGCCAATTGAGGAAAAATTACCTAGCCGCGACCGACAGCCGATTCCAATCATGTCAGCACTGTGGCATAGTGATTCGGCTTCTTCGTCGGTCGCGTTCGCGTCTCTTGGGGAATAAGGGGATCCGATGCTGCGCGCCGTTCGTCCGACACCGACCTGCACCCGGTTCAAGACCAGCATAGAGATGCCGTGCATGAAGTGCGGCACGCAAATGCGGCTTGCCTTGATCGAGCCGCGCGACCAAGTCTACGACGTGCTGACCTATCAGTGCACGCCTTGCAATTCCGGTGAAAGCTTCCTGAACGCGCGCTAGGCTACGCGCCTGTTCAGTCCCTCAGCACGGCGGCCCCCGCCTCCGTCAGCCCGGGCTCGTCGTCATGCAGTTCGACGAGACCTAGCTCAGCGAGGATGTCCAGATCCTCCTCGCTGACCGGTGACAATTTGAGCCTGCCGGCCTGGATATCCCGCAAGGTCCAGCGCAAGCCGATCGCGCGCTCGAGTGAAAATTCCGCGAATGGATTATCTGCCATCCGCCTCGACTAGCGCGGCATTTGGATCAGACTTTGTCGTTGCCGCGGCGGCTTCATGCACACCACAGATAGATGGCCGCTGGCGCGATCGAGGCGCACAATGCCTCGACCGCGCCAACGCTTCATACACCGCTTGCAGCGGCTCAGTAGCGGTAGGGCTCGATATCGAGAAGCGGGAATGCGCTGAACACGCTCGGCGGGTTGGTCGGCATCGCCGGATGCAGGTAGGATTTGTCCAGTTCGGCAAAGCTGGTGACGCCGAGCAGACCGAGGCAGCGGATCACCTCGTCCTCCAGCAGTTCAAGCATCCGGACAATGCCGGCCTCGCCGGCCGCGGCGAGCGCCCAGCACTGCAGCCGGCCGATGCCGACAAGATCAGCGCCCGAAATGATAGCCTTCACAATGTCGGTGCCGCGGCAGAACGAGCCGTCGACCATGATCTTGGCACGGCCTGCGACCGCCTGAACGATCTCGGGCAGGACATGCATGGACCCACGGCCATGGTCGAGCTGTCGGCCGCCATGATTTGAGACGTAGATCCAGTCGACCCCATGGTCGAGGGCGATCTTAGCGTCTTCGGCGGTGGCGATCCCCTTGAGGATAAGTGGAATCTTGAACTTGTCCTTGATCAGCTTCACCGTCCGCCATTCCAGACCCTTCTGGAAATCGCCACCGGTGGCGCGGATGCGGCTCTCGCGGACATAGCGCTTGGCTATGTCGCGCTCGCGCCGGCTGTAATGGGCGGTGTCGACGGTGAGGCAGAACGCGACGTAACCGTTGTCGATGCTGCGACTGACCACATCCTCGACAAAGGCATCGTCGCCGCGCACATAGAGCTGGAAGATGCGAAGCGCACCCGGTGCCGCCCTGGCGGTGTTCTCCAGCCCGGGCTCGGACACCGAACTCAGCATGTGCGCCGCGCCGAACGTTCCCGCTCCACGCGCGACGGCCGCGCCCGCATCCGGATCGAAGATCTCGAGCGCGCCGACCGGGGCGATCATCACGGGAAGCCGGAGCTTGCGTCCGAATACCTCGGTAGAAGGATCGACGCTGATGACGTTGCGCAGGACGCGCGGCCGGAACGCGATCTCATCGAGCGCCATTCTGTTGCGGCGCATCGTGGTCTCGGTCTCCGAGGCGCCGACGATGTAGTCCCAGGCGTTCTGATTCAGCTTGGCGCGGGCCTTTCGCGCGAATTCGTGCAGGTTCTGGAATTCCTCGCCGCTGGCGCCGAGTTCGACATTGCGCGCCTGTCGAATGGGGGTCCCGTCATTCATGGTGCTTCTTCTCCCGATTTGGCCGGCACATTAGCCGCAGACAAACCGGAAAAGCTACCACCTTGAGCCGCGAATCCTGCCAGCGAAGGCCAGCTATTCGCTCGTGAGATAGATCGGCTTCCGACGCGAAGCGGTCCGCGTTCAGACGGCCTCGCCCGAGGCGAGCTAGCTGCCGGAAAACCGGTTTCGGTACTCGGTCGGCGATACGCCGAGGTGGCGCAGGAAGGCCCGCCGCATTCGCTCGTCATCGCCAAATCCCGCGCGCTTGGCGACCTCGACCACGCCGCCGATCTGGCGGCTTTCGAGCAGCAAGCGCGCCGTCTCCACGCGCAGCGCCTCGACGCCGCTTGCAGGCGTCATGCCGGTGCGGCTGACATAGGTCCGGGCAAAGGTGCGAGGCGTCATCCCCGCCTTTTCCGCGAGGGTCTCGACCTTGAGGTCGCTCGTGATGTTCTCGATGATCCAGGCGTGCAGCGCGCTGAAGCGTCCCTCGACGTCCGATGCCTGTGCGGCAAGGACGGTGGAGAACTGGCTCTGACCGCCCGGCCGTTTCAGAAACACCACAAGTCTGCGCGCAACATCGAGCGCGATAGTGTGGCCGAAATCCTCCTCGATCATGGCGAGTGCCAGATCGATGCCGGCGCTGACCCCGGCCGATGACCAGACCCGTCCGTCCTTGACGAAGATCGCGTTGGGCTCAACCCGGATATTGGGAAAGCTATCCTGCAGACGGGGACAATAACGCCAGTGCGTTGCTGCCCGCTTGCCGTCCAGAATCCCGGTCCAGGCCAGCGCAAATGCGCCAAGGCAAACCGACGCGATACGGCGCGCCTTGGGCAGCGCCTCCGCGATCCAGTTCATCAACTTCGCGTCGTTGCGGATCTTCCAGATGCCGGGTCCGCCGGGGATCACCAGCGTGTCGACCTCGGCGGGCGCAATACTGTCGATCGGCGCCGTGTCGATCATCATGCCGACATCGGTCGGCACCAACCCGCCGGAGGTCGACAGGTAGGACAGCGAGTAGTCCGGTCCCGGCAGCTCGATCGCTTCCAGTTCTGCAAACACCTGCGCCGGTCCCGAGATGTCGAGCAAGGTCACACCGGGAAAGGCAACGATCGCGACCCGCCGCGTCGCTTTCTTGTCGCGCGGCTCAGGCCGGGGCGCTTTGGCAGTTTTCGAGGGCATATTGTCCTTTAAGCCATTCGAGGCTGCCCTGTATAGCTCGCAATGGAATTCTGGAGCTCTGCCATGTCGCGAAATCTGGGCAGCGGATACGAGGCGATCAAATCGCCTTGGACGGATTACGCGATCTACAGTCTACCCGATGCCTCTCGGGTCGAAGCCTGCGACCGTCAGCCGCTGATGGACGCTATGAACGGCATCATTGCCGTCAACTGGCAGGCCACCGAGCCGCACTGGACAACAACCTCCTCGCCCTTCGACAAGAAGTATAGCCTGATCCTTGTCTACGATCGGTCCGGCCTCATTGCCTTCTCGGTCTACCGCATGCTGGAGATGTCGGCCGGACTTGGAATCTATCGCAGCGGCACGGAAGTGCTCCCGGCGCACCAGGGCCGCGGCTTCTACGGCTTCTTCACATCGGAAGTCCTGAAATGCTCCGGCGCTGCCGCGAGAGCCGAGGGCAACGTGCTCTACGGCTGGCGAACCCGCAACCCGATCGTCTGGGCAGCGAACGCTAAGATTTGCGAAAAAGTGACTCCATCCTTGCTCGACGATACGCAGGATCTCGCCCTGCAGGCGGCCTGTATCGAGATGTGCACCTCGCTCTATCCGGGCAAGCCGCTCGAACTGCCCGACATGATCATGCGTGGCGCTTACGGCCACATTAAGCACCATCGGCAGGCCTATCATGGCACCGCGTCGCTGGTCGATGCCGCGATGTCGCGGAAGATTCCGAATTCTGCGGATGCCCTTTTCTCGGTGGGTTACGCGAGGGTGTGATGTCGATGCTCGGACAACAAGCTGTTTATGCCCCGACGGCGCGCTTCACCGATCGCGCCTATCTCGCGTGGACGGCGGTGGCCATCGCCTACGCCATCGCCTTCCTGCAGCGCGTATCGCCGCAGTCGGTCAGCCTCAATTTCATGCACGACTTCAACACCGACGCGGCCGGTGTTGCGATGCTCGCCTCAAGCTACTTCTGGGGCTACACCTTGATGCAGATTCCGGCAGGCCTTCTGGTCGACCGTTACGGCGTCAAGCGCGTCGTCCTCGTCAGCATGATCGCCTCCTCGCTCGGCAGCGCCGCGTTCGCGCTGGCGCCGAACCTGCTCGACGTTTTTGTTGCGCGCCTGATCGTCGCCTGCGGTGATGCGCTGGTCTTTACCACACTCCTGAAGCTCGTGGCACAGAGCTTCGCGGATGAGCGATTCGGCATGATGTCGGGCATCTCGCAGGTCTCGGGCTATGTCGGTGGCGTCATCGCGACCACGCCGCTTGCAGCCGCGGTCTCAGGCTTTGGCTGGCGGGCCTGCTTCCTGTTCATCGCCTGCATTGGCCTCGCCAACCTCGCTTTCGCCAAGCTCGCCCTCAAGCCCGATCCGGCCTCGCACAGCAACAAGACGCTGAAGGGCGTGGTGATCGCCGCGCGGCAATCGCTGGCCCATGTCGCGAACTGGGGTTGCGCAATGACGTTTGCGTCGCATTTCGCGGTGGTGACGACGCTGTCGGGCGTCTGGGGCATTCCGATGGTCGCGCACTTCTTCCATATCTCCCCGACAGCCGCCGGCACGCCCCTGCTCGCCTTCATGATCGGCAATGCGCTCGGCTCGATCTTCCTGGGTCACGCCGCCGATCGCGCCGCGGCGGCGCTCGATCGCGCGCTGATCGGCATTTGCGTGCTGCGCATGCTGCTGATCGCGATGCTGCTGCCTCCGATCGCCCAGACATTTGGACTCGCCTACGTCACCGTCATATTCACTGCCTTGGGGCTCGTCGCCGGCGGCACCGTTCCGCTGGTGCTGAAATGCGTCAAGAAGCTCTACACCGCCGATCTGATCGGTGTGGGCGCATCCGTGAACACCACTGCCGCCGGAATTTTCGCCGGCATCTCGCAGCCCATCATCGGCTTCGCGATGCTCGCCGCCAGCAACGCCTCGGGGACCGACGCCGTACACAACACGGCCGCGATCGGCGACGGCGGCTACAGCGCCTTGATTGTCATTCTGCTTCTCATGTCGCTGCCCGGCATTGCCGGGCCGCTCTTGATGAGAAGCAAGTTGATAGCTCGTTAGCGTGGTTATGAGTGTAGGGGGTGTTATGGAGCGCTTGTTCTTGAGAAAAGGCGAAGTCGCGTCAAACTTTCCGGTCAGCAGCTGGCAGAGCGTGATGTTCTCCGAGTTTGAAGCGCAGATGAGCAGCGAGGCAAGGCCGTTCCCTTGCGTGTTCGGCGTGACCGGACATCGCCAGGACCAGCTCCGCTACCTTTTCCTCGATCCGTATGATGTGGCAGTGCTGGGCGAGCAACTCGGGCAATATGTCTCGCAGGCGCGCTCGTTCGGTCCCAACACCTCGTTGATCGTGTTCACGCGGCCCCGCCCGGTGCAGACGCTCGATGCCTATTATCGCAAGATGTGGCTGACGCTCGACCAGCTCGCACGGCTAGACAAGAACCCGTGGCCATCAGAGATTCCGGAACAGATCGACCATCCGATGTGGGAGTTCTCGTTTGCGGGCGAGCCAATCTTCGTGGTCTGCACGACGCCCGCGCATGTGATGCGGCAAAGCCGCCGGTCCAGCGCGTTCATGCTCACGTTCCAGCCGCGCTGGGTGTTCGAGAAGATCCTCGGGACGGAGAAGGCTGCGAACGCCGCGTTCGCGGAGGTGCGCAAGCGCCTGATCCCGTACGACAGCGCGAGCCCCTCTCCGCTTCTTGGCCGCTACGGCGCAACCGACGGCCGCGAGTATCTGCAGTACTTCCTGCACGACGACAACAATGCGAGCTCGGGCTGCCCCTTCGCCAAGCTCGCGCAAAACAAGACGCCACCGATCGCGAACAAGGAGCAGGCAGCATGACCCAGATCATCGCAGGCACGAAGACTGAATTTGCCATCGACCCTGAGATCCTGAACCTGCTCCCGGCCCAGGGCTCGGTCGAACTGCAGCATGATGCGGCCGGCAAGGTGCATCAATTCCATACTCATCCGGTCGACGAGATCCTGATGATCATCAGCGGCCGGCTGCACTTCATCTGGGATGGTGGCGAGCGGGTGGTCGGCGCCGGCGATACCATCCTGCTGCCGGCCGGTACCCGGCATCAATCCGAAGCGCTCGAGGGCGGCGCAATCTACGTGATCGCGACGCAAACACCCGCCAAGCCGATGAGCAACTGACGCACAGGAAGGATTTGCGAGCACCTCAGGACAGTGAGGGATCGCGCGGCGGCTCAACCGCCAAACGTTCGACCAGCTCGATGACCTCGGAACGCTGGTCGGGCGCAAGTCGAAGGAAAGCCTTCAACAGTCGCAGGCTTTCCAGTGTTTCGCTCGATGGAGCTCCGAGCTTCTTCTGCAGCTCTGCAACGTATGTGGGATTTTTCATCTCGCACCTTAAGTGAGGATTACGAATGGCATACCCAGGTAAGCGTGAAGGCTTGGCCCAGAAGGTCGACACCGCAGCACAAGAGGCCGAACGCCTCGGCCTCACCACGGCAACCCTCATCCTCCGGATGGCACGCCTCGAGATTGATCGGGCGGAGCCCGAGGAAGTTGAAAGTATGCCAAGGAACAACTTGCGCAGCAAGCCGAACTGAGTTCCCGAAACGGACCAGCTCCAAGGCCGCCGGCGACGCGCCGGGGCCCGCGACGCCTGAAAGACATCTCGCCAGGCGAGAGGCTTTCCTCTCGCCTGCTATCAGGTTGTTTTGCGAATAGTTGATCTTTTGTGCAGGTTGAGCACGCTGGAGCGTTTTCGAGCGAAGCGGATACCGGTTCGCGTCAAGGAAACGCGTCTAAACTAGAATCCAGAGCCCCGTTCCGATTCCATCGGCAAAAAAAAGGCTCTAGCCGGTGTTGCCTGCCTTGCCAAACGCGCCGGCTTCGGCCAGCGCGGCGATGCGCCGGTCGTCGTAGCCAAGCGTCTTGCTCAACACGTCCTTCGTATGTTGACCGAGCAGCGGAGCCGCAACGGGATCAACGCTCGGCGTCAGGCTCATATTGACCGGCGACTCGATGTTCGGAACCGTGCCGGCGGTTGGATGCGTAATCCTGCTCAGGCGATGCCGGTCGCGCACCTCGGGCGCGTTGAACCCCTCCTCGACCGTCCGCAGATAGCCAACCGGAATGTTGGCCTTCTTCATCTTCGCCATCCAGTTCTCGAGCGTGTCGCCCGCAAACACGCTGGCAATGATCGCGCGCAGCTTCTCCTTGTTGGCCGTGCGCGCCTTGCGGTGAGCAAACTCGGGGTCGGTGACGAGATCCGGGCGTTCCAGCACGTCGGTGACGAGCCGGCGATACAGGCGGTCATTGGCGCAGGCCATGTAGAGCGGACCATCTGAGGCCCGGTAGACGCCGACGGTCGGCGAACCATTCGGAGAGTTGCCGAAACGGCCGGGATTGTTGCCATTGATAAGATAGGCCATGCCGTAGAAGCCGGTCATTGACACCGCGGTGTCGATCAATGCGACCTCGACCTGCTGACCGCGACCGAGCCGATCGCGCGCAATCAGCGCCAGCAGGATGGCGTTGCAGGCCGACATGCCCGTTGCCATGTCGACGATCGGCGGCCCGGTGCGCACCGGCTCGCCATCCGGAAAGCCGTTGAGCGACATGAAGCCGCTTTCGGCCTGCGTGATCGGGTCGAAGCCCGGGCGCAGCGCGAAATCGCCTTCGCGGCCGTAGGCGGAGATCGAGCAATAAATCAGCCGCGGGTTGGTCGGGGCCACCGACGCATAATCGAGACCGAATTTCCTCATCACGCCGCCGGAGAAATTCTCCACCACGACGTCGGCCTTGGCGATCAACGCGCGCGCGACCTCGAGCGCGGCCGGATTGTTGAAATCGAGCGCAATACCGCGCTTGTTGCGGTTGAGGCTCAGATACGCTGCGCTCTCCCCGCCGATTTCAGCATGCTCATACGCGCGCGTGTCATCGCCGCCGTCCGGATTCTCGATCTTGATGACTTCGGCGCCGAAGTCGGCCAGCGTTTGCGTGCAGGCCGGGCCGGCCACGACGCGGGTGAAGTCGACGACCAGCAGGCCGTCGAGCGCCGTCGGAACTCCCTCCCCGCGCGGCGCGCGCCCCGGCAATTCTGGTCTGGTCATGATCTGACGCTTCCTCTGTTATTTTGTCAGGCGAAATACGACGGTCCCTGCCAAGACCGGCACCGCTCGCCTTTTAGCGGAAGCTCGTCAGCAAAACCAAACCCGGATTTTGCAAGCGGGACCTTCGTCCGACATGGCTGTCGATGGCCCAAAGACGACCCGGCGGCCGCCGACATTGTCGGACGCCTCGCATACGAAGCAAGCCTGCCGGATGCCGAATTGTGGGGCGCGGAGCCCATACGCAGGCGGGTGGCGGCACGCCGCCGCCACCCGCTTTCGTGATGGGGAGCGTTCGAGCTATTCGGCGATCATTTCGCCGGAGCCGCCGAACTCAGCCGGAAAATCCTTCAACTTCGGTAGGCCGTCGCGTATCTGCAGCACTGCCTCGGAATAGTTGACGTGAACCCCTGGGCTGAATTTCAGCGTCGGAATCGTTGCAGTGAACACGTCGACGAGCCCGAGCGTCGGGTGGTTGGTCATCAGGTGACCGCCGCACTTTGTGCAATATTTGCGCTGGCTCATCGCGGTCTTCTCGAATGTCGCGATGTGGTCGGCGCCCTTGGTGACCTCGACCGCCTCGGGCTTCCAGAGGCTGAACGCATTCACCGGACCGCCGGACCAGGAACGGCATGAACGGCAGTGGCAATAGCCCATTGCCTCAGGCTCTCCGCTGACCTTGAGTTCGACGGCGCCACAAAAGCAGTTTCCAGTGTGATTCATCGGTCGTTTCTCCCTTGGGTTATTTTGATTGGGCTCCGCGTCGGCATCGATCCACGTTGCTCGTGGTGTTCGTGATGCAGAGAAGATGTCGACAGGTGCGTAGCCGCGGCGAACTCCCTTGCGTGGACGTACCAGACCCTTCCTTGCGCGAGAGGCCTCGAATGCAGGCAGGTCGTCGACGCGACGGAAGTTACATGAGAGTCCTCGCCGCTGTCGACCATCTTCACAGCCTTGGCCGGGCCCAATCCCGACCGCACACAAGGAAGGAGTTCAGTGTGAGGCAAGGCACAGTCATGCGATGATGGCTGCCGTGCCGGATTTCCTGCGCGACAAACCGCGTCAGATCAGCGACGGTCCTTCACCGGAACCCTGCCTGCCGTCGCAAGCCCGTACATCAGTGCCAGCCGATCCAGGCATTCCTTGAGACGCCGCGCAAAATAGTCCTGCCAGCGCTGCGTGCGCAGCCCGCGCCGCTGTCCAACCTGCTGCATGGTCATGCCGAGGATCAGGACATCGTGCACCAGCGCCGAACCGTCGGCGCCGAGCTCATGCTCGGCGCGATTCAGGCGCAGCGTCGCCTGGCGCTGCCCCTCGGTGATCGGCTCGCGTCGCAGGCCGCCATCGACGAATTCGCGTGTCGTATCCACCGCGCGCGGCCCGCGCTCGGCCTTTTCCCAGTCGTTTTGGAATGCCCGGCCACTCCGATATTGCGTATCGTCGATCTGGCGGTGCGCGTGCAACCGGCCGAGCGGATCGTTGCGGATCGAGCGAAAGGCAACGATCTTCTCGCCGGGCTCGAGCGCAAGGGGATTGTCGACGTCGACGGTCGCCACCTCGGCATTAAAGGGCAGATCCTGGGCACGTCGATCGTGCGCTCCGGCGGGATCGTACGGCTTCCGGCGCTTGGCTCGCGGCATTGGTAACCTCCAAAATGTCTGGTGATGGGCGCGCGGAGGCTTCCGCGCGATCGCGGTTGCGGACCGATATCCGTCGGTCAGGTGATGAATTGCCTCAACCGGCCCCGATGGCTTGAAGCCAGGCGGCGCTCAATACCGGCCTCGCCGTGGCCTCAGGATCGCGACTCAGGTGAAAATGCGGGGTGCAGTAGCTTGAGCCCGACCGGCACGGATGACCGCAGAAGGTCATCGTCTCGCCGTCGCTATCTCCGCCATAGGGATAGCGGCAGTCTCCGGGCTTGAGGTCGAGCAGCGAAAGATGCCGCGGCACGACCGCCGCGCAACGAAGCTGCGGCATCTCCACCGTTTCATTGAAGATCTTTGGCCCGCGAAGCAGATCCGGCGTCAGTTCAGTGTGCCCTTCACGCAGCCGCCCGATCCTTGGGAGCTCCGGCAGAGACGGTTTGGGCGGATCGAGGTGCCCCGGCAGGGACGGCTCGAGCCTTTCGAGGCCCGCCAACCCCATGCGCTGCGCTCGGCTGAGCGCCGCGTTGCGCGTATAGGCCGTATTGAAGGTAGCGTTGATCGTGTCAGCGATTTCCGAATAGGACAAGCCGCGGGCGCGGAGATCCTGCAGGGCTGCCGAATGCTCCGGCAGCCAGTTCATCATTTCCATTCCAAATTCCCGTTTCTGTCATTCCGCCGGCGCCTCGCATACCTTCCGATATTCCGAAGAAAAAAGTCAAGCTTGTTTCTGATAATCGTAACGGATATAGTGTCTCCGGGTTTGGGAAAGGATGAAACATGCTGGACGCGGCGCTGATCGAACGAGCACTGGAAAAGACTGGGAAGAGCAAAGGCGGGCTTGCCCGCGCGATGGGGGTTCGGGCCGGGGCGGTCTCCGAAATCCTGTCGGGAATAAGGTTGATCAAGGCATCCGAGATTGCCCCGATCATGGAGTATTTGGAGCTGAATTCGGTGCCGATCGTGGGCCGGGTCGGCGCCGGCGCCTCGATCCAACCGGAGCTTGAGCAGGTCCCGCCGGAGGGTCTCGGCGAAATCGAGCTTCCGTTCCCGATGACGGAGGAGACCGTCGCTTTCGAGGTCTCAGGCGATTCGATGCTGCCGAAATACGAGAACGGCGACGTCATCGTGGTGTATCGCGAGCAGCGCTATCCGCTGTCGAGCTTCTACGGAGAGGAAGCTGCGGTCCGGCTGAAGAGCGGCGAGCGGTATCTGAAGACGATCGAACGCGGCAGTTCGTCCGGCACCGTCAACCTCAAGAGCTTTAATGCCAAGCCGATCAACGGCGTAAAGCTCGAATGGATCGGCGAAATCTGCGTCACCCTGCCTCGCGGCCAGATCGAAAGGCTGCGCGGCAAGTCGGCGGCGAAGGGTCGCAAATCTGCCCGGACGCAGGGCGGGCGATCGTCCGAGAAGTAACCGCGCTGCTTCAGGGACCGGCCGGACCGATTCGGACGCCTTCGGGACGAATCGGTCCGGCCATGCATGCCTGAATTTCGGTTTTCGACAATTCACCTTGACATACTTCCGATTATCGGAAATAATGCCCGGTGACAGTCAGAACATCGAACGATCAGACAATGCAGTACTTCGTCGTGATGATCGACTATGGCCGCCGTGGCCGCGAGGCGATCGTCGATCCCGAAATGACACGACGCGACGTCGTCTCACGAATCGCCTCGGGCGAATATACGAACATCAGCTTCATTCACGAGATTGCCGAGCGTTCGGTCGAGGATGTCACGGACGACCTGCTGGCCGAGGCCGCCCTGCCGGAGCTCCCCGTGACCGGCGCGAACCTGCAAGCCAATACGCTGGATCACGCCCGCGACCTGCGCAAACACGAGCCGGTCTGACACTGCTCACGGGGTGATTGCGAAAACGTGATCTTTCTTGAGCCGGCCACTTGGCCGGAACCCGAAACGGACTAGATAGGGTTCACGCAAAGTCTATTCGGACCAGGCGCGGGTTCCCTCTAGACTAGCGATTCGTTTCTCGGGCCGGCAAATTTCAGCTTCAGATGACTTCGACAACAAACGCCGAGATCGCGAAAGCCGATGGCGATCTCAGGATCGCGCTGCTGCTTGGGATCGCAAACTGGTTTCTGTTTCTGGACCATATTCCGCACAACGTCGTCGGCGCGCTGACCATGCGCAACTTCGGCTTCAGCGGCGCAACCGACCTTTTTGTATTCGTCGGCGGCTACGCCGTGACGCTCATCTACGCCAGGATGACGCTGGAACGCGGATTCCTGGTGGCCGCAACCCGCATCTTCAAGCGCGTATGGCAGCTCTATGCCGCCTATATCGTTCTGTTCGTGATCTATGTCGAGTTGATCAGCTATGTCGCTACCCGGACCGCGGCGCCGGAGATCATCAGCGAGTTCAACATCACCGGCTTCATCGATCACCCGATCCGGACGTTGATCTACGGCCTGTTCCTGCAGGCCAAGCCGCTCAATCTCGACGTGCTGCAACTCACCATTGCCTTGATGGCGTTCCAGCCCATCATCGTGTTCGGGCTGTTGTACGTGCCGAACGTGACGGTCGTCGCGTCCGTGACCCTCTACGCGGCCGGCCGGCTGCTCGACTGGAACCTGTCGTCATATCCGTATGGAGACTGGTACCTCAATCCGTTCTGCTGGCAATTGCTGTTCGTGATGGGCGGCTGGCTCGCGCTGATCGGCACGCGATATGCGCCCGCGATCCGCGCGATGCAGGCGGCTCCCGCGCTGCGCGCCATAGCGTTGCTGTATCTGCTGTTCGCCCTGACAATTGTCTCGATCAGCGATATCCCGGCACTCGCGCAAATGATGCCGAGTGGGCTGAGCGATGTGCTGCTGCCAAACGACCGGGAGGAGATCGCGCCTCATCGCATCCTGCACTTCCTGGTCCTGACATTCCTGTTCAGCTGGCTGGTGCCGCGCGATTGGGAATACCTGCGATCTCCCGCCTTGCAGCCGATCATCAAGTGCGGCGAGGAATGGCTGGCCGTGTTCTGTGCAGGCGTCTTCCTCTCATTCGCTGCGCACCTGATCTTGATTACGGGCCCATACTCACTGGCAAGGCAGGTCGCGGTCAGCATCGCCGGTATCGCGGCGATGACGGCCGTCGCCTACTACGTCTCGTGGTCGAAGCAGCAGGACGGCAAGTCGGCCGTCGCTCATTCCTGATTCCTGCGGTTTAGTCGATCGCCAGCGACCGCTGCAGCCGCGCCTCGCTATCGCGCAACATCGCGGTATCGAGCCCGCCTCCCCGACTATTTCCTGCGCGACGCCAGGATCTTCTCGGCGGCGCGCAGATGCGGCTTGTCCAGCATCTTGCCGTCCATCTTGGCGACTCCCGATGGATTATTGGCGAACGCGGCGATCACCCGCTCCGACCATGCGATTTCCTCATCCGTCGGCATGAAGGCCGCATTGACGACGTCGACATGCTTGGGGTGGATCACGGCCTTGGCGAGGAAGCCATCCTGGCGCGCGGCGACCGCCTCGGCCTTCAAAGCATCGAGATCGTTGATGTCGGTCGCGATGGTGTCGATCGCGACGACGCCGGCGGCGGCTGCGCCGATCAGGCAGAGATCGCGCGCCAGGATGAAGGGCGAGTGATAGCGGCCATCACTGCGGTTGCGCGTTGCCCCGAGCGAGGCCGCGAGATCCTCCGCGCCCCACATCATGCCCCACAGCCGCGGGCTCATGTTCTCGAAATCGAGGATTTTCAGCACCGCCCGCGCCGTCTCGGTCGCGACCGTCACGATCCGGGTGGTGCCCTGCGCGATGTCAGAGGCGGCCTCGAATGCGTCGAGATAGAGCGCGAGCCGGTTGACGTCGGCGGCACCGGCGCATTTCGGCAGCACGATTCCATCGGGTTTGCCGGGCATCACGGCGGCGAGATCGCCGAGCGTCAGATCGGTGTCGAGCGCGTTGACGCGGATATAAAGCTTCTGCTCCGGATTGCGCGCATCGAGCATCTGGCGCGTGATGCCCCGCGCAACCACCTTCTGGTCCGGCGCGATGGAATCCTCGAGGTCGAGGATCAGCGCATCGGCTGCGGTCTTCTTCGCGCTTTCATATTTCCGGGTGCTGTCGCCGGGAACGAACAGGAACGATCGCATCGCTTACGCCTTCGGCTTGCAGTGCATCAGGCCAGTGCGGCGGCAGCTCGCCACCACCTCGCCGCGCTGGTTGGTCATGGTGTGCTCGAACTCGACGATGCCCTGGGTCGGCCGCGACTTGCTGGCGCGCTTGCCGATGATCCTGGTGTGCGCCTTCAGCGTGTCGCCATGGAACACCGGCTTGGGGAACTTGACGTCGGTCATCCCGAGATTGCCGACGGTGGTTCCCAACGTCGTGTCGTACACGCTCATGCCGATCATGATGCTGAGTGTATAGAGGCTGTTGAACAGTCGCTGGCCGAACTCGGTCTTCTCGGAGAAATGCGCGTCGATATGCAACGGCTGCGGGTTCATGGTCAGGAGGCTGAACATGGTGTTGTCCATCTCGGTCACGGTTCGGCTGAATTCGTGATGGAATTCCTGTCCGATCTCGAACTCCTCGAAATACAATCCAGCCATTACCGTCCCTTGTAGTTGGGCGTCCGCTTCTCGACGAACGCATTGAGCCCTTCCTGGCAATCTTCCGTCGATGCGACCACAACAAAGCTTTCCGCCGTGTTTTCCACCGAGCGGCGGAAATCGGCATCGACCGCGCGCATGAAGGCGTCGCGGCCGATCTTCATCACGATTGGCGATTTCGCCGCCAGCTTGCGTGCGATCTCGCGAGCCCGCGCGAGCGCGGTGCCCTTCGGCACCACCTCGCTGAGCAGCCCCATGCGAAAGGCGGTCGCGGCATCGAAGGGCTCGCCAAGGAACAGCGGGCCGAATGCCTGGTGCTTTCCGACCAGCCGCGGCAACTGCACGAAATGGATCGCCGGGATCAGGCCGACATCGATCTCGGGATAGCCGAATGTCGAGCCGTCGCCCGCGACAATCATGTCGCAGGAGATCGCGATCGTCATGCCGCCGGCGCGCACCGCGCCATCGATCGCCGCAATGGTCGGCTTGCCCATGCGATACTGCGTATCGTTCAACGCGAAGTATAGCCGCTCGAGGAATGTCTTGGTCTCGATCGCGGGCTTGCCCCTGACGATGTCGAGATCGAGGCCGGCGCAAAACACCTTATGGGCGCTGCCGATGACGACGACGCGCGCTGCGTCGTCATCGCGCGCTTTCGCCAGCGCCGCCAGCAGCGCATCGATCAGGGGAATGCTGAGTGCGTTGACCGGCGCGCGATCCAGCACGATCTCCGCAATCTGGTCGGTGACCGAGTAACGAACGAGGTCGGTGCTCATGATGTGTTGCCTCCCGTTAGCTCTTTGGCCTGCCGCACGGCGCCCGACAGCAGCAGGCCGTCGATCTCGGCGGAACCGAAGCCGGCCTCCGTCAGCACGGCGCGGCTATCCTGCCCGACGTCAGGCGCGGGGCAAAGGTGATCCTCGGACAGGCCCGCGATCCCCGGCGTGCGTGGCGTGTAGACCGCGCCGACGCCGGGTGTGTCCTGGCGCACCGACGCCCTGGTCGCCTCGACATGAACGTTGCGCAGCCATTCGCCGGGATCGAGGATCCGCTCGGCGATGATATCGGCCGCATGCAGCCGCGTCAGCCAGGCGTCCGTCGCCTGGGTCAGGAACACCTCGCGCAATTGCGGGATCAGCGCGTCGGCCGCGTCGGCGCGGCGGGCGAAGTCGGCAAAACGCGGATCGCCGGCGAGGTCCTCACGGCCGATCGCACCGCACAGCCGCTTGTATTGCGGCTCGTTCACCAGGGTGACCATCATCCAGCCGTCCTGGGTCTGGTAGGTGCCGGCCGGAACGTTCAGCGCGCGCGGCGCGCCGCCCTCGAGGATGAACTCCGCCACCTTGTGGCCGAGCAGCGCCGACGTCGACTGGCAGAGATTAACGTCGATCCAGCGGCCGGTGCCGACGGTCGCGCGCGCGAACAGCGTCGTGGCGATGGCTTGGAACGCATAGACGCCGGTGACGACGTCGGAGATCGTGGTGCCGACCCGATGCGGCACGCCATCGGCGCCGACATTGACCGAGACCAGCCCCGAGAACGCCTGCGCCACCGAATCCGAGCCGGGCCGCTTGGCGTACGGGCCGCTCTGCCCGAAGCCGCTGACCGACAGGTAGACCAGGCCGGGATTGTCGCGCGACAGGCCTTGATAGCCGAGCCCGAGCCGCTCGGCGACACCCGGGCGAAATCCTTCGATGAGGACGTCGGCCTCGCGCGCCAGCCGCTGCGCGATGGCGATCCCGTCCTTGTGCTTCATGTCGAGGCACAGGCTGCGCTTGCCGCGGTTGTAGACCGCCGACAGCGTTGTGTGATTGCCGTAGGTCGTGCCGAGATAGCGCGACCAGTCGCCCTCCGGCGGCTCGACCTTGATGACGTCGGCGCCGTAGACACCGAGCAGCATCGCGCAATAGGGCGAGGCAATCCCCTGCCCGAAATCGAGTACCTTCAGCCCGCGATACGGCGCTTCATGCGTCGGCGTCAGCTTGCCCGCCATTTGTCCTCCCATCGCTGTCGAAGAGCCTTGTCCTTGGGGCATGATCCCGGCTCAACCGCTGCGCGCTTGTCGCGAGGGAAAACCGCTGCGCGCCTTTCCCGGATCATGCCCTACAGCGCCAGATAGCGCTGCCGGATGTTGTCGTTGGCCTTCAGCTCTTCGATGGAGGATGTGTAGACGATCTGTCCCTTGTCGATAACCGTCGCGTGGCTCGCAAGGCCAAGGCAAAAATGCATGTTCTGCTCGGCGATCAATACTGTGGCACCGGTGCCGCGGAGCTGCCGCAGCAGCTCGCCGATGCGCTGCACGATGATCGGCGCCAGCCCCTCGCTCGGCTCATCCAGCAGCAGCAGCACCGGATTGCCCATCAGCGTGCGGGCGATCGCCAGCATCTGCTGCTCGCCGCCGGACAGCCTTCCGGCGACCCGGTGTCGCAACGGCTCGAGCAGCGGGAACACGTCATAGACACGGCGGATCGACCACTCGTCCTCGCCATCGGGCCCCTTCTTCTGGCCGATGACGAGATTGTCCTCGACGGTATGCTCGGGAAAGATCTGGCGGTCTTCCGGCACGAAGCCGAGCCCGGCCCGCGCGATGTGATGCGGCCGCATTCCCGAGACCACCTGGCCGCGCAGGGTCACCCTGCCGCGGTGCGCCGGCGCCAGTCCCATGATGGCTTTCATGGTGGTCGACTTGCCGGCGCCGTTGCGGCCGAGCAGCGCCATGGTCTCGCCCTGCCGCACCGACAGGCCGACGCCGAACAGGATCTGGCTGGTACCGTAATAGACGTCGAGGTCCTCGACCTGCACCACCGGCTGCGCGCTCATGCCACCGCTCCCGCGTGGTCGTCGCTGCCGAGATAGGCCTCGATCACGGCATCGTTCCTGCGGATCGCGTCCGGCGTCCCGGTCGCCAGGATCCGGCCGTAGCACAGCACGACGATTTGGGGCGCAATCTTGAACACGATGTCCATGTCGTGCTCGATGAATACGACGGTGATCTTCTGCTTCTCCCAGAGCTCGCGCACCTTGTCGATCATGCGCCAGCGCTCCTCGGTACCCATGCCCGCGGTCGGCTCGTCGAGCAGCAGCACCTTGGGCTCGAGCACCAGCGCGAGCGCGATATCGAGCAGCTTCTGGTCGCCATGCGACAGCGTCGCCGCGGTCCGGTTGCGCTTGCCGGCGAGGCCGAGCAGCTCCATCGCATGCTCGGCGCGGTCGCGCGTCTCGGCCAGCGGAAACCGGCGATGCATCACGCCGGCGCGGCGCTGATCGGCACAGACTGCAGCGAGCATCGTCTCCTCCACCGTCAGCGACGGGAAGATGCTCGCGACCTGGAAGGCGCGGCCGATGCCATGGCGCACGATCTCCGGCGGGGCCTTGCCTGCCATATCGACGCCGTTGAGCAATATCTGCCCGGCATCAGGCTGCAGCGCGCCCGTGATCAGGTTGAAGAATGTGCTCTTGCCGGCGCCGTTGGGGCCGATCACGGCGGTGAGCGAACCGTCGGCGAAGTCGAGCGAGACGTTGTCGGTCGCCTTGACGCCGCCAAAGGATTTCGAGAGTCCGCGAATCTCCAGCATGGCTAGCCACTCGCCTCCCGTAGACCGCCGTAAGTGCTCCACGATGTGCCGGCAAGCCAGCCGCAATCGACCGGCACGTTGGCGCCGGTCATCGCCGAGGCCGCGTCGGAGGCCAGGAATGCGACGACGCGGCCGATCTCCGAGGGATCGACGAGCCGGCGAAGTGCTGCATTGGCAGCCAGCGCCGAGACATCGCGCTCTCCGCGATCGATGGCATTCTTCAGCGCCGGCGTCAGCGTATAGCCTGGGGACACGGCATTGACGCGGATGCCGGACGGCCCCCATTCGGCCGCGAGGCATTCGGTGATGGCAATCACCGCCGCCTTGGCGGGCGCATAGGCATGCAACGGCATCGAGCGCATGCCGGCAATCGAGGCGATGTTGACGATGCTGCCGCGCTTGCGCGAGATCATCTGCCGCGCAAAGGCAACGCAGGCGACATAGGTGCCGCGCTGGTCGACGCGCACGACGTCGTCCCAGGAGGTCATCGGCAGCTCGTGCGGCCGGACCGGCACCTGGATGATGCCGGCGCTGTTGACCAGCACCGCGACCGGGCCGCAGTCGCGCTCGATCGCGGCCGCACAGGCCTCGACGCTGCGCTCGTCCGCCACGTCGGCCGCAAACGCCTTGCCACCGACTTCCGCCGCAACTGTCTGCGCCTTGGCGATGTCGCGGTCGACGACGGCGACGAGATCGCCGGCCGCTGCGAGCTCACGCACGCACGCAGCGCCGATGCCGCTGGCGCCGCCGGTAACGACGCTGATCCGCGTCTGTGCAGTCATGGCGCGCGCTCCCCGGGCTCTCCGCGACGCTGCGCGAACCATTCGACGACAAAGTCCATCAGGCCCTTTCGCAGGCCGATGGCAAAGAACAGGATCACAATGCCGAGCACGATGCCGTGATACTCGGTCAGGCGGGTAACGGTATCGTTGAGGATCAGCAGCAGCACCGTGCCGACCATCGGTCCGAGGAAGGTTGTCACGCCGCCGAGCATGTTGATGAAGATGCCCTCGCCCGAGATCGTCCAATAGGCGAACTCGGGATAGGCGCCGGAGACGAACAGCGCCATGATGATGCCGCCGGTCGCGGCGAACAGCGCGGCGAGCACAAAGATCGTCAGCTTGGCGCGCCAGACATCGATGCCGATGAAGCTCGCCCGCGTGGCGTTGTCGCGGATCATGCGCAGCGTGTAGCCGAACGGCGATTGCGCGATCTGGCGCATGAGCAGCAGGCCGATCACCAGCAGGGCGCAGCTCGTGATGTAGAGATGTAGATGATTCGACAGATCGATGCCGAGAAACGGCGGCCTCGGGATCCCGCCGCGCAGTCCCTGGTCGCCGCCGGTCAGCGACTGCCACGACAGGATGGTCGAGTGAATCAGCATCTGGAATGCCAGCGTGACGAACGCGAAATAGATCTCCTTCAG
The DNA here is from genome assembly GCF_054055915.1 of Bradyrhizobium sp. USDA 4516. Taxonomy (NCBI): domain Bacteria; kingdom Pseudomonadati; phylum Pseudomonadota; class Alphaproteobacteria; order Hyphomicrobiales; family Nitrobacteraceae; genus Bradyrhizobium; species Bradyrhizobium sp. USDA 4516. The sequence continues at coordinate 8,987,848 of NZ_JBSRXT010000001.1, forward strand.
CCGCACGCAGATCGCGCCGATGACGACGGCGACGACCAGGGTCATCGCCAGCGTGGCGACGAAGGCCACCGGGATCGGCACGCCGGTCTTCTGCATCATCAGCCCGAAACCATAGGCACCGAGGCCGAAGAACATGCCGTGGCCGAACGAGATCAAACCGGTGTAGCCGACCAGAAGGTTGAGCGACGTCGCGAACAATCCATAGGCCGCACAGCGGATCACGAAGTCGAGCAGCTGCTTGCTGCCAAAGATGAACGGCAGCAGCGCGAGCAGGACAAAGGCCACGAGCGCGATCAGCACATCGCGGTACCGCTGCGGGCTGGCGTCGATCCGGGCAACATCGAGGGGCTGCGTGCCCTGCCCGGCCTGCAATTCGGTCATGCGACCTCCTTGCCGAACAGCCCGGTCGGGCGCGAGACCAGCACAATCACCATAAACAGATACATCAGCCCCTCGGTGAACAGCGGGAAGCCGAGCGATCCGAAGGAGCGGATCAGGCCGATCAAAAGCGCGCCGATCAACGCGCCGAGGATCGAGCCCATGCCGCCGATCACGGTCACGATGAAGGACTCGATCAGTACCGAGAAGCCCATGCCCGGCGTCAGCGAGCGCACTGGCGCGGCAAGCGCTCCCGCCAGTCCCGCCAGCATGCCGCCGAGCGCGAATACGCCACCATAGATCAGCCCGGTATTGATCCCGAGCGCCGAAACCATCCCGGGATTATGCGCAGCCGCACGGATCACCTTGCCGATCCTGGAGCGCGCCAGCCCCAGGCCGAGAACAACGGCCGCGGCGAGCGCCACCCCGATCAAGAGCAGATAGTACGGCGGCACCACGCCGCCGGCGATGAACAGCGGCGGCACCTGGAACGCGGCCGGCATGCCCATCGACTTGAACTCAGGCCCCCAGATCATGCGGACGACATCGTCGAAGATCAGCACGAAGGCGTAGCAGACCAGGAGCTGCATCAAGACGTCGCGGCCGTAAACCCGGCTCATGAACACGCGCTCGAAGATCAGGCCGAGGATCGCGGTGCCGACGGCGCCGCTCAGCATCGCCAGCGCGAAGCTGCCGGTGAGCTGATAGGCCGTCATCGCGAAGTAGGCGCCGAACATATAGAAGGCGCCGTGGCTGAAATTGACCACCTTGAGCACGCCGAAGATCAGCGTCAGCCCAACGGCGACAAGGAACAGCAGCATGCCGATGATCAGGCCGCTGGTGGTTTGCGTCACCAGGCAGGCAGGGCTGGCAAGGCAACTGGCGAGCGCGTCGAGGTCCACGGAAAATCATCCATCACGGCGGGCCGCAACGTCGGCGCGCGACAAACATCAGATGCGAGGCGAAGGCAGCAGATTGCCGCCTCCGCCCGACATGCGGATCAGGTGTAGCCCTTGCTCTTCTTCCACTCGGCTTCGAGCTCAAAGATGGTCTTCCAATCTCCGGCCTTCACATCGGGCACATAGGGCTCCTGCGGGATCGTGGTGCCCCAGCCGATGGCGTAACCGACCAGCGTGTGATCGTCGGCGCGCATGGTGACGGTGCCGTCGGCGCCGAACGGGCACTTGATGGTGAGGCCGGTGAGCGCTTCCGCGACCTTCTTGCCGTCGGTCGAGTTCGCCTTCTTGACGGCCTCGTTGAGGAACATGACCGCCGTGGCGTTCTGCCACGACCAGTTGGTCGGATACTCATTGTACTTGGCCTTGTAGGCGTCGCCCCAGGCGGCATTTTCCGGCGTCGGCGGGAATGTCTTGATGTAGCGGTCGCCGGAGTGGATGCCCTTGGGCAGGTTCTTCACCACGGTGAGTGCGGTGTAGTCGGCCATGTTGACCGCGAACACCTCCATCTGGGTGAACATCGCGTAGATGTTGGCCTGGTCGATGTAGGAGGTGAGATCGCCGCCCCACAGGCAGGAATAGAGCGCCTGCGGCTTGGCCTGCAGGATCTTCGTCACCACCTCGGTGTAGTCGGGTTGGAACAGCTTTGGCCAGGACTCGCTGATGATCTCGACGTCGGGCGCGAACTTCTTCAGGTACAGCACGAACTCGCCGGTGGTGTCGCGGCCATAGGCATAGTCGGGCGAACAGGTCGCCCATTTCTTCAGGCCCTTGGCCTTGGCGATCCCTGCCGCGTAGCTGGCGCCGACGATCGAGTCGTGAATGCCTTGCCGCACGCAGCGGAAGGCGTTCGGGATGTGCTGCTTGGGATCGGCGGTCAGCGATGACGCTTCCGAGCAGGTGTGGATGCAGAGCACGCCGAGATCCCGCGCCACTTCGTGAACCGCGAACGATCCGGAGGACGCTTCGCCGTCGAGCAGCATCTCGCAACCGTCGGTGTTGACGAGTTCGCGCGCGATGCGCGCGGCTTCCTGCGGCTGCCCCTTGGAGTCGCGGATCACCATCTCGATCTGCCGTCCGGCAAGGCCGCCGGCGGCGTTGACCTTCTCGACCTCCAGCAGCACCGCGTTGCGCGAGGACGTCCCGAGCTGCGCGACGCGGCCCGACAGAATGGTCGGCATGCCGATCTTGATCGTCTTGGCCTGTGCGCGCGCCGCCCATGGCGCGGCAAAGCTCACCGCACCGGCGCCCATCAGCGCAAGCGTCGAGCGCCGGGTGATGCCCGGTTTCCGGGTGCTCTTCATCATTCCCCTCCCTGTCGGGTTCGCGTTCCCAAAATCCCTGCCGGAGATCGTTTCGTCTCCATGACCACGATGTTTTCAGAGCAAGGGGGGTGACGTCAAGCCAAAGATGAATTACGACTCATAATTCATCTAGGGAGAAAACGGCGCCGGAATCGGCCCCGCGGGCGGCAAATGATCAACCTTTCCAGCTTCATCGCATTTCATGCCCGGCGGACTCCGGACCGCTGTGCGCTGAAATATCGCGGCGAGGACGTCTCCTACGCCGACTTCGATCTGCTGATCCGGCAGGTCGGCGGCTGGCTCGCGGGGCGCGGGATCGCGCCCGGCGATGTCGTCGCCGTGCTGATGAAGAACAGCACGGCCTTTCTCGAGCTGGCGTTCGCGACCAGCCATATCGGCGCGGTGTTCCTGCCGATCAACTATCGCCTCTCGGCCGATGAGGTCGGCTACATCGTCGGCAATTCCGGCGCGCGCCTCTTGGTCGCCGACGAGGAGTTTGCCGCGATCGCAACCGGCGGCGCGCCGGTCGTGCTGCTCGATGAGGTCGCGCAGTCCAGCGTCACCAACCTTGCGCCCGACATCGCGCCGGCGCCGATCCATGTGCGCGGGCCGCGCGACCTGATGCGGCTGATGTACACCTCGGGCACGACGGATCGTCCCAAGGGGGTGATGCTCAGTTACGAAAACATCTACTGGAAATCCGCCGACCAGACCCTGGTGCTCGGGCTCAACGTCGACACGCGGCTGCTCGTCGTCGGTCCGCTCTATCACGTCGGCGCGCTCGACCTGCCCGGCATCGCGGTGCTCTGGCATGGCGGCATGCTGTGCATTCACCGCACCTTCGAGCCTGAACCTGCGCTCGCCGCTATCGAGCGCGAGAAGCTCAACGCGGCGTGGTTCGCGCCGGTCATGACCACGGCCCTCCTCACTCATCCGAACCGCGAGCGCTACGACGTCTCCAGCCTGCAATGGGCGATCGGCGGCGGCGAGAAGACACCGGAAGTCCGCATCCGCGCCTTCTCTGACTATTTCAAGAACGCGCGCTACATCGATGCCTACGGCCTCACCGAAAGCTGCGGCGGCGATACCTTCATGGACGCGGGCCGCGAGATCGAGAAGATCGGTTCGACCGGCCGCGCCATCGCCCATGTCGAGATCGAGATCCGCGACGATGCCGGCAAGCGCCTGCCGGCCGGCCAGAACGGCGAGATCTGCCTGCGCGGCCCGAAGGTCACGCAGGGCTACTGGAAGGATCCCGAGAAGACCGCATCCGCGTTCTTCGGCGACTGGTTCCGTACCGGCGATGTCGGCTATCTCGACGACGACGGCTTCCTGTATCTGACCGATCGCAAGAAGGACATGATCATCTCCGGCGGCGAGAACATCGCCTCCTCCGAGGTCGAGCGCGTCATCTACGAAATGCCTGAAGTGCGCGAGGTCGCGGTGATCGGCCTGCCGGACCCGCGCTGGGGCGAGAAGCCGGTCGCGATCGTGGTGCTGGCCGACGACGCCAAGCTCGACCTGCCCAGTCTCACCGACCACTGCCGGACACGGCTCGCCGGTTTCAAGGTGCCGCGGCAGCTCGTCATCCGCGACAGCCTGCCGCGCAATCCATCCGGCAAGGTGCTCAAACGCGTGCTCCGTGCCGAACTCGAGGCCACCGCATGACGCAAGCGACATCCGCCAAAGTGACAAAACTTAACCGGGTCGAGCGCAACGCCTGGACCAAGCAGAAGATCTTCGACGCCGCGACCAAGGTCGTCGGCAAATACGGCTATGCCGAAGCCTCGGTCGCGCGCATCACCGAAGCCGCCGGCGTCGCGCAGGGCACCTTCTACAATCATTTCGAGAACCGCCAGGAGCTGCTTGACCAGCTGCTGCCGAAGATCGGCCTCGACATGGTCCGCTTCATCCATGCGCGCACCGGCACCGCGAGCGAGGCCCGGCAGGAGGTCGAGCGCTTCGGCGCCTTCTTCGATTTCATCCGCGAGGTGCCGGAATTCCTGCGCATCCTCAACGAGGCCGAATTCTTCGCGCCGATCGGCTACCAGAAGCATTTTGACAACATCTCGAGCGCGTATGTGCGGATCCTGCAACGCGCGCGGGCTGCGGGCGCGACCAACGCCTTCAGCGACGAGGAATTCGAGGCCATCGTCCAGGTGCTGATGGGCGCGCGCGGTTATCTCAGCCGCCGCTATTCCTATTCCGAGCGCGGCGTCACCGCGGTGCCCGACTATGTGATCACGGCCTATCAAAAGCTGGTCACCCGCGGCCTGTTCACCACCAGCGACAAGGGAAGAAAGTCATGAGCGCTGAGGGCACCATCCTCGTTACCGGCGGCAGCCGCGGCATCGGCGCGGCGACCTCGACACTGCTCGCCGATCAGGGGCATCGCGTCGTCATCGTCGACATCGCGCCCGAGCCGCTGGTTGGAACAGCCGCCGTGCTGTGGCCGGCGCCGTTCGACGTCGCGAGCGAGAGCGCCGTTGTCGCGGGCATTGCCGATATCGAGACCGCGCATGGTCCGATCAGCGGCCTCGTCAACGCCGCCGGCGTGTTCGGCAAGATGCACACGATCGAACGGGTGCGGATGGAGCAATGGGACCGCGAGGTCAATATCGACCTGCGCGGCACCTTCCTGGTCGCGCGCAGCGTCGGCATCGGCATGGCGAAGCGGCGGCATGGCGCGATCGTCAACGTCGCCTCGGTGGCCGGCATGACGTCGGGCCCGATCCATGCCTATACCGCGGCGAAGGCCGGCGTCATCCAGATCACGCAGACGCTCGCCGCCGAATGGGGGCGTTCCGGCGTCCGCGTCAACGCGGTGTCGCCCGGCTTCACCCGCACGGCAGCGCTCGAGGCCGGCATCGCATCGGGCGCCCTCAACAAGGATCTGCTGGCACGGCCGACCGCGCTGAACCGGCTGGTCGAGCCGATCGAAGTGGCGCAGGCGATCGCATGGCTGCTCTCGCCGCAGAGCAGCGGCATCACCGGCATCAACCTGCCGGTCGATGCCGGCTACATCGCGGGCACCACCTGGGCCGCCTATGGCGGCCTGCCGGAAGCCCCACGCAGCTGAGGACAACGCATGAATATCGAGCTTCCGCGCAAACACCTCGATCTGTCCTCCGCCATCGCCGAGGGTGACATCCGCGTGCTGCTGATGGTGCTGGTGCATATGACCGGCGACGAGAAGTGGCTCGAGCCGCCCTACAAGCCGAAGCGCGACGTCCGTCTGATCCCGGATCCCGACGCCGGTGTGCCTCAGGAGATCCAGGACGAGATTCGCGCGGCGGTCCTGAACCTGTTCGCGAACGGCACCCCGAAGCCCGTCATCACCGATCCCGGCAATGAGCTGATGCTACGGATGATGCGCGCGACGCTCGGCGACAATGTCGCGCCGGAATATGCGCCGCTGATGCGGGAGGAGATGGGCTTCATCCCACGCGACGCGCGCTGGCGCGAGCGCCCTTCTGGCGAGAAGCTGGCGCAGCAGCATGTGCTGATCGTCGGCGCCGGCGTCTGCGCGATCGCGCTTGGCGTCGCGCTCGGCCGGCTCGGCATCCCCTATACGATTGTCGAGAGGCAGGACGAGATCGGCGGCACTTGGTACGTCAACCGCTATCCCGGCTGCGGCGTCGATACGCCGAACCACTCCTATTCCTTCTCGTTCGGCGCGCGCAATCCGTGGACCCGCTATTTCGCGCAGCGCCAGGAGCTGCTCGATTATCTGCTCAAGGTCGTGCGCGAATACGACATTCGCAAGCACGTCCGCCTCAATACCGAGCTCGTAGCCTCGCGCTGGGACGAAGGCAAGCGGCGCTGGATCTCGACGCTGAAGACTGCCCGCGGCGAAGAGACCTTCGAGTCCACCGCGCTGGTCAGTGCGATCGGCCAGCTCAATGATCCCTTGCCTGCCCGCTTTGAGGGAGACGAGGCCTTCACCGGTCTGAAGGTTCATTCGGCGCTGTGGTCCGATGATATCAAGCTCGACGGCAGGCATGTCGCCGTGATCGGCACCGGCGCGACCGCGATGCAGCTGGTGCCGTCGATCGCCGACCGCGTCGCCTCGGTCACCGTCTACCAACGCACCGCGCAGTGGGCGCGGCCGGTGAAGGGCTATTCCGATCCGATCACCGAAGGCGCGCAGTGGCTGCTCGCCCATCTGCCGTTCTATGTGCAGTGGTATCGCTTCAACATGTTCTGGCGTTACGGCGACGGATTGCTGCCGTTCCTGCGCAAGGATCCGGCCTGGCCGCATCCGGACCGCGCCGTCAACAAGGGCAACGACCGGCATCGCCAGGAGCTCGCCGACTTCATCCTGTCCGAGCTGAAGGATCGCCCCGACCTGATCGAGAAATGCATGCCGACCTATCCGCCCTACGGCAAGCGCATCCTGCTCGACAACAACTGGTTCAAGACGCTGACCAAACCGAATGTCGAGCTGGTCACCGACAAGATCGACCATTTCGATCGGCACGGAATCGTCACGGCCGACGGCACGTCGCGGCAGCACGACGTCGTCGTGATCTCGACCGGCTTCAAGGTCTCCGAGATGGCGGCGCGGCTCAACATCACCGGGCGTAACGGCAAGAACCTCAAGCAGACCTGGCGCGACGACAATCCGACCGCCTATCTCGGCCTCACCGTGCCTGATTTCCCCAACCTGTTTCTGATGCTCGGTCCCAATTCGGGCCCTGCGCATGGCGGCAGCGTCATCTTCCAGTCGGAGTGCCAGAGCCGCTACATCTCCGCCTGCCTTGTCAAGATGATCGAGAACGACATCGCCGCGATCGACGTGCATCCCGACGCGCATGACGCGTATATCCGCGACGTCGACGCCGAGCACGAGCAACTGATCTGGACGCATCCGGGCATGACGACCTACTACCGCAACAGAAGCGGCCGGGTGTTCTCGGCGATGCCGTGGCGGTTCGTCGACTACTGGAAGATGACGCACGATCCGGACTTCACCCAATATCGAACGACCAAGTCGCGACAGGACTCCTGACCTGAATTCCCTCGCTCGTTAACTTGACAGATGGCCATAACTGCCGCAGCATTTCGCTGACTGCACCTGTTGGGGTGCTGGAGCGCTTGCTCCTCGCGTCGCAGGAATTGATGGACGATTATGGGATCGGCCGTCAGGCAGCAGAAGCGGACAGATGTCCGTCGGACCACCCCTTGGAGAGGAGCATGACGCCACCGGCGCAGGCCAGCGACCTTGCTCAGCGGCAAGGTCTCGGTGCACGTTGAGGCAAACAGCAGCTGCTAGCCGCGTGCGCCACCGACAATCTGAACATATCCGCAGGACAGGAGCGCAAAGGCCACGCGCTTTTAGGTCCCGAAACACGACTGGTCGATACCAGACATCCTTCGCTAAAACGAAGTAGCAGGGCCCCGCGATGCTTGACTGCACCGGGGCCCGTTCGTTTGCCCGCGAGCTCCCCTTCGTCACGCCGCATTGCGCCCCCGCACGGGATCGGGAACAATTGTCGCGACGAGATGAGGAATGATGATGGAAAAGCCGCGGGTCCGAATCTACACCGACTACAAGTCTCCCTATGCCTATGTCGCCAACAAGCGGCTGTTCGAACTCGAGGAGACATACGGCGTCGAGCTGGAATGGCTGCCCTACACGCTGCGCATTCCCGAATTCATGGGCACGGTCGAGGAGCGTACGCCGCACTTTTGGCGCAAGGTGCGCTACGCCTACATGGATGCGCGCCGGTTCGCCAACGCGCAGGGACTGACCATGAAGGGGCCGCGCCGGATCTACGACGCCTTCTACGCCAGCGCCGGCATGCTGTTCGCGCAGCGTCACGGGCTGTTCCGGCCTTATCACGATACGGTGTTCCGGAAGTTCTGGAACCACGAGCTGGAAATCGACGAGCTGGCGGAGATAGCCGGCGTGATCACGGCGATCGGTGGTTCCGCCGACGCCTTCGAGGCCTATGTTCGCGGCCCTGCCCGCGCCGAACATGATCGCATCATCGACGAGGCCGAAGCGCTCGGCGTGTTCGGCGTTCCCAGCATGGTGTTCAACGGCGAATTGTTCTGGGGCGGCGACCGCATCGACATGCTGATCGAGCGGATCAAGCAGCCGGAGACGATCGCGATCGCGCTTGGCGGCCGGCACCGGACGTAGGCGCCGACCGTTTCGAATCGGCCTATCGTCGCTGATCGATCAGCCTCCGTTCAGGATCGCCCAGCACGCGGTGCGTTCCAGCACGGGTTTCAACGCCGCGCGATCGCCGGCATCGAGCGCAGTAAACTTCTGGCGCAGCTGCTGCAGGCATTTGACCTGATATTTGAACGGCGCCAGCGCGTAGGGCAGTCCCCAGACGTTGATCTCGAGCCGTTCGAGGCCCTTGGCGAAGGCATCCGCGTTGGCCGCAAGGAACGGCAGATAAAGTTCGCCGGCGATCCGAAGCAGCGCCTCGACGAACCCGCCAAGCGCCTGCTCACGAGGATACCAGTCACCCTCGACACCTGATGCATCGTCGAGCCGCCGTACCCAGTGATCGGTAAACGGCGCGCGCTCGCGCATGATCCGCATCGGGGTCGGGTCGGTCGCCATCTCGCTGAGCTGGCCGAACCAGGCAAAATCCGCCAGCGACGGCCGGCTGCCGAACAGATAGTTGCTCATGCCGACATGCGGCTCGAACGCTGCAAGCGTCCGCCGGTAGCTCTCCTCCAGCAGCGGTCTGTTCTCATCCGTCGCGCCGAGAATGACCATGCGCGAAATCTGCCGCTGCCGGAACTCTTCGATTTCCTCGCGGCTGCCGGCCTCGGCCTCCGATGTCGACCACTCCTCGCCGGCCCAGCGCGAGACATAGGCCTGATCTTCCGGATCCCACCAGCGATAGAGAAACAACGGCTTCACCGCCCATTCGTCGGCGAGGTCCTCGAGCAGATCGCAGATGAAAGCGATGGCCCTGTCCTCGGGGATCACCGACCGTCCCTGATGTCGCGCCTCCAGATCATAGGCCAGCGTCGTGGTCTCGCCGCGGTAGCTGCCGTCGGGATATTGCAGCACCGGGATCAGCATCGGCTTCAGATGCGCGGTTGCCTCGCGAAGCGCCTTGGTCATGATCACCCAGTCGTGTGGGATCCGGCGGTAGCGCATCAGCGCGCGCAACTTGATCGCATAGGGCGAGGCGGTCGAGCCGATCAGGCGATAGCGGTTCTCCGTCATGACGATACCTCCGAAAATGCCGGATTGCCGTACGGATAGAACTGCGCGAGATCGACGTTCTTGTACGGCAGCTTGTCGAGATGCGTGGTACCGAGGAACGGCTCGTCGGGCTCGACCAGGAGGATCGTCTTGGCAAATCCATTGTCGTCGAAGCCGCGCCGGAAATGGACCCGCGACTTGATCGCCATCACGTCGAAGGCGCCGATGTCGGGCACCAGGGCCTCAGCGAGAACGGCTCCATGACCTGCACCAGATAGGTGGACAGGATCAGCACATTGTTGCGGCCGAAGCGCACGCAGACCCAGAACTGGCCATAGCGATCGCTCATTTTGGTGCGCCTCGGATGTTTTCCGCATTGTGGCATTGAAGGCGCGGCGCGCCAATCCGCTCCGCATTCGGTTTTTGCCCGCCAGACCTGCAAATACGCAGGCGCAGCCGCAGCTTGCCGCTGCGCGGATTCTGCCATGGTCCGCCGCAACAATCGGGCCGCGGCCCCGCAGACATCTCGAGGAGAGAACGCCATGAATCCCCCCGTCAGCTCGCCCGCGATCAAGGTCGTCAAATCGGTTCGCGAGCAGGTGAGCGCCGAGGAGTGGCAGGCCCGCGTCGATCTTGCCGCCTGTTATCGGCTGACGGCGATGTACGGCATGACCGAGATGATCGCGAACCACATTTCCTGCCGCGTGCCCGGCACCACCGACCAGTTCCTGATCAATGCCTACGGCATGCTGTATGAGGAGATCGACGCCTCCAGCCTGATCAAGGTCGACGTCGAGGGCAACACGCTGCTCAACGCCACCGAGTACGACGTCAACGTCGCCGGCTTCGTGATTCACAGCGCCATCCACATGGCCAAGCACGACATGGATTGCGTCGCGCACACCCATACCCCGGCCGGCATGGCGGTCTCGGCGATGGAATGCGGCCTGCTGCCGCTGGCGCAGACCTCGATGCGCTTCCTGCACATCGCCTATCACGACTTCGAGGGCATCGCCGACAATGTCGACGAGCGCGAACGCCTGGTCCGCGACCTCGGTGACAACGAGGCGATGATCCTGCGCAATCATGGCCTCTTGGTCGTCGGCCGTACCGTGCCCGCCGCCTTCAACGTGCTGTTCCGCCTCGAGCGCGCCTGCCAGACCCAGGTGATGGCGCTGTCCTGCAACACCAAGCTGATCTATCCGCCGCAAAATATCCTCGAAGACACTTATGAGCGGATGCTGCCGAAGCCGGGCCGCGCCGCCCGCAACGGCGAACTCGCCTGGCCCGCGCTGCTGCGCAAGCTCGACCGGGCGGATCCATCGTATCGGGATTGAAAGCGAAAGCCGGCGCAGGCTTTCTCCATTCGTCGTCCCGGCGAAGGCCGGGACCCATAACCACAGGGTAGCGTTGTTGAAAAACAGGCCGTGGCCCCAGCGTCGCGCAACAATTCGCATTCGTGGCAATGGGTCCCGGCCTTCGCCGGGGGCGACGCTGAAATTTGTTGCACGATCTGTGGGTCACACATCCGCATTCTCGCGGCGTGTTTCGCCCGAGCTTTGCTCTTCGTTCCGCCCTCTCTTGAACAGAGGGCGCAGGGAAAGCCGGGTGCCGATCGCACCCATGGGCCCCGAGCAATGGGTAGAAAGCTCGGGGGTAGGACCACAGGTGTAACCGGAGCAATCCGGCTTTCCCTGCGCGATGGGCTACGGCTTATTTCGTGCTCTCCCCGGCGAGACTGGGCTTTTTTGTCACCGTCTTCGCAACGCGCACTGCGCAATCGGAAAAGACACCTGCCGCTAGGGCGTCAGGACCACACGTCTATATTTTGAGACGTTGGTAGACGACTTGAGATCAACAAAAGCCTTTAAAACAAGGGGTTTTCGATTACCCTGCGGTTTCGGCTTTCAGCGCGTCTGCCAAATATAGGGCCGGGACCTTCGCCCACCGTTGCCACGAAAAGCGAAGGCCCGGTCCATGGTCCCACCCTTTGGAGAGCTGAACCATGAGTACCGAGATTACCACACCCACCGCGCCCGCCAAGCGCGCGCGGAACCGCGCCGTCATCCTCACCGACCGCTTGTGTCAACGGCGCGTCACCAAGCGGGAGAAGATTTACGACGCCAAGGCGCGCGGCCTCTTCGCCTCCCTGACCGTGTCCGGCGTCACGGCCTTCTCGCTCAAGTTCAGCGACCCGGGCACCGGCAAGCAGCGCACGGCGTGGCTCGGCATCCACAGCCCGGCGTTTAGCGTCGATGACGCCCGCGCAAAGTGTTATGCGCTCAGGGGGCTGGGCGCTGCCGCCCTCGCCGAAACCTTCCGCGACCGCAAGGCGCAGCAGGCCAAGCGCGGCAAGACCGTCGATGAGATCATCGCGGAGCGCGCCGAGTGGATGAAAACGCCGGTCAAGAAGGCGGACGGCGAGATGCGGCCCCGGATCGAAACGCACGCCAACGTCGAGAGCCACCTGCGGCGCTTCCTCAGTCCCCGGCTCGGCAAGAAGATCGCGAGCGAGGTGACCCGGAGCGACATTGCGCAATTGTCTGACGACATCGTCGCCGGTCGACACGGCGGCAAGCCGTCGATTGCCAACGCCCGCCATATGCGCCGCGCGGCGTCCGGCCTGTTCAACTGGGCGATGCAGCCGCCGCGCGAATACGTCGCCGCGTCCCCTTGCGCCAACCTGCCGCCGCTCGACACCGAGCACCCGCGCACGCGCGTGCTTTCAGAGGACGAAATCCGGACGCTGTGGCACGGCCTCGACAGGACCGACCTTCCCTGGTCTCGCCCGACGTGCCTCGCGCTGAAGTTCGCTCTGGTCTCGATGTTGCGCTCCGGCGAACTCTTGGGCGCGCGCCGTGATGAACTGTTCGACCTCGACGGCGAAAACCCGCGCCTCGATGTCCCGCTCAAGCGGGTGAAGAAGCGGCGGATGATCCAGCAGCCGCTGTCCGATCTGGCGGTCGAGATCATCCGCGAGGCGCTGGCCGACGATGATCAGCAGTTTGTTTTTGAAAGCCCGGTCTATCCGGGCCAGCCGATCCACCGCTTAGCGATGGGAACAGCGTTGCGCGGCACCAAGCATGAGAAGAACCCGAACAAGAGAAAGACGCCGGGACTGTGCGGACTTCTGGGATTGAAGCCATTCACAGCACACGATTTGAGGCGGACGGCGGCGACCTTGGCTGGCGACCTCGGCTTTGACGATGCGTGGATCGCGCGATGCCTCGATCATGCGGCCAGCAAGAAGGGCGACACCATCGTGCCGACCGTCACCGGCAAGGTCTACAATCACAGCAAGCGGATGAAGGAAAAGCGCGCGGTGCTTGACGGCGTCGCGGCGGAATTGCGGCGGATCATCGGCAGGCCCGCAACCGTCAATCCGAAGCTGCGGCTCGCGGCCTGATAAACGTCAACCTCGATAAGTACGGCCCGGTCAGCGTGAAGCTGGCCGGGCCTCCTCATTAGCGTCAACAAAGTTGACGCTCGATGCAGATTTTCGGCTCCAACTTTTTTTAGGGGTTTACTGGAATTAAAATGTGCTTATGGGGAGAAGTCGCCCGAGATATGGAGCGACCTGATGATGACAGACGATCATCCCGCCGACAAAATTCCAAACACCTCCGTAACGACCGACCCCGACGATCTTGAGCTTTGGGATCGGCAGACCGTCCAGAAGTTTTTCGGCGGCACGAAGAAGCCGATCCACCTCTCGACGCTGTATCGCGGCATCGCCAGCGGTCTCTATCCGCCGCCGGTCAATGTGGGCGGCAACGTAGCCCGTTGGGTCGGGCAGGAATGTCGCGCGGCACGTCAGCGCATGCTCGCTGCACGGACGCGGCCCGTGCCGACGACGCTGCCGCGCCGGGGACGACCGCCCAAGAAACGCGAGGCCGCTGCCCCTTCTGGCATCGGGGAGTGACGGCCATGGCAAACACGGACATGGCGACCGAAGCAAAGCTGCTTGCGTTCGAAGCGGAAGATGCTGCACCGCGCAGCGCGCGCCCGCGTCGCATGCTGAGCGAGGAGAAGGTGCTGGAGATCGTGCCGTTCTCGCGCGCTACGCTCTGGCGGAAGATCAAGGGGGATAAATTCCCGCCGCCGCATCATGCCTCGGCCAAGCGGGTGTTCTGGTACGAGGACGAGATCGTCAAATGGCAGGACGCGCTCGATTGAGCCAAATTGGAAGCGATCTCCTGATCTACACATGAAAACGCGGCGAGCCGCCGAAGCTCGCCGCGTTCAAACCTCAAGCCTCTGATGTTGGATTAGGCGGCCGACAAACCAGAGGACCGATCAATCCCTCGTTCTGCACCGAAAGGATGCCGCCTTGTATGCCATCGAAAACCCGCCCGCAAGACCGCACAAACTACCGCCCCGACCTTGAAGTCCCCGTTGAGCAGTGGGGCACCATCAAGGGCGCAACCGACAAGGTCACATGGTTTGCGTGCATCGATGCCGCTATCGTCGCTGAGATGGTCCCGAGATCATTCCTGCACCTTGCGGTGAGGATGGCAACGCAATGGCTCAACAAAGAAAGCGGGCTCACATGGCGCAGCGCCGCAAATCTCGCGTCAGACATCGACATGGCCAAGTCAACCGTCGAAGGACTATTGGAGGTCGGCGTCGCCGTTGGGCTGCTCGTCAAGGTCAAGCGAGGCAAGCGCGGGAGAGGCAAGCGCACCGCGATTTACCGGCCCGCCATACCGGACGTTTTAATACCCGATGGACCGGGATTTAAGCTGGACGAAAAACCCGGTGGGCCGGGATTTAGCGCGCCTGTCAAACGCAGCCGCAAATCCCGGTTTGAGCAGCCCGCAAATCCCGATTTTGGCCCATCCAAATACCCGGCCCACCGGGATGACTTACCAGTAGAAGTAATCCCAGAGGATATAATCCCGGTGGCCGCGCCACAGCGCGGGGCCAACACTGCCCGTGGGGATAGTTCTAACACCACCCGTGCTGATAGTGAGTGCGCGGACGGCAGCAGCGCAGTTCCCGAGCCGCTCGCATCTCAACCAAGCGCGCCTGACGGCGCTTGGAGCGAGCCGGACATCGCGCCACGATCAACATCTTCACTGCCTCGACAACCTCCCAATCGCGACAACCCCGCACCCTCAGTAGGTCGGCCCCCGAACGGCTCGCACGCTGACGCCGATGCCGAGCGCACCGCCGTGCTCGATCATAGCCGCAAAGTGCTCGGCGCAGGGTGCGAGGCGCTGGTCGCGAGGTTCCACGATGCCGAGCGCGCGCTCGATCCGGACAGCGCTACCGAGCGCGTGTTCGATTTGATCGATGTCGCTGCTAACGAGGATGATCCAGTCGCGTGCATCGAAAACGCAATCAACATTGCGGAGGGCTTGGGCCGCCAAGCAGCGTACCGGCAATGACAACCGAGAGGAGCGAGAGCGCATGACGCAGAGCAGAAATCAGAGACGACGTGAGGTCATGATCGTGGAGCTGCGTGAGCGAGTGCCGGAGGTCAGGCTGATCGCGGCGATGCTGTTTGTGCTGCAGGGGCGCGGCGAGATCGGGCCGGTCGCGGAGCCGGAACGCAGGCTGGACGAGTTTCTGGGCACCTGCTCGATCCGGCAGCTCAAGCTGCTTCGCGTGATCGCACAGGAGCTGACGCTGCATCGCGAGGGGAGAATTCACTGAGCCATGACGACGCCCTACGCCCGCGCGACGAGCGGCATCAAAGACCCGCGCCGACCGGATGTCGGCAGAAAGCAAAGGAGGACGTTACAATGACGAAAATTCTTGATCAGGCCCGAAGCGATATCACAGCGCAGTTCATCGCAGACCAGCTCATGGTGCTGCTTGATCGCAAGGCCGACCTGAGCAGCGGCAGGGGCCAGATTTTCAGAGAATGCCCGACCTACAACGACGGCCTGACCAATGGCGAGATATGCCTCGCCACGCTGAAGGCGCTGAACATGGTCGCGCTCCGTGTTGCGTACGACCTCGAACAACTGGAGCGGGATGTCTCCGCCTGATGCGCCAACATACCCTGCGCGTCCATGCGTTGGCCGGAGCTGGCCGGGCTCGACACCGGCCAACGCGAACGCGCACCAGCGGGCCGCGCTGTGGCGTGCAGAGGCGGTCGCTTATCATTCGCATCAGGGAAGCATCGCATGAACAGGCACGCCCGCCGGGCTTCCGTAAAATCGATCCGGCACAGCGACCTGACCACGAACTTGGTCAGCGCCGACACGCCGCTCGATAGTCACCCGATCCTTCATCACGCGGTGCAGAACTGGTACGGCAACATCGCGAGCCGCCGACCGATCTGCATCGCCTGCAAGACGCCCTTCCATGGCGGTGAGACGCGCGTCGGCGCGTTCCTGCTGTCGGTGCCGGTCGGCGCGCCCGACATCGTCGTGACCAGCGCGTTCTGCTCGGGATGCCATGCGACGCTGACCTTGAGCGAGATCGAAGCCGCCTGCACGCGCGTCCTGCGGCAGCTCGCACCCGGCGGCAGGTTTCTGCCATGACGCGGCCGCTCGATCATCGTCTGATGCCTATTGACGGTCGCGGTCGCCGTCCTCCCGCCGATGTTCTTGCCAGAGCCATCCGCGACCACCTGCTGCGAACCGCTGCGCATCGCTTCTGCACCGGCATGACGGATCGTCAGGCAGCGATTGTGCTGCGCGCGAAGCTGGTCCGATACCGCGCAGGCGCATGGCGGCGTGATCGCGTCGAGTTACGCTGTCCTGACCGGCATCGCGGCACTATCAGCGAACTGCTTTGGACGGTGTTCTCCATCCGAGATGCGGTCCCCGGCGACCGAACGATCAGGGCGGCATTGGCGCTCGATCCGTTTTCCGTTGCCCACTGATTATGCTGCACTCGATCCA